>UBTF01000003.1 GCA_900468285.1 Hyphomicrobiales bacterium | reverse complement strand
ACAGTATCATGATACTGTTATTGTAATCTCGATCCGGTTCGGTTCTGCACTCAAATCTATCCACATTTTCCGCTCCAGTTCTCATTCATCTGCCAATTTCCCTCGATTTTAGCGGCTTTCAGCTGGTTTCCGCACTTGTTTGGGTTGATTCATATAAAATCGCGCATGGCTGTAGGTTGGCCGAAAATCAAGTTCTCGGTCAATAATATATTTTTTCCATGCCAAATCGTTCCGCAAATATATGTTTACACATATGCGGCAAAACGAATTTAGCTTTTATATATTTAATGTTAGATTGCCCGACGAAACCACCTTTCTCCTTGAAGATACAAGTACGCGTTCGCGGAACTCAAAGAGCCCACGTTAAGACCATTCTTTGCCCATTAAGCATGAAAGCCTACGAGCCATTTCATCGGGGCGCTGGAAGCTGCCTCGAAAATTGTATTCTATGTGGCACCTTTCAGCGCCCCGATCATTCCATCATTTGCTCCACCGACACACGGGCCCCTGTGTGCCAACACAATATTACCTACAATTTATCTTCAACACCTCTCATCCCAACTAATACCAGCCCACCTGGAGTACCAGAATGGGACCGTGGGAAGAGAATAACAGAATAATATCCTCCTGTAAAGGTTTTTAGGCTTTTTTTCCTAATTCGCAGAACGAAGCTATGTATGCCTTTGAATAGCTTTCGCCGCATTCTCAATATCAATCAAGCAGCAACCATCTTACTACCCGTCTAACCGTTTTTCCGTTTTAGTGGTCTCTTTTCTCACCGCTTCTAATAAATACCCTTTATCTCTTTTAGCCGTTCCTAAATTTCTTTCAATTATATCAAGAGATTTTTCAATTTTTACTCGCTCAATGTCAGGTATGTAACGAGCATGAATAAGCCTCCATATCTTTGCTACAAATACATCAAGAACAAACCTGTTACTCTTGTGTTCCAGTACTACCCTGTCTACGTAATCATTCCATTTTGGCATCAATCCTTCCATCATCATCAGTGATAATGTGATCTTCTCGAACGTATTTGCATCAGCGGAATTAAATATATCTTCATAGACACCCATAAGCTTTGGTGTACCCAGAAATTCATAAGCATTTTCAGATGTAACCAGCGCCCATACTTGATTTATTATGTATTTTATCGTCCGCTTTTCTTGATCCGAGATGCCCTTAAGCGGAGCATCTTCATCTTCCGTTGCAGCATCAATCACATCAGAAAAAAGCTCAGAATAGAGCATGTGACGCTTCTGCATGCAGTCCAAATATAAACGGGTGGCCTCAGTTTTTTCTTTGCCATCATTAAACTCCGAGTTTCGAACAACGCGGCCTAAAAGGTCAACTGATTGCAAAAAAGTAGTCGGATCCATAAGTCTGAGCGGCGTCGGATCTGGACTCAGCCCGCCAGAGTCTACCAAAACGCCTGTACTCTCGCTAACACTTGCGTCTGCATTCGCTGGGTTTTCGCTTGGTATACCTCGCGCCTTTCGCCTCTCTGCCACACCGTGCTCAGTTTTATCCAACAAATCATCAACCTGATGAGAGTTTAAACGCTTCTTTCTTATTGCCGTAATTTGCTTACGTGGAGGGGCAAGTTCAGCCTCCATGCGTGCAATCTTAGAAAAGCCATCTGAAGCAAAATTTGCAACTTCCACAGGGGCATGAAAACGAAGATCCTCAGACAAACGCTTGATAAGCTCGCCGTTTCTTCTCCTTAACCCTGATAAAAGATCCAATTCCCTAGAGTAATTCACATGCTTAAAATCGGATATTATTTCTTGAAGCTTCTCAGGATCATTTCTCAATAAGCCAGCAAAGAAATACTCTTGGAAACATCTGTATTTGAAGCCTATAAGGCCATCGGCCTCCTTCAAAATTCCACATTTCACCATATTAGAGAGAACTACAGTAGCGCTGTTCTTCAAAGCTTTTTGCTCAAAAAAATCAATCAAAAATTTGTTTGTCGCATCCGTCGTCGCAAAATCACCGTTCTCTCTAAGAAATTCTGCCAAACTTTGCAGCGTGATCTCCGATGCGGTTGCGTCGAATTCCTTAAGCAAGGCTTGAGTAAAGTCTGCCTTGCCTAGCAGGTGATCCGCGATATTGGTGAGGAGCACAGCCTCATTGACTTTTTCAAAACGCTTCTCTTGATAGACCGCCCAAAGCAATAGTGTGACTATATAGCCTGTGCGCGGTAAATGTCCCGATCTTAGCTGCAGCATAACTGCGTCAAAAGTTTTTTGAGCATCAAGACCAGATTGCTCACACCAACGAGACGTTAGCTCTCGGATTGACCGACGAGGAAGCGGCTGTATGTGAACTGATTTAAACCCAGGCACGAAGTCCGAAGTTTCATCTTTAGGGTTCATACCGCCTGTGCGTGAGTCGACAAGCAATATAAACCGATTACCACCGAATTTTTCGATGAACTCAATCAAATCCTTTTTTTCTTTTTTTCTTTGGCCTGTGAAATTGTCGATGATGATCAAGAAGTCACCATTGGAAAGGGCACTCTTGATATCGATCCCCGTTTTTGTCGCACCGACATAAGAAGCAAATTGTTTGTTAAAGTTGTACTCGTTTGCCGACTTCAGCAGTCTATAATCTATAACTACGGGTATTCTCGGCGTATCTACGGAACCTTCTGCTACCGTGACTGCTATAAAATGTGCAAGGCTAGTCTTTCCTGCTTCTCTCTGCCCTACAATTGAATAATTATCGGGCGATCGAAGTATATCCTCTAAATTTATTTCCTTATCCTTAGCCTCTTGCGGCCCGTTTTCTCGCTCGATATTTTCCTCAACGTCAGCTACATCAGGCCTATCACTTCGATCAGTGAGTGGGGGGCAAATGAAAGCATCTTTGGGGCCCAACTTAAGTGTCGATGATGAACCCTCCCCGATGTTAATATGAGAAGCAGCGGCATCTCTTATCGTCGGCCTCACTTCTCGTAAAAATTGCTCGATAAAAGCTCTGTTACCATTGCCCCGACGTGGCGCTAGCGGAAATTTTGCAGATCCATTATCTGCAATGTTAACCGCTTTGTCGAACGAGCGACGAGGAGTATCGTACCATGTACGAATGTCAAATCCTACTTCTCGATCAAGTATATCTATAACAATATACTGGTAGCCATTGAAATATTTTCTTTCACTATACTGAAAAATACACCCACTTTGACTCAGAATAGCGTGACCAGAAGTAGTAAGGCGAGCTTGCGGTTCTGGGCGGTGAATATGCCCACATAATAGTACATCGAATTCTGCCATTAACCTGCTAGAAACAGCAGCCTCGTCAAACTCAGCGAGCCAATCGAACGGATGATGAAACATCGCTAACCGCAGTTCACAACCGTGTAGTTGACTAATTGCATTATCAACGTTTCGCTCACCCAAGATCATAGACCGTCGATCACGATCGTCATTTTCTCCGGTAGATCTCCAAGCAGTATTGAAGCAGGCTACTCCGATATCGACACCCTTAATTTGGTGCTTGTAAGTATTCAAGAAGCGATCTCTGTATTTCGATGTCGCAAATGGGTTACTAATCTCGAAATTTTCATAATTCTTCAAACGAGAAAATGGTATATCTCCATCGTCCTTGCCTGAAACAACGTCATCGATCAGTCGATTTACAACGTCCGTAGAAATCAGTTCTTCTTTTAACCCTTTTTCGACATATGTTGGGGTCCGTGCTGCCGTTCGAGAAATGTCGTGATTTCCGGGGACTATGTGAAAACGGCTAGTGTCCACGTCCGCAGCAGATAAAACTGGACGAATAAATTTTTCGACGGCGTAATCAAAAGCTTCCCGCTTTTCGCCAGCCTGTACCAAGTCACCTGAGAAAAACACTAAATCAGGATGAAGATTTCGTTCTAGACGATTTTTGGTTATGTCTTCCAACAGAGCATTTATAACTATCGATTGATCTGCCTCCCTCTCCTTTGAGAGATGGAGATCAGAAAGGTGCAAAATTACTATGCGAGTCACTTGTTTCTCCTATTTTTCCCTACGCTACATCGCGACATAGTTGTGGGAAAGGAGGCAGATATTAATTAGTCGCAATATCCTTACGAAAGGTACTACACAGGTTCAGACTTCAGACTCGAATGCTGCATTTTAAGTCCAATCTTAACCTCAATGATATTTTGTGGATCGAGCTGAAAAACTGCTTTCCAGCGCCCGCTTACAAACACCCTTCACCCCATCCTGCAGCAGCTTCACCCGCTCCATCAGCCAAGCCAACTCCTCGTCGGTGATTTCATACGCCGGGGAGTAACGGGCATCGACATAGGCGCGATCTAGGCGGTTGAAGCAGCGTTTGGTGAATTTGGTATCATCCGGCCAGACGGTGCTGAGTTCTGGCGCGATTTGCTCTGCTTGTGAGCGCAGGAATGTTAGCTTGTGGGACTTTGGGCTGTAGAGAGATTTTACGAGCAGGATGCAGTGATAAAGCGCTTCTGTTGATTGGTGCAGGAGGAATGCTGCTTCCTTCGAAAACCCCTTCTGAGCGGCGATCATCGCCAACTCATATCGGTGTGCAGCACTTGGAAACCAGTGGTCGAAATGTTTCTGCGCCTCGGCTCGCGCTTCCTCCGGCGCAAGATTTTTTGGTGAGGCCAGCGGATGGCCGGGGGCTTCGTAGAGCGGGATGCCATCGCGGGCGATATCCACGAAGAAGGGCCAGCCCCTTGCCAGCAGCGAGTTTACCTCTTCATACGAATGCACGATGAAATTGACCGGCGCGGAGAGGTGTCCGGCGATTTCAAACTCCTGCGCGAAGCGTGCGGCGGCTTTTTCCCAGGCATCATATCTTTCGGCAAACTGCTCATAATTGACGACGATGAGCAGATCATAATCAGAGAGGTAGCCGCTTTTTCTATCTTCCACCCAATTGCCGCGTGCGTAAGAGCCGAAGAGGATGAGCTTCAAGATGCGTCCGCGTTTGGCCTTTTCCGAGAGCTTGGTTTTCAAGGACTCGTCAAATTCATCAAACAGGATTTGCGCGATACGCTGCAATTCGCGGCGCTTCTTTTCGGGCAAATGGCTCAGACGCTCGATGTCCATTTCACAATCCTTGCAACTCCCGAAAGGTGAGCGGGCAAACGTTCACCTGCCCCAACCGCCTGTCTGCCTTAGCAGAACAATCCGGGTTTCGGGAAGGGCCGTTTCGTGGTGTTGGGTGGTGCGGCGCAAACCGGCTCTGCTGCGGGTCGTTTCACGATGCTGGTGGCTTGTGGCGGGTCGCGCCAGTATCGAAACTGGTGTTTGCCAGTTGGTTCAAACCTTCAATTCTGCCGCCTTGGCTGCCGCTCTCGACCTCCGCGGCCAAGAACCGCCTTGCGGATAGGATCGCCAAAAACTGTGACGAATGCTGGCGCCGCCAGTTCAGTCGATCCGGTCGCCCTTCATGTCAAAGACATGCAGCTTTTCCGGCGGCAGACCGACGGTGATGGATTTGCCCGGCTGCAAGAGCGCCCTGTCTGACGAAAACAGCTTGAAGGGCATCCCGTGGACGGCCAGATGCAGGATGATGCCAAGGCCCGTCGGCTCGACAAGGTCCACCTTGGCCTCAATGCCTTCTGCGTCCGGAGCCACAATCACGTGCTCGGGTCGAATGCCAAGCGTTATCGCCTCGCCATCTTTAACAGCAATGCGCCGCTGAAGCGGCAATATGCTGCCATCCGGCAGAGCCATCTGGCTTGCCTCAGCCCCTTGAACGCAGCGCCCTTCAAGGAAATTCATTCCGGGTGAACCGATAAAGCCTGCAACGAACAGGTTGGCCGGACGATCATAGAGATCGAGCGGCGCGCCGATCTGCTGTACATATCCGTCATTCATGGCAACGATGCGGGATGCGAGCGTCATGGCTTCGATCTGATCGTGGGTTACATAAACCGAGGTGGCACGCAAATCTGCCTGCATACGCTTGATTTCTGCCCGCATCTGCTCGCGCAGGCGCGCATCCAGGTTCGAGAGCGGCTCGTCGAAAAGGAATGCTTTGGGCTGACGCACGATTGCGCGACCCATGGCGACGCGCTGGCGCTGTCCGCCGGAAAGCGCCTTTGGACGCCGTGCCAGATAGGGGTCAAGCCCAAGCTTGCCGGAGGCGGCGGCAACCGCTGAGGCAATTACCTCCTTGGGGCTTTTGCGCAGACGCAGGCTATAGCTCATATTGTCTGCCACGCTCATATGAGGGTAAAGCGCGTAGGACTGGAAGACCATGGCGATATCCCGGTCCTTCGGCTTGAGGTCGTTGACCAGTTGCCCATCAATTGTGAGGGTGCCTGATGTGATCTCTTCGAGACCGGCGATCATGCGCAGAAGCGTGGACTTTCCGCAGCCGGATGGCCCGACGAGGACGACGAATTCGCCATCGGCAATGGTAAGATCCACACCGTGCAGGACGGGATGATCCCCATAGGATTTAGCGACGCGATTAAGCTCGATGGAAGCCATGGATTATCCTTTCACCGCACCGGCCGTCAGGCCCTGCACGAGGTATCGTTGAATAAGCAGGAAGAAGAGGCATGCGGGGATCAATGCCAGCACGCCGGCCGCCATCATCTGTCCAAAGTCGACTGAGAATTTCGAGACGAAGGTCAGCAGACCAACCGGGAATGTGGCGCTTTCGTTTCCCGAGATCAGCATCAGGGCAAAGAGCAGCTCGCTCCAAGCTGCGGTGAAGACGAAACCGAGCGTTGCGGCGATGCCCGGCAGCGTTAGCGGCAGAATGATCTGCCGGAACGCCTTGAACCGGCTGGCGCCATCAATCATCGCAGCTTCCTCAAGGTCTTTCGGAATGCCATCGAAGAAGGATTGCATGAGAAACGTTGCAAAGGGCACGTTGAAGGCCGTGTAGACGATGACAAGGCCCGTGAGGCTGTTCGTCAGGCCCAGCGGCGAAAGCATTTTGAAAATGGGCGCCACCAGCATGACGAGCGGAAACATCTGCGTGACGAGCATCAGTCCGATGACCCAGTATTTGCCGCGAAAACGGAAACGCGACAGCGCATAACCGGCCAGCGAAGACAGGGTGGTGACCGCAAAAGCCGTGGAGCCCGCAACGATGACGCTGTTCTTGAAGAAGGTTGGAAACGCGCTGTTTTCGATGACGTAGCGATAGTGATCAAGCGTTGCATGCGATGGCCACATCCGCACGCCTTCACTGTAAAGAAGATCGTTGGGCGTGACCGACACCTTGAGGAGCCAGAACAGCGGGAAGAGCGCAAAGATGACGTAGAGAAGAAGTGCGAAACGATGCGCAATTGTCAGGAATATCCTGCCGGTCATAGGTCAATCCTTCTCAATAAGGCGCTGGCGCATGATGACGATGACCATGGAATAGGCGAGCAGAAGCACCAGCAGAGCCAGCGCGATGGCGGACGCGTAACCGAAATCGAGCCGCTTGAAGGCCTGCGTGAAGATGTAGCTTGCAACGATCTGCGTGCGGTCGGCAGGTCCGCCATTGGTCATGACGATGATGAGATCGGCGAAATTCGCGATCCAGACGGTCCGCAGCAAAACGGTGATTGCGATGGTTGGCGCAAGAAACGGCAGCGTGATGGATGTGAAGCGCTGGAGCGGCGTTGCTCCATCGATCGATGCGGCCTCATAGAGATCACGCGGAATGGCCTGAAGGGCGGCCAGCAACGTGATGGCGAAAAACGGAATACCCCACCAGACATTGGCAATGATCGGACCCCACATGGCCAGATGCGGATCCGCAAGAATGTTGTTGGGTGCGGAAAGGATACCGAGTGAGGTCATCCAATGCGGCAGCGGGCCGATGACCGGATTGAACAGCCATGCCCAATTGAGCCCGGCCAGAAAGGTCGGTACGGCCCATGGCAGAAATACGAGCGCCTGCACCACGCCGCGGCCCGCAAACGGTTTGTCGAGAAGCAGGGCAAGAATAAGTCCGAAAAAGAATTGCAGAAAGACCGAAGCGCCGGTCCACCAGAGCGTGTTCTTCAGCGCGCGATAGAAGGCAACATCCTGCGAAAGCTCTCTGAAATGGTCGAGGCCGATGAACCCGCCGGAAAAAGGGTTGAGCAGTTGAACGTCGCGGAATGCGTAAGACAAGCCCAGAACCAGCGGCACCATCATGACCGTGATGATGAGGACCAGGACTGGCGCACTGTAGAGCCATGGCTCAGCGGCTCTTGCCAGACGCTGCAAAGCGGGACTGCGCGCGGCCACGGGCCCGGCGGTTTGGGTATAGGACATCGAATGCTCCCCAGCGAAAGACGGCGAACGGGTGCGCCATGCGCTGATCTCGTTTGTTTCTGAACCGAAGCGGTGATCAGGCAGCGCGGATGGTCACGCGCTGCCTTTCTCGTTTATTTCGATTGCAGGAACTTCTGCTGAGCCTTGGTCATGTAGTCAGCCCACTGCTTGGCAAGTTCTTCCGGGGTGATGTCACCCAGAAGAGCTTCCTGCGATGACTTGATGACGAGCGAGTCCTTGAAGAATGCAAATTCCTCGAGATAAGTCGGCATGGTCGTCGGCACGGCATTCTTGTCTGCCAGTTCCTCGAACCAGCCCTTGAACTGCTCGCTGGCATAGAACGGATCTTTTTCTGCCGAGGTGTGAACGGGAAGCGCACCGGTTTTCTTGTTCCACTCGATGTTGCCTTCCGGCCCTTCCAGCGTCTCGATCAACTTCCAGGACAAGTCCTTGCTCTTGGAGGACGCCATCATCGACCAGCCCGCAAAGCCGATTGTCGGGAAGGTCTTGCCATCGGGACCCTTCGGCATCGTCATCACGCCGAAATCTTCCGCCTTCATGCGCTGGGCAATGGCAATCAGCGCATCCGGGTCCTGATCGAGGAAGGCGCATGTGCCGGAGTAGAAACCGGCCACGATCTCATTGAAGCCCCAGTTGACGCTGTCCTTCGGTGCGTAGCCGTTCTTGTAGAGATCGATCACATAGGTCAGGCCCTTTATCCAGCCGGGGCTGTCAAAGGTCGACTGTCCGTCCTTGGTGAAGAACTCGTTGGAGCCGGCCATGGACGCGCCGAACATGACCCAGCCATTCAGACCGCCCGGACCGCCGCGCAGGCAATATCCGTATTTTCCGGGGATGGCGGCAACCTTCTTGGAGGCATCGGCGAAGTCTTCCAGCGTCTTCGGCGGTTCCTTCACACCTGCCTGCTCAAGCAGCTTCTTGTTGTAGAACATGGCGCGCAGGTAAAAACCGTAGGGCAGCATGTAGGCCGTATCTTTGACGTCACGGCCAAGCTCCAGCGTGCGGGCGCTCAAACCGGCGGTGTGCTCCCACTTTGCCAGATAGGGCTCGAGGCTTTCGAGCATGCCGTTATTGGCGTAGAGCGACAGCCATGTATCAGGCATTTCAATGACATCGGGAACATCGCCAGCCGAAACCATGGTGGCGAATTTCTGAAATGCTTCGCTCCATGGAAGGGAGACGATTTCGACCTTCGTGCCGGGATTGGCGGCTTCGAATTTGGAGACGAGGCCCTTGAGGGTCTCGGTGCGTTCAGGGCTCGTGATGACTTCCACGAGCTTTAGTGTAGTGTCCGCCAGTGCCGTTCCGGCCATCAGGGCGGTGAAAAGTGTTGCTGCTACCAGTTTTTTCATTGCGTTCTCCCATTTTTTTGTCGTCGTTGGTCAATGCGTCAGGCGGCGGCAGATGCCTCCATGATCGCAGTATCAAGATCGTTCCAGAGCGCTTCTGTACCCTCAAGACCGACATGCAGGCGCACGGAGCGCGGGCTGATACCGAACGTATGCGCCGAATTCGGCTGCGCCTTCTGTTCGAGCACCACTTCGCCAGGGACGATCAGGCTTTCATGTCCTCCCCAGGAAACACCAAGTTTGAAAAGTTGAAGACGGTCGGCAAAGGCCCTGACATCAACGCCTTCGCGGAAAATGAATGAAAACAGGCCCGATGTGCCATTCAGCCCCGGCGGCAGGCGGTTCGCCAGACCCGGGTGGCAAACCGTCTCGACGACATCGAGCGCCTGCAGACGTGAGGCGATTGCCAGCGCCGATTCCTGATGCGCTTTCATGCGAATGGGCAGCGTGCGCAATCCGCGGATCAAAAGCCAGGCATCGAACGGAGACATCTTGCCGCCCAGATAGGGATAGGCCTCGGCACGAATGGTATCGATCATCGCTTTCGAGCCCGCAACGATGCCGGAAACCACATCGCTATGGCCGCCGAGATATTTCGAGGCCGAATGCACGACCAGATCGACGCCAAGCGACAGCGGCTTTTGAAAGATCGGGCTTGCCCAGGAATTATCGATGACCGAAACCGCTCCGTGACGGCGCGCAATCGCAGCAAGCGCGCCGACATCATGCGCTTCCATGACCCAGCTCGTCGGGCTTTCCATGTAGAAAAGCTTTGCGCCCGGCATCGCCTTTTCGACGGCAGCCTCATCACGACCATCGACATAGGTCACGCCGATATTCATGCGCTTCATCAAGGTGCCGAAAAGACGGAAGGCATCCGGATAGACGTGGCGCACGGCAACGATACGGTCTCCCGGTGAAACGAAAGACAGAACTGTCGAAGAAATCGCAGCCATGCCACTGGCAAAGCCAAGCGCATCCTCCGCACCCTCAAGCTTGGCCAGCATTTCCTCGAACATCCGAACCGTCGGGTTCAGTCCACGTGTATAGACGGGGCGATTTCTCTCACCACGATAGGTGGCAACCATCTCGTCATAGCTTGAGAAGGTGAAAAGCGAGGTCTGGACGATGGGCGGCACCACAGCCTCAAAGGCATGCGTTTCATCATGGGCAACGATGAGAGATGCGGGATCGTAGAGATCATTGCCTTGGCTCATTTGGACATGTCCTTGATATCTTCCTCGACGATGGCGAGGATTTTCAGCGTTTCTTCGCGTGCAGAGACCGCGTCCGAAGCGACAATGGCGTTGAACAGCGTGCGGTGGAATGGAAAGGAGCGCGCCGCGAAATCCGGCCTGTCGAAGGGTTTCAACCAGAACCGCTCGAATCCCTCACGCATCTGCTCCAGAAGCTGCTTGAACAGCGAATTGTGGGTGGCGTCATAAATGGAAAGGTGGAACGCGAGATCGGCCTTGCCGGACGTACCCTCGGCAAGATGGACACATTCCATCTCCTCAAGCCGCAGGCGCATGGTCTCGATATCCTCTTCCGTTCTGCGGCGCGCAGCGGCCATGGATGCCTCGACCTCTATTCCGCGACGAACCTCCAGCGTCATCAGCAAAGCATCGCGCAGGCTCTCCGCTTCAATGGAAATCGGCATGTGAACGGTTGCGCTTGATATCGGCTTGAGAAGGTAGTTGCCGCTACCCTTGCGGCTATCGATAACGCCAAGCGCCTGAAACTTGCGGATAACCTCTCGGATGGTGGAACGCCCGACACCCAGCGCTGTCATAAGTTCACGCTCTGCAGGCAGGCGACTTCCGGCCTTCAGCCCGGCCCGGTTGACGAATTCCGCGAGCGCAGCCTCGACCTGGCGCACTCTGTCGACCGCTGGCAACGGCGTCATCAGGTGACTGTCTATTGGCTTGTCCATCCAAAAACCCCGGCCGTGCAGACGATAAATTGGTCTGACATCTTACCGATTAACACATATTAGGATTTTATCAAGACTGTCTTGTATTTTGGCCGCCAGCCATTGTTCGAGCGAGCTCACACATGCGGCTTCACACTCAAGGACCAATAGCGGGAGAAACTGCTAGCGCTGATTTGCGAAGATCAGCATTGAAAATGAGATGATCTGCATATAAATCATATCCATGCTTGACCATTCATCCGAGAAGTTACCGTCTCCAGATTTGCCCATGGACGCCCTGAGCGAGGTCCTGCGGGACTTTCGCTTGAGCGGTGTCAACTATGGACGTTGCGAGTTGCGGCATCCATGGAGCATCGCCTTTCCCGAACAACCGTTGTTGCGCTTCCACTTCGTCAGCCAGGGCCCATGCTGGATTCATACGGAAGCGCAGGGTTGGCAGGCGCTGAGTGATGGCGATCTGGTCCTCTTGCCGCAGGGTGTTGCTCACCGCCTGGCAAGCGCACCGGATGTAGAGGGCGATTGCCGTAAATCATGCCAGGTAACGAAGCTTGAAAGCAGCGTCTGCGAAGTCGTGCGAGAGGGAACGGGCGCCACCGCAACCCTGTTCTGCGGATCCATGGCCTTGGGCGAGCACGCGCTTCATCCTCTGATTTCTTTGATGCCACCCATCATCCGGGGTTGTGATGTGGCCGGTAACGACCCGCTTATAGGACCCTTGCTGGCTGCCATGTCTGTCGAGGCGTCCCAGCCGCAGATGGGAAGCGCGACGGTTCTTTCGCGCATGGCCGACCTGCTGGCTGCCCGGCTTATTCGCTGCTGGGTCAATTGCAGTGGGGCATCAACCACCGGCTGGCTGGCTGCGATACGCGATCCTCATATCGGACGCGTGCTGGCCGCCATCCACCGCCAGCCTGGCCACCATTGGACGCTGGAAAACCTTGCCATTGTAGCAGGCCAATCACGCTCCATCTTTGCCGAACGGTTCAGTTCTGTACTCGGCGAGGGCCCGGCCCGTTACCTCGCCCGTCTGCGCATGGAGCTTGCAAGAGAACTCCTGTCTCGAAAAGGGGTATCCGTAGCTGAAGTCGCCACACGCTTCGGATACGAATCGGAAGCGTCATTTGCGCGGGCGTTCAAACGTGTAACAAACATTTCGCCGGGCACTGTGCGCCGCACAAATTCCGGACGAACGGATATGAATTTAGGATTTTAAGGCACAGATCATCCTGAAAACTCCGTCTATAGATGTCCTTAGTTTAGGAGACACCGAAATGACGGACACGACTTTGCAGCTCGACAAACCAATCACCGATTTAGAAACAGAAGAACAAAGCACATGGACGGCAGCGACCTGGCTTGCCGTCCTTTCCATGGCCGCGACCAGCTTTGCTCTGGTGTCGGCCGAGTTTCTGCCAGCCGGACTCTTGACGCCGATGGCGCGCGACCTGGGCATCAGCGAGGGAACCGCCGGGCAAGTCGTCACGGCAACGGCCTCCATTGGCGCGATTACGGCGCTATTCAGCAATGTCCTGATCGGTAAATTGAACCGCAAGACAGTTCTGGTTGCTCTTACCGCACTCGCAGTCGGATCGAACATCCTTGCCGCTACGGCGAGCGAATTCTGGTTGTTGTTGGTAGGTCGAGCCGGATTGGGCATTGCACTGAGTGGCTTCTGGGCGCTTTCGGTTGCCGTCGTTGCGAGACTGGTGGGCACCAATGCAACGGGCCGCGGCATGGCGATCGTCACGCTCGGCGTTTCCTTGGCCACCATAGCTGCGCCTTCCATGGGAGCCCTGATCAGCGACTGGCTGGGTTGGCGAACGGCGATGGCGTTAACCGCTGGGCTTGCCGTCATTGCCATGGTGTTGCAAGCGGTGAGCCTGCCGTCCCTGCCTGCCAGCACAAGCAACAGCCTGATCGATGTGCTCAAGCTGACGCGGCGACGCGGCGTCCAGTTGGGTATGTTGGCCATCCTTTTGCTTATGACCGGACATTTCGCTGGCTCGATCTATGTACGGCCATTCCTCGAGCAGGTGACGTTGCTCGATACGCAATCAATCGCCCTCGCCCTGCTCGGTTTCGGCATCGCCTCCGTTGTCGGCAACGTCGCTGGTGGCAGGATGGCAGATGCCAGTATCAGCATGGCGCTCGTGGTCACCGCTGCACTGATGGCATTGGCGGCAATCACTCTGGTCATTAGCGGTGCTTATGCTGCTGTCGCGTTCACTCTGGTCGCGCTCTGGGGCTTCGCCTTCGGCATGGCGCCAGTGGTGCTACCAACCAACCTGTCCCGCAGCGCACCTGATGATCTGGAGGCGGCAGGCAGCCTGATGGTTGTTTCCTTCCAGGTCGCAATCAGCATCGGGGCGGTTGTCGGTGGTTATGTCGTGGATACATACGGTGCCGCAGGGCCGCTGACCCTGACTGCCATTCTCGCAGCCGCGACCGTCGCGCTGGCGCTCGTTCAACCCCGCAGTTGACGGCTTGGCTTGAAGCAAGTGACCCTCATCAGGACAAGTCGATCTTGTCCTGATGTATGAGCGTGGAGCACATCTGCTGCCTCCAGGAAGCCCGGCGGGATTACAAAGACCCCAGCGCACTTCTGTTCAGCAGCTTTGCCACCCAGTCCACGAAAACGCGAACCTTGTTCGTCACGTGTCGCGTCTGCGGATAGACGATATAGATGGGCATGGCCTCGCTTTTCCACTCGGGAAGGATTTGGACCAGTTTTCCCTCCTTTATCTCCTTCCTGATGGAGAACGGCACCAGTTGCCCGACACCCATTCCAGCGAGAATTGCGTTTTGATAGGTGCGGGCGTCGTTGGCAGAGACGATGTAGCGGGGGGTGATCTCGGTTGAGCGAATACCATTATCGAAGGCCATGCTCATGACCTGTCCTGCGCTGGCATTGAGATATCCAACGCAGTAGTGATCGATCTCAAGGTCTTCCGGCTGCTGGGGTATGCCGAAACGTTCGATATAGCCGGGTGATGCGCAGGTGATGAAATCGAGTTCCGATACTTTGCGGGCAATCAGCGACTGGTCGCGCAGGTTCCCTACCCGCAAGGCGCAATCGACGTTTTCTGCTATATAATCGACCAGCCGGTCTCCGACACCGATATCGAGCCGGATCAACGGGAAGCGCTCGTGAAAATCGCACAGGTTTGGGATGATGATCTCGTCGGCAAAGACACCAGCCATTTCTACACGCAGGCGGCCCGATGGCTGGACGTTGGCGTTGGAAAGGCTACTGTCCAGTTCATCGATTTCTGACAGGATCTGGGTCGCGCGTTCGTAGTATAGCGCACCGTCCGTCGTGACCATGACCCGGCGCGTTGTCCGGTTCAGAAGCGTGGTCCGCAGATGTGCTTCAAGCCCCTGCACCATGTTGGTGACCGTGGTCTTTGGAATGTTGAGAGCGTTGGCAGCCCGGGTAAAATTCCCTGTTTCCACCACCCGTGCAAACACACGCATCGCCGCTAACTGATCCATTGTAGGCCTTTTCGTTCTATTGTCCGTGAATTTGGAATAGTGTTTTCAATTTTGCCCGCTTGTGCAATTTATCTCGAACAATAATATCTAATTCAGAAATTGCTGCAAGACCCGTTACAAACGGGTTGCGAAGGAAACGAAATGAACACGCAGTGGCAGACGATCGAGAGCAGCGGGGCAACACAGCCACCCTTGTCCGTTCGTATCTATAAGGGTGAAGGTGAAAACCGGACGCCGCCGCTCGTGCTTTATCTTCGTGGCGGCTCTTTTCTGGAGCAAGGCACTCGCTGTCCGGAGCTTCCGGTTGCGCGTGCACTTGCCGACAAGGGCGCAGTCGTCATCGAAGCGGATTACAGCACAAGCTCGTGCAACGAGTTTCCAGCTGTCATCGATTGTGCCTTCGAGGCCCTGAATTGCCTGAGCAACAGCCGCAAGCAATATGGCAGCGCAAAATCGCTGCTGTTCGTTGCGGGTGAAGAGGCAGGCGGCAATGTGGCAGCCGGTCTGGCGCTAAAGGCGCGAGACAGGATGCCGGGAAAATTGGCAGGCCAGATTTTGCTCTCACCGATGATCGATCCGCTGATGGCGTCCATGTCCTTTCGGGATGCCGACAAGATCGGTATGCGGCAGCGCTGGGCTGAAGGCTGGAGCCGGTATCTGGCAAAGGCCTGCGGAGTGGCACATCCCTATGCCGCCCCCTGCCAGTGTACGCGGCTCGACCGGGTGGCACCGGCATTGATTTTTACAGCCGAGGACGATCCTCTGCATGACGAGACCGTCAATTATGCCGGTCGCCTGAGTGATGCAGGAATACGCGTTCGGCAGCATGTTTTCCCTGCCGGTTCCGGCTGGACGGGGCTTTATCGCGGTGAAGGTGGCACATGGCTTTCTGCTGTTTGCGCCGAGTTTGCGGATTTCGTTCAAGACCTGAAGCATTAGCATTCATTACACCAACTGATCGGCTTCTGACGAGGCCAAGGAGTATCCCATGACGCTCAAGAACAAGCGCCGTGCCCTTGCGGGTGCCGGCATCGGCCTTGCCGTGTCCGTTGCAGCAGCGGCATTTCTATTCGATCTTCCCATGACCACGGGTGCCGTGGCAGCATCCGCTCCTGCGGAAACGCCGGCAATTCCCGTAACCGTCGCCACCGTTGAAAGCCGTGACATCACACATTGGGAACAGTTTTCCGGCCGTCTCGAAGCGGTAGAACGCGTCCAGATCCGCTCCCGTGTCGCGGGCCAGATCCAGGCAGTCCATTTCCGTGAAGGTGCATTGGTCAAGGCCGGTGATCTCCTCTTTACAATCGATCCCGCGCCGTATCAGGCGGCGGTTGCCGGTGCGGAAGCACAGGTTGCCTCAGCACAGGCCAAGGTTGGGCTCGCCGCAACCGAGCTTGAGCGCGGTCGCCGCCTCTCGGACAACCGCACCATCTCGCAAAGCGATCTCGACCAGCGCCAGAGCAATGTTGCGGATGCCGAAGCACAGTTGCGGGCCGCCCGTGCCGCATTGACCACGGCGCAGCTCGATCTCAGCTATACACAGCTTCGCGCACCAGTCTCCGGACGCGTCGGCAAGCTGGATATCACCGTTGGCAATCTGGTTGCCGCCGGATCTGCCTCGCCAGCGCTTACGACACTGGTATCGGTCGACCCGATCTATGCCAGCTTCAACGCCAGCGAGGAGATGGTTGCCAAGGCGCTGTCGCAATTGCCCGTTTCCGATGGTGCGCTTCAGGCATTGGAGCAAATCCCGGTCGAGGTCGGCACGCTTGCCGATGAGGGCACGCCGATCAAAGGCACGCTTCATCTCATCGACAATCAGGTCGATGGCGCAAGCGGCACCATCGGTGTGCGCGCCGTCTTTGCCAACACGGATGGACGCCTGATCCCCGGCCAGTTCGTGCGGGTTCGCTTAGGCGAGCCGAAGTCGGAAAACCGCATCGTCATCACCGACCGCGCCATCGGCACCGATCAGGACAAGAAGTTCGTCTTCGTGGTGGATGGCGAGAATAAGGTGAACTACCGCCAGATAAAGCCCGGCGCAGCCGCAGATGGCCTGCGTGTGGTGGAAAGCGGCCTTGCCGCAGGCGACAAGATTGTCGTCAACGGTTTGCAGCGTATTCGCCCCGGTGCCGTTGTCGCTCCGCAGACCGAAGACAAGGTCGCAGCTTCGCAATAACATTCCGGCGGGCCTGCTCCCAAGGGGTCCGCCGTCCCCATTGATCAGCACAGGAAACGAAGACCTGCCGGTGGCCATTGCCGCCGGAGCGGTCCCTCGCGTCCAGATTTTCACCCGGAGAGGGCTAAATCATGAACATCTCCAGATTTTTCGTAGACCGGCCGGTTTTTGCCGGCGTCCTATCGGTCCTTATTGTGGTCGCTGGCCTTATCGGCATGCGCGCGCTTCCGATTTCCGAATATCCGGAAGTCGTGCCACCATCCATCGTCGTTCGCGCCACCTACCCCGGCGCCAACCCGAAAGTTATTGCTGAAACGGTTGCAACACCGCTTGAAGAGCAGATCAATGGCGTCGAAGACATGCTCTACATGTCCAGCCAGGCGACCTCGGACGGCGTCATGACGCTGACCGTCACCTTCAAGCTGGGCACGGACCCAGACAAGGCGCAACAGCTGGTCCAGAACCGTGTTTCGCAGGCAGAACCTCGCCTGCCCGCCGAAGTCAGAAGCCTTGGCGTATCCACCGTCAAGAGTTCGCCCGACCTGATGATGGTCGTGCATTTGGTGTCACCCGGCAATCAGTATGACCTGACCTATCTGCGCAACTACGCCGTCCTCAACATCAAGGACCGTCTGGCGCGCATCGAAGGTGTTGGCCAGGTGCAGATTTTCGGTGCCGGCGACTATTCCATGCGCGTGTGGATCGATCCGCAAAAGGCAGCCGAGCATAATCTTGCCGCCAGCGACATCAGCAACGCCATCCGCGAGCAGAACGTGCAGGCCGCGGCCGGAACCATCGGCGCCTCGCCAAGCCTTAACGGCGTTGATCTTCAGCTCAACGTCAACGCTCAAGGACGCCTTTCGACACCGGAAGAATTCGGCAACATCATCGTCAAAAGCGGCACGAATGGTGAAATTACCCGCCTTCGTGACGTTGCCCGCGTAGAACTGGGTGCAGCCGATTACGCGCTGCGCTCGCTGCTGGATGGCGAATCTGCCGTTGCCATTCCCGTCTTCCAGGCGCCCGGCTCCAACGCGATTACCATCTCGGACCAGGTCTCTGCGACCATGCAGGATCTGCAGAAGGCCATGCCAAACGGCGTGAAATACGAGATCGTCTACGATACGACGCAGTTCGTCCGCGCCTCCATCGACAAGGTCATCGACACCCTGCTGGAAGCCATCGCGCTTGTCGTCATTGTCGTCATCCTGTTCCTCCAGACATGGCGTGCCTCGATCATCCCGCTCATTGCCGTCCCCGTATCCATCATCGGCACATTCGCGGTGATGTATGTCTTCGGCTTCTCGATCAACGCACTCAGCCTCTTCGGTCTGGTGCTTGCCATCGGCATCGTGGTGGATGACGCCATCGTGGTGGTGGAAAACGTCGAGCGCAATATCGAGAACGGCCTGTCTCCCCGCGATGCGACCTACCGCGCCATGAAGGAAGTCTCCGGCCCCATCATCGCCATTGCGCTGGTGCTGGTCGCCGTCTTCGTGCCGCTTGCCTTCATCTCGGGTCTGTCGGGCCAATTCTACCGCCAGTTCGCGTTGACGATCGCAATTTCGACCGTCATCTCGGCCATCAACTCGTTGACGCTGTCTCCAGCGCTGGCTGCCTTGCTTCTCAAGGATCACCATGCGCCTAAGGACTGGCTGACGCGGGGCATGGACAAGGTGCTCGGCGGCTTCTTCCGTGGCTTCAACCGTGCCTTTGGTGCGGCCTCGAATGGTTACGGCAGAAGCGTCGGCGGCTTGCTCAATCGCAAGAGCATCGTGATGCTGGTCTATGTGGTTCTCGCTGGCGCGACCTATGGCATGTTCAATGCCGTTCCCGGCGGTTTCGTGCCCGCGCAGGACAAGCAGTATCTGATCGGCTTTGCCCAGCTGCCGGATGCCGCAAGTCTTGATCGCACGGAAGATGTCATCAAGCGCATGAGCGACATCGCCATGCAGCAGCCTGGTGTCGAACATGCGATTGCGTTTCCTGGCCTGTCCATCAACGGCTTCACCAACAGCTCCAATGCGGGCGTCGTCTTCGTGGCCTTGAGCCCGTTCGAAGAGCGCACGACACCGGAACTGTCCGGCGGCGCCATCGCCATGGCACTGAACCAGAAATTCGGTGCCGTTCAGGATGCCTTCATCGCCATGTTCCCGCCACCGCCGGTCAATGGTCTTGGCACAACGGGCGGTTTCAAGCTGCAGATCGAGGATCGGGCAGGCTTCGGATATCAGCAGCTGGACGAGGTGACCAAGGCCTTCCTTGCGAAAGCCTATCAGACACCTGAACTGGCCGGTCTGTTCTCCAGCTTCCAGATCAACGTGCCGCAGCTTTATGCCGATCTGGACCGCGCCAAGGCGGAGCAACTGGGCGTTTCCGTCACCGATGTTTTCGAGACGCTGCAGATCTATCTCGGCTCTCTCTACGTCAATGACTTCAACGCCTTCGGTCGCACCTACAGCGTGCGGGTACAGGCTGACGCGAAGTTCCGTTCGCAGGCGGAAGATATCGGACAGTTGAAGGTTCGCTCGTCTAATGGACAGATGATACCACTCTCGGCACTGCTGAAGGTGGATGCAACAACAGGACCGGAGCGGACCACCCGCTACAATGGCTTCCTCTCTGCCGATATCAATGGCGGTCCTGCACCGGGCTTCTCTTCCGGCGAAGCGCAGGCAGCCATCGAACGCATCGCCAACGAGACCTTGCCATCGGGTATCGCTTACGAGTGGACGGATCTGACCTATCAGCAGATCCTTGCCGGAAGCTCGGGTTTCCTCGTCTTCCCGCTCGCTCTGCTGCTGGTCTATCTGGTGCTTGCCGCCCAGTATGAAAGCCTCGCATTGCCGCTCGCCATCATCATGATCGTGCCCATGGGCGTGCTGGCGGCCATGACGGGCGTCTGGTTGACAGGAGGTGACAACAACATCTTCACCCAGATCGGCCTCATCGTCCTTGTGGGACTATCGGCGAAAAACGCGATCCTGATCGTGGAATTCGCCCGGGAACTGGAGTTCGAAGGCCGCTCGCCGGTTGCCGCAGCCATCGAAGCAAGCCGCCTTCGCCTGCGCCCGATCCTGATGACGTCACTCGCCTTCATCATGGGCGTGGTGCCGCTGGTCATTTCCACCGGTGCTGGTGCGGAAATGCGCTCGGCCATGGGTGTCGCAGTGTTCTCCGGCATGATCGGCGTCACGATCTTCGGCATCTTCATGACACCGGTCTTCTACGTGCTGGTCCGAAAACTCTCCGGCAACCGTCCGCTGATCCAGCATAAGGAAGAACCTGCCAATACCGACTACAAGATGCACGAAGCCGTATGATTGCTGCATCATGAAAAACCAAGCCCCGGGACAAGACGTTCCGGGGCCTGGTGAGTAGAGCATGCTTCTGCACCTCTAGCCAGGATTACGAGGCCAGTATGGGAACCCTGCTAAAAGGCGCCAAGTTATCGCCGAAGCTCGACGAGGAAGCATCTAACAAGCACTGTACCCACCCCGTTCAGGGGCGAACAAATGATAAAATTACAGTAACGACTTCAGATAACGCCCATAAGTGCTTTTGCCAAGTTTCTCGGCAAGCTTAACGAGCTCGCCCTCCTGAATGTATCCCATTCGCCAGGCAATTTCCTCCGGGCAGGCAATCTTGAAACCCTGCCGTTTTTCCAATGTGGCGACAAAAGCGGCAGCCTCCAAGAGACTGTCTGGAGTACCTGTGTCCAGCCATGCGTAGCCTCTCCCCATGCGCTCTACAAAAAGCTCTCCGCGCTCAAGATATGCTCGATTGACATCAGTAATCTCCAGTTCGCCCCGCGCTGATGGCTTGAGATTTGCCGCGATGTCAACTACGCGCTCATCGTAGAAATACAGACCTGTAACGGCCCAGTTGGATTTCGGTCGCTCAGGCTTTTCTTCAATCGAAGTCGCATTCATATTTGCGTCAAAGTCCACGACACCATATCGCTCTGGATCTACGACGTGATATGCAAATACGGTTGCACCCTTGGTGCGGCTCGTGCCAGCTTTCATAATCTCCGGAAGCCCGTGACCAAAATATATATTATCACCGAGTACCAATGCAGAATTGTGCCCATGGACAAAGTCGGCTCCAATGACATACGCTTGTGCCAGACCATCGGGGCTAGGCTGTACCGCGTAGTTTAGAGAAATTCCCCAACTGGAACCATCCCCAAGCAACCGTTTGAAAGCCTCAACATCGTTTGGCGTCGTAATAATGAGAATATCTGTTATCCCCGCCAGCATCAATGTGGTGAGGGGATAATAGATCATAGGCTTGTCGTAGACCGGCATAAGCTGTTTGGAGACAGCTTGCGTTATCGGGTAAAGCCTACTGCCCGAACCACCAGCAAGGATAATCCCCTTCATTTGTATCTCCTCAGATTTTGTCATGCAAAATTGCTCTAACAGCAATCATTATGGATTTTTGCCAGTCAGGCATGTAGACGCCATAGACGGAATGCAGCTTCTCATTGCTTAACCTTGAGTTGGCAGGACGCTTGGCGAGAGTGGGATAATCTTTTGTCGTTATGCGGTCCACTGAAGCAGACTTTACGCCAAGCTTTCGTGTGCAGTCGAAAATGACCTCGGCAAAATCGGCCCACGTCGCTGAATTATTGCCGCTGAGATGGAAAATTCCACGCAGGTCACTATTCTTTTCCGCACTTAACTTCGCTGCAATGGAAACAATTGCATTCGCTATGTCATTTGCGGATGAGGGACAGCCATATTGATCGTCAACGACGCGCACGACGTCATTCGTTTCTGCCAGCCGCACCATTGTTTTTACAAAATTACTTCCAAATGGCGAGTAAATCCACGATGTACGGAGAATGACGTGATTATCCGTAATCTTTGCAACAAGCTGCTCGCCCTGGAACTTGGACGAACCGTAGATCGAGATTGGATCACAAACGTCTGTTTCTACATATGGTAAAGTCTTCTCACCGCTGAATACGTAATCCGTCGAAATGTGGACAATCGGAACACCTAGCCCCAGAGCGGTCTTCGCGACAGCAGCTGCGCCTTCCACATTAATTGCTAACGCCAGCTCAGGATTTTCTTCAGCCTGATCAACGGCCGTATATGCGGCAGCAGAAACAATGACGTCCGGCCGAGCATCTTCAATCACGGACCGTACAGACGACGGATTTTCCAGATTGAGCTCAGGCCTCCCAACAGCAACTACCTGTGTATCGCATCGCCCTAGCCGCTGCAACGACTGAGTAAGTTGACCATACTTGCCGGTGACAACAATCCTTAACGTCATGATCGAGTTAGGATCCCAAGTCTTTCTCCAGAGTACACCTGTTTCCTCAACGGTGACCACCAAGCCTCATTATCGACAAACCAGCGGACTGTCTTTTCCACGCCTGTTTCGAAGCTCTCCTGCGCTCTCCAGCCCAGCTCTTCCTCCAGTTTCGTGGCGTCAATGGCATAACGTGCGTCATGCCCCGGCCGATCAGCAACATGTCTGATCAAGTCTGAATGCGGGTTTTCTCTTGGTGCCACGTCGTCCAGAATCTTACAAATTCTCGTGACAACCTCCAGATTCGTACGCTCATTGCGTCCGCCAATATTATATTTTTCTCCTACTCGTCCACGAGATGCGACCGTAAAAAGTCCACGAACATGATCTTCCACATAGAGCCAGTCACGAATATTAAGGCCGCTACCATAGATAGGCAGCTCCTTACCTTCCAGGGCATTGAGGATCATGAGAGGAATAAGCTTTTCCGGAAAATGGTAAGGCCCATAATTATTGGAGCAGTTTGAAATAACGACTGGCAAACCAAACGTTCTCTGCCACGCGATTGCCAAATGGTCGCTCGCGGCTTTGGATGCCGAGTATGGTGACGACGGATCGTACCGTGTTTCTTCATCGAATAGGCCTTCAGGACCAAGTGATCCATAAACCTCATCAGTAGACACATGGAGAAAACGAAATTGACTTTTGGCGGTACCTTCAAGTTTTTCCCAATAGTGCTTCGCTTCGTCCAGAAGGCTAAATGTGCCGACAACGTTCGTCTGGATAAAGTCTCCCGCACCTGATATCGACCTGTCCACGTGACTTTCTGCCGCAAGATGCATCACGATCTCTGGTTTGAAATCATCGAAGGCCTGCCGTAACTTTGACCGGTCGCAAATATCTGCACGAAGGAAACGGTAATTCGCCGCGCCTTGGACAGACTGCAATGACGCGAGATTTCCTGCATAGGTAAGCTTGTCGATGTTCAGAACATCCGCACCGATCTCGGAGACAAGATAGCGAACGAGTGCCGATCCGATAAAGCCCGCTCCGCCAGTTACCATTACCCGCATTTTGTTGATGATCCTCGGTTGTGTTCTTTAAAAAAACTCTGGCAATTCTGAAAGGCGCACATGTTGCCGATCTTTGTCTGAGAGGATAGCTTCTGTTTCCGAGAAAGGCCAAATGATACCGATGTCCGGATCATTCCACTTGATACCACATTCGTTTTCGGGGCTATACGGTGCTGTAACCTTGTATCCGATGACGCTATTAGGGCTAAGTGTCGCAAAGCCATGCGCGAACCCTGAGGGTACCCAAAGTTGGACACCGTTTTCAGGCGTCAATTCCTCGCCGACCCATTGGCCGAATGTTTTTGAACCACGCCGTATATCGACGGCAACATCAAATATTGTCCCTTGAAGACATCGAACCAATTTCCCTTGAGCGAATGGCGCAGCCTGAAAGTGCAGACCTCTGATTACACCGACAGACGTAGAAAGCGATTCATTTTCTTGCGAAAAAGAAATATCCGCAACATGTTCCCTGAACCAACTTTCTTTAAAAACTTCACAGAAATAACCCCTCTTATCGATGTGTCGCTTCGGGATGATTTTCACGACACCATCGATGGCGGTCGCTTCAATATGCATGAATGTCACTCCGTCTTGTGGGGACACCCGTAACATCGGCGCGCCGGTCTCGGTCAATCATCTCATCCCGAACGATATCGATAAGATCACGATCGAGGTTTGTTTCGAAAATCTCTTTACGTTGAACTTGGTAGATGAATTGACGATCTTTTTTAATGGCCGGACATTGCAGGGACTTCAGCAGCACCAATGGGTGAGCGATCAACAAATACTTTCCTAAAAAACGATTCTGAATGAGGTAGTCGTTGGCTGCACGTCCGAGATCATGGAGACAGCGATTAATCACCGACTTGCGCTTGGGATCCACCGTAGCCTGATATTCCACGATCCTTTCAAGCTCGGAGGGAGAGAGGGAAGGCAACACCTTGTAGATGTCATCAACACTATATTTCGCACCAATAGAAAATCCACGCGACCTAAAGTAGTCAGTCATTTTGATCTCGCATTGGCGGATCACTGCGTTCTTGTTATTACTGAGAAAGAGATTAATCCAGTATTTTGAGAAATCTTCACTCTCGATTACAGTCCTTTTGAAATTAAAAAAGTAAGATTGAACATGGTGCCGCTTTGAAAGCTTGTACTGGTTGTTTATCACCATACCATACAAATCAATATTTTGACTTTTAACTTCCGCGAGAAATTCGCAATTCGGCTTTATCGGAAACCATATACTGTCATTCAACACCAGTATGTTGTCTAAATCTAATTTTTGCTCCAGAACATACATCATGCCTTGACGGTAGCCGCCAAAATCATACCCAAAATTTGGTCTTTGAATGATAGTTTGAGTAAATTTTTTCAAGCGCTCGATGTCCTGCTCATCAAGTCGTGCATTCGAGACTACAATCGGGGTGAACCCATTTGCAATTAAGTGCTTAAGCGTCACGAATGTCGAGCGCTCTACGCCTTTTGGCTGAAAAATGAGAAAGATCGCGACGTTATCTCCAAACGCCTGCTCACCCTTGATGAAGCGTACCAAGCGCTCCGTCCGTTTGTCGTAGGTCTTGCGTATCGTGCTGGAAAACATCAACCAGGGAATCTGATTTATTTGCGCAAATAGGCGTTTGATTTCCCGCTTAACTTTCCACAAGGGGATATGCATCTCATCAACACCTAACGTAATCAAACTCTGGAGCAAATGCCATCGACATTAAAGCCAGCATTCCGCGAGAAAAGCAACCAAGGGTTTGCTATTGTTCACGTTTTTTCGGTCACGACAACGATTGCGCAGCAGGTAGTAATTGCAATTCGTAAAGCCGCCTGAATGCACCCTCGGTTGATAGAAGTTCCGTCTGCGTGCCTTGTTGAACAACTCGGCCTTCTTCCATCACGATAATATTGTCCGCCGACGATACGGTCGACAGCCTGTGTGCAATGATGATCGTTGTTTTTCCCCGAGTAAGTCGCGTTAAAGCTTGCTGGATGAGCGCCTCGGATTCAGAATCCAGCGCGCTCGTCGCCTCGTCGAGAATTAAGATGTCAGCGTTTCTCAGCATGGCGCGGGCAACGGTAATGCGCTGCTTCTGTCCACCAGATAAGTTCGCTCCATTCTCTCCGACGGATGTGTCGTAGCCATTTGGCAAACGCACGATGAAATCATGTGCATTAGCTGCTTTCGCGGCCGCGATAATCTCATCATCGCTTGCGCCCTCACGCCCAAGACCAATGTTGTATTTCACACTTCCGCTAAAGAGAAAGGTGTCCTGGCCAACGTAAGCCATGCGTGAACGCAAAGACTTGAATTTGGCTTTCCGGATGTCAGCTCCATCGATTGAGATCGACCCGCCTTCTGGATCGTAAAGTCTCATGATGAGGTTGATGATCGTCGACTTGCCGCCACCCGACGCTCCAATCAGCGCGGTGGTTTTTCCCGCCGGAAATGAAATGTTCAGCCCGTTAAACAACTTGTGCCCGGACGTATAAGAGAAATCGACGTTAGTGAAACGGACTTCGCCGGGGCCGTCCGGGAGATCGGTAGCGTCTACGTCTTCTGCAAGGTCAACCGGATGATCAAGCAACTCATACATCATCCGAACGCCGATGATACCGGACTCAAGACTGACACGCATTCTGGCGAGACGTTTTGCGGGTTCATATGCCAATAAGAGTGCCGTGATAAACGACATCAGCTCGCCCGGCGTATTGCCTTGCTGCAATACCCAAATCCCGCTGATGGCAACCACTCCGGCAATAGCGAAACCCGACAGCGTCTCCATGACCGGACTTGATGCCGCCTCGAGCCGAGCAATACTATTCGACCGCGTTTCGACATCGCCTACATATTTATCCATGCGCTGTTGCATGAACGGCTCCAGACCAAAGGCCTTCACCACTTTTATGCCTGTTGCAGTCTCCTGTACATTCTGGATTATCATCCCCAACGACGCGAGTTCCTGCTCCATAATCTTGCGGACTTTTTTGGTCAGTATACGGACACCCCAGATGGCGCACGGACCGATAACCGCTGCCATCAACGACAGGAGTGGCTGCTGTATGATCATCACAGCAACAAGGCCTATCAATGAGAGCAGGTCGCGTACGAAGGACGTGACGATCAGATCAATGACGGCCCTCGCAGCTTGCGCGTTGTTGGTTATGCGCATCAACAATTCTGAGGACGGATATTTTGAATGAAACGCTACGCCCTGTTTCAGGACGTGCTTGAAGAGCTTTGACTGCGTCCGCGCAATGATATTGTTTCCCGCCTTACTGAGAAACACGGACTGGACGTAGGTCGCTATCCCTTTGATGGCAAATATAATAGCAACGCCAGCGGCGACCATGAACACCTGATCGATGTCCTTAGATACAACTGATGCGTTTACAATGTCCCGCATGATCCACGCACTTGCGGACGTCATTGCGGCCACAACGATCATCGCCAGAATCGAAATTCCATACCAAGGCGCCTGGCTTTTGAAATTTTCGGACAGCAACCTGCCTAGAAGGCTTCGCTGGTGTTTCGTGATGAATCTGGAGAACATCGATAAAGGCTCTCTGCTGGATATAATAATTGGCGTCCGGGCGATCCCGGAGCCACCGGTGCTTGTGGACTCCCACGCAGCAAAAATCAAGGTGCATAGTTTGCAGACAACCAACACGATGGATATTTGCGTTGCAGCAGTTTTATTTTACGCAGCGTCATGGGATTCGTAAAATCATCCGTTG
Organism: Hyphomicrobiales bacterium; assembly: GCA_900468285.1. Classification (GTDB taxonomy): domain Bacteria; phylum Pseudomonadota; class Alphaproteobacteria; order Rhizobiales; family Rhizobiaceae; genus Agrobacterium. The sequence continues at coordinate 729,332 of UBTF01000003.1, read as the reverse complement.
TAGTTTCTATACCAATTCTCCACGCATAAGGACGGTGGATTAGCACCTCAAAGCCTTGACTAGTCCAGTTCCTGATGTCATCGGATACCCGTGCAGGTTGGCGTTCGGCATCGTTTGCTTGCCGGATAAATAGCCAAATTGGAGAGTGTGGTATGCATGTACTTCTTATCGGCAGCAGCTTTAGCGCCATGCCGATGCTGATGGCATTGAAAGCGAGAGGCTTCCACGTCACAACAATGGGCAAACACGCCGGTGACCCTTGCCACGCCTATTCCGATGGAGCGATTTTTGAGGATTACTCTGATAAAGACGCCCTGTTTGATGCATGCCAGAAGCACAAGTTTGATTTCATAGTTCCGACCTGCAACGACTATTCCTACCTTGCGGCTTCCTATGTTGCGGGAATGATGAACTACGCGGGCTTTGATCGCGCCGAAGCTACGCAGATCCTTCACGTCAAAGATCGATTCAGACAATTTTGCGAGGAAGCTGGCATTCCAGCGCCGCGGACCTATGGACATTTCAATGCGCAGGAGCCGCTAAATCTTGCGGAATTCTCTGGCCAGGCCCTCGTAAAACCGGTTGACAGCTTTAGCGGCAGAGGCGTGACACGTGTCAGCAACGTCGCGGAAGCAATTGGCGCCGCAAAGATGGCGTTCTCGATGTCCAGGACAAGCGCTGCGGTGGTCGAGCAATTCGTCGACGGTGGGTTGCACAGCCATACCTCATTCATTGTCGACGGCAAGATCGTGTGGCACGATTTCGTAGACGAGTTTTGCGAAGTCTATCCTTACCAGGTGGATCGTTCGTCGTATCCTTCACGATTAAGCACCGCTCAAAAGGCGTCTGTCCACTCCGCTATGGAAAAACTCGTGAAGGAGCTGGATCTTGTGAACGGCCTTCTTCACACGCAGTTTATTGCATCCGAAACTGAGTTCTGGATCATTGAATGTATGCGGAGATGCCCGGGCGATCTTTACGGACATCAGTTTAAATACGCATTCGCTTTCGACTACGAAGATGCGTACATTTCCGGTTTTCTGGGTGAGACGCCTAACTTGCCAACCTTGAGCGAAAGAACGACACAGGTCGAACGGCGCATCGTTTCAGTCGACAAAGATGTTCCGTTTTTTGGAGCTGGCCTCGACGCGCAGGGCCGTGAGGTCATTTACGTGCCGCTGAAGGAAAGCGGTCAAAAGCTGGGACCCGCTCCATTCGACAAGGCGGCTATCGTTTTCTTCCGTGGAGCAAAAGAGACATCGGCTGATGGGAAGGCCGCCCAGCCAATATTTCTCCCGGCTTACGGCGTACCATGACATTTAGATACCACAAGCGCATAACAATTCAAAAGGACGAAGTAAAGTGAGCGATATGGATGGATCCTGGAGCGACGAGGAACGTCACCGCGCGCTGGATTTCTGCAAAGATTTTTTGAACGCTCCACCAGCGAAGCGGTATGTCTTTGGTCGTAATATTTATGCGAAGGCAATTGCTGATCAGCTAGAGATAGCTGCATTCGTTGACGACTTTACGGATCTGACGTCAAGTGATGGCGTACCTGTTGTACGTTTGTCGGAAGTCCCGGTTGATGCACTTGTACTGGCGGCATCAGGCGGGAAGCCTCTACATGTTGCACGACTTCTTGACGCGAAACAGCTGAGAAATCTGGACTATTTCGCCTTCTACAAATGGAGCGGATTGTCGCTACCAGAAGCCGTATTCAACGAAGGCTTTGCAGACAGCTTCTCCGCCAACAGGGAAGCGGCAACATGGGTCCACGACCGTCTTGCCGATGAGCTGTCGCGACACACGCTTGAAAAGCTATTCGCATTTCGAAACAGCTATAATTCGCGATATCTCCACGGCTTCGAAGACCGGGAGAAGCTCCAGTACTTCGAAGATTTCGTCCAATTCAATTGTGCCAATCCAATATTCGTCGATGTTGGATGCTTTGATGGCTATACATCGCAGGAATTCATAAAAAGGGCTCCTGATTACCGGCATATTTACGCCTTCGAACCCGAGGCATCGAATAGGGCAGTTTGCCAGCGGAGCTTGGCCCAATTCGAGAACATCAGCATTCTTCCATATGGTGCCGGCAAGGCCGATGAAACGCTTCGCTTTTCCCAGGCTGGATCGGCATCTTCTATAGACCCGAACGGCATGCTGGAAATCGAAGTCCGAAGAATTGACAGCCTGATCAATGAGAATCCATCATTTATAAAGATGGATATCGAGGGAGCCGAGCTGGATGCTATAGCCGGTGCTCGCGAAACCATTCGCAGAGCGAAACCATCAATGGCAATTTGCGTTTACCATCGTCCATCCGATTTCTGGAACATCCCAAGAGCTGTTTTGGACTTGGTCCCCGACTATCGGGTGTATCTGAGGCACTACACAGAATCAATCTATGAGACGGTCATGTACTTCGTGCACCCAAGTGAGGACACCTGATGCCTGTGGCCGATTGTGGTTATGTCCAGTTGCCCAAGTTCGTCGACGTGCGGGGTGACCTCGTTGTAGCGGAAGGTAACATCCACGTCCCGTTCGATATAAAACGCGTCTATTACCTTTCCGCCATTCCGCAGGGTGCATCGCGTGGTGGACACGGGCACAAGGAATTGCGACAATTGATGATAGCCGCTTCCGGCAGTTTCGATGCTGTGCTGGATGACGGATTCGAACGGAAACGATTTACGCTTTCCGATCCGAGCAAAGGCCTTCTTATTTGCCCGATGATTTGGCGCGAGCTGGAGAATTTTTCATCCGGCGCTGTATGCCTCGTTCTGGCGTCGATGACATATGATGAGCAGGATTATTATCGTGACTACGAGAAATTCCTGCTGGCCGCAAAAGGAGATGCGCTATGATACCGTTTCTTGATCTCGGAGCTGGCTATCGGGAGCTAGAAAATGACATAGATGCTGCGGTGAAGCGCGTTCTCAGCAGTGGATGGTATATATTCGGTGAGGAAGTCGACAGCTTCGAGGCAGAATATGCAAAATATTGCGGTGCGCGCGAAACAATCAGCGTCGCCAACGGTCTCGATGCCCTTATTCTTTCATTGAAAGCTCTGAATGTTGGTCCTGGGGATGAGGTGATCGTACCCTCCAACACATTTATCGCCACCTGGCTGGCTGCATCTGCCGTCGGCGCAAAAGCTGTGCCTGTTGAGCCTGACGCTTTCACCCACAATATCGATGCTGGTAAGATAGTATCCGCCATTACATCGCGGACGAAAGCAGTCATCGTGGTGCATCTGTATGGACAGCCAGTAGATCTGGATGCCGTCAAGGCTATAACGGTCGAGCACGGCCTCGCGCTGATCGAGGACGCGGCACAGGCACATGGCGCTCGCTATAAAGGCAAACGCATCGGTTCACACGGTGATGCTGTGTGCTGGAGCTTCTACCCGGCCAAAAATTTCGGATGTTTCGGAGATGGCGGCGCAGTGACGACTGACAATCCCTCTCTTGCAAGCCAGATTCGGTTGCTACGGAACTACGGCTCGCGGGAGAAATATATCAATGAGGTCAAAGGCGTAAACAGCCGACTAGATCCAATTCAGGCGGCGGTTTTGAAGGTGAAGCTGGCCCATCTCGATGAATGGAATTCCCGACGCAAAGCCATCGCTGACGAGTATCTGAAAGAGCTAGTGGGTCTGGACATCATCCTGCCCGGTGTTCCCGAGTGGGCTGATCCGGTATGGCACCTCTTCGTTATACGGTCTCCAGACCGCAAGTCCTTGCAGGAAAGACTGGCGAAAGAGGGCATTTCCACGCAAATTCACTATCCCCTCGCACCATCTCAGCAACCGGCATATGCCGAAAATGTCAACGAGTACGGATCCCTCCCAATTGCAGAGCGGCTGGCATCGGAAGTCCTAAGCTTGCCAATAGGCCCGCATCAATCGCGAGAGAACACCCTGAGAATTTGCGAGGCCGTTCGGGCCGTCGCAAGGCGCGTTTGATGCCGAGATTTTTACAAAAAATCGGACTTTTTAGGAGCGTCGAACGTCGGGTCCGTTGGGCTCTTGGTGCGAAAACATATGTGCTCAAGCCGATTCAAGAACTTCTATCGTCGGCAGAACCTGAAATAGTATATCCAAGATCCAAGCATGTGATCGCCGATTCCAGTTTCCTTGCAAATGAAGGTTTGCAAGAGAAAGTTATCGTGAGTTCCGAATTTTTCTCTCCTAAGATTTCAGCAGTTCACTTAACGGACGTAGAGGTGATTGGCTGGACAGATTTTATAGTGAAAAACGGCACTGCATTCTATCCCGATGACGCTAATCCGGAAGATGATGTCTTCATCGCGGAGTTAGAAGCCCGAGGTGTTTACTTCGAAGAGCAAGGCAAGATCAGGATACTGACTAGTTCACGAACGGTGCATGCTAAGAAAGCTGTGTCCCTCCTTGGCCAAAGTTCTACAAATTATGCTCACTGGATTTCGGAGGTCCTTCCTAAGCTTCTGCTTGTCAGAGAAAGGATAAATACAATCGAGTGCGATCTGCTTATTGATGCAGATTTGCATGAGAACCAGCTGTCGTCGATGGCGTCTCTAGGTCTTCAGTGGAAGAATATTTACTTCATTCGTCCGTGGCAACACGTCAAAATTCAAGAGCTTTTTTACGTAACGCCGGCGGCTTATACGCCAGCCGACAGCCGTGTTCGCTTTAAAACGGGAAACTTTGCGCTCCCTTCGAACCGCTCTTTTTTTTCGCCCGCGCTTCTTGATCGCGTGCGAGAAGTTTACATGAAAAGCGCAAACACTTTTGATGATGCGTCGCGGGTCCGCCGTGTCATAAGAATGCAGGAAATGAAAATCCGTTGGCAACATAGGGAGCCACTTCCATCAGTTCGCCGCCGTAAGGTGATACGGCTAAAAGCGATAGAAACTGCGAAGCTAGAACAGCTTTCCCGCAGTATGGAGCAGCGGTTCAACCCACGAAGAATTCTTTTCCTGCGCTCACCTAGCAGCCATAATGGCAGACACTGTGAGAACCTGTCAGCAATTATACCCGTCCTCGAAGACTTTGGGTTCTGCAGGATCGTAGTGGATACACTAACCTTCGACGAACAGGTCGCTCTCATGAGCGACGTCGAGTGCGTCGTTTCACTTATGGGAGCAAGTCTGGCAAATCTGGCTTTCGCTCCCGCTGGAACAAAAGTGGCGATTTTGTCACCTTACTACGAAAACGGGGACTACTCGTACTTTAGACACTTTATGGCAGCCTTGAAACACAAGTCTGTCTTCGTACTAGGGCACCAAATTCCAAAGCTTGGTCGGACAAAACTGACTTCTAATTACAAAATTGAAACATCGGTTGTAAGGGATGCGCTCAACCTGCTTCTGGCACCTGTTTCTCGTGAGAACTAATTCTTCTTCTTCGAAAAAATGTTGGTTGAGATCGAGAGTGAAGGTGGACATTGTTAAGCGGAAATAAAGATAGATACCTCTTGGTTCATGTCGGCAGTCCGAAGACCGGGACAACTTCGATTCAGGAAGTCCTCAATCACAACGCGGCCACCTTAAAGCAATCGTATGGAATAAACTATCCTCTCGACCACAATCAAGATGCCAATGGACGCCAAGCTAATGGCGCCATTCTTATGCCGGCGTATTTCGACGATCTTCGACTGCGAACCCTGTTCGATAGTTGGTTTTCTGAAAGCACACATGTCTTGTTGTCGGATGAGGTATTGTTTCTTGATCGAAATTGCAGGTCCCTAAAAAAACTAAGAAATGAAACCGTAGGCGTCGGCGTTATCTGCTATCTTCGCGATGCGGCAAGTTATTTGACCTCAATTTGGGCCGAGTTCAACCGGTTTGAGAACCGGATTAATGCTCCAAACTTTGAAAATTTTGTAGGCCAAAACACATATATCAGAAACATCCTAAACCTGCTTGATGTTGTTTACGCACGGCCAGAGTTTGAATTCTGTGTGCGACCTTACCCAGGCTTCAGCAAAGATAATGACGTCGTGTCCGACTTCCTAGGTCTACTTGATGTGACCTTGGACAAGGACACAATAACTACCAGCCGAACAAATATTTCGATCACTCGTAAAGAAGCAGATATCAGGCAACTTCAACTGATGCACGAGTGGCCTATCGCAGACAAATTAAACAGTGCCCGCGTAAGCAAGATCGCCAAGATGATATCAAGCGGTGATGATCGTTCGGTTGTAGAGACGATTTCAGATGAAGCGATTGAAAGGATGTGTCTAGACCACGCATTTTTTCTCAATCAAACCCTACGGTTAGGCGCGATAGAGCAGTTTGATTTCAGGGAATCGTTCCCGCGGTGCTTCGGAAAAATCAGAGAGCCGTACTGTCCTATACATCCCGGAGAATATGAGAAGCTCAAAGAGCTACTCATGGAACCCCTCTCGTACCCTGATGCAAATTTAGATGCTGGCAACCAAACAACTTAAGGGGTTTAGCGTTTCGATGACAACAAGAATTCTCCTTTCCGGGCCCGGCCTTATCGGCAAGCAACATGTACGTCTCGTGAACGACCGGGATGATTGCGAACTCGTTGCAATTGTCGCCCCTGATAGCGAGGATAACGTCGATTATGCACGCTCAGTCTCCACCCCGCTCTATCATGATTTCAAGGATGCATTGCTGGCCACACGTCCAGACGGTGTGATCATTAGTTCTCCCAACCGCTTTCATTGCGCCCAGGCAGAACTCTGCCTTGAAATGGGGATACCGGCGCTTGTGGAAAAGCCGATTACGGATTGTCTCTCTGACGCAGCGAAACTTGTTGAGCTCGTGGAGAAGAAGGGTACCCATCTGCTGATAGGACATCATCGCACCTACAGCCCACTCGTTGATGTGGTGCTCGGCTTCCTCCAATCAGAGCGCTTCGGGCGGATGGTGGCGATCAATGGTTCTGCTCTGTTCTTGAAACCGGACCATTACTTTGAGGACGGCGCGTGGCGTAAGGTAAAAGGTGGCGGACCCATCCTCATAAATCTTATCCACGAAATCGGCCTGATGCGGACATTCGCAGGGGAAATAAGCGCCGTCCAGGCAGTCTCCAGCCGCAGCCTTCGTGGCTTCGAGGTAGAGGATACCGTGGCAATCAACCTTCAGTTTGCGAGCGGTGCACTAGGGACTTTCATCTTGTCGGACACTGCGGCCAGCAGCAAGAGCTGGGAAATGACCGCCGGCGAAAATCCCGCATATCCATTTTTCCCTGATGATACATGCTATCACATGGCAGGAACTATGGGCTCTGTAGACTTTCCGAGCATGAACTTCCGGACTTATCCCGACGCAGCAGGCCGATCCTGGTGGAAACCCTTTGAACTCGACAGATTGACCGTGGAGCGTGCGGACCCACTTGTACGGCAACTAAACCATTTTCTGGATGTGATCCGCAATGGCGCGCTACCAAAAGTATCCGCGCTAGACGGTTATAAGAACATGCAGGTTCTAGAGGCGATCAACACGGCAATCACGTCCGGCGAATTGACTGTGGTGCGCAACTGATTGCTTTACATTCGCGCTAGCTCAGCCGCATCAGTTTGAAGGCGGCTTTAGCGCGGATCATGGTGGGAATGCGCGGATCTCGCAAGACATGTCTGAGGAGCGATGGATCGCGGCGGCGCGCTGCTGCGGACACGGCCAACCTACTTATCTTACGCACGAGTCTCCGTGAGTCCGCGTTCCCTAACGTTACCCTGGCGAGCTGAACTGCGGCATCCAAATCGCGATACTCGGTGAAGGTCACGCCATCCCATTTGAATTGTGCCCAGGAAGACTGAGGCACATAGCGGGATACCACCTCAAGAATGGATGTGAATTGGCGCACCGGATTTCGGTGAATGTTGCTTGAATGAATTCGGTATAGCCACTCACTTGCCTCGCTGAAGTGGAACGTTCGACCGGTCTGGCAAAGATGCGCGAACAGCCGCATGAAAAATGCATAGTCGTCCGAAGTGACGCCCGATACAAATCCACCCATGTCCTCAACCAACGCTCGGCGCAGAACAACGCCTTGCAAAAACAATCTGGATACTCGCCTGAAAAGGTGCTGGCGCATAACCTGATGAGGGTCTGAACTTCTCAGCGAAGCAAGTAGGGATGCATCATATATTGTTGGCTGGAGCCCCGCCTCGTCAGTGCTCATAAAGGCTAGCCGCGGAATAACTGCGCCAACGTTTCTGTCTGCCTCCATGATTTCGACTGCGGCATGAAGATCGTAGCTTGGAGCCAGCATATCGTCACCGGCCATGAACAGAATGTACTTGCTGGCCGTTGCGTCGATCAGCTTCTGTGTGTTGCCCGCAACATCGCCGGTATTGGTCTCATTGACGATGAGCCGGACATTATCCACCCGTTGTTCGATCTCAGCGACGATTTTGGCAGAAGCATCGCTCGAGTGGTCATCCAGAACGACGATTTGCGTTTCACCTGTCTGTTTCTCCAAGAGGCTGAGTACACAGTCCCCTATGTATGCTTCATGGTTATAACATAGGACAATTGCAGAAACGCTGGGCGGCTCCGCATTTGAATTCAATTGCTGCATGTAATATTCCGCCTAGCCATAGTTCTGGCCATTATTGAGGTAGACCGGCAAACTTGCAATCTGTCCAGTTCCATATGCGCAGTCGTTCAACCTTCTTTTCTATTAACAGAGGCTTTCACGAAGCGTAAACACGAACTTATTACCGTCCTTGCGGTTTACGCATCGACGCCACCTTGTGTATACGGCCTTATTATTTTAGCGATAATCGCTTTAGAATTTTGTTGCGTGGGGATGCCCAAACGCGCAAACCTTTGCTATGCATATCGCCCTCGCGGGCGAGTTGAAGAATTAATGAAGGAAGTTTGGTGGACTCCACGTCACATCTGGACCAGCTTGAAGCAGAAGCAATTCATGTTTTTCGGGAAGTTGCCGCAACCTGCAAAAAGCCAGTGATGCTGTACTCCGTGGGCAAAGACTCGTCCGTTTTAGCGCATCTCGCGTTCAAAGCCTTTTTTCCCGCCAAGCCCCCCTTCCCCTTCCTCCACGTCGATACGACATGGAAGTTCCGTGAGATGATCAGCTTTCGTGATCAGATGGCGGCAACGCTGGGTTTTGAACTTATTGTTCACCAGAATCCAGACGGTCTGCTTGAGAAGGTCGACCCGTTCATTCATGGCGCAGCCCATCACACCTACGTCTGGAAGACAGCTGGGTTGCGACAGGCATTAGAATTACATGGTTTTGATGCGGCGTTCGGAGGTGCCCGTCGTGATGAAGAGAAGTCACGCGCGAAGGAGCGGATTTTTTCATTCCGAACTAAAGACCACCTTTGGGACCCGAAAAACCAGAGGCCAGAAATGTGGAAGACCTACAATACACGGGTCAACCCGGGCGAATCGACACGCGTCTTTCCAATATCAAATTGGACGGAGACGGACGTCTGGCATTACATCAAGCGCGAAAATATTCCAATTGTTCCGCTCTATCTTGCAGCGCCTCGACCTGTCGTGCAGAATGACGGAGGCCTCATTCTCGTCGATGACGATCGTATGCCGGAAGCTATGCGCTCCCAAGCTTTGGTCAAGACGGTGCGCTTTCGATCGCTGGGATGCTACCCGCTAACGGCAGCGATAGAATCTGAAGCTACAGATCTAGACGCCTTGCTTAGGGAAATGGACGCGACGCGTCTATCCGAGCGCCAAGGACGCCTTATTGACAGAGATGAAGCCAACTCCATGGAGCGAAAGAAGCGCGAGGGCTACTTCTAGTGATCTGTGATTGCGAAGGCACGCTTATGACGGTCGATGACCCCAAGGTGGACGAAACCCCCGTAGACGTTTCATTGCTGCGGTTCCTGGCATGTGGCTCCGTGGATGATGGTAAATCGACTCTTATCGGCCGGCTGCTGCATGAGACAAATTCCCTTTATGACGACGAACTCGCAGCGCTTGCTATTGATAGCCAAAGGTTTGGTACGAATGGAGCGGACCTTGATTATGCACTTCTGCTTGACGGTCTCCATGCTGAGAGGGAACAAGGCATCACGATTGACGTAGCCTATCGTTACTTCGCAACGTCGCGCCGTAAATTTATTGTTGCGGACTGTCCCGGCCACACCGAATATACGAGAAATATGGCATCGGGCGCCTCAACCTCTGATCTTTCAATAGTGCTGGTGGATGCCAAAAGCGGCATTACACCTCAGACACGACGACACACTTATATTTCCGCGCTGCTAGGCATTCGAAACATTATATTTGCGATCAACAAGATGGACCTCGTCAATTTCGATCAGTCGAGATTTCATACTGTTTCCACGGCTTGTCTCGAATTTTCACAGGAATTGGGTGTTAAAACTGCGGTGGCAATTCCCGTTTCGGCAAAAGAAGGCGACAACGTCACAGCGCCTTCAGGGAATACACCCTGGTATAAGGGCAAAACATTATTGGAGGAACTGGAGACTGCTGAAACAGAGGCTAACTTGGCTTGCAGTCCTTTTCGCCTGCCGGTGCAACTCGTGCTCCGCCCCAACTCCGCATTCCGGGGATTCGCCGGGCAGATAGCGTCCGGAAAGATTGCAATAGGCGATCAGGTCGTAGTCGCCACATCCGGCGTCAGTTCGAGCGTTAAGCAAATCATCAACCAGGGAACCTCTGTTCTCGAAGCTCACGCTGGAAGCTCAATCACACTGGTTCTTGAAGACGAAATAGATGTATCAAGAGGCTCTCTTCTTTACTCACCAGGACAACAAGCGCCTCATGTCGCAGATCAACTACAGGCACACCTGATTTGGTTCGACAGCGATGCTATGATCCCCGGCCGGGGATATGTTCTCCAAACCGAGAATGACTCGGTTAATGCGACCGTCACTAGTCTGCGATATGAACTGGATTTGGAAACATTCGCTCACGAAGTTGCTAAGTCCCTTCCACAAAATGGAATTGGCGTCTGTAATCTCTCAATGCAGCGACCAATTGCATTTGATGCTTACCGAGAAAATCGCGTCACGGGAAATTTCATACTCATAGATCGCGTGACAAATGCCACGGTTGGGGCTGGCCTAATAGATTACCCGCTGCAACGCGCCTTTAATGTCCAGTGGCAGAACACTAGCGTGACCAAGGCGCAACGTTCCGACTTGAAGGCCCAGACCCCCACAGTCATATGGTTCACCGGCTTGTCGGGCTCTGGGAAGTCAACGATTGCCAATGCACTGGAAAATCTTCTCCACAGCGAGGGAAAACATACTTATCTCTTGGACGGAGACAATCTTAGACATGGACTGAACCGTGACCTTGGATTCACTGCAGCCGATCGGGTGGAAAATATCCGACGTATCGCAGAAACCGCGAAGTTGATGGCTGATGCAGGCTTGATCGTGCTTGTTGCATCGATTTCTCCGTTTGCCGCAGAACGGCGTTTCGCACGTGAATTGATGGGAGCAAACGAGTTCATTGAAGTCTTTGTTGATACCCCGATCACCATCTGCGCAGAGCGGGACCCCAAAGGATTATACAAAAAGGCTGCATCGGGTGAGTTGCACAATTTTACCGGCATAAGTTCGCCATATGAAGCCCCACTTAAACCAGAAATAAGGGTTGATACGACTTCGAGAGAAGTGGGTGAGATAGCACTCGAGATCAGGAATTTGCTGACTTCACGTTCATCAAAATCTTGACTCAGCATCTAAAAATAAATGCGTTCAAGCTCTGATATCTTTGGCCCCAATCCGCAGTAGTCGATGAACGTATGTACGTATCTGCGGTGAGATTCGAAATACAAATTGACGACGTCTCCAAGGACGAGCGCGGCCGACGCAGGCATCCAGCGCAACGCTTCGGTCTAGCTGACCGGTAACATGGACAAGGCTTTCAGCGGCTTTTTTCGGGGCTTCGATCAGGCCTTCGGTGCGGCCTCGATTAATACGGCAGAAGCGTCGGCGGGGTTATTCAATCTTCTTGCTGCATCATAAAAAACCAAGCCCCGGGACAAAACGTTCCGGGGCTTTTGTTTTGAACGCCGGCCAGTCTTTCTTAGAGACGGGCCGCAGCTCACATTCCGCCAAAGGCGCCAAGCAGTAGGCTGCGTAACTCGTCCATTCGCGGTTCACCTCTCGCTCCAGATACCGTCATGCCGCCCGTGAAGCCAGCCTCCAGAAACGGGGCCAGAAGCTTCGCGTCGTCCGTGACGATATGTACAGGTACGGCTCTGGATGCGCCGGGACCGGTAATGATGGATGCGGGCTGGTGATCTCCAAGGATGATATAGATGGCGCCCCGTCCCTGCCGCCCCATGAAATCTCCAAGAGTTGCAAGGGAATAATCGATGGTCTGGATATATTGCCGTCTGACCCGATCGGGATTGGCCCAGACTACGGAGGGTGGATCGCCGCTGGTTGCCTGCTGGTCAAAAGCTGAGCCATCGCCCACCTCGTTCCAATCAATGAGTCTGGGCACTGGTGTCCAGGGCGCGTGGCTGGAAATGAGGGCAATTTCTGCCATGACGCTCTGCCCGCGCTCATGCGCAGGCTTTATCGCCAGCCGATCAAGCGCAGACAGGGTATACTGATCCGGCATGGTGACCCAGTTGAACGGCTTCCCCCGATAGTCGAGGTCAGAAGCCGCCAGGATCTGGTCATAGCCGAAATAGTTGGCCTCCGGCCATGCCATCGTGATTGCAGGCATGACTGCCACACTGTGCCAGCCAGCTTCAGAAAACAGCCGGTTCAGGCTCGGTTGTCGGCTGATCATCAATCGGTCGTAGCGGGCCTGACTATCGACCCAAAGGCCGGACAGCAACGTGCCGTGTGCCAGCCAGCTTAATCCGCCCACTGTTGGAGACGTAATCCAGCCGCTGGCAGACTGAAGCCCGACCGCTTGGATTTGCTTCTCGATGGCGGCGAGCCTTGGCGACGTTACGTCTTTATATTGCGGATCCTCGACGGCAGATCGCCCATAGGATTCCACAAAAATAACGTAGATGTCCTTGCCCTTCACGGCTTTAAAGAGGTTTTGCCCGTTTTGCGGACCGATGCCCTTTGCCAGCTCCTTTTCAAAGACCCGCATATCCGCAACAGAGCGGACAATAAGGTCGAGTCTGGAAGAAAGGTAGGCGGGCGTTGCGAACGTGACCTGTGGCGCTCCGAGCAAAAGCAGACAGCCAGATGCAACGGTGGCGACGGCAAAGGTTCCAGCCAGCAGGTGTCGCATGCCTTGCGGGGCTTGGGTCATCCACTTCAAGGACTTGAGAAAGAGGGCTGCCACCAAAAGGATGAGGAGCGCACCGCAAATCAGAGCGACAACGGCTGCTGCAGTGCCTATCGTACCGGAAATCAGGTTCCAGCCATCGGTCAGCATCTTCAAATCGAGATAAGGATTGAACTGTCTCTGAAAGGCGCTCTGGACGCCGATATCTGCGACCTTCAACAACAAGACGAGAAAGACGATGAAGCCGGAGACAAAGACAATTGTACGCCTGAGCCATCCCCGCAATATCAGCACCATAAGAGCGATGAGAGGCCATTCCAGCGGCAGGCGGGCGAAGTTGCTTGCACTTAGAGTGTCTGGATGGTCAGGCAGCGTGAAGGCGACAAACGCGGTTGCAGAGAATAGTAGAGCGCCAATCAACGCTTTCAAGGTAATGTGATCCCATCCTGCCCTGATTGTGCTGCTCACTTCGATCCGCTCCTCACTATGTTATGTAAAGGTCTGCTAATAACCGCAGAGAATATAAGGGCCTCAACGCTTGAACACACTGCGCATAATCATATCGGTCATAACGCTGATCGCGCTTGCCGCTATTATCGTCCAGACTGATCTGTCGGCACTCGAGCAATCTCTGTCGCGCATTTCGTGGGTAGCTATCATCGCCTGTCTCGGATTGGTGCAGGTGCAGATTATCGTCTCGGCCTTGCGGTGGCGGTTTACCTCCCAACGGCTTGGGCATCACATAGGGCTGCCTATGGCAATCCGGGAATATTACGTCGCAAGCTTTCTCAACCAAACTCTGCCCGGAGGAGTGACGGGCGATGCCATAAGAGCGTGGAGAATGCGTGGCGATGAACCTGGGGCCTGGAGGCAACCCGCTAAGGCGGTTCTTTTTGAAAGACTGTCCGGCCAGATCGTGTTTTTCGGGCTGGCATTGATTGGGCTCGCTGTCTGGCCATTCGTGACCACGAGCAGTTTCGGCCAGTATACCAACCATTATGTCTGGGTCGGTGTCGCGTTGAGCGCGATCGCTTTGATCGTTGTGCTGCTGGTGAAGCGTAAGGGAGCGGTCATAGGCACGCTCAGTGATGAGCTTTTCGACGTCTTCCTTCGGCGAAGGGCCTGGCTTTTTCAGGCAGTCACAAGCATCGCCATTCTTGCCAGCTACGTAGGTGTATTCTTTATCGCCGCGACGGCTACAGGATCTGACTTGCCTTGGACTGCGTGTCTCACGATCATCCCCTTCTGCCTCGTTGCGATGTTGATACCAATTGGCTTCGGGGGATGGGGGACACGTGAGGCAGCGGCCATGGCGCTCTGGCCCATGCTCGGCGCATCGTCCGTCGACGGACTTGCCGCCAGCATTACCTACGGATGGCTGTCGCTTGCGGGAGCAGCGCCGGGAATCGTCTTTCTCGCAGTGGCTGCCTTTCGAAAGCGGCCAAGCCATGCGTGACAGGGATTTCACGCGCGGCTGACCCTGGCGTAGACATCGCCCGATAAAGCGTCTTGCGGCATCGCTTTCAGCTCCGCGAGGATCTCTGCGCCGGTTTTCCAATCCGAAGATACAAACCGATGCCTTTCACCCTCGACGCGATTGAAGCGGTAGTCGGCAAGTGCCTGCAAAACAGCGATGGCCTCAGATGCAACGGACGGCATTGCGGGAATATATTCGAAAGCAACGAGATTGATCGGCCTCGTGAGACCGGACAGCACTTCCGCTTCCGCTCCCTCCACATCGATCTTGCAAAAGGCTGGCAGGCCATATGTATCAATGAGGTCATCCAGCGTTTTCATGGGCACGGTGACTTTCCGATCCCATTCGACGTGGGAAAAGCCTGCACTTTGCTTTACGGCATCGACAAAGCTTCCCGAAACACTTGTCACGGTGGGATGGCGGCTGGAAATCAACAGTTCCACCTCGCCCTGCCGCCGACCAACCGCTACACGTTCGAAACCCTCAAGCTCCCGGCCAAGACGCCGCTCCACGAAATCAGCGAACAAAGGCTGCGGTTCGATTGCCACAACTTTTGCACCGATGTCTAAGAGCGTCCGTGAGCGGCTGCCAACGTGAGCGCCTATATCAAATGCGAGCTCACCGGGAGCGACAAGAGAACGGTAAAAGCGTTTCAGTGCGTATCGTCGCCATGGCTGGCCATAATAGACGACGAGGGAGCGTGCGAGCCCCAACGAGGAAGAAAGGCTGGCGGCAGTTTTCATATGCCCACCCGCCGTGTGAGATAGACGATATCCAGTGTGAAGGAATAGGCCAGCATCGCAAGGGCGATAGCCGCAAGATAGCCCGACAATGGCACCGTTACTGCCGGAACAAGTATCAGGCAGAGGACCGACACCTGTACGACGCAAACGAGTTTTCGTCTGAGTGAAGGCGGCAAGTCAGCGCTGAGGAAGGGTGCAACCCAGCCTGCAGCGACGAAAGCGTATCGCATGAGCCCTATCATCAGCACCCAAGCGCCGGCTTTATCCAGCATTGCAGCGGCGACAGAGAGGATGAGGATAAGTAGAGCATCCACCTCCATATCGAAGCGAGCGCCGAGTTCCGATTCCTGATGGTATCGCCGTGCGAGATAGCCATCTATGCCATCCAGCGAGAGTGCAAGCGCAACGACGCCAACGAGTATCCAGAGAACCGTGTCGGCGTTGTGCAGGCTTTCGAAACACAGGACGGTAGCGCCGGTGAGGCAGACAAGCGTGGCCCGGAAAGCCGTGACGATGTTCGCATATCCAAACCGTCGATGCGGATAATCCGGCAGAAGATATACGACAAAGCCAAAAACGATGGATAGAGAAAGGATGGCGGCAGCGACGAAGTCCCATCCGAGAGACATTTCTGTGCGAACCAATAGCGCGACGATGATTGTTCCGAGCATCAAATAGCCAAGATGCCCAAGCGTGTTTTGCACAAGCGGCCGTCTTCCCTTGAGGCCGCCAGGTACCTCGCCATGGATCAGTGCCATTCAGTCCTCCCTACAACCGCGTTCACTCGGCCGCAACCAATGCATTGAGATCCATGAGGTGACCAGCACGAAGTGTTTTGGTGCGAAGGTAGTTCTGGTTTTCCACGGTCACCGTACCAGTTACCGCAGCGCGGGCATCGACTTTGATACCACCTGCCCTCAGCCCGTTGATCTTCGTTGGATTGTTCGTATAGACCGCGACCTTGGTGATGTTCAAATGGCGGAGAATTGCAACCGCCGCCTCATATCGTCGGTGATCATCTGCCAGACCGAGTTCGGCGTCAGCGTCAATCGTATCCAGGCCCTTATGCTGATAGCCATAGGCACGCATTTTTGCGCCAATGCCGGTGCCGCGTCCTTCCTGATCGAGATAGAGCAGCACACCGCCGCCCGCCCGCTTCAACAGGGCCAGACCGTTGCGAAGCTGATCGCCGCAATCGCACTTCAAGGAGCCGCAGAGATCGCCCGTGATGCAGGACGAGTGGATACGGATTGGTACCGTTCGTGACACGTCCGGTTTGCCAACAATGACGGCAACCTGGTCCTTCTGGGCAAGACCGCCGCGGAAGACGACAAATTCGGAATCTCCGAGATCCTTGAGAGGGACACGGGTGCGCACCACCTGTTCGAAGCGCTGACGCGCTGTCTCCGCACCCTTCAGCCTTGCAGCGGATATCTCACAGCATCCTGCGAAATCGTCCTGGAAAGCCGAAACGTCGGCCAACACCATTGCGGGGAGAAGGAGAGCTGTCCTTGCCAGCTCTGCTGTTTGCGACGCCAGCTCATCTGCCTCCATCCATGCATCCGGCTTGTCCGCGCCGAGCACGTATGAGAACGTGGACGCCTGCTCGAAACTCACGCCAGCGAGGGGCGCCAGTATATCGCCGTTGCCGACAATGCCGAGCCGCGTGGCGCGGGGAGCAGTGAGGAGCAGTGAGTGCGTGTCCCTCGTTGCCGCGGCGAACTGATCGTATAAAGACGGCGTGACAGCGTCGAGTGCCATGACGGCGATCTTTCGTTCACCCGATGCCATGAGGACGGGGCGACCGTAGCGAAGCTCAGCAACGGCGCGCTCGACCTCCATCTCAGGAGTTGCAAGTCGGAAAGCTGACTGGTTGATTGGCGGCATATGACATACTCTCCCTAAGCTTTATTGTTTTTTACGGAGAGGATCGCATCTGGATTTCTCTCGCGTCATAAATTTATTTTGGCAGTGACCACGGAACAAAACGCGCGTCTCGGCAATACGCTCCATTCAACACGCATTAATCGGGATCACCCTTTTGGCATCTCCTATCGGCACCGCCACACAGTCCGGACACACCCCATGCCGGGCACTTTGGATCGAGCGCGCAGAACATTGTGAATTGAAAGAGGAGCAGCTCAGGCAACGCCGCGATAATGAGGTGCTCGTACGCACTCTTTACACAGGCATAAGCAGGGGTACGGAAGCGCTGGTTTTCAAGGGCGCCGTGCCCAGCACCGAATTTGAGAGAATGCGTGGCCCGCATATGGAAGGCGAGTTTTCATTTCCCGTCAAATACGGTTATTCCTCCGTCGGGATTGTCGAAGAAGGGCCAGCCGACGTGGTCGGCAAGACCGTCTTTTGTCTTCACCCGCACCAGAACGTCTTCGTTACGGCGAAGGATATGGTCACTGTCTTGCCGGAGAAGCTTCCGCCCGCTCGGGCCGTGCTTGCCGCCAATATGGAAACGGCGCTCAACATCGTCTGGGATGCTGTCATTCAACCCGGAGACCGCGTTGCGGTCTTTGGCGGTGGTGTTGTGGGCACGATGGTCGCCAATCTTTCCAACCGGATTGCAGGGACAGACACTGTCCTTGTCGATACCAACCCAGAGCGTCGTCATCACGGCGAAGCCATGGGTTTAGCCTTCATCGAGGCCGGAAATCTGGAGGGGGAATTCGACGTCCTCATCAATGCCTCGGCATCCGGCGAAGCACTTGCGCAGGCCATCCTTCATGCAGGAATGGAAGCGCGCATCGTGGAGGCCAGCTGGTACGGCGACAGATCCGTCACGATCCCTCTGGGCGGCAGCTTTCACTCCAGACGGCTTTCGCTCGTCAGTTCGCAGGTCGGTTCCATTCCCAAATTACACAGCGCGCGTTGGACGTTCGGGCGGCGAATGGCGAAAGCACTTGAACTCCTTCTCGACGACACACTCGACCACCTGATTTCCGGCGAGACAGCCTTTGCTGATCTGGCGGGCGATTATCCACGTATCCTGTCATCACAGGACACGCTTTGCCACCGCATCCATTATTGAAGAAAGAGAGACCATGTTCGCAGTCGAAGTCAGAGATCACATCATGATCGCCCATAGCCTTCCACGCCCCGTTTTTGGCCCCGCCCAGGGGATGCACGGCGCGACCTTCGTCGTTGATGCAGCGTTTTTCACCAAGGATGTGGACGAAGATGGACTTGCGGTGGACATTGGAGCGGCAACGACTGTCCTTTCGGAAGTCCTCAAACCTCTGAACTATCAGAATCTTGACGAACTGGATGTTTTCAAAGGCAAAATCAGCACGACTGAGGTCATCGCCAAGCATATTTTCGACGAGCTTTCCGCAGCCGTGGCAGACAAACGCCTCGGTCCCGGCAGTCACCGGATCGCGCGCATCAAAGTCACGCTCCATGAATCTCACGCTGCACGCGGCTGGTACGAGGCAGACCTTTGAGACCCAATCTCACTCTCGCCTATCCTGGGGACCTGGACCTGAAGACCGGCGGATATGGATATGACCGGGAAATCGTCAAGGGTCTGCGAAAGCTGGGCTGGAATGTCGAGCTTCTAGCCCTCGGCGAGGGCTTTCCCTCTCCATCGGCTGAGGCGCTTCATGAAGCGAAAGCACGGCTTTCGGCTCTGGGAGACGGCGCCCTCGTCCTGATCGATGGCCTTGCTTTCGGTGTGATGGATGAATGGGCACAGAGGGAAGCGGGGCGGCTTAAAATCATCGCGCTTGTGCATCACCCTCTTGCCCTTGAGACCGGTTTGAGTGAGGCGCAGCAGGCCCCCCTGCGCAGGAGCGAGACAGCGGCGTTGGCCGCCACGCAACACGTCATCGTGACGTCACCGATGACAGCACGCGAACTGGCAAAGAATTTTGTCGTCGCTGCTGACAAAATTACGGTGGCTGTTCCCGGCACCGTAAAACCAGCTTCTGGAAGCAAGACGCGGAACGATATCCCGCATATCCTGTCTGTCGGGTCCCTGACCAAACGCAAGGGACATGACGTTCTGATTGCAGCGCTGAAAAAGCTCGAAGATCTCGAATGGCGCACAACGATTGTCGGTAGTCCGCATCTGGATCCCGCCGTCGCGACTGCCCTTGCCCAGCAGATCGAAGCCGCAAAGCTATCGGACCGCATCATTCTGGCTGGTGAATTTGACGAGCTGGGACCATTCTATACGCAGGCAGACATTTTCGCTTTGGCGAGCCGCTACGAGGGCTATGGCATGGTCTTTGCCGAAGCGTTGGCCTACGGCCTGCCAATCGTTGCCTGCAAGGCAGGTGCGGTGCCGGATGTTGTACCGAGCGACGCGGGAATCTTGGTGCCGGTTGACGACATAGACGCAACAGCAGCAGCCATCAGGACATTGCTGACCGACAGCCAGGAGCGTGCACGTCGCGCGGAGGCCGCAGCGCACGCGGGCAGGCTGTTGCCGAGCTGGGAAGAAACCTCAGAAATCATCTCTAACAGATTGAAAGCGTTGGCATGAGTGGCTTCGACAAGGACTGGCTGACACTCAGGGAGCCGGCAGACCGTGACGCGCGATCACCGTCACTCCTGCAGACCTTCAACAGGTACATATCCTCCGCGCCGCCGCCCCGGACTATCCTGGACATCGGTTGCGGCACGGGATCGACCTATCGGACGCTCGCCCCCGCATTGCCGGACGCCACCTGGAAGCTTCTCGACTATGAGGCTACCCTGCTGGAAGAAGCAAAAAGGCAGATCGGTGAAAAGGACGGCATCGAGTTTCTCTGCCGAAATCTCAATCAGCTGGACGATGCCGTGCTCGATGGTGTGTCAATGGTGACGGCATCGGCTCTCTTTGACCTTTGCTCGGCACAATTTAGCGACCGGTTTGCAGCACAGCTTGTCGGTCGGAACATCGGGCTCTACGCTGCTCTTAATTATGACGGCCAAATGCAGTGGACGGTTCGACACCCCCTCGATGAGCAGGTGGTAGAGGCCTTCAACCGCCATCAGCACTTCGACAAGGGGTTTGGTCCGGCACTCGGCCCAGACGCAACCGACCACCTGTCTTCCCTATTTGAGGCGAGCGGATTTTCCGTTAGCGTGGCCACGAGTCCCTGGCAGATGCACGGCGATATGGCCGAACTGCAAATGGCTTTTCTGGCAGGCCTGAAGCGCCCAATTCTTGAGATTGGCAACATCGAAGAGGCGGCATTCAGTGAGTGGCTTGACTTCCGTCTGTCACAGATTGGCTGCGACGATAGCGTATGCATCGTCGGCCATACGGATCTTCTCGCCCTTCCGAACCTCTGACCGGTCCTCAGATTTAAGGCGACAGTCAAACAAAACGTCGCTGCCGAGCGAATAGACCTCGGCGGCGGGTCTGTGGGCGTTGCAGAGTTGGGCGATAGGCGGCAGCGAGATGCCGCAGGGGCCGGACCCAATGATGACGGGAGCGATTGCGACGTGAAGCCGATCGACGAGGTTGGCGTCGATGAAGCGGGCAATTGTCCTTGCGCCACCCTCCACAAGAATGCGTTTCAGGCCCCGCTGGGCAAGACTTTCAAGTATGTCGCTAGGATCGAGACCGGCGGCTCCGCGGGAGAGCTGCACCACTTCGGCGCTATGCATCGTTTTTTGCGCGTCATGTCCTTGGATCACGATGACCGGCGCGCCGCCATCGTGGAACAGGCCTTCGTCGCCTGTGAGCTCACCGCGGCAATCGATAACGACGCGTGTTGGGCTCGGCCCACTGACCTCCCGCACCGACAATCTGGGGTTATCATTCTGCACGGTGCCAATGCCAACGATGACGGCATCCACCAGTGCGCGACAACGATGGAGGTGAGCCAGACCGTCAGGCCCGGATATGTCCCGGGCGTCCCCGCTTGGGGTCGCTACCCGGCCGTCCAGCGATTGACCGACCTGTGCCAGAACAAACCCGCCGCGAGCGGAAGCAACTGGTCCATACAGCGTCATTGCCGCCTCTGCCTCGGTTCTTCTCAGAGCATCCGCGCCATTGCGAATTGAAAGAAGCCGGTTCCAGAGCCTGTCAGTCATGTGAAGATTGCGCATTGACGTCCCTGTCTAGAGAATACGGTAAAGCGTGGTATCCCGGCGGATCACATGGTGGAAGATGACCGCCAACAGGTGTAACGCGAAAAGCGCCAAAACGATCCATGCGCTCCACTCATGTATCGCTGACAGAAGCGGGGCTATCTCGGGAGATTTCTCAATCGGGCTCCAGACAGGAAACAAACCGAACCATTGCAATGGAAAGCCGTGGGCGTTGGTGGCGAGAAAGCCCGACACCGGCATTATGATCAGAAACGTGTAGATGAGACCGTGGACCGTATGTGCAGCGACGCGCTCGCCAAAACTCCCCTGAATAGGAGGGGCCGGCGCATAAAGCCGGGCGCCAACCCTCAGCAGCATGACCCAAAGCACGAGAAAGCCCAGACTTTCATGGACGAGATAAAAATCAAGTTTCACCTCGTCCTTTACGAAGCCGATCATGAGCCCCATCGGCCAGGTCATGAACACCAACAGGGCCACAATCCAGTGAAGAGCCCGCGAGACCCCGCTATATTTCGGCAACTGGTATGTCGAGTTATCGGCCATCATCTTCCTCCTCCAGGAATTGACGAGCCACATCATACCGGGAGAGGAGACGCTTTACGAGGACGGAAAAGAGCCTTCGGAAATCAGGGCCCTTCTGACGCTTCGATTAATCTGAAGACCTGCAGAACTTTGGCTTCAACCCTTGCTTAGTCTGGCGCATCAGAAGCTCATACGGCCAGGAAGCCACCATCCACGCTCAGAACGGCGCCATTGACCATGGCCATATCTGACGACAGCACAGCGGCGATTGTGCGTGCGACATCGTCTACTTCGGCAAAACGACCGACCGGGTGACGGACCATCATCGGCTGGGATTTTACCGGGTCGCTCCATGCGGCCATGGCGAGTTCGGTAAGTGTTATGGTTGGCGCAACAGCGTTGACGCGAATGCCGTGCGGGCCGAATTCCTTGGCAAGAACGCGGGTCGCCCCCTCAAGGCCTGCCTTGGAGGCGGCGTAGCACAGATGTTCGGCAAAGCCACGGTGCCCGGCAATCGAGGTGATATTGACGATGGCACCGCCGCCGCCCGCGGCAAGCCGCGCGCGCCCGAACTCCTGGCAGGTGATGAGGGCTGCCCGAAGGTTGATGCCCATGACGGCGTCGTAGCCTGCCTCGGTCATGTCGAAACTGGATTCCAGCACATTGATGCCGGCGCTATTAATTAGAAAATCCGATGTTCCGGCCTGTGCCATTGCCCGACGCGTCGCGGCCGGATCGGCAAGATCCACGACCACAGAGCGCCCTCCGATTTCAGCGCGAAGACTGTCGAGATCCGACGCAGTCCGGCTCAGCGCGATGACTTCGGCTCCACGCTCCGCCATGGTTCTGGCGCAGGCGCGACCGATGCCCTTGCCCGCGCCGGTTATGATGACGGATTTGCCTGAAAACTGCATGATATACTCCTCCTGATATGCATGTATTGCAGCGGATTAATGAGAGCCTGCGGTCAAAAGCGGCTCGATGTCGTCCCGCACCTCTCGCGCAATTTCCTGAATTTTGAGGAAGGCCTTGTAGCGTGCTTCATGCAAAGTCCGGACCGAGCCGGAGGCCGGTTCACTCCGACCCGAAACACTGGACATGGCGGGCATTGCGGTTTGCAAATCCGGATATGTTCCCGCAGCAACGGCAGCCAGCATGGCCGAACCCAACAGCACCGGCTCGGGGCATGCGGTTACCTCAACAGGAATTCCGGTTGCATCTGCCAGGATTTGACGGGTCAGCCTGTGAGTGCCGGCACCGCCAGAGACCGAAATGGACGAGATAGACACGCCATGTCTGGCCTGTGTGTCGATGATCTGGCGCAGACCGTAACCAAGGCCGCACAGCCCGGCGACATAGAGTGCGACCAGACTGTCAACACCGGTTTCCATTCCCAGACCCATAACGACAGCACGCGCGGCGGGATCGGCGAAGGGGGCGCGGTTGCCGAGAAACTCCGGAACGACGTTCAACTGTCCCGCAACGAAAGCGGCGTTGGATGGCTCATCGACAGATGCCAGCGCTTTTGCCGCCAGCCACTGCGGCAATCCAAGGCCTTCTTGTCCTGCGTTGGTTCTTGCCTTGTCGGCATAGGGGTGGAGGCTGAGCAATTGGTCGATCGCAGCGCCAGCGGCGGACTGGCCACCTTCATTGAGCCACATGCCGGGCACCATGGCGGAGTAGTATGGCCCCCACACGCCGGGAACGGAGACTGGCTCCGTTGTGGTCGTCATCGTGCAGGATGACGTGCCGAAGACATAACCCAGACAGGCAGCGGGATTTTCTGCGCCGCCACGAGCAGCGACGGTACCGATACCGCCAGCATGGGCGTCGATGAGCCCTGCCGCGACGGCGATGCCTGGGCGCAAGCCCATTGCCATGGCTGCATCATCGTTCAGCCCCGCGCCAAGCGGCGTGCCGGGAGGAACGACACGCGCACCGATCCGCCTGAAGCCATCTACGGAAAGGTCGCCCAAGCCTGTCTTTGCGAAATAGTCCTCATCCCAGCGGTTCTCGTGAGCGAGATAGGTCCATTTGCAGGTGACCGTGCAGGAGGAACGCTCCAGTGCGCCCGTGGACTTCCAGGTGAGGAAGTCCGTGAGGTCGAAGAAATTGCGGGCGCTTGTATAAATCTCCTCCCGATTTTCCTTTAGCCAAAGGAGTTTGGGTGTTTGCATTTCTGGCGAGATGACGCCGCCGACATAGGACAGAACGGCATGGCCCATCTGGTTGATACGTCGAGCCTGCCCGATGGCCCGATGATCCATCCAGACGATGATATCGCGTTCAGGGTAAGCTTTATCACCCACCCCGCCACTTGCGCCCTCGACCACCAAGGAGCAGGTCGCATCAAAACCAAGGCCGACAACAGAGGCCGCATCAATACGGGCTGCATCCACGGCGTCGCGAACAGCGGCGCACACGGCATTCCATATCTGCGCGCTCGATTGCTCCACATGCCCGTTGTCGTCGCGAAATATCAGGATGTCATGCTTGGCCGAGGCCAACATCGTGCCGGCAGCATCGAAAACGCCAGCCCGGGCAGAGGCTGTGCCGACATCGACGCCAATAAAATATCCACTCATAACATCCTCCTGTTAAACTCGTCGCGCCGTGTCCACAGGACAGGCGCGACGACACTTTCCTCAAGCTTAGACGCGATCAAAATTGGTCGGCAACACCAGCATATCGCGGATCGTGACATTGCGATTGCGTGTGAGGATATATTCCACAGCATCAGCGACTTCGCTCGGCTCGATGATGCTGCCGGATTCCTTCGCGGCGCGGAGATTTTCCTCCGGCCAGTCCGCCAGCAGCGCGGATGATACGGGACCCGGCGACACCTGGGAGACGCGTACACCATGCGGGATCATCTGGCGGCGCATCGTCTGCACGAAGCAGGTGATCGCCCATTTGGAGCCAGCATAGACGGGCTCCCAATGGGTTGGAAAATGGCCCGCGATTGAACTTGTGACGATGATGTCGCCGGTCTTGCGTTCGCTCATATGCGGCACGACGGCGTGGACATTCTTCATGACGGCGTTGATGTTGAGGTTCAACATGCGGTCGATCTCTTCTGCCGTCGTTTCGGTGAGATCGCCGCCGATGTAGGTGCCGGCGTTGCAGTAGAGAATATCGATATGATCGACCTTCTCAAGGACCTCAGGGATCATCGCGGCACAGCTTTCGGCATCGAGCAGGTTGGTCACTTGCGGAATGGCATTTTTGCCGAGTTTGGCGACAAGTTCATTCAGGGCTTTTTCGTTCCAGTCCACCATGACGACGGTGCAGCCATTGGCCAGCAGCTTTTCGGTGGTCGCAAGTCCGATGCCCGAGGCAGCGCCTGTAATGACGGCAATCTTGCCTTCCAGTGATTGGGCCATGTTGGTTCTCCTGTGATTTTAAGGTTGGGAGGTAGTCGATCAGCGCCATTCGCGGGCGATGTAGATGGCGAGAAGGATGATGAAGCCGCGAATAATGTCCTGCAGGTATGGGTTGATCCCCATGAGGTTGAGGCCATTATTGAGGATGCCAAGCAGCACGGCACCGATGAGCGTTCCGAGTATGAGACCCCGTCCGCCCGCAATTGCGGTGCCGCCTAGAACGACTGCCGCGATGGCGTCGAGTTCAAAGCCCACGCCTGCATTCGGCTGTCCGGACATAAGACGACCAGTCAGAATGATGGCGGCAAGGCCGGCAGTCAGACCGGAGATGACGTAAACGGCAAGCTTGATGCGTCCCGTCTTGACGCCAGACAGTTTCGCAGCCACCTCGTTGCCGCCGATGGCATAGACATGCCGGCCGAAGGCTGTGCGTTCCAGAAGGACCCAGGCCAGCGCGTAGACCAGGACCATGGCGATGACCGGAACTGGGATGATGCCGATACGGCCGACGCCGAACCATGAAATCCACGATGGCAAGCCGGAGATAGGATAGCCGCCCGAATAGATCAGGCCCGCGCCGCGGGCAATGCCCATGGTGGCAAGGGTGACGATGATGGCAGGCATACGCCCCCAGGCAACCAGCGCCCCGTTGAACAGTCCCAGCGCGATGGCGAGGCCGACGCCCGCAAGCAAACCCACCCAGCCCGGCATACCGAACTTTACCATGAGGCCAGCGGCGATTGTGCCTGCAAGCGCCATGACGGCACCCACGGACAGATCAATGCCTCCGGTCAGGATGACGAAGGTCATGCCGACCGCGAGGATCGCCACGATTGAAACCTGCCTCAGCACATTGAGAATATTTGATACGGAAAAGAAGTTATCCGAGGCAAAACCCATCAGCAGCGAAACCATGATCAGGCCTGCCAATGGCAAGGCCAGCGGCGAGTGAATGATGGATTTCCAGACGGGCGTCGCGGCCTCCTGCGCCTGCGCGCCAGTGATAGCGTCAGCATCATGCGACATGTTGTGTCCTCCCGGTTGTTGCGTGGGTCATCACCGTCTCGGAGGTGATCGCGTCGCCTTCCACGGTGGCGACAATGCCTCCCGAGCGGAAAACGCAGACCCTGTCAGACATGCCGATCACTTCCGGCAGCTCCGACGAAATCATGATGATGGAATGGCCCTGCGCGGTGAACTCGCGCATCAGCTGATAAATCTCAGTTTTGGCGCCGACATCGATGCCGCGTGTCGGCTCATCGAAAATCAGTACCTTCATGTTGTGGTTGATCCAGCGCGCAATCACGACCTTTTGCTGATTGCCGCCGGACAGCGTGTCCACCCGCACATGCGGGTGCGGCGCCTTCACACGGACGCTGTGCATCGCAGCGCGGGTGTCGCTCAATTCGCGGCGGCGGTTGATGAAGAAGTGGCCGAGGAGATATTTGCCGTAATTGTTGAGCGAGACGTTTTGGAGGATGGGGAAGCTTGTAATAAGCCCCTGTTCCTTTCTGCTTTCCGGCAGCAAACCAATACCGGCGGCGAGAGCCTCCGAAGGATCGGCAAAGCGTATCTCGACTCCATTCATTCGCAGCTTGCAACGCGCTGCCGGATAAGCGCCCAGCATGGCGAGTGCCGTTTCCGTCCGCCCTGATCCCACAAGCCCGGAAAAGCCAAGAATTTCTCCCTGCCGGAGTTTAAAGCTGGACACGGGGCCACCTTTGGCAAGTTGAACCTCCTCGACATCAAGGACGGTCTTGGCCTCAGCGGGAATGACCGGCTTTGGCGGAAAACTGTTTTCGATCCGGCGTCCCACCATCATCTCGACAAGCCGCGACTGGTCCACGTCAGCGACATCGCAGGAGGCGACATATTCGCCGTCGCGCAGTACCGTGATGCGGTCGCAAATCTCGAAGATTTCCTCCAGATGGTGCGAGATGAAAATGATGGAAACACCCTGGGCACGAAGGCTTCTCATGACACGGAAGAGGTGCTCTACCTCCGTCGGTGTCAGCGTTGCCGTTGGTTCGTCAAGCACAAGAATGCGTGCATCCAGCGCCAGTGCCTTTGCGATCTCGACAAATTGCTGCTCAGCGACGGAAAGGTTGCGAATGGGAACGCCGAGCGGAATTGTGATGCCAAGCTGCTTCATGATTTCGCCAGCACGCTTGCGCATGGCAGCGCGCTTCATGAAGCCCATACCATTGCAGAGTTCGCGCGCGAGAAACATGTTCTCGACCGCATTGAGGTAGGGAACCAGCGAAAACTCCTGGAAAACCACGCCGATACCAGCATTGATGGCCTCGTTGTAATCGGCAAACTGGCGCTTCTCTCCTTCGATCCAGATCTCGCCTTCGCTGGGCTTGAGAATGCCGCACAGGATCTTCGTCAGCGTTGACTTGCCAGCGCCGTTCTCGCCCAGAAGCGCATGAACCTCGCCCGCGTTCACCGTCAGATCGACACCGTGCAGGACCTCGATCTTGCCGAAGCTTTTCTTGATGCCTCTTAGTTCGAGCATTGTTTCCTCCAGCAATTACATGGACAAGCATCACCCCCGCCCAAAGGCGAGGGAGATGCAGGTGAAGCCGCTTACCAGCTGAAGCCGGCGGCGTTTTCCTTGGTGACGGGCCGCACATCGATGGGAACTTCCTTTGGCACGACGCGGGCACCCCATTTCTGGGCTAGCGCCATGGCGAGGCCGACACGCACCTGGTCACGTGGGAACTGCGCCGTGGTCTGGACGAATGGCGTGCCCTCAGCGATGGCCTGTACTGCCTCCGGGGCACCATCGACGGACGTCAGCTTGACATCACGACCAGCCCCCTGGATTGCCGCAAGAGCACCCATTGCGCCGCCGTCATTGACGGAGAAGATGCCCTTGAGGTTTGGACGCGACTGCAGCATGTTCTCCACCACGCCGAGCGCGACCGAGCGATCCTGACGACCGTTCTGCGTATCGACCAGCTTGATGCCCTTGAACTCCGCAAGAGCTTCCTTGCAGCCTTCGACACGCTGAAGAATTGGAACGACAGGGATACCATCGAGGATAGCGACCTCGCCCTCGCCGTTTATTGCCTTGCCAAGCGCCTGGCACGACTGGTAACCGGCATCCTTGTTCTTGGACCCAACAAACGTATCGACGGGGCCGTTTGCGTTGGCATCCACGGCTACGACAATCACATCTTGTGCCTTGGCAGCCTGCACGGCGGCTTCGACGCCAGCTGAGTCAGTGGGATTGATAAGCAGAATGTCGATCTTCTGTTGCAACATGTCCTCGACATCGGAGATCTGCTTTGCAACGTCGTGTGCAGCGTCGGTGACGATCACCTCAGCACCGATGGCCTTTGCGGCTTCGTCCAGAGCCTCTTTCATGGACACGAAATAAGGATTGTTCATTTCCTGAAAGGTCATGCCAATCTTGAGTTTGGCGTCCTGCGCAAGAGCCGAACTTGCAGCTAACGTCGCGACGGCAATCGACAAAGCGGTCAATGTCTTTTTCATCCCGGTTTCCTCCCTGTGGACGACGACAGGCAAAGCCTGTCCGTTTCCGGAAAGCACCATGCCTCCCGAATTGATGATCCCCGCGGTGGGGTATGGTTGAGTTTCGCTTATCCGGTGGCTCTAAAGGCCTCGTTGGCGTTGAAAGTGGCGCGGAATTGCGAAGGCGGCATTCCCTTCAGCTTCTGGAAATGCCTGTTGAAATTGGACAGGTTGGAAAAGCCGATCTCATAGCAGATTTCGGCAATCTTCACCTCGGGTCGCGTCAGGAGCGCAAGGCACGCCAGATCGACCCGCAACTGGTTGCGGTATCGGACCAGCGTCGTACCGGTATGGCGCTTGAATGCCCGTGAGAATGAACTTGGACTGCGCCCCACCATCTCGGCCAGATCGCGCTCATCGATATCGTCGGTCAGATGTTCGCGCAGATAGGCAATCGCGCGGTTGACGCCGCCCTCATTGATGTTGGAAAGATCCAGTTCGTAACTCAAGCTGGCCAGAACTTCCGGTTCAGGCGCAGTTGCCAGCACATCGAGAATTTCCCAGAACAGCGCCAGACGTTTAAGACCGCGCGTTTCAATCAGCGTCTCTATCAACGGCCGCACCGTATCGCTCGTGCCCTTGTCGAATAGCAAACCACGGCGGCTGCGCTCCAGAAGCGGAACTACCGCCTCCATCTCCGCCATGCCGGCAATGCTGTCTTCCACGAATTTTTGCGGGAACTGGATGACCAGCGAGCGAGCGGGTACGACTTCGCCCGGCTCAATGTCAGAAATCCAGTTCTGCGGCAGGTTCGGACCGGTGACGATCAACTGCCCCGGCTCGAAGCGACCGATATGATCGCCGATATAAAATCGACCCGATGTCGCAACGACCAGATGGATTTCATATTCGGGGTGGTAGTGCCAGCGGACGGTCCGAAATGGATAGCCGTGCGTCCACGCTGCGAAGGATTCGCCTTTGCGGATATGAACGAGTTCCAGATCGGGTTGCACAGCGTCTCCTCCTACCGAGCGCGAAATCTAGCTATCCAAAACTGCAAACCTCCGATTTTGCAGTTTTTGTCAGCACGGGGATATTAAGCACTGATATTGCTACGCATCTACATCAACGCGGAATTTAAGCTGATACTTTTTTGACGATTGAATGCGCAAGAACTTCCAGCAAAGTGTGCAAGCCATGCAAGGAGTTTGCTGGGCGCAGCGCGGATTCTGACATTGCCAACAAGGCCTTATCTCGGTGCCGTTGGCTGTCGGGAGCGCGTATTTGTGAAGGTATTCGCCGCGATTGGCGGCCGCGTGTAACGGTGGCGACTTGCCCCACCGTTACAATTTTTCTCCAGATGTCAGTGACCGAGCACGAAGCGGGAAAAGGCGAGCGAGTTTCTCGCATCCTCATCCATCTGCGCCTCGTCAGCGCCATTGCTCAGGTCTCGCCAGACCCGGATATCTGAACCGATGGCGCCGCCTGTCTTGACGAAGGGTTCCATGACGACAGCGCCGGTATAGTTGATCTCGCGGAGCGCTGTACCGATTTCATGCCAAGGCATTCTGCCTGTGCCTGGTACACGACGGTTGCTTTCGCCGGTGTGGAAATGGCCAAGCAAGGGCCCTGCGGTGCGGATCGCATCGCCGAAGCTGTCTTCCTCGATGTTCATATGGAACGTATCGAGCATGACCTTGACGTTGGACTTGCCAACATCCTTCACGAAAGCGACGCCCTCGGCAGCGGTGTTGAGAACGTGGTTTTCAAAGCGGTTGAGGACTTCGATGCACAAATTGATGCCCAGATTGTTGGCGAAATCGGCGATGCCGTGAATGCCTTCCACGCCGCGCGCACGATCACCTACCTTATCGACAGGCTGTGAATAATCGACCGGCCAATAGGAATGCAGCGCGCCGCCGATCGTCTTTATGTCGAGCTTTGCAACATTGGTCAGCGTCTGCTCGAAGAACAATTTGCCTGCCTGCCGCACCGCGACGTCTGGCGAAGACAGGTTCTTGGTCTTGGAGGGGCCGATGCCAGCGGTCAGAATAATGCCGTTATCTTTGGCACTCTGCTTGATCTCGGCCAGTTCCGCATCGCTGTATTCATTGATGTGATGGGCCGCGACTTCGATGACATCGAAGCCAAGCTTGGCGACCTTTTCCACATAGGGGCCGAACTTGGCGCTCCACTCATGTTCCCAATAGGAGTAATAAATGCCGTGTTTCATGGTAACTCTCTCGATTAACAGATGAGGGATAAGCTATTGAAATAGTTTGGAAGGTTCAGCGCGATCACTCGCAGGTTCTAGCCAGCGCCGGGGTTCTTTACCCGCATGTTAGGCTCGTTGCTGCCGGAGATGATTGCGCGACCATTGGGAAGGTCGTTTTCCTCGACCTTCCTGGTGATATCGGCGTCACCAAGCCCAAAGCTGCGCCATCTTTCGCGGAGCCTGCTGCGGAGGTCATCCTCGGCGACATCAACGAAAACAGTGAGATCGAAAATCGGCTTCAGCAGGTTCCACGGCTCTTGGCGTGAGAGCAGGTAGTTGCCTTCACAGACGATGATGTTGACGGATTGCGGGATCAGTCTGCCGCCTGCACGGGCAATCTCGATGGAGCGATCAAAGACAGGGACAGCAACCACATCATCCTCATTCGCCTTCAGGCGCTTGAGTGTATGACGCAGGCCATGCGCATCAAACGTATCGATTGCGCCCTTGTAAGGCAGGCGACCCATTTCTTTCAGAACAGCATCATCGTAATGAAAGCCATCCATGGGGAAGAGTGCCGCCGAGACGCCGGATTCACCGTTCAGAACCTCCACGACCTGCTCGGCAATCGTTGATTTTCCCGAGCCCGGCGCTCCGGCAATGGCGATCATGATCCGCCGCCCTTCATTCTCCGCGAATTGCTGGAGTGTCCGTGCGGCAATCTCGCGTGCACTATCTTCTACGCTACTCAATGTGACCTCTTCACGATCCGAAAAACAACGGCGACTGGCGCGCCGACAAAGGCTCAGAATATTCCGTACTGATCCGCCTTGTTGCGCAGGAAGGCGACGCCCTTGTCCAGAACCTCGTCCAGATCGCGCGCGACAGGGCGCCAGGTGGAAATGGAGCCTGCCATCTCTGCCTGCATGGTAACGAAGCTCTCAAGCGTCAGCAGGCCCTTGAAGCCAATGGCCGCGAGCGCCGCGAAAATCTCATCCCATGCAATATTGCCGAAGCCCGGCGTGCCGCGATCGCTTTCCGACATGTGCATGTATTTCAGGTGATCGCCCGCAGCGATGATGCCGTTGGCGAGACCCTTCTCTTCCATGTTCATGTGGAACGTATCGAGGTGGACGAAGACGTTATCCAGTCCGATGCGCTCAACCATATCGACCGCCTGTTGGGCCGAATTGATGAGGTGGCTCTCATATCGATTGACGGCCTCGATGCCGAATTGCAGGCCGAGCGTCTTGGCATGGCGAGCCGCAGCGCCAAGCGCGCGGGTCAAATTATCATACTCGCGCTCAGTCGGCGGAAAGCCGGTCCGCTCATTCGTGCCGCCGAAGGTAACACCCGTCAGCGCCACGGCGCCAATTTCAGATGCCTTGTCCAGAGCGGCTGTCAGATGCTCGATTGCAGCGTCGGGGCGAATAGAGGCCCAGGCATGTTCCGGCAGAACCAGAGAGCATGCTGCACCGATCTGGTGCTTTTCAAGAAGCGCGCGGCTGTGTTTCGCATCGACGGTAGGGATATCGATTAGCGGTATTTCGATATAATCCTGTCCGCAGCCCGCAGCACCGGCAATCGCCCGCTCAGCGCCCTCGTGGTCCCACTTGGTCGACCACACCATTGCGTGAATGCCAAAACCCTTCACGTCACACCTTCTTTCTACGAGATAGGAAGTAAGAGGATGCGATTGTGCGTGCCGCCATGACGACGATCATCAACACACCCCAGAGAGCCGTTGCCAGATGCTGGTTGGCACCCATCAGATTGAGGCCCGATGACAGAAGCTGAAGCACGACAAGCGCGACGAAGACAGGTAGCACGCGTCCAAAGCCCCCGAACGGGTTGATGCCGCCCAGAAACGCCGCCAGCACCGTGATCAGCAGGTAGGATTCACCGTGGCCTATGCGCACCGAGTTGAAGCGGGCCATCATGATGATACCAGCGATGGCGCACATCATGCCGGACAGCGTGTAAACGAGGATGAGGATACGCCGCGTGTTGAGGCCGGAATAGGCCCCCGCTTCGATGTTTGACCCGATCATCAGCAGGCCAAAACCGAGCTTGCTGCGTGTCAACAACACCTGCCAGAGCGCGACGCAGGCGATGAAGATGAGGAGCGGCACGGGCACGCCGAGGATCAAGCCATGACCGATTGGGGCGACATATTCGGGAAAGCCGGAGACGTCTCCGCCTCGCGTCAGGAACTCGCCAAGACCGCGCAGGAAGATCATCATGGACAGCGTGATGAGGATCGGATGGGCGCGGGTGTAGGCAATCGCCGCACCGGTCATCAAGCCAGCTGCACCACCGGTCGCAAGTGCTGCTACGACGGCGAGCGCGAAGGCGCCGGCTGGCGCATCTACGCCGCCATACATCTGAAGCACACCGGCAGCGGCAAGGCCCGACAGGTTGGCCGTGAAGGTAACGGAGAGGTTGATACCGCCAGTCAGAAGCGGCAGCAGCATCGCCAGCGTCAGAAGCCCAAGTTCAGGCAGCTGGAATGCCACCGAACCGAATGTGCCAAGCGACAGGAAATTATCCGCACCCAACCCGAAGATCACCATCACGGCGAAGAACGCGATGATCGGTCCGGCCATGTCAGCGCCAAATGCGCTGTTGAATTTCTGAATGAGCGAAGTCATCAGTGTGCACCCCTCTTCTGAACATTGCCCTTGGAGAAGAAAGGCAGAAGTTTATCGATGCGTGAGGAGGAAAGCGTGATGGCTACGAGGATGATGGCGCCAACGATCATCTTGAAGGCGAAGGGCGAAACGCCCATCAGGTTCAGGCCGTTCTGCGTAATCGAAACCATGAGAACGCCGAGAACGCAGCCAATGACGGATCCCTTGCCGCCGCCGAGACGTGCACCGCCGAGAACAGTCGCGGCAAGCACGTCCAGTTCACGGCCATAGAGCGCATTGGGCACGACCTCTTCCGCGTAATGCGCCTGCATCAGCCCGGCAATCCCAGCCATGAGGCCCAACCAACCGAAGGAAATGTAGTGCATGGCGCCGATATTGATGCCGAAGCGACGCGCACCCTCGGGATTATCACCAAAGGCATAGAGCTGGCGGCCGATCGTGGTGCGGGAAATCATGAACCAGGTGGCGATGCAGCAGAGGATCATCACGACGACGGGTAGCGTCAGTTCCAGCCAGGAGCCATCGGCCATCTCGCGTTCGTAGAAGACGACGCGTGTCGTGAGCCAGTCCGGCAGATTGTAGATGGACACACCCTTGGTGAAGAACATCAACAGGCCGAAGAAGATGTTGAAGGTGGAAATCG
Organism: Hyphomicrobiales bacterium; assembly: GCA_900468285.1. Lineage (GTDB taxonomy): Bacteria > Pseudomonadota > Alphaproteobacteria > Rhizobiales > Rhizobiaceae > Agrobacterium. The sequence goes on along the minus strand of UBTF01000003.1, from coordinate 694,973 downwards.
TCGCGACGATGGAGATGATCCGCAGCTTGTAGACGAGAAGCGCATTGATGAGGCCAAGGCCAATGCCGACCGCACCTGCGATGATGAAGCCTTCCGCCCAGTTGCCGCCGCCCAGCGCGCCGATGGCGAGAGCCGTGACATATTGCACGACGGACGCAGCGACCGCGAAAGATATGTCGATCCCGCCTGAGATCAGCACGACGAGAAGCCCGACGGCGAAAATGATGTTGACGGATGAGACATTGAGAATGTCGAAAGCGTTGGAGATCGTGAAAAAGCGGTCTGTCGCCAAGGACAGGGCGGCGGACAAAACGATCATCACGGCCAGAAGCGTGAACTCTGTCGTATGGCCCAGCATCAACCTACGCATAGACTGCTCCTTCCAGATCCGTCAGCGACATCTGCCGCGGATCATATGTCGCCTTGATCCGGCCCTCGGCCATATGGATGATGCGATCGGTATTGAAATAGACTTCCGGCGGCTCATCCGAGATGAGGATGATTGAAAGACCATCGGCGGCGAGCTTGCGGACGATATCGAAGATGCCTGCCCGCGCACCGACATCGACGCCGACTGTGGGAGCATCGAGGATGAGAAGTTTCGGGCCGATGGCCAACCACTTCGCAATCGCCACGCGCTGCTGGTTGCCGCCAGACAGGGTCCGGATCGGATCTTCCGGCTCGCCGATCTTGACACCAAGCGCGGAAATCCAGTGAGAAACGACATTCCGTTTCTTCTCAGGCGAGATAAGCCCGGCAGACAGGATGCGATCCAGCGAGGCCATGACCAGATTATCGGCAATGGATTGCGGCTGGTTAAGGCCGAGAGCAAGCCGGTCTTCCGAGAGATAGGCTACCCCCGCACGGATGGCGTCGCGATTGGAGCCAAAGCTTACCTTTTCTCCGTTCAGAATGATTTCGCCGGAATGCGGCTTGTGCATTCCAAACAGCGTCAGCGCAAGTTCCGTGCGTCCGGCACCCAAAAGGCCGGTCACGCCAAGCGTTTCGCCGCGCCGCAGTTCAAAGGAAATATCCTCGAACTCATTGTTTCGGGAAAGATTGCGCACCGACAACACGACGGGCTGGTCATCGTGATCAGCAGCCACCACGGCGTTGTCGAAATTCCGTCCGGTCATCAATTCCGTGACACGAGACTGCGTCATGCCTTCCACCGGAAACACGCCGACGAGTTCGCCATCGCGCAACACGGTCATCCGGTCGGAAATCTCAAGGACTTCCGCGAGGCGGTGCGACACGAAGACAACCGCGACGCCTGACGCCGAAAGATTGCGCACGATATCGATAAGGTAATCCGTCTCCGATTGCGTCAAGGATGCCGTCGGCTCATCCATGAAGACCAGCCGCGCTTCACCAACCAATGCGCGGGCAATGGCGACGATCTGGCGCTGGGCAATCGGAAGTTCTTTCAGAGGCAGGTGAAGATCGAGCGAAACGCCGAGCCGGGCCAATGCCTTCTCTGCGGCCGCTTCCATGGCGCGCTTGTTCACAAGACCGTATTTGCCGCTGACGGCATATTGGAAGCCGATATTTTCTGCGACCGTCATTTCACCAAACAGCGCCAGATCCTGCCAGATCACCTGAATTCCAAGTGACTGCGCCAGACTTGGTGTCATGGCAGTGATGGGCTGGCCGTCGAAGAAAAACTCGGCACCCTCTTCCGGTTTGTAAACGCCGGTGATGATCTTGATGAGCGTGCTCTTGCCGCAACCATTTTCCCCGGCAAGGCAGTGTACTTCGCCGGGATTGACTTCGAAGGCAACGCTTTTCAAAGCGCGAACACCACCGAATGTCATCTTGACGTTTTTGAGGGACAGGAGCGGTCCGGCGCTCGTCATGGCAAACCTCTTCGCTCAGCCGCCTTTAAGCGGATGCTGTTGATCAGATGTTGAAAGGGGGCCGCGCCAAACAGAGTTGACGCGGCCCAGGCCCTTGGGAGGAACTAGAGGCCCATGGAAACCAGCTTGTCGATGCTTTCCTTGTCGATCTTCAACAGCTGATCGACCACGATGGTGTTGCCTTCAGGCGCAATCTTGCCAAGACCCGGAATGTCGTCACCCGCCTTCGGCTCCTGGCCCTTGGCGATACGGTCCGCAAGCGTGATGAACACTTCACCGGCCTGCTTCGGGTTCCACATGAAGCCGCCCGTCAAAGCACCTGATTTGATGAGCTTTGCGCCCTGCCCAGGCGAGAACGGACCGATCACGAAGACCTTGCCATCCTTGCGACGCTCTTCAACAGCGCGACCTGCGCCAATCGGGCCCTGCGATCCAAAGGCAAGGAAGCCCTTGAGATCGGCATTTGCCGCCATCAGATCAAGCGCCGTGGAACGGCTCTTGTCCACGTCTTCGGCTACGCCGTAACGGTCGCCGATCAGCTTCATGTCGGGATAGTTGGCCTTGATATAGGCAATGGCGCCATCGGCCCAGGCATTGTGAAGCGGCACGGTCAGCGAGCCAACGAACACCGCGTATGAACCCTTGCCGCCCATCTTTTCGGCCAGCAACTTGCCGTGCGCTTCACCGAAACCCTTGGCGGAAGCGAGTTCGAAATCCCAGTTCGCGCCAACCTGCTTTGGCGATTCATGGGTGATGACCTTGATACCGGCATCCTGAGCTTTCTTCAGGACAGGCTCCAGAACCTTCGCGTCATTCGGCACAACGCCGATAACATCAACCTTCTGCGCAATCAGGTCTTCGATAGCGCGAACCTGAAGTGCTGGGTCGGCACTCGTTGGGCCGACCATGAAACCCTGTACGCCGAGCTTGGCGCTCTGTTCCTTGATGCCCGCTTCCATAGCGTTGAACCAGGGAATGCCACCAATCTTGACGACGACACCGACCTTTGGCCCATCGGCCAATGCGGTGGACGCGAGTAATGCAAGCGAAAGGCCGACTGCGGCCGCAATTATCTTTTTCATGGATGCTCCTCCTCCAAAAACATTCCAGCGAGCAAGGACAGGCGCTCCAACGCCTTAACCTCCAGTCTCGAAACCCGAGACAATGCTCTGCCACTCCCATAGCAACAACCATCTGCGCAATCGGTATTGCAAATTTGCACAATCGATGGTGCATTGAACATAACACGGTTATGCCTTTCGTCAAGAGGACGAATATCCTAACAATCGGAATCATTCGGAGGATGTGATGACGGACCAGAGCTCCAAGAAAGCCACTATTTACGACCTGTCGGTTTTGTCGGGCGCATCGGCATCCACCGTCAGCGCCGTTTTGAACGGATCGTGGCGCAAACGGCGTATTTCACAGGAGACTGCGGAAAAGATTCTCTCACTGGCCAAGGCCGAGCGCTATACCGCCAATCTTCAGGCCCGTGGCTTGAGAAGCTCCAAATCAGGCCTCGTCGGTTTGCTGGTACCTGTTTATGACAACCGCTTTTTCTCATCCATGGCGCAAACCTTCGAAGCTCAGGCGCGGTCGCGTGGTCTGTCGGCGATGGTCGTGTCAGGTCGGCGTGATCCTGATGAGGAGCGGCGGACTGTCGAAACACTCATCGCCTATTCCATCGACGCGCTGTTTATCGCTGGCGTCAAGGACCCGGATGGTGTCCACCAGATCTGCGCCAGCGCGAAGCTGCCGCATGTCAACATCGACCTTCCTGGTAAATTCGCCTATTCGGTGATTTCGGACAACCGCAATGGCGCAGAAGCGCTGACCGACGCAATCCTTCGCCACGCATCCCGAAACGGCGACTTCAGCGCGGAAGAAGTCGTGCTGTTTGGTGGTCATGACGACCACGCGAGCCGCGAGCGAATTGCGGGCTTCCATGCAGCAAAGCGAGCTTTTTTCGGCACCGAAGGCGGCGGCGACATTGAGGTTACGGGCTATTCGCCGCGCATGACCGAGCTGGCCTTCGAACGCTTCTTTTTGCGCGAAGGCCATTTGCCGCGGTGTCTGTTCATCAACTCGTCCATCAATTTCGAAGGGCTTCTACGTTTTCTCGGACGGTACGATGTGGACATGTTCAAAGACATCGTCGTCGGATGCTTCGACTACGACCCCTTCGCATCCTTTTTGCCATTCCCTGTCTATATGGCAAAACCGAACATTTCAGAGATGCTGGAGCGCGGGTTTGAATTGCTTGAGGCGGCGCCCGATCATCCGGAGATTACTGTGATCATGCCGCAGCTGGTCCCACCACGAACAGCACTGACCGGGCCACTCGATGAGATTAAAGACCCAACGCAGATGTAAGCGTTGGGACACGGCAAAGCGACGGTTATCGGTTGTGCCTGGACAGGCGATCAAGGCCGACGTATGTCTTCCTGCATCACACCAAAATGGTCGAGAATTATCTGTACGTTTCTTCGGTGAGATTTGAAATACAGATCGAAGACGTCTCCGAGCAGAGGGACGCTGCCTACACAGGCATCCAGCGCAATGTTTCCCAACATCCGCGAAAGCTTCTCCTTGGGAACACCAAGACGACGCGCTTCATTGACGATGTAAAGACCGATCATCGCACCTGCGCCGTCACCGATCACAGGCACGAGTCCGAACACCGAGTCGGCGCCAAGACGAAGTTTCGTTCCGGGGATGCCGATGGCTGTATCCATCAGTCTCGCTATCCGCGCGAGGCGGCGGATGCGTTGCAGGCGTTGTTCACCGCCCAATGCGGTGTACGCTGCACCCTTGTCAAAATCGCTTGCGCTCCATGAACCTGCCAATGGCATAGCCTCCAAATCGGGACATTTCCCGTCATAAAGGAATGGGGAGTGCGAGAATTCGTTTCAAGGGCTTCAGTGTGACTTTCGCCACCGAGCCACATAGCGGCACATAGTGCCCGCTCAGGTAAAATGACGCCTGAAAAGGAAAGGGCCGCAATTTGCGGCCCTTTGAACGATTAGAACTGGCGGCGGAAGCCGACTGTCAGAGCGTGGCTGCTGAAGTCTGTGCTTGAGGTGGTGCCGTCGACAGCGGTGAAATCGAAATCATCGGCAGCTGTATAGCGGTAACCGATATCGAATGTGGTGTTGGTGAACAGGCTCACATCACGGAAGAAGGAAATCGAGCTCAGCTCGATGCCCACGCCTGCGTCAAGGTGGTAAGCAAACTTCGTGTCGTCATCATCAAGTACGACGCCGGTAGCGGAAACGCCCTGGCGACGAAGCTCCAGGTTCATGGCACCGACGCCGCCGCCGAAGTAAGGCGTGAAGGCCGTGCCAGTCGGGACGTCCATGTAAGCATTGACATAGCCCTGGATCGCGCGGGCCGAGCCGAAGGAATCATTGCCTGCGCCAAAGCCGCCGACGAAATGCTCATCAACATCTGCGCGGCCATAGCCGACTTCAAGTTCGATACGTGGAGACACGAAGCCGTAGGAGCCGAAGCTGTAACCTGCACGCAATGCGCTATAGGTGCCCATGTCGTATTCGCTTCTGATATCAGTGCCAAAAGCGGAGAAATCGAGGTCATCCATGAATGTCAGGCTGCTGACAGAGCCAAGATAGAACCCACCTGGGTTTGCCACTGTCGCTGCAGGTTCGGTCTGAACGGCGAGATCTGCGGCAGAAGCAGACGAGCCGAGCAATGCCAAAAGGCCCGCGCACTTCAAGAGATATCTCATTTGAAAACCTTTCTGAATCAGCCCCCGCCGATGCGGCCAGATTGGTTGTTCCCGCGGTTGCTGTCCACTTCGACTTTCATTTTCTAATGTTATTGAAAACTAAAATCAGAGGCGCGTTGCAGCTTGGCAACGCATTTCCCTTGAAAGCCGCAACAACGCCCCTAGTCCAAAGCTCAGATTTCCTTCAAAGCCGCAAACAGGCTTTGGTGCGCGGACCCGGCTTTATAGAAGACGGCGGGACGACCGAGAGGGGTAGAAACTGACACCTCGATGCCGCCCGAAAACTCTTCACCACTCCACACATGAACCCAGGTTTCACCGTTAGGGAGATAGAGCACACGGTTTTCCTCACCCGCTTTCCATACGGGCGCGACAAGCAGATCGGCGCCGTAGAGATAGCTGTCCTGAATGGTGTAGGTCTCGCGGTCATGCTGATAATGCAGGAAGAGTGGTCTTTGCACCGGCAGTCCACGCGCGACGGCCTCCGCGGACAGAGTTTTGAGATAAGGCGCAAGATGGCGATAAAGCCGCGTCATACGGGCAAAATGCGAGAGGACAACAGGGTCCTGATCCAGCTGCATGTTTTCGCGCGGCCGGTTTCCCTCGTGACTGCGCATGACCGGCGTAAATGCTGCCATCTCGGCCCAGCGCATCAACAGCTCCGGCGTGCGAACATTGCCGAAAAGGCTGGTGTATCCGCCGATATCCGAATGGTGGTAGGCATTGCCGAGCAGGCCGGACGACAGCGCTCCGCACATGACGGTTACAAGACCGTCGTGTCGTGAAAAATCGACCGATTGATCGCCGCCCCACAGAAGCGGGCAATGTTTCTGAACGCCGGTGAATCCGGCGCGCATGAAGAACAATGCCTCTCCGGTTTTGCCACGCGAGGCAACCGCTTTTGCATTCACCTCTGCCCACAATGTTGGCCAGGCATTGTGCATGAGCTTGGCATCGATGCCATTCGAAAGGTGCACGTCGATGGGCAGGTATTCGCCAAAATCGGCCATCCAGCCGGAGAGGCCAAAATCCAGCATGTTCTTGCCAATGATGTCCTCTGCAAACCAGTCGGCGGCCGCCTTGTTGGTAAAATCCACGACACCACAATCGAATTCACCGAAATCGACACGGGCCGTATTGCCGTTTCCATCGGTGGCAAAGTAGCCCTTGTCCTCTGCGACCTTGAAGAGCGGCCCGTCAACACAGAGATATGGATTGACGTAGCCCAGGAAGCGAATGCCGCTATCGTGCAGCTCCGCGATCTTATCTTTCAAGCCGGGATAGCGAGTATCGTTTGCCTGCCAGTCCCAGAACAGCCTCGCGCCGAAGCTCGTTTGGCGCAATCCCACCCAGTCTTCGCACCAGAGAGCAGATACCTGGACGCCAGCATTGAGCATGGTATCCAGCCGCGCAAAGGAGTTTTCGCCATCCTTCAGGCCGATGATGGCGCCATTATAGACCCAATCCGGCAAGGGCGGCTGGCGTCCGAAGCGCAGAGACAAGGCCTCGACCATTTCCACGAAGGAAGGAGCTGCGAAAAACTCAAGCCGTTCGGGAATGGCCCAGACTTCTATTTCGTGGAAGCCCTTCTGCCGGAAATCGAATACGGAATAGGCCGTCGTTTCGACATGCAGTGCATAGAGCGCCGATGACACATATGTCGGCTGGGGATAGTTTGTGTTGTAGTAGTCACCACCAGCCTTGTCCTTGACGTTGGCCTTGAAGGTTATTTCGCTTGTGGGGTCGCGACCAACGCCAGGCTCTGACGTCCACAGGGGAAAGCGGCGACCGCGCATGTCGAAATAGGACATCTGCTCGCCACCGCCCCAGACATGCTCATCCTCATCAGCCTGAATGCGGATCCAAAAACGGTTGAGGCCGGGGTCGAGTGCTTCAAGATTAATGGCGTTATCGCCGATGGTAAGAGCAAGACGCGCTGGCTGACCCGCAGCATCTGACAAGGAAACCCGGTTGCCGTCCAGCTCCGCGAAGGATAGCGGGCGTCGCTCGATGACGTAATCTTCGATGTCAAAGTTACCGCGATACATATCCATCCGCTCTTCGCCCCGACCGACGAAAAGGGCTGGTGCGGTCTCGCTATGGTCGAGGATCGTTCTGCCGTTGAGCGAAAGGGTGAATCCGGTCGCGGTGCGTTCGAGTTTCATTCCATTGTCTTTCAATAATTCCGAGCGGTCATGCACTGTCCGCCTCAAGGCGTCAGCCCTTGATGCCACCTGCAGTCAGCCCGGATACGACACGTTCCTGGAAAATGACGATGAGGATCGCCACGGGGACGATGCCAACCACCAGCGCTGCAGAGATGACGGGCCAGGGGAAGGCGAACTCGCCCTGATAGAGCTGGATGCCGACCGGCAGTGTTCGCAAAGTGGGATTGGAGTTGAAGGAAAGCGCCAGCAGGAACTCGTCCCATGCGTTGACGAAAGCGAGAATGCCCGCAGTGAACACGCCCGGTGCGCAAAGCGGTACAACGACCTTGAACAAGGCGCCGAGGCGCGTGCAGCCATCGATCATGGCTGCATTTTCCAGATCACGCGGAATGCCCTCAAAGAAGGATACCAGCATCAGGGTGCAAACGGGCAGGCTCAGCACGGTGTAGGGCAAAACCAGTGCGGTCCAGCTGTTGAGCAGGTTGAGCGCGCGCATGATTTCAAACAGAGGCACCAGCAGTGTCACGAGCGGGAATGTCGAGACGGCGATGATCAGGGAAAGGATCAAGCCGCGATAGGCCAGATTGAGACGCGCCAGTGCATAGGCAGCCAGCACCGAAACGAGCAAAGTCAGCGCTGTCGACAGAAGCGCGACCATGAAGCTGTTGAACAGGAAGATGTGCAGGGGCTGATCCGAAAAGGCCTGCATGTAGTTTTGCAGAGTCGGCGCGTGCGGCACCCATGTGATCGGCTTTGCCGTCAGTTCCACCTCTGTTTTCAGCGAAGTGAAGAGAATCCACAGGGCGGGGAACATGCCGTTGATCAACAGAATGCCGGCGGCGATGAAGCGAAGAGGCATACCCGACAAAAAGGACATGCGGCCATGCGGTGTATGTGTGCTCATGGCGACTACTCCTTTGTCCGGATCATGCGCAGATAGACGGCTGTTACGCACATCGACAACACGAACATCATGACCGCAAGCGCAGAACCATAGCCGAGATCGAGGAATGAAACCGTGTTCTGATGGATGTACATCGCAAGCGTTGCCGTGGATGTGCCCGGCCCGCCGCCTGTCATCATATATGGAATATCAAAGGTTTGCAGCGCGGTGATCGTGCGAAAGATGAGCGCGACGACAATGGACGGCTTGAGCAACGGCAGAGTGATTTCGAAAAACTGGCGCAACCGTCCGGCACCATCCACATCCGCAGCCTCATAGAGCGAGCGGGGAATGGTTTGCAAACCCGCCAGAATGATCAACGCCATGAATGACGAGGTTTTCCAGATGATGGTGAGGCAGATTGCAGCAAAGGCCCAGTTGGGCGAATTGAACCAGATAATTCCCTCAAAGCCAAAGCGATTGAGTACATCGTTCACGACGCCATATTCGGAGTGAAAGAACCACGCGAAGATAAGACCTGCAAAGGACAGTGGCAGCGCCCAGGGAATGAGCAGGGACAGGCGGACGGGCCACTGCATGGCGAAAGGCAGATTGGCCATCAGCGCAAGGCCAAGCCCCATCAGCAAGGCACCCGGCACGGTGATGAGCGTGATCAGAACCGTGTTCCAGGTCGTTTCCCAGAAAACCGGATCTTCAAACATCAACTGATAGTTTTCAAGCCCGACAAACCCTGCTGGCAGTCCTGATGTCAGGGACAGGCTGAAGAAGCTTGTGTAGATCAGCCTGCACACCGGGTAGACGATGATCAGTGCCAACAGGATCGCCGCTGGCGCGAGAAGCAGGATGGCCAGAGACCGGTCACTCAGGTCAAGCCAGCGCGTCCAGTTCGGAGACGGTGCCGCCGATCTCTCGTCAGCTTTCGATAATGTCGTTGCCATGGTTCTGTTCCGAGCATTGGATGATCTGGGGGCGACGGACCACGTCGCCCCCAGTGGCAGGGCCACATCTTGTGAAGGTTCCAGCCCACCGCACAAACACTGCGGCGAGCACCTCAGGCATTATCCTAGCGCAGGATGCGCTTCAGGCGGGCCTCGATCTGATCGGCGCCCTGCTCCGGTGTCGAGACACCTGCCAGAACGGAGTTGACCGTGGTGCGGATGACTTCACTCACCTCATTGTAGCGTGGCGTGACAGGACGCGGCTTTGCGGTTTCGACAACCTGGAGGGCGTCGACAAACCATGGCGCGCTTTTCAGGACATCGGCGTCCTTGTAAAGCCCGGCATAGGTAGGCAACAGCGAACCGTTGATGGCCATGAACTTGGAAACATCCTGCGAGGAGAGATATTCCACCAGCTTCTTTGCTTCATCCTGATGCTTGGAATAGGCGGAAACACCCCACTCCCAACCGCCGAGGCAGGTGGCCTGTTCTCCACCCGTGATCGCAGGCAGACGTGCCACGCCGACCTTATCGACGACAGCTGATTCCTTGCCCTGCGCCTGTGCCCAGGCATAGGACCAGTTTACCGCGAAGATCGCATTGCCAGCCTGGAATTCCTTGCGGGTGTCGTCGGTGCCGACTTCGGCAATATTCTTCTTGGAGACACCCTCATCAACGAAGCTCTTCCACAGGCTCAGCGACTTGATCGCCGCATCACGGTCAAATGTCAGGCGGCCATTCTCCGTAAGGTTTTTGCCCTGGCTCCAGTAAGGCAACAGGAAGGTGCAGACTGCGCCTTCGATTGCCTTGCCCTGGAATGACAGACCCTGAAGATTGGCGTTGCCCTCACCTTCCGAGATTTTCTTGGCGGCAACCTTCAATTCGTCCCAGGTCTTTGGAGGCTGAATTCCGTATTTCTCAAGCAGATCCTTGCGATAATAAAGGAACTGCGAGTCTGCAAAGGCCGGAAGAGCGATGACCTTTCCATCGACGGTATTGGCGCCAGAATAAGCGGGCAGATAGGCCGACATATCCTTATTGGCAAAGTCGCTTGTCCAGCCAGCAGCGGCAAACTGGGCTGGGCGGATGACGTCGAGGATCAACACGTCGAGCGAGCTGTCCTTTGCCGACATGACCGTATTGAGATACTGCGCCTGCGCTTCGGAGGTGTTGCCGCCGGTTTCAATCTTGACCTTTACCTCAGGATTGGCGGCCTCATACTTGTCCAACGCCTGACGCCAGACATTTGGCTGGTGTTGGCTGGAGATATAGATGCTGAGCGTTGTCTCAGCTGCTGCCGGCATCGCAAAGGCCAGCATGGTGCCGCAAAAGAATGCACCGGTTAATTTCGTAAAGTTCATTGCTTCCTCCCGTTGTTATCTCTTGTGCGGTCAGCGACCTCGCCGCACCAGAACGCGATGCTAGATTGCACGCTCTGTCTGCGCGTCGAACAAATGGATCTTTGTTGGATCCACCGCGATCTTCAAAGTCTCCCCTGCCAGAATGCGCGTTTCCGGCGGCATTCTTGCGGTCAGAGTTTCGCTGCCAATGGCGAAATGGATCAAGGTATCCGAGCCCAACGGCTCAACGACCTGAACGTCGCAGGTCAGCGAAACGCTGGACGTGCCGATGGCGAAATGCTCCGGCCGGATCCCGACAATAACGTTCCGGCCTTCCGTCGCACCCGACTGACAGTTCTCCCGCAGCGCGGATATTGGAATGCGATCACCGTTAGAGAAAACCAGATCGTCGCCCTGTACCAGTGCCTTAGCAAAGTTCATCGCCGGAGAGCCGACGAAACCGCCAACGAAAACACTTGCAGGCTTGTTGTAGACCTCATCAGGCGTGCCCACCTGTTCAATCTCGCCGCCCTTCAGGATGACGATCCGGTCCGCCAGGGTCATGGCCTCGACCTGATCGTGGGTCACGTAGATGATGGTCGTCCCGATGGCCTGATGCAGTTTCTTGATCTCGGTGCGGACCTGACCACGCAGCTTGGCGTCGAGGTTCGACAGTGGCTCATCGAACAAAAACACCTGCGGGCGGCGAACGATTGCCCGCCCCATCGCAACACGCTGGCGCTGACCACCCGACAACTGACCGGGTCGGCGGTCCAGCAGGTGAGAGATGCCGAGCATATTCGCCGCTTCGTCCACACGCGCCGCCGCCTCACCCGCTGAGATGCCGCGGACCTTGAGGCTGAAGCCCATGTTTTCCCTGACGGTTTTGTGCGGGTAGAGCGCATAATCCTGAAACACCATGGCGATGTCCCGTTCGCGCGGCGCCAACCGGTTGACGACGCGGTCCCCGATTTTCACCTCGCCGCCGGTAATCGTTTCGAGACCCGCGACCATCCGAAGCGTCGTCGATTTGCCGCAGCCCGATGGTCCGACGAAAACGACGAATTCGCCATCGCTTATCTCAAGGTCGATGCCTTTGACGATGCGTAGCGCGCCATAACTCTTCTCAAGCTTTGAAAGCTTAACTGATGCCATTGATAATCACCCAACCCTCGGCCACGATGCTCCGGGCTCCTCTGACAAAGAGCATACGTTAGGAACGAATGAAAACAATAGTGTATCAATTTAATTTATTCCGTTTGAAATTTAATTCCAAGCGTTGTTTGAAAAAGGAAATTTCCGTTTTTTTTAAATTCTTCCATGTGGCAACTTGATTTCGGTCAAGATCAAAACCGCCCAGAGGCCTACCGCAGACGGTTGACGTAACGCGCTACGCTTTGATCATACCACGTGTGCGAAATCTCTGCCGTAGCCCCATCATGAGAGTAGCTGATGCGCAGCACGTGGGGCACGGCGTCTCCGCGTCTCGGGCCAAATGCATCTGGCGACCAATCCGGCACATGGCCGAGGTCGATGTGGTCTTCGGCCTTCGCGATCCATAATCCCAGCCGCGTACGATAATAGAGATACAGGGATTCCGACAGTTCCTCCGCAGCGACCTGCTCGATATAGGAACCGTCAAGCCAGATTTCCTCGATTGCAGCAGCCTTTCCGCCGATGCGTCGAAGACGTCTGATGCGATGCCCCTCCTCAGATGCGCCGAAGGACGGGATATCATGCGGCTTCGTCTGACGGCTGACGCTTAAGACGTCTGCTGTTGGAAAGCCACCGCCGGTGATGAGTTCCAGCCGGAACATGGAATAGACGCTCTTGGGATCAGTAATCGCACAGATGTAGTTGCCAGAACCCTGAATGCGTTTCAGCAGTCCGCGATTGTGAAGTTCCGCCAACGTCTTTCGCAACGTTCCAACCGCTATTCCAAGCGTTGAGGCCATCTCGCGCTCAGGCGGAAGCTTCTCGCCATCGATCAGCCGACCGGCGGTGATGTCTCTGACAAGCGTCTCGGCGATCTGGAGATACACCGGCAGACTTCCCTTGGAGCTTCTCATTTTCAACGGTTTTTGACCTTCGTCAGAAAAAATTGATACATTATTGATTTACAAAATACCCGATGTTACTAAATTGGCAACCGTCCTGTGAGGAGGATTTCATGACGATTGTGCCAGTAACGTCCGCGGACCTTGACGCCAGCGAGGTCTCGTGGTTCTCAGCACTTTGTTCCGACGACTACGCCTATCTCGGCGTTCCCGACGGCGCGTTGCGCTCCAGCTGGGAGCATTGCTCTTCCATCGTCCGAAAGTCTGAAGATCTCGGTTTCCGCAATATTTTGTGCCCCTCTTCCTACCAGGTGGGACAGGACACGCTGAGCTTTGTGGCCGGTTGCGCACCCATTACCGAGAAGATCAACTTCCTCGCGGCAATCCGCTGCGGCGAGATGCAGCCGATCATGCTGGCGCGTACGGTGGCGACGCTGGATCACATGTTGAAGGGTCGTCTTACGCTCAACGTCATCAGCTCCGACTTCCCCGGTGAAGTTGCCGACAGCGCCTATCGCTACAGACGCAGCCACGAGGTGGTGGAAATCCTGCGGCAGGCGTGGACACGCGACACGATCGACCATGATGGGGAGATTTATCAGTTCAAGGGTGTTTCGACAGAGCCGGCCCGCCCCTATCAGCAGAATGGCGGACCGCTTCTCTATTTCGGAGGATATTCGCCGGACGCTCTGGAACTCTGCGGCGCGCAGTGCGATGTCTATCTGATGTGGCCGGAAACCAAGGAACAGCTTGCAGAGCGTATGCGTGCGGTGCATGCACGCGCCGAAGCCCACGGCCGAACACTCGATTACGGTCTGCGTGTGCATATGGTCGTCCGCGATACCGAGGCGGAGGCGAAAGAATATGCAGAGCACCTTGTATCGAAGCTCGACGACGAATACGGCCAGCTTATCCGTAACCGCGCCCACGACAGCATTTCCTTAGGAGTCGCCCATCAGGCGAAAGCCCGTGAACTCGCGGACAAATTTGGCTACATTGAACCGCATCTATGGACAGGCGTCGGACGCGCCCGTTCCGGATGTGGTGCAGCACTGGTCGGATCCACGGATCAGGTCCTGAGCGCATTGGAAGATTATCGTAAAATGGGAATTCGAGCCTTCATCTTCTCTGGCTATCCCCATCTCGAAGAGGCAGAGCATTTTGGTCGCAAAGTCTTGCCGCAAATGAAGACGTGTTCGCTACCCCACGCCCATGGGCGTGTACCGGCGCAGACGCCTTCAACACCCCTTGGAAACGGAGAGCGCCACTGATGGACCGCATCGAACTCACCCCTGACCTCTCATTCAGCCGCATCGTTTATGGCATGTGGCGCATCGGGGACGACAAGGACACCTCTCAGGGCCATGTACAGGCCAAGATCGAAGCTTGCCTGGAACAGGGCATAACAACGCTGGATCAGGCAGACATCTACGGCGGCTATACGGCGGAAGCGATCTTGGGACAAAGCTTCAAGGCGACGCCGTCGCTGCGAGACAAGGTCGAGATCGTGACCAAATGCGGCATCGTCGCGCCGGTCGGTCGCCACTCGTCTGCCCGCGTGAAGCATTATGATACATCGGCAGAACACATCAACGCGTCTGTCGAAGCGTCCTTGCGTGATATGGCTACAGACCGCATCGACCTTCTTCTCATTCACCGGCCCGACCCGATGATGGACCCGGATGAGACAGGTGCAGCACTTGATGAACTCGTGGCGTCCGGCAAGGTCCGAAGCGTCGGCGTATCCAATTTCCGCCCCTGGGACTTTTCCCTGTTGCAGACCCATATGGAAAACGAGCTGGTAACAAACCAGATCGAGCTCAGCCTCAGCGAGATTTCGCCGTTTACCAATGGTGATCTGGCTTATCTTCAGGAAAGAAATCTCCCCGTCATGGCCTGGTCTCCTCTGGGTGGCGGATCGCTGATGACGGCTGGCGGTCCGCTGGCTGATGCAATGGCGAAGATTGCGGGTGATCAAGGCGTGGACAATGCCGCAGTCGCGATCGCCTGGTTGCTGCGCCATCCGGCGAGAATACTGCCCGTGCTCGGCACGAACAACCTTGAGCGCATCAAGGCCATTTCTCAGGCCGAAAAAGTGGTCATGGACCGCCAGATGTGGTTTGAGCTCTACACACTCGCAGCCGGCCGTGAGGTGCCGTGATGACATCACCGATCAACGTGCAGGACCACGGCGAGCACAGGTTTGTTCCGGACGCCGCGAATACGCGCAGCTTCCGTACCGCGCTTGGAACATTTCCGACCGGCATAACGGTTGTGACCGCGCAAAGCCCGGCGGGACCGATCGGCATGACCGTAAACAGCTTTTCGTCCGTTTCGCTAGATCCGCCGTTGATCCTGTGGTCGCCGGCAAAGACGTCATCCCGGCATGATCTCTTCGCCAACGCAACTCATTTTGCCATTCACGTTCTTGCCGCAGAGCAGGGCGATCTCAGCAGCCGTTTTACCCGCGGCGGCCTCGGCTTCAACGAGTTCTCCTGGGATGACAACCCGGAAGGTGTTCCGATCATAGCGGGAACGCTCAGCCGTTTCGAATGCGAGCGTGCCTCGGTCTATGATGGCGGTGACCACTCGATATTGCTGGGCCGTGTGCTGCGCGCAGCACACCGGGAAGGCGAACCCCTTTGCTTTGCACGGGGTGCGCTGGGTCGGTTCGCTCTCGTTTCCTGACGATCGACCCCTGAAGGCGCGGCGTTTCGTCGACCTTCATACGCCGCTGCAACTTCGCCTGCCTTATGGCTGGAGCGCCGATATGACCACGAAGTAGCTGACGGTTACGAGCAGCAACAGCGAAATCGATGAAGCAACAATCACCCGGCCACCGGCACTGGCAACGGTGCGAATATCGACCGACAGTCCAAGACCAGCCATGGCAATGACGGTAAGCGCGCTTGAGATTGTCAGCAGGATGGTCACGATTTCAAGCGGGATCAGGCCCAGCGATCGCAGCACCACCACCGCCATGAAGCCGATGATAAACCACGGAACAAGGTTTCGATGGGAGGTTGCGCGGCCTTCACGCCGGGCGGCCTTTCCCTGAAGGATGCCAAGCGTGAAGATGACGGGACCAAGCATGAGGACACGCAGCAATTTGATGACCGTTCCCGTCTGGACGGCGAGGAGACCAGCAGGCGTCGCCGCCGCCAGAACCTGCGGGACGGCGTAGACGGTCAACCCTGTCAGAGCCCCGTATTGGAGAGCGCCCATTCCTGCATAGACATAAAGGAGCGGCAGAAGCAGGACCGAGGCAACGCCGAGAACAGCGGTGAAAGCGAGAGCGGAAGCCACCTCATCGGAATTGGCTTCAATAACCGGGGCGACTGCGACAATTGCAGAGTTGCCGCAAATGGAATTTCCGCAGGCGATCAGCATCGACAGGCGCGGAGACAGACCGAGCAGGCGGGCAACCGCGAAGCTTACATAGATGGACATGGTAACGATGGCAGCAACGGCAATAATGAGCGTCAGCCCGGCACTGCGGATTGTGGCAAAACTGATGGAGGCACCGAGAAGGACAATGGCGATCTCGAGCAATGTCTTGGAACTGAAGCTTATGCCCGGTTGCCATGATTTCTGCTGTGAGAAGATGGTCCTGATCGCAATTCCGATGATAATCGCAAACACCAAGGCCTCAAGAAACCCAGCGCCCAGCAACGCGTGCTGAATGCGGGCGAGAACATAGGCTGCACCGGCGACAAGGACGCACATGACCAAGCCGGGGACGATTTGACGGAGTTGCGACGACTGCATGATGAACTGACTCGATTGATACCAGTCGCAGTTTTTTCATCTAATTTAATTTACTTCCATCGAATATAATTCTACGTTTCATTCGGAAAAACAGAACGATTTCCTATGACCTTCGAACAACTCTCAATCTTTGTTGCCGTAGCCGAGCGCGAGCACCTGACGAAGGCAGCGGCAGCTATTCATCTGACGCCATCGGCCGTCAGTTCAGCCATCCGCAATCTCGAACAGCATTATGGCGTCGAGCTTTTCCATCGCATCGGACGTCGCATCGAGCTGACGGCAGCGGGACGCATCTTTCTTGATGAAGCACGGATGCTGCTCGCACGGTCTCGTTCCGTGGAACTGATCCTGAGCGAGTTGGGCGGGATGCAACGCGGCTCGCTGAATGTTTTCGCCAGCCAGACGATCGCAAGCTATTGGCTGCCGCCACGTCTCATGGCCTTTCACAATGACTTTCCCGGCATAGAGCTAGAACTGACAATAGGAAACACGCGCACGGTTGCCGACGCTGTCATTAGTGGCGAGGCCGATATCGGCTTTGTCGAGGGTGAGCTGGATGAGCCGGCGCTTGCGGGCTCAATTGTTGCCAAGGATGAACTTGTGGTCGTTGTTGGTCCGTCTCACCCATGGGCAGGCAAAAAGGCGCTTTGCGCGGAGGACCTGAAAGATGGTCGCTGGGTGATGCGCGAAGTGGGATCGGGAACGCGGTCTGCCTTTGAGGAAGCCTTGATCGATCTCGGCATCAAGGCCGGTTCCCTCAATACCGTGCTGGTCCTCCCGTCCAACGAGTCTATTCTCTGCGCCTTGCTTTCGGGTACGGGAGCAGCCGCGGTGTCGCGGCTTGCAGCACAGCTGTATATTGAGAGCGGCAGATTATGCGAAGTCGATTTTCGCGCCCCTGCCCGCGAATTCCGGATTTTGCGACACAAGGAGCGTCACGCGAGCAAAGCCGCGCTGACGCTCTTCGATATCTGTCATCGCAAGGACGGCTAAAGGCCCACTATGCCTCCACGGTCTCGCGCACTTCATCCAGAAGGAAGTGGACGATGACGAATTTCGTTTCGTGTACTCGCCCACTGGGCAGTGTCACCTGCTCGATACCACCGTCAGCCGGATGCCAGGCCTGGTAGTGAGGATTGCTGGTGATCAGTGTGACGGCAGAACCCGCACGGTCACCTTGAAGCCTGTAACGCATTTCCGCGAGCGGCCAGATTTTCTCGTAATTCTCCTGAGAAATGCGAACCTTCAAAGCCTTGCGCGTGATCTTGGGATGATGGCTTTCCGCCCCCGACAGGGTGAGCGTCACCTCTTCTGCACCGTTTAGAAAGTCTCTGAACTCGTCAGGCCAATTCCGTCTCATGAAACGCTCCTCCCAAAGCTTGTTTCCAGCACCGGGGCAGTTTCGCAGCCGAGCGTCTCAAGTCAACAGAAATTCTGGAAAGCGTGAGCGTTCCGTACGAAACGGCGAGCTTCCCAAGGTGCTGGGCCGCACGACAGCAGATTCGAAACGGAACGGAACTGCACGGGATTGGTTGTTCCATGGCGTATAAACGCTCGACAAGAATTCTATCTCTTCACATGGGAGACTAAAAATGGATATTCCACAGAACACGGTAATCGCAGTCGCGGACGGCGAAAAGCTCAGCCTCTTCAAGAATGAAGGTGACGCGCAAAATGTGAAGCTGACAGCCATGCCCGCAGCGACGGTGGATGACAGCAAGATACCATCGGGCTCCCGTCACTCTTCCAGTGCCGCCAACCCGGATGACAGCCAGCAGGACGAAGACGGCTTTTCCGCAGGTGTCGCGCAAATGCTGAACAACCAGGTCCTGAACGGCAAGATCAAGAGCCTTGTCGTCATCGCAGCACCCCGCACTCTGGGTGAGATGCGCAAGAGCTACCACAAATCCCTATCGGATGTTTTGGTAGGCGAACTCGACAAGGACCTGACCGGTCACAGCGTGCAGGACATCGAAAAAGCGCTCGCCGCTGCCTGATATTTCTGATGTGAGCGGGCCGGTGTGTTCCGGCCCCTCAAGGCTCTCGTCACAAGGTTCAGGAAATCTAGACCGCCGACAGAATGTCCTGCCACGCGCGATAGGACGCAATCACGGTTTCCATCTGTGCGGTGTGGCCATCGATGAAGTCGTCGCCATAGATGGTTTCGTCAGGATATTCCGTAATCAACGTCATCGGAACGGTGTGTCTGTCATCGATGGATGAGAGGCACGGAAATCCGTTGATGACGCGGAAGCCAGTTTCGCCGGCGTGAATTTCGTAAAGCGCAATCTGGCTGTCATTATATTCCAGAAGCCCCGGAATTGCTCCCAGATGTCGGGTGACATTGTCCAGCAGGGTCTCGGCTTGCTCCGTCCATCCGGCATGGTGACGCATGACGAGGAAGAAGCCTTTCGGGAGTGTCCACATGGCGAAGTTGCGCGGAACATAGCCGGAAAGTGGCCTCGTCCACTCATGCGAGGGGTAGCCATGCAGGTTAACGTGCAGCTTGGCGTCACTCAATTCCTGCGCCTTGAACCGTATTTCCTTCTCGTTGAGATATTCGCCGGAATTCTCTTCTGTTCGGTATTCCAGGTCGTCGCCCAGCGCCGTGTATCGTGCTGCGTGGTGCATATGCAGCGGGTTATCAACCCGAAGCCGCTGGTGAACGGAATAGCCATCGGGATTTTCGAGCGGAGATATCGTGAAATGTGCGCCGGGGGTTTCCCGCAGCGCGCGCGCTGCACGCAGAGCTCCCACGATGCCGGTCGTCTCATTCGGATGCTGACCGCCGCTGATCATGACAGCAGCATCGCGTCCCATGACGTAGCGGGCGTTCACCTGCCTTCCTGAGCGGGCGGGCGCGAAAAATGCTTCGCCGCCGATATCGGCCAGCAGCGTGTCTATCTGCCGGGCGGAAAGCGGTTCCTCTGCGGTATCGAGCGACTGGTCCGCGCAATCCAGAAAACCCGTACCGAGCGGTCTGTTCTCGATGACAACCAAGATTTCCGCTTCGCTTTCAATGATTTCAGGGACGATCTGCCCGGGCTTCAAACCACGATCGCCAAGCGGACGACCTGATTTTTTCTGGAAGAACTCAAGCAGCGAAAAATACAGATCCTCGTGCAGCGCTTCGCGCAGGCTTATCACCTCATGACCAAAGCCAAGCGGCTCATCCCGTGTTGGCAGGAGAACACGAATGTTCAACTCATCGAAATAGGGCTCATTCTGTCCCCAATCATAGGCCGCGATGGCGTTGATCGCGCTTTCGAACAGACGCTCATAGTCTGTCTCCAGCCGCGCTCCGGTGTCATGGTCGCCACGCCGCATCCAGCCGGTTGGTGACACATTGGTTTCTCCGACGGCATCCACATGGACGCGATTGGGTGCAATAACCTTCAGCCTCTCGACAACCTCACCCCTTGTCAGGGCAACATCGTAAAAGAATTCGCCATCCGGGCGCGGATGAAACGCAATTTTGGCGTCACCCACCAGGGCCGCCAAGGGATACGCCTCAAGCCGGAAGCGGTTTTCCGGTGCTGCCGGATGGACGGGATATCCGATCTGAATGCTCGTGACGCCAGTAAGATCGATGTCTTCGAGAAAGGCGTGCAGCAGCGGCTTGTAGGCGCTTCGGATGCGCGCCGTCAGACCTTTTTCGGTCAGGCGCCGCTCGGCATCGCGGCGGCTTGAAGCGTCATCGAAGGTCCACGCTTCAATGCGCTGACCTGCCTTGGCGTCGCCGATAATCAGCTCAAGCGTCCGCTCGAAGCCTTGTCGAAATATCTCTGTCATCGCCTGTTACCTCGCGGTTCTGCCGGTGGGGTCGAGGCTATCGCGCAACCAGTCACCCAGAAGATTGAGACCCAGCACGGTCAGAAGGATTGCAAGGCCGGGGAACACGCTCACCCACCAGGCAATCTGAAGATATGTCCGGCCATCAGCCAGCATACCGCCCCAGCTGGGAATGGTGGGATCGACTCCCATGCCGAGGAAGGTCAGGCTGCTTTCCAGAAGAATGTTGTTGGCGACGTTCAGCGTCATCAGAACAATGACCGGGCCGACCAGATTGGGCAGGAGATGCTGAAAGATGATCCGCCAGTCCTTCACGCCGATTGCGCGAGCCGACAGGATGAATTCGCGCTCGCGCAGCGTCAGCACCGAGCCGCGCACCAGACGCGCATATTGCACCCATTGGGAAACGATCAGCAGGATGATGGTGTTGGTGAGGCTGCCGCCGACAATGGCGATGAAGGTGATGGCTAGGAGAATGAATGGCATTGCCAGCTGAATATCGGCAAAGCGCATGACGACCATGTCCCAGAAGCCGCGGTAATAACCGGCAATAAGGCCCATGAGAACGCCAAAGACGACGGCACCGATGACCGAGGTAAAGCCAACCAGCAGCGAAATCTTGCCACCTGCGACCACGCGCGCCAGCACATCGCGCCCCAGCGGATCCGTGCCGAATGGATGGGCAGCACTTGCGAAGGGCTTGGCCAACCGTGCCATCAGATCGATCTTGTCGGCGCCACCTGGAAAGAGCACATCCGACAACAGCACGGCCGCGCAAATCACAACTGTCAGGGTTGCGCCAAGAATGAACTCAAGGCTGTAAAAACGCGAAAGGCGGGAAGTGTTTGCAGCCATGTCAGTTACTCCGTGCGGATACGGGGATCGACCAGCCCGTAAGCAATATCGACAAGAAGATTGATGCCGACGATCATCAGCGACAGCACGGTAATGACCGCCTGCAGCACCGGATAATCGCGCGCGCCAACCGCATCGAATGCGAGTGAACCCATACCGGGCCAGTTAAAGACCCGCTCGATCACCACGATACCGCCCAGAAGCCCGCCAAACTGAAGGCCGAAATAGGTGATGAGCGGAATGGCGCAGTTGCGCAGCGCATGCTTGTAAAGAACCTTGCTCTCGCTCAACCCCTTCGCCCGGGCGACCATGATATATTGCGACTGCAGCGTATCGAGCATTGCCGTTCGAACGAGCCGGACATTGGTGGCTGTGAGAATAACGCCCATGGTCACGGCAGGCATGACATAGCTTGCTGCACCACCCATGCCGCTCGGCGGCAGCCATCCCAGCGTGATGGAAAAGAGCAGAACCAGCATAAGTGCCAGCCAGAAATTCGGAAAGGAAAGGCCGAGTAGCGAGAAGATGCGAATGGCCTGATCGAGGCCCTTGCCCTTCGAGGTCGCGGCCTTGATGCCGAGTGGGATGGAAAGCGCTATCGACACGACCATCGATATGAGGGCTAGCAAAAGAGTTGCAGGCAAGGCATCGCCAATCAACCGGGATACGGGCGTGCCACCGACGAAGCTTTTTCCGAAATCGAGCGTTACGAGCCCTTTCAGAAAATTCAGATACTGAACAAAGAAGGGCTGATCTGTTCCCAGCGCCACCCGAATACGCGCCAGATCCTCCTCCGTCATGCTGCCACCACCCTGAAACATCGTGACGGCGGGATCACCCGTCAGACGGATGGCAAATGAGACGAGCAGGGTGATTGCGATGACGACAAAAAATGCCTGCAGCAATCGCTTGATGAGGAAACCAACCACGTTCTTTTCCTTGCAAAGATGATTTTTGACGCCGCTTGCCGTGAAGCGGCGTCAAACAAAGACTACTCGACGGTAACGTCGGTCAGCTTGAGACGGTTATCGGGTGCTGCGACAAAGCCCTTGACCTTCTTGCTCACACCATAGATCGCGTTGGTGTTGTAGAGCGGCAGTTCAAGCGCCTTCTCGGCCGTGTATTTGCCGATTTCCTTCAGGATGCGCTCACGCTCGGCCCGGTCTGTCAGAGGCCGCTGTGATTCCAGCAGCTTGTCCAGCGCCTCATCCTTTTCGTAAGGATTCCACTTTTCGCCGGAGTGGTACATGGAATAGGCGGTGTTGTCGTAATCGAATGTCCAGCCGCCCCACTTCTGCTGGAACATCGCGCCGGTCTTGCCCTGCGGGATGATGTCGTTGAGCAGAACGTTGACCTCGTATGGCTTGATGGTTGCGGTGATGCCGACCATCTGCAGATAGCTGGCGATGACCTGCGTGACTTCGTTCATCGTTGCGTCGTTGCCGCGAATATCGATCTGCACAGTCGAGCCCGGCTTTACGCCAGCTTCAGCAAGAAGCTTCTTTGCGCCTTCGGGATCATAAGGCAGCGACTTCAGTTCCGGGTCGAAGCCGAATGAAAGCTCGCCCTGGAAGCTTGCAATCTCCGAACCCTGACCTGCGAGGATGGACTTGACGATGGTGGCGCGATCCACCGCCATAATGATGGCCTTGCGGACCTTCGGGTCCTTGGTGATGCCGTCACGCGTGTTGAAGCGCAGCGCATCCACCGTCGGGCCGGGAACGCTGACGATTTCCAGATTGGAATCGCCCTGAATGACCGGCAACATGCCAATCGGGATGGTTGGCGGTATCACGAGATCGACGCGGCCAGCCTGGAGCTCGGCAACGGCTGTTGCAGGCTCGGAGATGAAGCGATAGTCGAGCTCGGAAAGCTTTGGCGCGCCGCCCCAGTAATCCGGGTTGGCTTCGAGCTTGATATTCACTTTCGGCGCATAGGACACGAATCTGAAGGCGCCGGTGCCGACGGGATTGGTGTTGAAGTTGTCCTCACCCTTTTCCGTGATGTATTTCGGCGGAACGATCATCGCGCCGTAACCGGCAAGCTTCGTCAGCAGAACAGGATCTGGAGCTTTCAGCTTCATATCCACTGTGTTTTCGTCGATGATTTCCACGCTCTCGATGGCCGTATAGTTGGAGCGCTGCGGGCCTTTTGCCCCCTGCTCGCCCAGAAGACGATCGAACGTGAACTTGACGGCTTCAGCGTTGAAGGGCTCGCCATTGTGGAACTTGACGTTCTGGCGAAGCTTGAAGCGGATGCGCTTGCCTTCGTCCAGTTCTTCCCACGATTCAGCCAAACCGGGCACCAGCTTCAAATCCGGGCCGCGATAGGTCAGGCCATCAAACATATTGGTGGCGACAGCGGCCCATTGCACCAGAAATGTATCGATAGGGTCCCAGCTACCGGGATCCTGCGGGCTGGAAATCGTCAATTTTCCTGCAGCAGAGGCTGGCGCGACGGAGAGCGCCACGCCCGATAGCGCGAGCGCCACAATTGCTGTCATTCCCCTGTTTTTTATTGTCATCATGGATCTGTTCCTCTCAGAGTGATGCGGATTATCAGGCCGTTCTTGCGACGAAGTGGCCTGGTTCTATTTCCTCGTGAACGAGAATTGCTGGCTCGTCGCCGACGCGACGGACCGGGTTGGGGATTTCACCCTCTATCATTGCCGTTTGCCTGATAGCGCCGGGATCTGCGATTGGGACGGCCGACAAAAGGCGGCGGGTGTAATCATGCATGGGCGTCTCGAAGACCTGTCTTCGGCTGCCCAGCTCCATGATCTGGCCAAGATAAAGAACCGCAACGCGGTGGCTTATCTTCTCGACGACAGCCATATCGTGGCTGATGAAAAGATAGGCGAGCCCGCGCTCCGCCTGCAGGTCCATGAACAGGTTGATGATCTGCGCCTGAATCGACACGTCGAGTGCCGACAGCGCTTCGTCTGCGATGATGAGTTTCGGATCGGATGCCAAGGCGCGCGCGATGCACACGCGCTGCCGCTGGCCGCCGGAGAACTCGTGCGGGTAACGGTTGGCGACCGACGCACTCAGCCCAACCCGCTCAAGCAACTCATCCACCCGACGCTGGACAGCCCTGGAGCCGGACAGCAGGCCATGGGTGTTGATAGGCTCGGCAATGGAAAAGCCGATCGTCTTGCGTGGATCGAGCGAGGCGAAGGGATCCTGAAAGATATACTGCACTTCCTGGCGCATCCGGAACCGCTCAGCTGCGGACATGGATGAGTAGGTGCGCCCGGCAAAGGAAATTTCGCCGCCCATCGACGTTTGAAGCTGCTGGATTGTCCGTCCTATCGTGGACTTGCCTGAACCGGACTCACCCACCAGCGCCAGCGTTTCGCCCGGATGGATATCGAAGCTGACATTCTGGACGGCGCTGAGGCGATGCGTTGCCTTGCCGAACAGATTTTTACGCACGTCGAACCGGACAAGCAGATCCTTCACCGACAGGATCGGCTTTTCGTCATATCTTGCCGTATCCTGGACCCGCTCCTCGCCGATGATCTTTGGCTTCCCGTCTTCAAGGACAGTGAGCGGTGTGCGCTTGGGATGATTTTCTCCCGTCATGCTGCCCAGGCGCGGTACCGCTGCAAGAAGCATACGGGTGTAGGGATGCTGCGGATTGGCAAAAATCTGACCGACAGGGCCTTCCTCGACCTTCTTGCCTTTCCACATGACAACGACGTCGTCGGCCATTTCCGCGACGACACCCATGTCATGGGTAATGAAAACCATGCCCATGCCGAGATCTTTCTGCAGATCGCGCATGATGTTGAGGATCTGCGCCTGGATCGTGACATCCAGAGCCGTCGTCGGCTCATCGGCAATCAGCAGCTTCGGACGGCAGGCCAGCGCCATGGCAATCATGACGCGCTGGCGCATCCCGCCGGACAATTGGTGAGGATAACGATCGAGAAGTGCCTCGGCATCCGGCAGACGAACCATTTGCAGCAGTCTGCGCGCTTCTTCTCTTGCCGCAGACTTGCTGAGCTTTTCGTGAAGAACCAGCACCTCGCAAATCTGATCGCCTATGGTGAAGACCGGATTGAGGGAGGTCATCGGCTCCTGAAAAATCATGGCGATGTCCTTGCCGCGAATGGAGCGCATCTCCTTTTGCGAGACGGTGAGAAGATCCTTTCCGGCAAAGACGATACGTCCGGCGGGAAATTTCGCTCCCATCATGTCCGCCAGACGCATGGTGGAGAGCGACGTGATGGATTTTCCAGAACCGGACTCGCCAACGATGGCCACGGTCTTTCCGGGCGAAACTGAAAAGGACAAGTCATCAACAACACGACTGGAGCCGAACTCGACGCTCAGTCCCTCTATGGAAAGGAGCGGCTTAAGTTGATCCATTGCGTCTGTCATGTCTGTCTCTCCGGCATTGGCATGGTCCGCTCATGTCTCGCGGCACATATCGGAAAGCAATCCGGGACAAATTCTGTCCACTGCATTGCCCATCGCGGCCATAAAACAGGAGCTGACGTTGCTAATGTAGACGCTAGCAAAGTAGGACAATCATGTCTATACTGTTGAACAATAATCCACCATTGCCTAACAAATATGCATTTGAGTTCTATTTGAGCCATTCGGTCTGACATCAAGTCGCGTGAGAAAATGGGGACAGGGCGAACCTCCGAAACCTTTCCGTGGTTTTGAAGACACGGTCACTTCTGTCTTTGGTCATCACAGTTGCGATAGATGCCGACAAGACGCTTGCATAATCGCTCCAATCGACACAATTAACGCCCCTGTTCCGGCGCAGACATTCTTGCCGGGAATGTGCAAGAGGTTCATACAGACGGTCATGACTGCTGATTCGAAAATTTTTGTCGGCCTGAAGCCCACGCGCAAGAAAAACGCGGTTTCAAAGGCTGAACCCGTAGGCCCAAAATGCCATTGGGACGGCTGCGACAAAGCTGGCACGCACCGTGCGCCCGTGGGACCGAAGGCAGAAGGCCTTTATCTGTTGTTCTGTCTCGAGCATGTGCGCGAGTACAACAAGGGCTATAGCTTCACGACGGCACCTTCCAGCCCAGAGGTTGCGCGCTACCAGAAGGAAGCCGCAATCGGCAGCCGCAAGACGATCGGCAAACGGATCGATCAGGAAACGAAGCCACCTCTGCCTTCGACAATGCGGTCCGGTTCGGCAAAAGCAATCAATGCCCGCAAGACCGCAGCACAACGCGAAGCGCAGAAGGCAGAGATGCAGAAGCGCAAGCTGAAGGTTCTCGAAGCCAAGGCCTTCGAAACGCTCGGCCTTTCACACGATGCTACGCCCGAGGAAATCAGGGCTCAGTACAAGCTTCGGCTCAAAATGCACCATCCCGACGTCAATCAGGGCAATCGAAACTCTGAGGATGAACTGCGCGCGGCGATTGAGGCATACAAAATCCTCAAGCTGAACGAATTCTGCTGATCACCGAAGCTTTCCGGCGCGGGAAGACAGTTGAAAGCCTCACATCGAAGATGTGGGGTAGGACAGATGGGCGATTGGTGATATCGGGTCCTCAAAAGAGTGAGAAGGAATAGTGACCGTGAGCGAACTGACCGTTGCCGAAGCAACCGACAAAATCTATGAATCGCTTCAGGCAGACAATGCCGAAATCGACAAACACATAGCGGGCCTGAAGGCTGCCATGGCGCGCGACGGCGTGAAAGAAGCGGTTTTCGATTCGACCAGGCTGCCACAGAACAACCGGTCCGGCCGCAAGATGATGCAGGCCTATTTTCGCCAGCGCGGCGTGACCGTCAAATTTGCCGAATAGCACCACCGCTTTGGGCGTGATCGCAATATGTTCGGTCACGCTACGCTTTGCGTTCCAGGTCTGACTCAAATTCAGACAGGAACAAGCGCCTGGTAGCGGTTCACTTGGATCTCCCCTTTCGAAAATAACCAGTCCCGATACGGAAAGGCTCCGGCCTTGCCTCAAAAGGTCGGACTGTCGGCTTGCGGCTGTCTCAGGTAGCAAGGCATAAATCTTGGGTCCTCTGCCCTTTCGGATAATGGCGTGACCTACGAAGAATATGCGCCTGCTGTCTCGCTGGATCGCTTTGAGTTTTTGTCGCCCACCGCATCACCTCATGTTTCGTCCAACCTATCGCAAACTGTCTACCGGGAAAGCGCACAACTTAAGGTCCACAACACCGACGAAATACGGCTTTCAAGTTTGTTTATTTATTAAATTAATTATTGACGAGACATTTCGTTTTTGATTTCTATGCCCACGTCAGGTCTTGGAGACCCTGACTGGAGGAGATCACCAATGAATTTCAATTCGCAATTTCTGCCCACGTCTCGCCGCCGCTTTCTTCAGGGTACGGGCGTTGCCATTGCATCTGCGGCTTTATCAACGCCTGCTCTTGCGCAGGCCAAGCAGCTTACAATCATTTCAAATCGCGGCAACGCCGAGCAACGCAAAGTGCTCGAGACTATCGCCAAGGCATTTGGCGATGCGTCCGGCGTTACGGTGACCGTCAACAATATGGATCATGAGGCGCACAAAACCGCCATCCGCAATTATCTCGTGGCCAGTCCGCCGGATATCTGCTTCTGGTTTTCCGGTAGCCGTATGCGCAGCTTTGTCGATAAAGGGCTGTTTGAAGACATTTCAGATCTGGTCCAGCGGGAAAAATATGCCGATGTTCTCGGGACGACACTCAGCTCCGTAACCGTCGATGGAAAGCAGTATGGCCTCCCCACGGGTGGAATTCTATGGGGTCTCTTCTACCGTCAGGATACGTTCGACCAGTTCGGCCTGAGCGTTCCCAAAACATTTGATGATTTCTTCACACTGGCCGAACAGTCCAAGAAGGCCGGCATCATTCCGATGAGCATGGGCACCAAGGATCAATGGCCTTGCGGCGGATGGTTCGACCATATGAACCTGCGCATCAATGGTCTCCAGCACCACATGGATCTGATGGCAGGAAAGGTGAAGTACACCGATCCATCGCTCACCGAAGTGTTCGATAAGTGGGAACAGCTGATCAAGGCCGAATTCTTCACGCCGAACGGCACTTCGTTTGCCTGGGATCCGGCTGCAGCCTCTCTGGTCCAGAAGAAGGCCGCGATGATGGATCTCGGCAATTTCATCAAATATGCCTTCCCGCCGGAAGACCTCAAACATGTGCGCTTTGCGCCCTTCCCGACCATCAAGGCGGGCGTCGAACAATTCGAGGATTTCTCGGTGGATTCGATCCACATGCCATCCGGCTCGAAGAACAAGGAACTAGCACGAGAATTCCTCGCCTTCTTCTACAAGCCGGAAAATCTGAGCGCGTACCTGTCTCCGGAAGGCAATGTGCCCGCTCGTAGCGATTGCACCATCAATGACGATCCGATCCTGAAAATGGCCGTCGAGGAAATGAAGAAGGTCAAGGGCACGGCGCAATATTACGACCGTGACAGCGACCCGGACCTTGCACTTGCGGGTCTCAAGGGCTTCCAGGAATTCATGTTCAAGCCGGATCGCCGCGAGCAAATCCTCACGCAGATCGAGCGCACGCGTCAGCGCATCCACGGCTAAGCTCTGCCTGAACACCAAATGGGAGGCGTTGTTGCCTCCCCTCCTCACCGACAGGATGGTCTCATGTCTATCTGGTGGCGCCGCCATCGCAACTGGCTGACGCCTGCGCTTCTTCTCGCGCCGGGTCTTATCCTTTTTCTGGTCGTCATCATCGCATCATCGATCGAGACGTTCTGGATTTCCTTTCATGAATGGGATGGCATGGGCGCCAAAACATGGGTCGGCCTGGCGAACTATGCCGAGCTGATCGATGATCCGCAGTTTTATATCTCCCTGAAAAACAATGCGATCTGGCTCGTGATGTTCCTGCTGGCGCCACCCATGGGGCTGGCGATTGCGCTTCTGGTCAACCAGAAGATCGCCGGAATGCGCATCGTCAAGTCGCTGTTTTTTATGCCGCTGGTGCTGGCAGCGGTCACCGTCGGGGTCATCTTCGGCTGGTTCTACGACCCCACTTTCGGCTTGCTGGCCATCATCTATCAGGCCTTTGGGGCCACGGCACCGGCGCTGCTCTCGGACGAAAACCTCGTGACCTTCGCCGTCGTCATCGCAGCACTTTGGCCCCAGGTGGCCTTCTGCATGGTGCTGTTCCTGGCTGGCCTCAACAATCTCGACGAGGAGATGATCGGGGCTGGCCGTGTCGATGGCGCGCGAGGCTGGCCAATGTTGCGACACATCGTTTTGCCGCAGCTGACGCAGGTGGCTTTTATCGCCGTCGCCATTACGGTGGTCGGCGCACTACGCTCCTTCGATGCGATTTCGGTCATGACTGCCGGTGGTCCATTCGGCTCCTCCACCGTGCTTGCCTACCAGATGTACGAACAGTCAATCTTCTCCTACCGCTTCGGCTATGGCGCGGCAATTGCGACCGTTCTGTTCCTCATCATGTCCATCTTCATCGCCTGGTATCTGCGCGGCCTCGTCAAGGCCGAGAAGGGAGCGTGATCTGATGTATCCACGTCCTATCCCCGAAAACAAACCCGCAGCCCGCATTGCCTATATGACGATGGTCTGCGTCATTCTTGCGCTGTGGCTTCTACCACTCTTTGCCGTCATCATGACGTCCTTCCGGTCATTCGATGATGTGATGGCAGGCAATTACTGGGGCTGGCCGACCAAGTTCAGCCTGACAGACAATTATGTGGCCGTGTTCCAGCAGACCAAGATGCTGCGCTACTTCGCCAACAGCATGATTATCACCATTCCCTCGGTGATCATGGTCCTGATCTTCTCGACGCTGACCGGATACGTGCTGTCACGCTACCGTTTCCGCGGCTCGATGGTGCTCTTCACGCTGTTCGTCGGCGGCAACTTTCTACCGCAACAGGTGATGATGATCCCGATCCGGGATCTGATGGTGTGGGCCGGGCTTTACGACACCTATTGGGCGCTGATGATATTCCACATCGCCTTCCAGACCGGCTTTGCGACACTCTTCATGCGCAACTTCATCGCAGCCCTTCCCGATGAGCTGTTTCAGGCGGCCCGTGCCGAAGGTGCGTCGCCCTGGCAAACGCTGATCCACATCGTCGTGCCCTTAGTGCGGCCTGCATTGGCGGCACTCGCCATCCTGACCTTCACCTTCATCTGGAACGATTATTTCTGGGCGCTGGTGCTGACGCAAAGCGACGCGATCAAGCCCGTGACCGCAGGCCTCTCAAACCTCAAGGGCGAATGGGTCTCTGCCTGGAACATCGTGTCGGCGGCAACCATCTTCGTCGCCGTGCCTCCTGTCGTGATGTTCTTCCTGATGCAGAAGCACTTCGTTTCCGGCCTGACCATGGGAGCCGTCAAAGGATGACCGCTTCCGCCAGCCGCACAACCCAACTCTCACCGAGCAGCAAGGATACGACTGACATGAGCAGCGTCGAAATCCTCAACGTCCAGAAGCATTACACCAGCTTCCACGCCTTGAAGAACATCAATCTGACGATCGAAAAAGGCGAGTTCATCGTCATGGTCGGCCCGTCGGGCTGTGGCAAATCTACCCTGCTGAAGACCATTGCCGGTCTGGAGACGATCTCCTCCGGTAAACTGATGATCAATGGCCGGGATGTGACGAAGGAAGAGCCGGGCGACCGTGGCATCGCCATGGTGTTCCAGTCCTATGCCCTCTACCCGCACATGACCGTTGCCGAGAACATGGGCTTCGGGCTGCGCATGGCTAAGCGCCCGAAAGCCGAGATCGATGCTGCGGTCAAACGCGCCGCCGCAATCCTGCGGATTGATGAGCAACTGGACAAGCTGCCAAAACAATTGTCTGGCGGCCAGCGACAGCGCGTGGCCATCGGCCGGGCGATCACCCGTTCGCCGGAGGTGTTCCTGTTCGATGAACCGTTGTCGAACCTCGACGCTGCCCTTCGCACCCAGATGCGCGTCGAACTATCGACTCTTCACGCCGAACTCGGCTCGACAATGATCTACGTCACCCACGATCAGGTTGAAGCAATGACCATGGCAAGCCGCATCGTCGTTCTCAACAAGGGCGAGATCGAGCAGGTTGGCTCTCCGCTGGAGCTCTATGCAAACCCGAAGAACCATTTCGTCGCGGGCTTTCTCGGTGCGCCGCGCATGAACTTCTTTGAAGGCAAGGTCATCAGAACAGAACAAGGCACTGCTGTCGTTTCCTTTGCTGGACTTGAAGAACTCCGCGTTCCGCTGACTGCCGACGCCTCGGTGAAGACGGGCGACACGGTAACGCTGGGTGTACGGCCAGAGCGTCTGCAAACGCAGGATGCCGACCCTTCGCTGATGACGTTCGACGCGAAGGTACGCCTTGTCGAGCATCTGGGTCGGGAAACCATTGTCCATGCGGACGCCTCACCGCTGATGGCTGTCGGCTCCGACACCGGCACGCACAATGTTACGATCCAGCTTGGAAAGGTTGTGCCCTTCGATGGCGGCTCATCCATCCGCGTCGGCTTCGCCCTTGATGACTGCTACCTGTTTGGCCCCGATGGCAAAACGCTCACACCTCCCAAGCCTGTGACCCAAAAGTAAACTGGAGTTTCCACGATGAAACGGACGAAACCTGCGCCGCTATCGGCATGGCGCACCCTTAACCTTGACGATTTTTTGCTTGGCGTGCCGCATTATCCCGAGCATGTGGACGAAAGCTACTGGCAGCGAGATGCCGACCGGATGAAGGAAGCGGGCTTCAATGCCGTGCGCATGGGCGAATTTGCCTGGCACATCTGGGAGCCCTTTGAAGGAAAATTCGATTTCGATCTGTTCGACCGCGCCATCGAAGGCCTTGGTAAAACCGGCATCAACACCATTCTCTGCACGCCTACGGCAACGCCACCGCGCTGGTTGAGTATGAATTATCCCGAAATCCTCCGTGTCGACCGCAAGGGCCGTCGTGCAAGTCACGGCTCGCGCCAGCATGGCGACACCACGAGCCCCGTGCTGCGCCATCACAGCCGCCGCATCACCAAGGCGATGGCGGAGCATTATAAGGACAACCCATATGTCATCGGCTGGCAAACGGACAATGAACTGAACACCACCGTATCCGAGTCCTTCTCAGATTCCGCAACGCTCGCCTTCCGCAACTTCCTGCGCCACAAATACGACAGCATAGACGCGCTGAATTTTGCATGGGGTGGCCATTTCTGGGCGACCTCCTATGACAATTTCGATCAAGTCGTGCTGCCCTACCCGATGGCACCGTCCTATCTGAGCCCCGGCCATGTGCAGGATTATCACCGTTTCCTGGCCACGGCGACTGCCGCGTTCCAGCGCGATCAGGTGGAAATCCTGCGGGCGACGAACCCGGATTGGTTCATCTTCCACAATCTCGGCAATCTGACCGATATCGATTTTCGCGGTGACTTCGGAAAAGACCTCGACTTCATCGGCTTCGACATCTATCCGATGCTCTACGACGAGTTCCGACGCAACGGCGGACATGGTGCCACTCAGGCACTGAAGCTCGATCTCTGCCGCAGCTATACCGGCAACTTCATCGTGCCGGAACAGGCCTCGGGCCTGGGCAGCCAGCCGGCCTTTACCACCATGACACCGGAACCGGGCGAAATGCGGCGCATGGCGCTGTCATCCGTCTCGCGTGGTGCCGATGGTCTCATGTTCTTCCGCTGGCGTCCTGCGCATTTCGGTGCGGAAATCTACTGGATGGGCCTAATTGATCATGATGATGTCGGGCGTCGCCGTTTCGACGAGGCAAAGCAGTTTGCCCGCGATATAGCGAAGATCAAGGACAAGCTGCTCGGAACCTCGGTGCATATGGATATTGGCATCGCCGGTGCGGATTTCGACAATCAGGAAGCCCACAAGACCTATCCGATCGGTCTGCCCTCTCCGCAGGACGATGCAACACTGCTACATCGCCATTGCTATGAGCGCGGGATTTCATGCGGCTTCATTCATCCTGAAGACGATCTTTCCCGGCTCAAGGCGCTCTACATTCCCCATTGGGTCATGTGGAATCAGGAATGGACGGCCAATGTGGAAGCCTTCGTTGAGGCCGGCGGCACGCTGATCGTCGGCGCCATGACTGGTACGCGCGACATCAACAACCATATCATCCGGGAACTGGCCCCAGGCGGGGCGCTTGCAAAACTCTGCGGTATTCGCGTCGAAGAATTCGGTCGTATCACGGCAAAGGATGGCGACGGCCTCTTCCAGAGGGGTGGCGTGGAGGATGGTCACTATGTGCCACCGCATATTCTTCCATCCTCCTCTGCCTTCCGCAAATACACGATCGACATCGGCGGACGCACGCTCGAGGCAGAGCATCTCTATGAGTTGCTGATGCTCGATGATGACGTGGAGACCATCGCCACTTGGTCTAACCGCTTTGCCAAGGGTCGGGCAGCAGCCACGCGGCGCAAGGTCGGCAAGGGACAGGTGATCTATCTCGCAACCTATCTCACCGATGATCTGGTGGATGTATTGGACGACGTCGTCCTCGCAAAAGCTGGTATCGAACCGCTGATTGCGGATTTGCCCGCAGGTGTGGAAGTCGTGATGCGTACAGCACAGGATCGTAAGCTGTTGTTCGTTCTCAACACCCTTGAGACTGAGCAAAAGATCGAGAACCTCCCGTCCGGGAAGGACCTGCTGACAGGACGCGATGTGTCAGGTGAAAACACAATCGAGGGCTATGGCTGCCTCGTCATAGAACTTGGCTGATCACGCCAGTACGGTTCTCCCAGAGGGGTGCAAGTCCCCAAAGCAACCGGCGAAGGTCATAGATCGACCTTCGCCGGTCGTGTCAGATCGTCATGGCGGGCGTTGTCATTTCGAAATTAAACAGCCCCTGCGTTGCCAGGGCCGCAGCACCGCTACTCCAGAAGTTGTCACGTTCATCCGGAACCAGAGCGGGTGGCTGTGTAAAGCAATAGAGGTCTAGCGCCTTTCGCATCGGATCGAAGAGAAGGTCACCGAATGTCACGGCCTCGCCGCCAACGATGATAATCTCTGGATCGACAATATCGACCATACGCGCCAGGTGAATCCCTATCGCCGTACCCGCCTCTTGCAAGATCCTGACGGCGGCCTGATCACCCTGCAGCGCCGCTTCCTTCATCGCATAGCGGTCGACACTCCCATTTTTTTCCGCTGCCCTTGTCTGTTGCCAGCGCGCCACGATGGCCGGCTCGGAGTAAAATGCCTGTAAGCAGCCGGAGCGTCCGCATTCACATATCGGTCCACCTTGTTGATGCAGGGAATGTCCGATTTTGCCGGCATGACCATGTGCGCCGCGCTGCACCTTCCCGTCAACAACAGTCGCGCACCCTATACCCACACCAATCGCCACCGCAGTGAACACCCGATGTTGCCTGCCAAGGCCGAAGAGATGCTGCGCCAACGCAAATGCCAAGGTATCGTCTTCCATCCAGACCGGCACGTTGACGCGCTCCTGCAACATGCTGGCGAAAGGCACATTTTCCCAGAGGAAACGGTGGCTCTTCACACATACGCCCCTCTCCGCATCGATTGTGCCCGGCATTGAAAATCCGACGCCAGTCAATAGACCCGCGCCCTCCGGGGCGAGCCTCTGCAAACGTGAGACGGCTGTTTCGGCTGCGTTCAGAACAGAGTTCGGAGACGTATCCTTGAACTCGACGGTCAAAGAAGAAAGCGTGGCGGTCGACAAATCTGTCAGCACGCATTCCAGACTACCGACGTTCATCTTGATGCCGATGGCGAGATGACCGGCATAATTGATTTCCAGCGGTATCGGTCGGCGCCCTCCTCCCCCCGGGATCGTCTTGCCTTCGACAAGATAGCCTTCGGAAATCAAATCGCTGACAACGAAGGTCACCGCCGCCGGACTGAGACCGGTTGCAGCGGCAATATCGGCGCGGCTGAGCTGTTCTTCGCGCCTGATCAGGTTAAGGATCAGACGGCGGTTCATAGCCCTCGTCGTTTGTTGATCGATCTTCACAAGCAAATATACCTATTACATCGCCCGGTGGGTACACGAAGTCGCACTTTGCAAGAAGAACATTCTCGCGGCTAGATCAAAGATGGATGGTGCCACGATAATGTTGCACCACGTTTCCGCCGGACCCGAAAGCACGCCAAAACATCAGCCGCTATGGCCTTCGATCAACTCCATCGGCCACACCCTGCGCCTGATGGCATCCGGGTAATGAGCCTGATATTCCGGCATGATGGATAGCAGGCTCTCGGCCAGACTGATGCCGAGATCGCGAAGAGACAGACTGAAACAGGTCAGGCTTGGTTGGAGAAATTGCGCCTGCGAGCTCTGCCGCCCGATGATCGCAACGTCCTTGCCGGGCTTCAGCCCAACCTCTTCGAGGCCGCGATATAGCCCAGTGACAAGCGTTTCATTGACAAGCACGACGGCTGTGGGCCGGGTTTCGCAAGCCATGATCTGGCGCGCGACACCATAGCCGCCTGTCTCGCTGGGTGTTGCGCGGAAGATATGATCTTCCGCCAGCGACAGGCCATGCCGGGCAAGCACCTCGCGAGATCGCTGGATGAAGATGTGGCCGAGGTTCAGATCGCCATGGGGCCAGATCAGACCGATGTGTCGATGGCCGTTCTGCACCAGCCTTTCAATTGCCACCTCCGCCATGCCTTCGAAATCAAGATCGATCCACGGCTGACCCACATCCGTCTGGCTTCGCCCGAGCGTGATGAAGGGAATGTTGTGGCGGGCGAGCAGTTCGAAGCGGGCATCGTGAAGACGGGTGGCCGAAAGGATGATCGCATCCGCAAATCCGCGCGCCACGACGCGCTGCAGATAGGCATCCGGATCTTCATCCGACGAGCAAAGCAAAGCGACAAGGTCAAGCTTGTGGCGCGCAAAGACGGTCTGGACGCCATCGAACACACTCATAAAGAACGTATCGCCCTGTCCCGTAATCTCCGGGCCGGTCTGCATCATGAAGCCGATGACACCGGTCGATCCCTTCCGCAACGAGCGCCCGGACTGATTTGCCACGTAGCCAAGGCGGCTTGCCGCTTCCAGCACCCGGCGGCGTGTATCCTCGTTGACATCGGCTTTTCCATTCAGCGCACGCGACACGGTGCCGATTGAAATATCCAGATGCTCTGCCAGTTGGCGTATGCCCTTCATCAAGGTCTCTTTCTGCGGCGTCGAAAACGTTTTCGGAAACAGTATTGACAAAAATAGTCGTCTGTCCATAGTATCGTAAACGTTTACGGAAAACCGCATGAGGAGTGACGGTGACCGTTGGAGGAGATTTTCAGTGACATACAATGCCGTTTTGTGTGGATGCGGAGCTATGGCTAAAGGCTGGCTACGCGCCTTGCAGGAAACACCTGATACGCGGGACGCGGTCACGATCGTTGGTCTGGTCGATCTCGACCCCACGACAGCCCGCTCGCTTGCCGCCGAATTCAACCTGGGCAACGTCGTTGTTGGCGCCGATCTCAATGCGGTGCTGGCGGAAACAAAACCCGATATTCTCTTTGATGTGGTTATTCCTGCGGCCCGCCATTCCGTTGTCAAAACCGCGCTATCCCACGGCTGCCATGTTCTGAGCGAAAAGCCTATGGCCACATCCATGGAAGAAGCGGAAGATTTGCGCCGTGCTGCAAGCGAAGCAGGCCGCATCCACGCCATCGTGCAAAACAGGCGTTTCATCTCTGGCATCCGCCGGATGCGTCGGCTGGTGGAGAGCGGTGCAATCGGCACTGTTACCGGCATTCACTGTGATTTTTTCCTCGGCCCCCATTTCGGTGGCTTCCGCGAGAAGATGGACAATGTCCTGCTTCTTGATATGGCGATCCATACTTTCGATGCAGCACGCTTCGTTTCGGCCAAGTCGCCGCTGTCCGTCTATTGCCTGGAAACAAACCCGGCAGGGTCATGGTACGCCCATGGCGCGGCGGCCAATGCCATCTTCCGGCTTTCGGACGATGTCGTCTTCACCTATCGCGGCTCCTGGTGCGCCGAGGGTGAGCGCACAAGTTGGGAGAGTGCGTGGCGCATTGTCGGCTCCAAGGGGATGCTGACATGGGATGGCGAAGACAGTTTTAAGGCAGCAATCGCCGGCACCGAACAAGGGCTCCTGCACGGCTTCACGCCCATCGATGTACCGATGCCTGAACATGAGGCCGAAACGCACGGCCATGCCAGCGTGATCGCAGGTTTTCTCAATGCCATCCGCACCGGTCGCGAGCCGGAAACCGTCAGTCACGACAACATCAAAAGCCTGGCCATGGTGCTTGCCGCGATTGAAAGCGCAAGGTCTGGCCAGCCCGTCGACATAGCAGCATAGGGACGAGAACAGTGAATAACCAGCAAGGACAATCCATTCGTATCGGCACCATGGTCAGCGCCACAAAGGGCCAGGCAGCAGAACGAATCGGACAGATCGCCGATATGGGCTTTGAAAGCTTTGAACCGTTTTTCTGGCAGACGACAAATGGCCAGGACATCGCAGAGCTCGGCAAACGCTGCCGTGAAGCGATCGGGGACCGAGATATCACGATCTCAACGATCGGCATGTTCGGCAATCCGTTGGAAGAGACGGATATGGACCTGCAGACGCTGCAGGGCTGGAAGGATTGCATCGACAATGCCCACCATTTCGGCGCAACTTGCGTTGCAGGCTTCACCGGCCGCGTCCGTAACAAGCCGCTGCCCGAAAGCCTGCCGCGCTACAAGCAGGTCTGGAGCGAGCTTGCCAAGCGCGCCGCTGACAAGGGTGTGAAGATTGCCTTTGAAAACTGCGCCATGGACGGCAACTGGGCAACCGGCGACTGGAACATTGCCCACAATCCGGACGCCTGGGAACTGATCTTCAACGAGACACCAGACGATAATATCGGCCTTGAATGGGAGCCCTGCC
This sequence comes from Hyphomicrobiales bacterium, assembly GCA_900468285.1. Taxonomy (GTDB): domain Bacteria; phylum Pseudomonadota; class Alphaproteobacteria; order Rhizobiales; family Rhizobiaceae; genus Agrobacterium. The sequence continues at coordinate 656,690 of UBTF01000003.1, read as the reverse complement.
ACCAGATGGTCTATCTGATCGACCCGCTGCCGCAGATCCGCAAATGGGCCTCGAAAATCTTTCACGTTCACGGCAAGGATGCGACCATCCGCTGGGACGTCATTCGCGAACACGGCATTTTTGGAAAGCATCCATTCGTGTTCATGCGCACGCCCGGTTTCGGCGACAGCAACTGGACGGACATCATTTCGGAACTGAGGCTGGCGGGATGGTCTGGCTCCATCGATATCGAAGGTTGGCATGATCCGGTCTATCGCGATGCATTGGAGATGACCGGACAGGTCCATGGCCTCAACCATCTCAAGCAGGCACGCGGCGGAAGCTTCGTCGTCGACCCGGTGTAATTGGTTCAATGCAAGCGCGGCAAGGAGGAGGCCGCGCAGCCATTCACGGACATTCTGGATAACCACAAAGGAGGAAACTATGGGTATCCGCAAATATACGATTGCCATTGCAACGGCGCTTGCAACAAGCGCTTCGCTCTTTGCAATCAGTGCACAGGCAGAAGACGTGAAGCTGACGCTTTGGTCGCTTGACCGCGATATTCAGCCCGCCCCAAATCTGATCAAGGAATTCAACGCGCAGAAGAACGGCATCCAGATCGAGTATCGGCAGATACAATTCGATGACGTCGTGAGCGAAGCGATGCGCGCCTATTCCACCGGTAATGCGCCTGACATCATAACCATCGACAATCCAAATCATGCGATGTTCGCCTCTCGCAAAGCCTTTCTCGATCTCACCGACATGATCGCAAAATCCACGGTCATCAAACCGGAAAACTACTTCCCCGGCCCGCTGGCCTCCGCCACATGGGACGGCAAATATTACGGCGTGCCGAAAGCCACCAACACGATTGCGCTTTACTACAACAAGGACCTGTTCAAGGCCGCAGGGCTAGATCCGGAAAAGCCGCCGCAGACATGGGACGAATTGCTTGAGACCGCGAAGAAACTCACCGATCCTTCCAAGAACGTCTACGGCATCACCTTTTCAGCAAAAGCCAACGAGGAAGGCACGTTCCAGTTCCTGCCATGGGCACAGATGGGCGGCGCCACCTACAAGTCCATCAACAGCGAAGGTGCGGTGCGGGCACTGACCATCTGGAAGCAAATGCTGGACGGCAAGATGACGTCTCCCGATACTTTGACGCGCAGCCAGTGGGACTCAACAGCGACCTTTAACGCGGGCAACGCCGCCATGGCGATTTCCGGACCATGGGAAATCGACCGTATGCTGGCGGAAGCGAAGTTCGACTGGGGCACGGCCCTGCTCCCCGTTCCCAAGGAAGGTGCGGAGCGCTCCTCCGCCATGGGTGACTACAACTGGGCGATCTTCTCCAACACCAAACATCCGGACGAAGCATTCAAGGCGCTCGAGTTCTTCGCCTCGAAGGACAAGACCATGTACAAGGATTTCGGCCAGATCCCGGCCCGCTCCGATCTTCCGATTCCGTCAACCGGAAATGCGCTCAAGGATGCGGCCCTGAAGACCTTCGTGGAACAGCTGAAATATGCAAAGCCACGTGGTCCTTCGCCCGAATGGCCGAAGATTTCCAAGGCGATTCAGGACGCGATACAGGCAGCGCTGACGGGCCAGATGGAACCGAAAGCCGCACTCGATCAGGCCGCTGAAAAGATCAAGCTTATCGAAGGCTGAGGCTTGAGCCTCTTCACGAAACCGATGGCATCGCTGCCATCCACCTTTCCTCCCGGAAGAACTGCTCGGCGTCTCAGGCGTCGGGCGGTTCTCCACCGGCGTCAATGAGGGTTTCCATGAAAAGGATCGTTTCGAGCATCACGGACGGACGCGGGTTTGACATTGGCCTTGTCGGCGTACCCTTCGCGTTTCTGTTCGTTCTGGCCGGATTGCCGCTGCTCTACAATATTCTGATGAGTTTTCAGGAGGTTGATATGTTCAGCCTGGGTAGCATCGTCAGACCGTTCGTCGGCTTCAAGAATTACATAGACCTTTTCCGACAACCCGAGACCCTGCCCATTCTCTACAATACCGTCATCTTCGTTGTGGGCTCCATCGCTGGCCAGTTTGTGGTCGGGTTTGGCCTTGCCCTGTTCTTCTGGACAAGCTTTCCGGGCTCCTCCTGGCTGCGCGGCCTGTTCCTTGTGTCCTGGGTTATGCCGGGACTGGTCGTCGGTGCCATCTGGAACTGGATCCTGTCCGGCGATTTCGGCGTGCTGAACTTCTTTCTGCGGGAAAGCGGCATCATCGACAGCAACATTTTCTGGCGCTCGGACCCGAACTTCTCTCTCTGGGCGGTCATTCTTGCCAATATCTGGCTCGGCACCTCCTTCAATATGATCCTTTTGTCCGTGGGGCTGTCAGCCATTCCGGACGATCTCTACGAGGCGGCAGAACTGGATGGCGCCAATGCCTGGCAACGTTTCTGGACGATTACCCTGCCGATGATGCGCTCAACCATCGGCGCGATTATCTCGCTCGGCTTGATTTTCACCCTGCAGCAGTTCGATCTCTTCGCCGCCATTACCGATGGCGGGCCGAACAATTCCTCCAATGTTGCGCAATACTGGGCCTGGGACCTCTCCTTCCGCCAATATGACTTCGGCAAGGGAGCGACGATCTCTGTCATCATGACTGTGTTCGTGATGTTCGCGGCCATCGTCTATGTGCGCTCGACACGTCATGAGGTGCGCGGATGAGTGACACAAGCCGCAATCGTTTCATGCTCGCCATCGCCATCATCATGGCGGCGATCTATCTCTTTCCGCTCTACTGGATGTACATCACCGCGCTGAAAACCGGCTCGGAAATGTTCGCGACACCGCCCAGCTTCTGGCCTTCAACGGCACAATGGAACACTTTCGCCTATGTCTGGGAAAGCCGGAACATGGGGCGTTATCTCTGGAACTCCACCCTTATCGCCTTCGGCTCCGTCGCACTGATCGCGGTTCTTGGCACCGGATGCGCCTATGTTCTTGCCCGCTACCGCAACGGCTGGGTCGATATCGGACTGTTCCTTATCCTGATGCTGCAGGTCCTGCCGGCATCCCTCATGATCACGCCGATCTTTGTGGGCTTTTCGCAGGTCGGGCTGCTGGATTATCCGCGCTTTGCCGTCATTCTGGCGATTGCGGCAAAGAGTATGCCCTTCTTTGTTGTGCTTGTTCGGGCAACCTTCATGGCCGTGCCCATGGAGCTTGAAGAGGCGGCGCTGGTGGACGGCAATTCCCGTATCGGCGCTTTCTTCAACATCGTGCTGCCGCTTGCCCGCAACGGTATTCTCGTCAGCGCCATCCTCATCTTCATGCAGGCATTCGGGGAGTTCGTCTATTCGAAGTCGATGATCCAGAACGTCGAATTGCAGCCCGCAAGTGTCGGCCTCAACTCATTCATGGGTCCCAACACCAGCGAATGGAACAACATCATGGCCTATGCCACCATGTATGTAACCCCGATCCTTGCCATCTTCGTCCTATTGCAGCGCCGCATCGTTTCCGGCCTCACATCGGGAGCTCTCAAATGACCAACCAGATCGAATTGTCAGGCGTAAACAAATATTACGGTGCCTATCACGCGCTAAAAGACATAGACCTCACCATTGCAAAGGGTGCATTCGTGGCGCTTGTCGGGCCGTCGGGATGCGGGAAGTCCACGCTGTTGCGCTCGCTGGCTGGCCTTGAATCGATTTCGGGCGGTGATCTTGTGATCGCCGGCGAGCGAATGAACAATGTTCCACCGCGCAAGCGCGATCTGGCGATGGTGTTCCAGTCCTACGCACTTTACCCGCACATGACGGTCGAGGAAAATCTGACCTACAGCCTGCGCATTCGCGGCACCAAGAAGGCGGATGCAAGAAAGGCGGCGGAAGACGTGGCCGCCGTGACCGGCCTGTCTGACTTGCTGCATCGCTATCCACGCGAACTATCCGGCGGACAGCGCCAGCGCGTTGCGATGAGCCGGGCCATCATCCGCAACCCCAAGGCCTTCCTCTTCGATGAACCCCTGTCCAATCTCGATGCCGCGCTGCGCGTTCATATGCGCAAGGAAATCCGCGCACTGCATGACCGGCTGGGTGCAACCTCGGTCTATGTGACCCATGACCAGATCGAAGCCATGACGATGGCAGACCATGTTGTCGTCATGCGCCAGGGCGTGATCGAGCAGCAGGGAAAACCGCTCGACCTTTACGACAGACCGGTCAACCGCTTCGTTGCGGGCTTCATCGGCTCACCGGCCATGAATTTCATACCTGCCACCGCTGGGCCGGACGGTAAAAGCCTTGTTCTTGCACTGGGCCAACCGCAAACCATCAGGCTTGACCGGCCAATACCGCCGAACAGGCAGCTGGTCGTAGGGCTAAGGCCCGAGCATCTTGTCATAGCAGCCAATGGAACGGGCGCCCTCACCGCGCCGGTGGCGCTGGTGGAATCGACGGGCTCAACGAGCTACCTTACCACCGCCACAACACCGGAGATGGTGGTCGTCATAAACGGGCGCATTCCCGTGAGGAATGGCGAGACGATCGGCCTCGATTTCGAGCAGGAACATCTTCACCTGTTCGATGCCGATACGGGTATGCGGATCGAGTGACGCCAGACCGACGCCTGACGTCACAGCGACGTCAGGCTTGCGCCACCAGATGCCCCGGCGATACTTCACGGTATCTCGCCGGGCTCGCGACGTAGTCGACCGGGCGTATCGGGCTTTTCAGTTCCTCTGCCACCGAACCACTTTTGATCCGCCGTCTGTCAGGATCCGGCACCGGCACTGCTGACATCAGCCGCTTGGTATAGGCATGTTGCGGGTTGCCGAAGACTGCTGCGCGTGGACCGATCTCGACAATTTCCCCCAGATACATGACTGCAACCCGGTGGCTGACGCGTTCGACCACCGCCATGTCATGCGAAATGAACAAAAACGCCAGATCGAGACTCTGCTGCAAATCCAGCATGAGATTGATGACCTGAGCCTTGATCGAGACATCGAGCGCCGAAACGCTTTCGTCGGCGACGATGACTTTTGGCTGAAGCGCCAGCGCGCGGGCGATGCAGACACGTTGACGTTGCCCGCCTGAAAATTCGTGAGGATAGCGCTTGGCCATGTCAGGCGTCAGACCGACTTTGACCAGCATATCGGCCACCACGTCCCTCGCCTGTTTCCTGTCGCCCATCTTGTGCTCGAGATAGGGCTCTGCGATGGCGGCGCCGACGGTCATGCGTGGATTGAGCGAGGCGAAGGGGTCCTGGAAGATCATCTGCACAGTCTTGCGCATCTCGCGCATTTCCTGTTTGTCGAGGGTAAGGATTTCGCGCCCATCGACCAGCACGGAACCGCTACCCGGCTCTATGAGCCGCATGATGGCACGGCCGGTGGTGGATTTTCCGCAGCCGGATTCCCCGACAAGCGCCAGTGTTTCTCCGGCGCTGAGATCAAAAGAAACGTTTTCCACCGCATGAACCCGGCCTGAGAGTTTTCCGAACAGACCGGAGTGGATATCGAAACGCTTTGTCAGGTCTCGCACCTGAAGAACGGGTCGTCCTTTCGCCACCGTATCGCTGACTTCCACGGGAATATCGGACTCGCCGGTCGCGACATTGACGACGGGGAAGCGGCGCGGACGATTGAACTCCTGCATCGAGCCGAGGACCGGCACGGCCGATAACAGGGCGCGGGTATAAGGGTGCTTACCGCGGTGGAAGATATCGGCGGTGTCGCCGGTTTCCACCTGCTCCCCCTGATACATGACAACCGTGCGATCAGCGATTTCCGCGACAACACCCATGTCATGCGTAATGAAGAGTACGGATGTGCCTTCTTCATCCTGCAATGTCTTGATGAGATCGAGAATCTGCCCCTGGATGGTCACATCGAGCGCGGTCGTCGGCTCATCGGCAATCAACAACTTCGGCCTTGTCGCCAAGGCCATTGCGATCATCACGCGCTGGCGCATACCGCCGGAAAAACGGTGCGGATATTCATCAAAGCGCGAGGCGGCAGAGGGGATACGGACCTTTTCGAGAATGCGGATGGTTTCTGCGCGCGCTTCCTGCTTGCTCATTGGTGCATGGCAAAGCAGCGCCTCGGAAATCTGGTCGCCGATGGTATAAAGCGGGTTGAGGCTGGTCATCGGCTCCTGAAAGATCATGGCAACATCATTGCCACGCACCTTGCGCATCTCATGTTCAGGCAGCGCCAGCAGGTTGCGACCGCCAAGCATGACCTTGCCCTCGATACGGCTCGTATCTGGCTGAAGAAGACGCATGATCGAGAGCGACGTAACAGACTTGCCTGAACCGCTTTCACCCACGATTGCCACCGTTTCACCCGGAGCAACGGTAAATGAAATGTCGCGAACGACGGGCTTCCAGATGCCATCGACCAGAAACGATGTCCGCAGCTTTTCCACCGACAGAACAGGATTGGCCGATGTTTCAGCGGGGGTCATGGTCTCGGCAAGGTTGGTCATGATCTTTCCTCTTGTTCTTTCTGCCTCAGCACCATCGGGGCGGTCCGCGTTGAGGAGGACCGCCGGGACAGCGTGGCTCAGTCCGGCCAGAGCAACGCGCCGTCGAACCGATGACGGGATAGATCCTCGAACGGGGTGGCGATGATCTCGTTGGACGCCCGGGCCTTGTCCAATTCTTCCGCCAACCGCGATGCCACAACCTTTTCCTGGCCCGGGTGGAGGTTGCAGGGGTCGAGATAAAAATAGTGGTGTTCGACTTCGTGATCCCGCACGATAATTGGCTGCTCTCCCTTACGCAGGGCGGCGGCCAGATCCCAGGCGGTGATGTGGGCTTCCTCGGGTGAAATGATGACGCGCATCCGGTCGAGCGGGTTGTTCGTGGGATCAGGCTCGATCAAGGCCGTTACGCCGGGACGATCGGCAAGCGTCTGCTTCCAAAGTGCGAGATAACCAGTCTCTCGTTCGCGGATACCGGCGTGATCACGCTTTTCCCAGGCTTCAAGCGCCGCCATGACGCCGTAGATGCTTTCCTTGCCCACCTTCATGCCGCGACCAATGCCCATATTTTGCAGGAAGGCGTTGCGCACGAGTTCTTTCTTGCCCGCAACGATGCCGGAGGTGGGACCGCCGAGAAACTTGTGGCCGGAATAAAGGACGATATCAGCACCCTGTGCCAGAAACAGTTTCAGATCATATTCGGAAGCCGCGTCCACGATGACGGGAACACCCTTGGCATGAGCGATTTCCACGAATTCCTTGAGGTTCAAGAGACCGTAATCGACAACGTGATGCGAGACGACATACACCGCTGCAGCCGTTTTATCGGTGATCGCATTTTCCATATGGTAGCGGTGAGTAGAGGTAGCCTGACCGATCATCACGACCTTGCCGCCAGCAAGCCGGATCGACTGGTCAACCGGCGCGCCGTAGCTGACCACATGCCCCATCTGCAAAAGAACTTCGTTCTTGTCGGTCGATGTCTCGGGAAGGCGCTCGATCGCCAGCAGGTCCGGCCCGGTTATGGTCGCCGCCACCGCAAGGCTGATGCCCGAAGAACAGGATGCGGTGACAAATCCGGCTTCCCCACCTGTGAGACGCGCAATGATGGCACTTGCCTTGCGCTGCAGGTCGTTGATCTCCACGAACTGCGGCAGGATTGCCGCCATGGCGGCCACGGCTTCCGGAACGACAATGGAGGCGCCAAGGCTCGTCATCGTGCCGGATACATTAATGACCGGGCGCAGACCGAGTTTCGTGCGTAAATCGTCAGACATTCTCATTCTCCGTTCGTTGAGCCATGAGGGCTCGAATTTCTGTTGCCCGACCTTCAACTATGCCATAGTAATGCAATAGGTTCTTTTAGATGCGGGAGTGCGCTGTGGATTTGAAGAGGTCATCGGATGAACTTTCCGACGAGACATCTGCGGTTGAGTGCGAGGTCAAGGCCCGGCGTTCCCGCGTGAGCGGCATAGACAGGGCATTGCAGGTTATTGATTATCTGTACGAGACCGGCGCGCCCGCCGGTGCCTATGCCATTGCGAAAGCCGTCAAGGCGCCGCTGTCCACCGTCTATGTGATCATAGACGACCTCGTGGAGAAGAACCTTCTTGCACGTAATGCCGACGGCATGATCTGGCTTGGTGCGCGGCTCTATCACTACGGCCTGGCTTACGCCCGGTCTCTGGACTTCATGAGCGTCGCCATGCACGAAATGCACGACCTTTGCCGAGAGGCGGGAGAAACCGTTCAAGTCTGCGGCCGCGATGCCGAACATATGCTTGTTCTGGCGATGGCGGATGGTCCAAGCCATTTTCAGGTTGCCTCGCGCGTCGGCACGCGCGTTCCTCTGAACTGGACGGCTTCGGGACGGCTTCTGGTCGGGCATCTGCCGGAGGCGGAGCGTATCGAACTGTTCAAGCGCGGCGCCCGTATTTCTCCGACTGGACGCGCGAAGATCGATGCCGCCACGCTCTCCGATGCGGCGAAAAGGGCCTTCGAAGACAGGCTGTCCATCCAAGCAGGCGAATCCGACTATTCGGTCGCCTGTATTGCCTCGCCTATCGTGGACGGCAAAGGAGATTGCGTTGCGACGATCTCCATCGTGCTTCCCGAGCAGAAGGTGCTTGCCGACAAGACCGGCTACGCCGATCGGGTCAAGGCATCTGCGGCCCGGATTGAGAAGCTGATGGGTTGGCGCAATCACTGAAAGCTCCTCTTGCCTTAGCCGTGCAATGCTACGATTGCTTCGATCTCGACGGTGATGTTGCCCGGTAGCGAACCGAACCCGACGGCCGAGCGGGCGTGTTGTCCCGCCTCGCCGAACACAGCGTTGAACAGGTCAGAGCATCCATTAATGACTTGCGGATGGTCGAGAAAATCCGGGGCCGCATTGACCATGCCAAGCAGCTTCACCACGCGACGGACGCGGGAAAGGTCACCCAGCGCGTCTTGCATGACAGCCAGCAGATTGATGCCCGTCAGACGCGCATCGGCATATGCCTTCTCGACAGAAACATCCGTTCCGACTTTTCCGGTGTGCAGGAAACCATCGGCTTCGCGAGGCCCCTGACCGGAGAGGTAAAGCATATTGCCTTCAATGACATGCGTCACGAAATTGGCGATAGGCGGTGCGGCGGGCGGCAGCTTGATGCCGAGTGCCGCAAGCCGGTCGTAAGGCGTATCGGCCCTGGCTTCAGGCTTGGTCGGGGACTGGGTCACGCAAACTCCTGTGTCATCCATGCGGATATCTGTTTTCATCTCTGGCGCATTCAACGGTAGGAATAACCGTGGCTATGGCGAACAAGCTTGCGCGCCCGGGGAATGTAACGGCTGGCGGCGACAGCTTCCGCGCCGATCACTGCATAACGCGGCTCAAAGAGTTGCTTGAGTTGCGAAACGTCGCCGTTTGAATCGGTGGCTTCGAGGTCGGAATCGACAACATCGAAAATCGTGAAATCCGCCCGTGCACCCACCGATAACCGGTTGTTCATGTCGAGCTTGATGACTTCGGCAGGCGCGTGCGTAACCGCATTGACTACCTTGTCGAACGGCATTCCCACAGACATGAGCTTCGACATCGTCGTTGCGAGATCCCAGACGGGGAAGTTCATGGAATGGCCATGTAGGTCGGTCGATATGGAATGCGGCAGCAGGCCACGCGCGATTGCCGCTTCCGCGACCTTGAACGAGAAAGACGCCCCGCCATGGCCGATATCCAGCCTCACCCCTTCAGACGCACAGCGTTCTGCCAGATTGAAGAGGTCCTCGTCTTCCATGATCGATGAACCTGCCTTGCCGTTGAAGCAGTGGGTGACCACATCGCCGGGACCGAGAATTTCCAGCACCTCGTCATAGAGCGCCGGTGGCTCGCCCACATGCACCATCATAGGGATCTTCAGGATTTTCGCGATTTTCTTGCCGAGCTTGACGGGGGTAACACCCCAGGAACCGGTAATCACATGGCTGGCGCGCACCTTCAGCCCGACGATGTGCTCGCTGTTTTCCGCGTAGCATTCCAGAATGCGATCAAGATCGATGTCCCTGATATCCCGCAGTTCAGCGACACGATTGCAGGCAACAAGGCCAATCGAACCGAGATTGAGGAAAGCCTTGATGCGCTCTCTCGACGGCTCGATGATATATTCGCGGAAACCGTGGAAGTTGGCTTCGCCAGCAGAGCCTGCATCCACAAGTGTCGTGACGCCGCGTTCTGCGCCGCATTCGGATGGGCGGATGGAAATATCGGTACCGCCGTGCCAGATATGAACATGCAGATCGACCCAGCCAGGTGAAACCCAGGCACCCTTGCCATCGATACGGGTGGCATCCGCCGGGGCGTCAATGGATTGACCGATGGCGGCGATCTTGCCGTCTGCGCCGACCAGAATATCGGTCGTGCCAGTCTGTGTCGTTTCGCCGAAAGCCATTGGCTTGACGTTGGTAAGGAGGAGCGGCTTTGCGTTTTCCCCTGTCATATTACAAATCCCTTCGCAGTCTTGGATCGAGCATGTCCCGCAAGCCATCGCCGACCATTTGCAGCGACAGCACGGAAAGAATGATGGCAAAGCCCGGGAAATAGGTCATCCAGTCGGCCTGTCCGATATATTGGCGGCCGCTGGCGATCATGGTTCCCCAGGTTGGAATTTCAGGGCTGACGCCGAGCCCAAGAAAGGAAAGGCCAGCTTCGGCCAGCATGGCGCTGGCAAACAGGAAGGTCGCCTGCACCAGGATCGGCGAGAGCAGATTTCGCAGCACATGCCGTGTCATGATGTGAAAGGTGGAGATGCCAAGTGCCTGCGCCGCCTCCACGTAAGGAAGCTCGCGGATGACCAAGGTGGAAGCGCGCACGATGCGGGCAAGGCGTGGCGAATAGACGATCGACAGCGCAATGATGACGGTCGTGAGCGAGGGTCCGAGTGCTGCCACCAGCGCAATGGCCAGAAGGATGTCTGGAAACGCCATCATCGCGTCGATCAGCCGGGCAATTGGCGTATCGAGCTTCTGGAAGAATCCGGCCAGAAGCCCGAGTGTCACGCCGATGGCTGCCGACAGGACGACCACCGACGCGCCGATCAACAGCGAAAGTCTGGCGGAGTAGATGGTGCGCGAGAAGACATCCCGGCCGAACTCATCGGTGCCGAACCAGAACATTTCACCCGGCGGCTTCAATCGGTTGACGATGGACAGCTTGGACGGCGAATAAGGCGCAATCCAAGGAGCAAGCGCGGCCAGCAGCACAAACACGACCAAGATGAGAAGCCCGACTGCGACTGTCTTGCGCTTGAGGAACCGCCGAAGAAACTTCGACCCTTCGCTTGCCTCAGGCTTTGCAATATTTGCGGATATATCGACCATCTGTGGCGCTCCTTTTTAGTAACGCACACGCGGATCGATCGCCAGGTACAGCATATCGATTGCGAAGTTGATGAGGACATAGAGCGCGGCGATGACCAGCAGCGCACCCTGAATGACCGGATAATCCCGCCGAAGAACCGCCGAGACGACGAGGCTTCCGACGCCGGGCAAGCCGAAGACCGTTTCGGTAACGACAGCTCCTGAAATCAGCACGGCGGCGGTAAGGCCGATGACGGTGAGGATGGGTATCAGCGCATTCTTCAGGGCGTGCTTGAGAATGACGCGTCTTTCCACCAGACCCTTCGCGCGAGCGGTGCGGATATAGTCGTCACCCAAAACGTCCAGCATGGAAGCGCGGGTGAAGCGCAAGATGAGGGCAGAGGACACCATGCCAAGCGCGAAGGCTGGCAAGGTCAGATGATACATTCGCTCCAAGAAACTCGAATCCGGCCCACCATAGCCGGAGACGGGAAAGATGTTCAGCCGCACGGCAAAGGTCTGCATGAGGATGAGGCCGAGCCAGAAGCTGGGGATGCTAGCGGCCAGCATCGCCACTGTTGTCGCCGCTTGATCGATAAACGAGCCGCGGCGATAGGCGGCGTAGATACCGATGGGCAAGGCAATGACACTGGCGATCAGAAGCGAGAACAGCGTGAGGAAGAATGTCGGCTCGGCACGGGCCATCAAGGCGGAGGTCACCGGCATGTTCAGGAAGATTGACTGGCCGAGATCGCCTTTCAGCATCTGACCTATATAAATGAAGTATTGCACAAGCAGCGTCTGGTCGAGCCCGAGCCGACTGCGCAGATCCGCGATATCCTGAGCTGAGGCATCCGGCCCCAGCATCACCGCTGCCGGATCTCCAGGTGTAACGCGCACAATGACGAAGACGATGGTCACGACGAGAAACATCACGACGATCATGCCGAAAAGGCGCTGGAGAATATAGCGGATCATATAGTTCTCTCTTCATGCTCCGGATGAAAAACGTTCTCGAGCCCGACACCGCCCACTGTCGGCATCGGACCGATCGGAGAGGCGTTACTTCTTGATCGAAGCATTCCAGAAATAGGGCCATGGAGCGGGATCAACGCCCTCGACCTTTTTCGCCTTGGCCGTCAAGCCATTGAAATCACCAATTTTCATGTAGGGAATTTCGGCATACATGGCTTTCTGGACATCTGCCCAGAGCGCCAGGCGTTTCTCCGGATCAGCCTCGGCGGAGAAGGCTTCAACCGTCTGTTTGCGCAACGGCGTATCCCACCAACCCGGAGAGGTCGGAGCGAGAGAGCCGATGAGTGCAGGCTCAGGAAGGAACGGGCTGTGGGTAATGTAGATGTCCCACAGCGCCTTGTCGGCCCGGCGCTGCGTCAACGTCGCCCAGTCCACGACCTGCATATCCACCTTGAAACCGGCAAGTTTCAGATATTCCGCGGCCACCTGCGCCATCTTGTAATGGAATTCATACTGGCGGCTGGTCAGGATACGGATCGGCTTTTCGCCGTCATAACCTGCAGCTTTCGCCGCTTCTGCAGCACCTTCAGGGTCCGCAAGGTTGTAGCTACCCTCAACGCCGGCATCGGTATTCCATAGGAAATTCTTCGGATAGATATCGCCGTCAAGCGCATAGAAATCCGTGCTGCCGAAGGCTGCCGCCATCATGTCTTCCATGCTCAATGCCTGGCGGATCGCTTTACGCATGGCCACATCCTTGGCCAATCCTTCCGCCGTATTAAAAACGAAGACGGGGTAGCCGAACGGCTTGAGCACGACAGGCTCCGTCGCCGTCGACGACTTGATTTTGTCGAAGGATTCAACCGGCAGGCTGTCTATATAGTCATACTGCCCGGAAACGGCGGCCTCGACGCGCGTATTGGCATCGGGCACCGGAACGAAGCGAATCTCGTCGAGATACTGGTGACGCGCGCCGCCATAGCCATTGCTCTCGCCGGAGCGCGATGTGTAACCATCAAACCGAACGAGCTGGATGTACTGGTCGGCCTTGCGCTCCTTGAGCATATAAGGCCCGGTACCGATGAACCCCTTCATCGGCTCCTCCTGCTTTTCCGCAGGCAAAATGATTGCCGCCGAGTTGTTGAAGGCCAGCAGGGAAACGAGCGGCGCATATGGCTGTTTGAGGGAGATGGTGACAGTCGAAGGATCGGTAGCCTCGATCTTGTCGATAAAGGAAGCAGCCTGCTTTCCGCGTGAGGCGACCTTTATCCAACGATTCAACGATGCAACCACATCGTCCGAAGCCATGTCCGAACCATCGTGAAACTTGATACCCGACCGAAGCTTGATCGTGTAGACTTTACCATCTGCGCTGATTTCCGGCAGGCTGTCAGCCAGCAAAGGCGTCGCCTTCCACTCCTTGTCGAACGTGTAAAGCGTCTCGAACATATGCTGTGTCACGATGCCGACGAGATCGGCCGTCGAAGCCATAGGATCAAGCGTTGGCGGCTCGCCAATCGTGGCGACGTTCATCACCCCGCCCTTTTCCTGGGCTGAGAGAAGCGAAGGTGCGGCAACAAGTGCTGTGGCAACAAGAAATGCTAGCTTGAGTCTCATGCGAAGCTCCCGGTTTTTAGATGTTCCATTATTATGTTATATAGGCTTTAATAAAAGAATATCCGAAAGTCCGGGACTGTCAATCACGTTCCCGCAGGCCGTCCACATTTTATGAGAGGACGCTTATTTTAGTCGTGGCGACACACCGGGCTGAGGCGGCACCGGTTTACGGGCAGACGAGCCCGCTGAAGCGCGGCCATAAACCGGCGGCGCTAGGCGGTTTTTATCGGTGCGGAAAACGATGTCTTGATCCGTCAGCTTCAGATCAATCAGGCGGACCGGAAACAGAAGTTGCTCGTCTGAGCGCCGCCCTGACGAAATTTTTCAGCCTTAGACCTAGCTGACTTTGAGGATTGCCCCAGTGCAGACAAAAGCGTCAAAACTACTGTGTTTGATTGTATTTAACCGCTTTCGCTAAAGCATCACTTCGCTTCAGGAGTAGCGCTAAAATCGGAGCGACGAGGGCAGAGATGCCCGCGGCAATCAGGAACGATGTCTGGTAACCGAAGCGCTCGGCTATTGCGCCTGCGCCTATTCCGCCCGCCATGCTGACAATACCGTCCATGCATTGGAATAGGGTAAAGTCCACTCCCGCCTGGCGAGGATCAGACCAGCCCATGAAGCATGCATAAAGGGCGACAAAGCCGATAGACATGACTCCGGAAGAACTGGTGATGGCGAGTGTCATGACAATCCAGTGTGCCGTCTCACGATGAAGGGCAAGGAGCGCAAAGGCGCACAGTAAAAGCGACTGCGCAATGATCGATAAGAGAAGCACGCGTCTCGACCCGTAGAGGCGGACCAACATTCCGCCTAAGAGCGCTCCGGCAAACCCGACGATCATACTTCCTGCACCGTTGAGAAGTCCCAGCGATGCAAGACTGAACCCATAATCGATAAGGAAGGGACCAAGCATTGCCAGCCCCCATTTTTGGGCTGCGACATAGAGAGCCGCGATGACAAGGCCATTTCTGATCTCTTGTCGGTTGAGTGCGCGCCGCATAGAGGGAGTCTGGTTGCGCGTCTCTATCCTGGCTATGGCCGATGGCCCGCACATGAAAGGCAACATGAGCAGGACAACGAGGGCCGCCATAACCAGGGTCGCGGTCGTCCAACCGTAAAGGTCGACAAGAACAAGGAACAATCCTGCCCCGATGGCGGAGCCTAGATACGCACCCCCGACCTGTGCCGCATTTGCCCAACCATGTTTTTCTTTTGACAAAGCCTCAACTGCGTAGCCATCGCACGCAATATCAACAGTTGCTGTCACCACAGCGATAAAGAACAGTATCGCAATGGCGACGCTAACTGGCGATGGTCCGGCGAATGCAAGAATGACAAGACCGAATGCACAGATTCCCACTCCCGCGCCGACGATGATCCTTGACCTGTTTTTGCCAACGCGGGGAAGTCGGAAACGCTCGATGAACGGCGCCCAAAGAAATTTGAGCGCCCATGGCAGAACGATCAGGTAAAGCAGGCCGATCTGATCCAGCGGAAGTCCTGCCGTTCTTAAAACGGCAGGAAGCCCGAGGAAGGTAAAGCCGCCAATGACGCTTTGCCCGACATAAAGACCACCGACCGCAGCGAAAACGATTGCGGGCGACGGCTGTACCTCTCTTGCATCTGGCGTCGTCATCAGAAGTTGTATTTGACGCTGGCGACGAGTTTTCTACCTTCATCAAAGAGGCAGTAGCCAGTCGTGCAGACTTGATTGACTTCATCGAGCAAGTTGGTGGCATTGACCTGCAGCTTGACGCCTTCCATCGCGTCGTTCAGCTTGCCCAAATCATAACGCAAGGCCGCGTCTACGAATGTACGCGCGCCGTTGTTGATGACCCTTGTATGGGCATCATCACCAAAACTGGACCCGACATAGCGGACACCAGCGCCAACACCCAGCCCTTCCAGTGGTCCACTCTGGACCTCGTAATCTGCCCAGAGCGAGAACATGTGGTACGGTGAAGAGTTGAGCTGATTGCCGACCGTAGCCGGGGTCTGCTTGGTTATTTCAACGTCGTTGTAGGAGTAGCCGCCGGTAAAACTCAAACCATTGTCGAGTGACGCCGTGACTTCAAATTCAATCCCGCGGGAGTGAAGGTCGAGTTGACGCAGTGACATGGTGTTGGTGTCATAGAGAGATGCGTCTTCCTGCCTGATATCGAAATAGGCGGCGGAAAGAAGAATGTTCTGATCTGGTATCTCATACTTGACGCCTATCTCGTACTGTTTGCCACGAGTTGGGTTGGCCTGACTTTGCGTACCCGTCAGGATCACGCCCGTATTGGCGAAGTAGGAGGTACCATAACTGATGTAGGGCATGACATTCCAGGACGTCACGTATCCAATCGAGGCCCGTCCGGTTGTTACGCTGTCATTTCTGGAACCGCCGGTGCCAGCGCTGGTATAGTCGCTGTCGTGCCAATCATGCCGCAGGCCAAGTCCGATCCGCCATGCATCAAGTTCAATCTGGTCCTGAACATAAAGACCAATCGAACTCTGCTTTTGCGTTTCGACATAATTGATAGCGGGAACGTAGGTGGAGGTGGGAGTAAAGCGGTTCGGTCCGTCTCCCTGACGCGACGTATACTCCATGAAGCTGTAATCAATGCCGCCGATCAATTTGTGTTGGGCGGCCCCAGTTTGAAACTCAGCTTCGAGATAAGTGTCCGTCGCCAACCCCTTATTGTCTTCGTAGACAATGCCGGGATAACTGCTGTCCACCCACTCCTGCCTGGTCGAAAGATCGGAATAGCGCAGCTTGTGGTGTAGCGTCAGTGTGTCGTTTATTTCGTGTTCGAGCTCGTAGCCTATGCGCCACTGCTTCTGGTCGAAGTCATTGAAACGAGCATCTCCACTGTAAACGGGCGTTGCGCCAGTCGACACATAGTTGCTGTTATAAGTGTTGACGTAACCCCACGTTCCGCCCGTGGTCGAGTCCATGTACTCGCCGAGCACCGTGAACTTCGTACCTTCATCCGGTTTCCACGTCACAGCAGGAGCGATCATGACGCGATCGTCCTTGATGGCTTTCACCTCATTACGCGCATCGCGGGCAACGCCTGTCAGACGATAAAGGACAGATCCATCATCCGTAACTGGACCGGAGAGATCGAAGGCGCCTTGTACACGTCCGTAGGAACCGTACTGGAGTTCAACCTCCCGCACTCGCTCTTCCGTCGGCCGCTTCGAAACGATGTCGACAATCCCGCCGGAACTGCTTGCACCATAGATCGAAGCTGCGGGACCGCGTAGAACTGTTGCCGCTTCCATGCCGTAGGGCTCAAGCCTGAACAGACCGTTGGGGCTGCTGATCTGGCGCAGACCATCTCGGAATACACCTGTATATGTCAGGTCTATTCCGCGTAGCTTGAATGTGTCAAAGCGTGGCTCCGTACCGTAGGCACCGCTGCGTGCGCCTGGGGTATAATCGATTGCTTCCTTGAGGTTCTGTGGTTGCCTGTCATCCAGTTGTTTCCGGCTGACAACCGATACCGATTGTGCAGTTTCGGCTACTTTCATATTCGTTTTCGTCGCACTCCGACCGGATTTCGCGACGTAGCCTTTCGACTCGACGATACCCGCTACACCCTCATTGCCGGAGCCCTGGACAACGACTGTCTCAAGAACCGTAGAGCCACCATTTCCGTTGGCTTCCTGTTGCGTGGTAGCAGGATCGAAAATACGGACCGTATTGGACTCCGTGGTGGTAAAACTCAGACCGGAGCCAGCGAGCAGCTGCGTTACTGCCGCTGAAACGCTGAGCGGTCCCCGAACGCCGGCGGTCGTCTTTCCTTTGGTAATTGCCGAAGGATAGAGCATGCGCAGATTGGCTTGGCGACCCAGCGTCAGAATAGCATTTTCGAGGGGACCGGCAGGAACGGATAACGTCGCTACAGCAGGGGCAGCCGCCGCGGTCTGAGCACGCGCAATCGTGGGTCCTGCGGCAGTTGCTATCGACAGCCCAATCACAGTGGTTGTCGCCAGCCCCATTCTCATGTGCACGTATTTTGACGAAATCATTCAGTACCCCTTCACGCCTGGTCATTGACGCACCGCGCAAACGCGCTTTGCTTCCTGCAGACCTAGAGTGAAAAGGACCCCGACATCCTGACGTGCTTTTTCAAAAAAATTATCGTGAGCGGACGACCACAACCATGCTGGTCAGCTTCGTCACTGTGACCGGGAGATTGGTTTCCAGAATTCGAAGCGCCTGATCGGTGTCGCGAAGATCGAAAATGCCTGAAACACTCAAACGAGCAGCGGTTTCGTCAAGAATGATAATTCGGCCGTGACGATATTGCGCCAGTATATTGAGCGCTTGTCGAAGCGACTGGCCAGAGAAAACGAGTTTTCCTTCGCGCCAGGCTGTATTGGTGGCCACATCCTGCCGGGAGACGATGGCCGCTCCATGAGCGTCCAGTGTAACCACGTCTCCGGCCCTAAGTCTTGTAATGCCTGAACTCGTTTCGACCTGGACTTCGCCTTCTTCGACTTGAACCTCTTGTGGCAGCGTTCCATTGCGGGAGCGCACTGCATATTGAGTTCCAAGGGCCTTGGCTGTCAGACCTTTATTATCAACAATGAAGGGGCGTTGCGGATTTTTCGCCACATCGAAAAACGCTTCACCGCGCAGCAGGACGACACGCCGTTCTTGCTCGGAATATCGTGTTTCCACAGCGGTATCGGAGTTCAGACTGACCTGAGTTCCGTCCTCCAGAGTCAACACACGTGTTTCTCCGACCGCTGTATAATAATCTGCATGAAGGCGATCGATCAAACCCGTTCGCTGAGACAGGAAAACGGACAAGCCCCCCAGACACAGAATGCAGATTATTGCCAGTGCTGTGCGTTTGGACCCTGATCGCCGATGACGAGGC
Organism: Hyphomicrobiales bacterium; assembly: GCA_900468285.1. Lineage (GTDB taxonomy): Bacteria > Pseudomonadota > Alphaproteobacteria > Rhizobiales > Rhizobiaceae > Agrobacterium. The sequence goes on along the minus strand of UBTF01000003.1, from coordinate 637,940 downwards.
GCCAGCGGGACATTACGCAAATCTCCCCAAAGCGCAGCCATTTCCTGATAGGCGTCGTTGTGCGCTGGATTTGCCGCCAGCCAGTCCTCGAATGCCTCTCGGTCGGATGCCGATGCGTCAGCCGATTGCATACGCGCCACCCACAGCGCCGCCTGTTCGGCCAGACCATCATCTGTCCCCTCGCTTTGTTGGTCACGCATGGATGTTTGCCATTCTCAATTGATTCCAGTCAGCATATCTATATGTCGAGCGAAGAACATGCGAGGCGTGTAGCTCTATCGGCTGTTCAATTTCGCTCTGGCATCACGGCAATGAAGCAACGCTTTGATGATATGCTTCTCCACCATGTTTCGAGATATGCCGAGCCGCACTGCGATCTCACCATTGGGAAAGCCATGAATACGACTGAGGATGAAGACTTCCTGGCACCGCTTCGGCAGAGCACTGATTTCCTGTGCCATCACGGCCAGATGCTGTCGCCCCGTGACGATTTGTTCCTGGTTAGGGCTGTCACAGGCAACCTCAAGCCCGGCTTCCAGCGAAACCAGTAGCGGCCGTTCGCGCACCTGTTTGATGATCGTCAGCCGCGCAACCGATTTTGCGATCTGAAACAGGTATGCCTTCGGATTTTCAATCGATGTTGTCTGGGACACCTGTAAAACGCGCAACGCAGTTTCCTGCATCGCGTCTGCGGCATCTTCACGATCTCTAAGGCGACTTCGAAAGAACCGTAACAGACGGTCACTCTCCTGCGTTCTTAAGAGGTCCAATAATGCCGTACTCATAAACGAACAACATCCAACAGCTTCTTCATAAACCGCCCCAGCTTTCCTGCGATGGTCGATAACCAATTTAATATGACTTTATAACTCATGTTAACGGAACGCAATGCGTGAACACCAGAACAAAACAATGCCAGTTTGGACTGAGGGTCGATATTCTGGGATGCTGTGGCGAAAATGCACGTGCGCAAATCGCTCTCGATCTTCCAAATGGTTTGAACCTATTAAACCACCTCGCTTCTGCCAGAGCCCCATCTCATGAGGGTAGCCAAAGGCGGTGAAGCGAGCACCCGTAAATATAACCAATAAGTTATATCTCCGCGCGTTTATTTCATTTTAAGAATGACACCCCCGGTGACAAACTCGCAATATTAGCATTACGTGCTACTGACCGGCGAGGGAGTGCGCCGACAAAGGGAGAGAAAAACATGAAGAAGCTGCTTTTGGCCGCTGCCGCCGCGCTCGTTTTTGGCACGGTTGCTCAGGCCGATACGATAAAGGTTGGTGTCGTCGGGCCATTCTCCGGTCCTTTTGCCCTGCAGGGCAAGAATTTCAAGGCGGGTATCGACGCCTACATGACGACCAATGGCAACAAGGTTGGCAGCGACACGATCGAGATCATCTATCGCGACTTGCCGGCCGCCGACCCGGCGCAATCCAAGGCGCTGGCGCAAGAGCTGGTCGTCAAGGAGAAGGTCCAGTATCTCGCCGGCTTCTATTTCACGCCCGACGCCATGGCCGTAACCCCTATCCTGAAACAGGCCAACACGCCGCTCATCGTCATGAATGCGGCGACATCCGCCATCGTTACGAAAAGCCCGCTGGTGGTTCGCACCTCGTTTACCACATGGCAGACGTCAACGCCCATCGCGAAGGTGGCCTATGACCGGGGAGTAAAGAAAGTCATTTCCGTCGTCAGCGACTACGGCCCGGGAGTCGATGCTGAAAATGCCTTTAAGGCGGGCTTCGAAAAAGCCGGCGGCGAAGTTGTCGAAGCGATCCGTATGCCGCTTTCGACGAATGATTTCAGCCCGATCATGCAACGGATCAAGGACTCCGGCGCTCAGGGCGTCTTTGCTTTTCTTCCATCGGGCCCAACCACACTTGGTTTTGTGAAAGCCTACAATGAAAACGGCCTGAAGAACGCAGGTATTCAGGTCTTCGCACCTGGCGACCTGACACAGGAATCCGACCTTCCAGCCCTTGGCGATGCCGCACTGGGAATGCTGACCAGCTTCCATTACGCGGTTTCGCACGAATCGGCTGAAAACAAGGCCTTTGTCGAGGCTGCGAGCAAAGCAATCGGCAACCCAGCCGAACTGACCTTTCCGGCAGTGGGCGCCTATGATGGGATGCATGTCATCTACAAGATGATCGAAGCCACGGGCGGCAAGCAGGATGCCGAGAAGGCAGTCGAAGCCGTGAAGGGTCTGTCTTGGACGAGCCCACGCGGACCCGTTTCCATCGATCCGGAAAGCCGTCACATCACGCAGAACATCTATCTGCGCGAGGTTGCCAAGGATCCAGCTGGCAAGTTCTACAACAAGGAAATTCAGACCTTCGAGAAGCAGGGCGATCCGGGTCTCGCAGCAGCAAAATAAAGCAGCATTTTGCTCGTCTCAACCGCCTGAAGCACGGCAGTATTCAGGCGGTTTCTCCATCTAGAATTCCTTAAAGCATTGGTTCAACTCATGCAGACTGTCTTCAGCATCGCGGTCGATGCCCTCGCCTACGGCATGGTGCTGTTCGTCATTTCGATCGGGCTTTCGGTAACCATGGGCCTGATGCGCGTGGTGAACCTGGCACATGGCGCATTTGCGATGATTGGTGGCTACATCGCCTCTTACGCCACGCGTGACCTGGGGCTTGGCTACGGCGTTGGCGTGTTGGCCGCTGTCGTGGGCACCATCATCATCGCGGTGCCGATAGAGCGATTTCTCTATCGCCGCATCTACGGAGCGCCCGAGCTGACGCATGTGCTGATGACGATTGGCATCACTTTCTGTGTCATCGGCATTGCCAACTACGTCATGGGTCCCACTCTCAAGACCATCCCCCTGCCTGCAGAATTGCAAGGCTCTGCCGACCTTGTATTTCGGACTATTCCCATGCATCGGCTATTTGCGATCGCCTCGGGCATCGTGGTGGCGGTATGCCTGTGGTTCACCATCGAGAGAACTGGCTTTGGCGTAAAACTGCGTGCCTCTGTCGATAACGCCGCCATGGCAGCCGCCTTGGGCGTGCGGACTGAAATCATCTATGCACTCAGCTTCGCAGTCGCCGTTGGTCTCGCCGCATTTGGCGGGGTCGTCGGCGCTGAATTGCTGCCCGTAGAGCCATATTACGCGCTTCGCTATATGGTCACTTTTCTCGTCGTCGTTTCAGTCGGCGGCGCAGGCTCCATTCCCGGCGCACTGATTGCCTGTCTGGTGCTGGGTGGCATCGATACGACGGGACGCTATCTCATGCCCGAGTTTGGAGAATTTTTCTTCTACCTCGCCGTCATCGCGCTCATCTGCGTATTCCCGCGCGGTTTTGCTGGAAGGAAGAATTAGCATGAGCACAAGTCAATCAGTACAGCGCAACGCGCCGTTGGCCGCGCCTCACCGCTCCGTCAGCAAGGATTTCGCCGGGGTTGCTGTCATTATCGCGATTGCCATTCTCGGATACTTCGTCTTTCCAGACAATCTCGCCTTGCTCACCCGCATCATCGGCATTGCCCTGCTTGTCCTGTCACTCGATCTGGTGACCGGTTACTGCGGTGTGGCGACGCTGGGGCACGCAGCGCTGTTCGGCTCAGGCGCTTACGCTGCCGGTATCGTATCTGCTGATTACGGTGTAACCGACCCATTGCTGATGGCGCTCGTGGGCACAGTTGGAGGTGCCGTTGCCGGACTGGTGTGCGGCATCGTCATCCTGCGGGCGCACGGCCTGCCGCAACTGGTGCTGTCCATTGCTCTCATTCATCTCTTTCATGAGTTCGCCAACAAGGCTTCATCCTGGACAGGAGGCAGCGATGGCCTGAGCGGCATTTCGGCAGACCCCGTGTTCGGCTATTTCGAGTTCGATCTCTACGGCCAGACGGCCTATGTTTTCGGAGTCTGTCTCCTGGTGCTCATCTTTATTGTGTTGCGCTTTCTGGTGCGCTCTCCATTCGGGATGCTATGCCGTGGGATCAAGGAAGACCCCATTCGCATCAAAGCCATGGGTGCTTCGCCGAAAGCGGCCTTGATAAAGATGTATGTCATTTCAGGCGCCGTGGCAGGAGTGGGCGGAGCACTCAACGCAATCTCTACGCAGGTCGTCGGCCTGGACAGCCTTTCATTTACACTGTCTGCCGAAAGCCTCGTCATGTTGGTACTTGGTGGCACCGGGTCACTGTTCGGCGCCCTCGCAGGCACCGTCATCTTCATGCTGTTTGAAGATTATGTTTCTGCCGCCAACCCGTTTCACTGGCTGACGATGGTAGGCGTTCTGCTCATCGCAGTCGTGCTGTTTGCACCCAAAGGCCTATACGGTACCGCTGCCAATCTCTTCAAACAGCGCAGGGAGATGCCGCGATGAGCCCGGCCTTCGAAGTCGTCAATCTCAAGAAATCCTTTGGCGGCCTTGCCGTCACTAACGACGTCTCGATCAGCATGGACCCCGGTGATCGCGTTGCTCTGATTGGCCCGAACGGCGCGGGCAAGACGACCTTCGTCAACCTTGTGACTGGCAATCTTTCGCCTGATTCCGGCGATGTTCGCATCGGTGGCGAGACGGTGACACGCATTGACGCAGCCGGACGGGTCAAGCGCGGTCTCGTACGGTCGTTTCAGGTCACCCGCCTGTTTCAGGAGATGACACCGGCTGAGCATGTCGGCCTCGCCATCCTGCAACGACAAGGCAAGTCGGGAAGGATGTTCGGCAATTTCCTGACGATGCCAGACATCATGACCGAGGTCGAGCAGATGCTGACCACGCTTGGATTGGAAGAACTGATGCATCGCCGCGTCAGCGAGATTGCCTATGGGCAGCAAAGGCTTCTGGAAATCGCTGTTGCAACGGCACTCAAACCAAAGGTGCTGCTTCTCGATGAGCCTGCGGCAGGTGTGCCGCAAAGTGACACCGGCCGGATTGAAAAGGCGCTCGCCGACCTGCCGTCAGATCTCGCAGTGCTGATGATCGAACACGATATGGATCTCGTTTTCCGCTTTGCAAAGCGGGTTATCGTGCTGGCGGCAGGCACCATCATCTTCGATGGCCTGCCTGTCGATGTTACCAAGGATGCGCGCGTGCGCGAAGCCTATCTGGGGAGCTATGCCAATGCCAGCCATGCCGCTTGAGGTGCAGAACCTGTCTGCCGGTTATGGCCCAACGCAGGTTCTCGACAAGGTTTCATTTTCAGTCGCAACTGGCGGCCGTCTGGCCGTACTTGGACGCAACGGCATGGGCAAGACGACTTTGCTTGCCACCCTGGCAGGGCAGACCCGGCATTACGATGGAAGCATCCGCATCGGCACCAACGATGTGACCGGCCTAGCGAGTGCCGCACGGGCCCATTCCGGACTGGGCTATGTTCCGCAAGCGCGGTGTATCTTTCCGACACTGACTGTGGAGGAGAACCTGTTGGTTGGACTGAAAAACCGGCCCAGGACCGCCATTGAAGAAGCCTTTCAGATGTTTCCGAGACTGAAGGAACGCCGCCGCAACTTCGGCAATCAACTGTCTGGCGGCGAGCAGCAAATGCTCTCAACTGCGCGAAGCATTCTGGGCCGCCCAGCCATTCTTCTGCTCGACGAACCGCTTGAAGGGCTCGCTCCCGTGATCTGCGAAGAGCTTATGATTGCCTTTACGGAATTGGCAAAAACAGGTGACATGACAATTCTTCTCGTTGAGCAGCGTATTCAAAGCGCACTCGACTTCGCCGATCAGGTCATCATCCTCGAGCGCGGCCGCGTTGCCTGGAGCGGCACGCCGAAAGCCCTATCGAGCGACCATGAGGTTGTCGACCGTCTGCTTGGCGTTGGCGGACTGCACTAGCTGAGCGCCGCCAAGATTGTACTGCGCAATGGCCAACTCCGGCTTCGGCCATGCAAAACTTGCAGTTTCATTCGGCATTCGTTGATCAATCTTGCCTTGGGTGATAACTGATTGGGCCACGCAACGAAACAGCAGCCAGAGTTTCCCCATGATGAGCGAAGACCAGCAGGTTTCAGGCAGACAGATCGCGGCGGCACGGGTGCTTCTTGGCATGGAGCAGGCGACGCTTGCCGCGTCGTCACAGGTTCCTGTTGAAGCCGTCATGGAGATTGAAGATTTACGCCAGGGTGGGCATGAACATCTGCGGGCTGTAATCAGTTTTTTGCAGTCTTCTGGCATTTCCTTCATTGACGACAACAAGACGTCTGCGGCTGGTGGGCCAGGCGTAAGGCTGTTGAAGTCACCAGACGAATTCGATACCGATCAGTCTCAGACTGTTCAATATCCCGAACATTTGGCGCCGGATGCGCCGACAGGTGCAGGTGGCTGATGCCAAAGAAACAAAAGATCGAGCACTCGGAATTTTCAGGCGAGTTCGAAGATGACGGCGTTACTGTGCTTGTCGATATCTTCCGGCCCGCCGGGACCCAGCAGGATTGGCAGATGGAGGTCGTCAGCGAGGAAGACGACGTGACCTCATGGGACGAACCTTTTGCGACCGACAAGGACGCATGGGAAGAGTTTCTCGCCACTGTCGAAAAAGACGGGATCCGCACGTTCCTCGAGGGCGAGGAACCAGCGGTTCACTGAAGCGCTCCGCGATTGCTTTTAACGAAATGAGGCCAGACGGGACATCCTGTCTGGCCTCACTGTTATTTGTCGATTTCCCGCCTTCGCGACCTCAGTCGATCTTGGCCAGAAGCTCCGAGACCGACTTTTTGGCGTCGCCGTAGAACATGCGCGTATTGTCCTTGTAGAACAACGGGTTTTCGATGCCGGAATAGCCTGTACCCTGCCCTCTCTTGGACACGAAGACCTGACGCGCCTTCCAGACCTCAAGCACCGGCATCCCAGCGATTGGTGAGTTGGGGTCTTCCTGCGCCGCCGGATTTACGATGTCGTTCGATCCAATAACTATCACAACGTCGGTTTCCGGGAAGTCCTCGTTGATTTCATCCATTTCGAGAACGATGTCGTAGGGCACACGGGCTTCTGCCAAGAGAACATTCATGTGACCGGGGAGACGCCCTGCGACCGGATGGATGGCGAAGCGGACGTTCTTGTTGGCTGCGCGCAGCTTGCGTGTCAGCTCCGAGACGGCCTGCTGGGCCTGCGCAACCGCCATGCCGTAACCGGGCACGATGATGATGCTGTCAGCATCATTGAGCGCAGCCGCCACGCCATCGGCATCGATAGACAACTGTTCACCGGAGATCTCCATGGCAGGGCCTGTCGTGCCACCGAAACCGCCAAGAATGACCGAGATGAAGGAGCGGTTCATGGCCTTGCACATGATGTAAGACAAGATCGCACCAGACGAACCAACCAGCGCGCCGGTGACGATCAGCAGGTCATTACCGAGCGTAAAGCCAATCGCGGCAGCTGCCCATCCCGAATAGGAATTGAGCATGGATACGACAACAGGCATATCCGCGCCGCCAATACCCATGATGAGATGGTAGCCAATGAAGAAGGCAAGCAGCGTCATCAGGATGAGCGTCCACGCGCCCGCGCCGTTCAGATACATGAGCATCAGGATCAGCGACAGGATCAAGGAGCCCGCATTGAGAAAGTGCCCGCCGGGCAGCTTCTTCGCCTTGCCGTCCAGCCGCCCGGCAAGTTTGCCGAATGCGACCACGGAGCCGGTGAAAGTGACGGCACCGATGAAAACACCGAGAAAGACCTCAACCTTCATGATGGCGAGTTCGACAGGTGTCTTGTGGGCAAGAATGCCTGCGAAGCCAACAAGGCCCGCGCGCTCGATGGCATCCATTCCAGCAACGCGCCATGCCTCGATATGCGCGTTGAAGCCGATAAACACGGCTGCGAGGCCGACGAAGGAATGGAGCGCAGCGACGAGCTGCGGCATTTCCGTCATCTGCACGCGACGCGCCAGATAGGTCCCCAAAGCCGCGCCAGCTGCAATCATCAGGATGATGATAAACAGGTTTTCGACGCCGGGGCCAAAAATGGTGGCAATGACCGCAAGCGCCATGCCGACAATGCCATACCAGATGGCGCGGCGCGCGCTTTCCTGACCGGAAAGACCGCCTAGTGAAAGAATGAAAAGGACAGCCGCGGAAATATAGGCCGCCGAAACGATACCAGTTGTCATGATGATGCTCCCCCTAAAATGCTCAAGACTTCTGGAACATGGCGAGCATACGCCGTGTCACGAGGAAGCCACCGACGATGTTGATCGTCGCGACAAGCACCGAGAGTGCTGCAAGGATCACCACAAGCCAATTTCCCGATCCGACCTGAAGGAGCGCACCAAGGATGACGATTCCAGAGATGGCATTCGTCACCGCCATCAAGGGCGTGTGCAGCGAATGCGAAACATTCCAGATGACCTGGAAACCGATGAAGCAGGACAGGACGAACACGACGAAGTGGCTCATGAAGCTTGCAGGTGCAACAGCACCGACCAGCAGCAGCAAGCCCGTGCCCACGGCAAGCAATATGCCCTGATTGCGCGATTGCGTCTTGAACGCAGCAAGTTCCTGAGCGCGTTTTTCCTCCGGCGTTGGCTCCTTGGCCTTTGCCTTCGGTTTTGCGGCGGCGATGGCCTGCACCTTCGGAGGCGGTGGCGGGAAGGTTATGTCTCCAGCATAGGCAATCGTCGCGCCGCGAATGACATCATCATCCATGTTGTGGACGATCTGCCCATTCTTCGCTGGCGTCAGATCGGCAATCATATGGCGGATATTGGTGGAGTAGAGCGTCGATGCCTGTGATGCCATACGGCTTGGAAAGTCGGTGTAACCAATGACGATAACACCATTGTCCGAAACAATCCGCTGATCGGCAACCGTCAGGTCGCAATTGCCACCGCGTTCTGCGGCCAGGTCGACAATGACCGAACCGGGCTTCATCATCGCAACCATATCGGCGAGCCAGAGTTTCGGCGCATCGCGACCGGGTATCAGGGCCGTAGTGATAACGATATCGATCTGCGGGGCAAGCTCACGAAACCGCGCCAATTGCTTCTCGCGAAACTCCGGTGAAGATGGGGCGGCATAACCTCCCGTCGCAGCGCCGTCCTGGTGCTGGTCGCTGAAATCGAGATAGACGAATTCGGCGCCCATGCTCTCGATCTGCTCGGCAACTTCCGGGCGCACGTCGAATGCGTAGGTGATCGCTCCAAGGGACGTGGCAGTACCGATTGCGGCAAGACCGGCAACGCCCGCGCCGATGACCAGCACTTTTGCCGGAGGCACCTTTCCCGCTGCCGTAACCTGACCCGTGAAGAAGCGGCCAAAATTGTTGCCAGCCTCTATGACCGCGCGGTAACCGGCAATGTTGGCCATGGAAGACAAAGCGTCCATTTTCTGCGCGCGCGAAATCCGCGGCACCATATCCATGGCGATGACATTGGCGCCGGTGCTCTTCGCCGCTTCAAGGAGTTCCTTGTTCTGGGCTGGATAAAAGAACGATATCAGCGTCTTGGAAGCATCCAGCCGGTTGAGCTCCTCGGCCTCCGGCGGGCGGACTTTTGCAATGATGTCAGCTTCTGCGAATAATTTCTCGGCAGTTTCAATGACGGTTACGCCAGCGTTTCTGAAGGCGTCGTCGGAAAAGCCCGCACTGATACCCGCGCCGGATTCGACCAGGCACTGGTGACCCAGTTTCTGCAACTGCAGGGCACTGTCAGGCGTTAATGCGCACCGGGCTTCTCCCGGATATTGTTCTTTCGGTGATCCAATTTTCATTTCTAAACCTTGGTAAAATGCCACTCAAAAAGACGCACGAAGAAGAGCGGCCCAGACAATACTGATGCCGCAATCAATCTTGTCTTTCCGAAATCGTCAACCACACCTTGCCGTCACATTGGCAGTGTCGCTACGTTATTTGACACCATTTGAGAGGAATGCCTGCAACTCCGCTGTCTGTGGATTCTCGAACAGCTCTTTGGAAGGTCCCATTTCCCAGATCTTGCCGTGATGCATGAAGACGGTGACATTCGCCACGCTGCGGGCAAAGCTCATTTCATGGGTAACGAGCAACATCGTCATCCCTTCCCTCGCGAGCTGTTCCATGACGAGAAGAACTTCTCCCGTCAATTCCGGATCGAGAGCGGACGTCACTTCATCGAACAACATGACTTTCGGCCGCATGGCCAGCGAGCGCGCTATGGCGACGCGCTGCTGTTGCCCGCCAGACAGCATATCGGGAAAGGCATCGAACTTTTCGGCCAGACCGACCTGGGCCAGCACCCTGCGCGCCAGCGCCTCGGCCTCAGCATGAGACACGCCCTGCGTTATTCGCGGCGAAAGCATGATGTTCTGCCCGACATTGAGATGCGGGAACAGATTATAGCTCTGGAAAACGATACCGACATCCTTGCGCAATTCCTGCAGCTTTGCCGGATTTTGCTCGACCCGATGGCCAGCGACCGTAATCGCTCCCGACTGGAATTGCTCCAGACCATTGATACAGCGAAGCATGGTGCTCTTACCTGAACCGCTTCGCCCGATGATGGCGACCACCTGCCCTGCTTCGACGGTAAGAGAAACACCTTTCAGGACTTCGAGCGCGCCATAGCGCTTATGGACTTGGTCAATGGCTACGACCGACATGGAGAACCCTTTCAAGATGGCGACTTAGACGCGACAGCGGAAAGCAGATTGCGAAATAGAGGATGGCAACGACGAGAAAGACCTGGAACGGCTTGAAGGTCGCGTTGTTGACGAGCTGGCCGGCGCGAGAAAGTTCGACGAAACCGACGACGGAGACAATCGAGGTATTTTTCACGAGCTGAACGAGGAAGCCGACCGTCGGCGGCAGCGAAATGCGCAGGGCCTGCGGCAGGATGATGTATCGGTACTGCTGGAACCTTGACAGTGCCAGTGAGGCGGAGGCCTCCCATTGCTGCGAAGGAACCGCCTGGATCGATCCACGCCAGATTTCGGCCAGATAGGCAGATACGTAGATCGACAGCGAAATCGACGCTGCGAACAAAGGTGGGATTTCAACACCGAACAGTGTCAGCCCGTAATAGGACATGAACAGGATCATGAGCACCGGAATCGACTGGATGACGGTGATGTAACCCGCCGCTATGGTCCGCAAGACGGAGCTGCGGGCAAGGCGCATGATGGCAAATATGCCGCCTGCGATGGTACCGAAACCGAACGCGATGGCCGTGAGCACAATGGACCAACCGGCGGAGCGCACCAGGAACATAAATTCTGGCCAACCAAATGTAGACATCAGGCAACCCCTCTTTCAACGGCCAAGGGCGCGGTGACGACTGTCCTTCGGTTGAAAAGACGATGGCCAATCCAGAACAGGACAAGCTTCAAGACGAGTGCCATGCACAGATACAAGATCGTGACCACAATGTAGGTTTCGAAGCTTCTGAACGTCCGCTGCTCGATGATCGAGGCGGCGCCGGAAAGTTCGGGAACGGAAATGAAGGAGCAGATACTGGAGGCCAGAAGCATGAGAACGAACTGGCTGGACAGTGCAGGCCAGACCTTGGAAATCGATGGCTTCAGCACGACATAACGGAAGACCTGCAAGCGACTGAGTGCCAGCGAAAGACCCGCCTCGATCTGCGAACGGTGGATGGATTCGACGCCCGCACGAATGATCTCTGTCGCATAGGCCGACAGATTGAGCGTCATGGCGAGCAGCGCGGCCTGCGTGCCGGACATGCGCAGCCCAAGCAGTGGCAAGCCGAAGAAGATCATGAAAAGCTGGACAAGAAACGGCGTGTTGCGAAGCAACTCCACATAGGAGTCCACCCCGAAGCGCACCGCACCATTGCCCAGATGCCGCAGTGCGACAAGCAGGATTGCAACACAGGTACCAAGCGCAATAGCCGTGGCGGAAAGACCAATGGTCAAGGCAATGCCACGCATGATGAGATCGGATTCCGCAAAGACGGATTCGAAATGCAGTGAGAAATTCATGAAATTACTTCCTCCCGGTAATCCCGTCCTCGCGGCCGACCAGGCGCGCGAGGACGTTCGTCAGGCCGACTTAGAAAGTCGGGAGTACCGGCAATGGCGATCCGACCCATTTGCGGGCGATGGCATCCAGTTCGCCGTTCTGCTTGATGTAGTAGATCGTGTTGTTCAGCCACTGATGCAGGTCATAGGCGTCCATGCGGACCGTCATGGAGTTGGGCTGGACCTGGAAGATGAACTTGACTTCACTGGTCGTATCGCCGCGCAGACGCATGGCAGCATTTGCCTGCGCGTCAGGTCCTGCGATTGCCTGGACCTGACCGGAGAAAAGCGCCTGCATGGTGGTGGCGTCATCGTCAAACCGAAGGATCGTCAGACCAAGCTCCTTCTCGCGATTGACGAACTCCCTCTCGACGCTTGATCCGCGATTGACGCCGACAGTCATGCCCTTGAGGTCTTCCCACTTGGAAATGGCCGTGTCCTTATGGGCGTAAATACCGACCTGAAATGCACTGTAAGGGTTGGTAAACATCACCACCTTGGCGCGTTCGGGCGTAGGCGCCAACGTCGCAACCAGAAAATCGACCTTGCCGGATTCCAGCGCTGGAATACGCGAAGGCGGCGTCAGCTGAACCATTGTCACAGGAACGCCCATGTACTTGCCCACCAGCGCAGCCACATCAGCATCATAGCCAACGGCATTGCCCTGCGCATCTACGGAGCCGAATGGAGGCGCGCCAACAAGCACACCAATCTTGACCGAACCGCGCTTGACGATTTCGTCAACGGTCTGCGCATTTGCAAACCCGCTGGTCAAAACGCCTGCACACACGGCTACCAGGGCTGCTGTTTTCAAATTTCTAAAGAAGCTCATCACTCTCTCCCTTTTGATTGAGCTATTGATCAAGTCATCAACGTTCCGATTGCGCCCTCTGAATGATGTTGACGCATTCACGGCCCTCCAGCCGCCGGTTGATATTGTCCGCAATTGTCTGCTGGCGACGGCGAACCGTGCCGCTTGTCCAGCCGGACATGTGCGGTGTCATCACGACATTGTTCAGTTCGTGAAACGGTAGTGCCGAGGGCAGTCGGTTCGGTTCGCCCGGGCCTGGATAGGCGTACCAGGTGTCGATGACTGAACCTGCAATGCGACGCTCGCTCAACGCATCGAACAGAGCCTTTTCATCGATGGTCGGACCACGACCCACATTCATCACAACGGCGCTCGGTTTCATCGCGGCAAAGGCGCTCTGGCCGACAATTCCCTGCGTAGAAGCGGTGAATGGCACTGAAACAATGATAAAATCGGCTGACGGCCAGAAGTTTTCGAGTTGGTCCAGCGAATAGGATTCATCCACCAGCTCCGAAACATCAACACGGGTACGGTTTGCCACGCTGACACGCATATCAAAGGCTTTTGCCCGCCGGGCAATGGCCTTGCCGATATGTCCAAAACCCAGAAGACCAATTGTCTTTCCAGACATTTCGTCATGTAGCCTGTCTGGCGAGCCAGACCAGTAGGCCCAGTCGCCCTGACGCAATCTGCGGTCCGCATCGACGAGTGGTACGTGCCTGTTCAAAATTGCGGCGAACACATATTCCGCAATGGCCGGATCGTGGCCGAAGCAATTGCAGACCGTAGCGGTTTTAGGCATCATTTCCAGATTTACGGGATCGTAGCCCGCACCCGGCACGTGAAACAGCTGAAGCCTTTCCGGCGTGGGCAGAGATGCGTCGAATTTGACGCCAACAATTACATCTGCCTGCTGGTAAGCCTGACGCTGATCCTCGGTTTGAAGGACGTCTGGAAGCAGAACAATTTCCGCTCCACCTTGAACGAGACTGGCGAAATCGCTGCTGAAACTGGCAGCATTCTCTCCATGGAATATGATCCGTGGCGACATAAGCACCCCCCAATTGGAATTCTAGAACCTTAAATTTGATGCAGCACAGGCCGCGAACGACCGGAGGCCCGGCCTATCCGTCTCGCTCTTCATGTGGCGAAGGTAGGTGCCGGCAAAGTTTGCCTCGCCTGCGAACCGCAGCGCGGTGAGGTTGAAGACGTGCCTAAACATGATTTGTCTCTGTGCCATGAACGACCTCCCCGTGCGCTCATTCCTCCATCTTGAGAAAACTCATAAAATATGTTGTGAAATATTACAAGCAATATTATTGTCACGGCGAAGGCGGCCTGAAGCGCGGCCCACGGGTGGGATCGGTCTGGCTTCAGCCGGATGGGAGGAATTTCAAATGAAGATAACCGCAATAGAAACCTTGCGGACGGAAGAGTTCGCCAATGTTCTATGGGTGCGCGTCCACACGGATGCGGGACACATAGGTCTTGGCGAGACATTTTATGGTGCGGGCTCGGTGGAAGCGCATATCCATGACGTTCTCGCCGGACGACTGCTTGGCAAGGACCCGTTACGCATCGAGGCCCATGCGAGAGAACTCGTCAATCTACCAATGGCACAGGCGTCCACGGGTGCCGAATACCGGGCGGCGTCGGCTATCGATCTGGCGCTCTGGGATATTTTCGGAAAGGTCTGCGACCAGCCCGTCCATCAGATGCTGGGTGGCCTGTGTCATGATCGCATTCCCGTTTACAACACCTGTGCGGGCTATGGATATGTCCGTTCCAACAAGATCAAGCCGGTCGATACATGGAACTTCCGTGACAGTTCGGAAGGCCCATATGAGGACCTTAAGGGCTTCATGACGGACGCCGGGGCTTTGGCGGAAAACCTGCTGGAGCAGGGTATTTCGGCCATGAAAATCTGGCCCTTCGACCCCGCCGCCATCGAGAATGACGGTCGCTATATCACAAGCGAACAGCTTCGCACGGCGATCAAGCCATTCGAGCAGATTCGCAAGCGCGTCGGAGACCAGATGCGTATCATGGTCGAATTTCACAGCCTGTGGAACCTGCCGACCATCAAGAGAATTGCACGGGAACTGGAGGCGTTCGATCCAACCTGGTACGAAGACCCGATCAGAATGAACTCCGTATCGGCACTCTCGGAGCTTGCAGCATCAACAAGCGTGCCAATTTGCGCATCCGAAACACTGGGCTCCCGCTTTCCTTACAAGGACATGCTGGAATCTGGCGCCATCGGAATCGTCATGACCGATCTCGTCTGGACGGGCGGCCTGACCGAAGGTCGGAAGATCGCTTCCCTCGCCGACACGTATCACCGCCCCTACGCACCGCATGACTGCACCGGCCCCGTTGCCTATGCGGCAGCCGTTCACTCCTCGTTTTCACAAACAAATACAATGATCCAGGAGTCGGTGCGCGCCTTTTACACCGGCTGGTACAGCGAACTGGTGACCCATGTTCCGGTGATTGAGAACGGTTACGTTCTGCCGATGGAAGGACCGGGACTTGGCACCGAGCTGTTGCCACAGGTTTTCGAACGGCCTGACCTGACTGTTCGGCGCAGTGCCCTTTGAGGAGATGAATATGACAAAATCTGGGATTTTCGATCTGTCCGGGCGCACCGCTCTCGTAACGGGATCGTCACGCGGACTTGGGCGGGCCATGGCAGAGGGTCTGGCCAATGCGGGAGCGCGCATTCTCATCAATGGAACCGATGCTTCGCGCGTTGCACAAACGGTGAAGGAATTTTCTGATAAAGGTTACTCCGCCGAAGCCGCGGCTTTCGACGTAACATCAGAAAGCTCGATACTGGAAGCTTTCAGCCGTTTCGATGCGGCGGGCATTGAAATAGACATCGTCATCAACAACGCCGGTATCCAGTTCCGCAAGCCGATGGTCGAACTTGAGACCGCTGATTGGCAGAGGGTGATCGACACCAACCTGACCAGCGCCTTCATGATGGGCCGAGAAGCAGCCAAGCGGATGATCCCACGCGGCTATGGAAAAATCATCAACATCGGGTCGCTGACAAGCGAACTGGCCCGCGCCACGGTCGCACCCTACACGGTGGCCAAGGGCGGCGTGAAGATGCTGACCCGGGCCATGGCGGCGGAATGGGCGCAGCATGGCATTCAATCCAATGCCATCGGCCCCGGCTACATGCTGACCGACATGAATCAGGCACTGATCGACAATCCGGAATTCGATGCCTGGGTAAAGGGACGCACACCATCCCGGCGGTGGGGGCGACCTGAGGAGTTGATTGGGACCGCCGTGTTCCTCGCCTCATCGGCGTCTGACTACGTCAATGGCCAGATCATCTATGTCGATGGCGGAATGTTAGCGGTTCTCTAAACCCCATTGCCAAACTTATCGGGAGGATAAGACCATGCGAGGTGTCATCATCCACGCACCAAAAGACCTGCGCATTGAAGACGTCAAAGAGCAGCCGATCCTGACGGACGAAGTGCGAGTGGCAGTCGTAACCGGGGGAATATGCGGGTCAGACCTCCACTACTACCATCACGGCGGCTTCGGCACGGTCCGCGTGCGCGAGCCAATGGCCTTGGGCCACGAATTTGCCGGCGTTATCGTTGAAACGGGTGGTGGTGTTTCTCACCTTGTTCCGGGAATGCGCGTTGCCGTAAATCCATCACGCCCCTGCAACACGTGCCGCTATTGCCTTTCGGGAATGCAAAACCAGTGCATCGACATGCGCTTCATGGGAAGTGCAATGCGCACGCCCCATATTCAGGGCGGATTTCGAGAGACCGTCGCCGTTAATGCGTCGCAGGCAGTGCCGATCTCAGATCGCCTGAGCATGGGCGAAGCCGCGATGGCGGAACCCCTGGCTGTTTGTCTGCACGCCGCACGTCAGGCCGGTTCTCTGCTTGGAAAAAAGATCCTTGTGACCGGTGCGGGGCCGATTGGAATGCTGGGCGTCCTCGTAGCAAGGCTCGCTGGGGCATCGCACATCGTCGTTACTGATGTTGCTGATGCACCCTTGAAACTCGCCGCCCATATCGGGGCGGATGAAGCGCTCAACGTCCTGCGCGATCCAGCAGGACTTGAGCCATACAAAGTGGAAAAGGGCGTCTTCGACGTCGTGTTCGAAGCATCCGGCAATCAGTCCGCACTTGTGTCTGCCCTCGATGTCCTGCGGCCCGGCGGCACCATCGTTCAATTGGGCCTGGGTGGAGAGATGACGCTCCCCATCAATCTGCTTGTTGCAAAGGAACTGCAGCTGAAGGGCACATTCCGGTTCCACGAGGAGTTCGCCCAAGCAGTTGACCTGATGGGGCGCGGCCTGATCGACGTCAAACCGCTGATCAGCGCAACAGTGCCGTTTGAAAAGGCTCGCGACGCCTTCGAGCTCGCAAGCGACCGTTCACAAAGCATGAAGGTTCAGCTTCAGTTTCAGGATACCCACGCATGACCGACATCGTCGCCCAACAACTCACAGCAGAGGCTTTTGCCCCTTTCGGATATGTTTCAGAAACGGGAGATATCAGCTCCCAGCTATCTGTGACCCAAGCCTACGAAGGTGCGCAGGAAGCCACCCTCCCTGTCTTGAACATCGTCCGCATGAAGGGCATCGCAGAACGTGCACAAGTCTCGCAGCTGGAGATCCACCCCTACTCAAACCAGACATTTTTGCCGTTGGACTCAACGCCATCGATGATCGTGGTTTGCGAAAAAGCATCTGATGGAACGCCAGATGTTTCATCCATCAAGGCGTTCATCGCCCAGCCGAACCAGATCGTCACCTATCGCCAAGGCGTGCTGCACCATCTCCTGACGCCCGTTGGCGCAAAGGGCCTGTTTGCCATGACGATGCGCCAGACAGGACGGGGCGATGACACGGTTCTTTACGAGTTGGTGAAACCGGTTAGCGTGACAATCCCGGACTAAAGTGGCTTAATCGCCGCAACGAAGTTGCCGTCTACCGTTCGAGACAGTTAAACCAATGCTCAAGGCGAGATTTATGCTGCGGGATGCCACAGTCGGTCGGCGAAGAATCTTTGCCGACTGATCGCCATTATCGCGGCATGTTTCGTGGGTAAATCCACGCTTCTGATATGCGAAAAACCGGATTTCTGTAAGTTGCGCAGCTGCCGGTGATGACCGCTGCTTGGTTCCTGCACGATCCGTTGCGTGCGCGGATCGTCGAGAAACATGAAATGCAGGAGTGAGGGAAGCCATGCGGTAAACCAGTCTCGCCCGCGGCAGTTTTCTTCGCCGACGATTACATGGCAGCCCCGATCGTAATCGCCCGCATCACAGAAGGTACCGACAATGTCTTCCTTGGCCCAATAGACCTCGAAATAGGCAAATGCTCGGTTATCGAAGCGGCCGATCAGAGGCATGATGTGAGGATCGGCAAACATGCCTTCAAGGTACTGCCTATGACGGTCTTCATCCCCTGCCTCGTGCCAGAATTCGTTGACGCGCGGATCATTCATCCAGCGATGCACAAGCGGCAGGTCATCAAGCGTAGCGACATCTAGGGAAATTACGCCGTCTAGCCATGGAATTTGACGCGCATAGACGGTTCCAGATGGTTTTGGCGGGCGCAGCGGGTGTGCGATTTTTCCGTCGAAGACGCCATGGTGAGGAAAGACGGATGTTAGAGATGGCGACCATAATCGTGAGGTCTGCCAGAACATCTCACCCATCAGGACGTGCTGCATTTCCCTGGCCTGCGAGAACCAGATGCCATTACGGTTCAACTCGCCCAGTAAAGGCGACCATGCCTGACCGCTGAGCGAAAGCGACTGCAAGGAAGGCAATGTTGCAAACAGATATTCGAATGCGGCACTCGGCAGACGCCAGGCACGATCTGGTACGTTTGATATGTCCAGAAGCTCGATTTGCGCGTGAAGATCATCCGGCACGAGCCGAAAAACGGCATTCAAGCCCTGGCCTGCGTCGGCAAGCAAGGTTGAACCTCGCTTGCGCAACACGACTGCATTTTCGCCTTCGTTACAGAAAGCGCGATACACGAGGGGATCGGACGCCCAGCCCGAAAGCGGGCGCCCGGCGGGATTGACGATACCGTGCCGTATGTCACCCTGATGGTTCATCAGAAAACTTTCGTCAGCGAAACGGCGAAGGTGCGGCCGCGTCCTCTGTAGTCGAAAATTTCGTTGCCAACTGCCTGTCCGACCGAAGCGCCGTACAGAGCTTTGGCGCGAGAGCCCCAGATGGTGGTGTAATCCGTATCGAAGAGGTTCTGAATGCCGAAATTGAGCGTCGTGCTGGCCGTCTCGAACTTGTATCCGCCTGTCAGATCAAAGAGCGTATACCCGTCAATCTTGAAGTTATCGGCATCGGTCAGATCGAAGATATGTTGGCCGGACAGCCTGACGCTCAATGCATCATTGGTCCAGCCGACATAGCTGCCAAGCTTGGAAACGCTGGCATTCTGGATCGTGGCCGTTTTCCAGCCGCCATTGCTCTTAACGTCCGTCCTTATCCATTGGCCCAGAAGGCCGACGTCAAAACCATGGTCGAGTTTGGCTCCGATCTTTCCTTCCAGACCATAGACGCGCTTGTCTTCGTTCAGTACGTTCACAGCCAACGATGTGCGATCCAACGTGATCGACTTATCGGACAGCGAATAAAATGCTGCTGTCTCTACCGTGTAAGTGCCGTCGTCGAAACGATATCCGGCTTCAACCGAATTCGTCTTGATGGCCTGCAATGCGGACTCGGCGACATTGACGCTGTTGCCAAGCACGTATCTGCCACTAACGAGGGTGTAGCTTCCAATGCCGTAATATTTTGCCGGATCCGGCAGTTCGAAGCCCTGGCTGAAGTTTGCGTAAAGCTGCTGCGTGTTGTCGATCTCGTAGGTCGCACCCGCATTGAACAGGAAGTCGTCATAATTGACACTGCCGCCAGAAATCGTATCGGCGGATGTCCCACGACCCTGCAATATGGCAACTTGCTGCGAAGCACCGATAAAATCACCAACATCGGTGTGAACGAACTGGTACCGCACGCCGCCGTTGAGGGTCAGCCGATCGGTAGCCTCATAGGACGCCTCTGCAAATCCTGCGACTGTCGATACCTTAATTTCTGGATAAAGGCCGGTTATGCCAAGCGTGCTGAAATTCATCCCGCCGCTGGTAGCCGCCGTTGTGAAATCAAAGACATTTTGATGCGAAGACAGCGCGTCGTGATCCGCATCGACACCATAGGTGATCTTCAGCCTGTCGGTGGGCTCCGCGACAAGGGCAGCCTTGCCGGAAAAATAATCGGTTTCCTGGTGGCTGCCCCCAAAATACAATCGACTGGGCAGCAGCGCGTTGGATGCCGGGAATGGGGCGAAGGAAATGCGCTCTTTACGGAAGGCACCTTGCAGCAAGAGTTGCTGCCCCAGGAAATCCTCGTCCGTGTAGGTCGCATTAAACATTGTGCGCTGCGTACGGGGATTAAAGTCCGAATTGTAACCGTCGCGCGTTTGAAAAAGGGCCGGATTGCCAGTCGAAAGGCCACTCAGACCAGCACCGTAATAAAGCCCGAAATCCGAATCCTGCTTGCTGTCGTAATATTGACCGGACAGCTCCAGACGTCTGGTATCATCGATCTGGAAACCGACCGAGCCCATGAAGTCCACCCGCTTGTTGAAAGCGGTCGACGTCTGGACGATGTCAGGCGTTACCATCGTGCCGCTGCCATCATAATAGGCGCCGCTACGATCACCTGAAATGGACAAACGCGCGTCCCAGTTTTCGGCGTTGTAGGTCACCGCGCCCTTGGCAAAGCGATCAAAATCCTGAGTGCCGGCAAATCCGGTTTCGGCGCCCGTGGTCACTTCACTGTGAAGGCCTTCCGGGGCGTCCTTGCCCTTCTTTGTGATGATATTGATGATCCCGCCCGTGGCATTGCCGCCATAGATTGATGTTGCGCCCGAAAGGACTTCGATGCGCGCGATATTGAAGGGATCAATCGAGTCGAACTGTCTGCTCAATCCACGTGCTGAGTTCATGGAAACGCCGTCGATCAGCACAAGGGCGGTACGTCCGCGAAGGTTCTGGCCATAGGATGTTCGGGCCCCGTCGCTTGCCGCATCGAAACTCGGAATGCTGTCGGCAAGGATCTGCTGCACGGATTTTCCGGCATTCGCCTGTGACGTAATCTCTTCGCTTTCAACAACATAGACAGTTTTGGCGGTCTCTGATATCTGCTGTGGCGACCGCCCACCTGTCACCACGACTGTCTCGAGGACCGTCGTCCCCTCGGTCGCATCCGAATTTTGAGATGTATCCTGCGCCTGCGCCGAAACGTTGACGCCCGTCGCAACGGCAACCGCCAACAGGCTTACGCTAAAATTCCACTTCCTGATCATTCCGTCCCCAACCCATTAAAAAATTTTCGCAGCCGTCCAACTACGGTAATACCCTACTATTTTCATCATGTTTTATGAGCTAAGAATGAGATGCGCTTGGATGTGCACGAACAGGTTTTGGACAATTGCGAACATCAACAGAAAAGACAGGTTCATTCCGATGGAAATAATTCGTCCTCTCAAACTCGGAACAATTTCGCTTCCCGATGCGGAAAGCAGGCTTGTCTGCCGCACGATCTTACTGGACATGCTGGGTGAAGCGACCATTACAGTGGACGAAGGTGATCTGGGAGGCGTAACCGGCCTGTTCTGGAAACACGTCGATCTGTCGCTCGCCACACTCTACCTGCCAAAAACACCCCTGCGTCTCACAGCCAATGGCATCGGCACGCCGGGTATTGTCATTCTGCGCGCCACCGACGGACCGATGATCGTGCACCACCGCCAACAGGTGTTTACCTTGGCATCGCGCGACGTCATCCTGCTTCCCGCCGATACATCGTCGGAAATTGTACTCCCAGATGGCGGCAGGTTCGATTGCGCCCATCTACCGCATTCCGCGATCGCGCCGCTGCAAAAATCTCTCGATCGTCTGTTACTGCGAAAATTCCACGCCGAATGCCTGCCACTGCAGCTATTGACCAACTATGCCGGGTATCTTCTACGACAGGACCATCAGGACAAGGACCACGCCAGCATGATGGTGGCGCATTTCTATTCCTTGCTTCCTGTGCTCGCTCAGGAGGTGGCTGAAAACCCGTCTGTCCCGGACCTGCCGCAAAATCGTGTCGAGTCAATAAAGGCGCTGATTGAGGCAAATCTTGCCGATGGCTCTTTCTCGATTGCCGACGTTGCGAAGGTAGAAGGTATCACGCCTCGGGCCATCCAGAAAATATTCAGCCGTACTGGCACGACCTTCTCGCGCTACGTGCTGGAAAGACGCCTCGTTCTGGCAAAGACGATGATCCTCTCAGACACGGCATCACGGCCCATCAGCCAGATTGTCTACAGCGTCGGCTTCAACGATCTGTCCTACTTCAACCGCACATTCCGCAGCCGGTACGGCATACGTCCCACCGATCTGCGGCGCATGAGCGGGCAGACGGGGGACGCATGATCTGCGGCCGTTGGGGGCCTTTTAGCCCCCGTATCGGCAGTCAGGCCGCCGCTTTTTTCCGCTCGAAGTAAACCAGCGGATTGCTGACCATGCCTTGAAAGTCCGGCACCGGCCGCTCATCATCGTCAGCATAGCCATGCGTAAACAGCCGGACGCGGTTCAGGCACAGGCGCGGATACTCGTCATCGAACAGACCGAATATGTCGAAGCGATCTGCCATATCAGGGAACCGTGCCTGATAACGGCGCACACTCTCTCCGGCCAGACTCCAGAAAGTCTCCTCCGAAAGCCCCGCCCTCCGGTCCAGCAAGACGGACATGTAGCGGAAGACGCAAATGAAAAGGGTCGTCTGGATGAAGTGAATCAGGAAGTCGGGCGGCAGCCGTAGGAGCACGTCCTGCACCTTGGGGGGAAGTGTCGCGGTTTCTGGAAAGTCCTTATCGCAAACGATGACATCATCGATGAAATCCCTCAGCGCCAGCCGTTCCGGCAATCCGTTCTTCAGGATGAGCGTTGCATTCTGACCGTGGGCGGAAAATGCCAGGCCGTGGCGTGCAAGCAGGTGATAAACGGGCGGGATCACCACGTCGAAGAAACGCGACATCCAGTGATCAACGCTCACACCGGCCTTTCTGGCGAGCGCCTGAACGACGGGTTCGCCATCGCCGCCGGAATGCATGAAGGCAGCCAGCGGTAGTCCGGTTTCATCCGCTTCCAGATAGTTGGCAAGGCTATCTCGCCATAGGCAACCCAACATCTCGTTGAATTGATAGGGCGCACCGGCGATCCGGGAAAACTGCGGATGGACATAGTGCATTCCGGCTCTTTCGCCGAGAAAGACAAGGCGGCAATCCTGGGAAAGAAACGTGTCATTCTTCAGCAATTCATCCAGCCACGTGGTAAACGGCGCGGCCGTCAACGCTCGCTTGCCAGGAATACCGCGATAGACTGCGGTATTGAGGATCGTCATGCACAGCTTCAGAGTTGATTTTGCGGGGTTTGTCACATTCGACATCGTTCTGACTGACTGCTGCGGCAGGTAGAGATCATCTCCCTCGCCCAGAAGAACGATGTGCCCGGACGCCAAATCTGCGGCAAAATGCGGCAGGATCATATGATCCCACTGCCACGGATGGACTGGCATCATGTGGTGCGTCGCCAAGGACGCGCCTGAGGCCTGCAGCTTTGCGATGAACGCCTGGAAGGTGGCATCACCAAGAGCTTCCTTGACGAGATGCTCATTGGTCACACCATGTTCGGCCACAAAAGAGGCGCGCTCCATACTGACACCGATCCACACGACCTTTGAAGCGTGGCGGTTCTCTGGGGTGTAGGCCAGGTAATCGTCATAACCCAGACCAATACGACCCTTGCTGACCGTGACCCACGGATGCCCCGTGGTTTCGCCTTCCATGCTGAGGTCATCGAGTTCAGCCAGCTCGGCACCGGTCTTGGTGGCGCGAGCCGCAATATGGGCGTCCGCAACCAGGGTATTGCCGAGTTCGCGGATGAAATGCGCGATAGTCATGGGCTTGACCCCGAGCTCAGGCAATACTTCGGCACAAAAGGCGAGCGGATCGTGAATCGGTGTCTCTGCCCCGCCCGATCGCTTGACGATGCTGGAGGGCTCGACAGAAAGATTGTCGAACACATAACGCTTGGCGCGAAAGCCGTAGGAGGCATCGGCAAAAATGATCCGGTAATGGCCCGGCTTTTCCTCGGTGACCGGGAAAACGCGCTCATAGGCAAACTCCTCGATAAGTTTGGCGAGCAACCGAAGCGAGGTTTCTTTCCACAATGCCGGAGCGAAGGCGGGCTGGAATGGTGGCTCAAATTGCGCGGGCATAGACATCTCCTGAAATCTTTGTGGCTCGGGACAGGTTTTGCGGTGTTCCGAAAGTCTGGAACGCCGACCTTGCATCGACGCGGTACTGCTCTCGTTGCAGGAGTTGATTGATGATGACCGCATTGCGGAACGGCCCGAGACCAAGATCCGGGGCGCCGACTCCGTGCTGGAAGGTTTCCGCGTTCTGGACGAAAATGGCACCTTCGCCGCCGTCCTTGCGCTGCGCCTTGAAATGGTCATCGACGATGAGGTCGCCGCGTTCGCAGGTCTCGAGAACTTCGCCCTTCAACTTCTCCAGCCACTGAGGCCAGGCATGGCGGTATCCGGTTGCCGCTACGATCGCATCAGCCTCGACCGTATTTTCTTCACCTGAGAGGTTATGCCGGACGCGAACGTTCATTCCGCCGGAAAAGCCGCTAGCTTCCACATTCGTGACCTCGCAGTTCGATGCCAGCGCAAGCCCCGGCTCACGGCCCCCGATGGAGCGTTCATAGAGAAGGTCGAATATTTCAGAAATCGTGGAAAAGCTGATGCCCTTGTAAAGGAGGCCCTGATCGGCCACCACGTCGCGCCGCTTTGATCGCGGTAGCGTGTGGAAAGCGCGCATATAGTCGGGCGTGAAATATTCCAGCCCGAGCTTCGAATACTCCATGGGGAAGAAGCCCGCCGAACGGGTAATCCAGAGAATCGAAGTACCGGCGGCAATTCTTTCCGGTGTCAACTCGTTGAACAGCGCCAGCACGCATTCAGCAGCGCTTTGGCCGGAGCCGATAACGGTTAGGCGGCGTGCCTTGACCAACTCTGCCTTCTTCTTCGCAAATTCGGCAGAGTGGAAGATGGGCGCGCTGCCCTGAATGGCAGCCCATGCGGGCAAATGAGGGGTCGTCCCAATCCCCAGCGCCAGATTACGGCTGAGATAGCTGCGGGATGCGCCGGTCTGGCTGCGTGTCTCCGTCAGGAAGGCGTCCGACTGTGCGTTATACTGGACATCGACAACAGTTTCGCCGAAGCGGCAGCTTTCAAGCTGCTGCGATGCCCAGCGGCAATAATCGTCATATTCCTGCCGGGGAATCTGGAATTTCTCATAGAAATAGAACTTGTAGAGACGGTCATGGAAGGCAAGATAATTGAGAAAACTCAGAGGGTGGGTGGGGTCGGCCATCGAGACGAGGTCCGCCAGGAATGGTACCTGAAGGGTTGTCCCCGGAAGGATCAGCCCTTCGTGCCATCGAAAGCCGGGCTTGCGTTCAAGGAATGTCGCCGAAACTTCCCGATGGGATGAGAGCAGTGAGGCGAGGCCGAGATTGAACGGGCCGATGCCGATGCCGGTGAGGTCAAGTATGGTCATGATCAAAGTCCGAATTGTTCGGTGAAGCGCTGTCTGTGGCAAAACATCAGTTTTGCGCGCTTGTCCGGAAGGTCGATTTCACCCTGCTCTTCAAAGGCGCAAATCGGCGCGTAGCGAAGCAGGCGGCGGGCCCCAACACTCGGTTCGCCAACGATTTTTTCGGTGGCGAGGTCATCCAGAAACAGAAAACGGGTGAAGGCCCTGATAACGGCGGGCGCAATACCGCGGCCAAGAAAGGAAGGCTCACCCACCAGCATGTGCCAGCCTCGATCCTTCTCATCCGCATCATAATAGCGACCTAGAATGTCGTCCTTCGCCCAATAGGCTTCCCAGTAGCTCATGGGCGCGCCATCAATGAAGCCGATATAGGGGTCCTGATGGGGGTCAGCGAGATTGCTATCAATGTAGGCGGCGATCTCGTCCTTGGGCTTTGCCATCTTCCATTGCGGGACCACATGCGGCTGGTTCATCCAGCGCCAGAGAAGGTCCAGATCACGGTTCTTATCCAGCAGCCGGAAACTGACCGTGCGGCCAATCTCCGGATCATATCTGGAATAGGCAAATTCGGTACCTGCTGCGGTAAGATCAGCCATGGGCCTGCGCCTGCACATTCTGAAACAGAGGATTGTCTATTTCGAGATAGACGGACTGCGTTTCCAACGGGCCAACCAGTTCATCCATCTGCGCAAGCCGTGTTTTCAGGTTCGCCTTGCATTGCAGAATAGGGGCCAGCATCTTGCTCACCAAACGGGACTGGCTACCCTCCCTTCGGTCGAGATCAACAAGCGTGTCGCGCAGCATGTCGATCAGCCGCTGCTCATCGATCAGCCCCTCGCGGCCCAGCGCACCGATCATGCCCAAGGTGGAATTGATGAAGCCGTAATAAAGAATGCGCTCGTCGACCGCGTCTTCACCGAAAACCGACTCGCTACGTACACCAAACTCAGGCAGGGCCTCATGCAGCGCAGCATGAGCACGCTCATGATGGAAGAACCCCTGATTATCCCGGTAGAAGGCTGCGACTGGGTACCCGTTTTCGATTTCCAGCACCATATTCTGCTGGTGCGCCTCTATCGCGATGCCGTGCCGCAGATACAGCGCAAAGACCGGTGTGACGAAGACCGAAAGGAAACGCGAAAACCAATCTTCCGAAACCATCTCGACAGAGCGATTTTCAGTCTTGGCAGAGGTGCGGATCAGGGCGCCTATGCGGCTGCCTCGTTCCGGCAGATGCTCGCATAAGGATGCCAAAAGCGTAACATTTTTGTCTGCATTTTCGTCGTGGAAGGGATTTTCCCGCATCGAGACGGAAAGACCGTCGATAACATGCCCATCGACCGCTACACCCATGTAGGCCGGATCAGCGATCCAGTTCAGCCCCGGATAATCCGCAGCAAGATCGTTCCACAGTCTATGCGCTCTGAAACGATACATGTCGTCACCGCGCAAAAGCTCGCGTGCAAGATTTATGCGCACCGAATTGGTGATGCCGATGCCAAGTGAGAGTTTCAGCATGAACGGCGCGTCGGGTCGGTAAAGTGTCCGTACGGACGAGGTTGGAAACCACGGGCGCCCCGCTTCGCCGCAATCAACGATCTGTCCTGTAGAGACAAGAGCCGCGATCTGCGCATCTTTTAGCATCGCATCCGCCTGCCAGGGGTGGACCGGCAGAAAGGCGAAATCCGGATTCGTAAGCCGACCCCGCAATGCAGAAAGCGTATTGGCCTCCACGGCCTCCAGCCATTCTTCTGCGGAGGGCGATCCATCGGAATGGCCGGTATGGTAGAGATCCCGCGAAATGGCAAACCAGCGTAGCGGAAAGCTCGCTCCAAACTCGGGTGAGTAGCGTCTGCTCTCCCCCTCCGTCATGCCATCGCGGCTTTTCGGGCAAGGATGAACGCCGTGTCCTGCAAGCAGGCCCTGTTCCGCCTCGATGAAGCTTAGTTTTGGACCGACCAACTTTTTGAGGTCCGATTGCCGCTCTGAGAGCGAGGTTTCGATCAAATGGCGACTGGATTGCGCGCGCTGGTGAAGATCGGCGCGACCTTCCTGCGAAGCATCGGGTTCAAGGCGGTCAATAATGACGCTCATTGCGGCTGAAGCGCTCAGGTTCTGGACACCGCTATCGTCCGTCAACACCATTGGTTCGCCGAACAGGTGGTGCCCCGTAACCGAGCGATAGGAAACGGGGATTTTCAGGCTGCCGCCTTTTTCGGGGAAATTCAGGGTCAGCTTTTGTCCGCCACTGTCCGTCGTCCAGACGATGCGATTGGCATATTCCCGGGTGACGCAGTTCAGAAGGGATCGAATGGCGAGTGTTGCGGCTTTATGGGCGTACATCTTCGTTCTCCAGTTCGCGCGCCATTGTTGCAACCGCATCCAGAACGCGGTCGATGACGTCGGGGGTGGAATTCGGGTTGAGAAGCGTCAATTTGAAATGAACCCGTCCTTCGTGGACGGTTGTTGCAAGTGCTGCAGTTCCACTGCGAAAAAGCTCCGCACGGACAGCCAGCGTAATGTCATCGGAGCGCTTTGGCCCCTGTTTTGAGACGTAACGGAACAGGACCGTCGATAGCGACGGCTGCTGCGCCAGCTGAAGATAGTCTCGTGACTGCACAGAGGCGGCAGCGGCAACTGCGTTTTCCAGCGTCTTGCAAATAAGAGCGTCCAGGCCATCGCGACCAATCGAGCGCAGCGTCATCAGCACCTTCAGCGCATCGCTTCGCCGGGTGGTCTGCAGCGAGGATTCCACGTAATTCGGAACATCCCCGAAGACCGAAACTTCGGGGTTGAGATAATCGGCCTTCATTGCCAATGGCGCAAACCTGACGCCATCACGCAGCAAAAGCGCGCCGCAACTGATGGGTTGGAACAGCATCTTGTGAAAATCGAGCGCGATGGAATCCGCTCTCTCAATGCCCAGCAAAAGATGACGATGCCGGGAGAAAAGCAGCCCGCCGCCATAGGCCGCATCCACATGCAGCCACAGCCCGCGTGAGAAGGTCAGGTCGGCGATCTCGTTCAAAGGGTCAATTGCACCAAGGTCGGTGGTTCCAGCCGTCGCGACCACAGCCAAGGGAAACAATCCCTGAGTCTCGGCATGGTCGATTGCCTGTCTGAGCGCGGATGCCGACATCCGCCCCTCCTGATCCGTCGCAACGGTTACGACGGCCTCGGATGAAAATCCAAGAACAGCCGCACTTTTTCGAATGCTGAAATGCGCCTGCGCGGATGTAAAAATCACGCCCTTTCGTCTCGCGGCCTGACTGTGCTGCTCGCTCGCCAGATAGAGTGCAGTCATGTTTGACTGGCTTCCACCACTGGTAAAACTGCCGCTCGCCGTTTCCGGCAAGCCCGCGAAAGCGGTAAGCCATGCCAGAACACGCTCCTCCACAAGGGTGGCAAAGGGCGACTGGTCCCAGGAGTCAAGTGATTGGTTCGTGGCGGAAATCAACACTTCCGCCGCAAGCGCCGGCAATGCCACCGGGCAATGCAGATGCGCCATCGTATTGGCATTGCCGACATCAAGCGCATGCCTGACCGCAGGCACGCCTATGTCGACAAGCGCTTTTGAAACGCCGGTTCCCATTTCAGGAAACACGTCCATTGAAGACAGCATGTCGCGCAAAGCCTCGACATCTGCGCCCCCATGCACCTTTTCAATGCAGGAGTTCTCGATCACGATATCGACCGCAGCCTGCATGGCTTGCCTGTATGCCGCCTGTGCCTGGACACCGGGACCAAGGAGCACACTTACCGGCTTCCTCTCCGCAACCAGCGTCTGGTTGTTTTTCCACAACGGAATATTCATGCAGCGTTGCGTCCGAGGCGCGAAAATGTGTCGGAAAGAATGTTCGACACCTGGTCGATCTCCGCATCCGTGATGGTAAGGGGCGGCAGGAATCGCAGGACGCTGCCATGTCTTCCACCGGTTTCGAGAATAAGCCCGGCCCGGAACGCTTCTGCCTGCACGAAACGGGCCATTTCGCCACCGTGGGCTGGGTG
Source organism: Hyphomicrobiales bacterium (assembly GCA_900468285.1). Taxonomy (GTDB): domain Bacteria; phylum Pseudomonadota; class Alphaproteobacteria; order Rhizobiales; family Rhizobiaceae; genus Agrobacterium. The sequence continues at coordinate 608,513 of UBTF01000003.1, read as the reverse complement.
TCCGGATTTGTCCGGCCTGCCACCGGGATCGATCATTTCGACACCAAGCATCAGCCCCTCGCCGCGCACGTCGCCGATATGGGATGTATGGGCCTGAATGCGTTCAAGATTTGCCCGGAGCCTGCGTCCGGCTATTGCGGCCCGTTCTACCAGACCGTCTCGCTTGATGATTTCAAGCGTCTTGGACCCCGCTGCCATGGCAAGCTGGTTGCCCCGGAACGTTCCGGCATGGGCACCCGGCTTCCAGAGATCAAGATTTTCCCGGTAGATCATCACGGCCATTGGCAACCCACCGCCAATCGCTTTCGAAAGCACGATGATGTCAGGAACGATGCCCGCCTTCTGGAATGCATAGAACGTTCCCGTGCGGCCGACACCACTTTGCACTTCGTCAAGGATCAGGGGAATATTGAGCTCGCGCGTGACCTCGCGCACCCTGCGCAACCATTCGACTGGTGCAGGTATGACGCCACCCTCGCCTTGAACCGCCTCCAGAATAACGGCGGCAGGAAGGTTCATCCCGCCTTCCGGGTCGCGCAGGGCGGTTTCGAAATAGTCAGCTGCAAGCGTCGCCGTCTCTTCCCCGCCCCTGCCGAATGGGCAACGATAAGCATAGGGGTATGGGAAGAAATGGGTGCCCGGCACCAGCTGCCCGACTGCCGCCTTGGGCGCAAGTGAACCCATGAGAGACAACGAGCCCTGCGACATGCCGTGATAGGCGCCCCGGAAGGCGATGACATCGGTTCGCCCGGTCGCCGTTTTGGCGAGCTTGATTGCCGCTTCGACAGCATCGGTGCCGCTCGGTGAGCAGAATTGAATTTTCGCTTCCTCCCGCAGGCCGGCGGGAAGCGTATCGTAGATGTCGGAGGTGAACTGGTCTTTCACGGGCGTTGCAAGGTCGAGTGTATGCAACGGAAGCCCCGAGGCAAGGACGTCCTGCAGTGATGCGATAATTTCGGGATGGTTGTGCCCGAGCGCCAGTGTTCCGGCTCCGGCCAGGCAGTCCAGATAGGTCCGTCCCTCGACATCCGTCACCACGCAACCCGATGCCGATTTGAGCGCGAGGGGAAAGCGCCTCGGATAGCTGCGGGCATTGGATTCCCGGCGGGTCTGCCGCTTGAGATAGAATTCGTTATCGTGGCGTTGGAACGTGTCCATGAGATCAACTCCAGTGGAATTTTTCGTGGAATTCGCGTTCGCTTCAGACACCTGCCGTAACAGGTGCCTTCGAACAGTGCCCGATCCGTCGCAGAAACCAGACAGACAGGGCCATGCCAGCCAGCGAGATGACCGTTGCCGTGGAAAACAGTGCCGGGTAGCCCAACTTGTCGGCGAGGAGCCCGGCTATAGATGCGCCCGCCATGTAGATGATCAGTTCGGCACAGGCGAGAATGGTGAAATCGGTCCCCGGCTGGTCGTTCGATGAGGATTGCATGAAGAAGGAATAGATCGCCACCAGTTCCATATAGCGGATCAGCGTCTGGAAGGCCGATGCCGAAAGCGCCACCCATATTCCCGGCATGATGCCCAGCGCATTAAGCGCGAAGGCAAGGAAGCACAGGCTTCTGAGACCACCGAGCAGGACAAGCGTTGCGGTCAGTCCGGCCTTCCGGATCAGGAGTGCGGCAATGGCGACACCCACAAGACCAGCTGTGGCTGCCGCCCCTCCGGACAGATAGCCGATCCAGTCCGTTGGCACCTTGCTGTCCACCAGATATGTTCCCTCCATGCCCCTGACCAAGCCTTCGCTTGCGCGGTAGGTCAACGCGAAGCCGAGGATCAACCAGGCATTTGGGCGTCGAAAGAAGGCAAGAAGGCTTGCTGGCTTAATGCGATCATGGGCAGCTGCCTGCGGTTCTGGCGGCATCGCCAAGGCGGCCAGCAGCGGCAGCAAGGACAGAAATGCGACGAGCAGAATCATCGTTTGCCAGCCCGCCACGTGAAATATGACAAGCGCCGCAGTACCACCGATGATGACACCTAGTGCCACCGCACCCGCCTGCACGGCATTGCCCATGGAGCGGCTCCTATCGGTCAATTGACGTACCGCATAGCCATCCGTTGCAATGTCCTGAACCGACGAGACCACGGTGATCGAAATGCAGATCGCAAACAGGACGGCGACATTGCTAGGCCCGACCAGCGCCATGGAGGCGATACCAGCGCTAACAAGCAACTGGGTCGGCACAATCCAGCCGCGACGATGTCCAAGTCCTGGCCATGGCGACCAACGATCCACCAACGGCGCCACGAGAAACTTCAAAATCAACGGCAGCATCAACAGCGAAAATAGACCGATTGCCGTTCTCGATGCACCGCTTTCACGCATTATAGGTGGCAAGGCGACGAGCAGCAGATAGGTCGGAATACCCTGCGCAAGATAAAGTCCGCCCAGCACGCCCATAAGCCGCCGCTCCCATGGCGACGTCAAGATAGAGCCGCTGGCGATGTTATCGATATGGGCCATGAAGCAACCGAATGTTGGGCCGCGGACGCATCTGGCGTTGTCAAGGCCCTAGCCTTTCCACGCCGACGCATCCCGGTGGTTCAAACAGGAGTGTTAAAGTCATGTTTATTTCAGGAAATTTTCAGATGCTTGGATGTGAGCGAACTTGGCTAAGACTACAGCGAACTCGCAACATTAGGATGATTACGGAATATTGAAATCAACCTTTGATAATCCCTCAGAACTCAAACAAATGGTATAAATGGCATAACCTTATAATCTTTTGATTTGCACCTTGTCCGGTGTTGTGCGACTGTCGCCGTTGAGACGGAAGATGGCAGGGCAAGGCGAATGGACGACGTGACACGAGACGACAAAACCGTTGCTATAGTCGGTGGTGGGCTGATTGGCGTGAGCTGGTCGGCTCTCTTTCTTGCCCATGGATATGACGTAGCGCTGTTCGAACCTTCGGTCGCGGGACGTGCGCAAATTGCAGATCGCATCAGTTTGGCCATGGGCCAAGTTGCGGAGATTGCGACCAGCCTGCCACTTCCTGGCAAGCTGACCGTGACGGAAACGTTGGCAAAGACGGTCGCTGGCGCAATCTGGGTTCAGGAGAATGCTCCTGAGAACGTTCCCCTCAAGCGCGAGCTCTATTCCGCCATTGAAAAGGACGCACCGCCCGGCGTAACGATTGCTTCAAGCACCTCATCGCTTGTCTGGTCAGAACTGAGCGCAGACATGGATGATCCGTCACGATTGATCACCGCGCACCCGTTCAATCCGCCGCATCTGATGCCGCTCGTAGAGCTCTTCGGCAGCGATAAAATCCGCGTCGAACGCGCGGTGGCTTTTTATCGAACGGTTGAACGCTACCCGGTGAAACTGAAGCGCGAAGCCATCGGCCACATTGCCAACCGCCTCTCCTCTGCCCTTTGGCGGGAAGCCGTCAACATGGTGGCCGAAGAAATTGCTGATGTGGACGATATCGATGCGGCGCTTGTGTACGGCCCCGGCCTGCGATGGTCAGTTGTGGGCGCTCACATGGCTTACCATCTTGGTGGCGGAGAGGGAGGAATTGCCCATTACCTTTCTCATCTAGGTCCGAGCCAAGAGAAGCGGTGGAAAGACTTGGGCACGCCGACCCTTGACGAAGCCACACGAGGCAAACTTGTCGAAGGCATTGAACAGGAAGCCAGAGGCAGGGACGTTGCGCAGCTTGAAGCCATACGGGACGACGCTTTGATTGCTGCTCAGCGCGTATTGCACGGAAGGCGTGTTTGAACTAACCGAAGTTTCTCACCCTATATCGTTGCCGAATGCTCACTTCTGTGGACTTGCCTGATGCCTGACCGACATTCTCCCACACCACTTTATCATCGGGTTTACGCCGTGATGCGTGAACGAATCGTCAAGGGTTACTATCCCGCTGACGTTCCCGTGCCGAGTGAAGCGGAACTCTCCGAGAGCTTTTCAGTCAGCCGCATTACCATCCGCAAAGCCATGGAAATGTTGACGGCGGAAGGACTCGTAACACGCACGCGTGGACGGGGAACTTATGTCACGGACCGCACGAAGGACAACAAGCTTAACCGCGTCGTCGTTTCCAATATCAACAGCCTGTTCAGCTATCTAAACGCCGTTGGAAAAAGCACACGGTTGAAGGTTGTCAGCCTCGACATGGGAGAGGCGCCTCCCCGCATTTGTGAGCAAATGGGCGTTGCTCCTACGACCGAGCTGGTCCGTGCTGTGCGCGTGCGCTCTCTCGACCGCCGCCCGTACTCCCTCTCAACAGCCTACCTGCTGCCGGAGATTGGGAAAACGCTGGAGCGTAACGATCTCGCAACGACGAATATGATCGATCTCGTTCAAAAGACCGGGACCGTGGTGGAACAGGTCGAGCAGACTTTGACCGCCACCCTCGCAGACGACTACGCCGCAAAACATCTGGAAATACCCATCGGTGCGCCACTGATGCTAGTGAACCGGCTGTTCTTCAACGCGGAACTCAAACCCTTCTATGCAGCCGAGATATTCTATCGCGCGGATCGCTACGAATACCGCGTCTCCCTCAAGCGGGAAGACGGCAAGGATTTCTCACTCGGCAATTGACGCATTCCATCGCAATGGATGCCTGAGCAAGCCGCCCAATTGCGTCACCAGATCGTCGCGAACATTTCCTTCGGCACTGTCAACAAAGGCTAACAGCTTGGCGCGCTGGCTCTTGTCCCAGACAGAATCAATGAGACGCTGAGCCTTCAGATCAACGTCCGAACGTGAGAGCGACTGGTTTCCATCCCCCTTCGGCACAAGAACCTCGGCACTCTCGGTCTTTCCATCAATGAGGATGAGGCGCACACGCGCCGGGCGATTGGCGGGATAGAGTGCGTCAAACTGCTCATCGACCTGAAGTTTGATTTTTCCGACAAGTGCCAAAACGTCAGGATGCTCCAGTCTCTCTTGTCCGAAACCATCATGCTTTAGCGGGCCAAAACAAATGGCCAATGCCGCAGCGTGGCGAAAGCTGAATCTTGCAGCGAGATCACTAGAAGGGTTGGGAGAGTCATATTGGAGTGCGGTTGCATAGGTTTCGACGCGTATCTCAGCCACCTTGCTCGGATCGAAGACACCCAACTGCTCCCTCAAAAGCTCGATACAATCCAGCATGGGACCAAGATGGGCGCAGACCGGGTGCCATTTGAGATAGGCATTGGTAATTTCGTAGTGAGACCAACTGCCGTCTTCGCCAATTCCTTCGAGCATCACCGCAGGGACGAATGCCTCGCCCGCGCGTGGACCGAAGAAGCGTTCAAGCGTTGCATTGGACGGCAACAATCCCGCCTTTGCGGCATTGGCAGCCACAATGCCGTTCTGCACGCCGAGACCGACGAACAGATGATGTGCACTAGCGCCTTCCATACAGGTATCTCGAAACGGAAAGAGAGCGACCGCAGCGGCATTGCCGATGGCATTCTCGATAAGCGACGCGCGAGAAGGGATATCACGTCCCTCCCCTAGCAGATAGGCAGCGGACACGGCCGCACCGATGCAGCCAAATGTCCCGGTGTCGTGCAGCAGGGGCTGCATACCACCCAAAGCCGAGCCTATCCGCGCTGAAACTTCGTAGCCGGCGATAATCGCATTGAGAAAAGATGATGCCGAGGCGCCGGTCTCCTCGCTTATAGCCAGAGCAGATGGCAGGACATGGCTCATGGGATGACCGCGGGCACGGCGATGTCCGTCCTGCAACTGCAACACGGTCAGCGCCATACCATTGGCGAGCGCCGCCGCTCCGGCAGGCCCGGACGATGAAAATCCGACAGCAGATGATTTGCCGCTACCGCCAGTCTCAAACAGGGCAGCCCGGGCTGCGGAGATGGAAGGATGTGCCGCTCCAGCCACCATTACGGCTAATGTGTCGAGTATGAAGTTGCGATAGGCAGCCCGCACCGAGCTGTCGGTAGTACCGAAATTGCTCGATGCGGCGGCTCGCGCAAGTGCTGTGGCGCCACTCTGCACCATGTCAGCCTTTCGCAGCGCGCTCGGCTTGCGCGCCCGCTTTCATCATCTCGCTGAGCATATCAAGCCTGGGTTCGACCGGTGGCGGATAGACTTGCCTGCCATGGCTAAGGCCCAAGGCGAGGAAGGTTTCTACCAGCTTGTAGGTCAAAGGACCGGGGTTGACGACCGGCACGGGCAGGTTGGCTGCAAGGTATTCTCCCGCCTGATGCATCGTCGTTGAACCAAGGCAGATGACTTCCGCTCCGTCCTCTTCGATGCACCTCATCGCGACATCACGCATCCGGGGAAAAACGCTGTCTTCCTTCCCGCCCAGCAAGTTGGAGAAGTCCGGTGGCTGATCGAAACTGCGCACCGAGGCGCATTGCCGGTCAAAACCATATTCGCGGATGGCCTTGCGGTATCGCGGCAGTGCTGGCGCCCACTGGGCAAGCACTGAAAATTTCCCGCCAAGCGTCAAGGCATAGAGCATTGATGCCTTGCCTGCGCCGATGACCGGAATTGAAAGCACCGAGCGGAGCATGACCATTCCGCTGTCGGACATCGTGTCGATGCAGACCGCATCGAAGCCTTCGTCTTGCGCCCGGCATCCGGCCTCAAATATAGCAAGATCCATCAGTCCCCAATCATGCGGAGACATGAAGGAGGTCGGGCCGCAGGTGACGGGCCTGTAGGTCAGCTGCCAATCTGCGGGCAACGGCACATAACCTGACTGAGCCTCGCGGTTGCGAATACCTTCAGCGTCCAGAGCGAATGGAACGATGACGAGAATGCGGGTCATTGCTTGCCCTCCAGATAGGCTGCGCCTGCCGCGCCGATGGCGCGGATCATGTCATGCTTGGGCGAAAGCGGTGTCGGCCAAGTCGCCTTGCTGTGGGTGAGGTTCAGGTCGAGCGCAATCGATGCCAGCTTGTAAGTCAGCGGACCGGGATTGATGACGGGAACGCCGATCCTCTCAGAGAGCCAGGAATGCGCCTCATGCATGGTCGTGGAGCCGAGGATCAGCACCTGCGCGCCATCCTCTTCCACACATTTCTCTGCAGCCTGCAGCAGAAGCGGAAAAACCTCATCTTCCTTGCCTGCAAGCAGACTTTTGTTATCAGGCGTCACGCCAATCGAGCGCATGGACGCGCATTTGTGCTCCATGCCCAGTTCGCCAAGCGTCTTGGTGTAGAGCATTTTCCAGCGATCCCACATCATCAGGATCGAGAACTTATCGCCCAGCATCTGCGCCAGAAGCATGGAGTGACGACCCGGCGCAATAACAGGTATCGTCAGGACGGAGCGCAGCATCGACATGCCGCTATCGGACATCGTATCGATGCAAACGGCGTCAAACCCCTCTTTCTCCGCATCGAGCCCCGCATCGAGGATCGAGAAATCGGCGAGCGCCATATCGTGTTGGCTCGAATAATTCTTCGGCCCGACCCGCACGGATCGATAATGGAATTCGATGCCAGGGCCGAGGTTGACGGCCTTCATTTGCGCCTGTCTGCGGGCAAGATCCTCCTGCCCCATGGGAAACGGTACGATGACCATAACTTTTTTCATCACGTCCTCCTCGTAAGTTGTTTGTGCAGCCTCAGCCCTGGGTTTCAGCCGCGATGCGGGCAGCCGTAGCGCCTGCCAGACGACCGAAGCTCGTTGCAGTCAAAAGACCGTTGCCCGACAAATATCCGTAATTGGCATCCCCGGACACGCCTCGGGCTGCGCCGCCGCCTGCAAGAAGATTGGGCAGAGCGGTGCCATCTTCGCGCAGCACCCGGGCTTCCGCATCGATGACCAGCCCGCCCTGTGTATGAAACAGCGCGCCGTTGACCTTCACCGCATAATAGGGAGCAGCAAGCACCTGATCCTGCGTGAAAACCCGGCCAAACCTGTCCGGCACGCCAGTGCGCGCGGAGGCTTCGATAGCCTCGAATTCATCACGAATGGCCTCAAGTGAGAGACCCGTTACGATACTGAGCTCTTCCAAGCTTCCAGCCGCCTTGACTGCTCCAAGCTTGCGGATTTCACGGTAATCGTAAAAGCCCATCCCGGCCTCATCACCCTTGGCATCATAGATATCCCAGGCGGTGTGCCCGGGCTGGGCAGCCACTTCGGCAGCGTGTTCTGAATAGCCGCGCATCTCGTTTGAGAAACGGCGACCGTCCTCATTAAGGAGAATGCCACCTTTTGTGATGACGGCCCACGTCAATGGCAGCGCGTGCGGATGGGCTACGGACCCATGGCCCTGATAGGATCCCATATCGGCAACTGCCGCACCGATCTCGAGCCCCCATTTTACCGCGTCGCCGGTATTGGAAAGATGGCCGCAACATTCGGCCTCGGCGATCTCGGGAATGTATCTCTGCACCAGCGCGACATCGCCAGCAAATCCGCATGAAGCAAGAACCAGAGCCTTGCAGCCGAGCATTTCAAGCGCACCATCGGGTCTGCGGAAGCGCACACCCTTCACGCGGCCACTTTGGTCGACATAGAGGTCCTCGACCGATGCTTCGGTGACAAGGTCAATCCCCGCCTCGGAAACGGCTGCCAGAAGCGACTGTTCAAGATCGGCACCTGTTCTGCTTTTCGGACCATGCATACGAAGCCGCGAGTGGCCGGGATAAATGAAGCCCGTTACCAGTTCGAATTCGACATGATGCTTATCCATAAGCCAGTCAATCATTGGACCGACCGTCTGCGCGGCGACCAGCGCCATATCAAAGGGCGTGTGATCGTGCGTCTTGGCGACGAGGTCACTAGCAAATATTTCCGGGCTATCCTCGATGCCAGCTTCCTTTTGCAGACGCGTGCAAGGCGCTGGAATAAGCCCTGCGGACAGCGAGGTGGATCCGGTCGGAGTTTCATCACGTTCGAGGATCATCACCTCCTGCCCGGCATCATGCGCTGCAAGCGCCGCAACCAGACCACAGGCCCCTGCCCCCACAACCACGACCGGCATTTCGAAATCGAATGTCACGCCCTCGGCATTCAGCACTGCCATCGTTCAATCTCCCTTGATGACGGGAGGGCGAGACTGCCTGCCCTCCGTCAAATGCTTGCTGCTTAATACGTCGTACGATTTGCTTCGGGCGTGCCGTAACGTGCTTCCAGTTCCTGAATCTCCGGCATCCGCGCCATGTCGAAGAATTCCTTGAAATTCATGACGTTGGGAGCAACCGATGCGATAGTTTCCTCGGTTTTCAGAACCTGAAGCGTTTTACGTGCCGCCTCGCAGGCCGAAAGCAGAAGCCAGTTGGGATAGATGATGAGTTTGAAGCCCAGCGCCTCAATTTCCGAGCGTGTCAGAAACGGTGTCTTGCCTGATGTGGCCATGTTGTAGAGAAGCGGAATACCCTCAAAGCGCGGCGCTATATGCGGCAAATCATCCGGTCCGGGACTTTCGATGAAGATGACATCCGCGCCAGCCTCGCGGTACATTTCCGCACGGTCGAATGCGGCGTTGCGCCCATGCAGCGCCAGAGCATCCGTGCGGGCGATAACGACGAAGTTCTCATCGATACGCGCATCAACGGCCGCCTTTACCTTCGCGACCATGTCCTCTGCTGGAATAAGTTGTTTGCCCGCGAGGTGGCCGCAACGCTTCGGCAGGACCTGATCCTCAAGATGGACCGCAGCCACTCCACCGCGCTCGTAAAGCTGGATGGCACGGCGCACATTGAGTGGGCCGCCAAAACCATTATCCGCATCGGCAATCAGCGGAATGTCAGAGGCATCGGCGATACGCGTGGCGTTGTCGACCATTTCCGTCATGGTCAACAGGCCAACATCCGGATAGCCCAGCCGGGTTGCCGAAGTGCCAGCACCGGTCATGTACATGGCGTCAAAACCGGCTTCGGTGACGAGGCGAGCATACATGGCATCGACGACGCCTGGAGCCATGAGGGCTCGTTCGCCTGCAAGCAGCTGCCGCAGACGTTGGGTACGTGTAAGGGACATTGTATTCTCCGTTTCTCCGTAAATTATATGCGCCCCGGCAAAATCCATCCGGGGCGACTTGTCACATTCCGAGGTAGGCCTGACGCAACTGAGGATCGGCAAGCAGCGTGGCGGCGTCTCCCTTCATCACGAAACGTCCCTGCTCGATGACATAAGCGCGCTTTGCGACACTGAGTGACTGCATCACATTTTGCTCGACCAGCAGCACGGCGACACCATCGGTGTTGATCTTGGTAATCAGGCCGAACATTTCCTCGACCATGATGGGTGAAAGGCCGAGCGACGGCTCATCCAGAATGAGAAGTTCGGGCTCAGACATCATACCGCGCCCGATTGCCAGCATCTGCTGTTCACCGCCGGATAGTGTCCCGGCCAGCTGGTTTAGACGCTCCCGCAATCGCGGGAAAATCTCGCAGATTCGCTCAAAATTCTGTTTCGTGTTGTTTCGTGCGCGGCGAAAGGCGCCCAGCTTGAGATTTTCGCCGACCGAAAGGTTCGGGAACACTTTCCGACCTTCCGGAACATGGGCGATGCCCAATGCCACGATGTCCTTCGGCTTCTTGCCCGTAATCGTTTCACCCTTGAAGGTGATCGATCCTGCACTTGCCTTGATGAAGCCGGATATGACGTTGTTCAGGGTGGTCTTGCCGACGCCGTTGGAGCCGAGCAGAGCAACGATTTCTCCTGCCTCGACACGCATATCTATTCCCTGCAAGACACTCATCGAGCCGTAGCCTGCGCGGATACCTGAGATATCAAGCATGATTTTCCTCCTGCAGGCGGGCGGCGGCGCCGTGGCCGAGATAGGCTTCCACCACGGACGGGTCCTTGACGAGTTCGCGAGGTGTTCCATGGGCGATCATCTTGCCCTGGTTCAGCACATAGGCCGTTTCGGCAAGTTGCATCACCGCCTGCATGACGTGTTCGATCATCAGGAACGTATGCCCCTCGTCGCGGATCTTCCTGATAATACCAACGATTTCGGTGATTTCGGACGGGATCAACCCTGCCATCACTTCATCCAGCAGCAGAAGCTTCGCGCCGGTCGCAAGCGCACGCGCAAGCTCTAGGCGCTTACGTCCCGCGATGGTCAGGGAGGAAGCAGGACGGTCGAGCATGGCGCCCATACCCAGCCGCTTGCCGACCTCACGCGCTACAGACATCGCCTCCCGGCGATCATGGTGATGAAGATAGGCACCGACCGCAATGTTCTCCTGCACCGTCAGGCCCGCGAAGGGCTGGACGATCTGGAAAGTGCGGATCATGCCAAGGGCGCAAATGCTATGCGGCGCAAGACCAGTGATGTCCTTGCCCTGAAATCGCACCGTGCCTTCATCGGCTTTGGTAAAGCCGGCAATCATCGTGAAGCATGTTGTCTTACCGGCACCGTTCGGCCCTAGCAGCCCGACGATGGAGCCCTCGGGAACATCGAGCGATGCGTCAGTCACCGCCTTCAATCCGCCGAAGCGTTTGGAAAGATTGCGAACCTCAAGCATTGTCGTCCTCCTTCTTCTTGAAGGTACCGAGCTTGCCAGCGAGGCCGACAAGGCCATTTGGCAGGAAGCGCAGGGCGCAGATCAGCACGATCGCGTAAAGCACGAAGTTCAATCCCGGTGCATTGGGCAAGAGATGCTTGGCACCTTCGCCGAGAAGATGCAGACCGAGCGTTCCCAGGAGCGGCCCCCAGATCGTGCCGGCACCGCCGATGATCGGCCCGATCAGCGCTTCGATGGAAACGGCGCTGCCATAGACTACGTTGCTATCGATGAAGAGCCAGAGCTGGAGGTAGAGCACACCGGCCAGTCCGCCGAAGGCACCTGATATCGCCATCGCCTGCACCTTGATCTTGTAGGTATCGATGCCAAGTGCGCGGGCTGCATCTTCGTTTTCTCTCACCGCGATGAGATAGGCTCCGAAGCGGGAATACTTGATGAATGCGGTCAGCCCCATAACGACAGCAACGACAACCAACAGAGCCGTATAGGCGATGGTCCGATCATTGAACTGGAGATTTGCCACGCCGGGTGCAAGCGTCAGTTGAAGGCCGCTGCCGCCACCGGTAAAGTCAAATGATGAGGCGCAGATACGCAGCACTTCGGCAAAGGCCAGCGTCACCAGCGCGAAGTAGGATCCGCGCAAACCATAGCGAAAGGCGAGCGCGCCAATGAACACGCCCATGAGCGCACCGGCAAGAATGCCAGCGCCGAAGCCCACCCAGGCATTGACACCATATTTGACTTGCAGGATCGCCGAAGCATAGGCGCCGGTGCCGTAAAGCGCGGCGTGGCCAAAGGATGACAGTCCCCCGAAACCGCCGGTGATGTTCCACGAGAGCGCCACGACCGCGACGATCAACGCGTTGATGGTAAAGCCCATCCACACGGGCGAGGATGCGAAATAGACCCCGAAGAGATAGGCAAGGGCTGCCGCAATGAGGGCGATCTGCCCGATTGATTGAGGTCTCATGTTCTTGCCCTCCCAAGAAGCCCTGACGGTTTGAAGAGCAGGATAAGGATGAAAGCGAGGAAGATGCCGATCTGGCCAAGGCTTTCGCCAAGGAAAAGACCGCAGAGCGACTCGATGACACCGAGAAGAAGACCGGCCACCAGTGCGCCCAGCAAGCTGCCCATGCCCCCTAGAACGACTGTGGTGAAGGCAACGAGGACGAAGGTGTAGCCAACCTGAGGCGTGATGTAGAATGTCGGCAGCAGAAGACACGCGGCTAGAGCGACACAGGCGGTGCCGATACCAAAACAGACGGCATAGGTATGGTTGACGTCAATGCCGACCAGTTCCGCGCCACGCTTTTCGATAGCGACAGCCCGGATGGCCGAGCCTGTGCGGGTATAGGCCATGAAACACCACAACAGCGGTGCGACGGCGAGGGCGGCGCCAAACGCAATCACGCGACCAAGCGGCAGATAAGCGCCCAGAATTTCGACCGTGTCATATGCGTAGGCGATGTCGGCGGTGCGGGTATTCGACGTCCAGAAATAAAGCGCGAGATTGTCGATGATCATCGATGCCGCGAGCGTTATGAGCAGCACGTTCTGCTCCGAACCACTGCTCATCGGCGCTATTAGGCCGCGTTGCAGCACATAACCGAGCGCGAAGAAGGCTGGCAGCACGATTGGAATGGCAAGATAAGGATCGACGCCGAAATAGGTGTACAGAAAATACACGGAATAGAGCGCCAGCATCAACAGGCTGCCATGGGCGAAATTAATGATGTGGAGCACGCCGTAAATGAGCGTCAGCCCCAGCGCCACCAGCGCATAGACCGCTCCCATCATAAGGCCGCTCAACACGGCGGGAAATATCAGACTTGACATCAGGGCTCGCCTCTCTGTCGTTTGAAGAGCGCCCCCAGGGACAAAGCTGTCCTTGGGGGCGAGACCGTGTCAGTTCTTGGCGGGAATGGGGAATACCGCTTCGGTCGTCGCATATTCCTTCGGGAAGACCAGTTCGATCTTGTCGCCACGGATCTGTGTGTTGACCGGCCGCGAATTGACGTTGTCGCCGTTGACGAACTTGGTCGGGCCATAGGGCATGATCGACTTGTCGAAGGTCGATGCCGCCAGCGCTTCCATGACTTTCTGGCGATCAGCCGAGGCGCTGCGCTCCAGAGCATCGGCAATGACCTGGATTGTCGCGTAGGACACCATGACATCATAGGTCAGATCGAGCTTTGCAGCGGCAACGCTTGCCGCAAGCGCCTTCGACTCGTCCTTCGATGGGTCGTACCAGTGATTGCAGTCCATCACATATTGAGCGACTTCCTTGTTTTCGCGCACGAACTTGATGTTCGACGCAGCGCCGCCAAGGATCGAATAGATCGCCTTCAACTCAACGCGCTGCTGGTTCAGCGCCCGTGCCATCAAGGTGTATTCGTTGATGTAATTGGACGGAATAAGGATGTCCGCCTTGGATGCCTTGACGCGCAGGGCAATATTGGAGAAATCGCGCTGGGGTGTCGGATGCGAGATCGTTTCAACGACTTCGATGCCCTGCTTGGGAAGCTGCTCAGCAAGTATCTTCGCCATATTGGAGCCGAACGGGCCATCTTCGTGAACAATCGCAGCCGTCTTGACGGTGTTGCCCGCGCTGGAATTAAGCAGCTTGAGGTTTTCCAGAGCGACGCTGGTGCACTTGTTGACGCCCGGCGTGAAGCGGAAAACATTCGGCAAGCCGCGCTGGACAACCGTTTCTGCGGTACCGATGGAGAAGACCTGCGCAAGATTGTACTTCGCAGCCGCCTGAGAGGATGCAAGACCAAGCGCCGATGCCGTTGCACCGGTAAAGGCGCAGGCTTCGGCCTGCACGAGGGTGTCAACGGCAGAAGCAGCGGCTTCCGGACGGCTTTGAGCGTCTACCACCACGAGCTCGATCTTTGCGCCGCCCATGCTCTTGATGCCGCCTGCGGCATTGATGGCATCAGCCGCAAATTTGGCGCCCGCCGCGCTCTGCGTACCATTATAGGCAAGATTGCCCGTCAGCGGTTCGATGACGCCAACCTTTACGGTTGCCGCCTGCGCGCGCAGGATGGATGGCGCTGCCAGACCGACCGCAAGTGCGCCGGATACTTTTAAAAGATTACGTCGTTCAATTTTGAATGTCATTTTTGTGCTCCCAGTTTTTTTGTGAGACGGCGAAAGAAACTCGCTGGTCCGCCCGTCAACGGCCCAGCCAGGAATGCGACGCCATTCGATCGGTTTCGAATGCCGAAATCTGCTCCATAAACGTCAGGGTCATCTCGATCTCGTCGAGACCGCGCAAAATGCAGTCGCGTGCAAAGGGATCGATAATGACGGGGTGAGTGCCGAGATTGCCCGGCAGAACCACCTCTCCCGCCTCCAGATCGACTGTGACCTGCGCATCGGGAAAGCGAGAGATGTGCTCGGCAAGCGCGTCGCAGGTCTCCGCCGACAAGCGGACGGGTACCAGCCCGTTCTTCAGCGCGTTGTTGAAGAAGATATCACCGAAGCTTGGCCCGATGACGGATCTTATCCCGTGATCCACGAGGGCATAGACCGCACCTTCGCGCGAAGAGCCGCAGCCAAAGTTATCCTCGACGACCAGTATAGTGGCAGCATCCGCACCCGGTCTGTTTAATGGAAATGCGGGATCGAGCTCTTTCTCTTCAGTACGACGGATGTCATGAAACAGGAACTGGCCGTAGCCCTCCGCACGGTCCGCCTTCAGGAAGCGTCCCGGAATGATCTGGTCCGTATCGCAATTGACGCCGGGGATCGCGATTGCTTTGGACGTTTCGCGTGTGAATGCCTTCATCATCCTGCCCTCACATCCTTCTCACGTCGGTCAGACAGCCGCTGATAGCGGCAGCGGCCGCCATGGCAGGACTGACCAGATGGGTGCGAGCCCCCGGCCCCTGACGCCCGACGAAATTGCGGTTTGAGGTTGAGGCGCACCGCTCCCCGGGACCGACCACGTCACCATTCATGGCCGCGCACATGGAACAGCCGGACTCACGCCATTCGAAACCGGCATCACGAAAGATACCGGCAATGCCTTCGGCTTCGGCTTGAGCCTTCACCTGGGTTGAGCCTGGCACGACGATGGAGGGAATAACCGCTTTGCGTCCCTTCAGAATGGCTGCAGCCGCGCGAAGGTCCTCGATCCGGCTGTTGGTGCAGGAGCCGATAAAGACCTTGTCCAGCTTCAGGCCGTCGAGCGGCGTGCCCGGCGAAAGCTCCATATATTCGAGCGACTTTGTTGCTGCCTTGCGCTTGTCAGCGTTATCGAAGCATGTTGGATCGGGTACCCGCCCCATGATGGAAACGGCATCTTCGGGACTGGTTCCCCATGTCACCATTGGGGCGATATCTGCGCCATTAAGCCTGACTTCTGCATCGAAAAACGCTTCGTCATCGCTTGAAAGCGTTCGCCAATGCGCGATTGCACGATCCCATTCCTGTTCAGACGGCGCAAAGCGACGCCCTTTCACATAGGCAAAGGTTGTTTCGTCCGCGGCCACCATGCCAAAGCGTGCGGCAGCTTCAATCGACATGTTGCAGAGCGTCAATCGACCCTCTATCGAGAGATCCCGAACGACCTGCCCGGCAAATTCAATGGCATGTCCACCGGCGCCTGCCGCACCGATTTTTGCAATCAGCGCCAACATGACGTCCTTTGCCGTCACGCCCTGGCCCAGCACACCGTCAATCGTCACGCGCATGGTTTTCGGGCGAGACTGCCACAGCGTTTGAGTGGCGAGCACATGAGCATTTTCCGACTGGCCGATGCCGAAAGCGATTGCGCCTAGCGCACCCTGCGTTGACGTATGGCTATCCGAACAGACGATGGTCAGACCCGGCAGCGTAATCCCCTGTTCAGGTGCAACGACGTGCACAATGCCCTGCTCCCGGCTGGAAAGCCCGAAGTGCCGCATTCCGCCCCATTCCATATTCTCATCGAATGTGTCGATCATATGCGCGATTGCAGGACTTGCGGCATCGCCAGACGTTCTCCCCAGCGTCGGCACGTAGTGGTCGGCAACGCCAAAGATCTGCTGCGGACGGCGAGGCTTCAACCCGCGTCTTCTCAGATCAGCGAAGGCATGAAAGCTGCCCTCGTGAATCATGTCACGGTCGATATATAGAAGCGACGGGCCAGCCGGATGCCGCAATATCTCATGCTCATCCCATATCTTGCCCAACATTGTGCGCGGTGCAGATGCTTGCGCCATAAGCTGATCTTTCTTTATTCGAAGGCTTTCCAGAAAGCGGCTTTCGCCGCCTCCGGATGTGTCACTTGCCCGCGCGGAATGCCGCACAGATGTCTCCCACAGGGGCATTCCAGACGCCCTCGTGCGACAGGATGTAATCAAGCGCTTCACGCAGATATTCGACGCGGTAAGGCATTCCGGACACCCAGCTGTGCAACGGGAGGCTCATGACGCGACCGCCATATTGGCCGCTTTCGCGGAAAAGCACGTCGAAGCGGTCCTTGACCTGCTGCACCCATTCGGCTTCCGACTGAAAATATTCGTCGGCAACCACGCGGTCATCGGTCTCATAAGCCATCGGCATGGCAAGCAGAGTGCCATTGCTTGTCTGCATCTCGTAAGGAAGATCGTCGTTGGCCCAGTCCAGGCTGTAGGCAACGCCATTACGGGCCAAGAGATCCGGCGTCTTGAAACCCTGCGCGCGGCCGGGCGACAGCCAGCCTTCCACCTTCTGCCCGCTCGCCTCGCGCAAAAGGGAGAGCGCCTTGGCGATGATTGCGTTTTCCTCCTCCTCGCCAAGCCCCGAGTGGTGCACCTTGCCCATATCAAGACCGTGCGCGATGATTTCATGCCCGCCTCTGACCACGGCATCGATGAGAGCCGGGTATCGCTGTGCGATCACGCCGTTTATTGCAAAGCTGGTTTCAAGGTCTTTTTCAGCAAGCAGCTTGAGAATGCGGAAAATCCCGATCCTGTTTCCGTAATCCCGGTTGGTGTAATAGCGAAAATCTGGATAGGGCATGGACAATGCCCCTGGCGCCTTGAAGGGCTTGGACGGCATATCGAGCGGAAAATGCTGGACATGCGTTACAATCGAAAGAGCGATGCGAGCGCCATCTGGCCAGACAACCGGCTTGCGGGCGAATAAATCGCTCCATTCGTAACGATCATGATCCATGCCATAGCGACGGGCGGGATAGTTGAGATAGTCTTCAGGCATAGACATCAGCGCGCACCTTTCCCTGAATTGTGGGCAGTCATGGCGGCATTCATCGCGTCATAGGCACCGCTGGAATGATAGGCTGCGGCGATTTCGCGACCTGTCGTCTGCCACACGCCCTCGTGCCCGGCGATGTAGTCGATGGCTTCGGCGAAGGCATCGATGCGGTGTGGCTGTCCGACCAGATAGGGATGCAAGGGAATGCACATGACCGTGCCGCTCTCGCTACCTTCCTTGTAAAGCTGATCGAACTGACGCTTGATGATTTCGCCGTAATGGCGCGGCGTAACCTTCTGGCTGTTGTAAACGATCACATCGTTCATTTCGAGCGAATAAGGCATTGAAATCAGCTTGCCGGATTTGACCTTGACCGGCATGGGCTGGTCGTCGTGGAACATGTCGCAGGTATACTGAATGCCCGCTTCAGACAGGATATCCATCGTCCAGAAATTGTTGGACAGAGCCGGAGACAGCCATCCAGCTAATTCCTGACCGGTGTGTTTGCGCACCGTATCGAAGGCATCGCGAATGATCGCCCGCTCCTGCTCGATGTCGAGATTGTAGACATAACGCGTGTTGTAGATGCCGTGGGAGAAGAACTCCCAGCCACGGTCCGCACAGGCCTTGATGATTTCCGGATGGTGATCGCAAAGGGCGACATTGAGCGACACAGAGCCGCGAAATCCGGCATTATCCATCGCAGCCATCATGCGCTGCCAACCGGCCCGGTTCCCGTAATCCCGGTGGGAGTATTGAAGGACATCCGGATTGGGACGAGCCCACGGCGTGCGGGTAGGATTGTTTGGAGGATCATACTCATAGAATTCGATATTCGGAGCGATCCAGACAGCGATCTTCTTGTTATCGGGCCAGACAATCTTCGGGCGGTTGGGCCAGGGCAGATAATCGTAAAGACCCAGATCCGACTTCATGTCGGTTTTTTCGGCGGCCATCTTAGCGGACCTCCGGCTGATAGTTTTCATACCAGGCAATGGCGTCCGATACCGGGATCACATCGCCGTATTTGACCGAAATGTCATAGAGATTGGCGAAATGCGGGCTCTCGTGCTTATCCGCGACGCATTCCTCGGGAACGATGACGCGATATCCGCGCGAGATCGCATCCACCACACAGGCACGCACACAGCCGGATGTGGAGCCACCCGTGAGAATGACCGTATCACACTGATGCCAGACCATCAGCGACTGGAGATTGGTTTCATGGAAGGGCGAAGCCATGCGCTTGTTGATTATGATGTCCTTGACGTGATCGATCTGCAGGCGCGCATCGAACTCGGCCCGGCGCGAACCAACCTTGATGTTCTGCAGGGAGTCCGGCGTATCGGTACGCGTGCCCCAGACGCCGCAGTCCTCGCCAGATTCCATATAGGCCACATAGGTCCAGGTGATGGGGAGACCCTTGGCGCGAGCAAGGTTCGAAAGCGTATTAACGTATTCGAGCTGCTGCGGATCGGTCTCATAGGCAGAGATAAACTCACCGACTGAGGTGTAGGCACATTGCAGATCGATATTGATCAGCATCGGCTTGCGCCCGAACCCAAATCGTCTGCGGGTTGGGTTTGCCTTGGCCTTCTCGTACAATTGACGGGCGGTTAGCGATGAGATTTCCATGACGACCTCCTATGCACTGCAGCCCCCCCCCCGCGCGGTCCATTACACAGACCACTTCCTCAGCAGAAAGGATGCTCTATTATTTCTATTGTTATCACTTTATATCATTTGTAAAGCTCATTTCCGACCTCTCGCCATCTTCTTTTAGGAGTCGCTTTCTGTCTGTGCAAATGCCTGCAACCCTTGGCTAAAATGCTGATGAATTGAGCAACGAACCCACCATCGACGGAGAAAAACATGCCAATATCGCCCTGCCCGCCTATTGAAGATTCCGATTGGCCAAGCTCTGTCGCCGACATGCAG
Source organism: Hyphomicrobiales bacterium (assembly GCA_900468285.1). GTDB lineage: Bacteria > Pseudomonadota > Alphaproteobacteria > Rhizobiales > Rhizobiaceae > Agrobacterium. The sequence goes on along the minus strand of UBTF01000003.1, from coordinate 588,983 downwards.
GAAGGATTCGCGGGCAAGCTGAACGTCTATCGCACCATGGCCCACCACCCCTCCCTCTTGAAAAGTTGGGCACCGCTTCGCCAGCATATCGTCGTAGACAATGCGCTGGGGTCGATCAGGTCCGAAATCGTTATTTTAAGAACTGGCCACCGGCTTGGATCAAGCTATGAGTGGGCTCATCATGTGAGCAGGGCGCGGTCTCTTGGCCTGAGCGATGAGCGCATTCGCGCTGTTGCTGCGATGCCTGAAGGAGAGGACGGCTTAATCGTGCAGGCGGTCGACGCTCTTTTTGACCTGCGTCATATTCCTGCTGCGCTGGAGCGCGAACTCGCAGACAGGATTGGCCGTGAAGCCATTTTTGATCTGATCGCCACGGTTGGCTTCTACATCACACTAGGCGGCATCCTGATGACTTATGAAACGCCGATTGATGACGCGATCGCGTCCGAACTGGAAGCAAATCCGATTTAGGCGGTTCGGAGGACGCGAGCCTTCGCGTCCTCTGGAAAGCGTTGCAAGGGTGCCGTCAGACTTCTTTGAGTTTGACTGGACCGTTCAGTTGCTCGATCAGTGTTGAACTTGCAGCGTTCAACCCGATCACCTTGACCGCAACGCCGTGCTTTTCAAAACGCTCTGTGACCCTTTCGAGTGCGGCGACCGCGGTGATATCCCAGAAATGCGCCCTTGAGACATCGATGAGGACAGACATACCCTCGGCCGCTTCCGTGTCGAAAGCATCCACGAACACATCTGCGGAGGCGAAGAACACCTGGCCGGAAACCGTGTAAGTCACACGGCGCGCTTCTTCATCGGTTTGGGTTTCCACACGCAAAAGGCGCGCGACCTTGAATGTGAAGAAGACGCCGCTCAGCAACACGCCAACGGCAACACCAAGAGCGAGGTTCTCGCTGAGAACAGTCACGATAACAGTTACGCCCATGACGGCGCTCGACATTTTTGGATGCACGACAAGAGTCTTCACCGAGGACCAGTCAAACGTGTCTATGGAAACCATGATCATGATCGCGACGAGCGCTGCGACAGGAATCTGCGAAACCCACGGCTTCAGCAGCACCATGAGGACAAGCAGGAAAACGCCCGCGAAGAGCGTGGAAAACCGGCCCCGGGCGCCGTATTTGAGGTTGCTGACCGTCTGCCCGATCATGCCGCACCCTGCAATTCCGCCAAAAAGGCTTGCTGCGGTGTTGGCTATGCCGAGGCCGGTACATTCCCGGTTTTTCGAACTCGGCGTTCCCGTCAGATCGTCCACGACACTTGCTGTCATCATGGATTCGAGCAAGCCGACCATTGCGATGGCCAGCGCAGGCCCTGCAATAATGCCAAGTGTCTCAAGGGTCAGCGGAACGGCAGGCCAACTGAAAATGGGAAGAGAATCCGGTAATTTGCCCAGTTCTGCAACCGTCATGACAGGAAGATCAAAAAGGATTGCAGCACCGGTCAGAACCAGAATGCAAATCAGGGGTGACGGTATCGCGTCCGTCAATCTTGGGACGATGTAAATCACCGCCAGTCCTGCAGCCAACATTCCGTAAGCCAGCAAATCGCCGCCGAGAATGTGCGGAAGCTGGGCAGCGAAGATGAGAATCGCAAGCGCGTTGACGAAGCCAGTGCGTACCGACTTGGACACAAAGCGCATCAGGACGCCAAGGCGCAGGATGCCGAATAGAATTTGTATCATGCCGGCCAGAAGGCCTGCAGCAAAAAGGTACGGCAAGCCATGCGTATGCACCAGAGGGGCTGCAACCAAGGCGACCGAGCCTGCGGCAGCAGAAATCATGGCCGGACGACCACCGGTGAAGGCGATCACGATCCCGATAACAAAAGAGGCGAAGAGACCCACTTGAGGGTCAACGCCGGCCACGAACGAAAAGGCGATAACTTCAGGGATCAGCGCGAATGTCGCGACGGCTCCCGCGAGCATTTCGCGAATAGGATTGGCAGACCAATCCCGACGGAGAGATGTGAGTAGCATGTGATGAAATCTCGCAAAGCATGAAACGGACGCATTGGGCGTCGGTGGTATTTGTCATGCAGGTTTTGCGTTGTCTGGCGGATCGGCGGCCAGAAGAGCCACCCGGAGTTTCACCGGGTCCGTGGTGAGTAAGCTCCTAATAAAGGATATCGTGTGCGATGCAACATGAAAATGCGTGCGCTCAACAGCCGCGCAACCTTGTTTTTACAGGGGAACCAATCGCGACTGACAGGGTTAGGGGTTGTTAAAGGCAAGGAGAACCCCATGAAGATCTTGAGCTTGGCGATCTGCGTTGTATCCGCTGGCGTGCTCAGCGGCTGCGTCGATGACAGAGGCTACCGAGGCGGCGGCTATTATTCTTCGTCCGTCCATAGCCGTGGTTACGATGACAACCGCTACTTCCGCGACAGAGACTTCCGACGAGACCGCGACCGTGACTGGCGCGACAATCGCGGCGGATACCGAGGCGGCGATAGAAAGATCGTGTACGGCGTTATCCGTCGTTAACGGACCACTGGAGAAACGAAACGCCGTGCGGTAGCACATCTCGTCGGTCACTAGGATTACCGTTGCGTTTCGTGGGTTGGGGAGTGAATTGGTGTATATGGAGAGGCTGGAAAGCTCCGAAATTGAAGCCGGGATTTACACGTGGTCGATGGAAGACGATCGGCTGTATGGGGACACCGCGGTTGCCGCTCTGTTTGGGCTGGACCCCTTGCAGACCGTCAGGGGTCTGCCCTTGGCGTCGTACATGGAACGTGTCCATTTGGACGACAGGCCCGGTCTGGCTGCGCTAATAGCGAAAGCGGTCAGGGATGGTCGACCACATAATGCCGAATACAGGGTTCGAAACGCACATGGTGAATTCGAATTCGTGATGTCGTCCGGCCGGTGTTTCCATGGCCCAGACGGCACCCCGGCGATTTATTCCGGCATCATATATCCCTTGCAGAAGCTCAATTGACCAGATCAGGCGACGGCTGTCTGCGTGGACTGGAGTGGCTCAAAAGAGCGATTGAACCATTCCCAGTCATGGGTGTGGTTTCGCTTCAAGCGATAGAGGGCCTGATCCGCTGCGTGGAGTAGCGTTTCAAGATTTCCGGCATGATGGGGGTAGAGGCTGGCCCCGACAGTCGCCCCAACGTCAATCTCTTCGCCCTGGATGATAAAAGGTTTGGCGAACGCATCTGAGATGCGCTGACAGATCTTCTCTGCGTCATCCTGATCTTCGAGATTGGTAAGAAGGATCGCAAACTCGTCACCACCCATCCGCACCACCGTGTCATCCTGGCGGACCGATTGCCGCAGACGAATGGCCACCATCCGCAAGATATCATCTCCGGCGGCATGTCCGAAATAGTCATTGATCGGTTTGAAGTTGTCGAGGTCGATCATTAGGATGGCAATCATCCGCTGCGACGCCGTCGCAAGACTTCTCGCCATCTCGCTGTCCCAATGCTCCTGCAACGCCCTTCGATTGCCCAGACCGGTCAACGGGTCCTCATAGGCAATCCGCTTCAGGACGCTCTCAGCAAGCTTCTGCGTGGACAGGTCCTCGTAGGTCGCCATCCAAAGATTGAAGTCGTGGAGGACGATACCTCTGTGGAGCACGACGATGGTCTTGCCGTTGATATCATTGATGTGCAATTCGAGCGGCTGCACCTCGGTGATGCCGCGACGTCCACAATTCCAGAATTCATCCCATCTTTGCCGGGCCTGAGCCTTTTCGGCCTCATCAGCATAGGTCTGGCTAACCCATTGATCGATTGTGGCGAAATGACCGTTCTGGTATCCGAATGTCTTCGTGAAAGCCCTGTTGACGAAGCGCATGTTGCCATCCGGCAGTGACGCCCAGGTCAAAGGCACCGGAAGTGCATCAAGGATGAATATCAAGTCGTCATCAAACCTGATCTTACCGCTGGCCATTCGCGCAAATATGTCTTTCATATCGGGATGCCTCTCTGGTGACGGATGCAACGCTCTTGAAACGGAAGCTGCCTTCTGGTGGCTTACGCCGAGAGCAAAGCAGCCGGCTGGTCTCGTTCCACGAGCCAGTTGAACAGATCATCGCCCCGGATGGGTCGGGACAGCCAATATCCCTGTAATTCGTCACAACCCATTGCCCGAAGCAGATTGACGGCCTCGACCGTTTCCACCCCCTCAGCAACCACCCGATATGCAAGACTGTGGGCAAGATCGATCATCGAACGCACAAGTGTGCGCTCGCGATTGCCATTTTCCATTTCCGATACGAATGAACGGTCAATCTTGACCACATCCGCCGGTAGTTTCTGAAGGTAGGCAATGCTGCTGTAGCCGGTGCCGAAATCGTCGATCGCCAACTGGAATCCAGCAGATTTCAGCTTGTCCAGCAAACCGAAGGCGCCCTCAGTTTCCTTCATCATCACGGTTTCAGTCAATTCCAGTTCAATCTGGTCTGGGCGAACCATGTAGCTGGAAAGCTTCGACATGATTCTTTCGAAGAAATCCTGCTCATCCAGATTGGCCGCAGAAAGGTTGATCGACAGCTTGAAATGCAGACCATGAGCACCCCATGAAGCCAAATTCGACAATGCCTCGTCAACCACCCAGTCCGTCAGTTGGCGGGCAAAGGAGGACGCTTCGATTACCGGTATGAATTCCACTGGCGATATCGGCCCAAGCACGGGATGGTCCCATCTCAGCAACGCCTCAGCACTACCAATCTCACCAGTCCGCAGGTCCATACGGGGCTGAAACACCAGGGAAAGCTGGTCTGTTGCGGTGAGCGCGCCTTTGAAGTCCTGTAGTATCCTGAAATTGCGCCGGTGCCGAAGATCCATGGCCGGGGAGAAAAGGCCGATCTTGTTGCAGCTCTCACTGGCGTCCTGCACCGCACTTTGCAAGGAGCGCAGTACATCTTCAGGCGATAGAGACGCAGGCTGGAAAGCGACGATGCCGATCGACGGCGTCATCGACATCTGCAAGTCGCCGTCCAGCTCGATCTCGCGAAGTTTGTCGGCCAGAAGATCGACATAGGAATCCACTGCGATACCGGCGGGGGCAAAGAATGCGAACTGTGTCGGACCAATATGATATGGGACCCTATCGTCTCCCACATGGTCGCGAAGAAGCTTCGCGACCTTTTGTATAACCGTATCGAAATAAGATGGCCCCAGAACGCGTGACAGGCGCTCGAACTGTTCCGTTTGCGCAAGGTTCAACAGGCTGATGATCCACTCCTCGCGCGGGCGGTTAAAGGCCATGTCGGAGAGGTCATTCAGAAGCTGGAACCTATTTGGTAGTCCGCTGATGGGCTCGATTCTGCCCAGAGCATGGGTCAACTCCACCTGGTCCATGACCATGGCCGCCAGGTCACAGAGCGTCGCCATTTCTTCGTCGGTAACATCTCTCGGCTCCGTGCCCAGAACGCAAAGTGCACCTAGACCAAAGCCGTCTACCGTTACCAGCGGAGCCCCGGCGTAAAACCGTATGCCCGCGGCGCCTAGGGTACTATCTGCAAAACAGGAATCGGCCTGAAAATCGCGGATGACGAATGGGCGGCAGGTTTCGGCCACCTCGGCACAAGGCGCTTTTTCGCGCGGAATTTCATTATGCTCCACCCCGACCTTCGACTTGAACCATTGGCGGTTCATATCCGTTAGCGAGACGGCGGCGATGGGAAGGCCAAATATGTTGGCCGCAAGCCGTGTGATTCGATCAAAATTCTCACTTGGCAAAGTGTCAAGAAGACGCAAGTTTTTCAGACTGGCCAGTCGCGCGATTTCGTCCTGCATGCTCAAATCCATGGCAACGCCCTCGTATGTTCATACGAGCGAGGCCTCAAGTTGTGGTTCGGTACATTTTTGATGAGGCGATGTCGGGGGCGGCATTCGGAGGGAAATGTGGAGGCCGGACAGTGTCGGGGCATCATGCCCAAGCTTATTTCAAGTTCTTGATGGAGCGTTTTACGACACAATAAGCCCATCAGATGTTAATCGTTCCATCGGACCTTTTATGATGGTTACGAAAAGCTATACGAAATTTGCGGCATTCTAGTACGCGAATAACCCGCTGCCGTACGATGGCAGCGGGTTTGATTTGACGTTATCCTGCCTAAGCGACCTCTGGCAGACCGCTGATGATCTTATCCAGTGTCATGGGATAATCCCGTACCCGAACGCCGGTAGCATTGTAGATCGCATTTGCGATTGCGGCCGAGACGCCGCAAAGACCAAGCTCTCCAACGCCCTTCGCCTTCATCGGCGATGACATCGGATCCGTTTCGTCGAGGAAAATGACATCCTGATGCGGGATGTCGGCATGAACGGGCACTTCATATCCAGCAAGGTCATGATTGACGAAGAAGCCTCGGCTTGTATCGACAGCCAGCTCTTCCGATAGTGCCCCACCTGCCCCCATCGTCATGGCGCCAATGACCTGGCTGCGCGCCGTGATCGGGTTCAGGATTCGTCCTGCTGCACAGACAGCCAGCATTCGGCGAATCCGGGTCTCGCCCGTTGCGGCGTCAACGCCGACCTCTACGAAGTGAGCACCAAAGGTCGACTGCTGGTGGGTTTTCGTCAGATCGCCCCACTCCATCGTGTCTTCCCCGACAAGCCCTTCTGCGCCGGCCGCTTCGGCAAGAGGAACCGTCCGGTTGCCGGATTTTACCGCACCGTCTTCGAACACGGCATCTTCGGAATTGAAGCCAAGCTTCTGTGCGATCGCTTCACGCAGCTTGATGCAGGCCGCATACACGCCTGACGTCGACGAGTTGGCCCCGAACTGACCGCCGGATCCGGCAGAAATCGGGAAGCGGGAATCACCAAGCTGCACCGCAACCTTATCGACAGTAACACCCATCATCTCAGCGGCTGTCTGGGCAATGATCGTATAGCTCCCCGTCCCGATATCCGTCATGTCGGTTTCAACCGTGATGATACCGTCTCTCCCCAGTTTGACGCGGGCTGCAGAAGGAAGCACCAGATTGTCACGGAAGGCGGCAGCGACGCCCATACCGATCAGCCAGTTCCTTTCCTTCTTCGATGCCACCTTTGGACGGTTGCTCCAGCCGAATTTTTCCGCACCCAGCTTGAGACAACCGATGAGATCGCGGTGGGAGAATGGACGTTCCGGGTTTTCAGGATCAACCTGCGTGTCGTTGACGATGCGGAACTCGATGGGGTCCATACCGACCTTCTCAGCCATTTCATCAATCGCTATTTCAAGCGCCATCAGGCCCGGCGCTTCGCCCGGCGCGCGCATGGCATTTCCCTCAGGAAGGTTGAGAGTGGCAAGGCGCATTGACGTCTGGCGGTTGGCACCAGCATAAAGGAGCCGCGTCTGATTGACCGCCGTTTCCGGCACGCCGCCAGGCAGATCGCCTGACCAGCTTTCATGGCCGATGGCGGTAATCTTGCCATCCGGTCCAGCGCCGATGCGGATACGCTGGATTGTCGCAGGCCTGTGCGTCGTGTTGTTCATGATCATGGGTCGCGGCAGTGCCAGCTTTACTGGCCGACCAGCTTCCTTGGCGCCAAGTGCAGCCAGCAATGCGTCTGCTCGCAGGAACAATTTGCCGCCAAAGCCGCCGCCGATGAACGGCGACATCAGGTGAATCTTTTCCTTGTCGACGCCCAAGGTCGTCGCGAGGTCCGACCTCCACCAGTCGATCATCTGGCTTGAAGTCCATATGGTTAGCTCACCATCGTGCCATGCTGCGATGGAAGCGTGGGGTTCCATCATCGCGTGAGACTGGTCCGGTGTTTTGTAGGTCTGGTCGAGCGTGATCTGAGCAGCGGAAAATGCCTGGTCGAAATCGCCTACTGCCGTATCTGGCTTCTGTGAATCGTCCGGCTTCTTGGCTGCGCCCTTTTCGGCACTCAGGTCAAAGGCGCCTTTCTCTTCGGTATAGTCGACCTTGATCAGGAATGCGGCTGATCGCGCCTGCTCGAAAGTCTCGGCTACGACAACAGCAATCGCCTGATGATAATGCTGGACCTCGTCGCCACCGAAGAGATTTGCTGTGTTGTATTCGCCCTTCTCAAGCTTGCCAACGTCAAGGGTCGTTACGACGGAGATAACACCAGGCGCTTTTTTCGCCTCTGTCACATCCATTGAATTTATCCGCCCCTTGGCAATGGCAGCGCCCACCGGATAGCCGTAGGCGTATTTCATGGACGGGTCATGCCACTCATAGGCATACATCGCACGGCCTGTCGTCTTCAGTTCGCCATCGATGCGGTGAATTGGCTTGCCGACGACTTTGAGGCGATCGATCGGATTTGTCGTTGCTGGTGTGTCGAATTTCATGGCTTAACCCCTTGCTTCAGACAGGACAGCACCGAGCGTTCGCTCGACCAACTCGACCTTGAAACGATTTTCTTCAGTGGGCTTGGCATTCTCAAGAATGCGGCTCGCAGTGGCTTTCGCGCCGTTCGGCAGCTCCGCCTCTGCTGCTTCAACACGCCAAGGCTTGTGAGCGACACCTCCGACAGCGACACGCCCGGTCCCATCCTGCTGAATAACAGCGCCGACCGAAATCAACGCAAAAGCATAGGACGCGCGATCTCTGACCTTGCGGTATATGTGCTTGCCTCCAACCGGTGGCGGAAGTGTAACGGCAGTGATGAACTCGCCTTTTTCAAGCGAAGTTTCGATGTGAGGCGTATCGCCAGGCAGACGGTAAAAATCGTCAATGGGAATGGTGCGTTTCGCGCCGTCAGCCTTCACGGTTTCAACCGAAGCGTCTAGCGCACGCATTGCGATAGCCATATCACTTGGATGGGTAGCAATGCAGGCGTCGCTGACACCGACAACCGCGTGTTGGCGGCTGAAACCGCCAATGGCGGAACAGCCGCTGCCCGGCTGCCGCTTGTTGCAGGGCTGGTTTGTGTCGTAAAAATAAGGACAACGTGTGCGCTGCAGAAGATTGCCCGCAGTGGTAGCCTTGTTGCGAAGCTGCCCGGATGCGCCTGCAACGAGTGCACGCGAGAGCAGTCCATAATCACGCCGAACCGTGGCATCTGAGGCGAGATCAGTGTTCCTGACCATCGCCCCTACCCGCAGCCCGCCGTTCTCGGTGGTCTCGATCTTATCGAGGCCAAGACCATTTACGTCGATCAGATGCGTAGGGGTCTCGATTTCCAGTTTCATAAGGTCGAGGAGGTTGGTGCCGCCAGCGATGAATTTAGCACCGGGATTTGATGCCGCCGATTTGGCTGCTGCTTCCACGGACGAAGCACGCTCGAATGTAAAGGCCTTCATGCTGTGATCCCTCCGACTTCCGATATCGCATCAAGAATGTTGGAGTACGCCCCGCATCGACAGATGTTCCCGCTCATACGTTCGCGAACTTCATCGGCTGTCAGTGGAGCGGGACTGTTGAGATCTTCGGTGACGTGGCTTGGAATATTTGCCTTGATTTCTTCCAGCACCGCCACGGAGGAACAGATCTGGCCAGGTGTGCAGTACCCGCACTGGAAGCCGTCATGCTTTGCGAACGCTTCCTGCATCGGGTGCAGATTGCCGGGCTGACCCAGCCCCTCGATTGTGGTGACTTCGTCACCATCATGCATGACTGCCAGCGTCAGACAGGAATTAATGCGTTTGCCGTCTACCATGACTGTGCAGGCACCGCACTGGCCATGGTCACAGCCTTTTTTCGTGCCCGTCAGGTGAAGGTTTTCACGTAAGGCGTCGAGCAATGTCGTCCTGTTGTCGACATCGAGATCATGGCTTTTGCCGTTGACCGTAAAGTGGATTTTTGTGCTGTAATTCATCTGGCTCCCCGGAGACTGAGCCACCGCTTGACCGGCGACACCCGTGGCCGCGATCGTCGCGGCAGAGGTGATAAGTAAATTTCTTCGGGAAAGTTCCAGTTGGATGCTATCCTGCATGTCCAGATCCGCTTCACTTGTTTTGAGGTAAAGCTAAACGAAGCTGACGATCAAAAGTGCCCTCCAAGAACGAAAAGTTGAACGGCTCAGCGCTAAGGATGATCTCTCGGACTCAATCAACTCGGCTAGAATTTGGCGGGCATGCCTCCAGCTGCGGCAATAGCTTCGGGGGTGTCCACATCATTCCGCGCAGCCAGGCCCAATTCGACACCGATGATCGGCAATCCCGAGGTTTCAATCAACCGGCGTGCGCCGCTGTCACCTGTCAGATGCAAGACGCTTCCATATAGCGATCTTGGCATAATGACCGGATTGCCTGGCTTTTCACCGCAGACGGCACGAACGACAGAATTGCCTCCAGCTTCATGAAACACATCGATCATGCGGTCCAAGTGGGCGGTGGAAATTTGCGGCATATCTGCCAACATGACCATAACGCCATCCGCGTTTTTTGCCTGATCCGTGGCAAAGCCCTGCGCTATGGAACTTGCCATGCCGCTCGCGTAATTCTCATTGATCGTCACGGTGACATCGAGATCATCGAGCGCAGCAGCCAGCACCTCATGCTGATGGCCCAGCACGACAACAACGGCCGAAGCCTTGCTCGACTTTGCAATCCGCGCCATCTTTCGAAGCAATGGCAGGCCTTCAAATTCCGCCAAGAGCTTATGAAAACCCTGGCTCGCGGTTCGGCTGGATGTTCCTGCCGCCAGAAGAATGATCGTAACGGACATTCCGTTGCTCCTCGTCGTCACCTACACACATTAAGACGATATCATCGCGGCAGGCCATTGCTGCATTCAACGCCGCGCATTCCAGCAAGATCCAGGCGGCAAAAAACTTGTTTGCCCGAAAGGTTGTGTGGAGCACACATGCTCCGTATCTTTCAAATTCCGGTCGCAGCCAGATGCGTCCAAATCAGGAGGTAAAGCGTTACCGTGGGAAAACATGGCAATGCTGATCAAAAGGAGACTTGGATGTCAGGCAAGAAAACGGCGAATGACTGGCGCGAGCTCGCTGAGAAAGAGTTGAAACGATCCCCTGATAGCCTGGTCTGGCAAACGCCGGAAGGGATCGCGGTCAAACCGCTTTATACCGCCGAAGATCTCCACGGCATTTCGCATCTCGACAGCTTGCCCGGCTTCCAGCCCTTCGTGCGCGGCCCCCGCGCCACCATGTATGCCGGTCGTCCGTGGACTATCCGCCAATATGCAGGCTTTTCGACAGCAGAAGAATCCAATGCTTTTTACAAACGCAATCTCGCTGCGGGTCAAAAGGGCCTGTCCGTGGCGTTCGACCTTGCCACCCATCGCGGATACGACAGCGATCATGAACGCGTCGTTGGCGATGTCGGAAAGGCCGGAGTGGCCATCGACAGTGTCGAGGACATGAAGGTTCTGTTCGATGGCATACCGCTCAAAGACATGTCCGTTTCGATGACAATGAACGGCGCGGTCATTCCCATTCTCGCTAGCTTCATCGTTGCGGGCGAAGAGCAGGGCTGCACAAAGGCAGAACTCTCAGGCACCATTCAGAACGACATCCTGAAAGAGTTCATGGTGCGGAACACCTATATCTATCCGCCAGAACCGTCGATGCGGATCATTGCCGATATCATCGAATATACTGCAAAGGAAATGCCTCGCTTCAATTCGATTTCCATTTCCGGTTACCACATGCAGGAAGCCGGTGCGACGCTCGTCCAGGAACTCGCTTTCACATTGGCGGATGGTCGTGAATACGTTCGTGCAGCCCTGAAAAAAGGCTTGAATGTCGATGATTTTGCCGGGCGGCTGTCTTTCTTCTTCGCGATCGGCATGAACTTCTTCATGGAAGCGGCCAAGCTGCGGGCGGCACGGCTGCTGTGGTCTCGCATCATGGAAGAATTCGAGCCTAAAAAAGCCTCGTCCCTCATGTTGCGAACGCATTGCCAGACATCCGGCGTTTCTCTGCAGGAACAAGATCCCTACAACAATGTCATTCGCACCGCCTATGAGGCATTGTCCGCGGCGCTCGGTGGAACGCAGTCCCTGCACACCAATGCGCTCGACGAAGCCATGGCGCTACCCACCGATTTTTCCGCCCGTATCGCGCGGAACACGCAGCTCATCCTTCAGCATGAGACAGGTGTGACCAAGGTTGTCGACCCGCTGGCGGGTTCCTACTATGTCGAGAGCCTAACCAACGAGCTGGCGGAGAAAGCCTGGGAGTTGATCGAAGAAGTCGATAAACTGGGTGGCATGACAAAAGCTGTTGCCGATGGGCTACCCAAAAGGCTCATCGAGGAAGCTGCAACCCGCCGCCAGGCTGCTGTTGACCGTGGCGAGGAAATCATCGTGGGCGTGAACAAATTCCGCCTGGAAAACGAAGACCCCATCGATATCCTCGATATCGACAACAGTGCCGTCAGAGCTGGTCAGATCAGGCGGCTCGAAACGGTCCGGCGCCAACGGGACCCGGCCAAGGTCGAGGAACGACTTGCCGAACTGGCTCAGGTCGCGCAATCCGGCAATGGCAACCTTCTGGCAACAGCGGTGGAAGCAGCAAGGGCGCGAGCGACAGTCGGAGAGATATCGGATGCGTTGCGGAAAGTCTTCGGCGACCATGAGGCCATGCCTGAGGTCGTACACGATGTCTACGGCGCAGCCTATGAGGACGATCCGGAATACGCGACATTGTGCACACGGCTGGGAGAGCTTTCTTCGGCCCTGGGTGGCCAGCCCAAAATGCTGATCGCCAAGCTGGGTCAGGATGGGCATGACCGTGGAGCCAAGATAATTGCTTCGGCATTTGGCGATATTGGTTTCGATGTCATTGCAGGACCTCTGTTCCAGACGCCCGAGGAGGCGGCGGAACTGGCCGTCAAAAACAAGGTCCATGTGGTCGGCATGTCATCGCTGGCCGCGGGCCACAAGACGCTCGCACCTCAACTCGTTTCTGCGCTGAAACAGAAGGGAGCGGACGACATCATCGTCATCGTCGGCGGTGTCGTGCCCCGCCAGGACTACCAGTTCCTGCTGGATAGCGGTGTTGCCGCCGTCTTCGGCCCAGGGACCAATGTGCTTGAAGCCGCCCGCGCAGTGACCGATTTGATGCAGGGGCGGCTCAGAAACACATGAACGTTTGATGGTTGGCGACCTTTATAGGGTCGCCAACAAACGGTTGTTCAACATGCCGGAAGAAGCCGCCTGCATGGTGACTTTTTTCTCGATTGCCTCAATGACCGTATCGGTAAAGTCGACTTTCGTCAGGTCGCGGATATGCGCAAGGCCACCCGGCGAGAATACATTGACTTCAAGTATCTTGTCGCCAACGATGTCCAGACCGACGAGGAACATGCCGTCCTCGACAAGTTTTGGCCGCATCATCTCTGCCAGCGCGATGACGTCGTCGGTTACGTCAACGGCTTCCGCCGTGCCACTGGCGTGAATATTCGACCTCAAGTCACCTTTCGCTGGCACACGACGAAGCGCGGCGTATTTGCCATCGCGCATCAATGGCTCGCCGTTCATCATGAAGAACCGAATATCGCCATCCTTGGCCGCAGGCAGGTATGCCTGCGCGATCAGATAACCCTCGACGCTCACAGCCTCGAAAATCTGGTTGAGATTGGTTTCCTTGCTTGAGCCGATCTTGAAGACGTTCTTGCCTCCCGAACCCTGCAGCGGCTTGACAATGACGCCCTTGGGATGCGCATCAGCAAAAGCGCGGATTTCATCGACATTGCGAGAGATGAGCGTTGTCGGCCGAACGATTTCTGGAAAACTCTGGAAATAGAGCTTGTTCTGTGCAAGGGCCAGGCCTTCCGGATCGTTCAGCACCACGACACCGCGCTGTTCTGCAAGCCGCCCGAACAGTATGCCGGAATTCACCGCCCATGGCCGTGCCGTCTGGTCGAGCGACGGGTCGTTTCGCAACATCAGAGCATCGATGTCTTCGATATTGATTGTCTCTCTATCAAGCTTCTTTTCCTGTAAGACAGCGTGAAAATTCTCGATCTTTTTGTATTTTTGACGTGGCAGGACAAGGCCATGCACCACAAGGCTATCGTCGGGCCTCAAGGTAAAATCGCTCGGTGTCAAATAGACCACCTCATGTCCGCGGTTAAGCGCAGCCATCGCCAACAGTCCGGTCGCAAAGGTCGGCTGCTCGCCCTCAATTGAATTGACGAAAAATGCGAGACGCATGTGTCCTCCCTTACAATGTTGCCATTTCGGCTATGGGTAATCCTGATCGTATTTTTTCAAGCCGCTCTTGGGCGCTTGCTGGCGCCAAAAAACCTGGGCTGATGCTCGGGGGGCGAAGTAGTCCCCTTAAGGTAAGCTCCTGCATTACCTGAAAATGCGCGGCTGAAATCTTTCCCATCCAGAAAGGCTCAAGCGCGCCACCGTTGCGCAGATGTTGGATGATTTCGTTCAGGCCTCTCAGATAGATCGCATCTTTCGATAGACCGCCACCGCGGAAAATCCGCAGTACCGAGTTAAAGGCACCGGCCTTATCGAAACCTAACCTGTCAGTCATCATGCGGAAGGTATCTACGAAACTTGCGCCATCCAACATGGCTGCGCAACCAACGACGCGCCCCGCAATCAGCCTCAACCGTTCACGCGTCATGCCGCCGGCGAGATGCTCGGCCAGTACGGCAAGCCCTTCCTGCACGCCTTCGTAACCAGAAAGGCCCGAGCGGAAGAGGCGCAGCCCCTGCGCCGAACCATTGAAGTAAGTTAGCAGATGAACGCCTATCTCATGGTGGAGGAGCGCGTCTACACGACGCTCTTCCATGACCGTGTGACGTGAGATGAAAAGCTTGCTCCCGCTAACCATCAGCCCCGGCGGCAAATCATCTCTGATTTCCACTCGAGCATCGAACTCCGCACTCTGCTCATGGTAGGCGGCGACCATATCGCGCGCTCTGTTGGCAACATGGTAACAGTCGGCGGTAGCAACCGCTTCTTGAAGGGGCGGCGGACACCTCGCCAGCACGTCCTCGGCAAGTGAGAGCAACTCCGGTTCCACAGCGCCATAAAGTGCGCGGCTGAAATCCTGAAATTTTGGATTATGCATATTGGCAAGCATCGTCAGTTGAAGATCGATCTCCTGCTGCTTTTCTCGGTAGAGGTGATAAAGCACGGGGTCTTCGAAATGCTCGAATGCGACAGAGTAAAGCTTGCGTTTCTGCTCCTCAACGTCCACCCCAAGAGGACTATAAAGGAAATTCGGTGCGCGCTGGAAATGACTCTCCTGAAATTCCTTGAATGCGTGGCGCGCATTGATTGGCGTAACGGACAGGAGGAAATCAAAGGATGCTGCGATGTCGTCTATAGACCGATCAGCCCGCCTCACCGCATCGACAAAGGCTTTACGGCCCAGCGCCCGGTGAGATGAAACCTTGATTGATGTCGCGTCATTGGCAAATGCAGAGAAAGCCCTGAGCCCGGCATCAAACAGATCTGCAATCATCGTTTCACGCAAGCCCGGATAATCTGCACCAGATTCCGGCTGCCGATAGATCGGAGCGAAACGGACACTCAACCATGGAAAACACATCGCATTTTTTGGCTCTCCCCAGAAGACCTCCTCTCCGCTGGAGGGAGAAGTGATCCTAGGGGTCCGAAACCGTATCTCGGCACCGCAGACAGCTTTAATAAACACGCTCTTCGCATTAAGCGCGGGCCCGTGCGAACTGGAAGAAACCTTCACTTCGTAATGCGGCAAGAAAGGTGAATCGTCCGCGAGAAGGATGTCATGCTCGAGTTCACCCACATCAAGAACGATAAAATCACCGAAGCGTTTTACCATCTCCTGCCCGACTGCATCGATAATCGGCAGCGCTTCTTCGATATCAGCTGCAATCAGGTATGATGCGTGGGCTGCGGCGATGTCACGAGCCGCTAGATTCTTTTCGCCCTTTGTCAGATGAACGCACAAAAAGGGCAATGGCCTGTCTATGTGCAGCCAGCCATCGGCACCTACATCCTGCCGGACAGCCTTTCCGGATTCGAGACAGGTCTTGACCATATCCAGAAGGTCTTGTTCAGCGTCTTGTATGCTGACTGGCGACAGCTTCATTGCCGCCTCCTCAGGACATCTGTCAGAACCTGTTCCAGTGAGGTGATGGCGTCACGTATTTGATCTATGACCAGCTGGTCAGGTTCACCTGTCCACTCATCCATAAAAATTTTCTTGAACTCGATGGCCACCGCGCATCCATTCTCGGGGAAACGCTCGTGTATGAAGCGCGTTTGTTGTCCCTTACCCTGGAAGGCTACGTTTTCCCGCACATCCAACGGGCGCCCGTTTATCTCAACTTCTCGAAAATGTTCGATAACCACATTGATGATACCGCCCCACCTCTCTCGGTCCATTGAGGACGTGCCGATATTAACGTCCGGAGCCTTATCCTGTGGCGTTGCCGGGCCGTCTGGCCCTGCTCTTCGATGATTATAACTATGGACGTCGAGCACAACGAAGGCGCCATGCCGCTTTTCCATGTTCCGCAGAGTCTGCTCGAGCATCGCATAGTAGTCTTGGTGAAAATTCAGCGATTTGCCCAGAGCTGTATCCGAAGGCTGCTCCCGCCACACGTTAAGGCCCCATGCCTGGTCGGGATCCAGGTAGATTGCCTTGTCGCTCTGGCGGTTAAGATCGATTTCAAATCTCGACCTGTGGACTATGATCTGATTGCAAAGTCCGGAAACCATCTCAGCGGTAAATGGATCCTCTTCCCTCAAACGCTCACCATCTGACAGCGCCATAAGACCGGCTACATCACCCCTGACGTCATGCCCGTCGTGAATGGCCGTTCCTATAACCGGCGAATCTCCATATCTGGTGGACCAGAACCGAAGTCCTGAATTGCCAATAGTCTCCGCGTCCGCGCGCATCCTGCCCTCGCATTTTCATCCAGAGGCAAACAACACGACGAGAAAATTGGTTCCGCATTCATTTTTGAGGACACATCGGGCAAGCACCAACAACCCGCCACTTCGCGCCGTCACAAAACGCTTAAAAACTTTCGGTGCAGAAGCAGCAAACAGCATTTAGCCCCTTGCGCACCCGCACATTGCTGGTTAAGAGAACGCCCGCACGGACCTCACAGTTCGTGCCCGCGGAGAGGTGGCAGAGTGGTCGAATGCACCGCACTCGAAATGCGGCATACCTGCAAGGGTATCGTGGGTTCGAATCCCACCCTCTCCGCCATTGTGAAGTCAGCCCCCTGAATTTCCGCGTAAAGTCTCCAGTTGAGTGCTCATCAACGGGTGCAGGAGAAATGAGTTATCTGGCGGGGCACGCTCAGTATCACAGAAGTTTAACGGCGACCTTTTTTGAGGCACCGTCAAAAGATTTAGGTTCGACCGCAACGAGTTCGCCCGGATGAAACTCCCATTCTTCGTCCTCGGGAATACTCTGACCGTCAAGCAACCGATATATGCTTTCGCTTATCATAATTGCTTTCACCGGCCGCCAGACCTCGACAGCTTCATCCAGCAGCCGAACGTAGATCGTTTCATCGTTCTCAATAGACAAATCCCGGGCCTCCTACATGGATGATACCGCCTGTGGTATCATCGACTACAACAGATTGACCGGTTTTGGGATGGACATAACGCGTTGCCGACCCACCTGTCTGCATATTCTTTGCGGGAAATCTCTCGCCGGTTTTCATCGCTTCCTCAACCTGTTCGCGTGTCCAGCCACGCTGCTGCATCTGTCTTTCGAGCTTGCCTTTGTTTTTGATGGGGTCGTTCTTACGCTCCCCGTTTGCGGGCTTGCAATCTCCGACGCAGTCATCTTTCTGGCGTGATGGGCTGCCGCGCTCATCCGCAGTTCTTCGCGCATTTCTGGGTGATTGGGGCGGCTTGCCCTTGCGAAGGAAATACTTGGAAGCTCTTTTCAGGATCTCCGCGATAAGTTTACCCACTAGCCCTCCCCCGCCATCAGGGTATCCCAGTCACCACCAGCGGCTTGGTCAAGTTCATCAAGGATATCATCGACAGCATCATCGGGATGGCCTGCATGATTGTCGAAATATTGTTTTACGGCGCTGTTATTCACGAGGCCATTCGTGATCGACATCAGATAGGCCCACTTCATGTGAGCACGTTCAGACTCGATGCCCAGTTTACTTCCCGATTGCTCATATTTGATCACTGTCTTCATGAGTTGGGGATCGGGAGTTTCTTCAACGCCGGGGTCAACCTCACGCAGATAGGCCAAGACGCGCTGGCGGGAGGCCTCCAGGCGCGAGGCGCTCATCATCTGCATTGCTGCGCGGTCAAATTTCAGAGGACCAGGAGGAGCGGATATATTTGCTTGTCTCCGCGCTCTCTTGACACCTCCGCCCCATGCCTTATCCGGCGCAAAGACAAGCTGCGTCGCCGGCCCGAACAGACGCGCGACTTGGACCTCATCCAGCGCCGGGATGGTCTGCATCATCACGTTGGCATCCGAATGCCTGAAGATTACGGTCTCCCGACCGCTGGAAGTCAAATCTTCCGCCGGCAGATGATCGCCTGCGGCGGCAAACTCTTCCTCATTCTTGAAGAGCAGCCCCTCATTCCGGGCCTGATTGTCTCTCCACATCTTCGGCACGGATATGCGATTAAGCCCTCGCAGATGTCGATAAAGCGCTTCCACATTCAGATCACTGCAGCCCGACCAGAAAACCAGAGCTGGCTTTCCATCGCTCAACTCAATGATTTTCTTGAGGCGCTCGAGAACCGGTGCCGGGTCGACATCCTGCATCGGCAGCATACCGCTGCCGGTCGGATCGCCCGCTTCCAGAGATGATACCATCTCCACGGAAAGGGCTGCCGAGCGCGAGTGAAGTTCCTCATCTGAGAGGTCGCCATCGGCGTCATCATGGGGGAAAGTGGCATCTGAAAAAGATAATGCAGCGTGATAGGGATCGACCAGCCATGGTCCGCCGAGGATGACGGCGTAGTCTCCGCCTGCGTAGCGATAAAGCGGGCGATGGGAGACGTCGGCCTGCTGCAGCAAGCGCGGCAGATCGTTGAACTGCGAGCCATCCATTACAGCGTAGACACGCTGGGCGGGATCAGAAACTGGTTCGGAGACGGTTTTCAGCAAGGCCTGAGCGACTGAAGACAGCTGCCTCTCGTCAATAGCGTCAGGAACCATAGGATCTACCCTCGCACCATCGGCATCGACTGAGAAGCCATGCTCTGTTGACACTCTGTCCCGCCTGCTCCAACAGAGCCAGAACCGCCCTCGTCCCCGATGAAGACGTTAGACGATCCCGTCTGCGCCTGCCCGCCACAGTCAATGGCATCGCCAATGCGCCCGGCAGGCTTGCCGTTGATGAAGACGGTGGATGAGCCAGCAGCCAACTTCCGCCCATGGACCGGCTCCGGGCAGACGGGGCAGCCGTGAGGCACGTAAGCATCACCGACGCGCATCAACGGCTTGGCGTTTACGAAGACGTTCGTGCTGCCACCAGTCGCGAGGGTGGGCGGGAAATGGCAGGAATGGCCGGAGCCAATGTCCGTGCGACGGTGGGCGGGGGGCAAATAGATTCTCCGAAGATAGGAATATTAAACGTTCGACATTGACACCGCCTCTTAAGCATCACCGCGCCAACTCATCCCCGCTCAACATCAAACAGTATTCTTTACTCCCATCATAGTATAGTATAGGAGTGCATATATCACCTGATTCTTTATCACATGCAGTCGATGCCTTCAGAAACAAATTAACGTTAGCTTGTTTATTGAATTTTGCAACTGTAACAATCCTCTTATCATTAGATAAAAAAACGGCTGCTTCTTTTCCGGGAGAAAATTCATCCCTTATTATGCTTTTTTTCATAATACTAAATATTTCGTCATCCTTTCGCTGGCCAAACGAAAGCATTACATCGAATTCTGTTGTCCCAGATGCCTTATTCAAGGTAGAAATCTTGCTTTGTAACGAGCTCAAAGAGCAGTTTATTTCTACATCATTTTTGCCCAATTGGTCAGAAATGTAATTTTTAATCTCGATGTCTTGAGCTGAGCAACCAGAAGCAACAAAAATAGAACCCAATAGGCAAACAGCCTTCACTATAATTTTTCCCACTTTAAACATCCTACAGTTGTTGCGATGCATATTCTTCGCCAATTCTAACAACATGCTCTGGAACCTCGAATTCTGGCGGAGGCAGCATTCGCAGATATGGTAACGCAGAGGAATATTGCATGAAAGGCTGATCGTCGGCGTCAAGAGAACCATTATGTCGCCAATACGCCGAAAGCATCTTTCTCGGTACCCACTTACCGCCAGCCATCCCCCCGCCTATGCCTAATGTGCCCGTTCCTAAATTGAACACCTGCTCATAGCTTATATACTCGTCTGAATCCCTGAATGAATATCCGGCAGAAATATAGTAAAGAGCCGCTGCACCATAGACCTCGACCTCGCCTCCATAGATCGTTCCCCAAGCTCCAGCTAAGTCATTCATCGAAAATGCCTCGTCTGCCTCGATGAAAGAGGCATTTTCGGCAAGCAAACGATAGAGAACAGCCGGATCATCAATGTCGTCAATTTGGGCGTCTTCTTGAAATTTTTTTGCCCGCCCGATGCCGTCTGCTGCTCTATCAAGTATTTCGGATACTCGTTTGCCAAATTTTGCTACCTTAGAGGGGCCGACGCCAGCTTGAAAACCGAGCGACTCTAAGTCGAAAACTCCAACGCTAAGGGATTCAATACCAAAGAAGATCACCGTATGAGCGTCATATATATAACTGAGGGCATTCCCTCCCGCATACGCAGCAAGATACTTTTTCGACTTCGTATCAGGGTTCCCAACCCACTCTGCCGGTTTGCGGAGATCATTCCCATATGGAAATCTCTTACTATCGCTCATATTTGCCTCAATTTATGTCAACTCTGTCTGCTTGAATCGAAAATTTCTTGGCGCTCTCGGCTATCTCTCCACCACACAAGACCTCATATATCTCCTCGCTTTCAAACAAAATCTCCCGTCCAACAACATGGATCGATCCATCTTTGGTCATTTCGATCCGAGATTTCCCGCAAATAAGGCTCAACTGCACTCCTGCAGATACCGACACATGCTTTGTTCCATTAACTTTTACAAATTGGCCACTAGAGAGATCCACAATACTGCCGGCCGAAATATTGACGGAACGTCCAGCAGTTACAAATTGTGCAACTCCTGCGATAATTGAGTTTGTGAAGCCGACGGTGGTACTCATGTTTTTGGCTATAGCCATAAGCATCGAACCATCTCCAGGTTTCAAGGAACTCGTTACCGTAAGGAGATTACCGACACTTCCCATACCGCTCCATAACTGGCGCACCGTATTATCTATAATTCTTGATAAACCCGACTTGCCAACAATTACTGTCTTGTTGCCTCCTATCATTTCCTCGGAATTATTAAAAACCTCTGATATGCGATTGGCCCCAATAGATTGCACCCAGTTGTTATCGATACGTTCAGTGTGGTTATTACCTATTTTCTCGTTACGATCTTTCTGGGCATGAAGATATATTTCTTCACGTCCGGCATCATCTTCAAAGCTTAGCTCATTGAAGCCTCCACCCTTATGAGTGTTCGTCCGAAACGTACTTTTCGTCTTATTCGCTGGCAGCTCATACGGCACCGTCTGCCGCGCGTTCGGCACCACCCCCGTCACTAGCGGCCGATCCGGGTCGCCGTCCACAAACGCGACCATCACCTCCATGCCAATGCGCGGGATAATCTGGCCGCCCCAGGTGGAGCCCGCCCAGTTCTGTGCCACCCGTACCCAACACGTATCCGTGCCGTCCTTCTTCGCCTTACGGTCCCACGGGAACCACAGCTTGATCCGGCCATATTGGTCCGGGTGGATTTCTTCACCCTCTGGACCCGCCACGATGGCGACCTGCGTGCCTTCGATCTTCGGGCGCTTGGTCGTGCGGTGTGGGGTTAGTGGGACGCGGGCGGGGATGGCTTCGAAGGTGTTGCGGTATTCCGGTTCGTTGCTGTTAGTTTCATAAGAACGGTCCACGATGGTGTGGCTTGCTTTTATGATGACGTGTTCTCCGTATTCGTGTTCGGGATGGGCCACTTCGTAAGGCGTGAAACGGCGGCCTGCCTCGAGAATGCGGGAGGTGGATCCGCCAAAGACACGGTCGTGATCCGCCTCGATGGATTGCGCCCGCAGTTTCTGGGCGCGCTCTGCCTCTTCCACGGTCTTGATACGGGCGGGGTATTCATAAAGCTCACGCTTGGTCGCATCTGGCATCTGCACCAGTGATGGTGTCATATTGCTGGGCACCATGCCTGGTGTCTCAAAATTCCAGTCGGCACCGGCGCGCTGGCCGGGCACATAGGAAAAGCGGCGAGCCCAGTCATTGATGTGGTTGCGATCCGAAGAACCCTGTGCCAGCCGCACCCTGCCTTCACCCTGTGCTGAAGGCGAGGGTCCGAGCCAGCCATTGGCGGTATCGGCCACATGCAGCTTATGAGAACCGTCTTCGTGGCTAAACCAGTAGAACAGTCCGTCCTCTTCGAAACGCCGTAGCAGATAGTCGAGGTCCGTCTCGTTGAACTGGACGCTGTAGTGCTGCGGTGGTGGAACCTTGATGATGCCTGATGTATCCGGCGCTGGAATGCCGTGTTCGGAAAACAGCGTTTCAACAATATCGACCGATGTCTTGTCCATCCAGATGCGGCAGTCTGAACGGCGCGATAGCAGCCACATCTGCGGCCGGATGGTCATGGCATAGGAGCGCAGGCCGCGGGTGATCGGTGGGCCTTCATGCAGATCGGTCACCAAGCCGTTGAAGGGGCGGCGGATGCCGCTACCCTCTTCGCCATCACCTTGGCTCACCTCGATTGATACATCTACCAAACGTCCGATCAGCTCTTCTGGCTTCACCGCCTCCTTCTTGGCGCGGACGCTCAGCTGTATTTCAAAGAGCTGAGAGACGCCTTCATTGATCACCATCCGCTCGGGCAGCAATTGGTCTTCGCCCAACGGAGACTTGACCTTCAAAACGCGGGTGGCCTGAATGAAATCGGATGACGATGGCTGCTCGGTCATGGTCTATCTTTCGCTACCACACTGAAATGCAAAGTTGAACGACAGTCACGGATTTCTCCGTCATTGTTTGCATCAAGCTCGCATTGGTTCTGTCGCTCAATTGCCGATTAGAGACGCTCACCGACGAGGTATGCGTATTTGAATTTCGTTGCATTGTTAGGGACGTCATCGATCTTGGGGCCGAACATCAGCTCAGGCGTGAGGACCGTGCCGATCTCTTTCGCGGATGGGGCCGTGCCGAGTAGGTAGATGTCTCGAGACATGAACATCTGGTTGCCGAAAGAATTTCCAACAGCGTAATTGACCTGCACCGCGAATGCGGAGTGCCCCTTCTCAAGCATGGCCTGCTTGATCTTGGCATCATTCGCCTTCAGCCATTTTTTCAGCCAGACTGATAGCGAGTATTCGTTCACCCCGCCCGATATCTGACTGAAAACGGCAGCGACGGCGCCGCCAACAGCCATGCGAGAATTGAGTTGTCGTGGTCCATCCGCCTGCGTCAAATAGGACAGGTCAGGCCCACGCCCCATGCGTTTGACGGGAACGACCTCATCTTCCCGCACCGGGCGTACGGTAAATGAATCGGTAGAGACAGCAAAATTGGGCATCGGTAATTTCTCCCAGTAACAAGCCACACTGAGGGGCAAAATTTTTGACTAAAGGCATTCCCGATTGGCCGGTGGCCGATATGCGAGAAATGAACTCCGGCGCCCCTATAAAGAGGCGCCGGATGAAGCCTGTTAGCCAGCCTTGGTGGTGGCAAGATCGTAGGAGGCGATCATTGGAGCCTGCTGCGTGTTGTTCTCGTCAGCTGGCGTGTACTTGACTTCCATCTTGGTGAAGTTGAGCTTGATTGTCTCAACCGGACGGTCGCCACTGGAGTCGACAGAATAGCTGGCGATCAGCGTGTTCGTCAGCAGGTACTGGATGTAGGTGTTGCCTGGATCACCCGTGGTAACGAGGTGAATGGTGGCAAGCTTGCCCTGGCGGCCAGAGCACGCCTCGCTGAAGAGCTTGGTGGAGGACGAGTCGCTTACCTTCGTCAGAATGACTTCCGAAATGGTCGGTTCGGAGGCTTCACGGTTTGCAGCAGAACCCGCAGACGTGTTCATGTTGCGTGAAACATTCCAATGAATGGCCTCGATATCCATCCATTTGCGGTGTTCCTCATGGGTCGCGTCACCCTGAATACCGTCGATCTGCAAATAAATTGGCATACTGTAAGCTCCTGTAGCTGATGAAAGACCTCTTGCTCCGAGGCCGTGTTTGCCTTTCCACTACTGCCGCATGCGTCGGGACACCCCATCCGACGCGGCAACCTTATCCACTGCACCCTTGGCGGCTGCTGCGAATTCGTCAGTCTCCCCAGCCGCTCCGACACGAATGCCGAAACCGCGTTCATCAAAATCGACCGTGATGTTTTTCACCTTTTCGCCAGCAATGACCTTCTCGAGGAAAAAGCTGGAGAGTGGCGGCAACAGATCCCTGCCGATCATGATTTCGATGGCGCGTGCGCCAATTTCGCTAGACCCTGCGCGGCCAACCAGCGCCTGCCGCGCAGCATCGGAAAGAACCAGTTCCGTGCCATAGGCGTCATGGACGCGCTCGCTGACTTTAGCGATCTGCATATCCACGATGCGCGAGAGCTGTTCCGCACCAAGAGGCATGAAGGGGAGGATCACCGTCCGACCCAAAAATGCTGGCTTGAACTGCTTCGTCAGCTCCGGCATCAGCATAGCTTCCAAAGCCTCGGCATCGGGCATCGTGTCCGGATCCGCGGCCAGCGCAGTCAGAAGTTCGGATCCGGTGTTGGCAGTCATGAAAATGGTGGTGTTCTTGAAGTCGATGTCGCGGCCCTCGCCGTCCTTCAACATGCCCTTGTCGAAAACCTGATAAAATATATCCTGCACGCCAGGATGGGCCTTATCGATTTCGTCAAGCAACAGGACGCCGAACGGTCGGCGGCGGACAGCTTCCGTCAAAACGCCGCCTTCGCCATATCCAACGTAGCCGGGTGGTGAGCCCAGGAGCAGCGAAACCTTATGCTCTTCCTTAAACTCAGACATATTGATCGTGGTCAGATGGCTGTTGCCGCCGTAAAGCAAATCCGCCAGCGAAAGAGCAGTTTCCGTCTTCCCCGTGCCGGACATGCCAACCAGCAGGAATACGGCAGGTGGACGGCGTGGGTCGGAGAGGCCTGCGCGGGCGGCACGCATGGCATCTGCAATGCGGTCGATCGCCCAGTCTTGTCCGATCACTCTCTGCTTCATGCGATGATCGAGCGACTTCGCGCTTTCGATTTGGTCGGCCAGAAGCTTGCCGAGCGGAATGCCAGTCCAGCGTGAGACAACCGCCGCTATCATCTCGCGGTCTACGACGGTCGGCACCAGCTTCTCGTCGCTGTTATCCGGAGCAATGGCCAGCGGCTTCCGCTTCTTGCCGCGTGCGGCCTCCGATGATTGAGCCTTGCCATTTTCTTGATCGGCAAGTGCGTTAATCTCGGCGTCATAACGTGCGCGAAGCCCCTCGATGGCCGTATTCAGATTTCCGATTTCAGTCTTGATGGCATCGACACGGGCAGTCTGCTCTTCACTGGAAGGTTCGCGTACCAGCCAATCGAGCTCTGTCGTCAGCAATCTACGCTCATTTTCCATCAAACGCAGCTTTTCGGGCAAGGTCTGGCGGGCGAGGGAAACGGCCGCAGACGCCGTATCGAGAAGACTGACCGCCTTGTCCGGCAGTTGCCGCGAAGGCATGTAGCGAGCGGAAAGCCGAACAGCTGCGACTATAGCCTCGTCGCGAATCGTAACGCCGTGGTGCTCAACGAAGCTGTCGGCTACGCCGCGCAACATCCGAATTGCTGTTGCCTCATCAGGCTCACGCACGTGCACCGGCTGAAACCGCCGGGTCAGCGCAGCGTCTTTCTCGAAGTATTTTTTATATTCGCTCCACGTCGTTGCAGCGACGGTGCGGACTTCGCCTCTGGCAAGAGCCGGCTTCAGAATATTGGCGGCGTCACCCTGCCCGCTGGCGCCACCGGCACCTACAAGACCGTGGGCTTCATCGATAAATAGGATGATCGGGTCGGCTGAACGTTTGACGGCGTCTATCACGCCGTGCAGACGCCGCTCAAACTCGCCCTTGACCCCCGCACCAGCTTGAAGAAGTGATAGATCGAGGCTCAAGAGCCGAACGGATCTCAACTTTTCCGGCACATTGCCTGACACAATTTCAAGCGCCAGCGCCTCGGCCACCGCCGTCTTGCCGACACCCGCCTCCCCCACCAGGATGGGATTGTTCTGACGCCGACGCGTCAGGATATCCACCATCTGTCGCAACTCGTCGTCACGGCCGATGACAGGATCGAGCTTTCCAGCGCGTGCGTCTTCTGTCATGTCCTGCGTATAGAGCCGCAAGAAATCATTCTGGTCCTTGCCCTTAGCGGCAGTGACCAGATCGCTCCCATTTTCTGCAGACTGCGCGCCAATTTCGCTTCGCAAACGCTCAAGAGCACCGCGATCCATGAGTTTCAGGGAAGGAAACGCTGCGCGAACCATGCTGCGTAGTGACGCGTCTTCATCCAGTGAAAGGAGAAGATGAAGCAAGGAAATCCTTGGATGGCCATCCTGGAGTGAAGCCAGCAACCAGGCCTCACGACCCGCGGTCAGCACGTTCTGGGAAAGCGCAAGAGCCTCGCCGTCTCCTACTGCCGCCTCATCAAGCGCGCGGTCGATTTCGGCGTGAAATTTGTCGAGAGGTATCTGAAGTTGTTTGAGAATGTCAGCATGGCTGCCAGTTTCCACAACTGCACACAACCAGTGAGAAATATCTACAAACTGGTGTCCACGCCTCGCCGCGATGGATGCAGCCTCCTCCAGGGAGACACGCAGCTCAGGCTCAAGCGCTTCCACCAGGCGATTGAGATCGATTTGCGACATGCAGCGAGCCTCCGGTTTGGATCATTCCACAACGTGACGTGGCATAGTTAGGTTGCTAAAACTATCTTGTCCAGCCAAAAGTTGCTTTTTTATTTGACGAGTTTAAAAGCAAGTCGCCACAATTATGCCTCATTTTCCATAAGTCTGGTTAGTGAATAACCTTACGTAACGGAAGTAACAGACACTTCACCAACACGCTTTATGAGGGATAAACTCGATTTGGAACTCACAAAAGACATTGCTTCAATAGAATATCTTGGCGACTGCGGAGAAAATATTCGTAGAAACCAAAGAACACGTGAACTATATTATAAAATTAAGGATGAGCGCAACCAAGCAAGAGCTGAAGAACGTACTGTCTCACCACAAGAAGTTCTACGTGTTTCCAACAATTGGACCGAGGTCAGCAATCTCGGATTGCATATTATATATTCGGAAAGTCGCGATATCGAAATATTAGCATGGCTTGCTGAAGCAGAATTACGTTTGAAAGGCTTTCCCGGGCTGCGAGAAGTTTACCGCGTTACACATGATATATTTTACAACCACTGGGATTCAATTCACTCGATCAGCGACGAAGATGACGACGAAAGATTTGCACCCTTTGCTGGCTTGAACGGCATTGGCAGCGAAGGAACGCTCATCCAGCCGCTGCGTCTGAGCTCTCTCATTCCCGGTGGGAAATTTGGTGAAAACACGCTCTGGGATTTTCAGCTGGCGCAGCGATCGTCCGAAACGAAACGCAAGGAAGAGCTCTACAATGCGGCTTCCGAAGCCGGTGTGGCGGCCATGTCTGCGCATCTGGCCGACGTCAACGCCTGCCTCTCACTATTCGACGACATCACGTCGCTGCTGTCGCAGAAATGCGGGCCGAATGCGCCTGCAAGCTCTAATATCCGGAATATTTTAATTGGGGTGGCAGCCGCGATCAGAGCACTCGGCGGGCGGGACGAGAGCCCTGCACAATCCGAGGAGATTGCACGGATAGCGAACGAAGGCAGCGACGCAGCACAGCCAACGGTTCAAAAAACAGTCGTAAAAAATCCAGAAGAAATCGCTTCGCGTGACGAAGCGTTTGAAACTCTTCTTGCAGTTGCGCGTTACTTCCGCCGGATGGAGCCGCATTCTCCAATCTCGCTGGCCATTGAAACGCTGGTTCGCAGGGGGCGCATGGATTTTTCAGAACTGCTCGCAGAGCTTTTACCCGAGGCGCAGGCACGCAACGCCGTGCTCACAGCGGCGGGTATAAAACCGAACGGCGAGAATACCGGAAAATAACGAAACCACGGGGGCATTTTCCCTCACTTCAGTCAGCAATGCCCCGGGGGCATCAAGGAGGTTTTAATGGCAAGTGTACACGAGAAGCTGGAACGGGTTCGCAAACCCCGCGTCCACATCAAATACGAAGTCGAAACCGAAGGTGCGATGGTCGTCAAGGAGCTTCCTTTTGTCGTGGGCGTTCTCGGTGATTTCTCAGGCAACCCGACGCAGCCTTTGAAGCCGTTTGGCGAACGCAAATTCGTTCAGATTGATCGGGACAATTTCGATGAGGTCATGCGCCGCATGACACCGGGGCTGAACATCGCGGTGCCCAACACCCTGCAGAACGATGGCACCGACATTCAGGTCAGCCTGAAGTTCGAGAGCATGGATGATTTTCTCCCTGCCTCGGTGGTGGATCAGGTTCCGGCCCTGAAATCCCTGCTCGATGCGCGCAACGAACTGCGTGACCTTCTGTCGAAGGCAGACCGTTCGGAAGACCTTGAGCGGCTCCTCGAAGATATCCTTCAGAACAAGACCGACCTCGGCAAGCTGGTATCCGAGTTGAAAGAGAAAAATGGCGCGCAGCAATAATCTTGCGCGCAGGAATTCGTCTTTGAACGGCCCCGGCGCACGGGGCTTCACCTGTTCTAGCGGCCCAGATGCCGCATTTGGAAGGATTGAAAAATGAGCGCTGAGAGCCTGCTGAAGAATGAAGCACAGCCAACAACCGAGCAGGATGGCGGTCTGCTGTCCAAAGTTGTCGCTGCCACACGCCAGACTGAACCGGACCGCGCCCAGAACCTGCTGCGTACGCTGACCGACCAAGCGCTGAAAGGAACGGTCAAATACGACCGCAACCTCACCGTCACGCTCAATCAGGCAATTGCCGAAATTGACAAGGCCATTTCAGGCCAGCTGGCCGCAATCATGCAATCGCCCGAATTTACGAAGCTCGAGGGCACGTGGCGCGGGCTCAACTATCTCGTCAAGAATTCCGAAACCAGCGTCAATCTCAAGATCCGCGTTCTGAATGCTTCGAAGCGGGAATTGGGACGCGATCTGGAGAAAGCCGTTGAATTCGACCAGTCTCGTCTGTTCAAATCGATCTACGAAGACGAGTTCGGAACCCCTGGCGGCGAGCCGATGGGTGCGATCATCGGTGACTACGAATTCGACAACTCTTTCGATGATGTCCAGCTTCTGCAGGGCGCTTCGTCAATTGCCGCGGCTGCATTTGCGCCGTTCATCTCGGCCGCAAGCCCACGTATGTTCGGCTTTGACGATTACCGCGATCTCGCACGCCCCCGCGATCTCGAAAAGATTTTCGACACGGTGGAATACGCGAAGTGGCGTAGTTTCCGTGAGAGCGACGATTCCCGCTTCGTTACGCTTGCCCTGCCCCGCGTTCTTTCCCGAATGCCATATGGCCCGAAGACAAACCCGGTTGATGAGTTTGCCTATGACGAAACCAACGGTTCGCCAAATGGCGACCTGCCGCATGACCAGTATTGCTGGATGAATGCGGCCTATGTCATGGGCACGAAACTGACCGATGCTTTTGCCAAATATGGCTGGTGCACGGCCATTCGCGGGGCGGAAAATGGTGGTAAGGTCGAAAACCTGCCGATGCATGTCTTCTCCAGCGACGATGGCGATCTGGACCTGAAGTGCCCAACAGAAGTCGGCATTACCGACCGCCGTGACGCTGAGCTTGGCAAGTTGGGCTTCCTGCCGCTTTGCCACTACAAGAACACGGACTATGCCGTTTTCTTCGGTGCACAGACAGCGCACAAGCCGAAGCTCTACGACCGCCCGGAAGCTACCGCGAATGCCGCTGTTTCTGCCCGCCTGCCTTACATGATGGCGACATCGCGGTTCGCGCATTATCTGAAAGTGATGGGTCGCGACAAGATCGGCTCCTTCATGGAGGCTTCGGATTGCGAAGTCTGGCTAAACCGCTGGATTTCCAACTACGTGAACGCAAATGACGAAGCGGGCGAAGAATCGCGGGCGAAATATCCGCTTCGCGATGCCAAGGTCACGGTTCAGGAAATTCCTGGCAAGCCTGGAGCCTACAATGCCGTTGCCTGGATGCGTCCATGGCTGCAGATGGAAGAGCTCACCACGTCCTTGCGCATGGTTGCTCGTATTCCAACCAAGAACTGATCAAGCGGAGGGGGCGTCCTGCCCCCTTCCCAGCCTTCTTGCCCGGAGCCCATTCATGCCGCAAAGGTCCGTTTCGGACATTCGCAGTCAGGCCGATCAGCTCATCGCTCTCATCGATGATGCGCTGAACCGGCAGGTCAATGCCATCCTCCACCATGCCGAGTTCAAGGCCATGGAAGCGAGATGGCGCGGCCTTGCGATGGTGGTGCGTGAAGCCAGCCGCAGCCCGGAGGTCAAGATCAAGCTCCTGAACGCCAGCTGGCGTGAACTTGCCCGCAGCATGGAAAGAGCCACCGACTTCGACCAGAGTCATCTTTTCGAGATTGTCTATAACCGCGAATTCGGAATGCCAGGTGGCGAACCCATAGGCATGATGGTTGGCGATTACAGTTTTTCACCTGACGATGTGGACGGCGTGGACGCCATCACCACGCTGTCGCAGATCGGCATGGTCGCGGCAGCGGCATTCTGCCCGTTCATTGCCGGCGCCGCACCATCCACCGTCGGGCTCGAAGATTTTTCAGAGCTTTCACGCGTCCATGATTTCTCTTGGCTGAAGCAGGAAAAATCCCGCCTTCGCTGGAACGCACTGCGCGCCCGTGATGATAGCCGTTTCATCGGTCTCGTCGCTCCGCGCATCCTGCTACGCTCCCCTCACAAGCCATTTTCGCGTAGACGCGAAGACCCGTTCCCGTTTCGAGAACATATCGGCGAAAAAGGGGACACGCTGCTGTGGGGCAACCCTGCTTTTGCCTTCGCGTCCGTCGTCATCAGAAATTTCATCGATTCGGGATGGTTCGCGGACATTCGCGGTGTAACGCAGGATGAGATAGATGGCGGAATGCTGTCTTCATCACAATTGCCGCCGTTGGATCTCGGCATCGAAAGCCAGGGCCTTTCTGCCCAGCCTCCGGTGGAAATGCAGCTGACCATGGGGCAGGAACAGCAATTTTCCGATCTCGGCATCGTGCCGGTCTCGACGACCTATCTTTCCAGCATGGCGATTTTCAACGCCAATCAGTCGCTGCACGCGCCCGGCCACTATTCCAAGGAAAGCGCCCGTCAGAACGCACGTCTGGCGGCCATGCTTCAATATGTGCTCTGCGCCGCGCGCTTCTCGCATTACCTCAAGGTCATCATGCGCGATGACATAGGCCAGCTGAGCGACGCCCTGACCATCGAACGGAAACTGGAGACCTGGCTGTCATCCTATACGCTCGGCAACGACGACGCCGACGCCGCACTTCGCACGCGCTACCCGCTGCGGTCTGCCGGTATCAAGGTCTACGAGATACCCGGCAAGCCTGGAAGTTTCTCCTGTACCGTCAGGCTGCAACCGCATTTCCAGCTGGATGATGTCTCCACCAGCTTTCACCTCATCGCCGAAACGACGACACCGACCGCATCGACTGCACGGTCGGCGGAGCCACAAAGGATACCCGCATGACACTCCGAGACGATGTTGCCCGCCTGCTCGACGATGACCGATTGGATGATGCCATCGGCGAAGCGAAAGATCAGGTGAAGAAAAACCCCTCCGAGAAGGAGGGGCGGTATCTCTACATCGACCTTCTGGTGCTGGCAGGTGATTTTGAGAAGGCGGACGCCCAGTGCAATGTCGCATCGACATTCGCACCGCAGGATGCCGTCGGCTTCTCGCTGTTCCGCCACCACCTGCGCGCCATGGCAGCGCGCAATGCGTGGTTCGAAACCGGTGCCGTTCCCGATTTTACACACGGTCCATCAGAACTTGACCAGCTTGCCATAAAGGCAAACATTGCCGCCCGCGATGGTGACGTGGAGGCAGCGCGCGCAGCGCTTGCGGAACTGGACGAGCGGCGCGCGGAAATCTCACTCTCAGTCAATGGTGGCGCGCCGGGATATATCCGCGATCTCGATGACCGCGTGCCCCATGCGCTCGAAGTGCTGACAAATGGCGGCAAATATCTCTGGATCGGTTACGATCGCATAGAAAGCGTGGCGATAGAGCCCATGAGCCGACCACGCGACCTTGCATATCGGCAGGCGGAATTGACGCTTCGCGATGGTGCTATAGCCTCAGTCCTGCTGCCAGCGATCTATCATGGCAAAAACACCAGCACGCCTTTGCTGCTGGGGCGGGAAACGCTCTGGAGCGAGGACACAGCTCTGGTCACGGGTACGGGACAGCGTTGCCTTCTGGTCGGCGACGACCTTATGCCGTTCCATGAGATTTCCAGCATGGCGGCTGCGGTATCCAGGGTCGAAAGGCAGTCTGCCCTTGGTTGATCCGCTGGAACATTATCGCCCAAAGCAGAGAACCCTGGCCCGCTCGGTGCTCGACCGGCTGCTGGACGACGCGCCCGATATGGAAAACGATCCTCCTGCAAGCCTTTCGGATCAGGTTCGGGAAATGCGTGAGGTCATTCGCCGCGATCTGGAGTCCCTTCTCAACACGAGGCGCAATCCAGCAGGTCCACCCGCTATCCTCAAAGAGTTGACGGACGCGCTGGTGAGCTACGGCGTCGACGGCATTCTTTCGGCAAACCTCGTGACGGATGCATCCAAAGCGCGGCTGGCTCAGACGATAGAAAGACGCATCTCGATGTTTGAGACGCGCCTTTCGGACGTCAGCGTGACGATCATGAAAAATCGCACGGACGGCGACCGGGCACTGCGGATGCGCATCAATGCAAGCTTCCGTCTGCATGAGGGAATGCCACCCATCAGTTTTGAGTCGAAGATCGATCCATCGACGCAACGCTTCCTTGTGGAGGCAGGTCATGGCTGAAGGTTTCCTTGAGAAATACAATGACGAACTTTTCGCACTGAGAAAGCGGGCGTCCCGCTTTGCTTCCGCCTTCCCAAAGATTGCGGGCAGGCTGCGGATGACCGGGGATGTTGCCGACGATCCGCATGTCGAGCGATTGATACAGAGCTTTGCCTATTCCGCAGCCCGCGTTCGCCAGAAACTGGACGACGAGTTTCCGGAGCTTTCCGACAGTCTGCTCGAAACACTCTATCCCCATTATCTCGCGCCCCTGCCCTCCATGAGCGTTGTGCATTTCGCGCCGAGCCCGGCTCTGGCAACTGTCCAGACCCTGCCGAGGCACAGCGAAATTATCGCAGAGCCTATCGGTGGAGAAAGCTGCCGATTTCGAACCACGCAGGATGTAGAGATCGTCCCGCTGGACATTTCAGCGGCTGCACTTGCAAGCCAGCCAATCGATGCGCCTTTTTCACCCACGTCGGCGGGTGCTGCCTCCTGCCTTCGGCTGTCGCTTCGTACGACCTCACCCCGCCCCACAAGTTTTAGTGAGATGGGCCTGAACGCGCTGCAGGTTTTCATTTCATCGGGATGGCAGCAGGCAACAGCTTTGCATGAATTGCTGACCAATCATTGCATCAGCATCGCTCTCGCGCAACATTCCGAAGACCGTAATGCGGTGTTTCTTCCGCCCTCCTGCCTCAAGCCGTCCGGTTTTTCGAAGGAGGAGGCGATGTTGCCCTACCCCGCCAACAGCTTCGACGGGTACCGCTTGCTGACGGAGTTCTTTGCCCTTCCGCAGAAGTTTCTCAGTTTTGAAATCAGCGGCCTGGAGATGTGGACAGGTGGCGATTGCGAACTTTACATCTATCTGGACGCTGCGGATTCGCGTTTGGAACGGATGGTGTCGGCAAATGACTTGGTCCTCAACGCGTCTCCGGTCATCAACCTCTTCAAACAGAGCTGCGAGCCGCTGAGCCTTGATGGGACGCGCACCGAGTATCGCTTGCTGCCCGATGCGAGACGACAGCGCACCCGCGAAATCTACGGCGTCGAGAATGTCCAGCTGACCACCCGCTCCGGCCAGATCGAGAAAACATCACCCTTCTTCGGTCGCACCCAGCGCAGCAACGGCTCCAACGTCTTCTGGCAGACCTATCGCCGCTTCGATGATGATGATGATGGCTCCTCCGACACCGACATTGCCTTTATCGATCAGCGGCGCGGTCCACTCGGCCCACTCGACGTTGTCGCAAGCGTCGATACGCTTTGCATCAACCGCGAGCTGCCAAGCCAGCTTCCATTCGGAGGCGGGCATCCCTTCCTCCAGCTTTCCTCGGGCAACGAAGCTGTTGGCTCCCTCCAGGCGCTTATGCCGCCAACGCCCGCTGTGCGGATGAATGAACGGTCCGCGCGGGAATGGCGGCTGGTTTCGCATTTGCTGCTCAACCACCTCTCCCTCTTCGACAATGGTGGCGCGCCGCTGAAAGACATCCTCTCGCTCTACGCATTCCGCGACACGCCGGAAACGCGGCAACTGGTGGAAGCCATAACATCGGTTGAAGCACGCAACTCCCATGCAAGAATTGGTTCTGCCATGGTTCCCGGAACCGATATTACGCTGGAGTTCGACCCGGCAATGATCGACCGGCCCGCGGCATTTATCTTCGCCAGCGTTCTCAACCATTTCTTCGGGCTCTACACCTCGATCAACAGCTTCACCCGCCTGACCGCAACCATGCGCGGCCATTCCGAACCTCTCGCCAGTTGGCCTGCCCGCGCGGCAGACCGGCCTCTGCTGTAGGAGGCCGCCGATGCAGCGCGAGGCGATTGATATGGAAAAACAGCAGGCGGAGCGTTTGGCGAGCGATCCGGGCAGTTTCGAGCCAACCACGGCCTTCCGTGTTGCGCAGCATTTGGCATCCCATGATGAGCTGACCATCGGCTCGCACAATGGCGCTCGCCCGACTCCGATTGCCATCAGCGGCTACAGGACCAGAAACGGCGCGCTTGAGCTACGGTCCGCCTTCGCGCCAATCGTCGGCCCGCTTGGCTCTTTGCCTCCAAGCTATTCCGAGTTGCAACAGCGTGAAGAGCGAAACCGATCGAGGGCGCTGACAAGCTTCTTCAACCTGTTTGCCGCCCGCTTCAGCGAACTCTTCGTTTCCGCCACAGAAAAATACCGGTTGGCCCGGGGTCTTCGCTGGACCCAGACCCGCGAAAACAACGCCTTTCGCAAGACCCTGCTTTCGCTCACGGGTTTTGGGACCGGGGGGCTGGCGGAGAAAGCTGGCGTCAGGGAAGATGTCCTTCTGCGCTTCAGCGGTCTGCTGGCCAACCGCAACCGCAATGCAACGGCGTTAACATCGATGCTACAGGAATTCACCGGCCTGCCCGTCACGGTCGAGCAATTCTGCAAACGCTGGGTACCCTTGCCGGTGCACGAGCAAAGTCAGCTCGGCCAGCCCGGTGGCCTGCTCCTTGGCCGGAATGTGACAGCCGGTAGCGCCGTAGAGGATTTCAGCAGCCGGTTTCGCATCGTCCTCGGCCCTGTCGGTTATGCCGACTATCTGGCGCTCACACCGGGCTCGAAACGTCTGGCGGAAATCTTTGCCGCAACGCGCCTCTTTGTCGGCAGCGGCTTCAATTTCGACGTTCAGGTCATCCTGCGAAAAGAAGACATTCCCTTTTGTCGGCTGGGGCAGGACGAATCTCCAGCGCGGCTGGGATGGAACAGCTGGGCGCGCGTGGCGCCCGCTGCGAGGGACAGCATGGACGCAATCGTGACCGAGCGCGAAGGCTCGGCGGTTTCGGCGTGAGGGCGGTATCATGAAACTTGTGCTGAAGGACACACAAACAGACGGTGTAGCAAAGCCCACCCAGTGGACCCTAGAACAGGGAAGCCGCGTTATCGGCCGTTCAACCGACAGCGACTGGCAGGTGAATGACGACGCGCGGCGGGTTTCCAAGCAGCACTGCACCATTACCAAGGACCGGGCCGGTTTCTTCATCGTGGACCGCAGCGCCAACGGCACGCAGGTGGACGGAAGGCTTCTGCTGGAAGGAGAAACCACCCGCCTTCAAAGCGGCTCGAGGATAGGCATCGGCACCCGCACCTTCGAAGTTATCATCACCGGTGAGGCCGAGGTGGATTTCGGCGATCCCGACCCGTCTCTTCGTATCAGCGATGAAACAATGACGATCTCAGCAATCCTCTCGGATATTGCGCCCGGAGGCAGATCCTCTCGTGGACCGGTCGCCGCTGGCGCATCCAATGACGATTGGCCTACGGCTACTCCCAGCCAGTCGAGCAAAAAGGCAAAGACAATTTCCCGAAATGTGGACGTTGGCTGGAATGAACCGCCCTCCACCGATGGCATCGGCACCGTCCTTCCGAACGACTGGAACGAGGAGCCGGTAGAGAGCAGCAAGCACGAACATACCGACGCGATGAATATCCCCGTGCTGGTTTCTCGGCCGGCAAGAAAGCCGCCAGTCGAGGATTTCGATGCGGTCTTCACAAGCCCGACCGAGGCCCCGCAAGAGGCACCGGAGGCCTTTGTCAGCGCGGCGGCCCATGATCCGCTCGACGACCTGCTGCTTCAGCTGGAAAAGGAAGCGGCGGAATGCCTCGCCACTCTCGATATCGACAGTGCGGCCTTCGCAAGCGAGCCCGGCGCAACCAGCGACAGGGCACGTCTTGAGAATCTCATCCGTCAACAGCGACTTCTTGCGTCATCGCTTGAAACCCTGATCCGCACCTGCACGCAGAGGCTTGAGCCCAGGCTGATCGAAGCGAGGGCCGATGCGCAGAACGACTGGCGAAGCAAGATCGCCCGCAAGGAATGGCGCCAGGTGGTTTCAAGGACCGATTACTGGTCGACATTCAAAAGCCAATTCGACGTGGAGGGCCGACAATTATCGGTCCGCGAGTTTCTTCAACAGGCAGCGCGCGGAGACGCCGCACCGGACGAAGCAACCAGTCCACGCAACATAGACACCAAGGGGGTAAGCAACCAAGATGAGGCATGAAAACCGTGTCGCCTGGAGCGAAGGCATGTTCCTTCGTGTCCAACATTTTCAGCAGTCGGACCGCTGGACGGAACGACTTGTGCGCAATACCACGCGTAATCTCTCGCCATACCCCTGGGGTGTCGCGGAAATCGGCATAGACCGAAGCGCGCTCGCAATTGGGCAATTTGCCTTGTCAAACCTGCGTGGAATCCTGCCGGATGGGACGCCCTTCGAGGCCCCTGAGGACACAGATCTGCCGCTGCCGCTGGATCTGGATGAGAGCGTCAAGAACGCGATTGTCTACCTCGCACTTCCGGCCCGCCAACCGGGCAAGGCCGACATGTCTGCAAGCGGCAAGGCCGAGGTCAACAGCGTTCGGGTGGTCGCCACCACCTATGAGGCGACCGATGCCAATGTCGATACGGACTTCGTCGCACCCATCGAGGTTGGTCGCTTGAGCCTGAAGTTTCTGAAAACGGGCGATGATCTTTCGGGATATGATCTCATAGGTCTTGCTCGGGTGGTTGAAGTGCGGTCTGATCGCGCCGTCATCCTCGATCCGGACTTCATACCACCGTCGCTCAACTGCGCCGCCTCCTCGCGGCTAAGCGAACTCCTGACCGAACTGCTTGGTATTGTCAGGCACAGGGCTCAGGCGATTTCAGAGCGTATCGGTGATCCGACAATTCGCGGAACAGCGGAGGTGGGCGACTACTTCCTTCTGCAGATCCTCAACCGTGCCGATCCGCTGCTCTCCCATCTCTCCGCCAACGCCACCCGTTTTCACCCTATCCGGTTTTACGAGGAGTGCATCCAGCTGGCGGGCGAGCTTGCGACATTTACCACCGAGCGCAAGCGTGCGACCGATTTCCCGCCCTATCGCCATGACGATCTGAAAGCCAGTTTCGCAGCGGTCTTCGATGACCTGCGCACCTCGCTGTCTGCCGTTCTGGAACAGGCCGCGGTGGCAATCGAGCTTGTGGAGCGCCGCCATGGTGTGCGCGTCGGCACCATCAACGACCGCACCCTTTTGCGCGATGCAGGTTTCGTTCTGGCCGTTCGGGCAGATATGTCTGCCGAGGATATCCGCCGCAGGCTGCCAGCGCAGATCAAGATCGGTCCGGTGGAGAGGATTTCGGAACTCGTCAACGTTGCACTTCCGGGCATACCGGTGCGTTCGCTTCCGGTCCTTCCGCGCCAGCTGCCCTATCGTTCCGGCACGATATATTTCGAAATCGATACCAAGACACCTCTCTGGAAGCAGCTCGAAACCTCCGGCGCAATCGCGCTGCATCTCGCCGGTGAGTTTCCCGGCCTTGAGATGGAAATGTGGGCATTACGCGAATGAGCAATGACACGCCCTCTTCATGGCAGGATCTCCCGACGGTGGTGGAAATCACCGATGAGAGCCGCAAACGAAACCAGAACGCCAGAAACATGGCGGCAATACTGGATGACATCATCGACACCGACCAGACGCCGGGCCGCGAGCAGCGCGGCGATGGCGGGCTGCCAATCGACGCCCTGCTCTCGAACTTCCGGTTCGGTGGTGAAGAAGTGCCAACGCTGGTGCAGTCTGCTGCGCCGCTGCTTAACCTTGCCCATGTCCTGCGCTTCAGCGATGCCCAGCCTGATCCGGACCATTTGCGACGGGCCTGCATGGAGGCAATCACCCGCTACGAGCGGGATCTCGGTTCCGCCCGCATCAGCCCGGAACGTGCGAGAGCCGCGCATTACGTGGTGTGCGCAACCGTTGATGACGTCATACTGAGCAAGCCTTGGGGTGTGCGTGCCGGATGGGCGAGATCCGGCCTCGTCTCAACCTTCCACAATGACGTAACCGGCGGCGACAGGGTCTTCGATATTCTCGACCACTTTCACCAGTCGCCGGGAGCAAATAAGGACCTGCTGCTGCTCATCTATCTTTGCCTGTCTCTGGCATTCGAGGGCCGAACACGGGTATCCGACAAGGGCGCTCTTGAACTATCCCGCATCCGCGACAGCCTCTACAAGACGTTGATCGGCCAATATGGCGTCTTCGAGCGTGAACTTTCTCCGCACTGGAAGGGCGTCGAGGCGCGGCATACGCCGCTGCGCACCATGGCTGCCCTTTGGACGCTCCTGTCGCTGATCGCTCTCGCCTTTGCCTTCGGCTATCTGTTCTTCACGCTGACGCTCAACAACGCATCCGACGCGACGTTCGAGCGCCTTGCGTCGCTACCGCCCAACGAAACGCCAAGCGTGCTCATTGCAGCGCCACCACCACCGCCGCCGGGAGAACCGGTTGTCGAGCAGAAGCCCGTTGTCGCGGCAGAACCAACCAGGCCGGTCGCCCCACCAAAACCGACACGGCTCGACAATCTGCTGACGTTTCTTCAGCCGGAGGTACAGCGAAACCTGGTGACGCTCGCGAATGTGAATGGTCGCTTGCGCGTCAGGATCAACAATTCCGGTCTGTTTGAAGTTGGCAGTGCGCAGGTCAGCCCGCAATTTCGTGACCTGATACAGCGCATCGGCGGCGCCTTGGCGGCGGAAAATTTCCGCGCGGTCGTCATCGGCTATACCGATAACATTCCCATCAAGACGGTCGAATTCCCATCCAACTGGCACCTTTCCGAGGCGCGCGCCAAGGCAGTCGGCGATCTTCTGTCGATGTTCACCGGGCCGGAAGCCATCTTGACCGAAGGCCGTGCTGACAGCGATCCGATTGCTGACAACAACACGCCTGAAGGGCGGGAAAAGAACCGCCGAACGGAAATCATGGTCCTTACCAATCCTGACGAGAAGCTCAGCGACGCGGGCATTCTTGCGCCCGCCGTAACAAACACGACCGGTCAGCCATCAGGAGAGACCCAGCAATGAACCCGCTGAGTTATTTTTACACGATCAGGTCCTATGTCGACAGCTACGCCTCGCTGATCGGAAGGCGTTTCATTTCGCTGCTGTGGGCGGTCGCGCTTTGCGTGGTAATCTGGTTCTACGGCTACCTCGTCAGCTTCGGCACCTTCAAACCCTTTGGAACGACGCAGGCGCGGCTGATTGCCATCGGCGTCATCCTGCTCATCTGGCTTGTCTATATCGCTGTCACGCTCTATCGGGCGCGCCGGCAGGACAAGGAGCTTGTCGACAGCATCGAGCAGGAAGCACTGGTCAACCGCCAGGCCGAGGTTGGTGAAATCCAGACGCGGCTGAAGGAGGCGTTGGCGCTTCTGCGTCGTGTGACCAAAAAACGCTTCGGCTATATTTACGACCTGCCATGGTACGTCATTTTCGGCGCTCCCGGCTCCGGCAAGACTACGGCGCTTACCAATTCCGGCCTACAGTTCCCGCTCGGCGATGCTCTGGGAGAGAGCGCGGTCAAAGGAATTGGCGGCACCCGCAACTGCAATTGGTGGTTCACGGATGAGGCAATTCTCATTGATACCGCTGGCAGATACACCACGCAGGATGATCTCAACGGCGCATCCAAAGCGGGTTGGGAAGGATTTCTCAATCTCCTGCGCCGCTATCGCCGCTCCCAGCCGATCAACGGCGCGCTGGTTACCCTCTCAACACCTGACCTATTAAGTCGGGACCCGGAGGAACAGCGTCAGGAACTCCGGTCCATCCGCCAGCGCATGTCCGAACTGGATGAATATCTTCACGCACGCGTTCCTGTCTATGTGGTGCTGACAAAAGCCGATCTGCTCGATGGTTTCGTCGAGTTCTTCGACGGCTTCAACAAGACCGACCGCAATCAGGTCTGGGGCACGACTTTCAAGCTGGATGAAAGCTATTCCGCACAGGACCTCCCCCAGCGCTTTCTCGAAGAATTCGAATTGCTGCAGCAGCGGGTCGATGCGATGCTCATCGAGCGACTGCAGCAGGAACAGAACGCCGAAATCCGCGGCCGCATCTTCCGCTTCCCGGCCGAACTGGCGAAGCTCAAGGACAGGCTTTACGAGGCGCTGACCGAACTTTGCGCAAGTTCGCAGCTTGTCGAAGCGCCTCTGCTGCGCGGTGTCTATCTTGCCTCCGGCACACAGGCAGAAGCCGGAAGCGCAGCACCGCGCGCGCGTCGCAGCTACTTCCTGACCCGGCT
The DNA here is from genome assembly GCA_900468285.1 of Hyphomicrobiales bacterium. GTDB lineage: Bacteria > Pseudomonadota > Alphaproteobacteria > Rhizobiales > Rhizobiaceae > Agrobacterium. The sequence goes on along the minus strand of UBTF01000003.1, from coordinate 547,850 downwards.
GTTCAAGGAAGTGATCTTCCCGGAAGCCGCCTTGGTCATGCGCGACAAGCGCCTGTCCGGTCGCCAGCTTCTTGTCCGGCGCATCGCCTATGGCATGGCCGCCGTGCTGGTCGCCATCGTCTTTACCGGCTGGATATCGACCTACTTCTCCAATACGCAGGCGCTGGCCGAGGCAGACCGAAAGCTGAATGCATACCAGCAACTTGTTCAGGGAATACCGGTTCGCAACGTTTCCGATGCAGACTTCCTGCGCATTCTTCCCGCGCTCGATAATCTGCGCGACGTCAATTCCGGCTTCGAAAACGGCAGGATATGGAAGGTCGGGTTCGGGCTGGACCAGCAGGAGAAAATTGCGGGCAGACAACGAGATGCTTACCAACGTGCGCTGAACGCACTTCTGTTGCCTCGAATGATCGTGCAGTTGCAAAAACAGCTGGAAGACCAGAACGATGTTACCCGCACCTTTAACTCCCTGAAGCTTTACGGGATGCTGGGTGGTCTTGGTACGCTCGACCGGGATTTCCTGGCGGTACAATCACGCGACATGTTCGCATCGCTCTATCCAGGCGATGGCAGGGCGGCTGCCCGCGATGCGCTGAACCGGCATGTTCTCGCTCTTTCCAACGGGTTGCTGGCACCGATAGAGCTGGATGCACGGCTGATCGACAAGGCACGCAGCACCATTCGCAACCAGGCAATCGGCACACGCGCCTATGATATTCTTGCCGGTCTGCCGCAATCCCGAGGCCTTGCGGAATGGGACCCGTCGGCGGCGTTCGGTGCCCTTGGTGCGCGCGCCGTGGAACGCGAAAGCAAGGCGCCGATGGTGGATGGAATCGAAGGGCTGTTCACGGCCAATGGATATCGCAGTGTCGTTATCCCCCAGGTCGCCTACGCATCGCGCATTGCACTGTCCGAGGCATGGGTACGCGGCTCGGACGACGCCATGAAGGGTGCGACCGTCGAAACGGTGGCACAGGCCGCGCTCGAAATCTATTTCGACCGGTTCGAAAAACGCTGGAACGACCTTCTTTCGGATATTCGGATCAAGCCATCGCAAAGCCTGGGAGACGCGGTGGAGACAACGCGTATCCTGGCGAATGATCGCAACATCATCATCGAGGCGGCACGATCGATAGCCGAGGCAACGGATCTGCGCCCCAACGCCGGGGCAAGCCTGACGACACTGGCATCGACCTCAGACGGAGACGCTACGTCGGCCATACTTTCGGCAACGGTCGATGCTGCCGATCCCTATGCCCGTTTGCGGGAAATGCTTGCGGACAAGGGCCCAGAGAAAGCTCAGGCACCGGCCAATGGGCAAGCGTCGGATGCGAGATCGGGATCACCCTCCGAGCAGTTGCTTGCCAACATCAAGACACTTCACGAGCAGTTGGCCCGCTCCTCAACAACATCCGACGAGGTTGCCAAGGTCTTTGATGTCGACAGTCAGCTCACCAAGGCTAATCAGGACCTGCTACAACAGGCTCGCCAGCTTCCGGGCCCGCTTGACGTGTGGGTTGCGGGGCTTGCGGCTGATGTCGGATCGCTCGCGGTTAAATCCGCACGCAGCCGCATCGCAGACCTGTGGGTCGCCGAGGGCGCATCGCTTTGCTCCACCATCGTCTCCGGGCGTTACCCATTTGACCGGGCTTCACCGCGCGATGTCGCAATGGCAGATTTCACGCGCCTTTTTGGCCCGACCGGGACGTTCCAGTCCTTCTTCAAGCAAAGAATGGAGCCTTTTGTCGACAAGACGACAACGCCATGGAGCTGGAAAGGCACCTTCGGGACTGCCGGTATTCCAAGCGATGCCATTGCGCAGTTCGAAAACGCCGACAAGATCTTCCGGGCATTTTTCCCGAATGGGAGCGAGGTTCCGGCGGTCTCGATCAACGTCAAGCCGGTGTCGCTCACCGACAGCTCCAGTGCAGTTATGCTGGAGATAGAGGGGGAACGCGTGGTCTATTATCACGGGCCGATCCAGGCAAAGTCGATAACCTGGCCGTCTGAAAGCAATTCCGCCAATCTTTCGCGGATAGCCTTCCAGCCGGGCGGATGGCAGCAGGCCAAGACCGAAAATGGCGACTGGTCGCCTTTCCGCCTGCTTGATGACGCGCAAATCCAAAATCAGTCGGGTGACTTGTTGCGGGCGAAGTTTGAAAATAGCGGGCAGAGCGCTGAGTTCGATATACAATTCGGATCGGTTCTAAACCCGTTCAAGCTCGACGCCCTGTCCAAATTTGCCTGCCCGGCTCAGTTCTGAAGCAGCGCAACCCGCACGCAGAAGGAGGGGATGATGATAAAAACCATGCACCGGCAAAGCAAAGCCGGATCGTGCCGCTAATGGCGAACCCAACAACAAATCCCGTAAAAACCGCGATCGAAAATGATCGCATCGGCTTTTACGGGAAAATTCCAAGCCACGGAGATTTTGTTTCCGAAGGGCTGGACCGTGAGCTACTGGAGGCTTTCGACACCTGGTTGCGATCCGGTATGCACGCCTGCGCGGATGTCTTTGCCGATCGCTGGAGCGCAGTCTTTTCAAATTCCCCTCCCTTACGCTTCATCATCGAACGCGGCATCTGGGGCAGAAGTGCCTACGCAGGCGTCCTGCTGCCAAGCAAGGATCGGGTCGGGCGCAAATTTCCTCTTATCGTGCTTGCGCAACTGCCAGACTTTCGCCAACACCCACGAACGCTTTATCTTGACGATACGTGGTTCATGGCAGCCGAAGCTCTGGCGGAAACGTCGATGACGCTCGACTTCGAGATGGCGCGCTTCACTTCGGCCATCAAGAGGTTGCGCATGCCAAAGCCAAGAGGTGAGGATGACGAGCTTGACGTTCGAGCGGTTCCCGCCACAAACCCAATAAGCCTTTGGTGGTATATAGACGCAGACAGCCGCCGCCCGCGCGGGATGAAGTTCGAGGGCAAACCGGCGGCGACAGACTTCGTGAAGCTGTTTCGCGAACAGGTGGAGCCGGAAAAACCTCCGACACCTCAGAAAGCCGAGAACCCGACACGCAGCCGTGACGCCCGCCCAGCCCCAGAGGCAACCAGCCAAAAGGCCACACTTGCTCCACAGCCCATCCCGGTTGAAAAGGTGAAACGGGGCGAGACTGTTTACAGCTATGCGACACACGCCGGAACACGCCTGACAACCAATGCCGATGCACTGTTTGTTTCTAAAGCGCCTGCCCTGTTTGCCATCGCGGACGGCGTGGGCGATGCGGCATCGGCTGTCGAGGCAGCCCGGCTGACAACCAATGCCTTGACGGAAATTGGTGACACCGACCGCGCGGAGATCATGACGCAGGACATCAGGGCCAAACTCGGCACCGTCAATAGCCTGCTGTTTTCACGTCAATTCGCCACCGATCTTTCCAGGCCCATGGCAAGCGTCGTTGCCGCCGCGATTGTCGGGGAGACGATGAGTGTCGTCTGGTCTGGCGATGCCCGTGCCTACCTCATGCGCGATGGCACCATGCATCCGCTGACGCGTGACCACGTGACCGTCGGGATGAAGAAACAGCTGGCGCAGTGCATTGGCATATCACAGCAATTCCGGCCAGGCACTTTTTCCGACCAATGGAAGCATGATGACAGGCTGCTTTTGTGCAGTTACCCGCTGTTACAGGCACTGCAGGAGCGCGTCGTGGCCGAAATATTGCAGGAAACACCCCTGGGCGATTGCGCCAATGCGTTGATGCAGGAGGCACTGATCGAAAATGCCCGCGATAACATCAGTGCGATCGTCATAGGCACCAGGCTTGGATAGCGGCGACAAAGAGCAAGAGCTGGCCAGATGTTTTGCGGCGTTGGTGGCAGCCATCGGTGCCTGCGAAAACCCAATGGACACGCTGGATCGCGTTCGTGACGCGCTGGATCGCAAAGCCGACAAACTCACCTCCCACCATCAAGGCTTCGTGGAAGGCAGCCTGTCCATCGTCGCAGTGGCATACGAGACGGGAAACACGCAGCTTCTGCAAGCGCGGCACCGTGACATCGACGCGGCCTATGCCATCAAGACGGTGCATCCGGAACGTCGCAACGATGCCCATCTCATCCAGCAACTTCGTCGTGAAGCAGAGATTGGCCTGTCCCTGCGCCACCCTTTGCTGCAAGAGACCTGCGCCCTCATCCGCATGGCCGATGGAAGGCCCGGACTGTTGCAACCCTGGGCACCAATGACGCTCGGCTCGTGGCTTTCCGGCAACCGCATTGGGATATCACAGATATCAGCCTTGATCGCATCCTTGCTGCAAGCGGTGGGCGCGATGCACGCGAAAGGTCTCGTACATGGCGATGTCACAGCATCGAATATCCTGCTGCCCCACGGCAATCTCGACAGTCCGCGACTGGGCGACTTTGGAATTACCCTGAAAATAGGGGAAAAGCCGCTCGATGTGGGCGCGCGCTATGCGGGCTCTCCGGGATACGCCCCGCCTGAGCAGATGGCGGGAGGAGAAGCAGATCCACGTCATGATATCTATGCCATTGGAAAACTGGCAGAGCGTCTGCTCGTGGCCACGGACGATGTGACTTCGGCACTGTCCAGATTTGTCGAAACCTGTACATTGCAGGATGCCGACAAACGTCCATCATCGGTAAAAGAGGCTGCAGACATCTTGAGGTGATGGCCGTGCGCGTTTAGCGCAGCGGCCTCCTTTCCTGATGTCAGTTTGAGCTGCCGGGTTGCGGTGCTGCCGCCGTAGGAACGCTCTTCTGGAATACGGTGAGCAACTTGGCGGAGTCGACCAGCGGGGCGTTGCTGGCATAGAGAACGTCACCCTTCTGCATCTGGAACAGCTGCATCAAGGCAATGCTGGACGCGTCGCGCATGTTGACGTGGTAGATCACCGGTCGCATCGTCGCAGTCGTGCCACCCGATTTCAGGTCGGAAGCCGACGCCACCTGAACGACCTCATTGCGGAAGACATAGACGTTGCGCGCATCCGCACGGTCATCCAGCAGTCCACCGGCGCGGCCCACCGCCTGCGCAAGCGTCATCTTGCCGGTTTCGAACTGGAACTCACCCGCACTCTTGAACGCGCCAAGCGCCGTGAAGCTCGACGCGTCGCCATCGATCATGATCTGGTCATCTGGAGACAGGCGGATATTCTGCCGGTCTTCGCGCATGATCCGGTCAAGCGTCGCGGTGGCGCGCTGCGATCCGCGGACAACCGTTACACGTGCGGCACCCGGCGCGACAGTCGGCCCACCGGCCTGATTAATCGCGTCCAGAACACGCTCCTGACGCGCAGTCAGAGGAATTTTTCCGGGCGTTTCGACCGCACCGCTCAACATGACGGCGCTGGTCGGCTTGTCCACGACCGTCACCACGGCCTGTGGATTGACCGCCGAGCCCTTGAGCCCGCTGACGACCTGCGTCTGAAGGCCTTCCGGTGTGGAGTCGACCACCCGCTGCTTGCCGATGAACGGCAATGTCACGCTACCGCTCTGGTCGACCGTGAAGCGACCCAGATTGAGTGTCTTGCTCTGCGTCGAAGAGAACAGGCCGTCTTCGCCGGTATCGAGCACCGTAATATCGATCACGTCGCCGCGACGCAGGCGCTGGGAATTGTAACCCGTGTTGCGAAGCATGGTCAGACCGGGACCTGCGGCGCTTTCGATGGCAGATGGCGATATGGATGCGGCAGGAGCATTGGCAAGCTCGACCACCCGGATTTTTTCATTTGTCAGAGGGAAAGTAGCGGACCGGATATTACCGGAAGTCGGACCATCAGAGGGCTTCGCACAACCACTCAGCAAAGCCAAAAGAAGAACCGATACAACCTTCTTCATCCCAATCCCCATGAAAGAATCACCTACACGCAGGAATAGCATCAGGATGTTTCACGGCAATAAGTTTGAAGCTGAAAATTGAAAAATATCAGCTATATAAATTGGCCTGTGTGTCCAATAAGCAACCACTTACGTAAGGTGAACCGGAAATTTGCGCCGTCATCATTGAGCCCTGCGCAGTGTGCAGCATCATTGGCGGTCGGCGTCATACCAGCGCGCTCTTACGGGTCCGCTTTGCGCGCGCCGGCAACTTGCTTGGTTTGCCGAATAGATAGCCCTGCGCCTGCGCGCAACCCTCATCCACGATCATGCGATATTGGCTGTCAGTCTCAATTCCCTCGGCGGTAACCGGCAGATCCAGACTTTTTCCAAGGCCAATAATCGCGCGAACGATGGAGTGGGCGTTCTCATCCTGTTTCATCGCGGCGATGAAGCTGCGGTCGATCTTGATCTTGTCAAAAGGGAAACTGCGAAGATTGCTGAGGGAAGAATAGCCGGTTCCGAAATCGTCCATGACGATCGTTACCCCTAAATTCTTCAATTGCCTCATGGTGGACAGGGTGACAGCCCTGTCCTTGAGCAGCGCCGCCTCCGTCATTTCCAGCTCCAGACGCGTTGGATGCAATCCGGTTTTATCAAGTATTGCGCAGATTGTGTGAGCAAGATTTGCCAGTGCGAACTGAACCGGAGATACATTGACGGCAACTTTTATATGCGGCTCCCACTGTGTCGCAGCCATGCAGGCGTCTTGCAGGATCCACTCACCCAACGCGATGATGACCCCTGTTTCCTCTGCGATCGGGATGAAAACATCAGGGGGTATCATGCCGCGTGTTGGATGGCACCAGCGAACCAACGCCTCATAACTTGCAATGTCTCCTGTGGAGACGGAGTGAACGGGTTGGTAAAGCAACTCCAGTTCGCGGCGGCCGATGGCCTGACGCAAATCGGACTCCAGCCTGCGACGTTCCTTCGTTTCCCTGTCCATCGCGGGATCGTAAAATGCAATCATGCCACGACCGCTCACCTTCGCCCTATACAGTGCCATATCGGCTGCGTGCATAAGGGTTTCGCTGTCTTTGCCGTTTGCTGGAAACTCTGCGATGCCAATCGTGACACCCACAGCCGTGGGATCACTCACATAGTCCATCTCCCTGCGGAACACAGACAATATATGCTCGCCGAGTTCTCGCACACAGCTTCCCGTGGTTCCAAACCGTGTCAGAATAACAAATTCGTCACCCCCGAGACGCGCAACCAGATCTCCGGTGCGGACCGCCTGCTGCAGAAATTTGGCGACATCTCTTAAGACCCGATCGCCCTCTGCGTGGCCGAAGAGATCATTGACGGCCTTGAAGCGGTCGAGATCGAGTGCGAGCAACGCAAACTGATCATCACTCTGGGCATGCGCTATATGCTGCGCGAGACGGTCTTGAAACTGCGTACGGTTCGCCAGTCCGGTCAGAATATCGTACCTGGCGAGATATTCGATTTCCCGCTGCGCACGCCGCTTATCGGTCAGATCCCTTATAGCCATGACTTCGCAGGGGCGACCGCGATACTCGATCGTTCTCACCGCCAGTTCGAACGTCCTCGACCTGTCGCCGCGATTGGGAACGGCCTCAACGGCTGCGACACGCGGCATATGGGCAAGTTGCCCATCATCGGCGTCCATCAGATCAGCAGCGTTCTCGCCGATGAGTGTTGCCTCGCCTGTATCAAGCAGCTGTGCAAAGCGGGCATTCACTTCCACGATCCGGCCATCGCGCACGACGGCGAGGCCATCGAGCGTTGCGCCGACAAGCCCCTTAAGATCAACGAGATAGCGGTCGACAAAGGCCGCAACCGCCGTGATCGCAACAACCGTCAGGGTAACCGCAGTAATCGCACACATCAGAAACAGTCGGTCGAGACCGTCCATCTGCGGACCACTCAAGCTTGGGTCAGGCGCGAGCACCGTCGAAGACATGGCTGTAAAATGCAGTATCAACACACCGAGAATGGCTGCCAGTGCGGAGAGATGCACCTGTTTCCTGCCCCGCACGTGCATGAACAACTGGAAGGACGAGGAGAAGATCATCAAGGCAATCACCGTGCCGACGAGGATGGGTGTCATCCGATATTCGATTGTTGCCGCAACCTGCATGCCTGCCATTCCAAGGAAGTGCATGAGCCCGACGACAACAGTGAAAAGGCCACCTACGATGAGAGCCGAGCCTTTACCGCGCCAAAGAAACTGCAGACTGACCCAAAAACCGCCAACCGCTACCGCAGCCGAAAGCGTTGTGTAGAAAAGATCGAAGCCGATAGGCATACTGCCTCGATAGGCCAGCATAGCGATGAAGTGCGTCGCCCAAATGCTTAGGCCAGACGCTAACGCCGCCGCGGTTATCCAGTAAGGCCTGCGCTGGAGCGGGCTTTCGTCAGCTCGGAGCAATATCTGGAAGAAAGAAAGCATTCCGATGAGGGCAATCAAAGCCGCCAATGCTATGACATATTGGTCATGCTGATTGGCGACGCATTCGAGAACGGCGAACACTGCAGGAAACCCTCCATCGGACAGCTATCGCAACATTAGCGCACACCATTTTAGATTTTACTAATTTATTTTTTTGATAGCTTTACGCGAAGAAACTCGCACAAGGCGAGTTTCAATATCGTGGTCGATTAACGGGCTAGAAATCGCACGTCAGATTTCGGGGCATCCACGCTCATTGGCAAACGTAATCGTGTCAGGGCCGCGGCGGGTAAAACCTTCTACAACCACGCGGCGCGGCGTTACCCGTACGATTTCCGGATCTCGCAGACCGGACGCGCGTGCGGCAGCACGGGCTTCACGCTCGCTGCAACCTCTTCTTGGAGGGCCGCGACGATCAAGTTCTCTGTCGCGGATGACGGGACGTACACCATCCCGACCAATTCTCAACTCCATATCCTGCGCCTTGGCAGGCGCGGTCATGGCAACGCCGGAGACGGCCATTGTAAAAGCAAGACCGGCAATTTGAATAACCTTAAGCATTCTACCTCCTCGGCGCTTGTCGCACCTTGTATTGTTCACGCCGGAGATAACGCGGATGTGAGGTCGTTGTTCCTTGACACCGTAAGTAAACGGCCCGGCGCTTTGGCCGGGCCGAGTATCAGGCCGCAGTTTCGGTGGTGAAAGCAGACTTGATCAGAGTCTTCGTGTAGTCCGCTGCGGGATTGTTGAAGACCGCGTCGGTCTCGCCTTCCTCGACAATCTTTCCATCCTTCATCACGATCACATAATCGGAGATCGCCTTGATGACAGAGAGATCATGGCTGATGAAGACATAGGACAGCCCGTGGGCTTTCTGCAGGTCTCGCAACAGATCGATAACCTGCCCCTGAACGGAGCGATCCAGAGCAGATGTCGGCTCATCGAGAATGACGACATCTGGCTTGAGGATGATCGCGCGCGCAATGGCTATACGCTGCCGTTGGCCGCCGGAAAATTCGTGCGGATAACGGTTGCGCGCCGCCGGGTCGAGACCGACCTCCTGGAGAGCCTCTATGGCCCGCTTGTCACGCTCCGCGCGGCTAAGTTCGGGCGCGTGTACGAACAACCCCTCGGTGATGATCTCTCCCACCGTCTGGCGCGGTGACAGCGAGCCATAGGGGTCCTGAAACACCAGCTGAAGCTGACGACGCATCGGTCGCATGGCTTTGCGGTCCAGGCCGGAGATTTCTTTCTTGCCGAAAAACAGCCTGCCGCTCGAAGGCGTCAAGCGCAGCAATGCCCGCCCGAGGGTGGACTTGCCTGATCCGGATTCTCCCACGATGCCAATCGTCTGACCCTGACGCAGCGAGACATTCACACCATCGACCGCCCTGAAAACAGAGGCTTTCTTGAACAGGCCGCCCGGTATCTCATAATCCACCGTCACATTCTGACCGGAAAGGACAAGCGGTGCTTCCGAGCCAACCGGAGGCTTGTGTCCGCTTGGCTCTGCATCCAGCAGCATCTTGGTGTAGTCGGCTTGCGGACGCTCGAAGATATCTTCCGTGCTACCGGTCTCAACCACCTCACCACGACGCATGACCGCAACACGGTCGGCGAAATGGCGCACGACGCCCAGATCATGGGTAATCAGGACGACCGCCATCCCGAAACGCTGCTGGAGCGATTTCAGCAGGTCGAGGATCTGCGCCTGAATCGTCACGTCGAGCGCCGTCGTCGGCTCGTCCGCAATGAGAAGATCGGGTTCGTTGGCCAGCGCCATGGCGATCATCACACGCTGGCGCTGCCCGCCGGACAGTTCGTGTGGATAGCTATCGATACGGCGTGCCGGGTCAGGAATGCCGACAAGCTGCAACAATTCCATGACGCGCGTTCGCGCTTCCGCCTTGCTGCAGCCTCGGTGGTGGATGATGGGCTCGGCAATCTGCTTGCCGATCTTGTAGAGCGGATCGAGCGACGTCATCGGCTCCTGGAAGATCATGGTGATCTTGGCGCCTCTGATATCGTTGAGATCATCGACCGGCAGGCCGACCAGTTCACGTCCCCGGTATTTCGCAGAGCCACGGACCTGCCCGTTTGAAGCCAGCAGGCCCATAATTCCCATCATGGTCTGGCTTTTGCCGGAACCGGATTCCCCGACCACGGCCAGGGCCTCACCCTTGCGCACGTCCAGATCGATGCCCTTGACGGCATTTACGATCCCGTCCGGCGTCGTAAAGTCGACCTTGAGATCGCGCACCGACAGGATGTTTTCAGTTGTTTCACTCATGTTAACGATCCTTGGGATCAAGCGCATCACGCAGCCCGTCACCCACAAAGTTCAGAGAAAACAGCGTCATCACGAAGAAGACCGCCGGGAATATCAGCAACCATGGGGCCGACTGCATATTGTTGGCACCTTCCGAGATCAGCGCGCCCCAACTGGTCAAAGGCGCCTGAACACCAAGACCGAGGAAGGACAGGAAGCTTTCCAGAAGAATGACCTTCGGCACCACCACGGTCACGAAGACAACCACGGGGCCAATCGTGTTGGGAATGATGTGACGGCGGATGATCTGCCAGTCCGTCAAGCCCAGTGCCTGTGCGGCACCGACGAATTCACGCCGCTTGAGCGCAAGGGTCTGGCCACGAACGATACGCGCCATATCCAGCCATTCCACCGCCCCGATAACGAGGAAGATGAGAATGAAGCTTCGTCCGAAGAACACGACGAGGACAACGACGAGAAAGACAAAGGGCAGCGAATAGAGGATTTCCACGAAACGCATCATCGCATTGTCGACACGCCCGCCGATATAACCTGCGGTCGCGCCATAAACGACGCCTATGCCAAGCGACACGAGGCTAGCTAAAACGCCCACGGCAATCGATATCTGTCCGCCAAGCATGACGCGAACGAGAAGGTCGCGACCATTGCTATCGGTACCGAAGAAGAAATATTCGCGGTTCACATCGCCTTCTATTTTCAGCGTGCGACCTTCATCCTCAGTGGCGACGACCCGGGTGTTTTCAAACTCATTGGCGCGATCGAAATAGCGAGTCGTGCGCGGGTCCACTTCGGTGGCAGATGTCACCGTCGCGGTGAATGTCTTGCCTTCGACGGCAAACTCCTTCAGCTCGACGCGGGCGCGGCTCGCAACCCCCTCCATCACGCCCTGAAGGCTCCCGACATCCGGACGGGCGTCAAGGCTGGGCGGAACGGAGACATAGGATGAAAACACCTGATCATAGGTGTGGCTGACGAATTGCGGCCCGAGAAACGAAAACAGCGTAATCAGCACAAGCATGATCGAGCCAGCCATGGCCGCCTTGTTGCGCCGAAAGCGCATGGTGGCCAGCTGGAAAAGGCTGCGGCTTTTAACCGATGTGGGAACGGCATAGGTGCCGGGGATATCAGTCATGTCTGACCCTCGGATCAAGAAGGCCGTAAAGAATATCGACCACAAGATTGAAAACGATGACGAACAGCGCGATGAGAACGACCGTTCCCATGACGAGCGTGTAGTCACGGTTGATGGCGCCCAGCACGAAATAGCGACCGACTCCGGGAATGGTGAAGATCGTTTCGATAACGGCAGAGCCGGTCAATAGCGCAGCGGCGCAGGGCGCAAGATAGGAAACGACCGGCAACATCGCGGCACGCATGGCGTGGACGATGACGACGGTGCGCTTTGGCAACCCGTAGGCTTTGGCGGTGCGAATATGATCCATCCGCAAGGCTTCGATCATCGAGCCGCGTGTGAGCCGCGCAATGACAGCGAGCTGTGGCAAGGCAAGGGCGATCATCGGCAGGAGCAGATACCGCATCGAGCCATCGCCCCAGCTACCGGCAGGCAGAAGACCGAGCAGCACGGCGAAAATCAGCGTCAGAACGGGCGCGACAACGAAGTTAGGAACGGTCACGCCGACGGTCGAAACCGACATCAAGGAGAAATCAAAGAGGCTGTTCTGCCTCAGCGCCGCGAAGGTGCCGGCCAGGACGCCGCCGATCAAAGCCAGAAGAAGCGCATAAAAGCCGAGTTCCAGCGAATAGGGCAGACCCTTGCCGATCAACTGCGCAACGGTGTTGTCCTTGTAGATATAGCTTGGCCCGAAATCGCCGGTCACGGCGTTCTTCATGTAAATCAGATACTGGCGCCACAATGGTTCATCCAGATGATAGGTTCTCATCAGGTTTTCCATCGTCTGCGGTGGCAGAGGCCGCTCCAGATTGAACGGACCGCCCGGCGCAAACCGCATCAGAAAAAATGAAATCGTGACGACGATGAACAACGTCGGCACGGCGCTCGCCAAACGGCGCAGAATGAAAGAGATCATAAGTTTTAGGCTCCGGGCATGGCACGGTGGCTAAATCGCAAAACGAGGTCTATTTGCATCGCAAGCTTAGCCCGTTCTACGGATCGTGTCGCGCAAAAGCTCGAAGCTCTTGCGCGACAAATCTAGAACCACCGCGGCAGCACTGCTTATTCGGATACGCTCAGGAAGCGGCTGAGATGCGCGTTATTTGCGTTGTCCTGCCAACCCTTGACCCGGTCTGACACCAGCCACAGCTCTGCCTGCGTCAGGAACGGCGCAATCGGCTGTTCCCTCATGAGGATGGTTTCTGCTTCGTGAAGGATCTTGTTGCGGGCAACCGGGTCTTGTTCGTCGTAAGACTTCTTCATCAACGCATCGAATTCAGGATTGTTGAACTTCGAATAGTTGAAGGTCTTGTTGGACGAGACAGACAAAGCGAGGAAGTTTTCAGCATCCGCATAGTCGGCAACCCAGCCGGCACGCGCAACGTTGAACTTTCCGCCTTCCTGGAGATAACCATAGTGCGAGGCAACGTCGAGATTGACCATCGATACCTTGGCACCGAACGTGGTCTTCCACATATCGGCGACAGCAGTTGCCACACGCTCATGGTTCGGGTTGGTGTTGTAGCGGATTTCGATCGAAAGTGGCTTGCCGCCTTCGCCGTAACCGGCTTCCTTCATAAGCTTGACGGCTTCGTCTTCGCGATCCAGTTGGGACATCTTAGCGAAATCGGCCTTCGCAGGCTCGCCGTAGCTGCCCATGCCCGGCGGCACGAGGGAATAAGCCGGAAGCTGAGAGCCGCTATAGATTTCGTTTGCAAGGAAATCACGATCTACGGCCATGGAAAGAGCGCGGCGAACGCGAACGTCGTTGTAAGGCGCTTCGCGGGTGTCGAAGGTGTAATAGTAGGTTGCCAGAGCCGGTGAGACGTGGACCTGATCACCATAGGACTTGCGCAGACGGTCCAGTTGATCCGCCGAGAAGTTGTAGGCAATGTCCATCTCTTTGGCTTCGAAGCGGCGGACCGATGCAGCCTGATCGTCAATCGGGTAGAAAATGACCTTGTCGATCTTGGTATTGGCGGCGTCCCAATGGTTTGGATTTTTAACAACCGTCAGGCTGTCATTGGGAACGTGAGCTTCCAGCTTGTAGGCACCATTCGACACCATGACACCAGGCTTGACGAAATCTGCGCCGTTCTTCTCAACGCTCGCTTTCGAGACAGGAAGAGCGGTCTGGTGTGTCAGCAACTCAAGGAAAAACGGTGTTGGACGCTCAAGCGTGACTTCCAGCGTTCTGTCGTCAATGACTTTAACGCCGAGGTCTTCGACCTTGCCCTCGCCCTTGTTGATCTTTTCTGCATTCTTGATGGGATAAAGAATGTTGGCGTATTTCGAAGCCGTAGCAGGGTCTTCAACGCGCTTGAACGAGAAAGCGAAATCTTCAGCCGTCACCGGCGAACCATCCGACCACTTCGCATTCTCGCGGATTTTGAACGTGTAAACGGTGCCATCATCTGACACGGTCCAGCTCTCAGCTGCACCGGCAACGACCTTACCGGCAGGATCGTAAATCGTCAGACCCTCATAAAGATCCTTTAGAATGAACGACTCGATGTTGATCGACGTCTGGGCCTGATCCAGCGTTTGCGGCTCTCCTGCGTTGCCACGATGCAGAACTGTTTCTGCCAGAGCAGAACTTGCGCCAATCAGTAGCGAGCCAAGCAGGAGTGCGGCGCGCGTTGTTGTTTTTATAGAATTCATTTTTTTAATTTCCCCATAAAGTGTGAGAACGCGCAAACAAGGACAAAACGGGCCAAGGCGCAACCCCAATATTTATCGGTTGGAAAAAATGGACGGGATTTGCGCCGGATGATTGTGGAAAACTTGTGACAATGAGCACGACGCCAATCTTTCGTTTCCGGGAAAAATGAAATAAAACGAAAGTTCGCATCATCGCCCGGGCAGAGCCTCATGTTTTTCACACCCCGCCAAGTTGAGATCATCGAACTCGCAAAGTCTGAAGGAAAGGTCATTGTCGAGGATCTGGCAAACAGGTTTTCCGTGACGTCCCAGACGATTCGCAAGGATTTGAACGACCTTTGCGAAGCAAGGGCGCTGACCCGCATTCATGGTGGCGCAATATTTCCAAGCAGCACCGAGAACGTCCGCTATGAGGCCCGCAGATCGATTGCTGCCGGCGAAAAACAGGCCATCGGGCGCGCCGCCGCTGCCCTCATTCCAAACAACACATCACTTTTCATCAATATCGGCACCACGACGGAAGCCGTTGGCGAGGCGTTGCTGGACCATCACGAACTAATGGTCATCACCAATAATATCAACGTCGCCAATCGATTACGCATTTATCCTGGCATCGAGGTGGTGATTGCAGGCGGCGTCGTGCGCGGCTCGGATGGTGGCATTGTCGGGGAAGCGGCCGTGGACTTTATCCGGCAGTTCAAGGTGGATTACGCCGTCATCGGCGTCTCGGCCATCGACAGGGACGGCGCCTTGCTTGACTATGACTTTCGTGAGGTGAAAGTCGCGCAAGCCATCATCGCCAATGCACGTCACGTGATTCTGGTTTCAGATTCCAGCAAGTTCGACCGAACCGCGCCTGTTCGCATCGGCCATATCTCCCAGGTACACACCTTCATCACCGACAGTTGCCCGCTTCAGCCAGTCAGGGTGATCTGCAAGGAAAACGGGGTGAAACTGATTGAAACCGGTGCGGGCAACGCAGAGAAATAACGGCCCGAACATTCGTTTGACATTCACTTTGTTTTCATTTTAACTCGCCTGAATTTCGAATTCCAAAGAATAAGTGGCAGAATGTCGCGCCAGGGAGAGTGTCAGTGAGCGAGCAGGCGGTCCGCGATATTTTCGTGATCGGTGGCGGGATCAACGGGTGCGGCATCGCGCGCGACGCTGCTGGCCGGGGCTATTCGGTCACTCTTGCCGAAATGAACGATTTCGCATCTGGCACATCGTCAGGTGCAACCAAGCTCATTCATGGCGGCCTTCGCTACCTCGAACATTATGAATTCCGGCTGGTGCGCGAAGCGTTGATGGAGCGCGAGGTGCTCTGGGCCATGGCTCCGCACATCATCTGGCCAATGCGGTTTGTTCTGCCATTCCACAAGGGCGGAGTGCGCCCGGCCTGGCTGATAAGGCTCGGGCTGTTTCTTTACGATCATCTTGGCGGTCGCAAACTGCTGCCCGCTACCAAGTCGCTCGACATGCGGCGCGATCCAGCAGGAAAGCCTCTGAAGCCAATCTTCACCAAGGCATTTGAATATTCGGATGGATGGGTGGATGATGCACGTCTCGTCGTGCTGAACGCCCGGGATGCAGCAGATCGCGGCGCCGACATCATGAGCCGTGCGAAGGTCGTATCCGTTCGTCGGGAAGACGGCCTGTGGAAAGTCGATGTGAAGGAAGCCGCCACCGGCAACGTTAAAACCGTTCACGCCAGAATGCTGATCAATGCATCCGGCCCGTGGGTGGACAATGTGCTTTCCAACGCGGCGGGCAAGAACCAGGTTCACAATGTACGGCTCGTTCAGGGTAGCCATATCATCGTGAAGAAGAAGTTCGACGATGTCAGGGCCTATTTCTTCCAGAACCCTGATAACCGCATCATTTTTGCCATTCCCTACGAGACCGACTTCACGCTGATCGGCACGACAGACCGGGACTATGATGGTGATCCATCGCAGGTGAAAATCAGCGACGAGGAAACACAATATCTTTGCAACGCGGCCAGCGAATATTTCGCCGAACCGGTCACAAAGGATGATATTGTCTGGACCTATTCTGCGGTGCGCCCGCTCTATGATGACGGCGCCTCCAAGGCGCAGGAAGCCACGCGTGACTATGTCTTGAAGCTTGAGAACACGGATGGCGAAGCGCCATTGCTGAATGTTTTCGGAGGCAAGCTGACGACATATCGCCGATTGGCGGAGCACGCATTGGAGAAGATCGGTGAGGCGATTGGCGACAAGGGCACGCCATGGACGGGAAAAAGCTCGCTTCCGGGCGGCGATTTCGCGGCCACCGGTTACGAAGCCGAGGTGAGGAAACTCACCACAAAGTATAGCTTTCTATCTGAACGGCAGGCGCGCAGACTGGTGCGTCTCTATGGTACGAAAGCATATGCCATTCTGGGCGATGCAAAAAGCGTGGAGGCACTCGGCCAGCATTTCGGCGGCGATCTCTATGAGCGCGAAGTCGAATGGTTGATGCGTCAGGAATGGGCCAGGACGAGCGACGACGTGTTGTGGCGCAGAACGAAGCAGGGCCTGCATTTTTCCAAGGAAGAAGCAGCCGCGCTGAACGACTATATGGCGGCGATTGCCGTCTGACGAATGCCCGCAGGGGCACAAAACACTGACATAGAAGCAGAATCTTGCAGGTTGGGAGGCCTCGGGACGGCATGCTGGAATTACGCAATATCGCCAAGATGGTGGGTGGTGAGTACCACATCTACCCCACCAATCTGACCCTCAAGCGGGGCACGCTCAACGTGCTGCTGGGGCCGACGCTTTCTGGGAAAACATCACTGATGCGGCTTATGGCCGGTCTGGACAAACCGACCGAAGGACAACTGCTGTTCGATGGCACGGATGTGACAGGCAAGCGCGTGCAGGACCGCAGCGTGGCCATGGTCTACCAGCAATTCATCAATTATCCGGCGCTCACCGTTTACGAGAACATCGCCTCCCCGATGCGCATTGCCAAGAAGGACGCAGCCACCATCGACCGCGAAGTGCGTCGGGCTGCGGACCTGCTGCGGCTTACACCTTACCTTGACCGCACCCCGCTCAACCTTTCCGGTGGCCAGCAGCAGCGCACGGCGCTCGCCCGCGCCATTGTCAAGAATGCAAGTCTGGTGCTGCTGGATGAGCCGCTGGCCAATCTGGATTACAAGTTGCGCGAAGAGCTTCGCGAGGAGCTGCCGAAGATTTTTGCCCTTTCCGGCGCGATCTTTGTCTATGCGACAACCGAGCCATCGGAAGCCCTGCTTCTGGGCGGCAATACCGCGACGCTGCATCAGGGCCGCATCACGCAATATGGCAGTACGATCGACCTTTACCGCAACCCGGTCGATCTGATTTCCGCCCGCACCTTTGCCGATCCGCCGCTCAACATCATCGAACTCATCCGTTCCGGCGCCTCGTTCCTCAATGACGGCAAACCCGTTTTCGAAGTTCCCGCCCATCTTGCCGGTATTGCGGATGGCCCCGTGACCGTGGCCTTCCATCCGCATCACCTCTATCCCATGCCTGCGCATGACGGTGCGGTCAGGCTTTCCGCAAAGACGCTGATTTCCGAGATCGCCGGTTCCGAAAGCTTCGTGCATGTCGATTTTGCCAGCAATCGCTGGGTCATGCTGACGCGCGGCATTCTGGATATCGAGCCGGACAGGCAGATCGATATTTATCTCGACACCCGCCATTTGATGGCGTTCGACGCGAATGGCCGCTCGCTTGGCGCCCCGCAACATCTGGCCGCGTGAGGAGAAGAGATCATGGCACGCATCAGTCTCGATCACATCCGCCACGCCTATAACGCCAAGGCCAAGGCGGCCAATGATTACGCCCTCAAGGAAGTGAACTACGAGTGGAGCGATGGTGGCGCCTATGCGCTGCTCGGACCCTCCGGCTGCGGTAAGACAACCCTGCTCAACATCATCTCCGGCCTCATCAATCCCTCGGACGGGCGCATTCTCTTCGATGGCAAGGACGTGACCAATCTGCCCACAGAGCAGCGCAACATCGCGCAGGTGTTCCAGTTTCCGGTCATTTACGACACCATGACGGTCTACGACAATCTGGCCTTTCCGCTGCGCAATCGCGGCGTTTCGGAAACCGAGGTGGACCGCCGCGTCAACGAAATCCTTGAGATGATCGACCTGTCATCCTGGGCCAAGCGCCGCGCACACCGGCTGACGGCAGACCAGAAGCAGAAGATTTCGTTGGGCCGTGGGCTGGTTCGCAATGACGTCAACGCCATCCTCTTCGATGAGCCGCTAACGGTCATCGACCCGCATATGAAATGGGTGCTGCGCTCGCAATTGAAGCGGCTGCACAAGCAGTTCGGCTTTACCATGGTTTATGTCACGCATGACCAGACAGAAGCCATGACTTTCGCTGACAAGGTCGTCGTCATGTATGATGGCCAGATCGTGCAGATCGGCACGCCTGCGGAGTTGTTCGAACGGCCAAGCCATACTTTCGTTGGCTACTTCATTGGCTCGCCGGGCATGAACTTCATGCCGGTGGCGCTGGATGGCGCCGAGGCCCGCATCGGCGACCAGAATGTGTCGCTTTCCGCAGCACCAAAGGTGGCGGCGGGCGCAAAGACTGAGCTTGGCATTCGTCCTGAATTCATCTCGCTTGGACGCGAGGGCATGCCGGTCACCATCAGCAAGGTGGAGGATATTGGACGCCAAAAAATCGTGCGTGCCAGCTTTGCCGGACATCCGCTGACCGTGGTCGTGCCTGAGGATGGCGATATCCCGTCCGAGCCGCATGTCACCTTCGATCCCAACGCCATCGGTATTTACGCCGATAGCTGGCGCGTTGGCACGGGAGCCTGAGCCATGGAAAAAACCGTCAACAACAAGGCCTGGTTTCTGGTCATTCCGGTTCTCATACTCGTCGCATTTTCCGCCGTCATTCCGCTGATGACCGTGGTGAACTATTCGGTTCAGGATACATTCGGAAACAACCAGTTCTTCTGGGCCGGAACCGACTGGTTCGTGCAGATGCTGCACTCTCCCCGCTTCTGGGACGCGCTGATGCGCAACCTGATTTTCTCCTTCGTTATTCTGGCAATCCAGATACCGCTCGGCATTCTGATTGCGCTCAACATGCCCAAGACCGGCCTTGGCGTGCCGGTCTGCCTCGTGCTGATGGCACTGCCGCTTCTCATTCCGTGGAACGTGGTTGGCACGATCTGGCAGGTCTTTGGTCGCGTCGATATCGGCTTTCTCGGCCATTACCTTTCCATGCTCGGCATCGACTACAACTACACGCAGGACCCCGTCGATGCCTGGGCAACCGTCATCATCATGGATGTCTGGCACTGGACGAGCCTTGTCGTGCTGCTGTGCTATGCCGGTCTGGTCTCGATTCCCGACGCTTATTATCAGGCGGCGCGCATCGATGGCGCGTCCCGCTGGTCGGTCTTCCGCTATATCCAGTTGCCGAAGATGAAGCGGGTGCTGTTGATCGCCGTTCTGCTGCGCTTCATGGACAGCTTCATGATCTACACGGAGCCCTTCGTGGTTACAGGCGGCGGACCGGGCAACTCCACCACCTTCCTATCCATCGATCTTGTGAAGATGGCGGTCGGCCAGTTCGACCTGGGACCGGCAGCGGCCATGTCGATCATCTACTTCCTGATCATCCTTGCCCTGTCCTGGATCTTCTACACCGTCATGACCAATAGCGACGAACAGGCTTGAGAAAGGAGATTATCATGAGCAATTCAAAGTCCATCACCCGCTTCTCCTTTCTGATCCCGACGATCTATATCCTGTTCCTGCTTTTGCCGATCTATTGGCTCGTCAATATGAGCTTCAAGGAAAACGGTGAAATCCTTGGGGCCTTTTCGCTGTGGCCGCAGAACCCGACGCTGCGCAATTACACTGTCATCTTTACCGATCCGGCCTGGTATAACGGCTATATCAACTCCATCATCTATGTGGTGATGAACACGGTGATCTCGGTTGCCGCCGCACTGCCTGCCGCCTACGCCTTTTCACGCTACCGCTTCCTTGGCGACAAGCACCTGTTCTTCTGGCTGCTGACAAACCGCATGGCACCGCCCGCCGTCTTTGCGCTTCCCTTCTTCCAGCTCTATTCCGCCTTCGGCCTGATCGATACGCATATCGCAGTGGCCATTGCCCACTGCCTATTCAACGTACCGCTGGCGGTCTGGATTCTCGAAGGCTTCATGTCCGGCGTGCCGAAGGAAATCGATGAGACCGCCTATATCGACGGTTATTCCTTCCCGCGCTTCTTCGTGAAGATCTTCATGCCCCTGATTGCAAGCGGCATCGGTGTCGCGGCCTTCTTCTGCTTCATGTTCTCATGGGTGGAACTGCTGCTGGCGAGAACGCTGACGACAACGGCCGCAAAGCCGATTGCCGCCACCATGACGCGCACGGTTTCCGCCTCGGGCATGGACTGGGGTGTGCTGGCCGCTGCCGGTGTGCTGACCATCATACCCGGCGCACTCGTCATCTATTTCGTCAGAAACTACATCGCCAAGGGCTTTGCCCTCGGCCGCGTCTAAGAAAGGAAGAGGAAATGAGTTTTTCCTGGATGGCGTGGACGTTACCCACGGCACTGTTTTTTCTGACGATCTTGCTGCTTCTGATCGCCATGGCAGTCTGGGAGTATTTTTCGCCCGGCGGCAATCCGCGCGTCGGGGTGCTGCGCTTTGAAACCACACGCGGCGACCGGCTGTTCGTGTCGCTGCTTGGCTCTGCATTCATCCACCTCGGTTGGCTTGGCCTCGTCGGCCCCGGCCTCTGGTGGGCACTGGCTCTTTCGGTGATCTATGCGATTGGCGTCTTCCGCTTCGTCTAGGCTCTCCGACTGAAATACCGGGAGGGAGGACCGCCCGGGTCTATCGTTACGCAATCGCAAACCTTGGGAGGATGATTATGCGAATGCATCTTTTGACGACGACAGCAGCATCCCTGCTGGCACTGGCCGGCGTGGCAAACGCCGGAATGAACGAGGCCAAGACCTTCCTGGACAAGGAGATCGGCGATCTCTCCAGCCTTTCCCGCGCCGAGCAGGAAAAGGAAATGCAATGGTTCATCGATGCGGCAAAGCCTTTTGCTGGCATGGATATCAAGGTTGTCTCGGAAACGCTGACGACGCATGAATACGAATCCAAGGTGCTGGCGAAAGCCTTCACCGAAATCACCGGCATCAAGATCACCCACGACCTGATTGGTGAAGGTGACGTGGTTGAAAAGCTGCAGACGCAGATGCAGTCTGGTGAAAACATCTATGACGCCTTCGTCAACGATAGCGACCTGATCGGCACCCACTGGCGCTACCAGCAGGTTCGCAACCTGACGGACTGGATGGCGAAGGAAGGCAAGGACGTGACCAACCCCGGCCTCGACCTGAAAGACTTCATCGGCACCAAGTTCACAACGGCACCAGACGGTAAGCTCTACCAGCTGCCCGACCAGCAGTTCGCGAACCTCTACTGGTTCCGCTATGACTGGTTCAACGACGAGAAGAACAAGGCGGATTTCAAGGCTAAATACGGCTATGACCTCGGCGTTCCCGTCAACTGGTCTGCCTATGAAGACATTGCTGAGTTCTTCACCGGTCGTGAAATCAACGGCAAGAAGGTCTATGGCCATATGGATTATGGCAAGAAAGACCCATCGCTTGGCTGGCGCTTCACCGATGCCTGGCTGTCCATGGCTGGCAACGGCGACAAGGGCCTGCCAAACGGTCTGCCGGTCGATGAATGGGGCATCAAGGTCAACGACAAGTCCCAGCCGGTCGGCTCCTGCGTTGCACGCGGTGGCGATACCAACGGCCCGGCCTCGGTCTACGCCATCCAGAAATATCTCGACTGGATGAAGGCTTATGCTCCTCCAGCCGCGCAAGGCATGAACTTCTCCGAATCCGGTCCCGTACCGGCGCAGGGCGAAGTGGCGCAGCAGATTTTCTGGTACACGGCCTTTACGGCAGACGCGGTCAAGAAGGGCCTGCCTGTCGTGAACGAGGACGGCACGCCGAAATGGCGCATGGCCCCTTCCCCGCACGGCGTTTACTGGAAGGATGGCATGAAGCTTGGCTATCAGGACGTGGGTTCCTGGACGCTGATGAAGTCCACGCCTGACGACCGCGCCAAGGCCGCATGGCTCTACGCGCAGTTCGTGACTTCAAAGACCGTGGACGTGAAGAAGAGCCATGTCGGCCTGACCCTGACCCGCGACTCCTCGATCAACCACGAGAGCTTCACCAAGCGTGCGAAGGATCTTGGCGGCCTGATCGAGTTCTATCGTTCGCCAGCCCGCGTTCAATGGTCACCAACCGGGACCAACGTTCCTGATTATCCAAAGCTGGCACAGCTCTGGTGGCAGGCCGTGGGTGATGCGTCTTCCGGCGCAAAGACCGCGCAGGAAGCCATGGACTCGCTTTGCGCCGAGCAGGAAAAGGTTCTGCAGCGTCTGGAACGTGCAGGCGTTCAGGGCGAAATCGGACCAAAGCTGGCCGAAGAGCATGACCTTGAATACTGGAACAAGGACGCCGTTTCCAAGGGCCACCTTGCACCACAGCTGAAGGTCGCCAACGAAAAAGAAAAACCGATGACCGTCAACTACGACGAACTGGTCAAGAGCTGGCAGAAGTAAGTCTGCGGGATTGAAACGTTGAGAGGGCAGCTTGCTGCCCTCTTTTTTATCGCACCACACTCGCCACCGTCATATCGGCCTTGAGCCGATATCCAGTCAGTCCAAGTCTTTGCGCTGAAAGAGCCTTACTCGTCACGCAGACGCGCGCCGGCTGGACCCCGGCTCAAGGCTGGGGTGACGGAGAGAAGCGTCATCCGTTCCAAAACTAGAGATGATCGTCAATCACGTCGAGTTGGTCTGAAATGGCAGAGGTAATTCTGTGGGATTCAAACGTGCGGAGTTAGCTTGCTGCCCTCTTTTTCATCGCACCACGCTCACCACCGTCATACCGGCCTTGAGCCGGTATCCAGTCAGCCCAAGTCTTTGGGCTGAAAGAACTTTTCTCGGCGCGCAGACGCGCGCCGGCTGGACCCCGGCTCAAGGCCGGGGTGTCGGAGAGAAGCGTCATCCTTCCAAAACAAAAAAGCCGGGATGGCATTACCGCCCCCGCTTTTACTTCAAATGCCAATTACGAAATAACCGGGTCCAGCGAGCCGGAAGCATATCGCTTTGCCATGTCGCGCAGCGGAATTGGCGTGATCTTTGACGCCTGTCCCTCTGTCCAGAACAGTTCGAAACGTTCCTTGCAGAGCTTCGTCATGGCTTCGCGAGCAGGCTTCAGATATTTGCGCAGATCGAACTCTGCCGGTTCTTCCATCAGCACCTTGCGGATCTGGCCGGTGATGGCCATGCGGCAGTCGGTGTCGATGTTGATCTTGCGCACACCATTCTTGATACCGCGCTGGATTTCCTCGATCGGGACGCCCCAGGTCGGCTTGATCGCGCCGCCATAGGAATTGATGATATCCTGCAGGTCCTGCGGCACGGTGGAAGAACCATGCATGACAAGGTGCGTGTTTGGCAGCTTGTTGTGGATTTCCTCGATGACATTCATGGCAAGCACGGTGCCATCGGGGCGGCGGGTGAACTTGTAGGCGCCGTGGCTCGTGCCCATTGCAACGGCCAGCGCGTCGACCTTGGTTTCGCGAACGAATTTCACGGCTTCGTCCGGGTCTGTCAGCAACTGGTCATGGGACAGAACGCCTTCGGCGCCGTGGCCATCTTCAGCCTCGCCCATGCCGCTTTCGAGCGAACCGAGCACACCGAGTTCACCTTCCACGGAGATGCCGCCGTAATGGGCCATATCGGTCACCTGACGCGTGACGCCGACATTGTAATCCCAGTCACCCGGCGTCTTGCCATCGGCCTTCAGCGAGCCGTCCATCATGACGGATGTAAAACCGGCCTGAATGGCGGTCATACAGCTGGCCGGTTCATTGCCGTGGTCGAGATGAACACAGACCGGAATATGCGGATAAATTTCCACAACCGCGTCCATCATGTGTTTGAGCATAATGTCATTGGCATAGGCGCGTGCGCCACGCGATGCCTGCATGATGACGGGCGAATTGGTCGCATCCGCCGCATCCATGATGGCCAGCGCCTGCTCCATATTGTTGATGTTGAAGGCAGGTACGCCATAGCCGTGTTCTGCCGCGTGATCGAGCAACTGTCGGAGCGTTATTCGAGCCAAGGTATTTCCCCTTAAACAATCTGATTTGAAAACGAGATGCTTTTTTCACCCATCCACCAAGGAACGGATGTGTACTATTGCCCCGGGAATAGGAACTATCCAGCTTTTTTTGACAGCTATCAGCAAAGATTGGGCCTTTTCGCGCAGTTTCTCTGGCCGTTTCAGGCTTGCGAGAGCCATTTTTGCGCTTCCAGCCGAAAATCTTGACGGAAGATTAAAATCGGGCGGCTGTCGTGGTTTGGCAGATCACCGTCGCATTTTGTGCAGGTTGCGGGCGGCCTTCGCGCCATCATCCCTGCAACCTTGCAAAAGACAAGAACAGTGGCAGGCCCAGCGGCAGGTCTGCTCTCTTATAAGCGCCGCCAATAAAGGGAACAGCGATGAATAAACTGCTTGCATCAACCTGTCTGGTGTTCGGCCTGTTGGCTGGCGCCTCCGCATCCAGCGCCGCAGATTGCGGTAGTCCGACAATCGCCAGCATGAACTGGCAGAGCGCGGAAGTGCTCTCCAATATCGACAAGATCATTCTCAACGAAGGCTATGGCTGCAGCGCCGATATCACCGTCGGCGATACCGTCCCCACCATCACCTCCATGGTGGAAAAAGGGCAACCGGATATCGCACCTGAGGCATGGGCCGATACATTGCCAGAAGTCGTCAAGCGCGGCGTCGACGAAGGCAAACTTGTCGTTGCCGCAACGGCCTTGCCGGATGGCGGTATTCAGGGCTGGTGGATACCCAAATACGTGGCCGAAGCCCACCCGGAGATCAAGACGATCGGCGACTTGATGAAAAACCCCAAGCTGTTTCCCGATGCAGAAAACCCTGACAAGGGCGCCATCGTGAACGGCCCGCAGGGTTGGGGCGGCACCGTTGTCACGGCGCAGCTCTACAAGGCATTCGGCGCTGAAAAGGCGGGCTTCAACCTCATCGACAGCGGTTCGTCTGCCGGTCTCGACGGCTCCATTGCCAAGGCATATGAACGCAAGCAGCCATGGGTCGGGTACTACTGGTCGCCAACGGCACTTCTCGGCAAATATGAAATGGTCAAGCTGGAGCCGGGTGTCGCCGCCGATCCCGCCGAATGGAAACGCTGCAATACCGTTGCGGATTGTCCGGATCCCAAGCCGAATGCATGGCCTGTCGACAAGGTCGTGACGCTCGTTGCAAAGCCTTTCTCGGAAAAGGCCGGACCTGCCGTGATGGACTATCTCAACAAGCGGTCCTGGAGCAACAACACCGTCAACAAGCTGATGGCATGGATGACGGATAATCAGGCGACGGGTGAAGACAGCGCCAAGCACTTCCTGAAAGAAAACCCCGATATCTGGACCAAATGGGTCTCTGCCGAGGCTGCCGAGAAAATCAAGGCTTCGCTCTGACGCGCATCCCTGCTGCCGGCGCTTGCGCCTGCAACCACGCAAGAGAACAGGCGGCTGGCCATTGCCAGTCGCCCGTCGTCGCGAACTCTGGGGAATTTCATGGACTGGTTTTACGCGTTTCCGCACATGAACGACGATGGCCTTCGCAATCTGAAAAAGATGATCGATGATGGCTTTCGTGAATTTACCCGTGCCTGGGGCGGCACGATTGAAGGTTTCTTCTCACCCCTGCAGCAGTTTCTCATTGCCGCAGAACGTTTCATGACACAGACGCCATGGCCGATCATCATTCTGATCATCATGGTCATTGCCTGGTTTGCCAGCCGCAGCGCCAAGATCGTCGCAGGCTGCATGTTTACGCTGCTGGCCATCGGCTATTTCGACATGTGGACGGATACGATGCGGACGATCTCGATGATCTTTGTCTGCACGGTTCTCTCCATCGTCATCGGCCTGCCCATTGGCATTGCCATGTCCCATTCCAATCGCTTCCAGCGGGTCGTCAATCCCATTCTTGATGTGATGCAGACGATGCCAAGCTTCGTCTACCTCATCCCGGTGGTCATGCTTCTGGGTATTGGCAGGGTTCCGGGCCTGATCGCCGTGGTGATCTACGCCATTCCCCCCATGATACGGCTCACCAATCTCGGCATCCGCCTGGTAGACCGCGATGTGCTGGAAGCCGCCGATGCCTTCGGCTCTTCCGGCTGGCAGAAGCTCTTCAAGGTTCAGCTGCCGCTCGCCCTTCCCACCATCATGGCCGGCATCAACCAGACCATCATGATGGCGCTGGCCATGGTCGTCATCGCCTCGATGATCGGGGTGCAGGGCCTTGGTCAGCCTGTCCTCAAGGCAATTGCCAACCAGTATTTCACGCTCGGCATCTTCAACGGCCTTGCCATTGTCGGCATCGCCATCATCTTCGATCGCATCAGCCAGGCTTATGGCAAGAGGCTCCAGAAACATCAGGAGATGACCCATGGCTGAAGGCGCGTTCGGCGGCATTAAAATCCGAAATCTCTACAAGATTTTCGGCAGCAATGCTCACACCTTTGTCGATGCCGTGAGGAACGGCATGAGCAAGACAGAGCTGAATGAAAAACATGGTCACGTCCTCGGCCTGCGGAATATCAATATCGATATTCCCTCGGGCTGCATCCAGGTCATCATGGGGCTTTCGGGCTCCGGAAAATCCACGCTGATCAGACACATCAACCGGCTGATTGACCCCACGGCGGGCGAGGTGCTGGTGGACGGCGTGGACGTTGTAAAAATGAACGTGCAGGAGCTCCGCAATTTCCGCCGCCACCAGACAGCCATGGTCTTCCAGAAGTTTGCCCTCCTGCCACACCGCAACGTGCTGGATAACACGGTCTACGGCCTGGAGGTGCAGGGCATATCCCGGGCCCGAAGCGTGGAAGTGGCGATGGGCTGGCTGGAGCGTGTCGGATTGAAGGGCTATGAAACCCGTTTTCCCAACCAGTTGTCCGGCGGGATGCAGCAACGCGTCGGGCTTGCGCGCGCACTTTCCAACGACGCACCGGTGCTGTTGATGGATGAAGCCTATTCCGCGCTTGACCCTCTCATCCGCACCGACATGCAAACGGTGCTCCTCGACATCCAGAAGGAGATCAAGAAGACCATCGTTTTCATCACCCACGATCTCGACGAGGCCCTGAGGCTTGGAGACCAGATTGCAATCCTGCGGGATGGCGAGGTCATTCAGCAAGGCACCAGCCAGGACATCGTACTTCGCCCGGCAGATGATTACATCGCGACCTTCGTCAAGGAAGTGAACCGCGGACGCGTCATCACCGTCGAAGCCATCATGTCGCCCACCAGGGTGGGCGGCGGCCATCATGGTCAGTCCATTCCAGCGGAAACCAGCGTCGAAGAAGCCATGCGCACATTGTCGATCAGCGGAGAGGACGATGCGGCGGTTACTGCAGCCTCTGGCGAAGTTGTGGGAACGGTCAGTTTCCGCCAGCTTGCCAGCGCGATCGTCAACGCTGGCGTTACGGATATGGGGACCAAAAGCCGGACGGATGGCACTGCGGCGTCAAGGCCTGAACAGACTGTTCACAATCCTGCCGATACATTCACCGCGTAGCGCACTATATGTTCGGCAACGAAACATATGCGTTACAGGTGAAAACACATGAAGAAGATTGGCTTTTTGTCCTTCGGTCACTGGAGCCCAGGCCCGCACTCGCAGGCCCGCACGGCAAAGGATGTGCTGAAGCAATCCATCGAGCTTTCCGTTGCAGCCGAAGAGATCGGCGTCGACGGAGCCTATTTCCGCGTCCATCACTTT
This sequence comes from Hyphomicrobiales bacterium, assembly GCA_900468285.1. Classification (GTDB taxonomy): domain Bacteria; phylum Pseudomonadota; class Alphaproteobacteria; order Rhizobiales; family Rhizobiaceae; genus Agrobacterium. The sequence continues at coordinate 519,595 of UBTF01000003.1, read as the reverse complement.
GCCCGCCAGCTGGCCTCTCCATTTCCGCTGCTGGCAGCCGTGGCTGCACGAACGAAGACGATCGAGATTGGCACCGGCGTCATCGACATGCGTTATGAGAACCCGCTCTACATGGCGGAAGATGCGGGTGCGGCCGACCTTATTTCGGATGGACGTCTGCAACTGGGCATCAGCCGAGGCTCTCCCGAACAGGTCATCGATGGCTGGCGCTATTTCGGTTACCAGCCGAAAGAAGGTTCCGATGATGCTGAAATGGGTCGGCAGAGCGCCGAGGTGTTTCTGGAGGTGCTGAAGGGCGAAGGTTTTGCTGAGCCCAACCCGCAGCCTATGTTCCCGAACCCGCCGGGAATGCTAAGGCTGGAACCGCATTCCGAAGGTCTTCGCGACCGTATCTGGTGGGGTGCCGGCTCGAACGCGACAGCAATATGGGCCGCAAAGCTTGGCATGAACCTGCAAAGCTCGACGCTGAAGAACGACGAGACCGGCGAGCCTTTCCATGTTCAGCAAGCGGCGCAGATCCGTGCCTATCGCCAGGCCTGGAAGGAAGCGGGCCACAGCCGCGAGCCGCGCGTATCCGTCAGCCGCAGCATCTTTGCGCTGGTGGATGACCGTGACCGCGCCTATTTCGGTCGCGGCAGCAAGGAAAGCGACAGCATCGGATATCTCGACGCCAGCACGCGCGCCATCTTCGGACGTTCCTATGCGGCCGATCCAGAAACTCTGGTCAAGGAGCTTGCGCAGGATGAGGCGATTGCCGAAGCCGATACGCTGCTTCTGACGATCCCGAACCAGCTGGGTGTCGAATACAACGTCCACGTCCTCGACTCCATTCTCAAATACGTCGCGCCGGAACTTGGCTGGCGTTGATTGCAGGCTGCACGGCATTGATCGGTGCCGTGCAGCTTTTCCATCATTCGGCAACATCCATCACCAGACCCTTCGTCAACTCCAGCGCCTGCCGCTCGAACAGACCGCGATAGATACCGCCTTTTTTCTGGATGAGGCTGACATGGGTACCCTCTTCCGCAATTTTCCCGTGATCGAAGACGAGCAACCGGTCCAGCGATCGCACGGTTGAAAGCCGGTGTGCCACCACAAGGGTCGTGCGCCCCAGCATCAAACGCTCCATCGCGGTCTGGATCAGCATTTCCGATTCCGAATCCAGACTGGACGTTGCCTCATCCAGAATGAGTATCGGTGCATCGGCCAGAAACGCCCGCGCAATCGCAATCCGCTGCCGCTCCCCACCGGAAAGCTTGACGCCGCGTTCGCCCACCAGTGTGCCGTACCCCTTGGGCAGAGCCGAGATGAAGCCATGGGCACTTGCAAGCCTTGCAGCATTTTCGATTTCCTTCTGCGTGGCGCTTGGCCTTGCATAGGCAATGTTTTCCGCCAGCGTCCGGTGAAACAGGATCGGCTCCTGCTGGACGATGGCAATCTGCTGGCGCAACGACATCTGCGACACCTGCGAAATATCCTGCCCGTCAATGCGTATCGCACCCTGGCTCACGTCATGCAGCCGTTGGATAAGCTTGATGAACGTCGTTTTGCCTGAGCCTGAATGCCCGACCAGACCGACGCGTTCGCCCGGCTTGATCGTCACCGAAAAGTCCTTGTAGAGCGGTGCCAGATGCCTTCCATAATGGAAGCTCACCCCATCGAACTCGATCCGTCCTTCATTGATGACCAGTGCTTTTGCCTTTGCCACATCGTCGATGCCGAGCGGTTGCGCATGGATTTCGACAAGTTCCTCCATGTCGTTCACAGAACGCTGCAGGTTGCGGATATGCATACCGATTTCACGCAGATAGCCCTGCAGGATGAAGAACGATGTCAAAACAAAGGTGATATCACCAGCATTGGCTTTGCCAGCGGCCCAGAGCAACAGCGCAAGGCCAACCACACCCGCCCGCATGAAGCCGAGAAGACCTGCCTGAAGCGTGCCGTTGATCGTGCCGCGCGTCCAGGTGCGCCGGGTCCGGTCTTCCCATTTGCCCATGACACGCGCCAATCGCTTGTCCTCACGGTCCTCTGCACCAAATGCCTTGACGACAGCATTGCACGTCACCGCATCGGCCAGAGACCCGCCAAGGCGTGTGTCCCAGGCATTGGCAAGACTTGCCATGGGCGCGACAAAGCCCAACGACATGCTGGCCGTGATGCAGACAAACAGCAGCGAGCCAAGCCCCACGAGCAGGCCCATCATCGGCCAGTACCACGTCATCAGCACCGTGGAGCCGATGAGCATGACGACGGATGGAAACAGGGCCACGAAAACAGTGTCGTTCAGCAAATCCAGCGCCCACATGCCGCGCGTGACCTTGCGCACTGTCGAACCGGCAAAACTGTTGGCGTGCCAGTCCGAAGAGAAACGCTGGATGCGGTGGAAGGAATTCGCTGCAATATCCGCCATGGACTGCAACGTGAAGCTGATAATGGTCATGAACGTGACGTGCCGCAAAATGACAGCCAGAAGCGCCAGCCCGATCAGCCAATAGAAAGCGTTGATTGCGTTGCTCCATGCAGCGGGATCGCTGCCGGAACCGGACACGACCGCATCCACCAGCCGCCCGGCAAACATGGGCGTCAACACATCGGCGAGTGTGGACATGAGCACCGCGCACAGCATGAAGCCGGCACGGCCCGGCTGCTGGCGCCAATGCGACCAACAGAAACGAAAAACAGTGCTAAACGCCTTGCTCCGGCGTATTTTCAAACCAAAAGACATGAATAGCATCCGGCGCGCGGCCGGTCCCATGAAAGAATCTAGTGTGGAATCCGCGCGAGCTTACGGCGCGAAACGATGGGGAAAACTTGAAAGAAATGACCGGATTACCGGTGTTAACGGCGGGGTTTCTCGATCAGATCAGAGAACCCGCGGGCGCTGGCGCTGCGGAGGCCACCGGGGAGTTGGAAAAATATGCCATTTGAAACCTCCCTCGCTCAGGTTGAAGCTGGCATAATAGGCAGGCGCCTTTAAAAGCCAACCCGAATTTTTAGGTTTCGGGAACTAAACCTCTAGCTGCGGCAAAGCTGCCACAGTTCGCATCGGTTACGATGGATGACAAAAACTGCCGGAAGTCCGTTGCAAGCCCGGAAAATACCGGGCCTGCGCCGTCAAGAACAGCTCAGACGGATGAGCGCGGCTTGTGCTCAGCCATTGTCGCGCTTGAAGATCCAGTCATGATCCGGGTGGTTCTGGAACCGCCATTTGCGCATGGGGCCAGCCATGACGTTCAGATAATACATCTCATAGCCATAGGGCGCGCCGCAGGGATGGTGCCCCTTCGGTACCAGCACAACGTCGCCATCGGAAACCGCCATGGTTTCGTCCAGCGTGCCATCTTCGGTAAACACCCGCTGGAAGCCGAAGCCCTGGGCGGGATTGAGCCGGTGGTAATAGGTTTCTTCCAGATAGGTCATATCCGGGAAATTATCCTCGTCATGCCGGTGCGGAGGATAGGACGACCAGTGGCCAGAGGGTGTAAACACCTCGGTAACGAGAAGGCTCTCAGCCACATCCCGGTCTTCCATCGCAATCGGGAAGATGTAACGGGTATTTGCGCCCTTGCCGCGTTCACTCAGCGAAATGCCTGCCGGACCGATGACCTGCGCCTCCTTGCCAGGCTTCGCCGGGGCCGTGCAGACGCCAATGGTGCAATCGCTTGTCGCCTTGAGCGACCAGGAGGAGCCTGCTGGAATGTAAACGCAATGCGGCGGCTTGCGCTCAAAGACGTTCATCCGGTCCCCAAGTTCGCCGAAATCTTTGCCGCCGGAGGAAACCTCGGCCTTGCCTTCCACGAGAACCAGAATAACCTCCGTCTCGCCCGTTTCCTCAGTTGCCGTTTCGCCCGGCTTCAGCCGATAAAGGCCAAAACCAACATAGCCCCATTCGGCGCTTTCAGGCGTGATGTCGTGAACCTTGCCATGTGTGCCGACAGGTTTGCGCAACAGATTAGCCATGGGTCATCTCCTTTGCTCAGGCCTTGTCTAGCCCGGCCTGCCTGGCGAATTCCCGAAGGGATTTGAAGCCAAGGCTTTGATATTGATATGGATTGCGCACATCGGGGTCTTGCTCGGCCTCGATAACGAGCCAACCGCTATAGTCGTGTTCCGCCGCAATCTTCAGCACCGGCAGGAAGTCGACACCGCCTTCCGTATCGCCGGGAACGGTGAAGACACCGCGCCGCACGCCTTCAAGGAAGGAGAGTTTCTCGTCGCGCACCTGACGTGCGATGGCTGGGCGAACATTCTTCGCGTGGATATGCCCGACGCGCGCCATGTGTTTCTTCGCCAGCCTTTCAGGGTTGCCCCCGCCAAACAGGCAATGGCCGGTGTCGAGCAGCAGCTTGGTGTGGGGTCCCGTATTGTCCATCAGCCGGTCAATCTCATCTTCACTTTCGATGATCGTGCCCATGTGATGGTGATAGACGAGTGCAACGCCCTGTTCGGCGGCAAACTTTGCCAGCGCTTCGACGCCTTCGCCAAATGCCTTCCAGTCCGCATCTGCAAGCTCGGGGCGGTCGTTGACGGGCTTTGCGTCATCGCCATGGATTGCGTTGGATGTTTCGCAGACGATGATGACTTTGGAACCCATTGCTTTCAGCAGATCGAGCGCAGGCTGCATCGCCGCTTTTTCGTCGTCGACAGAGTTTGTGAGAAGGTTCAGCGAATGCCAGCCGGAAACATAGCGCAAGCCGCGCGGCTCCAGTACCTTCTTCAGCGCATCCGGCTCCTGCGGAAATTTGTGGCCCTTTTCAATGCCATCGAAACCGATTTTCGATGTTTCGTCCAGGCATTGGTCGAGGCTGATATGCGCGCCGAGCGTGCGGTCGTCATCATTGCTCCACGCGATAGGGTTGGTGCCGTAGAGGATCATCTTACTGTCTTTCCTTCAATGCCGCCTCATAGGCAGCGCGTGCATCATTAACCTCACTGCGGGCGGAAACTTCCGGCACCGCAACATCCCACCAGTAACCGCCAGCGTCGGGCGTCGGGTACGGGTCCGTATCGATGACGATGACGGTTGTTGCCGTGGCCTCGCGGGCAGCAGCCAGTGCCGCTTCCAGTTCCGCAATCGACGATACCTTGTGGGCCTCCGCCCCCATGCTGGCAGCGTGAGCGGCAAAATCAATGGCAATGGGGTTGGCATGGGTGGTGTGGGCATAGAGATTGTTGAACTCGGCCCCGCCCGTGCCCATCTGCAGCCGGTTGATGCAGCCATATCCCCTGTTATCAGTGATGACGACGGTGATCTTCACGCCCATTGCGACAGACGTCGCAAGCTCGGAATTCATCATCATGTAGGAGCCGTCGCCCACCATGACGATAACATCACGCTCGGGCTCAGCCATCTTGATTCCAAGACCACCGGCAATTTCATAGCCCATGCAGGAGAAACCGTATTCCATGTGGTAGGATAGCGGCAGCTTGGCCTTCCACAGCTGGTGCAGCTCTCCGGGCATGGTGCCCGCAGCACACATGACAACCGTATTTTCCCGCGATGCACGCTGCACAGCGCCGATAACCTGCATATCGGTGGGCAGGCTGTTGCCATCCTTGGGCGCCGCCGTCACGGCGTCAGCCCTGGCAAACCATGCCTGCTTCAGACCGGCCTCTGGCGCTTCAAAGCTGTGGTCGCCCAAGGCTTTGGAAAGCTTCTCAAGGCCCACTCTGGCATCTGCGGTCAGGCTGATGGCATTGTGCTTGGCGCTGTCATAGGGCTGAACGTTGAGCGCCAGAAGCCTGGCGGAAGGGTTCTTGAACAGAGCCCAGGAACCCGTCGTGAAATCCTGGAACCGAGTTCCGACGCCGAAGACAAGATCGGCCTTCTCGGCAATGGCATTGGCGCTATCGGCACCGGTCACGCCGACCGGACCGAAGTTCAGATCATGGTCCCAGGCAAGAGCAGATTTACCAGCCTGCGTTTCCACCACTGGAATGCGATGACGTTCGGCAAAGCTTTTCAGCGCCTCGGTCGCGCCGGAAAAATGCACGCCGCCACCGGCAACGATGACCGGATGGGAGGCGGATTTCAATGCTGCCAGGGCTGCTTCGAATTCGGCAAGATCCGGCTCGGGGCGACGTTGACGCCAGACTTTCTGTTCGAAAAAACTGACGGGATAATCAAAGGCTTCCGCCTGCACGTCCTGGCAGAAGGCAAGCGTGACAGGGCCGCAATCGGCAGGGTCCGTCATGGTCCGCATGGCGCGCGGCAAGGCCGTCAAAAGCTGCTCGGGCCGCATGATGCGATCAAAGTATCGGCTGACCGGCTTGAAGCAATCATTGGCCGAAATCGTGCCGTCACCGAAATCCTCGATCTGTTGCAACACCGGGTCTGGTCCGCGATTGGCGAACACATCTCCGGGAATGAACAGGACCGGCAGGCGATTGACATGCGCAAGCGCAGCAGCCGTCACCATATTGGTTGCACCCGGACCGATGGAGGATGTTACCGCCATCGCCCGGCGACGCCCAAGCTGTTTTGAATAAGCAATGGCCGCGTGAGCCATGGATTGCTCGTTCTGGCCTCGATAGGTCGTCAGCTCATTGCGGATGCCATAAAGTGCCTCGCCGATCCCTGCGACATTGCCATGGCCGAAAATTGCCCAGACACCTGCGATGAATGTCTCGCCATGCTCATTCATCTGCGCGGCGAGATACCGGACCATCGCCTGCGCTGCCGTCAAACGTATTGTCGTCACGCTGCCTCTCCCTTTTTCCCGGCGGCCCGCGCCTTATCCCAGATCTTGCATAGCGCGTTGTAACGGTCGGCCATCTGGCTTACCGCCTCCCCGTCATTGATGCTGCCCGAAAGCCAGGCCCGCGCCGCATCCGCAAAAATCGTTCGCCCGACGGCAAAACCTTTGACCAGATCAAAGCCCGCCGCAAGCTTGAAACTTTCCTCCAGCTCCGCCTGTGGTGCATCCAGCCCCAGTACAACGATCCCTCGCGTATAGGGGTCATTGCACTTGACCGTGTCGACTGCATTTTTCCATGCGGCTTCGGTTTTCATCGGCTCAAGCTTCCACCAGTCCGGATACACTCCGATCTCATAGAAACGGTCGATGATGCTTGCCGTTGTTTCATCGTCAACCACCGCGACCTTCGATGGTATGACCTCGAGAAGAAGCTCCAGCCTGTTGCGCCGTGCGGCCTGAAACAGGCGCAGCACGGTGTCTTCCTGCTGCTTGCGCAGTTCTTGCGCGTCTTGCGGATGATAGAAACACAGGACCTTCACGACATTGGTCGCCGGCCACTCGCCCAAGCCGCCAAAATCAAGGCCAAGCTCCGGCTCAAGCGTCAGCGGTCGGGAGCCCGGCCATTCGACGGGCCTCCCAACCCAAAGACCTGTGCCGTTGGCTTCACAAAGCGCGTCACGGCCCAGACGGCTATCACACAGAATGCCGTAGCCCGCCTCGTTACAGGAAACATTGAGCGCTGCTTTCAGGCACAGCTTCTTGAACTCACCAATTCTGGAATGTTCGACACCCGCCTCATCCGCCATGGCTTCCAGCTGCATCCGGTGATCGAAGGCGAACACGCGCATGGTGTTCCAGTCACCCTTGCGGTTGGTGGCCCAATGCACCTGCTCCAGCGCCTCGTCCTTGCGCAGCGCCTTGTTTTTAATGCCGGTGCGGAAGAAGTATTGAAGCTCTTCCCAGCTTGGATAGGCGGGCGTGCAGCCATGACGAGACACGGCAAAGGCGCCGCAGGCATTGGCGTATTTCAGCGTTGTTGGCCAGTCCTCGCCCCGCAGCCAGCCGCGAAAGAGGCCAGCCATGAAGCCGTCACCGGCGCCAAGCACGTTGAAAACCTCAATCGGAAAGCCTTCCCCGGACTCGCCATCGTCAAGACTGGCTGGAATTTCGTCGGGAAACACCACAGCGCCCATCGGTCCGCGTTTGCACACGAGCGTGGCTTTCGAAACGTTACGGACGGCCTTCAGGGCCTCCAGCGTATCCGTAGAGCCACCGGCAATATGAAATTCTTCTTCCGTGCCGACGATGAGATCGAACAGATGCAGGGTTGATTGGAGCTTTGCCGTAACCTTCTGCGATTCCACGAAGCGGCTCTCGCCGTCGCCGTGACCGGCCACGCCCCAGAGGTTCGGACGATAATCGATATCGAGCGCCGTTCTTGCCCCGCCTTCACGTGCCAGACGCAGAGCCTTGAGAACGGCGGCTTCTGTGCGCGGGTGCGAAAGATGCGTCCCCGTTGCGCAGACGCAAGCCGCATCCGCAATGAACGCAGGATCGATGTCGTCCTCGCAGAGCGCCATGTCTGCGCAATTCTCGCGGTAGAATATCAGCGGAAATTGCGACTGGTCGCGGATGCCGAGGAGGACGAGCGCGGTCAGGCGTTCCGGGTCGGTCTTCACGCCTGTGGTGTCGACACCTTCGCGTATCAACTGCTCTCGAATGAAGCGACCCATATGCTCATCACCCACGCGGGTGATGACGGCCGTTTTCAGACCCAGGCGGGCACCGCCTGCCGCAATGTTGGTGGGGGAGCCACCAATATATTTGTTGAAGGAGGACATATCCTCCAGCCGGCCGCCAACCTGCGCGCCGTAGAGATCGACCGACGAGCGGCCTATTGTAATGAGATCGAGCTTTTTCACGATCGTCCTCCAATCGCGCTGACGCGGGTTCCGAACTGAAAACGACACTCCTCAGTCGTTTCCGTTCAGTCTATTTTTGGACTATAAATTCCATTTTTTTCTGTTTCAACATAAATATTCAATTTTGGCGGTGCGTGCCCACACCGACAGCCAGCGCGATCGCAACGCATAAAGTTGCCGAAAGGGAGCGGAACGCGCCGAAATCCACCTCTGACACCGCAAGGATGGTCGCCCCCAGCTTGCGCATCGGGCTTACGGCTGTATCCGTGATCGCAACGACGGGAATTCTCCGGGCAAGGCTGGACGAGACGAGATCCATCGTTTCCACCGAGTAGGGCGAGAAAGTAATAGCCAGCACCACGTCGCCGTAACGGATCGCGCTTTGATTGTGCAACTGTCCGACCGATGCATGGAGCATGGCCGGAACACCCATCTTCTCAAAGGCATAGGCGAGATAGCTTGCTACGGGAAAGGACCGGCGAAGACCGACGACATGGATGGTATTTGCCTCTGAAAGAACCCCGATCGCGGTCTCGAACTCCTGCGGATCGACTGTTTTCAGCACATTTTGAAGCGATGCCCGGCCAGCATCCACGAATTCAGCCAGCAACAGGGCGCCGCCATCCTCGCCATTGTCACGCAGGTTGCTGAGCCGCGTCGTATAGTCCGGCCAACCGCCGGTATAATGCTCGCGAAACAGTCGCTGCATCTCCGAATAGCCGGAAAAGCCCATGATCTGGCTGAAGCGCATGATGGCGGATGGCTGCACGCCTGCACTCTCAGCCAGCTCGGCAACGGTGGAAACGGCAATGCGGTCGGCATGAGCGGCGACATAGTCGGCGCACTGACGCAAACGTTTCGGCAGGCTGTCCGTCACCTCCAACAAACGTTCCTGAAAGGCCTCTACCGTGGCCGGAATTGCGTTTGCGCTCATGTCATCTCCCTCATTCACCCGAACTGCTGCCAATATGGAATATCCATTCCAAAATATTTCACAAGCATTCCATGATGATTCACCTGATGACAGCATTGGCACGGCATGGCATAGGGACGCCAAACCTCCAGCTTATCGGTTACTCCTCCATGATCCGCATCGAAAACATCAGCAAATCCGCCAGCCATCGCATCCTCTTCATCGAGGCGTCGGCAGCACTCAACAAGGGTGAAAAGGTGGGCCTCGTCGGTCCCAACGGCGCTGGCAAGACAACGCTGTTTCGCATGATTACCGGCGAGGAGATGCCGGACGAAGGTCAGGTTGCGGCGGAAAAGCACGTTTCCATCGGCTACTTCAATCAGGACGTCGGAGAAATGGCGGGGCGCAGCGCGGTTGCCGAAGCCATGGAAGGGGCAGGCCCGGTCAGCGCGGTCGCCACGGAGCTTCGTGAGCTTGAAGCGCGGATGGTCGATCCCGACCAGCTGGATCAGATGGATGAGATCATCGAGCGGTACGGCGAAGTTCAGGCCCGCTACGAGGAACTGGACGGCTATTCGCTGGAGGGCCGCGCGCGCGAAGTGCTTGCTGGCCTCAGCTTTACGCAGGAGATGATGGATGGCGATGTCGGCAAGCTCTCCGGCGGCTGGAAGATGCGTGTGGCGCTGGCCCGCATTCTCCTGATGCGGCCCGACGTCATGCTGCTGGACGAACCGAGCAACCATCTGGACATCGAGAGCCTCATCTGGCTTGAAAACTTCCTCAAGACCTATGACGGCGCGCTTCTGATGACCTCGCATGACCGCGAATTCATGAACCGTATCGTCAACAAGATCATCGAAATCGATGCTGGATCGCTGACAAGCTATACTGGCGACTATGGTTTTTACGAACAGCAGCGCGCCCAGAACGAAAAGCAGCAGCAGGCACAGTTCGAGCGCCAGCAGGCCATGCTTGCCAAGGAAATCAAGTTCATTGAACGTTTCAAGGCCCGCGCGTCCCATGCCTCGCAGGTACAGAGCCGGGTCAAGAAACTGGAGAAGATCGACCGCGTAGAGCCCCCAAAGCGCAGACAGACCGTTGCTTTCGAATTCCAGACGCCACCACGCTCGGGCGAAGACGTCGTTTCGCTGAAGCAGGTGCATAAGGCCTATGGCCAGCGGACGATTTACGAAGGTCTGGACTTCATGATCCGCCGCAAGGAGCGGTGGTGCATCATGGGCGTCAACGGTGCGGGTAAGTCCACGCTTTTGAAGCTGATTGCCGGAACAGCCGAACCCGATGTCGGCAGCGTCAATGTCGGCGCAAGCGTGAAGCTGGGCTATTTTGCGCAGCACTCGATGGATCTTCTTGATGGTGAAGCAACGATCCTGCAGTGGCTGGAGCAGCGGTTTCCGAAGGCGGGGCAGGCCCCGTTGCGGGCGCTGTGCGGTTGCTTCGGCTTTTCAGGTGACGATGTCGACAAGAAATGTCGCGTTCTCTCGGGCGGCGAAAAGGCGCGCCTCGTCATGGCTGCCATGCTGTTCGACCCGCCAAATTTCCTCGTGCTGGACGAACCGACGAACCACCTCGATCTCGACACCAAGGAAATGCTGATCAAGGCGCTCGCAGAGTACGAAGGCACCATGCTCTTCGTCTCGCACGACCGCCATTTTCTGGCAGCCCTTTCAAACCGCGTGCTGGAACTGACGCCGGATGGCATTCACCAATATGGCGGCGGCTACACGGAATATGTCGAAAGAACAGGCGCGGAGGCTCCTGGGCTGTTATAACTGACCCATGCTTCAACGCTAAGCCCTGTTCTGGAGAGAGTGGCAGGGTTCGGGAGGAGAGAAGAATGGGTAAGGCGCAGATCGTCGGCTGGGCGCATGGACAGTTCGGCAAGTCCCCGCTGGAGAATACGGAGCAGCTCATGGCCTCCGTTGTGGCACCGGCTGTGGCCCATGCGGGCATAGAGGTCACCGATATCGATGGCATCTTTGTCGGGGTCATGAACAACGGCTTCTCCCGGCAGGATTTTCAGGCCGCTCTTGTCGCAATGAGCGACGAAAGACTGGCGCATACGCCAGCCGTGCGCTTTGAAAATGCCTGCGCCACAGGCTCCGCTGCCATCTACAGTGCCATGGATTTCATCGAAGCCGGTCGTGGCCGCATCGCCTTGGTGGTCGGAGCGGAAAAAATGACCGCGCTGCCGACCGATCAGGTTGGAGATATCCTGCTTTCCGCCAGCTACCGCGCAGAGGAAGGCGACATTCCTGGCGGGTTTGCGGGCCAGTTCGGGCGTATCGCCCAGACCTACTTTCAACGCTATGGCGACCGGTCTGAAGAGCTGGCAATGATTGCGGCGAAGAACCACGCCAATGGTGTCAGCAATCCCTTCGCCCATATGCAAAAGGACTTCGGGTTCGCATTTTGCAATACGGTTTCGGAAAAGAACCCCTATGTAGCCGCCCCGCTTCGTCGTACCGACTGCTCCCTGATTTCCGATGGGGCAGCCGCAATCATTCTGGCGGATGAGGAGGTAGCGGCCACCCTGCAGCGCGCCATAGGTTTCAAGGCGCGCACCCAGGTCAACGACATCATTGCGCTCAGCCATCGAGACCCCCTTGCCTTCGAGGGAGCCCGGCGCGCATGGATGGCCTCGCTGGAAAAAGCGGGATTGGATATATTCGATCTCTCTCTGGTGGAAACACATGATTGTTTCACCATTGCCGAACTCATCGAATATGAAGCCATGGGCCTAGCCAAGCCCGGTCAAGGGCACCGGGTTGTCCGTGAAGGGATTACGCGAAATGACGGTCGCCTTCCCATTAACCCGTCTGGGGGGCTTAAGGCAAAGGGGCATCCCATCGGGGCAACCGGGGTATCCATGCACATCATGGCTGCGATGCAACTGGCCGGGCAAGCGGGTGATATGCAGATTCCCGATGCAAGCCTTGCAGGGGTGTTCAACATGGGTGGAACGGCGGTCGCCAACTACGTTTCAATTCTGGAACGCGTCAAATGATGCGAGTTTCCCGCAAATCCGCGCATAAAAAATGCGGTCTCAAAGACCGCATTTTGGGGTAGAACTGGAAAGACTAGTTCATTGTTTCCCAGCCGCTGCGCACATCCGCAGCAGATTTGCTGAGGTGCACGTGGGCGTCTACGTGGTCGACCCAATCAAGCGGGATGAGGTGATGCTTGCCGTCGCCAGCGTCGGTCTTGGTCAGCTTGATACGGTTCTGACCTTCCATGTGGTCAACAGTGCCGACGTGGCTGCCATCAGCCGAACGGACTTCCATATGCTCGCGAATTTTGTCACCAGAAATCATTTCTGTTTCCTCCTGTGTGTTTTTCAACTTGCGAGGAGGAAATGGAAATGCCCGGTTTTCGTTCCAGTTTTTTCGCGCGAAGACTTAGTCCGGCAGGATCACCGTCGCCTAGAAAAGGGCGTCGGCAAAAAGATCATCGTCATCAGACGCCGATGACTGGCTATTCGAGACGGCCGATGCGCTGGAAGAGGAATTCGAAACATGAGACGGCAGGAAGCGCGCGTGAATGTCCCGCTCCTGCGACATCGTGTAAAGCTTGTAGACGCGGTGGCTAAAGCCTTCGATCTTGTCCGAGAACCGGGAAACGTCTGCCTCGAAACCTTCCGAGAGCTGCGCGGCAATCTGGCAGCATTCATTGAAGGTGGAGCCGAGCTCGCTTTCGAAATCAAGCGTGACGACCGCGGCGCTGATACGGCTGAAAACCGCCTGCCCTTCTTGCGCCAGCGCTTCCACGCCGGAGTCCATCTGTGACTTGGCGTGGCGGATGGTCTGCAAAGCCTCATTCAGAGGCGATGCCATATCCGTCGTCACTCCGCCTTTTGCGAGCTGCGCCGTGGCTGCCTCAACCTTTTCGAGCTCTTCCACGATCGCGTCTGCGGGCGTTTCAAGCTTGGCTGCAAAGATGCGCATCTCACCGCTGACAACGTTGACAGACCGCCCGGCATCGCCAAGCTTGGAACAGCGCAGGTTGGAGTTCAGCGCCATATAGTGAATGTCGATCTTGATGGACCGCAATATCTCGATGCCGCGCGACAGTTCCTTGGCGCTATTGGTGACCGACAAGACGACATCGTCTGCATCAGCGCTGCTGCCCTGGACACGACCGACAAGATTGGTGGCGTCGACAATGCCCTTTTCCATCAGAGCCAGAATGTTGCTGTCACCGTTGCGGGTCTTGTCGATCAGCTCGTCACGCAAAGACAAAATCCGGGCAGCATCATCCGCGAAGCTGGAAATGCTGGCAAAAATCTTGGAACAATCCCGGTGAAAATCAGCGGCGGTCTCATCCATCTGGGCACCTGCAAGCTGCAGGACGGCTTCCTGCAGAACCGCAAGCTCCGCTGCGTCAAGCGCTTTGCCTTCGCTGGAAGAGGCGAATTCCTCAAGCATCTCTAGCGTGCTTTGAATGTGCTCGATACGCTGACGCGTGATGTCGCCAATCTGCAGCGAGGACAGGACAGATCCGATTTTGCCCTGGACTGTCTGTGCAATCTTTTTGGCCTGTGCCGCGATATCGGCCATTTCGCGATGCTGCTTTTCGATCAGCCCTGAATTCTCATTGAGGCTTTCGATGATCTGCGGAATGGTCGACTGGAAATCGGAAAGCGTGTCTGTTGAAAAGGACCGCGCCTTTATCAACTGTTGATGCATTTCTTCGAGATTTTTGGCAAAGCGACCGACTTCGTCCGAACCGGATTGTATACGTTCGCGGATTTCATCAGCAAATCCGGCAAATTCCGTAAGGCCAGCACCGGTGATCTTAACCGTGACAGCGAAGGTCTTCAGATATCTGATCGTCTCATGGATCTCATCAATATGTTCTCCGGTCAGGGAACACATATCGGCAAGATTGTTGAACGCCGCCTGGCGTTCTTCTTCCGTTTTTGGCAGCTGGGCCAGATCGTTGATGGTCTGACGCAGGCCTTCAAGCGTGTCGCGGGCCATCTTTCCGTCGATCGTTCCCGTCATCCCGTCGAGAATGCCGATAAGATTGCCGAGAATGTCCATCACCGAGACAAGAACCGCTCCGCCATCAAGAAATTTCTTCTCGATTTTCGCGTGCGCGGCAGAAAGCTTGGCACTGAATTCGGCCTGCCGATCGATCTTGAAGGTCTCTTTTTGCCGCAGCATGGTATTCATCGTCGTTTTCCGATCTTGTGTTGTGCGGAAAAGCTAGACGGATTTATAAAACGACAGGTAAATCTAAGTTCGCGTCAAAGCTGAAATCCGAAACAGAGTTAATATTTCTTACAAGACGATAGTTAACGATACACCCACGCTGCGTGGCTACTTTATGCCATTAGTTTTTCCATCGATCTCCACTGCCTTGCGTTGCTTCTTTGTTGAAGAATCGTGAAGCAGCTTCAGTCCGGTTTCTCACATTCATCTTCTTGTAGATATTACGGACATGAACCTTCACGGTATTTTCGGAAAGATGCAGCCGGTCGGCGATGATCTTATTCTGCGTTCCCTTGCAGAGCAGATCGAGTATCTGCACCTCCCTCGTCGTCAAAGCGCAGAACTCATTGTTGCGGGCCGCCAACGCATCCGCACGATTGGCAACGATCGATGGTGTATCCTGCACGGTACGGCTTGATATTTCCGGGCCTGAGGTGAGTTTCCCCAGCAAAGCCG
The DNA here is from genome assembly GCA_900468285.1 of Hyphomicrobiales bacterium. Classification (GTDB taxonomy): domain Bacteria; phylum Pseudomonadota; class Alphaproteobacteria; order Rhizobiales; family Rhizobiaceae; genus Agrobacterium. The sequence continues at coordinate 504,372 of UBTF01000003.1, read as the reverse complement.
ATGGGAAGTGCTCACCGCCTTTTATCAGAAGGTCGACCGCCGCCATGAAGACATCAAGCCGCAGATTGAGTGGAAGAACGCCGTCTATGATGCGCGTGCCCACCAGTTGCTTGAGGTATCCTTCGATCATCTCTATCGCATCGATCACCAGGGCGATCTGTGCATCGGGGTGCTTGGTGCGAACCTCCGTCAGCATTCGTTCCAACTGTGTTCCCGAGAGCTTGTAGATGAGAACAAGCTTGACATCACCAATGGGTATGTCTGGCAAAGGCGCCGAAAAAGGCGAGGACATGACGTTGCAGGCGGGAAACTTCTTGGCTAATGCCTCGACGAGACATTCGGAAAAAAGATCCGCATTCGCAACGACGATGATCTTCCCGCCAACCCCCAATGCACTGTTGCTGCTCTTTCCGTCTAGTACGCGTGATGCGACCATGAACATATACGCCTCCCTCGAGCGTTACGCAGATACTGTGTTCTTTCACAAGCGCGCCGAGAGTGTGGAATACCTTGCTGAATGAGCGTTTCCACTTCTCCGAGCTAAGCTATTATGCGTTAGTTATTTATTAATCATAAGAACTAATACAAAAAAACACTAAAATAAATTGCCCAAACGGATTAGTGAATCGGAAGCAACATATCCGGACGGATATGACGCATGGATTTACTCGCTTTTTCTGGCAAAACGCAAATAAAGATGGGTTTTTATACATCCATCGATTTTGCTTGTGACGACGTAGACTAACTAGGGTTGAGTTTTATTCTGAAAATTTTTGCGGTTTCTGGTTACCTCATTTCCTTTTTTAACCCGCCAGGTTGACGTTTGTCGAGTCTGAGCGGGAAACCTTCAACCGACGCGCAACAACCTACGCAATTTAATTAGCATCCCCGATGCACGCAGCTGCATCCCTCTCTGCTTAATCCCATTTAGCAACTGGAAACCTTTCCGCATCTCGGACACATTCAGCGCCGTTGCAACTGACAGCAACCGGTTCGACCCGATCATCCCTTGTGTTTGCGTCCGGATGGCAGGCCGAAAACAACGTACTCAAACAGACAGACCTGACACTCTGCAGTCTGACCGACTGCGGAACTGGATATGCGCATGTTCGTAACCGCGTCTTGTGCATCTCCCAAAAAACCACGGCCTGACAAGCGGGCCGCTCACCGCAGACGAAATGTTGGAAGTACGTCTGCATTGGATGAACACTCGGAGTAAGCGCGAATAAAATCCCGTTTGAGATGAGAGGGATTTCGAAAGCTGCTCCGAACTTTCTCGGAGGGAATTGAAATGGGAAACTATCCACAGCCAGCTGGCGACGACATCACCAAGATCGGCGCACTTTCCGAAGGCTTTGCCAACACATCCACCAATGACAGTGACGTGGACGACAGCAATGTCGGCGTTGGCAACGGCGGCAACCGCGACAACACCTACACGGACAACAGCCAGAGCCTCGACGTCGATGCCAAGATCCAGGTCGCGACCGACAATGGCGACAATCGCGACAACAGCTACGACTGGGACTACGACAGCAAGACAAATACCTACAGCGACAACGATACGAATTCGAACAACAAGACGACCAACATCAACGACGCCGACACGAATGTGAAGACCGACTACGACTGGAGCTATGACAGCAAGTCCTATAGCGACAACGACACGACCGTCATCACGCACACAGACACGGACACCAAGACGTCCAGCTATTCGAGTGCCGATACCGACACCAAGACGACGACGGACAGCTTCAACGAAAGCTTCTCGAAGTCTGATGATGATTTCGCCACCATCGAAGACGTCAAGGACATCGGCAATCTTGGCGTTGCGGGCGGTGACATCGCGTTCAATCTTGGCGATGACTTCTCCTTCTCGCTCAATGTCGACAACATCCTCAACAACTCGCTGAACGGCGATGGAAACGACTCGGCATTCAGCCTTGTGCAGGCCAGCCACCTTGCTGACCAGGACTCGGCCTACAACGTGCAGATGAACAACCAGGACGCCATGAACGACCTGACTACCACCGGCGGCACAGCGCACGGCGCCGAAGGTATGGACATGGACGGCAAGGGTTGGGATCTCAAGGCCGGCGATGATGCTGCAGGCAGCAGCACCGCAAACGCTTCCTCGATCCTGGCAAACTCCGGCTACCATCTGGAACTGGTACAGGGTGCAAACCTTCTTACCAACTCCTTCGAAGGCAGCGTCATCGGGGGCAACTCGGACAGTGTAGGCGAAGACGCGGGCTCCTGAGCCCCTACTCTCTGGATGGCAAGAACTGCACCGGCTGGCGCCGGTGCAGTTTCCGGTTTGGACAGCCGGCAATCCCCGCGGATGACAACACCCCCTTACGCCAGACCGGCGCACACGGTGATGGCATTGTCGCTCCGGGGCTGAAGAGGAGGGACACAGCATGTATACCGACAAGATTTCCGACATGATCGCCCATTTCATCGGCTTTTTCGACATGGAGATCGATGAAGCACGCATGAGGGCGCACTACACGCAAGGCACTGGCCTGCGTCCAGATGCGGTGCTTCCACCGTCTGACGATGTCGCGGCCGGTTTTCTAATCGATGATACAAAGCTCCAGGATTTCGATCCGGGCGTGAAATATCGCGCTGGCGATTTCGATTTCATGGGCGGCCGAGCCCGACACGCAATGTCCTTCGATGACGCGATGCGCATGCTCTCGCGCAATGGCGGTCAGGACCTTGTCGGCAGCCATTACCAGATGCCTGGCCAGCTCGACGAACTGGAAGAGCAGCCAAGGCTCGTTGTTTACACGGGGCCGGGCTCCGTCATCGCGCACGTCTCCCAGATGACACTGCTTGAAGACGATGACGATCTCAACATGACCGATACGCCTCGCGCCCCACGCGACACGACATTCGTGACAGAACGAACGATGGAATTTTACGATGATGCGGGTCGCTTTACGCCTTTCGCAGACCATCACCGCACCGACACCTATGAAGGATTGCAGGCCATTGCGAAGGATGCGCACGACTTCATTACCCATGCCAGAGACAATCATGTCTCCTCCATGGAAACAGGCGCAGACCAGGACGTCGTCATCGCCGACCATTCCCTGACCGGAACCTATGTCAACGGACAGCTGGTGGATGAGCTGCCTGACGTCGACGATTACATGCCTGATCGCGGCCTTGCCAAACCGGCAGCGGAGCCTGAAGAAAGCGACACACCGCAGCACAGCGAGGCCGAAGCGGGAAACAGCCTGGAAGTGGAGGCCGGGGCCAATGTCGTTGCCAATATCGTGTCGGTGGTGAATACGGGTGTCATGACCCCGGTCCTTGCCGTGATGGGCGACTACCATCAGATCGACGCCATCACCCAGTCATATGTTTACAGCGACAATGACGACATAGACGCATCTTTCACCCAGGAAAATCATGCGCAAACCGTCGCGAACAATATTGCAGACTTCCAGCGCACCGATCTCGGCGCGGATTCTGACACAAGCGAGACAAAGAGCGCTGAAGGCGAACCGATCTTCCCGACAGCATGGCGCGTAAGCTATGTCGAGGGAGATGTCTCCTTCGTCCACTGGATCGAGCAATATCATTTCGTATCCGACAACGACACCATCACCGTGACCACTTCCGGTGTCGACATCAGTGTTCTGACCGGCGGCAACGCGGCAATAGATCTCGTAAGTTTCCTCGGCATCGGTCTCCAATATGACCTCGTGATTGTTGGCGGCAACGTCCTCGACATGAATATGATCGCGCAGATAGCGATCCTCTATGACAATGACACGGTACGGGCACTGTCCGGCGCAGCGGAAGACGCAACGGTCCAGTCGAGCAACAACCTGCTGTGGAACGAGGCGACGATCCACACTGTCGGCGCCAATGATCGTTTCGAGGACATGCCGGACTATATGGTCGAGACGGCCAAGGCGATCAACGAGCGAGACCCGAACATGCCGGACGGGCTGGCGACCGATGCCAATTTCGCCGGCTATGCCGGACTGAACGTCCTCTATATCAGCGGCAATCTCTATGACGTCACCTATGTCAAACAGGTCAGCGTGCTGGGGGACTCCGACGATGTGACACAGGCTGCGGCCAAGCTACTCGCCGACAATGAGGGCGCTTCCATCAGTATCGACACCGGAAGCAATGCCGTTATCAACATCGCCCAAATCACCGACTACGACAGTTTCGGCGGCTCGACCTATGTCGGTGGGCAACTCTATTCGGACGCGGTGCTGATACAGGGCGGACTCATCGACAGCGAAGGGACGCCGCAGCAACCGGCAGCCCTGGCCAATGAAGTCATCGCCTTTCTGCACGACGATAGCGCAACAGATCAACCTGCAGAGACCGTCATCAATGCGGGGCACGACCTTTCCTGGTCGCAGGCCCATCCCGTCGACGTCATGCAAACAGCTGTCGCCTGACAGGCTCTGGGGGACTGAAACATGGATCATATCTCAAGAAACAAGATCGAGAACGGGCGCATCCTCGACCTTTCCGGCAAACGGGAAGGTGATGTCGAAAGCGACCTGACCGACGCCTGCATCGCAGCTATCAACGAAGCAGTCGATAATCTGCGCCAGCTTTCAGCAGCGACGGCAAAGCACGAAGCAGGAGATGAACCGAAAGCCTCTGCTGCCGAGGCGACGCCCGCCGTCAGTGAACCGACGATGCGCGATGCACCCACCGAAAAAGTCGATCTCAAATCCAGCCCGGACCTGCCCTTCATCAAAACCATTGAAAACGACAATGGGCCGATCCGCGAAAACGAACGAAGGCCGACCACCGGTGGGGGCGGCAACGGCAAGGAACCCGATCTCGGCGGTGGAGGTGGCGGTGGCGGCGGCGGAAACAGGCACGGTTTCCACAAACGCAGCGAACCGGTAAATTTTGCAGCCAGTCTGGCAAAGGGCATCGCCGCTGTTCGGCGCAACATGGTCATCGTCATGTTGTTTACGATCGCCATCAATATTCTGCTGCTCGCGATCCCGCTTTATCTCTTCCAGATTTCCGACCGCGTTTTGACCAGCCGGTCCATGGACACGCTTGTCATGCTGACCATCGCCGTCATAGGCGCGGTTTTGTTGCAGGCCTTCATGGATTCCATCCGTCGCTTCATTCTGATGCGGACAGCGGTAGAGCTTGAGGTCCAACTCGGCGCACCCATTCTCAGCGCCGCAGCACGGGCATCCCTGCACGGCAGCGGCAAGGACTACCAGACGCTGCAGGACCTGCAGCAGCTTCGCTCATTCCTGACCTCGGGAACGCTGATCGCTTTCCTCGATGCGCCGCTGATGCCTTTGTTCGTGCTGGTCGTCTATCTCGTCCATCCGCATCTGGGCATCATCATCATGGCGTGCTGCGCGGTGCTCTTCATCATTGCGTGGTTAAACCAGAGGTTTACCGCAAAGCACTTTGCGGAAGCCAATGGCTTCGTCAGCCGCGCGAATTTTCACCTCGACTCCATGTCGCGCAATTCGCAGATCATCAATGCACTCGCCATGATACCGGAAGCCGTGAAGATGTGGGGGCGCGAAACCGCAGGCTCGCTACGCTCCCATGTTTCGGCACAGGACCGTAACATCATGTTCTCAGGCGTTTCCAAAGCCTGCCGCATGATTACCCAGATCGCCCTTCTGGGATGGGGAGCGCATCTTTCGCTCGCCGGAGAACTGACGGGCGGGATGGTGATTGCGGCCTCCATTGTCTCGGGTCGAGCGCTTGCGCCAATCGAGGGCGCTATCGAAGGCTGGCATCAGTTTAACAAATCCGCCTCCGCCTATGGCCGCATCAAGCAACTTCTCATCAATTCTCCCTTGAATTTTCCGCGTCTGCGGCTGCCCAATCCGGAAGGACGTCTGGATGTGGAGCGCATCCTCTTCGTGCCTCCCCCACAGAAAAAGGTGATCCTCAACGGTATCTCCTTCTCACTCAAGAAAGGAGAGTCTCTGGCCATCATCGGCAATTCGGGATCCGGCAAGACAACGCTTGGCAAGATGCTGGTCGGCTCCATTCTTCCCACATCGGGCAATGTCCGCCTGGACCTGATGGATCTGCGCAACTGGGACCAGCGGCAATTCGGGGAAAGCATCGGATATCTGCCCCAGGATGTTCAGCTGTTTCCCGGGACCATCAAGGCCAATATCTGCCGGATGCGCGACGATGTCGAGGACCGCCAGATTTACGAAGCCGCTGTGCTGGCCGATGTGCATGAACTGATTGCAGGTTTTCCGCAGGGCTACGAAACCGTCGTGGCAGCCGACGGAGCACCGCTGTCGGGCGGGCAAAAGCAGCGCATAGCGTTGGCCCGCGCATTCTTCGGCGACCCCAAATTCGTAGTGCTGGATGAGCCTAACTCCAACCTCGACACACAGGGTGAGCAAGCCCTTGCGAAAGCCCTGTTGCACGCCAAGACTCAAGGCATCACCACCGTAACGATTACCCAGCGCCCTGCCCTCCTTCAGTGCGTCGACAAGATCATGATTTTGAAAGACGGATCGGTCGCGATGTTCGGCGAGCGGATGGAGGTCTTGAAGGCCCTTTCCGGCAATCGCGGTCCCCAGAACGGCCAATCTTCGCAGATAGAGGGATAAGGCAATGATTTTCGGTAGCAAAAAGAAACAGCCCGAAACCGGTCAGCTGGAGTGGTACAGCGATGTGCCCCGCTCCATTCGCACCTATAGCCTGACGGGGCTCACCGTTCTCTTCGCCTCCTTCGGTGGATTTGGATACTGGGCCGGAACGGCGCCGCTGGCCTCGGCCATCATCGCCCAGGGCAGCTTCGTGGCGACAGGCAACAACAAGATCGTCCAGCATCTGGAAGGCGGCATCATCAAGGAAATGATGGTCAGCGAAGGTGAGGTCGTAAAAGAGGGCGATGTTCTTGTGGTGCTCGACAAGACGGCAGCGCTTTCCAATCAGAGGATGATCAATCTCAAGCGACTTCGGCTTGAAACCATCGTTTCACGTTTGCGGGCAGAGGCGCAGGGCGAAAAGACGTTCAAGGTGCCTGAAATCGTAATGGCGGAAGCCAGCGACCCTGATGTCAACGCCATCATCCAGAGCCAGAATGTCGTGTTCCACAGCAAGCAGATCAAGCTTGAGGAACAGCTCAATCTCGTCGAAAAGAATATCAAGTCGCTCGGTTTCCGCTTCACCGGTTATCAGGGGCAGAAAGCATCCTTCGAACGCCAGCAATCTTTGCTGGAGCAGGAACGCAACTCCAAGGCCAAGCTTGCGCAGGACGGGGTGATCCGCAAGACGGACATGCTGGCGCTTGAACGCGCCATAGCCGACGCAATGGGCGATATTTCCCGGCTGGACGGCGAGATGAACCAGAGCGAAGCCGAAATTGCAAAGTTCCGCCAGGAAGCGATCATTGCCATCAATTCCAGCAAGCAGGCCGCCCTGGACGCTCTGGAAACGGCTGAAGCCGATCTGGACGGTGTGCGGCAGCAATTGCGCGAAGCATCGCAGGTGCTGGAGCGAACGGTCATCCGCTCGCCCGTCAACGGCACCGTTATTCGCTCCTATTATCACACGGCAGGCGGGGTCATCACAACAGGCAAACCCATCATGGAAATTCTGCCCGCCCATGTGCCGCTGATACTGGAAGCTCAAGTACTCAAGACATCCATCGACCAGTTGCATGAGGGGCAGACCGCAGCCATTCGCCTCTCCGCATTGGACCGACGCACGACCCCGGTGCTGGAGGGCAAGGTGTTCTATGTCTCGGCAGACAGTATCGAGGAAAATGCCGGGATGCAGGTCAAGGATGTCTACATTGTCCGGGTGCAGATTTCAGATGCGGAAATTGCCAAGGTTCACGGCTTTCATCCTGTTCCCGGAATGCCCGCCGATGTGCTGATCCAGACATCCGAGCGCACCTTCTTCGAGTATCTGACCAAGCCGATTGCAGACAGCATGTCGCGCGCCTTCAAGGAGCGTTGACGGACACATACGGCCGTCTCCGCCTGATTGGCGTGAGGATCAGAAAAGCTTATGGTCTTTAGGTCCGGCATAGTATGATGACGTCAGCCTTTGGGTGGAGGATCGAATGGCAGCCATGTCTGACGTCTTGTTGCTGGTTGGCCGTCTCAACTATGTCTGGACGAATACGGAAAGCCTTCTCATCTACATCATCGCCCATCTTTTAAGGGTGGAAAAAGAAGCAGCCGTCATCGTCTTTCTTACGTTGAACACCACGCGCGCGCGCATCGATCTGGTGGAGCGTCTGGCGAAGCTTCGCTCGACGCCAACGGCTGATCGCAAGACGATACTTGGCACCATGGCGCGCCTCAAAAAACAGTCCAGAATGCGCAACAAATACAATCACTGCATTTATGCCTTCGATGAAAATGGCGACATTTCCAGCACCCAGTTGATGCGGCTGGTGGAAGATGACAAGCGGGTGCGTTACGGCAAGGTCGAACCCGTAGATGCTGCCGAAATATCGATGCTCGAACAATCCATCGCTGAAATCGCTGATATCAGCAAGGACATGTGGACTTTCATCAAGGAGAGCAAATACGTTTCTGGCGCACTATAGGACGGCGCGCCGGAATGTCAGGTTGAAGCGGGCACGACCTGTCTTTTCGTGGGTGCCTTCCTTCAATGGCAATATTCCGTGGTAAAACAGCCGCGATGGGCCACCCCAGACCACGACATCGCCGTGAACAAGCGGGTATTTGCGCACCGCATCCTTACGGCTCAACCCGCCGAACTGGAAGGTTGCGGGCAGCCCCAGCGAAACCGACACGATGGGATTGCTGAAATCCTTCTCGTCCTTGTCCTGATGGAGCGACATTTTCGCGCCCGGCTCATAGCGGTTGATGAGGCAGGCATCGGGCTTGAAATCCGGATATCCGGCTTGTTTCGCCGCGTCGACCGCTAACGATACCATCACCTCCGGCATGGCTGGCCATGGCTGCCCGCTCAAGGGATCGCTGTTCTGGTAGCGGTATCCACGCCTGTCCGTTACCCAGCCGAATTGCCCGCAATTCGTCATACCCACAGACATCGTGAATCCGCCGGGCGTTACCATGTGACGCAAGGGTGCAGCAGACATGACGGTGCCGATGTCAGAAAGCAGGTCATCGGCTTTGTCGAGCGCAAACCGGCGAAGCAACACCGCACCATCGGCCATCTCTTCGTTGGTGGTGTCGAGGCCCCCAAAAAGGTCGTCCATCATGCCTGCAGCTCCAAGAAAGAGGAAAGGGATGAATGAATGAGCGGCCGGTAGCCCGCCTGCAAAGTGCGCAACACGGATGGTGGCGTCAGCAGGCCATCTACGAAAGGCAGCGTTGCGGTCCGCTCATATCCCTTGGCAGTCCAGCGAAAAGCCTGGCCTCTGGCAACGAGAAAGGCTGTGCCTGCCGCTGCAATCATTGTTCCGTCGGGCAGGTCATCCAAGGGAAACAGAAGCATGTTGACCCGCTTGCGGCGCGCCTGCAGCCGCTCCCTGTGCAAGACAGTATCAATATCCCCGGCACTCGGCAGAGGCACAGCGTTACCGGCAGCCCAGCAGGCACGAAAACGGTCTGCATCCGGCTTGCGGCAGAGGAAACATGGGCGATGTCCAGCGGCCAGTGCCGTTGCCTCGTCGAAGAAGAAAAGCTCCGTCCAGCTTCTCGTCGCCATCACTTCTCGACGCACATTCTTGTAATTGCAACTGCAGACAAGCCATGCCTTTGATGTCCAGCGTTTAGCTGTCAGCGTTCTGGTGTGAAGGTCATGAAGAATTCCACGATTGCCGGTGAACATGCCGCGCAATGGGAGGTCGAGAATATCGCCAAACGGATCAACACGGTTTTGCAGCGGCATTTTTCCTCCCAGCCCTGAACAGGTAACCAGAACACATGGGAATAAAGACGATTTTAGGGAAAGCGTCCGACATGGTCCATCGTAAATACCGCGTTAAGTACAATGCTCCATATCCTGTCAGCAGCCGTCGCCACGCCCTCAACATTCAAGGAGGTTCGCCCAAACGATGAACACGCTGGAAATGCGCCGTAAGTTGTTTTCTCGCGAAAGACCCGACATCATTTACGCGATCGGCGACGTGCATGGCTGCTACGATCTTCTCCTGTCGCTTCAACAAAAGATCTTGAGCGACGCGGCCAATCATCACGGTTCCAAATGGATTGTGATGCTCGGTGACTATGTGGACCGCGGGCCAAAGTCCTGCGAGGTCATAAATGATCTGATGACGCCAATGTCAGGAGAATTTGAGCGATTTTGCCTGGCCGGGAACCATGAGCAGATCATGCTCGATTTTCTTGATGAACCCCGCAGCGACCACGTCTGGCTTCAATTTGGCGGTATCGAAACCCTGCAATCCTATGGCATCGGTCAGCTTCCCGAAGAGATGAAGGCGCGTAAAGCACTGCTTGCCGAAAAGATACCGCGCGAGCACATATCCTTCATGGCATCCCTGCCATCGCTGCTTGCGGTACCCGGCTTCTGTTTTGTTCACGCCGGCGTCGTCAATGGCGTTCCTCTGCAGCGACAGGACGACCGGCATCTTCTCTGGATCCGCCCCAAGGAGCAGACCAGACCCGGGAGTGAAAACCTGTTTTTGACCGTGCACGGGCACACCCCGGTCCGTACCGTATCGTTGAGCGACAACAGGCTGAACGTCGACACGGGTGCCTTCATGACGGGGCGATTGTCTGCGGCGAAGATTACCCGAAGCGGCGAGATAACCGTTATGCACGCCGAGTAGATAAAGCCTCACTTGCTCCGTGCCATACGGATCGCGAAATGAAACGTCGTACAAAACAAAACCACCGCCTGATAAACAGACGGTGGTTTCTCGTTCATATGGCCATGTTTAGTGGTTGTCGCGCGGCAGGCCCTTTGTCTGGGCAATGCGCTGATACTTGACCGCAGATTCCAGAACCGCACCGGTCTCCATCTGGCCGACGAGGCTGCGCTGGATTTCCTGCCATGGCGTCTGGTGATCCGGGAATTTGTATCCGCCTTCAGCCGCAAGCGCTTCGTAACGCTTCGCCAGTTCCTCGGCGGAAATGAGGATGTCCGCCTTGCCCTTGCCAACATCGATACGAACCTTGTCGCCGGTCTGAAGGATTGCCAGACCGCCACCAGCTGCCGCCTCCGGCGACGCATTCAGGATGGACGGGCTGCCTGACGTGCCGGACTGGCGACCGTCGCCAATGCATGGCAGCGATGTGATGCCCTGCTTCAAGAGGTAGTCCGGCGCGCGCATGTTGACGACTTCCGCCGCACCCGGATAACCGATTGGACCGGCGCCGCGCATGAACAGAACCGTGTTGGCGTCGATGCCGAGCGATGGATCATCGATGCGGTGGTGATAATCTTCCGGACCATCAAACACGACGGCCTTGCCTTCGAAGGCTTCCGGGTCGTTGGGGTTCGACAAGTAGCGTTCGCGGAATTCCGGCGAGATCACACTTGTCTTCATGATGGCGGACGAGAAGAGGTTGCCACGCAGAACGCGGAAACCTGCACGCTCCTTGAGCGGCTGATCGAACGGACGGATAACCTTCTCGTCCTCGATGATCGCGCCGCGGCAGTTTTCGCCAATCGTCTTGCCGTTCACCGTCATGGCGTCTTCCATGATGAGACCCTGGGTCATCAACTGGTTGACGACGGCCGGAACACCGCCTGCGTGATAATAGTCTTCACCGAGATATTCACCGGCTGGCTGAAGGTTGACCAGCAATGGCACCTCTTCGCCGTAGGTCTGCCAGTCATCGACCGTCAGTTCGACGTCGAGGTGGCGCGCCAGACCATTCAGGTGGATCGGCGCATTTGTCGAACCGCCGATTGCCGAGTTGACGCGGATGGCGTTGATAAACGCATCCTTTGTCATGATGTCGGAAGGCTTGAGGTCTTCGCGGACCATTTCAACGATGCGAAGGCCGGTCAGGTAGGAGATTTCCTGACGATCGCGGTATGGGGCGGGAATAGCGGCAGAGCCCGGCAGCTGCATACCAAGAGCCTCGGCAAGCGAGTTCATGGTGGTGGCGGTGCCCATGGTGTTGCAATAGCCTGTCGACGGTGCCGAGGAGGCAACCAGCTTGACGAAGCCCTGATAGTCGATCTCGCCCTTCGCCAGAAGTTCGCGCGCCTTCCAGACGATTGTGCCGGAGCCGGTGCGTTCGCCGCGGAACCAGCCGTTCAGCATGGGGCCGACAGAAAGAGCGATGGACGGAATGTTGACGGTGGCCGCCGCCATAAGACAGGCAGGCGTCGTCTTGTCACAGCCGATGGTCAGAACGACGCCATCGAGCGGGTAGCCGTAGAGAACTTCTACGAGACCGAGATAGGCAAGGTTACGGTCGAGACCAGCAGTCGGGCGCTTGCCGGTTTCCTGGATAGGGTGAACCGGGAATTCGATGGCGATACCACCGGCTTCGCGAATGCCTTCACGCAGGCGATTGGCAAGCTCAAGGTGGTGGCGGTTGCAGGGAGAAAGATCGGAGCCGGTCTGTGCAATGCCGATGATCGGACGGTCGGACTGCAATTCCGCCTGGCTGAGGCCGAAATTCATGTAGCGCTCGAGATAGAGCGCCGTCATATCCGCGTTGGCAGGATTATCGAACCAGGCGCGCGAACGCAGCTTACCGCCCTTTGCCTGTGTTGCGGGAAGATTGTTCTGGTCTTTCATGATTTTGGTCTCCAGCCGAAAGTGGCGAATGGGTACGACAACAGGATTGCGACGACCTTGTGGTGAGCGGCAGAGAAAAAATTCTGGCGGTCGGCAGCGCGCGGCAGCCAAACCCGAGGACAGTCCGACACGGAACCTGCCCCTTCAACAAAGTCGATGACTACTGTCACGAATTTCCACCCTGAATCTTCTCGTTCCGCTTCCTCCGAAACATCGGGCCCTGATCATCCCTGCTTCGGCATCGCGCGGAATTCATATTACTATTTTGCCGGGGAATGGATTGTCAAGTAAAGCCTCAGAGCGATCCGTCCGGTCAGATAAATTTATTTTAGCCGTTATTTTTATTGTTAATTCACAAGAAATTCCCGTTTCCTAAGGCGTAATGCGCGTATCAACTTAAGAAATCGCTCAAAAGTCTCTTTTCAAATATCATACTATATGCTCATATCGCCCCGTCATAGCCGAATTCATCTCTGGGAGGATATAAGATGAAAAAAGCACTCGCGGCGGTTACCGTCGCATTTTCCGTGTGTCTGGCATCAGGCGTTTCCGCTCAATCTCTGACCGTCGGCTTTTCGCAGATCGGCTCCGAATCCGGTTGGCGCGCGGCTGAAACCACGGTCACCAGGCAGCAGGCTGAAAAGCGCGGCGTAACCCTGAAGTTCGCGGACGCTCAGCAGAAGCAGGAAAACCAGATCAAGGCTGTTCGCGGCTTCATCGCGCAGGGCGTGGATGCAATCTTCATTGCACCGGTTGTCGCAACCGGCTGGGATGCTGTGCTGAAGGAAGCCAAGGAAGAGAAGATCCCCGTCATTCTTCTCGACCGCCAGATCGAGGCTCCAGACAGCCTTTACCTGACCGCTGTCACCTCGGACCAGGTCCACGAAGGCAAGGTTGCCGGGGAATGGCTGGCCAAGGATGTAGGCTCCAAGGATTGCAAGGTTGTAGAACTGCAGGGAACGACCGGTTCTTCGCCTGCCATCAACCGCAAGAAGGGTTTTGAGGAAGGCATTGCCTCCCACGCAAATATCAAGATCGTTCGCTCGCAGACCGGCGACTTTACCCGCACCAAGGGCAAGGAAGTCATGGAAAGCTTCATCAAGGCAGAAGGCGGCGGCAAGGACATCTGCGCGGTTTATGCCCACAATGACGACATGGCTGTCGGCGCAATCCAGGCCATCAAGGAAGCGGGCCTGAAGCCAGGCACTGACATCAAGGTCGTTTCAATCGACGCCGTTCCGGATATCTTCAAGGCCATGGCCGCTGGCGAAGCCAATGCGACCGTGGAATTGACACCGAACATGGCCGGCCCTGCCTTCGATGCGCTTGACGCGTATCTGAAGGACAAGAAAGAGCCACCAAAGTGGATCCAGACGGAATCCAAACTCTACACGGCCTCCGATAATCCGATGAAGGTTTACGAGGAGAAGAAGGGACTTGGCTACTAAGCCATTTTCCGGCTTCGGGAACGGCGCGCAAGCGTCGTTCCCACCAACATACCGTGCAGGAAACAACCATGTCCGAAACCAGCCCACTTCTGGAAGCGCGCGCCATTGGAAAATCCTTCCTCGGCATACCCGCTCTGGACAATGTCGACATATCCCTCAACCGTGGCGAAGTGCACGCGCTTCTCGGTGAAAACGGCGCGGGAAAATCGACCCTCATCAAGATACTGACCGGTGTGTACCACCGCGACCGGGGCACGATCCGCCTCGACGGCGCGGAAATCTCTCCGACAACGGTGGCAGAGGCACAGGATCTCGGCATCGGCACCGTCTATCAGGAGGTCAATCTTCTCGAGAATCTTACGGTTGCCGAAAACCTGTTTTTGGGCAGGCAGCCACGCCGCTTCGGCCTGATCGACAGACGCGAAATGCGCATCCGGTCTCAGGCGCTGCTGGCGCGTTATGGACTCAGCATCAATGTCGATGCTCTTCTCTCCAGCTATTCGGTTGCGATCCGCCAGATCATCGCGATTGCGCGTGCCGTCGATCTCTCCGGCAAGGTGCTCGTCCTCGATGAGCCGACGGCCAGCCTCGACAATCACGAAGTGGAAATGCTGTTTACCGTGTTGCGGCAGTTGCGCGCCGAAGGCCTTGGCATCGTCATCATCACGCACTTCCTCAACCAGGTCTATGATATCGCCGACCGCGTAACGGTTTTGCGCAACGGCAAGCTGGTCGGCACGCGCAAGATTTCCGAATTGCCCAGAGGTGAGCTCATATCGATGATGCTGGGCCGTGAGCTTCAAAGTGTCACCCATGATCGCCATGCCCCGGAAGCAACGGTCGTGGAAGGTGAAGCGCCCATACGCTTTCAAGGCTACGGAAAGCGCGGCAGTGTCGAGCCCTTCGATCTCGATGTGCGGCCCGGCGAAGTCGTTGGCATCGCCGGATTGCTAGGTTCCGGGCGCAGTGAGACCGCGTTTCTGCTGTTTGGCATCGACAGACCGGATGGCGGACAGGCCAGTATCGACGGCAAAACCGTGGCCATTACCTCGCCGGAAGCAGCGATCGAAAACGGCTTCGGCTTTTGCCCCGAGGAGCGCAAGACGGACGGCATCATCGGCGATTTTTCGGTGGCTGATAACATCGCCCTTGCCCTGCAGGCCCGCCAGGGCTGGATGCGGCCCTTGTCCCACAAGCAGAAGGCTGCACTGGCGGACGGCTTCATCAAATCGCTCGATATCCGCCCGGCCGACCGTGAGAGGCCCATCAAGTTTCTGTCCGGCGGCAACCAGCAGAAGGCAATTCTGGCGCGTTGGCTGGCGACCGACCCAAGGCTCCTCATTCTGGACGAGCCGACACGCGGCATCGATATCGGTGCCCATGCGGAAATTCTGAAAATGATCGAGCGGCTCTGTTCGCAGGGCATGTCTCTGATCGTCATTTCCTCGGAGCTGGAAGAGCTGACGGCTGTCGCGCACCGCGTCATCGTGCTTTCGGACCGCAAGCATGTGGCGGAACTCAAGGGAGACGATGTGACGGCCGATAACATCATGCAGGCCATTGCCAGGGCAGCCAGAACGGAGGCAGCGTGATGAAGAGCTTCACTCACCGCCTGAAGAGGCTGGCGCCCCAGCTTGCCGCGCTGATCATCATTCTTGCCGCAATCGCGGCGATCTCGCCTGGTTTCCTGAACCTGTCGTTCCAGAACGGTAGGCTCTATGGCAGTATCATCGATATTCTGGTGCGTGCAGCCCCGGTAGCACTTCTGACAATCGGCATGACGCTGGTGATTGCAACCAAGGGCATCGACCTTTCCATTGGTGCCGTCATCGCCATATGCGGCGCGGTTGCCGCGACATTGATCAGCGGCGGTCATTCCATTCCAACGGTCATCGCCATATCGCTGGCGGTCGGCATTGCCTGCGGCATCTGGAACGGCATTCTGGTTGCCATACTCGATATTCAGCCCATCATCGCAACGCTGATCCTGATGGTGGCGGGGCGCGGCATTGCGCAGCTGATTACCGAAGGCGTCATCCTGACATTCAACAATGACAGCTTTTCTGCGCTCGGCTCCGGCTCTTTGGCGGGCATACCGATGCCAATCGTCATCTGGGTCCTGACAGCACTTCTGATCGGCACACTGGTGCGAAAATCGGCACTCGGCTTTCTCATCGAAGCGACGGGTGTAAACCGCCGTGCCGCTGCTCTGGCTGGCGTGCGCGCCCGTTTCCTGCTGTTCTTCGTCTATGCGGTATCGGGGCTGTGTGCTGCCGTTGCCGGCATGATCGTGACAGCAGACATACGCGGTGCGGACGCCAATAATGCCGGGCTGTGGCTGGAACTCGACGCGATCCTTGCTGTCGTCATTGGCGGAACATCGCTGAACGGCGGGCGTTTTTCCATCACCGCTTCTCTGATCGGCGCACTCATCATCCAGACCATCAATACCGGCATTCTGGTTTCCGGGTTTCCACCGGAGTTCAACCTCATCATCAAGGCGGGCATCATCATCGTCGTGCTGACACTTCAGTCGCCTGCAATCGGCACCGTCATCGGCTTTGCCAGATCGCGCAAGCCACACAATACCGCGCCCGCAACCAAGGCCGCCAACAACAAGGAAGCCGCGCGATGATACACACCCGCAATCTTCCGTTTCTGACAACGCTCGCCGTCTTTATCGTCGCCTATGCCCTGTGCGTCATGCAATATCCCGGCATGTTTTCAACACGGGTTATTGGCAATCTCCTGACAGACAACGCCTTTCTCGGCATAGCTTCTGTCGGCATGACCTTCGTCATTCTGTCCGGCGGCATCGATCTCTCGATTGGCTCCGTCATTGCCTTCGCCAGCGTTTTCGTGGCCGTGCTGGTGGGAACGTATAATGTGCATCCGCTGGTGGCCTTTGCCGCTGTGCTCGTCATTTCCACCCTCTTTGGCTGCCTGATGGGCGCAATGATCCGGTTCCTGTCGATACCGCCTTTCGTGGTGACGCTGGCCGGCATGTTTCTCGCCCGTGGCGCCGCCTACCTTATCTCGACGGAGTCAGTGCCGATCTCTCATCCGGTCATCGATGCGATACAGGGTTTCTATTTCCGTTTTCCAGGCGGTGGACGGCTAACGGCGCTGGCCATTGTGATGCTGATCGTGTTTGCGGTCGGAATATTCCTGGCAAGCCGCACACGATTTGGCGCAAATATCTATGCCCTTGGTGGAAACCAGCAATCGGCGGAATTGATGGGCGTTCCCATTGGAAAGACGATCATCGGCATTTATGCCCTTTCCGGCTTCCTTTCCGGACTGGCAGGTATTGTCTACACGCTCTACACCTCTTCCGGCTATTCGCTGGCAACCGTCGGCATGGAGCTTGATGCAATCGCCGCCGTCGTAATCGGCGGAACGCTTCTGACGGGTGGAACAGGCCTTGTGGCTGGCACCTTCATCGGCCTGCTGATCCAGGGCCTGATCCAGACCTATATCGTTTTTGAAGGGACGCTTTCATCCTGGTGGACGAAAATCGTCATCGGCGTACTATTGTTCATATTCATCGTGTTGCAACGCACAATCATCTGGTATTCAAACAGAAGGCTTGCCGGGGGACATCCGGCGTAAACCGAGCGGAGGCATTTGTTGGGGCTGCTGGAAACGACGATCACGGGACGTAAGCGACGCAGCAGCCACGCGCATGTCGTCGCGGAGCTTGGCAGCGCCATCGTTTCGGGCCGCATCCCTGAGGGGTCGCTTCTGCCCAATGATGCGGAGCTTTCGCTGCGCTTTGGCGTCTCACGCACCGTTCTGCGCGAAACCATGAAGACGCTGGCGGCCAAGCGGCTGGTTGAAGCAAAGGCCAAGGTCGGCACCCGCGTGCTTGAGAAATCCAGCTGGAATTTCTTCGATCCCGACGTTCTGGGCTGGCGGTGCGATGCGGGGCTGGACCCGGAATTCATCACGCATCTGGCTGACATCAGGCTGGCACTGGAGCCGGCGGCAGCCGCTGCCGCTGCGCGCCATGCTTCGAGCGAGGATATCGTCTCGCTTTATGCGATTGCTGCACGGTTTGACAATGTGAACCATACGCCGGAAAGCATCGCCAAGGTCGATCTGGAGTTTCACCTTGCCGTGGCGCGCATTTCCGGCAATCCGTTCATGCGCTCTGCCAGTGGCCTTATCGAAGCGGCCCTTGCCATCTCGTTCCAGCTGTCGTCACCCGCATCCTCGCCGGAGACGATTTCGGAGATTGCGTCCAACCATCTGCGTATCGTCCACGCCATCGCCGCCCGCGATGAAGCTGGCGCCATCAAGGCCATGCGGCAGGTTATTCTAGTGGGCAAGGACCGGATCAAGAACGCGATTTTGGGTTAGTCTAACGCGATTGCGCCAATGAGCCTCAATGAAAATTGCGGCCTTTGACCGTGATATGCGCGTCCCCATCTGCCAAAATCTCCGACCGTCTTGGCAGGCCACGCCGGTCAGGAGACGGGCTTCCACGATGGAACTCATCGCCGCGCCCGTGCGGCAGCGGAAACGGCCCTTCCCTTTCGCCCACGCTTCTCAGCGCCTCCGAAAGATCCGTCACCCGACGCGCCACCAGATGCACGACCTCGCCTTCGCGCTGGATCTTTCCATAAATTCCGACCATTCCCGCAGACAGGATGACGGGACGGTATTTCTCGAAGGTCTTGACCCAGACCACGGCATTGGCAATGCCCGTCTCGTCTTCCAGCGTCATGAAGATGACACCCTTTGCCGAGCCCGGCCTTTGACGCACCAGAACAAGACCCGCCACTTCCAGCCATGTTCCGTCGCGCGCGTTGGCCGCTTGCTCGCAGGTGGCGATGCGCCGCCGGGAAAGATCCTCGCGCAGGAAAGACAGTGGATGCTGGCGCAGGCTAAGCCCCATATGGCCGTAATCCTGCACAACCTCTCCCCCCGCCGTCATGGGGCGCAACGCAACATCAGGCTCGTTCAGTTCCGCAATGACGCTGTTGCGGCTGGCAGCAGCGGCGGCAAACAGGGGCAGCGGTTCATCCTGCAACGCCTTGATGGCCCAGAGCGCCTGACGGCGAGAAAGCCCAAGGGATGGCAGGAACGCATCCGCTTCCGCAAGACAGACCAAGGCGCTGGCGGGAATGCCCGCCCTGCGCCACAGATCGTCAATGGAAACGAAAGGTCGGTCCTCCCGGCACGCAACGATGGCGGCAGCGTGAGCGTTGGACAGGCCCTTGACCAGCCGCATACCCAGCCGCACGGCATTGCGATTGTGACCCATCTCTTCCTCAAGCCTGCAATCCCACCGGCTGTGGTTGATGCAGACAGGGCGCACGACGACACCGTGGTCGCGTGCATCGCGCACAAGCTGCGCAGGTGCATAGAAACCCATGGGCTGGGAATTCAGGAGAGCGACGCAAAAGATATCCGGGTGATGGCATTTCACCCAGGCGGATGCGTAAGCGATCAGCGCAAACGACGCTGCGTGGCTTTCGGGAAAGCCGTAGCTGCCGAAACCTTTGATCTGCTCGAAAAGTCGTTTTGCAAACTCTTCAGGAAAGCCGTTTTCGATGAGTCCGCTGACCAGCTGCTTTTCGAAATTGGCAATCGTCCCGACATTCTTGAATGTGGCCATCGCTCTTCTGAGCTGATCCGCATCATTGGGTGTAAACCCCGCGCAATCGATGGCAAGCCGCATTGCATGTTCCTGAAACAGCGGAACGCCAAGTGTCTTGTGCAGGACTTTTTCAAGTTTTGGATGCTCATAGATGATTTGCTTGCCTTGTGCTCTTTCCTGTCTGCGCTTGAGATAGGGATGCACCATGTTACCCTGAATGGGACCGGGCCGAACGATGGCGACCTGGATAACGAGGTCGTAGAGTTCCCGAGGCCTCAGCCGTGGCAGCATGGACATTTGCGCCCGGCTTTCGATCTGGAACGTGCCGATCGTATCGGCCTTGCAGATCATGTCGTAGGTTTTCGGATCGTTCTGCGGCACCGTGACAAGCTCGTATCGCTTGCCCTCCCGCTCCTCCAGCATATCGAAGGCACGGCGCATACAGGACAACATGCCGAGCGCCAGACAATCCATCTTCATGAAATCGACGACATCGATATCATCCTTATCCCATTCGATGATGCGGCGATTGTCCATGGCGGCTGGCAGGATGGGAACGAGCTCATCCAGCCTGTCATGGGTCAGCACGAAGCCGCCCGGATGCTGGCTGTGGTGGCGAGGCGTGCCGATGAGTTGGCGGGCAAGGTCGAAGGCCAGCTTTACCCGGCGGTCATCGAGATTGATGTTGAGGTCCTTGGCTTCCTTCTCACCCGCATCCTCGGTCCACCACCAGATTTGCGAGGACATGAGCTTGGTCAGGTCTTCCGGCAGGCCCAACACCTTGCCGACATCACGAATGGCACCCTTGCCGCGGTAGCGGCTGATGACGGAGCACAGCGCTGCCTTGTCGTGGCCGTAATGATTGTAAATCCATTGAATGATCTCTTCGCGTCTCTGATGCTCGAAATCGACGTCGATATCCGGCGGCTCATTGCGGTCTTCCGAGACGAAACGTTCAAACAGAAGATCGCTTTCCTTCGGATCGATGGCAGTGATGCCAAGGACATAGCACACGGCGGAATTGGCGGCAGAGCCACGCCCCTGGCACAGAATATTCATCTTGCGCGCCTGACGGACGATTGCATTGACCGTCAGGAAATAGGGAGCGTATTTCTTTCGTGCGATGATCGCCAATTCATGTCTGAGGCTCTTTTCCACCTTTTCAGGCACGCCATCGGGATAGCGCCCCGGCACCTCATCCCAGACATATTTCTCAAGCGCTTCCTGTGCGCCCATTCCCGGCAGGATATTTTCTTCAGGATATTGATATTTCAGTTCTTTCAGCGAAAAATTGCAGCGTCGCACAATCTCCAGCGTCCGTCTCAAGGCATCCGGATAGGCCGAAAACAGCCGATGCATTTCCTGCGAAGGCTTCAGATAACGGTCTGCGTGGCGCTCCCGCCGGAAACCGGCATCGTCAATGGTGCAGTTATGGCGAATGCAGGTCACCACATCCTGCAACATGCGGCGTTCCGGCTCATGAAACAACACGTCATTGGTCACGACGGTCGCAACGCCTGCACGCTGCGCCATAAGGGAAAGCTCGTGGAGCCGCATGTGATCATTGGGGCGACGGCGCAGGCTCATTGCCACATAGGCCCGATCCCCGAAATCCGCCTTCAGACGTCGCAACCGCCCGGACAGCCCTTCATCCGCAAGATCAGGCAGCAGAATAACGAGCAACCCCTCGCCATAGGTGACCAGATCGCGCCATTTCAGATCGCACTTTCCCTTTGCTGCCTCTTTCTTCCCATGGGTCAGCAAGCGGCATAGCCGACCATAGGCCGCCCTATCGGTTGGATAGACCAAGACCGAGATATCGTCTTCCAGGTCAAGCCTGCAGCCGATGACCAGCCGGACGCCGAATTTTTCCGAAGCTTCAAAGGCCCGGGGAATGCCGGTAAGGGTGTTGCGATCCACCACGCCCAGCGCTTCAATGCCGAGAGCCTTGGCTTGGGCGAACAGATCCTCGCAGGAACTGACGCCACGCAGAAAAGAAAAATGCGTGGTGACCTGAAGCTCGGCATAACGAAGATCGTTGTTCATCCGAACAGCCCATGCATGAACCAGCCTTGCGAGCCGGTATTGGCGTGCTCACCATCGCCGGAGCGAAAGATCCAGAACCTTTCGCCGACCTCATCCTCCACCGTGAAATAATCGCGAACCGCCGCCTGTTCGCGGTCCCGCTTCCACCATTCGCCAAAGACGCGCTCCGGCCCATCGGCCCGTTTCACCACACGCCGCACACCGCGCCATGTGAAGCTTCTGGGCGGGTGATCCGGCAGGAGCGCCATGGTTTGGATTGGCTCAGGCCGGGCAAGAAGTCGTACCGGTCGCGGCCAGTGATCCGGCCAGCCAAGACAATCATCGGCAGCCTGAACGGAAACTTTCTGGATGGAACGCTCCGGCACGTCGCTCGCCACGGCGGCGTAACGATAGACCCGGTGGCCGCGATTGATGATGACATCGACCGTTTCTCCGATATCGGCCCTTGCGTCATCCAGCAGCGTGGAGCGGGTCTGCCCCACCACAAGCGCTTCCGCATGGGTTGCCGTCAGAACCATCTTCTCGATGCCGAAGCCGGGATTGATGGTATCGATCCGGTCCGCCAACAGGCGCGTCAACTGTTTGACATCACGAACAGGCCTGGACGTTACGGCGCGAATGGCTTGCAAGCCGCTATCGACACGATGCAGCAAAAGATCCACACGGCGCGCACCCAGCCCACGCTTTTCCAGATCCTGACAGAGCTGGCGGACCAGTTTTTCGATATACCGGGCAATGGTTTCGGCAGCAGAAATGGGCTCTGCAAAGAAGCGGAATGCTTCGACAAGTTCCGGCACGCGCACAGGCTCTATCGGTTCCGACAGAAACCCATGGGCCTGATCCAGCCTGCGCCCCACTTCCGGCCCGAACCGCAGGGTCAGCGGCGCGCGCGCGGTCGTCATCAGTTCCGTGACCGTGCGAAAACCAAGCACTTTCAAATCCCTTATTATCCTGTCTTCAAGGCGAAGTGCAGCCAAAGGAAGATGCGCGACTGCTTGACCGGCACCATGTTCCGGCACGATGGTGATCTGATCCCGCCCGAAGCGGGCAAGGGCATGGGCGGCACCCCAACTGTCGGCAATGGCTGCACGCGCAGCAAAGCCGATGCCGTGCAGACGGTTTATCATGCCCGTCAGCATGAGGTGTTCATTGCCATGCAGATGGTCTGCACCCGTCGTATCCAGCACAAGGCCGGCAGGTGGATCAGGCGAAACGATGGGCGCATAAATTCGCAGGAACCACAGGGCAAGATCACGCAGCGCTCTTGCATCTTCGGCAGCCTTCAGTTCCTCCACGATCAGGCCGGAAACGATAGCCTGCGCCTTGCTGGCCGGCATGCCGAGACGCAGGCCAGCAGCAGAGGCCGCCGCATCCTGCGCCAGCACGACACGGCGGTTGCTCTGGCGGCCAATCATGACGACGGGCTGGTCAACCGGTGGCGCCTGCTTGCCAAGCGCCCTGCGGTATCGATCCGTCGACCATGTCGGCAGGTAAAGCGAGACGACCCTTTGCATCACAGGCTTCCACTTCAAAATCGGCACATTCACCGCCACGACAGCGCACAAGCTCCAGAAACCAGCGCGCCCTCCCAACCCCCCGCACGGGCAGCGGTGTGGATGGGCGAACAGAAACACGCCAGCGCGTAACCGCGGCCGTTGGTTGTCCGAACTCGGCTGCACCGGAGGGATGCCGCCAGCGGCGGATCGCAAGGCCGACGACGCCGGAGCTTTCTGCGGCCAGTTGCAGACGCCGCGACATGTTCATCGGCAGTTTCGACATCTCGCCAATGACCGCACCGAAGCCGTTGCAACGCAGCCCCTCTTCAAAACAATCCAGCACGCCTTTCTCATCGCGGCATTCCACGATGATCAGCCGGTTTTGCGACAGCCCGGCCTGAGCCAGCGCCGGCATGAACAGATCAGGCCTTGTCACACACCATAGGATCTTGCCTTTGACACGTGCCGCGATGCCGGCTGAAAACAGGGCTGAAGCAGCACCGTCTACCGCACCGTTTCCACCACCGCTCACCTCATGCAGGCTACCGAGCTTGAGGCCCCCACCCGGCAAATGATTATCGATTGAAGGAATGCCAAAGGGCAGGATTTCATGATGGCGGGCCGGACCGTGCGTGATCCGCTCCAGCCTTTCCCGCAATTCCTCAACAACAAGCTGTTCGGCGCGTTTATGCATGACACAAGACTTTTCAAGACATTCACGCTAAAAGATATAACTGTTCACTTTTTGTTCCAATTTCAACAAAGAGTCAACAAGAGTCATGGAAGAGTCTGTGGAGGAACTTGAATGAGGAATTACGGCCCAGCCACGGGCCGCATCTCGACCTGCGATAATAGCCCTGCCCTTGCCGGTGACCTCCGCGGCAGGGTCAGCTTGCCTGCTGCGTAGTACAAGAGGAATGTACCGACCTGATAGGGATATGTAACATCGATCTCAACGAAAGACCGCACCACAAACAGTGCGCAGAGAGCAAAGAGGACCAATCCTTGAGGATCGTTCTTCTTAACGAGAATGGATCGCAGATGCCCCAGGAGGGTCCCATACAGAAGGATCAACAGCAGTATCAGTCCAACAAAGCCGTTCTCCACCACCGTCTCGATATAGGTATTGTGGAAGTGGAATCCGCTGCGAGTGGTGATGAAGAAATCATCCCACAGGCGTTCGGCATCAAAAAAGCCGACGACCCAGAAGCCTTGATATCCTACGCCGAGAATGGGCGCGTCTTTGGCCGCTTCGATGCCCTGCTGCCAAAGATAGGTACGCCCTGTCAGGGTGGAATCCTTGCCAAATATGCCAAGCACAGCATCGAGCAGACCAAATTGCAGCGACGCCACAACGAGAAGAGCCCCCACTCCGACGAGCGCCAGAAATATCATCTTGCGATTGGCAGGAGACAACATGCCCATGGGCATGAAGCCTATGATGAGGGCCACCACTGCAACTGTGGTGATAACCGACGTCGCCGATTGCGATGCCAGCAGGCAATAGGCCGAGATGAGACCAGCGACACCCGCAACGCCCAGCCAGAGAATGTCGCGCTGGCGCAGCACCAGCACGGACGACACTGCAAAGATCACGCCCAGTGACGCAAAGAAGCCAAGCTGGTTTTTGGAGGAGAAGGCGCCGACAAAGCTGACAGTCCCGTCCAAAGCGTCAAAGAGGTAAAGTCCGAAAAGCAGGGAATAGAGAAGCACCAGTACGATGCCGATCAGCGCGCCACGTGTGAGCGTCGTAATCGAGATAGCTCTCATGGCGATCAGGGCGCAAACAATATGCGTCAGGTACTGAATGGACGCACGCATTGTAACCGACATGGCATCCGACCAGAAACTGGACAGAACGGCCAGAATGCCGAAAGCGAAAATCCAGAGATATCTGGCGTAGTTGCCAAGTACCCGACGGTAATCCACCACGACAAGCGGAAACCACATGGCGTAATAGGCAAGAATGGAAACCTGACCGAATTTGGACGAATAGGCAAAGACGAAGAACGACAGCGCGACCGCCGCCGTTCCGTAAAGGCCGTTTTTATCCGGATCTATCAAGGCCGATTTGGCAATCCGCATCTTGGCCTCACTGCATCAGAACATCTGATGACACCTTGATTACGTCGCCAGGCTGAATCGGCGTGTTTTCATCAGCCTTGATTTCCTTCGCCTTGCCATCTTCTTCACGCACGATGACATAGCTGATACTGGCAGACTTGCCCGAAGGGTCGAAGCGGAGCGCCTCGGCAGATTGCGCCAGAGCTTCAGACATCAGCTCCCGGCTGGTGCCAAGCTGAAGGTTCAGCTTCTGCAGTTCGGCCTCGGTGTCCTGCAATTCCTTCGAACGCTGGGCGTCCCAATCGTTGCGCAGGTTGATTTCGTCCTGGGTCGCCTTGTTGATATCCTGCTTGGCGCGCAGCGCCGACGTATCGATATCGAGAAGGGTGGATTCCACTTCTGCGGCACGTTCCTCGGCTGAAATCCGACGTTGTGCGAGCGCGAGACCCTGTTCATTCAGCCGGTTGACCTTTTCGCGGTCCTCATTGGCCAGCTGCAACTGTCTGTTTTGAGTTTCGGCCTTTTTCTGAAGGGATTCGACTTCCGTTTCCAGAAGCTGCCGGAGATCCGTCAAGGCTTTCAACTGAAGCGTATAGCGCTCCGTCCGGGATTTCATGAGAGCAGTTTCGCTCTCAAGAAGCGCATCAATGTTGAGAATCTTTTCCAGTTCAGGTGTCTTGGTGATTTCCTTGTCACCCCTGACCTCGGCGCGCAGACGGGCTTGGCGTGCAAGAAGACGCCCGCGCTGGTCGTCGTAGACAACAGCGTCGCCACGGGCATTGATGAAATCGCGAGCAAAACGCTGCCCAGCCTCGGAACGGCGCAGGCCACCAGAAAGGCTGACTGCCTTCAATACCGTGAGATTAGGTGCATAGGGATATTCACCCGGCGTCTGGACATCGCCGGTCAGGAAGACGGGTCGGAATTGTGAGACCTCGACGGAGGCTGAGGGAAGATTGCGAAGGGCAAACTTGCTCTGAAGCTGTGCGCCGATTTCAGAGCCGACTTCACCGGCCGTTTTGCCAGCGACATCGAGCTCGCCGATAAAAGGCAACGAGAGGGACCCGGAAGCGCCGACAGAATAATCGCCGTTGATGGCTTCCCAGTTGCGGATGGTGTCATCTGCAGGCTGCCATTCTGCAACACGGATACGCAGCTTGTCAGCGGTGCCCAGCCTGTATTGCTTGTCCTGCTGAGCAAAGGCACTCAAGGGTGAGGTTGCGACCAGCGTGGCCGCGATAACAAGCGCAGGAATTTTGCGCAGGGCAAGATTCAATGAAAAACCGGTGGCAACGCCAACCATATTGAACTCCATAATTACAGCTGTCGTTACAGCCGGTTTACGACCAGCTTTTAAGGCTGGTCGCAAATGCCACCCAATGGCGGCCGCAATAACTTAATGCCACAAAACGCCGAACTATGAATTTGGTTCAATAGCTGCCGCGTGACATGCACACAGCCGGAATGGTTTTAACGATGATGGACACGTCCTGCATCATGGACCAGTTGCGCACATATTGCGTATCGAAGTCCACGCGTTCCTTGTAGGACACGTCGTTACGACCACTGATCTGCCACAGGCCGGTCAGGCCCGGACGGGTGCTGAGATAATAAGAAGCTGCACTTTCGTAATAGTTCAGCTCTTCATCAACAACAGGACGAGGGCCCACGACACTCATCTCACCACGAATGATGTTGATGAGCTGTGGCAGCTCGTCCAGGCTCAGCTTGCGCAAGACAGATCCGATCGATGTTACCCGAGGATCGTTCTTGAGCTTGCGTGTCGTCTTCCACTCTTCCGCTGCTTCTGGATTGGCAGCAAGATAGTGTCGCAGGACTTCATCGCCGTTCATCACCATGGTGCGGAACTTGAGGCAATGGAACATACGTCCGTTATGCCCGACGCGGCGATGACCATAGAAGGCCGGACCGCGGTCGGTGAATTTAACCAAAGCCATGATCATCAAGAAGATCGGGCTAAGTACGAGGAGTGCTAGCAGTGCTGACGAAACGTCAAAGCTGCGTTTAGCGATTCCTCCGATCGGAAAGCTCACATCGAATTCATCTGAGCTACTAAGCGGCGAAACAGCCGATCGAGTCGCGGACTTCATAGAGAGGACTCCATTTATGTTTTGCGATGGTCGGTACCCGTTGGGCGCGTCATTTCGAGTATCATCAGATAGCAATGCTGTGACGACAATTTGGTGCTTTTGAATTTTTTGTGAGGCGTGCCGCCTTAGTTCTTTTGGGTGAGGCAACCAGAAATACTCACAAAAGAAGTGAATTCAGTATAAAAACCGATCTACTGAAGAACAACACCGTGGCGCCAGCGAAACCCTCACACCTTGTTTAGGTTCTGGCATGTATTCGATGCTCAATTAAAACTCATTTAATCTTATAGCATTCTATAGAGCCATGCATATTTGCAGTGCGAAGGCGACATAAGGGACGCATTTTAAGCATATTGGACCATTGTGCACCGCAATAAAATTGCGGCGACGCACACTCAAAATGACAAGGAATGTCTGTATTTTTATGAAGAAAAATTAATCTCGTCTGTAAATTAGGTCGATTGACGGGAGAAAATGGACGCAATCGTGACGCAAATAAGGCGAAATAGTGGCAAAACGCTTTTGCATAGCTCTCAATTATGTTCAACGAATTCTGATAGGCGAATATAATCGATTCAAACAGTGACGTTTGCGTGATTCCGCGTAAGCTCTGACGCTAGATATATCCCGGCGGTGGCGACAAATGGGCACCTCGAGCTCATACTCACTTCGGATAGCATAGAGCAGGCGGACCGCAGGAGCGCTGCCGCCAACGACTGGCCTTTCGATCACTGGGGAGAGTGATCGGCAGGCTCGATAAACTGGGAGGAACTATGCATGTTCGTCAACGCGATGAGCTTTGACTTGGGTGAAGACATCGGCGCACTGCGCGATGTGGTGCACCGCTTCGCGCAGGACCGCGTCAAGCCACTTGCGGCTGGCATAGACAAGGCAAATCTCTTCCCGCACGAGCTTTGGGAAGAGATGGGCGAACTCGGGCTTTTGGGAATAACGGTGCCGGAGGCCTATGGCGGAGCTGACATGGGATATCTGGCCCACACGGTCGCTGTCGAAGAGATTGCCCGCGCCTCGGCATCGGTAAGCCTGAGTTATGGCGCGCACTCAAATCTTTGCGTCAACCAGATCAAACTCAACGGTAACGACGACCAGAGGCAACGATATCTTCCGAAGCTGGTTTCCGGCGCTCATGTGGGTGCTTTGGCAATGTCGGAAGCGGGTTCGGGCTCCGACGTGGTTTCAATGGCTTTGCGCGCCGAGAAACACGGGGATCATTTCCGGCTGAATGGGACGAAATACTGGATTACAAACGGGCCAGATGCCGACACGCTGGTGGTCTACGCAAAAACAGACCCCGGCGCAGGCAGCCGCGGCATCACCGCCTTCATCGTCGAAAAGACCATGAAGGGTTTCTCGACCAGCCCGCATTTCGACAAGCTTGGAATGCGCGGGTCGAATACCGCCGAGCTTATTTTCGACAATGTCGAAGTCCCCATCGAAAATGTCCTTGGCCAAGAGGGCAAGGGCGTTCGCGTCTTGATGTCAGGGCTGGATTACGAGCGCGTCGTTCTGTCCGGCATCGGCACTGGGATCATGGCGGCCTGTCTGGACGAAATCATGCCCTATCTTAAGAGCAGGAAACAGTTTGGGCAGAGCATCGGCAGTTTTCAGCTCATGCAGGGCAAAATCGCGGACATGTATACCGCGCTCAACACTGCGCGTGCCTATATGTATGAAGTCGCCCGCGCCTGCGACGCAGGCAGGGTAACCAGACAGGATGCCGCAGCCTGCGTACTCTACGCATCGGAACAGGCGATGGTCGTCGCGCATCAGGCCGTGCAGGCCATGGGTGGAACGGGGTTTATGAATGAAACGCCTGTCAGCCGAATGTTCCGCGACGCCAAGCTGATGGAGATTGGCGCGGGCACATCGGAAATTCGCAGAATGCTGATCGGACGCGAACTCATGGAACAACAGGCACCATGATGGCCCCCACCAACGCATGAAAAAGGCCGCCAAATAATGGCGGCCTTTCTTATTATTATTATTATTATTATTATGCCGGATCAGGCTGCGTGGCGCTCGTGGCGGCCCTCTTCAACCTCTTCGACAATCTTGGCAACGAATGCATCAAGGTCGTCTGGCGAGCGCGAAGTGATGATGCCCTTGTCGGTAACCACCTTCTCGTCCTTCCACAGACCGCCGGCATTCATGACGTCAGTCTTGATGGAGCCGTAGGATGTGACCTGACGGCCCTTGACGGCATCAGCTTCGATCAGCAACCAGGGTGCGTGGCAGATGGCTGCGACGACCTTGCCGGATTTGACGAATTGGCGAACGACACGCATGGCGTCATCGCTGGCACGCAAAACGTCGGGGTTGATCTGGCCGCCGGGAAGCACCAGGGCATCGAAATCTTCGATGTTGACGTCCTTTGCCAACATATCGACCTTAATGCTGTCGCCCCAGTCCTTCTCGTCCCAGCTCTTGATTTCGCCGTTTTCGAGCGACGCGATCTTTACGTCAGCGCCCTTCTTCTTCAGTTCCTCGTAGGGCATCCGAAGTTCGGAACGTTCGTAACCGTCTGTTGCAAGAATCACGATTTTAGCAGCGTTGATAGCTGTCATGGCTTTCTCCTTTGCTTGATTGTCTGGAATATCAGTTCGCTTCGTCTGAATTGACGGATGGAAGGAAGAATTCGACATCCTCCCTGCGTGCCTGCTCAAGGCTGGCTATACGTTCCTGCCAGAAGCGCTCAGCTTCATCGGGTTCGTTCTCATATTGGCGGATGAAGGTCTTGTTATCGTCGATCATCACCTGACGCGTACCGCCAAGCAGCATATATTCTTCCGCAAGCTTGCGCGTTTCGGTCTTTTCCATCGTGGTCTCCTTGGGCGGAAGGAACTTGTGTCGGAGAGCGCACCGGATGGGTAAGAAGCTCGTCTGCCATTTCGTTGGCCATCAGAAGAAAACGGAAAAATCCTGATGTTCTCCAGCGCCATCATGTCCGTTTGACACGGTGGCTCTCCTGCCAAATGAACGTGCCCTTTGGAGAATGGTTCCTAAAAAATCTGCAGATGTGGGAGGAAGCCGATCAGCTGCCCAGGGCTTCGATCTGCAATATGAGGCGCTCGGCCGACAGAAGCGCGCTACCCGTAGCGGCCACCATTTGCGGAAGGACCAGCCATTCCAGCATCCACGCCGCACCGGATCTTTCCTGCTCATGCACCATGGCTTGATGTATTGCAGAAACCTGCACCGCGTTGAAGCGAGCAAGCGCCACCAGGGTTTCGGCCACGACAGGATTTTGCTTGTGCGGCATGGCCGACGAACCACCACCGCCCGAAAGGCGAATGCCGGAGCCGGTTTGAGCAAGAAGCGCAATGTCCTGACCGAACTTGCCAAGCGTGCCG
Organism: Hyphomicrobiales bacterium; assembly: GCA_900468285.1. GTDB lineage: Bacteria > Pseudomonadota > Alphaproteobacteria > Rhizobiales > Rhizobiaceae > Agrobacterium. The sequence continues at coordinate 473,570 of UBTF01000003.1, read as the reverse complement.
GTAACAAGCGTCAGAAAATGGGCGAAATCAGCAATGCCGTCGCGCTGGCAATGCCACTGGACGCTTTCTGCCAGGTCAAGCCTTCTGGCGAGTTCCGCGCGAACATCTGCGGCTTTATCACCCAGGGAATCCAGTGTTCCTGCAGCGCCACCCAGCTGGATTGCGAAGTTCTTTTCCAGGAGAAGATGCAGCCGCTCTTCATGTCGGCACAGCGGCGCCTGCCAGCTGACGACCCTGTCCGCAACCGTAATCGGTATTGCTGCCTGCATTCTTGTATAGCCCATCAAGGGCTTTGAGCCGTCGCGTTTGATCAGCCCCTCCATGCCGGCGATGCAGGACGACAGCCGTGTGCCGAGGATGAACGCGGCAGCCTTGAGGCGCAGCATCAGGCTCGTATCGATGACATCCTGACTGGTTGCGCCGAAATGCACCTTTGATGCGACAGTTTTTTCGACGGCTGCCCGCAATTGGCGAACAAGCTCGGGAATGACGACACCATCTTTCGCTACGCCATTTCGCAACGCGGCGTAATCGATATCAATCTTGGCCAGTCCTTGAGAAATACTGGCCGCCTCCCCTTCTGAAATGATGCCGGCTGACGCCTGCGCGGCGGCAAGTGCGGTTTCAAACCGCAGCATTGCCGCAACGTCGGCCTCTGCAGAGAACAGTTCTGCGATCTCCGCATCACCGAAAAGGCCGCCCAGCACCGGATGTTCAAAAGGGGAAAAGCTCATTTTGATCTCAAATATCGAAGAAGACTGTTTCGGCATCACCCTGAAGATGGATGTCGAAGCGATAGATGTTTCCTTCTTCCTTCTTCGCGATCAAGGTTGCAAGCCTTGGTTTATGTTCCACCCGGGCCAGAACCGGATCGACAGCATTGGCGTCTGCCTCTTCCGGAAAATACATGCGGGTCTGAAGGCCGATATTGATGCCACGTGCCACGACCCAGAAGGTGATGTGCGGAGCCATCCACTCGCCATTATTGAACGGCACTTTTCCAGGCTTGATCGTCTCGAAGATGAACTCACCGGTATCCATGTTGCCCGGCGAGCGGCCCCAGCCCCTGAAATTTGGATCGGCAGCGCCGCGCGTTTCGCTAGGGCTGTTGTAAAGACCCTGCGCGTCCGCTTGCCAGATTTCGATCAAAGCGTCCTTGAGAGGATTGCCGCCGCCATCGTAAACGGTGCCACGGATGGAGATACGCTCGCCCTTTGCATTGGCATTGTAGAGCGCGCCGGAACCCAGATCCTCCGAGAAGATGCCTTCGATACCCACAAAATTCGGCGTGCAACCGATGTGGACATAGGGACCAGCGGTCTGGGAAGCGCTTTCCTTAAGGTAGTGAAGCGGTTGAACCATCTCAGTTGCCCTCCATGCGATTTTCAAACAGGGTGGAACGGCGTCCTCTCAGAACAATGTCGAATTTGTAGGCGCGCATGTCCATCGGAAGCGCCGCGTTCATGTCGAGAGCAGCGACCAGCCGCTCAATGGCCGCCTTGTCCGGGATCGTTTTCACAATTGGACACTGCCAGATCATCGGGTCACCCTCGAAATACATCTGCGTGATCAGACGCTGGGCAAAACCGTGACCGAAAATGGAAAAGTGAATATGCGCCGGGCGCCAGTCATTGACACCATTGGGCCATGGATAGGCACCAGGCAAAATCGTCTTGAACCAGTAATTGCCATCGGCATCGGTGATCGTTCGACCTACGCCACCGAAATTCGGATCGACGGCAGCCAGATAGGTTTCCTTTTTGTGACGGTAGCGTCCGCCGGCATTCGCCTGCCAGAACTCGACCAGCGCCCCATCGACGCCCCTGCCCCGTTCATCCAGAACACGTCCGTGTACGAGGATTCTGGGTCCGATCGGCATTTCACCCGGACGGGCGTAATTGAGGATAAGGTCGTTATCCAAGGGATTGAGCATATTGTGGCCGAAGACTGGGCCGGTAATTTCGCTCTTCGTACCTTCCAGCGAGATCAGCGCCCGCTGCGGCGACCGCAGAATCGAGGTTTTATACGCCGGGGCATAGGCTGGCGGGTGAATGCTGCGATCTCTGGCAAAAAATGGTCCGGTTTCTGGCGGTCTGTTGGTCATTTCTTCTCCTCCTCACGCGAAGAGGCGGCTCGCATCTCGGCAAGTGCGTTCTTCGCAATCTTGAAAGCGTGGTTGGCTGCGGGAACACCCGCATATATCGCGACATGCATCAAAGCTTCGCGAATATCTTCTTCGGTCGCGCCGGTGTTTGCGGTGGCGCGAACATGCATGGCCACCTCCTCATCATGTCCGAGCGCGGCAAGCAGTGCGATGGTGACCATCGAACGCTCTCGCTTGGTCCAGTGGGTCCCTGCCCAGACTGTACCCCAGGCGGACTCGGTGATCAGCGTTTGAAACGGTTGGTCGAAGGGTGTCGAGGCAGCCTGCGCGCGATCCACATGGGCATTTCCAAGGACCTCACGACGGGTCTTCATCCCGCCCTCGAACCTGTTTGTCTTGTTGGCATCGGCCATGGGTCAAAGCTCCGGCAATGATTTCAGGAATGTATCGACAGCAGCCGCGTAGGCGGAAGGCTGCTCGACACAGGGAATGTGACCGCAGCCCTTGATGACCTCCAACCGACTGCCGGGAATGAGCGAGGAAAGCGTTGCAACAAGCTCTGGGGGCGTAGACCCGTCGCCATCACCGGCAACGCAAAGGGTCGGCACATCAAATGTCGCGACGACCTGCGTATAATCGGCGTCGCGTATGGCAGCACAGCTTCCCGCATAACCCCGGGCATCCTGACGGGCGAGCATGTTTTTCGCGCCCAGATAGGCGGCATTGTCTGGCGAGCGGAAAGCGGTCGTGAACCACCGCTCCATGACACCGTCGACCATGGCGAAGAGTCCGTCCTGCTCCACCTTGGCGATACGGTCATTCCACATCGCAGGAGTGCCAATCTTGTGCGCGGTATTGCTGAGCACGAGCGCGCTTACCAGGTCGGATCGACGGTCGCATAGCCGCTGCGCGATCAACCCTCCGATGGACAGGCCCCATATGATGGCACGTCGCACGGACAGATGCGCCAGCAAGGCTTCGATATCATCCACATGATCATCAATGCTGTAAGGCGTATTTCCGGTATCCGACAGGCCATGCCCGCGCTTGTCGTGCAGGACATAGGCGTATGAATCGCCAAGTTCCGCCATCACCTGCTCCCAGATGCGGAAATCCGTACCGAGAGAATTGATGAAGACAATGACGGGTCTTTTGCCATCAAGGCCGACTGTCTTGTAATGAATAGTCTGAGAGCCAGACATCAGAAATTGCATGGCGCTTCCTCCTGACAACGATATTGCAATGTCGATCCGGTTAAGTAAAATGAGATTATTGCAATCATCCATAACTCACAGATTATAAAATATGGTCGATACCCGGGTCAAATTTCGTCATATCCAGACTTTCGTCGAGATCGCGCGACAGAAAAGCGTCGTCAGGGCCGCTGCATCCTTGCATATAAGCCAACCGGCTGTGACGAAGACCATCAGGGAACTGGAAGACGTGCTTGGAGTGGCACTTTTCGAGCGCGACGGCCGGGGTATCAAGCTGAGCCGTTACGGCGAAATCTTTCTCAAGCACGCCGGTGCGACGATGACCGCCTTGAGACAGGCGGTCGATTCCGTGTCGCAAGATGCTGCAAATACCGGGACACCCGTCCGGATAGGCGCGCTCCCGACCGTATCCGTCAGGATCATGCCTGACGTGATGAGCACTTTCCTGCGGGAAGATACGGGCAGCACGGTCAAGATTGTCACGGGCGAAAACGCGGTTTTGCTCGAACAATTGAGGGTGGGAGAACTCGACCTCGTTGTTGGACGTCTGGCCGCGCCTGAAAAAATGACCGGCTTTTCCTTCGAACATCTCTATTCCGAAAAAGTACGCTTCGTCGTCCGCGCCAACCATCCACTGTTGCGCGAAGGAACAGCTATCTACGAAAGGCTGAGCGAGTTTCCGATTTTGACGCCGACGCGCAACTCCGTCATCGGCCCGGTCGTCGAGCAATTTCTGATCGCCCGCGGGGTGGGCGCCTTGCCGAAACGCATTGAAACCGTATCCGATGCGTTTGGCAGGGCGTTCTTGCGAAACAGCGACGCCATCTGGATTATTTCAGAAGGCGTCGTGGCTGCAGATATTGCCGATGGCACGCTCGTGGTTCTACCGCTCGACACGGGCGACACAAGCGGCCCAGTCGGCCTGACCATGCGCGCCGATACGCAACCATCGCTTCCGCTTCTTCTGTTGATGCAAACGATCCGCGAAACCGCGGAATCGCTTGCATCCGCAAAAACCTAGTAGGGCAGACCCACATAGTTTTCGGCCAGCGACGTCGCTGCGGCACGGGAATGCACGAGGTAATCGAGTTCGGCTTCCTGGATCTTCTGGCCGAAGTCGCCCGTATCCGGGAAACGGTGCATCATCGTCGTCATCCACCAGGAGAAGCGAACCGCTTTCCACACTCTGTCCAATGCCCGTCCCGAATAGGCATCAAGTCCGGCCTGCGAGCCTTCATTGTAATATTCGATCAAGCCCTGGCTGAGATAGTGAACGTCACTGGCGGCGAGGTTGAGACCCTTTGCACCGGTGGGCGGTACGATATGCGCTGCATCTCCGGCAAGGAACAGGCTTCCGAACCGCATGGGTTCTGCAACGAAGGAACGCAGAGGCGCGATCGACTTTTCGAAGGATGGCGCGGTCTTCATTGCCTCTGCATGATGCGCTGGCAGGCGAAGCCTGATCTCGTCCCAGAAGCGGTCGTCGCTCCAGTCCTCGATCTTGTCATCCAGAGGGCACTGCACGTAATAGCGGCTGCGCGTGTTAGAGCGCATGGAACACAGAGCAAATCCGCGCGGATGGTTCGCATAGATCAGTTCATGATTGACCGGCGGCACCTCTGCCAGAATACCCAGCCAACCGAAGGGATAGACACGCTCATATTCACGAATGGCACCCTGTGGGACAGCTTTCCGGCTGACACCGTGGAAGCCATCACAACCCGCGATGAAATCACAATCGATGCGATGCGTCACGCCGTCCTTCTGATAGGTGACATAGGGCTTCTTGCCGGAAAAATCATGCGGCTGAACGTTTTCCGCATCATAAATGGTCAATGAGCCATCACGCTCACGGGCGTCCATCAGGTCGTGGGTCACTTCCGTCTGGCCGTAAACCATGACACGCTGTCCACCTGTCAGATCAAAGAGATCGATGCGGTGATCGCGACCGTCGAAGGCCAGCGAGAAGCCGTCATGCGGCAGGCCTTCCTTATGGAGCCTGTCGGCAACACCGGCATTTTCAAGAAGCTTGACCAGCCCCTCTTCCAGCACCCCGGCGCGAACTCTCCCGAGAATGTATTCCTTGCCAACGCGATCAATGATGACGTTGCTCACTCCGGCACGGGTCAGGATCTGACCCAACAGCAGACCCGACGGGCCGGAACCGATGATAACGACTTTCGTGCGCATTAAACCCTCCTGCACAACACTCCCAGGAGCAGAAATGACGGCCACGGAGCGTGGTTTCAATGGACATTTCAGAGCAGAAATTGCACTATCCGACCATGATTTGAAGTGCAGGGTAGCGCAAATGTCCAGAGACAAGCTCTATGGTGAGAGTACCGGACCACAGAGCCTGTTCCGTTTTCACTGCGAAACCCTGTTCTCACGCAGCAGTCTGCACCGCTTCGAAATCGGCCTGCACAGCCATGAGAGCTTCCTCCAGATACTCTATATTTCGGGTGGCGACGGTGATGCCACGCTGGAAGGCGCAGTTACGCCCATTCAGCCGCCAGCCGTCATCATCGTGCCGCCGGGCTTCGAACATGGGTTCCGCTTTTCCCGGGACATAGCGGGCCTCATCATCACGCTTATTCCCTCTGCGCTATCGACCCTGTTGCAGACGGTCACGCGCCAGCATCTGGCGCGCCCGGTTCTCATCCCGCTTGAAGGCCATGATGCACTTGGAGATGTCGTCAAGGCTTGTGAACTGATCTCTCAGGAATTTGCGGGCAATCGTCTGGCCCGGGACGCCATGATCGAGGGACAGATTGCAAGCCTCATCGCGCATCTCTGTCGGATCGACAGGGCGTCCGCTCAGCAAACGGGAACGGACCGAAACGGCAATCGGTTCGAGATGCTGCTCAACCTCATCGAACGTCATATTCGGGACCACAAGAGTGCTGCCTTTTACGCGCAGCAGCTCGGCATGTCTCAGACGCACCTCAACCGCCTCGTCAGGCTGCAATGCGGAACAAGCCTCCAACGCCTCATCGCCCGAAGACAGCTGGAAATCGCCCAGCAAGAGCTGCTTTTCACGGTCTCGACGGTGCAGATGGTGGCAACGGGTTTGGGATTCGTCGACCCCTCCTATTTCTCAAGGTTTTTTGTCAGGGAAACAGGCATGACGCCAGGTACATGGCGCAGCGCGGAGCAGTCGAAGTTCGCTGCCATGCCTTCGCTTGAGGCTTAAACCAGCATTCTGCGCAGATCCGCCTGAACATCGAGAAGCGGCGGCAGATTGGTGTTCACCAGATCTTCCATGCTGGCCGAGGTCACCGACAGACCAACATTCAACGCTGCAACGGTTTGCCCACGCAGGTTTTGCAATGGAACGGCAATCGAACGCAGGCCGATCTCGACTTCCTGATCGATAATGGCGTAGCCCCGTGCACTCGTCGCCTCAAGCTCGGCCATCAGCGCATCAATATCCGTGATCGTTCTTTCCGTCCGTGCATCCAGATGAGATTTTTCCAGCAAGGCTCTGCGTTTTTCAGCATCCAGCGCGGCAAGCGCCACACGGCCCATGGAGGTACAATAGGCAGGCAGACGGGAGCCGGGCATGAGGGCAATGGACATGACCCTGCGCTGCGCCGCTCGGGCAACATAGACAATTTCCGTTTCGTCGAGGATGGATACCGAGGTGCTTTGTTCGATCCGTATCGACAAATCGTCCAGCAAGGGCTGGACGATGCGCGGAAGTGGCATGGTTGCCAGGCAGCCTGTTCCAAGCCGTAGCACCTTGGGCGTGACGGTGAAATATTTGCCGTCGTAAGCGGCATAGCCAAGCTCCGCCAAGGTTAAAAGACATCGGCGGGTGGTGGCCCGATCAAGGCCTGCAATCTCTGCAGCCTGTGAAATCGAAAGGCGCGGATGTTCGGCGCTGAACGCTTCAATCACTTTCAGCCCCTTGGCAAGTCCACCCATCAGGTCGCGTTCACTCACCATTTCCAGCCTCTCAAGTGTGCGATATACGAACAAAGTTTATATAACGCACAAATCAGTTGCAGTCGAGCGCTGTTCGGCTTTACCTCTTTGCCAATGCTGAGCAGACAGAGGGCCGTCGAGGAGGGCTTCATGGACAAGACAATCAAGAGCGCAGCGGATGCTGTCTCTGCGATCGGTGACGGCGCAACCGTGATGATTGGTGGCTTCGGGGGCTCCGGTGCACCAATCGAACTCATTCATGCGCTGATCGACAAGGGATCAAAGAACCTCACCGTCATCAACAACAATGCGGGCAACGGTCGTATCGGCATTGCCGCGATGATCGATGCCGGCATGGTCGACAAGATGATTTGCTCCTTCCCGCGTTCATCCGATCCACGTGCCTTTACCGACCGCTATCTCGCTGGCCAGATCGAACTGGAACTGGTGCCGCAGGGCACGCTGGCAGAGCGCATCCGTGCAGGCGGCGCTGGAATTCCCGCTTTCTACACGCCAACTGCCTATGGTACCGAGCTTGCCGAGGGCAAGCCGATTGCCGAATTCGATGGTCGGCCTTACGTGCAGGAGCGCTGGCTGAAAGCCGATTTTGCGATCGTAAAGGCGCATCTGGGCGACACGCACGGCAACCTGACCTACCGAAAGGCCGGTCGCAACTTCAATCCGCTGATGTGCATGGCCGCCAAGACCACGATAGCGCAGGTTTCCCGACTTCTGCCCGCCGGCGAGATCGATCCGGAACAGGTGGTTACGCCCGGCATATTCGTCGATGGCGTCGTCGAGATAGCAGATCCACAGCAGGAAGAAGTCCTGATCCGCGCAGGAGTGGCCTACGTATGACCGATACTATCGCTCTCAACACCTTTGAAGACATCAAGCTTTCCAACGCACAGATCGCATGGCGCGCAGCGCAGGACATTGCCGATGGTGCCTATGTCAATCTGGGGATCGGCTTTCCGGAAATGGTTGCCCGCTATCAGCCACCCGGCCGCGAAGCGATTTTCCATACTGAAAACGGCGTTCTGAATTTTGGAGAGGCGCCGCCGGAAGGCGAGGAAGACTGGGACCTCATCAATGCCGGCAAGAAAGCCGTCACGCTGAAACCCGGTGCAGCTTTCTTCCATCATGCCGACAGTTTCGCGATGGTTCGCGGCGGTCATCTGGATGTTGCCATCCTCGGCGCCTATCAGGTTGCGCAGAATGGCGATCTCGCCAATTGGCGCGTCGGATCGAAAGGCGTGCCCGCCGTTGGCGGCGCAATGGATCTGGTTCACGGCGCCAAGCAGGTCTTCGTCATTACCGAGCATGTGACGAAGAAGGGCGAGCCGAAGCTTGTTGAAAAATGCGCCTTTCCTCTGACCGGTGTTGCCTGCATCACGCGGATCTACACCAGCCATGCCGTGGTTGATGTAAAAGACGGACACTTCGTGCTGAGGGAGAAATTGCCGGGCATGACATTTGAGGATTTGCAGGCAATGACGGGTGCAAAGCTCCATACCGATGGCTCTGTCGCCGATCTTATCGCTCCCGAACTCTGAGGCGTAAATACATGACCGACGTTTTTATCTGCGACTACATTCGCACTCCCATCGGCCGTTTCGGCGGCGCCCTCTCCTCCGTTCGGGCGGATGACCTGGGCGCGGTTCCGCTAAAGGCGCTGATGGAACGCAATGCCTCCATCGACTGGGACGCCATCGACGATGTCATCTTCGGTTGTGCCAACCAGGCGGGAGAGGACAATCGAAATGTGGCCCGCATGTCCCTCCTACTCGCCGGGCTTCCCGTCGGCATCACCGGCACCACGATGAACCGGCTTTGCGGCTCTGGAATGGACGCCGTCATCACCGCCGCCCGCGCCATCAAGTCCGGCGAAGCAGAGCTTATGATTGCCGGTGGCGTGGAAAGCATGAGCCGGGCACCCTTCGTCATGCCGAAGGCAGAAACTCCCTTTTCCCGGAACGCCGAAATCTACGACACCACGATCGGTTGGCGCTTCGTCAATCCGGCCATGAAGGCCCTCTACGGCGTCGATTCCATGCCGGAAACGGGTGATAATGTTGCCATTGACTACGCAGTCTCCCGTGAAGATCAGGATGCCTTTGCGGTCAGGAGCCAGCAGAAGGCAGCCGCAGCGCAGGCCAATGGACGACTGGCAAAGGAAATCACCACTGTCACCATTCCCCAGCGCAAGGGCGAGCCGGTCATTGTTTCAAAGGATGAGCATCCGCGCGAAACCAGCGTCGAGGCCTTAGCCAAATTGAAACCCGTGAACCGCATGGATGGAGCCACGGTTACGGCGGGTAATGCATCCGGTGTAAACGACGGCGCCGCCGCCCTGATCATTGCGTCCGCAGCAGCGGTGAAGAAATATGGCCTAACGCCGCTTGCCAGAATTTCCGGCGGCGCGACGGCTGGCGTACCACCGCGCGTCATGGGCATCGGTCCTGCTCCGGCTTCACAGAAACTTCTGGACCGTCTGGGTTGGACCGCAGACGCACTCGACATCATCGAGTTGAACGAAGCTTTTGCCTCGCAAGGGTTGGCGACGCTTCGCCAACTCGCTATTGCCGACGACGACGCACGCGCCAACATCAATGGCGGTGCAATCGCGCTGGGTCATCCGCTTGGAATGAGCGGGGCCCGCATAGCAGGCACCGCAGCTCTGGAGCTGTCTTTGACCGGCAAAAGCAAGGCTCTGGCCACCATGTGCATTGGCGTTGGTCAAGGCATCGCCATTGCGCTTGAAAAGGCCTGAGTTTCACGTCGCCGCATTTGGGAGGCCGCTTCGGCTGCTTCCCAAAAGCATCACCATGTAAAACACGCTCCTACTCAATTGGCTTTGGATCTGCCAATGCCTGTTTGAGAACGTCGCTCATTGGAATTCCAAGCTTTACTCCGAGCGCTGGAACAGGTTGCTCGAACCACTTGTTGTAGATATCGACCATCTCCGGGCTTCTGTAGATCTCACCGAGGGCTTCGTTTACGGCGGCCGCAAATTCGGTATCACCCAGTCGCATCATGAAACCAATGGGCTGCAGCTCTGTCACGAACTCATCCGAAATAGCGTAGTCATCCGGATGTGCCGATCGCGCGATCATTGTGCTCAGCAGGACTTCATCCATCGCAAAGGCAGAGACCTGCCCATCAGCCACCATGTCAAAGGCGGCCTGTAGCGATTCTACCGGCACGACCGAGATATTGAGCCTTTTGGAACGATTCGCCTCGTTGATCTCACTGACATTGACAGTTCCAAGAGCCACACTGACAGAACGGCCCTTCAAGTCCGCAAGAGTTTTGAGATTGTTCTTCGCCAGCGAGACATAGCGGGTGGCACCGTAGAAGTGGCTGACGGCAAATATGACGCTTTTGCGCCGCTCGGCAGTATTTGTGCTGGAGTTGCACTCGATGTCGATCGTGCCCTCTTTCAACAATTGTATGCGATTGCTGGGGGTTCTTGGTAGAAACTCGATCTCGATCGAATCCATGTTCAACCGCGCGCGCAATTTCTCCGCAACGCGACGACACAGATCAATCGAATAACCCATCACCTCGCCATTGTCTGAGGGAAAGGAGAATGGCGCGGTCTGACCATATCCGATCCTGATTTTCCCCGTTTCCTTGATACGCTGCAAGGTTGGCGTCGTGAAATCCGCAGCGATGGCCTCAACTGAGACAGCCAGGCCCAAGGCGCAGACCATAAAAAATATGGAGAGTGCCTGTCTCATTGCAGATACTCCGCAGGCTCGCGAAAGGCAGCCTTGAGTTCTGCCGACATCGGCAAATTGAAGTTGCGACCATCCTGCGGCAAGGGCGACATGAACCATTTTTCATAGATGTGATCGATCTGCCCGCTCACGAATATGGTCTTCAATGCGTCATTGACGATTGCTTTGAACGCAGCATCGTCCTTGCGCATCAGAATTCCATATGGCTCTGGGGGCCCGAATGTATCTGCGGAAATGACGTAAGCGTCCGGGGATTTGGAGAAGGCCACCTGTGCCGCCAGCAGGACGCCGTCCATCACGAATGCAGATGCCTTGTCATTCTCCACGAAAGCAAAACCATCCGAATTCTGGCGCGCAAGCAAAACGGAAATATTGAGCTTGTTCGCCCGATTCAGATCCTGCAATTGCTCGACATTTACAGTGCCTGTCGTCGATGCCACGGTTCTGCCTGCAAGATCCTTGATGCTTTGCAGGCCGCTTGCCTTTTTCGCGACGAAACGTGTGGCCGTGATGAAATGTGGGTAGGAAAAGGACACCTGCTCACGTCGCTCGGCGTTGTTGGTGGTAGCGCTGCATTCCAGATCGATCTTTCCGGACTTCACAAGCAGAAAACGGGTCGCTGGCGTGGCGACGGCATAGTTGATGTTCAACGTATCGAGCTTGAGTTGCGCGCGCACGTGCTCCGCTATCAGATTGCACAGGTCTACCGAGTAGCCGACAGCCGAACCGTCAGACGATTTGTAAGCGAAGGGAACTTCGTCTTCCCGATATCCAATGGTTATCGTCTTGGTGCGTGCGATCTTGGCCAACGTGTCCGTATCTTGGGCAGATGAGGCCGTCGTAAAAGCGGTGAGAAAAAAAGCGGACAGCAAGCTGCCATATGCGAGACTTGAAGAAATTGATTTAAGACGCCTAAGTGGAAGATAATGCACGTTAAATGCTCCTCGTTATGACACCTTCCGGGGATAAAGATTGCTATAAGTATTCTGAATGTCTTCTATTTTGGACGGACGACCGAGGAGATAACCCTGAGCCAATCCGCAACCTGATTCCTTCAGGAATTCGAGCTGGCTTTCAGTTTCGATACCCTCAGCAGTGGTCTTCAGGCCTAGACCGTTCGCAAGCCTCAGAAGATTTTGGATCACGATCCGGCTGTCGGCTCGATATTCCACATCCATGACGAAGCTGCGATCAATCTTGATCTTGGTAACGGGCAGTGAAAGCAGGTAACTGATGCCCGAATAGCCGGTCCCGAAATCATCCAGTGCGAAGCCGACACCCATGGAATAAAGCGCTTCAAGTGTTTCCTCGCATTCGCCAGCGCAAATTCTCTCGCTTTCGGTCAGTTCCAGTTCAAGGCGGCTTGGCGGCACCCCATGAGTGGCCAAAATGGATTTTAATTTCCTGGGAAAATCGCCCTGCTGCAGTTGGAGGGGGGAAACATTGACCGCCAAAAACGTATCTGTCGGTAGCCGCGCAATATCTGAGCAGGCTTTGTTCAAAACCCATTCGCCAATCTGAACGATCTGGCCGGTTTTTTCGGCGACAGGAACGAAGTCTGCCGGAGAAACCCAGCCAAGTTGCGGGTGACGCCATCTCAACAGCGCCTCAAAACCCGCAGGCTCAAGACTATCAACCGAGAAGATCGGTTGATAATGCAGTTCGAATTGCCCATCGCGCAAGGCTGCGTCCAGATCATGCTGCAAAACATGGCCTCGCTCGCCGGACATCTCCATGCCCTGTTTGAAAAACCGGAATGTTCCCCGCCCTTCGGACTTTGCCGCGTAAAGCGCAATATCCGCCCGTTTCAACGGTTCCGAAATATCCAGATCAAATGATGTTTCCGTGCAGATGCCCAGACTTGTTCCGACAGTGACCTCACGTCCCAGCAAGATGAAAGGTCTGCCGACGGATCGGATAATCGCGGAAGCAAGCTTGCTTGCTTCAACCAGCGAATCCTTGCGAACGATCTGCAGAATCGCGAATTCATCCCCGCCCAATCGCGCCGCGATATCGCCTGGCTTCATCAGCAAAAGCAGCCGCTCCGCAAAGGAAACGAGCAGTGCATCTCCACTGGCGTGGCCCAGGCCATCATTGATGGATTTAAAACGGTCTAGATCCAGGACCATGAGATTGAAGCGAAAGCTGGTTTCCCGAGATTTCGCTATCATTTCCTCAAGCTTCTTGTTGAAGAAAGTCCTGTTTGGCAATCCGGTCAGGGCATCGTGATGCGCCAGGTGTTCCATGTGCTTTGCAACGTCCCGCACCTGACGCAGATGCTCGCGCTCCACAACAGCCTCTCGCAGCGTCTCAATGGCGACTGCAAAATGACCGATTTCATCATGGCGATCCTGAAATGGCGTGACCGAGCGCGTATCATCACGCGCAATTCGGCTCAACGCACCAATGAGATCGGGGACCGGCCTGAAGACCTTGCGCATGATGAGCGTGACCGTAACACCCGTGAGGATGAGGATTGTCAGCAGCAGCAAAAAGGAATTCCGCAGGAGCTTGTTTTGGCTCTCCTGCAAGGCATCCGCCTCACCAATTGTCGTGACCAAGGCCCCTTGCAATTCGCCGATGAGATTGATCACCGGAACATAGGCGACGAAATGTGTGACATCACCGACATCAGCAAATCCAACGAAGAAGAGAGACGGATCTGCGCTGGCAGGAAGCGACAGTGCAAGTCCATTGCTTGAACCGAACGCTTCTGCAGAGCTTGTGAAGGCCTCAGGGCCGGGCGTTTTCTGGAACAGCCAGATGTTGTTCTTGGTCTGCGAAGCCGCAAGGCCCAGCACATCAGATGGGTTGAACCCCGTGTCCAGAATGGACGCATCGTCGCCGATGGGCCTCTCGCTGATGATCTTGGTGATCTGGCCATCATCGGCGCTGTCGATCGCTATGAAGGTGTAAATGGAACGAATGGCAGAGCTGGTGACCTGAGCATTCTGTGCCGCCTGCCTGCGCCACTGCTCAAGAGAATCGCGCTCGACCATGACCCAGCCGATCGTTGCGCCCACGACATAGGCCAGCACGACACTGGAAACGAGAAAGACATTTATTTTCCAGAAAAGGGAATGATACCAAACAAGACGACCCTGACCGGCAATTTGCTCGCCAGCCTCCCTCTCAAACCTGTCCGCATCATCGACCATCTTTGGCCTGCAACCTTTTTCCGTAGTTGCAAGACCATAGAAGTCGATGCCTTAACTGACACTTTAAAAGCTTCAGTTAAAGCGCACAGCGGCCCAACCAATAGTCGACATAGAAAACAAAGTCTAAAACATCCTGGAATTTGACCAAGTGCAAAAAACAAATTGGGAGCTGCACGACCTAAAAGGCCGAACAACTCCCAAAGTCATCTTTTCACTTCAGCAAATCTTTTCAGGCGACCTGCAACCGGGCAGACGATGAATTGGCGCCGTCTGCAGGCATGTCTACATGGGCGCTGTTGAGACAACGCGCGACAACGTCATGGTTGAGCCATTGCACCGGAGCCTGAGGATTGGACGAGGCACCGAAGATAAGCCGACCTGTCGCCTCAACCACCAAAGCACTCAAATGGTCGCTGATCATGGTCTTGTTGTCGCGATGCATGGCTGTGATCTCATTGGACGTGCCAATGGTGAGATCAGCCTGCGCCTGGCTGTTCGGCATTGGCCATGCCGAGAAATCATAGAACGGAACCATGACATCGCTGGCCTGCAGCGTGCTGATCTTCTTCATGACCTCATCCAGCGTATGGCCTTCGCCAAGCAAAGCCTCGCAAGACTTCCACTGAGCATCGGCCCAGGCACCGCCGCCTTCCTTTTTCAAGGCAAGCAGGAGTGGGATGAGTGGAAGCTCGATGCCGGTGAAGACATCGGAAGAGTTCGTCCGGATTTCAGGGCAGTTATAGACGCTCGCCTTGACGCCCTTCGACCACGCGTCCTCAGCAATCGCCTCCAGCCGCATCTTGGCATAGCCCTGCGTATAGTTGGTGTAAGTCTGCCAGCGGTATTCACCGCCAATGAGGATGCCCGTGCCGTGGTAGCCATAGGCCGTATAGCGCACCTGACCACCAGCGGCTTCCACGCGTTCACGAATACCGGCACTCAAATCGATGAGGTGGCGGAACGTGTTTGCAGAGACCTCATCGAAGTTGCGAAGAATGAGTTTCCCCATATCGCTGTCGATGAGCGCCTGTGACGACATGTGGCGTGCGCCGGTGCCCTTGTAGATGCGATTTGCAACGACGAGGAAAACCTTCGCTTTGGGAATGCCACCCGCCATCGTGTGGGCGAAGAAAACATTGCGACCGCCTTCAATCATTCCGTCCAGAACGGACATGACCTTGGTGACAGCGGACGTGAACCGGTCCGTTGCGACAGCCTGACACTGATCGATGTAATCCCAATCGAACTTCTCGCGTTCCCAGCTTTCCAGCGTCAGACCTGCAAGAAGATCCGTCGGCGTGGGTCCACCGGCTGGCGCATCGAGATCAAAGCCGGCCATCACGGGGATATTGATGATGGTTCCGCCCAGTCTCTGCTCTGCCTCGGAGAGCTCATCGGCAGTCAGCGGACGAAGCGCGTTGTTTTCATCACGACGTCCGACCGTGATTCCCACGATCTGCATTCCGGCTTTCCGTGCCTGGTCGAGAAGACCGGTTGCGTAGCCGCGACCGAACAATTCGCCAAACAGAACAAAGACATCGCCTTTTCGAAACACTGTGTTTTCGGAGATATTCTCCAGCGCGATCGGTTTTTTCATGTGCTCAGTTCTTCAGATAAGTTGGCATCGGGCAGATACCCGACATTTGCTGAGTACTTCATGAACGCTGGAGCGACGAATGGAAAGTCATTTAAAATGACGAAATATATCGAAACGTGAAGAGAAGGCTATTTGCGGCGCTTGGCGTTGCAGCGCAAGCCGCCCAGTCATTCAAACGGTCGCGACTGGACTTGAGCGCCTCAGAGCACTGACGCTTCGACATCATGACTGATGACAAATGCCGTTTACCCGGCATTTGCCGTTCCAAGGTAGCTTTCCATCAGCGCCGGATTATTGGCCAAGTCGGATGCGGTGCCCGACAGCTTCACTTCACCCAACTCCATGAGGTAGCCGAAGTCGGCAATCTCCAGTGCAGCGCGGGCATTCTGCTCCACGAGCAAGATCGAAACGCCGCTGTCGCGCAATTCGGAGACAATCCTCAGGATATCGGCAACGATCCTCGGTGCGAGGCCAAGGCTTGGCTCATCCAGCAGGAGCAATCTCGGCCTGCTCATCAGGGCGCGGGCCAGCGCCAGCATCTGCCGCTCCCCGCCAGAAAGCGTTCCGGCGAGCTGTTTGCGGCGTTCGGCAAGCCTTGGAAAACGCTCGTAAAGTTCGGCACTCGTCTCGGCGCGCTCGGCCCGGCTGCGCAGAAAGCCGCCCAGTTCGATATTGTCCTCCACAGTCATTGTGGAAAAAAGTTCGCGACGCTCCGGCACCAGACAAAAACCCGATGCGACGCGTGCCTCGACCGACCCAGGAACCGGCTTTCCGTCATAAAGGATGGTGCCGCTGCTGGGGATGACACCCATGGCGGCGTTGAGCAGGGTCGTCTTTCCTGCGCCATTGGCGCCGATCACCGTGACGATACTTCCGCTCGTCATCGTAAGCGAAACGCCCTGTACAACCTCGGCGTGACCGTAGGATACGCGGATGTCTTTCATGTCCAACAGAGAACTGGTCATGCCGAACCTCCAAGATAGGCAGCGATGACGGCCGGGTGATTTCGCACGTCCTGCGGTTTTCCATCTGCGATCAGAGTGCCGAAATCCAGGACCACAAGTTGATCGACCAGTCCCATCACAAAACCCATATCGTGTTCAACGAGCAAGACGCTTACGCCCTCTTCGCGCAGTTTCGACAGCAGTGCGGAAAGCTCCTGTTTTTCAGCGTGTCGCAAGCCGGCTGCCGGCTCGTCGAGCAGCACCAGAGCCGGATCGGCAGCAAGCGCTCTCGCAATTTCCAGAATGCGTATCTGACCAAGGGCAAGATCCCCTGCGGGTCGGTGCAGCAGCTGGCCTAAACCCACCCGCTCGACCTGTCTTGCGGCCTCGGCAAGCAGCGTGGCCTCTTCAGCCCGCTCCAGCCGCAGCATGCTGCGCACCACGCCTGCCGACCCACGCAGATGCGCGCCGAGAGCCACGTTTTCCAGCACGGACATGTCAGGCAGGATTTTCGCATGCTGGAAGGTACGGGCAATGCCGAAACGTGCGATGTCGCGCGGGTTCAACCCCGAAATCGCCTGCCCCTGATAGGTCACAGCGCCCTTCGTCAAGCCGAGAAGCCCGGTGATGAGGCTGAATGTGGTGCTTTTCCCGGCTCCGTTGGGGCCAATCAGGCCGACGACCTCACCCGCCCTGACACGAAAACTGACATCATTGACCGCGACCAATCCGCCAAATTCTTTCCTTGCAGTCTCGACGGAAAGCAGAGGCCCTCCTCGCTGCGGCAAGGCGCGGCGATCCAGAGCACTCGCATTTTTCGATATTTGACGCTCGCGAACCTTGACGCCAACCCAGCGGGTCAAAAGCGGCCACAAACCCTCACGCGCCACCTGGAGGATGACGACAAGAAGAATTCCGAAAACGACCATCTCGACATTGGTTGTCGTACCGACAAGATCGGGCAGGAAACGCTGCAAAACTTCCTTTAGAACAAGCAGCACCGCTGAGCCAAAGACAGCGCCCCAGACGTGACCCGCGCCGCCGACAACGGCCATCAGCAGATATTCGATGCCCATGCTCAAGCCGAATGGTGTTGGATTGACGGATCGCTGCATGTGAGCATAGAGCCAACCGGAGAGGGCTGCCAGAACACCGGCAAAAACGAAAACGGTCAGTTTTGCACGGACAATATTGACGCCGAAGGCTTCTGCCGCCTGGGCACCGCCACGCAGCGCCCGGATGGCGCGACCCACGCGGGAGTCCAGGAGGTTCGTCGCGCCGATGGCGGTGAGAATGACAAAGCCCCAGATGACGTAAAATATGGATTGGCTGCTGATGAAGGCATATCCGGCCACCGACAGCGGCGGGATGGCGGTGATGCCGTCATACTGTCCCAGAATTTCGATCTTTCCAAAGAGGTAGTATAGCGCCAAACCCCAGGCGATGGTGCCGAGCGGCAGGAAATGGCCCGAAAGGCGCACCGTGATGAAGCCAAGCAGCAGCGCCATGACCGCGCCCATGAGAAGGGACAGCGGCAGGGTAAGCCACGGAGACACGCCATAGGCCGTGGTCAAGACCGCAGTTGTATAGGCCCCGAACCCGCAAAATGCGGCCTGACCGAAAGAGGTGAGCCCGCCGACACCGGTCAGCAGCACAAGGCCGATGGCCACCAGCGACGCAAGCCCGATGTTGTTGACCAAAGTGAGCCAGAATGGTGGCACCGGCAAAAGCGGAAAGGCTACCACGACAAGCAGGCCAATGATTGGGAGGACAGGGCGGCGGTTGCTCATTGATCAATCCTCCTCATGGTGGCTGGCACCGAATGAAAGCCACACCAGAACAGGTATAATCAGCCCGAACACGATGACCTCCTTATAGGCGCTGGCAAAAAACGAGGCGAATGCCTCGACCAGCCCCACGCCGATAGCGGCGATGGCAGTAACAGGAAAATTGCCCAGCCCACCCAGTATTGCCGCGACAAAGCCTTTGAGCCCGATCAGGAACCCTGTGTCGTAATAGATCGTGGTGACCGGTGCGATCAGGACGCCGGAAACAGCGCCGATGATTGCTGCAAGCACAAGTGCGGTGACGCCGGTCAATTGCGTTCGCACTCCAACAAGCCTTGCCCCCAACCGGTTTACCGCGGTTGCCCGCAGCGCTTTACCGAGCAGTGTTTTCTCGAAGAAAAGGTAGAGCCCGACAATGATGATGATGGTAACGGCGTAAATCCACAGGCTCTGTGTCGTTACGTTCAGGGGGCCCAGCATGAAGCTGTCTTCCGACAGCGGGCGCGCGCGCAGCCCCTCCGGTCCGAAGAACACAAGTCCAAGCCCCATCATCACGAGATGGACACCCAGCGAGGCAATCAAAAGAACCAGAACAGACGCGTCGACGAGAGGACGGTAGACGATGCGGTAGATATAATAACCCATGGGCGCAATAAGCAGAACGGCAAGCGCGGCACGAAGCAGAGATGGCAATTCCAACGGCGCAGTCAGCGCCAAAAATGCATAGATTGCAACGGGGACAGCGACATTGGCTGCGAGAGCCCGAACCAGCGATGACAGTTGAAAATCACGACGCATCTGCCACAGGTCAAGCAACAACGCTGCCGCGCCGAAGGCCACCAACATTGGCGCAGTTCCCGGGACCTTGCCCTCGTCCAGAAGCGCCAGAGAGAGCGCGCCATAGGCGACGAATTCTCCCTGCGGGATGAAAATGATGCGCGTCACCGCAAAAACCAGAACAAGCGCCAGTCCCAAAAGCGCATAGATCGCGCCGTTGGTTACGCCGTCCTGAATTAGAAAAGTTGCAATCGTGGCGTCCACACCATTTCCCCGGTTGAATGCATGATCTGGCAAAACAAGAAAAAGGCCGCGTTTCTTGCGCGAAACGCAGCCTTTTTGTCAGCTCGACTATTTAATCAAATTGAACTTGCCGTCCTTGGCGGTCAGAAGCACGATGCCCCTGTCGTCAAGGCCGTAGTGATCGGATGGTGAGAATTGGAAAACGCCATGGGTTGCCGGGAACGGTCCGCCATTCTCGATAGCATCGCGCAGCGCATCCCTGAACTCCTTGGTGCCGGGTTTTGCCTTTGCCAGCGCCACCGGGACGGCCTTCTTGAGGATGATCATAGCATCCTGCATGTGTGAGCCGAACTGTGTCCGGGTGCCGGCACCATATTTGCCTTCATAGGCGGTCACATAGGCAAGGCCCTCAGCCTTGGTTTCCGATGTGTCCGGCTGGTCTTCTGCCACCATTACCGGGCCCGAAGCAAAAACGGTGTTGTTGGCGCTTTTTCCGGCGATGCGCAGGAAATCGAAGGTGACGGCGCCGATGGTCTGATAGATGGGGCCTGTAAAGCCACGCTCGCGCAGACCCAGTTGCGGCAGCGCTGCACCTGTGCCGGAAGCACCGATGAATACCGCGTCCGGCCTGGCAGCAACCACTTTCAGCACCTGCCCGGCAACAGACGTATCAGGCCGCGCAAACCGCTCCTCGGCCACCATTTTCAGGCCGTATTCCGCTCCCAGCTTCTTGAACTGATCGACCCACTGATTGCCATAGGAGTCAGAAAAGCCGATATAGCCCAGCGTCTTCACGCCATCTGCCTTCATCTTCGCAAACAGGTGGCGAGACACGAGCTCGGCATTTTGCGGCAGGACGAAGCTCCAGCCCTTGGCCACAGGCGGCGGCAGCGGCGATGGGGCAAGGTGCGGAACGCCCACCTCGGCCGCGACGCCAGCAACCGCGATGGCCCCGGGCACGAGTGCTGTACCGACAATCACATCCGCCTTGTCGTCATTGGCGAACCGTCGCGCATTCGTGGTGGCCAAAGAAGGATCACCCGCATCGTCAAGCACGATGACCTTCACTTTCTCGCCGGCAATTTCAGTCGGCCAGAGGTCTACCGAATTTTTCAATGGGATACCCAGCGCGGCACCAGGTCCTGTGGTGGGTATCGTCACACCAATCGTGATATCGGCGAAGGCAGGAAAAGCGGCAAGCGTGAACGCCACACTGGCAAGCGCACCGAGCCTGATCATTGAATTCTTCATGTCGTCCTCCCGTTAATTTGCAAAGCATGCCATCCGGAGCGCTGCAGCCGCGCCCTCGAACTGGCCATGTTCCGTTTCGGCGTCGCCCCTCGGCAAACGCAGTGAAAGCCACGCTGCAACCGCCTCCCAGCCGCAGCGCATGTAATCGTCTGCCTTGAACAAGGCCGCCTCAGTCTGGGCTGACAAAAGGCGCATTTGCTCACTTGCATCCTGAAAGGATCTCAGTGCGCTCAACGCCCGCTCATTCGCCGCTGCGTTTTGAGAGGCGGCAATGTCGCGCATCACAAGTGTTTCGAAGGCCGCCAGACCACGACCTTCGTCTCGCCAAAGCCTTCGCGTCAGAAAGTCCAGCGCCTGCATTCCAGTCGTGCCTTCATAGATGGACATCACCCGGCTATCGCGCAGATATTGCTCAAGAGGCCATTCGCGCGTGTAACCGGCACCGCCGAGCACCTGGATTGCCCGGTTTGCCGTATCGAAACCGATTTCCGCTCCGAAGTTCTTGACCAGTGGCAGCATCCAGGCCGCGAAATCCTGATGGAAGGAACGGTCGTCCTCATCGGTGGAGAGGGACGCCAGATCAAGCGTTGCCGCCAGTTCCAGCGTGGCTGCACGCAGCACTTCGGTCTGCCGCCGCAAGATGCGGAGTTGTCGCTTCACATCGGGATGCGTAGAGATCGGCACGGGTCTCGCGCTGGGTGAGCCACCCTGTCGCCTGTCCTGCGCATAGGCTTCGGCAATGTCTGCAGACGCAGAGGCAATCCCAAGCCCCTGGCAACCCGTCACAAGCCGCATCCGCTCTATCATTGTAAACAGGTGCTGGAGCCCTCGCCCCTCCTGCCCAAGCAGAATTGCCCGCGACTTTTCAAAACGCAGAACGCATGTCGGCGAGCCGTGAAGTCCAAGCTTTTCTTCGATGCGCTCAACCAAGACACCGTTTCGATGTCCGTCAAGGTGATCCGGCACAAGAAACAGGCTAAGCCCTCTGGTCCCTGCTTCGTCGCTGGTCCGGGCAAGCAGACAATGACCAATGCGGTCCGTGATGTCGTGATCGCCGAAGGAAATCCAGCACTTGGTGCCGTCAACGCGCCACTCGCAGCCTTCTGTCATCGCGCGGGTGCGAATGCGCCCCACATCGGAACCTGCATCCGGCTCTGAAATGCAAATGGTCGCAGACCAGTCTCCGGCAAGGAGTTTGGCGATCCACTCTTCCGCGACATTCGTTTGCGCAGACTCTGCCAGCAGAAAGGTCGCCGCTCTTGAAGAGCCGGCCAGCATCATGAGGGCGACACATCCGCGCTCGAATAACGCAGCGCAAGCCGCCTGCAACGTGTGGGGAAGCCCCTGCCCGCCAAAGCGCTCTGGCACATCCAGCGCCAGCCAGCCCGCCTGGCAAAAACGTCTGTAAGCATCACCAAATCCCGCGGGTGTGATGACGCGACCGTCAACAACGCGACAGCCCTGCCGATCGCCAATCGCGTTGAGCGGTGCCAGGACGGTTTCGGCGAAGGTCGCCGCTTCGGAAACAATGGAATTGACAGTGAAGTCATCAAGATCGGGATTGGCGGCGCATATTTCCTGCCAGCCGGGAGTGTTGCGCAAGAGCGCCAGCGTTGCCTCGACTTGATGGTCAAAGCCACTCATCGCGCCAGAACCTCGGCGCAAAAAAAGGAATGTGCGACCCGTCGTGACGCCGAGGCGCAGTTCACCTCGTCAGAGACGGACAAATGACCGCCGGGCGCCGGAAAAACGCCAAGTCGAATTTCGCTTTCGTTCATGACTCCTCCCAGACGTCAATCGCGCGATGTCAAGGAGGACGAATGTCAGCCTCCTCTAAATTTTGTTTACAAGGAAACAATCTCTAAGTAAACAATCATTACGAGGCGCGCGACATCACACTTGCGTTTCCCACGAGAAGGCCTCGCAACAGCGCAACCGCCGCAGAAAAACGCAGGGCTCAGCGGAAACGTGAACGCGAATTGAACAAGTATCGGCGCGCAGATACGCGACTGCCGCTCTTCCATTCCTGCAAACGCATCAGATAAGAGTGCTACAACGGACGCTTGATGTGTTGGGACGTGGCTGGAAAATCTGCAGCGCACCGATATTTAGGATGAGACATGGATATGCTGGTTCACGGCCATGAAAAGGTGGATCTGGGCGGCCTCAACGAAGCGCCGGGTTTCATGCTGAGACTGGCCCAGTTGAAGGTGTTCGAGAACTTCTTTTCAGAGGTGGGAGGGCGCGGCCTCAAGCCGGGGGAGTTCTCAGTCCTCTGGGTCATTCGCAACAATCCGGGCATCCGCCAAAGCATTCTGGGCCAAAGCCTCATGATAAAGCGGGCGCATATGACGAAACTCATCCGCGCGCTTGAGGACCGGGACCTGCTCTCGCGCAACATCCCGGACGAAGACAGACGCGCCGTCGAACTGACCCTGACCAGCAAGGGCAAGACCGAAGCGGAAGCCGCTTCGGAATGGTTCTTCGCCTATGAGCAAGGCGTGGGAGCAGCGCTATCGGAAGCCGAAAGGGAGCAACTGCTGGCTCTTTTGCGAAAATTCATCGGCATCTGACCACACCGCCAACAGGCCACGGTGCGATCTTTCGGCATGACGATGGACGCTGGAAGCGTCAGGCATCACAGCTGCGAAGGCTGCGGGCCGACATAGCGCGACTGTGGACGGATGAGCTTGCCGAGACGCTCCTGCTCCAGAACATGTGCCGTCCAGCCGCCCATCCGGCCAGCAGCAAAGACATTGGTAAAGCTCTCTCGCGGGAAACCAACGGCTTCCAGCACAAGTGCCGTGTAGAACTCGACATTGGTCTGCAAGGGACGCAGTGGCTTCTTTTCGGCCAGCAGCGCCAGCGCTTCGGCTTCGACAGCCTCCGCGAAACCAATTCGGCCACCGCCATGGCGCAGGAGGCCGACCGCCTGCTTCAAGACATCGGCGCGGGGGTCACGAACGCGGTAAATGCGGTGGCCGAAACCCATCAGCCGCTCACCACGGGCAAGCGAGGCGGATAGCCAGGCATTTGTGTTATCTTCGCTGCCGATTGCATCGAGCATATCCAGAACCGGGCCCGGTGCACCGCCGTGAAGTGGTCCTTTGAGTGCGCATAATGCGCCGATGACGGATGAAAACATGCCCGCCCTGGTGGATGCAATGACGCGCGCCGCAAAAGTGGAGGCATTCAGACCATGGTCCGCCACCGTGACGAGGTAGGTGTTCAGCGCCCTCACATTTTCTTCCGAAGGACGCGTGCCGTGGAGCATGAATAGAAAGTCCTCGGCATGACGCCGTGAAGCATCCGGAGCTACAGGTGCAGAACCCGCTGCATTTCGCGCAATGGCTGCCGCAAAGACCGGCACGGCAGCAACGGCCATGACATGATGTGGAACCGTTTGTGAGTCTGCCAGCGCCGCCAGCAGGAAGCGGAGGGCCTCCACCTGTGAAAGGTGAGGTATGGTTGGCAGCAGACGTTCAACGAGATGGAACGCGGCAGCGCGGGCCTGCCCCAATGCAGTTTGCACATCGGCTTCGGTGACTTGGCCGGGCGCAAGGTCTTTCCAAAGCAGGACAAGGAGTGCCTCGAAGCTCCAGCTTGAAATCTGGTCGAGATCGTATCCCCGGACGATCAGCCGGCCCGCTGCGCCATCGACATGGCTGAGAACCGTTTCGGCAGCAACGGTGTTTTCCAAGCCTGGGCTCGTGGTTTCGGGAGCAGGAGCAATGTGTGATGAAATGGTCATGGTGAGCCTCATGGGTTGACACCCACAGACATCATGATTGAATCAATATAATCAATCTTGATTCAATCAATCAATGTAGAGAAAATTCCGTGCAGGACCCTTTCATAGATGCCGCGATGGCATCCGAATTACTCGGCATCAACCGCGCCAGCCTTTATGCCTATGTCAGCCGTGGCCTCATTCGCACGATGGGGGCACCTGACGATCCAAGACGCCGCTTGTACAACAGTCACGACATCGACCAGTTGAAGAAGAACAAGTTGCTTGGCAAAAGACCGAAAGACGTCGCCGCATCGACACTCGACTGGGGTCTGCCGGTACTGTCCTCCAACCTGACCCTCATCCATAACGGCCACCTATTCTATCGCGGCCACGATGCAGTGACGCTTGCCGAGAGCGAGACGCTTGAGGATGTCGCACGACTGCTTTGGGACTGTGGCGACGAAAATCCCTTCACGGACGCCGCAGAGCAGGCGTGGAACGCGTCCCTGCTGGGATTGGCAGCGGATCTGCCGATGACGGAACGGTGCAAGGCGCTGCTCTGCTTTGTCGACGCAGGCCGGATGACGGCCTGGCAAAGGAACAAGCGCAAGCTATGGCCGGGTGCAGCCACGCTTTTACGCAGCATGACGGCAGCGGCGAGCAATAGCCAGCCCAGCAGCCTGCCCGCTCACCTCCACCTCGCCAGAGCCTGGAAAATTGATGAAGCCAGAGCGGATATTCTGCGGTCTGCGCTGGTATTGCTGGCAGATCATGAATTAAATGCATCCGCCTTTGCCACCCGCGTCGTCGCGTCAACCGGCGCTTCGCTTGGGGCCTGTATCGATGCCGGACTGTCTGCGCTGAGCGGACCTTTGCATGGTGGCATGACCAGTCTCGTTGAACTTCTGTTCGATGAAATTGAAGCAGCAGCCGACCCCGAAACGGTGGTGGAAACCCGGCTGCGCCGAGGAGACGGTCTGCCTGGCTTCGACCATCCGCTTTATCCTGAGGGCGACCCGAGAGCTGCAGCACTTCTGGCTCTCCTTGAACCCCATCCCACACGTCAGGCACTGATCGACACCGTCGCCGATACGACCGGAAAATTACCGACAATAGATGTGGCGCTGGTCAGCCTGCGGCGTGAACTCAACCTTCCGCCGGGCGCAGCCCTCAGCCTTTTTGCCATCGGCCGGACTGTTGGGTGGCTTGCGCACGCTTTCGAACAGTTTTCAGACAACAGGCTCATTCGTCCGCGCGCCCGTTACGAAGGACCCGAGCCGATAAACAGGTGAATCAGATCGGCATCGATGAATATGTGTTGAAGACCATGTATTTCCACAAGTGCAATATGCGCTTCACTTGCCAGCATCGTAAATGACTGTAATGAAATTGGAAGGACGTGACGTTACGGGAGGCTTTACATGACGACGATGACAGAGGCGAATATAAGACTTGGCGCTGTTCTCGCCCAGGCTGAAAATCGGCAGTCATCGCTTGGCGTCTCCCAGCTTGAGAATGCTGGCCTGCTCCCATCCAGCATTGAAACCGGGATGGCCGTGCAGGCAATTGCTGCCGCTTCTATCGGCAAGGAAGTCGCGGGCTGGAAGCTTGGTATCAACAACGGACGTGCCATCGCGGCTCCTCTTCTGGATCTTTACGACATGAAGACGGAAACCTCGTTCGAGATTCCCAAGCCGGGGGCCGTGGCCATCGAAATCGAGGTCTGCTTTGTCCTGTCGGATGATCTGCCTGCACCGGGAACGGGACAGGAATACACGGTGGAAGATGTCCTGCCACATGTGGCGTCGGTCCATCTGGGCTTAGAACTATGCAGCTACCGCCTCGTCGAAGAAAACAAAGCGCCGCTGCCGCTATTTCTGGCAGATCGCCTCGGCAATCACTCCTTTGTCCTGGGACCAGAAATCGATATCGCGCTCGCCCAGCGCCTGACCAACGAAGACCCAACGCTTGCTGCGCTTGTTGTTGAGGGTGATGGCGAGGTTCTTTTTGGTGCCACACCGAAACATCCGCAGAGCAACCCGCTCACTCCGCTGGTTGCCTATGCCAACCTGCCTATCGACCATCTTGGCGGATTGAAGCGCGGGCAGGTCGTGACAACCGGCAGCCTGTGCGGCCTGATCCGCCTGTCACGTCAATCCGTGGTGAAGGCAAGATGGGGCGATCTGCCGGAAATGACGATAAGGCTGCCTGTCTGAGCCGATCAGACGATTCCAACATAGGCTTTGACGAGATCGGCATCGACGCGCAGGGCGTCTGTTGCCATGGTGGCTTTCGTTTCACCGTTTTCTACAAAACACACCCTGTCGGCAACGGACAAAACAGCCTCCATCCGTTGCTCCACCAGCAATACCGCCTTGCCACGCGCCCTCAGCTCCAAGATGACGTCCCGTATCGTTGCGATCATCGACGGCATGAGGCCCTCGGTGGGTTCATCCATCAGGATCAATGCCGGATCGAGGCAAAGGGCGCGGGCCATTGCCAGCATCTGCTGCTCGCCCCCGGACAGCGTGCCCGAGACCTGCTGAAGTCGCGATTTCAGGACGGGGAAAAGCGAAAAGACGCTGTGCAGAATGGCGCGATCCGTATTTCGCGCCATCAAACCTATCTCAAGATTCTCCCGCACCGTCATCTCTGCAAACAGGCGCCTGCCCTGCGGCACGTATCCAATACCTGTTTTTGGAATTGCATGGGGCGGCAGAGACGTCAGTTCGACACCATCGAAAACAACCGAACCGCTGCGAACCGGAGCAAGCCCCATGATTGCACGCAAACTCGTCGTCTTTCCCGCCCCGTTTCGCCCCAGAAGGCACAGCACCTCGCCAGGCGAAATGTCGAACGAGACATCCTTCAAGCTACGGACATCGCCGTGATAGACCTCAAGATTGCGAACGGAAAGCATTTCAGCTTCCTCCGAGATAGGCGGCCTGGACCTCCGCGTTGGCGCGAATATCCTCGGGCGCACCCGTCGCCAAAAGCCGCCCACCGTTCAGCACCGTGATGCGTTGCGCGAGCCGCATGACAACAGCCATATTGTGTTCGATCAGCAAAATCGTCGTATCCTTCGATATGGCTTCGACAAGATGGCAGAAGCGATCGATCTCGCCGTCCGAAAGCCCCTGGGTCGGCTCGTCAAGGATCATGAGTTTCGGCGCAAGCGCCAGACCCATCGCAACCTCAAGCAGCCTTTGGTGGCCATAGGCCAGCGTGCCCGCCTTGACATCCGCCCGGTCCGCCAGGCCTACCTTCTCCAGCGCCGACAGGGCATGATGGGCGAGATCAACAGACTTCCATCCGAGCCAGCCCGCCCGTCGTTGCAGGGTATTCTGGGCCGCAAGCGCGACGTTATCGAACACGCTGAGCCGCGGAAATATACTGGTGATCTGAAACGTATAGGCGATGCCCTTGCGCACACGCTGATAGGCGGCATCGGCGGTGATGTCCTCTCCCATGAAGCTGATGCTTCCGGCGGTCGGTTCTATCCGGCCGGACAGAAGTGAGACGAATGTAGTCTTGCCCGCACCATTGGGGCCGATCAGAGCATGAATTTCTCCGGCCGATATCTCGAAGTCCACGCCATCGACCGCTCTAAGCCCGCCAAAATGGCGGCTCAAGCCCTTTGTGGACAGCAGCGTCACGGAAGCCATGGCAGCCACCTTTCGCGGATCGAGCCGAGAATACCTTTCGGAAAGAAAAGAACAAGCAGGACCAGGGCAACACCCGCGACCAGCATGTAGGCGGAGGTGAGTTCACTTGC
The DNA here is from genome assembly GCA_900468285.1 of Hyphomicrobiales bacterium. GTDB lineage: Bacteria > Pseudomonadota > Alphaproteobacteria > Rhizobiales > Rhizobiaceae > Agrobacterium. The sequence goes on along the minus strand of UBTF01000003.1, from coordinate 445,317 downwards.
GATATCGATGATGTAGAACATCGACACGGTGCCGAGAATGGGCCCGAGCAACGTTCCCGCACCGCCCAGAAGGGTGAAGAGCAACGCTTCGATCGAATATTGGATCGAGCCGAAAGACGATCCGACATAGGCAAACAGCAGCGCATAGGTCGCGCCTGCCATGGCGCAAAGCGTGCCGGACATTGTCAACGCGATGAGTTTCAGCCGGAATGTGTTGTAACCCAGCATGATCGCACGTGGCTCGTTCTCGCGCACCGCAACCAGCACCCGGCCCGCCGGGCCCGAAACAACGAGATATGTCATCAACAGGGTCAGGGACATGAGCGCAAATGCGATGTTGTAGCGCGTAATAGCATCCGTGAGATCGACGACATATCCGAAAAGCTCGAAGCCGCGCGCAGCCTGCGGCAACATCAGCCCCTCCTCACCACGTGTCCATTCCGAGAAATAGAGACTGCCGAGATAGGCCACCTGCGAGAACATCAGCGTCACGATCATGAAGGCGACACCGGTCGTTCGCAGGCAGATCAGTCCAATGACCAGCGAAACGAAGAAGCCGACACCAATCCCGGCAGCAAAGGCGGCAGGAACGCTCCAGTCGAGATGATAGGCTGCCAGGCCGGCACCATAGAGGCCGCTCGAGAAAAACAGGGCGTGGCCGAGGCTTAGGAGCCCGGTGTAGCCGAACAGCAAATTGTATCCCATGGCAAAAATCGCAAGGACCATGATGCGCGTCATGGCGAGCTGATGATAATCAGGAAGCACATATTGCAGGCTGAAGAACAGGACGAGCACGAGGCAGTGCAAGGCGAAGATGCGGGAGCGCTTTGCTGTTTTCATCGCTGCCTTGCTCCAAAAAGGCCTTCGGGTTTGAACACCAGAACGAGTGCGACGAGCAGCGTCGAGATCATCTTTGCAAGGGTCGGCGAGAAGAAAACGGAGATGATGCCGTCGCTCAAACCAATAACCAGAGCGGCCACCACAGTTCCGCGTATACTGCCAAGCCCGCCAATGATGACGACGATGAATGAGAGCAGCAGCGGATCGAGCCCCATGAGATAATGGGCCTGACGGATCGGCACGATAAGCACCGCTGCGATGGCTGCAAGCATGGCACCTGCGGCAAAGACAAAGCCATAGACCCGATCGATTGGAATGCCGAAGCTCTGCGCCGTTTCCCGGTCATATTGGGTGGCGCGCATGATGAGCCCGATGCGTGTCCGGGTCAGAACGTACCATACGGCAGCCAGCAGAACGCCCGCAGCGACAATGACGAAGAGATTATAGGCGGAGTAGCCGAACCAGGGCAGTTGCAGACGGTAATAGAAGGGTGCGGCAACCGGCCTTGCGTCCGGCCCATAGGTCAGAAGAACGGTTTGCTGGATGATGTAAAGCATGCCGATTGTGGCAACGATGGTCGACTCCGGATCATAGGAGAGCCTGCGCAGCACCAGCCGCTCTGCAGCAAAAGCAACAACACCGACGATGAGCGGGCTGACCAGCAATGCGAGAAAGAAACCGGCGGCGGGATGAAGGCCGATCATGGTGGTAATCCACCATGCCAGAACCGCACCCAGCATATAGAATTCGCCATGCGCGACGTTGACGACACGCATCACGCCGAAAACAAGGGACAGGCCGAGCGCGGTCAAGGTCAGGACCGCCGCCTGCAAGAGCCCTTCCAGCGTGGCAAGTAACAGGAACGGGCCAAATGCCACGCGTTTTCCCTTCAATATTCTCAGGCGCTGGGATCAGACCCCCGCGCCTCATGCGTCGTCAGGTCAAAGCGACATCTTCGTATAATCTGCGGTGACCTCATATGCACCATCCTCGATGGATGTCTTGTGGACAACGCCCAGCTTTCCATCGGTGACCTTGGAAATATACTGGTGGCCATAGCATTGGTGGTTCTTGCCGTTGAACCGCTTGTCGCCTTGCGGATGATCGCGGCCTTCCGCAAATGTTTCAAGGGATTCCATCGCCTCGATGAAGGCTGGCGTGTCCTGCGGGCCTCGATAACCGGCCTTTTCCATTGCCTGTTTGATGACGAACAGGCTCTCCCAAACGCCGAACATATGCGAATAGGTCGAGATATCCTTGGGATCGGCAGCACTGGCGCCGTTCTCGTCAATTCCAACGGCGGCGCGATAGATCTTGTCCCACTGGCTCTGATCTTTCTGGGCGTAACGCGGCATTCCTTCCCAGAAATACGTCCCGTCAAGATAGGAAAGCTGTGGCGTCGCAAGATCAACGGCCTCGAGACTGTCGATGAACCCGAAAATCTGCGGGCGCTGCGAGCCGTAGAACTGACCCAGCTCCGTAACAAAAGTCAGAACCGATGGTCCGACCATCACGTGATAGAGAACCTCCGTGTCGGAGGGAATGCGCGGCAGATAACGGGTAAAGGATGTTTCTGTCGGTGGAATGGCTATGAGTTCCAGGATCTCACCGCCCTGAGCTTTCAAGGCCGCAGAAAAGTAATCGCGGTGGTCATGCCCGAATGCGTAATCCGGGAATATCATCGTCGCCTTCTTGCCGAGATTTTGCGAAATCCATGGCGCCATGGCGGTGACCTGGCTGCGTACATCGGTGATGCAGGGCTGGAAGCAATAGCGGTTCAGCTTTCCAGAGGCTACATGGAAGCCCTCGGAAACAACCACATAGGGCATTTTCAGCTCGCCCGCGCGTGGAGCAGACCCAATGACGACATGCGAAAAAAGCGTACCGAAGATGGCATCCACCTTGTGCTGGGCGGCGAATTTCTCCACCACCTCTGCACCGCGCTTGGCATCGGTCCCATCGTCTTCCACGATGATTTCCAGCGGACGGCCATTGATGCCGCCTTCGTCATTGATGATTTTGGCGGCGGCCTTGGCGACGCGCTCGTACCAGCGTCCGTAAGAAGCACCGATCCCGGTCCTGTGCAGTTGCAGTCCAAGCTTCACGGGTTGCGATGTCTGGGCCTGAGAGTAGCGCACGAAGCCCGGCGCCACACTGCTTGCAATCCCCGCCCCCGCAGCTGCTCCCAACGTCAGAAGCGTCGATCGGCGCGTGAGCCCAGTCTTGCGTGTCATCGTCTCATCAGCCATTTCATCCCCCACTTATGGACATCATGCCCAAATATGCTGCACAGCACCCTTGACACCAACTGCGCCAGCCAGAATCCAGAGGGCGTTTTATGCCGTGCATTGATCTTTGCGTAAATACGTGAACAACAGAAAACGAAAAAATAGTGGAGACAGATCTACGGGCCAAATCTTTGACCATGTGATTTAAAATCGAGATTGCGTAGATCTCTCGAAATTACGATTATAGAATTTTTAATATAGAGAACTTTTTGATCCGATTTCTTTGTTGAATTTTGGAGGGTACAGGGAAAAATGGGAGAGAAAACGTCGCAAACGCCACTAATTTTTCGCATAAAAGCGACATTTCAGCGACGTTGCTTCGCGCCCCGCAATTTTGGATACTTGACGTTGCTTATCGCAACATCTGCAGGTAGCACGCAGGCCTTTGCCCACGGCGCAGAGCGTGGATTGATCATGCTCCTTCCAACACACTTCTATCTCGCCGGTGGAGGACTGGCCGTCCTTCTTTCCTTCCTGCTTTTGACGGTCGCTCCAACGCGCTGGTTTGCCAAGCTGCCGCGAAAGACATTCTCGGTGGCGCAAGCCCTCAGTGTCCCAAAGGCGCCTCTCAGCCTTTTATCATTCGTCATTCTTGGCGTAAGCGTGGTGGCCGGATTTCTCTCGGTCGATGATCCCTTGAGCAACCCGCTGCCGCTTTTGATCTGGACGGTTGGCTGGGTCGGGTTGACGATGTTGCAGGCAATCCTCGGCAATCTCTGGCCATGGCTCAACCCGTGGACCGGTGTCCTTTCGGCACTCCGCAGGGTGTCGGGAACAGCGGTGGGCCGCGAGCCGATCATAGCGTTGCCATCGGCCATCGGCTACGTTCCCGCCATTCTCCAGTTCTCGGGTTTTGCATGGTTCGAGCTTGTCTCGATTGCGCCGGAGGACCCGACCCGGCTGGCAATGGCGGTTTCGAGCTACTGGGCGTTCAACTTTGCAGCGATGATCGTTTTCGGTGAGCGGGCATGGATGCGCGTCGGCGAGCCGTTTTCCATCTTCTTTCGGATGATTGGCTTGTTCTCAGTCTTTAGCATCACGACTGATGGGCCCCGCAAAAGCTATTCGATCGGTTGGCCCGGTGCCAGATGTCTCGGTGCCGAAACGCTTCCGCTGTCTGGCACGATTTTCATTCTGCTCACACTTGGCACCGCAACATTCGACGGATTTTCCGAGACATTCACCTGGCTCGGTTTCATCGATGTCAACCCGCTTGAATTTCCCGGACGAAGCGGCGTGATGATTGCCAATTCATTTGGCCTGCTCATCACTCCCATCGTGTTGATGCTGGTCTTCTACCTCAGCGTTGCCGCAGGCTTGCACCTTGCGGGCAAGGGTTGGAATGAGCTCCAGGACCTTGCCGGTCGCCTCGTCTATTCGATCGTGCCTATTTCCATTGCGTTCCACTGCGCGCATTACCTCACGCAACTCCTGATCAACGGCCAGTATCTGATGGTCGTGATCTCAGATCCCTTTGCGCTTGGCTGGGACCTCTTCGGCACCGTCGACATGCATGTCACAGCGTCCTTCCTGCAGAATCTGGAAGGTGTTCGCATCATCTGGACTGCACAAACACTCATCATCGTGATGGGACATGTCGCGGGCATTGTCGTCGCACACGGGATCGCCGCGGACGTCTTTCGCAGCTCAAAAGTGGCCGCACGGTCACAGATTTTTCTTGCGGTCGCGATGGTCATCTACACGGTTTTCGGCCTGTGGTTACTGTCCACACCATCCGTTGGCTAATGTTTGACCACGGCTCTAACCCTTGATTTTTCACAGGTGCCGCGACCACATTTATCTCATTTTCGACACAAACATCACGGGCTTCGCTGGTACAGTATTGGCACCAGCAAATGTCTTGGATGGCAGTGTCAACGGGGGAAATTCGATGGCAAGATCAATCTTGAATGCACTCGGCAAACCGCTTTATTACAGCGATACGTCCACCGGGTTTTTCTCCGCAACAGGCTCCGGACCAAACCTATATGGAACCGCCAAAAACGACTCCATGTGGGGGGACAGCAGCGTCAATGTCACCATGCGCGGCGGCACCGGAGATGACATTTACTATCTCTATTCCACCATCAATCGCGCAGCCGAGTCGGCTGGCGAAGGTGTCGATACCATCAACACATGGATGGGCTACACGCTTCCTGACAATTTTGAGAACCTCATCGTCACCGGTGACGGGCGAAACGCCTTCGGAAATTCCATCGACAACATCATCAGCGGCGGGTCCGGCAAGCAGACGATAGACGGCGGCGCGGGCAATGACGTGCTGACCGGCGCGGGCGGGGCAGATACTTTTGTCTTCGCCAAGGGTAACGGTACGGATCTCGTCACGGATTTCGGTTCCGACGACATCATTCGGCTCGATGGTTACGGCGTCACGTCGTTCGACAATCTGATATCTGCGTCCACCCAGAAGGGCGCTGATCTATGGCTGAACTTCGACAATGGCGAAAGTGTCGTGCTGGCAAACACGACGGCGGACGACCTGAACGCTGATCAGTTTCGGCTATCGCTCGATCGGTCTCAACTCACCTCAACTTTTTCGGATGAGTTCAACTCCCTGTCGCTGCGCAACGGCCAGACCGGCGTATGGGAACCGAAGTTCTGGTGGGCCGGAAACGAGGGCGGTAGCCTTCATTCCAACTCCGAACAACAGTGGTACATAAACCCTGCCTATCAGCCCACCTCGTCAGTCAATCCGTTCTCCGTACAGAACGGCGTACTGACCATCAAGGCTGCCCCTACCCCGGATTCGATCTCGGACGCCGTCAATGGCTATGACTATACGTCCGGTATGCTCACCACGCATGCATCCTTTTCCCAGACCTATGGCTACTTCGAAATTCGCGCCGATATGCCCAGCGATCAGGGCACCTGGCCGGCCTTCTGGCTGCTGCCCACGGATGGAACATGGCCGCCGGAGCTCGATGTCATCGAGATGCGTGGTCAGAATCCAAACTCGCTGATCCTTTCGGCGCACTCGAACGCAACCGGTCAGCAAACCTCCAGCATCAACAACGTCAACGTCTCAAGCACCGAGGGATTCCACAAATACGGGCTTCTCTGGGAGGCAGACCATATTACCTGGTATTTCGACGACGTCGCGATAGCACAGATCGACACGCCTGCAGACATGCATGATCCCATGTATATGATCGTCAACCTTGCTGTAGGCGGCATAGCGGGCACGCCTGCAAATGGGCTGCCAAATGGTTCCGAGATGAAAATCGATTACATCCATGCCTACTCGATCAACGACCCGGATGTCGCGGCATTAAGCCAGCAAGCTCCTGCGGATAACCTGCTGGTCTGACAATTAGGCAGGGCTTTTCTCAGCTTCTCAGATGCCCACCTAACCGGTGGGCATCGCTTTTAAAGAAGCTTCGGCGTAGTGCGCCTTTTTCACCTCATACATGCTCATGTCCGCCCTGCGCACCATCGCCTCCAGTGTTTCTCCCGGCTCACTGGTTGCCACACCGATAGAAATCCCGAGTGGCGACGCTGAATAGAACTGGTTGTTGATCTTCAACAGTTCGTAGATGGTTTCCACCAGATTGGCGGCCACCTGTTTGTCAGCGCCAGGCATCAAAATAGCAAATTCATCACCGCCGATCCGCGCCGCGCTGTTGGGCGAGGCCACCACGCCGTTGAGAACCTCTCCAAGCCGCCGCAACAACTTGTCGCCCGCATCGTGGCCAAGCGTATCGTTGGCAACTTTCAGGCCGTTTAAATCGATGATGATCGCGGAGACGGGTCGCAGGCTCTTGCGCTCAAGCCGGTTCAACTCATCGGTATAGAATGCTCTGTTATAAAGCTTGGTCAAAACATCATGCTTGCCCAGATATTCGAGATACGCCTCGGCCTTCTTGCGCGCCGTGATGTCCGTTAGCGCGACCTGCACGAGCGACCAGTCCTGCTCGTGGCCCGGAAAGACGGAGAATTGCAAAAGGACGTGACGTTCTGTCCCGTCGAGGGCGTAGTTGATGACCTCACGCTGATGGAAAAGATTTCCGTTCCAGAGATCGATCAGTTGTTCGCGAAATGGCTTGTCCATTTCATCGCGGAAGACATCACGCAGCCGTCGCAGCAAGGTTTGCTCATCGGGAGAACAAAAGAGATCGAGGGTCGCCTTGTTGACCTCAATCACCCGGATTTCGCTCATGCATTGGTGCACGAATTCGGGGTGAACATCCATAAAGACCCGGAAGTCGACGATGCCACCGTCCTTAAGGTCATCGATCATCCGTTTGATACGGCTGAAGTCCTCGACCCACAGCGACACCGGGGAATGTTTGAACATGCTCTCGGCATATCGGCGGTTGCTATGCTCAAGCCTTCTCGCCTCTTCGCGTTCCGTGACATCTTCAGTGGTAATGAGGATACGCTCGAAGGTCTCCTCATGGCCGGGCAGGATGACGCCGCGCAGCTGAATGTCGAGGCGCTTGCCACTTAGGGAATAGTTGACCGCATGGCTGGAAAAGCGAGCCTTACCCTCCCACAGTGCTTCCAGTTCGGTGATATGGCCTTCCAGCATATCATCACGAAATATGCGATCCATATTCGAGAGCAGATGGTCAAAATCCCGGGCAGCGAAGAGTTCGAGAGTTTTTTCGTTTACGCTGAGAACCTGTATTTTCTGCGAACATTCCTGCACACGGGAAAGGTCTTCGCGCAGATAACTTCGGATATCGGTAATGCCCTGTCCGCGCCAGATATCGAACTGTCGCTTCACGCCGGAAAAATCTTCGATCCACATTGCCACGGGCGCGAGGTTGAAAACATCTGCTTCGAAAGTTTCAGGCATAGTGTCGATCTCCGCTAAGCGGTCCTGGAAGATTGTTTGCGCGCGGTTATTCGCGCAAACCTATGGCCGACAACCTCACTCCCCGAATTAAAGATTTCGCTAACTTCCGCCCGGAGTGGACAGCAATTTGGGGCGTCTAGAGGCCTGGTCACCACAATTTGACGTGACGATTGACATCCTTGTAAAGCAGATACCGGAAGCGGCCGGGCCCGCCTGCGTAACATGCCTGCGGGCAGAAGGCGCGAAGCCACATGAAGTCACCCGCTTCAACTTCAACCCAATCATTGTTCAAACGATAGACCGCTTTGCCTTCCAACACAAAAAGCCCGTGCTCCATCACGTGGGTTTCCATGAAAGGGATTGTCGCGCCAGGCTCGAAGGTAACGATATTAAGATGCATGTCATAGCGTTCATCCGCCGGGTCTATGAAACGCGTCGTTGCCCATTTTCCGTCCGTGTCGGGCATGGCTGACAATTCATGCTCATCCTCATGCGTGAAAATCGCCGGGGGCAACTCAAGGCCGTCAACGACATCGAAAACCTTGCGCACCCAATGAAACTTGGCCGGTACCGTACCTTCGCCGCGAAGGCTCCAGGCCTCGCCCGCAGGAATATAGGCAAATGAACCGGCCCGCAGCGCATGGCGCTTGCCCGCGTGTTCGATACTCATCTCGCCGTCGACGACGAAAATGGCGGCTTGCGCACGCGCGTCCGGTTCCGGCCTGTCACTTCCTCCACCGGGTAGAACTTCCATGACATATTGGGCAAATGTTTCTGAAAAACCGGTCATCGGGCGCGAAATGATCCAGGCTCGCGTTTCGCGCCAGTGTGGCAGAACACTGGTCACGATGTCGGACATGACCCGCTTTGGTATGACGGCATAGGCGGTCATAAAGGTCGCCTTGCTGGATAGAAGTTCAGTTTGGCCAGGAAGGCCGCCAAAGTCAGAATAATAACGCTTGTTTTCCATGTCCGCGCTCCAAAGCCATGCTATCTCCCAAGTTTCCTTAGAGTGTTTCGAGCGTCATGGGAATCGCGATTTAACCGGTCGCCGTCACGCCGCCATCAGAGGCGGCGCGACGTCTGCGTAAAGGACGTCACGCCTTTTTGCGAATGACGCCATAGACGATGTTGCGGTTCTCGCCGAAGAAGACCTCGGCCTCAAACGCTTCCGGATCGATGCTGGCATTGATGATGCGCCACATGTCTTCCTCAGTGCGCAGCAACAGAGCCCAGTTCATGAAGGATTCCATGTAGCCGTCAACGCCGATATCCTGCGAGAAATTGGCAAAGAGGAAAGTACCGCCGGGCTTGAGCATGTCCATGCAACGCTGGGTCAGCTTGATCGAGACCTTGTCGACCAGATAGTCATACAGACCTGCAGCATAGACAAAATCGAACGTGCCAAGCTGCTGGCGACCAGACAGAATGCCACGCACCGAGCCATCGACGGCCTCGATGCAGGTGCCGGCAAAGTCGCGTGTGATGGCGCCGACGCTCAGAGGGTCCTGATCAAGAGCAACCCAACGCCTGATCTTGCCCCCGGCCAGCGCAACAGAACGATTTGCCTCGCGCAGATGCCCGGCTGCGATGGTCAGAATTTCTGCGTCATTCCCGACGGAAGCTGCGATCTGATCGACATGTTTCGTCAATATGTCGCGGCGCTCCCGCACGGCCACCGAGGATGAAGCATCCTTCGTGTATTCATACAGTGCCATACCAAGTGGCGATGCGGCAGCGATACGATCCTGAACATTCTCGTGACCATAGATGAAATCTAGCAATTGCGCATCGCCCGAGTATCCGCGAGGCTTCTCGAAAGACCACAGCGTGAAGGGGTCCTGCAGGAAGTAGTCCGAGACCTCATGGTCCTGAATTATAGGAATGATCTCCCGCCACACTCCTGAGTGGTATTTCTCTCTGAGAAAATGGAGCTGGCCAGCAACGTTATGGATGATATCCTGCGGCGCCCTGCCGTTTACGAATTGCTGATGTGCCAAATTGAGAACCAGCGAGACGTCTGCCTGCGCAAGCAAAAATTTCTCTTCAAAATTGCTCGCTCTTGTGTCGAATATTTCGTCCGAGATAGTCTCTGGGGTAATGAGACTTTCACCGTCAAAGTTTGCAGTAGCAAGTTGTGACATATATGGCTCCTGATTAACACTATGTTAACTTTGTGTTAATTCATCTGCGACGAGTGCAGGAGTCAATCTACGAAAAGCCGTGAAAACATGCTTTTTTCGAAAACCTTTTATTAAGGTAAATCTAAAGTCAGTTGTAGTTTTTCGGCGATTTAAAGAAACTTAATAGGAATGCTTATATTGTTACCATGATTGCAACCTGAACTTGAGTCAGACCGATGAGAGAACCGGGAGTAAAACAGCAGAATTTAGCAATAACTTCTGCAAGTCTCGATCCGATAAACTTGCAACATTATTGCAACCTATGGAAAAGTGCATGACGCACACTTTAGCAGATACGGCAGGACTTGACTTGCATCAGGAAGCGTCGCCGCAGCGATCCAAGGACGCTTTGCGGACTCTTTTCCTGGAAGAGGCTGACGTCCAGCGACGCAAAGCCATAAGGCAAGGCTTATGGCTGGCGGTCCCCATCTACCTGATGTTTTCGCTGATGGATATTTTGCTGGTGCCGGATGTTGCACCACACACGATGTTCGCGCGGTTTGTCGTCAGTATCTGCGCCCTTCTGACACTGGAAATGCAAATCCGGGCTGGTGCCAAAACGAACCAGTTGGACATTGCCTGTGCCACGGCATTGATATGCAGTTATGTCGGCTGGCTCATGCCGGCAATGATGACATCCTATGCCACCAACATGTCCTATTACATGGTGTTCGGCGCGATGTTCATGATGGGCGCCAACCTGTTTTTCACCTTCAATTTCAGCCTGTCCATATTTACGTCCAGCCTGGTCTTGCTGACCTATTTCGTGGCGCTCAGCTATTTCCACCAGGACATCTATTATCAGATCGCCTTCGGCACCTTCTATTTCTCGTGCTTTGTCTTCACCAGCTATGTAAACTTTAGACTGAACCGTGAACGCTATCACGTGTTCCTCAACGCGATCGAGGCGAAGGTGCAACAACGCCAGGCGGAAGAGCGCGGCGTGGCCTTGCTGCGGCTGTCCAACACCGACCCTTTGACCGGCCTTGAAAATCGAAGGGCAATCGACGGTCGCCTGCGGCATTTGTGGGACGAATGGACCGAGAAAGAGCGGAACTTCGCAGTCTTCCTCATCGATGTCGATTTCTTCAAAAAGTATAACGACTTCTATGGCCATCAGGAAGGCGACCGCTGCCTGATGCAGGTGGCGCAAACGCTGCAGGACAGCATGAGCCGTTTCGACGCGGTCATCGGTCGCTACGGTGGCGAGGAGTTCATAGCCCTGGCGCGGTTCACCACCGCCCGAGACATTGAAGAAATCGCCGAAACGATGCGGCAGACAGTCCAGGACCTTTCACTGACACATGAAAGGCGAAGAGATGGGACGTCTGTCATAACCGTCAGCGTCGGCGTCTCCTATACGCGTCCGCACCCGGATGCGAAGCTGGAACGCCTGATCAATGAAGCGGACCGCGCGCTTTATCTTGCCAAGGCGAATGGCCGGAACACTGTCAAACTATTCGACCCGAACGACCCGAATAACAGCGACGACACCGAGAATGTCGCGGCGCTGCTGAATATAGCAATCGCCCAGAACCTCGTATCTCTGGTTTATCAGCCTATAAAGACACTTTCGACCGACAGGGCCACAGGGCTCGAGGCACTGATGCGGTTGCGGCTTCTGGACGGCACACTTGTTCCTCCCAGCATCTTCATTCCCATCGCCGAACGAACCGGGGTGATCACCGATCTTGGCCTGTGGGCAATCCGCACGGTGTGCCAGCAGGTTCTAAGCTGCGAAGAAACCTCCGTCGTCAGCGTCAACGTGTCCCCTATTCAACTGAAATGCCCCGGCTTCGCCACATCGGTCGCTGCCATTCTCGGCGAAATGGGAGTGGCTGGAGGGCGGCTGGCCCTTGAGATCACCGAGGGCCTTGAGGTCGACATGAACTCCGACGTTCTTCGCTGCATCAGCGATCTGAAAACACTGGGCGTCAAAATCTGGCTCGACGATTTCGGCACCGGCTTTGCCGGGCTGTCCTGGCTGCGGCTGGTTGAGTTCGATACCGTCAAGATCGACAAGTCGTTCCTGCATGATGCCTGCACACCTCGCGGCAAGGCGATGTTGAGCGATATTGTCGACCTGATCCGTAACCGCGGCCACAAGATCCTCGTCGAAGGTGTCGAAACCGCTGAGCAGATGGAATTGCTCAAGGAACTTCGCATCGATCAGGTTCAGGGCTACTACGTGGGTCGTCCTGCCGCCATCGAAAAGCTGAAACGCAACAGGGTGCCCTATCTGCCGCGCACGGGTCTCATCCGCCCGATCTGATCCGGCAAGAGAGTGCCAGATGCAAAAAACCCGGCGATGACCTCGCCGGGTTTTTGAATTTCTGCAGGCAACTTGAGCGACAGGGTGTTGCTATAGCGTGTCCAAATAACGAGGAAACACTCTAGTCGACAGCACCCGGTACCTCACATACATCGCGTTCACCCATGATGATCGATCGTTTGCCGACGTGATTGGCAGGGCCGACAATGCCTTCCTGTTCCATGCGCTCAACCAGCGAGGCAGCGCGGTTATAGCCGATCGAAAGGCGACGCTGGATATAGGACGTCGAGCACTTCTTGTCGCGCAACACAACCTTGACCGCCTTCTCGTACAGATCAGCGGTATCGTCCTCACCCATGGCTGATTTGTCGAAGACAGCTGTGTCCTCTTCCTCAGCGTCATCGGCTTCATCCGCGTCTTCCGTGACGGTGCCGAGATATTCAGGACGGCCTTGCGTCTTCAGATGTGCGACGACCTTCTCGACCTCTTCGTCCGATACGAACGGTCCATGCACACGCGCTATGCGGCCGCCACCAACCATGTGGAGCATGTCGCCTTGGCCGAGAAGATGCTCGGCACCCTGTTCACCCAGAATGGTCCGGCTGTCGATCTTCGATGTAACCTGAAACGAAATGCGCGTCGGGAAGTTGGCCTTAATGGTGCCGGTGATGACATCCACCGATGGGCGCTGTGTGGCCATGATGAGGTGAATACCCGCTGCACGCGCCATTTGGGCCAGACGCTGGATTGCGCCCTCGATCTCCTTGCCCGCGACCATCATAAGGTCGGCCATTTCGTCGACGATCACGACGATATAAGGCATCGCCGTCAGGTCCATTTCTTCCTGTTCGTAGACCGCCTCTCCCGTTGCACGATCAAAGCCGGTCTGGACGTTGCACATGACGGTTTCGCCCTTGGCGCGCGCCGATGCTGCACGGGCGTTGTAGCCATCAATATTGCGCACACCCAGACGAGACATCTTGCGATAGCGGTCTTCCATCTCGCGAACCGCCCATTTCAGCGCCATGACGGCCTTCTTGGGATCGGTCACGACAGGCGTCAGCAGATGCGGAATTCCATCATAGACAGACAGTTCAAGCATCTTTGGATCGACCATGATGAGCCGGCACTCTTCCGGCTTCAGCCGGTAAAGCAAAGACAGGATCATCGTGTTGATCGCGACAGACTTGCCGGAGCCGGTGGTACCGGCAACAAGAAGGTGCGGCATCTTTGCCAGCTCGGCGACAACGGGCTCGCCACCAATTGTCTTGCCGAGGCAGAGCGCAAGCTTCATCCGCGTTTCCGCGTAATCAGGCGACTCGATCAGTTCACGGAAATAGACCGTTTCCCGAACCGGGTTGGGCAGTTCGATGCCGATGACATTACGGCCCGGCACCACAGCCACGCGGGCAGAAAGCGCCGACATCGAGCGGGCAATATCATCCGATAGGCCGATAACGCGGGACGACTTGACGCCGGGGGCAGGCTCGAACTCGTAAAGCGTCACGACCGGGCCAGGGCGAACATCGATGATCTCGCCCTTGATGCCGAAGTCTTCCAGCACGCTTTCCAGCAGGCCTGCGCTCTGCTCCAGTGCTTCAGGCGTCATTGTTGTCGTCTGCAGAACCTGCGGCTGTTGCAGAAGATCGATTGGTGGATACTCGTACTCGCCGTCGCTGAACACCGGCGCATCCAGAAACATCGGCTGATTGTTATTGCGGGCGACCGTCCGCATTTCCCGTCGCGGCTCTATTACGGCAGCGGGTTGAACGGCTTGCACGACAGGCTGCTCGGCTGGAGCGACGATCTGGGCCGGTTCCTCCACAGGAGTCTCGACATGGTGCGCTTCGGGCTGGGTGACATCCGCCTCGGGAACGGCGCGGACCTCTACCTGCCGGTAGAGCGAAACGGGTGAATCAACTGATCTCGCAAAGACCGGCTTTTCGATGGTTGGTGGCAACTGGCGAATGACTTGAACCGGTTGCGGCCGGGGGGTGACTTTCGTCTGGGCGGGAGCCGGCGCTACTGGCGCGGCAGCCGCCACGCTGCTGGCCTTGATGCGGGCCAGTTCGGCAAGCCGCATCGGGCGCGAAGGCGGCAAAATGGCGTCGCCCATATCGAGGCTCATGGCTTCCCAGAACATTTCATCCGACAATGCATCGGCAAAGGCGGGAACATCAAGCCTGGCCTGAACCGAAGCGCCTTGAGCGTCGGGGAAGCAGGCAACATCGATCTGTTCGTCAGACGACGCGGCAGAGGATGACGAGTGTTCAACTGTCGTCACCGCGTCAGCCGGAGCGGAGGCTTCCTGCTGTTGCTTCAAGGCAAGTTCGCGCCGCAAACGATATGTAAGCGCAAGCGCACCCGTTGCTCCCGGAGGCTGGGGAAGCACGGCTGGTTTTGCAATGCGGCGCTCTTCCTCTGTCAGCTTGGGCGCGGCAGGGCGATCGCTTTCCGGCCTGGCAGCGTGGGAGGGAGCGGATACCGCCTCATCCCCATCCGGTTTGGGGGAGGTGGCAGCTGTCGCCTGTTTTCCGGCAACGATATTTTGCGGAGTACGCGTAAACCGCACATTGGGCCCGAGAACAAAGGCGTTCTGCCACAGGGGCATCTCGTCGCGACCCTCGATAGCATTCGCAGCAATCTGGTCAGCGTTACGACCCATAACGGCACGCTGGTCTGGCGTTAACGGAATCATTCCGCTGGCCCCATTTTGCGTTGCCTGCGGCTCCGCATCGGGCTGCTTCTGTCCCCTCTCTTCTATCGTATTGACGGAATTATTTAAATTCGAACGGGGAAAACGCATCACAGCCTGTACACTCATCATAAACGGACATTTGGCACAGCAAATGAGATAGAAAATAAAGGTTAATCACATATTGCCAAGAGCCTCCCAAAAGCCAATTTTAACAATCTTAATCTTCGCTGTGTCCCGTCAGACACGCTTTCCTAAAATGAGCTAACTGGGGAAAAACCCCTTTAAAGCCAGCGTTTTCCCAACTCAGCACTCCTTTTCCACGCAGACCCCGCGCCATTTTGTCCGACGATCAAAATCTTTCCACAGGACTGAGCACCATAGGCTTTACAACTAACATGTTAATGTCGTATCAAACGTTTGTCAGTTTTGGAGGAGCAGGCAATTGACTGGTAAATTCGGCCTATCGGCAGCACTTACGACACCGTTTTCGCAGGATGGAGCGGTCGAGATTCCGACCATGATCGCTCAGGCCAAGCGTTCGCTGGCCGCGGGCTGCGATAGCGTCACCCTTTTCGGCACCACTGGCGAAGGCAGTTCGATCGGCACGAGAGAGCGGACCGATATCCTTTCAGCTTTTCTGGATGCGGGCATTGCTGCCAACAAGCTGGTCACAGGCGTGTTGGTGGATTCGGCACAGGATGCGGCAGACCAGGCGGGCGAAGCTCTCAAAGCCGGGGCGCGCAACATCCTTCTTGCACCTCCGTCCTATTTCAAGAACGTTAGTGACGAAGGGCTGTTTCAGTGGTTCTCATCCGTATTCCACCAGCTTGGCGATACCGGCCGGGACATTCTGGTTTATAATATTCCGTCCGTTACAGCGGTGGGACTTTCGGTAGAGCTCATCGGCCGCCTGCGCCACGCCTTTCCGGGCGTCGTCACAGGCGTAAAGGACTCCTCCGGCGATTGGCCCTATACGCAGCGCCTGCTTTCCGAGCATCGGGATCTCGTCATTCTGATTGGCGATGAACGGCATCTGGCACAGGGCGTTCGCCTTGGCGGACAGGGCGCGATTTCCGGCTGCGCCAACTTCCTGCCACAGGAGGTTCGGGCCATGGCGGTGGATGGCGTGGATGACAATCGGATCGTGGATCTGGTTGCAGAGCTCCTCAAGAACCCCGTGACACCGGCGGTCAAGGTTCTGGTTTCGCACGTCACGGGGGAAACAATCTGGCACACGGTGCGCCCTCCCCTGGTTTCCATTTCCGCTGAAAATTGTAAGAAGCTTCAGGCCGCATTCGATACTTTATTCAACAGGCAGGCGGCCTGAAAAGGGTTTTTCATGGACGAGACTGGCGAACAGACGACACTGCGGGAAAAGGCGTATGAGAGTTTTACGCATCACCTGCTTGCGCGCGATGTTCGCCCCGGCCAGTTCATATCCCAGCGTCGGTTGGTGGAATTGACCGGGCTTCCGCTAGGGGCAATTCGTGAGGCCATACCACGGCTGGAAGCGGATGGGTTGATCAAGACCGTTCCCCAGCGCGGTCTTCAGGTCGCCCATATCGACATCAACCTGATCCGCGAAGCGTTTCAGTTTCGTATCTTTCTGGAAAAGGAAGCCGTTGCGATTTTTACCCGCACGGCTTCCGATGACACGATTGCAGAGATGATCTCCAATCACCGCAACATCGCCGAGGCCGCGCAAAGCGGAACGACATCGCCGGAACTGGATGCAAGAGCGCAGGCCATCGATTGGGGAATGCATGATGCCTTTATCGATTCACTTGGAAATTCCATCATTTCGAATGCGTACCGGGTGAACTCCATCAAGATGCGGCTGATCAACCAGGAGCGGTTTCGAATTGCAGGTCACGTCAAGTCGGTCATGGCCGAGCATCTGACCATTCTGGAGGCCATCGAGCAACGCTTGCCCGAGGAGGCGGCCGAAAGGCTGGTCGCCCATATCAGAAATGCGAGGGACAGGGCTCTCGCGGTCTAAAAAAACAATCGGCCGGGGGTGAGGAGATTTTCGGCCACACAAGAGGAGGAAAACATGACATACTCTCTGCTTAATCCTACACGTCGTGCCTTCATGGCCGGAACGGCAGCCATTGCCGGTACGGCTGCATTCGGCATTCGTCCCGCCTCGGCAGCGGTTGACTGGAAGAAACACGCCGGGACCACGCTCGAGGTCAATCTCGTCAAAAGCCCGCGCAGCGAAACACTGCTGAAATACATCAAGGAATTCGAGGAACTGACCGGCATCAAGGTCAATGCCGAGGCGACGCCTGAACAGCAGCAACGCCAGAAGGTCGTGATCGAGCTGTCTTCCGGCAGACCGAGCTTCGATGTGGTCCACCTGAGCTACCACGTGCAGAAGCGCCAGTTCGAAAAAGGCAAATGGCTGGCCGATATCAGTGGCTTCCTGAAAGATCCGACACTCACCGACCCTTCGCTGGTCGAGAGTGATTTTGCCGAAGCGGGAATGCAGTTTGCCAAGGATAGCTATGGCGTCCTTCGCTCCCTGCCCTTCTCCGTGGATTACTGGATCCTCTACTGGAACAAGGAACTGTTCGAAGCCAAGGGCCTGAAGTATCCACAGACCTTCGATGAACTTGTTGCCGCCGCAGAAGCGATCACCGACCCGTCGACCAATACCTATGGCTTCGTGGCGCGCGGATTGAAGAACGCCAACACGCCCGTCTGGACATCGCTGATGCTGGGCTATGGCGCAGCTCCCATCGTAAACGGCAAGATCGACACCACGACGCGAGAAGCTGTCGAGGCCGCAAAGCTTTACCAGCGGCTGATGACGAAGTCGGCCCCTCCGGGTGTTTCCGGCTTCAACTGGGCAGAAGCGCAATCCGCCTTCCTTCAGGGCAAGATCGGCATGTGGTTTGATGGTGTCGGCTTTGCTCCACCCATCGAAAACCCGGAAAAGTCACGCGTCGTCGGCAAGGCCGGTTACGGTGTCATGCCAAAGGGTCCGGCCCAGCAGGCCGCAGGCACCTTCGGTGATGGTCTTGGCGTCGTTGAAGCCTCCACCAAAAAGGAAGCTGCTTACCTGTTCTGCCAATGGGCCATTTCTCACGAAATGGGCGCGCGTCTGTTGCAGGCAGGTGCGGGCGTCCCGTTCCGCCAGTCCATTCTGGAAGACGCGAAGGTTCGGGAAGGCGTCAAGATGCCTGCCGAATGGCTGGACGCCGTAGTCGGTTCCGGCAAGGTGTCCAAGCTTGCCCTTCCCGTCATCATTCCCGTTACCGAGTTCCGCGATATCTATGGCGTTGGTCTCACCAACATGATCGGCGGGGCAGACCCGGAAACCGAACTCAAGAAGGCGACAGAGCAGTTCGCACCTGTTCTGGCACGCAGCGAGGGATAATGGTGTCCGTCAGCATCGAAACTGCCGCGTCGGCAAAAACAATCAGCAGAAGGAGCAAGCCCACGCGGCTTGCTCCTAACTACTGGCCTTTCGTCATTCCCGCACTCGTCGTTATTGCAGCGGTCATCGTGTTTCCGTGGGTGTTCACACTCTGGATGAGCGCGCAGCGCTGGACGCTGGGGCAAGAGCAGAGCTTCATCGGCTTGGACAATTATATTCGTCTGGCCAGCGATGCGCGGTTCTGGGAATCACTCTGGCACACGCTGGTCTATACGACGCTATCAGTTGTCGCGCCTCTATTTCTCGGTACGCTGGCAGCACTTCTGTTCGATGCGCAATTCCCATTGCGCGGCTTCCTGCGCGGCGTCTTCGTCATGCCCATGATGGCAACTCCGGTGGCCATCGCGCTGGTCTGGACCATGATGTTCCACCCACAGCTGGGCGTGCTGAATTATCTGCTCTCGCTCATCGGCATCGGCCCGCTGGAGTGGATCTACAACCAGTACACGGTGATCCCGTCTCTGGTCCTCGTGGAAACCTGGCAGTGGACACCGCTTGTGATGCTCATCGTCCTTGGCGGCCTTGCCGCTGTGCCCCGTGAACCCTACGAAAGCGCTGAAATCGACGGCGCCAATGCCTGGCAGAAATTCCGCTACCTGACCATGCCCATGATTGCGCCGTTTTTGATGATTGCGGTCATCATCCGTTCCATCGATGCCGTCAAAAGCTTCGACATCATATACGCGATGACGCAGGGCGGGCCCGGCACGGCCTCGGAAACCATCAACATCTATCTCTACAACACAGCCTTCGCCTATTACGATATTGGCTACGGCTCAGCCATGGCTGTCGTTTTCTTCATCGTCATAATTGCCCTGTCCTTCGTGCTTCTGATGGTGCGCGCAAGAACACAGTGGAACGAGATGGAGTCCCGCTGATGAAACGCAAGACACTCGACCGCATCGGCCTGTTTTTCGTGGCACTGGTCATGATCTCGCCGGTCATTCTTTTCTTCATCTGGATGATTTCACTGTCCTTGAAATACGAGATCGACAACGGTGCTTATCCACCCATCCTCATCCCGGAACGGTTCGCATGGTCGAATTACGTGAAGGTCTTCGAGGAGAACAACTTCTTCCTCTATTTCTGGAATTCCGTTCTGGTCACAGGGGCAGCGACCTTTCTTGCGCTCGTCATCGGCGTTCCCGCAGGTTACGGCATTGCGCGATTGAAGGCCGAGAAAGCAGCCATCGTCATCATGATTGCACGCATGACGCCCGGCCTCTCCTTCCTCATTCCGCTGTTTTTGCTGTTCCAATGGCTGAACCTGCTCGGCACGCTGTGGCCGCAGATCATCATCCATCTCGTCGTCACTGTTCCGATCGTCGTCTGGATCATGATCGGCTATTTCGAGACGACGCCGAAGGAACTCGAAGAAGCCGCCAGCATGGATGGTGCCTCTTCGTGGCAGGTTTTCCGGCTCGTGGCACTGCCCATCGCAAAGCCCGGCATCGTCGTGTCCTTCATCCTCGCGGTCATCTTCTCCTGGAACAACTTTGTCTTCGGCATCGTGCTGGCAAGTCGTGAAACGCGCACCCTGCCCGTCGCCGTCTACAACATGCTGTCCTTCGAGCAGGTCAGCTGGGGGCCGCTTGCGGCGGCGGCTCTGATCGTCACCCTGCCGGTTCTGTTGCTGACGATGTTTGCGCAAAAACAGATCGTTGCGGGCCTTACCGCTGGCGCCGTCAAGGGCGGCTGAACCACCTCTTTTGCTTAACGCAGCTCCGAACGCAAAACCGCTTGGCAACTTTGCCGGAATTGCTTTCATCACGGGATCAAAACCATGGCACCGGTCAATATTCAAAATGTTCAAAAGCGCTTCGGCGCAGTCAACGTCATCCACGGCATCGACATCGATATTGCAGATGGTGAATTCGTGGTCCTCGTCGGACCATCGGGATGCGGAAAATCCACCCTGTTGCGGATGATCGCGGGGCTGGAAGAGGTGAGCGATGGCGAAATCCACATCGGCGCGCGTGAGGTCAGCAACCTGCCTGCGCGAGATCGCGATATCGCAATGGTGTTCCAGAATTATGCGCTTTATCCGCATATGACGGTCAAGGACAATATGGGCTTCGCACTGAAGCTCAAGAAGGTCAGCGCCGATGAGACCGCCGCCAAGGTTAACAAGGCGGCTGGCATTCTGGGTCTGGACAAGTTGCTGGACCGATACCCGCGCCAGCTTTCCGGCGGCCAACGCCAGCGCGTTGCCATGGGCCGCGCTCTGGTGCGCGATCCGCAGGTCTTCCTCTTCGATGAACCGCTGTCCAACCTCGACGCCAAGCTGCGTGTGCAGATGCGCGGCGAGATAAAGGCACTGCACCAGCGCATCGGCACCACAACAATCTACGTTACGCATGACCAGGTGGAAGCCATGACCATGGCCGACAAGATTGTCGTCCTGCATGATGGCGTCATCGAGCAGATCGGCGCACCGCTGGAGCTCTATGACCGGCCCGCAAACCTGTTTGTCGCAGGCTTCATCGGCTCCCCCGCCATGAACTTTATCAGGGGCCGTGTTGAAGAAGGCGTGTTCCGTACGACCAAGGGGCTGACCCTGCCCATGCCACAGACTGCAAACCCCGCAGAACTTGGCGGTCGTGACCTTGTTTACGGCATCCGCCCGGAACATATCCGCGTTGCCGAAAACGGCATCTCCGGGCGCGTCGAACTGGTGGAGGGCACCGGTTCCGAAATCTACGCCAAGCTGGACTGCATGGGCGAAGATATTGCCTGCCTGTTCCGCGAGCGGCTGGATATCCGTTTTGGCGATACGGTCAGCATTGCCGTCGATCCAGCTTCGGTGCATCTGTTTGACAGGGAAACAGGCAAGCGCATCTGACAAAGCTGAGTGAAACAAAAGGCGGATAGCATGAGCTGCAACGAGCACGGCCATGCTGCCTGCGCCAGCTTGGATGCGCAAACACCAACACTCGCGCTTCGCTAAACAAACTCTGCGGCAGCTTACGCGAAGTTTAGTGATTTTTTGGCCAGACACCTGTAATGACCACCCATGGGTATGAATCATACAGGGGCCTGCGCGGGGCGAATGGCGAGATCATTCATACTGCTCCTTATTCTGTGTCTCAACGCGACGCTTGCCAACGCAACCGTCGTTGATGGCGCGCGGCCGCAGCAAACGCCCAAAGTTGGAAGTCTGAAATCCGGAAGACTGCTTGGTGCACGACCAGCAACCCGTTTCGATGAGAATAGGTGTCGTGGCCTTGCTGATCTGGGTGCTGGAGAACGGCCAGCCTTCCTGGCACGAGAAAGCGGCGAATGGGAGTGCAGCTACCTCATCGATTATCCGGAAACCTCGCACCAGCCCTCCGTTTTCGTGGTGATCCGTGGTGTGAAGGCCGAAGTGTGGAGCAATTTCAGGCTCAAGCTGAACTTTGGCTCTGTCCTGTCGCGTCAGGAACTGGCGTCTCAGGCTGCACAGCTGGTTCAGGCAATTGTCGGGGAGCGCATCCACGTCAAGGATCTAGCAGCGATGCTGGCCGCTCAAAAGGACTTCACCATCGCCTTCGGCAATATCGAGTTCGTATACAAGCGTGAGCGGATGGACGAAACGCGTTTCAATCTGACGGGAACTGTTGCGAACTAAAACCAATACCCGTGGCGCGAACAGGACCGCGGAAAGGCAAGATGCGCCCGAAAAGGCGCATCCATTCCATTCTATTCTATTCTATTCTATTCCAGACAGAACTGATCAGTTTGGATAGCGTGAGGAATACCAGCTTTTGAACAGCGTGAACTGGTTCTCGATCTGGCGACGCTGCGAGTCGCTAAGCGCATCGCTTTCATTGAAGTGCAGGCTGTATTCGCTCTCACCATTGAGCACCATCAGATACTTGTAGTGCAAAACGAGGTCTGGGCCTTCATCATAGGTGGACAGGACAGTCAGCGCCTCTTCCAGTTCACGAGCATCGCGGCGAGCGGCTGCATCACCCTTGGCAGCTTTTTCGCAAAGGGAGACGAGATGCAGGACTTCTTTCGGCAAGGCATTGCCGATGCCGGTGATGGCGCCGCCCGCTCCGCAGTTGACAAAGCCGTGGTAAACCCCGGTATCAACGCCCACCATCAGGGTCAGGTCGTCATTACCTGAGGTGATGTTTTCTGCCGCATAGGTCATGTCGGCCTTGCCACCGAATTCCTTGAAGCCAATCAAGTTGGAGTAACACGAGCGGAGATCGAAGAAGAGGTCGGCGCGCGTGGCAAAGCCATAATAGGGGCTGTTGTAGATAACGGCGGGAAGTCCGTTGGCAGCTTCCAGAATAGCGGAAAAATGTGCTTTCTGCGCAGCGGTTGATGACCCACGAGACAGAACCCGCGGAATGACCATCAAGCCCTTGGCGCCAACCTTGGCAGCATGCGCCGCATGGCTGACAGCAGATTTCGTGTTGATCGCTCCAGTTCCAACGATGACGGGAACACCGGCTTCAGCCAGCCGACGCACGCCCTCCTGCCGTTGCTCATCCGTCAGTAGCGGCCAGTCGCCCATGGAACCGCAGTAGACAACCGCCGACATGCCAGCAGCGATCAGCTCCTTGCCCTTTTTAACGAGCGAATCGAAATCAGGGGTGCGGTCTGCCTTGCAGGGCGTCATAAGCGCTGGAATACAGCCAGTAAAAATGGAATCTGCCATGTTTGTCGCCTTGCTGAAGCTGGGGCCGCGGCCCGATCAATCGTGAAAGGGTCCTAACACGGCATCGCCAACTTGTCGACAAATAAAATACAGAGCGCGCGTCCCAGACGGTTTTACAGGGAAAGGCTGAGACTTTCCCGGCCATCTGCGGCAATATAGGATCGTATTTGCTGGACGATCTGGTCCGCGTGCTCACGCGCAATTCTGTCTGCGCCTTCAATATCGCGCTCGACGATGACCTTGATCATGTCTTCATGCTCGGTGACATATTGGCGAGGCAAGAGGTCATTGAACGAGGAATAATAGAGGCGAAGAATGCGACGCCCCTCGTCCAGCAGGCGCGTGAAAAGCTCCGTGTAATATCGGTTTCCGCCTGCCACGGCGATTGCAATATGGAAATCCCGGTTGGTCGAGATCATCGCGAGCACATCCCTCTGGGTGACGGCCGTTTCGAATGCCTGTTGCAGCGCCCTGATTTTTACAATGTCATCTTCGCTGTGCCGGGCGGCAGCCAGCCTTGTCGTTACCCGGTACAGGAGCGTCAAGGCATCGAAGAACTCGGGCAGGCCCAGAAAATCGATCTGCGAGACGATGGTCGCGCGGTTCGTCAATGTGGTGATCAAACCTTCCGCCGCCAGTTTGACCAGCGCCTCGCGAATGGGTGTTCTGGAAAGCTCGAAACGTTCGGAAAGCTGGACTTCGTCGATCGGGCTGCCTGGAGCCAGTCTCAGTTCGATGATCTCATTGCGAAGCGTTTCATAGACGGTTGAAACCCCAAAACCCCTGCGGTGCGTCTGCTTTTCCTTTTCGTCCAGCTTTTCGCTCGCAGCCATATCAATCCCGTCTCCGCAATCACATCGATATGTCCATTTACGATATTCCCGCCCAGAACAAAATCCCAACGGGCAGCCACATTCCTTCTTCGCGACCATTTCCAGTGAGTTTCCGTTATTTTCACTGGCGCTAATGTGCATAGCCGTCGAATCGATGAAAAAAGGGTTGCGGCTACTGGATTAAGTGAGCAAAGAGTAACGAGGCGATTCCGGTCGCTTCGTAATTGCGTTCATGGTCAGGGAGGAAATTCCATGAAAGTCGTTCTCGCTTCGGTTACAGCCGCTGCTACTGCTATGCTGATGGCATCAAGTGCCATGGCCGCTACGGAAATCCAGTGGTGGCACGCCATGACTGGCGCGAACAACGAAGTTGTCGAGCAGCTTTCAAAAGAATTCAACGAAAGCCAGTCCAACTACAAGATCATGCCGGTTTTCAAGGGCACCTATGGTGAAACGCTCAATGCGGGCATCGCAGCGTTTCGCGCCAAGCAGCCTCCTGCCATCATTCAGGTCTTCGATGCCGGCAGCGGTGTGATGATGGGCGCGCAGGGCGCAATCGTCCCGGTTGCTGACGTGCTGGAGAAGGGTGGCTACAAATTCAACAAGGCAGACTACCTGCCCGGCATCGTCGCCTATTATTCGAAGCCAGACGGCACCATGCTGTCCTTCCCGTACAACTCATCATCGCCTATTCTTTATTACAACAAGGACATCTTCACCAAGGCTGGCCTGAACGCCGACAATCCGCCAAAGACATGGCCTGAAGTGTTCGAAGCCGCAAAGAAGATCAAGTCGAGCGGCGCGGCGCCATGCGGCTTTACCTCTACGTGGCTGACATGGATTCAGACCGAAAACTTTGCAGCCTGGAACAACCTTTCCTACGGCAGCAATGAGAACGGATTGGCCAGCACGGACGTGAAACTGGCATTTAACGCAGAGCCCTTCGTCAAGCATTTCCAGGCGATCGCGGATCTGGCCAAGGACGGAACCTTCCGTTATGGCGGTCGCACATCGGAAGCCAAGCAGCTCTTCACGTCGAGCGAATGCGGCATTCTCACGGAATCCTCGGGCGGTCTGGGCGATATCGTGAAGAGCGGCATGAACTACGGCATCGGCCAGCTTCCTTACTACGAAGGCGAAGGCCGTCCGCAGAACACTATTCCCGGTGGCGCGAGCCTTTGGGTCTTCGGCGGAAAGTCCGACGACGAATACAAGGGCACTGCGGAATTCTTCCACTTCCTGTCCCAGACCAAGATCCAGGCGCGCCTGCATCAGGTGTCCGGCTATATGCCTGTCACGCTTGCAGCCTATGAGGACACGAAGTCATCCGGCTTCTACCAGAAGAACCCGGCACGCGAAACGCCGCTTCTGCAGATGATGGGCAAGCCGCCGACAGAAAACTCAAAGGGTGTCCGTCTCGTCAATCTCCCGCAGGTTCGAGACATCATGAACGAAGAGTTTGAAAACATGCTGGCTGGCAAGCAGGACGCCAAGGCCGCCCTGGACAAGGCAGTCGAACGCGGAAACGCTGCCATCAAGCAGGCAATCGGTCGATAAACCAGCCTGATATTACAGCAGATACCAGCATATCTGCGATGAACTGGAACGGTCTGGAATAAATATTCCACACCGTTCCATATGTTCCAAGCCCGCCTATGGCGATGTCGTCTTCACCGGTCAAGCGTTCAGATCCTTACGGGATTGAGGTCGCGGCTTCATCGGCTTGCCAGCATCGCCTCAAAGGAGCCCGACGTGCAAAGCGTTGTCTTTCCCAACAAGATTCTCCCCTATTTTCTGGTCGCACCGCAGATTGTGCTCACCGTCATTTTCTTCTTCTGGCCTGCGAGCCAGGCGTTGTACCAATCGGCAATGCGGGAAGATCCTTTCGGCCTTCAAAGCAGCTTTGTCGGCCTTGCGAACTTCTCGGACATCCTTTCCGACCCGAACTATCTGCACGCCCTACAGGTGACCGTCGTCTTCAGCATCGCAACCGCGCTTCTGTCGATGGGCGTGGCACTCCTGCTTGCCACAGCCGCTGATCTTGTCGTGCGAGGAAAGAATTTTTACCGCACCATGATGATCATACCCTATGCGGTGGCGCCTGCGGTTGCCGGTATGCTCTGGCTGTTCATGTTCAACCCCGCCATGGGCACCCTCGCCTACATCCTGCGCCGCAATGGCATTGCCTGGGATCCGTTGCTGGACGGCAATCAGGCCATCACACTGGTCGTTGCCGCTGCTGCATGGAAACAGATCAGCTATAACTTCCTGTTCTTCGTGGCCGGTCTGCAGGCTATCCCGAAATCACTGCTGGAAGCAGCCGCCATCGACGGTGCGCGCGGTGCCCGGAGATTCTGGACGATCATCTTTCCGCTTCTTGCACCGACGACGTTCTTTCTGCTTGTCGTCAACACCGTCTACGCCTTCTTCGACACGTTCGGCATCATTCATTCGGTCACCGGCGGTGGCCCCGCCAAAGCTACGGAAACGCTCGTCTACAAGGTGTATAACGACGGCTTCGTCAATCTCAATCTCGGCTCGTCTGCGGCTCAATCCGTTGTGTTGATGATCATCGTCATCGCGCTCACGGCATTCCAGTTCCGCTTTGTCGAGCGACGCGTGCATTACGGTTGAGGGACAGACAATGATTCAGAACCGCCCCATAGCAACCTTGATGGCGCATTTGATGCTCATCCTCGGCATCATCATCGTCGCATTTCCGATATACTACACATTTATCGCGTCTTCAGCGACATCCACCGATATCCTGCGACCACCACTTTCGCTTCTGCCCAGCGGACACCTCGTGGAAAACTATCACGAAGCCATTTCCGGCGGCGTTGAACGGGTGGTTGGGGTCAGTCTGGAACGACTTCTCTTCAACAGCTTCGTCGTTGCCATCGCAATTGCGGTTGGCAAGATCGTGATCTCGTTTCTTTCTGCCTTCGCGATCGTATTCTTTCGCTTCCCATTCCGCATGGGCTTCTTCTGGATGATCTTCGTCACCCTCATGTTGCCGGTGGAAGTCCGTATTCTGCCGACCTACAAGGTGATCGTCGATCTGGGCCTGCTCAATTCCTATGCCGGGCTGACCTTGCCTTTGATGGCATCCGCGACCGCAACATTCCTGTTTCGTCAGTTCTTCCTGACGATCCCCGGGGAGATGGTCGAGGCGGCGCGCATCGACAATGCCGGACCTTTCCGCTTCATGCGCGATATCCTGCTTCCGCTTTCAACGACGAACATAGCGGCTCTTTTCGTGATCCTCTTCATCTACGGCTGGACGCAATATTTGTGGCCGCTTCTGGTAACGGATCGCGCCGAAATGAACACAATCATAATTGGCCTGCGCCGCATGGTGGATTTTGCCGATGCCTCGACACCCTGGAACTACGTGATGGTCACGGCCATCCTTGCGATCATTCCTCCGGTTCTCGTCGTGGTGTTGATGCAGCGCTGGTTTGTAAAAGGCTTGGTGGAGACTGAAAAGTAATGGCAACTATCGAACTCAAGGACGTCCGCAAGGTCTATGGCGGCAATGTCGAGGCGATCAAAGGTGTTTCGCTGAGCATTCAGGATGGCGAAATGATCGTCCTCGTGGGGCCATCCGGTTGCGGAAAATCAACGCTTTTGCGCATGGTTGCCGGGCTGGAAAGCATCAGCGGCGGAGATGTCCATATTGCCGGCAAACGCGTCAACGATCTGGAGCCAGCAGAACGCGACATCGCCATGGTGTTCCAGAACTACGCGCTCTACCCGCACATGACGGTGCGCCAGAACCTGGCCTATGGTTTGAAAAACCGGAACACACCGAAGGGCGAGATCGATCGCCGCATTACCGAGGCGGCACGTGCGCTGGAAATCGAGCAGTTCCTTGAACGCAAGCCGCGCCAGCTTTCCGGTGGCCAGCGCCAACGTGTCGCCATGGGGCGTGCGATCGTGCGCAAGCCATCGGCATTCCTGTTCGATGAGCCTCTGTCGAACCTCGATGCAAAGCTTCGCGTCCAGATGCGCGTCGAAATCCGCCGTTTGCAGCGCTCTCTGGCGACGACCAGCATCTATGTGACCCACGACCAGATGGAGGCCATGACGCTTGCAGACCGGCTTGTCGTTCTCAACGCCGGGCGCATCGAGCAGGTTGGAACACCCATTGAACTCTATGAAAAGCCAGCAACCAGTTTTGTGGCAACCTTCATCGGTTCCCCCTCGATGAACCTGTTGCCGCTCGACGGAGCGGCGTGGAAAGCGCCTGATAACGGGATGATCCCGTCGAGTGCAAAGACAATCGGTATCCGCCCGGAAGATATCGTCATTGCCGATGCAACGTCGAGCAGCCCCTTCAAGATCGATGTCGAGGTTGCTGCCGTTGAGTTGGTAGGAGCAGAAAGCTACGTTCACGGGGAGATGGCCGATGGCAGCGCCATCGTTTTCCGCGTACCGGGCCGCTCTGCAATAGAGATCGGGGAAAAGCTGAGAATAACCGCCGACCCGGCGCGTTTCCACCTTTTCGACAGCGAAGGACGGCGTCTCGACTGAGGCGCCATCAACGTCGTTGACCGTCAGACTGCGGAAACAGGCATTTCGAAGGTAAAGCGAGTTTCCGCGTGGTCGGAATGAACGGTAATCGTGCCCTTATGCGCCTTGGCGATTTCGGAAGCGATATAGAGCCCCAGCCCCAATCCCTGCATATTGGGGCGCACATCGCCTCGCCGGAACGGCTGGAACAGCTTCTCCATCGTGTCCGGCGGGATCGGCTCGCCCTGATTGCTGACCGACAGACGCAGCAATCCATCCGCCAGAGCTCCCGTGACCGTTATGGGCCCATCTTCAACGCCATGCGTCAAAGCATTCGAGACAAGATTGGAAAACATCTGGGCGATCCGCAAGCGGTCTATGCGCATCGGCGTCGAAAGGTTGACGTTGATGTCGATCTTTCGCTCGGGATGAGCCACAAGAAGTTCGTCTATGACATGTGAAAGGGTGGTTGCGACATCGTGTTCGCCCAGGTCGAGCGAAATGCCGCCGCCCAGCCGTGCGCGTGCCAGGTCCATGACATTATCCACCAGACCTCCCATGCGCCCTATGCTTGCCTTCATCAATTTCAGGATAAGCGGACTACGCTCAGTCCAGCCTTCCTTGATAAGGCGCGAGGTGCCAGCGTCCACGGCGGCGATGGGGTTACGCAGGTCATGGCCCAGCACCGCGATGAATTGTTCGCGCAATTCGGACACTTGCCGCTCACGCTCGAGCGATTGCTCAGCCGCTTTCAGCCTTTCATCCGCATCGAGATGGTGTCCGATCAGTTCCGCAAAAAGCCTCAAGGCACCGAGTACCTGCGGATTGTTCACCTTGGCAGGCTTGGGGTCGATGGCACAAAGAGAGCCAAAAAACTGACCGTTGGAAAGGATAATCGGCACGGAGATGTAACTGCGCAATCCATAAATACGCGGCGTGTGATGATCCTTGTACAACGGATCGACTTCGGCATCGTCAAACACCACCGCCTCGCGATGATCGCGGATTTCATTGCACAATGTACTTTCAATCGGCAATTCATCCCCGGGCTTCAGGCCAAAACCAAAATGATCGACCGACAGGCAGGTAATCCATCTGTCTTTCGTGACGCGCGCGACAGCGGCGAAGCCCATGCCTGTCATGCGCAGGACAACATCCAGAATGACCGGGACCGCACTGATGCCAGCGACGCGTTCCACCTCCTTCGACAAATCACCCCGGTCATCGCTGTAATCAGGCAAGAGGCTGCGCGCC
Organism: Hyphomicrobiales bacterium; assembly: GCA_900468285.1. Lineage (GTDB taxonomy): Bacteria > Pseudomonadota > Alphaproteobacteria > Rhizobiales > Rhizobiaceae > Agrobacterium. Next base: position 415,525 of record UBTF01000003.1, on the reverse strand, counting down.
TGTGCCAGATCGTTCGAAAGCGATCCGATCAGATCAACGGTTTCAAAAGCCGAAGCTGCTGCACTGGCCAACGCCTCCAACGTATCGATTTCCCACTGAGTAGCCTCATAGGGATGCGACCAATAGGCACCGATAGCGCCCGTAGCACCGCCAGGATTGTCGGCACCAACGGGTGCCATGATCAAGGCTTTGACGAATGTGCCTGAATAAAGGTCTTGAGGGACACGTTCATCCTTGGAGACATCAGGAACGACCGCAGTCTTTCTATTCGACATAGCCCAGCCGCTGATGCAGGAGGCGACCGGAAATTTCCGCCCTTTCCAAAGCGGGCCGATGGCGTCTTCCTCGATGTAATGGCAAAGATCGCGATCTCGACGGATGATTGCAATGCCGTCACAACCCACCAGGCCTCGGGCAGAGGCGCGCACAGTTTCGACAACCTCTTCACGTTTCCGCGCCCGTGCAATTCTTGCAATGGCTTCAGTCAGACCCGAAAGAGATGTTATATTGGTGGATGCGAAATCCTGCAGTGCCATATCGTTCTACTTTCCCGGAACTATGGCCGTGTTGCGTGAGACGTTAGCACTTTCCCACATGTCCGCAAGTAGGGTAAATGCATTAGTTCTCACGGGCAAACGAGCGGAAATTGGCATTAGCCCGAGAAAATCAAAGACTCTTCAGGTCCGGCTGGCGTCATGTGTGGCATTGACAACCGGCCGTCGTGCGACACGACCCCACAGCGATTTGATCACATCGGACAGGCGCTCAATCTCCACGAACACGACCGGCGTCATGAAGAGCGTCAATATCTGGCTGACGATGAGACCGCCGACGACGGCCACGCCAAGTGGCTGCCTGAGCTCCGAACTCGCACCTGTTCCAAGCGCTACAGGAAGTGCACCGAAGAGAGCGCAGAAGGTGGTCATCATAATGGGTCGCAACCGCCGGACGGCCGCCTCATGAATCGCCGTCAGCGTGGGCATGTTTTCCTCCCGCTGCAATGTCAGCGCGACATCGATCATCATGATCGCGTTCTTTTTGACGATGCCGATCAGCATCAGCAAACCGATCAGCGCAATGATGGAGAGGTCGAAACCGAAAAGCTTCAGCGTTAAAAGGGCGCCGAACGCGGCCGATGGCAGGCCGGACAGGATTGTCAGCGGGTGGAGGAAGCTTTCATAGAAAACCCCAAGCACGATATAGATCGTCAGAACTGCAGCGCCGATGAGCAGGCCGGTGCTGTCGCTGGTCTGCTTGAATATCTGGGCGGCTCCGGCAAGGTTTGTCGTAACGGTGGATGGGAGCTGTATCTGCTGTTTGAGCAAGTCGATCTGCGCTGTCGCATCGCCCAACGATACGCCCGCAGGAAGGTTGAACGAAAGCGTCACGGAGGTAAGCTGGCCGGTCTGGTTCACCGTTACCGGTCCTGATACACGGGATATTGTTGCAAAGCTGGATATTGGAACCAGAGCGCCCGATGCCGATGAAAGCCTTATCGCGCCGAGCGATTGCTCCGTCCACTCCAGTGACTGATCATATTCCACGATCACGTCATAACTGTTCCCGGTTGTCTGGATTTGCGTTGCGACATAGCTGCCAAACGCCGCCTCAAGCGTTTTTCGAATGGTTTGCGAGGTGACGCCGAGGCTGTTGGCACGATCATTGTCGACATCGATATGGGCTTGCAGGGCACTGTCCTGCAGATCGGAAGCAACATCGACGAAATGGGCGGAGTCCGAACGCATGGCATCTGCCAACGTCTGGGACCATTGCCGTGCCGCGGCGGCATCGATGGATTGCAACACGACCTGATATTGGCTCTGGGTGCTGCGCCCGCCAAAGCGCAAGCTCTGCTGCGGCGTGATAAAGGTTCGCAAGCCCGCTATGCCTGATAGCGAGTGCCTGAGATCATTGAGCGTGACCGCCAGCGCCGGTCGCTCATCGGCGGGCTTGAGCTGGACAAGCAGGTTGCCGGAATTGAGTGCCGAACCACCGGGGCCGGACCCGAGCGTGGAGGTTACGTGCGCGACAGCAGGATCGGCAGAGACGATTGCCGCCGCCCTTGCCTGAAGATCGCTCATGGCCTTGTAGGAAATGTCCTGTCGAGCCTGCGTCGAAACCGTCAGCAAACCAAGATCCTCGGTTGGAAAGAAGCTGCGCGCAAGGCTGGCAAACATCCAGCCGGAGCCGACCAACGTCATCACAAACATCAACATGACCGGCAAGCGATGATTGAGGCACCAGCCAACGGACCGGCTGTAGCCGTCTGTCGCACGATCGAAGAGTGTTTTCCTGGCATGGTCAGGCGCCTGGTGATGTGGCAGCCGTGCCGCCAGCATGGGCGTGACCGTAAGAGAGACAATTGCCGAGGCCATGATCGCGAGCGTGACGACCACACCGAATTCATTGAGGACGCGACCGACAATGCCACCCATCAGCAGGATCGGCAAAAACACGGCGACGAGGGAAATCGACATGGAGATGATCGTGCCCGTCACTTCCTTGCTGCCTTCCACGGCGGCTTGAAACGCGGGCATCCCCTCTTCGACCTTGCGGACGATATTTTCCAGCATCACGATGGCATCATCCACCACGAGACCGACCGAAAGCGTCAGGCCAAGCAGCGAAATATTGTCGATGGAAAATCCAAGCGCATACATGGCGCCCAGTGTTGCGACAAGAGACAAAGGCACCGCAATTGCCGGGATGAGCGTTGCCCAGACCTGCCGCAGAAACAGGTAGATGACGAGGACCACAAGTCCCAGCGTCACCATCAGCGTCGTCTCCACATCTGCCACCGCAGCCCGGATGGAAACCGAAGCATCGTTGACGACGTGGATTTGCATATCCGCCGGCATGTTTGCCTGCAACTCGGGAAGTTTTGCCTTGATGGCATCAACGACCTGAACCGTGTTCGCCCCCGGTTGCCGCTGCACGGCAAGAACGATGGCGGGGGTTCCATCAAGCCAGCTGCCCTGATTGAGCACTTCGACACTGTCATTGACGGTAGCAACATCCTGCAGCCGCACGGCCCTGCCATTCGGGTTGGCGATGATCAGTGTGCGGAATGACGACGCATCCGTGCGCTGCGTGGAGGCATTCACCGTCAGGGCTTGCGAGGAGTTCTGCAACGTGCCCACCGGCGACTGGTCGTTGGCTGCCGCCAGCGTGTTCGACAGCCCCTCCAGCGACAGGCCACGGCTGGCCAGCCTGGAGGGATCGACCTCTATTCGCACCGCATAGGTCTTAGCGCCGAATATCTGCGCCTGCGCGACGCCTGATATGGTCGACAAGGCGGGCGAAATGATATTCTCCGCAAGATCATCCATCTTGGTAAGATCGGCGCCATCGCTCGTCAGCGCCAGAATAACCACCGCCGCATCCGCAGGATTGACCTTTCGATAACTGGGCGGCGTCGTCATGTTATCGGGCAGCTGCCTCTGGGCACGTGCAATTGCCGCCTGCACATCGGCTGCGGCGGCATCGATATTTCTAGACAGGTTGAACTGTATGGTGATCTGCGTGTTACCGAGCGACGAGCTTGCCGTGATCGTATCGATACCCGCTATTGTTTCGAACTGCTTGATGAGCGGCGTGGCGACCGAGCTTGCCATCGTATCGGGAGCCGCACCCGCCAGTTGGGCGGACACGTTGATTGTCGGGAAATCCGCCTGCGGAAGAGCAGCAACCGGCAAGTTCCGATAGGCTGCGGCACCGGCCAGAAGCACACCGATGATGAGCAAAATGGTTGCGACCGGGCGGCGGATGAATATCTCGGAGATATTCATAGGGAGACACCGTTTTGCGATATTTCCGCCTTCGGATCGTTAGCGCCAGACGGGGGCGCATTGACGGTTACCCGCGTGCCTTCGACCAGACTTGCCTGCCCCTCCGTTACCACCTGCTCGCCGTCAGCAAGGCCCTGGGAAACGCCAGCCAGATTGCCACTGCTTAGCGCAAGCGTGACCTTTCTCTTCTCAACCGTCTTGTCCGGCTTGACCACGAAGGAGATATAGCCACCCGACTGCGGTTGAAGCGCAACCATCGGCACGGTCACGAGATTGTCCATTTTGCCCGCGCTGACGGTGACTTTGAGGGATTGCCCCGGCCAGAAGTTTTCCGCCTGGTTGTCGAGCAGCATCCGCAGTTTGAACGTGCCGGAGGCGGCGTCGACATTGTTGTCGATGAAGACGATATCGCCTGAAGAGGCGTTGCTATTGTCCTGCGTCGAATGGACTTCCGCCGTTAGCGTCTTGCTCTCATAATTGGCGCGGACAAGATCGAGATCCGGCTCCGGCAAAGAGAATTCGGCATAGACCGGCTTCATTTTCGTCAGCAGCACGACATCTGCGCCGGGCGCGACGTAAGCGCCTGCCGAAAGCAGCACGGCCCCCAACTTGCCATCGAAAGGCGCGCGGATCTGCGTCTGGGAAAGGGTGACATTGTCTGCGGCCAGATTTGCCTGGTCGACCTGAACCGTTGCTGCCGCCTGCTTTGCCGTTGCGGCGGCATCGCTGAACTGCTGCTGAGTATCGACGCCGGATTTGCTCAGGGTTTCAACTCTGGACAATGTCGAATTGGCGGAATCGAGGATCGCCTGATCCTTTGCCAATTGCGCCTCGTCGCGTTGAATATTCGCTCTTATGTTGCGGTCATCCAGCTGGATCAGAAGATCACCTTTTCGGACCTCCGAACCGTCCTTTGCGAGCACATTTGCGACGATGCCCGAGATCGGGCTGGTCAGAGCAGTCGATTCAACCGGCACGATGGTGCCGATTGTCTGACGCAAAACAGGAATGGACCCGGTCTTGGCAACGGCCGTGGTGACCGTCACGGAGCGGCCTTGCCCCTGCCCCCCTCCGCCGCCATGTCGTCCACCGTTACCCGCCGCAGCGCTGGCGGTTGAGACAGCCCCCTGCGAGCCCCCGGATGGGTGAGCGACCCAGCCAGGCAGATAGGCTTCGAATTCGCTGCGATAAACGAAAACCAACAGAGACAGAGCAGCAACAACGAGGATCGTGACGACGTATTTCATGCGGAGGTCCTTGAATGAGGCTTATCCGATGGACAAAAGGCGCATTTCCACAAGCGTCCATCAGCGGAGCCTCGCCCAGCTCAGGATCGCTTGCGCCCTACCGGGACGACGGCATTTCGTCACTTCATAAAAAATCAGGTAGGACGTGAGGGGCTGGCAACGTCGGCTCCGGGGAACGCATCCGATGAGAGCCGATCAAACGGTGCAGCCACCGTTCTTCCTGTTGAGCACTTAACGCCGCAACAGCTCAAAACGGAAGCCCGCATAATATTAAATTACTGTAATATGTAAGCTATTTCGAATAGCTCTCGCTCAACACAACATCCAGCCAGTCGCATTTAAGCGCAATCAAGCTAGTCGATGAGCTTGAATTCCAACATGAGACTGCGCTGCAAGAAGGAATGGTTGTCGTCTGAAACGATGATCAGGCGGGTCGAGCCATCGGCACCTTTCACCACATCCAGCCCTTCCATATTGTCGATCTGGTGCGAGAGATCGGCTTCCAACAGGATGGGGCCATCGACGACTGCGCCGGGTTTGATCGTGTCGGCAGAAATCCGGCGCAGCCGCATGCCCACGCCCTCTGCGAGATTGAAGCGGCGCTCAAGCAGAAGCAAGTCGCCATTTTCCAGAAACGCGCCGTCCGTCACCGAAAAGGAAGGATCCTTGGCAACGAAGAAAAGACCCTTTCGAGGTCCGTCCAGAACCGCAGCGTAAAGATTGCCGCGAGTGTCGACACTCGCCTCTGTGACGGTGACGAGTGCACCCTGAAGCGGGCTTGATCCTGGCGAAAACACAAGCGTTTCCATACCGGCGTTGCGCCTGAGTTCCTGATCAGGAAGAAGGTGCGGCACTTTGCTGGTGGGCGTTGCAGTTGCAAGGTTCTTCGTTGAAAACACACCGATGCGTGGGAACTGCTCGAAGCTGACGAAGGCAGTATCTCCCCGCACTGCCAGTCCCTCAGCATCCATGTCGCGCTTGCGACGTGCCTCGTTCCCTGTCTCGTCAAGGATGGGATCTATTTTGACATGGGAAAGACCGGACAGAACACCATCGACATTGCGTTCGACCTGCCCGCTCATCCAGTGGCCTGTGTCGAGCACCGCAGTGAAGTCTTTGCCGTTAGGTTGAAAACGAATGCTGGAAATGGCACCGAACAAAGGCTCAGGCGACGTGAAAATCAAGCCGCCGACGAATTCCAGCTGGCCGAAGCGCTTCTGGCTCGACTTGGTGCTGAAAGCCACGATGGGTTTAGACCGCACCTCCACGTCCAGCGTCGAAGCGGCCATTTCCGACGGAGCAAAGGTGAAGAACGGCAAGGCGGCGATAGCGGCCGTTTTACCGACCAACCGAAACACGGATCGCAACAAAGTGGATGCGCGAAAAGGCCTAGCCTGCACGGCGCATCCTGCTGCCACGACGCGGCGCAGTGCTCGTGTCCTCGAACAATGCAGCCAGCTGTTCCGTCATGGCGCCCGCGAGTTCATCGGCATCCACGATCGTGACCGCACGACGATAGTAGCGCGTCACATCATGACCGATACCGATGGCCAGCAGTTCCACGGATGAGCGCGTTTCGATCTGCTCGATAACGGCGCGCAGGTGGCGCTCCAGATAATTGCCGGGGTTGACCGAGAGGGTCGAGTCATCAACCGGCGCACCATCTGAAATCATCATCATGATCTTGCGCTGTTCAGGACGGTTGATGAGGCGATTATGCGCCCACATCAAAGCCTCGCCGTCGATATTCTCCTTGAGAAGCCCTTCGCGCATCATGAGGCCGAGGTTGCGACGTGCACGCCGCCAAGGCGCGTCTGCCGACTTGTAAATGATGTGCCGCAAGTCGTTCAAGCGACCGGGCGATGGCGGTTTACCTCCCGCAAGCCATTGCTCCCGCGACTGCCCGCCCTTCCAGGCCTTCGTCGTGAACCCCAGAATCTCAACCTTGACGCCCGACCGTTCCAACGTCCGCGCCAGAATATCGGCGCAGGTGGCAGCCACGGTGATCGGACGGCCACGCATGGAGCCCGAATTGTCGATGACGAGCGAAACGACAGTGTCGCGGAACTTCGTGTCGCGTTCCTTCTTGAAGGAAAGCGGCTGCATGGGATCGATAATCAGACGCACCAGACGTGCGGGATCGAGGTACCCCTCCTCCAGATCGAAATCCCAGGAGCGGTTCTGCTGCGCCATCAGGCGGCGCTGCAAGCGGTTGGCCAGACGCCCGACTGCCCCTTGAAGATGGGCGAGCTGCTTGTCGAGGAAAGCACGAAGGCGATCCAGTTCCGCGTCATCGCAAAGCTCCTCGGCGTGGATTTCCTCGTCGAACTCCTGCGTGAAGATGCGGTAGTCAACCTTTTCGTTGAAGTCGTCGAAGGGGCTGTTTGGCCGACGGGTCTCGCCCGGCGTTTCGGAATCCTCATCGAGGTCGTCGGACATTTCGTCTTCGGACATCTCGGCGCCGTCCATCTCGCCATCTTCCATCTGCTCCTGGGAAGCTTCGCTTTCCTCGGCAGGGGCAGCATCGGAACCGGCTTCTTCCTCGACCTGCTCTTCCTGCGTCTCGTTGCTGGCTGGCTGGTCTTCGTCGGTTTCAGCCTCTTCACTTTCAGGCTGATCGTCTTCGTCACCGAAATCCTCAGCCATCTCCATGGACGTCAGCATCTTGCGGATGAGCTTCGAAAAAGCCTTCTGGTCTTCAACGACCTTGGACAAATCCTCAAGATCAGCCGCCGCCTTGCCCTCGATGAACGGGCGCCAGAGATCCAGCACCTTGCCGGCGCTTTCCGGCGGCTTTTCACCCGTGAGACGCTCACGCACCATCATGGCGACCGCTTCCGCCAATGGCGCATCTTCCTGCGTGTTGATGTTGACGAAATTGGCCTTGGCGTATTTTTCCGTATTCATCGCGCGGATGTTGGATGCCATTCCCGGCATCCGCCGCGCGCCGATGGACTCGACCCGCGCCTGCTCCACAGCATCGAAGATCAGCCGTGCATCCGCACCCTGCGGGGCCATGTTCGCGTGAATATCACTATCATGGCAGGCGAGGCGCAATGCCATGGAATCACCCAGGCCGCGGGTAACCGCAATCTCCTGCGCAGTGGGCTTCTTGGAGATTTCAGGCAGGCGCATCCGCTCGCCTGCCAGACCGGGCCGCTCATTGGCGAAAACAACCTCGACTTCGGCATCACCGGCAATCGACCGCACGCATCCGGTGATGGCCTGACGCAAAGGTTCGGCATCGATCACCATACCCGACTTGGGTCTTACATTGTCGCCACGGCCTGCCATTGTCTTTCCTGTCGATTCTGAACGTCACCCAAAGCCAAACGGCTTGCGGGTGACGTCTTCAACTCATCGGTGATGCTCTCCGGTAAACCGGGGAATATCAGGCGCTCAGAACGATGTTTGCGGCGCTTTCCTTCAGCTCAACACCGAATGCGCGCTGGTACTGCTCGGCCACGAGCGTCCGCTCCAGCTCATCGCACTTGTTGAGGAAGGTCACGCGGAAGGCAAAGGCGACATCGCCGAATATTTCCGCGTTTTCCGCCCAGGTAATGACCGTACGCGGGCTCATGACCGTGGAAAGATCGCCATTGATGAAGGCCGAGCGGGTGAGATCCGCAACCCGGACCATCTTGGACGCAGTTTCACGACCCTTCGGATTGTCGAGGCTCTTTACCTTGGCAACGACGATGTTCACTTCCTGCTCATGCGGCAGGTAGTTCAGCGTCGTGACGACGGACCAGCGGTCCATCTGCGCCTGGTTGATCTGCTGCGTACCGTGGTAGAGACCGGTCGTATCACCCAGACCTACGGTGTTCGCCGTCGCGAAAATGCGGAAAGCGGGGTGAGGACGGATAACACGGCTCTGGTCGAGCAAGGTCAGGCGTCCAGAGGATTCCAGAACACGCTGGATAACGAACATCACGTCAGGGCGTCCGGCATCATACTCATCGAAGACCAGCGCGACATTGTGCTGATAGGCCCAGGGGAGGATACCGTCCTTGAATTCGGTTACCTGCTTGCCGTCCTTGAGCACGATGGCGTCCTTGCCGACGAGATCGATACGGCTGACATGGCTGTCCAGATTGACGCGAACGCAAGGCCAGTTGAGCCGTGCTGCGACCTGCTCGATATGGGTCGACTTGCCGGTACCGTGGAAGCCTGACACCATCACGCGACGATTGTGGGCAAACCCCGCGAGGATGGCGAGCGTCGTATCGCGGTCAAACAGGTAATCCGGGTCGAGATCAGGAACATAGGCATCGCCCTGCGAATAGGCGGGCACACGCAGGTCCGAGTCGATACCGAAGACTTCACGCACCGAAACGGTCGTGTCCGGCAGGTTGGTAATATCGAGGTCAATTTTGCTCATAACGTCTCCAAGGCGGGTAGCAGCCACCCGGCCACATATCTTTCAGGCGATCACATGAAAGGGCTTAGCAGAAACCGGATTGCTTTAACAATTGGTAGGCTTGAATTACAGCACGAAAACGTTCTTCCGATCCGCGATCGCCGCCATTGGCATCAGGATGATGTTTTTTCACCAGGTCCTTATAGCTCCTTTTGATCTCTTCAGGCTTGGCGTTCACAGAAAGACCAAGCGTGTCGAAGGCTTTTTGTTCCAGCGTCTTGAGTTTGCGGCTCTGCTGATAACGCGGGCCGCCCGAGCGCCCCTGCCCCGCAAAGCCGAACGGATCACGGATACGGGCATTGGCAGCACCCGAACGCAGGGTGGAATGCAGCGGGCTGTCGCTCGCGGTCTTGTTCACGCCCACCGTCCAGGTAGGGCGATGGCCGGTTATGGCTTCCTTCTGATAGCGCGCAATTTCACTGTCAGACAGGCCGGAGAAATAGTTGTAGCCTTTATTGTAATCCTTCACATGCTCAAAACAGAACATGAAGAACTGCCCCTCGGCATTGCGGCCGACGGGAGCGCGATGAACGCCCGGCTTGTCGCAGCCATCCCACTGGCATGTCGGGGCCTGTACCTCAGGCTCCCGCTCCCGTTTACGGCGCGTGCGAATGCGGTCGAAGTATTTCGAATCCAGTTTCATGATATCCTGATTATGGTGCGCGAAAACGCGCACAACAAGAATTGACAAAGCAGAATGTTACGGGTTTCTAGGTAGCCCCTTTTTATGATCAACAGTGATTTGGAGTCCGAACACATGTCCTTGCGCGAGCGTATTCAAAACAAGCTCAACGAGGCGTTTTCGCCGGTTCGGCTCAACGTCATCGACGAAAGCCACATGCACGCCGGACATCATCCGGATATCACCGGAACGGGTGAGACCCATATGCGTGTTCAGATAGTATCGGAAAGCTTTTCCGGCAAGTCACGCGTCGACCGGCATCGCGCGCTCAATGAAGTGCTGAAGCCGGAACTGGATGCCGGCCTGCACGCACTTGCGCTGGAAATTGCAGCGCCCGGAGAAAAGACGCGTTTTTGACGATGTGTTGTTAGCCGGGGTGCTTTTCGCCGAGGAAGGATCTTACTTCCGAAGCAGGCACATCATTGGCAACAAATGACTTGCCGATACCGTGGGTGAGGATGAAGGTCAGATTACCGCCCTTGACCTTCTTGTCCTGGGCGATGGCCGTCATCAGCATCTCTACATCGGGAAGCTTGCCGGGGATATCTTTCATGGTCGTCGGCAATCCGACGGCCTCAAGATGTGCTCTTACCCTTGCTGCATCATCCGGGCTGGCCAGGTTCAGGCGCGCAGAAAACTCGTGCGCGAGCACCATACCGATGGCAACGCCTTCACCATGCACGAGGCGCTCGCTGTTATATTCCGTCGCCGCCTCCAGAGCATGGCCGAAAGTGTGGCCGAGATTGAGCAGCGCACGGACGCCATTTTCTTTTTCATCCGCCACGACGACATCTGATTTGGCCTGACAGCTGGTGGCAATTGCCTGAATTCGGGCTGGTCCACCTGAGAGAACCTCGTTCCAGTTCTTCTCCAGCCATTCAAAAAATTCAGGCTTGTCGATCAGACCGTATTTCACCACCTCCGCATAACCGGCGCGAAACTCCCGCGGGCTCAGCGTATCGAGAACCGCTGTATCCGCAAGGACCAGGTCCGGTTGGTGGAATACGCCAAGCAGGTTCTTGCCGTGACGCGAATTGATACCGGTCTTGCCGCCGACGGATGAATCCACCTGCGCCAGAAGAGACGTCGGTATCTGCACGAAGCGCACACCACGACGCACGATGCCAGCTGCAAAACCCGCGAGATCGCCGATAACGCCGCCGCCTAGTGCGATGACGGCATCGTTACGCTCGATACGCGCAGCAAGCACGGTATCGCATACGGTTACCAGATGATCGAAGCTCTTGGTCTTTTCACCAGCCGGAAGCGTCAGCGAAACCGCTTCGATACCATCGGTCTGCAGACCATCCATCAAAGCTTCGAGGTAAAGCGGTGCGACATGCTCATCCGTTACGATGGCGGCGCGCTTACCTTTCAGGCGAGAGGAAATCTCACCGCCTGCGCGGCCGATCAGACCCGGGCCAATCAAGATGTCATAGGCGCGTTCACCAAGCGGTACGTGAACAAGACGTTCTTCAATGGTTTCGTGGACGGTCATGATGAGGCCTTCTGTTCTGCCCCTGCAATTGCCTGCAGGACTTCATTCACGATGATCTCCTTGCGGACATCGCGTGATTCAATCGTTATGTCGGCTTCCCCGTAAATAGGATAGCGCCTCTCCATCAACCCCAAAAGGGTTGCCTTGGGGTTCTCGGTCTTGAGAAGCGGCCGGTGATCGCGCTTGTTAACCCGCTCCCAGAGAACATCCAGATCGGCTTTCAGCCAGATGGAAACGCCACTGCGCTTGATCTGTCTGCGGGTCGCTTCATTCACGAACGCGCCACCGCCAGTAGACACGACCTTTGGTCCGGCACGCAGCAGCCGCTTGATGACACGCATTTCCAGCGCGCGAAACTCGTCTTCCCCGTAAGCTGTAAACAGCTCCGATATCGTCATGCGCGATACGCGCTCGATTTCGACATCCGTATCGACAAAGGGGATTTTGAGTTGCTGGGCGACAAGCCGACCGATGGCGGATTTGCCCGCCCCCATTAAACCCACAAAAACGAGGTTTCGTCTGCCGAGCTTGGCTCGCGCTCTTTCGCCCAGACTTTTCCCACCCGTGCCGGGGTGGACCGTTATGTTGGTTTCGCTCATGAATGATGGCCCGTTTGGCATCGGTATCTGCAAATGTTTACCAAGCGTCAAGCCTAATTGCGCCTTATAGAAAGAGAATCATATGAAACACGCGAAGGATAACCGGACCTCGGCCTTGTCCTTCCCCAAACCGCATCTCATATGTCGCCCAACACGTGCACCGGAGTGACCATGCCCACCCTCTTCCGTTTCCTGTTCGTGCTGGCAGCCATCGCTGGCATCATCTACGGCAGCATGGTGTCACTGGTGATGCTGGTGGAACCAAAGCCGCGTGAAGTGACGGTACGGATACCGTCCGAGCGCCTTAATCCACCCACGCCCTGACGACGGAAAATCCTTTCAATGGCCAGTCAGGACGCCGCAAGGCTCGACAGTTTTCTGGAAATGATGAGTGCGGAGCGAGGGGCAGCGGCAAACACGCTCTCATCCTACGAGCGCGACCTTACCGACATGCGAGACTTTCTCAATCGTCGCAACATCGCGATATCAGAGGCTACGACCAGCGATCTTTCCGCTTATCTCGAATCTCTTTCTGCGAATGGCTTTGCCTCGTCTTCGCAGGCCCGTCGCCTGTCCTGCATGCGGCAATTCTACAAGTTCCTCTATTCGGAAGGGCTGCGTGGCGACGATCCGACCGGCATATTGGACGCACCCAAAAAAGGACGCCCTCTTCCAAAAATCATGAGCGTGGCAGACGTTACGACGCTTCTTGCGCAGGCATCGAAGGAAGCCGAAACGGAAGGGCCGGGGCAGATTTCCCGTATCCGGATGCATCTCCTGCTGGAATTGCTTTACGCCACGGGAATGCGCGTCAGCGAACTCGTATCGCTGCCGGCCAAGGTTCTGCGTCATGACGGTCGCTTTCTGATGATCCGCGGCAAGGGCAACAAGGACCGTATGGTGCTGCTGTCGCGGGCGGCCATAAAGGCGATGGAAGCCTATGACCGGGCGAGATCCGCCCTTCTCCCAAAAAAGGAAGGTGAGCCGGAAAGCCCGTGGCTTTTTCCTTCCAATGGCAAGGAAGGGCATCTCCCCCGGCAGGTCTTTGCCCGCGACCTGAAGGACATTGCCATCCGCGCGGGGCTCTCGCCATCGGCAATATCGCCGCATGTCATGCGCCACGCCTTTGCCAGCCACCTCCTCCAGAATGGTGCAGACCTGCGCGCAGTGCAGGAACTGCTGGGCCATTCGGACATTTCAACGACACAAATCTATACACATGTGCTGGAAGAACGGCTTCAAGAGCTGGTACAAACGCACCACCCTCTTGCCAAACAGGCCAAAAACCTTGAATAGAGCGACCGGAACCGCCGGGACCACCCGGTCAAACCTTGCGCAAAACGATCGGAAACGGATCTCATGCACAACTACCTCGACTTCGAAAAACCTATCTCTGACCTGGAAGGCAAGATTCTCGAGTTAAAGAAACTCGCTGCCGAAGACGAGAGTATAGATACCTCGGAGGAGATCTCACGCCTTGAAAGCCGCGTCCAGGACGCGATGCAGGACATCTACTCCAAGCTTAACGCCTGGCAGAAGACGCAGGTCGCGCGGCATCCGCAGCGTCCGCACTTCGTGGACTATGCCAAGGCCCTGTTCACGGACTTCACGCCGCTGGCCGGTGACCGCAAATTTGCCGAGGACGCCGCGATCCAGGCAGGTCTTGCTCGGTTCAACGGGCAGCCCGTTGCGATTATCGGTCAGGAAAAGGGCAGCGACACAAAGTCACGCCTGAAGCACAATTTCGGCAGCCCTCGGCCCGAAGGTTACCGCAAGGCCATACGTGTTCTCGAATTGGCTGATCGTTTCTCACTGCCCGTCGTCACGCTGATCGACACGGCCGGAGCCTATCCGGGCGTTGGCGCCGAAGAACGAGGCCAGGCTGAAGCCATCGCGCGCTCAACGGAAATGTGCCTTAACGCGAAAGTTCCTATCGTATCGGTCGTCATCGGTGAAGGCGGCTCGGGCGGTGCAATCGCCATCGCCACCGGCAACCGCGTCTACATGCTTGAGCACGCGATCTATTCGGTTATCTCACCGGAAGGTGCAGCCTCCATCCTCTGGCGCGATTCCACCCGCGCCAAGGAAGCAGCGACCAACATGAAGATCACCTCGGAAGATCTGAAGGGTCTCGGCGTCATCGACGCTATCATTCCCGAGCCGATGGGCGGCGCGCATCGCGACCCTGCCAAGGTCATCGATGCAACCGGCAAGACGATCGAGGCAGCACTGAAGGAACTGATCCCGCAATCTGGAACACAGCTGCGCGCAGAGCGCCGCCAAAAATTCCTCGATATCGGGCGCAACCTATAAGCAGGCGTCAATTCCTTCAAGAAAATCGGCCCGTCGGCGCATTGCTGGCGGGCTTTTTTCTTCTTCCACCCACAGGATCCGATTACATCGCGAGAATCGTCATCGCGTCTGTTCGATAAAAGTGAACAACTCGACCATTGATGCACCAACGTCTTGCATAAGGCATCGCTGGCGGATTACTTACGAAACAGCTTAAAAACTGCGGGGCATTCCTTGGCAAAATTATCTGCGTTCATTCGCCGAACACTCATCATGCTGGGAATAGGCGTTGCTCTGCTCGTCGGCATGGTGGCAACATCGCTATGGCTGGTGCAGGCCAACAACGAATATTCGCAGGAGACTGCCGCGTTGCGGCGGCTGCGCGCTTCGATTCTGGATGTGCTGACAACAGTGCAGGATGCCGAGACGGGGCAGCGCGGTTTTCTTCTGACCGGCGACGAGCGCTATCTTGCTCCTTACCGCGAGGCGGTCAACACAATGGCGGCCAAACGCGCTCTTCTTGTCGAAAGGATTGGTGACAGGCAGGAGTATTTGGGGGACATAGAGGGCCTGCAAGCCAATCTCGACCGAAAGCTCGCAGAGATCGGTGAGGGCATAGACCTCATGCGCGCCAACCGCACGCAGGATGCCGTGGATCTGGTCCGCCGTGACACTGGTCTGATCTACATGCGCGAGATCCGTGAAACGCTCAATCGTTTCCAGCAAATCACCGACGATCACCTTCGCATCCTTGTCGCCAATCAGCTTTCTGCTGCCGAAAACCTTCGCTGGGTGACAATCGTCGGCGCCGTCGCAATCACCGGCGTGCTGATCGGTGCTCTTGCGCTCATCATGAAATACATTCGCGAACTGATGCGCTCACGAGAAGAGGTCGATGAACTCAACCGGGGGCTCGAAGAGCGCGTCGACGAAAGAACGCGCGATCTTATCCGCGCCAATCAGGAAATTCAGAGATTTGCCTATATCGTAACCCACGATCTGCGCGCACCATTGGTCAACATCATGGGATTTCTGTCGGAATTTGATGCATCGCTGAAGCCCGTGCAGGCCTATGTTCTGGCGGATGGCGCGGCACTGCCCGAGCGCGACGTGCAGGATGCAAAGACCGCGGTCAAGGAAGACCTGCCGGAAGCGATTGGCTTCATCCGGTCCTCGACCCGCAAGATGGACCAGCTCATCAATGCGATCCTGAAAATATCCCGCGATGGCCGACGTAAGCTTCAGGCTGAAAAAGTCGATATCAAGGATTTGCTGATCGCAGCAAGCGCAAGCGTTCAGCATCAGGTTAGCGCGGTGGATGGCAGCATAGACATCGACGTGCCAAGCTTTACGGTCATCAGCGATCGCATTTCGCTGGACCAGATACTGGGCAATCTCTTTGACAACGCCGTCAAATACCAGATGCCCGGAAGACCGCTGAAGATTTCCGCCCGCATTCTGCCGCAGGGCCGTGGCATCGTTCGCATTGATGTCAGCGACAATGGCCGCGGGATTGCAGAAGACGATTTCGAGCGGATTTTTGAGCTTTTCCGCCGTGCGGGCGAGCAGGATCAGCAAGGCGAAGGCATCGGCCTTGCTCATGTGCGGTCGCTAATAAGAAATTTAGGTGGAGACATTACGGTCGCGTCCGAGCTCGGCAAAGGAAGCACATTCCATCTGACACTGCCGACGGACCTTCGAAAAATTACGCGCGGGAGCGATATATGAAAGCCACAGGACAAGAAGTAACGATCGTGATGATCGAAGACGATGAAGGTCACGCGCGCCTTATCGAAAAGAACGTGCGACGCGCCGGCGTCAACAATGAGATTGTGCCCTTCACCCTTGGCCACAAGGCGCTGGATTACATTCTCGGCCCGGAACGGGACGGCCTTGTGAGCAAGGATCGCTACCTGCTGATCCTGCTGGATCTGAACCTGCCGGACACGTCAGGAATACGGATTCTTGAGCAGATCAAGAGCAATGAGCACACCAAGCGCCTGCCTGTTGTCGTGCTGACCACAACGGATGACGAGACCGAGATACAGAAATGCTATGATCTTGGCGCGAATGTCTATATCACCAAGCCGGTAGACTATGAGGGTTTCGCGACCGCAATCCGCAATCTTGGACTTTTCTTCTCCGTTATTCAGGTCCCGTGAAAGTTTAATGACGTTGAACATTTTGTATGTCGATGACGATCCGACGCTGGCTAAGCTCGCTCAGCGCGTGCTCGGCCGTCACGACATAGCGGTGGTCCATGCAGCATCCGTTGCCGCTGGTCTGAAAGAGTTTGAGGCCAACACATTCGATGCGGTTGTGCTCGATCATTACTTCCAGAACGGTACCGGGCTGCAATTCCTGGCTGCCATCGGAGAGGCTTGCCGGACCATCCCGGTTCTTTACGTTACGGGCGCCAGCGAGGCACAGATTGCCATCGATGCCCTGAAGGCGGGTGCGGCGGACTATGTCATCAAGAATGTCGGCGACGACTTCTTCCCGCTTCTGCTGAACTCCATCCAGCAGGCGCTTGAAAACTTCCAGCTGCGCCGGGCAAAGGAAGAAGCGGAAGCGCAACTGCTGCAGGCGAAAGAACGCGCCGAACTGATGGCAAAGGAGATGAATCACCGCATCGCCAACAGCCTCTCGCTGGTCTCCGCGATGATACGGATGCAGCTTAACGCGGTGGCGACCGAGGAAGCGCGGACCGCGCTACTTGAGACCCAAAGCCGCATCTCGGCCATCGCAGGTGTTCATCGCAGTCTTTACACCGCCTATAATGTCGGGGAGGTCGAGCTCGATTCCTACCTCTCATCCATCATTCAGGATCTCGGCCGCTCGGCGCGCGACAATGAGAAAATCCGTATTCTGACTGACATGGCCAATGTGAAGGCCTCGCCCGATCAGGCCGTGGCGCTGGGGGTTATCGTAACCGAGCTGACGACCAACGCGCTGAAATACGCCTATCCAGAAGGTGAAGGCGACATTCGCATTCGTCTGGAGAGACAAGACGGCCAAATCCGACTTTTTGTCGAAGACGATGGCGTAGGCATTGGCGATAGCGATCAGCCAAAAGGCACGGGTCTTGGCACGCGGCTCATTACCGCCATGGCTCAGAGCCTGAAGGCAGACATCACGCAGTCGACGGGACCGGCCACCACTGGAGCAAGAATTCGCATCCAGTGGGAAGAGGCCGATTTATCGCACTGATCCCTGTCAGATCCTAGTAATAATCCGGGCCTGGGCCCACGGAAGCGGCTGGCGCCATGACCATTTGCGGAGCCGCAGCGGCACCGGACATGACGACGATCGGCGTGCCATCGGGCACACGATTGTAGAGGTCGATGATGTCCTGGTTCATCAGTCTCACACAGCCGGATGATACCGATTTTCCAATCGTCCACCATTCCGGCGAACCGTGCAGCCGGTAGATCGTATCGCGACCATCCTTGAAGATATAAAGAGCGCGGGCACCAAGCGGGTTCATCAGCCCAGGCGCCATGCCGCCATTGGCAGCACTGTAGGGTTGAAGCTCCGGCTGACGGGCAATCATCTCGTCAGGCGGCGTCCAGCGTGGCCATTGCCGCTTGTATTGAATGACGCCCCTGCCCGCCCATTCGAACCCGGCGCGGCCCAGGCCCACACCATAGCGCATTGCCTGATTGCCCTCATAGGTCAAATAGAGGAAGTGATTGGCGGTATCGACAACAATGGTGCCGGGACGCTCGCCAGTCGGATTGTCCACCATCTGCCGGTAGAAGCGGCGATCGATCTTTTCGTAGGGAATGGCAGGAAGCGGAAACATCTCGTCCGGTTTTGGACCGTAGATCTCAGCATAGAAAGGATCGGCTACGGGTCTTGCACTCTGCACCACCTCGCGCTGCGTGGTGTTACATCCGGCAAGCGCCGACAAAGCCAGACCTCCCGAACCCAAAAGGAAAGACCGACGGGTCGAATCAAGCATTTTCAAATATTGTCCTCGTCAAATAGATCATCTCGAGCCCGCAAACGGGTCCGCGAGTGCCGCTTCCGGGCGGCTGATTGGGTATTTCGTGCCGGAAACCTTCGCTGCCATGCTTTTTGGACCATCATTTTTCAGGATGGCACGAAAACTTGGATGCATTCCGCCGTCGACATAAGCATTGACCGCGCTGGAAGTTCCGCCACCGAGTGCTGCTGCGAGCTTCTGCTGTTCAGCGTTGAGCTTTGCGGCGACTTCCGGCTCCGGCTGGCTGACCGCCGGCGGGCAGCTTGCCAGCGGATCGGATGGCTCTCCGCCAGAAAATTCCGTGTTGAACACATAGCGCTTACCGCAAACGGAAACCTTCGGCTGGCGCCTTGTCAGCTCGAAATAGTCATAGCCTTCCTTGAGGGTCTTCCAGAAGCCAAAGTTCGGATCGCTCTTGTATGCTGCCATGTTGCGCGCGGTCATACGGAACGGATAGGCCTGAACCTGAAACTGGTTCTGTCCGCCCTTCAGTGCCCTGTCGACAATGGCGTAGATTTCGCCAACCTGCTGGTCCGTCATGGCATAACAGCCAGAAGACGAGCAGGCACCATGCACCATAAGGGCCTCGCCCGTGTAGCCGAGAGCCGATTCCAGCCGGTTAGGATAGCCGAGATTGAAGGAAACATAATATTGTGAATTCGGGTTCAGCATTCCAGATGAGACATGGTAGAAGCCTTCCGGTGCCTGACGGTCGCCGCTTTTCGTCTTGGGGCCCAGCTTTCCCGACCATCTGCACATGGGATAGGTCTTGAACAGAGCGTACTGCCCCGACTTGTCCACTTTCCAGACCTCGAGTTCGCTTTCCTGTTTGAAAATGCGGACAAGAACCGGGCTTTCAGGCTTCATTCCCTTCGCTGACATGGATGCAGCAATTTTGGATGACAGCTTTGGCGGAGCACGATCGGCGCTGTCGAGGCCCATCGAGGTGCACGCCGCAAGCACGGCACAGATCGCCGCAACACTTGCTGCCTTTACCGAACCATGGATCAAACCCCGCAGTCCCTCAGGTCCTGCCCGCAAATTTTTCACACTGCTCATCAAAACGCCTTACCCGCCACCGTAAGCGAAGCCCTACATGGAGAAGTTGACCGCAAAACGGCAACTCTTGAGGGATAAGGGTCGTGAATTTACGTTAAAGCCTCGTTAATCATAGATACACAACAAAGTGAGTGATCAGACGAGCAGCCCCTGCCCTCCGTCGATCCACACCGGCGTGCCGGTAATATGCCGGGATTTGTCGCTTGCCAGAAACGCAATCAGATCAGCAACATCCTCGCTCGTTCCCGGACGACCGTCAGAAAGAGGAATCGTTCCTTCGGGCCACTTCACAGGGATAGCCGTTTCCTTTTGCGACCGGATACGCGTGTTGTCATCTATTTCGGTATCGATCGCGCCGGGACAAACGGCGTTGACCCGGATGGCGTAGCGCGCCAGTTCGAGCGCCAGCTGTTGTGCCATTGCCAGTTGCCCGGCCTTCGTTACCGAATAGGCAGTTGCACCGGGAGAGGTGAAGGTTCGTGTTCCGTTGATGGATGAAACGATGACGATCGCACCGCCTGAGGCCTTCATGTGGGGCACCGATTTATGGATGGTCAGATATGTGCCACGCAGATTGATGTTGATGGTCTGGTCCCATTCGTCAGGCTTCAAATCTTCAATTGGCGCCCAGACACCGTTTACTCCTGCATTGGCGACAACCACGTTGAGGCCACCGTAGAGCTCTACCAGTTGAGAGATTGCATTGCCGATCTCATCTTCTTGCGAAACATCTGCGACCAGGGTGCAGGCCTCAAAGCCTGCGGCCTTGATTTCTGCCACGACCTTATCAAGCTCATCCTTCGTTCTGCCAACGGCGCCGATGGCATATCCGTCTTTCGCCAGCGCCAGGGCTGCAGCCCTTCCTATTCCCGACCCGGCACCCGTAACCAGCGCTACCTTTGCAGACCCCATGCTTCATTCCCTTCCTGTTGGACATTGCGTTTCTGGCGCAATCAGTACACATCTTGAAATGAGAACAGCGCACACCGAGCGTGGTTCCAGTAAAAAGCCCTTTCCCAATGATCCTTCCAGACAGCTTTTATTCCCGAGATGCCGTGACCGTTGCCGAAGCGCTGATCGGCTGCGAGTTTGTTTTCAACAACACGGGCGGCATAATCGTTGAAACGGAGGCTTACCGATCGGACGATCCTGCCTCGCACAGCTTCAACGGCCCGACCACGCGCAACAGGACCATGTTCGGCCCAGCCGGTCATCTCTATGTCTACCGCTCCTATGGGCTGCACTGGTGCGCGAACGTGGTCTGCACACCGGGATCGGCGGTCTTAATACGAGCGGTCGAGCCGACGATGGGCCTGGACTTGATGAAGATGCGCCGAAACAGTGAAAACCTCACAAATCTCTGCTCCGGTCCGGGCAAGTTGGCGCAGGCCATGGGAATAACGAGTGAGGCGGATGGCACATCCTTGTCGGGAGAAACCGCATTTGTGAGATCAGGGATGACAGGCGTTTCTGTGGTCAACGGCCCGCGTATCGGCATATCGAAGGCTGCCGATTATCCCTGGCGTTTCGGCCTTCTTGGTTCACGCTTCCTCAGCCGGAGGTTTCAGACCTCACCCTGACCTATCAGGAATAACATTCCTGGGCATATTCCGAATGCTGAAATGGCAAACTCGACGAGACCTGCCCCCACAGGTCCCGCCGAGCTGCCCCGTCCGGTCGAAACCAGACGGAAACTTTAAACCCTCACCCGATCACCCCTCGACAATCAGAACTCTTCCCAGTCCGCCTTGAGTGCTGCATTTCCTGAGAAAGCCGTTGCCAACTTGCGACCCAAGGCGCGGGCGGGCGACGGTGCGGCTGGTTTTGCCGAGCTTGCTACGGCTTTCTGATCCGACAGTTTGAATTGCGCCAGAAGATGATTGAGTGCAGCTACTTCGCCGGCCAATGTGTGGCTGGCCGCTGTCGACTCCTCGACCATCGCCGCATTCTTCTGCGTATCCTGGTCCATCTGATTGACCGCCGTATTGATCTGCTGAAGGCCTGATGACTGTTCCTGAGCGGCTTCAACGATGGCCGACACGTGACGATTTATTTCCTGGACCTCGCTGACGATCATCTCCAGCGCCTCGCCCGTTTCACCGACGAGCTCAACACCTTCCTGAACCTGTTCATTGGAGGTTGTGATCAGCGCCTTGATTTCTTTGGCAGCCTTTGCCGATCTCTGCGCGAGCTCTCGCACTTCCTGGGCCACGACCGCAAAGCCCTTTCCTGCTTCACCCGCACGCGCTGCTTCAACGCCTGCGTTCAATGCCAGCAGGTTGGTCTGGAATGCGATTTCATCGATAACGCCGATGATGTTGGCAATCTCTGCCGATGACCTTTCGATCTTCTCCATCGCCATCACTGCCCGACGGACGACCTCACCGGATTTTTCGGCACCGGATTTGGCACGCGAGACAAGGTCCCCCGCTTCATGTGCCCGCTTTGTGGAGTCGCGAACCGTCGTCGTTATTTCTTCCAATGCCGCAGCGGTCTGCTCAACGGCAGCAGCCTGCTGTTCCGTCCTCTTGGCGAGATCATCGGCAGCCGAGCGGATTTCGTTTGCACCAGCATCAATCGCGCGGGCATTTTCAGAGACCTGGCCGAGAGCGACCTGCAGTTTTTCAGCCGAATTGTTGAAATCCTGTCTTACGGTGTCCAGTGCAGCGACAAAGGGCTGTTGGATGCGATAGGAAACATCGCCCTCGGACAGTTTTGCAAGGCCTTCGGCGAGATTGTCGACTGCAAATTTCACGTCCGAGGCGTCTTTCGCAGCTTGAGCCTCACGCGCGGCACGTTCTTTTTCGCTCATGCTGCGATTGTCTTCCGTTTCACGCTCAAGACGCTGACGCTCCTGCGCATTTTCACGGAACACCTGCACAGCAGCAGCCATTCGCCCGATCTCATCCCTGCGTTCCACGCCATCGATCGGGTCTTCTGTTTCGCCTGATGCCAGCGAAGCCATTCTGTTCAGCAAACTTGCAATGGGCGTCGTTACCCCTTTGGCAACCACGAAAAGCGCGACGATGATTCCGAGTAAGAAGACGATACCGACCGTCGTCAGTGTGAACAGAATTGTCGCATTCACTTGTTCGCCAAGCTTTTTGTTCTCTGCCGCCAATAGAGCTGCACGACGTTCGTTAAACGCCACAAGCTTATCTCCCAGCGGAACGATTTTGGCATCTGCGAGGGCGAGCTGTGCAAGGGCGCTCTTGTTGTCATCCTTGCTGCCAAATTCGACTGCCTTTTCCGTAATGGCGATTATTTCTTCAGCTTCGTTCGATACGGCACTGACGAAAGCTGCCTCCGAAGGAATTTTTCCAGCAGCTTCAGCGAGGCGACGGCGTAAGGCTTTTTTCGAACTGTCGTAAAGCTTGGTGGCCGCTTCAAAACCGTCTGTGCCAACCTCATAGGCCATGATCTGATAGGCGGCATAAGCGGTGGAAGAGAGGCTTCGACTCGCGCGGGCCATATCGACCGACGCCGTCGTATCAACTTCGATGAAGTCGGAGTAAACGTATCCAACATCCTTCATCTGCTTCGAGACGTAAGATGTCGAGGCGAGACCAGCAAGGCACAGGGGAACAACGACAGCAAGTATCTTGGTTCTTATGGCAAGATTGTCGAGAAGCATTCTGCGATTTCCGTATCTTACGCGCCCTGTTTTGGGGCGTCATTCCATATTGCATCTGCGAGGCCGCACCCATTCATTGGATGCCGAAAGCACACATGTCAGCGGAGTGAACCCTTGGCCATCTGGGCCCGCTAAAGCCTGTGCAGCATTTGATTCAAATTTATTCGAAAAGATGCGATGGTGAACTAACCAGTTAATCAGTTTTCAACACACTGATTTTAAGGTAAAACTAGCGAAGAGCCGTGCCTTTGCCAATCAAGCGTTCTTGGCCCTCAGCGCGGCATCATTCTGACGCGCAATGATCGCAACGGCCTGCGTTCTGCTGGCAACGCCAAGCTTCGAAATAATTGCCCGGAAATGGTAGTCAACGCCAGCCTTGCTGAGCCCCATGATGACAGCGATCGTCGAGTTGGACTTTCCCTCACCGGCCCATTTCAATATTTCAATCTGCTGCGCCGTCAGAAGATCAAGTCTTTCTTCCTTGTCGGCAAGTTCGCAGGGTACGGACCGCAAAAGCTCCAGCTTCATCATGGCGGCACGCGCCAGAATTGCCAACTTATTAAGGATATCAGTGCGTTGAACGTCTGTTCGGGACGCTGTCGCAATCATGCTGCTGGAGCAGCCTTTCTTTGCTGGCAGAGGAACATGTACTGCCGAATGAATATTATGCGACAGAAGAAAATGGCTTAACTCACGAACAAAGGGCTCGGGATGGTTCACATCTACCGTTGCCCATTTGGGCGTGCCGCTGGACAGGCATCGCTTGAGATATTGATCGTTCTCGAAGAGTCTCCGCTTCTGATATATGCCGATGAACGGCTCCGGTCTGCTGCAGATATCGGGCGTCAATGTCGAATCATATGGATTCCGTTTGTTGACGGCAATGGCAAGGTCATCAAAACCGAGCCACCTGATTGCTCCGGTCAACGCCTCTACCAGCTCACAAATATCAGCGGCTGTATGAATTTTGACAACTTGCTCATCAAGCTGCGCCAACTCTTCGACTGGCACTTCGACAGTCATACCAGATTTTCCCTAAGCTTTTCGACTCAATTGATTTAAGAAACTACTCGAACCAGAAAAGCCACATTCAATACAACTAAATTATATATTTCTGTATCAAGATATAGAAATAGCGAATCCGCAAATATATATATCCTCCGCTGAATAATGTAGCAATTATTAATTCTTATATTCTTCGTGGGAAGGTTGTATTTCCGTTCATTTTTTATGAAAAAAGTCGCAGGATCATCTCGCGGAAATCCTGCGACTTGCCGATTTATAGAGTTTTAGAGCTTTTTGCGGCAAGAATGGATTCACGCGCGGCCAAGATGACCGCCTCGGTCGTTATCCCGAATTTCTTGTAGACGTCGTCGATTTTGCCGGACGCGCCGAACCGATGCATCCCGACAAACTTGCCATCGAGACCGAGATATCGATCCCAGGAGTCACGAACACCCGCTTCTACGGCGACACGCGCCCGCGTTTTGCCGACCACGGCGTTTTGATAGGCCATATCCTGCTTCTCAAACAGCATCCTGCACGGCATCGAGACCACCGCCGTCGGTATGCCTTCCGCCTCCAAGGTGTCGCGGGCTTTTACCGCAAGCTGCAACTCTGATCCCGCAGCGAAGATCGTCATCTCACGCTCTCCGCCCTCCGCTTCCAGAAGCACATAACCGCCTTTGGCAGAGAGATTCTCGCTATCGGTGCCCCGCCTCAGCTGCGGCATCGGCTGGCGAGACAAGGCGATGAGGGCAGCCTGTCGCGGTGTATCGAGGATAGACTCCCAGCATTCCGCGGTTTCGATAGAGTCGCCGGGCCTGTAGACCGCGAGTTGTGGTATGGCACGAAGCGCGCTCAGATGCTCGATCGGCTGGTGCGTGGGTCCATCTTCACCAAGCCCGATGGAATCATGCGTCATCACAAAGATCGTGCGGATTTCCATCATGGCGGCCAACCGGATCGCGGGACGGCAATAGTCCGAGAATGTCAGGAAGGTGCCGCCATAGGGTATCAACCCACCATGCAAGGCAATTCCATTCATTATGGCAGCCATGCCATGCTCGCGGACGCCGTAATGAACGTAAGACCCCGAAAACTCACCGGCGGCAATCTCGATCTGGTTCTTGGCTTTCGTGTTGTTTGATGGCGTCAGGTCCGCCGATCCACCCAGCAATTCCGGAATGGCATCATAGAGGTGATTGAGAACGATGCCGCTCGACTGACGCGTCGCAAGGTCTTTCTCGCTTTTCGAGAGTTCTTCTTTCGCGCTGGTAATTGCCTCGCGCCAGCCTTCAGGCAACTCTCCGTCCATTCTACGCTTGAAGCTTTCACCTGTCTCGCCGGTGCTCTCTTCCACGCGCTTTCGCCAAGCCATTCTTTTGTCTTGACCGCGCTTGCCAATTTCCCGCCAGGCATCAAGAAGCTCCTGCGGGATTTCGAAGGGTGGGTATGGCCAATCGAGCAACCGACGGGCACCTTCAATTTCCTGCGCGCCCGGCGCATCGCTGTGCGCTTTCTGCGTTCCGGCCCTTGTCGGGAAGCCGAAACCAATGATCGTGCGACACGAAATCAATGTTGGCTTGTCGGTGACCTTCTGCGCTTCGATGATGGCAGCCCGGATCGCATCCGTGTCATGGCCATCGATTTCGATGACATGCCAGTTGGATGCACGAAACCGCGCGGTTTGATCATCTGACTCGGCAAGGCTCGTCGCGCCGTCGATGGAAATGGAGTTGTTGTCAAAGAAGGCAATCAGCCTTCCCAGCTTGCGATGCCCAGCAAACGAGATCGCCTCCTGGCTGATCCCTTCCATGAGGCAACCGTCACCCAGGAAAACGTAAGTGAAGTGGTCCACCAGCTCATCACCGTAGGACGCATTCATGATTCTTTCGGCGAAAGCGAAGCCGACGGAATTGGCAAGTCCCTGCCCAAGCGGGCCAGTCGTCGTTTCGATCCCTGTCGCATGGTGATATTCAGGATGCCCGGCTGTGCGGCTTTCGATTTGCCGAAAGTTCCTGATTTCGTCCAGTGTCATGTCTTCGTAACCGGTGAGGTACAACAGGCTGTATAGCAGCATCGAGCCATGCCCATTCGAAATCAGAAAACGATCCCGATCAAACCAGTAAGGATCCTGGGGATCGAAGGTCAGGAATTCTGAGAATAGCACCGTGGCGATATCAGCCATGCCCATGGGCATACCGGGGTGCCCACTCTTTGCCTGTTCGACAGCATCCATCGACAGGAAGCGAATACAATTGGCCATCTCTCTCAGGTGAGGATCGCGGGCAGGTGGAACAGCCTTTTCGGCCGTGGTGGTGGTTTGATCGTTCATGGGAAAGCTCCTCGACATGTGCGCAGTTGCGACGTCGTCATGGGGAAAGCCCTTTGCGCCAGCAAATGTTCCAAGGGGGACAGGTTTCACGTCGATGTGAGTCTCCTGGCCGAGCGTAAAAACATCGATATGTCGCAATTGCCGACGAGCTTGGACCACGACATTTCAGTCATACCGGAACCACCACAAGGATATCCGGTTTAAGCAAATCCAGCGTGCTCTACACCACATCCCACCTCGCCTAGACGCACGCTCTCACCGCAAAGTCACGACGCAAAGGATGATCACATGCAGATCGGAATGATGGGACTGGGCCGAATGGGCGCCAATATGGTTCGTCGCCTGCTGAAAGGCGGCCACGAATGCGTGGTTTACGATATCAATCCGGCAAGCGTCGCGGCCCTGGTATCGGAAGGCGCAACGGGTGCGAGCTCGATTGACGATTTCGTTTCCAAACTTCAAAAGCCAGCCTGTGCCTGGCTGATGTTGCCAGCAGCCATCACCGGCGCCAATGTTGACAAGGTCGCAGCCCTGATGGCGCCGGGCGACATCATCATTGATGGCGGCAACTCCTTTTACCACGACGATGTCGACAAGGCGGAAGAGTTGCGTGCGCTCGGCATCGAATATGTCGATGTCGGCACCAGTGGGGGCGTCTGGGGTGCGGAGCGGGGCTACTGCCTCATGATCGGCGGGTCAGAGGCGGCCGTGCGCCATCTCGATCCGATTTTCGCCACGCTGGCGCCAGGAGCATCAACGAGCGCCGATGCCACAAGCGAAGGATTGCGAACCGCGCAACTCGGTTATCTGCATTGCGGCCCAACCGGTGCCGGGCATTTCGTCAAAATGGTTCATAATGGTATCGAGTATGGCATGATGGCGGCCTATGCGGAGGGCATGAACATCCTGAAAGCTGCCAACGCCGGCAAAAAGTCGCGGGATGTCGATGCGGAAACCAGCCCGTTACAAACACCGCAATATTACCAGTTCGATATCGACATGGCCGCTGTGTCAGAGGTGTGGCGCCATGGCAGTGTGATCAGTTCCTGGCTGCTGGACCTGACCGCAGATGCGCTGAGGCAAGATCCTGAGCTTTCCGCATATGGCGGCAGGGTTTCGGACTCCGGAGAAGGCCGATGGACGCTCAAGGCCGCGATAGACACGGGCGTCCCGACACCGGTCCTGTCTTCCGCTCTGTTTCAGCGCTTCACGTCGCAGGGTGAGTCCCTCTATGCGGACAAGATGCTCTCAGCCATGCGCTTCGCCTTTGGCGGCCACCATGAAAAGCCGGTTTCCGACAAGTAGAAAGCGAGGGCTGTCACCATGACCGAAATACGCTCTGATACGCTGGTCCTCTTCGGAGCCACAGGCGATCTCGCTTACAAGAAGATATTTCCGGCGCTCTACGCGCTGGTGCAGAGAGGCATGTTGAATGAGCCGATAATCGGTATCGCATTCGACGACTGGGATATCGAAAAACTCACCGCGCGTGCAAGGGAAGGCATTAGCCGGGCGGTTGGTACCGTCGATGAGGCGGTGTTCGCCAGGCTGGCATCCCTTTTGCGCTATGTGAGCGGCGATTACCGGGATCAGTCGACCTTCGACAAATTGAAGGAAGCCATCGGCGATGGCAGGCATCCTCTTTACTATCTCGCCATTCCGCCCAGCATGTTCGAGCCTGTCATTCAGGGTCTTGAGCAATCCGGCGGTGCTGCGGGCGCGCGGCTGATGGTGGAAAAGCCATTCGGCCGCGATTTGCAATCCGCCCGCTGGCTGAACCGGGTGTTGCACATCGTCTTTGAGGAGAAGTCGATATTCCGGATCGACCATTATCTGGGCAAGGAGGCGATCCAGAACCTGCTGTATTTCCGCTTCGCAAACTCGTTTCTCGAACCCATCTGGAACCGCGACCATGTCGAGAGTGTCCAGATAACCATGGCGGAAGACTTTGGTGTTCAGGGCCGCGGACGCTTCTACGACGAAGTCGGATGTATCCGCGACGTCATCCAGAACCACCTCCTGAACATCCTGTTGCTGCTGGCGATGGAGCCGCCCTCGGGACGCTCCGCAGACGACCTTATCGATGAAAAGGTTCAGGTGCTGAAAGCAGTCCGCACATTGAAGGACGAGGACGTGGTCCGAGGGCAATTCGAGGGCTATCTCTCAGAGCCGGGCGTAGCGCCAGAATCATCGGTGGAAACATTTGCTGCGGTGCGATTTTACGTCGATACATGGCGCTGGAAGGACGTTCCGTTCTTCATCCGCGCGGGAAAGAACCTTCCGGTTCATGCAACGGAAGTGGTCGTCCGCCTGAAGCCGCCGCCGCTTAACGTGTTCGATGACATTGCGCCACAGGACGCCAACTATATCCGCTTTCGCATCGCGCCAGAAGTTTCCGTCGCAATCGGAGCACGGCGCAAAGCGGCAGGCGATGCCATGACGGGTGAAAAGATCGAACTTTGCGCCGTCGATGATGATCAAGGAGATATGGAGCCCTATGAGCGACTGATCAGCGACGCCATGAACGGCAATACCCAACTCTTCACACGCCAGGATGCAAGCGAAATTGCCTGGCGTATCGTCGAGCCCGTTTTGGACGACAAGTCTGCTCCCCCTTCTTACGCACCCGGCACATGGGGACCGGGCGACGAAATGGCTGGCTTTGGGCCACCAAATGGCTGGATCAATCCAGAAACATAGTCGCGATCTTTTAAACGCCTTCAGGAAGGCTGGAGGCCTTGGCTTTGTCGCCACTCGCTCCAGCCTTCAGCCAGCGCTTCAGCCGCTTTTGAACAGGCTGATCGAAATAGACCGTGAGACTCCAGGAGAGCAGAACAGTGACAACGATAAAGACCGAACCGGCATAGATGGCAAATTCTGGCTCTGTGAGTGCAGGAAAGAGGAAAACGGTCCAGGCGAGAAGCGGAATATGAAGCACGTAAACGGCATAGGATGCTGTGCCCAGAAAATCCGATAGTCTGGCGACCCATGGCCCCGGCGCAATTGCGCAGCAGATGGAAAGCAGGAGTGGCCAGCCCAGAAGAACGAAGAGCAGATCATAGTAGGGCCGAATGTCGTCTTCGATGGGGACGGAAAGCACGCAACCGACAATGATAAGGCAAAGCGTGGCGAGGAGTAGTCGTACCTCCATCGCCACCCTTCTGTAGCGGTAGATCAGGACACCCGCAAAAAACGAGAAAAGCACCCGTCCCATTCCCGCATACATCTCGTGCCAACGAAATCCGAGATGAAGCTTGCCCGAGTGAAATGCGGCAAAGATCAAAACGACAGCGCTGGCCGCCAA
This sequence comes from Hyphomicrobiales bacterium, assembly GCA_900468285.1. GTDB lineage: Bacteria > Pseudomonadota > Alphaproteobacteria > Rhizobiales > Rhizobiaceae > Agrobacterium. The sequence continues at coordinate 385,677 of UBTF01000003.1, read as the reverse complement.
AACAACTGCGATGCCTTTCGTACCGGCACGCGCGCCCTTGATCGCATAGGCAAGATTGACCACCAGTTCGTTAAAGAGAGACCAAGCTGGACTGATGAGGAACAAGGCGCCATTCGGCGTCAGCGTGAACGGAGCAGGCAGGAACATAACGCCCGTCAATAGTGCGAAAGCCAGCTCCGCGAGGCTGATCTTGCGGTGCAGATCATCGATGGGCGTTGGCAGATCCAGATAATAGAGTGTCGCGAAAAACAGCGCCATAGATAGTAGCGCGATAGCATAGAGCGGATAAAGCCGCAGAAACCGCGCCTTCATGAAGGCGAATGGCGTGGCACTGCGCCCGGCAAGTTTTTCGCCATAGGCGTGAGCAAGCACGAAACCGCTAAGTGCAAAGAAGAGATCGACGGCCAGATAGCTTGACGCCTCCGGTCGACCGAAAAACGCTTCGGCGTGGCGGTGGACGATGGCCACCGCAGCGATGCCCCTGACGCCATCAAGTAGGACAAAACGTTGCGGGGCGTCGATTTGGGTCATCTCACATCCTGTAGGCAGAAAGTCAGTGCCTGAAACGCATTCAGGCACTCCCGGTTCACATTACAGGTAAGATGGCGTCAACGCACTTGCCGAGCGTAGCATGGAGCTAGTTCTGGCCATCGGATTTTGTCTGCTGGCCTTTGGCTTCCGCCTTCATGTTTTTCATCGTGGCAACGTCGGCCACAACAGCTGCCGACTCGGTCTGCAGAACGTCCTTTGCATTTTTCCGGGCGTTTTCGATGGCGAGGTTGGCGCTGATGCTGCGTTCGTTGGCCTGCAACCCATCGTCCTGCTCCGGCACAGTACCCGCGCCATCTTGCTGACGGGCTTTCAAACGTGCCGCAGTGGCCTCCATCTCGCTTCGACGCTTGGCTTCATTGAGAGAGATTGTCCGCTTCTCCCGCTGTGCCTTCAGGTCTGCGACATCCTCAACGAAGCGCTGGAAGTCGCGATCATTTTTGGTACGCGCCTCATGCAGACTTCTAAGCTGCGGCAGAAACTCGGCTATGTGGTCATCATGGACGAATTTCGCAGGCTTGATCTGTGTCCATGGCAAAGCGTTGTCGTAGCTTGATTCACCAAGCGCCTTGGGGTCGGAAAAACCTGGCAGGCTAATATCCGGCGTTACGCCACGCAGCTGTGTGGTGCCGCCATCAACCCGGAAAAACTGCGCGATCGTCAACTTCAGCTGCCCGAGTTCCGGTTTGTTGTTTCCTGCCGCGCGATCAAGATCGACAACTGTCTGGACGGTGCCCTTGCCGAAGCTCGGTTCGCCCAGGACAACACCGCGACCATAGTCCTGAATTGCCGCCGCAAAGATTTCCGAGGCAGATGCCGAGCCCCGATTGATGAGCACTCCAACCGGACCCTTCCACACGGGCGCCGACAGATCGTCGCTTTCCACCTTGATCGTGCCCTGAGCATCGCGTTGCTGGACAACAGGGCCTTTCCCGATAAACAGACCGGTCAACTCGATCGCTTCGGAGAGCGATCCACCGCCATTGTCGCGCAGGTCGATCAACACACCATCAACCTTATCCTGCTTAAGTTCGCCAAGAAGTTTGGAAACATCGCGGCTGGCGCTTCGGTAATCCTTGTCGCCCTTACGTCGCGCGTCGAAATCCTCGTAGAAGGTTGGCAGCGTGATGACGCCAATCTTGCGAGTAACATCGCCTTCCGTCACAGGCACGACTGTCTTTTTTGCCGCCTGCTTTTCGAGGCTGACCTTGTCGCGGACAAGGCTGATGACGCGGTGACCGGCGCTGTCGCCAGCGTCGGCAGGCAGGATGTCGAGACGAACGACGGAACCCGTCGCACCACGGATCAATTGCACCACTTCGTCCAGTCGCGTTCCAACGACTTCCTTGATGGCGCCATCTTCCCCCTGACCGACACCGATGATGCGGTCGCCCACGGCAAGCTTGCCGGAGAGTTGTGCCGGGCCGCCGCCGACCAGTTCGCGAATGGTCGTGTAGCCATCGCGTTCCTGCAGCACGGCACCGATCCCGACGAGCGAAAGCTTCATCGAAATATCGAATTCAGCCGATGCCGATACGCCGAAATAATCCGTATGCGGATCCACCGCCGTCGTGTAGGCAGCCATGAAAGACTGGAAGACGTCATCGCTCTTGTAAGGATATACGCGGTCCAGAATGTTCTTGTATCGCTTGTCCAATGTCTCGCGGATGGATGCATCGGCCTGACCGGCGAGTTTCAGACGCAGCCAGTCATTCTTCACGCGCTTGCGCCAAAGCTCATGGCTTTGCTGCTCGGTCTGGGCCCATGGCGCGTCTTCCCGCGTGATCGGGTAATCCTCATCCACGGTGAAGTCGAAATTCTCTTTCAGGAGGCTTCGCGCATAGCTCATGCGCTCCACAACTCGCTTTGTGTAGACGTTGAAGATATCGAACGGGATTTCCAGGTCTTCGCTGGCAATCGCATCATCGATATTGGTGCTGTCTTTCATAAAATTGTCGATGTCGGCCTGCATGAACAACATGCGGTCGGGATCCAGCGATTTAATGAATTTGTTCATGACAGTGGCTGACAGCGCGTCATCCAGCGCCACCGGCTTGTAGGCGTATCGTTCCAGAAACTGCGCGCTGAGATTGGCCGCTTGCGCCTGACTCGGCACGGGCTCCAGCTTAGGTGGAGGCGCGGCCTCCTGAGAATAGGCGGGTAGTGCAACAGATAAGAGCAGACCGAAAACAAAATACTTAACGCGCATCCCGCATTATTCCCAATTATTGTGCTTTGAAGCTCTTAACCCATTTGAGTAGGGAATTGCGATCTTTTAAGAACCCAATCCCCAGATCGTGATTTGATGACGCAAAAACGGTGCTGTCGGCAGCACCGTTTTGAGTAGGCTCAATGCCGGTCAGTGCTTGGAAATATCCGAAGCTCCAGCATCGGTAAGCGCTTTCTCGACGTCAGCCAGCTGGCGCTCACTCACGTCGACGGACACCTCGATATCGCCCTCCAGAGCGGCATCGTCACGCGCTTCCAACCCTTGAGAAACATCGCCGCCCGCCGCCTGCGTACCGGCGGTGTTCAACGCGTTCGCAGACTGGATGAAAACGTCGGCCCGAGGGATGTCGTGCTGTTGAACGAGATGCTCCACCGCAAGTTCAACAGCTTCACGTGTAGAAAACCGCGCGCGAACGCTGATTGTCTTGTCGTCTTCCATTCTTCTCTCCTGTGTAGGTTCACAAGAAGAACTCACAAGTCCAGGCGATGTTGCGGAAGGTGTTCTATTTCTTTGAAGGACTGACTGCCTATGGCTCGTTGAAAGCTGACACACGCAAGGCAACGGTCTTGCCTGAAATGTCGGACCTGAAGACCATTCCGCCCTTGGCATGGGAACGCCCGGGGACATAATCCAGAACGGTTTCTGCAGTTTCCACGACCGCATCACCCTCTTTCAGTTCGCCTAAAACCCTGACCTGTGAAGCGGTGACGCTTGCCTTGTTGGTGATATCAAATGCGATTTGATAGCCGCCGCTGCGCTGTTCCATTCCTGTTACGGCTGCAGAGAGATCCGGTACGAGGTCTTTGTCCGTGAAGGCATCCTTGGCGATTATTCCGATGAGAACAACGACAAGAATGGCCGAGATCAGCCCTGTCAGCCATTCTATCCAATGGGGATTCTTCGCCTCTATATTCTTGCCGTCAGCGTTTTTGGTCATGATTTCCTCATAATATGAGACGCGCGGCAGCGGCGCCCACGGCACCGGGAAAGCCCAGGATGACAACTGCCATCAGCGCCTGGGTCACTCCGAGGTCATCAATGCGGTGGAAGGTCCACAGACAATAGGCGCTGATCAAGGCAGCAATGACATAACCCGGAAGCGTGAAACGCACCAAGGCGTGCCAGCCCGGCGTCCCCTCCGCAAGGTCGTGGCTTCCGCGAAACGACAGCGCGTAAACAAATCCGTGCATTACAGCCAGGGACGCCAGTACGATAAAAATCCCATGCCATGGCGTCATCTTGACGGACACAAGCAGCATTTCTTCCGTTGGCGCCACGTTGAGACCGAGAAACAAAGCGCCGACTGCCATCAGGAACAATTCGGAAAAGTAGCTGCTCTCGCTTTTCTGCACGGGATCCTGATCTTCATTTTCAGTATCATCGTCCTGGCTTTGACCGCCCAACTGGCTTCTGCCGAGCATGGCGCCGATGCTTGCCGGCACCGCTTGCAGAGCGACCATTCCCGCGATTTCATGCAGGGATTGATCATAACGCAACACGCCCATACCCGCCAAGATGAGCGCGCTGGAAACAACGCCGAGCGCATAGGCGATTGCCGCGTCGCGCACGGCATCGCGCCATGTAGAGGTCTTCTCGAAGCCGACCTTGTGCGCGAGCAATATCAAAAGCGGTATATTGAGGGTGAGGAGCAAGAGAAGGCGGCTTCTCGACATGTAGAAGCCCAGCTCCCACATTTCCATCGTCATCAGCATTGGCAGCGCGAACAAAAGAGCGCCGCCCGCACCTCGAGCGATGCCGATAAGGAACTTCCGCCTGTCGAAAGACCCATCCATGTTCACACGCCCCCTCCCGTACTTAGCGTAATCCGTGGCTAGCCTCGCACCTTTGGCAATTCGGCACGTATGCTGTTCAAGTCGGGAGTTTGTACCTGTCGGTAGCGGGCCTCAACGAAATTGTATATGCCAAAAGCAGCGAGTCCGATTGCGACAATGAGATAGAGAACTCCGCCCATGGGAAGGCCGCGGACCCAGGTCAAAGCGTCGCTCATGCTGCCTGCCTGATCCGGATTTACGGTGAATGCAGCGTAGCAGAAGAAAACGCCGACAATCGCGAACACGACGCCGCGTGAAACCAGACCGTACACGCAGACGAGCGTCAGGGCGTGGCTCTGCCCGACATTCAGATATTTCTCAAAGCGTCGTGTCACACCTTTGAAAGCCGTAACAGCACCGCCGACAACGAAGCCAAGACCGATCGCGCCGGCAAGGTACCGTCCGAAAGGTTGAGACATTGCCCAGGCCGCAAGGCTGGCCTCTCCGCCGCCGCTGCCCTGTCCCGTACTATAACCGAGAGCGTGTGATACTGCATATAGGGCCAGACCCGCATAGGTAACGGCGCTTCCAAAAAGAGCCGCCCTGACGATGTAACCCTTGGCGTCAGCTTTCTGATTGTCTGCATTACCAATGGATTGGGCAAGACGCCAGAAAACGAACCCCGCGAGCCCGAGTCCAACCAGCACCAGCCATATCTGACCAAACGGCTGGTTCAGGATCGTATCGAGAGCAGATTTCGAATCTGTGCTCCCACCACCAAGACCGGAAAAAAGAGCAAGGCCCGCAATGAGAATGAAAACAATCCCACGCGCGCCATAGCCAGCCCTTGCGAGCAATTCAAACTTGTCGGACCCCATGCGTCTCTCCCTTTCGCATTCAAACGAGTTGTGACGAAAAGGGTTCCGAGCGAACACTTAGCGGTCCTTTATTCGCCTTGGTCGCGGCCTGTCAGGCCGCACCAGCCGGGTCGCCGATTGGCAGAAGCGCCGGGTTGAGGGTAGGATCATTGGGGTTCTTCGTATCGCCGGGGTCATTAATCGGCGGAACAGGTGGCTTTTCCTGTACGCGGTCTGGAATGCCTGGGGTGCCGGTTGGGCCACGCGGTGTTTCAGCAGGGTTGCCGGGCTGTGGATTGATAATGGACATTGTCATCTCCTCTGTATCAAAGAGCAAACGACTGAGCACCCGGCCGGTTCCCGGTTTGCTCAATACCGGCGGAACTCTTTACTGCGCTCTTGGCCATCGGCTGCGCATGCAGCCGCAACACGGCCGTATCAGACCCGTGCGGCTTGCTTGCGCTCTGCCTCGGCCTCCGGTGCGAGCGGAGGGGATGGGCGGCTTGCCAGTTCGCGGGAATCGGCTTCACTCATACCAGCCATGCACAGAAGCCGCACCAGAGCCTCATCTATCGCTTTCGGTGGAAGATCGCCCTTCGTGATGGCGAGAGAGACACCGACGATGCTGAAACAGGACATCCGCCAGGTAAGCTCAGGGTCGGGGTTGGAGAAGCGCCCCGCAGCCGTTGCATTTCGCAGGTCGCGGATCGCGAAAGGACCCATTCGCTGGAATGTGGCGTTCGCGATCACCTCGGAGCGATGCAACAATTGGCGCCATCTTATATCGCCAGTTGCGGTTTCCAGTACAGTCCGCATACCATAGGCATAGACCTGGGCCGGATCGGAAAAGCCGTTTGTAACCTCTTCAATCCGCCGCGCGAGCTGTTCCATGACGAGCTCGAGAACCGCGATTGCCAGTTCTTCCTTCGATTTGAAATAGTTGTAGATTGTGCCTGAAGCGACGTCCGCACGCTCGGAAATCTCCAGCATTGTCGCGGCGTCGATACCTTTTTCCGATATCACCTCATGACCGGCCTTCAATAGGGCGTCTCGATTCCGGCGCTGGCGACGGGCAACCCGCCCTTCAGTGTCTGTGGTCTTCACGTGAGTCTCCATGGTTGGGGACTTTATATAAGGCTGAAGAGCATTCAACCGTGAAATAGTCTCAAGCCTGAATTTTGCAAGAGATATGCTGCTTTGCCCTGCCAGGCAGAGGTTTTAACCGCATCACTCATATAAGGCAAAACTTAATAATGAGAGCAAAGCATTAATGAGATATTTTCTTTATTGAACGTAATTCATTTTTGACGTAATGTCATTTTGCTTTTGTCAAGCAAGGAGAGAGGCTTGGCAATCTGGCAGATGACGAGGGAGCGTTGTCGGGGGGACGTGCAGATAACATGAGGAATTCAGGGAAGTGATGAGCTTGCCTTGCGGCGCTCGGCGTCCTGATTTCCACGGTTACACTGTCAACACATCCGATCATCGGGCCGTCGTCCTAACGCCAGTTGCCGCGTCATAGCAGGAGGGATCATGACGTCTCGGAACAATTCACATCAACACGGCGCGGACAATTTCGATGCGGACGTCGCAATCGTCGGCGGGGGCCCCGTCGGCACGTTTCTCGCCATCCTGCTGGGCAAGGCTGGCAAGAAAGTTACGCTGGTCGAACGCTGGAGCCAAGCCTATGGCCGCCCGCGCGCGGTAACCTATGACCACGAAATTGCGCGAATTCTGGCAAGCCTTGGCATCGATTCCGAGAATGATGAGGCCATCAATTATCACGACGAACTCTATTACTGGAAAAACGCGGAGCGCGAGAACATTCACATTGTTGACTGGCAGAGCCTGTCGGCATCCGGATGGCGCGTTCGCTACTGGTTCAACCAGCCAGAACTCGAAACGCGATTGACCAATATCGCGGCTCAGTATCCTTCCATCACGAGGATTTCGGGCTTTGAGGCCATCGAGCTTCAGCAGGACAGTGACTCCGTTACACTCTCAATCAAGCGCAACCCGCTGGAAGACGACCAAAGCACGGAAAGCCGGCAGATCCGCGCGCGCTACCTTGTTGGAGCCGACGGCGCAAACAGCATGGTGCGTCAGTCGCTCGGCATCGAGAATGAAGACAAGGGCTACTTCTTCGACTGGCTCATTCTCGACATGTTGCCGAAGTTTGACTACGTCGCCTCTCGCCCGGGCGAACCGGCGCAGTGGCAGCTCTGCGACCCAAAGCGGCCGACAACTGTCGTGCCGGGCGGTCCCGGTCCGGTCCCCGGTGGTCCAAGACGGCGTCGCTGGGAATATATGGTCCTTCCGAACGAGGACCCCACCGAACTCGCAAAGCCCGACAATGCCTGGGAGCTGTTGAAGCCTTGGGGCCTGACACCGGAAAATGCCGAGCTGGAGCGCAGCGCGGTCTATCGTTTCCAGGCCCGCTGGGCAATGGTCTGGAACAAGGGACGCTGTGCGCTCGCGGGGGACGCTGCGCATCTGATGCCGCCTTTTGCTGGCGAAGGCCTGTGTGCGGGCATTCGCGACGCGCTTGCACTCGGCTGGCGCCTGAACGCCATTCTGGAAGGTCGCGTCCAAACGGACATCCTCGACAGCTATTCGTCGGAGCGTATCGAGCACGCCAAATACTACATCAATTTCAGCCAGGAACTGGGCAGCATTATCTGCATCGCCGATCCTGCGCAGGCTGCAGAACGCGATGAGCGCATGAAGCGTGACCTCGTGGAGCGCAATGGAAAGCCGGTGGCCACTGACGTATGCCAGCTGGGGCCAGGCATCTGGTGTCCCGAAACGGCCCATGCGGGTGAGCTTTCCGTACAAGGCGTTGTCGAGGCAAACGGCAAGCGTGATCGGTTCGACCAGGCCGTCGGCTTCGGCTGGATGGTGGTTGGCCTCGATGCCGATCCGGCTCACGCGCTTTCCCTCGAGCAAAAGCGGTCTCTCGACCTGATCGCCGGGCACACGGTTCGTATCGGCTCGATGGGAACAGACAGCGAGGTCGTTGACGTCGAGGGAACCTACGCCCGCTGGCTGAACGGCATCGGCGCAACCTACGTGATCCTGCGGCCCGATTTCTATGTCGCTGCGACAGCAAGTTCGCCGGAAGATCTTCGTCGTCGCTTTGACGAGGTGGTTTCCCATCTTCACCTGACGGAATTGTCCGAACAGGCTGCGGCCTGAACGGCCAGAAACGGGTACCCTTGATGGATATGTCATCCTTCACCTACTCTGCCAGCCCTGCCCGCATCCTTTTTGGGTGCGGGAGCCGCACCAAACTGGCAGACGAAATTTCGAGACTGGGGCGACGCCGCGCCCTCGTGCTGGCGACACCATTTCAGAAAGCAGATGCCGAGAAGCTGGCCTCTTCGCTTGGAGATCTTTCGGCAGGCGTTTTTGCAAAAGCCGTGATGCACACGCCGGTCGATGTGACGGCGCAGGCTTTGCTGGCCTATGAAACCTCCGGGGCTGATTGCGTCGTTTCGCTCGGCGGGGGCTCGACGATCGGGCTCGGCAAGGCGATTGCGCGTCGAAATGGCAGCGACCAGATCGTGATCGCAACAACATATGCCGGTTCGGAAGTGACCAACATCGTCGGTGAGACCGAGAACGGCCTCAAAACCACGGTGCGCGGCCCGGAAATACTGCCAGAAACGGTCATATACGATCCGGAGCTGACCTGCGGCCTGCCCGTTGCCATGAGCGTGACCAGTGGCATCAATGCCATGGCCCATGCGGTGGAAGCTCTCTATGCGCCGGATCGCAACCCGGTGACGAGCATGATGGCGATGGAAGGCATCAGGGGCCTAAGTAGCGCCCTTCCCGACATCGTAAAAACACCGGACAATCTCGATGCGCGCTCAAAAGCACTTTATGGCTCCTGGCTGTGCGGCAGCGTTCTGGGCATGGTCTCGATGGCCCTGCACCACAAGCTTTGCCACACGATTGGCGGCAGCTTCGACATGCCTCATGCCGAGACCCATTCCGTCCTTTTGCCACACACCACCGCCTATACCGAGCAGGCAGCGCCGGAGCTTTTGAAGCCGGTTGCCGACCTTTTCGGCAAACTATCGGCCGGTGTCGGGCTTTACGACTTTGCCGCCAGCCTTGGCGCACCGCTCAGCCTTTCCAGCCTTGGCTTTTCCGAGGCCAACATTGAAAAGGCTGCGGAATTGGCACTGGTGAACACATATTACAATCCACGGCCAATCGAGCTGGACGGCGTCAAGACCTTGATCCGCACGGCTTGGGAGGGGACCAGGCCGCTATAATTTCATCATCTATTCTGTGGGAGGAAACGAGATGCTGACCAGACGTACTCTATTGCAGGCGACGGCCGCAACGGCCGCCAGTTTTGCCATGCCCGCCCGGGCAAGCAACACGACAATCAAGATCGGCTATGTGTCGCCACAAAGCGGCCCGCTCTCGGCCTTTTCGCAGGCCGATGCGTACATGGTCTCGCGTTTTCTGGAGTCGACCAAGGCGTCCGGCCTCGATATCGAGGTCGTGGTCAAGGATAGCCAGTCCAACCCCAACCGGGCAGCGGAAGTAGCAAAGGAACTGATCAGCCGCGACGAGGTCAATCTGATCCTTGTCGCCTCGACGCCTGAGACGACCAATCCGGTCTGCAGCGTGGCTGAATCGGAAGAAATCCCTGTCATTTCCTCCGTCGCGCCATGGCAGCCATGGTTCATCGGTCAGCAGGGAAATCCGCTCGATGCCAGTGGCTGGAAGCCGTTCGACTTCGTCTACCATTTCTTCTGGGGGCTTGAAGACAACGTCTCCGTATTCCTGAACATGTGGGAAAGCTTGAACACCAACAAGCAGGTCGGTGCGCTTTGGCCAAATGACGGCGATGGCAATGCCTGGGCTTCGGATGTGGGGATGCCGCCAGCTCTCGGCAAACCCGGCTACAAGCTGACCGATACCGGCCGCTACCAGAACCTGACGGACGATTTCTCCGCACAGATTAATGCTTTCAAGCAAGCCAATTGCGAGATTGTAACGGGTATTCCCATTCCTCCGGACTTCACCACCTTCTGGACGCAGGCCGCTCAGCAGGGATACAAGCCAAAGATCGCCTCCATTGCCAAAGCCCTGCTTTTCCCGGAAAGCATTGTCGCCCTTGGTGATCGCGGTCACAACCTGTCGGCGGAGGTCTACTGGTCGCCCAAGTTCCCGTTCAAGTCATCGCTGACGGGAGAAAGCTGTGACGATCTCGCAGCGGCGTTTTCCGCAGCCTCAAAGCGGCAGTGGACCCAGCCGGTCGGCTTTACGCATGCCCTGTTCGAGATCGCTGCCGATGTGCTGAAGAGGGCCTCTGACCCCACTGACAGCGAGGCTTTGGTCGAGGCAATCGGCGCTACAAATCTCAACACCGTGGTTGGCAATATCGGCTGGGGTAAGGACAACGTTCCGCCTTTCGCCCGGAAGAACGTCGCTAAGACACCACTGGTGGGAGGCCAATGGCGCCGCCAGACAGACGGCACCTTCGATCTCGTCATCGTCGACAATTCAAGGGCACCGGAAATCCCAACGGGCGGCAAGCTTGAAGCACTGAACTGAACCGACGGCGTACCGGCCTCGCCCGGAATGCCAAACCTTAAACCACGACGGACAATGTCATGCCGATACTCTCGCTCAACGCGGTGTCGAAGTCCTTTGGCGCGCTCAAGGTCACAGATAATGTTTCCTTCGAGCTCGCCAAGGGCGAAGCTCTCGGCGTCATTGGCCCGAACGGGGCCGGGAAATCGACGCTCTTTAATTTGATCACCGGCAACATTGCGGCCGACAGCGGTCAAATCCTGCTGGAAGGCCGCAACATCACAGCCGTTTCGGCGATGGATCGCTGCAAGGCAGGCATTGGCCGCTCCTTTCAGATCCCGCAGCCTTTTAGCGGATTGTCCGTGTTCGAAAACCTTCTGGTCGCTGCCCGCTTTGGTGGCGCCATGACGGCTGCGGACGCTGCGGATTTCTGCATGGAGCTTCTGTCTCGCACCGGATTGGAGCCTCAGGCAGATTGTCTTGCGGGCAGCCTTCCGCTGCTGAGCAGAAAGCGGTTGGAACTTGCCCGCGCCATGGCCACGCGACCCAAAATTCTTCTGCTCGATGAGATTGCGGGTGGCCTGACAGAAGGCGAGTGCGATGAACTCGTGAAGACCATCAAGGACATAAACCAGCAAGGCGCGTCGATCATATGGATCGAGCACGTGCTGCACGCCCTCACACATGTCGTCAGCCGCCTTGTCGTTCTCAACTTCGGTCAGGTCCTGATGGTTGGAGAGCCTGACCGGGTGATGGCATCGCCGCAGGTGCGGGAGATCTATCTGGGGATCGAAGCATGACCCAGCCCCTGCTTTCGATTTCAGCCCTGACGGCGGGTTACGGCGACTTTCAGGCGCTTTTCGGCGTCGACCTTGCCCTCAACTCCGGGGAGACCGTGGCCATTATCGGCGCGAATGGCGCAGGCAAGACGACGCTGATGCGAACCGTAACCGGCATCGTCAGGGCATCCGCAGGGGCGATTGTTCTGGACGGCGCACCGGTCCACACGAAAGCGGCGCCCGATATTCTCGAAATGGGAATCGCAACGGTGCCGGAGGGACGCAAGCTCTTTCCTTCTCTTTCCGTGGAGGAAAATCTGCTGATAGGCGCGCATGTGCGCAAGGTGAAGGGGCCATGGTCGCTGGAGGCGATCTATGAATTGTTCCCGATCCTGAAGGACCGGCGCCATCAACCAGGCACAGCGCTTTCCGGTGGGCAACAGCAGATGGTGGCCGTGGGACGGGCGCTGATGAGCAATCCGCGCGTCCTGCTCTGCGACGAGCTGTCACTTGGTCTGGCACCGGTCGTCATACGCGATATCTACGCCGCTCTCCCGAAGATCAAGGCATCGGGTGCGTCGATCATCATCGTCGAGCAGGACATAGGGCAGGCTCTCAAGGTCGCGGATCGAATCTACTGCATGATGGAAGGCCGGATCACGCTCGAAGGCACGACAGACAGCCTTTCTCGATCCGCCATCCACGACGCCTACTTCGGAGTACGAGCATGATATGGCTGGATACGATCATGCAGGGCATTCTGCTCGGTGGCCTCTATGCCCTGTTTGCGGCGGGGCTAAGCCTTGTCTTTGGCATCATGCGGCTCGTCAATCTAGCTCATGGCGATCTCATCGTTCTCGCCGCTTATCTTGTGTTGGTGATCACAACGGCCCTTGGCCTCAACCCCTTTGCTGCGGCGCTAATCGCACTGCCGATCATGTTTGCCATCGGCTGGCTGCTGCAAAGCCTGCTTTTCAACCGCGTTCTGGATGATGGCATATTGCCGCCTTTGCTGGTGACTTTCGGTCTCTCCGTCGCCATTCAGAATGGGTTGCTCGAAAGCTTTTCCGCCGATAGCCGCAAACTTTCCGCAGGCACCATAGAAGCCAGCTCCGTATCCGTGGGTCCGGTATCGCTCGGCATAACACCGTTGATGACGTTGGGTTCGGCGGTCATCATCATCTGGCTGCTGAACCAGCTGTTCTACCGGACGGCGCTGGGGCGCGCATTTCGTGCAACATCCGACGATGCCGTAACGGTTCAGTTGATGGGCATTCGTCCAAAGAAGATTTTCGCCATTGCAACTGGCATTGCCATGGTCGTTGCGACAATTGCCGCTTTGTATCTCGGTATTCGCGCCAATTTCGATCCGTCGATCGGACCGGCACGACTGCTTTATGCGTTCGAAGCGGTCATCATCGGTGGTCTTGGAAGTCTGTGGGGAACGCTGATCGGCGGCATCGTAATCGGGCTTGCCCAATCATTCGGCGCGGCTGTCAATCCGGAGTGGCAAATTCTCGCCGGCCACATCGCCTTTGCCGTCATTCTCATTTTCCGTCCACGCGGCCTGTTTCCAAGGGCGACAGATTAAGGTTCATCATGCTTCCGTCCCCAAAATCCGTTGGTCGCTTCACCCTTTGCCTGGCTGCAATCGCCATGGGTTTGGCATTGGTGGCAGCACCGTTCTTTACATCGCGCGCCATTATTCAGGACATGTTCGGATTGTTGACACTGCTGATCCTGGCGATGAACTGGAACATGCTGGCTGGTTTCGCGGGTCTTGTTTCGGTGGGGCAGCAAGCCTTTGTGGGTGTGGGCGCCTATGTGATGTTCGCAGCCATCATCCTGTTCGATCTCGATCCATTGCTCGCCATCGGCATCGGCGGGCTAGGCGCAATGGCTCTTTCCGTCCCCATGGCATTTTTCGCCTTCCGGCTGAACGGCGCGTATTTTGCGATCGGCACCTGGGTTGTCGCCGATATCGCGAGACTGGTCGCCGGACAGATCAAGGCGCTGGGTGGCGGAACGGGAACCTCGCTGCCCAAGGGAACTTCGAAGGAGATGATCGGTGTCGACCACATCCAGGCATTGATGAAGATTTCCGGCGCGGCGGCAGCCGATGCGCTGGTCTACTGGCTGGCGCTGGCGTTGGCGGCATGCACGCTGTTCGCATCCTATCTTTTCCTGCGCTCCCGTATGGGGCTTGGACTGCAGGCCATCCGCGACAACAGCGCCGCGGCGCGGTCAGTCGGCGTCGATCCCTTGCGCCTGCAACTGGCTGTCTTCGTCCTTTGCGCGCTTGGCACGGGAATCTGCGGCGGCCTCATGTTTCTTCAGATTACCCGTATCACGCCGGATGCCGCCTTCTCCGTCATCGACTGGACGGCCTTCGTTATCTTCATCGTGGTCATTGGCGGCTTGGGCACCCTTCCAGGCCCCATCGTGGGTGCCGTCATTTTCTACGCGCTGCAGCGGGCATTTGCCGATTACGGCACTGTCTACCTCATCCTGCTTGGCGCAGTCGGCATCGGCACCATGCTGTTTGCCCGAAAGGGCGTGTGGGGCACGCTCGCCAGCCGCTTCGGTATCGACATACTGCCGTTGCGACACCGTGCGCCAAAACGGACGGCAGCGTCCCCGCGCCCGCTAGCGACCTCTGTCACCGCTTCCCACTGAATTTGTAATCAAGAAAGGATTGCTGCATGTCCCAGTATTTCTCCGAGGAAAACTCCGTCGAGACCGTCAATGCCCGCATGGGCCCCGCGACCGACCCACGTGTCGCTGAAGTTATGACCTGTCTGGTGAAGCACCTCCACGCCTTCGCCAAGGAAATCAATCTGACGCAAGCCGAGTGGGAGTTCGGCATCGATTTTCTAACCAAGGTCGGGAAGATTTGCTCGGACGAGCGGCAGGAGTTCATCCTTCTTTCTGACACGCTTGGCTTGTCCATGCTTGTGGACGCCATCAACAATCGCCGCCCGTCGGGTGCGACTGAAAATACGGTTCTTGGGCCCTTCCACGTCGCCAACGCACCGGTAAGGCAGATGGGCGACGTCATCACGCTGGATGGAAAGGGTGAAACATGCCTGTTTGAAGGCATGGTGACCGACCTTGACGGAAATCCCGTTGCAGGCGCGACCATCGATGTGTGGTCTGACAATGCCGATGGTTTCTACGATGTTCAGCAACCCGGCATTCAGCCAAAATGGAACAATCGCGGCATCTTCGTCACAGGTGAAGACGGACGCTACTCCTTCATCGGCATCAAGCCGGTTTCCTATCCCATTCCAGACGACGGACCCGTGGGCAAGATGCTGGAACACCTTGGCCGCCATCCATACCGCCCTGCACATATGCATTACATCGTCACAGCACCCGGCTTTCAGACGGTCGTTACGCACACATTCGTCGGTGATGACCAATACATCTCCTCCGACGCCGTTTTTGGCGTGAAGGACACTCTGGTTGCACCCTTTGAGAAAGCGCCCAATGGCCCCGCAGTCTGGCGCTCCCCGTTCAACTTCAAACTCAATGCTGCGTAAGGTGCATTCATGCCAATCTTGAAAATCCACATCGACTTCGACCGGCATCCAAAGGCGACCGCAGCGATCCGTGGCGCGCTGGAGCCTCTCCGCGCCACGCTGTGTCGTGAACTGGCTGTCGATATCTCCGCCTGCCAGATTTCGGTCATCAATATTTTCGGACTGGACGACCAGCCTCTGGTCAATACGGAAATGTTCCTGCTGCCACGCCCCGAGCGGACACGGGAAAGGATTACCGAGGTCTGCACGCTGATCCAGAAAACCATGTCTGAAACCACGGGGCTGCATGTTGCCGTACGCTCCAACATGCTGGACCCGCAGACCTATGTGGCGGTGAAGTAAGAGACAGCCCGGCTCCGGGGCGATATCGCGCTCACGATCCCGCTGATGATAAGACGCAACGACCCACCTTGTGCAAAAGCCCTGCGGGAAGCCTATTCCCGCGGGGCTTTTCGTGTCTTACGACTTGCTCTGGTAAATCTTGCGCAGAATTTTCAGAAGCGCTGTCGTATCGGCCGCTGTCAGGCTCGAAAAAACATCCTTTTCATGCTGCTTGATCAGCCTGCTGGCCTCGGCATGGTTCTGCAGCCCAAGCGGTGTGAGGGTCAGCTTCTGGCGCCTCTTGTCATCGGAAGACTGTCGGCGCTCGATGAAGCCTCGCTGATCCAGCTTTTCCACAAGCGCCATCATTGTCGCCCTGTCAGTGTCCAGTGCCTGCGCAATATCGATCTGGGAAACATCGGGGTTGCTGAAAATGATCTCAAGGACCGAGAACTGCTTCTGCGTAATCTCAAGCTCTGCAAGCGCCTTGCTGAAGTCCCTGTAGACCGCCAGCTGAGCCAGCGTGATGTGGAAACCGATGAGATCGTTGAGACTTCCCAGATCAACGCCTTCACCGCTTCTGGTGCTTTCGATGTTCGAGGCTCTGGCCACTATCTTCATTCCTTCCATCGTCACCGGAGAACGCCCGGTGCGCTTTGATACAGTCAAAGCTAATGGAATCAAACTGCTTGATTCCTTGAAAATAATTAGTACGTATTGCATACATTATTTGTACGTGCTACGTACTATTATCTGAGGAAAATTGTTTGTCGACCTTGAGGAGGGATCTGCAAACCCAGCTTTATATAATCCACTTTACAGCCGCCAGGCAGACGCCGGAGCGACGCGAGCGCATCGAATGAGCGCCGCGGCCGTCACGTGCCTTTCCCTTCGGCTTTGATTTCAATGTGCCCCACCAGGATTTGGGGCAGCCTTATTGTACCGGATCTGCCCTCCCACTGATTTTGCCTGCACTCAACAGATGCCGGCATTGCGTCAGGCCCGGATGCCGTAACGGCCAGAATTTCAAGAACATTCAACAGCAGGATACAACAATGGTAACCGAACGCTCCGAAAAAGATACCGTCGCATTTTCCGTCGAAAACGGTATCGCCTGGGTCAGCTTTAACCGCCCGGAAAAGCGCAACTGCATGAGCCCGAAGCTCAATCGCCGCATGATGGAGGTTCTGGACGAGCTTGAGCATCGCGAGGACGTGGGCGTTCTGGTTCTCACGGGTGAAGGCACTGCATGGTCTGCCGGTATGGATCTGAAGGAGTACTTCAGAGAGACCGAAGCACAGGGGTTGCAGGGCACGCGCAAGGCCCAGCGGGAGAGCTACGGTTGGTGGCGTCGTCTGCGCTGGTACCAGAAGCCAACCATTGCCATGGTGAACGGCTGGTGCTTCGGTGGCGGCTACGGTCCTCTCTTTGCCTGCGATCTCGCATTTTCGGCAGACGAAGCACAGTTCGGCCTGAGTGAAATCAACTGGGGCATTCTCCCCGGCGGCGGCGCTGCAAAGGTCGCGGTTGAACTCACATCATTCCGCAACGCCATGTACCATGCGCTCATGGGTGAAAACGTCGATGGCAAGACCGCAGCAAGCTGGGGCTTCGTAAACGAATCTGTGCCGCTCGCCCAATTGCGGACACGCGTGACCGAGGTTGCCAATGTTCTCCTCAAGAAGAACACACATGCCTTGAAGGCGACAAAGGATGCGATCCGTCGCGTGCGCGAAATGACCTACGACAATGCCGAGGATTACCTGATCCGCGCGCAGGAAGCAGCCAACAGCTTCGATAATGAGGGGCGCAAGGAAGGCATCAAGCAGTTCATTGATGACAAGACCTACAAGCCGGGTCTGGGCGCTTACGACAAATCGAAGCACGGCGGCTGAGGAGAGGCCCATGACACGCCAGAATCACGCTGACGTCCGGTCACGGGCGGCCATGGAACGCTTGTTGCGTCCGGGATCTGTCGCCATTGTCGGCGCTTCCGACAAGCCGGGCGCACTCGGCGCCTCGGTCCTCACAAATCTTGAGCGCAATGGGTTCAAGGGAGACATCCATCTCATCAACCCGAAACGGGCCGAGATTGGCGGCAGGCCGTGCCTGCCATCCATCGACGATCTGCCTGAAGGCGTCGATGCCGCCGTCCTCGCCATTCCACGCGGCGCGGTTCTGGAATCCGTGACGGCGCTCGCGCGCCGTCGTGTCGGCTCGGTTGTCATCTTCTCCGCCGGTTTTGCCGAAGGCGGTGAAGAGGGGTTGGCCGAGCAGCGCGAGATCAGCCGGATCGCCGCTGAGGTCGGCATGGTGGTTGAAGGACCGAATTGCCTGGGAATGGTCAATCATATCGATCACATTCCCCTCACCTTCATCGAAACGCAGACCAAGTCTCTCGATGGCCGGGCGGGCGTCGCAATCGTGTCTCAAAGCGGCGCCATGGCAGCCGTGCTCGGCGTGACATTTGCAAGCCGTGATCTTGGCATTTCCTACTCGGTTTCGACCGGCAATGAGGCCGGCAGCGGCGTCGAAGATTATGTCGAGTATCTACTTGAAGACCCATCGACATCGGTGATGGCGCTGATTGTCGAGCAGTTCCGTCAGCCGTCGCGCTTCCTTGCAGCCGCACGCAAGGCCCGTGAAAAGAGAAAGCGGATTGTTCTCCTTCATCCCGGCAAGAGCAGCGCTGCGCGTGAGTCTGCTGCTACCCATACGGGCGCGATGACGGGCGACTACCAGGTCATGCGTGTTCACGTCGAGCGGGCGGGCGTCATCTTTGCAGAAACCCTGGAAGAGCTGGGCGATATCACCGAAATCCTGCTTCGCTGCAAGCAGATACCGTCCGAAGGACCGGCAATCATGGGCGAGTCCGGTGCGTTCAAGGCGCTGATGCTCGATCATTGCGAGGAAATTGGCCTTGCCTTGCCAGCCATCGATGACACCAATGCGCCCGAGCTGCGCGCTACCCTGCCAGCCTTTGTCGGCGTCAGCAACCCGCTCGATATTACCGCACAGGGCCTTGTCGAACCGGACCTCTACGAGAGAACACTCACGTCTCTCCTGCACGACGACCGGTTTGGCAGCGTTGTCGCCTGCATCATTCAGACGGACCCTGTCACATCTGGCATCAAGCTGCCGCCCATCCTCAAAGCCGTCGAAAACAGCACTTCGCAGAAACCGCTCATCTTTGCCGGTCTGGATGAAGGCGCCCCCTTCCCAGCAGAATATATTGAACGTTTGCGGGCGCATGGCATACCCTATTTCCCATCGACAGAGCGCGCCTTCAGGGCTTTGAAGCGGATTGGCGATTTCGCGAAGCGAGATTTCACCCCGGCAAGCGGTCAGCAGTTGACGGATATCGGCATCTCGACTGTCGAAGGTGTTATCCCCGAATACCGGGCCAAAGAGCTTCTCACACCCTGCGGCATTCCCTTCCCCAAAGGGCGTTTTGTAACCTCGCTGGATGAAGCACTTGCTGTGGCACAGGAGGTCGGCTATCCGCTGGTCCTCAAGGCCCAGTCTGCGGATCTCAGCCACAAGAGCGATGCCGGTGGCGTCATTCTCAAACTGGCGGATGCGGAGGCTCTGAAAGAGGGCTGGCAACGTCTGCAAGGCAACATTGCCCATCATCGCCCGGGCCTGGTGCTGGATGGCGTGCTGCTGGAGCACATGGGTAAATCCGGCGTCGAACTCATTGTCGGCGCTCGCAACGACCCGGATTGGGGACCCGTCATCCTCGCCGGCTTTGGCGGCGTAACGGCGGAAATCCATCAGGATGTTCGCCTGCTGCCTCCCGATCTGACAGTCGATGCCATTATCGCAGAGTTGAACCAGCTGAAGGCAGCTGAGCTGCTGCATGGTTTCCGGGGGGCGCCAGCACTGGATATCAAGGCGGCGGCAGACATCATCTCGCATATTGGCGGGCTGCTTCTGGCCAATCCTTCCATCTCGGAAATCGACCTCAATCCGGTCGTGCTTTATCCCGAGGGCGAGGGAGCAGTCGCGCTCGACGCGCTCATATTCAACAGTCCGTCACATCAATAACAAACCATTCGAAGGCAACGGAATATTACTATAATCAACTGTTGCCGGGGTGAGGAAAAGAGGAGACCGTTATGAATATTTCCCTTCTGATTAATGGCGTTTCACGCGCTGCCGCAAGCGGTCGGACCTATGACAGGCTGGACCCTTTCACGCAGAAGCTGGCCACACGTGCCGCAGCGGCTGGCATCGAGGATGTCAACGCCGCGGTAGAAGCAGCCTCCGCAGCGTTTCCAGAGTGGTCCAAGACAGGCCCCTTGCAGCGCCGCGCGCTGTTGTTGAAGGCCGCCGACATTCTGGCCTCCAAGGTTGCGGAATTCACAACCCTCATGATCGAGGAAACCGGCGCAACCGGGCCTTGGGCCGGTTTCAACGTCATGCTCGCGGCCAATGTTCTGCGTGAAGCCGCTTCCATGACAACACAGATCACGGGTGAAGTCATTCCGTCCGACAAGCCTGGTACACTGGCCATGGGCATTCGCCAGGCAGCGGGTGTCTGCCTTGCCATTGCGCCGTGGAATGCACCTGTTATTCTCGCCACGCGCGCGATTGCAATGCCCATCGCCTGCGGCAACACCGTCATCCTTAAGGCATCAGAGCAGTGCCCCGGCACCCATAGCCTGATCGGCGCAGCGCTGGTTGAAGCGGGCCTGCCTGCTGGCGTCATCAACGTCATCACCAATGCGCCGGAAGATGCGGGCGATATTGTCGCTGCCCTGATTGCCCATCCGGCAGTCCGCCGCGTCAACTTCACCGGTTCGACAAAGGT
This sequence comes from Hyphomicrobiales bacterium, assembly GCA_900468285.1. Classification (GTDB taxonomy): domain Bacteria; phylum Pseudomonadota; class Alphaproteobacteria; order Rhizobiales; family Rhizobiaceae; genus Agrobacterium. Next base: position 365,258 of record UBTF01000003.1, on the reverse strand, counting down.
CGGAAAGATCATCGCGAAGCTGTGCGGCGAGCATATCAAGCCTGCATTGCTGGAACTCGGCGGCAAGGCACCGTTGATCGTCCTTGACGATGCCGACATCGATGGCGCCGTCAATGCTGCAATCTTCGGAGCCTTCATGCATCAGGGACAGATCTGCATGTCGACCGAACGGATCATCGTGCAGGACGCGATTGCCGATGAGTTCGTGGCGAAGCTGGCCGCACGTGCCTCGCAGCTTCCCGCCGGAGACCCTCGTGGCCATGTCGTGCTGGGCTCTCTCATCAGCACCGAAGCCGCTGATAGAATGGAAAGCCTCATCGCCGACGCGACCGCGAAAGGTGCCAAGCTTGTAGCTGGCGGAAAACGCACCGGCACCGTGGTAGAGGCAACGCTTCTCGATCACGTGAAGCCCGATATGAAGGTCTACTCGGACGAATCCTTTGGCCCGGTAAAGCCAATCATCCGCGTTTCCAATGATGAGGAAGCTTTGCGGGTTGCCAATGATACCGAATACGGCCTCTCGTCGGCCATCTTCAGCCAGAACATCAAGCGGGCGATGGAGATGTCTGCGCGCATCGAGTCGGGCATTTGCCATATCAATGGACCTACCCTGCACGACGAAGCGCAAATGCCATTCGGCGGTGTAAAGCAAAGTGGCTATGGCCGTTTCGGCGGCAAGGCAGCGATTGCAGAATTTACCGACCTGCGCTGGATCACAGTTGAGGATCCAGGGCAGCACTACCCATTCTAAGCGTTCTCCCCACCCGCAAGGGTGTTTCCACGAAAGACACTTGGGCGATCCGCCTGAGTGTCTTTTGCGTTTTAGACTGGGCTTCAAGACTTTTTCAGCGAACACGTGCCGGATGACCGCCTTCCATCGGAAATGCGGATTGCTGCCTCGGAACCATTGGTTCTGCCAGCAGTTGGACAGACTTCATCCTCGCAACATGCGGAGCGCATATGTCTGACCTTAGTCTGAAAGACCTTTCCAAGAAAATGGCGAAGCTCGACTTCGCGATGTTGAACACAAGATCGTCCGTAAACGGACTGACTGCACGGCCGATGAGCAACAATGGCGATGTTGAATATGATGGCGACAGCTATTTCTTCGCCTATGGCTCATCAAACAAAGTCAGCGAAATCAGGTCTGATAACAACGTAAGTCTCACCTATACCGGAGCGGTTGGCATGCTGGGCGGGTCACCGCTTTTCATCACGGTCGAGGGCAATGCTTCTCTCATTGATGACAAGTCGCAGTTCGAAGAGCACTGGACGAAGGATCTGGACCGTTATTTCCCGGAAGGCATCGATACGCCCGACATCGTCATGATCGCCGTCAGGGCTAAAAACATACGCTATTGGGATGGCGCAGACGAGGGTTCCATTTCGCTCTGACCGGGCAGATGCATGGTTTACCAGTGCGAGCCGATGTCTGACACATCGGCTCGGTGTCGGCCTACACAACTGTTCTCCTTGGAGGAACGCCGGGTGATAAAAGATAGCACAGCATCTGATTTACACCGGTTTATCCAGGCGCAGGATGCTGTCTTTGAAACAGTGCTGCAGGAGCTGAAAGACGGGAAGAAAAGAACGCACTGGATGTGGTTCATCTTCCCCCAGATTGCCGGGCTCGGTTCCTCGTCGATGGCACAAATCTACTCCATCGGTTCTGAAGCCGAAGCGCGCTCCTACCTAAACCACCAGGTTCTGGGTGAGCGGCTAAAGAAATGCGTCAGCATCGTGATGGGTCACAAAGAGAAGACGGCGCACGAAATTTTCGGGTCGCCCGACGATTTGAAGTTTCGCTCCTGTCTGACGCTCTTTGATGCCATCAGCCCTGAGGGCAACCTGTTCGAAGAGGCATTGAAGAGCTTCTATGATGGTCACCCGGATGAAAAGACCCTGTCCTTGTTGAACAGTGATATCGGGAGCCATCGCATTCCGGTCCGATCAAGCAAAGCCCCGTGGCCTTTATTGACACGGAGCCACGCGCTACCCATGTGTTCAAGCGATGCCGAAACAAAAGAAAAACGATCACGTCGAGATCATCAAGACTTGGCAGCTCCCTGCATCGGCGACGCTTGGCTCAGCGGTACGAGCGCACGGCCTGCTGCTGGAGCTTAGGGCGCAGGTGCCACTGGCCTATAAAAAATTACTGACCAGCGATGGCACAACGCTTAGCCTCATCATGCCGGAAGCGGAAAAAGCGGCTTTCAACGCCGTCTCCTCAATCGTCTCGAAATGCCTTGAAAAGATCGAAGAACTGCCGGTTATCCCCAGAGAGATACAGGATATTCTGACAATCTCGGCAACCGAAAGGCACCGCTGGCTTGCCGATGGCAGATTGCCGAGTGCTGGCACGCGTACCGTAAAATTGCGCGGAAGGGCGAAGAAGATAACCTTCCATGTCTTCGACCCGAAAATGGTGGTGAGCTTGCTCGATAGCGGCGTGATTGAAGACTGGCGCGAGGACGATGCCGTCGCTGCGAAGGAAAACAGGAGACGCGCTGCCTACAAGGCAAAGCTGACGCGCTCTCTCAAAAGCGCCAAGACAAAGGCCAAGTCAAAAGACGCTTCCGCAGACAAGCCAGACGCAGATCTGCGCGGCTGGGAAGATTTCAGCGCGGAAGGCTTCTTGCGCTGATGCCTTGAGCCTAATCGGCGACAAAACCGAGCATGAATGCCACAATCTTTTCGGAAGACATTTCGCAGGGCTTTAGCACACTCGCTCCAGAGCTCAACCGATAGATATTGAAGCTTACGACATCCGTGCCAGCCAGATCCTCCGCAAACAACCAGATACGTCTGCCATCATCGGAACGCGTGACTGTAACGCCCCAGACCGAACCCTCAAAGGTTCCGCGTCTGTAGCCGCCCGGAAAGCGAGACAGCGCTTGCAGAACCTCCCAAGCAGCCTTGTCTCCGGATGCCTCCGGCATGGCTACGCAGTGGCCTTGGCAATTGCTGCGGCAAGGTCATCCTTGTTGTAGGGCTTGATCAACGAAACTGCACCTGGCTGTGCATGCGAGCGGATTGCGTGACCGGTCGCGAAAATGATCTTGAGATCGGGCTTGATGCCCGCCAGTTGACCCGCAAGATCCTCGCCACTCACATCCGGCAGACCGATGTCCGTAACCAGAATATCCAGATCGCCATCTGCCGCCTGCCGCAAAGCCTCAGCGCCCGTTTCCGCCTCCATGACTTCATGGCCGAGTTCAATGAGCAATTCGGCCGTATTTGCTCGAATGAGTGGATCATCCTCCACGAGCAGAATGCGTTTGCTGACGGTGGCCTTAACGGCCGGAACCGCTTGCGCACGCTTCGGGATAGAGCGGTCCTTTGCCTTAATACGCTGTGCCCGATTTGCCAGCACGTGCCGGATTTTCTTGGCCAATGCCTCACGCGTATAGGGCTTGGACAAAAGCTCCACGCCGGGATCCAGCCGCCCGTCATGCACAATGGAGTTTTCCGTGTAGCCGGACGTATAGAGTACCGCGATATCAGGCAGACGCTCTTTTGCACGGCGGGCAAGCTCGGGGCTTTTCATCGTTCCCGGCATGACGACATCCGTAAACAGCAGGTCGATGGGCACACCGGCCTCAATCACAACCAGTGCCGCATCGGCATTCGGTGCCTTGACAACCCGATATCCGAGATCGGTCAATGTTTCGACGACTGTGCCGCGAACCTCATCGTCATCTTCGGCAACAAGAATAGTCTCGTTCCCGCCGATAACCGGGCCCGAAAGGTTGACGGTCTCACGGTCTTCAGACGCGTTTGCCCTTGGCAGATACATTCGCACGGTCGTGCCGTGACCAACTTCCGAGTAGATTTTGACATGTCCACCGGATTGTTTGACGAAGCCGAACACCATGGAAAGGCCAAGACCAGTTCCCTTCCCTTCCGGCTTGGTCGAGAAGAAGGGTTCGAAAACCTGATCGAGCATTTCGGGTGAAATGCCTGAACCGGTGTCGGTTACCGATATCATCACATATTGGCCGGTGCTGACATCCTCGTGCTTTTCCGCATATTGGTCGTCCAGATATGCGTTGCCCACTTCGATCGTCAGCTTCCCCTGCCCGCTCATGGCGTCACGGGCGTTGATTGCCAGATTGAGAATGGCATTCTCGACCTGCGTAGGGTCGGCCAGACAGTTCCATAGACCACCGCCAATGATCGTTTCGATCTCGACGGCTTCCCCGATAGATCGGCGCAACATGTCATCCATGTCCCGCAGGAACCTGCCGACATTGATCACCTTCGGATCGAGCGGTTGCCGCCGTCCGAAAGCGAGCAATTGACTTGCAAGCTTGGCGCCGCGACTGACGCCCGCCATGGCATTGGTAACCCTGCGCTCGGCGCGCTCGTTTCCGGCGACATCCTTCTGCAGCAATTGCAAATTGCCTGCGACAACCTGCAGAAGGTTGTTGAAGTCGTGCGCAACGCCGCCCGTCAACTTGCCAATCGTTTCAAGCTTCTGGCTTTGCTTCAGCCGTTCTTCGGATTTGCGCAGCTCTTCGGTCCGCCGCGCAACCTGCTCCTCGAGATTATCGGTCAGCTGGCGCAGATCGTTTTCGGCGCGACGCCTTTCCACCGAGTTGCGAATGCGTCCGGCCATATCCTTCAGGAACGTCAGTTCCTCTGCGCTCCATTCCGTGGTGTTGGGATTGTTCACGAACAATACCGCAACCAGCCCGTTTCTTTCCCGCAGCGGAACGCTCACGCTCGACCTAGCGGAAATCGCGTCGAAATTGTCCTGCTGATCACGGGTTCGCCCGTCAAGACGAGCGTCCGTAATGACAACCACTTCCCCGCGCTTCAAACCTTCAATGAGCTGTCCATAATCACGAAGCTTATGCAGAGGGGACAAGGGAGGCATCCCTTCAACGGTCCAATCGTGACTGATATGAACCGTCTCAGTCTTCTCGTCGATTGTCCCGTAGCCAGCGCGGCCGACTTTCATCGTCGTGACCACGGCCTCCAATCCGGCCTTGATGATTGCATCCGGGTCGTGGAGCCGTGCCGCTACTTCGTCAAATGCCACAATGGCACTGCGGCTCAACTCAGCAGATTTCAGCTCGTGGACGTCGGTACAGGTGCCGTACCAGCGCGTAATCTTGCCATCGGCATTCGTGATCGGCTTGGCGCGCCCGATCACCCAGCGATATTGCCCGGAGTGATGCCGCAACCTGTATTCGATATGATAAGGCTTGCCCGTTTCAAGAGACTCGCGCCAGACAGCCCAAGCCCGGTCCCTGTCCTCGGGATGAAACAGGTCGTTCCAGCCCGCACCATCGGTCGAGCCCCGCTCCACTCCGGTAAAATCATACCATCGCGTGTTATAAAAATCGTGGAAGCCGTCCGGGCGCGTGGACCAGACCATCTGGTCGATGGAATTTGTCAGCGCACGAAGCCCGTTTTCGCTCTCCCACAGCTTCTGCTCTATCTCGTGACGCTCGTCGATATCGATGACGGAGCCGATATAGCCAAGAAAATTGCCATCTGGCGAAAAACGCGGCTCGGCTGCGTCGATTGCCCAGCGATAAACACCGTCCCGACGCCGCAGGCGGTACTCGAGCCTGAAACTCTCCTGCTTCGCCAGGGCCTCAAGAAAAGCCTCCGTCGCCCGCGCCTTGTCGTCAGGGTGCGTGGCGTCAAGCCAACCATAACCTTCAGCCTGCTCGGGAGTCTGTCCCGTATATTGATACCAGCGGCTGTTCAGGTAGGTGCAGTAACCGCTCTCGTTCACAACCCACATCATCACCGGAGCGTGGTCCGCCATGTTGCGGAAGCGCGCCTCGCTTTCGGTTAGCCGTTGTTCCGCACGGGTGCGCTCGGTCGTTTCGCTGACGATGCAAAGCACGCCGGCGATTTGTCCCGTGCCATCGGGAACGGCCGAATAGGCGATGTCGAATGTAACGGTTTCCGGCTCGCCATGGCGTTCGATGTAGAAGGGTCTGTCCTTGATATAGACAGGCTCGCCCTTGGTCCTCACCTGATCGAGCAGGGGTTCGAGGTCGTCCCAGAGCTCCGCCCAATATTCGCAGGCACGACTGCCGAAGGCGGCGGGATGTTTCAGGCCGATTGTGGGCGCATAGGCTTCATTATAGATGGCCAGATATTCCGGGCCCCAGAATAGAATGACCTGATGGGGAGAAGCAGCAACCGTACCGAACATGGTCTTGAGCGTTGCAGGCCACTCGTCATATGCCCCTACAGGCTTGGCAGCCAGATCATCCAGAATAGTCTTGATCCACTGCGTCTGGGTGCCAGCCGAAACATTCATTCTCATTCATCCCGATATATTCGCGATCCTGCCTACAATCGATTGGCATAACAGTAAAGCAATGGCTTATAAAACAAGCGTGTTGCCGGTGCCCCGCGCGGGAACGGCCTCCACCGGCACTATCGCATTTAACGCGCCACCATAGACCGCAGCCGGTTGCGGCCAGCACATGTGTTCTTTGCAATCTCGATGAAATCCAGAATGACTTTCGACGTTTCATTGGCCTGCCAGCCAATGATCAGTTCGACCTCGTCAGGTATTTCATCTAGAGGACGGTAAACCAGATGGGGGCTGAGATTGTGGGCGAGCCATGATGGCGCGATTGCAATGCCAACGCCCGCCGCAACCAGAGTGGCGATGGCGAGCGTGTGGGAGACTTCCTGGACGATCATCGGATATATCGCTGCACGCCGGAACGCGTCCATGATGGCATGGTGATAGCTTGCACCAATGGTCGGCGCGTAGGTTATGATCGGCTCCCCGGCAAAATCGCGAACGCCAATGTCATCCCGCTCGGCCAGGCGGTGGTGCTTGGGCAAAACAGCGACGAAACCTTCCTTCAACAGGTGATCGGTCTTCAGGAAGCCAGCGGGATTGGTCGGGCGAATGAAGGCGACCTGTACCTTGCCACTCTGGAGCATCTCCAGCTGGCTCGCCGTTCCCAACAGCTGCACGTCCACCTGAATATTGGGATACTTCCTGTGAAACTCGGCGATCACCTCCGGCAGGATGTGCGACAACGCAACATGAACCCCGCTGACGTAAATCTTTCCACCATCGTCTCCGGAAATGGAACGGGTGTGCGTGACGGCCCGGTCGATGCCGCCTAGAATTTCCATCGCATGTCTCAGGAATATCTCACCAGCCGGAGTCAGCTTCACGCTTCGTGTCGTGCGCAGGAACAGGCGTGTGCCGATACGTTCTTCAAGCTGACGGATCTGCTGGCTGAGCGGCGCCTGTGCCATGCCCAGCTTGTCAGCCGCGCGGCTGAAATGCAGCTCCTCTGCGACGCAGGCGAAATAGTGAAGGTGACGAAACTCTATGCCGTATTTCATACGCTACACATATCAATCCCATGGTTATTTTGTAATAGATAATAATCTATTCCCATGGTTATCTCTTAAAAAAATATAGAAATAACGGGAATAGCTGAACCATCGGTTCCAGAAAACGGAGCACCATGACACGATTCTGGTCGCTAAAAATCTTGCGCACAGTTCTGACGCTGTGGTTTGTCATTACGTTCACATTCGTCGTGTTGAGAACGTCGGGAGATCCGGTTGTGGCCCTTGTGGGGGCCGACGCGACACCTCAGGAAATCGAGCAGTTTCGCGCGCTCTGGCGTCTGGACGATAGTCTGTGGGTGCAGTATCTGCGCTATATTGGCCAGATGGCGACAGGCCAGTTTGGTATTTCCTATCGCGATGGCCGCGAGGTCATCGACATCATCGCCGAGCGCGTGCCATGGACCATAATGCTCGGCATCGTTGCCTATGCGGGTGCCATCGTCATCGGCATTCCCGCAGGCATCTTTGCCGCCATCAAGCGCGGTTCGCCATTCGACAACCTCATCATGGCAACTGCCGTCTTTGGCTTTGCCATTCCGAACTTCTTCCTCGGCATTCTGCTCATCCTGCTGTTTTCCTTAGGTCTTCAGTGGCTTCCGAGTTCGGGCACGGGCACGATATGGCATTTCATCATGCCCGCCCTGACGCTCGCGACCTTTACCGCAGGGACCCTCGCGCGCTTCACCCGGTCTGCCATGCTGGAGGTGCTGGACAAGCTCTATATTCGTGCGGCAGCCGCAAAAGGCGTGAGTTACTGGAAGCGAATTGTTTTCCATGCGCTGCCCAATGCCGGAATTCCGATCGTTACCATCATAGGTCTCAATCTGGGTGAGCTCATCGGCGGTGCGATTGTCGTCGAAACGGTGTTTGCCTGGCCAGGCGTCGGGCGGCTGCTGGTCACCGCCGTCTCGTCGCGGGATCTTGCGGTGGTGCAGGCTCTGGTGCTCGTCATGGCCATGACAATGGTTATCGCCAATCTGATCGTGGACCTGCTTTACGGTCTGCTAGATCCGCGCATTCGCGTCTCGAATTAGGATTGCAACGATGAAGCGCCGCTCTCCCATTCTCATCTTTGCCATCATTGTGCTCACTCTGGCAGTCTTCGTCGCCATCGTCGGCAACATCTTTACGCCGCATGGTGTGACGCAGCAGAACCTTCTGGCGCGCCTGAAGCCCCCGGCGTTTATCACCGGCGGCAACCCGAATTTCCCGCTGGGCACCGACCGCATTGGTCGTGACATGGTTGCCCGACTTATCGCGGCCCTGCAGATGTCGTTGACGGTTGCCCTGGCGGGCACAATCATAGGCGCTGTTTTCGGTTCGTTGATCGGCTTTATCGCAGCGCATTTCCGTGGCTTTATCGATGAAGCACTGATGATGCTGGTGGATTTCCAGGCTTCGCTGCCCTTCATTCTCATCACGCTTACGCTGCTGGCCTTCTTCGGCAACAGCCTCGTTCTCTTCATTCTGCTGATGGGTCTGTTCGGCTGGGAAAAATATGCACGCCTGTCCCGTGGCGTGGTGCTTTCAGCGATCAACCAACCCTACGCCAAGGCCATTGTTGCTTTGGGTGCGGGCAACGGACGCCTTTACCTGAAACACGTACTTCCCAATGTCGCAAGCGCACTCATCGTTCAGGTCACCTTGACCTTTCCGCAGATCATACTGCTGGAAACATCGCTGAGCTTCCTGGGCCTGGGCATTCAGGCACCGCAGACCAGCCTTGGCCAAATCCTTGGTGACGGACGCGATTATCTTTCGACAGCGTGGTGGATATCGGTCGTGCCCGGCACGGTCATTTTCCTCGTGACACTTTCCATGAGCATCGTCGGCGACTGGCTGCGTGACCGGCTGGATCCGATGCTGCAGGGCCGTAACGCATAAACAGAACAAGACCAGGAGAGGTAAGAACAAATGTTTACCAGACGTGAAGTTGGAAGTCTTATTCTCGCGGCAGGCGCAGCCAGTCTGGCCGCACGCGTGCCCATTGCTCACGCCCAGCAGCGGCCAACCTTGAACATCGCCGTCGACAATCTCTGGGCAACGATGGCGCCGATCAACGGCATCTCCACCACTTCACGCCGGATTTTTCCGAACTTCTACGATACGCTTGTCGAACGCGACTACATAAATGATGAGAACGGCCTGATTTTTGCGCCCAAGCTGGCGACGAAATGGGAGCAAAACGGAAACGTCTGGACTTTCACCCTGCGTGAAGGCGTGAAATTCCACGATGGCAGTGAAATGACCGCCGAGGATGCAGTCTTCTCTCTCTCTGCCGAACGTCTGTGGGGCGAAAAACCCTTTGAGCCACGTGGCAAGACATTTGCGGCTGGCTTCAAGCGCGTCGAAGCCACAGGCAAATACACATTCGAGCTGGAGACGGTCAATCCGGACCCCAACATTCCCAGCAAGCTGACCGGCTATATCGGCTTTGTCGTGCCGAAGAAATATTATCTCCACGTTGGTGTTGATGCCTTCGGACAGAAGCCCATCGGTACGGGTCCTTACAAGGTCACGACGTTCCGCTCCGGTGAGGTGATGGTCCTTGACGCCTTTGACGACTATTGGGCTGGCCCGCCACCGGCACAGAAGATCAACTGGAAGATCGTTCCAGAATTCGCAGCGCGCATGGCGGGGCTTGTCTCGAAGGAGTTCGATTTCATCGTCAATATTCCGACCGATCAGGAGTCCACACTTGAGGGCTACGACGGCGTGACGCTGAAGCGTGTTCTCGCGGACAATTATCCGGCGGTTGCCTTCAACACACGCGCAGACCCTGTCGACAACCCTCTTGTCGATCCGAACCTTCGCTATGCCATGGTCCAGGCCATCGATATGAACGCCATCGTCCAGGCGCTGTTCAACGGCACGACCGAACACCCGGCTGTCCCGTTCAACTTCAAGGAATACGGCAAGTTCTACGATCCAAACCTGCCGGTGAAGCTGCCCTATGATGTGGAAGCCGCAAAGGCTCTCGTGGCGAAGACGAAATACAAGGGCGAAACCCTCATCTGGCACATCACCCGCCAGTTCTATCCCAACTACGAAGCCGCCGCAGAGATAATGATCGAGCAGTGGCGCGAAATCGGCGTGAATGTTCAGGCACAGGTTCTGGACAATTTCGAACTTGTCTATCGCCGCCCATACCACATGATGAACATGTCCATGAGCTCGGACTTCATTCCCGGCGACCCCTATCAGCCTCTCTGGCTCGATTGGGGCCCAACCGCCTCCCGCTCTACTGCGACGTGGAAGACATGGGACCCGACGCCCGAATTCCTTGAACTCGGCAAGAAATTCGAAGCCGCCACAGACTTCGAAGAACGCAAGAAGGCTTACCTTGCATTGTCGGATGAATGGCAACGCGTCACGCCCGGCTATTACATGTGGAAGAGCGTCTATAACTGCGCCCATCGGCAAGGCATCGAATTCCGGCTGAAGCCGAACGGTGAAATGCGCATCTATGGCGACTACTTCAAGCTCGTCTGATGAGCGGTTCGGTGCTTGGGAGACGCAAATGGCGTCTCCCGGAATTCACAAGGCGGGATACCAATGACTGACATGCGGCTGTCCATCTCTCATCTCAGCGTTCCCTTGCCGCAGGGCGCCGATCGCGGCTTTGCCGTCGAGGATCTGTCGCTCTCGATCGGCAAGGGAGAGATCCTGTGCATCGTTGGCGAATCCGGCTCCGGCAAGTCCTTGACGGCGCTGGCGACGATGGGTCTTTTGCCGCGTAACCTCGGCGCGCCACGCGGCGAGGTGATGTTCGAAAACAAGAACCTGCTGACAATCGACGATGCGACGAGACGCGGCATCACGGGCCGCAGCATCGCCATGATCTTTCAGGAGCCGACGGCTGCGCTCAATCCCATTTTCCGGATTGGCGAACAGGTCTCCGAAGCCTTCAAAGTCCACACGTCCCTGTCCCAGGCGCAGATCAAGGAACGTGTCATCAAGCTGTTTCAGGAAGTCCACCTCCCCAATCCTGAAGAGATCTTCCATTCCTATCCTCATCAACTGTCGGGTGGACAATGCCAGCGCGTCATGATCGCCACGGCCCTGGCGCTTGATCCGGCGGTCCTGATTGCTGACGAACCAACCACCGCACTGGATGTCACGACGCAGGCGCAGATCCTCAAGCTCATGCTTGAACTGCGCGAACGCCACGGCACCGGCATCATCTTCATCACCCATGATTTCGGCGTTGTCGCAGAAATTGCCGACCGCGTCGCGGTCATGCAGAAAGGCAGGCTGGTCGAAGTCGGCACAAAGGACGAGGTGCTCAACCACCCCCGTGAAGATTATACGAAACGCTTGCTGGCAGCGGTGCCGACACTGACGCCCAGAAAGGAACGGGATGGCCTTGGGGCACCGGTTCTGATTGCGAAAAACATCATCAAGACGTTTTCGCTCAAAGGCGTATTCGGAACTGGCCGAACGGTGAAAGCCGTCGATAATGTCGACCTCACCATCCGCAGAGGTGAAACGCTTGGTCTTGTCGGCGAGTCCGGCTCGGGCAAATCGACGCTGGCGCAATGCGTCATCCGCCTCGTGCAGCCGGAAAGCGGCGATATCTTCATCGCCGATGGGAATTTTGCCGGCCTTCGTGGCAAAGCGTTAAGGGAGGCCCGCCGCAAGGTTCAGATTGTCTTTCAGGACCCCTATACGGCTCTCGACCCGCGTCAGCGTATAGGCGACGCAATCGCGGAAGGACCTATTGTCCACGGCCTCAACTCGAAAGAAGCCATGGCCCGCGCGCTCGATCTGCTTGAGGCTTGCGGACTGGACCGTGCCTCTGCTACGCGGTTTCCCCACGAATTTTCTGGCGGCCAAAGGCAGCGCATCTGCATTGCGCGGGCGCTTGCGGTCGAACCCGAACTGCTGATTGCCGATGAGTCCGTTTCCGCACTGGATGTCTCGGTGCAGGCACAGGTCCTCGAGCTCTTAGCAAGGATGCAGGAGCGGCTGGGCTTCGGGATCCTGTTTATTACCCACGACCTGCGCGTCGCAAGCCAGATATGCGACAATATCGCGGTCATGCGTCGCGGGCGCATCGTTGAACGCGGCGATCCGGCGACCCTCTTCGGTGCTCCCAAACACGATTACACCAAGGAATTGCTGGCCGCCGTCCCGGGCAAGGGATGGCAGCATAAGCCCGTCCAGGACGCACCGACATTCTCAAAGGAAATCCCATGAAGAAATATCATATTGGCGCTCTGCCTGCGCAGATCGATCCTGAACTGCGGGCGAGATTTGAACGCGTCGAAGTCGCCACAATAGGGCATTTCCGTCATCGCGGCTTCGTCCGCCATTCCATCTCACCCGTTGTCGACATCAAGCAGACCCTGGTTGGGACTGCCATGACGCTGGCCATTCCGGCCACGGACTCGACCCTTCTGCATCACGCCGTTTCCTTCATCCGTCCCGGCGATTTTCTTTTCGTAGACCGGCTAGGCGATGATCGGCACGCCTGTATCGGTGGTGGCGTTGCCTTCGCGATCAAGACGGCAGGTGCAGTCGGCGTCGTCATCGATGGCCCGTGCACGGATGTGGAAGAAATAGTCGAGCTTGGGATGCCCCTGTGGGCGCGCGGCGTTTCCGGCATAACGACCCGCCTGAATGATCTGGGCGGTTCGCTCAACCTGCCCATTTCCTGCGGAAACGTGCCCGTCATGCCGGGCGATATCGTCGTCGCAGATGCAAGCGGCATTCTCGTCATTCCCGCAGATGAAGCTCTCGACGTTCTGGTTGAGGCCGAGGCTCGTCAGGCGCGGGCGGGCCGCCACAAGGGTAAAATCGAAGCAGGCGAAAAGCTTGGCGATCTCTCGGGCGCAAGCAGAATGGTGGCCTCAGCCATGGAGGCGAGCTGATGGAAAACCCGCAGTTTGACCACCTTCGCGTCGAACGCAGTGTCACCCGCAAGGTGGCAGGCGTCAGTTCACGCGGTGTCGTTACGTCGCAGCATTATGTGGCCGCAGATGCAGGTGCCGCCGTGCTACGTGCCGGTGGCAACGCTGTCGATGCGGCAGTAACAGCGGCCTTTACCCTGCAAACCGTCGAACCGTGGATGACAAGCCTTGCAGCCTGCGGCTACATGCTGATCGCGCAGCCCGATGGCACGGTCGAAACGATCGAGTTTACCGGTCGTGTCCCGTCGTCCTTCGATATTGACTTCTATAGGCCAGATCCAGGCATCAAGACCTTCATCGGCCATCCGGCATCCGTTGAAAACAGAAATGTCGACGGCTTTACCGCGGCAGTCGTTCCCGGCTGTGTTCGCGGCTTTGCCCAGGCTTTGAAACGGCACGGAACAATCGGCTTCGCAGACGCATTGGCCCCGGCTATAGCACGGGCGAAACAAGGCCTGATGGTGGACTGGCACACTACGCTTGCCATCGCCATCGCCGCCTCCGGTCTTGCTGACGATGAAGGCGCCCGCACCGTGTTTCTGCCCGGCGGCCATCCACCAGAGCCAGGCAGCGTGCTGCCGACGCCAGCACTTTTCGACACGCTTCAGACACTGGCGGCTGAGGGGCCTGACGCGCTGTATGGCGGCTCCATCGGTCAGCGCCTCATTGCCGACTTGCAGGCTGGCGGCAGTTTCATGACGCTGGACGATCTTGCCGATTACGAAGCCCTGATCTACCCGGCGCGCAGCATGGCCTTGCAGGACAAGATCGTCCATGTGCCGGGAGAGACCAGCGCCGGACAGCGTTTGTTCGATGCGCTTTCGTTTTTTGATGAAAAGCGAGGTCCAGGGCCCGTCGATGGCGATTTCTTCGCCACCATGTCGCAGGCACTGTGGGAGTCTTTCGGCGCGCATCGGCGCAGGCTCAACCCCGCAGAGACCACCAACAAGACCAGCACCACTCAGGTCAATGCCGTGGATGGCGAGGGCCGAATGGTGGCGATCACCTTCACCCTGCTCAACCGCTTCGGTGCACGCGCCTTGTCACCTTCGACAGGCATTCTCTTGAACAACGGCATGTCGTGGTTTGACCCGACGCCCGGACGTGCCAATTCGCTTGTGCCGAAAGCCTATGCGCCAAGCAATATGTGCCCCGTCATCCTGACGGATAAGAACGGCACTTTTGCCGCTTACGGCGCAGCCGGAGGCAACCAGATTGTCCCGGCGCTGACGCAGCTGACGGGCATGATCGTCCACGCCGGAATGGATGTGGAAGACGCGATGAACACTCCACGCATGACGACAGGGCCCCACAACGACATCATCGTCAATGTGGACATGCCTGCGGACCATGTGGAGGCGCTGGAGCGCATCGGCAAAATCAGACCCGCAGCACAAACGGTTTTCCCCAGACCCTTCGCCGCGCCGGGCATGATCGGCCGCCGCAACGGCGAATTCGTTGGAATGCCCGACACCACCTACCCCGCCGCCTTCGCAGCCACGGCATAGCAGGAACCTCCAATGACAGACCATTTCGCAAAGCCCCTCGAAATCGAGGGCGTGCTATCGATCATTCCAGCGAGTGCGCCGGGCATCCCGATGGTCTTCGACTCCCCACATAGCGGGCTGACAATCCCTGATGATTTTGAGCGCATGGTATCGGATGACATGGTCCTTCAGGCTTCCGACACATATGTCGATGACCTCTTCAGTTTCGCTCCGTCAATCGGCGCCCCGCTGTTGAGCGCGCAATTTCCCCGCAGTTTTCTGGATCTCAACCGGTCCCTTGAAGATGTCGATCTGGATCTTGTCGAAGGGCTGTGGCCACATCCGGTTCGCGACAGTGCGTCTGCCAGACGCGGCATGGGTCTGGTCTGGCGTTACGCGTGGGGAGACCAACCCATGTACGGGCGCAAACTGACCGTAAAGGAACTTGAGCACCGTATCGACACCTACTGGCGTCCCTACCACCGTGAGCTCGTACGACTGCTGGACAGCACCCATGAGCAGTTCGGGAAGGTCTACCACGTCAATTGCCATTCCATGCCCGCTATCGGCCACGCGCTATCCCCGGATCCAGCAGGAACCGTTCGCAAGGACATGGTGATTGGTGATTACGATGGGGCAAGCGCCGAGCCGGAGTTCGTGCGAATGGTCTCTGAAACGCTCAAGAGCTTCGGCTATTCTGTCTCTCTCAACGTGCCATTTCGCGGCGCCGAACTCGTCTCCGCCTATAGCGCCCCGGAAAACAACCGCCACAGCATCCAGATCGAGATTAACCGAAAACTCTACATGGATGAAACCACTCGCCAGAAAACCTCAGGCTACTCCGAACTGAAGGCCAATCTCGCAAGGCTTGGCGAGGCTTGCAGGGACTTTGTACAGAGCGTCGAGACTTGAGGAGTTTGCCCTCTCCAATCTGGATATTTCTGCCCCCTCGCCTCGCGCATACTCTTTCCAGAGTTGGGGTATCAATGCGACGCTTGAGGTTACGCCACGTTCCTAGCGGCGACCGCGCGCCGATCGTGTATCGTCTTTACGTCCGCTTTTCGACGGTCGCGCCCAATCATATGGACGCGACGTTTGCCATTGTGTCGCCCATGCGGTCGGCGAGGAAGTGTTTGGCGCGATTGACGCGGCTTTTAACGGTGCCGACAGAGATACGGCATTTGCTTGCCGCTGCGTCGTAGGCCTGACCGTCTTCTACGACAAGATGGAATACTTCTCTGTAAATGACCGGCATTGCCGCCACCGCTCTGTCGTATTCTTTTTTTCTCATAGCCCATTCCTGCGGAGATTCCGCTGCGGGCATCAGAAATTCGAGATTTTCCGTTCCCACTGTTATGCGCTTGGCCTTCTGATAGGCAGTGTGGTGAGCATTGCGCATGATCGTGAACAGCCAGGATTTAAGGTTTGTGCCCGGCGTAAAGGAGGGAAGAGCTTTCAGGGCCTTGAGAAGCGTATCCTGAACAAGGTCATCGGCATCTGTCGTGCTTCGGTGAAACCGGGACGCAAATCTGCGGAGCGCGGGGATGAGAGCGACCAGTTCCTGCTGAATGCTGAATTCTGCTGCCATGCTTAATCTCCTCCTTAGGTAGAGGTAGATGAAGTCTTCGGCGCCCGCATCGTTCCGACCGGAAGGCAGTGGGTACGTTAACGTACGCTCTATAAGTTACACTTGAATAATGGGAAAAGCTGAGGAAAAGACTGCTGGAGCCTTGGGATTTCAGGGCACCAAAATAGCAACTTTGGCAAATTCATACGTGTAGCAGGTGAAAGTGAGAGTGAGTTTCATTCATCAAATCGCACCGTTTCTCTGAAGGGAATTGTTCGAATGATTTCGCCAGCCTCATTGGTTAGTTCGAACACCTCGCCATCAATTACTTCACCACGGATCATTTTCTCAGCCAGTATTTCACGGGCTGCGCACAGAGCTTCGTTGCATGCGTCTTCCAGCGTTTCAAACTCGGCACCTTCCGGGTCTCTCTGCAATTCTGAGTGCCTTCGGACGTGAAAATAGTATCTCATTGCGATTCTCCCCTGTTGGACCCGAACCTTTGGCGTCCAGTAAAGTTTCATCGGAGTGAAATTCGTGACATATAAGGGAAGCGTTTTATTTGGTCCAAAACGCTTTCGCCCGCATCGCCTTTGGACCGAAGAAAAGGGCACCGCGTGACTTGGACAAATAACGGTCTGTTGAGAACTCTTCCCGAGAAGGACGCCGCGCTGGTAAGGTCGCGCGCCGAGCTCGTGACACTCGATCAGGACCAGACCCTGTTTGAGAGCAAAAAGCCGATCACCAACGTCTATTTTTTCGAGAGCGGCTTGTCGTCTGAGGTCGTTTTCGCAACGAAATCAATCGAAGTTGGCTGTATTGGCCACGAGGGCTGTTCCGGCGTACCGGTGCTGCTGGGGGTCGATTCGAGCCCTCACAAGGCGTTCATGCAGGCTGGTGGAACCGCTTTGCGCATCGCATCAGCAGACCTCACGGAGTTGATAGACACCAATCGTGCGATCAGGGAGTTGCTGCTGCGTTATGCACATGTGTTCATGATACAGATCGCCGCCACGGCCTTGGCAGACGGTCGCTATGATATCGAACAACGCCTCGCGCGATGGCTTCTCATGTGCCAGGACCGTCTGGGTGACGAGCTCCCTCTGACGCACGACTTTTTGTCGGTCATGCTCGGGGTCAGGCGGCCCAGCGTCACAGACGCGCTGCACAAGCTTGAGGGCAACAGGGCAATTCGCGCTGAACGTGCACTTATCACCGTCCGTGACCGTGCCGCGCTTGAAGAAAAGGCCGGCGACTCCTACGGCATTCCAGAGGCCGAATACCGTCGACTAATCTCTCATCGGGAAAACGCTCAGTAAGGCTAGCCCCTCAGTAACCGGTCATTTCGAGATACCCGACACCGGATGTGCTGCCGTCAATGGTGATCGGTCCTTCCCAATATGGCGTGGAGGTCGTCATCCACGCCTGTTCGTTTAGCGCACGTAGCTTGATGTCCAGACCCTTACCAGCAATTTTGATGCGCCACTCAACCGGAACGTCGCGTTCATTGACCCGCGCGGTGCGAATGGGCTCCAGCACCACATCGGCGGATGAAAGCGGGGTCGTTTTACCATCCGCGGAGATCCAGTTCGCAGAAATATAGCCGTCGGCGGAGTCCCGCAGTCGAAAAGCCATCACCTTCTCGCCAGATGCCAGATGGAGCGAGAACCAGTCCCAACCTGTCTGATCGGATGCGAGCGGCTGGGAAGACCATTCCCGGTCCAGCCACGCCTTTCCGCTGACCTTCACCAGAGAACCGTCCAGCATCACCGATCCGCTCACCTCATAAAAAGGTTGGGAATAGTAGTAGCTCGCCTGCCCGGCCAGAGATTTGACGGAGTAGCCCTTATCTCCCTGCAAGACCAGCGGACCGCGAGCGTCGAGATTGAGCGTGTATTCAAAGTCTTTGCCTGCCGCTCGCAGTTTCACGTGGTCAAGCTCGTCGGTTCCGGCGGAGAAGGTTTTCATGGTCCAGTCATCGATCCATGCCTCAAACGGCGCGGGGATAACGCCCGCCTGTTCGACACCGCCACGGGCCAATCGCTCTGCGACATAATGTTTTTCAGCAGTCGTTACGGCAGCATGGCCGATCCATATCTGCTTGCTCGCCCAGCCCTTCCGGTCTTCCGGGGCAAGAGCCGAGCGAAACAGGGTCCATTGCGCGCCAAGCTTTCGTCCATCCGCTGTTTCCAGATTGGCCGTGATGTACCACCACTCTATCCGGAAATCCGGGTGCGGGCCGTGATCGCTTGGAAAGGCAAGCTGTTTTCCGGGCTCAGGTACTGTGAAGCCTTCAGCCGTAGACCCTAGCCCGGCAAAACCCTGGGCTTGCGACGTGATAGGCATGAATGACAGCGCCAGAACCACGATGGCGAGGCTCGTTATGGCAAGTTGCTTAACGTTCATTGGCAAATATCCTTACCAGATCGGCGGGCTTGCTGTTCGCTAGCCGAAGCACCGGAAGCAACACGGATAAGATCGCGGCGATAAGGGCGATAGCACCAAGCTTTGCCCACTCTAGAGGGAAGACCATGACTGGCAAGCGCCAGCCGAAGGCTTCCACATTCACAATAACCAGCAACACCCAGGCCAGTGCCAGACCGACGGGGATGGCCGCGAGAAATGTCACGAACCAAAGCGCCACAGTTTTGAATACCTCCATCATCGCCAGATCGCGGCGGCGAACACCCATGGCCCAAACCGGCGCAAGCTGCGCAATCCGTATGCCGGACAGGGTCAGCAGACTGGCAAACATGGCAAAGGCAGCAACGGCCAGAGTGAGCACGTTGAGCGCGCCGGTAACAACAAACGTCTGCTCGAAAATGGCTCTGGATTGCTGTTTGAGCGCCGACTGGTCGATAATATTGGCTCTTGGCAGGCCAAACTCGCTTGTCAGTCGACCCGCCAGTGCCGGGGCCTGCGCGGGGTCTATGCGGACGCCATAGCGCAATATGGGTACATCCGGGAAATGCGTCTTCATCGGCTGTGCGCCGATCATCAACTGGCCCTCGGGATTTCCATAATCCGAATAGATGCCGACGATCCTGACCGTCCATCCACCCGGCAAGGCAAGATCCTGTCCGATCTTCACGCCGTTTCGACGCCAGAACTGTTCGTTGACAAGCGCCCCACGTCCTTGTGAAACGGCATCCCACGCATCCGGCGTCGATTGAAGAAGCGGCCAATGTTCGCGATAAGTGGGATGATCTGCAACGCCTGAAAGTTGAACATCCGAACCGAGAACCTTTGCTGACATGCTCATGATCGGCAACATTGCGTCTGCGCGCGGTTTCAACCATTCAGCCAGCCGCACCGCCTCGGTCTCGTCGCGCGCGGTCACATAGAGTTCGGAGACCAGACGCTGATCCAGCCATCCAAGGAATGTGTAGCGAAAACTGGAGACCATGGTACCGACGCCAATATTGGCCGAAAGGGCAAGCAAAAGCGCCATCAATGCCAGTGACAGGCCGGGAAGCTGCATGCGCGTATCTGCCCAGAACCAGAATGTCAGGGCTCGGCTGGATAGACGCTGCGCAAGTGTAAGCCCTGCCGAAAGGAACACCGGCAGGATAAGGGCTGAACCCAGAAGCAGCGCAGCAAGCACCGCAAAGCCTGCCACCAGACCGGACCCCGCTATGGCAAGACCGAGCGCCAGCACCAGAAGAAATGCGCCGATGCCTGCCTGTACCCTCAGGCCTTTGCCTGACGCCCGCATCCATGCGCGTGGTTGGGATGAGGCGAGGATGGGCATTTTGCGAACACGCCACAGGCTTTGAAGCGCCGAAAGCAAGGTTCCGGCAACGGCCATGCCAAGACCGGCCAGCCACCATTCCGGGCGCAAGGCAAGGCCGCCGGAAATGCTCGCGCCATAGAGCCCGCGCAGCGTTGCTGCAACACCGGGCAAAAGCAGGGAAGCCATGAAATAACCGATCACGATGCCCAGCAACCCCGACAGCACGCCAAGTGCGAGCATCTCGATGAGAAGCATCGATGTCAAAGCACGAAGGGATAGGCCGAGACTTCTCACCGTGCGGAACGTCGCCCTGCGCTGCTCATAGGACAGTCCGGTGGCAGAATAGACGATGAAGAGACCAACGACGAAGGCGAGAAAACCGAATGCAGTCAGGTTGAGATGAAAACTGTCGGTAAGGCGGGCCAGATCCGGCTGCTCACCCGCCGCCTTTATTCTGAGGTCCGGGGCAATCCTCTCAAGCGCTGTGAGATCGACACGCTGATCGGGTGCCACGACAAGTCTGGTCACCGCCCCGCCCCGCTTCAAAAGCCGGTCGGCCACGGCGATATCGGTAAATGCGGCATCATCAGGAATGACATCGGATACGCGCAGGCGAAGGTTCTTCTCTCCCTCAAGTCGTTTTGCCGTAGCGGGTGAAACGACCAGAACATCCATGCCGCCGATGAAGTCTGCAAGATCTGACGAACCGGAGATCGACACCACCCGGCCCTCGGGCGGCATTGTCAGGGGATCAATCCCAATCAGCCGCAGCCGCTGTCCTCCCAACCGGTAGTCGCCTTCAATGACGGGGGAGACGTTCCAGCCTGCGCGTCGCAGCGCGGCATAGGTTTTCAAGGCAATGGTGTCGGCGTCCTTGGCCACCAGCTGCTCAAGTCCGCTCTGCTCCAATATGGCCGCAGACCGCGCGTAGCTTGCCCTTGCTTCCGCATTGATGGCCTGAACACCGGACCACAAGGCCGTCGCCAGAGCTATCCCGAGCACCAGTGTTGCAAGCTGTATTGGCCGATGGCGCCAGTGCGAGAGCAAAACAAAAAAAGCGGCCACGTTCATGTGGCAATTCTTCCCTGCCGCAACAGGACTTTTCGATCCAGCTTCGCCGCCAATCGTTCGGAATGGGTCACAAGAAGCAGCGAGCAACCGGCGCTCCTGCTCAGCGTCAGCATAAGGTCCAGCACCGCGTCACCCGTCGCTTCATCCAGATTTCCGGTTGGTTCATCCGCCAGGATCATGCCGGGCCGCGCAGCAAGCGTCCGCGCAATCGCAACGCGCTGCTGCTGACCGCCAGACAGCTGCTCGGGATATCGCCTTGAAAGAGCGGCGAGGCCCAGCTTCTCCATCAGTTCGGCCTGCCATTTGGCATCATGCCTGTCGGCCAGTTTCGCGTGGAAAGAGATGTTCGCGGCCACATCGAGGGAAGGCACCAGATTGAACTGCTGAAACACAAGCCCAACTTCCTTGCGCCGATACTGCGCCAGATCACCCTCATCCAGGCGCGATATGTCACGGCCATTGGCCATGACCTTTCCGCTGTCTGCCGCATCCAGCCCAGCGGCAAGGTGCAAAAGAGTGCTTTTGCCGCTGCCGGATTCCCCCGTCAGCGCCACGCTCTCTCCTGCGATGACCATAAGGTCGATCCCCCTTAGCACTTCAACCGGGCCTTCCGGCGTCGTGTAGGATTTGGTGACGTTTTCGATGGATAGCTGCATGGAATCGGCGTCGCATTTCGGCTTTGCAAAGCTTATGCCCGGAGCACATAAATATCCACCGCTCCGGCCCGCCAAGATTGCGTTTAAAAAATTTGGGGGCGTCATCCGCCCCCTTTCGTCCCTACTTCACTTCCGTGTCGTCAACAACATCGGTTTCCGGCCTGTCGCCGCCGTGGACGTGTTGGGATTGCCACTGGCCGTCAGCCAGCTGGAAGGAAATATCCACTTCCTCGCCCCCGATCTGTTGCCTGCGCGCCGCATCCTTGGCGGCTTCAAGAGCTGAATCGTGATCGGGAAATGTCTCTGACCATACATCTCCAAGCCGGTAGGCATATCCGCCGTCGTGCTCGCCTACATGATAAGTAACTGCCATCGTCAACTCCTTTTGAACAGGCTTAAAACGCCGCCGACTGGCAGATGTTCCGGCCATATGTCAGTCTCGAGCTAGCCGCCAATGAACCGAGTGGACGAAACGGCGTTAAGACCGGCAGGAGGAGAACGAATATGAAGCAGATCCTTATCGTTATCTCCCTGTTGATAGCCTCAACCACGAATGGGTTCGCAATGGATAGTCTGGCAGAATTGAAGTGGAACAAACGCATACTCGTGCTCTTTGCCGAGGACGGAAGTTCCCGCTTGAAGCAGCAGGTCGACCTTCTGAAAAACCGCACCCCTGAGATGGACGATCGGGACATGCTGGTGCTGCAAGTCAGCAAAACCGACGTAAAATCGGTCTACGGGAAGGCGCCCCGGCTTGATGCCGCAGCGCTCCGCGCCGAAGCCGGCATAGTCGGGTCAGATTTCACGGCTGTTCTTATAGGGAAGGACGGCGGCGAAAAGCTGAGGAGCGATGACGTTTTGAAAGAGAGAGATATATTCGACCTCATCGACAGTATGCCCATGCGCCGGGCGGGCCAGAAGTAATTGCGAGCCAGGATTCTACCGTCCGTAAAGAGGTTTCTCAGAAGTTGAAGACATCCGAACCGCTCATTGTCACGGCACAGATACTGGAGCAGGATCTTCAGGCATTCGATGCGCTCCGGAAACAGCATTTCCCGGCAGACAGAAATTTCCTTCGCGCGCACGTAACGCTGTTCCATCGCCTTCCCGGCGAATACCGAGACCAGGTGCAGGGCTGTCTTACCCAAGTCGCTTCAGAACATTCCGTCATCAGGGCCGAGATCGACGGTCTGCGCCACCTCGGGGCTGGCGTCGCCTTCACCATATCCAGTCCGCAACTGCAGCAGGTTCACGCCAGCTTGAAACATTTGTTTCGACCATGGCTTGGCGGGCAAGATATGCAGAAGTGGCAGCCCCACATCACGGTGCAGAACAAGGTCGCAAAACCGGCTGCGGACGCGCTTTACAAGGACCTTGATCAATCCTTCCAGAAAAGCTCCATATGTGTAACGGGTCTGGATCTCTGGCGTTACCTTGGCGGACCATGGCAGCATTGCCTGTCCATTCCCTTCACGGCATCGCCCTAACGAGAAGTCTTTAACGGCAACCTAGCCCGACTATCCGATTGATGCATTGCAATTCTGTGTGGCTGCGGCGTCCCGTGGCGCACCTTGTCCACCATACGGCACAGGGGCTTGATCGACGACACCGTCGTTTAGAAACAGAAGCGGCGTGGACAATCACAAAATCGATTTTACTGGACCCCAAAAGACGAAAAGCCTGCCGCGGGAGGAGGTGCGGCAGGCTTTCGAAATATTGAACAGCGACTGGGAGGAGGAGTGTCACT
Source organism: Hyphomicrobiales bacterium (assembly GCA_900468285.1). Classification (GTDB taxonomy): domain Bacteria; phylum Pseudomonadota; class Alphaproteobacteria; order Rhizobiales; family Rhizobiaceae; genus Agrobacterium. The sequence goes on along the minus strand of UBTF01000003.1, from coordinate 341,732 downwards.
GTTCCAACAGACGTCCCTTGGGAGGAGGATAGGTTCGTCTGATTGCGAAGTGATGCGGGAGGAGTGCATCGCTTTCGATGTCCCCAAGATACCATTTTTCGTTGCTCGTTAAATAGCCAAATCCACAGCCCTGCCATGCAAAAACGATGGCAGTCGCCCGTCACCCATGCCTCGTCCCTTAGGGGATGATTGGACCGTCAGTCGACGTCGGGGTCGTACTCTCTGGGTGTGTCGTCTTTGCTGAACAGAACACATGGCCCCCGTGATCCGCGAGGATCGTAAGAATATCCTTTTAGCGCCAAGGCCTGGGTAATGTCGCGAATGCCTGCGAGATGGTAGAGATGATCGTGCAACTCCACGAATATCCTCTCGACACCGACAAGTTCAGCGTTTTGCAGAAGATCGTGCTCTGCCCCTTCGATGTCCATGACCAAGGCATTAATACGATGACGATTGATGAATTCGTCGATATTCTCCGAGGGAATTTCGATACGCTTTTCGTACGGCCCCTGGTTTTCATCCATGGAAGACATCCACAGATCCTTGCGAACATAAAATGGATGAAGATGTGGTGCGTGTGCTGTCAGCAGCCCTTGGGAAAAGACGACATTGTCAGCACAATTTGCCTTGATGACGCGGGTCGCAAGAGCGGCTGTGCCGGGGTTGGCTTCGAACGCCCAGACGGACACATCCTTGATGCCGGCAATGATGGAAGTGATGATACCGATGCCGGAGCCCAGTTCCAGAACTCGGTCGCCCGGCTTGATCGCCTTTAGTATGCTGCGGGCTTCCTTGGCTTCGTAACTACCATCCTCAAGCGCCTTCCAGATCACCGGAGAGACTTCCTCGCGCGCCAAATTGAGCCGGACACCGTGCACGTCAAGCCGTTCCATTCACATTTCCCTTAAAAACTGTCTCGAAGTGATCATGATAGTCTTTCGACCGCGCGCTTGAAGACATCAAGCTTCTCGGCCGGAGCGGGTCGCCCTATCAGATAGCCCTGCATCTGATCGCATCCGAGCCGGGTCAGACAATCGAATTGCTCCTGGGTCTCGATACCCTCGGCAATCGTTGTCATTCTCAGGCTTCTGGCCATGCCGACGACGAATTCGACGATAGCCATAGCATCCGTATCGGTCGCCACATCACGAAGGAAAGACTGGTCGATCTTGATCTTGTCAAACGGCACGCCGCGAAGATTTCCAAGCGACGAATAGCCGGTGCCGAAGTCGTCCATGGCGATCTTGATGCCGACATCCTTCAGTTTGGCCAATGTCTCCAGCGTCTGCTCGCTTCTGTTGAGCAAGACCGACTCGGTAATTTCAAGCTCCAGCCTGTGCGCATCCAGACCGCTTTTCTCCAAGGCATTGACGACATTCTGGATAAGCGTCGTGCTGTGGAACTGGACGGGCGACAGATTGATCGCAACCTTGAGATCTCCCTTCCACGACTTCGCCTCCTGACAGGCCGTATCCATCGCCCACTTCCCAAGCGAATGGATGAGACCGGTTCGCTCGGCAACAGGTATGAAGTCGGAGGGTGGTACGCGACCACGCACGGGATGGGTCCACCGCAAAAGCGCCTCGAAACCGCATATTTCGCGCGTTTTCGTCAGCATCTGCGGCTGGTAGTAGACTTCCATTTCGTTATTCTGCAGTGCGAGCTGAAGGTCGGCTTCGAATGACCGCTTCTCGGTCAGTTGCTGCTGCATATGGACCTTGAAGACGCTCGCGCTCCCCGGCCCCATCCGTTTGGCCTCATAAAGCGCCAGATCCGCCCTCTTGAACAACTCGTCAGCATTGGTCGCATCGTCCGACACGACGACGCCGACGCAGGTACCGATCTTGATCTCGAGCTCACCCAGATTGTAGGGCTGGCTGATTTCATCGATGAGGGCGTCGGCAAGCACGACGGCATCTTCCTCACTCATGCCGCTCGATATGACCGCGAATTCATCACCACCCAGGCGGCAGATCATGTCGCTTTTCGCGCGCGAGGATGACAAGCGTATCCCGACAGCCTGAAGCAGCGCATCTCCAACATCGTGGCCAAGCGTATCGTTGATATCCTTGAAACCATCCAGGTCCAGCAGGAGGATCGTGGCGGTGCGAGCATCTTTTACGCCCAGACGCTCGTCCAGCTCCTTGCGGAAGAAGGCGCGGTTGGGCAATTCCGTCAGGGCGTCGTGATAGGCATCGTGCTCAAGCCGAACGTTGTTGGCTTGCAATTCCAGCGTTGCCGCCTGCAATTCCTCGGTCAGCCCGCGCATGTCCTTCTGCGCGCGATCAAGAAGATTGTTGTGGCGATTCAGCAGCAGAATAAGGGCGACACCGCAAACGATCAGACCGCCCGCAAGGCCGGTAAAGATGAGATGGAGATTTCGCACCTCCGTATGGACGGAATCGATGAGATCGACGTCATAGGCAACGGAGGATGACGCGAATGTCGTCAGCGGCCCGTCCAGCTCGCTCATTTTTGGCAGAAGCGCTTTTACCTCTGGGGGCTGCAACTGTTCCAGATTTTTATCCAGATCCAGCAGGATCGCATTGAGGGTCGTGACGAGATCCTGCCATTCTGCGCGCGAGGCGATGAATGCTCCGAGTTTGCCCTGCTTGAGAAGCTCCAATCGCCCAAGCATGATGTCCATTCGCAGGCGAAGGGTGTCGTGGGTGACGCGCTCCGGATCCACAACGAAGCCATAAAGACTGTTCTGGAGACGCAGATACTCGGAAACGGTCTGACTGACGGCCCACGAATCATTGTATCGGGCAAATTTCTGCAACGCAGTTTGCCGCTCGGCGATGACGTAGGCGATATAGCCTGTAGCCAACACGAAGCAGCAGATAATGACCGCCAATACCTTGCGCAATCGGCACCTTTACTCGACTATAAGCTTCGCAACCTGCCAGGCGGAGCGCGTATAGTAAATCTGCGTTTGAAGTTCCGGCGTGCTGTCATAGGGGTAAATGACGAAGAGGGGTCCCTTCTCACGAACTTCCATGTAATTCCCATCCCGCTTCATGGCCAGAACAACGTTGAATTTTTCAAAGTCTGCCATCGGTATAGCTATTGCATAATCATTCAGTGCGACGGCTTTTACAGTCTCGCCCTTGGCCCCCACCGTCTCCATTAATTTTTTGAGCAGCACGCCCTCGAAAACCGTTCGGCCATCATACCATGGATTCGTTGTCTGAACGGTCGTGACCCCAAGCGCCTCGAGCATGTCTCGATCAAATCTTGCGACGCCGTCCGCATTGGTGTTTGAAATTTGCCCCGAGATCGTCAATATGGTCTTCCCGACCGGCTGCGGCAAAGAGCCGGCCTGTGCGGATGAAATCCATGTGATCGCCAAGACGGCGCTTAGAAATGACCGCACAAAACACATCGTTTTTGTCCTTCGATAGACCCCATGGCTCACCATCGGCCGAGCTAATCAATTTCTAAAATCTTATATCAGAATTCGATACAATATTCTTACATAGATTTTTTCTAATATTTCGAGGCTCTGGCTTCTCGCAACGCATCGTCCCGCCCTAGCCTCAGAATGACCATTGCGTGAATTCACGTTACCGCATGTTTTTGACGGAGGTTAGGAAAAACAGCAAGATGTTTTGAGAATGGTTTAAGAATATAAAACACTTAGCCACCGGGCGTGGCAATAACCTCGCCCGGTGCTATCCTCGGTTTGGAAAATCCCTCCAAAGCAAATGGAGGGATAAATGCTGGTCACATCACTTCAGGTCGAACCTGTCGGCGTTCATTACCTTGTTCCAGGCGGCAACAAAGTCCCTGGTGAAGGCATTGCCTGCGTCGGAAGATCCGTAAACTTCCGCAAGAGCCCGCAATTGTGAATGGGAACCGAAAATGAGATCGACTCGCGTGCCGGTCCATTTCGCTTCACCGGTCTTGCGGCTGTGGCCTTCGTAGACACCATCCTTGCCTGCGACCGGCGACCACTGCAGATCGTTGTCGAGGAGGTTGACGAAGAAGTCGTTGGTCAGAACGCCGGGGCGGTTTGTGAAGACGCCATGTTCCGGCTCTCCAACATCAAGCACCCGCAGACCACCCACAAGAATCGTCATCTCCGGCGCAGTCAGCGTCAGAAGCTGCGCGCGATCCACAAGAGCCTCTTCAGGCTTCATGAACTGGCGACGCGTCTTGCTGATGAAGTTACGGAAACCATCGGCACGCGGCTCCAGTGCGGCGAAGGAAGCTGCATCGGTCTGTTCCTGCGATGCATCGGTCCGGCCTGGCGTGAATGGCACGACGATGTCGTTGCCGCCTTCTCTTGCAGCCTTTTCGATACCGGCAGCACCGGCAAGCACGATCAGATCTGCCAGAGAAATCTTCTTGCCCCCGGTCTGAGCGGTGTTGAAGTCACGCTGAATGCCTTCCAATACGCCGAGAACCTTGGTGAGCTGTGCAGGCTGATTGACCTCCCAGTTCTTCTGCGGCTCAAGACGAATGCGTGCGCCATTGGCACCGCCACGCTTGTCCGAACCACGGAAGGATGATGCCGAAGCCCAGGCTGTCGAGACCAGTTCCTGCACGGTCAGGCCAGAAGCCGCGACCTTTGCCTTCAGGTTGGCGATATCGCTGTCGTCGATGAGAGGGTGGTCGACTGCGGGTACGACATCCTGCCAGATCAGATCTTCTGCGGGAACTTCTGGTCCGAGGTAGCGCACCTTCGGTCCCATGTCGCGGTGCGTCAGCTTGAACCACGCACGCGCAAAGGCATCGGCAAACTGCTCAGGATGCTCAAGAAAGCGACGGGAAATCTTTTCATAGGCCGGGTCGAAGCGCAGAGCCAGATCCGAGGTCAGCATTGTTGGAAGATGCTTTCTCGATGGATCATAGGCATCGGGAATGGAGGGCTCGGCATTTTTGGCGACCCACTGCTTGGCGCCAGCCGGGCTTGTGGTCAGTTCCCATTCGAATCCGAAGAGGTTTTCGAAGAAGAAGTTGCTCCACTGCGTCGGGGTCTGTGACCATGTCACCTCCGGGCCGCCCGTGATGGCGTCCTTGCCGATGCCGCTGCCGAACTTGCTTCTCCAGCCGAGGCCCTGATCCTCGATTTCGCCACCTTCCGGCTCGACGCCGATCAGCGATGGATCTCCAGCGCCGTGCGTCTTTCCGAATGTGTGGCCGCCCGCGATCAGTGCGACGGTTTCTTCGTCGTTCATCGCCATGCGGGCAAAGGTCTCGCGGATATCCCGTGCGGAGGCCAATGGATCAGGATTGCCGTTCGGACCCTCAGGGTTGACGTAGATGAGGCCCATCTGCACCGCGCCCAGAGGCTCGGCCAGTTCGCGCTCACCGCTGTAGCGTTCATCGCCAAGCCAGGTGCCTTCCGGACCCCAGAACAGCTCCTCCGGCTCCCACACGTCGGCGCGACCACCGGCAAAGCCAAATGTCTTGAAGCCCATGGACTCCAGCGCGACGTTACCGGTGAGGATCATGAGATCCGCCCAGGAAATGCGGTTGCCATATTTCTGCTTGATCGGCCACAGAAGACGGCGCGCCTTGTCGAGGTTGGCATTGTCTGGCCAGCTATTGAGCGGCGCAAAACGCTGCTGGCCGGCACCGGCTCCGCCGCGGCCATCGGTGATGCGGTAAGTTCCGGCGCTGTGCCACGCCATGCGGATAAACAGGCCGCCGTAGTGGCCGAAATCCGCTGGCCACCAGTCCTGCGAATCCGTCATAAGGGCGTGAAGATCGCGCTTCACCGCATCAAGATCGAGCTGCTTGAACGCTTCCGCATAGTTGAAGTCCTTGCCCATCGGGTCGGAGAGAGAAGATCCGTGATGCAGGATCTGGATGTCGAGCTGGTTTGGCCACCAGTCACGATTTCCTCTGACAGCTTTGGGAGTCTGGCCGTGGGCTACTGGACATTGAGCCGCGCTATCGGTTTTCTGGTCCATGATATCCTCCAAGTCACATATGTGTGGCGTTAAAAATGAGAGTTCTCGGTCAAAAATCGCAGGATTTGGGTCGTCTTTAAGAGCGGACGCACCATGTCCGTCTGCTCCGAAGAAAAATCTAATCGCACCAGAAGACCTTTTAACGACTAGTTCCGATAAATTTAAGTTGGATTTACTGATTGCCGCGATAAGATATCCTTATGAAGAATCTGACGCTCAAACAGCTGCGCTATTTTGAAGCTCTCGCACGGCATCGTCGTTTCCGCCTTGCAGCAGATGCCTGTGCCATTTCGCAGCCTGCTCTTTCCATGCAAATCAAGGAACTGGAGGAGGAGGTTGGCCATGAGCTGTTCGAGCGCAGCGCAAAGGACGTGAGGCTGACCGCATTCGGGCAGACGTTCGCCGTGCGTGTGCGAGAAATTCTTCGCAATGTGGATGAACTGGGCGAAATGGCACGAGCCGCAAAGCACTCGTTTCTTTCCCGCCTACGCATCGGCGTCATACCAACGGTCGCCCCTTATCTGCTCCCTGTCATCATCAATGACCTCAATGCCGCCTTCGATGGCATGGAGCTGCAGATACGAGAGACGCAGACTGCAAAATTGATCGAGGAATTGAAGCAGGGCGATCTGGACCTTGCCATCGTGGCCCTGCCAGTGTCGGAGCCCTCATTGAGCGAGATAAAGCTCTTCGATGAGGAATTCGTTCTGGTACGAAGGCATGAAGACGGAGGTAAGCCCGTGCCGGACCGGGGTGCACTTCCACAGATGCGGCTGCTGCTACTTGAAGAGGGCCATTGCTTTAGAGATCAGGCCTTGGCCTTTTGCCACGTTGGCTCCAGCCAGCCACGCGAGGTCATGGAAGGAAGCTCTCTGTCGACATTGGTACAGATGGTCAGTGCCGGCATCGGCATCACACTCATTCCGGAGATGGCGGTGTCTCTGGAGACCCGCTCGGCGCATGTCTCCATCTCCCATTTCGATGCCCCTGCTCCTGTGCGGTCCATCGGCATGATATGGCGAAACAACACGCCGCTGATCAAGCAGTTGCTACCCATCTCCGATATCATCCGGCAATCGTCAGCGCGGATTCGCGAAGATTACACGGCGAAAAGGACGTTTTCGGGTTCGCCCAAATCAAGTTTCCGATAATCAACTAATTTTGTATGTTCTTACGCTTGCTTTAAAACACGAACGTTCGTATTTGAATTTCTGTTTTAGATAGTGAGCAAATATGGCCCGTACGCGCAAGATCAGTGCCGATGACATCCTGGATGCCGCAGAACGCGTCATCCTGCGTCTGGGCGCGGTCGGCGTTTCCATCGATGCCGTTGCTCAGGAAGCGGGGGTCAGCAAATCCAGGGTCGTCTACGATCATAAATCGAAAGCGGCTTTGCTGGAAGCGTTGATAGAGCGCCGGCTTTTCTCTGAGCAGCAGCACATCCGTACCTGCGTCGAAACGTCCAAAGATCAGGCGCACCCGGAGCTTTTTGCTCGCATTACCGTGGCCGAAGAAGAGCCTGATGATACCGATAAGGCGGTGTGTCTTGCGTTGAGTGCCGCCATGTCCGGCGAGAAAAAGCTGCACGAAAAAATGCAGGATTGGACCCGCAGGGAGCTTGAAGACATTAGCGGTTGCGAAAAGCCACGGGCGGCTCTGGTTGCGTATCTGGCACTCACCGGTTTTTCCTGCACCGAATATTTCAATTTCTACCAGTGGGATGCGGAAGCCCGACTGGCAATTCTCGAAGATATCCGCGCCATTTATTTGAATTCCCCCAAAGAAACCTGATCACCCGCGGTGATAAAGAGGACGATATAATGCAAAGCAGAATGTCTCTGCCAAGGCTGTTGCCACTCATCTCGGCCATTGCCCTGACCATAGCTGCCAATGGCGCGAATGCTCAGGAAGGAATGCAGATGCCACCCCCGGCAGTCGGCGTTCTCGAACTGAAGGCCAGATCGGTTCCCGTTATCAATGAGTTGCCCGGAAGAATTGCAGCGACGCGTGTCGCCGAAGTCCGCGCGCGGGTCTCTGGCATCTTGCAGGAGCGCGTGTTCCAGCAGGGAACGCTCGTCAAGAAGGATGACGTTCTCTACCGCATCGATCCGCGGCTGTTCAAAGTGCGGGTAGCAAGCGCAGAAGCTGCGTTGCAACGCGCAAAGGCCACACAGGACAATGCGCGCCAGCAGCTTGAACGTCAGAAAAGTCTACGCGAACGCAACGTCTCGACCGGCATCGACTATGATACGGCCGCCGTCACGCTTGCACAGGCAGAGGCAGATGTTGCGCTTCAGCAGGCCGCGTTGGACGAGGCGCGCATCAACCTCGAATATACCGAAGTCCGCGCACCGATTACCGGCATTATCGGCGCCGCACTGGTCACGGAAGGCGCGCTGGTCACCGCTGACGGAACCCAGAATCTTGCCCTCATTCAGCAGATCGATCCCATCTACGCGGATTTCACCCAGTCCGCGCAGGATATGATGGCTTTGAAACGCGCTGTGGAGGAAGGCAAGCTGGCAAGCACCGCTCCTGATCAGGCAAGCGTGCGTCTCGTCTTTGATGATGGCAGCGTCTACTCGGATCCTGGCCGTCTGCTCTTTGCCAGCGCAAGCGTTGATTCCACCACGGGTCAGGTTACTCTGCGCGCCGAATTTCCGAACGCGCGCCGGGATCTCTTGCCCGGCATGTATGTGCGCGTCAGAATTGAACAGGCGGTGCGTGAAAGCGCCATCACCATACCGCAGCGGTCGATTGTCCGTACTGCAGATGGCAAGCCTCTGGTCTATGTTGCCAAGGAAGACAGCACAGCCGAGGCTCGTCCTGTCGTACTCGGTCAGGCCATCGGTTCGGAGTGGGTCATCGAAAACGGCCTGAAGGCTGGCGAGAAAATCGTGGTTGATGGCGCCCAGAAGGTGCAGCCTGGCGGCAAAATCGCGCCGGAACCGTGGCAGCCGGAAAAGCCGGCTGCAGCAAACGCGCAAACACCCAAGCAGTAAGGTTTCCCATGGCACAACTATTCATCAGACGGCCGATCCTCGCCTGGGTTTTCGCGCTTTTCATTTCCATCGCGGGCGTCATCGCGCTGCCTTTCCTGCCAATCGCGCAGTACCCCAAGGTCGCGCCACCGCAGCTCACCATTTCAACGAGTTACCCGGGCGCATCGCCGCAGGACATCTATCAGGGCGTCACCCGTCTTATCGAAGACGAGTTGAACGGCGTTGAAGGGCTGATGTATTTCGAGTCCACCTCGGATACGTCGGGCCAGGTTTCCATCAACGCGACCTTCCAGGCAGGCACGAACATCAACCAGGCCTCCGTTGATGTGCAAAACGCCATTCGCCGTGTCGAAGCCCGCCTTCCGTCAGCCGTTGCGGCGCAGGGCGTGACGGTGGAAGAAGCTGCCTCCGGCTTCCTCATGTTCATCACGCTGACCTCGACCGACGGAACCATGGACGAGGTGGGCCTTGGTGACTATCTCAACCGAAACGTTCTAGGTGAACTGCGCCGGATCGAAGGCGTTGGCCGTGCACAGCTATTTTCTGCGCAACGGGCTATGCGCGTGTGGATCGACGCCGACAAGCTCGTTGGCCTCAATCTCACCGCCGCCGATATCAACAGCGCCATCACCGCCCAAAATGCTCAGGTTGCTGCCGGGCAGATCGGCGCGGCACCCAATCCGGTCACACAGGATTTGACGGCGACCGTCCTTGTCAAAGGCCAGCTCACAGACACTGAGGAATTCGGCAACATCGTCCTGCGTGCCAATCCCGATGGCAGCAGTGTGCGCCTGAAAGATGTCGCCCGTATCGAACTCGGTGCGGAAACCTACAACTTCTCCAGCCGCTTGAACGGCCAGGCAAGTGCCGCCGTCGGCATTCAGCTTTCGTCCACCGGTAACGCCGTTGCCACGTCCAAGGCGGTGTCGGCAAAGCTTGAGGAATTGTCCCGCTTCTTCCCCACCGGCGTTGCCTATTCCGTTCCCTACGACACGAGCCCCTTCGTTTCCGCGTCTATCGAGAAGGTGCTTCATACGCTGGTGGAAGCCATCATCCTCGTTTTCGTGGTGATGTTCGTCTTCCTGCAGAACTTCCGCTACACCGTCATTCCGACGCTTGTCGTCCCCGTGGCATTGCTGGGCACCTGCGCCGTTATGTACGCCACCGGATTTTCCATCAACGTTTTGACGATGTTCGCGATGGTGCTTGCCATCGGCATCCTGGTGGATGACGCTATCGTCGTTGTGGAAAATGTCGAACGCATCATGGCCGAGGAAGGCCTGTCGCCCAAGGCCGCCACGCAAAAAGCCATGCGCCAGATCACCGGCGCTATTCTGGGTATTACGCTGGTTCTGGCCTGCGTGTTCATTCCCATGGCCTTCTTCCCTGGCTCGACGGGCATCATCTACCGCCAGTTCAGCTTGACGATGGTCGTATCCATCCTGTTCTCAGCATTTCTGGCGCTGTCACTGACGCCAGCGCTTTGCGCAACATTCCTCAAGCCGATCAAGGCCGGACATCACGAGAAGCGGGGCCCCGGCGGCTGGTTCAACCGCAAATTCGATTCCCTGACCCATGGCTACACCAAGGCGGCAACCGGCGGCGCGCGTCGCGCCGGGCGGATGATGGTCATCTATCTCGCGCTTCTCGCCGGCCTCGGCTATCTGTTCATCAGCTTGCCGAGCGCCTTCGTGCCGGATGAAGACCAGGGATTCCTGATCGTCGATATCCAGGGGCCGCCAGAGGCAAGTGCCAACCGCACCACTGCCTCCATCGAGCAGATCGAAAAGATCTTTGCGGCGGAGCCGTCGGTCAAGGACGTCGTTGCCATCCAGGGCTTCAGCTTCTCCGGTAACGGTGCAAATGCGGCCCTTGCCTTCATCACGCTCAAGGATTGGTCAGAGCGCGGTGCCGACAATTCCGCCCAGGACATTGCCAACCGTGCCAACATGAAACTCTTCGGTCTGAAGGACGCGACAACCTTTGCGCTTTCGCCTCCTCCCATCGAAGGTTTCGGCACATCCGGCGGTTTTTCCTTCCGCCTTCAGGACCGCAACGGAATCGGCCAGGCGGCCCTCTCAGCTGCTTCTGCCGAGTTGATGCAGAAGGCGGCGCAGAGCCCCATCCTTGCCGGTATGCGCGTGGAAGGTCTTCCCGACGCTGCGCAGATTCTGCTCGTCATCGACCGCGAAAAGGCCAATACCTTCGGCGTCACCTTCGCCGATATAAACAACACGATCACCGCCAACCTCGGTTCGTCCTACATCAACGACTTCCCGAACTCGGGCCGAATGCAGCGCGTCGTCGTACAGGCGCAGGACCGCGACCGCCTTCAGGTCGAAGACCTGCTGAAACTGAATGTCCGCAATTCAAGTGGCGGCATGGTGCCCCTCAGCTCCTTTGCCATCGCACAATGGCAGAAGGGTTCACCGCAGATCGTTGGCTATAACGGCTATCCGACGATCCGTATTGCTGGCTCTCCCGCTCCGGGGAATTCCACGGGCGCTGCGATTGCGGAAATGGAAAAGCTCGCCTCGGAACTGCCTTCAGGCATCGGCTATGAATGGACGGGACAGGCACTGGAAGAGATCAAATCGGGTTCGCAGGCCCCATTCCTCTTCGGCCTCAGCATCCTTTTCGTGTTCCTGCTGCTTGCCGGACTTTACGAAAGCTGGTCCATTCCGCTTGCCGTGATGTTGGTGGTGCCTCTGGGCGTCATCGGATCGGTACTTGCGGTCATCCTGCGCGACATGCCCAATGACATCTACTTCAAGGTGGGCCTGATCGCCATTATCGGCCTTTCCGCCAAGAACGCGATCCTGATCGTTGAGTTCGCAAAGGACTACTATGCCGAGGGCAAGTCGCTCATGGAGTCAGCGGTAGAGGCAGCGCGTGTCCGCTTCCGCCCCATCATCATGACGTCGCTTGCCTTCACACTGGGCGTGGTGCCGCTTGCAATCGCCACCGGCCCGAGTGCTGCCAGCCAGAACGCCATCGGCACGGGCGTGCTTGGCGGTATGGTTTCGGCAACGGTCCTTGCGATCTTCTTCGTCCCGGCCTTCTTCGTTTTCGTCCTGACATTGATGCGGACGAAAAGACCGATGGAAGAGCCGCCTGCGGAAGAAGCCAAGCCCATAGAGGGTTGAGCCTGAACGACAACGCCGCAGAGATGATCTGCGGCGTTCTCGTTTCAAATCAGAGCTGTCGCGTCATTCAGCAGTCGCGGCCGTTGGAATATCCATCGACAATGCAGACTGAGCCGGGCATGGGCTGCGTGATACTGCGGCGAATGCTGTAGGACTTTTTTGGCTGTTCGCTGCGGTTGATCGAGCCTGTGCTGATCATGTCGAAACTATCAGGCACCTGCGCGAAACGGGAAGGCGGTGTCTTGCCAGCCAGCATGGGAGTGACGATGAGCGAAAGTGCTATGGCAACCATACCGAACAGCAGCGCGACATTCAAAACGCCAATTCTGCGCGACTTCTCGGAATAGGATTGGCGATCCTCAACTGTTTTCCAGAAATCTTCGTTCATTTTCGGCCTCGCTACGCGCCATTTACCAATTATTCAGCCTGTGAATCTGCCAGATGGTGCTGAATGAAAGGTTAATGGCGCCCCGTTTTGGTACGCACGAAGCCGTGAAAATCCCTTCTTCACAGGTTTATTTTAAAAAAGGCTTTACAATAAGTCCTGAAGATAAGGGATCAGTGGTTCATCTGCTGGCGGCATGGGGTAATCCCGTAATGCCTGCGGCTTTACCCACTTGATTGCCTGCCCCTCGGCTCCGCGCGGAATGCCTTCGTAACGCCTGCACACGTAAAGCGGCATCAGCAGGTGAAAGGTGTCGTAGCTGTGGCTGGCAAAGGTCAGGGGTGCAAGGCAGGCAACTTTGGTTTTGATCCCCAGCTCCTCTTCCAGTTCCCGGATGAGCGTTTCCTCGGGCGTTTCGCCCGGCTCCACCTTGCCACCGGGAAACTCCCACAGTCCGGCAAGCGATTTACCTTCGGGCCGTTGCGCCAGAAGGATGCGACCATCCTGATCCACCAGCGCGCAGGCGGCCACCAGCAATATGCTTCTGCCAGCCTCGGCCATCAAGCAGCATCCTTGCGCCAGTAGCGATAGGTATAGGCACTCGAAAAGCCGAACTTCTCATAAAGTGCGATAGCCGGTCGGTTTGTCGAGACAACCTGCAGCCAGGCGGTCTTTGCGCCGCTGATGCGGGCCCAGCGCAGCGCCGATGTGAGGATCTGCGAACCCGTGCCCTGACGTCGGATCGGCTCGGCAACCTCAAGAGAGAGAATTCCGGCAAGATCATTGTCTTGCACGCAAATCACCGTTGCCTGCGGCTCACCCTCGACCTCTTCCTTCGTGAAAAGGCCGAGTGTCGGCTTGATGGACGTGACGATCTCCGCAATTGCGGATCGAAGCGACGGATCGTCGCCACTAACTTTGAGGCTTGCTTCCACGAACCGCCCGATATCATGGCTTGGAAGATGGGCCATCGTTTCCGGAAGCTCCGCATTGGCGATGTCGCTGGTCATGACATCGACCTCTTCGAATACCGTCCAGCCATCACGCGTAAGATGATCGCGCAATTGCGGCGGCATGAGCGCCGTCTCGCGCACGATCAGCGGTCGTCCGAAATCCTCAAAACGCTTGCGCGCCTTTTCAAGACGAACGTCGCAATGTCCATAGTCGGATGGATCGAGCGGCACGACGCAATTGATCCGCTTGGATGGGTGAGACCCGGTCAGGCGGATCTGCCAGCTGCCGTCATAGATGACGGAGGAGGCAGGCCATGCCCGAAAGCTGACGGCTTCCAGCCTGCGGACAAGCGGAAGATTGATTGGCATGCTGCGCATATCAAGAGACCCCACAGATCAGCTCCGGTAGTCGCCGTTGATCTCGACATATTCCTTGGTCAAATCGCAGGTCCATACCGTTGCAGTACCATTGCCAAGCCCGATGTCGACTTTGACCGGAATATCCTCGTTTTTCATCACGGCGCTGGCTTCCGCTTCGGAATAATCGGGGTCGCGCTCGCCATTGACGGCAACGCGGACATGTCCGAACCAGATAGCAAGCCGGTCGCGATCCGCGAGTTCCCCTGACTTGCCGACGGCCATGACGACACGGCCCCAGTTTGCGTCTTCACCCGCAACGGCGGTCTTGACCAAGGGAGAGTTGGCGATCGAAAGTGCGATCTTCTTCGCCGCAGCGTCGCTTTCAGCACCCGTTACGGTGATCTCCACCATCTTGCGCGCGCCTTCACCGTCACGAACAACCTGCAGCGCAAGGTCTTTGAGCAGTGCGTTCAACGCATCCCGGAAAGAAGCGAGCTTCGGATCATTGGCATCTTCGATGCGCGCCTGTCCGTCCGCAGCGGCGGCACCGGTCGCAAACAGCATCAGCGTATCGGATGTGGATGTGTCGCTATCGACCGTAACCGAATTGAAGGTTGGACCAACACCAGCCGCCAGAAGGGCCTGCAACGCCGGTGCGGCGATGTCGGCATCGGTCACGACAAAGGACAACATTGTCGCCATGTCGGGCGCAATCATGCCCGCACCCTTGGCAATGCCGTTGATGGTGACGGTAACGCCACCGATTTCGGCGGTGCGGGTCGCAACTTTTGGATAGGTATCCGTGGTCATGATGGCCTTGGCGGCTTCCTGCCAGAAGTCGCCGGTCGCATCCTTGTTCATCTGTCCGAGAACGCCGGCAAATTTCGTGGCGTCCAGCGGCTCACCGATCACACCGGTCGAAGCAAGAAAAACTTCACTCGCAGCACAGCCAACGGCTTCCGCGGCAGACTTGCCGGTCAGCTCTGTCGCTGCCTTGCCCTTAACGCCGGTGAAGGCATTCGCATTGCCGGAATTGACAACAACGGCACGGGCAACACCACCAGCCAGGTTCGCACGGCAGAAATCAACAGGAGCAGACGGGCAACGTGACCTGGTGAAAACACCCGCAACGCTCGCAGGCTTGTCGAACACCATCAACAGAACATCGGTTCGGTTCTTGTACTTGATGCCGGCAGCGGCCGTTGCCATTCGCACACCTCGCAGGGCGGGCATGTCTGGGAAGGATTTCGGAGCGAGCGGAGAAACGGCAGCGGACATGGAACAGGAACCTGCATAATGGGGATGGAATAAAACCGATAAAGAAACAGGGCGGCTTGTCGCCGCCCCGCAGATAATGTCTGGCTTACTGCTGAGCGGGCTGTTCGGCCTGCTGCTTGCTGGCTTCCTCATAGGCCTTGCGCATGGCCTCATCAGGAATATCGATCTTCTGAGCGGCCTTGGCCTTCTCGATCAGCGCAACATACTTGTCGCGCATGACCAGCTGGCGAACCTGTGCTTCGACCTGATCGAAAGCCGGTGGCGGTGCGACGCGCTTGTCTTCGAGCTTGATGACGTGGAAGCCGAACTGCGACTTCACAGGCTCCTTGGTGTAGGCGCCCTTTTCAAGCTTGAATGCGGCTTCTTCAAATTCAGGAACCATGCGACCCTTGCCGAACCAGCCCAGATCACCGCCGTCATCCTTGTTGGAATCGGTGGACTTTTCCTTGGCCAGTGCTGCGAAATCCTTGCCTGCGTCCAGCTGCTTGATGACGTCCTTGGCTTCTTCTTCGGTCGCGACCAGAATATGGGCAGCCTTGACTTCCTCTTCCTGTGGAAGAGCAGCAACTTCCTTGTCGTAGCGCGCCTTCACTTCGGCGTCGGTCACGGCATCCACAACATGCTTGCGGAAATAAGCGTTGTGCAACTCACGGTCGGAAATGAAAGCAAGGCGTTTCTTGAAGTCTTCTGTCTTTTCCAGACCTTCGGCCGTCGCGTCCTTGACGAGAAGCTTGACGTCGATCGCGCCGGAGAGAGCCGCTACCTTCTTCTGTTCGTCGGGAAGCTGTGCCAGCTGCGGGTCGAGATTGCTCATGGCAAGATCAAGCTCGGACTGGCGGATTTCCAGATCGCCGACCTTTGCGACCACGGCATCTTCCTGTGCGAAAGCAGGAAACTGAAGCCCAAGCGTAGCTACGATGACAGCAGCCGCAATTCTATTATAGCGCAACATATTAAACCTTTCGGAGACAATGCCGGCTCCAGACGTGGTTTTCCGGCTGAAAAAACTTCCAAACACCGGAATGTGGCCATTCTGTAACGGGCAGAACCGTTGACATCATTTGCCCCCCCTCTTATCTGTCACGCAACCTCGCGTCCAGATACGTTTCAGGGTGAAGTCTGTCATTTGTACTTTATTACGGTGACAGAATGCGCATCCCGGGCAAAAACGGAATTTTAGAAAGGGCCACTAAGATGGTCAGTCTCGGCGGAATAGCCCGCAAGTTGTTCGGTTCGGCAAATGAACGCCGTGTCCGCTCTTATCGAAGCAATATCAACGCCATCGGCGCGCTGGAAGAGCAGATGAAGGCTCTTTCGGATGAAGCGCTTGCTGCCAAGACGGTAGAATTCCGCCAGCAGCTTGCCGATGGCAAGACACTGGACAGCATCCTCGTCCCTGCATTCGCGGTAGCGCGCGAAGCATCCCGGCGCGTTCTGGGAATGCGGCCGTTCGACGTGCAGCTGACCGGTGCGATGATTCTCCATTCCGGCGCCATTTCGGAAATGAAGACCGGTGAAGGCAAGACCCTCGTCGCGACGCTTGCGGTTTACCTCAATGCGCTCGAAGGCAAGGGCGTTCACGTTGTTACCGTCAACGACTATCTGGCACAGCGCGACGCCGCCACCATGGCGCGGCTCTACAGCTTTCTCGGCCTGACGACGGGTGTCATCGTGCACGGTCTGGACGACGACCAGCGTCGCGCGGCCTATGCCTGCGACATCACCTACGCCACCAACAACGAGCTTGGCTTCGATTATCTTCGTGACAACATGAAGTATGACAAGGCCCAGATGGTTCAGCGCAGCCACCATTACGCGATCGTCGACGAAGTCGACTCGATCCTCGTCGATGAGGCACGCACGCCGCTGATCATTTCCGGACCGCTGGATGATCGCTCCGACCTTTACAACACCATCGATGCATTCATTCCCGCCTTGACGCCGGAAGACTACGAAATCGACGAAAAGCAGCGTTCTGCCAACTTCTCCGAAGAAGGCACAGAAAAGCTGGAGAACCTTTTGCGGCAGGCTGGCCTCCTCAAGGGCGAATCGCTTTACGATGTCGAGAACGTCGCCATCGTCCACCACATCAACAATGCGCTGAAAGCCCACAAGCTGTTCCAGCGTGACAAGGACTACATCGTCCGCAATGGCGAAATCGTCATCATCGACGAATTCACCGGCCGCATGATGCCGGGCAGACGCTATTCGGAAGGCCAGCATCAGGCGCTCGAAGCCAAGGAAAAGGTGCAGATCCAGCCGGAAAACCAGACGCTGTCTTCGGTGACCTTCCAGAACTACTTCCGGATGTACAAGAAGCTTGCGGGCATGACCGGTACGGCTTCGACGGAAGCCGAAGAATTCGGCAATATCTACGGCCTCGATGTCATCGAAGTGCCTACGAACCTTCCGATCCAGCGTATTGATGAAGACGACGAAGTCTACCGGACAGGCGAAGAAAAGTTCAAGGCGATCATTGAAGAGATCAAGGCTGCGCATGAGCGTAACCAGCCCGTTCTCGTCGGCACCACCTCGATTGAAAAATCGGAATTGCTGGCGACAATGCTTCGCCAGACCGGTTTTGAAAATTTCCAGGTCCTGAACGCGCGCTACCACGAGCAGGAAGCCTATATCGTTTCTCAGGCAGGCGTTCCCGGTGCCGTGACCATCGCTACCAACATGGCTGGTCGAGGCACCGACATCCAGCTTGGCGGTAACGTCGACATGCGCCTTGAGCGTGAGCTCGAGGGCATGGAGCCAGGCGCGGAGCGCGACGCGAAGGAAAAAGCCATTCGCGAAGAGATCAAGGTTCTCAAGGACAAGGCGCTTGCAGCCGGTGGCCTGTTCGTCATCGCCACCGAGCGTCACGAGAGCCGCCGTATCGACAACCAGTTGCGTGGTCGTTCCGGCCGTCAGGGTGACCCTGGCCGCTCGAAGTTCTACCTGTCGCTTCAGGATGACCTGATGCGCATCTTCGGTTCCGACCGCATGGACTCGATGCTGCAGAAGCTTGGCCTCAAAGAGGGCGAAGCGATTGTCCATCCATGGATCAACAAGGCGCTGGAACGCGCGCAGAAGAAGGTCGAAGCACGCAACTTCGAAACCCGTAAAAACCTTCTGAAATATGACGACGTCCTCAACGACCAGCGTAAGGTCATCTTCGAGCAGCGCCTCGAACTGATGGAAGCCGAGAATATCAGCGAGACGGCATCCGACATGCGCAACGAGGTGATCGAGGTTCTCGTCACCAAGCATGTTCCGGAAAACGCCTACGCTGAACAGTGGGACATGGTGGGCCTGAAGGCTGGCATCGAGCAGTTCCTGAATCTCGATCTGCCGGTCGATGAGTGGGCGAAAGAGGAAGGTATCGCAGAAGACGATATCCTCCAGCGCATCACGGAAGCTGCGGACAAGGCAGTCGCTGAAAAGACAGAGCGTTTCGGCCCAGAAGTCATGACCTATGTCGAGCGTTCCGTCATTCTTCAGACAATCGATCACCTGTGGCGCGAACACATCGTCAATCTGGATCACCTTCGCTCGGTTGTGGGCTTCCGCGGCTATGCGCAGCGCGATCCGCTGCAGGAATACAAGGCAGAAGCCTTCGAACTCTTCCAGGCGCTTCTGGCCAACCTGCGCGAAGCCGTGACGGCGCAACTCATGCGCGTCGAGCTGGTGCGTGATCCGCCACAGCCCGAGCTGCCGGAAATGACACCGCACCATCTCGATCCGGTCACCGGTGAAGATGAGTTTTCCGAAGGCGGTCGTGACTCGGGCGCCATCTACGTCCCGCCGGAACAGCGCGACCCCAACAACCCCGCAACCTGGGGCAAAATCGGGCGCAACGAAGCCTGCCCTTGCGGCTCCGGCAAGAAGTACAAGCATTGCCACGGCATTTTTGAGCAGGCGTAAGCCGCTTTCGAAACGTGCGTTATTGAATTGGCCCACCGATGCGTGGGCCATTTTCGTTTGGAAAGGGCCTTTTGGCCAAAAATGGTCTGGCACAAGGGGTAGCCACCCCCTTTATCGCTGCAGCGGTTTCAGCTTATGAGAAACGGTATCTTCAACCATTTTCAGGCAGTGAAATTGTGAACTCTTTCAAAATCAACGCCCTTGCAGCAATTGCCACATTGACCTTTGCAACGCCAAGTTTCGCCGACGATCTGGTCTTCGTCCTCAAGAACGGCACGAATTCAGTTCTGACCCACTTCTACACCTCCCCCGTGGACGAAGAAGATTGGGAAGGCGATGTTTTCGGAAATCACACCTTGGCCCCCGGCGAGAGCATTAAAATCACGATTGCCGATGGCCGCGATGTCTGTGACTACGACATGCGGTTCGAGTTCCAGGACAGCCCCGATCTGGACACCACCACCGATACGCAAGACCTGTGCGAATTGGGCGAATACACAATCGAAGAGTGAGAGCCAAAGCCGCAGGTGGTGAGCGAACTCCCGCCTCGGCATCCTTAGCGCCGCTCACAAAACCGAGCATTCATTATAATTCGTTTGACGGTCCGGACTGGCTCTCGTAGAGCGTTTCCCTGCTGGAAACGCTCTGGCGCTTTCCCTGTTTTCCAAATTCGGACCGACCCCTATGAAGCCCGCAGAATTTGCTGCCTATATGTTTCTTGCGGTGGCCTGGGGTCTTTCATTTCTCCTTGTTCTTCATGCCGTTGCGGCCTTTGGCTGGGTCGGGGCGGTCACATTGCGCTGCTTCATTGCCAGCCTTACACTCCTCATCATTGCGCGAATTGCCAGACGGAAACTGGATTTCAGTGCAGGCTGGAAGGCTTTCGCAGTGGTTGGCGCAACGACAGTCGCCGGCCAGCTGGTCGGTCTCTCATACGCCACACCCATCATCGGAACCGCGATGGCCGCGATCTTGGTTGCCAGCATCCCCTTGTTTTCCATGCTGATTGGTCAGCTGTGGGGGCTGGAAAGAATTTCTGCACAGAGCCTTATCGGAATGATCCTCGGCTTCAGCGGCATTGTCATTCTGGTTGGTTTTCCCGCCGTCCCCTTCACCGCCGCCTTCGCCCTGGGCTGTAGCGCCTGTCTGCTGGGCTGCATCTGTGCCGCCTTCGGAAGCAATTATGCAAGCCGCCACCTCAGGGGCTCCGGCGCCTGGGAAATCACGATAGGGTCCTTCCTTGCAGGTGGCCTGATGACCCTTCCCCTGCTGATCGTGATACCCGTGCCGACCACGCCCGGCCTGTCCGATTTTGCCTATCTGTTCAGCCTTGCCATCATCATGAGCGCGCTGACCTACATCACCTATTTCCGGCTCGTTTCCCTGATTGGAGCCACGAAAACGATCAGCGTCGAGTTCGTGGTCACTATCATTGCGGTCATCGTCGGGGCAGTCGCGCTGGACGAGCCATTTTCTGTAATCCAGGCGATCGGAGCGCTCGTTATCATCGCTGGCTGCGCACTCGTTCTCGGACTGTATCCGAAACGCCGGACAGCGCAGCTATTGGCACCGGATATCACATGTGAAAGGGATTTTTAGCAAATCTCAATTTTACCGGTGGAAGATGCTCAACATTGCCTGTGTTTCAATATATGAAATAGTAACCACCTGTCAGTTGAATTGGTGATATGGATACTGTCGTGGTCGTTGATAACAAAAGTATTGGCGCCGGTAAGCTTCACATTGTCGCGGCAACCCATGAGAAGGACGGCATAGCATAGGCATGGCAAGCGACCCGAACGATCCAGATATCAGAGACACTCGGTTCGCGGCACTTCTGGCAAAGCCTTTGCCGGAACGACCAGCCGCAGATAGCAGTGTTCGCGTCGGTCGCTCCGGCCGTGAGTTCTGCATATATCCCGCGCAACTGGGCTATGACCTGCAGGAAGAACTCGATTTCCTGTCCAATCGGGTGCTTGAGCCCAATATTTTCTTTACCGGCAAGCTGCTTGCCCCGGCCATGCCGCGCGTGGATGACCGGTCCGTTCGCTTCGCCCTGATGCGTGACGAAAACGGCAGTCGCAGCCGGATGCGGTTTCTGATGCCGTTCACGGTCGAAAAGCCGGGCTTTTCCATCGGCCCAACAATCCTTCGTGCCTGGGCCAATCCGTTCGGCCCTCTCGGCACACCCCTTGTCGACGCCGAGGGCGCAGCGGAAACAATCGATAATTTGCTGGACGCTCTTTCACAACCGGAATTACGCCTGCCGCACGTCCTCGTCCTGCCCATGCTCAGACTGGACGGGCCGTTCGTGCGAATGGTCAAGGCCATCGCACTCAGCCGCAACCTGCCACTGACCACCGCAGAACCTCACCACCGCGTGATGCTGGAAAGCCAAATCGACGCGCAGGCCTATCTGGAACAAAGGCTCACGGCGGTCGAATTTCAGACAATGGGCAAACACTGGCGCCATATCGAGGGTAGCGGTTCTCTCTCTTACGAGGTCGCGAGACAGCAGCAGGACATACGGTTGCGAACCGAGGAATTCCTTGCGCTGGAGGCCAGCGGTTCAAAGGGACGCAAGCGCTCCGCACTGGTCAGTGATCGGTACAGAGCGGCGTTCGCCCGCGAAGCGATTACCAATCTTGCGGAGATCGATGCGGTCCGTATCCACACCTTGAATCTTGACGGTAAAGCCATCGCCTCTGCGGTCGTCTTCATGACAATGGGTGAAGCCTATTTGTGGAAGATCGCGATCGATGAAACCTATCAGCCATATCAGATAGATCAGTTGCTCATGCAACGCCTGACGGAATGGCATCTTGATGACGCGAACATCATCCGTACCGATAGCTGCGCTGTTGATGAAGATCGGGATTTGTCCGGCTTCTGGGCCGAGACCGCACAAATGGGAACACTCGTCATCGGATTGGCGCAGAACAGCGACCGCGATGTGAGACAGGTTGCCGCCCAGGTTCACATGTACAGAAACACCCGGAATCTCGCCCGCGTTTTGCGCGAACGCATCATGTCGCTGGCCAGGAAATAGAAGTGGAGGAGCAGGAAAGCCCACTCCTCCCTATTTCCTATCGCGATGCCGTCTGGATCATGCGGCAGAGTTTCGTCAAGGCAGCGTCGTAGCCACCATTCAGAATGTCTACGCAACGTTTCGCCAGCTGCACGCGCTCGTTACGCGACATGTTGTTGTAGGAATATATGGCGTCGCGAATGGCTCCCGGAGGCATTGTTCCTGGGCTGATCGTGCCGCCCGGTGTGCCGGGGGTGACTGGGCCGCCAGGCGTTCCCGGTGAGCCTATTCCCACGTCAACGCCGACGCCCGTCGTCGGCCCCACGCCGACATTGACATTGGCATTGAGACCTCTCGATCCGCCGACAGAGGCATTCACGTCAGCATTGACGCCGCCCCGCCCGCCCACATTGGCGCTGGTATTCGCGTTCAGTCCACTTGCTCCGCCCACCGAAGCATTGACGTCTGCTCCCAAGCCGCCACCGCTTCGTCCGCCGACATCCGCCCCCGCATTGATGCCGCCGCTTCCCCCGACAGATGCATTGGCGCTGATCCCACCCCGGTCATTGCCACCCACGCTTGCGCTCACTCCGCCTACGCTGACATCAAGCGCGTTTGCCTGGAATGGCAGGACCACACAGGCAGTCAAAATCAAAGAAGATGTTATTTTTCTCATATCACTCTCCTCCTCCGCACGGGCTCGTTTGACACAAATACATTCTAAGCCGCCGGAAAACCTAAGATATGAGCATTTGCTAAAATGAAAAGATTTTATTATTAGATGTAACTAATATGTGATCACAGAGTGAAACTGCGCATGTTCGCTCATAAGCGTAAAACAGGTGAGTTCGAGAGCTGAATTCCCAAACACAAGATTGTACGAGCCGTGGTGAGGGCGCCGCTGACGATCGGCCACAAAAAAATCGCGTATATTAGCAAATTTTAGAAATGAAAAACGTCAATTCTCGCGTCGCATTAACAGACTAATTCCCTCGGCAATCTTGACGAAATCGTGGCAACGCGCAAAACTTTACCTGTCGTTAACACATGTGACGAAGAGGAACGAAAATGGTTGCGGGCTTCAACATGCTTTCATTCGATCTGTTCGGACTTGGTCGCAAGGCTCAGGAAGAAAAACTGAAAAGAGACGGCGGCTCCCCACAGGAGCAAAAGGTCAATGACGAGCAGGAAAACCATGATCGCGACAAGGAACATGAGTTGTTTTTCTGGTCGCTCTATCCAGTGATTTAAGATGTGCCTGTGCAAAGGTGGCGAATGGATGTCGCCACCTTCGCATTGCAGGTCTGTTCAACAAACTTGAGGCAAAGAGGGACTGAAAAGTCCCCTCTTGCACTCACGCAATGGCGCGCCGCAAGCATTACGGCGCGCCATTGCCATTAAAGCTTTACCCAGCCGCCATTCTGTCTGGAAGACGCGATACATGCCTCGACAAATGCCACGCCTTTCACACCGTCATCGATGGTAGGGTAGATCACGGCCTTGTCTGGCTGTGTGCCAGTCCGCCTCGCATCGATGGCATTTGCGGCCTCGGTGTAGATGGTGGCGAAGGCTTCCAGATATCCCTCCGGGTGACCGGACGGAATACGGCTGACACGGGCTGCAGCAGCGCCTGCTCCGGCACCCCCGCGGGTAATCAGTTGCTTTGGCTCTCCCAGCTTTGTGAACCAGAGATAGTTCGGGTCAGCCTGCGTCCACTCAATACCGGCCTTGCTGCCATAGACGCGCACTTTCAGGCCGTTTTCATTGCCCACCGCAACCTGGCTGCACCACAGCAGACCCTTGGCCGGAGCCTTGCCGTCCTTGGGCTTGAAACGCAGCATGACGTGGGCATTGTCGTCCAGACGACGGCCTTCCACAAAGGTGTGCACATCGGCCGCCAGTTCATCGGCCTCCAGTCCGGAAATGAAGCAGCCAAGATTGTAGGCGTGTGTACCGATATCGCCGGTAGAACCGCCCGCCCCTGACTGTGCCGGATCAGTGCGCCACACCGCCTGCTTTGCGCCGGTCTGTTCAACCGGTTCGGCCAGCCAGTCCTGAGGATATTCCATCTGGACCAGTCTTATGTCGCCCAGCGCGCCGCTTTCGACCAGCTCGCGGGCATGACGCGCCATCGGATAACCGGTGTAATTGTGCGTCAGCACAAACAGCGCATCCGCCTTCTCGGCAACGGCTTTAAGCTTTTTGGCATCTTCCAGGTTCGACGTTAGCGGCTTGTCGCAGATGACATGGATGCCGCGCTCAAGAAAAGCTTTCGCAGCCGGGTAATGCACATGGTTGGGCGTTACGATTGCCACGGCCTCTATGCCATCGGCACGGGCGGCTTCGCGCTCCGCCATCTCCTCGAATGAGCCATAGCAGCGGTCTTCGTCCAGACCCAGTTCGAGGCCAGAAGCCTTTGATTTTTC
Organism: Hyphomicrobiales bacterium; assembly: GCA_900468285.1. Taxonomy (GTDB): domain Bacteria; phylum Pseudomonadota; class Alphaproteobacteria; order Rhizobiales; family Rhizobiaceae; genus Agrobacterium. The sequence goes on along the minus strand of UBTF01000003.1, from coordinate 317,324 downwards.
CGGCGTGGAAGACAATGCTCCCGCCACAAGCTCAAACCGGTTGTCCAGTCGCGCTGCCATACGGTGCACACCACCGATGAAGGCACCCGCACCGCCACCTACCATGCCCAGGCGAATGCGCTTGTTCGCCCTGTCGGTCGTCTTTCCTTCGATCGTCATATTGTCTCCTCGGAATTTATGAAAGGCCGAGCATTCGGCGATTGGCGGCATCGTCGGTGCCGCTGGATGCGAAGTCGTCAAAAGCCTTTTCCGTGACGCGAATAATATGCGCCTTCACGAATTCGGAACCTTCCGCTGCACCGTCTTCAGGATGTTTGAGTGCACATTCCCATTCCACCACAGCCCAGCCGCTGAAATCATTCGCTGCCATTTTCGAAAAGACTGCGCCGAAATCCACCTGACCATCACCCAGCGAGCGGAAACGTCCTGCCCGTTCGACCCAGCCCTGGTAGCCGCCGTAAACGCCCTGACGTCCGGTCGGATTGAACTCCGCATCCTTGACGTGGAACATCTTGATGCGGTCTTTGTAGATGTCGATATTGTCGAGATAATCCAGGCATTGCAGCACGTAATGCGAGGGATCGTAGAGCATGTTGGCGCGGCTGTGGTTCTTCACACGCTCCAGGAACATCTCAAACGTTACGCCATCATGCAGGTCTTCACCGGGATGGATTTCATAGCAGACGTCAACACCCTGTTCGTCCGCAAAATCAAGGATCGGCGTCCAGCGCTTGGCAAGCTCGTCAAAAGCGGCCTCGACCAGACCGGCGGGCCGCTGCGGCCAGGGATATATGAACGGCCATGCAAGCGCGCCTGAGAATGTCGCATGGGCGTCGATGCCCAGGTTACGCGATGCCTTGAGCGCCATCTTCACCTGCTCGACAGCCCATTGCTGACGCGCCTTGGGGTTACCGCGCACCTCCGGCGCTGCAAAACCGTCAAACGCTTCGTCATAGGCCGGGTGCACGGCGACAAGCTGACCCTGCAAGTGGGTCGAAAGCTCGGTCACTTCAACGCCGTTCTGACGGGCGACGCCGGCAAATTCGTCGCAGTAATCCTTCGATTCAGATGCTTTTTTAAGGTCGATCAGTTGTCCGGCCCAAGTTGGCACCTGCACCCCCAGATAACCCTTCTCAGCCGCCCATTTGGTAATGCCATCCCACGTATTGAACGGTGCGGCATCGCCTGCAAACTGACCGAGAAAAAGTCCCGGTCCCTTGATCGTCTTCATGAATTTCTCCTCCTGCATCGATACAGTTGAACGGTTCCAGCCTCACCGCCCACAACGCGGCATAAGCTAACCGCTGGTAAATTTCGTGCAACCCTCAAACATCAACGAGGCATGAGAATCTGCATCTTCACTTCGCCCGCTGGCGCGGAAGCGGCGATATCGAAGGCTTTGATACTGTCTTCGAAGTCAAAGGTGCGGGTAATCAGCGGCGCAACATCGATAGCGCCGGACGCAAGCATGTCGACGCAGCGACCAAACACGTTTGCATAACGGAAGACATGCTCCACCCGTGCTTCGCGGATCTGCGCTGCCACGACATCATAGGCAACCAGCTTTGTCGGCATACCCACAAACACGACGGTGCCTGCGGGTCTCAAGGGCTCGAATACATGCGTGATGGCAACCTCTGCACCGGAGCACTCGAAAATGACATCCGCGCCCCAGCCATTGGTGGATTTCAACACCTCTTCGGCAAGGTTGCTTTCGCGCACATTCACGGTCTCGACGGGGCCAAGGCCACGCGCCATGTCCAGTTTGACCGGATCGACATCAGACACGATCACCCGCGCACATCCCGCCGCAAGGGCCGCCAGAACCGTTACCAGACCGATGGGACCGGCGCCGATCACGACAGCGATATCACCGGGTTTGACCTTTGCCTGGGTGGCCGCCTGCACACCCACCGCCAGCGGCTCGACCATAGCGCCTGCAGCAAAGGAAACATTGTCAGGAAGTTTGAATGTATAGGCAGCCGGGTGAACGACGGATGCCCGCAACACGCCATGGACGGGCGGAGTAGCCCAGAAACGCACGGCAGGATCAAGATTATAGTGACCGATCCGGCTCGCGCGGCTGATGGGATCGGGAATACCCGGCTCCATGCAGACACGATCGCCGACCGCAAGTGTGGTCACCTGGGACCCGAGCTCGGTAACGGTACCGGAAGCCTCATGCCCGAGAATCATAGGTTCGCGCACCACGAAATTTCCGATGGCACCATGGGTGTAGTAGTGCACGTCACTGCCGCAAATGCCGACCGTATGTATGGCGATGCGCACATCGTGGGGGCCGACCTCTTCATTTAGCGGCAAGGCGCGTAGCGACAGCTTGCCTTTTTCCTCCAGCACCAACGCGCGCTCTTCGCCCGATTTACCCTGAGACTGCATCGCGTCCTCCTAGACATCATCATCACTGCAATTGGGATAACAAAATAGAGAGCTCCCGAATAAGCAAGCTCTAAAAGAAACTTTTCCTAGCCGAACCTGTTTGCCATCGACGATAACCCCCAAGCGTCATCCAGAGGAGACAGAAAAATGCTATTGACGAGACGCGCCATCATGGCGGCGACAGCGGCAACCGCTGCGGCATCCGCCCTTTCCGCACCATCGCTTGCACAGGCAGCGCTGCCGCTGACGCAGCCACCGCTTCCCTTTGCTGAAGACGCTCTTGCACCCCACATTTCCGCAAAGACCGTCGGCCTCCACTACGGCAAGCACCACAAAGCCTATTTCGACAAGCTGAACACACTGGCAAAGGGCACGCCCTATGCGGATATGGATCTGGAAGCCATCATGAAGGCTTCCGCTTCGAAGGCGGCTGACAAGAAGATCTTCAACAACGCCGCACAAGCCTGGAACCACATTGTCTACTGGGACCAGTTTACGCCGGGCGGACCGAACAGGCCGGACGGCAAGGCCGCCGAAGAACTCAATGCGGCATTCGGCGACTACGACAAGTTCGTAGAGAAAGCCGTTTCCACGTCCGATGAAGTCTTCGGCACCGGCTGGGTATGGCTGACCCGCGATGACCAGAACAAGCTTGCCCTTGTTGGTTATGAGGACGGCAACAACCCGGTCGCCGTCGGTAGACCCGCATATCTCGGGATCGATATCTGGGAACATGCCTATTATGTGGATTATGAGAACCGCAAACCGGCGCACATCAAGGCTGTCCTCGAAAATCTCGTGAACTGGCGGATCGTCGGCGACAAGATGACCAAGGCCTGATCGCCTGTCATCAAGATTTCATATCAATGGCGCCTTGAGAATTCGGGGCGCCATTATTGCCTGAAATAGTGCCAGATAGCGAAGATGCAGCAGATTTTGTCTCACTCTCTAGACAAAGATTCTAATCCTTCCGCCTAAATTAGTATCAAAATCGCGAGAAGTTGAACATTTGGTCAAAAATGACCTGAATCGTTTAAGTTCCCCGCTTGAGTATGTGCAAGGTTTCTTATAACCACATTGCATCGGTAGTCGCGGAATAAGCGAGCCGGATACAAAAATTGGGAGCTCTATTATGAGATACAAAATTGGCCTAATCGCTGCGGCTCTGCTTTCGGCGACGTGCTTTGCGGGTGCCGCAAGCGCAAAAACCTTCGTATATTGCTCAGAAGGTTCCCCGGAAGGGTTCGATCCGGGCCTTTACACCGCAGGCACCACATTCGATGCCTCGGCCCACACTGTCTACAGCCGCCTTCTCGAATTCGAACCCGGCACCACCAAGCCAGTTGCTGGCCTGGCCGAGAGCTGGGAAGTGTCGCAGGACGGCACCGTCTACACCTTCAAGCTGCGCAAGGGCGTGAAGTTCCAGACCACCGAATTCTTCACGCCAACACGTGAATTGAACGCCGACGACGTCGTCTTCTCCATCGAGCGCCAGATCAAGACCGACAATCCATGGCATCAATATGTCACTGGCACGTCCTGGGAATATGCCGAAGGCATGGGCTTCCCCAAGCTGATCAAGTCCGTTGAAAAAGTCGACGACATGACGGTCAAGTTCACCCTGAACCGTCCGGAAGCTCCGTTCCTCGCAAACCTTGCGATGCCGTTCGCTTCGATCGTTTCGAAGGAATACACCGACAAGCTCGCCGCTGAAGGCAAGCAGGCCCAGTTGAACCAGATGCCGGTTGGCACCGGTCCATTCGCCTTCGTCGCCTACCAGCAGGATGCCGTTATCCGCTTCAAGGCCAACAAGGAATATTGGGGCGGCGCGCCAAAGATCGACGATCTCGTATTCGCCATCACCACCGATGCCGCCGTTCGTTTCCAGAAGCTGAAGGCTGGCGAATGCCACCTGATGCCTTACCCGAACGCTGCCGACGTCAAGTCGATGAAGGAAGACAAGTCCCTGACGGTTCTGGAGCAGGAAGGCCTCAACGTTGCCTACCTCGCCTACAACACCACGCAGGCTCCCTTCGACAAGCCGGAAGTCCGCAAGGCGCTGAACAAGGCCATCAACAAGAAGGCTATCGTTGACGCCGTGTTCCAGGGCATGGCAACACCTGCCAAGAACCCGCTGCCACCAACCATGTGGTCCTACAACGACAAGGTCGAAGACGACACATACGATCTGGAAGCAGCAAAGAAGATGCTGACAGATGCTGGCGTCAAGGATCTTTCGATGAAGGTCTGGGCGATGCCTGTTTCGCGTCCTTACATGCTCAACGCCCGCCGCGCTGCCGAAGTCATCCAGGATGATTTCGCCAAGATCGGCGTGAAGGTCGAGATCGTTTCCTACGAATGGGCCGAATATCTCGACCGTTCGAAGGCAAAGGACCGTGACGGCGCCGTGTTCCTCGGCTGGACCGGTGACAATGGCGATCCGGACAACTTCCTCGACACGCTGCTCGGCTGCGATGCCGTTGGCGGCAACAACCGTGCACAATGGTGCGACAAGGACTTCGACGCACTGGTGAAGAAGGCCAAGATCACCACCGATCAGGCTGAGCGCACCAAGCTTTACGAAGAAGCTCAGGTTGTCTTCAAGAAGCAGGCTCCATGGGCCACCATCGACCACTCCCTGTCCGTCGTTCCGATGCGCAAGGAAGTCACAGGTTTCGTCCAGAGCCCACTGGGTGACTTCACGTTCGAAAACGTTGATATCGCCGAGTAATACCGGACGCATCTGAAAATGCCGCGTGTCTTGGTTCAAGGCGCGCGGCACTTGCGTTCTGCCCACACACAACAAGAAGCAGACCGAAAAGGTCGCTACTGCCAGCGCATAGGTTCCCGCGCGGAACAGATCGAAGGTTTTTCATGATTGGCTTTCTCGTGCGGCGTATCGCCGTGCTCATCCCGACCTTCATCGGGGTTTCCATTATCGCGTTCATGTTCATCCGGCTTCTGCCGGGCGACCCTGTCGCTCTTCTGTCCGGCGAACGCGTCATGTCGCCAGAGCGGCACGCGCAAATCAGCGCCGCCCTTGGCATGGACCGCCCCATGGTCATCCAGTATCTGGATTATCTGAAAGGCATCCTGTCGGGTGATTTTGGCACGTCTATCGTGTCCAAGTCGCCGATCGTCGACCAGTTCTTTGCCCTCTTTCCGGCAACCGTCGAACTGTCCCTTTGCGCGATCATCCTTGCCATCGTCATCGGTGTTCCCGCCGGCGTGATTGCAGCCATCAAGCGCGGCTCGTTCTTCGACCAGACCATGATGGGCGTCTCGCTGGTTGGCTATTCCATGCCGATCTTCTGGTGGGGGCCGCTGCTGATCATCCTGTTTGCAGGCATTCTGCAATGGACGCCGGTTTCGGGACGCATCTCGCTGATGTTCTTCTTCCCGCCGGTCACCGGCTTCATGCTGATCGACTCTTTGCTGTCGGGCCAGAAGGGTGCATTCGCCTCCGCCGTCAGCCACCTCATCCTGCCGTCCATCGTGCTGGCCACAATCCCGCTTGCGGTGATTGCCCGCCAGACGCGCTCGGCTATGCTGGAAGTGCTGTCGGACGATTATATCAGAACCGCCCGTGCCAAGGGCCTGTCGCCCTTCCGCGTGGTTGGACTGCATGCGCTGCGCAACGCGCTGATCCCCGTCATCACCACCATCGGCCTGCAGATCGGCGTCATGCTGGCAGGTGCGATCCTGACCGAGACGATCTTCTCCTGGCCGGGCATCGGCAAGTGGATGGTCGATAGCGTCTTCCGTCGCGATTACCCTGTGATTCAAGGTGGCTTGCTGCTGATCGCCGGTATCATCATGTTCGTCAATCTTGTTGTCGACGTGCTCTACGGCCTGATCAACCCGCGCATCCGCCACTAAGAGGTGACTAGTTCCATGGCTGAAACCACTCAGAGCCAGCCGGTCAGTAGCGCGGCGATGCGCCGCCAGATGCTGTCCGAATTCTGGCATTACTTCTCCGAAAACCGCGGCGCCGTCATCGGCCTCTATGTTTTCGCCATCATCGTGATCGTCGCCGTTTTTGCGTCGGTCATCGCCCCACACTCGCCGTTCCAGCAGTACCGCGATACCATCCTTCTGCCTCCGGCATGGATGCAGGGCGGCAACTGGAGCTTCCCGCTCGGAACCGATCCGCTTGGTCGCGACATTCTTTCGCGACTGATCCACGGTGCTCAATATTCACTGTTCATCGGCGTCTTCGTGACCAGCCTTTCGCTGACAACGGGCATCATCATCGGTGTCATCGCCGGTTATTATCGCGGCTGGCTGGACACGGTCATCATGCGGTTGATGGACATCATTCTCGCCTTCCCGTCGCTGCTTCTGGCGCTGGTTCTCGTCGCCATTCTGGGCCCCGGTCTGACGAATGGCATGATTGCCATTGCGCTTGTTCTTCAGCCGCACTTCGTGCGCCTGACGCGCGCCGCCGTGATGACCGAAAAGGAACGCGATTACGTCACCGCCGCCCGTTTGGCTGGTGCCGGTCCGTTGCGGCTGATGTTCAAGACCATTCTGCCCAACTGCATGGGCCCTCTCATCGTTCAGGCCACGCTGTCCTTCTCGAACGCCATTCTCGATGCGGCCGCACTTGGCTTCCTCGGCATGGGTGCCCAGCCGCCCGCGCCTGAATGGGGCACCATGCTTGCCGAAGCGCGCGAATTCATTCTGCGCGCCTGGTGGGTTGTTACTTTCCCTGGCCTTGCCATCCTGATCACCGTTCTCGCCATCAATCTGGTGGGCGATGGACTGCGGGATGCGCTTGACCCGAAACTGAAGAGGTCCTGACATGGCACTTCTGCAAGTCGATAATCTGACCGTCGAGTTCGAAACCGCCAATGGCTGGTTCCGCGCCGTGGACGGCATCTCCGTTTCAGTCGAAAAGGGCGAAGTCCTCGCCATCGTCGGCGAATCCGGTTCCGGCAAATCCGTCTCGATGCTGGCCGTGATGGGGCTTTTGCCCTGGACCGCCCGCATTACCGCCGACCGTATGCTGTTTCAGGGCAAGGATATCCAGAAGATCAGCGCGTCCGAGCGCCGCACACTGATCGGCAAGGACATTGCCATGATCTTCCAGGAACCGGTGGCAAGCCTCAACCCCTGCTTCACCGTTGGTTTCCAGATCGAGGAAGTCCTGCGCATCCACATGGGCATGGACAAGAAGACGCGCCACGCCCGCGCCATCGAACTGTTCACCCTCGTCGGCCTGCCCGACCCGGAAGAACGGCTGAAGCATTTCCCACATCAGATGTCCGGTGGCCAGTGCCAGCGCGTGATGATCGCGATTGCCATTGCCTGCAACCCGAAGCTTCTGATCGCCGATGAACCGACAACGGCGCTCGACGTGACCATCCAGAAGCAGATCCTCGACCTGCTGATGAAGCTCCAGGCCGAAAACGGCATGGGCCTCATCATGATTACCCATGACATGGGCGTTGTGGCAGAAACCGCCGACCGCGTGGTGGTGCAGTACAAGGGCAAGAAGATGGAGGAGGCCGATGTGCTTTCCCTGTTCGAGAACCCCAAGAGCAACTATACCAAGGCACTTCTGGCCGCCCTGCCCGAAAACGCGACCGGTGACCGCCTGACGACCGTTTCGCAATTCTTTGACGGCACGCCCACGCCTGCTGCGGGAGAAACAGCATGACCGCCAACAACACCATGCTCGAAATCCGCAATATGAAGCGCGATTACCGCCTGCCCGGCGGCTTCATGAAGCCGGAGAAGATCATTCATGCGGTAAAGGGAGTGTCCTTTGCCCTCGAAACCGGCAAGACGCTGGCAATCGTCGGCGAAAGCGGCTGCGGCAAGTCCACGCTGGCGCGGATGCTAACATTCATCGACGAGCCGACTTCGGGCGAATTGCTGATCGATGGGCAGAAGGTCGATACCCGTCCCGGCCATCTGACCGCCGAAATGCGGCAGAAGGTGCAGATCGTGTTCCAGAACCCATATGGTTCGCTGAACCCACGCCAAAAGATCGGCGACGTCCTTGGTGAGCCGCTGCTGATCAACACCAACATGTCCTCGGCGGAGCGCCGCGAAAAAGCCAATGACATGCTGGTGCGCGTGGGTTTGGGGCCTGAACACTACAACCGCTATCCGCACATGTTTTCTGGTGGCCAGCGCCAGCGTATCGCCATTGCGCGCGCGCTGATGCTGAACCCGAAGCTGCTGGTGCTGGACGAACCGGTATCGGCGCTCGACCTTTCGGTGCAGGCACAGGTGCTGAACCTTCTGGCTGATCTGCAGGACGAGTTCGGCCTGACCTATGTCTTCATCTCGCATGACCTGTCGGTGGTCAAATATATCGCTGACGAAGTCATGGTGATGTATTTCGGCGAAGCCGTGGAATATGGCACGCGCGAGGAGGTTTTCTCCGACCCGAAACATGCCTATACCCGCACGCTTTTTGCCGCGACACCCAAGGCAGACGTGGAGTCCATCCGCGCCCGCGTGGCCGCCAAGAAACTGGCAAAGGCAGGTTGAAACTGACAAGCCCGGCCCTGCCGGGCTTGAAGCTGCTGGTGTGGCACGTTTGAAGTCTTATGACTTTAACGCCGTGATACCGCTCAGCCTCGGCAGCGCGTCAGCGTCTTTCGCGATCTGAGAGGCGGATCGTACTGGGTATGGCTCCCTTGGGGCGCAAGTCGCATATGGCTGTTTGGCTCCGGGCAATCCTCATTGACGTGACATTTACCTGCAGACTGAGCCCGGAAAGTCCGGGCTTTTCCATTTGCGGATAGCGGCGTGGCTGCTGACGGCGGCAGGCACTGCTCGATCCATTCAGTCCTGTCAAAAAACTCGGCGACCTCTATTCCAAGCTTCGCCGTTCACGCGGCAGAGGCTGCCCGTGGGATGCTTCATTCTCTGGCCCCCTGACCATTTGCGGCCATGGGTATGTCGGACGGGGCGCTGCAAGCTGCCTCGTTGGGTAGTCTATAAGTGGCACCTTTCAGCGCCCCGTTCGGCTCTTTTGGCCAAACAGCAACCCACTTGCCACGGCTGGCAGACACCGGATGGCAAGGGTAAAACCTTGCCGGAGAGCCGGTCGGACATTGCCAAGGCCCGACCCTTCCCATCCGGGTGGTGCCATCCCTTGCGGAAAGGCACCCTGCCAGTTCAGCCACATCTGCCTTCGTCCCTGCCCGCGCCGAAAAATCAAGGCGCGGACCGGAACGACCCGTCTCCCGCAAGATTCGCACCCGCCAGCCCCGGCCAGGTGCATCCCTCGCGATCCGTCCGCACCGTCGATGACGATGCGGGGCAGATGCAGCATCTTCCTGTGTACCGCCTGACTTTCGCTTCAATCCCTGATGGTCGCGTTCGACCAGAGGACGATGAGCTGTCGGTACACCCGGCGACGAGACTCCTGACACAGGGAAGGGCGACGTTCAGACTGTGGTTCAGCCTGACGACGCCATCCACGCGACCAGGTCGGGCATCGGGAAGATGACACGGCCGGTCCGAAACCGCGTCAACCTCCTCCCGTTGCCGCCGGGGGGATTGCTGCTCGACCCCGATGACCGAGAGGATGCGTAACCTCCCGCCCACCAGCGCCGATCCCGCCTCGCCGCAACGCCTTGCGGTGTATCCGAGGGCGGAACGGGAGAATTGTGCTTCAGGCGCAGAGTGTGTGAATGAAATGCAGAAAGAATTTTGAGGGTTTTTGCGGCGGATGCGGCAAGGTGTTGATTTGGCGTGGGTATTTTTGTGCGGCGCTTACCCCACCCTCCGTCACCCCGGACTTGATCCGGGGTCCAGCAGGCGCGCGTCGGCGCGCCGGGAGACGTCTTCGTATGACCGCCCCGTGGTTGGAGTCCTCTCGCCTTGCAGACGCAAGGCGGCTGGATCCCGGATCAAGTCCGGGATGACGGGGGAGAGGTGGTGCCTCAGGACGCCGACGAGAGGAGGTGCCGAGGTGGTTGATGGAGGGGCAAGTGTCCCGGTGGGACGGACAACAGGAGACCGGATCGGAGGTCAGGAAGAGAGATGAGTAGTGGAGACACGCGGAAGGCGGGTGCCTCGGGTGATGATGAGAGCATGCCGTGGCGGTTGATTGAGGCAGAGGGTTATCCGGGTGCTTGAGAGAAAGCGGGGACGCGGGTACTCTTCAAAGCATACAGGGGTGATTGTGAAAGTGCGGTCCGGTCAGGAATTGGCGCGTCCGCGCTAGCTATTTTACCGCCGCGCCCGCCCCACCCTCCGTCACCCCGGACTTGATCCGGGGTCCAGCAGGCGCGCGTCTGCGCACCGAGAGACGTCTTCTTCCGGCGCACCCCGTTGTTTGAGTCCTCTCGCCTTGCAGACGCAAGGCGGCTGGATCCCGGATCAAGTCCGGGATGACGGGGGAGAGGGGGTGCCTCAGGACGCCGACGAGAGGACGTGCCGAGGTGGTTGATGGAGGGGCAAGTGTCCCGGTGGGACGGACAACAGGAGACCGGATCGGAGGTCAGGAAGAGAGATGGGTAGTGGAGACACGCGGAAGGCGGGTGCCTTGGGTGATGATGAGAGCATGCCGTGGCGGTTGATTGAGGCAGAGGGTTATCCGGGTGCTTGAGAGAAAGCGGGGACGCGGAAAGATTGCCGATGGCGCCTTACAAGGCATAGAGGGGTCAGTGCGCAGGAGCGGTCATTGCTGCAAATAGCCAAATGCCTGGTACGGCGACCTCAACCGGACACCGCTGCGCGCCCCCACCCTCCGTCACCCCGGACTTGATCCGGGGTCCAGCAGGCGCGCGTCTGCGCGCCGGGAGACGTCTTCGTACGACCGCCCCGTTGTTTGAGTCCTCTCGCCTTGCAGACGCAAGGCGGCTGGATCCCGGATCAAGTCCGGGATGACGGGGAGAAGTGGTGCCTCAAGATGCCGACGGAAGGAAGTTGCCGGGTGGGAGGAAAGAGAGTGCCCTGGGACGCCGACGAGAAGAAGTGCCACGGGTGGACGAGAGGAAGTGGCCGGGTGACGAAAGCTGGCGTGACGGCCTGAGACCTATACCCGGGCTGCAGGTCAACCGGATGTCGGGCGGCGGGCGTGGATGGCGTAGCGGTGCTGGATGCCGCGCGCGGTGGCCTTGAGGATGTTCCAGTTTTTCGCCTGCGTCTTGTGGATTTCGCGCAGGTCCGTATCGATCACCACGTCTTCGAAACCCGCTTCCCGCAGAAGAGCGGCGACGGCTTCGGCGCGGGCGCCTTTCGAGAAATAGACGCGTGACAGGATGCTGTTGTGCGTTCCGGCCATGTCGGACGGCATATGGACCGGTTCCGGCTTCAGGACACCCAGTTTCAACAGTTTATCAGCCAGCTTTTTCAGCAGCTTTTCAGCGAGGCTGACATTCACAAAATCACCATCGACGATGAGGACGCTGCCGCCGGGCTTGAGCACCCGCAGCCACTCCTGAAAGGCCGCTTTCGGATCTACCAGCGTCCAGACCAGATGGCGGTTGATGATGACGTCATGGGCGGCATCCGGCTCCATGGTATTTTCGGCATCGCCCATGCGGAAGGTGATGGAGCGATTGCGATGCTTTGCCTTGGCCTTGGCCCGCTCCAGCATGGGTTCAGCCCAGTCGAGCCCCGTGACGCGATAGCCGAGGTCATCCATGACATGCGAAATGACGCCAGTGCCGCTGGCAAGATCCAGAGCGCTTCTGCCTTCCCCACGGCCAAGATGTTTTTCAACGAGACGGTGCCAGGCTGCCCGTTCTTCTTCGGAAAAAATCTCGTGGCCGGGCGAAAGATCGAAAGTGGCGGCGCGCGCCGACCAATATGCCTTGATTTCATCCCGAAGACCAAAGTTGGTCCCGTAACTATCCGCACCGCCCATGACGTCCAACCTTCACGACTGCCAGTTTTGAAAAGCTCTAAAAGATAAAACTTGACTACGTCAATCATAAATCCTTAAAGCGCAGTCAGTTTTACTGGAGAACAATTTCGATGCGCATTAGAGGCAAATCCGCCATTCTTGCAATGGGTCTTTTCGTTTCCACTGTTTTGCCAGCGCTTGCCGACAAGGTCACGATCAAGGATGTGACGGGCCGCGACGTTGAGGTAAACGTGCCGGTCAAGCACGTCATTCTGGGCGAAGGCCGCCAGATTTACTTCCTCGCGGCGCTCGACAAGAGCAACCCGTTCGAGCATGTGGTTGGCTGGCGCGACGATCTGGCCAAGGCAGACCCGGAAACCTATCAGGCCTACCTTGCCAAGTACCCCGACATTGCAAAGCTGCCGACATTCGGCGGGATGAAGGACGGCACCTTCGATATCGAGCAGGCCGTTTCGCTGAAGCCCGACGTGATCCTGATGAACATCGACGCCAAGACGGCGACCGAGGAAGCCGGTTACATCGAAAAGCTCGGCAAGGTCGGCATTCCGCTCGTCTATGTCGACTTCCGCGAAAAGCCGATGGAAAACACCGAGCCGAGCATGCGCGTGATGGGCAAGCTGATGGGCCGGGAAGACGTGGCGGAAGACTTCATCAAATTCCGCGCCGACAACATCAAGAAAGTCACCGACATCCTCGACAAGGAAAAGCCGAAGAAGCCGGTTGTCTTCGTTGAGCGCGCGGGCGGCTATTCGGACGATTGCTGCATGTCCTTCGGCAATGAAAACTTCGGCAAGATGGTTGAAATTGCCGGTGGCATCAACATGGCCAAGGACATCATTCCCGGCACTTTCGGCACCGTCAACCCGGAGCAGGTGATCGCTTCCAACCCGGACCAGATCATCATCACCGGCGGCAAGTGGGATGCCTATGTGCCCGGCGGTAACTGGGTGGGCGTGGGCTATGGTGCGGACCTGAAGGAAGCACACCGCAAGCTGGAAAACCTGACGAAGCGCCCTGCTTTTACCGGCGTCAAGGCTGTGGCCGATGGCAATGTCCACGCCATCTGGCACCAGTTCTACAACAACCCCTATCAGTTCGTCGCCATCCAGGAAATTGCCAAGTGGCTGCATCCTGACCTGTTCAAGGATCTGGACCCGCAGGCGACCTTCAAGGAACTGCATTCCCGCTTCCTGCCGCTGGAATACAAGGATGGCTACTTCGTATCGCTGAAGAACGACAGCTAACGCGCGAAGGCCGCGCCGGTGCAACAGTTGGCGGAGCCGAACCGAAGGCTCCGTCACCACTCCAGAGGATCGAAAGGACCACCATGTCGCTCAGCCCGTTCAAGCGGATCGCCGCTCTCATGCTCGCGCTTGTTTCAGCGCCCGCATTTTCAGCCGAAATAACCGATTCCGCCGGGCGCAAGGTGGAGATCGACGCGCCCGCAAAGCGGGTCATCGTCGGTGAAGCGCGGCAGATCCACGTGATTGCGGCGCTGAAGAACGACACGACATTCGACACCATCGTCGGCTGGCGCGATGACGTGATCACCAAGGATCCCGACAGCTACCAGGCCTATCTGGAGCGCTTCCCGCAGATCGCGAAGCTGCCGAAGTTCGGCTATCTGCCACAGGGGGATTTCAGCCTGGAGCAGGCCATTTCCCTGTCGCCCGATGTGATTACGCTGAACCTTGAAGTGGAAAAGACGGCCAAGGAAAGCGGCTTTGAGGAAAAGGCCGCGGCAGCTGGCATCAAGGTCGTCTATGTCGATTTTCGCCTCAACCCGGACAAGAACAGCGAAAACTCCATCCGAAATCTCGGCGTTATCTTCGGTGCCGAAAAGAAGGCCGAAGAGTTCATCGCCTATCGCCACGACCAGATTGCCCTGGTGACGGACAAGCTTGCTGCCACCAAGGACCTCAAGCGTCCCAACGTCTTCATCGAGCGGGCGCCGGGAATTTCCGGCGAGAACACCTGCTGCCGCACCTTCGGTCCCGTCAATTTTGGCGCCATGGTGGAACAGGCCGGTGGCCACAACATTGCAGCCGATGTGATCAAGACCACCTTCGGCGATCTCAATCCTGAGCAGTTGCTGGTGGCAAACCCTGAGCATGTGATCGTAACAGGCTCCAACTGGGCGGCGGAGTCGGACATCAACCAGTTCGTGCCGGTTGGACGTGGGGCAGACATGGCGATTGCACGCGAGCGCCTTGCCAAGCTGATGACACGCACGCCGTTTACCGAGCTGGACGCCGTTAAGAAGGGCAACGCCCATGCGGTCTGGCACCAGTTCTACGGTGCGCCTTACGAATTCGTACCCATTCAGCAATTTGCAAAGTGGTTCCACCCCGAACTCTTTGCGGATCTGGACCCGGAAAAGAATTTTGACGAATTCCACAAAAGATTTCTGCCGGTGAGCTATAAGCCCGGATATTTCGTATCGCTTGAAAAAGGTTCCAACTGATGGCCACGCTGGTGGAAACTGAGATCAAGGCAACGGGGCGCGAGCAATATCGCGCCCTTGCCGCGCGCCGCATCCTGATCCTGATCGGCCTTGTTTTGGCCCTGTGTCTCAGCATCGCCACCGACATGGCGCTCGGCCCGGCGCGCTATTCCCTGTCTGAAGTGATCGGCGCGATCATGGATCCGGCGGCGGTGGCAAACCAGTTGCGCGTCGTGATTTGGGATATCCGTATGCCGATCGCGCTGATGGCGGTGACGGTTGGCGCATCGCTGTCGGTGGCCGGTGCGCAAATGCAGACGATCCTTTCCAACCCGCTTGCCAGCCCCTTCACGCTCGGCATTTCCGCTGCCGCGAGCTTCGGCGCAGCGCTCGCCCTTGTCGGCGGCGTTGCCATTTTCCCCGGTGCCGTGGAATATATGGTGCCGATCAACGCATTCCTGATGGCGATGCTGGCGGCGATGTTCATTCACTTCGCTTCGACGATGCGCGGCGTTTCCGTCGAAACCATCGTTCTGCTCGGTATCGCACTCGTTTTCACCTTCAACGCCGCCCTTTCTCTGCTGGAATATCTGGCTTCCGAACAGGCGCTTGCCGCCGTGGTATTCTGGACCATGGGCAGCCTCACCAAGGCGACGTGGCCAAAGGTCTATGTGACAGCCGCCATTCTGGTGTTGACCGTGCCACTGTTCATGAAAAATGCCTGGGCGCTGACGGCGCTGCGGCTGGGCGATGACAAGGCCGCCAGCATGGGCGTGAATGTGCGCCGCCTGCGACTGCAGACCATGCTGACAGTGAGCCTTCTGGCCGCAATTCCGGTTTCCTTCGTCGGCACCATCGGTTTCATCGGCCTTGTCGGTCCGCACATTGCCCGCATGGTCGTTGGCGAGGACCAGCGGTTCTTCCTGCCCGGCTCGGTCATTTGCGGAGCTTTGCTGCTGTCCGTCACCTCGGTTGTGAGCAAGGTCCTGATCCCTGGCGCCATTCTGCCGATTGGCGTCATCACCGCGCTGGTGGGCGTGCCCTTCTTCTTTGTCCTCATTTTCTCCAACAGGAGACGCGCATGGTAGCCCTTGCCCTTCAGGACGTCGGCGCACAATATGGGCGCACCACCGTTCTTGCCAATGTGACCATGGACATGCTGGAAGCCGGAAGCGTGACGGCCGTGATCGGCCCCAACGCAGCCGGAAAATCCACGCTGTTCAAACGCATTGCCGGTCTTATCAAGGGCCCCGGCGTCGTAACGCTTTCGCAGACCGAACAGGGTCCGCGCACCATCTGTTACATGCCGCAGGACACCGGCGCCAATGCCGTGCTGACCGTTTACGAATCCATTCTGCTTTCGGCAAAGCAGGGCAGCGGCTGGAAAGTCCATGACGACGAACTGGCCGAAATCGATGCGATCTTGAAGGCGCTGAACATCCACAACCTTGCCTTCCGGGGTCTTGGCGAACTTTCCGGCGGCCAGCGGCAGCTGGTATCGCTGGCGCAGGCGCTGGTGCGCAAGCCCGAAGTGCTTCTGATGGACGAGCCGACATCGGCGCTTGACCTGCACCGGCAGGTGGAAGTGCTCGACTTCATTACCCAGCTTGCCCGCCGCAACGGCATGATCGTGCTGATTGCCCTGCACGACCTGAACCACGCCCTGCGCTATTGCGAGCACACGATTGTCATTTCGAATGGCGAAATGGTTGTGAGCGGCCAGACCGGGACGGTGATTACACCGGACATGCTGCGCGACATTTACAAGGTGGATGCCCGCATTGAAATGTGCTCGCGCGGACAACCCTTCGTTCTCGTGGATGGCACGGCCTGAGGCCAGTACGTCGCACACCTATTCAACAAAGACCCTGACGCTGGTGGCTCTGCCATCTGCGTCGATGACGGTGAGAGTGGAAAAGCCCTGCCCTTCCGGCACCCATTCGCTGCTGCGGCGGCGGGTTGGCTGCGGCAGGGGCTTGCCATTGGCCAGCCAGTGAAATGGGGCACGTCCGCCCTGCAACTTCAAAACCAAGGGCGCCAGCGCGCCGTCCTGGCTGGACAGTTCGATGCGGGCACCCTCCGGCGGATAGACGATCTGCGGCGATGGCTCACGCCGCGAGGCCGACAAAAGCCCACCCGAGGTGACGCTGAAGCGGCGCTGGTTTGCGGGCAGGTCCCGGTAGGCGAGCCGGGAGACGCCCGGCGGTGGCGGCTGAAACGGCGTGATAGCGACACCTGATCTGGCAAAGGCTTCAAACAGGATGGGGGCTGCGGACGCATAGCCAGCAAGACCCGGAACGGAGCCATTATCGGCACGCCCTGCCCACACACCAATGACATGACGACCATCAAAGCCGACCGACCATGCATCACGATAACCGTAACTCGTGCCCGTCTTATAGGCGATGCCGCGTTGTTTCATGCCGAGCGGCGGCAGAACGCCGGAGAGGACATCGGTAACATTCCAGATTGCCGCCCTTGAAAACAGCGGATCGACATCCAGCCTCGCGGGGCGTGCCCGCACTCCATCTCCCAGCTGTACCGGCTGCCCACCATTGGCAAGAGCGGCATAGAGCTGGACGAGATCCACCAGCGACAGGCCGACGCCGCCAAGCGCAATGGCAAGCCCCGGCGCTTCTGCCTTTGGCAACACCATCTGCACCGAGGCACGGCGGAAGCGCACCATAAGCGCAGCCGGGCTGACGGCATCCAGCAGGCGCACGGCGGGTACATTCAAGGACAGTTGCAGCGCCTGACGAATGGAGACATCGCCCTGATACTGCATGTCGAAATTGCGCGGCCTGTAGCCCGCAAAATCCGCCGGGCGGTCTTCGATGATGCTTTCCTGCGCAACGAGCCCATTTTCGAAGGCAAGGCCATAGATGAAGGGCTTCAACGTGGAGCCGGGAGAGCGTACCGCACGGGACATATCCACCCATCCCCGGCGAGCATGATCGAGAAAATCCGAGGAGCCGACATCCGCAATGATTTCACCGGTGGCGCTATCGGCCATGATGATGGCAACCGAGACCCTGTCCCCAAGCTTTTCGGCGGAATGCTGTGCGAGAGCTTCAAGCTCTCTTTGGACAGGCAGGCGAAGCGTCGTGCCGATGCTCAACGCGTTGGGAGACCTGAAGCGCGCCGCCTGAGCCAGATGCGGTGCGAAAGACGGCAGGTCGAGCCGTTTTGCGGGAATGGCCGCTACAGAAGCGCGGGCGGCCTCCCCCTGCCCCACGACCTGCGAGACGGCAAGGCGTTCCAGCACGCGCTGCCGGGCAAGCGTTGCTGCCTGCGGAAAACGATCAGGGCGGCGCTTTTCAGGCAATTGCGGCAGCGATACCAGAAGGGCGGCCTCTGCCGTCTCCAGCCGCCGGGGTTCCTTGCCGAACCATGCGAGGCTTGCCGCGCGCACCCCCTCAAGATTGCCGCCATAGGGCGCGATGTTAAGATAGAGCTCAAGGATCTGCTGCTTGCTGAGCCGCCGCTCTATCTGCCAAGCCCGCACCATCTGCAGAAGCTTGGCATTGAGCGAACGGTCCGCGCGAGGTTCTATCAGCCGTGCGACCTGCATGGACAGGGTGGATGCGCCCGACACGATGCGGCCATTGGTTGCCAACTGCCACGCAGCGCGACCCAGCGCCTGAAAATCCACGCCGCCGTGATCGAAGAAACGTTGGTCCTCATAGGCGACAAGCATTCGAACGAACTGCGGATCGACATCTGCAACCGAGGTCTTGAGCCGCCAGCGGCCCTGCGGCGTTGCGAAGGCACGAAGCAACCGGCCATCCGCATCCAGCACCTCCTGCGAAACGAGGCGGGCGTTGCGTAGTGGCGGAGGATAGGCACGGTCCAGCCGCTCAAGCCCATAGAGGACGGCTCCTGTCGCGACCGCGGCGACGACAAAGCCGCTGATGAACGCCCGCCACCTGATCATTGCTGCGCCGCGCGGACCTCCATGCGACCGGTTGCCGTGCGCGCGGAAAATTGCGGCCGGTACATATCTTCCACCGTTGCTGCCGGATTGTCGTAGGTGCCGGGGGTGACGGCGCGCACGACATAGGCAAGTGTCATCTCGGACGGATCGCCTGCGGAACGGTCGAGAGCAGCCACGAAACGGTCATAACGGAATTCCGTATGGGCTGCCTGGGTTTCCGGCAACCATTCGAAATTGCTCAAGGCCGCGCTGTTGACGAGGCTTGGATTGTCGATTTCGAAGCCGGACGGCAAGAGGTCCGTGACCATGATGCGCGATTGCCAGTCGTTTTTCGGCACGACGTTCAGGACGACGACATAGCGTTCATTCTGTGTGGCTTCGCTGATATTCACCTCTTCTCCATCCATGGAGTAGTAGGTCTTCTGGATATCGAAGCCTTCGCCGCCTGCAGGCAATGGTTGAGCCGGTGGCGCGACCGTGGTGACGACCGCCGTCACCGTATCCTTCGACGCATTGGTTATTTTGATGGGAGATTGCAGCAACTCGTCACCACTGACGCTTTTGCTATAGCCGCCCTGTTCCAGCGTGCCGTTGATATCCAGCCGCACATCCTTGTCTTCGCCCTTCAGCGCGCGGGCGGCAAGCAGCATCCAGGCCTGTTCCTGCGTGCTGGTGTGCGGTTTGGCATCCCATGCCTTGGCAACCGTGCTGGCCAGTTGCGGAACGACCGTCGGCACCGGGCGGCTTTCTGCGGCAAGTGCGAGCGAGGCTGCGCCATCTCTCAAGGCCGAGCCATAATCTGCCCGTGCGAGACTGACCCTGGCGGTGGCAGCCGCCATGCTGAGCGATGCGCCGAAGACGGATTTCGAGCGCGCCGCATCTCCGTAAAGAGACAGGGCGGATGCCAGCTGCGCCTTTGCCAGTGGTGTTGGAAAATCATTCAGCGCCGTATCGGCGTAATAGCGCAGATCATTGATGGCTGCCTTGCGATTGCGGGCGAGGACGTAGAGCGAATAGGCGATCTCGTTGCCGCGATCCTTGACGTTGCTGTCATAGGCCAGACCGTTCTGCAGATTGGTGAGCGCCTGCACCATGGCGGTTTCAGGAACATCGAAGGATTGCTCCCGCGCCCGCGTCAGAAAATCGGTGATATAGGCGTCCAACCAGAGATCACCCTCTCCCGGAGCCCAGAGGCCGAAGCTGCCAGATGAGGACTGGAAGGACAAGACGCGGTAGATCGCATCCTGCACCCGCTTGCGGATATCTGGATCGTCGGCGCCACCGCGCTGCTTCATGAGTTCGGAGACATAAAGCAACGGCAGGGCGCGGCTTGTGGTCTGTTCCGCACAGCCATAGGGGTATTTGTCCAGCATCATGACCAGCCCGGGAACATCGAAGGCAGGCGAGCGCGTGACATTGACCGCGACGGAGGAGCCGAGCAGCATACTGTCTGCCAGAAGATTTCCATCCACGGAAAGGCTGCTGTTGGGGGCGATCTGGATATTGCGCCTGACGGTGACAGGAAGGACGGCCGGGCGGACCGGAATGTTCAACACCTGCTGCAGGGACAGCCCACTTGAATTGGCAAGCGTGATGGTAATGGCGCCGTCACCGGGGTTCTCGCCCGTCAATGGAACGGTCAGCGAGGTCTTGCCGCCTTTGTCCAGCGCAAGGCTTTGCGAGACTTCACCCTGATCGACCGTGAGCGCCATGTTGCTGGCGATGCCAAGCGTATAGTCTCCTGCGGGGCCATCGGTATTGGAGATGTCGATCCGCATTTGCGAGACATCGCCGGGGCTGAGGAACTTCGGAGCACTGGCCGTGACGACAAGTGGATCGCGGATGATGACATCCTGCTGGGCATGGCCGACACCGGTCTTGCTCCATGCCACCGCCATGACACGTGCGGTGCCGTTGAACTGGGGAATATCGAACCGGACGACAGCCTTGCCTTCGGCGTCCAGTTCGACCGGACCAGCAAAAAAGGCGACCAGTTTTTCCTTTGGCGGGCTGCCTTGCAAGGCCACCTGACCGCCATCCCCGCCGGTGCGCAGGCGCCCCGTGGCACCAAGCGAGCCATCGATGAGGCGTCCGTAGAGATCGCGGATTTCAAGGCCCAGACGTCGCTGGCCGAAATACCATTCGTCCGGCTTTGGCGCTTCGTAACGGGTGAGATTGAGAATGCCGACATCGACAGCGGCGACGGTGACATAGGCTTTCTCACCCACACCGGCACCTGAGACCTGCAACGGAATTTCCAAAGCCTGACGCGGCAGGGTCTGTTTGGGCAGCGTGAGCGCAATGCCGAGCTTTCGCTCTGCCGGATCGACGCTCAGCCATTTGATGCCGATGGCCCGCATCGGCATACGGCTTTCCTGCGCATCGCCGGGGCGGAAAAGCGTGGCGGTGACATAGGAGCCCGCGCCCCATTCTTGCGTAACGGGAATTTCGACTTCACCGCCCTTGTCGCCGATCTCGACCGTCTGCACCGAAATCAGCTTTTCCGAACCCGATGTGACCATCAACTGCCCGGAATAGCGGGATGTGACCTGCAACCGGGCGGTCTCGCCGATCCTGTAGCTCTGCTTGTCGAGCGCGATTTCCAACGCATCCGGCGTTTCCGTGGAGCTTGCCGAAACAAACCAGCCAGCATCGAACTCGACGCTTGAGGTTGGGCCATTGGCCTGCGCGCTCTCGACTTCCAGCCGGTAGCGGCCCAATGCGGCGGGGACGGAAATCTCGCCGCCATTCTGATCGACCGACAGCGTGCCGGTCTCAACCTGCTTGGTATAGACGACCGGCTCATAGCGCCAGGAATTGCCCTGACGGTACCATTGATAATTGCGCTCGACCTTGATCAGTTTCCATGTGAGGCCAGCCATGGGCTGTTTCCCACCGTCTGGCCCAAGGGCGATGACGTGGAAGCGGCCAATGGAATTTTCGGCCAGATCGCCGGAGAATTCCGGCTTTATCCCGATCATCGCGCCTTCGGATTTGACCGGCAAAGTCAGGGACCGCTCAACCGCACGGCCACCGGCCTCGCGCATTCTGACCGTGATATCGGCGGCCAGCAACTGGGTGGTGGAGGGCATGTCGGCAAGGGCGACATCAAACGTGGCCTTGCCGTTTTCATCCAGTGCTGGAAGCGCGTCAAGCGTCGTGCGGCTTTCCTCTTCCGTTTCCTCATCGGCCAAGCCGAACATGTAGCCTTCAAAGCCATCACGGATGCGCGTCGGCTTCAGTGCGACCTCGCCCTCAAGCTCAAGCCCGGCAGCGGGCGCGCCATAGAGATAACGGCCATCGATCTCGATGGCCGTGTCGGCGGCAGGGTCAATCTCCTTTGCCTTGCTGGTCAGATCAAACTCGGTCCGATCGGGCACGAAATCATCGACGAGGAAGGATTTTTCGCTGATGGCAGCGGCTTTCGGATCGGTATGGACGCGCATGGTCCAGGTGCCGCGCATGGCGCTTTCCTGCAGGGAAAGATCGACCGTATGGCCACCCAATGCCTTGCCGTCGCTGACGAAGCGGCGATCCTCGACGCCATCGGGACGGGAAAAGATGAAGGTAAGCGGCAGGTTCCCGACCGCATTGCCCTCGACATCGCGTGCGAGCGCGGCAGCATGGACGGTCTCACCGGCGCGGTAGATGCCGCGCTCCGTCCAGCTGAAGACATCGATGGCACCGGGCGCGGCCCGGCCCGTCACGCCACGGTCTGACAGATCGAAACCGGCGCGCGTCATATCCAGAAAGACATAATCGCTATCGCCATTGCGCGCGGTGATGATGGCAGGCGCCTGACCGGCAGTACCGCGCATCAGCCCGGCAGAAAACATCGCGCGGCCCTGCGCATCCGTGGTTGCTGTGGCAAGCACCTCATTGTTCTTTGCCAGAAGCTGAAGCGCCACACCTTCCAGCGGCTTGGCGCTGCTGAGCGCGCGGACGAAGACATTGAGCCCATCCGTTCCGGCATAGGTGGTGATGCCGGTATCCGACACGAGGAACCATTGCGTGGCGCGAGAATCCCAATTGTCCGGGGCGGTGCCGGGCGGCACGGCGGTCAGCACATAGATGCCGGGCTTGCGTTGCGGCAGGGCCTCATCCACCGGAAAGGACGTGACGACATCCTTGTTCAGCTCGTTCTGGATATCGATGCCGCCCTGCCAGACCAGTTCGCCGATCTCGTTTTCGATGCGATCCGTGCCGTAGCCATCCATCTGCGTGAGGAACTGCGAATTGGTCAGCAGCGCCGTGATGTTGCGGTCTCCGACCCGGTACAGCTTGAGATCGGCGTGATCTATGTTGACAGACACAAGCGGAATGCCGCGCCGCGCGGTGCCGGGCAGCACGAAATTTTCGCCCGTAAAGCGGACCGAACCGGACCTGTCGCGGACATAGACATCCAGATCGACCTGCTTTTCCAGCGGCTCATCAACCGAAGAGGGCAAGCCGGAGCGAAGCGCGATCTTGTAGCGCTGGCCATGCACAAGCCCTTCCACGCAGATTTCGCTGCCCTTGGCCTCAATGGCTTTCGGGGCCGCGCCATCCAGCGTGACGAAGGAGGAATAATCGACGCCCTGTTTGACCAGTGGTTCTGAAAACTGGATGCAGGCCCGTGGGCTGACACTATCCGTATCGACCGTATTGTTGGAAACGCGGAAGCCCTGGCGGGTGCGCAGATCGACATAGGCCGCCCGCGTCTGTGCGTCATCCGACAGGGCAAGGCTTGCCTTATAGGCATTGATCGCCGCCCGGTAGCTCTGCGTCTTTTCAAATGCCTGTGCGAGCACATTGAGCGCGGTGGTGCGGGCGCCAAGGGTGCGGCTCAACTGATAGGCATTGAGAGCCGCGACCACCGCCTGCCCCCTGATCTCATAATCATTTTCAGCAGCCATGGCCGTTTGTGCCATTTCCACCCAGATGGCACCATCATCGGGATTGAGTGCCAGGGCAGACTTGTAGCTCTCGACTGCCTTTGGAACATCACGGGCGGCGACGAACTGTTGTGCTTGCGCAAGGAAGGCCTCGACACCCTGCGCCTCATCACCCTCTGCCGACGACAGCCCGGATTTCAAGCGCCGTGCTTCGCGGTAAAGCGTGTCCTCCACGAAGGAAAGACGCTGTGGCGCGCCGATATCCGGCTCGCTTGCGACAGCCACGACCTTGCCTGCGATCGCCCCCGGGAAGGCGTTGAGCTGGTTGAAATCCGACTTCAGGAAACACCATTTTACCTTGGGATTATAGGTAAAGGCCTTGCAGGAGGTATCATTGAGGCAAATGTTTTCGCATTGGGGAAGGGAAACATTCTGTTCCGTGCGAAGATCGAAGCCGAAATAATCACCGTTCTGCGTGGTGACGATTTTTCGCGACGCCTCCTGCGAAAGCGCAGGCTGCGCGACGAGAGTGGCGGCAAAGACAAAAAGACTTCCTAGAACAGCACGCATCGACATCAGGCCCTCCCCGGTATGCATGACGGGGGGACTCTGGTCGGATTTCAAATCGAAAGTCAACGCAAAGGACTATGCTTTTAAGCCATCGCGCGGATTTGCATCGCGACCGCCTTACCCTATGGCAGGGTGAGGCCCTCAGTCCTCGATATGGCGCGCCTCGGAAATCAGCATGATCGGGACGCCATCGCGGATTGGATAGGCGAGTTTTGCCTTTTCCGAGATCAGCTCGGCGTTTTCGCGGTCATAGGACAGACGCCCCTTGGTCAGCGGGCAGACGAGAAGATCGAGCAGCTTGGGTTCGACATTGCTGAGCTTCGTGTCCATGCCCCTCCCCTTTACTGCAAGGTGCTTCCGCCCTCGGCGCTGCCTTGAGCAAGGGCGATTTCCGTGATGGCAATCAGCGTATCGGCACGCGATTTCAGATCCGGCGCTTCCAGCAGAGCCTGTTTTTCAGCGGGACCGAAAGGCGACATCATGGACAGTGAATTGACAAGCACGCGGTTGCCCGCCCGCTCCACGCTCTCCCAATCCGCCTCCAGCTGATTGGCATCCAGGAAGGCACGAAAGACGCGCAGCAGGTTTTCGCGGTCCACGGCATCTTCATCATACTCTCCAGACAGATCGGAGATGAAAGGCGCATAACGGAAGGTGCGATAGGGGTTGCCGTTGGAAACTTCCTCCAGAACACGGAAACGGCAGACGCCGCTCAGCGATACGATGTAGCGGCCATCGCCGGTTTCCGAGAAGGAGGTGATGCGACCGATACAGCCAACCTGGCTGAGCGGACCCGCACCCAGGGCGCCATCCGAACCCTGCAGAGCTGGCTGGATCATGCCAATAAGCCGATCGCCGGCAATTGCCGCATCGAACATGGCGAGGTAGCGGGGCTCGAAAATATTGAGAGGCAGCTGCCCTTCCGGCAAAAGCAGCACACCGGGCAGAGGGAAAACGGGCACCACGTCGGGCAGATCGGAGTCTTTCAGATATCTGGCATTTCCGACATGCATGGATCAATCCCTCTCTTATAGATACATCGCACCATGTTTACAGTGCGATACCGGCGCGTGAGCCTGTGCCATGGAAATGCCAGCACAGGTTTTACGCATCATCCTATAAATGTGGTCTGCGCCCATCAAGCGCAAGCCGATCCTCAAGAAAACAATATCGAAGACAGTTTCCGACGCGCCGTAACCGTTGCCGGATCCTTGAAGCCCCAGCTTTCGAAGAACTCCACCAGCTGCTTGCGCGCGCCGTCGTCTTCATAAGCGCGGTCCTTGCGCATCACGGTCAGCAACTGATCGGCTGCGTCGTCGCGTCGGCCCTGCGCGTTGAAAATCTTGGCAAGCTTCATACGCGCATCGTGATTGTCAGGGTTGGCTGCAAGCTCACGCTCCAAAGCAGCAGGATCACCCAGGGCACGGGCCTCTTCATATTGCGCAAGCTTCCTGGCAACAGCCTGAACCGCCGCGTCCGCCAGGAGGTCTTCCGGCACCGAGGCCAGGAGATCGCTCGCACGCTGATATTCACCCAGCGCAATCATGCAATCGGCAATGCCTGCGATACCGGCCGGATTTTCCGGGTCGACCTGCATGACGAAGCCGAAAAGCTGGGCGGCACCCTGATGATCGCCATCGGCCAGCAGCTGCTTTGCTTCAGCCAGAGCAGCCTCGATTTCCGCAGCCGGATCGTCAGCCGAAGGCCCGGCGATCTTGTCGATGAATTCCCGGATTTGGCTTTCCGGCACCGCACCCATGAAACCATCGACCGGGCGACCATCCTGAAAGGCGACGATGGCGGGAATGGACTGGATGCCCAGCTGGCCGGGAATGGACGGGTGGTCGTCGATATTGAGCTTGACCAGCTTGACGCGGCCACCGGCTTCGTTGACGACCTTTTCCAGAACGGGGGTCAACTGCTTGCAGGGCCCGCACCATGGCGCCCAGAAATCCACCAGCACGGGCTGTCGGCGGGATTCTTCCATGACGTCCTTCGAGAAGGCCGCCGTGGTCGTATCCTTGATGTGGGACGCCTCGGCACTCGCGGGCGCGGGCGTGGGCGAAGACGCTGGCGCGCCGCCGCCATATTGCACGGAGCCGGTCATGTGTCCGCCCATGGACGTTCCGTAGGGGTTGTTGGTTCCGCTCATTCAAGGTCTCCGTTCACTGCGCAGGATCTCGCCACTCACTGGCGCAAAGATCGTACTTTACTCGGTTACTTTCAAGACGAGCGGCGCATGACCCGTCGCTTCCAGAAAGCGAATGAGATCATCCCGGCCAATCGTCGTGGTTGCGTCGTTGGAGAGCGGATGGCCATTGATGAGGTCATGTTTCATCAACTCGCTGTCCAGCACGAAGGTTACCTGGTTTCCCGTATCGTTGATGGCGCCGAAGACGGTAACGGAGCCGGGAACGACACCCAGATATTCCATCATCTTTTCCGGCCTGCCGAAAGACACCCTGCTCGATGCATCAATCACCTTATGCACCGTCTTCAGATCCACCGTTGCATTTTCCTCGACGGTGAGGACGAAATATCTGTCCTTCTTGTCCTTCACGAAAAGGTTCTTGGTGTGGCCGCCGGGAATACGGTCTCTAAGTGATTCCGACTCTGCGACGGTAAAGACGGGCTCGTGCTCATAGGTCTTATGGGCAATGCCGAGGCCATCCAGCAAAGCAAAAAGGTCCTGCGCTGTCTTGGTGGATTGCTCGCTCATATCGGCTTTCTCGCATCAATGGATTCGTCACTCTGTGCCATTGTCATTAGGCCCTCAAAAGCCCTTTTGCAATGCGGCTTGAGATTTCTTCATCAAAAAAATCAAATGATTTCCGTTACTTGTCCTGTTTTTTGATTTTTTCTGCACCTTTTTGTCATTTCCCTGTTGCATTTAAAAAGCGGTTGAGCGATATAGCCCTCGTCGCCGCAACGCAGCGACCCGCGGTTCAGCGAACTACCCCGAACCAGCGGATTTTGAGCGGGTGTAGCTCAGGGGTAGAGCACAACCTTGCCAAGGTTGGGGTCGAGGGTTCAAATCCCTTCGCCCGCTCCAATTTTCCTCAGATGAGAAAAATTGGCTCCTTGGCCCGAGTATCGGGCCACAATTTCCAGACTATTTGCTCAGCGCTTGAGCTTGCTTCGGGTCATCGGGCAAACACGTCTCGGCGAAATTACTCCAGCCTTTCTGCTTCGGTTTGTATGCCTGCCGGGATTTTCTGTGAGCGCTGCGACCGCACGATGAGCACGGTCGCGACTGATAGCGTCAGCTGCCCAGACGCTGCTCTGCCAGCTTTACCCAATAGGACAGGCCGTAGGCGATGGCTTCGTCGTTGAAGTCGTATCCGGGATTGTGCAGGCCTGCGGTTTCGCCATTGCCAAGGAAGATGAAGGCGCCGGGCCGCTGGTTCAGCATGTAGGAAAAATCCTCGCCTGCCATGGAGGGATCGACGTCCGGATCGACATTCTTGTCTCCTGCGACTTCGCGGGCGATGCGAATGGCATGGTCGGTTTCGTCGGCGTGGTTGACGGTGACGGGGCAGTATCGCTCATAGACCGCCTCGGCTTCTGCGCCATTGGCTGCGGCAATGCCTTCGGCGATCTGCTTGATTCGAGCCTCGGCCATATCGCGCACGGTTTCATCCAGCGTGCGTACCGTGCCGGCGATCAGGGCTTCATTGGGAATGATGTTGTGGCTGGAACCGGCCTGAAAACGGGTGACAGAAACGACGATGGAGCGGATGGGATCTGCGTTGCGCGAGGCGATAAGCTGCAGGTTGGTGACGATCTGCGCGCCGATGGAAATCGGGTCCACGGTGCGGTGCGGCTGGGCCGCATGGCCGCCACGCCCTTTGACCACGATGGAGAACTTGTCCGGTGCAGCCATGATGCCGCTCTTGCGAATGGCAAACGAGCCAAGCGGAATGCCCGGCATATTGTGCATTCCATAGACTTCATCGATCTTGAAACGATCCATCAGGCCATCTTCAACCATGGCAAGGGCACCTGCACCGCCTTCTTCGGCGGGCTGGAAGATGACGGCCACGGAGCCCGCGAAATTGCGTGTTTCCGACAGATGCTTCGCTGCACCCAGCAGCATCGCCATATGCCCGTCATGGCCGCAGGCGTGCATCTTGCCCGGCACTTTCGATGCCCATTCCTTGCCGGTTTCCTCGACAATGGGAAGCGCATCCATATCCGAGCGCAGACCGATGGTGCGGCCCTTGCCGTGCCTGCCGTGGATGACGCCGACGACCCCGGTGCGGCCAATGCCTGTCACGACCTCATCGACGCCGAAGGAGGAAAGCTTTTCTGCAACGAAGGCAGCCGTCTCATGCACATCATAAAGAAGTTCAGGGTTCTGATGAAGATGACGCCGCCACTCGCTGGCCTCTGCCTGCAATTCCGCCGCTCTATTCAATAAAGGCATTTATTTATTCCCGATGTTCCATTCCAGACCTAACAAAGCGCATCCCTGACCGGTGGATATTGCGCCGCATAATTGACGCAATCAATGGAGTTTGCCATTGCTAGGCCATATATGGTGAATATTGCAAATCCCGAAACAAGTTCGGGAATTCGAGGATACGTCTTGCAGGATAACTCCCCACGCCGCCGTGCCGCAGGGCGGTTTGTAAAAACCATTGCCGCGATCTCCGCCAGTGTTATGGCCATGACGTCCGTAGCACACGCCAACCCCAAGATGGTGGTTGATGTGCGCACCGGCAAGGTGATTTCGCATCAGGAAGCGTTTCGCAAGTGGTATCCTGCTTCGCTGACCAAGCTGATGACCGCCTATCTCGCCTTCAGCGCCATGAAAACCGGCAGGCTGAGCCCGACGACGGAAGTTGTCATGAGCAAGAAGGCAGCCGACCAGCCCGCCAGCAAGATGTATTTCAAGCCGGGCTCCAAGCTGACGCTGGACAGCGCGCTGAAGCTGCTGCTGATCAAATCCGCCAATGACGTTGCCGTGGCCATTGCCGAAACGGTTGGCGGCAGCACCGAAAATTTCGTGGCCCAGATGAATGCGCAGGCGGCCCGCCTCGGCATGTCTTCGACGCGCTTCATCAATCCCAACGGCCTGCCCGGCAAGGGACAATATACCACCGCACGCGATCTTGCCCTTTTGGCGCTCATCCTGAAACGGGAATTTCCCGAATATGCCGGATATTTCTCGCTGGAAGGTGTCAGCACCGGCAAGAAGAATTACGCCAACTACAACATGCTGGTGGGCCGCTTCGAGGGTGCTGACGGCATGAAGACCGGCTTTATCTGCGCCTCCGGCTTCAACCAGGTATCTTCGGCATCGCGCAACGGACGCCAGGTCATCACCGTGGTGCTGGGTGCAGACAGCCTTGCCGGACGCACCGACCAGTCTGCGGATCTTTTGCAGATGGGCCTGACCTCGCCCTCCGGCCAGGGCACGTCACTGGCATCGCTGGCTCCCTATGGCGACACCGAAGGCGTCAATGACATCAGCGCCGCCATCTGCAACCCCAAGGCCGCAAAGGTGCGCAGCGAAAGCCGCGACGAGGCGGGGCGGATGATCATCAAGTCACCCTTCGTGCAGGAAATGAGCCGTCCGCCGGTTTACTCCTATGCGGGTCTCATTCCCGGCAGCGAGACCGTTGCCATCAACACGACTACCAGCCCGGCGACAGGCCCTGCTGCCAAGGGCAGCCCGGCCAATGTGCCTATCCCCATTCCACGCCCGGCATTTTAAGGCTGGCCGGCAGCGGCTCGCATCATCAGCGAGCCGCATTTGCTGCAGACGATGCTTTCTTGCCAGCCGATTGCTGATATAAGACCGCATCAAGATGTAATGTTCTAACACTACAGGTCGCCTCATGGCACTCGATCGTATTCCGGTTTCCATCATCACGGGTTTTCTCGGCGCGGGGAAATCCACGCTGCTCAACAGGCTGCTGAAAGACCCTGCCATGCAGGATGCCGCCATCATCATCAACGAGTTCGGCGATGTCAGCATCGACCATCTGCTGGTGGAACGGTCCGGTGACGGGATCATCGAGCTGGCGGAAGGGTGTCTGTGCTGCACGGTACGTGGCGAACTCGTCGATACGCTGGCGGAACTGATGGACGGGATTCAGACGGGCAAGCTGAAACCGGTCAATCGCATCGTAATCGAAACCACCGGCCTTGCGGATCCGGCACCGGTTATGCAGTCCATCATCGGCAATCCCGTGATTGCGCAGAACTTCTCCCTCAACGGCATGGTGACCGTCGTGGATGCGGCCAATGGCGCGGCGACGCTGGATCGTCACCCGGAGGCGGTCAAGCAGGTGGCAGTTGCCGACCGGCTGGTATTGACGAAGCGCTCCCTGGCCGGAGAGGCACAGGTGGCTGCCCTAAAGGAAAGACTTTCCGCCCTCAACCCGCGCGCGCCTGTTGAAGATGGCGATGCCGAGGATTGGTCGGCGGTGGCGCTTCTGGAGAACGGACTTTACGAAGCAGGCAACAAGCTTGGCGATGTCTCGCGCTGGCTGGGCGACGAAGCTGCGCATGACGATGGGCACCATCATGGACATGATGATCATGATCATGGGCATCACGACCATCATGGGCATCATCACCACCACCATCATCATGATGACGTGAACCGGCACAACGCCTCGATACGTTCTTTTTCCATCATTCACGACAAGCCGATCGACCCGATGGCGATTGACATGTTCATCGATCTTCTGCGCTCCGCCCATGGCGAGAAGCTTCTGCGCATGAAGGGTATTGTGCAGCTTTCCGACAATCCCGACCGGCCGCTGGTGCTGCATGGGGTTCAGTCGATCTTCCACCCGCCGCAGCGTCTTGCCGCATGGCCGGACCCGGCGGACCGGCGCACGCGCATGGTGCTGATAACCGATGATCTGCCGGAGGAGTTCGTCAAGGACCTGTTCGGGGCCTTTACCGGCTCCGTGCGCATCGACAAGCCCGACCGGCAAGCGGTGATGGACAACCCGCTGGCGGTTCCGGGAATGCGTTTCTAACGCCTCTGGCGTTCAGGCGGAATGTGTCAGTGTCCGCACGTGATTAAAGCCCAGCACGGCAGCACCGACGAGGCCTGGCTCGACAGTGCACTGCGCCTTCACGACAAGAGGGCGTGAAAAGCGCCTGAGGATCCGGGCTCTCACGGCCTGATCCAGCGCTTCGATCAGGGCTGGCGCATTGGACAGGCCGCCGCCCACAGGCACGATCGTAGCACCGGTGACATTGACCACCAGCGCCAGCGGGCCAGACAGCATGTCGATATAGATATCGATGGTGCGGCTCGCGCCGGCCTCGCCGGCCTGCCATTTTTCGACAATCTCCTCGGCGAGCAATTGCTCTCCCGTCAGATGTCGGTGCAGCTTTTCCATGCCGCGCGCGCTGCAGATGGCATCGAGACAGCCTTCCAGTCCGCATCCGCAGGCAAAGCGTGGCAGGTCCACCGGCGGATTTCCCGCGCGGGTAGCGGCAACGGGGGCGTGTCCCCACTCCCCCGCAAAGCCGCCTGCGCTGTTGATGAGCTTGCCGTCGATAACCAGTGCGCCGCCGACACCGGTGCCGAGGATGACACTGAACACGACACGATGACCACGGGCAGCGCCGACACCATATTCGGCCAGCGCACAACAATCCGCATCATTTGCGATGAGGACCGGCAGGCCAAGCGCCGCTTCCAGATCCGCTTTCAGCGGTCTTTGATGGGCGCAGGGAATATTGGCGATGAAGGATTTATCCGTATCTGGATCGATGATGCCGGTGATCGACAGCGCGACACAATCCGGCGCGCCGCCGATGCTGGCGATTTCGGACTTCAAAACCGCAACGAAGGCATCGAAATCCTGCGTCGGTGTCTTGCGCCTTGGAAGGGGGCGAACGTCATCCAGCGCATGGGCGGCAGCACCCTTGATGGCGGTGCCGCCAATATCGAAGCAGACGATCAAAGCAAGGCTCCCTTCCAGATTCGGAGACCTTATGCCAGATAACGCTCCGCAAGTCTCGCCCACATGGCGGCACCGACGGTGAGGCTCGCATCGGCGAAATCATATTTCGCACTGTGCAGGATCGCTGAATTCATGCCGTTTCCAAGCCGCAGGAAGCTGCCGGGCTTATGTTCCAGAAAACACGCGAAATCCTCGCTGCCGGGAATGAGGTGGCAGGTCGAGACATTGTCCGAGCCAATCAGCTCTTCTGCCACGGCACGGGCGAACTCGGTTTCCTTTTCCGAGTTGACGACAACGGGGTAGCCGCGTTCGTAATCGATCTCGACGGAGGCTCCGAAGCCTTCGGCAACCGAATTGGTAAGCTTTGTAATGCGCTCCTGCAAAAGATCGCGAATGCCGGCATCAAACGAGCGAATGCTGATGGTAAGCTTGGCATATTCGGGAATGACGTTGACCGCCTCTCCCGCATGGATGGTGCCGACGGTAACGACGGCGGTCTGGGTGGGATCGATGTTGCGGGCAACCACGGTCTGAAGGGCAACGACCAGATTGCAGGCGACGACAACGGGATCGATGGTCAGGTGCGGGCGCGATGCGTGACCACCCTTGCCCTTGACGGTGATTCTCGCCGTATCGGCCGAGGCCATCATCGGGCCGGACCGCAGGAGAAGCGCACCCTCCGGCGCGCCGGGATGGTTGTGCAGGCCGAAGATGGCGTCGATGGGAAAGCGTTCGAACAGGCCGTCATCGATCATTCTCTGAGCGCCGCTCGGACGCCCCGATTCCTCGGCTGGCTGGAAGATCAGCGTGACGGTGCCGTTGAAACGTCGCGTGCGGGCCAGATGCTGCGCGGCACCGAGAAGAACCGTGGTGTGTCCATCGTGACCGCAGGCGTGCATCTTGCCGGGCACCGTGCTGGCATAATCAGCACCGGTTTCTTCCAGAATGGGCAGCGCGTCCATATCCGCACGGATGCCGATGCTTTTCTTGCTTTCACCCACCGTCAGCCGAGCGACAACGCCGTGGCCGCCGACATTGCGGGTGACCTCGTAGCCCCAGCTTTCCAGCTTTTCCGCAACCATATGCGCGGTCTGCGCTTCTTCGAAAGACAGTTCCGGATGGGCGTGTAGGTAACGCCGCGTCTCTACAAGTTCGGCCTCCAGATCGGCAAGATCGGACACGCGTGTATAGGCATTGTCGAGCACTGTCATGGGAACTCCAGTCTGATGAAGCAGGCACGCGAAAAGAGCGCACCGCAATTTCGGTAACGGGCAATGCCCCGACGATGGCGGGGCATTGCTGCGATTGGATCAAAGGAAGCGAGACAGGAATGCCTGCGTGCGCGGATGCTGCGGATTGCCGATGACATCTTCCGGCTTGCCCATCTCCACGATATGGCCGCCATCCATGAAGACGACGCGATCCGCCGCTTCCTTGGCAAAGCCGATTTCGTGGGTAACGACGATCATGGTCAGACCCTGCCGGGCAAGATCGCGCATGGTCGCCAGCACTTCGCCCACCAGTTCCGGGTCAAGCGCCGAGGTCGGTTCGTCAAACAGCATCAGCTTGGGCTTGATGGCCAGCGCACGGGCAATGGCCACGCGCTGCTGCTGGCCGCCGGACAGTTGCCGGGGATAATTATCCGCCTTATCCGACAGGCCGACCTTTTGCAAAAGCTCCCGGGCATAGGCTATCGCCTGCGCCTTGCTTTCCCCGTGGACGCCGATGGGCGCCTCGATGATGTTCTGCAGGGCCGTCATATGCGGATAGAGATTGAACTGCTGGAAGACCATGCCGATATTGCGCCGTTGCGCGGCAATGGCATTTCCCGAAAGCTTTATCAGCTTGTCCTTCTTCAGCTGGTAACCGATCTGCTCACCATCCACCTCGATGGAGCCGCGATTGATGGACTCCAGATGGTTGATGCAGCGCAGGAAGGTGGATTTTCCCGAGCCGGACGGCCCAAGCACGACGACGACTTCGCCGGGAAAGACATCCAGATCGATGCCCTTCAGCACCTCAAGCTGATCGAACGCCTTGTGGACATTGCGCGCCCGAACCAGCGGCTGCTTGTCTTGAACGGGAGTGATCACGGCGTTGCCTCCTCATGCACGGTGGGCGCCTGAGCGGTGGCGGTGCGACGGTCGCCCCGGCCATAATAACGCTCGATGTAACCCTGGCCGATATTGAGAACCGAAGTGATGAGCAGATACCAGATGACCGCAACCATCAGCATCGGCACAATTTCGAAGGTGCGGTTATAGATGGACTGCACCGAATAGAGCAGATCGGCCATGGCGATGACGCTGACGAGCGATGTCGCCTTGATCATGCTGATCAACTGGTTGCCGGTGGGCGGCACGATTGAGCGCATGGCCTGCGGAATGATGATGCGCCACAGAGCGCGGGCCTTGGTCATGCCGAAGGCTTCCGCCGTCTCCGACTGTCCACGATCAACCGACAGCAGGCCGCCGCGAATGATCTCGGCCATGTAGGCGGCTTCGTTGAGCGCAAGCCCGACGATGGCGGCTGTCATCGGCGTGATGACCGAATTCGTTTCCCAGCTGACAAGCGTGGGACCGAAGGGGATGGCGATGGAGATTTCCGGAAAGAGCGTGGAAAGGTTGTACCAGAAAATGAGCTGGACCAGCAGCGGTGTTCCCCGGAAGAACCAGACGAACAGCCCGGAGAGGGAACTGGCCAGCACATCCTGCGACATGCGGGCAACGCCCAGCAACAGGCCCAGCACAACGCCGATCAGCATCGCAACGACGGTCAGTCCAAGGCTGACGGACAATCCCTGCATGACGGTTGGATCGAAGAAATATTGGGCAACGACCGGCCATCCGAAGTTTTCGTTATTGGCGACGATCCAGGCGAAGTTGGCGGCAATCAGCAGCGTGATGAACCACAATGTGGCGCGGCCGGTCTGAAACGGGCGATGGGCATTGGCCACATCGCGCGGGTCCGCACCGCCTGAAGGCGATGCGGTCTCTGCGTTGGCGACACTCATTTCTTTTCAACTCCCACCAGATTGATACCCGGTGTCTTGATGGTGTTGTTTTCCAAGCCCCATTTTTTCATGATGACGTCATAGGTGCCGTTATCGATGAGAACCTTGACGGCATCCCGCAGGAGTTCGCCCAGCGGAGAGCCCTTTGGCACGACGGCACCCTGGAAGAGATCGTCAAAGCCGTTCTTTTCGCCAATACCGGTCAGCTCAAGCTGTCCATTGGCCTGGGAAACGAAATAGGTGAGCGGTGCCTGCGATGAGAAGAATGCGTCTGCGCGCTTGGAGCGGACGGCCAGAATGGAGCTTGGCTGGTCGGTGTAGGACTGAACCTCGACCGGCTTCTTGCCATCGGCAACACACTTTTCCACCTGCGCCTTGATGACCTTTTCAGCCGATCCGCCAGCCATGACGGCGATGCGGTTGCCGCAGGCCGTATCCAGCGAAACGATGCCCTTGGGGTTGCCCTTCTGGACGGCGAAGACGACGAATTCCTGCACCCAGTCAACGAAGTCGTTGGCTTCCTGACGTGTCTTGAAATCACCAACCGGACCGAAGGCAAACTGGTAGCGACCGGAGTTGACGCCCGAAAGCAATGCGGGCAGACCGCCGACGGTGGCGTGCTCGATCTTGACGCCGAGAAGCTGTCCCAGAGCTTCCGTCAGATCGGCACTGGCGCCGGTCATTTCCGTTCCGGTGACGATTTCATAGGGAGGAAAGGAGCCGTTATTGACGGAGACCATCTTGCCTTCGGTGCGGATTTTCTCCGGCAGACGGGCGTTGAGTTCCTTGTTCATCTCCTGCTTCGGTATGGCGGCGTCCTGCGCCATTGCCGGTGACGCCAGCATCAGGCCGAGAAGAGCGACGGATGTGATGAATTTCGATTGCATGGAATTCCCCTTTTTGTTCAACGCGAAATAATGTCGTGTCCGCAAGGCCGCATCAGCGGCTGGCGGCCTGGCTTGGAAACAGATCGGCGGGAGACAGAAGCCGCGGCAGGATTTTCTGCTCATGCAGCTCACTTGCAAAATCACCGATCATCTTTTCATTGGCCGCAAGCCCGTTCAGGTTCCACGAAGGAGAAAGATCGGCAGCGCAGCGGCGCAGCTCATCAATCATCCAGGGTGTCGTATCGGCGTATTTCTCTCTTTTTTCCAGCCACATGCTTTGCGATGCGTCCAGAAGATCGCTCAATTCGTCCATGATCCACGGATGTTCGCGCACGACGCCCGCCTTGAAGCCGATGAGATGCATACCCGGCACGTAGCCGACATCGTTGAAGTAATCGACTTCGGCAGAGCGATAATCGTCCAGAACCTGTCGCAGCGCCGAATCCTTGTCGAAAAATCCTTTCGGCATGAAGGGGGTGAACACGGCATCCAGCCCGCCTTCCAGCAGAAGATCGACCATGGGTCGCTCTCCGGGCACCGCCTCGATGCGGCCTGGCCTGCCAAAACCGTCCAGCCGGTCGGTAATCGGGTGATCCTTCGTCAGGCGTCCGGCGTACCACATCGCGTCTTCAACACCGACACCTTCGCGGCGAAGGGCTGCGCGGGTCCAGGTGTTGCCGGAATCCCGCCAGCCGGTAACGCCGATTTTCTTTCCTTTAAGGTCCGACAGCTGGCGAACAGAGCTTGTCTTGGCGGTGATGATGCAGCGATGCCGGAAGCCGCGCATGATGAAATTGGGCACACCAACGACCGTTTCATCCCCGTCATGCCGCATCTGCGCGTAACGGCTGAAAGACATTTCCGCGGCGTCGAACACAGGATCCGTTCCGACATTGGAAATGAGGGTGCCGACGCGGTCTACGACGACCTTCAGGCGGGGCGAGGATACATCTCCGAGAACGAGAGGGGTCATATAGTCCCAGTCACGGAGTGCGAGGCGAAGCGTTACGGTCATGCACATGCTCTCAAAAAAATCTCGATAAGAAAAAGTTAAATGTTCAAATTACAAACATCAAATGTTATTACGTTATTGAACATTTAAAAAGGTGAATTTATGGACGATCTCTACTCCGCCAAGTGGCTTGCTGAAAAAATAGGCGATCGGAGCATTCGCGGTATTGCACTGGAAACGAGCGCCCTCATCCGCGCGGGCGTTCTGCCGGTGGGCACCCGCCTGCCCTCCATCCGCGATCTGGCCTATGAGCTGGAGATCAGCCCGGCGACGCTTTCAGAAGCCTGGGCGGACCTGCGGCGCCACAAGGTGATTACCGGGCGTGGCAGGAATGGAACATGGGTGAGCGGCGACCGCTTTGTGGCCAAGCCGGAGCGATTTGCGAGTGCCGGCAATTACGGACCAAACGCGCTGGATCTGACCCTGGCCGTGCCGGACCCCTCACTCCTGCCACCCTTGGCACAGGCGCTGACCCACGCCGCAACGGTGGAGAAGCTCAATGATTACGAGCGGGTCCGGATCATCCCGGAGCTTCATGAGGCGGCGCTTGCGCGCTGGGCTTATGAGCCGGAGGCCTTCCTGGTGACCAATGGCGGCTACAATGCCGTCTATACAGCCATCCGCGCGCTCGTTTCACCGGGCTCAGCCGTTGCCATTGAAAATCCGACAGCCATGCGACTGCTGGATATTCTCGAGGATTTTGGCGTCAAGATCATTCCTGTTCTTTGCGATGAGCACGGACCAACGCCGCACTCCCTTCACGCCGCCCTGCAGCAGCGCCCGACCGCCTTCCTGTTTCAGCCGCGCCTGCATTCCGTGACGGGACAGACCGTCAGCCCTAACCGGCTGGCGGAACTGGGCGATATCCTAGACGGCGCCGAGACCCTCATCATCGAAGATGACGGGCTGGGCGATATTGCCGGTATTCCCACTCAATCTCTGGGTGGACGTTTCCCCGACAGGACGATCCACATCGTTTCCTATTCAAAAACCCTGGGACCCGACTTGCGGCTGGCGGTGCTTTCCAGTTCTGCATCCATTGTCGAGCAGATCCAGTCCTACCGGGCATTCAGCGCCGGATGGACCAGCCGCGTGTTGCAAAGCGCCACGGCATGGCTGCTACGAGAGCCGCACAGTTTCGACATGGTGGCGAAGGCGCGCGCGATCTATCAGCAGCGGCGCGATGGGCTTGCCGATGCGCTCAACTGTCGGGGTGTGCCGGTTTCCGCCGGCAGCGGCCTTTGCCTGTGGTTGCCGGTTGCCTCCGAGGGTTTTGCTACTGTGACGCTGGCGGCGCGCAACATTGCCATCAATCCCGGACGAAAATTCTCGCTTTTGCCCGGCGATTACATTCGTGTGGCCACATCTATGCTTGGCGAAGACAAGTGGGACAGCGTTGCCGATGCGATTGCGCTGGCAAGCACAGTGTGAGGTAGCAGGGAACCAGCAGCGCCGCATGTAGTTCCCTGTTTCTGACGGACAGAAAAAGATCGGAACAGCGTGGACGTGTTGGGGACTGTTGAAGAAATCTGGCGATATCCTGTGAGCTCGCTGGGCGGCGAAAGGCTGATGTCGGTGGAGCTTGCGGACCATGGTATTGCGGGCGATAGAGGCTGGGGCATTGTCGATGTCGAAAACCGCCAGATCGCCGCACCGGAAAAAGAGGCGCGTTGGCGCCCCGCACTCTTCCTCAATGCAAGAATGGCGGGTGATGTGCCGGAAATCGGCTTTCCCGATGGTGACTGGCTGTCCGTGCTTGGCAACAGCATCGGCGTGCGTCTATCGGAACATTTCGGCTTCGAGGTAGCGGCATGGCCTTACGGACAGGCTGATGTGGGTCAGGAGCCCGACGCACATATCGCAACAAACCGCTATGAGCCCAGCCCACTGCACCTTTTGACGACAAATTCGCTGGAGCAGCTTTCGGCCCTTCTGGGCAACGAGAGCGTGGAGAGCAGACGGTTTCGCCCCAATATCGTTCTTCGTATGCCGGGCGGCGATGACTTCTGCGAGGCCACGTGGCCGGGACAGCGCCTTCGGCTCGGAGATGCGCTTGTTGCCGTAAGCGAAGAGACGAAACGCTGTGGAATGACATTGATTCCACAGCCGGATTTACAGGAAAACGCAGATATCCTGCGCACCATCCTCAGAAAGAACCGAAGGAACTTCGGCGTCTATGGCTTAATCGAACGCTGCGCCATGATTTCGATAGGGGATGAAGCAGAGATCGTCGGGGCCTGATCAGGCCGCCGACAATTGCAGTTGCGCGTTCGTTTCCAGGATGGCCTTGGACACGACACTGCCGATATCCCGGGCGCTGGTGATACCCTGAACGAAGGGCAGCTTGTGCAAGAGGAAGGCGATGGAGCCGCAATAAAGCCTGTTGGTGAGATTGTCCTGAAAGATGGGGCGGAACTTCTCGTCCAGATCAACGCCACCCGTGCGAACCAATGCACCTTCGCCATCCACCAGAGAGGGCACCGCGCTTGTTGTGGCCTTGCGCATGACGCCCTGCTGCTTCAGCGTCGGGAAGGGGATGTCGCGCGCCGAGAGCGTGTGCTGGCCGGTCGCATCGATGAAGGCATCGAAAGTGTAGGTGTTGCCCTGCGCCCGCACGACCGCTCCGCGCTCCACGCTTTCGTTGTCGATCTCGCTTTCGTTCCCAAGTGCCTGGATATCCAGCTTGCCTGCACGGTAGAGCGCCAGCAGCCGCTGGATCGAGGCGTGCGGCACGGTGGCGTAATCATCCACGAAGACGGTCTTGAAGTATTTATGAAAGCGCTCCAGATCCTTCTCGTCCAGATGCGGAATTGCCAGCGCGATCACCTCATGCATCCGTAAGATGGCATAGCGCCATTCCACCGTATATTTGGCCTTCTTGTTGGCTTCCGCTTCCGCCAGATTGCGCGCCGCCCACTGGAAAGGCGGTGTTGTTTCGCGGTCGTTGAAATAGGCCTTGGCAATGGTTTCAACCGTCAAGAATGACAGGCCGATACGGGAGGCATATTCGGGATCGCAGAACAGGAGCTCGGCCTTGAACAACTCGAACACAGCATCCAGCAGGTCGTGCCGGCGTGTGGCGATGAGGGTTTCGATGGCCGCTTCCGTGCAGAACTGCAGTGGGCGATAGGGAATTTCGCAATAGAAGTCGGCTTCCGGCAAGACGCCCTTTCGCGACATCATGGTCACGTGCAGACCGTCCGTTTCGGCCATCGGGTGATATTGCAGAACGCCCTGCTCATCCAGCAGGAAGGATCCATGTGCGGTCGCAACCGTAATTAGGGCGTCGATGCCGCTGAGCGATGTGCCCAGAATACCTACCCTGCATGGCCCGATCTTTTTCAAGGCGGGAGCCGGCCATGGCGACATGTAGTAGCCCGGCTTGACCTCAGTCGTTTCCGGGAAATCGTGGCCCGTGGCCATCACCACGTGATCGAAGGCGAATTCTTCCGTCGCGCCATCAGGCGCGCTGACGCTCAGGCGTATATCCTTCTGACGCAGCTCGATATCCCGCACGCGATGCGATGCCCTCACGTCGATGCTGTGGCCATTGGCCTTGCCGATCTCGATCAACTGCGAAAACTGCGAGAAGAGAAACTCGCCCAGAACAACGCGAGGATAGAATTCACGGTCGGCAATCAACGCACGCTCGATGCCGAACCGCTGCAACTCCTCGTCCGGCTGGCGGCGAAGCCAGTCTGACAAAGTCTCGCAGACAGGTGGCAGTTCGATGCTGGCGATGTTGGACAGCATTGCCTGATCGTTGAGGTCCGGATGGTAGGGCGTACCCTTGCCCGGATCGGCTTCGCTCTCGAAGATGGTGATCGAAAGCGGCTCAGCTTTGCCCACCAGCCCCTTCAACGTATATATTCCCGTAGGACCGGACCCGATGATAGCAATTTTCGATGACATGGATAGAATGAACCCCGTAAGAAACGCCCGATGGCGTTCTTAGAAACCACGAGGAGCCTTCGAAGTTCCCTTGCGACAGGAACAGCATTGGCGGAATATTAGCAATGCCACGGCATTCGCCGTTTCACATTTGAACCTAGCTCGCCGGAACACGTTTTTCGCCCATGGATTCATCGCACAGCAATCTTCTGACCTCGCTTCCCTCCGGCTACCGGGCCGTCATCATCGGCGCCAGTGGCGGCATCGGATCGTCACTCCTCGACCATCTGCGCAACGACGAGAATTGTGCAGATGTCATCGGCCTTTCGCGGCGGCACGACGGGCTTGATCTGACCGATGAGCTCAGTATCGAGGCCGCAGCAAAGGGTCTTGGGGCTGAGCCGATCCAGCTTCTGATCTGCGCGACGGGTGTCCTTGGCGTCGATGGACATTCGCCGGAAAAGGCCCTGCGTCAGGTCGAACCGGAGGCGATGCTGAAACAGTTCGCGATCAATGCCGTAGGGCCTGCCCTGATCGCCAAGCATTTCCTGCCGCTTCTCGACCGCAAGCAGCGCGCCATCGCCGCCTTCCTGTCGGCGCGCGTCGGCTCAATCGGCGACAACAGGCTTGGTGGATGGATGTCCTACAGGGCATCGAAGGCTGCGCTGAACCAGATCGTCCATACGGCAGCCATCGAATATGCCAGAACCCACCCGCAGGCCGTGCTGAGTGCCATCCATCCAGGAACCGTGCGAACGAAACTTTCCGAACCTTTCGCCGGGGGGCACCGCACCGTGGCGCCGGACGAGGCGGCAGCATCGATCCTGACCGCACTCGATGGATTGACCGCAGAGGCGAGTGGAACCTTCATTGCCTATGATGGGAGTAGCATTCCCTGGTAGTGCGGAGTTTGCGA
Organism: Hyphomicrobiales bacterium; assembly: GCA_900468285.1. Taxonomy (GTDB): domain Bacteria; phylum Pseudomonadota; class Alphaproteobacteria; order Rhizobiales; family Rhizobiaceae; genus Agrobacterium. Next base: position 275,612 of record UBTF01000003.1, on the reverse strand, counting down.
ATGGGGTCGCGTCTCTCTGATACAGCGAAATCGGCAATCGCCATGGGATGTGTCGCGGCTACCTGCATGGCGGCCAGTCTTCCATCCCAAACAGCTTTCGCGAGCGAGGACCGTGAACAGTCCTGCCTTTACGAGCGGGCGAACGAACGCGAACGCCTCTGCCTGCGCCGGGAAACCTTCAACGCCGACCTGTGTCGCACGATCGAGCATTTTGCCCGGGTTCACACGGTCCCACCCGCTTTTTTCGCCCGGCTGATCTGGCGTGAAAGCCTGTTTCGCCCGGAAGCGGTCAGCCACAAGGGGGCGGAAGGCATTGCGCAATTCATGCCCGGCACGGCCAGACTTCGCGGTTTGAACAACAGTTTCGATGCCATAGACGCACTGGACGCATCGGCTGCTTATCTTAACGAGCTGAAGAACCGCTTCGGAAATTTCGGTTTTGCGGCAGCCGCCTATAATGCCGGAGAAAACGGCCTCTCGCGTTATCTTGCCGGTGGAAGACTTCCGATAGAAACACGCGACTATGTTTTTGCAATTACCGGGCAGCCCGTGGAGACGTGGAAGGTTTCCCCGCCCCAGACGGCAGCGCCGGAACTGAACAAGGATCTGCCGTTTCAGGACGCCTGCCTTGTGCTTGCCGACACCCGCCAGATGCAGGAGCCTGTTTTTGCAGGATCGGCAGATTGGGCGCCGTGGGGTGTCCAGCTCGCCGCCCATTATCGACCCGCCATTGTCGAGCGGCTGTTTACACGCGCGGTCAGCCGATTGCCTCTACCGCTTAACGAAGAGCGGGCACTGGTGGTGCGCCAGCGCGGCGGAAATTTTGGCAACCGACCGCGCTATGCGGCACGGCTTGGACGGGAAACGCGGGCCGAAGCCAACCGCCTGTGTCAGGACATTCGTGCCGCAGGCGTGCCCTGCACCGTATTCAAAAACCGCTAGCAAAAATGGGCTTCAGCACAGTTGGAGCCAGAACACCCCGGCAAAGACGAGGATGGTGGAGGCCAACCCTGCCAAGGCGACATATCTGGCAATAGGCAGGAGGGTCTCACCGCCCGCCTCGACCTTTCTGTGAGGCAGGTACAAGAGCGCCGACACCGAGACTGCCACCACAAAGGCGACGATGGTCGTTAACCGCAACAGCGATATGCCACCCAGCATCATGGCATCCCATCCCGCCCGACATCCAACAGCTTGCAGGCCGTAAATGGCGGAGAAATAACCGGCCCAGAGAATGAGCGGGCCTGCGAGAGCAAGCAATATCCGGTACCGCATGACTTACCCTCCCGGCTGCAAGGCAGCCAACAGATAGGGATATACGGCAGCAATCAGAACCACGGCGAGACAATAGCCGTGCCAGAGCCTTCCGATAACGAGATCGTTCTGTCGTGACGCCGAAACATAGCCGCTACGGAGCCGGTAGAGGCAAAAACCGGAAAACACCGCGCCGAGGACAAGATGAACCAGCAGATAGCTGGAAACCGCGAATTTGACCGCTTCCAGTCCGTGAGCGCTCGCGGTTGAATTCATGGAAAGGTCGAGAAGGATGAGAGCGGCGGCGATGACATAAGCCGCGAAAGAGGCAACGAGCATGGCCTTGCCGATGATGACCCGGCCAAGCGCACTGCCACCCGCCCCGCAACAGGTGGCAATAAGGCCAAATGCCAGGGCTGACAGATGCGCAGTTCCGGCTTGTGAGGCCGGAATTCCTTCCCCTGCGGGTGTCGAGACCCACAGGAAAAGTCCGCCGAACAAAAGGGATGAGAACAGGGTGGCGTTGGCAACCAGCGTGAGGCGCATGGCCAATATGCTGGGTGCATCGGCATGTTCGAAATGAAGCGGCAGACGTGACGATGGTGACGCGATCATTTCGCCCCAGTCGGTTCTGGCGGCATTGTTGCGTGTCCAAAGCAGGAAGAGGCCGAGGGTGAGCAGAGCAAAGACAGCAGATGCAGGATAGAGCTTGAAGAGAAGGCTGACGAACACCCCGCCGGTGGCAAGGGCGGTATAGAGCGGCAGATAGGTCGGCGTCGGAAGAACGATGATCTGGTTGGCCTTTCCAGAAACCGCATCGACACCGATGGTTTCCATCCAGCCATTTCGGCAAAAGCCGAGAAAGCCTTTTCCAGCGGCGAGTTGTGCGGCAAGGCGATTGATCGGAAGATTGTCGGCACGCGTGGCAATTTCGGGAATGGAGGCGAAACTGTAGGGTGCTGGCGGCGTCGGCATGGCCCATTCCAGCGTCCCTGCGTCCCAAGGATTGCGGCGGAAAGGTTTTCCGAAGAGGAAGATCAGCACGATATCCAGCGCCACCAGCATGAAGCCCATGGCCATGATGAAGCTGCCGAAGGACGACAGAAGATTGAGCCATTCCCAAGGCGATGCTTCCGGATAGGCGAAAGTGCGGCGCGGCATCCCCAGAAGCCCCGTCAGGTGCATCATGAAGAAGGTCAGATTGAAGCCGATGAAGATCATCCAGAAGGCGGCGCGTGACAGGTGCTGCACCGGTTGCCGCCCGCTGATATGGGGAACCCAGTAATAGATGCCGGCCAGCATGGGGAACAGAAAGCCGCCGACCAGCACGTAGTGAAGGTGGGCAACGACGAAATGCGTATCATGCGCCTGCATATCAAAGGGCACCATGGCAAGCATGACGCCGGTCAACCCGCCGATGACGAAGACGAAGAAAAATCCGAAGACATGCAGCATGGGAATGTTGAGGCGGGGCTTACCCTGCGCCAGCGTGGCAAGCCAGGCGAAGATCTGGATGGCTGTGGGGATGGCGACGAGCGCACTTGCCGCTGAAAAGAACGACAAGGCTACATGCGGAATGCCGACCGTGTACATGTGATGGACCCACAGGCCAAAGGACAGGAAGGCCATGGCCATGAGCGAGGCGACGATGATGTGATAGCCGGTCAGCGTCGTTCTGGCGAGCACGGGGATGATGGTGGACAAGGCGCCCGCTGCGGGCAGAAAGATGATGTAGACTTCCGGGTGCCCGAACAGCCAGAAAAGATGCTGCCACAAAAGCGGGTCTCCTCCCCGGTCAGGATCGAAGAACGGCAGGCCGAAGGCCCGTTCGGCTTCCAACAGCATTGAACCGAGGATCAAAGGGGGAAAACCGACGAGCATCATGCCGCCGACCACCAGCATGTACCAGGCAAAGATCGGCATTCTGACAAGCGACATGCCCGGCGCACGCATACGTATGATGGTGACGACGATCTCAATGGCCGCGCTGATGGCGGAGATTTCAACGAAGGTTATGCCCAGAAGCCAGATATCGGCATTGATGCCGGGGCTGTAACGCGACGAGGACAGGGGCGTGTACATGAACCAGCCGCTATCTGGCGCGACACCGCCGAGCAAGGCGACGATCAGCATCGAGCCGCCGAAAAGGTAGCACCAGTATCCGTAAGCCGACAATCTGGGAAAGGCGAGATCTCGGGCCCCGAGCAGCTTGGGCAACAGATAGATCGACAACCCCTCGAAAAACGGGATGGCGAACAGGAACATCATGATGGTGCCATGCATGGTGAAAACCTGCGCATATTGCGCGGCATCCATGAAGGCATTGGAAGCGGTTGCAAGCTGGGTGCGGATCAGCATACCAAGGAAACCACCAATGGCGAAGAAGACCAGAGCAGTCACCATGAAGCGGATGCCGATGACATTGTGATTGACGGCGGCGAGCCGCTTCAGACCCTTACCGCTGCGCCAGACGGCTTCCAGCTGCCGATGCAGGGCAAGCGAGGAGATGGGTTCTATGGTCGTTTCGCGGTCCGTCACGGTTGCAATGTCCTGAGTGTGTTTTGAAAATTCTCAACGCTATGGGCCTGCACGCGGAAATTCATTGCGCTGTGACCTTCGCCGCAATATTCCGCGCAAATGCCGCCGAATGTGCCCTCAACATCCGCTCGTAAGACGATGCTGGTTGTTTGTCCGGGAATGGCGTCGATCTTGCCGCCGAGCCTTGGCACCCAGAAGCTGTGTATGACATCCGTGCTTGTCGTCAGAATTCTGACGGGTTGACCAACAGGAATATGAAGGACGTCCTGACTGTTGATCTGGTTGCCGTCCTGCTCATAGACGAAATCCCAGCCCCACATCCTTGACGTGGCGGTTACGGTGACAGCGGGCTCCAGTGCTTCTGCGCCGAACAGTTTTTCGCCCTGAACGAAGGCATAGGCAAGGAGTGCCAGAAGGACGGGTATGGGCATGGCGAGACCGCCCCATCCGATCCACTGTTTCGGCGTGACGTTTTCAACCAGCCGGGGCGCGAAGAAAACGATGTAGAGCAGCACCATGACGAGCGTAAAAAGGCCAACCGCGCCCGCCAGCATGGCCCACCACAGACCCGCTATGGCCTGAGAGGACGGCCCTGCTGGATCCAGGACTGAAAGATCGCCGGAACACCCGGCTAGCACTGCAGCAAGCGGTAAAACTGCCGTTAGCGGCCGGAACCGCATGGGCGATGCGCGTGTTGACCTGACATCAGGAGGTAACCCATGGCAGATACAGGCAGTCCCAACCCCGTCATTTCCAAGGTGGAAGAAAAGACCACGAATTCCGCCGTGGCCGTTGCGGGTCATCCGCTCCATGCCATGACGGTTCATTTCCCTATCGCGCTTGTGATTGCGACACTTGGGACCGATGTTTTCTACTGGTGGAGCGCCGATGACTTCTGGGCGCGCGCGGGGCTTTGGGCTTCCGGTGGCGCATTCTTCAGCGGACTGGCCGCAGGCACGATCGGCACCGCGGAGCTTTTGCTGGTCGCCGGTATTCGCGCCCGCGTCGCAAGCTGGGCCCATGGCATTGCCGCAATGGCTCTGATTGGGGTTATGGGAGCAAACTGGGGTGGCCGCGTAACCGCGACCATCGATGTCTTGCCGCATGGGCTGGGATTGTCCCTTCTGGCTGCTGTCCTGACAGGACTGGCCGGGTGGCATGGTGGGAAGTTGATTTTCGATCACGGCATCGGCCTCATGGTATCGGCCAAGGACTGATCTCCGAGATCATGTTTTTCAGTGCTCCCGGTGCAAAGAAGCCGGGGGGCACCGAAAAATCGACCATGGGACGAGCCAGCACCACGAAAAGAATGCCGCACACGACCCCGCCGCTGAGGATTGTTGCGGTGACGAAACGCCAGACGGGATAGACCTCACCCTCTTCAAAAAGCCTGATGATAACGAGGCCCGTCATGACGTGGATGACGACGAGCATTCCGACCAGCATGAGCTTGACAGAAAACCAGCCGCTATAGGGCTCCTGCAGGAAGATGAGCCCTGTTCCCGACGCAATGGCGACGAATGCTGCGGGCGAAAGAATTCTGACATAGGAGAAGCGGACGATCTTTTGCAGCCGGAAAAGATCCTGATCTTTCCGGATATGAGCACGTTGCACATAAAGGCCGGGAAGGCTGACAATGCCAGCGGCCCAGAGCGCAATCGCCGCGATGTGAATGAATTTAAGCCAGACTGCCATGGGCTCAGTTTCCCAAGGCTTGGTGGCCGCAGAACAATCGCTTGCGCAAGACAAAGACCGCCGCCGCCGCATAAGGCGCAAAGCCCAGCGTCCACATCAACACGCCGGAAAGCTGCTGGTCGCCCAGTGGGGTGAAGCCGAAAACCTGCGTCGTTAAAAGATGCGGCGCAAAAAGCGGCTGGGGTGCGAAGGTGAGGATTGCCCCGAGAAAACCCATCTGCACCATCGTCCCGACCGCTAGCCCCACGGACGACAGCATTGACGTCTTCTCAGACAGGATCCGCAGCCACAGCCACACGGATGAGCCGATCAAGGCAGCCTGCATCAACCAGTAGGGCAGAGCACCGGACAGCGCGAAATCATAGGCGAATGGTAGATGCCACGTCCAATAAACGACGGTGTGAAAAAGAAAGACCGCCTCTGCCGGGACCTTCAAGGCCTTCATAGGAGTGGCAAGCAGCAATGCCGCGGCGATGGGCGCAGCGACCGAACCGACCAGGATATGGTGGATGGTGCGGGCTGAAAACAGTGCAGTTGAGAGAGCGCAAAGAGGGGAGACGAAGGCGATGACGAGGACAAGTGACAGCAGTACGGTCAATCCGCGATGCCGATCATCTGACCGAGCGTGCAGAACTGCGATGACGGATACCATTGCCAGAACGAGAACAGGATCGAGATTCCAAGCATATTGAAGATCCTGGCTGTCTGGAGCAGGCCCGCAATAGGGATCCAGTGTGCTCGGCAAAATATAACCCCCGTGTGCGATGCGTGACGTGTCTCCTCATTCCCGCAACGCGCCCCCTACCCAAGGGTTCCAAAATAGTTCCCTGACAGGATCACAAAAAGTTTTCCGCAACGTCGCCTGTTTGTCCATGACGGCACTGTGATGCAGTTCTAAGCCCGGCATCATGCCGCGCGTGGAACCATCGCAGGGCTCATCTGTTGGCTCATCACGCAGAGCCATGAGGTGACCGGGTGGAACAAAAAGTCAAATACAAGCAGTACACGATGCCGACAGGCGGGTGGGGTTCTCTCAAATCAGTCTTTGCCGATGTGATCCAGCAACGCGCCATAAAGACGACGCCGGGGCTTCTGAAAGATCACAACAAGGTCGGCGGTTACATGTGCACCAGCTGCGCATGGGCAAAACCTGGCAAGCCGCATCTGGGCGAGTTTTGCGAAAACGGCGCGAAGGCGACATTTTGGGACCTGACATCCAAGCGAACGACGCCAGAGTTTTTCGCGAAGCATACCGTCAGCGAACTTCTCAAGTTGCCGGACTACGATCTGGAAAACGAAGGCCGCTTGACGCACCCGATGCGCTACGACGCGACCACAGACAAATATGTGAGCGTGAGCTGGCAGGAGGCCTTTGCAGACATCGGGCACAAGCTCAAGGGTTTCGAGCCATCATCGGTCGTCTTCTATGCTTCAGGCCGCGCTTCGCTCGAAACATCCTACATGTATCAGCTTCTGGCCCGCCTTTATGGCAACAACAACCTTCCCGACAGTTCCAACATGTGCCATGAGACAACCTCGGTTGCCCTGCCGCAAAGCATCGGCACCCCCGTCGGCACGATACTTCTGCATGATTATGAGCACACCGATTGCATCTTGTCCTTCGGTCAGAATGTCGGCACCAACTCTCCACGACTGTTGCACAGCCTGCAGGAAGTGCGTGAGCGGGATGTCCCCATTGTGGTTTTCAATCCCCTGAAGGAGCGCGGCTGGCAGGAATTCGTCAACCCCCAGCGTCCCGGCCAGATGACCACGAACAAGGCAACGCAGATTGCCACGCAATATTATCAGGTGAGCGCCGGTGGCGATATTGCCGTCATGATGGGCATGGCGAAGTTCCTGTTCACATGGCACGACGAGGCGAAGGCGCAGGGTGAGCCCGGCATTCTGGACGAGGACTTCATCGAGCAGCACACGCATGGCTTCGAGGCCTTCGAGGCGCAGGTTCGCTCAACGGACTGGGCCGAGATCTTGCAGGTTTCAGGACTAAGCTCGGCCTCTATCGAAGCGGCGGCGCGGACCTACTCCAAGGCAAAGGCCGTGATCGCGATCTATGGCATGGGCCTGACGCAGCACAGATATGGCGTGGACAATGTTCAAACGCTGATCAACCTTTTGCTGATGCGCGGCAATATTGGCAAGCCCGGTGCGGGTATCTGTCCGGTGCGCGGACATTCCAACGTTCAAGGCCAGCGTACCGTCGGCATTTCCGAGAAGACCGAGCTTGTTCCTCTGGACCTTCTTGCGGAACAATACGGCTTTGAGCCGCCCCGCGAAGATGGACTGAACACCATCGAGGCCTGCGAAGGCATTGTGAAGGGAACGGTCAAAGCCTTCATCAGCCTTGGCGGCAACTTTGTGCGTGCCATCCCCGAGAGCGAACTGATGGAGCGCAAGTGGCGTGATCTCGACCTTTCGGTGCAGATTGCCACCAAGCTGAACCGGAGCCATCTGGTAACAGCGGCGACGACCTATATTCTTCCCACGCTGGTCCGCTCGGAAATCGACGAGCAGCTGTCGGGGCCGCAGATCGTAACCATGGAAGATTCGACGACCTGCATTCACGCCTCGCGCGGGAAGTACAAGCCCGCGCATGAGGGGTTGCTGTCGGAACCGCGCATCGTCGCCGAGATCGCCAAACATGCGCTGGAACCCAACCCAAAGGTGCCGTGGGAAGACTGGGTCAATAATTATGCGCTGGTCAGGGACGCCATCGAGGCCACCTATCCCGAGCCATTCAGGGACTTCAACGGGCGGCTCGATATACCCGGCGGCTTCCCCAGACCTGTGCCCGCTCGCCATCGCGAATGGCACACGGACACCGGCAAGGCGAACTTCAAGCTGCCGAAATCCTTGAACGCCAGCTTTGCTACCGCCGAGGACGGCGACGTGTTGCGGCTTATAACGCTGAGATCCAATGACCAGTTCAACACCACGGTCTATGGTTACGATGACCGCCTGCGCGGCATCCACAAATCGCGAATGATCGTGATGATGAGCGCCGATGATCGCATCCGGCTGGGCATTGCGAAGGACGGTCTGGCACGCATTACCACCGCCGTCGATGACGGGATATTGCGGACGATGACCAATTTTCAGGTGATCGATTACGACCTGCCATCGGGAACTTGTGCTGCGTATTACCCGGAATGCAACCCTCTCATACCGCTCTGGCAATATGCTGAAGAAAGCAAAACGCCTGCCGCAAAATCGGTGCCGGTGCGGATTGAGCCTGCCTGACGCGACCGCTGCGAGCTGGCCGGCCTTAAGAGCTGGCCTCTCTGGCAAGCTTGTCGGCAAGCTCATTGCCGACATTTCCATCATGGCCTTTGCACCATGCGACCACGACGCCTGGATTTTCCCGAAGCATGAGGTCCATGCTCTTCCATAGGTTCGCATCCGGAATGCTTCGGCTGCGCTTTTTCGGGTTCGGATTGTAACGCTTCCAGCGGTTATTGCTCCAGATGGGGCGCCAGATGTTGCACCCTTCCACGACATAGTTTGAGTCAGACCAGATGGTGATGGCGGCAGCGTCTATGTTAGTCATGGCCCACTCAAGCGCCTTGACGGCAGCCACGAGCTCCAGCGTATTGTTGCTATCGCCATCGAAGCTACCGGCATGGGACGAAGTGATCCTGTTTTCGTCGCTCGTCGCTACGAAAGCCCAGCCGCCCTTCTTTCTGGCAGCATCGTAAGAGCCGTCGATATAAAGATTGAGCATAGCTCCGTTCGACAAGCTCGAATTTGGCCCGGAAGCACCGCCATGCACCTGCTCTTCTTTTGACGTCAGTTTCACTGCAAAGGCTGCCGCTGAATGCCCGACAGCAGGGTGCGGATGAAAAGCGCGCCGTCCACGCAAAGTCTAAACTTGCCACGCCGCAATGCCCATTCGGTCACGAGCCCACCGATGATAGCGGAAACCATGGAGGCGGCCTTTTCGGGCGTCCATGGTGCCGCGAGACCTGGGCCTGCATCGACAGCGGTGAAAATGCGCAGGAGGAGATCGTTCATTTCTTCTGGAAACGTATCCTGACCTTCCTCGTCGTTTTCCGTCAGCACAATATCGAGCCGCATCATGACAAGCAGCAGACCGCGTTGGCGCGGGTCCTTTTCGAACCGCGCGAACATGTCCTGGATAATGTCGATCAATGTTTCGATGGAAGGACAGCCCTTGCCCTCGGCAAGTTCGTCGGCGAAACGCCGGAACGGCTCCTGCGCACCGTTTCTCAACGCCAGTAAAAGACCCTGCTTGTTCTTGAAATGCCAATGAATGGCGCCGCGGGTAACGCCGGACTGCGTGGCGATTTCCTCAAGGCTGACCTTGTCGTAGCCCTTGTCGAGGAAGAGGGTCTCGGCAGCCTGCAAGATCTGACGCCCGGTTTCCGCAGCCTGATCCTTGGTTCTTCTCACCCTACGCCTCTCTAATCACCTATTTTCGAATATGCTTCTATATGGTGAGATAGGGCAAAGCAAATCAGCGGCATGCTAAAAAATGATCCAGACCCAGCCGCCATCCGCCTCCCGGCTTATGACTGTCCCGACGTGCGTTGTGCGTCGGGACAGTCGGTTCCGTCGTTACACTGTTTTCGGTTCTGCCTGTTTCGCCTTGCGGGAGCGGAACAGTTTCGTGACCAGTACGAAGAACACCGGCACCATGACAATTGCCAGAAGCGTGCCCGTTACCGTGCCGAAGAAGGTCGCATAGCCAATGGCATGGCGAGCACCGGCACCGGCACCGGTGGAAATGACCAGCGGAATGACACCCAGGCCGAAGGCAAGAGACGTCATCAAGATTGGTCTGAAGCGAAGCTTCGCTGCCTGGCAGACCGCGTCGAATGCGCCCTCACCCAGATTGGCCATGCGCTCACGGGCAAATTCGACAATCATAATGCCGTTCTTGCCGGTGAGGCCGACGACCGTCAGCAGTCCCACCTGGAAATAGACGCCATTGGACTGACCGCCGATCCACGCGCCCAGAAGGGCTCCCAGAATACCAACCGGCATGGCGAGCAGGACGGCGACCGGAATTGTCCAGCTTTCATAGAGGGCAGCCAGGCAAAGGAACATGGTTGCGAGCGCCAAACCGTAAAGCGGCAGAGCCCCCGCGCCAGCATCCTTTTCCTCAAGGGACATACCCGTCCACTGCAGGCTGAAGCCGGGCGGCAGCTTTGCCGCAAGCGCTTCCATTTCCGCCAGCGCTTCACCCGAGGAAAAGCCCGCTGCGGGAGACCCTTCAAGCTCCATGGCTGGCAGGGCGTCATAGCGGCTGACCTGCTGGGGTCCGAAAACCCAGTTCTGGCTGGCAATGGTCGAAAGATCGACGAAGTCGCCGTTGCCATTGGGAACGCGCCACAGGGCAAGATCTTCAGGCCCGGTGCGCGCATCCGGCTCACCTTGAACGTAGACGCGCTTCATACGACCTTCATAGAGAAAGTCATTGACGTAGGAGCTCGACCACACGGTCGTCAGGAACGCGCCGACATCCGCCGCACTCAATCCCACCGCGCCAGCCTTGCCCCAATCGATGTTGAGTTCGAACTGGGAGGCGTCTTCCACACCGTTCGGTCGAACCGCCATGAGCTTGGGGCTCTTGGCAGCCATGCCGAGCAGCATGTTGCGGGCTTCCAGGAGCTGCTCGTGGCTTTGGCCAGCGCGCGCCTGAAGATAGGCGGTAAAGCCGTTGGAGTTGCCCAGTTCCGTGACGGCGGGTGGCACGAGGGGAACGACGATCGCTTCCTTGATGCCGCCCATCAGAGGGCCGAAGGCGCGGGCCGCGATGGCCTGGGCGGAGTTTTCCCTGCCCTCACGCTCTTTCCAATCCTTGAGCTTGACGAACATCATGCCCATGTTCTGGCCCTGCCCGGCGAAGGAGAAGCCACGCACCGAGAATACGGACGCAACATTCTTCCCTTCGGCGTTCATGTAATAGTTTTCGACCTTGCGCAGCACGGCTTCCGTGCTTTCGGCAGTCGTTCCGGGCGGGGTCTGGATGATCGTCAGGAGGCTGCCCTGGTCTTCATCCGGGAGGAAGGATGTGGGCGTTTTCTGGTAGAGCGACACCATGACGCCAACCAGAACCAGATAGACGAGGAACATGCGGATCGGTCGTTTCGCAGAGCCGGACACGACCTTGCCATAGCGATCCGTAAGCCAGGAAAAGCGACGCTCGAAAGCGTTGCTGAACCGAACGGCCAACCCGGCCTTGGCATGGGGATCGTGCGCCTTGAGGATCGTGGCGCAGAGAGCCGGTGTAAAGATCAATGCGACCATGACCGACAGCGCCATGGCAGACACGATGGTAACCGCAAACTGCTTGTACATTTCGCCGGTGGCACCGCCGAAGAATGCCATCGGCACGAAAACGGCTGAAACCACCATACCGATGCCGATGAGAGCGCCCTGGATTTCGACCATGGACTTCTTTGTCGCCTCAACCGGATCGAGATGCTCGTCGCGCATGATACGCTCGACGTTTTCCACCACGACAATCGCATCATCCACGAGCAGACCGATGGCAAGGACCATGGCCAGCATCGTCAGCGTGTTGATGGAAAAACCAAGCGCTGCCATGATGCCGAAGGTGCCAAGAAGCACGACCGGAACCGCAAGCGCCGGGATAAGGGTTGCGCGGAAATTATGAAGGAAAAGGAGAATGACGAGAACGACGAGCGCAATCGCCTCGATGAGCGTATGAACCACCGCCTCGATGGAAAGCGATACGAAAGGCGTTGTGTCATAGGGTATGACGTAACTCACGCCCGCCGGGAGATATTCGCCGAGTTCGGCAACCTTCGCCTTGGCCAGCTCTGCCGTTTCCAGCGCATTTGCCCCTGATGCGAGCTGAATAGCCATGCCCGATGCGGGCTTGCCATTGTAGAAACCAGCAATTTCGTAGTTTTCCGTACCCAGTTCAGCGCGGGCGACGTCACGCAGAAGGACCAAGCCTCCATCCGTATCGGCGCGCAGAACGACACGCTCGAAGTCCGCAGGTGTCTTCAAAAGTGACTGTGCGGTCACCGTCGCATTCAGCAGCTGCCCCTTGGGTGCCGGCATCGCGCCAAACGAGCCCGCAGAAATCTGCGCATTCTGCGCGCTAATGGCATTGATGACGGTGTTGGGGGACAGGCCGTAATATTTCAGCTTCAGCGGATCCAGCCAAATCCGCATGGCATATTCCGAACCGAAGACTTCGACCTTGCCAACGCCTTTCAGGCGGGAGATCGGCTCGACCATGTAGGAGTTGAGATAATCCGAAAGGTCGACCGCGGTGCGAGCTCCGTCATCGGAAATCAGAGCGATAACCATGAGGAAGCCCGTGGTGGATTTTTCGGCCGTAACACCCTGGCGGGTGACTTCCGCAGGCAGGCTGGCCTCGGCCTGGCTCAGCTTGTTCTGAACCTGAACCTGAGCAATATCGGGATCGGTACCGAGCGAGAAATTGAGTGTGATGGAGGCGCGACCTGTCGAGGTCGTCGACGACTCGATGTAGCGCAGGCCATCGAGCCCCGTCATTTCCTTTTCGATGATCTGGACGACCGTATCGGCGACCGTTTCAGCCGATGCGCCGGGATAGGTTGCGCCAATGACGACCGCCGGTCCGGCAATCGATGGATACTGCGAGATTGGCAAACGCAGGATCGACAGGACGCCGAGCCCCATGATGATGATCGCTATGACCCATGCGAAGATGGGCCTGTCTATGAAAAACCGCGCCATGGATTAGTTGCTCCCTGCCGGAGCGGCTGGCTGTGCCACCGGCTGCGTGTCGATTTCGACAGGTGCGCCTGGCTTCGCCTTCTGGAAGCCGGTCATGACAATCTTGTCGCCTGCCTTGAGACCATCGCTCGTGACCCAGCGATTGCCAGCGCCAGCAACGACTGTGACCGGACGTGGTACGATCTTGCCATCTTCCACGAGCCAAACGGAAGATTGACCCTTGGCGTCACGCATCACCGCGCTTTGTGGCACGAGTGTCGCATTCTTGGTGACGGCCTGTGGCAGTTCGACTTCGACATAAAGACCAGGCAGCAGCTTATGGTCCGGATTGGAGAAGGAAATTCGAAGGGTCACCATGCCGGTTGTCGGCTCGACACGAGGCTCGGCAGCTTTCAGATCACCCCTGATGGGATAAGTCTGGCCGTTGGGGAGGATCATGGTTGCGACGGACATAGCCTGGCCACCGCCAGCACGCTTGTCGGAATTCCACCGCAAAAGATCGTTTACCGATTGCGTGACGTCGACATAGATCGTGTCGAGCGCGCGGATTGTCGTCAATGCTGTCGTCTGCTGCGCGGCCACGAGCGCACCTGCCGTCGCATCGGAAAAGCCGATAACACCTGAAATAGGTGCCTTGATGGTCGTTCTGTCGAGATCGATTTCAGCCGTCCTCAACTGCGCAAGCGCCACCTGAAGTGCAGCCTGCGCCTTGTTCCGGTCTGCGATCTTGGTGTCGCGATTGGACGCAGAGCCGACATTGTTTGCGAATGTTTCTTCCGCGCGTCGCGCGTCGACAACAGCAAAGTCATAGCTCGCCTGAGCCTGAGCCACATTCGCCTTGGCCGATTCGACCGCTGCGACATAGGTCTCGTCTTCGATCTTGTAGAGAGCCTGTCCGGCCTCGACCTTCGCGCCTTCCTCGAAAAGACGTTCGCGGATGATGCCGTTGACCTGTGGCCGGACCTCGGAAATCGTGGACGGCTTGATGCGACCTGGCAGGCGGGCGGTCAGCGTGAAGTCTTCGACCTTTGCTTCCTCCACCGTGACCTTGGGAGTTGGAGGTTGCTGGGCAATGACCTTCCCGGGAAGGACGACGCTTGAGAGGATAAGGGCAAGGCCGACCGTCTGCCCACGCCGGAACTGAGTTTTCTGGACCATTTTCCACCTTTTCGATGCACGGGTGTTGCCGGACGACAAGACGCATCGCCGCATAATCTCGTATACATACATTCTGAATGTAAATATCAAGTGAATTATTTCGTGTGAATATCCGGGCGTTGATTTACGCCCTATTTCGATCATCTGGAGCTGTATCCTGATACGTGCTACGCGCTAGCGGGGATGGCGCAGGACAACCCTGCCGCGCGCAATACGCCAGTGCAATTCGTCAACGGAGGTTTGGATGATCGAGAAAATTCTGAGAGAGATGACACTTGAGGAACAGGTCTCGCTGCTATCAGGAGCTGACTTCTGGACGACGGTGCCGGTGGACCGGCTTGGGGTTCCGAAAATCAAGGTGACGGATGGCCCGAACGGGGCACGTGGTGCGGGCTCACTGGTGGCTGGCGTGAAGGCAGGTTGTTTCCCGGTAGCGATTGCGCTGGGCGCGACATGGGATCCGGCCCTTGTGGAACAGATGGGCGTGGCGCTGGCGGGGCAGGCCAAAAGCAAGGGCGCGTCCGTTCTTCTGGCGCCCACAGTCAACATTCACCGCTCCGGTTTGAACGGGCGCAACTTCGAATGCTATTCTGAAGATCCGCTGCTGACCGCAGCACTTGCGGTCGCCTATATCAAGGGCGTGCAGAGCAAGGGCATCGCTGCGACTATCAAGCATTTTGTCGGGAATGAATCTGAAATCGAGAGGCAGACGATATCTTCGGATATTGATGAGCGCAGCCTGCGGGAGCTGTATCTCCTGCCCTTCGAACATGCGGTAAAGACTGCGGGCGTGATGGCGGTGATGTCATCCTATAATCGGCTGAATGGCACCTATACGAGTGAACACGAATGGCTGCTGACGCAGGTGCTGCGCAAGGAATGGGGATTTGACGGCATTGTTATGTCGGACTGGTTTGGATCACATTCGACCGCCGCCACCGTCAATGCCGGGCTGGACCTGGAAATGCCGGGCCCAAGCCGCGACCGCGGCGAAAAGCTTGTCGAAGCCGTCCGCAAAGGTGATGTCGACGCAGCAACCGTGCGGGAGGCTGCTCGCCGTAGTCTCAGCCTTCTTGAGAAGGTCGGGGCTTTTGAAACAACACCCGATCTCACCGAGCACTCCCTTGACCTGCCGCAGGATCGCGCCCTTATTCGCAAGATTGGTGCGGATGGCTGCGTGCTGCTGAAAAATGACGGCGCCTTGCCTCTTTCGAAGACCACGCTCGACAGTATTGCCGTTATCGGCCCCAATGCGCGGGAAGCCCGTGTCATGGGTGGCGGAAGCGCTCAGATTGCCGCGCATTACACGGTCAGCCCGCTGGAAGGAATAGGCTCGGCGCTTTCCAACGCAAACAATGTTCACTACGCCGCCGGCTGCAGCAACAACCGCCTTATCGACGTGTTCGAAGGGGAAATGGAGGTCGAGTATTTCAAGGGCAGGACGCTTGACGGTGCGCCGGTGTGCCGTGAGACGGCCTCCAAGGGCGAATTCTTCTGGTTTGACCTGCCATCGCCAGAGCTTGATCCGGCCGATTTTTCCGCACGGATCACCGCGCATTATGTAGCTGCACAAGAGGGCGAGCATGTCTTCGGCATGACCAATGCCGGGCTCGCAAAGCTGCATGTCGATGACGCATTGGTCGTCAACGGATATGACGGCTGGAGCCCCGGCGACAATTATTTCGGCACCGCCAACAATGAGCAGCGCCAGACGCTGACGCTGGAGGCTGGCCGCCGGTATAAGGTGACAATCGAATATTGCTCGCCGGCACCGACCGATGACGGCATCCATCTAACCGCAATCCGTTTCGGCGTCGAGAAACCGCTTGGCGATGACGCCATGGACGAGGCCGTCGCAAAGGCGGCAGGTTGCGATGTTGCCCTGCTCTTCGTCGGTCGCAATGGCCAGTGGGACACGGAGGGGCTCGACCTTCCGGACATGCGCTTGCCGGGTCGACAGGAGGAACTGATCGAAAGGGTTGCTGCCGTCAACCAACGCACGATCGTCATCCTGCAAACGGGCGGTCCCGTGGAAATGCCGTGGCTTGGAAAGGTGCAGGCGGTGCTGCAGATGTGGTATCCTGGCCAAGAGTTGGGCAACGCCGTCGCCGATGTCCTTTTCGGGGATCAGGAACCCGGCGGGCGCTTGCCGCAAACATTTCCGAAGTCTCTCTCGGACAACTCGGCGATTACAGAAAATCCACTCGTCTACCCCGGAAAAGAAGGCCATGTTCGCTATGACGAAGGGGTCTTCGTCGGATATAGGCACCACGACACCAGCAATATCGAGCCGCTTTTCCCATTCGGTTTCGGTCTGGGATATACGCGCTTTGAGTGGGCGAACGCCAGAGCCTCGGCAGAAATCATGGGGGAAGGCGGCTTGAACGTTATGGTGGATGTGACGAATGTCGGCGACCGCAAGGGCTCGGAAGTCGTCCAGCTCTACGTGCGCCCACAAAACTCAGTGGTATCTCGGCCAGAAAAAGAGCTGCGCGCCTTTGCCAAGCTGGAACTTTCGCCCGGCGAGACCCGGACCGTTATCCTGAAAATCAAATTGCGCGAGCTCAGCTATTACGACGTCGAGGCCGCTGCTTTCCGGTCGGAGAAGGGGCAATATGATCTGATACTCGCGGCAAATGCTGGCGATGTCCGCGAAACCGTGAGGATAACCAATCCGCATGAATGGCTGGGTCCGGTGGACAGCGTTTCTGTTTAAGAAATAAAAGACTGCCCTTGCGAAAGCCGGGGCAGTCTCTGTCAATTTCTGAACTTTCGGATCTGGAGAGGGGTGCTTCCGCGCCCCTTTCTAAACCCTCGTGCAACGATGAGCGGCCTGACCTAGGCCGCCTTCTCGCGATAACCAGTCGATGACGAATAGCCACCCTCCGAGGACCCCATTCCGGTCTTCATCTGGCTGGCAGCCATCCGCAATTGATGACTGCTGGCGCCAAGCTGGAACTGCGAGAGGAGGTTGCTCAACTTGCGACTTTCCAGTGCGAGCCCTGCTCCTGCCGCATTCATTTCCTCGACCATGGCCGCATTTTTCTGCGTGGCCTGATCCATGTGGTTGACTGCGGTATTGACCTGCGCAAGGCCCGACGACTGCTCTTCTGCCGCCGTGGCAATTGCGTCCATATGCGTATTGATGACCTGAACAAGCTCTTCGATTGTGTTGAGCCCCTCGCCCGTGTCGCTGACGAGCTTGACACCTTCGGCAACGGCCAGCGTGGAGTTGTTAATCAGGCCCTTGATCTCCTTGGCCGCTCTGGCCGAGCGTTGAGCAAGCTCACGCACTTCCTGGGCAACCACGGCAAAGCCCTTTCCGGCCTCCCCGGCACGCGCCGCCTCGACACCGGCATTCAGTGCCAGCAGGTTGGTCTGAAACGCGATTTCATCGATGACAGAAATGATCTGGTTGATCTGGCGCGATGCTTCCTCGATCCGCTCCATGGCTGCAACCGCATTGCGAACAACTGCGCCGGATTGTCCCGCATGGCTGCGGGCATCACGGACGATATCGCGGGCTTCGGATGTGCGCTTGGACGTTGAGACCACGTTAGAGGTGATCTGTTCGAGTGCTGCAGCGGTTTCCTCCAGGGATGCCGCCTGCTGTTCGGTTCTCTTGGCGAGATCGTCCGATGCGTCCGATATTTCCCTGGCGCCGCCTGTGACGGTTTCGACAGAGTTTCCGACGGAAAGCAGCGCATCCCTCAGTTGACGCAGCGATGTGTTGAAGTCCGCGCGCAAGCCTTCGAACTGTGGTGCCATGGGTGTATCGATTTCACACTGCATGTCGCCTTGCGCGAGTCGCTTCAGGCTGGCAGCAAATGTGCGCGTTGCCTGTTCGAGACGACTTTCCGCCTCTGCCTCCGCCAAAGCTTGCATTTCTGCGCGCTCGGCCTCTGCGCGCAAGCGGCTGGACGTGGCATCTGCCTCCAGTTCCGCGTTGCGAATGGCTGCCTGTCGGAAAATTTCGACCGCATGAGCCATTTCACCGATTTCATCCTTCCGCCCAAGGCTCGGAATAGCGCTCTCCTGATCGCCATCCGCAAGTGCGCCCATACGGCCAGAGATACCGCGAATGGCCGAAGAAAGTGCCTTGAACACTGAAAGAGACAAGGCGACCGTCAGCACAATCAAAAGTCCGAGGCTGGCAAGCATGAAGGTGAGATGGCGGCTCGCCACATCGATTTTCGTCTGAGCCAGATCACCTATGTCGTCGACAATCGCCTTCGACATCGTCGCAAAGGCGTCACGGCGTAGATTCATGGCCGCGTTCCAGGTGCTGAGGTCTGCGGTGCTCGGAGCACTGCTGACATTGTTGGTCATCTTGTCGACGATGTTCCCAATGAATTTGCCATCAGCCGACTGCCAAAAGCGCTCCTGCTCATCCATAATCTTTTGCGGCAAGAATTCCTGCATCGGTTTCAATGCATTCGTGATCAGCCCCTTGGCGGCAAAAAGATGCTTCAGGTCATCATACTGAAGCGACCCATTCTGCGCATACTTACGGCCCAGGGTGACATAGATAAGGTAACCATTATTGGCTTGCAGGAACGAGTAATAACCGCGGATGGCGCGCGACAATTCCGCGTCCCCGACAAGGCTTCCTGCCCGACTGGTAATGTCCAGACCGACAGCCGATATGGGTTGGAGATGCTTTAAAGGCAGAAGGGTATCTGTGTCGCCGCTGTCCACCTTCCTGCGATATTCCGAGATATTGGCAAAGTTCTGAACCATTTTCGCCTTCAAGGCCGCGAGCCCGGAGTCCTCATTTCCATCAGAAAATGCGGTATCATATGCATCGATCAATCTTGCATAATCATCGTCCGTCTCTTTACGCGCAGCCGCTCTATCGGCCGGAAGCGCACTTGCTTCATTTGGCATGGAGCGCTGAAGTGCGGCACCCGCGCGGGCCAGACGCACCAGGTGGACTGCCTTCTCCAGTCCCAGAAAATTCGTGTAGGCGCTTTGGCTGAGAATGCCGCCGAGAACCATGGTCGCGAGCAGCGGCACCAGAGCCAGCATCGTCAACTGTGTTCGAAACGAAAATTTTCTTACCGATATATGCATTCAAGCCCCCTTGACGACGCAGTGCGCTCACCTGCCAAGGAAAATAAAAATCATTGATTGATAAAAAATTACGGATGCCAACTATTGCAAATACAGGAAAGAATATTTTTGAATTAAAACCATTCGCTAAAGCTCACATCACCTTTTCGGTCGAACATATTCAAATATTACTAATTGATCGATATCGAATACAACATGAGACAATGGTTTGGGCAGATCGCTTTCTACCGTGATATCCGTTCAATTCTGCGGAAACCTGAAGCGTCAAAGCATCACTTCAAACCGAGACAGGCTTCCGAGTTCACATTCAACTATTTGAAACCCTGCGCACGATACCGGGGAAGGCACGATACGCCAGTTCAATCAACTTGCCACGGCCTGGATAGTTGACCTCACGCCCGGTCTCCAGAGCTCGCTCGACAGATTCAACGACAACCTCTGGCGTGACCATCTGGGAGATCGATGTCCGGCCATTTCGCAAGAAGTCAGGTCCCGCTTCTGCGACCTGCGATATCAGCGGGGTGTCCACCGCTGGCGGGCATACCAGTTGAAACCGCAGACCGCTGTTGCGGTTCTCATTTATGAGTACTTTCGCATAATGATTGACCGCCGCTTTCGTGGCGCCGTAAGCGCCAAACCGATCGATGGGGACGATACCGGCTGTCGAGCCATAAATGATGATATCACCCTTGCGACGCGGCAACATTCGCTTGAGGAGGATGCCGGTGGCGTTGACCATGCCACAATAATTGATCTGCATGACCTTGTTGATCTTCGCCGGGTCGGTCTTTGCAAGTTCACCGCCCGGCATGATTGCTGCGCAGGCGATGAGACATGTTACGGGTCCAAGCGTTTGCTCGATTTCGGCCACGGTCGCCTCGAGCGCATCATGATCCGTCACATCGCATGAGAATGGCTTGATGCGGGAATCGTGACCACTGACGTCCTGCAATCCTTCCTGGTTTACATCGATGATGGCGACGTAGCCGCCTTTCTGAGCCAGACGAAGCGCGTGCAAACGCCCAAGACCGCTGGCGCCACCTGTGATAACAGTTACATCCGTCATGACTAAAGCCTTATATCCATTGGAGTATCATCACGCTCAAGGCAGAACGCATAGGGACCGGGCATACCCTTCAGGTCCATGATGCCCAGCACACGGCGATCATCAATTTTCGCGAAATGATCAAAGATAGGTTTGCTGTCATAGGCCATGGTCGCTGTCGAGCGCCCTCGAAACTCGATCATCCGCAATCGGGCCTTCGGCAGGCTCGTCTGCAAAAGCGGCCGCGCTACCTTCATTGCCAGACCAAGAACGGATGAACGGGGAAGCGGGGCAAACAATGGCACAAGCATTGGATCGACAGCATAAAGACTGCGCTTCGCAGGGCCGTAAAACAGCAGCGGATGCACCGCTTCGGCACTTTCGAAGAGTTTGCCGTACCAGCCACTTGGCTCCAGAAGGCCATCTAGCCTGTGGCCGGTCCGGATTTCAAAACCCCGCCAGCGTCCAGTCATGAAATCGAGTGTCGCCGGCTCAAGGCCGTCGAAAGCCGCGAGTATCTCATCCGGGCTGGCGCGTCGCGTCTCAAGTATATGTCTTATGGTCATATTAATCCAACCTAGGCTCTACCAATAAAATATATATTCCATGCACCGCTTGCGGCGATCATTCAAACAAACACGCTACCAACTCCTCTCGCAGTTGCAGATAGAGACCTTCGTCCCTAATTCAAGCGGCGACAGGAAATCCGATCCCCCCAACGCTCCCTGCGAGCAGATCTCCATGGATTGAAAATGAACGTATTTGACCTTCTTGAAGACGATACACGCCCCAGAGCACCGCCAATTCCGCAAGCCACTCCGGCAGATCGAATGGCGGGAAAGCGGCTGGCCATGATTCATGCCATGCATATCGACGCGCTCAACGAAACCAAGGCCATGATGCTGAAGGTGGAAGCGGGCGAACTGGACGCCGGAACGCTTGCGACCAAAATCGAAACGCTGGATATGATGAGAAATTATGTGCGGTTCGGAAACCTCTGCGGGCGCGAATGCGAGTTTCTCAACTATCATCATTCCGCTGAAGATGGTGACATATTCCCTGTCATTCTGGCGGGGGCGAACGACGGCGTGAAAGCGGTCATCCAACGCCTCATGCAGGAACACGACGTGATCCACGAATTGCTTTTGACGCTTTCGAAAAATGTTACAGCCCTTCTCGCCGACCCTGGCGCGGAAACATTTGCGCAAGCAAAGGAGACCTTCTGTCTTATCGACCGCGTGGTTCGGTCACATTTCGGCTACGAGCAGACGGAGCTGGAAGAGGCCCTGGGCTTTTACCGCGCTCTCTAGTCAATTCCGCATATGCCAATGCTCTGCCCATAATTTCGATGGGCAGAGCATTTTCGTGTGCGTTCACAGAGCGACGCGTAACGTGGCTTATGGCCTCGCTACGCAGGCGACAGAAAACCTCAGAACTCTTCCCACTCAGCCTTTACCGCTGCATTGCCATTGAAAGCGGTGGCGACTTTACGGCCAAGGGCACGAGCGGGTGACTGGACAGGTCTTTCATTGGACGAGGCTGTGCGAACAGGGCTTTCCTGCCCGCTACCCAGCTTGAACTGGGCAAGAAGCTGGTTCAGCGATTCCGCTTCGCGCGCCAGGCTATGGCTTGCCGCGGTCTGCTCTTCCACCATGGCTGCGTTTTTCTGCGTTTCCTGATCCATCTGGTTTACGGCAGTATTGATCTGCTGCAGACCGGAGGACTGCTCTTGCGCGGCGTCCACGATAGCAACGACGTGACGGTTGATTTCCTGTACTTCAGTCACGATCGTTTCAAGCGCCTTACCCGTTTCGCCAACGAGCTGCACGCCATCCTGCACATGGGAGTTGGAGGTCATGATCAGGGCCTTGATGTCCTTGGCCGCACTGGCCGAGCGCTGTGCCAGTTCGCGCACTTCCTGCGCGACAACGGCAAAGCCTTTGCCTGCTTCACCGGCACGGGCGGCTTCCACACCAGCGTTGAGCGCCAGAAGATTGGTCTGGAAGGCGATTTCGTCGATGACACTGATGATGTTGGAAATCTCGGAAGACGACTTCTCGATCTGCTCCATCGCGATGACAGCCTTGCGAACCACGTCACCGGATTGTTCGGCGCCAACTCTGGCCTTGGCGACCAACTGACCGGCTTCCTGCGCGCGGTGCGTGGAATCCTTGACGGTGGTGGTAATCTGTTCAAGTGCTGCTGCGGTCTCCTCGACCGACGCGGCCTGCTGCTCCGTGCGCTTGGCAAGATCGTCGGCTGCGGAACGGATTTCATTGGCGCCCGCATCGATGCCCCGCGCATTGCCTGCGACCCGGGTAAGAGCGGATTGCAGCTTTTCGGCAGAAGAATTGAAGTTGGCTCTGACGACATCCAGATGCTGGGCAAATGGCTGGCTGATGCGATAGGAGACATCACCGTCAGACAGTCGTGAAAGGGCATCGGCCAGGCTATCGACCGCATGGGACGTATCTGCCGCCTCCTTCGCCTTCTGCTCTTCGCGCGCAATACGCTCCTTTTCAGACAGGCTACGATTGGCGATGGCTTCGGCTTCAAGCCGCTCACGCTCAATTGCGTTGTTGCGGAATACCGCAACGGCTTCGGCCATCTGGCCGACTTCGTCGCGGCGATCGAGGCCACCGACTTCCTGTTCGGTTTCACCCTTGGCGAGCGACATCATGCGTGCCCGCAAGAGTTCTATCGGACGGGTGATGCCCTGCGTAGACACGAAAAGGGAAGCCGCGATTGCACAAAGGAACATGACACCAAGAGCAACGAGAGCATTGAAAATCGTCGAGTCCGTAACT
Source organism: Hyphomicrobiales bacterium (assembly GCA_900468285.1). Taxonomy (GTDB): domain Bacteria; phylum Pseudomonadota; class Alphaproteobacteria; order Rhizobiales; family Rhizobiaceae; genus Agrobacterium. Next base: position 252,308 of record UBTF01000003.1, on the reverse strand, counting down.
TCGGTCAAGGCGTCCGATTTTTCCCCGATCCGCTTGAGGTTACGCTCACTCGTAACACGGATGTCGGTGCGCCACTGGTCTATCATGGGCTGGAGTTCAGTCAGCGTCTTGCGAGCGCCGGCAAAATCGCCGCTACGGGCCAGCTGCCAAACTTTGTCACCTGAAGCAGAAATGGTCTTTACCCGGGCAATGAATGGATCGACATCAGCACTGATTTCAGGCAGCAGTTTCTTTACATTTTCAAGTCTGCTGGACACATTCGCGATGTCATTCTTGTAAACTTCTTCAATCTTGGAGGTGTCGCCACCCTGTTCACGAAGCACCACACCCAGTGTCATGCCATAGCCCATAGAAATAAGTGAGCTATTGGCGCGAAAGAACTCGATCGAGCCCAGGGAGTCTTCGGCAATGAACTTGGAATAGCGGTTATCGGCATCCTTTAAGCTCTTGGCGACATAGGAGACGCCCATAAAACCCAAGAGTGCAACCAGAACTATCAGGGAAAGTATTTTGGTGCGAATTTTCGCGTTTTGAAGAAAAGACATATGGGAGCCTCAGTAAACCAAGATTAATCGACAAACACAGCCATGAAGCACAACTATTGTTTGCATGGATAACATCGTGCTGTCGCTAAAGTGGCCACTTCTTCATGAAGCGACTTATGGGAGGCGAGTTTCAATAAAACTGATTTAAACGAGGTTAACAAATTAAATAATTGCCAAATAACAAAATGATTTAAATAGCTTAGACATAAATACGTTGGTGAATAAAACTAATTTTCAGCTTCGGAAAAGCAGGTAAAATACTATTTTTGCGATACTTAAATAATAAAAATCAATAGGTTGCATAATTTAGGGTTTGCTTTGATCATTCTTTGAACGCCCGGTTTATCTGGTCCGATAGTGGCTTCAGGAGGTATGAAAAAGCTGTTCTTTCCCCCGTTTTGATCATCGCTTCGGCAGGCATTCCCGGTACAAGCCGAAGATTGCCCAGCTTTTCCAGCTCGCGTGGATCAACCTTTAGTCGTGCGACATAGTAGGAAGCGCCGGTCCTTTCGTTCGTAGTGAGGTCAGCGGGAATACGCATAACATGCGCCGATAGCTCTGGCGTGGTTCGCTGGTTAAATGCAGACATGCGCAACTGAACTGCCTGTCCAGGACTAATCTGATCGATGTCCTTTGGCGCGATCTGCACTTCCAGCGCCATATCCGTTTCGGCCGGCACGATCGACATGATCTTTTCGGCCGGGCCAATCACGCCACCCACGGTGTGAACGGCAAGCTGATGGACCGTACCAGACTGTGGCGCAATAATATCGATCCGTTTCAACGTATCCTCCGCAGACACCTTCCGCTCGACATACTCACCGATCTGCCCCTGCACCTCACGCAATTCTCGACTGACTTCCGATTTCAAATCCTGCTCGATCTGGAGTATCTGAAGCCTTGTCTCAGCGATGCGCCCGTGCACCTGAGCCTGATAGGCAATCTTCTCGCCGCGCTCTCCCCCGAAAGTGGCAATCTGCGTTTTCAGGCCATTCAACCTTTGATCCGAAACCACGCCCTGCTGCCTAAGCCCGCTTAACGACGTGATCTCGCGGTTCAACACGTCGATTCCGTCGGCATATGCAGCTTCCTGCGCCTTAAGCCCCTCAATTTCGTGTTGGAATTGCGCGACGCGCTCCTGCAATTGCGCCTGCTTGCCATCGCGGGCAGCCTTACGGAACTGAAAGAGCCGTTCCTCACTGCGCAGCGCAGACGCAACATCGGAATCATCAAGGCGAGCCGTCATGTCTTCGGGAAAGGCGATACTCGGCGCATCATCCCGCTCGGCTTCCAGCCTTGCCAGTCTCGCCTTCAGCTCATCAAGTCTTTTGCTAACGATGGAGAGGCTGGCATGGGCCTGCGTTGCGTCCAGCCGCATGACGACCTCACCGGCTTTGACTTGATCGCCTTCCTTTACAAGAATTTCACCGACCACCCCGCCCGTTGGATGCTGGACGGTTTTGACATAGGATTCGACCACGAATTGCCCAGGCGCCACGATGGCGCCGGACAGCACGATTGTCGACGCCCAGGCACCCACCCCGCAGACCAGAAGCGCGCCAACGAAGACACCGGCCTGGAGATGCCTGCGCAGGGAGCGTTGGAGATCAAAGGGCTTGGTTTCAGACATCGCTGGGTTCCCTTGCCTTCATCTCGGCCAATTGCAACTCGGGCACTTTTGCCTCACCCCGCGCCACGGCGCGGATCGGCATTACGCCGTGGCCAGAGGCTTGGTATCCTTGCCGTGGGACATCCCCTTGCCCGTCCTTTTTCAAGACCCTGGACAAAACCTCGTCGCGAGGGCCGAACGCACGTTGCTGCCCATTTTCCATGACCAGAACGAGATCGACCGCGGCCATTGCGCTTGGCCGATGTGCGATGACGATGGCAATGCCCCGCCGCGAACGCACCGCGGCGATGGCGGCAACCACGGCAGCTTCGCCATCGGCATCGAGATTGGCGTTGGGCTCGTCCAGCACCACGATGAAGGGATCGCGATAGAGCGCCCGCGCAAGACCGATCCGCTGTCGTTGACCGGAAGACAGTGCCGAACCGGCCTCGCCCACGCGCGTTTCGTAACCCTTGTCAAAACGCAGGATCATATCGTGCGCACCTGCAGCCTTTGCGGCAGCAACGAGCGCAGCGGGATCTGCTTCGTCATCAAAGCGAGAAATGTTTTCAGCAATCGTGCCATCGAACAGTGCCACATCCTGCGGCAGATATCCGATGTAGGAACCCAGACGTTCCGGTTCCCATTGGTCGAGGCTTGCGCCATCAAGCCGGACCTTGCCGGAGGCGGGCATCCAGGCATTGGCAAGCACGCGTGCCAGGGTGGATTTGCCCGAGCCCGAGGCACCGATAACGCCCAGCGCACTTCCCGCGCCCAAAATGAATTGCACGCCGGTTACCGTCGGCTTTTTTTCACCGGGAGGCACGATAACAAGAGCCTCGGCGCGCAGTTCCCTCTGCGGCGCAGGCAGAGGCGTCATCGCACTGTCCCTCGGGATTTTCGTCAGCAAGTCCTTCAGTCGCGCCCAGCTTTGCCGCGCCATCAACAGTGGCTTCCAGCTGGCAATCAGCAGATCGACCGGCGCCAGCGCCCGCCCCATCATGATGGAGCTTGCAATCATCACCCCGCCACTCGCTTCCTGGCGAATGACAAGATAGGCACCGACACCCAGAATTGCCGACTGCAACATCAGGCGCGCCATTCTGGAGATGCTTCCAAACGCGCCAGAAACGTCACCGGCCTTTCGGTTGGCATCCAGATAAGCGCGGTTAACTCTTGCCCAGCGAAACGCAACGCGATTGCCCATGCCCATTGCCCGAGTAATCTCGGCATTGCGTCTGGCATCCTCAAGAAGGCCATTGCGCTGCATGTTCTGCGCCGTCACCTCGCGGATGGATTTGCGAGAAAAAAGGTTCGTCAGAAGCGTCAGGGCAATGAGACAAATGGCGCCCACAAGCGCGGTCATTCCAATCCAGAAATGGAACGCGAAGCAAATGAACAGATAGAGCGGCATCCAGGGCAGATCGAAAAACGCGGTTGGCCCCGAACCGGCCAGGAAGCTGCGAACATTATCCATGTCCCGCAACGGCTGCAGCCCATCTCGCGGAGAGTGCCCCAAAAGCGGCAAACGAACGACAGCGTCATGGACGCGCTTCGACAAACTGGCATCGAAGGCTTCACCGATACGAATTAGGATGCGGGCACGGATGATATCGAGACCCGCCTGGATGACGAACATGCCCGTGGCAAGGATCGCCAATCCGACCAGTGTCTCCACACTTCCGCTCGCCAGCACCCGGTCATAAACCTGCAGCATAAAGAGCGGCGAGGTCAGTGCCAGCACGTTGACAACGCCGCTGATCAACGCAATCGCAAGAACGACCCATTTCAACGACATAGCGTCGGCATCCGCATCTGACTGCGAAAGAGAATGCTGGAACGATCCGAACACTTTGATTTCCACGAATTCAGGCAATGACAATGGCGCTACCGGCATTACCGGGAAGGCCCGTTTCCACACTCGCCCTTTTATGCAGCACGGCTACCGAACTCATTCGCCCGGCTCCGCCACACTGACTACACATCGACACGCGAGCGAGCCTCGAAAATAGCCCCACCGGGCAGCCTGTAAACCCCGATACCGTGTCATTACAAATTCAGGTATCGCGGAATAAGGACCGCCACAAACCATGCATCGACAGCCGTCACATCCAAGACGCCTCTGCCGGAATGAACGCGGTCAAACGCCGGTTTTTTTTAGAAAGGAGCGGATGAGACGAATTGCACTTCAAGGATACGGGCAGCGGTCTGCCGGCGGCTGTGCTCTATGTGCAGCACCGGTCGGTGCAAGGGTTTTGTGGTTGCATCACGCTGCTCTCTCCATATTGCGCCGGCCGGCTCGGCGGGCTAATTAACATGAACACAAACCTCATATTTAGGTTCTTCATGCGAGTCGTCGTTTGGGCTTTACTAGGTATTATGTTGTCTACCCCTGTTTTCGCCCAATGCGACGGCAGGCTTATCCAGCAAGGCGCGTTTCTCCATCCGCCACTTTGTGCGCCCGAGGAGCCTAAGCGGATCATATCCCTTGTCCCCACCTTCAGCCTTGGCATAGCGCTGGAGCTTGGCCTGCCTGTCGTCGGGGCGCCGCTTTTCGGGATGAGCGACAAAGATCTGAAAGCAAAAGCCGAGGCTGCGGGTGTGGTGGATCTCGGGTCTTTCATGGAGCCCAGCATCGAGAAGATCGTCGCGCTTCAGCCCGACCTCATCATTGGCAGCGACTTCCTGGGTGAGGAAGCGTACCAGATGGCATCGCGGCTGGCACCCACGGCACTGCTGACCGGGGCGAACTGGAAAGAATATTATCGCACGCTGGCAAACGTCGCCGGCGTCGACGGTAAAATCGAAGATCGCTTCGCTGACTATGAAAAACGCGTTGCGGCTGTTCGCGAGCGGATTCCAAAGGATTTGCGCGTCTCCGTCGTTCGCATCACGCCTTGGGAATTCCAGGTCTACCTCGATGAACCGGACGCATGGGCACCGTTTGAGGTGCTGCGTGAGGCAGGTGTCAAGCGCACGGATTTCGAAACATCCGAAAAGAAGGTCGGTACGAAACGCCTCGATTTCGAGGGGTTGGCTGGGCTGGATGGAGATATCCTGCTCTATATCGTTGGCGGATCCAACGATTCAGCCACGAGCGGCAGGCATGAGGCCGTGCTCGCCAGCCCGTTCTGGAAAATGCTGCCAGCCGTGAAAGCGGGCCGCGTCTACCGCGTGGACGCAGCGACCTGGATGGAGTTCAGCGGTCTGGCTTCGGCCAACAAGGTTCTCGATGACATCGAAACCTACATCATCCAGAGGCCCTGAAATGGAGGTCATCAAGTCCGCGGGACGTAACATCCCTGCGATGCGGATTGTTGCTTTCGGCCTGCTGGGGTTGCTGCTTGCTACTTTAAGCCTGTGGTCACTGACCATAGGGACCACCGCGATATCACTCAGCGATGCATTGTCTGCGATAGTTTCAGAGGGAACCACCCATCAGGATCTAATTATCTCCGCAATCAGGCTTCCGCGCGTTCTTGCCGCCATCATCGTGGGTTCGACGCTGGGTGTGGCCGGAGCCCTGATGCAGGCGGTTACGAACAATCCGCTTGCTTCTCCGGATTTGCTGGGCATAAGCGCAGGTGCCGCCTTTGCCGTGGTTATTTCCATCGTCTTCTTTGATGCGCAATCGCCGCTTGTCTTCCTTTGGTTTGCTTTCGGAGGCGCCTCTGTCGCCGGGGCCATCGTCTACGTGATCGCGTCGGCGGGCGCATCGGGTGTGACGCCGGTGAAGCTCGCCCTGTCGGGCGCAGTGCTGAGCGTTTTCCTCGCCTCGGTATCCGCGTCCATCCTGATCTTCGACATGAAAGCCATTGATATCATCAGATTGTGGTCGGTTGGTTCATTGACGGGGAAGGAAATGGCTTCCGTCGCAGCCGTTGCGCCCGTTGCGCTTGCTGGAGTTGCTGCCACTCTGCTGCTTGCACGGGAGGTGACGACGCTCAGTCTCGGGGCGGATGTCGCGCAAGCGGTGGGGCAGAATGTCCTGTTATGGAAACTTGTTGCGGGAGCCCTGGTGGTCCTGATGGCAGGAAGTTCGGTCGCACTGGCAGGCCCTATAGGGTTTGTCGGACTTGTGGTGCCACACATGGTACGCTTGAGCCTCGGCACCGATTATCGCTGGATCTTGCCTTTCTGTGCGCTTTCGGGGGCCTTACTGGTTGTCACGGCGGACGGTTTGCAACGAAGTCTGACCGGTATCGACGCCCCGGTTGGCGTGACGCTTGCCCTGGTGGGCGCGCCATTCTTCATCTGGCTGGCGCGGTCGCGCGCCGGTGGGATTAATTGATGCGCAGCGTGCTCATCCTGTTGGGCTTATCCGTCGCCACGCTATTTGCGGCTCTGGCGATTGGCGACCACCATATCGAAATGGCGCAGATCCTTGCGGTCCTCACCGACAGTTCGGCGGCGGATGCACAGTCCATACAGATTATTCGCGATATTCGTCTCCCAAGGGTCGTCATGGGCTTCCTTGTTGGCGCGTCGCTTGCCACTGCGGGCATGATTGCCCAGTCAGTGCTGCGAAATCCATTGGCGGAACCGGGTCTGATCGGCGTCAATGCCGGCGCGGCCCTTGCAGCGGTCATCGTCATCGTCAGGTTTGAGGTGCCTCCCACACACCTGCTTTCGTGGCTTGCTTTTGCCGGAGCCCTCTCAATGTCGCTCGCAATCTATGCCCTGTCATGGAACAGCGGCAGCTCTTCGCTGCGCATCATTCTCATCGGCATTGGCCTCAGTTCGCTCGCCGGGGCCGGAGCAAACTTCATCTCGACCTTCGGAGAGCCCCAGGCGGTGCAGCGCGCGATGGTCTGGCTTTCCGGCAGCATCTACAACAGCACCTGGGATAAAATCCGCACGCTCGCGACATGGCTCACGATCGGCATGGCGGGCAGTGCCCTGATCGCGCGGGAAATGGACCTGCTGATCTTGGGCGACGAGACCGCAAGGGCGCGAGGACAACGAGTGGAACTGATCCGTGCCGTCATGTTTGTCCTTTGCGCGGTCCTGTCTGGCGCCGCCGTGGCTGCGGCAGGTCTGGTGGCATTCGTGGGTCTCATCGCGCCGCACATTGCTCGCTCGCTCGTAGGGCATTCTCACGGTCTCATGCTGCCGGTCACGGCACTTTCCGGCGGACTTCTGGTCGTCGGAGCCGACCTTGCGGCGCGCACATTGTTTACGCCAGCGCCGCTGCCCGTCGGTTTGATGACGGCTATTCTGGGGGCGCCATTCTTTGCTTATCTCATGTGGCGGAAGAGAAATGTCTGAACAGTCTGGCCTCCCTATCCTTCAAACGCACGAGGCGTCGATCGGCTACGGCGCAAGGCTTATCCTGCGCAAACTCGATTTTTCCGTTCCTGAAGCGGCCTTCACGGTGCTTCTCGGTCCCAATGGCTGCGGAAAATCGACCCTATTGCGTGCCTTGGCTGGGCTTATCCGGCCACAGCACGGCAGCGTGATGATGAACGGCCGCTCGATTTCGACGTTTGGGCGAAGGGAACTGGCGCAACGTGTCGGGCTTCTTTCCCAAAATCAGTCGGCACCAGAGGGCATGTCGGTGAAGGATCTGGTCAGGCAGGGCCGTTATCCGCATCGTAGCCTTTTTGGCCGCTGGACGAAGGAGGACGACGAAGCCTGCGAAGAGGCGCTCGCGGTGACCGACACTGCACATCTGGCGGGCGAGACATTTGATACTCTTTCCGGCGGCCAACGGCAGCGCGCCTGGATTGCGATGACGCTGGCGCAACGAACCAGCGTCCTCTTGCTCGACGAACCCACCACGTTTCTCGACCTATCCCATCAGATCGATACGCTGCGTCTGGCGCAAAAGCTTGTTCGGGAACGCGGCGTGACCGTCGTTGCGGTCCTGCACGACCTCAATCAGGCGGCCCGCTACGCTGACAATCTCGTCCTTTTAAAACAGGGTGCAATCGTCGCCGAAGGTGCACCCGCCGATGTCCTGACACCAGAGACGGTCAAGCGCGTCTTCGATGTCGATGTGACGATCATGATCGAACCGCAGAGCAAGGCTCCGATCTGCGTTCCCGTGGATGACGTTACCCGGTAGAACGAAAAACCCGCCAAGCTGGACGGCCTGGCGGGTTTGAAGAAGCCTGAAGGGCTTGTCAGATTGTTCAGAAGGTAGCGTTTACGCGTATGCCGAATGATCGACCTTCGCCGACCGTGGCCGTTTGTCCATTGGTCGCAATCGAGGTCAGATACTCTTCATCCAGAAGGTTTTGCGCAAAGGCAGTGATCTTGAAGTTGTCTTTCTCGTAGCCAACGTTTGCGTTCAAGACAGTAAACGAATCGAGTGACCGCAGATTGTTGACGTCGCCTTTGCTGTAGTAGCCATCGGTGAAGGACACATCGCCGCCTGCGAAGAGACCGCTCTCATGCTTGTAAATGCCTCCGAAAGAGGCGGTGAGAGACGGTGCTTCGGGAAACTCGTTGCCTGCGAAGTCGCCCTTATCGAATTTTGTCTTCATCAGACCCAAGCCACCAAACAGCTCCAGACCATTATCGAAACTGTAGCGAATGTCGAGTTCCGCACCGTAGGAATGCGATTCCGCAGCATTGAGGCTGATTGTTTGGCCAGGGAAGCGAGGGTCGAATTCAAGCGGAACCTGTTGGTTCTTATAATCGTAGTAGAAGATGTTGCCGTTAACCTGCAGCCTGTCTTCCAGCCACTTGGAACGGTAGGCAAGTTCATAGGCCCAGAGAGTTTCAGGGTCGACTTTGTTGACTGTCGTGGTGCCAATCACAAGCTCCGAGAAGCCCGGTCTGTAGCCTTTAGTGGCGGTCGCAGCCAGATTTTGATTCTCGTCCAATTCGAAGGCCAGGCCGATCTTCGGCAGGAACTCGGTGTTTGAAACCGAATTGTTTTCGGTAAGAGGGACGTATCCAAACGTGGAAATATCGAGAAGGCTCCCCGTGTAATTTGCCGAGACTTTGTCATGAACCAAACGTCCACCCGACAGCAGTGTCCAGCGATCGACGAACTCGTAGCGGGTGTCCGCATAGAGCGCGACTGTCTCGCTTTCGTTCTTTGCCTGTAGCAGCTGAAATGGCAGGATGAACGGAATGGACGGGTCTGCAACCGCCTGAATGTTCGAATCGAGATCGAAGGTGGATCGGCCCGCAAAAACACCGAAGACACCCGAAAACTGCGAATCTTCCGATCCGTAGGTCAAGCGGATATCCTGGGAGAAATCACCGCCCTCACGCGTGTCGTCGCGGATGAATTGAAACGCCGTAAGCGTCGAAGTCCGAGGAGAGTTGATATCCACATCCGTGTCTACGAAGGAGGTAATCGACTGTATTTTCCAGTCTTCGTTAAATTCATAACTCAAGTCGGCGATGTAACGGTTGACGTATGTATCCCGCCGTTCTGCAGTCGTCGCATCGAAACGTCTAGCGAAGAAGTCGGGACCACTCACAGCCCCCCATGCTGGTTTGTCATGTGTGCGGCTGACTGTGAAAAGGCCCTTAAATCCGGCCCATTCGGCTGGTTCCCATAGCAGCTTGCCGCGAATTTCCTCGAATTCGTTTTCGCCTACATCTGAAATAGACGGATCGACATAGTCGATACCGTTTTCTCCACGAAAGACTTGTCCCGCGATACGAAATGCCAATTCGTCCTTGACGATCGGTGCCGAAACGGCAAAGGCGCCCGATCTGTACTTGTCAGTTCCAGTCACGCCTTCAAAACTTGCTTCCGGAGTATAGGTCGGATCTTTCGTCTTGATGACGACCGAGCCCGCGAGGGCATTGCGCCCCTGTGTGGTGGATTGCGGGCCACGCAGAACCTCGACTTGCTCGACATCCCAGACGCCTCGCGTTCCACGCCGCGTTGCCTCCACACCCTGTTCCGCACCGTCCACGACCACGGAAATGACCGGGTTCGAGCGGCTCGGAGCGGTTACACCCTCGGAGCTTAGACCGCGAATTACAATGTCAGAATTACCTTCGCCGCTCAAAAATGAGCGGATGTTGGGCGCGCTGTTCAGCGCATCATTGAGTGTCGGTCGGACGAGATCATGAAGCTCTCCACCCGTAAAAACTTCGACACTTGTGAAGGTAGTAAACTGATCGCGTCCAAATTTTTCCCCGGTAACGACGATCGTTGGAAGTGTCGTTGTATCCTCTTCATTCGTCGCCGTGTCCTGAGCCATCGCAACCGGCGTGCCCGGCCCGATAGAAACTGCCCCTGCCACTATGGCAATGGCCGTCGAGCCACGAAGTGACCGCAAATTATTAAAAAATGTCATTATCCCCTCACACCAGTAACCCTAGTGAAGGGTAACTAATCGATGAAAGATGAGTATTTCAATCACCTTATTGCAACTTGATCTTACAACATCCCGGCGTTGCAAATCTGCATCATATTACACGCACCTGAAGAGCAGACTATTATCCCCGGGACCAGTAGGAGGCCATATGCATCTGCGTCTTGCGGAGACCTCGAGCAATGCGGAACAATGTCGACCATTCGAACTAAGCGCGTTTCACGCGAGAATGTGCAAGTGTCGAATTTCTGCAGTGGCTCTGGCTCTTCAAAAGACCCATCTGTTGCAAGTGCGAGGCATAAACCAGCCATCTGGATACATGCTCTCTTGAGCGCATGGCAGAAGCTGCACCTCGGCAAACCTATCAGTTCGACCTCATCCTGAAGCAATCCTGCCCATCTGCGACGTCGGCTCTATGGCGCTCGCAATATCGATATCCGGTGCTGGAGGCCACTCTAGCTCTGAGATTTCGGGTCCTTTTGTGAGGACCAAATTATCTCAATGTAGAGACCCGATCGCGAGCGATTGATTAGAAGAGGTAATGTAATCACAAAAAAGTATTAACTTTTATTCGCGGATGACGGTGTCTAATGTTCGGGAAAGAGGATGCAGATGGTGAGCTTTCATCTCAAATTTCGGGCAACCATGCACCGAAGCATTCGGGTTCGATTTAGCTGACACGGCTAGATATACAATTGAAGGTTGGACATGACAATAACGCTACCAGACGACCCAGCCCGCGAAGATGTTCTGGCTTCGCGTCCTACGCTATGGCTAAACACCGAGTATCGAAACGGGTCGATCAATGACGCTCATCTTCCTGTTCGGCCACAGCACGTGGACGAGGCGAAGGCGAACTGGGAACGTCTTGCGCCTTTGCTTCAGACCTGTTTTCCAGAGCTTGAGGCCAGCGCAGGCGCCATTCGTTCGGATCTCATTGAGTTAACGGCACTTCGCGAGGCACTTGGTTGCGGCAGCGAGGCCTTCGGCAGGGTGCTGGTCAAAGCCGACAACGCCCTTCCCGTGGCGGGCTCGATAAAAGCGCGCGGAGGAGTTTATGAGGTGTTCTTGTTTGCGGAAGCTCTTGCAATCCGTGAGGGAATCCTTGGAAAACAAGATGATATCCGCAAGCTTTCCGAAAAAGACGCGAAAGAACTCTTTTCCAAATACACCATCGCCGTTGGGAGTACCGGCAACCTCGGTCTTAGCGTTGGCGTTGCTGCACGCGCCCAAGGCGTGAGCCAAGCCTTCTGCAAGCAGATTGCGTACGGCCATGGAGAGCCGCTCACGTCCTAGGATTTCAATTGTTCCGCAATGGCTACGGCGACTTAAGCCATGGGCGAGGCCGGAGCAATCATCAGCAAATTACCGCTTTTTTGCTCGATTTAATCCGGTCAAAAGAAGGGATATTTAATTGAATTTGCATATGCTGATTTAAGATAAAGATGGAGATGGTTTTTAATGTCGACGAAGTGCCAAGGCTGCCATGAGGGTGCGGCTCTCAATTTGCCGTTCTCGATGGCGTTCCAACCTATCGTGGATATCACGACAGGATCAATTTTCGGACATGAGGCTTTGGTGCGTGGAGCAGAGGGCCAAGGGGCTGGCTCCGTTCTGACGCAGGTTGACGAGAGCAATCGATATGCCTTCGACCAGCAATGCCGGGTGAAAGCAATCGAGCTTGCTGCAAAGCTGTACGACCCGGCCGACACCGCCAAGCTCTCCATCAATTTCATGCCAAACGCCGTTTACGAGCCACGTGCCTGTATTCGCCTGACGCTTGCCACCGCCATGAAGACTGGCTTCCCGCTGAATCGCATCATTTTCGAATTTACCGAGACAGAAAAGCTGGACACTGCGCACATCCTCAACATCCTGCGCACCTACCGGGAGATGGGTTTCCAGACGGCGATTGATGACTTCGGTGCTGGCCATTCGGGCCTTGGACTGCTCACACATTTTCAACCTGATATCGTCAAGTTGGACATGGATCTGATACGTGGCATCGACAAGGACCCCGTACGGCGAAAGATCGTCAAACACACGCTCGACATGCTGGCCGACCTCAACATCGTTCCTTTGTGCGAAGGGGTTGAGACCGGCGGAGAACTCGCAGCCCTGAGAGACCTAGGAGTGTCTCTGGTGCAAGGCTATCTCCTCTCCAAACCCTTGTTCGAAGCACTGGCACTTCCGCCAACCGATGAGATGCTGAGCAGTATCGCGGCCTGACAGGCAGAACTGCCATACCGACCTGCCGAATTGCTCCGTCTCTTCCGGCCCTACACCACAGACGTATATGAATTTTCGCGCCCGGCAATGAGACCGGGCGCGTTGCGTTTGTCGGCGCCTCCACCACCGCGCCCGCGCCTTTGTCGCCTTCCTAAAATCCAGCAACGCGCTGAGTGTGACGCGAAACTTTGCACTTAAAACAAATTGAGAGCAGCGTCATTCATGTGTAAATTTTTAATTCAAAAATTTCATTTACCGACAGAAGGCAAAATTGATCAAAATCAAGAAATCGAAGTAAATAATTTATGTATTCACAAAATATTACTTGGTAAAACTATTTTTTTATATTTGATTTTCTCGATCATATTGAAAATTAACTATGTTTAAATTAGTTACTTCGTATATTCCACTCGCGTTACCGACAGAGACCAGTAATATCGTGACGAACGAGGCGTGCTGCTCTCATTTCATTTGAAATGACAAATCGGATGCCTGGATGGGGCCGTCAAAGCCGCCATTCGACTGCGCCCAGTTCGGCCCGTTTCTGTGAGATCCGACGATCTAGGCACGGAGTAAACACCCATGCGTGCCGTGTGCCGCCTCCCAGTGGCTGTTGCGGCGTTATTTGTGAGTAGCATCAAAAAAATAGCCCCCTCTAAGATGCAATCCAGGAGACAAAATGAAGCACGTCCCTATCGTCGGAAAATTTCTCGCGATCATGGCCACCTTCGGCCTTCTCGCGCTCGCCCTCGCAGTTTACCAGACCAATCAACTGCATAAAATTGATGAGAGTTATCAGTCTCTTATGGATGGTCACCAGACCGCAGCCTTGTCTCTGGCGCGCGCAAACCGCAGCCTGCAGGCATTTCGCGCAAGTGTTGGCGATCTGTTAATGGCCCGTACTGCGGAAATCAATGCCAGTGCCGCCGCTTCCATCAAGGATGCCGAGGACAGCTTCAAGAAGTTCATCGACAAAGCAATCACCCTCTTGCCTGAGAACGGCGACATCAAACAGTTGAAGGCGGATGGCCTCAAGATCTTCAATGAGACCTGCTCGGCAACGATTGCGGCAGGACGGGCCGCGACGTCGGAGACGGATGTTGCCAGTTCGCAGGCGATCTTTCAGAAAGAATGCCAACCGGCCTTCGCTAGCCTTTCACCGCGCTTTACAGCCGTAACGACAGCGGTCACGGAAGAAGCAAACGCCATGGGTGACGAGCAATCGGTCTTCGTAGACAGCACGGCGCTGAAAACACTAAGCCTTGTGGCAGGCGTTATCCTCGCGGTACTCGTGCTTGGCTTTGTTGCAGTGCGAGCTTGGCTGGTCAAACCTATCGGCAACCTGTCGAACACGATGAGCGTGCTCGCCACTGGAAACTTCGATGTTGCTGTCGATGGCATTGATCGGCGTGACGAAGTCGGCTCTATGGCCAAGGCCGTGCAGGTATTTAAGGACAATGGACTGCGTGCCCTAGAGCTCGAACGCTCCGCAGAGGCCACCCGCAGTGCAGGTGAAGCGGAGCGGCTGCGCAACGCCGAGATCGAGCGTCAGCGTACGCAAGAGATGGCACAGGCTACATCCGGACTGGCAGAAGGTCTGCGGCAACTGTCGAACGGCAATCTTACTTTCCAGCTGGACGAACCTTTTGCAGGAGACTTTGAATCGCTGCGATCGGATTTCAACGCAGCCGTCAGACAGCTGTGCGACAGCTTGCGGGCAGTGGCGAGTGCTACCGGCTCGATTGATAACGGGGCTCGCGAAATCAGCCAAAGCGCCGAAGATCTCTCGAAGCGCACCGAACAGCAAGCCGCATCTCTGGAAGAAACTGCAGCGGCTCTGGACGAAATCACCACCAACGTTTCAAGCTCGTCAAAGCGGACAGAAGACGCTCGCCACGTGGCAATGGAAGCCAACAAGTCTGCGCGCCGGTCGGGTGAGGTTGTCTCCAACGCAGTATCCGCAATGCAGCGTATCGAGCAGTCTTCCAACCAGATTTCGTCAATCATCGGCGTCATCGACGAAATCGCTTTCCAGACCAACCTTCTTGCTCTGAACGCCGGTGTCGAAGCGGCACGTGCCGGCGAGGCTGGAAAAGGCTTTGCTGTCGTTGCACAGGAGGTGCGCGAACTCGCTCAGCGCTCAGCGCAGGCGGCAAAGGAAATCAAGGATCTCATCCGCAATTCCGTCGACGAGGTCAGCACAGGCGTGCGGCTCGTCCAGGAAACGGGCGACGCACTGAAGGTTATCGAAGAGCAGGTTGTGGTCATCAACTCACAACTCGATGCCATAGCCACGTCGGCTCGTGAACAGTCGGTCGGCCTCTCGGAAGTCAACACTGCGGTCAACCAGATGGACCAGGTCACGCAGCAAAACGCTGCTATGGTGGAGGAATCGACAGCCGCCAGTTCCACGCTGGCCGAGGAAGTCCGACGCCTGCGAGAGATCGTGTCCGAGTTCCGCATCGACTCTGTCGAGGCGGCAAGAAGCAAGCCGGTCGCCGTCAAAAACGATCAAAAACCGGCGCCCTCACCTGCGCGCCGCATAATTGCAAAGGTCGCGAGCGCCATGGGTAAAGGCGGCGGCAACACCGCTGCGGCACCGGATAGCTGGGAAGAGTTCTAAGCGCCCACCCGCAACCCAAAAACAGGCGGCCAAACCCGGCCGCCTGTTTTTCGTTTTGTCGCAAGTGTCGAAATCCACTTCACCTATTCCACCCTCTAGGTTTGTCGGGCCTTAGCGTTTCGACGACCCGCTGCTGATTTTCCTCCAATTTATTAGCGATCCGGTTTTTAACCCAGCGGCCTTCTCGATGAGCTGGCCATCGGCAGCAGCGCGGGTATTTCCCGTGTGTGATCGATTTTGCCAATCTGCGATCAATCGCTGACCCTCGGAAAAACAAAACAGCTGTCAGATTAAAAAAGGTTGTACGTACGTCTAATTTTTTCTAACCTTCGGATGCGCCGGGCTTCGGGCACGGTGGTGAGAGGAAAAATGGGGGGATCACTGCATCTGCAGTGACCGTATACTTGGGTGGAGAACCAATGAGAATTATCGACCTCAGCGTATCGCTGGAGGATGGAACGCCGTGCGATCCGCCTTCCATGCCGACGACGATAGACTATCGGGATCACAGACAAGGCGCAGAGCATATGCGGCAGTTCTTTCCTGTCGCGAAGGAATCCGACCTGCCAAAAGGACTGGGCTGGGCGATTGAATATGTCAGCCTGACCACACATAGCGGCACTCATCTTGATGCGCCCTGGCATTATCATCCGACCATGGATGGCGGGAAGCCAGCCCGCACGATCGACCAGGCACCGCTGGAATGGTGCTTCTCGGATGGAGTCGTGCTCGATTTTTCCCAAAAGCCGAATGGCTACAAGGTATTGGCAGCCGACATAGAGGCTGAGTTGAAGCGCATTGGCTATAGGCTGAAGCCGCTCGATATTGTCGTCATCCGTTCAGGCGCCGAGACAGCATGGGGCTCTGCCGATTACCTGTCGGCGGGATGCGGTATGAGCCGTGAAGCCACGCTCTACCTTCTCGAACAGGGCGTAAAGATTGTAGGTACGGATGCCTGGAGTTGGGACCGCCCACTCAGCCTGATTGCCGAGGAATTCGAAAAGACCAGAGATGCCTCGATCATCTGGGAGGGGCACTTCGCCGGCATCGAAAAAGAGTACTACCACATGGAGAAACTGACCAATCTCGGCCTTCTGCCGCCGTTCGGTTTCAAGCTCTCCTGCTTCCCGATCAAGATCAAAAACGCAAGCGCCGGCTGGTGTCGCGCTGTTGCGCTTCTTGACGCTTAAAGGGGGGATATGGCCATGCACAACTCAAATCAAATTTCTGAAAAACTTGATGTCAAATGGCACACGCTGATCGGTGGTTTTGCCGGATACATGTTTGACGCCATGGATATCTTCCTTCTTGCCATGGCAATGCCAGCAATCATCACGGATCTGGCGATATCACCAGCGGATGGCGGATTGCTGGCGACCGCGACCATGGTCGGCATCGGCTTCAGCAGCATCGCGATTGGCTGGGCGGCGGACAATTTTGGTCGCCGCAAGGTTCTGTTCTGGAGCCTGACCTCCTTCGGCCTGCTAACGATGGCGATCTACTTTACAAATAGCTGGCACCAGATTCTCATCCTGCGTTTCCTCGCGGGTCTGGGCCTTGGCGGTGTCTGGAGCATCATCGTTTCCTATATCTCGGAAACATGGCCCTCGCACCAGCGAGGCAGGGCTGCGTCCTTCGTGTTGTCTTCCTTCCCGGTCGGTGCGGGGGTCGCCTCGTTTCTGGCTTACCTCATCATCCCGCAATTTGGTTGGCACGCCTTGTTTCTAACCGGTGGCGGATCAATGCTTGCGGCGATCTACTACCTGATGTTCGTACCCGAATCCGAGGCATGGCAGCGGCAAAAGGCGAAGTCTGACGGCGCGATGACATCGGTGAAGGATATTTTCGCTCCCGAGCTTGCTCGAAACACCATTCTTGCAACGCTCGTCGCAAGCTGCGGATTGATCGGATATTGGGGCGCCAGCACCTGGCTGCCAATGTTCATGATCAAGGAACGCGGACTGCCCGCCAATACCGCGTTCATGTTCTTCATCGTCCTCAACGTCGGCATGTTCATCGGATACAATGTCTTTGGATATCTCGCCGACCGTATCGGCAGAAAAAAAGCGGTCGTGATTTCCTTCCTGGGAACGGCGATCACATTGCCGATCTATATCTCGATGACGGATCCCACCGCGCTGCTCGTCATGGGACCGGTCTACGCGTTCTTTACCGCCTTTGTCGGGTTGATGGGGTCATATCTGCCCGATCTTTTTCCAACCCGCATTCGCACCCTTGGCGCCGGTTTCTGCTTCAATATCGGGCGTGGCATCTCTGCCTTCGCACCCTTTGTCATGGGTTTCATCGCCCAGAAATACAGTTTTGCGACGGGCATTATGATTTGCGCCGGTTTCTTCCTGCTTGCAGGGCTGACGATGCTTACCCTGCCCAACATAGATGCCCAAAAGGCGTCTTCCGGCCCCAAGGACCTATGAGGTTAAGATGAACGAAAGCACCATTATCACCGTTGCCACGACGGGTGCGTGGCCGACGAAGGAACATAACCCCGCCATTCCGTTAACACCGCGCGAGATCGCAGACGACGTCTTTGAATGCTGGCAGGCCGGTGCCGCCATTGCTCATCTCCACATGCGGGACGATGAGGGCAAAGGTACGATGGATATCGGGAAATTCCGCGAAACCGTCGGGCTCATCCGGGAACGGTGCGACATCGTGCTGAACCTCACCACGTCAGGAGACCTGAACGCCACCGACGAGACCCGCATGATGCATCTCGTGGAATTGAAGCCCGAAATGGCCTCCTATGATTGCGGTTCGATGAACTGGGCGCACTCCACGCTCTTCATCAATCACCCGCATTTTCTCGAAAAGCTCGGAAGGGTGATGATCGAAAACGGCGTTAAACCCGAGATCGAAATCTTCGACGCAGGAATGTACTATAACTCCGAGTATTATCTCAAACAGGGGGTCCTGAAGGCCCCCGCATACTATCAGTTCGTCCTGGGCGCACCGGGGGGAACGACGGCGACGGTCGAGAACCTCGTCTATCTGCGAGGCCTGCTTCCAAAGGACGCTCACTGGTCGGCAATCGGCATCGGTCGCGGACATATGCCTATACTGATGACGGCAGTGGCCATGGGCGGGAACATCCGCGTGGGTATGGAGGATAACGTCCTCTACGCCAAAAACCGCCTTGCGGCATCAAATGCCGAGTTCGTTTACCGCGCCGGTCGCATCGTCAATGAAGCCAACCGGCAGGTTGCGACCCCTGCCGATGCCCGTGCAACGCTCGGCTTGAGAACAGCTTGATGTATCTGCCGGGTCCCTCTCTCAAAGGGCCCCGGTCAGCAAGCGCAATTGGCGAGTGAGTGCCAGAACGGCTGATGTCCTATGGCTGATGGCCACTCACTTCGCTGAGAGGGGTCAAAACTCCTGCCAGTCATCCCGAACCGCGTTCGATCCAAACGAGCTGGCGACCTTTTTCAACATCGTTCTTGCAGGCGAAGATTGGGGCTTGTCGACGTCCGGCGAGGCAGAGGTGGGCCTGGCTGACGAATTGTCCGCCTTGAAGCGCGACACCAACTCTCGCAGATTTCTTGCTTCATTTGCCAGCGTCGCACTGGCAGCGTTTGCCTCTTCCACCATTGCAGCGTTCTGCTGTGTGACCTGGTCCATCTGGTTGACGGCGGTATTGACCTCCGCAAGACCCACGGACTGTTCCCGAGCCGATGTTGCAATGGCGTCCATATGCTGGTTGATCGTGACAATATACTCTTCGATGGCCTTCAGCGCATCACCCGTCTGGCTCACCAGCGTCACGCCGCTTTCGACTTCGGCACTTGAATTGCGGATGAGTTCCTTGATTTCCTTTGCAGCCTTTGCGGACCGTTGGGCCAGTTCGCGAACCTCCTGTGCAACGACAGCGAAGCCTTTTCCGGCCTCACCGGCGCGGGCTGCTTCTACACCGGCATTGAGGGCCAGCAGGTTCGTCTGGAATGCAATTTCATCGATAACGACGATGATGCTCGAAATCTGGCCCGAGGACTGTTCGATCTTGCCCATTGCGTCGACGGCGGAGGCCACCACCGCGCCAGACTGGCGCGCACTCTGGTTGGCCTGGATGGCGACGCTGCGCGCTTCGTCCGCACGCTTGGTGGAGTTGGCAACATTGGTCGTAATCTGGTCCAGCGCCGCCGCCGTCTGCTCAAGCGAAGCTGCCTGCTGCTCCGTACGGCGTGACAGGTCATCTGCACTCGAACTGATTTCTCGTGAACCATTGTCGATTGCGGAGGTGGACTGCGCAACGGCGCTCAATGTCTCGCGAAGCTGGCTGACGGCTTGATTGAAATCAGAGCGAAGACTTTCGAAATCCGCAGAGAGCGGTTGTTTGATCTGATAGGTCAGATCGCCAAGAGAGAGTTTATGCAATCCGTCGGCAAGCGAACGGGTCGCTTCCGTCATCTCGATCGTCCGCTTGTGTTCGAGCTCATTCGCCCTCTGGCGTTCTTCTTCGGTCTGTTGACGGCTGGCTGTTGCCTCGTTCTCAAGCGAGCGCGCACGTACGGCATTTTCCTTGAAGACCTGAACGGCGGACGCCATCGCTCCGATCTCGTCAGGGCGTTCCTTGCCTTCGATTGTTACGTCGAGGTCATTTTCTGCCAGTCGTGACATGGTGTTTGTCAAATTGCCAATCACCTTCGAGAAAGACCGGGCAAACAGGAGGAAGCCGATCAGCGAGAGCAGTGACACGGCAACGCTTCCGGCAACCGTTGTCCAGAGCGATCGGGAGCTTGCCGCGAGAATTTGCGTAGCGTCCGCTCCGACCTCGAAGACGCCAAGCGGTTCGCCCGAGAAATTCGTAAAGGGTACAGCCTGGACGACGATATCCCTGCCCTCCGACAGTATCGTCTCGGACACAGGCTTGCCTTCAAAAGCCGCTTTGACCTGCTCTGGCGTCAGCATGGACTTTCCGTCCAGTGTTGATGCCTGAAGTTGAAGTTTCCCGTCGGCCACCACATTGACGGCGATCTCGCCGCCGATACGATCGGCAATGGGGCCGAAATAGGGGTTCGACAGTTCAGTACCGACATCGATGAGGCCAACGAGCTTGCCGTCAGCGATAACCGGTGCTGACGCATACATGCCGATGCTGGCGCGACCGGTCTCGATGCCTGCGGCGACCTTGCCCGTGGCAAGAGCTTTGACAACCATCTTACGACGGCCAGTCATGTCATCACCAGACTTGTCCGGGGCATGAAGGCGCACAACTGCGACGCCCTTCGCATCGATGAAGGTCACAAATTGCAGGCCACCTTCCTTGGAGATGGCAGGAAGGCCGGACCCGTATTTGGCCAGGATAGCGTCCTTTTCTTTTCCAAGAATGAGCTTTGCGGTGTCGGGATCGCTGGCGATCGCCAAGGCGACTGCCGCCGCCGCTCTCTGCGTCGCGCCCATATCCGTCTGAATAAGAGAAAGGTCGCTTTTTGCCTTGCTGCGAAGTGCGTCTTCATTCGCAATGGACTGGCCATACCATGCCTGCCCTCCGATAGTCGCACTCGCAAACAAAACGGCTCCAAAGCCGTAAGCCGTCATTTTCACCCAAATAGGTTTACGAACCCGATTGCCCATTTGTCCCCCCGACAATGAATTCATCTGAAAAAAAGCTTATCCGAAAAAGCTCAAGAGTTGCTTAAGCGCTTTTCTGGGCGAAGGTCGTCGTCAATGTCCTTCTTCCTCCGTCTTATCGGCCTGAAGGCGAACCGGGTTTGCCGGGGACTTGAAGTTCGTCATCACCCGAAGTGTCAAAAAGGTAACGATCGAGAGGACAATGGCAGTATCATAGGAGCCGAGCCCAACCGCTGCACCGATGGCGCCCGTAGCCCAGATACTGGCCGCTGTCGCTGTGCCCCGCGTTCCCATTTTACCGACGAGGATCGCGCCACCCCCGATGAAACCCACGCCATTGATGAGACCTTCCACGACACGGGCTGTCGCCTCAGCATTGCCAAGAGTTATCGTCTCTGCGGCCTGTATGAAGCCGCAGGCTGCAATCGCGACCAAGGGAAATGTCCGCAATCCCGCACTTCGCTCATTTTGCTCCCTGTCCCAACCAATTGGGAGTGCCAGAACATACGCCACCAACAACGCAATCAGATGCGGGAAGAAGTTTAGTTCAACGCCAACTGATAAGAGCCAATCATTCAAATGAATCCCTCCGCTTCAACCGATTCCGGACGTAATAGATAGTCGTTGCATTCAACTCGGTCCGAAAAGGCGGGTTCCGAATTTGGGTTGGATTTTTCTTAGCCGGATTATTGAGTGGCCAACGACGCTTCGCTGCAACGAGGTCGCTACGGCTGCGCTTGTCGGCTGACAGGAAAATGCCTTCGAGCGGCTTGCTAAGGGCCGCCGAAGGCATAGTCATGACAGTAGGCGCTTTCTGCGGGCTTATTGCTTAGCGCTTGCCATCTTCACGTGTGACAGATGCGTTTCAAGGCTGGGTAAAGTTTCTTTCGCGAACCCAACGACGGTCTGGTCGTCACCGGACCCTGCATAGGTTCGAAACAGCGCAATCGCCTCCATGTGTGCTTGCACCTGCATGTCGAGGTAAAGCGTGTCGAAGTCCTTGCCTTTGGCAGCCTGCAATTGATCCATCATCTTCTGTTGCTTGGGTGCAAGGACGATCGGGGATGGCAACGGCTCTCCCTTTTTATCCAAGATATCCTTGAGCTTAGCACCCGCCTGCTGGTGGTCGGCGATGATCATCTTTGCCGCGTCCTTGAGATCGGCTGACTCCGCATTCTGCAAAGCCAGTTCGCTGGACTTGATCTCGAACTCGTTGGAACTTGAGACGACGCTGACGAAGGTTGGCCGGTCCATGACCATCATGGGTGCGGCATCGCCAGCAGGTTTTGGCTTCTGTTCCTGCGCCATGAGCGGCTGGCTCAACAGGGCAGCGGATAATGCGAGGTAGGATAGATTTGAAAATTTCATAGTTATGGTCCTTTGTGACGCGATCACTTCGTTTTGGAAAATGCTTTCGTGAGGTCGGCATTGGCAGCATCGACAGCGTCCTTGGCCTTATCCACCACCTTGGCCATTCCAAAGAATTCGTGGGTCACGCCCTCGTAATTCAGCGCATTTACCATCACGCCCGCTGCCTTCAACTTATCGGCATAGGCCTGTCCCTCGGAACGCAACGGGTCGATCTGCGCAGTGATAACGGTTGCAGATGGCAGTCCCTCAAGGTCATTGCGGCCGACGAGATTGATCCGCGGATCGGCGGTCTCATCCTTGGACGCGAAGACATGCGAAACGAACCACTCCATATCGGCCTTGCCGAGCGGTGCCGCGTTTGCATTTTCCTGATAGGACGGCGTGTTCATGTCGTTGCCAGCGATTGGATAGACCAGCAACTGGTGCACCGGCATCGTTGTCTTCTTTTCCTTCGCCATCAAAGCAACATTGGCGGCCAGATTGGCGCCGGCACTTTCACCCGCAACAGCAATCCGCTTGGCGTCACCATTCAAAGTATGAATGTTTTCAACGGTCCAAGTGTAGGCAGCCCAGGCATCGTCATGCTGCGCCGGGAACTTGCTCTCCGGCGCATGGTGATAATCAGCAGAGACGACAATGGCTTTCGAACCAAGTGCAAGCGCTCTTGGCGTCGCATCATAGGTATTGATATCAGCCACGACCCAGCCGCCACCGTGGAAGTACAGCACGACAGGGAATGGCCCCTTGCCTTCAGGAACATAGACACGGGCTGGCAACGCGCCGCCGGCACTCGGAATGGCAATATCCTTTGTCGCAACACCCGCCTCTGGCATCGGCGAAATCTTCTTGTCCCGCTGCACAGTGCGCGCGGCATCAGCGGCACTTGCCTGCGTGCGGGCCTGCGGCACGGTCAGGCCAGAAAAGGGCTTGGCATCCAGTCCCTTCAGCGCGTCCAGGACAGCCTGCATCTGGGCATCGGGCTTCGCCTGTTCAGTCGGCTGCGTCTGCTGAGCCGGTTGGGCTGGCGCCGGGGCGGGCTGCTGGGCCCATACGGATGCCGAAGAAGAAAGCAAGAGGACCGCAAGGCTCGCGGCGCCGATGGAAGTACGTGAGATAGGCATAAGATTTCCTTTGAAACTACGGTGTGACATTTTGTTATTGCTTGGGTGGTTCGATCTTCTGCTGATAAGTCCCGACGACCTCACCCTTTCCGATGACATGGCCAGACATGGCAGCCAAAAGCGCATCGCGGTCGGACGTCGGCGGCAGATCAATCATGGAATCGAGTGCGATGACCTGGATATGGTAGTGATGAGGCTTGTCACCCGCAGGAGGCTTCGGTCCGAAATAACCGTGCGTTCCAGATGTGTTGCGACCCTGCAAAACACCCTCCGGCTCCACGAGGCGAAGCTGTTCCTGCAAGCCTTCTGAAAGCATCGTCACTGTCGCGGGGATGTTCCACGCCAACCAATGAACAAAGGGCTTGAGCGGCGAAGCGTCAGGATCTTCCATGATGATGGCGTAAGACGCAGCCTTTGGCACAGCGCTCCAGCGAAGCGCAGGCGAAACGCCATCAGCATATTCGCTGTATCTCGCGGGCATTGCTGCATTGTTCGAGAAAGCATCTGTGGAAACAGTGATCTTTCCCTCGGTCTCCGTCTCGGGCCGCTTCAAAGCCAATGGCACATCTGCGCTTTTTTTCGCCTGTGCTTCCATAACAGCGGCGGGTGCCGTGGGTGCTGTCTCTGCTTTTTTGGCTTCGCCCGTATAGGCAATCCGGTAAATGACGCCATTGGCATCATCCGCCATCAGCAACGAGCCGTCTTTAGCGACGGCAAGGCCGACCGGGCGGGCGAAATGCGTCCTGCCGGCATCCGTCAGGAAGCCGGTCAGGAACGGTTCGATGGTTTTGGGCTGACCGTTTTCGAAGTGAACCCGGACGATTTCGTAACCTGATGCCGGGTTGCGGTTCCATGATCCCCGCATGGTAGCGAAGGCATCTCCTGCAAATTCCGCTGGAAATGCAGTTCCCTTATAGAACTTCATCTGCATGGGCGCTGCGTGCGCCGTGTAACCGATCACCATCGGCTGGCTCTGATCGCGCCATTGCTCTTTTGTCACACCGCCAACTGGCGTGGACTGTGGATAGATGTCACCCGCGCCATAGACATGCGGCCAGCCATATTGCTTGCCCTGCTCGATCTTGTTCAGTTCCTCGGCCTGAACCTCGTCGCCCATCAGGTCGATACCGTGATCCAGGCCCCAGAGTTCGCCGGTCTGCGGCTGCCAATCGTAACCAATCGTGTTGCGCAGGCCTGACGCGAAAATCGTTCTGCTCTTGCCGTCTGGCGTGGCGCGGATGATCGTTGCGTTTTCAGGATTGCTTTCGTTGCAGGAATTGCAGGTAGAGCCGACGCTGATGTACAGCATTCCGTCAGGACCGAATGAAAGAACGCGGTTTGGATGCTGGCCGGAATCCGGCAGATCTCCGATGATCATCTCAAGTTCGCTAAGCGTTCCATCGGCCTTGATATCGGCAACGAAGACCTCTTTCACGGTGACAAGGTAGAGTTTGTCATCCTTTATTGCCAGCCCATGCGCCTGTGCGCGGGACACGACCTGGACAGGCGCGCCATCGGCCTTGCCATCGTTATTCTCGTCCTTAAGGAGAAGCACATCGCCCTCTTCCCGACGGCTGACATAGATGAATCCCTTGTCGGAGACCGCAATAATACGACTATTGCCAAGGCCTTGGGCGAATGGCTTCACGGAGAAGCCGTCGGGCACCTTCAACTGACCAATCCGCTCGCTTGTCGCAGCGACCTTATTGGGCTTGAAAACGTTTGTAGTGATCTGAACTTCAGTTCCATCGCCCTGCTGCGCGTAAGACGCACTGCAGCCGAGAAGTGCTGCGAAAATTGATGCAGCGCCGGTAACACGACGTATCATTAGGTATTCCTCCAAAGACTTCACATGCCGAACATGCGAGACTCTTCAAAGTTCCTGTGATTTATGTGGGCCAATGACAGACGTGCTCTGCCTGCCGAACAGCTACACTGCCCATGGTGTGAAGAGCACTTGCCATGCGGTCTTCAAACGTCGCTAAAGGCTGACACGAAAAGCTTCGACCCGTCAGACGGACGACTATCGCGTCATGCTAATGAAGGACTTTTCAATATCTCTGCCACCTGATAGTTCTTACTTTGTTCGCAAGGCAATTTTGAAGCGTCGTTCTCGATTTAAGAGGATTCTTCCATGCCGAATTCAAAGTAGGCACACATCAAGGAAAACGGGATGGCGGTTGCCTATCTGGAAAAACTGAACGAGCAGCAGCGCAAGGCCGTCGAGCATGGCGTTGGATTGCCCGAGGGCAACGCAGCGGGGCCATTGTTGATCATCGCTGGCGCGGGCTCCGGCAAGACGAATACACTGGCGCATCGTGTGGCGCACCTTATCGTCAATGGTGCCGACCCGCGCCGTATTCTGCTCATGACCTTTTCGCGCAGGGCCGCCTCGGAAATGGCCCGCCGCGTCGAGCGTATCTGCCGCAATGTTCTGGGTGCCAATGCTGCCGTCCTGACTGACGCGCTTGCGTGGTCGGGTACGTTTCATGGGATCGGTGCCAGACTGCTGCGGATGTATGCCGAGCAGATCGGCCTCAATCTCGACTTCACCATTCACGACCGGGAAGACAGCGCCGACCTGATGAACCTCGTGCGCCACGAGCTTGGATTTTCCAAAACCGAAAGCCGCTTCCCGACCAAGGGCACCTGTCTCGCGATCTATTCGCGCGCCGTTAACTCGGAGACGCCGCTGAACGAGATTCTTCGTCAGCACTATCCATGGGTCGCCTCTTGGGAGGAACAGTTGAGGGAACTGTTCGGAGCTTATGTGGAGGCCAAGCAGGCGCAGAACGTGCTCGATTACGATGATCTGCTGCTCTACTGGGCGCAGATGGTGAGCGATCCCGAACTTGCCGACGATATCGGCAGTCGTTTCGACCATGTGATGGTGGATGAGTATCAGGACACGAATAAGCTGCAGGCGTCTGTCCTGATGGCGCTCAAGCCCGGCGGACGGGGATTGACCGTCGTCGGTGATGATGCACAATCAATCTATTCGTTCCGGGCAGCAACAGTTCGCAACATTCTCGACTTCCCGGCATCTTTCAGTCCGGCGGCGGACGTTATCACGCTCGATCGCAATTACCGTTCGACCCAGCCCATCCTGGCAGCAGCCAACGGCGTGATCGAGCTTGCGCGCGAGCGTTTCACCAAGAATTTGTGGACGGAACGGGAGTCGCTGGAGCGACCGAAACTCGTGACCGTAAAGGACGAAACCGAACAGGCGAATTTCATCGTTGAGCAGGTGCTGGCAAACCGCGAGGTCGGGATGACGCTGAAGCAGCAGGCGGTGCTGTTTCGCACTTCCAGCCACAGCGGCACGCTTGAAGTAGAACTCACGCGCCGCAACATTCCTTTCGTCAAATTCGGCGGCCTGAAGTTCCTCGACAGTGCCCATGTGAAGGACATGCTGGCAGTCCTGCGTTTTGCCCAGAACCCGCGTGACCGGGTTGCGGGTTTTCGTCTTCTGCAAATGTTGCCGGGCATCGGTCCCAAAAAAGCTGGCACCATTCTCGACACGATTGCCTCCGACCCCGAACCGCTCTTGGCGCTGGCTGAAATTCCGCCGCCACCCAAGACGGGGGAGGACTGGACGTCCTTCGTTCAACTGTTGGGCGGCCTTCGGAAAACCCATGAAGGCTGGCCATCGGATATCGCGCAGGCCCGTCTCTGGTACGAACCGCATCTTGATCGCATCCATGAAGATGCCGACACCCGCAAGGCCGACCTTCTGCAACTCGAGCAAATCGCCAGCGGCTACCCTTCCCGAGAGCGTTTCCTGACTGAACTGACGCTTGATCCACCGGATGCGACCAGCGATCAGGCGGGTGTCCCGCTGCTCGACGAAGACTACCTCATTCTGTCGACTATCCATTCGGCCAAGGGGCAGGAATGGCGCTCCGTTTTCATGCTCAACGTTGTCGACGGCTGCATACCGTCGGACCTCGGCACCGGAACGACGCAGGAACTCGAAGAAGAGCGACGCCTGCTTTATGTCGGCATGACGCGTGCCAAGGACAGCCTGTCGCTGATTACGCCGCAGCGGTTTTTCACCCACGGTCAGAACTCGCAGGGCGATCGGCATGTTTATGCGTCACGTTCTAGGTTCATCCCGGCGACCCTGTTGCAGTATTTCGAACCGATCGCCTGGCCGAAAGTCTCACCCGCAGCGTCTGAACGCAGTGCCCAGCAAATCCGCATCGATGTCGGCGCACGCATGCGCGGCATGTGGAAATAGGGGCGACCAATGCGTCGCTTCCAAACCACGCCCGACTGCCGCACGTCAACGCAGGCGCAACGACGACCCGGTGCTTCATACCGTCGAAATTCTGGCAGCGCATTATAGCTGGAAGGCGGTTAGGAAGAGACAGCAATGCCTGGTCGACTTATTGCTGCTCGATGACCGCGGAAGACAATTGGTCAATTCCCGTGAGACCAAGCAGGCCAATGTTGCGATGAAGCTCATCCATAAGGATAGCGGCAGCCTTTGCCACACCGGCTTGGCCAGCAACCGTCGCCGCGTATAGAAACGGTCTGCCGACGAAAACAAACTTTGCACCGAGAGCCAGCGCTTTTACGATGTCGGTGCCTCTGCGAAATCCCCCATCGATCATGACAACTGTCCCAGGCCCCACCTTATCTACTATTGCCGGAAGTGCTTTCAGTGGGGAGATGGCACCGTCCAGCTGCCTGCCGCCATGGTTGGAGACGATGATACCGTCTGCTCCGCGGTGTACGGCAATGGCCGCATCTTCGGGATGAAGAATGCCTTTCACGATCAGATTTCCAGCCCATTTCTGCCTGATCCGGCTGAGATGGTTCCAGCTTAAATGATCCTTCTTACCAAAGTCGCGCATCACGTTGGACGCAAGGATAGGCGCGCCGCGGGTGGCATAGGAGTTTTCAAAATGGGGAATGCCATGCTTGAGGATCGTGCGACC
Organism: Hyphomicrobiales bacterium; assembly: GCA_900468285.1. Classification (GTDB taxonomy): domain Bacteria; phylum Pseudomonadota; class Alphaproteobacteria; order Rhizobiales; family Rhizobiaceae; genus Agrobacterium. The sequence continues at coordinate 223,993 of UBTF01000003.1, read as the reverse complement.
GAAGGTGCCGATGCTCCATGCCGGGTGGCTCAATCCCTGCCAGGCAAGACGAGCGCTTGGTCGTAGCGGTGTTGAGAAACCTGCTCGGATGTTGTTCTCGCGATTTGCCAGGACGGCGGTATCGACCGTCAGCACGAGTGTTTTATACCCTGCCGAGGCGACGCGGTCGATCAGCGCATCGATCCGATCCGGCTCACCGGGAAGATAGGCCTGGAACCATGATCGGGGCGCCGCCTCGACGATCTCCTCAAGCCGGATCAGGGACGAACCGCTCATGATCATGGGGATACCAGCATCCTGCGCTGCTCTCGCCAAGACGAGATCTCCCCGATAGGCCATCAAGGCACTGATGCCCATGGGCGCGATGCCGAAGGGGGCGTTCCACTCCTCGCCCAACAGGGTGGTCTTTGTGTTTCTGCCCGAGACATTTCGCAGCACCCTCGGCAGCAAAGCGATGTCCTGAAACGCAGCAGCATTCTGTCGCAGCGAGGCGTTGGTCTCGCTGGCCCCGGCAATATATCCAAATAGCGGCTTTGGCAGATGACGTCGCGCCACGCTCTCGAAATCGTCCAGAGACAGCACGCCGCGCAGACGGCGAGCAGACGAAAAGCCGGGAATAGGTAATGTCATGGATAGCTCACAGATTGCATCGTGCCGACGCAGGTCAATTTCTTCTCCCTGCCGAAGCGAAAAGGGCGCCTCGCGGCGCCCCTCTGTCAGTCTTCGCTCGCTTCGAAGGCGGCTTTTCTGTTCTTGCGGATGGTCGGCAGGATCAGGGTCAGCAGCATCAGCGCTGTCACGGCCAGAAGCACCGCGCTGATGGGACGCTCGAAGAAGACCAGCCAGTCACCCTGCGACAGAAGCATGGCGCGGCGCAGGTTGGTTTCCAGAAGCGGACCTAGAACGAAGCCCAGCAGAAGCGGACCCGGTTCGCATTTCGCCTTGCGCAGGACATAGCCCAAGATGCCAAACAGGATCACCAAAGCCACATCGAAACCACGATTGCTGACGCTGTACACACCGACGCAGCAGAACAGCAGAATGGCAGGATACATCAGGCGATAAGGGATTTGCAGCAGCTTTACCCAAAGACCGATGAGCGGCAGGTTGATGACGAGCAGCATGGCGTTGCCGAGCCACATCGAGGCGACGAGACCCCAGAACAATTCCGGCTGGTTCTGGATGACCGATGGGCCGGGCGTAATGCCGTGAATGGTCATGGCACCCAGCATCATGGCCATGATGGAGTTGGACGGAATGCCAAGTGTCAGAAGCGGAATGAACGAAGACTGCGCACCCGCATTATTCGCCGCTTCCGGCCCTGCAACACCCGCGATAGCGCCGTGACCGAATTTCTCCGGCGTCTTGGAAATACGTTTTTCGACCGAATAGGCACTGAACGCGCTCAAGGTTGCGCCACCACCCGGCAGAACGCCCAGGATGGTGCCGACACCGGTGCCGCGCAACACGGCCGCCCAGCTATCCCTGAATTCTTCGCGAGTCGGCCAAAGCCTGCCGATCTTGCTTTGCAAGACACCGCGAACCTCCTTGGATTCAAGGTTTGTCGCGATTTCCGCAATGCCGAACAGACCGACCGCGATAACGACGAAATCGATGCCGTCATAAAGATCGGTCGATCCGAATGTCATGCGGGCTGACCCGCTGTTGACGTCGATACCGACCATGCCCAGCACCAGGCCGAGGCAGACCATGCCGATGGCCTTGACCACCGAACCATGGGCCAGAATGGTGGCGGCGAGCAGACCGAAGATACACAGCGCTACATATTCGGCCGGGCCGAAGGACAGGGCGAAGGAAGACAGCGTCGGGCCGGCAATCGCCAGTGCAATGGTTGCCACAGTACCGGCAAAGAAAGATCCGAGTGCCGCAATGGCAAGGGCGGCGCCCGCCCTGCCCTTTCTGGCCATTTGATAACCGTCGATCGCGGTCACAACCGCCGAGGCCTCGCCAGGAAGATTGACCAGAATAGCCGTTGTCGATCCGCCATACTGAGCCCCGTAGAAAATGCCCGCGAGCATGATCAAGGCGCCGAGCGGCGGCAGGAAGAAAGTAACCGGCAGCAGAATAGCCACGGTTGCAGTTGGTCCGATGCCGGGCAACACGCCAATCAGCGTTCCCAGCAGCGCGCCGAGGAAACAGAACATCAGGTTGGTGGGTGTCAGGGCCTCCGAGAAGCCAAGCAAGAGTACGTCGAAAAATGCCATCGAAATGATCCGATCAAGTCAGGACAGGCAATCAGAAGGGCCAGATCGGCATCTGAACGCCAAGTCCGTAAACGAAGAGGAGCGCGCCAAGAGAGGTGAGCACGGCGGTCGAGATGAAAATCTCTTTCCAGCGCGACTCCGGGTCGGCAAGGCTTCCGACGACCAGCAACCAGATGGTCGCAGGGACGAAGCCGAAACGCTCTGCTGCAAAGGCGAACCCTGCAATGGCGGCGACAAGAATGATGAGCGGCTTGGGGTTGATTGCGTCCAACGCCTCCTGGGGTTTGGACAAACCCTTGATGAGAACGACCGCACCAATCAGCGCAATGATGGCGCACAGAGACTTCGGGAGAAACCCGGGGCCCATCATCGCCGGAGTGCCGTATGTCAGGTCGCGCGCGGCCCAAAGGCCAAGCGCTCCCAGAAATATCATCACGCCGCCCGCCAGCATATCGGGATGGTCCCGACCTTTGACTGCAGGCTCCGTGCTCATTGCTGCACCCAAGGTGTTGTATCCCAGATTTTCTGGAAACGGGCGAGACGTGTCGGCATTTCCTTTTCCCAATCAGGTCCGCTGAGATAGGCCAGTGGCAAGGCCATCTGCTTGGCCTGTTTCTGGAATTCCGGATTGTCGAGCGTTGCCTTGATGGCCGCAGCGAAACGATCCGTGATTTCAGCCGGAACCTCACGTGGAGCGGCGATGCCACGCTCTGATGTCATCTCGACATTGAAACCGGACTCAATGGCAGTCGGCACGTCTGGAAGCTGCGGCGAGCGCTCTTTTCCAAATGTGTTGATCATACGCAGACCCGACGTATCGTTTCCGCCGAACTCGCTGACATTGAGACCCCCACCGGTAACCTGTGCACCGAGGATGGCCGTGCGTGTTTCACCAGCGCCGTTGAAAGGGATATGGGTGATCGTCGTGCCGGATTCTGATCCCAGAATGATGATTGCGAGGTGATCATCCGTGCCGATGCCCGATGAGCCGAAGGAAACCGCACCGGGCTTTGCCTTTGCGGCCGCGACGAAATCCGCCAGCGTTTTGATGTCCGATGCCGCGGGAACGACGATAGCTGCCGGATCATCGACGATGCGCGCAACCGGCTTGATGGTCTTCGGATCGTAACCCAGCTTTCTCTGCACCTGCATGGACAAGAAGCCTGGCGTGTTGATGAAGGAGAAGGTGTAGCCGTCCGGCTTGGCCTTTGCCAAAGCGGTATAGGCGATTTCGCCCGACGCACCCGGACGGTTTTCGATCACAATGTCTGCGCCGAGTTCTTTTTCGAGATAGGGCTGCATGGCACGCGCCATAACGTCGGTGCTGCCGCCCGGTGCAAAGGCGACGATCATCTGAATTGGCCGATCTTTAGGCCATTCAGCCTGTGCAGAACCGATTGTCGCCAGCAAGGTACCGGCTGCCAAAGCTGCAATCCTCATCATATTCATCGATATGCTCCTCCCAAGGAACGCTGTGCAGGCCCGGCGCCCGCTCGAATACTAGCCGGGATTTCCTCCAAGCGCGGTGCTCAGCTTGCGAGCGGCAACGCGGAGAATTTCGAGATTTTTGGATATGGCCTCATCGCCAAAACGCGATGGCGGGCCGGTCAAGGCCAGAGAGCCGAACAGGGCCTGCCCTTCACGGTAGATGGGTACGGCGATGCTGGCGACCTGCGGATCGCGCTCACCGATGGTGACGTGAAAGCCTTGGGCGCGAATGTCATCGTAGATTTTTCCGGAAACACCGGTGAACGCCAGAATGACGCGACCCGGCGCACCGCGATCCAGCGGCATCGTATCGCCCACACGGGCGGAATGGCGGATCGACTGCGTTGAATCATGGCGATGAAGGCAAACGCGCACATCGCCTTCCTTGATATAGACGGCAGCGCTCTCGCCGCTTTCATCGCTGATTTGAGCAAGCAAAGGCTCAACAACGGCGGAAGATTTGAATGTCGATTGATACAGCCCGCCCAGACGCACCAGCTTGGGGCCGAGCCGCCAGCTGGCATCTTCATTGCGGACGAGCATGGAGGATTTGGCGAGCGAACGCGCAATGCGAAGGACCGTGGATTTGTCGAGTTCAGTGCGACGCGCGAGCTCACCCAGCGTCAACGCATAGTCGACATCCGTGAAAGCTTCCAGCATCGAAACAGCCCGTTCAACAGCTGCAACACCTGAAGAATTGCCTGGCATTGGTCTTAACCTCCCGTAAAAAAGCGTTGTACTAGGTACAACACCTTTTCATTTAGTACAATACCCGATAATGAGGATTCGTCAACCGTCGCTCCCATGCGCAGCGACGCACCGAAATTCGGGAGGTTTTAGTGAGCAAAATCAATACGGTGGCGGCGACCGCAAACCCGTCCACGGCGGCTGCCACAGGTCACAAGGTTCTCGTCACAGGCGCGCAACTGGCGCCCGAAGCTACGGAACTTCTCCAAAAAAATGGAATCGAGACGATTTACGCCGATGGCTACAGCGGTTCTGAAAATCTTGGCGATATCGCAAGGACCAACGCAGTCGATGCCATCCTCGTACGCCAGGGGCAGATAAACGATCTGGTCATCGGATCGTCGCCGCGTCTTCGCGTGATCGCGAAACACGGTAGCGGCGTAGACAATATCGATCTGGATGCCGCAACATCCCGTAACATCCCCGTGCTGCGCGCGCTTGCTGCCAATGCCCAATCGGTCGCGGAACTGGCGATTACCCTGTCTGTAACGCTGATGAAGGATATCGGCACGCTGAGCGACACGGTCAAAGGCGGTGCCTGGCCAAAGACAAAATATGTCGGTCGTGACCTTGCTGGTGCAAAGTTCGGCATTATCGGCTTTGGTGAAATCGGCCGCAGAACCGCCAGGCTTGCCCAAGGGCTTGGCATGGAAACCATCGCCTACGATCCATTTGCAGATGATGCGGACGGCACGCGAGTTAGCCGCGATCTTTCGGACATTCTGGCAGAAAGCGACATCGTCAGCCTGCACTGCCCTCTATCGCCTCAGACGCATCATCTCATCAATGCCGAGCGATTGAATCTGATGAAGCCAACCGCCTTCATCGTCAACACATCACGCGGTGCCGTGATTGACGAAGCTGCTTTGCTAGATGCCTTGAAAGACGGAAGCATCGCAGGGGCCGCGCTCGACAGCTTCGAACAGGAGCCACCGGCACAGGACCATCCGTTCTGGGCGCTGCCAAACCTTATCGCCACCCCGCATGTGGGAGGCGCGAGCCGTTCGGCGCTGCGCAACATGGCCGTGCAGAGCGCACAGCACATTGTCGATGTGCTCACCGGCGTGCCGTTCGACCGGCGTGCACTGGCCAACCAGAACCTCGAACAGAACTAACCCACCCAACACGATACGGAGGAATTGAAATGTTAGGTTTCAGAGTCTGCAAGCGTAAGCAGAATGTCAGCGCTGACTGGGTCGATAAATTTAGAACGCTCCCGGTCGCCAATGTCAGCGATGTCATGTCGCGCATGACGGCTGGCGGCGCGCCGCTGCGTCCTTTCTATACCGGCCCGCGCATGGTCGGCGCAGCCGTGACTGTCAAAGCCCGCCCCGGCGACAATCTGATGGTTCACAAGGCCCTCGACATCGCCGAGCCGGGCGACATCGTCGTCGTTGATGCCGGTGGTGATCTTAGCAATGCGATCATCGGCGAATTGATGGTTGCGCACGCGGCCCAGCGCGGCCTCGGCGGCATCGTCATCTTCGGCGCCATTCGGGACAGCGAAGAACTGCTGGCAGGATCCTTCCCCGTCTTTGCCGCAGGCGTAACCCATCGCGGCCCTTACAAGGATGGCCCCGGCGAAGTGAACGTGCCCATCGCTATCAACGGCATGGTCATCGAACCCGGCGACCTCATTTGCGGTGATGCAGACGGTCTTCTATCCGTCCCTCTTGCCTCAGTCGAAACCGTCTTCGAAGCCGCTTCGAAAAAGCATGCGGCCGAAACGAAGCAGATGGAAAACATCAAACTGGGCAAAAATGATCGTGCTTGGGTCGATGCCTCTCTGGCCCGGCTCGGCTGCTTCATCGAAGTTTGAAAAGCTTGAGGCGTGGAAATATCCACGCCTCAGTCACTCACGCTCTTAGCCCTTGAAAGGGTTCGAACCGCAGCCCCCACGTCAATTCCTTTGGCGAAGCAAAGAATCCTTTTTCGGAGTAACAATAGTTTACTTCGCCCATTTGCCCTGGTTGCTCAGCGGCAGTTCAAGAATTGCAGCTGTGCTGCTTCCATAGCCTTTCGCCCAAAATCTCCAATTCACAGAGATTCTTCACGGCCTTGCACTCGCGGTTGTCATCCGAACGATACCGCCTCTCTCAACCCTTCGGCACTCCGTTGGACTGCCTTGCCGACTGCGGCTGATCTGATCCCACTGACCCTTGCAAGGCACCAAACGCCTTGGAGTAAGACGAACTGGGCGCCCACATAAATGCAATTTCTACTTTAGTAAAATATATTAATTATCTTGGGATATAACCGTCACAGCAATTCCCTCACTCCAGGCGCGCTCCATGATGAACATTTTTGCTTCCAACTCCAATCTGGTCCTCTCTGCACTCGATCTCTCCTTCGCCATCATCGAATTTGAGACGGACGGCACTATCCTCAGAGCGAATAAGAATTTTTGCGATTTGATGGGGTACACCGAGAAAGAAATCATCGGACAGCATCATCGCATCTTTGTCGATAAAGAATATGCTGGTTCTTCTGAATATACCGCATTCTGGCGAAAGCTTCAGGGCGGCACATTTGAATGCAGCGAGTTCAAGCGCATCGCAAAGAACGGCGACGAAATCTGGATTCGAGGGAACTATAACCCCGTGAAAAGCGCCAGTGGAAAAGTGCTTAAAATCATCAAGTTCGCAAACGACATCACGCAGACCAAGATGGATGGCCTGGACAGTGGTTCGAAGCTGGCTGCGGTCGCACGCGCCCAGGCGACAATCGAATTCACGCCCGAAGGCAAGATTATCACCGCCAACGAAAACTTCTTGAAGGCGCTGGGATATTCGCTGAACGAGATAGTCGGTCAACACCACCGCATGTTTGTGGAGCCTACGGAGGCAAACTCCCAACGATATCTGGAATTTTGGACCCGATTGCGCATGGGTGAGTTCGTCGCAGACGAATTTTTGCGCATTGGCAAGGGTGGACGTCATGTCCATATCCAGGCGTCCTATAATCCGGTGTTCGACCCGAGCGGGAAGATCATCAAAGTCGTCAAGTTTGCGACCGACATCACCGGTCGCGTTCAAAATGTCGAGCAGCTGGCGCTAGGATTAACAAGGTTCGCGGATGGAGATCTCTCCCAGCAGATCGAGCAACCATTTATCCCCTCTTTGGAGAGGCTTAGAACGGACTTTAATTCGGCATCCCAGAAACTCAAGCTCGCGCTCGCTGCGGTTGCAGAGAATGCCCAGGCGATTACCGCTGGCTCTAACGAAATCCGTATTTCTGCAGACGATCTGGCTAAGCGGACAGAACAGCAGGCGGCCTCTGTTGAAGAAACGGCTGCCGCCCTGGAACAGATCACGACCACCGTGAAAGATTCCAGCCAGCGTGCTGAGGAAGCTGGTCGTCTTGTTGCTCGCACCAAGGACCATGCCAATCACTCGGGCAATGTGGTTCGTGAAGCGATCAGCGCCATGGATCAGATCGACGCATCGTCGAAGGCAATTTCCAACATCATCGGCGTGATCGATGAAATCGCGTTTCAAACGAATTTGCTGGCACTGAATGCCGGTGTTGAAGCGGCGCGCGCCGGTGAGGCTGGCAAAGGATTTGCCGTGGTTGCTCAAGAGGTGCGTGAACTTGCACAGCGCTCAGCGACAGCGGCTAAGGAGATCAAGACCCTCATCACCGCATCCGGCTCCTACGTCAGCAATGGTGTGGCGCTGGTAACGAAGGCGGGGACGGCTCTGCAGGAGATCGCGTCACATGTCGAGAACATCAATGGCGATATTACAGCGATCGTGGAGGCCTCCCGTGAGCAGTCGACTGCACTGAGCGAAATCAACCGGGCCATCAATTCAGTTGACCAGGGCACGCAGCAGAACGCTGCCATGGTGGAAGAACAAACAGCGGCCAGCCACGAACTCGCCAACGAAGCTGCCGCGCTGTTCGAATTGCTCGATCAGTTCCGTTTTGAAGCTGTGAAACACTCGCAAACAGCAAAGCCTGTCGAGATCAAGCGGCAGCCAACGACAAAAAGCGCCCCATCGGCCGGTTACCACGCGGCAGCGCAACGCCCATCCGTAGCTGTGGCCCCTCGTAGGGCGGCGAGTGCCTCAGCTACCGCAGCGGCACAAGCAAGCTGGGAAGAGTTCTAGGAAAATCGCAGATAAAATGTCCGCTCAAATTTCTTTGCGAAGATGATCGGACACTGCGACGGCTACAATAAACGAATAGCTTGGATTATGGGCGGCCAGCGTGGGTCGCCCATATCTGTTTGCACTGATGTCATTTTTTACTTCAGTTAGAACCACTTTAAATTTATTTAGAACTCATAAAGCCTAATCGCACGGTTTGATGTACTGGCTGAAATTCTCGTCTCGGAATCACTCTGCATTAAGCTTTTTCGCTTTTGCTCATTTGTGATATAAATCCAGCGAGCGATTGTGATGAGCCTTTACCCGATTCCCAATGATGACGAAAAACGAATCGAGGTGCTGGATAGCTTCGCGCTGATGGATACGGCGCCCGAGCGGGAATACGACCATATCATACAGATGGCGTCGCGAATCTTCGACGTCCCGACCGTTCTGATTTCTCTGGTGCATCGGGATCGGCAGTTTTTTAAAGCTCGTATCGGCCTGGATGTGTGCGAAACCGGACGAGATGTTTCGTTTTGTACCTTCGCGCTCATGGAATCCAGAGTCTTCGTTATCCCGGATGCATCCAAAGATGAGCGTTTCCGAACGAATGCGTTGGTTACAGGCTATCCGAACATTCGGTTCTATGCTGGCGCACCACTCATCACGGCTGAAGGACATGCGCTTGGAAGTCTATGTTTGATCGATCCGAAACCGAGGATGACGTTCTCGGATCGTGACCAGCGAGTCCTTCAGGATCTGGCAGCCATGGTCCTTGAAAGAATGGAATTGCGCCGGTTGGAACGGGAAAGCGAGACCAGCCGTAACAAATTCATCAACATTACATCCACATCTCCAGACGCCATCATCTGCGCAAACGGCAAAAACCAGATCACGTCATGGAATGCTTCTGCGGAAGAGATTTTTGGGTATTCCAAGGAAGAGGCGCTAGGCAAACCACTCGACATCATCATGCCAGACGCGATGCGGGCCAGGCACGGGGCGGGTCTCGCCAGAGTGGCGTCCGGCGGTCCCGCTCGCATCATAGGAACCTCCATCAATTTGACGGCGAAGCGTCGTGACGGCTCCGAAGTTCCGATAGAGCTCTCCCTTTCCCAATGGAACGAGGCGGGCGAGCCGCAATTCGGAGCCATTATCCGGGATATAACCAGCCGTCTGGAAGCTGTTAAACAGCTGAAACATGCTGCGGAATACGATGATCTGACCGGCCTTGCAAACAGGTCGAGTTTGAAGCGGCGTATTCGTCAGGCCTGCGAAGACGATGAGCCTTTGGCGCTCCTTCTTCTTGATTTGGACGGCTTCAAGGACGTGAACGATACGCTGGGGCATTCTGCGGGGGATTTTGTCCTCAAGATTGTTGCACGCCGTCTGAGAGAAAGCGTTCCTGACCACCATATGGTGGCCCGGCTGGGTGGAGACGAGTTTGTCATCGTGATGTCTGAAACGGTCGACCCGATAAAAACCAGCCAGCTTGCTTCGACCCTCATCTCCGTTATCGAGGAACCGATAGAATTCGAGAACGAGCCCATCCACATCGGCGCCAGTATCGGCATTTCTCTGAAATCGGGGCCGGAAGACGACAGTGAGCGGATGCTGGGGAACGCAGATTTGGCCCTGTATCAGGCCAAGGCAGACGGTCGCCAACTCGTGCGCATCTTCACACCTGAGCTTCGCCAAACGGCTTTGAAGAAGGGGGCCATGAGTTCCTCGATCCGCCAAGCCTGGGAAAATCAGGAGTTTGAACTCTATTACCAACCTCAGATCAAGCTCAGCGATGGCAGCCTATCCGGGGCAGAAGCGCTGATAAGATGGAACCATCCACAGCTTGGTGTTGTCTCGCCTGCCGCCTTTTTGCCTGTACTGGAAGCAAGCCTTCTTGCTGTTCCCGTGGGCGAATGGATATTGCGCACGGCATGTGCGCAGGCAGCGCATTGGCGGCAGGCCGGTTGCCAGCATTTCAGGATCGGCGTCAATCTGTTTGCAGCACAATTCAGGACCCGGGATTTTGCGAAATCCGTCGAGGCAGCGCTTGCGGACAGCCATTTACCGGCAACGGCGCTGGAATTGGAAATAACGGAAAATATCATTCTGCGAAATGAACAGCGAATTATGGAGCCCCTTCATTACCTCCGCTCGCTCGGCGTAGGAATTGCGTTCGATGACTTCGGAACCGGCTTCGCATCGCTTAGCCTTTTGAAGGACTATCCTGTCACCCGGCTAAAGATCGATCGATCGTTTGTCAGCGGCAGCGAGCGCAACAAGAAAGATGAGGCAATCGTTGAAGCGGTCGCCAAACTTGCAGCGGGATTTGACCTCGAAGTGATTGCTGAGGGCATTGAGACACTCGAACAGGAACACCTGATGCAGCACTATGCGTGCGACGAAGGACAGGGCTATCTCTACGGGCGCCCGATGAAGGCGAGCGAGTTCACACGCCTTTACCTGACAACAGACGCGAACCAGACTGCAGTGGGTGGCTGAGATAACACCTCAAGAACATTAGCTCTCGTTGCGGTGCTGAGAAATTGTAACAGCTGGAGGCGAGGATCGCAGCTTTTGACGAGACAGGAACCGTCGGCATCCGCTGCGATCCGGATAGGCCTGCGAACTGGATCGTCATTCGCGAGCTTCTTTATGAACTTAGCATCACCAGATCGCATGTGATTTTAGGGGCCATGACGTTGACAATCGTCTGACCATCACAGGTTTCGAGAAGAACTCGCGTCCCACCGGCGGGCTACGGTTTTCAACATAAGAAATCGATGCCTGGACATCAGCACACCCTCGCTAGCAGCGGCGTCATATTGCATGGAGCGAGGATCGTTTTATTACCGCTGTGCCATTTGTTGCAGGGATTTCGGATAAATAGTGTCGTGATCGGCGTTGCTGAGAGTGAGGTTTGAGCAAAGGTTCACGAGAACCGCGCCAAAGGTGAGCACAGGGCACCGCGATAAAAGTAAGTTTTTATTGACCATAATCGCGGCTCTTCAGGCAGACTCCTCTAATTCATTAAAATTTGATGATCAAAATGCACATAAATTTGAGGGGGCAAGCTTTAGCAAGTCAGCCAATCGCAACTTTGGCACGCCCCCATGTTAGAAGCACTCTTTCCACCAAAATCGACTCCGACGAACACCGGCTCCAACACGCAAACGTCGGGCACACAAACCACAACTGGCTCGTCGGGCACGACGACAAGTGATGCGTCTTCTCCTGCTCCGTCCAGCCAGAACTCCACTGCGCCTGCAAGCTCGACCCAGCCTGTAGCCAGTACCCCTGCCCCTGCTGATGACGAAGATACAGATACAGACGACGGCACTTATTCGCCGTCGCCATCGCCGTCTTCAGGTTCTGAACCAGTAGGCGAAACATCTGACGCCCCGGACAGCAGCAATGCGCCATCGGCGAGCGATGGTGCGTCTACGGAGGCAAGCACGGAACAGTCCAATCCAATACCAGCGGAATCTGCCGGTGGTGGAGAAGAACAACCGACGTCCTCTGCTCCGCCCGAAGATGGCTCATCCGTCAGCGGCGAAGACCAGTCAACCGTTTCCCCACCAGAAAATGCCAACGAAGAGTCGCCTTCGGCAGGCCCAGACACAGAAACCACCCCCGCAACAGCAGACTCATCGGAAGAACCTGTAGGGGACCCGGCACCTGAGCCGACTGGCGCACAGGAGCAGCCGCAATCAACTGATGCCGAACCCGTCGCCGATGAACCAAACGCAAACAGTATCGGATCGGGGACCGGGGCGTCCGTCGAAGAGGATGATACCGTTTGGCCGACACCGGTGCAGGGCAATAACGGGTCTATACCCCAGTCGGCCTCGCCGTCCAAGCCCGGCACGGCAGAGCATGTCGGTATTCACCAGCCGGCATCAACACATGTTTCTGCCCGTACCGAACAGACCTTCAGATTTGATGCTATTGAGGCAAGACTGTCCTCGCGTCGTTTTGCCGATGAAGAAAAAGCCGCGACGGAAGCTGCCCGCAGCCGGGCTGAAGAGGTGCAGAAAGAACGCTTACTTCGTGGGATTCTCGACGCTATCGTCCATAAGGACCCATCGGTCGCTAAAAACACATTGCTCAGTGAAACCGAAAGCGATGAGCCGAAGGCAAGCCTCGTTGAGACCTACTACGCAGAAGCGTGATTGTGTCGCCTGAATGAAATTGTTGCTGAAACCTCTCTTGCTCGCGCAAGAGAGGTTTCTTCTTTTGAGGACCAACACGCATGACCGCCCCAACGGTTAGCAGCAAGCACAGACCTCGCCTAGAAGTTCAGGCGTGCTGTCAACGTAGCATTGAACGGCTCTCCGATCTGGTTTCCAAATGCCGTGCTTCCGATAGAAGAGGTGTAATAGGTTCGATCGAAAATGTTTTTAAGATTGAGCTGAACGGTGATCGGCCGTTCTGATGCAAAAGTGTATGCTGCGAAAGCGTCGACAACGGCGTATCCGGGCAGATCGTAAGAGTTGTCATTAATGCCCGCCCTGTCGCCAACCGCGCGGATGCCCGCGCCAATTTTCAAACTGTTGCCGACTGGACCAACTTCACCCATGTCGTAGGCGAGAGACAATGAACCAGTGTGGCGGGCGACATTGACGGGCCGCTTGCCCGCGTTTTCTCCCTCTTTGACTTCAGCATCCGTATAAGCATAGCTGGCGATGATATCGAGGTCAGACGTGAGTGACCCAGCGATATCCATCTCCACACCGCGTGCGCGAACGAGCCCCGCCGCCCTGACAACAGTGACACCGCTTTCAACCGCGCTGTAGGCAACGTTTTCCTTGTCCGACGTATAGAAAGCGACGTTTGCCGTCAGCCCGGAGGGAAGCTCGAATTTCGAGCCGATCTCATAGGAAATTCCCTCTTCCGGTTTCAGAGAGCCATACAGGCTGGCAATGGAAGATTGCGGGCGGAACGTCTTGGCGGCATTCACGTAGAGGGCAACGTCTGGGGTGAGTTTATAGACGATCCCCGCATTGGGAACGAGGGCGTCACCAAAACTATCGGTGTTGTTCTTGAACGGACGCCCCTTGCCTGCGAGCAGGTCATAATACTGATATCGCAAACCACCGACGACAATCCATTGGTCACTGAGATGAACCGAATCCTGCATATAGACAGATGCCGTCGAAAGCTTTTCAGTCTGATCGCTATCGGATGCGGAGACAGTCGAGCATTCTGGTAGATTGCCGTAAACGGGATTGTACATATTGAAACTGGTAGAGTTTCCACAACGCAGCATATCCGTGCGAAGAGTGTCGCTATAATCGTAAGACGCCCCGATCAGGAGGTCATGCTGCATTCCTCCGACATCGACCTCTCCGGTAAGATCTGTGCGCAGGGCGTGATTATAAATCGTGGAATAATCCGTCGCGTCCGCTCTTCTCGTCAGGACGCCAGTCGTTGCATTATAGCCCAATACGCGTGCCTGATTGTCTGAATAGACATTGCGGCTGTAGCTGTAATCGATACCAAGATTCCAGTTATCATTGAGCCGGTGGTCAATCTCGACCTGGAAGAGGTCGGACTTTCCGTCAGTGATGTTATAGGGTTCGTCAAAACGGATCTTGCGATTCACATTCACGGCACGGCCCGTGGTCGTGTCGAAGATCGTGCCCCGATCAAAGGGCACGCTATAATCCTCATGCATATAGGTCGCGGTAATTTCGGTATCTTCACCGGTCCATTTCAGAGATGGAGATACCAGCCAATGCTTGCTCTCACCGAAGTTGCGCCAGTATTCAACATCCTTGTATTCGCCGATCAGGCGATAGGAGAGGTCGGTGCCTTCGATCGGGCCGGTAACATCGACGCCCGTCGTGCCACCTCCGAAGCTTGAAAGGTTGCCGTAGACTTCGCCTGAAAACGTCTCTTCCGGCTTCTTCGTCACGACATTGACCATGCCGCCGGGATCGAGAATGCCATAAAGGGTGGAGGACGGACCTTTGAGCACTTCAACACGATCCGTCATGGCATTGAACGAACGCGGGATGGCTGTTTTCAATCCGTTGGTAAGAATAGACCCGTCTCTGTTGTCACCGAACCCACGGCGAATAATGGAGTCTTGCGTCCCGCCCAGCGTGTTGGTCTGGGTAACGCCGCTGATGTTGCCGAGTGCCTCATCGAGATTGGTGGCGTTCTGGTCTTCCAGAGCCGAATGACTGACGACATTGACCGCCTGGGGAATATCGATCAGCGGGGTGTCGGAGCGCGTGGCTGTACTGGTCGATCTTGGCTGATAACCATTCGTAGCGCCCGAACCGTCGACAACGATGGGCGTGAGAACGGTAGAATTTTCCGTCTTGATACTTTGACCCTGCTCAGACTGACGGGCCGACTTCTTGATAGTAGCGATCTCCTGCGCCATCGCCGGCGGAGCGCTCAGGTTTCCCGCCACCGAAAGCACGATCAATGCTGCCTGCATGTCGCATCTGTCGAATCCCATGTTCATTCAGTCCCCATGAATGCAAAATCAATCTCTCAAGAGGGCTTCATGATTTTCATGAATGTAGTAGTCAACTTTAAAATCTGGAAAACGGACGGCCTCCAATCGAAATCGCGGGACCGAAGGGAAGCATAACAGCCTCTAAACAGCGCCTGCCACCCGATTTTAGCCTGGTACCTGCAGGCCACATCCGCTGATTATTGTTGACTACTACATTCATATAATAGACACGACGCGTATATTTTTTTGAACGAAATGGCTGAGTGAATGCGAACTGATGGCGATTGCAACGCGCTTGATGTCGCGCTTGTAACTGCGGGTTACCAGCGCTCGACGGTGCTTTCGGATGTTTCGCTGGTCATTCCCAAGGGTAAATTCACCGCATTGGCTGGACCGAACGGATCAGGCAAATCGACCCTGCTCTCCGTTCTCTGCCGCATCCTGAAGCCCTCGGGCGGCACCGTGCATCTGGACGGAAACGATATCAGCAAGCTGCCCACAAAAGACGTCGCGCGCAAGCTTTCGCTCC
Source organism: Hyphomicrobiales bacterium (assembly GCA_900468285.1). GTDB lineage: Bacteria > Pseudomonadota > Alphaproteobacteria > Rhizobiales > Rhizobiaceae > Agrobacterium. Next base: position 208,441 of record UBTF01000003.1, on the reverse strand, counting down.
TGCCGCAAGCCCCGCTTACACCTGAAGGTCTCAAGGTTTATGACTTGGTGTCGCGTGGACGGTACCCCCATAGCGGGATCCTCAAGTCATGGGATGAGACCGACGAGAACGCGGTAAACAGCGCCTTGGAGAGGACTGGCATTGCAGAGCTGTCGTCGCGAACGGTTGATAGCCTGTCGGGAGGCCAGCGACAGCGCTGCTTCATCGCACTGGCCCTTGCCCAGGACACAGCGACAATTCTATTTGATGAGCCGACGACATTTCTCGATCTTCGCTATCAGGTCGAGGTCATGGAGCTTCTATCGAGCCTGACACGCACGGCCAACAAGACCATCGTTGCTGTGCTGCACGACCTTAATGCCGCCCTTCAATATGCGGACCGACTAGTCCTTATGAAAGGTGGCGCGATCCATCACGTCGTTGAAACGGCTGAGCAATGCACAGTGGAACATATTGAAACCGTCTTTGATACGAAGGTTACATCCGTCTGGCACCCAACAACCGGCAAGCCGATCTTTTTGCCTGATCCTTACCCCAGGACACAGGTCGCGTGAGCCTGACTGCGGCGATGAAAAGTACCGGCAACGGATTTCGGTCGCTATGGCTGCCATGTGGCCTGGTCATGATCGTGATGCTCGGCCTCATTCATCTCGGCGTCGGCGCGCGACCGGTGTCGGCACAGTTCATTGTCGATACGATTTTTGCCCGCGACCATGGGAGCTTTGAACAGCAGATACTTTTGAAGCTGCGCCTGCCGCGGCTCCTTGCCGCCATCGTCTGCGGCGCATCTCTCGGGATTGCAGGTCGTCTCATGCAATCGATCTTGCGAAACCCCTTGGCGGAACCTCATATCCTCGGCCTCAATGTTGGAGCCAGCCTCGCCATCGTCATCATGACGGCCCTGCCCGCGAACATGCTGGCGCTTTCGATGAGCCGCCAGCTGGCGGCGACCATGGGTAGCGGTGTGCTCTTCGCGATCATCCTTGCATTATCCTCCGCGGGAAGCACGGGCATGACCATCTCGAAGGTCACCTTTTGTGGCATCGCGCTTTCGGCTCTGGCCTCGGCCTGCGTCTCGGCAATACTAATCCTCGACCAGGAAACGCTGGAGCAGATGCGGTTCTGGCTGGCCGGGGACCTCTCAGGCATTTCGCTTGCCAACATCTCCAGCGCGCTGCCGCTGCTTACGATTGCTCTCGGTCTGACGGTATGGATCGCGCTTCGGCTCGATGTTCTGGCTCTGGGAGATGCGACGGCAGCGGGGCTTGGCGTGCCCGTAAGGCAAACGAAACTCATCGGTCTTGCCGCCACTGCCCTTTTCTGCGGCTCATCCGTCGCGCTGGCAGGGCCAATCGGTTTCGTTGGCCTTATCGTTGCGGGTGTTGCCCACCGCTTAGCGGATGGGCGGCATATGATGTCGCTCCCGCTCTCCGCATTGCTCGGCGCCAATCTCATGATTGCCGCTGATATAGCGGCCAGGACAATTGCCGCGCCGCACGATCTGGCGACGGGGCTGATGACTGCCTTTGTGGGGGCACCCGTCTTCATTGCCGTCGTCGCGAGGGTCTTGCGATGACGGTGAAAAAGCTCGGCAATGGCTATTGGCTCCTGCGATGTCACGCAGTTGGTCTCAGACTTCATCCCCGGCGCATGCTGGTGGTGACATTGCTCGTTATCGGTCTCCTCTCTGTCAGCCTACTGGCGCTGGTCTCCGGAAGCGGGCAAGCGGGCTGGAACGAGCTTTTGGCGTTGGCCAGCAACCCGGCAGACGCCACCGGCCTATCCATCATCGGCGATCTGAGGCTCCCGCGTACGATCATAGCTTTGAGCTGCGGTGCCATGCTTGGGCTTTCAGGTGCGGCACTCCAGTCGCTGACGCGAAACGGACTTGCCGACCCGGGCTTGCTGGGAGTGCGCGAAGGAGCGGTTTTGGTCATTGTCCTCGCGATCATCGCTTTTCCGCATACGCCCCTGGGGCTTCGGCCTTTCCTCGGAATGGCCGGAGGCTTTGCGGTCGCGGCGGCAGTCGCTCTCATTGCCGGGTCACTGTCACGCCTGCGCTTCGTGCTGATCGGCATCGGTTTTTCCTGGCTGCTTTCCGCTGTCATCTCGCTGCTGATCACCGTTTCGGATATTGACCGCGTTCAGATTGCATTGACATGGCTGGCGGGAAGCCTCGCAAACGTGACGCCGGACATGGTGCCGTTAGCGCTGACGGGCCTGCTCACCGGTTGCATCCTGATGTTCGCCACCGCCCGCTGGGCAGATGTCTCGATTCTGGGAGACAGCGCAACCGTCGGCCTGGGTGTGCCGGCGAAGACGCTTGCCATCATCCACCTTTGCGCGCCTGTTTTGATGACGGCGACCGCCGTGTCCTGCGTGGGCAGCATCGGCTTTGTCGGCCTCATCGCGCCGCATACGGCGCGGATGTTTATCGGTGGCGGGCAAAAATCGCTTCTTGCGGGCAGCTTCTTGATTGGTGCTACACTTCTTGTGGTATCAGACACGGTTGGCCGCACGGCCTTTGCACCCCTGCAAATCCCAGCAGGCATCGTTCTGGCCCTGATCGGTGTACCCGTTCTTCTTCTCCTTCTGTGGCGTCGCCGCGATCAACTTTGAAAGGCAACATCATGCGCCTGCTTCTTATCGCATGTTTTTTTCTATCGGTTTTAAACCCGCTTGCAGCAGAAGAGATGCGCACCTTCATCGATGATGCAGGCCGTAGCGTCCAACTCCCTGACAGGACCCTGCGCATTGCCTCGCTGCACGATATCGATGTCACCATTCCCTTGATCGAACTCGGCATATTGCCCATCGCTAGCCATGGCAGGATCGGTACCGACGGCAAGCCTTACCTACGTTCGAGTGCAATACTGACCGGCGTCGATTTCAGCAATTCTGACATGGCATTTCTCGGCGCGGTCGATATCGATCTTGAAGCGCTGGCTGAACAGAAACCGGATGTGATCATAACCGCCACCGGACGTCCTACCCCGGTTTCCACGCTTGAAAAAATCGCGCCAACCATCGTCCTCGACCCCACGAGCCTTGGGACCGCGCATGCGTATCAAAAGCTTGCGGAACTGACAAAGACGCAGGACAGGCTCGCCATTCTCGACCAACGATATCGCGCAGGCATTGCGGAACTGAAGACGGCAGTCGATACGGGTAACACAACAGTTTCGGTCATTCAGCCGCTGAATGGCAAGATCAGCATTTACCACACCTACCGCGCGCTGGGTCAGGTGCTCAGAGATGCGGGCTTTCGCTTTCCAAAGATCATTGACGATATTCCCGAGGGCGGACGCATAGAAGTCAGCGGCGAGCGACTTGCGGATGTCGATGCCGATTTCATCTTCGATCCCTATCGCTCGGATACTGGAGCAACCTCGAAGGAGGAAATCGCCGCCATGGAAAAAGTCGTGCCTGAGTTTTGCAGCTTTCTCAAAGCCTGCATGCAAGGGCGTTACATCATGGTGTCCCGGGAAGAGGCCATATCCAACAGCTATGCGGCGATGGCTTTAATGACTGCGGTTGTCAAATCCTCGATAGCGCCGCGCCCGATGGTTCGATGAAGCTTTCGGCTTTGCAAAAGCTGCCGTGTGCGGGCACTGTGCGACAATTGCTGATTTTGACGTAAAGACCAAGGTATCGATGCGCAATTCCGTATTGAAGAGAAGACACACAGACCTTTTTGGGGAGCGCCTGAAGAAGAAACGGGCTACGCTTTCTCCGGGTCTGCTCGCGGTAGCTGATTACATCGACAAGCACAGGCATACGGTGCTGGCACAATCCGCTCTGGAGATCGGACGTGAACTCGGAACCTCGGATGCAACCGTCATCCGGGCCATCCAGGCATTGGGCTTCGAGGGATTGGTCGACCTCAAGGAAACGCTGGAAAGCCATCTTGGCGCAACCGATTCACCGTCTGAAAAAATGGCGGCGACTGCGGAAGAGCTTTCGGACGATGCAAATTCGGCTGTCGATTTTGTGGTAGCGGATATGGGACATGCCATGCAGGCCATGTCGTCGGAAGAAAATCGCCGATCAATCGCAACAGCCGTCAACCTGCTGAGCGAGGCCCGGAAAATCGGCGTCTTCGGCATCGGCGCATCCGGCATCATAGCGACCTATGCGTCGCGCAATTTCATAAGATCCGGCTTTCAGTCTTACGAGTTGAACCGAACTGGCATCATGCTGGCCGAACAGATCGTCCAGATGGAAGAAGGCGACGTCCTGCTGATCCTCGCCCACGGCCGCCCGCACCGCGAAGTGATGACGACAATTGCCGAGGCTCAACGACTTTCGGTTCCCATCATTGCATTGGTCGGTAAAGAGGAAACGGCTTTGGCGCAACATACGAAAGCGACGATCGTGTTGCCTCGCGCCAAAAAGGAAAAGGTCGCAATGCACAGCGCTTCACTCGTTTTCGTCGAGGCCTTGACGTTGGCATTGGCAGGCAAGAACCGCAACAAAACGCTGCAAACACTGGACCGACTGGTGGAACTGCGTCATCAGATCAGGCCAAACAAGCGCTGAGGGATGAGCAACGTTACAAGGGGGTTTTCGGAGTGGCGGGCCTTCCAGATCATATCCGCAGACCGAAAGACGATCCGCTATCGATCCTCTCGACCGCCGGAGGTCGAGTTACGTGCGAAGCTGCTCGATCTGGCCAATGAGCGCCGCCGGTTCGGCTATCCTCGATGTTCATCTTGCTTCAGCGTGATGGATAGCCGTCCGGCTTCAATCGCATCAACCTGCTCTATTGCGAGGAAGGTTGGCATTGCCCGATCAGAGAATGTTACCTCAAGCCCTGAACGCGCCGTCGATGGTGTGCATGGCGCCGGTCACGAAACCGGCTTCCGGCCCGGCCAGCCAGGCTACCATGCCTGCCACTTCTTCGGGTCGGCCATGACGCTTGATGGCCATGAAGCTATGCATCAGATCCCTCATCGGACCATCTTGCGGGTTGGCATCTGTGTCGATTGGTCCTGGCTGTACGATGTTGATTGTAATGCCGCGCGGACCGAAGTCTCTCGCGAGCCCTCGCGCCATGCCCTGCAGGGCGGACTTGCTGAGAGCGTAGGAGGCCATGCCAGGCACGGGCATTCTATCCCCGTTGACAGAGCCGATGACAATGATCCGGCCACCGTCAGGCATCTGCCGGGCAGCCTCGACAGAGGCGTGATAGGGCGCGTGGATATTCACCCGGAAAAGACGATCGATGGCGTCAGGATTCTGTTCCAAAGCGTCGCCGAATACTGCAAAGCCGGCGTTGACGACCAGCACGTCCAAGGGTCCGCTTTCTCTCACCGTTTTAATGACAGCGTCCCTGTCGGCGCTATCCGTCATGATCGCAATGCTGCCTGTCTCTGCGGCAAGTTTTTCCGCCGCCTCACGTGAGCCGGAATAGGTGAACGTCACCTTAGCGCCATCGAACACGAAACGCCGCACGATTGCTGCGCCAATGCCGCGGCTCCCACCGAGCACGAGAACTGTTTTATCTTGGAATGCGGTCATGGCGATCTCCTTGCCAATTAATGTAGTGTATGATACATAAATAAACTGAAATCAAAGTCAACGAGTTTTATAATGAACCCTACAAAAACATCAAAGGCAAGGGGACGTCCTCGTCGCTTCGATCCGGACGACGCAGTCATGACCGCTCAACAGCTCTTCCACGCGCGTGGATACGACGCAGTCAGTGTCGCCGATATTACAGAGGCGCTGGGCATAAATCCTCCCAGCTTCTACTCTGCATTTGACAGTAAGGCGGGCCTTTACACCCGCGTTCTCGACCGCTGGGCCACGACCGGGGCCATTCCTCTACAAGAGATTCTGCGCGCAGATCGTCCGGTTGCGGAGGCTCTCTCTGAGGTTCTAGAGGAGGCTGCGCGTCGCTATTCATCCGATCCCGCAGCCGGTTGCCTTGTGTTGGAGAGCACCCGTTGCAACGACACAGAAGTGCGCGAAGCGGCGCTGGCCTGCACTATCGCTGCAGAGACCGTAATCCGCGATTATATCAGCGAACGCCACCCGGAAGCGGCTGCAAGCGTTACCGACTATATCAGTACAACAATGTCCGGGCTTTCAGCCAAGGCGCGCAATGGCAGCGACGTGACCCGCTTGCTAGCAACGGCGCGGCTCGCCAGCTCCGTTCTTGAGCAGGCGCTTTCACCTGACAAAAAATCAACGAGATTGGACTGAGGGTGGGCCTTTAGATTTCACCATTTCCGTTGATGGCCTTACATTCTTGAATGCATTCTTAGTGACGAGTTGGTAAAATCTGGCGAGCTGATCGGGAGGCTTGCCGTACTGCGCTGTGAAACCGGGCTATTCGAGATCGGGTTCACCGGTTCGATGGCTTGTTAGACTTGACGCAATCGGCCGTCCACACAGGGTTCAGCGCCGGCGATATCTCTCGCGCCAGCTAGCTCACTGTCCTGTATCTCGAGAACCCGCTGGAATGGTGATGTCTACGCGCAGCCCGCCTGACGGCGTATTGGTGGCAAATGCGCCGCCGCCATGCCATTCGGCGGCGCGACGTGTGATGGCAAGGCCGAGGCCAAAGCCCGAGCGGGTCGTGACGGTCGAGCTTTGTGAGAACGGTTGGAAAATAGCGTCCAGTTCCGCCTCCGGTACGCCGGGGCCCTCATCCTGGATCGACAGCGTAAGTTGCTGACCGTGGACCTTCGACGTGACGAGAACAGATGTTTTGTCTCGGGTGTAGGCAATTGCATTGCGGATCACGTTTTCTAGAGCCCGGTAAATCAATTCACCATTGACCGAAGCCACGAATGTATCGACGCCTTCGTATTGAACCTTGATATCGCGGGACTGGCCCTCGAAACTCGCGTCCTCGACAATCTCTCTGACAAGATCGACAACATCGAGGGTTTGCCGGTCAAAGCGGGTAGCCTGTCGTTCCGAGAGCCTGGCCAATGTCAGAATTCCCCCGACCAATTCGTCCAGGCGCTCGACCTCCTTCCCCATCCGCTCGATCATTGCCGTCAACCGCGCTGGGTTTTGTTGTAAAACGCCTATGGCTGCCTGCAATCTAGACAGGGGCGAGCGTATCTCGTGAGAGACATCGTGAAACAACTGTTGTTGTGCAATCTGGAGTTCCTGAAGCCGTGCTGCTGTAATGTCGAGGTCGTGCGCGAGCGAGGCGACTTCGTCGCGCTTGCTGCCAATTGTATGGGCTATTCGAACATCAAGTTGGCCATCTGCTATGGCTCGCAGCCCATATCTGAGTTGCTCTACAGGGGTGATAAAGTATCGAGCGAGCCAGTAAGCCGCTCCCGCTGCCGCCAGAAGTGCGGCCAACCATGGAACTGTACGCGGCCAGGTTTTCGAAATGACACCCTGATGCGAGCCGGCAATTTCGACCTCGTAGCAATTCCGGTCGCTTACCGCGTTTACAATCAGATCATGTCCCGCCTTTACCACGCAGTCGATTGCTGGACCAACCGGGCTGATGCGAATGGATAATTCTCGACCGGTACGCTGCATGGCTGCCACCAGCTTCTGTGCAGCGTCCAATCCATCTGATTGCAAGACCTGGGCCGTTATGTCCAAGGCAAGCCTGTTTTCGCGGTTGGTGACTTCTTCTTCAAAAGGAGATTGGAACAGGGTGCTGATGGCAAACAACAGCGCTATTGACCCTGCCATGGCCAGCCAAACCACGGTGAAGAATTTCCAGAACAGTCTATGCATCGCTAGCCCTCTAACAGCTGATAGCCGCGTCCTCTTACGGCCTGAATCCAGGGCTGCCCGTCTTCGCGCGTTCCAAGCTTTTGGCGGATACTACTGATATGGACGTCGATGCGACGGTCAAATGCCGTGAGAGGTTTGCCGAAGGCGCGAAGGGAAATATCCTGTTTGGATACGAGCTGTCCGGACGACCGGACAAGAACCTCGAGCAGGCTGAACTCGGTACCCGTCAGTTCGAGTTGGGAACCGTGCCACTCCGCTCTGCGGTTTGACGGATAGAGCATCAGTGCGCCGGTCTTTAGCATTTCCAGTGATCCATCCCGCTCGCTCCGGCCGGAACGACGCAGAATGGCGCGAATTCGAGCCGCCAACTCTCCTGGCGAACAGGGCTTGGCAACATAATCGTCCGCGCCCAGATTGAGCCCGGAAATTCTATCGATGTCGTCTCCGCGGGCGGTGAGCATCAAAACCGGAACATCGCTGACCTGCCGGATTTTCCGCAGCACATCGAGGCCGTTTATGCGTGGCATCATGATGTCAAGAACAATGAGATCGATCGACGAGGTTGTGGCTGCGGCCACACCGGTTCTGCCATCGTTCGTGGTGGTAACAGAGAAGCCTTCTTCGGTCAGGTATTCGCAGAGCAGATTTGTCAGCTCGATGTCATCGTCGATTAAAAGCACCTTGGGCATATCTTGCATCCGTCGCGTCGATGCTTCCACTTCTAAAGCCTGGCGCCTGCAAATACAGCACTTTTACATAACTTAACACGTTCTTGACCGACATTAACATCACCATCCCTATAGTACAGGCGTCAGCTCTCAAGGCAGCCCTAAACGCATGCGCAGATTTTTTTCCTCCATATCTATCGTCGCTACTTTTGTGTCGCTAACCGGCTGCACGGCCATTGGCGACCTCAAGCCTTCCCCTTCCGTCGTGGCTTCATACTGGCACGAGACATTGCCACATGGTGGCCGCTCCGCTGATCTCGTAGACTGGTGGGCCAGTTTTAAAGATCCTTCGCTCACGGAATTGCTCGATCTGGCAGAGCGAGGGAATCCCTCCATTCAGGAGGCGGTTGCCAACATCGATAAGGCCCGCGCGTCGCTCGATTCGGCACGAGCTGGCCTATTCCCGTCACTCGATGGGTCCGCTTCCGCGTCGCGTGAGGGAAACAAGGGAGATGACCTCAACAAAATCAGAGCCGGAACGAGCAAGAGTGGCGGACTGGATGCCTCCTGGGAGCTTGATCTGTTTGGAAAGACCAAGAAAGAGACACAAGCCGCGGCTGCGAGAGCTGAAGGCAAGGTCTGGTCGTGGCATGACGCACGTGTTTCCGTCGCGGCTGAGTTGGGCGATTACTACGTCCAATATCGCGCCTGCCGCCAGTTGGAACGGCTTTACCGAGATGAACTTGCGTCGCAAAGAGAGACGATACGGGCCACTGAAAAATCCGCAGATTCTGGCTTTACTTCGACCGCCGATCTCGCGCTGTCGCGAGCCAGCGCGGCGACATCGTCCTCCAGCCTGACATCTCAACACGGGGATTGTGAAATCCTCGTCAAGTCAATTGTACAGCTGACGGCCGCAGACGAGCTTTCGGTTCGAAAGCTGCTGGATAAGGGAAAGAGCCGTATTCCACAGCCGTCAGTCGTGCGCATTACCTCCGTCCCGGCAGAGGCTTTGCGGCAAAGGCCTGACATCAATGCTCTGGAGGCCGAGGTCGCAGCGACGATCGCCGATGTTGGTGCAGCAAAAGCTGATCTCTACCCAAGTCTGAGTTTAAGTGGATCGATTTCCATCAGCGAGGCTACCGTATCCGGCAGGTCGGTTCCCTGGTCGTTTGGTCCTGCCTTATCGATACCGCTGTTCGATGGAGGCACGCGACGGGCGGCGGTGCGAAGTGCTGTAGCGGATTACTACGTTGCTGTCGCAAGCTACAGATCCGGTGTTCTGACCGCGGTATCCGACGTTGAGACAGCGCTGATCAACGTCAATACCGCGTTAAAGCGTATTAACGACGCCAAAATTGCGGCCGACAATTACCAGCGCTATTTCCGATCGGTTGATGAGAACTGGAAGTCTGGCGGGGCCAGTATTCTGGACCGCGAAGAAGCCCGTCGCTCTGCGCAGTCTGCCGCCATAACACTCATCGAAATCAGGCGCGACGCGGTCCGATACTGGATCGCACTTTACAAGTCCCTGGGAGGCGGCTGGTCCGCTCCGGCTGGCGCCTCGAATGCTCTTACGACTGGAACACACTGATGCGTAGCTTCGCTTTTTCCTCTCTCGTCATGGCCCTTGCCATAACTGTCATGCCGCATTCTGCCCACAGCGAAGACGCCGCACAGACCGGCTCTCAAGCTGCAGCTTTGACAGTGAGCGTTTCCAATCCTCAGCTCTTGAATTGGCCGGTGACTATTCCGGCAAGTGGTCGGCTTGCCGCATGGGATGAGGCGGTCATCGCCGCCGAGGTCAGCGGCTTTAAAATCATCGACGTCAAAGCAGATATCGGTGCGACAGTTAAAAAGGGAGACCTGCTGGTGCAGTTTTCCGCTGATACGGCGCAGGCGGATCTGGAACAGCAACGGGCCACCGTCGAAAAGCAGGAAGCGGCGCTCGATCAAGCGGTTGCGGATGCGGATCGCGCCCGAGGACTGACGGGGTCGGGTGCGTTGTCGAAGCAGCAAACGACGGAGTATCTGATCAGCGAGCGCAAGGCGAAAGCCGACGTTCTCTCTGCGAAAGCAGCGCTGGCATCGTCGCAACTGACACTGAACCGGACAAAGGTATATGCCGTCGATGATGGGATCATATCGGCGCGTTCGGCCTCTCTCGGTAACGTCGTGAATGCCGGTGACGAGCTGTTCAAGCTCATCCGGCAGAGCAGGGTCGAATGGCAGGCCGAATTGCCGGTCAAGCGGTTGGCCGATGTAAAGCAAGGAACCAGAGCAGTTATACCGACGCCTGACGGTCATATAAGTGGCGTGGTCAGGTTGGTTTCACCCACCACGTCCACAAATAACGGTCGGGTCACGGTTTATGTGACCCTTCAGCCCGAAGCAGGAATGCAAACCCCGAAGACCGGCATACTCGCCAGCGGCTACTTCGAATTCGACCACACCGATGCACTGACAGTGCCAGCGACCGCCGTTACGCTCCGGGACGGATTTTCCTATGTCTTCATTCTGAATGAGGCCGAGAAGGTAACCGTCGCGCGCAAGCGCGTCGAAACAGGCCGCCGACAGGGCGACCGTGTTGAGATCGTTTCTGGTATCGAAATGGCGGACAGGGTCGTCACAGCAGGTGGCGCTTTCCTCGCAGATGGCTCGGTTGTCAGAGTCTCTGCCGGTGCCACGATCGCCGGGAAGGAGGGAGCAAAATGAATTTCTCCTCATGGTCGATCCGCAATCCCGTTCCGCCCGTTTTGCTTTTCGTGTTGTTGACCGCCTGTGGTCTGTGGGCCTTCAATCGCCTCGACGTCCAGAATTTCCCCGATATGGATCTTCCAACCATCGAAATCAGTGCTTCGCTGGATGGGGCGGCGGCGTCGCAGCTCGAAACGGAAGTGGCTCGCAAGATCGAGGATGAACTCACGGGCCTGTCCAAGCTGGACTCCGTTACAACAACAATTACCGACGGTTCTGTCAGCATCTCTGTTGCCTTCCAGGTCGGAAAGGACACCCAGGAAGCACTGGATGAGGTCAAGAGTGCTGTCGACCAGGCAAAGAACGACCTGCCGGAAGAAATGAACGCGCCAACCGTTTCGAAACAGTCGTTGAACGCCTCGCCACTCATCACCTACGTCGTGCATTCAGACAAATTGGATTCTGCAGAGCTTTCCTGGTTCATCGACAACGATCTGTCGCGCGCGCTGATGGCGGTGGACGGTGTTGGTGAAGTCGGCCGCCTCGGAGGGGTCGATAGAGAAGTGAGGGTTGAGCTCAACGCAAATCTCCTCGAGGGCCTCGGTTTGACCGCGAATGATGTCAACAGCCAGGTCGAAGCGGTGCAGTCTGACCTGTCTGGAGGCAAGGGCAGGATTGGCGGCGAAAGTCAGTCTGTTCGGACGCTGGCAACGGCAGACAGTGTCGAACAGCTCCGGTCTTTACCGATCCCCCTGCCAGCCGGGAGTTGGGTTCGGCTGGACGAACTCGGAACGGTGACGGATACCCACAACGACCTGACCTCGCTTGCGTACCTGAACGGCAAACCCGTAATCGCCGCTCAGATCAAGCGTTCAAAAGGTTATTCGGATACGGCAGTGACCGAGAAAGTTCGCGACGCGATGAAGGCATTTGCCGCGGCCAATCCAAGCGTGACGATTGAGGAAGCCTACAACACCATCGTGCCCACCGAGCAAAATTACGAATCCTCTATGCACATGGTCTATGAGGGCGCCCTCATCGCCGTTTTCGTCGTTTGGCTGTTTCTGCGCGACTGGCGTGCGACGCTTTTGGCGGCTGTTGCCCTGCCGCTGTCGATCATTCCGACGTTCCTCGTGATGTATCTGCTTGGCTATACTTTGAACACCATCACCCTGCTGGCGATTTCCCTCGTGGTGGGAATTCTTGTGGATGACGCCATTGTCGAGATCGAAAATATCGAGCGACATCTCAACATGGGCAAAAGTCCCTTCGAGGCAGCGATGGAGGCCGCTGACGAGATCGGCCTTGCTGTTATTGCCACCACGTTTACCTTGGTCGCGGTTTTCCTCCCAACCGCTTTCATGGGGGGCATTCCCGGCATTATCTTCAAGCAGTTCGGTATCACGGCGTCGGTTGCCGTTCTCGCCTCGCTTCTGGTTGCGCGATTGGTAACGCCAATGATGGCGGCATATATGATGAAGGCCAGCGGCAAGACACATGACGAGGACGGTCGCCTTATGCGCGGTTACCTCTGGCTTGTGAAAGGTGCATTACGCCGCCGCTGGATTCCCGTGCTTGGGACGGTCGGGTTTCTGGCATTCACGATCCTGCTGTTGTCGCATTTGTCGACAGGCTTTTTCCCGGCCTCTGACAATAGCCAGACGCAAGTTACCCTCACCACGCCATATGGATCGACGATTGAAGCGACTGACGAGGCTGCGCGAAAGGCGTCTGAGATCATCGCAGGTGTAAACCACGTCACCTCGGTGTTTCAGGCAACTGGCACTGCCTCTACGGGCGGGATGAACAGCACGTCGAACTCAAGCACCAACAGTGCCACGCTCGTCGTCAATCTGACACCGATTGACGACCGGGATATAAAGCAGGCGCAGATTGAGAATGACATACGGAAAGCCTTGGAGCAGTTGCCCGGCGTTCGTCTGGAAATAGGCTCTGGAGGCAACGGTACAAAACTCACGCTCACGCTAGCAGGCGACGACTCTGATCTTCTTGATAAGGCGGCAGCGAGCCTTGAGGCTGATCTGCGCACTCTTCCAGGCATCGGCAATGTCACCTCCTCTGCGGCCATGCAGACGCCGGAGGTCACCATCAAACCCGATCTTGCGCAAGCGGCCTCTCTGGGTGTTACGTCCAAGGCCATTGCCGAGGCTATTCGAGTGGCGACGGCGGGTGCCTATGATGCAGCCTTGTCGAAGCTTAATCTGCCCGAACGCCAGATCGCCATCCGTGTCATGCTTGACAGCGAGAGCCGTCAATCGCTTGATGCGATCTCACTTGTCCCCGTCGAGGGTAAGGACAGCAAGGTTGCGCTAGGAGCTGTCGCCGACATCTCCATAGGCTCCAGTCCCAGCCAGATCGACCGACTTGACCGATCGCGCAACGTATCGCTTTCAGTGGAGCTGAATGGCAGAAACCTCTCCGAGGTGACAGCAGAGGCCGCACAACTGCCCAGCTATAGAAACCTGCCGCAGGGTGTGAAATTCGTTGAGCAGGGGGAATTGAAACGACAGAGCGAACTGTTCAGCAGTTTCGGCACCTCCATGGCAATCGGCATTTTCTGCATCTATGCGGTTCTGGTCCTGCTGTTTCATGATTTCCTGCAACCCGTCACGATTTTGATGGCGCTGCCACTGGCGCTTGGCGGGGCACTGTTGCCTTTGGTGCTCACAGGAACCAGCTTTTCAATGCCCGCCGTTATCGGTTTGATCCTGCTGATGGGGATTGTATCGAAAAACTCGATCCTTCTCGTGGAGTACGCTATCGAGGCGCGCCGGGCTGGCATGTCCCGCTACGATGCCCTTGTCGATGCCTGCCACAAGCGAGCACGCCCCATCATCATGACGACCATCGCGATGGCCGGGGGCATGCTGCCAGCAGCTCTAAGTCTCGTCTCGGGAGACTCAAGCTTTCGCCAGCCCATGGGTGTCGTTGTCATAGGCGGATTGATTACATCCACTTTCCTAAGCCTCCTGGTCATTCCGGTGGTCTTCACCTTCCTGGATGACGCACTTGTGTGGCTTAAGGCGAGGACTGGGACGCGCGAGATCGAACAGGCGAAGGAATTGTCCCCGTCCTAAGTCTCACGCGGTCAAGACCTGCCGGACGCACCTGCGGCGCTGCATTAGGCCACTACGTCCTACATACGCCGATATCGTTCGAGACGATCCCGCCAGTGATTTGCTTGGCACCGGAGAAAGAGATGACCAGATGCGCTACTGATGCCGCTGGATGTGTTGGGTTGTTACTGTGCCGGGCGTGCCAGACCGAGATGATCGCGCAGCGTTGACCCCTGATATTCCGTGCGGAACAGGCCCCTTTCCTGAAGGATCGGGACGACCAGCTGCGTGAAATCCTCAAGCCCTTCCGGGAAGAAGGGCGGCATGACGTTGAAGCCATCGGCAGCGCGTCCGTCAAACCATTCCTGCATCCGGTCGGCAATCTCGACTGGCGTGCCAAGGACGATATGGTGACCGCGACCGGCGGCCACACGCAGAGCCAGCTGACGGATCGTCAGGCTTTCGCGGCGTGCAAGAGCCGTCAGCAATTCGGCCCGGCTGCGCAACTGGTCTGATATTGGCAGATCCGGCAGAGGACCATCGGGATCGTAGTCGGCAAGGCTGTGGCCAATGCGCTCTTCCAGAAGCGGCATGGCGCTTTTCAGCTCTGTCCACTGGTCAAGCTCGGCAAGTTTTTCCGCCGCTTCCTTGGAGGTGCGTCCGACGACCGGCAAAAAGCCGGGCATGACGGCGACATCGTCGGGCGTGCGACCAAACTTCTCGACGCGGGATTTCAGGCTTTTGTAAAAAGCCTGCGCTTCAGCGAGGCTCTGCTGAGCCGTAAACACCACGTCAGCCGTGCGGGCGGCGAGATCCTGTCCCGGTCCAGATGAACCGGCCTGAATGAGGATCGGATGGCCCTGTGGAGAGCGGGGAATGTTGAGCGGACCTTTGACAGAGTAATATTTGCCCGCGTGGTCAAGCACATGCACCTTGTTCGGGTCGGCATAGATGCCGTTCTGCTTGTCCTTGATGAAGGCGTCATCATCCCAGCTGTCCCACAGGCCGCGCACAACATCGACGAATTCCTCTGCTACTGCGTATCGTTCGTCATGCTCCGGGTGCGACTTGGAAAAATTATTCGCCGTGCGGGCATAGGATGTCGTCACGATGTTCCAAGCTGCGCGGCCATGGCTCAGATGGTCGATGGAGGAGAAGGAGCGCGCCGTGTGGTAAGGCTCGCCATAGGTGGTCGAGGACGTCGCGGCAAGACCGATCTTCTCTGTGACAAGCGCAAGCGCGGCGAGCAAAGTCAGCGGTTCGAAGCGGGCAATCGTTGAGGGATGGGCATCTACACCACTGGTCAGGCCGTCTGCCAGGAAAACCATGTCGAACTTTGCCTGCTCGGCCATTTGCGAAACGCGGCGCAGCAGATCAAAGTTTTCGCTGCCTGCTTCCGCCTTCGGGTGACGCCATCCCGAAACGTGGTGGCCCGCACCCTGAAGGAAAAGACCCAGATGGATTTGTCTCTTGGCACTCATGGTAAAATCTCTCGTCAAACGAAGTTATGATTAAGCAGTTCAAGAAGCCGGGCAAAATCTGCCTCACTCCTCATGCTGCGCACAAGGTCCGGGATTTCTGCAAAAGCCGGGTTACCCGCAGTTGCGTCCTGGAATTTTTGCGTAGGATCGGTCACGCCCGGCAGGCCATCGAAGCGCCGCTGGATGGTGCTGGCATCTTTGAGCGCAATGTCCAGCACGACGAAACGCGTGGTCGGATCACTCGTCATGCGCGGCGCGGCTGCATCATGTTGGCGGCCGGCAAGGCTGGCGAGCGCCATGATGCGGCTCTCGACCGGACGTTCATCGAAATGGTAAAGCCGCAATGCGCCATCGAGCAATGCCGCAGAAAACACGTATTCCGGGCTGAACCGTGCTTCGATGCCATTGCGCGGGTTTGTCACGACCAAAGCCGCATCCGCACCCGGCGGATAGGTGAAGGTGATCCTGTCAATCTGCTCGGCTTTCAACCCTTCACCGTGAAGTTCGATGCCGAGTGACGCGACGGGGTGGCTGGCCGTGCAGCAGGGAAAGGCTTTGAGCGTCAGGCCGGGTGACAGGATCTGCCATGGCTCACCCCAGTTTTTGCTCGTCAGTTCCGGCTGTCCTGCGCCAAATGCATAGGCGGCGTAGAAGCTGACCGGATTGTCCAGAAAATCAGGCGCGCCACCAAAGCCTGCCGCTGCCAATCGAGCGGCGAGAAGGCCAGACCGTGCGGCCATGCCGGCATGATATGGCTTTGCATCAAACCCGAACTGCAACCGCAGCCCGGCAGCCTGTGTCGCGGCCAGTCCAAGCGAAATGGCAGTTTCTTGCACTGATGCGCCGCTCAGGTGGCAGATCGCGGCTGCGACACCCACGGGCCCAAGCGTTGCCGTGGCATGAAATCCGGTTTCGTAATGCCTGGAGCCCACAGAAAGCCCCAGCCGCGCCATTGCTTCCAGCCCCACAATGTATGACGCGATGAAAGCATCTGCGCTGAAAGTCCGTTCTGCGGCCAGCGCCAGCAGTGCTGGCACAATCACCGTTGTCGGGTGCCCCCGCACGCTCGCATGAACATCGTCATAATCCAGCACATGGCCCGCATATGCGTTTAGCACTGCCGCGACCAGCGGATCTGTTTGTCTGCTATGTCCGACAAGGATTGCCTTTCCCGGCAAATCGGCACCGATGGCATTGGCCAGAACACCCGCCGTGCGATCATTGGCTCCGGCAATCATACAGGCCAGAAAATCCGTTATCGCTGTGCGCGCCGCATCCATTGCGGCGTTATCTCCGCTCGGATCGGATTGGACGATTGCCTTGGCAAAGGCAGTCGTGAATTTGGCATTCTCCATGGTCAGATACCTTCGCCGTCACGCACCGAGGCACGAGCGCCGGACAAGCCACCGACGAATTGCCGGATACGGGAATTGTCGGAGTCGTGAAAAATCTCCTTCGGCGAACCATGAGCAACGACGCGTCCGTTTTCAGTAAACACCACCGTGTCGCTGATTTCCTCTGCAAAACGCATTTCATGGGTAACGAGGATGCTGGTCATGCCATCACGGATGAGGTCGCGGATGACCCACAGAACCTCGCCCACCGTTTCAGGGTCGAGCGCCGATGTCACCTCGTCAAACAGAACGAGTTCCGGCTTCATGGCCAGTGCGCGTGCAATTGCCACGCGCTGCTGTTGGCCGCCGGAAAGCTGGCCGGGATAGGCATCCGCCTTTTCAGACAGCCGGACTTTTTCCAGCAGTTCACGCGCAAGTTTCTCGGTCGCTGTGCGGTCGGCACTCAGAATGCGCGTCGGCGCAAGCACGATATTGTCGAGAACGGTCAGATGCGGAAACAGGTTATATTGCTGGAACACGATGCCAACACGTTTGCGAAGTTCAATACGCTCGCTTTCTTTCGTCAGCGTGTCCACCCTTGTCCCCGCCACGGTGATCCTGCCGCTTTGTGGCATGGCCAGCGCGTTGATGCAGCGTAGCAGGGTTGATTTCCCGGAGCCGGAAGGGCCGATGATAGAGACGGCGTCACCTTTGTTGACGGTGAGATCAATTCCCTTGAGCACCTGCGTATTGCCGAAAGACAGGTGAACGTCCTCCAGTTTCACAATTGCGGTATCGTTGGATGCAGTCATCGTCAAAATCCTTCAGCCCGCGTTGAAACGCTGTTCTAGGCGGCGGGTAAGCCGGGATATCGGGTAGCAGAGCGTGAAAAACGCAGCCATGACGACAACATAGGCAATAATGGTGAAATCAAGTCTGCGTACCGCGGTGCTGGCGTCGGTCGCGGCATGCATCAATTCATGCACGCCTACAAGCGAAGCAAGCGATGTACCCATGGCAATCGAAGACGCGACATTCATCCATGGTGGCAGCGAGCGGCGCACACATTGCGGCAGAATGACGAAACGTAGCGATTGCATGCGGGAAAAGCCAAGCCCCTTAGCCGCTTCCCACTGCGTCGTCGGTATGGAGAGAACGGCGCCCCGGGTGATTTCAGCTATGTAGGCGCTGGCAAGAATGGCAAGGCCGATCACCGCCTTGATCCAGTCAGGAAACGCCAGATAGTTGCCGAACAGCACGATCTCAAAGGGAAAGATGTAGGTGGTGGCGAAAATCAGAACGAGCGCCGGTGCGTTACGAAAAATCTGGACGTAGATGGCCGCTGGCCAGCGAATGAACCAGTAAGGTGCTAGTTGCATGAGGCCGAGCAAAACACCTGCCGTCGTGCCGATTGTGATCGCACAGAGTGTGATCACAATATTCATCGAAAAGCCGGAGGCAAGATAGGGAAGCCACGTCACCAGTTCCTTGCCCAGTGTCAGGTCAATAAGGGACCATACGACGACCAGAAGCGGCATGGCAACAAAACCGGCATAACGCAGAATACGGCTGCTTTTCTTGGGTGCATGGGTCTGTGTCATGCTGATAACCCGTATCCCGGAACGGCCAGCTTTCGCTCCACCCACGAACCGGCGCGGGCGATCAGAAAATTGATCAGGCTGAAAAAGGCAAGAAGCACAATCATCAGCTCAACGACATTGTCGCGCTGTGTCCAAACCATGATCGACGCATAGGTGATTTCACTAACGGCGATGGCATTGCCCACGGTTGTCGATTTGACCAGGCTGATAAGCCCGTTGACGATAGCGGGCAACGAGGCGCGAAATGCCAGCGGTATCTGCACATAACGCAGGATTTCGAACTGGCTGAAACCCATGCCTCGCGCCGCCTCGATCATTGATGACGGGACAGCCTCAATGCCGCCGCGGATGGCTTCCGCATGCAGCGCCGCGACATGGAGCCCAACCACGGCAACCACCCAGAAAAAAGGAGACAGGGGATTGTGCTGCGCCCCGCCAAACAGGTTGGAGACAAATGTGTTCAGTACGAGAAAGCTGAACATAAGCTGCACAAGTGTCGGCGTGTTGCGGGTCAGTTCCACAAAGGCGCGCACCGGCGCAGACAGCCAAAGCCTGCCTGATGTGAGGCAGCCTGCAAAAATCAATCCGAATACAAGACTGACGGGAATAGTGATGGCAACAAGATAGAGCGTGGTTATGAAACCATCGCGCCAGATCTGCGCCTCATAACCCGTTGCCAGGAATTCATAATTGAGACCAAGCCTGCTCGTCAGGTCGACGAACAGGCTTGTGAAATTCACATCATTCATCAGGATTTACCGCGAGCTTTCCCTCATTGGACGGAGGAAAGCTTCTTGTTCTCTTCCTCCAGATACTTGGTATTGAGCAAGCGGTTCTCCTTCGCCATCTCAAGCAGCTTGCCTGATTTGTGAAGCTTCTTCACAGCGTCATCGAGAGCAGTCTTGGTGTCACTTTCGTCCTTGCGCAGCCAGATCACGGAGTCGGACGGGATCAGCTCGGTTGGAAACGGAATAGCAAAGTCTTTCCACTCGTCTGCACGGTCTACCAGCAGCAAGCCCACAGTGGCACCCACGTGAACGGCTGCAACGCAGTTGCCGCCCTGAAGCGCCAGCAGCGATTCAGGCTGGCTTGGCAGAGCCTTTACGATGGCTCCATATTCTTCCGCCAACGGCTGGGCATAATTCGAACCTTGCGAGATACACACCGGCTTGCCCTTGAGATCAGCCCAGTCCTTCAAGCCGCTGTCCTTGCGCACGACGGCAGCGCCACCGGCACGGTCATAGGCGGTTGGCACGTAATCGAGAATCTTGGCGCGCTCGTCAGTATATTGCATGTTGGCAATGAGGATATCGACTTTGCCCTGCTGCAGAAACTGCACCCGGTTTGGCGGCGTCACAGTGACTGTTTCCAGCTCGACGCCGAGATCCGCGGCCAGCGCTTTCGCCAGATCAACATTGTAGCCTTTCTGCTCCTGCGACTTTGGATCGATAAATCCAAACGGCGCACCTGAGAGAATAACGCCAACCGTCAGCTTGCCACGACCCTTTATCCGGTCAAGCGTGGCATCCGCAAAAGCATGAGTGCTCACCAATGTTGCAAGCGAGATGGAGACCCCGAAAATAACTTTAGTAATGACTTTGGCAAACATCGATGACTCCTCGTTTGTGGCGAAGATAGACAAAGGCCGTGTTCGCAGCGAGGAGAGATATTCCAAGAGTGGAACCAAAAAAGAAATAATTTTACATCCTTGGAATGAACTAGGCGTGGTCGAAGGGATATATCCTAGGCGAGAATGTGATCCAGACGTTCTGAGGTGAGAATGTCGGCTTGGGACTGGTAGGGCGCTGTTCGTCAACTCCTGGCCGTCCAATTCCAGAAGACACGATGGCTATTGATCAACTCCTGGATGCCAGGTCGCGGATGCTCTCCTCTGGAAGGAAATAGCTTGGATGGCAAACGATACCTTGCCATTGATGCATGGAGGTCAGAAAATGCATTGACTGCAATCAGCCTGAAATGGGTTGGTCTCGATATTCTTTTCACCAAGCAGGCGGCTAGCTATCCTCTCCGAAATGTATGGCGGGCAGCGTAGATCATCCTCGGCAGCTTCGGCCACTTCAAACTCTGTCCCTCTGCTACAGCGAATATGCACCACATCTTCAACACTTAGACATTGGTGTTTCCGACAGTATAGCCGCGCCACCCGCCCCACGTCGTTATGTCTGAGGCTCCTACCAAAGCGATCGGCTCGGCGAGAAAGCCTTTTGCGGTGGTGCCATCTGCAAGGGTTACGGTTCCGATACCAAGCGGGGCGGGTATCGAGGCGACGAAGGTGCCGAAGGCTGCGGGAGCGAGTGCCCAGACTTCAACCTCGATTTCGCCGCCCTCTCCCTCACCAACGCGCACCATGCCTGGCTTTGCCGGTGTGGTGCCTGACAAGGCATAGAGGCGATAACAGCCTTGGGTTCTGGCCGTGCGTTTGAACACGGCGTTTAGCTCTTTGAGCTGATGGTTAAGCGGCATGCCGGACAGATGGGCCCCGACGACGACCAGATCGATCAGTTCGCTGCCGGCTTCGACCTCAGGCTCAGGCGCGGCGGTAGCTGCAGGTTCGGGCCGCATGGTGGCGCCGAGTGGAAGGCCGCTGGCGCCGTGAAGCGCGCGCGCAACTGTCGCGGTCAAGCCATCCTTGCCGGAGGGTGCAAGCAGGGTCACGCTGGCTGGCAGACCATCCGGGCGCTTGCCTGTTGGAACCGTGATGCCGCACATGTCGAGCAGGTTGACGAAGTTGGTATAGGTGCCAAGGCGAGAGTTCTCACGGATCGGTTCTGCCGCAAGCTCAGCTAGTGTATAGTGGCGCGGCGCGGTCGGCACGCAAAGGAGATCGACCGAGGCAATGGTGGGGGCAAGCTTTTTCTTCAGCGCTTGCAGGGCATAGAACCCGTTGAAAGTTTCCGCTGCGGTGAGAGATTTCGCACCCCTATAGATTTCCCGGGTGACCGGATGGAAGCTCTCTCCTTTCGTATCAAAAAATGATTGCACGGCTGCATAGCGTTCTGCAACCCAAGCGCCCTCGTAAAGAAGATTGGCGACATCGTAGAAATCGGCAAAAGGCATTTCAACAATATGATGACCGTGCTCTTCAAGCGTTTTCAGTGCATCAGAATAAGCCACCGCCATAGCCTCATCACCGAAGAATTTCCGATCCTGCGGTGCGGGAACGCCGATCTTCAGCACAGGCGGACTGGACCCGTAGCCTTTGGCCGGAAGGTCTTTTGAATAGGCGTCGGTTTCATCCTGTTGGGCCGCAACGGAAAACACCCTCCACGCGTCATCAACCGTAAGCGAAAAGATGGAGACGCAGTCCAGCGTCCGGCAGGCAGGCACGACGCCCGTCGAAGATAGGGCCCCGACGCTGGGTTTTAACCCAACGATGTTGTTGAGACCCGCCGGAATGCGACCGGAGCCAGCGGTATCGGTGCCGAGCGCAAAGCTGACGATGCCATGCGCCGTCGCCACTGCCGAGCCGGATGACGACCCTCCCGGGACGAGCGTCGGATCAATGGCATTCCTAGGGATCGGATAGGGTGAGCGAACGCCCACGAGTCCGGTGGCGAACTGATCGAGGTTGGTCTTGCCAATAACGAGAGCGCCAGCCTCTTTCAATAAACGAACGACGGTCGCGTCTTTATCGGGATGATAGGTGTAATCAGGGCATCCAGCCGTGGTGGGCATGCCGGCGACATCGATGTTGTCCTTGACAGCAAAGGGAACGCCGAAGAGTGGCTTGGCCGGATCATAGCCCCCCAGTTTTTCCGCCTCAACAAGCAGCGCTTTTTTGTCGGCCAGATGAAGGAAAATGCCGGGATCGTTTACTTCCGAGATACGGGCAAAAACCGCCTCTATGATCTCGAAAATGCTGCCACCCTGTTGGTAGAAGCTGTGCAGAGAGGTGATATCGAGCGCGGGTGTCGTTCGCATTAAGCCATGTCCTCTTTCAATATTGTCACGGGCCGATCCCACTGGATCAGCACCACGCATCCGCTTGCGCTCCAGACGGAGTGTTCCGTGCCCGGCGCATTGACGATGTAACTGCCGCAATCAAAGTCACCCGTCTCGTCAGACTGGATGCCATCCAGCACCAGGATGGTTTCAAGGCCCTCGTGGCGGTGGCGTGGTACCGCTGCACCGGGCTCGTATTTGAGAAGTGCCACGCCCGGCTGGTCGCCTTCAAAGCGATGAATCCAGTGGATCGTTACGCCCTCGCGAAAAGATTCGAAGGGTAGCTGTTGCCATCCACCCGATGTCAGTAAGGGACGTATTGTCTCAGCCATGGGAAATCCCCTCCAGAATGTCGTCTATCTTTGTCGTCCAGCCGACAATGGCACCCTGGGCGCGGATCATCGCAATCGTGGCAGCCTTGAAATCGGGGAAGTAGCTTTCCGTCGCATCTTCAGCGAGGATGCACTCGAAACCACGGTCATTTGCTTCCCGCATTGTCGTCTGCACGCAGACCTCGGTTGTCACTCCGGCAAAAACGAGCTGTGTTATGCCCTTGCTTTTCAGCACGTCCCCAAGACCGGTGGCGTAAAATGCCCCCTTGCCAGGTTTTTCGATGACGACCTCGCCTTCGATGGGTGCCAGTTCCCGCAGGATCGCGGTCCCGGGCTCGCCGGCAATCAAAACGCGGCCCAGCGGGCCGAGATCGCCAATCCTCAGAGAGGGATTGCCACGATTACGCTTGGCAGCCGGAAGGTCGGAAAGGTCGGGCCGATGGCACTCCATCGTGTGGATGACGGGCAGACCAGCTGTGCGGAAGCCTTCGATCAGACGCTTGACGTCAGGAATGATTCTGGCGATGCCGCTCACATCATTGCCAAGGCTCGCCCCGAAGCCTCCGGGCTCTGCAAAGTCGCGCTGCATGTCGATCACGATGAGCGCCAATTCGTGAAGCCGCGCTGGAAAAGCAAAGGGTTGGGCTTTGATCTCGACCATCAGTGGTGTCCTGCCATATGAGCGCCGATGACACCGATATCGGCGCCTAGCGCGGGTGTCTCGTAGACCAGCCTGCCTTCCGAGATGACCAGAATGCGATCCGACATCTCCAGCAATTCGTCCAGGTCTTCCGACAATAGCAAGACGGCTGTGCCGGAATTGCGGGTCTTCATGATGCGAGCGCGGATCTCCGCGACTGCCGAGAAGTCGAGGCCAAAGCAGGGATTGGAAACGATGAGGAGATCAACATCCCCTGTAAGTTCACGTGCCAGAACCGCTCGCTGGACGTTGCCACCTGAAAGTGCGGCAATGGGTGACGAGGAGGACGCTGCCTTTACCTTGAAATCGGAAATCAGCGCCGTCGCTTTCTTGCGCATGTCGCGCCTGTTCAGCCACATGGCGTTCTTGCCGTTGGTTTTCAGATCGAAGCTTCGAAACGCCAGATTTTCGCTCACCGTCATTTTCGGCGCGCAGGCGTTCTGCAACGGCTCCTCCGGTATAAAGCGGACATTGTTCTTGCGCGTTTCAGCGCGTGTTGCGGCATATGTCTCGCCTTTGACAATGATGCGACCGCTCGTGGCGGGTCGCTGCCCGGCAAGAATTTCCGACAGTTCCTTTTGCCCATTGCCCGAGATTCCAGCGATGCCGACGATCTCGCCGGAACGAACGGTGAGATCAGCGATATCGATGGTCTTCAACCCGGAACTATCGGGTGCGGTAATGCCATCGACTTTCAGCACGGGCTCAGCCGTCTCACGCACCGGGCGTCGGCTATCGAGCTCGGCAAGCTTCACATCGCCTATCATCATCTTCGCCATGTCGGCCTTGGAGAGATCGCCGATTTTTCCGGTTCCGACGAGTTTGCCGCGGCGCAGGATGGAGACGGAATCGGCAAACTTTGTCACTTCGTGAAATTTGTGGCTGATCATCAGAACTGTCAGCTCGCTCCGCTCCGTCATTCCGCGCACGAGACCCAGCATCTCGTCAGCTTCCGCTGGTGTCAGAACAGATGTCGGCTCGTCCAGCACAAGAAAGGAACGACCAAGATAGAGCTGCTTGACGATTTCGAGCTTCTGCTTTTCACCAGCGGCAAGTTCGCTGACAGGGCGGTCCAACGGAATGCGAAAGGGCATACGCTCCATGAAATTGGAAAGATCGCGGCGCTCTTTCGCCCAGTTGATGACGGCAGGGACTTTTGCGCGGCTAATGACGAGATTTTCGGCACCCGTCAGTGACGGTACCAGGGTGAAATGCTGATAGACCATGCCAAGCCCATAAAGCGCGGCATCCTTGGGCGAGGCGACCGACACTTCGCGACCATTGACGGACAGCGAGCCTGACGTGGCGTGGTAAAAGCCCATGATGCATTTGACCAAGGTCGACTTGCCCGCGCCGTTTTCCCCAAGAAGCGCATGGAAACTGCCAGCGGGTATGTCGATGGAGACGTTATCGAGGGCGGTGAAGCTCCCGAAGCGCATCGTCATGGCCAGGGTCTGGATACCGATGGCGCGGCCAGCCTGTGGAAGGGGCGTATCGCGAATGACGCTCAACTCAACTCTCCTTTTCAACGATGATGGCGACAGGCCCGCCGCCGGGTGGCCCCTGATGTTCGGCACCGCCGGATACATAGAGGTCGGTCATGCCGAAGACGCCTGCCAGTACGCCACCGACGAAGGCGCGCGCATGCCGGGTGCCGGAAATATCGGAATCGTCCAGCATGGTGTGGCGTTTGCCGCCGACCTTCCCGGAAGGATCAGGCTCTGCCTTGGCAAGGACTGCGGCAATCCTCGCCCTTTCAGGCAAACGGGCGCGTGCCGCCTGCACCGAAGCGGTATCGATGGCGCTTTGCATGATCGCATGGTCTATGACGAAGGGCCCGGACCATCCGTCTGCCATGCCGAGCACAATGATTTCGTGATCCGTCAGTTCGACGCCAGCCGAGGTGGAGGCGCAACCGGAAAACAGGTCTTGCCGCGTGGCGATATCCGCGTCGGCTACGTCGCTGGCTTCGATCTCGCCCAATGCGACGGCAACACCCAGCGCCGAGGCTCCGCGTGAAAGCCCCATGGATTTCAAGGTGTCGCGCGTTGCGACCGTCTCTCCGGCTTCTTGCGCCTCTTCAATGCGACGAAGTGTCAGCAGTGGGCATTTGATCTGAACGAAATGAACGTCTGCGATATTATCGATACCGGCATCGCGCATGGCCGCGCGCACGCCCTCTGCCACCATCATGACCTGTTCGCGTCGACCAAGAAGGTGGAAGGGAAGGTGCGGTGTGCGCGATGTGCCGATGGCAAGCGCCCGCTCGCCCGAGGCGTTGACCGCCTCGCGGGTGAAAATCGCCCAGTGCGGCGATAGCGCGCCTTCCGTGCCGCCCGACATGACGGTTGTTACGCCTTCGATCCCGTAGCGGCGAAAAAGCGCTTCGAAACTCTGGCTGGCATAACCACGGCTGAAATCATTGACGCAGCCATTGCCTTCGGTCTTGCCAAGGACCGCAACGATGGTTCTCGGATCGAGGCCCTGTGCAATCAGGGCTTCGACACCGGAGACGTCATTGGGTCCGTCTACGGCAACGCGATAGACATGGGCACGCATGGACGGCATCAGGGAAGTGCCTCCACCAGCGTCCGGGAATTGGAGACCGCGCCAAAGACACCGCCTTGCATCTTCACCATCTTGATGGCTGCCAGATGGTTGCCGTAATCGGTCGCGCCGCAGCAATCCTCCAGCAGCAGGCATTCAAAGCCGCGATCATTCGCCTCGCGCATGGTGGTGGAGACGCAAACATCAGTCGTGATGCCGGTGAGAATAAGGTTTTCGATGCGCTTCTGGTGCAAGATCAGTTCAAGATCCGTCGCGCAGAAGGAACCCTTGCCGGGCTTGTCGATGATCGTCTCACCATCGACCGGGTAGAGTTCCGGAATGATATCCCAGCCCGGTTCGCCACGCGTGAGAATGCGCCCACAGGGACCGGCATCACCAATGCCAGCACCGATGCGCTGCGAGCGCCAGCGCTTGTTGGCTGGAAGGTCGGCGAGGTCAGGCCGGTGCCCCTCGCGGGTGTGGATGATGTGATAGCCCTTGGCCCTCATGGCGGCGAGCACCGACTTGATCGGCTGGATAGGGGCCTGCACCATGGCCAGATCATAGCCCATGTGATCGACATAACCGCCCTTGCCGCAAAAGTCGGTCTGCATGTCGATGATGACAAGCGCGGTATTGTCCGGTCTCAAGGCGCCGTTATAGGGCCAAGAATAGGGATCAGCAGCGATATAATGCCCTGCGGTTTCAACCTTCGCATCCATGGTGTCTCTCCTATTTGTCAGCCGGTTTTGAGGTTTTACCGTAAAGCCTCGTGGGCTTTTCAAAGCCGCAGGAGGTGCCATCCGTCACCTTCACGGCATCTTCGTAGGGGAGGCGATATTGCCCGGCGATGAGGTCGTGCATGTAGGTATAGGGCGCATCCTGCGCGCCGCCCGCCACGGCCACATATCCGCGATGGCCGAACTGGTAGATGTTGTTTTCCACGCCCCAGCCAAGCCGCGCCTCGCGCACGAGGTCGGGCCGGACCTCCGCGGTAATGATCTCGTTGACGCGACCGGAGGTGCCATGGGCGATGATAGAGCCGTCGAAATTGCAGATCATGCCTTCACCCATGGAGTCGAAAGTGCCATCGGTGCCGCACATGCAGACATTGGCTGTGACCATCAGATTGCAGAAGGCGTTGGACTGGTTGGTAAAGCGCCAGCTCTCACGGATCGGTGCCGTGTAGCCTGCCGTGCGGATCATGATTTCCGCACCCTTATAGGCACACTCCCGGGCCATTTCCGGGAACATGCCGTCGTGGCAGATGATGAGCGCCAGCTTGGCACCCTTCGGCCCGTCGATGACAGGAATACCGAGATCGCCCGGCTCCCATGGCTCGACCGGCACCCAGGGGTGCATCTTGCGATAATAGAGTTTCAGCTCGCCGCTATCATCGATGACGATGCCGGAATTGTAGGGCATGCCATCGGGGTTCAGCTCCATGATGGAAAAACAGCCCCAGATCGCATTGTCGCGGCACGCCTGTTGGAAGGCTGCGACTTCCGGGCCATCCAGCGTGCACATGATGTCGGGATTGATATCCATCGACAGGCCATGCAGGGCGTATTCCGGAAACACGACGAGGTCCATGCCCGGCTGGTTGCGCCGCGCTTTGGCCACGAGATCGACAATGACCTGTGTTTGGGCGGCAAGATCCGCCTTGGTCACCGTGACGGGCAGTTGCAGCTGGACAAGGCCGATGCCGACACCATGGTCGGATTTGTTGAGGCCACCAAGACCGTTCATATTCGTCTTCCTTATTTTGTCAGCGATAACGCACCCGGCGCCCCGGCCATGGACCGTACGGGCGAGGATGTGGCGATCAGAATGGCAAGCGTCAGCACGTAAGGTGCGGCGTAAAACAGGTAATAGCCCTGGGTGACGCCCACCGATTGCAGCGCGGGGCCCAGCGCACCCGCGCCGCCGAAGAGAAGGGAAGCAAGGAAACAGCCGATGGGGTTCCAGCGGGCGAAAATGACCAGCGCGACGGCCATGAGGCCCTGACCGGACGAAATGCCTTCGTTCCACGAGCCGGGGTAAAACAGCGACAGATAGGCGCCGCCAATGGCAGCGAATGCGCCACCCGCTGCCGTTGCCAGCAGCCGCACGTGATCCGGGTTGATACCCATGGCGCGGGCCGCATCGGTACTATCGCCGACAACGCGCAGGATGAGGCCGGTCTTCGTGTTCTTGAAAGCCCAATGGAGGAAGAGGGCAAGTGCTGCGCCGACGAAGAACAGGACGTTGATATTGAGAGCCGCCTGTACCTGACCGAGCGACGACCAGCCGCCAAGCGGGATCGAAGGCAGCTTCGGTGCAACCGGCTGGATAAAGGACTTACCGAGAAAGAAGGCCAGGCCGAGCCCGAATTGCATCATTGCAATGCCAATTGCGATATCGTTAACCTTCGGAAACTTGCAGATCCAGCCGTGCAGCAGACCAAAAACTGCACCAGCGGCCATGGCGGCGAGAACGCCGAGCCACGCCGATCCGGTCATGACAGCCACGCCATAGGCGGTCATGGCGCTGAAGACGAGCGTGCCCTCCAGCCCGAGATTGATGCGGCCGGATCGTTCGGTGATTGTCTCACCAAGGCTGACGAAGATGAAGGGCGTCGAAACCCGGATTGCGCCCGCAAGGATCGCCAGGGGTACACCCCATATGCCGATACCGGTGTCGTCCATCGTCAGCTCCTTTTCCACAGATCGGGATTGAAGACCTTGAAGCGGCCGTAAAACATCTCGCAGAACAGGATGACGACGAAGAGCGTCCCCTGAAGCACCAGAACGGTGGCATCCGGCAGGCCCATGCGCCGTTGGATCAGGCCGCCAGAGGCATCGAGGCCGCCCAATAGGATCGCAACCGGTATGATGGCCAGCGGATTGTGGCGGCCCAGAAAGGCGACAAGGATGCCGGTGTAGCCATAACCGGCGGCAATTGTCGCATTGGCGCTGCCTTGCACCGCTGCTACCTCGATCATGCCTGCAAGACCTGCAAAAGAGCCTGCCAGTGCCGTGAAACCGAAGATCAGTTTGCCGACCGGCAGCCCCTGAATTTGCGCAGCACGCACATTGCCGCCAGCGATGCGTGCCGCAAAGCCGACGCTTGTCACCTCGATGAGAACCCATGAGACGATGCAGGCGACGATGCCGATGACGAGTCCCCAGTGAACATCCATGCCGGGAATGTCTCCCATCATGTATTCGGCAGGCAGCGGTGCAGTCGAAGGCTTGTTGAGACTTGCGGGGTCGCGCAACGGCCCTTCAACAAGCTGATTCATCAGTGCGATGGCGATATAGGCCAGAAGCAGCGAGGAAATCGTTTCGTTCACGCCTCTGTAGTGACGCAGAAAGCCCGCAAAGCCGATCCAGAGGCCACCCATCGCCATGGACGCTAACGCCATGGCCGCAATGACAACGGGCGGCGATGCGGTGCCGACAAGTGGCAAAGCCGCCGCCGCAGCTGCCACGCCGCCCAGAACGACGGCACCTTCACCACCGATGATGATCAGGCCGAGCCGCGCAGGCAGGGCGACACACAGCGCTGTCAAAAGCAGAGGTGCCGCGCGACTGAGGCTGTTTTGAACCGAAAACCAACTGCCGAAGCCGCCGGTATACATCAGCTGAAACAGCATGAGCGGTGATTTGCCCACTGCGAGAATGAACAGCGAGAAAAACGCCAGCCCCACGGCCACCGCGCCGACCGTGATCGCCACGGGCTCGGCACGCCTCGCCAACCACGCGAGAAGTGGCCGCAGCGCGGAGGGATGGTCAGACGCAATGGCCAAGGCCCGGTTGTTTGCCCGTGAGGTCATGGTGCTTTCCCCGCTCGTGCCAATCAGGAGGTGGAGCCGATAACGCCCTCGACGAGGTAAGCCATGCTTTCCAGTTCGATGGCATCTTCGGCATAGGCTTTTCCAGCACCGACAACCTCGTTGCCCTTGTTGTCCTTAAGCGGCCCCTTGAAGACGGAGAACTTGCCGGTCTTGATCTCGGCGAGCGTCGCTTCAAATTGCGTGCGCGCTTTCTCGGACACGCCGGGACCTAGCGGGCTCATCTTGACAAAGCCGTCCTTGATACCGCCCCGCACGAAGTTGCCGAGCGGCTCGCCGTCCTGCGCCTGCTTGACGAATTTGCTGTAGACATTGCCCCAGTTCCATTCCGCACCCGTCAGATATTTTTCGGGAGCGAGCGGACTTTGGTTTGCATGATACCCGCAAACAAAGGCGCCTCGACCGGCTGCCGTTTCAACGACGACTTTCGGGCTATCCACGTGGCAGGTGATCACATCTGCACCCTGGTCCACCAAAGCATTGGTGGCTTCTGCCTCCTTCACGGCCAACGACCATTCGCCTGTGAAAATCACCTGGCAGGTAATCGCTGGATCAACGGAGCGTGCGCCCATAAGAAAGGAGTTGATATTCTGGACCACCTGCGGGATTGGCTTTGCCGCAACGAAGCCGATCTTCTTGCTTTTGGTGGCGTGACCGGCAGCAACACCGTTCAGATATTGTCCCTGGCTGATATAGCCGAAATAGGATCCGGTGTTTTTCGGGTGCTTTCCCTCCTGCCACAGACCGCCGCAATGGCGAAACTGGACATCGGGATATTTGGCGGCCATGGCCAGCATATGTGGGTCGAAATAACCGAAGGACGTCGGGAAGAGGAGCGTGGCACCGTCGAGATTGATCATCGACTCCATGGTCTTTTGAACGTCGACGGTCTCTGGAACATTCTCTTCCTCAATCAGGGTGATGCCCGGCATCGCCCTGATGATGGCAGCACCTTCGGCATGGGCTTGATTATAGCCATAGTCATCTTTTGGGCCGACATAAATAAAGCCGACCGTGAGCGCGGTTTGTGCTGAGGCCTTGGCACCAAGAAAGCCCGGAGCCAGACCGGCGACAGCGCCGGCAACCGATGTCTGAAGGAAATGGCGGCGATTGATAGGCAGGAATTTGGTCATCGAGATGCTCCCTGGGGCTACGGCGAGTTTGTACGCATCAAAGTGTATGCAATGTGCATGCCAGATTCCAAGGCACTGAAATATATCGATATATTTCTTCGTATTGCAGCGAAGATGAAAAGTGCATACAGATTAAGCATGCCTGAAGATGAATAAATGTGCGTCACAGCCTTCAGGCAGTAAGCTTTTCCAGCTGTGTATGGCAAAGCCGGATGGTGTGGTTTTTGCATGCAACTTCACATACGCCCGCACCGGATTTGACATCGCAGGTCGCGGGCGTCATCTGTATGCCATGAGGGAAAGCAGGCGGAATTCGTGAAACAGGTCAGACGCAGAGAGGTCATTCGGACCGGAACAACCGTGGAGCAGATGACGCGCTCGATTGCTGACATGATCGTTACGGGCAAGATGCCGCCAGGTACGAAACTGGACGAAGGCTCGCTGGCAGCACGTTTTGAAGTATCAAGAACTCCTGTGCGCGAGGCGCTAAGAGAGCTGGGTGCGATGGGGCTGGTGGAACGCGAACCAAACCGCAGCGCTGTCGTGACGAATGTGACAGGCGCCTATCTTCACTCCATGTTCGAGGCGATGGCCGAACTGGAGGCAATTTGCGCCCGGCTTTGCGCGGAGAGAATGACCGCTGACGAACGGCACGCTCTGGAAACCGAGCATCGCCAGTCACAAGGCCTCGTTGCCGCAGCTGCCGAGGAGGACTATGCCGCTTACAATACTGAATTCCACAACCGTCTCTATCGTGGCGCACACAACGACCACATCGCGGAGATGGTGATGCAGACCCGCGCGCGGCTCGCCCCCTTCCGCCGCGCTCAATTCCGCCTGCAGGGTCGACTCCGCAAGTCTTATGAGGAGCACGAGGAAATCGTAAACGCCATTCTTCAGCAAGACAGCTTGGAAGCGGGCAAATCAGCCTATCAGCATGTGTCTATAGTTAGCGATGCAAGCCTAATCTTCGTCGCCCACTAGCGGAATGTGTTATGTGATCGGAAATCTCTAGCAGGCCTTTTACAAAGTCGCAGAATTTGGAAATGGCCAAGATCGGCGGCTTCCAGTTCTTCAAAACGGCGCGCCGAATCATCGCTGGGCTCGAAGCGATGTTGTGGCTGCAGAAAGGCTTCGGCTTTACGGCGACTGGACCGTCAACGATCAAAACGATCTGTTCGCGAGCCTCTCCGGACATTAAAAGGTCAACGAGGCATAAATGCTGCGTGGTTATCGGCTCATTGCGCCCTATCGCCAGCTTTGCGACACGCCCATTCAGAATTATGGCTACACTCCGTTACATCGGGAGCAAAATTTTCAACGTAGTGGCCAACAGCTAGTTAACCGACAAAATACGTGGCAAGACGCTGCTCCTCCCGGCTTGGCAAGTGGGTGCAGGGGCCGGAAGGAGCTGGGATGGAGAAGATGTCTCAGAACCTTACACGCAGATTTGCCAGGACGCTGTTCTGCCACGCATGTGACGCGAACTGGCCCTTGTAGGAAAGGGAGAAATCCGCATCGTCTCGCAGCGGCACATTCAGCCCGGCTTGCAGAAGGGCTGTGTCGCCAGCAATGGGGACGCCCGTCACGGTAAACGCATCAGACCCGTCAAAGGCGTGGGTTGCCGAAGTGGTGGTATCGCCTTCCGCATGGCGCCAGCCCAATCCTGCATGCAACCGGCCGGTCTTGTCACCGAGTTGCAGGGGCGTATCCATTCGGGCACCAAGGGTGCTGTAGATCACCTGCTGGCTGCTTTTTTCTCCATGAAGCCCGGCGGTTCCATTCTCATCATAGGCGTCCGTATGAAGGTTCACGTAAGCCAGCCCGACATAAGGTTCGTATGTGGTGGTCCCATCCGTAATGGAATAAGCCGCTTCACCAAAGGCCTGCGTAGCTCGGGCGTCGTAGGCTGCCCTGTTGTTCTCCTCAAAGCCTGAGAAGCTGGAATTGCGATTGGTGTCGATTGTGTGCCAGCTACTGCTGAGGCCCATGCGCAGGGCAAGCTTGCCTGCCTGTGTGCCGGCATAGGTTCCAACGGTGTAGCTGTCCATGTCGGCGCTTGAGGCGCGATCATCAACTGCGTCACGGGACTTTCCATAGCCTGCCGCGATGCCGACGCGCCAGTCGCCGGGCAGCGATGCGTCACCACCGATAATCAATCCGCCTGTCGAAGTTTGAAGTCTGGCCGCGTTCGGGCTGTCGCCACCGGTTTTGCCCCAGGCGCCGTAGCCGGACGACCAGAGGCCTTCGTCCCAGTCATTGCTAGCCGCATGCAGGCGCGCCGTCATGGCATCCCGCACATAACTGCTGTCTTCCAATATCGCCGTTTTCAGGCTGGCATGGATCTCGCCGCTCAGCATGTCGAAAGCGCTCGCGGCCTCATTATCCGATAGCATCAACAGTTTGTTGTAGAGTGCAAGCGAAGAGCCAGACTGCGTCAGCGTTTCGAGGGCCTGCCCCGTGGCCCGCTGATTTGGCGTATAGCCGACGTCTGCGAAGCTTCCGACCTTGGTGATTATCAGATCGACCCCTGTTGTCGTGTAATCGAGCTGTAGCTGGAGAAAACTAGAACTGGTCGTCACGCCATCAAAGGTGCCTGTCAGATTCGTGTCGGACGAAAGGATGGTATAGGTCTGACCCGAGACATAGCTGCTCTTGGAATCCAGCGTAGTGACAATAACGGTGCCGTCGACACTCACGTCTCCGGTTGCGGTTACCAGATCGCTGGTGCCGTTGCCTGCGATATCCACGAGGAAGGTGGAGCCATCATCTAGCTGGAGCGTGCCGTCAACCGTGAGCGTACCGATACTGTTGCCGCCTGCCGAAAGTATGCCGCCGGAGTTGATGACGGTACTGCCGACTCTTCCGGCGCCTGAAAGCGTGGCGCCACTTCTGACCGTTGTGTTTCCACCAATAATGCCGTCAATTTGGAAGACGCCGCTGTCGATAAAGATATTGCCGCTATAGCCTGCGCTGTTGCCGGTCAGCACAGTCGTGCCGGTGCCTGACTGCGTAAAGGTCCCATTTCCGCTCATCGAGTTGCCGAGCGTCAGCCTACCGCTTCTGTTAACGACAAGCGCGCTATTGTTAACCAAATTGCCCGCGCCGAGCGTGCCTGTCGTGCCGCCATTGCCGATCTGGAGCGTACCGGAAGAGATGGTCGTGGTGCCGGTATAGCTGTTGCCACCGGTTAGAATGGTGGTGCCGGTGCCAGCCTGGGTGAGCGTGCCGGTGCCGCTGATCGAGCTACCAATAGCTAGACTGTCGCTGCGATTGATGACGAGGGCGCTGTTATTGACCACCTCGCCATTGCCGAGCGTGCCCGAGGTACCGCCATTGCCGACTTGCAGCGTGCCGGAGGAAATAGTTGTCGTGCCGGTATAGCTGTTGTTCCCGCTCAAAATGGTGGTGCCCGCGCCAGCATGGGTCAGGTTACCGGTTCCGCTCATATTATTGTTCAATGAGAACGTGTTGCTTCTATTGACGACCAGTGTGCCGTCATTAACGACATTGCCAGTGCCGAGGCTGCCTGTCGTGCCGCCATTGCCGAGCTGCAATGTGGCGCCAGAAGAAATCGCGGTGGTTCCCGTGTAACTATTGTTGGCGCTGAACACGATTGCGGATGTGCCGCCGCTGACGGCCACTGTTCCTGAACCGGAGATGATGCCGGATGCCTGAAGCCCTTGTCCCGTGCTGGTGTCGAAGGTCAGCGCGGAGGCGTTCCCCAGCACGATTGCGTTGGATAAATTCATACCGCTGTTGAGCGCAGCGATGGTGCCGCCGCTGCTGTTGGCAAATTCAATATTGCCCGTAATGGCCGAGCCCGTAAGCAACTCAAGCCGATTTCCGGTACCGTTGAACAGGATGGCGTTGGCGCGTGTCGCGCCATTGCCGGACATGCCGCCCGAAATGCTGCCGCTATTGGTGATCGTATCGTCGCCATAGGTGATGATGCCCACACCGCCAGCCATGCTGCTGAAGCTGCTTAATCCGCCGGTGCCGCCGCTTATGTTGCCGCTGTTTATAATTGTGTTGTTGCCCCCCATCAGGTCGATACCGGCACCACCAGTGCCGCTATAGCCAGCCCGGCTGCCATCCGGCGTGCCGCTTGAGCCACCAGCGCCGCCTGAGCCACCTGTGATGTTGCCAGTGTTGGTGACGGTCGTATTGCTGCCCGCGACCAGCAAACCGTCACCGCCGCCACCGCCACCTCCGGCATAGCCACTACTACCATTTCCTCCATCACCGCCGGTCAGTGTGCCCGCATTGCCGATGGTTGCTCCTGCAATGTTGGAGACCAGCGCGGCACCACCGCCACCGCCGCCGCCGCCGCCACTGTGGGACGCGCCGCCATCACCGCCATTGCCACCAGAAACGTTGACGCCCGAACTGACCGTGATGCCGGCGCTGCCTGCCTGCAGACCTGCGCCACCGCCACCGCCGCCGCCGCTGCTATAACTGACACTTGCTGTCCCATCACCACCATCGCCACCAGTAATGTCACTGGTCACGGCAATGGATGGGCCGGTCGCAACGCTTCCCGCCGCGCCACCACTGCCTCCGGCTGCACCCACCGCGCTGGTGCCGCCATTGCCACCTGCGCCATTGCTGCTTGAGGATGTGTTGTTCGTGATGGTTCCGGAGCCGTTGTTGTCGCCACCGGCACCGCCGTGACCGTTTCCGGCTCCCCCTATCCCGCCATATATCGTCATGACGGCACCGCCAGCCGCGTCTGCCGCCAGGCTGGTCTGTGGAAGCGCAAGCGTGGAGCCAAAGACTGCAATGGCCAGAGGGGATGCCACAAGGCGCAAGCCGACATGACCGCTGGGGGCGACCGCCGCTTTTTCGGCGCGCGCTTTAGCGTGATCGGTGCGGGAGGGTGTGTCTTTGCCGTGGGTCTCACTTTTATGGGTCTTCATGCCATGCTTTCCATGCTTCAATTTCGCTCACCAGCCCGCACGTTTTCCGCACGGAGTGCCTCATTCCCGCGAAGAGCCGCATGGCTTGACGTTTCCACTTGTTGACGAAACCGCAGACCCAATCCCGTGGCTCCACTACACATCTCGACGTGATCCATTGCCCGGCTCCGCCGTTGAACAGCTGCTTGCCAGGGGGTGGCCGTCCGTGCCTTTTCGTTTCACTGCGTTAAACCGACGCGCCGCAATTCGCATATTTTGCGCGCAGGCTAGCAACCAGCACGCACTGCTTTTTGATCGAAAATGCGGTTTGTAAAATTTTTTGTTTTCGAAGCATTGTGCTGCTGTGAATCATTTTTTTATGGCTTATGCATGGGTGCATATTGCCCACGTACAGCGGCTCGCGGGCCGAAAATATATTTGAGATTTAATATGATTTTTGATCCCGATACCCGTTCCGCGCAGGAGCCGACACGCAACGAAAACTTCGTTACCGGTGCGCTGGAATTTCCACAGCCTTCCATCGGACCGCTAGAGCCGCCCCTGCGCACACGTCTCCCGCCCATGCTGTTGGATGATCCGGCGATCCTCAATGCATTGCGCGCGATGGAGGGCTATCGCGCCTCTGCCTTGCCGATCGTCCCGCTCGAGGCCGTTGCTGCACAGGCGGGGCTCAGCCTGCACCATTTTCAGCGCCGGTTCAGCGCCGTAATGGGCGAAACCGTGGGTGCCTTTGCCCGGCGTCAACGGCTTGAGACGGCAGCAATGCTGTTGAAGATGACGGAAACGTCCGTTCTCCAGATCGCTGTCGCCGTCGGCTATAACAGTACGGAAGCCTTTTCGCGGGCGTTTTTGCGGCAGTTCGGCCACGGGCCAAGCCAATACCGGGCGTGGTCCCGTGCTGCCGCGACACCGTCTGAACCGCATGAATATGAGCTTGCCCGGCATGTCAGCGCAGACTCACGCAATACGCTGAACCTTCTGGCCGTGCGCTTCTTCGGTTCGCATGCCCGTGTGGGCGAGTATTGGCAAGCCTTTGCCAGATTGCTGGAGGAAGCCGAAATCGATACGCGGGGCAAGCGCTTCTTTGGCATATCGCTGGATGACCCGCAGATCACTCCTCGTGGCCTGATGCGCTACGACTGCGCGATCGAAGCACCGCAACCCATGCCTGCCACACTGCATGGGACACCTTTCTCAGCGCTGTCCTTGCCGCGCAGCCGCGTTGCGCGGGCGCGACATCGTGGGCCGTATCACACTGTGTTTTCCTCCTACCGCGCCATCATCATCTGGGTGTCGGAAAAGCTGCAACAGTTTGGCGATGCGCCCGGACTGGAAATTTACGATGAACTCCCTTGGCGCGCTGGTCTGGATCAACCCAATGACTTTGCAGTGGAACTGGCGATTCTGTAAATTTCTCAGGCAGTGAGAAGCTGTTACGACCTACGCCGGGCGACTAGTCATAGCGTCCGAAACGGTCTCGCAGGAGACAGTCTGAGCAGCTGCTCCTACGCGTTGTTTGTCGCTTTCCAGGCTCAACGCCAGCTCAGCTCGAGATAGCGCCTCCGTCGAATGTCGGACGGCATTGTCTCGAAAGCCATGTGCGTCGAACCGTGCTAAAACACCAAAAGCCTTCTGGAGGCGAAGGCCGACTTCGACGATCGCTGCGCCATCGCGGGCGATCGGCGTGAACAGGTCGTCGAAAATGTCATCGAGCTGGATGGCCGGGACATAGACATTTGAATATGGGACGGCTTCGTGGCCCGAGGCCTCTACAGGTTCGTCCCAGACTGCCAGGACGCGCAGCGCACGGGCGATGACATCGATCGCGGTACCGGGATCATTGATCGCGGGCGAAAGGGCACGAGATGCGATCTCGGCAAGGACTGATGCGCCAAATCTTGGATCCTGATCGAAAGATCTGGTATCCTCGACGGAAAAACATGTCCTGATCGAGGCCAGGACGTCTGCGATCTTGTCCTCTGCGACACCATAGATGGATGCTACCGGACATTTAGGATTGATCAATTGTCCTGGGATCAAGCGTACAAAAATGCGCGCGCTTGCGTCCGTTGCGATTTTGGACAGTGCGCCGGTATCGAGATGCTGGATGTAGCCAATTCTGTCGATGTACACATCGATAGCCGAAACCGGAATATCCTTCTCATCGGTTAACCTCTTGCCACCAAGATAAGGGCTCTGACGTCGCGCGCGCATGGCGTCGATGGTGGCAATCTCCACCCGCTCCGTCGTCTCTGTTACGCGGCCCAGTCGTGAGAGATGATCGATCCAGCGCAGCAGTGTCACGACGATCAGCACGATAACCGCAATGGTCACGACAAAAAGAACGACCCGTCCGCGATCACCGTAAGCGCCCGTGCTCAGCGCAATGATACCGACGAGGCTGAACAGGAATGAGCCGACGAAAGTTGCCAGAACATTTTGCGTCGTGCTGTCTTCCATTACAAGTTTTGTCGCGCGCGGCGTGACATTGCTGGTTGCCGCCGAATAGGCTGAGACCATGGTACTGAGGGAGAATGTTGTCACCGTCAGCATGCTGGAAGCAATAATGCCGAGGATGTTGTCAACGGCGTCAGCGCCGATTTTGGTCGGCAGGTCGCTTGGAATAAACGGGCTGACAACAATGGCAATGAGAGCGGTGGCAACGGCAAGTATCGAGAACAATGTCGCCCGAAACCAGATGCGGCGCGCAACCTTTGCAAAAAACCATGCCCAGCGTGATGTCATTCGAATCCATCTCAAAACGATGCGGCGGAACTGGCACAGGTGGTGTTCGCTTCACCGGCGGGAGTAGAACCGGCGCTCGTCGCACACCGGCTATTGAAAGGGCAAACGCAATGACACCGTCAATCGTTGTCGTTAGGAATGTTCAGCAAATGACCGCAAGCCTTGCAGTGAACCGCGTCAACTTCGTGCCTCTGGAGACCGCATTTTTCGCATGGGTACATGACCTTGTAGGGCCGAACGATCGATTGAGCCAGTCTGACGAACAGCGAGATACCAACGATCATCGTGACAACGGACGTTAACTTTCCTAACGGTCCGGGCAAGGTGATGTCACCGAAGCCCGTCGTGGTCATCGTGGCGACCGTGAAATAAAGCGCATCGACAA
This sequence comes from Hyphomicrobiales bacterium, assembly GCA_900468285.1. Lineage (GTDB taxonomy): Bacteria > Pseudomonadota > Alphaproteobacteria > Rhizobiales > Rhizobiaceae > Agrobacterium. The sequence continues at coordinate 169,308 of UBTF01000003.1, read as the reverse complement.
AGCCGATAAGACCGCTCTGGTGGTAGAAAAACGTAGTGTAGACGAACCCTGTTACCATGAACAGGAAAACGAAAAAGTTTAGCGATGCGCGAGCGACGTCCCTGTACTGATGGCAACCCAGCCGTCTGAGAACGAAAGCAAAGAGCGGGCTCTCGCCGACTGCCCACAATCGCATTGCCCGCAGAAATGCGAAGTTAAAGAGAGCATTGGGAAACAGAAGCGTTGCCAGTATGACGACGTCGATCCATGTCATCGGTCGCTTGAGGGATGCCACGACTGACCCGGTCGCAAAAGCCCTCGCGAGAATTTCGGCCAGAATCCAGACTGCGATGAGATAATCGATAATCAGATATGACGGCCCACTGCGCAGAAAAGGGCCGAAGATAAAGAACGCGATGATGCTGACATCGATCACGGCGAGCACCGCCTGCCAGCGTAAAGCCCATGTGTCGCGTCCGCGTTCGATACGGCGTAGCTTGTTCTGCAGCTGCTCGATCCGCCCTGCCAAGGGGCTTTTGGCTTCTACGTCTGGTGTCATTCTTAACGGATAAAGGTCCGCCACCCACAGGTCAACGTCAAGCGCTGCTCTCTAAGTCGAACTGATCTGAGTGTGAGACGACCACCGGTCTGACGGATGCCAGCAGATCGGTGGTCGTCATTTCTCAAAGCTCGTTTCAAGCCAAAGTGAAGATCAGTCCCGACAGAGCAAAGCCGAGGAGCCCCACCAGCGTCTGCATCACGGTCCAGGTTTTGAAAGTCGTCTTGATGTCCATGTTGAAGAAACGGCCAACAAGCCAGAAGCCGGAATCGTTGACATGGGACAGCATGACTGAACCCGATGCAACTGCGATGACGATAGCCGCCAGTTCCACACCCTGGTAACCCGCCGCCTGGACCGCAGGCTGGATAAGTCCAGCAGCGGCGATGAGGGCAACGGTGGCAGAACCCTGCGCAACGCGCAGCGCCGTGGCGATCAGGAAGCCGGCGACAAAGACGGGCATGCCGATATCCGCGAGCGCGCTTGAAAGCGCGTTTCCAATACCGGATGCGCGAAGCACACCTCCAAACATGCCACCGGCCCCGGTTATCAAAATAACGGAGCAGACCGGACCAAGAGCCGAATCGACGATACGCTCGACCTTGAGAGGGTCTCTACCGCGCATCGGGCCAAGCACAAAGGCCGCGACGAGAACCGATATGAGGAGTGCGATCGGTGTGGACCCTATGGCGCGCAAGAGCTGGAACCAGCCAGCATCTTTGTTCACCCATTCCTGCGCGCGCGCGAAATCAAGCCCCGTGTTCATGAAGATCAACAGCAGCGGCAAAAGCAAAAGCGCAACCACCAGGCCGGAGCTGGGCAAGGAGACGCCATCATCAGACGATTTTGCTTCCGAGACACCGTCAGGCACCGGCAAAAAGATGCGCTTCCCGATCCACTGACCGAAGAAATGACCCGCCACGATCCAGGTTGGCACAGCAACAATGAGGCCGACGATAATGAGCAGGCCAACATCAGCGCCCAGCAATTCAGATGCGGCGACGGGGCCAGGGTGGGGAGGCACGAAAACGTGCATGCAGGAAAACGCAGTCGCTACCGGTATTCCGTAAAGCAAGAGGCTTCCGCCCAGACGACGTCCGACCGTGAACATGACAGGCAACATAACGACGAGGCCGGCGTCAAAGAAGATAGGAAAGCCGAAGAAGAGAGATGCGATGCCCAAAGCCATAGGCGCACGTTGCTCACCAAAACGTTGGATAAGATCGTCAGCCAGAGCCTGCGCACCACCGGATACTTCCAATAGCCTGCCCAGCATCGCACCAAGCCCCACAAGAAGCGCCACGCCACCGAGCGTGGAGCCAAAGGCTGTCGTGAGCGTATTCATGATGTTTGCCGTCGGTATGCCCGTGACAAGCGCGGTCAAGAAACTGACGAGAATGAGTGCCACGAAGGCGTGAACACGAAATTTTATGATGAGCAACAACAGAAGCGCAACCGCGCCCACTGCTATGGAAATCAAGGTACCCGCAGACAATGTCTGTTCGAATTCCGGCAAATGAATACTCCTTTACTGAGGACGCTGACTTCGCCGCCCGTTTCAACAGTCGCTTGCGACTGAATGTTTGGCTTACCAAGAACGAGATCGGTCCCTTATCAAGAAGCAACCGCTCGTCTTCAACGCGAGACGGGGGTTTAACAGTAACATGAATGAGTGTCGCGCTGTTTTAGGATATTTCCAAGTTCTTGAACGAAATCGAACCAGCGACTTCCGGAAAATCTGCGACAGGGACTTGTTGATAATGCGGGGTGGGCGCAAGGCAGCCACGCGGAAATTGATGTCGCTCAGATTAAGCCCCACCCCGCTTAACAAAAGGAATCGACTTTTCTGATGGAGCAGCATCCGTTCCGTGAAGGCCGGATGCTGTCGTCGTTGGCTTGGTTGATTAATGAGCCTTCATTTCGCTGACAATCTCTTCTGCCTTCAATGAAGACGGATAGTAAGTCGGCCAGTTGGTGACTTCCTTCAGCAAGGCTGCGCGGTCGTTACCCCAATAGAGGTGGTAATGGTCTGCTTTGTTCGGAGCAATTCCGTGATCGCTGAACTGGATGTATTGCGGAGCCGTCGCGTCACCGCCTGTCTTTTTGAAGATGAACCGCACGCCACGATTGCCCTTCTTGTAGGTCAGGATTTCTTTGCCGTCATAGGCGTAGGTACCCTTCGACGGCTGACCGTCCTTGAAGAAGGTAACGACATCGCCGTCGATGGTGATACGCTCTACGTCAGTCTTGTATCCGACTTCGTACTCGGCACGGATCTCTTCTACGGTTGCCGTTCCCTTTTCAGCCTTATGCTTCCAGACGGGATCAAGGCTACCATCCTTGAGGTAAGGATAGACTGACTGCCAGTCTCCAACATAGTCAGCAAGCGGGCGGTCCTTTACCTGGTTGTCCTCGAAGTAACCGGCGTAGATTTTCGGGTCGCCATGACTGTGAGCATGATCATGACCGGCATGGTCGTGTGCTTCACCGTCAGCGTGCTCATGGACCTGGCCGCTGCCACCAGCAACCACAATGTTGTAGGGCTTGCCCTCAACCTTTATCGCGCCGACTTCCTTCAGGTCCGTCTTGGAGATACGACGTACCAGTCCGGCGTTGGGATCACTCATGACGACTTCGTCTCCAGCCAGGGCGATCCGAGGGCGCGGATCGTTCCAGTGCCCGTCCATGGAATAGGGTTCGGTTACCTTGGCGCCCTTGGAAATCTTGCCGCCGAGAATGTCGATCTGATGCAGCGTGCCGTCTTCCGTCAGCACATAACCAAAGCGAACGTTGGCAGGATCCAGGGCAAAGTCGATACGGCGGAAGGGGAGCTCGATGTAACGGAAGTGCGGCTCATCGGCGGGGTCAATGACGACGAGACCCCTGGCACCGTAGTTGCCGAGGAATACCTGCATGCTCTTTGCGCCCAGCAGGGTGCCGGTGGTCTGGTCCTTCGGCAAAGCGGCGGGATAGGTCAGCATCTTGGCCACTGGGCCATTAGCGCTCGCGGTCACCGCCAAAATACCTTCCTTGCATCCAGCGGCGAGGAAGGCGCCAGAAAATGCTTCACCATGAATGTCTGTGCAGGTCACCACATCGCCTGTGGGCGTGCCGTCTTCCTTAACCGCACGCAAGCCGACACGCGTCGGAGCCATATTGCCTTCGACCGGGGCATCGGAGGCAACCGTGGTTACCCAGGCATTTCCGACAGGCGCTGCAAAACCGTGATGAGCACGGGCCTGTTTCAGGCGTGTCGTTTCAATCTCGCCATCGGATAGTTCATGTGCATCAACGATTTCGTTGTAACCGCCCTTGTCGAAGTTGATGACAATCTTGCCGTTGTGATCAATGACGTGAAAGGGGCGCGGGCCGGTCAGGGCTTTTGTCACGACTTGCGGATCGGTAATCTCGATGTCGGAATGGTCACCATGAGAGCGAAGGGTAATGCCACTATTGATAAAGTTGACGGCATCATTGTCAGACTGAACGGCGACGACACTTGCACCTTCATTGACGCTGTACAGCTTATTCTGGCCGACCGTGTTGAACGTCCAGCGCTTCTCGGGCTTACTCAGATCAAACGCCGTGATCTTTGGATCCTTATGGTCTGCCACAAAGACGCGGTAAAGCGTTTTGCTCTCTTCATCGTCCTGAGCATGAGCCACCGACCCCAAGAGGGTCGCTGACAGCGCCAGCGCAGATACGCTTCGGATTAAATGTCCCATTCTTCTCTCCTTTTAATGATATTACATAACATTGGCGTTGTGGATTTCTTCGTCTCACTAGACGGCATCTCAGCTGCGGTAGGTCATAGATGCCGGGGTTTAACGCCCTAATGCATCATGACGTTGGAGGCGGGTGCGGGTTCGTTGGCAGCCGACCGCGGGTCCGAAGACACGATGCCGGACACGGTCGCTCCTACTCCCGAAGCCCTACGCTCTAAGACGCGCGCGTCGAAGATGTTTTCTGAGATGATAGCGACAGCAGAACGCCTCTCGCGGATTTCACGAGCATGTCCCACTCCTAGGCCCCAACGAGCCACGGATGCCCAGCCCTTTATCAGGCTCGATCTACGTGACCCGTAACCGCCAACGATGGCTTTGATGCTTCCCCTTCGCGCACCGAAGTTCATATCATGCGCAGCTGGCTGGCGGTTATCGCCTAACGATAGATTGTCACAGGTCAGGCATAGATCAGTCACGACGCCGCTTAGCTCCACTCTCAAGGCATCACTGCTCAACGCCCATGTAATGCTATAACGTTTATGATCGGTGTGAAGCGTGCGCAACCCCTGGCGCTCAAATATTCAGCAAATTATTTTAACTCACAGGACGCCATTGAAGACGCGACGGAATCCTCCTTGCGACAATCGACGGCGCAGCGTCTGAAGAATGAAGTCACAACACCCAAGGTCCCGTAGCGCGCCGCGCCCCAAGGACGTTCCGCACCAACGCGTCAACCTCTGCTAAGACATGGACAGAAAACCCGACCGCGCGACAGTATCGGACATTCATCACCAGGCAGGCGATATGCACGCTTACTCGTCACGCTGCCCGCATTGGCGGCTTCCATTGTGCAAACGGTCTTGCTTTGCGCTCCTGCACAAGAGAAACAGCGATGGCGGTTTTGGAAGGACTGTTTAGGCGCGTTCGCCTTCCTCCCTCGTCAATCGCCGGAAATCGACACCGCAAAGGACATCTGATCGCTGGTAGCAGTCACGTGGCCTGCGGACTGGGCAGCATGGAGCTGGCTATAGCGACCATGCTTTCGGGCGATAAGGTCTGCGTGGCGTCCCTGTTCGACGATGTGGCCGTCTTCTACAACGAGGATGCGGTCCGCATTGGCGATGGTGGCGAGCCGGTGAGCGATGACCAGCGTCGTGCGGCCATGCGAGAGATCGGCGAGTGATTGCTGGATCGCGCGTTCCGTTTCGGTATCGAGCGCCGAGGTTGCCTCATCAAGAATGAGGATCGGCGGGTTCTTGAGGAAGATGCGGGCAATGGCCAGCCGCTGCTTCTGGCCGCCTGATAGCTTGACGCCGCGCTCCCCGATGATGGTATCGAGGCCGCCCGGAAGAGCCGCAATCACAGCGTCGAGCCTTGCACGCCGCGCCGCTTCCTCGATCTCACTTTCCGTGGCACCCAGACGGCCATAGGCGATATTCTCGCGGATCGTGCCTGCAAAAAGGAAAACATCCTGCGCAACAATGCCGATGCTGGAGCGCAGGGACTTCAGGGTCATCTCCCTGATATCGATACCGTCGATCAGGATATCCCCGCCGGTTACCTCATAGAAACGCGGCAGAAGCGAGCAGATCGTCGTCTTGCCAGCACCTGACGGACCGACAAAGGCGATGGTCTCGCCAGCCTTGATCGACAGGTTCAAACCCGCAAAGACAGGCTTTTCCGCGCTGTAGCCGAAACGCACGTCGCGGTATTCGATATTCCCGTTCAGCCGCGCAACCACCTTGGCATCGCTCCGGTCGGCAATATCGGGTCTTGTGTCGAGGAACTGGCAATAGCGCTGGAAGCCCGCCAGTCCCTTCGGATAGGTCTCGATAATCGAATTGATCTTTTCGATAGGGTGGAAGAATACATTGACCAGCAGCAGAAAACCGACAAAGCCGCCAGCGCTCAGTTCGCCCCGCACCACGAACCAGGCACCCGCCAGCATCACCACCACCTGCACGAAGCGCATCGACAGGTAGGAGAGCGACATGGAGGCCGCCATCACCTTGTAGGCCTTGAGCTTGGTTGCGAGATAATTATTGTTGTTTTCCCCAAACAGTTTTCGTTCGTGATCCTCGTTGGCAAAGGCCTGCACGACGCGGATGCCGCCGACATTTTCCTCGATACGGCCGTTGAACTCCGCCACCCGGCCATAAAGCGCGTGCCAGGTTGCGGTCATGCGTTGGCCGTAGACGGTCGTGACGATCGCCGTAATCGGCACGATGAGCGCCGTGATCAGCGCCAGTAGAACATGCACCCAAATCATCAAGGCAAGCGCGCCGATCAATGTCATCACGGCGATGAACAGATCCTCAGGCCCATGATGGGCGACCTCGCCAATTTCCTCCAGATCCTTGGTCAGCCGCGCCACCAGATGGCCCGTCTTCTGGTTATCGAAGAAGCCGAAGGAGAGCTTCTGCAGATGGTCAAACGCCTTGCGGCGCATCTCCGTCTCGATCTTGATACCAAGCATATGGCCCCAATAAGTGACGATGACCTGCAGGCCCGCATTGATGAGATAGATGAGAAACAGCCCCAGAGACGCAAGAGCGATCATCCCCAGCTGATGTGTGGGCAGCAACCGGTCGATAAACAGCGTCACTGCCACGGGAAAGGCGAGTTCCAGCAACCCTGCGGCGACAGCGGAGGAGAAATCGAGCGCAAACAGGCCGCGGTGTGGCCGGTAATAGGCCGCGAAGCGCTTCAAAAGCGTACTCACACTCGCCCTCCTTCCGTTTGATGGGTACGAGGATTATGACGAAGGAGAGGGCCACTCCCGGTAAAACTTTCTCCTGTCAAACCTTCGCCGCCGCCTTGATCGAGCTTCTCCAACCTGTTCATACCCGTATTGCCACGCCCCTTGGGCACGATGAGCGGTGTGCCGGTGACCGGGTCGGGAATGATGATAGAGCTCAGACCAAAGACGGCCTCGACCAGATCTTCGGTAACGATGGCAGACGGTGCGCCCTCGGCGAGAATGGCGCCATTCTTCATTGCGATGAGGTGGGTGGCATAGCGGCAGGCATGGTTGAGATCATGCAGCACCGCCACAATGGTGCGGCCTTGCAGGTTGAGATCGGACAGCAGGTCCATAAGCTCGATCTGATGGGCGATGTCGAGGAAGGTGGTCGGTTCATCGAGCAGCAGGATCGGCGTTTGTTGCGCCAGCACCATGGCGATCCAGACACGCTGACGCTGGCCGCCGGAAAGCTCATCCACCAGCCGTCCCGACAGCTCCGTAACACGGGTTGCGTCCATCGCAGCGATAACGGCTTCCTCATCGGCGCTCGACCATTGGCGCAGGAAGGACTGGTGCGGATAGCGCCCGCGCGCCACCAGATCCGCCACCGTGATACCATCAGGCGCGGTGGATGATTGCGGCAGAAGGCCAAGGCGACGGGCAGCCTCTTTGGCCGGAATATCGCGCAGGCTACGCCCATCGAGGATCACTTGGCCCACCGATGGCACTAGCAGCCGTGACAGGGCGCGCAAAAGCGTGGACTTGCCGCAGGCATTCGGTCCGACGATGACGGTGAAGGAACCGTCGGGAAGGGCAACCGAAAGATCCTGCGAGATCGTCCGTTCGTCGTATCGCAACGTCACATTATCGGCGTGCAGGCGCGCGGGTGTGGGGTGGGCAGAGCCGGGTGGGGAATTGGTCATTTGCGACCCTCGCGAATGAGAAGGAAAAGGAAGTAGAGCCCGCCGATGCTGACCGTCATGACGCCGACGGGAAGCTGCGGGCCCAGTGCGTGCTGGGCGGCCCAGTCGGCGGCGAGCAGCAGCAGCCCGCCGGTCAGCGCCGCGGGAAGAAGCGCGACCCCGGCCGAGCGGGTCATGCGCCGGGCAATCTGCGGGGCGCAGAGCGCGATGAAGGAAATCGGCCCCGCCGATGCGGTCACGAGCGCCGTCAGCGCCACGCCCAGCATCATCAACAAAAGCCGTATGCGGCCCGCATCGACACCGGAGGCGCGGGCCACATCCTCGCCCAATTCCAGCTGGCGCATCGGACGAGACAGCAAAAGCGTCAGCGGCAACAGGATGCAAAGCATCAACGCGACGGGGAGAAGCTGCTCGACGCCAAGGCCGTTCAGCGAGCCCGCCCCCCAGATGGCAGCAGACATGGCCACCTGAAGATCCGCCTCGCGGATCATCCAGGCATTGAAGGCTGACAGCATGGCGGCAACGCCAATGCCGACGATGATGAGACGGAAACCCTGCACGCCGCGCCGCCAGGCAAGCAGATAGACGGCGGCTGCCGTGACTATACCGCCCGCCAGCGCGCCGAGCGCCGTCTTATAGTATCCGCCGGAGAAGATGAGGATCACCATCAGCGCGCCGGTATAAGACCCTGCGGAAAAGCCGATGATATCGGGCGAACCGAGCGGATTGCGGGTCAGGCTCTGGAAGATGGCACCGCTCACGCCTAGTGCAGCCCCCAGCAGAACGGCCAGCGCCACGCGCGGCAGACGCCATTCCACCACGATCATGCGCACCATATCATCGCCCCGGCCCACCAGTGCCCAAACCACCTGGGACAGTGAAACGGGATATTTTCCACTCAACAGGGACAGCGCCGCGAGGGCGGCGGTCAGGACCAACAGCGCCAGCAGAATGGCCAGCACACGGCCATCGAGCCGGACCGACAGGCGGCCGCCTGCGAGGCGAAAGGCAAAGACGATGCGGCCAAAATCCAGCCGTGCGGGAGAAAGCGGGGGGCGAGAAGACATCGTCACAATCCAACCGCCTGTTTGCGCCGCGCCAGCGCGATCAACACAGGCGCGCCGAGGAAGGCGGTGACCACGCCCGCCTCCAGCTCGCCCGGATAAAGCACCAGCCGCCCGGCAATATCGGCGGCAAGCATCAGCACCGGCGCATAGATCATCGTCAGCGGCAGGATTTGTCGCTGATCCGGCCCGGTGAACCAGCGCACCGCATGGGGCACCATCAGACCGACAAAGCCAATCGGGCCACAGGCTGCCGTGGCTGCTCCGGCCAGAAGTGTCACGGCGGCAAGTGTCAAAATTCGGGTGCGAACAACACTGGCCCCAAGCGCGCGTGCGAGGTCCTCACCCAGCGCCGCGGCATTGAGCGAACGGGCACTCATCAGCGCGATCACAAGGCCAAGGCCGATAAAGGGTGCAATCGCTGTGACCACCGCCATATTGCGCCCGGCCACCGAGCCGATCGACCATTGGCGCATGGCATCGAAGGCCTGCGAGTTCAAGAGCGTGATCGAAGAGGAGATGCCACCCAGCACCGCCGACAGCGCCATTCCCGCCAGCACCATACGCACCGGAGTGGCGCCACCGCGCCCCGTCATACCGCCGCCGGCCATGCCCAGCCCATAGACGGCCAGCGTCACCAGCACCGCACCAAGAAGAGAAAACCACAGCGTGGCTTGGATCGAATGGAAACCGATCAGCCCGACCGAAAGCGTCACGAAGAAGGCTGCCCCGGCATTGACGCCCAATATCCCCGGATCGGCCAGCGGATTACGCGTCGCCGCCTGGATCAGCGCCCCCGACACCCCGAACCCCGCTCCGCACAGCAAAGCCAGAAGGGTGCGCGGCAGACGGTAATCCATGATTGCGATGTGATCGACCGAACTGTCGTCAAAGGCAAACAGCGCGTCGACCACGGAGGAAACCGCAATCGGCCTCGCCCCCAGCACAAGGCTTGAAAGCGACAGGGCCACCAGCAGCACAAGGCCGAGCATAGTCATGGCAAGGCTACCCACAGGCTGCTTGACGCCTTCTGCTCGATCCTTGGCCTCGACGGACAGGCTCATACCCGTGCCTGCCCTTCGATCCAGTAGCCGATGGCATCGATGCGGCGCTTGTCGAAAAAGAGTCCGTCGCGGAAATGCTTCCGGCACTCGGCCACCGCCTTGGCCTCGCCAGCGATATAGATATAGCCCGGCCCTTCCGGCAGCGTGGTAATCTCACGCGCAATGCGCGGCAGTTCCGTATAGCCGGGCCGCTGCGGGCGCAGCCCGTGGCAGACGTGCCAGGTAACCTCCACATCGGCCACCGTTTCGATCATCTCCCCGATCTCCTGCCGATCCGCATCCGACGGGATTTCCACATGCACCAGGGCCCTGAACCCCTGAGGAAGTTCCTCCAGCACGCGGCCAACGGCGGGCAAGCCCGTAATATCCGTCAGCATCAACAGCCATTGGCTTGCCTTCGGCAACCAGAACCGCCCTTCCGGATTGCATATGCCGACGATATCGCCGACCTTAGCCGTCATCGCCCAGCTGGCCGCAACGCCCCCCTCATGCACCACCATGTCGAGCACCATCTCGCACGTCTGCGCGTTCCAGCGGCGCACCGTATAGGGCCGGTTCGGCGCATAATCCGCGCCCTCCGGCATCTCCCACCGGCCATTCTCCTTGAGCACCGGCAGCACCACCGGCGTTGCCTCATCCGCCGGCACCGCAAGCCGCACCCACTCATCCGGATGCCCGCTAGCGAGCAAGCGTTCTCCACCCTCCAGCCGCAACACCACACGTATCATCGACGGCGTCAGGTGGCCGATCGATACCACGCAGGCCAGAAAATTGTCCTCCACATAGGCTTCGTGGTCGTGATCTTCTGCGCCCGAAAGCGCTTGAGCGTTTGCGTGCATGTCAGCGTGCCTTCGTCTCGGCGGCAGCTTCCATGCGAGGAAGGAAGCCAGGAAATGCGTAAGGAATGGCCAGAACATTCGGCCAGGAGGCGGCCCAGATCTCCGTTGGATCATCGAGCGCAACGTATCGAGTTTCGCGCACCGGCGAGAACATCTGGAACAGGCGCTGGTTTTCCAGGGCCGGGCGGGCGCCGGGCTGGTACCACATGACCAGCAGATCGGCGGCAACACTTTCGAGGTCTTCGAGGCTGGCATCGGCTGCAACATGTCCGGCGTTCGCCTTGGCAAGCCGAGTGACACCGGGCGATGGCCGCATACCGATCTCGATCATCCAGTCGACCCGCGTTTCGCCGGGAAGGTAGACAACAATCCGGCTGCTACCTTCAAAATAGGAACCGAAGGTGAAGCTCTTGCCCTTGAGCGCAGGATAGGTATCGCCAAAGCTGCGCAGGAGGCGTTGTGTCTCGGCAATAAGCAGTTGCGCCCTGTCCTCCATCCCGAGGATCGCGCCTGCAATTTCCGTCTGCTCACGCCATCCGGCGCGCCATGGCCCGTTGCGATAGGCAATCGTGGGGGCGATCTGGCTCAGCCGCCCATAGGCGAGTGTGTCGATCGCGGAAAAGACGCCGAGAATAAGATCCGGCTTCAGACGTGCAATATCTTCAAAATCGATCATGCTGCCATCAAGAAAGTCGGGCTTTTTTGCCCCAAATTTCTGCTCGCACCAGGGCGTCATGCCGCTTCGAAACATGCCGGAATAGACGATCGCAATCGGCTTGTGCCCGAGCGCGAGGAACGGAACCTCGTCACCGTAACCAATCGTGACGAGCCGCTTTGGCTCCGAGCGCAGTTCGGTGCGCCCGAAAGCATGTTCGATGACCCGCGGATAGGTCATGATCTGCGCACGGGCAAAAGACGGCGGCAAGAGCATTGCCGCCGCACTCTTTGCCAGAGCACGTCGTGTCACGCGGTACACGGTCAGAACTTGAATTTGGTGGAAACGTTGAAACTGCGTGGTTCACCGTAGTAGCCGGTATCAAAATTGCCGAGACCGACAAAATATTTCTCGTTCAAAAGGTTCTTGACGTTGAAGGTCACGTCGATTTTTTCCGTGACCTTGTACTTCGCCATCAGGTCAACGAGAAAGACGTTTTTCTGAGAAATATTCTCATAGACATTAGCAGGGCTCCAGACATAACCGTAGATTTTTTCCTGCCACCGGATGCCGCCGCCGATCGTCAATCGCTCCCAATCGCCGGGTAGGGTATATGTGGTGTATAGCTTTACGACACTTTCGGGGGCCGTCGTCTGAAGAAACGAGTAGACTTTTTCGCCATCCGCCTTGCGGGCGTCTGCGTAAGAGTAGCTCGCATAGATGTTCCAGTCCGGCCTGATCTCCCCGGATGCCTCCAGTTCAAATCCCTTTGTCGTGACGCCATCCGCAGCGGTGTAATAGTATTCACCAGTCGTGGAATCGATCCCCGCCGCCTCTGCCACATTATCCTGCTTGATCATGAAAAGGGCTGCGCTCGTATTCAGCCTCCCATCCAGAAATGCAGCCTTCACCCCGGTTTCGTAACTATTGCCTTCCTCGGGATCCAGATAGCCGCCGCTGACGTCCTGACTTTCCTGCGGCTTGAAGATGCTGGTATAGCTCGCATAGACCGAAACGCTGTCATTCAGGTCGTAAACAACACCGACGTAGGGCGTGAGCTCACCTTTGGCGTTATATTGGTTGGCTCCACTCCAACTGGCAGAGGCATCGTCGTAATTGCCTTTGTCATCGAAATCATACCAGCTGATACGGCTGCCAAGAACGAAAGACAGGTCGTCTGTGGGTCGCAGTCTCGTCGCGGCATAGGCTCCGTATTGCGTCAGGCTGCTTTCATATTTGCCGGTCAGGTCGAACGCCGGCTCATCCGTGTTACCGTCCCAATTGAAGAAGTCCGGCACTGCCGGATCGTAGTTCACACCCCCATAGCCATAAAGCGGCCCCTTGGTAGTTTTGCGCGAGGCCGTTGCTCCGAACATCAGATCATGGTCCCGGCCAAACAGCTCGATGGGGCCGGAAATCTTGGCATCGAATGTATCCTGCACCAGCCGACCGACATATTTGCCGACATACTGGTAAACCCCGGCGCCCGTGACCGGATCGGGATAACCGCTTCCGGCGGAACCAAGTACGCTGTTATGTCCATTGCGCCGGTGATCATAGGTCAGGTTAGCCTTCCAGCCGCTGTCAAACTCATGATCGAGCGTGGCAAAGACATTGCTGGTGTATGTTTCGCGCCGGCTCCATTCGGTTGCGGGGTTCGTTGAGACGTCGAAGTCGGTCCGGCTGCCGTCACTGTAAAACATAGGCAGGCCAGTCCAGCTCGAACCTCTTGGCCTGCTGCGCTGGTAGTCTGCCCCCAGCGATACGGTTGTATTGTCGGTTATGTCCGCTTCCAGAATGCCATAGAGCGTGAATGATTTTTTCTCGTAGTGGTCGAGATAGGATTCGGCATCCTCGAACGAGCCTGCCATTCGACCGCGCAATGAGCCATCCGGATTGATGGGACCTGAAAGGTCCAGCTCCGTGCGGTAGGCATTCCAGGATCCCGCAGTTCCTGTAACAAACCCTTGAAACGTATCCGTCGGGCGTTTGCGCACCAGGTTGACGGCGGCGCCGGGGCTTCCCGCGCCCTGCATGAGACCGTTTGCCCCCTTCACGATCTCCACCCGGTCGTAGATCGTGGTGTCCGGATTGCTCAGACCATAGTCATAGACACCCTCGTTCTGGATGACCACGCCATCATATTGGAACTCGCCAACGGTGAAGCCGCGAGCGAGATACTCTGTCCGATCACTATCGTATTTCTGAATGGCAATGCCGCTTGCCGATTCCAGGGCGTCCTGCAGGTTTGTACTGCCCTGGTCTTCCATCCGCTGACGGGTGACAACCGTGACGGACTGCGGTGTCTCTCTGATGGATAATGGCAGACCTGTCGCGGTACTCATTTGCTGGGTTGTATAAGAACCCGTCCCCTCCGTCGTCGCTGCCCCCTGCCCCTGCACAGTAATCGTCTCCAGCACCGTCGCGCCATCCGCACCCAGCGATGGAGCCTGGGCCGCATCCGGTCTTGTCAGGGAGACGCTGTTTCCGGAGAAGCGATAGGAGACGCCTGTGCCTGCAAGCAACTGGGCGAGCGCCTGCTCTGGAGAATAGCTGCCGCGAACGGCGGTGCTGCGCAGCCCTTCCACGCGAGAGACATCGTAGAAGACCTGGATGCCCGCCTTGTTGGCAAAGGACAGGATCGCGCTGTTGAGGTTCTGCGCGGGAATATTGAAGGCGATGGATCGCGGCTGTGCCGTGTTGGACGAAACGCTCTGCTGCGCGATGACCGGCGAGCAGGCAAGCGACAGGCCGATGGCCAGTGCAACCATGCTGACTGTCGATCCCAGCTGCTGGCGAACATCATGGCCCCGGCTGCTGTGTCCCACCTTTACCCCCATTGCAAAACCCTTTCGTCACTCAAATTTACGCTGGCGGAAGACTGCTTCCGCCGGTTCGCAAATGAGACGAATCCACTCATGTTTTCCGGTAAGGTTTTTTTGACTTTTTTTTCGAGCTGTAAAAACCAACCCCTCGCGGGTGGGTCAGTACAGCAGGGTCACCAGCGGCGGAACGGATGCTGAGCGTATGCCGAGTTCCTGCGTGATGGTTTCAAGTGCGCGGTCGAGATCGCTTGTCTCGAACACGCCGCTGACCGTGCGGTTTGCCAGTGTGGGATTGCCCACGACAATACGGCCCCGGCGATAGCGATTGAGTTCGGCCACGACATCCGCCAGCGGTACCCGGTCGAAAACCAGCTTTCCCTGCCGCCAGGCAGCCGCCAGTTCGACATCCTTTTCCTGTACCTGACCTAAGCCGGTGCGGGCCGAATACTGGACAGACTGGCCAGGCGCCAGAATGGCGCTGGCGGATTGGCGAGCCGGATCATCAAGGTTCACACGAACTTCGTGCTCGATTACCGTCACTTCAACCGCATCCGAAAGACGATCCACCACAAACTGCGTTCCAAGCGCCGTTGCCGTGCCTTCCGCACCCTCGACAACAAAGGGACGTTTCTCGGCGCCTGCCTTGGGCGCGGCTGTGAAGTAGGCAGCCCCCTCAAGCAACTCGACGCGCCTCTCGCTGTCGGAGAAATGCAAGGCAATCGCGCTTGAGGAGGAGAGGTCTACGATGCTGCCGTCCGGCAGGGTTACACTTCTTCGTTCGCCCGGCAGCGTGCGGTAATCGGCAATCATCATGGTGATGGGGCTGCCATACCAGAAACTCGATATGCCGATCACGACGGCAAGACAGAGCGCACCAATGCCAGCGCCGCGCCACAATGGCACACGCGGTGCACGCGGCACGCCTGTTTCGGCAAAAGCCCGTTCCGGCCCCGATCCTGACGAGAGAGCATCGAGAGAAAGGGAGCCTGGGGCCTCACGCAATCCCGCCAGATCGCCCCAGGTGTTTTGGGCGAATTCAAAAGCCCGCGCATGATCAGCGCTTTGAGAACGCCAGCGCTCGAACGCGGCGCGCTGCTGCCCATCAAGCAAATCGCCGCCAAGCCGAATGACCCATTCGGCAGCTTCCGCTTCAATCTGTTCTTTGTCGTCTCGGTGTCCCACACTTCGGTCCATGTTCTTGCACCGCCACTTCAGACGCAGTCCCTGATAAGACGTGCAAGGCATCTGTATCCGGTAACGTTCCTGCGCTTTTTCTCGCTATTGCGGCCGGAGCCGTTTGGTGACGTGCAACAGCGCCTTGGCCAGATGTTTCTGCACGGAACTTTCCGATATGCCAAGCCGCTCGGCGGTTTCGGCGTAACTCAATCCCTCGATGCGGTTGAACACAAATATTTGCCGTGTCCGCTCCGGCAGTTCCGCCACGATTGAACGCAGTCGATCGAGCTTTTGGCGGGCATCCGCCTCGTCTTCCTGCGAAGGGCGATCATCCGGCAGGTCAGCCATATCATCATGCGCGGCGGCATCCGTTTTCTGGCGCGCCTTCTGGCGAACGTAATCCACTGCAAGATTATGCGCCGTCCGATAGAGATAGGATCGCCCGTTCAGCACGACAGCGCTACCGGCCGGATTTTGCTCTGCATAACGCAGAAAGGCCTCCTGCGTAAGATCCGCGGCGGTATCGGAATCCCTCAATTTTTCGGTGAGATAGGCTTGCAGTTCCCGTCGATGCGCGAGGAACAACCCCTTTAGCGTCTTGTCCGTCACTTTTGCTTTGAAGCGCTCTGCCGTTGTGAATTCCTGAGCGTGAATATCCGGTTTTGTCTCTTGTCGCAATCCGTCTGATCGACAAGGAGGATGTTGTGTTCCATCGCCCGAAAGCAGCGACATCAACGGATGTAGTGATGATGGCGACGAATAGATTGAGCTCCTTAAATTGCGCCTACAGCCCTTCCGAGCCATCCCGCCGACGTATTTCGGCGGGATGCTGGCAGATTGTCGTGCCCATGCTACCCGTGCTGACCTTGCCGTGTTGTTTTCCGCCAATCCATTCGTTTATTGAGCCACAAACTGCCCGGTTGCTTGGGGGCAACCAGACCTTCGACAGACTTCACGGATTTTACCGCCGTCTTAGCGTAACATCCGCGAGCGGACGAGCTTTACCCTCGAGCGAGAGGCACGCGCTGGGCCATGCTCCCTCATCTCCTCCCAGCACTGTCTGAAGCCATGCAAGCGTCAGACGTCTTGTGGCTTCCAGCGCATCAGGTGCCTCGATCTCGGTCTCCTTTGCGTCCAGTCCGGCGATCCCGCCGAGCCCATGTCCGACGCCGTGCAACATCAAGAGCGCTTCTGCGCCCGGCGCATCGTGAAACGCATCCGCATGCCAGTCCGGCCCCCGGGTGGTGAAATGCGGATCGTCCATATGACCGCAGACGACGAGGCTGCGGGTCGTCAGCGTCGAAAAATCAACGTCGAAGAACGGAAATCTGGCCGCATTTTCTTCGGTCATGTCCTTTCCACCTCGCCCCGGAGCCGTCAGCAAAATGCCAGCAGAGATGCGTGGATCGGAGAAATCCTCACCATTCAGCTGCGCGCCCAACAGAAGTCCGACGGTGTGCCCGCCAAAGGAATGACCGGCGGCGCAAATGCGCGAATGATCCAGCCGACCCGCAACGGAGGGTGCCTGTCTTTCCACTTCCGGCAGTTGGTCGAGAATGGTCCTTAATTCCTCCACGCGCTCGCGCCAGAAGAACGGCGCGCCTGGCTCGCCAGCAGTAAAACCACCGACACGCGAACTCGCATGCGTCGGCTGGATCACCGCAAAACCTCTCTCTGCCCAAAACTGGACCAGCGGCGCATAACCGTCTTTCGACGGAATATAGTTGGACGGGCCGAACCCATGCGACAGCAGCACGATGGGAAGGTTGCTGCCGGTCGCGGGTGCCGTCAGACGCAGTTCCAGGGGTTGGCGGCCGGTCATCGGCAACCGGATGGGCGTATAAGCCACGGTGAGACTGGCTTCCGAGGTTGCAATATGTTTGGCAAGATCGATCAGATTGTTCATGGTCGGGATCCTTAAGCATCGATGTTCGGGTTGTTGTCTTCAAGACAGCGAGTGGCCTGCCTCGCGAAACCAGGTTTGCGCATCTGCGCCAGCAGGCGTTTTCATCGGCATGTCAGGTTCCGTCACCGCACGCCAAACGGCCTCGGCAACATCTTCCGGCGTCGTGACCTCCGTGCCGGAACGCGGCGCTGCAAGGACGTCCTGGACAAATGCGCTGTATGGCTCGGGGATATCCATTCCCATGCGCGCGAGGGCATTTTTCCCGAACCCGGTCGCGGGGGACGAGCCCGGCAGAACAAGTTTGGCACGGACGCCAAAGACAGCGGCTTCAAGAGCGAGACTTTTCGTAAAGGCGTTCAACGCTGCCTTGCTGGCGCTATAGACGGAGAGTGCGGGCAAGGGCTTGAGGGTGACTATGGAGCTTACGTTGACAATGACGCCTGAGCGACGAACCCGCATTTGTGGAAGAACCGCCTTGGTCATTGCCACTGCGCCGAACACGTTCGTTTCGAACAGTTCGCGGATTTTCGACATCTCCGCGCCTTCCAGCACATTGAGCATGCCGACACCGGCATTATTGACCAGAGCGTCTATCGGCCCGGCCGCTTCGACAGCCTTTGTGATGCTGTCCGCGCTGGTAACATCAAGCGCCAGAATTTTGAGCCTGTCATTGGCGGGAATGAGGTCGCTGCGCGGAGTGCGCATGGTCGCGACCACGTCCCATCCAGCCGCCACGAATTGTTGCGCGATGG
This sequence comes from Hyphomicrobiales bacterium, assembly GCA_900468285.1. Classification (GTDB taxonomy): domain Bacteria; phylum Pseudomonadota; class Alphaproteobacteria; order Rhizobiales; family Rhizobiaceae; genus Agrobacterium. The sequence goes on along the minus strand of UBTF01000003.1, from coordinate 151,098 downwards.
CGAGACCGAACCCGGATGAGCAGCCAGTGATGAGTATCTTGAGCATCTTTGTCTCCTGACGATTAACCAATGACAAGATGGACCTGCAGCATCGGACTTGCTATATTCAATTATCCAATTAACTTTAGCCTGAGTCCGAAACCTTGACTGATCCAATCGCCGAAGTTGTTTCCCTGCTCAAGCCAAGTCCGTCGATTTCAAAGTTGGTGACGGGTGGAGGTCATTGGCTCGTCGAGCGCACGGAACTTGGCAGCCCATTTTACTGTGCGGTCGTTGAGGGCCATTGCAGGATGACGATCACCGGTCGTGAGCCTATGCTGCTTACAAGCGGCGACTTCGTGCTGGTTCCGGAAATCTTCTCGTTTACAATGAGCAGCCTCACTCCGCCGCCTCGCGGAGCACTTGCCCAGCGTCTGGAGACCAGCCCAGGTGTCTTTCGTCTTGGAGACCCGGAAGCGCCCGCCGAGATCAAGGCAATGGTGGGACATTGCGCCTTTGGTTCGCACGACAAAGCTCTTCTCGTCTCGTTGCTTCCGGAGGTTATCCATATCCGGGGCGAAGAACGGCTGATGATGCTGGTCGGCATGATAAACGACGAGACGAGAGCCGACCGTACCGCCCGTGAGATGGTGCTTCACCGGTTGCTGGAGGTGCTGTTGATCGAAGCATTGCGCTGCACCGCAAGTTCGGCAGCGCCACCCGGCCTCCTGCGCGGTATGGCCGATCCGCTGCTGGCACCGACCTTGCGCAGGATCCACGCGGATCCGGGGCGTAGCATGACGGTGGAAACACTCGCGCGGGATGCCGCCATGTCCCGTTCGACCTTCTTCGATCGTTTCCGGAGGGAGGTTGGCGTCGCTCCGATGGAATACGCCACCGGCTGGCGTATGGCGCTGGCGAAGGAATTCCTTCGCAAGGATGTGGCGACAGCCGAGATCGCACAGCGTGTCGGCTATGGTTCGGCAAGCGCCTTCAGTGTTGCGTTCAGCCGGCATGTGGGAATGCCGCCCGGTGCCTATTCTCGGGCACACACGACTGGATGACACTGGCGATCGAAAGATGGAGCTGGCGCGTTAACCCCTCAACCTGCGACGCAGGTGGCTAATTGATCGGGTGGCCCGTCAGAAAAGGCCTGCTGTGTTCCGGGCCTCTGTCCACTGATAGCCGCCCGGCGCTTTGAACCAATCTGATACCGTTATCTAAAAGATGATCTTGGCATAGGCACCTCCACCAGGATTGTTTCCGACTTCCAACCGCGCATTGTGCCCTTCCGCTATTGCCTTAACCACCGAAAGGCCCAAACCCGAACCACTCTGACCGCGACCGTTGAGCCTCTCGCCTCGCCAGAACATATCGAACGATGAATGCTGTACATAATCCGGCAATCCTGGCCCTTGATCTCGAACCGAAAGAAACGACTGCCCGCCTTCAGTCAGGCCCGTTTGAATGTCGATAGGGCCGCTATCGCCCGCATACTTACGTGCGTTTTCAAGCAGGATCAGGAGAGCCTGATGGAAACGGTCGGGGTCTATCTTTGCCGGGGCTGGCTGAAGGTGGGTTCGGAATGTGACAACGTCGCCTGTCGAGGTCTGAAACAACGTCACCGTGTCCATGACATGCGTCGCCAAGTCTGTTGTTGAAGTTGCCACGACGAAGTCGGACGTACCAGCCAGGGAAAGCGTATTCAGTTGGTCGACCAGGCGGGACATGCCCTGTGCCTGCATCAGCAGAGCTCGCAACCGTTCCTCGTCTGCGGGAATGATCCCGTCAGACATGCCCTGCAGGTTACCCTGCAACACCGTGAGCGGTGTGCGCAGTTCATGGGCCACCGCTCGCGTGTTGAATTTCAGGCGTGTTTCCAGTGCGTATAGTTCGCTCGCCATGCTGTTGATCGTAATGGCGAGCGCTTCCACCTCTCTGGTTGCTCCGGGCTCTACCATCACCTGGAAGTCACCCTGCCGAATCTTCTCCGCGGCCGCAGTCAGGCGGGTCAGCGGGGCTACGAGCCTATGGGCCAAAACCACCCCGAGTGCACAGGTCAAAGCAATCAGCGCAAAGCCGAAATACAGAACGCCCTCGACAGGCGATGCTTCTGTTGCTTCGTCTAATTCAGGAAACAGGGGCGCCAGCGCCGCAAGCTCCTTCGGGTCGGGGACTTCGCCTGCGTTGAGGCTTATCCACGCCGATTGCGCATCTTTAGGGAGCCTTTCCTGGGCCGATATTTCGGCGTGATCAATATACCAGTCAACCGTGATATAGAGCACCGCGATGGTTATGACCTGGATGACCGAGGTCAATGCTGCCGTCATGGTGGAGAGGGTTGGCCTAGGCACCTGTCGACCTCGCAAAACGATATCCGATACCGCGAACGGTGGTTATATACCCTTCCTGGCCGCGCTCTGCCAGCTTGCGCCGCAGATTGGCGATATGGGTGTCGATGGTCCTGTCGAGCGCGTCGCTTTCGGGTAGACATGCGTCCAGCAAAGACGTTCTCTCGAAGGTTTTGTAGGGCGATCTCAGCAGGCACACCAAAAGGCGGAATTCGGTTGCCGTCAGCGGCAGTTCAACACGCCCTTTTTCCGTCGATACGGCCGCGATGTGCGAATCCAGCTGGACTTCGATCTCGTCATGTCGGATGACCTCGGTCGCAGCTACGCCCTTGGTTCGTTTCAATACGGCACCAACCCGCGCCACGACTTCCTGCGGGTTAAACGGTTTCGTGACGTAGTCGTCAGCGCCAAGTTTCAGACCGAGCAATTTGTCCATGCTGTCATCCATCGCTGACAGGAATATCACCGGCACGGCGGAGTTGGCTCGAACCTTTGTCAGAACATCGAAGCCGTCGATATCTGGAAGGCCGATATCGAGCACGATCAGGTCCGGCTGTAGTCTTAGTACCTGCGCCAGAGCCGCAAGACCTGTTGATGCTTTGGTCGTCCGGTAGCCAGCCCTCGCCAAATATCTCTCCAGGAGAGAGGCTATATCCTCGTCGTCCTCGACCACCAGCACGAGCGATGAAATCATAATATAGCCTTCTGATTTTGACGTCGCCTCCCGAGTTTCTCCGTCAATTCTTGACATTCGAGCGGGAGAACGTGGCCCTCAACGAGGAGCCACTTATGAGTGTAACTAACCTTAATCACGTTCAAAAAGCAATTGCCGAAACCGGGCACGACACGCCGCGGAATGTACTGCCGCAAGCACTTGCCCTTCTGGGTCTCGCCTCACTCATCTTCGCAGCGATTCCAGAACTCGACCTCATGGTAAGCCGTTTTTTTTGGGAAAATGCCTCTGAATTTGCATTCAAGGAAAACAGCTTTCTCATCCTGTTTCGTGACACAAACAGGCTCATGCCTTGGGTGATCATAGGAGCAGCGGTTCTTCTCCTAATTCCAAATCCTTATCTCAGGCGCCTGAAATACACCCCTTCTCCGCACAAATTACTGTTCGTCCTCATGTTTTTCGCAACAGGTCCGGGGCTGGGTGTCCACTTCATAAAGATTTTGGTCGGCAGGGCTCGCCCAAGAACACTTGAAGAATTTGGCGGGGACGCCGTTTTCACACCTGCGTGGGAGTTCACCGACCAATGCGTGAGGAATTGTTCCTTCATCTCGGGAGAGGCGGCGAGTGCATTCGCGCTGCTCACACTGGTCGTGTTTTTCAGGCCTCAATACTCAACACTTTATCTCTGCGTGGTGGGTGTCGTCGCTGCAGGCTTCTCGCTGAACAGAGTGGTGTTCGGAGCTCACTTCCTGTCAGATGTGGTTATCGCCTGGGGTCTGATGTTTGTTCTGGCCGCACTTCTCTGGCGGTTGTTCTCACAAAGTGCCCCACAGATCGATGCTTTGTTCGGCTACCGAAACTCTTCGAGATAGCGTGGTTGGCTGGCGCCGAGGTTAGCGCGGATCGGTCGTCGCGCCGGCAACTCCGATGGTGTACCCGGCTCAGAACCTTCGTCAGATAAAGGCGCACCGCAGCCCGAAACAACAAAAGTCAGGTGCCGCGGTGGCACCGGCCGTTCATGGACTTCCGATCCGCCCGCCGGTCAAAGGCGAACGAGATCGGCACTGCGGTCAGCCAAGCCCCTGCGGAGGCAAGGCTGATGCCGTGAAGCTGGGAATAACCGCAAACTGACACTAAGGCGGCGTGACAAGAATGGCGCCGCCAAGGATGATCGAACGGAACGCTTCATGCGTCTCCGCTCGGCCCATCGGCGTCACATATCAACAACCAGTCCTTTGGCTTTCAAGACAGGTTCAAGGTTGCTCACTTCGATTACCGATTTGCCCTGCTTATAAGCTTCGATATATCCTGCCTCCGCGTCTTCACGGATCTGCGACAGGCGAGCCGATTCCTGCGCCTCTTCACGCCGGACAACAACCAGGCCATCCGCATCGCCAACGATGATATCGCCCGGATTGATGATCTCACCGCCGACAATGATGCTGTCGTTGACGGCTGCAATGGTTTCCTTGACGGTGCCCTTGATGCAGACACTGAGCGAAAACACTGGGAAGCCGAGATCGCGTAGTTGCAGCGTGTCCCGTACGCCGGTGTCCGTCACCAGACCGCCGATCCCTTTGGCCAGGCAGGCATTGGCCAGAACGTCACCGAACGAACCGGCCTCTTCGTATTCACCGGCGGAAACGACGATGATATCGCCGGGCTTGGCGTAGTTGATGGCGAGCTGCAGCATGATGTTGTCGCGCGGCGCACATTTGACGGTAAAAGCCGGGCCGCAGAGCTTCATACGATAATCGACGGGCTTCAGACGGGAGGAAAGTGCACCTTTACGGCCCTGTGCCTCGTGAATAGTCGCAGGCGAGAACTTCGAAAGGGCTTCGATGTCTGCCTTGCTTGGCCGTTCTGCGATATCTTTAATGTGGATCATAAAACCTCCCACGGTAAGGCCTGCGGTGGGAACGTCCCACCGCTTGCGTTTGATTTTTGACGGGTTGGATTGTGTCGGGTGCCCGTATCAGGGGATCGGGTCGAACTTCAGTTCGGAAAGCGGAACGACCTTGTCGTTACGCGTCATCTTGTACTCGGTGTTCGGGCCAAGCCACTTGTCCCAAATCTTGTTGATCTCGCCGTCGGCATCCATCTTGCGGAGCACTTCGTTGATTTTGGCCGTCAGCTTCGGATTGTCCTTTGCCATGCCGATCCCAATGGGCTGGTACAGCATCGGCTCCTCGATCATGCGCATCGGCTTGCCCTTGTTCTTCGATTCATTGACGAACTTGGTCGTCGTCATGGTGTTGGCCACCATGCCGCGCGCCTTGCCCTGCTGAACCGCGAGATAGGCGGAAGCCGTGTCCTGGAACGTCAACGGCTCGGACTTGTTGAGCTTGATCGACATTTCTGAGGTCGAACCCTTTGTGGACGCCACGCGCTGGCCTTCATAATCCGATTTCTTTTGACCGGCATCGTCAACTGGAACGATCAGCATTTCCTTGGCAAGATAGTAAGGGTCGCTGAACTGAATCTGCTCGGCACGGCTCTGGGTATAGGCAAGGTTGGCGACGGTAATGTCGACCCGGCCGAGTTTGACTTCCGGCACACGGGCTTCGACCGAAACAGGCTTCACTTCCGCCTTCACGCCGAGTTCCTTGGCTATGGCGTTGCAAAGATCAACGTCGAAACCGGCCATTTCACGGGTCTTCGGGTCTGGCGCGGCGAAAGGAACGACGTCCGCAAAGGTCGCGCAACGCAGCACCTTGTTGGTCATGATCGTGTCCAGCTGATCGGCAGCGGCTGGTGAGGCAAGGGCTGTTCCGGCAAGGATCGCCATCAGTGTCAAGGATTTCCAGTTCATGTCTCGTTCTCCTCTTATGTTTTTGCTTGGTATCAGTGGCGCAGATCGGACAGGAACCGCTGCGCGCGCGGATGGCGGGGTGTGTTGAAAAACTCTTCCGGTGTCGCTTTTTCGATGATTTCACCGGCATCTATGAACCAGATGCGGTCCGCAACTTCACGGGCAAAGCCCATTTCGTGCGTGACGCACAGCATGGTCATGCCTTCAGCGGCCAGCCCCTTCATGACGGCCAGCACTTCGCCAACCATTTCCGGATCGAGCGCGCTTGTCGGCTCGTCGAACAACATCACGGGAGGTTCCATAGCGAGCGCGCGGGCGATCGCCACGCGCTGTTGCTGACCCCCGGACAGTTGACCGGGGTAGGCGCCTGCCTTGTCGGACAGACCGACGCGATCCAGAAGCTTCAGCGCCTTGTCGCGAGCGACATCAGGGGCAACACCTTTGACGCGGACCGGGGAAATCGTGATGTTCTCGAGAACCGATAGATGCGGGAAGAGGTTGAAGCTCTGGAACACGAAACCGACGCGACTGCGCAAGAGGTTGAGTTCCCTCGTCTTCGTCGCAGCATGAATATCCTGCCCATCCAACGTTATCGAGCCACTGCTGATCTCCTCCAGTCGGTTGACCGTGCGGATCAATGTGGACTTTCCAGAGCCTGACGGGCCGCAGATGACCACGACTTCGCCGCGGGCTACCTCGGCATCGACATTCTTCAAAACCTGATAGTCGCCATAGCTCTTGCAGACATTCGAGATGCGGATGGTCTGCTGTGTCGAGGGTGCTGTTGTGGTCATGGCTGCTCCGTGATGATTTTGGCCTGAGCCACAGCTATCTGCGGCGAGCGGGCAACGACGCCCGCGCGGCGCTTGGAAATGCGGCGCTCGAACGAATTGGCCAGATAGGTCAGGCTCCAGCAGATGGCGTAGTAAACGACCGCGAGAATGACAAAGACCTGGAATGGCTGCGTCAGAAGCTGGTTGTTCACCTGGCTTGCCGCAAAGGTCAGGTCTGGCACGTTGATGACGTAACCGAGCGTCGTGTCCTTGATGGTCGCAACGAAGGTCGAAATCATGCTCGGGATCATATTGTAGAGCGCCTGCGGCAGGATAATGAAGCGCATCGCGCCAAGATAGCTGTGGCCTAGAGCTCGTGCTGCATCCATCTGCCCGGCACCGAGCGCGACGATACCGGCTCTGACAACTTCGCTGAGAAACGCGCCCTGGTAAACGACCAACGTCACCAGCATGATCATGAAGCTGGGCACATCTGCACCCGTCCAAAGTGGAATGAGGAAGTAAGTCCACAGGATGAGCATCAGCAACGGTACACCGCGGGTGACGTAGACCAATGCTGTAACCGGCCACCGCAGCAGTCGCCATTTCGACAGGCGCGCAAGAGCCATGAGGATGCTGACCGGAAAGGCGAAAGCGATGGCAAGAGCGGAAAGGATGATGGTATTTGCCAGCCCGCCAAGCGGTCCGTTCGGATATTGGCCGATCAACAGCAGCAACCAGTAGTCATGGATGATAGTGATGACTTCGCTTATCATGCGCGCGCCCTCCAGACTGGGTCGAGCCGCATCGAAACATAAGCACCGGCCGCCATAATCAGCAACGAGATGGCGAGGTAAAGCACCGTTCCGACCAGATAGATTTCAAATGTCTGGAAGCTGAGATTCTCAATCTCCTTGACCGCATGGGTCAGTTCGGACGCACCGATCACCAGCGCGAGAGAGCTGTTTTTGAACAGTGAAACGGTGTGGTTGATGAGCGGTGGCAGCGCGTTGCGTACACCCTGGGGCATGATGATAAAGCGCATGGCCGACAGATAACCATGGCCCAACGCCTTGGCCGCCTCCATCTGGCCGGGTCCGACGGAGCGAAGCCCGGAGCGCAAATCCTCACTGAAATAGGCCGCCTGGCACAGACCCAGGCCAAGGATCGCGAAAATCGCTTCGGCATTGTGGTCGATCAGCCAGTTGGTGAGACCGGAGGGCAGCAGGGTGAAGATACCGAAATACCATAGCATCAGCTGCACCAGCGTCGGCACATTGCGATGGTACGAAACATAGGCTGCGACGAGGCGATCACCGAACCGGAAGGGCGAAAACCGGATGCAAAGAAGAACGAGCGCCAGCGCCATGGCCAGCGTCCACGAGCCGAAAAAAATGATGAAAGTCATCTGAAGGCCGTGGACCAGCATTCCAATATATTCGGGATTGCTGAGGATCGCTGAAAGATCAAAGCCGCTCACGGCTTTTGCTCCTTCGCCGCTTCAGCCGCCAAAACGTCCTGTGGCTTGGTGGTTTGCAAACCGCCCATGACCTGCAATGTCGGGGTGATTTCCATATGCCCGATATTCACGGCGACCGGCGCAGCAATGGCAAATGCAATCGCATCGGCGATGTCCTGGGCCGTCGGCAGCTCAAAGCCGTCAATGAAGCGCTCACGCACGCTTGGATCATTTCCATGGACGTGGTTGAAAATATCCGTTGCGACGCGACCAGGACAAATCTCGGTGACGCGAACACGCTTGCCGAAGGCGTCGATGCGCAACTGGTTCGACAGCATGGCGACGCCCGCTTTGACCACGTGATAGGTGGAGTTGCCGCCGAAATTGTAATTTCCCGCAATGGACGAGATGTTGACGACATGGCCGCGATCGCGGTCCACCATGCCCGGAACAACCAGACGGCAAATATGCAGAACCGCGCGAAGATTTACGTCGACGAGAAGATCGATGTCCTCCGCATCGGCCTGAAGAAATTTCTTCGGTCTGTCGACACCCGCGTTGTTTACCAGAATGTCGAACTGCACCTTGCTGACAAGCTGGCTCACAGCGGCTCGGTCCGTCACATCTATGGCATGAGAGATGCAGCCCGTGCGCTCGGCCAGTTCGTTCAAGGCATCGGCGCTGCGAGCGACGGCATGGACTTCGATATTTTCACGGCGGAGCCGCTCTACGACTGCTGCGCCGATACCGGATGAAGCGCCGGTGACCAATGCGGTCTTGTAATCGGAGAAAGACATTCTGATCCCCTTTTTTTGTTGTCAGGACATTAGCGGAGCTTTTCCTGCTTGCCTAAGACGGATTACTTTTGAGGTAATAAGTAAGTTTTATGGACGCTGTTGGCTGGCTGTTTGGCCCGCACATCGCAGCCGGTCGCAGAACAAAACCGCTTACATCCGCAAATGAGTTCGATTGCAAAACTTGCATTAGGCTATAAGCTCGGCTGCACAGAAAGCAGCCAAATCATCATGGACATCAGACGCTTAAAATCCTTCATAGTCATCGTGGACAGCGGCAGCATCACACGTGCCGCCGACATTTTGCATCTCGCCCAACCGGCGCTCAGCCAGCAGCTTGCAGCGCTGGAAGAGCACTTCGGCCAAAAGCTTTTGATCCGCAGCCAGCAGGGCGTTACCATGACCGACGCCGGTCATGCCGTTTATCGCCATGCGCAAATCATATTGCGGCAGATGGAACAGGCACAGATCGACGCCGCGGCGGCTGGAAATTCCATTGCAGGACGCGTTTCGGTGGGACTTGTGCCCTTTAGCAGTGCTGCGACGCTCTCGGTCGACCTTCTTGCGGAAACGCGAAAACGCCATCCCGGCATTCTTATTCATCTGACCGAAAGTGTCGGGCAGACCTACAGCCAGATGATCATGAACGGCCGTCTGGAACTGGCGCTGATACACGGCGTCGGGCCCATCAAGGGCGTGCGTTTCGAGCCGCTGCTCAGCGAAGAATTCTATCTCATCGCGCATCGTGATTTCGCTGTCGAGGCGGATACAAAACCGGTACCGATTGCGGCGCTGGATGGCGTACCGATGTTGATGCCGCCCGCCTACAACTTCGTGCGTCGTGCCGTGGACATGGCTTTCACGCGAAGCCGCGTCACTCTCAAGGTCGTTGCGGAAGTGGAGATCGTCCGAACGCTGGGCCGCGCTGTCGCCAGTGGCCTGGGAGCGACGATCATGCCAAAAGCGATTGCTGACCGGATCGTTTCGGAAACGAGCGAACCTCTGGTCTGCCGCCTCCTGTCTCCCCGGATCGAGGAGACACTTTCGCTATGCACGTCCGACCAGAATTCGCTGTCTGAACCCGCCTTCGCCGTTAAGGATATTCTTGTTGAACTGACGGAAAATTTGAAGCTCTGACAAAGTCCACCGGCCCGGTTGGCGAGCCGGTGGACCGCTCGTCGATCAACGCATGTCCTTGCAGAACTGAGCAATGCGCGCGCATCCCTCGTTGAGCATTTCCAAGCTCGTCGCGTAGGAGATACGGAAATAGGGGCTCATGCCATAGGCGGCGCCTTGGACGGTCGCCACGTGATGCTCATCCACGAGCGCCATAACGAAATCGACGTCACTTTCGATCTTGCGTCCGCCCTTCGTGGTCTTGCCGATGAGGCCGGACATGTTCGGGTAGAGGTAAAACGCACCCTCCGGCTTGTGGCAGCGCAGGCCATCGATTTCGGCAAGCTTGCCCAAAACGAAATCACGGCGCTCGCGGTAGATCGCGGCCCGCTCCTTCAGCAAATCCTGCGGTCCGTCCAGTGCGGCAATTGCTGCGGCCTGCGAAACGGTGGCGATGCCGCCACTGTTCTGGCCGTTCACATTGCTGATGGCGGAAATCAACTCCTTTGACCCGCTGGCGCAATAGCCCAGACGCCACCCTGTCATAGCATAGGCTTTGGATACGCCGTTCATCGTCAGTACGCGGTCGTAGAGACGCGGCTCAACATCGGCTATCGTGCCGAATTCGAAGCCATCATACACGAGATGTTCGTAAATATCGTCTGTCAGGATCCAGACATGCGGATGGCGCAACATCACTTCAGCAATTGCCGCCATCTCGACCCTCGAGCAGGCCGCACCCGTCGGATTGTTCGGGAAATTCAGGAAAAGCCATTTCGTGCGGGGGGTTATCGCTGCCTCGAGTTCCTCTGGACGAAGCTTGAAACCCGTCTTTTCGAAGCAGGGAACCGGAACGGGAACACCTCCTGCAAATTTGACAATGTCCGCGTAGCTGACCCAGGACGGGGTTGGGATGACCACCTCATCGCCCGGGTTACAGGTGGCAAGCATCGCGTTGAAGATCACCTGTTTGCCACCACCAGATACGACAATCTGGCTGGCATCATAGGTCAGATTGTTGTCGCGCTTGAATTTTCTCGCAATCGCGGACTTTATCGCGGGCGTGCCATCCATGGGCGGGTACTTGGTCTGCCCGCCGAGAGCTGCCTCATGCGCGGCCTCTATCGCATGCGCGGGCGTCGGAAAATCCGGCTCGCCTGAAGAAAGGCTGACGACCTTGATGCCTTGCGCGGCCAGTTCTCTGGCACGCTGCGTCATGGCGGCGGAAGCGGAGATAGAGACGTTTTTTAATCGCTCGGCGGTAGAAGGCATTGGCGTAATCTTTCAGTAAAACAGGAAAATAGGGCCAGCGAGGCCCGTCAAGATGCAAGTTCCGAGGCGGACGCAAGCGTCGCATTCGCGGCCAGGATTTCGCTGCGGACGATACCGGCAAGCTCCAGTGAACCGGGAGTGTCGCTGTGAACGAGGATGGATCGGGCAGGCATGGAGATGATGGTGCCATCGATAGCCTCGACCGTTCCCTCGTTGAGGAAGCGGCGAACACGGGCCCGCACCGATGCTTCGTCCTTTACCAATGCGCCAGGCAGACCGCGCGCAACAAGACTGCCCTTTGCATCATAGGCGCGGTCGGCAAGAAACAGAGCCAGTGTTTTCAAACCGGCGCGTTTTGCAGCCCGCTCTATTTCGCTGTCCGCCGTTACGAAGACGACAAGCTTGGGATCGACCGCAAAAATTGCGTTCATCATTATGTCGGCAAGGGCCGGGTCGCGATTGACCATGTTGCCCATTGCCGCGTGGAAACTGAAATGCTCGACGTGCGCGCCTTCGCTTCTGGCAATCGCGATCAGAGCGCCGAGCTGATAGAGCATCTGCTGTCTCAACTCATCCGGCTGATAGGGAAATTCACGGCGTCCGAAACCTGCGCGGTCCGGGAGACCGGGATGCGCGCCAATGCCGACCCCGTTCTGTTTGGCCAGGCGCACCATGCGCGCCATGGTATCCGGATCGCCACCATGGAAACCACAGGCAATATTTGCGGAAGAAACGAGCTTCATCATCGCTTCGTCGTCGCATAGCCGATACGGGCCAAACCCTTCACCCATGTCGGAATTGAGATTGATTTTCACAACGCTCTCCCCTCTCTCAGGCCATCGCTTTGAGCGCGCGTTTGACCATTGGTACGGTTTGTCGGATGTCGTTTATGTAATGCGCTAACGCCTGCTCCAGCCGCCGCGCTTCCTCATGGCTCGACCTGACGAACCTGATTTTGCCGCCTGCTCGCGCCTGACCCAGCCGCCAGAGATCGGCCTCGATCACGCCTGCAATTTTCGGATAACCACCCGCGGTGTTCGCATCACTCGTCTGAATGATCGGTTCGCCACCCGGCGGAACCTGGACCACCCCCGGAACGACACCGTGAGAGCGCATTTCGATGGTCTCAGTCGGCGTGATCGGGTCTCCGGCAAGCCGGTAACCGGTTCGGTCGCTGCGTGAAGAAATCCGCCAGACCTGACCCCAGAAGGCTTCGCCATCAGCCGCAAAAAGGTGGTGCTCCCCGGCTGGAATCGCCCGAACCTGCAAAACCCCATCCACGATCGACGGAAACAGGTCAGACAAAGCACTGGAGGGCGGCACTACGGCAAGACCGTTGACCGGGAGCGGCGCAGGATCGACAAGCTCCCCAGTTTCCAGCTTGTCACCCTTGGTCAGAGGCCGTCCATCATGACCGCCGAAATTGCCGCGGAGAGCTGTGCTGCGCGAGCCCATCAAGACCGGCACATCCACGCCACCGGCCACCGCAATGTAGGAGCGGGCAAGCTTCGGTGGTTGCTGTAGCTCCAGAATGTCGCCTTCTTTTGCCAGATGCGCGCACCATGGCAGGAGTTGCTTTCCGTCCAGCAGCGGTAAATTGTCGGCACCGGCAACGGCAAACACAGTGGGCTCAGAAAAACGCAGTGTGAAGGGGAAGGTCTGGACCTCAACGACAGCGGCCTCTATTCCGTTTCCGACCAATATGTTGGCGGCACGAACCGCAAGCGGGTCCATAGCCCCACCGGCGGTGACGCCGATATCGCGAAAACCTGGCCGACCCAGGTCCTGAACAGTGTTGAACGGGCCGGTTTGAATGATCTCGATCATAGCTCTATCCTCGCAGGGATGAAGCGGATCGTATCGCCAGGAGCCAGAAGGGCCGGTTGATTGGCGGCAGGATTAAACATCTGCAAGTCCGCATAGCCGATTGAATTCCACCCGTTTGGACCGGTCAGCATGGCGACGCCTGTCTGCATTCCGCCAATCGTGACGCAACCTCTTTCCATCCTGATCGACGGCACCTTTTTTCGCGGCATATGGATGCGCCGATCAAGCCCGTGCAGGTACCCGAAGCCTGGCGCGCTGCCGAGCGCAAAAACTCGATAGGTCGCCTCATGATGGATGCGCACCACTTCGCGGTCGCTCAAGCCTGAAAAATCGCAAAGGGCTGCCAGGTCGGTGGCGTGCTCGCCGCCGTAATGGACGGGTATCTCCACCGTTTTTCCTGCAAGGTCGACACTGTGCGCAGTGTCCCACGCGTCAAGCAATCTGCCGACAACAATATCCGGGTTCTCAGGCGTTTCCTTCAATATCGTCAGGATGTTCGTCATGCCCGGAATAACTTCCGAAACCTCCGCCCACGTTCCGACGGTTTGCGACAACGCCCAAATCCAACGCTGGGCTGTCAGGTCAAATTCACCGGGCGCTTCCAGCAGGAAAGAACGCGAACCGATGAAGGATACGCGCGCCTGCCCTTTGACTGCGGGCTGAATAACTTGACGTTGTAAAGGAATGCTGTGCGGGGCAATCATGGCTGTAGCTCGATTTCGAACAGGGGATCACCAAAACCGACCAGCTTGCCGTGCTCGGAAAATCGGCCTGTCAGCAAACCCGCACGACCGGCTGGCACGGGCACGAGAACATGGCCGACACCGATAAAGCCGATCACTGTGTCCACGGCTACGGGAAGCGGGTATGTCACCTCACCATGGGACGCGACGCGAAAATGACCGGCTATCGGTGCCTTTACCGTAAAGTTGGAGACAATCGCGGTTGGTCGGGCGGGAGAGGTTGAAGCCGGTATCGCGGCTGCCCGCGGGGCGGAAACGACCAGCTTCACCTGGACATCCGGTGTGGCGATCTCCAGCCCATCGACACCTGACGCTGTCAACATATCCGTCAAGGCTGCAAGCGTGGCCGGATCGGTAAAATCGAGCCTGCTCATGCTGCTCTCCATGTCGTCAGCCACTGTTCGAGATAATGAATATCCGTTTCGCCTTTGGCAAAGGCCGGATCCTCGAACAGCGCCCGCAGCAGCGGGAGATTGGTGGATATTCCCTCGACGCGAGCCTCGGCAAGCGCACCGCGCATACGGGCAATCGCTTCAAGTCGTGTTGGTGCGTGCACGATCAGCTTGGCAATAAGGGAATCGTAATATGGTGAAACGCGATATCCTTCATGGATATGGGTATCGACACGTATCCCTTCGCCTTCAGGCCAGGATACATGTGTCACCGAACCAGCAGACGGCAAGAATGTGTCAGGGTCCTCGGCGTTGATGCGGCATTCGAAGGAGTGACCTTTGCAGGTTACGTCTTCCTGTCGCAGCTCTAGATGCTTTCCTTGTGCGGATTTGATCTGCGCTTGGACGATGTCGATACCGCTCGTCATCTCGGTGACCGGATGCTCGACCTGCAATCGGGTATTCATCTCGATGAAGCAGAAACGCCCGTCTTCATACAGGAATTCGAATGTGCCCACGCCGCGGTAGCCGATTTGCCGGCAGGCTTCCACACAGGCAAGCCCCACCGGTTGAATGATCTCGTCGGGAATGCCGGGTGCAGGCGCTTCCTCAACGACCTTCTGGTGACGCCGCTGCATCGAACAGTCGCGATGACCGAGCCAGACGGCATTGCCGTGGGTATCACACAGAACCTGTATCTCGATGTGACGAGGGCGCTGCAGGAACTTCTCCATGTAGAGTGCGGCAGAACCAAAAGCCTGTCGCGCCTCCTCACGCGTCAAGGCAAAGGCTTCCCGAAGTGCGTCAGGCTGATGCACCACGCGCATACCACGTCCGCCGCCGCCGCCGGCCGCCTTGATAATCACCGGATATCCGATCTCCTGCGCGATCCGTTCGATCGTTTCCGGGTCATCTGGAAGCGCCGTATCGGGACCGGGAACACATGGCACGCCCGCGGCAATCATGGTGCGCTTGGCAGCAATCTTGTCGCCCATCGTTGCGATAGACTTCACATCCGGACCAATGAAAACAAGGCCCGCATTCTCGGTCGCTTCAGCGAAGGCGGCATTTTCCGACAGAAAGCCGTAACCGGGGTGAATTGCGCCAGCGCCGGTCAAGCGCGCGGCCAGCAATATGGCATCCTTGTTGAGGTAGCTTTTCGTGGCATTTGCCGGGCCGATACAGAGAAACGTATCGGCAGTCTCTTCATGGAAGGCATGCCTGTCTGCCTCAGAGCATATGGCGACCGTTTTGAGGCCGAGTTCATGGCAGGCTCGCCGTATGCGTAGCGCGATCTCACCGCGATTGGCGATAAGGACCGTATCGAAAAGTGCCCCTGCTTCGTTAAAACCTGCCGCCATCACGCGATCTCCGCGAGCAGATCGTTGGCGTCAACTTCACCGCCATCTATATCGGTCAGAAGGGTAATACGCCCGGCGCACGGAGCGGCGATTTTATTGAAAACCTTCATTGCTTCGATGATGAACAGCGTATCGCCCTTGTTGACGTGATCCCCCGTTTCCACAAAGGGAGCTTCTCCCGGCGCGGAGGCGCGATGCAAAACGCCGAAAATCGGTGCTCGTACAGCCGTGGTAAGGCTTGGTCGTTCGGATGTCGCACCCTCTGCGCCACCTGATATCTCAGGACCTGTGTCAACGGTCGCAGCGGCGACGTCGTTTGCGTTGCGAAAAATTCGAACGGTCACGTCCCTGTGGGTGACCGTCAATTCGCTGACATTTGATCGTCCCACAAAATCGATGAGCGTTTTTATCTTCGACAGGTCCATAAGCATACTCGGCATCGTTGGAAGCCGCTGAGGTGAACTGCAAGGCACAGCGCATCAGCATTGGCGCCCTCAGACCTAGCACGAGCAGCGTAGCGATGGGGTCAGAAGAACTTTTGATGGCCCTCGATAGAACACAGGTCTGAAGGTCGACGGGTTCGCTCGCAAGCCGCATGCGGAGAATCGTGGCGGCTCAACAGAAGCCTTTTCGCCTGAGGCGACGACTGCTTCCCAGGATGTGCGCGCAAGGCACAGGGAACGTCGCGCGCTTGGGCGGCGTCCTGTTTAGGAACAGCCTGTTGCATCCGGTCCGGTCTTTCGAAGACGTCCGTGAACAGCTTGAATCCTTAAAAAATCCGATCAGCATCAGTAAAAATTATTAAAGGTAGACCTTATGCAGAAATTGCGCATGAATAATCGATATCAATATTAGAATTTTATATAAAACTACTTACTTGAATTTATTGCTATGAAGTATAGCGGATTGACTATTGGTAAACATAACTTTATTGATGAAACTTAGAGAGTGATGGGGAGGAGCCCTGCATGTCTTTGACAAACCAGAACGACCAGGTTGAGACCCGCGAGGTATGCGTCCGTCGACTCGACGACCTCATCGGCTACAACCTTCGGCGCGCCTCTGTATTCGACCTGCTGGGAGCAGTGGCGGCGTTGGAAGCCGTGAATGCCCGCCCGGTGGCGATGAGTGTGCTGCTCAGCATTATCGAGACACCCGGCATCAGCGCGGCGGAAATCTGTCGTGCACTTGGTATGCAAAGAGCAAATATCGTCCCTGTCCTTGCAGAGTTGGAGCAGCGCGGGTTTTTCCTGCGTGAATCGGATCGTTCCGATCAGCGCGTTCAGCGTCTTTTCGCCACGGTCAAGGGCGAGGAGGAAGGGGCGAGATGGCTGGCGCTGGTGGCAGAAAGGGAAAACGAGACATTTCACCGTCTGACGCCTGCGGAGCGCCGACAGTTACGTTCCTTGCTAGCGAGGATCTGGCAGGAAAGCGGCCCTAAGCAAGGCTAAGGCGGCAGTCGCGGAGGGGCGACAGGCTTTCTGGAGGGGGAAATCAACACGATTAATGACGACAGTGATCCAGCAATGTCCGTGGGTCATGCCGTCCCTATAGCAACTATTTGCACGCAAGCGCCGCTTGGTTGATGCGGTGAAGAACGCATTCTGGTGAGTTCCGCCGGAGGGATGGAACGCGTCTGCAGGAGGGAATCCACCGCGACAGTAAAAGGGGAATATCCGCGCCGCTGATCAGCGACGGGGCGGGAATCTTTGCACATTTTTTAAAGAACGACATCGAATTAAGGAGGAGGATTTATATGAAAGCATCTATTCGAACGCTCGGTCTGCTTGCGACATCGGTCGCACTGTTGGCGGCTGCGGCACCGGCTCTGGCCGAAACCGACGAGGCACCCGAAGTTCTCGCAACACCTGCTTCAAAGGGCCCGCCGCGGGAGCTGTCAACCATCGGCAAGGATCTCCAGGACGCTGGTTTCGATATTCGCATTCACTATATCGACCTGTTTGCAAATACGCCAAATTTCGGTTTCAGCGGCGGCGGCGATTTTCTGAACGCCGGCTTTTTGATCTTCAATACCACCTATCATATCTCCGATATGTTTCGGGTCAATTTCGTCGAGACAGTCAACATTGCCGACCATAGCGCCGATACCTATTTCCTCGATGTCGGCAACTCTTTCTATGCCACCTACCCCTACATCGATACAAGATCCGACCTTACACGCCTGACGCTTCAAGGAAACTTCTTTGACAATAAGCTTGAAGTCGAAGCGGGACGCATGAACATCTGGCCGGAGTTTTTCCGGTCTGAATTCTGTGCGGGCATGGGCTGCCTCGCGCAGACCCGGGCGCTGGTCGTAAACGGACCTGGCAACTCTGTTGCCCAGTGGGGTGGCCGCATTGGATATAATATCGCTCCCAACATCTCGCTCGGTGCGGCGTTGACGGAAGACAACCCAGAAAACTGGCAAACCGGTTCCGGATGGGATTGGGGCAAGGGCTCGTCCCAAGGCTACACAGCGGTCATGCATCTTGCCCAGCGGGAGAGCTTCAAGGACGGTGAAAAGCCGTTCAATTATGAAATCGGCGCCTACCGCCGCTCGGCGGACTACGAAGATGCCCTCTATGGACGTGGACCAGGCAATCCGACGTTTGGACCTGGCCAGATTGTAATCGAGCATGACGACGGCACGAACGGTGTGTTTGCCCAGGCGCGCAAGGTCATCTGGAGCCAACCGGACGGCACACCCTTTCCTGAAAATATTGCGCTGTTCGGCGGCGCATTCTACACATTCGGGGATGGACAGGCCTATCCGCTTGAAGCCTATGCGGGCGTTGAATATAGCGGGTTCTGGAAGGAAAACCCCTTCACCACCGTCGGCGCCACCGTTCACTATATTGGCCTGAGTGAAGAACGGGCCGCCTACGAAACCAATGCTAGACGTTTCAACTTTGGAACGGGCACGCAGTCCAAGGACACGTTCCAGCTTGGCGTTCACGCGCGCACGGGCATCGGCGCAGGCTTCTTCGAATTCGGAGCGGCCTACGTCATAAATCCAAACGCGCCTTTCATGGCAGAGATTTCGCACAAGAAGATGGAAGATGGCTGGACCTTCTATGCCGGACTCGTCTTCGACATCGGTACCACCATGGGCCTTTCAACACCCAATATACCCTGATCACCAATCGAACAGATTTTCATATGGCGCGGCATTCATTGAATGCCGCGCCATTTTCATTTTGAGGTGACACCGTCAGGCATGGCGAAAATGCTGTGACGTCTCCTGATTACGACTGAAGATCCGAATGGCGCGCATCTTTTCGCATCGATAAAAGCTATTGGCTCGACAGAAGCTTTCGGGGAAAGCCTCTCACCGAGAATATGTGCGTGAAAGAATTCCAATCCGGCGGAGCGCTTCCATTTGAAAAGGAAAGGCCTTCTGCCGGCCGGCTAAATGCCTGTCCAGTGAGAAGATTTTACGCTCCCAGACTGTAACCAGGAACAGGTAAGCCCGGCTCAGGACATCATCCTGAACCGGGCTTTGTTCTTGGGCAACATTTCTGTCAGAGCATCAGCTATCTGCTTGACCAAGGCGTTGTGACTGACGTCGAAACGCCTCAGTTTCTGGTTCTTTTCAGCATTTGAAGGATTACGAACTTCAGGATTGGCTGAAAATATCTGGCACCGATAAGCTTGCCCAGCAACCTCCAGCCCGTTGTACTGAGCGGTCCCTGCTTGTTGAAGACATAGTGCTGCCCGATCGACAGTCCTTTGGGATCGTAACGGTTCTTGATCTTGCGCATCCATTCGTTGGAGCGACCGTAACCGCCACCGGCAAGATCAGCCACCGGCCCGATCGCAAAGCCGTTCATTCCGAACGGCTTTGTGCTCAAGAGGACGGTCATCCGCACGAAATAGGCCATCGCTGCGGCAGAGGCTTTCCTGTCCTGGGTGGAATAGACCGGTACGTTTTCCGCCCACATATGGCGGCTCTCATTCGCCCAGGTCCACACCGCATCTGCCGATACGAAATGACCTTTCTTGGCGTCCTTCTCCAGAAGCTTCTCGGCTGCCTCCATCATCTTTGGCATCATCCGGAAGTTATCCAGTCCACCAATGCTGGTGATACTGCCAAAAGTCGGACGCCAGACGCGCAGCACATAGGTCGAGGTCACGAGGTTGCGGATAAGTACCTCGTACTCTTCCTTTGGCATCTCGATCACTTTCGCACCGGTATCGGCTATGATTTTCGCCATGACCCGCTCCTTGTAACGCATTTCAGCGTCCGAAGTCGCAAGAGTGAGCACAGACCAGTGACACGTGTTTTCGTCGCGCGCCGCAACGGGCAAAGTCCCATTCGCTTTCCGCCTCAGATACTCGCCGTTATCAGCGGTCAGCACGGTGCCGATACCTGATGGGGGAATGCGTAGCCAGAAATCGGCAACGCGCGACTTGTTGAGAATGATAGCCGCTTCTGCCCCTTTCTCCCAGTCATCCCATACGAGATGGTAGAATCGCTGGCGCTCGGACAATGGCGCGCCCAGTTGTGGATGCGCGCCCGATACTTTCACCGGCTTTGCCTCATCTTTCCAGGGATGCAGCTTGAACCCGATCTTGGTGAAGACACCGATCCCGCCATAGGCACCGTTGTCTCCGCGGATCATTCCACGAAAGCCGGGTCCGGGGCCTTCCCCATTGAACCATCCAACATCTGAACCGCTCGACCCGATCCGCTTGATTTCGCCTTCAGGAGTGACCCATTCCAGCGCAAGAAGATTGCGGTAATTCACGCCTGTCGTCGCGCCCGAAACACCGATACCCGCAACGGACGTTGCCGAGGCAAGCGGCGAGTGCGGTGGCCCTGCGCCCACGATGTGACACGTGAGCCCCTCTCTCAGTGCGGCGTTTTGAAGCTGTAGCGCCGTCACATAGGGCTCGATGATCGCCATCTGGTTCTTTGCATCGATCTCGCAACGGTTCATGCGTCTGAGATCGAGAATGAGATATTGGCCGGGGCTGGCATTCATCGACCAGACCCCTGTGCTAAGGGCCCGGAAGCGCAGCTTGTTGCGCACGCAGCATTTGACGATCGCCTGAACCTCTTCGGTTGACCCCGGCATGATAATCGCGCTTGGCCAGACTTCCGACAGGCGGTTCCTGCCGGGATCCGCAGCCAGTCCGTTCCATGCATAGCCAAGCACGATGCCATCATCCTCGCTGAGGTTTGGCGCACCGACGATGCTCTCAAGCTCTTTGTAGACGGACCTGTCGAGAGGCGTTTTCATTTGCTCACCTCCGCTTGCCTTTCCGTATCCTCGGAAATGAACGACGCCAGGCCTTCGACCGAAATGCCGAGATTTTCCTGCTCGGCAATCGCACGCAGGTGAGCGGTACAGGCACCGCATCCGCTGACAAGGGTCTGCGCGCCGCTATCGATCGCTTCCTGCAGCACTTCGACGGCCGCATGACGGGCGAAGTCGGGGTAGGCTTCCTTGCCACCGCCCAGCGCGCCGCAACAATAGGCAAACTGTCGGCTGCGGGGCATTTCGGCGAGATCCGCACCGGTTGCGGCAATGAGACGGCGCGGAGGATCGTAAACTCCGTCGTTACCGAAGAGCACCTTGCGGGGTGGATCGAAGTGTTCGACCTGATTGTGCTTTACGCGTTTACCAGACCATGCGGTGTAGGCTTCCGACAACCGACCCAATTTGCACCCGTCATGATAGGCTACCGCGCCTGACCTTGCGCTCAGACCTTTTGACAGCAGTCCGCCATCACGTAAGTCATCCGCGCATTGCGAGAAATGCTGGACCTCGAAACCCTCGAGACTGACACCAAGACGCGGCCAGATATTACGGATCGAGGAAAAGCTTGCCGCGGAACATGTCACAAGCCTTTTTGCGCCAGTGGCCTTGATGGCATTCGCCAGTGCTTGTGCCGATCTGGCGGCCTCTTTTTGCTGCCCTATGTCGAAGGCATACCCACCGCAGTCCACTTCGTCGTCATAGAGAACGCCAAAGCTCACGCCGCCTGCACGCAGCAGCCTGACTGCTGCACGCAGTTCCTCGTGCAAAGCATCGTCGAAAGCATTTTCGCAACCGATATGCAGGAGGGTTTCACACTGTTGCTTGCGCGCATCGGGCAACTCCATGCCCTTGGCCCAGGCGAAACGCTCACTCGCGGCTTTGCCGAAACGGTTGCCATGGGCTCGAACGGATTGCATGGCCTGACTGTGAACATCCGGGGCCTTGCCGTCCTCCACCATCTTCTGACGAAGCGCATAGATTGTATCCAAGGGATCAACCAGGTCCTGGTGGTTCCATTTACACGCAGTATCGCAGGCGCCGCAGGCGCTGCACGCAAAAATACTCCGCGTCAATTCCTCGGTCGCGGTCACCTGTCTGCCCTCCGCCAGGGCATAAGCGATCATGCTCTTGCCCGCACCGCCGTAACTATGGAATTTCCCATAGTCTACGCTCGGACAGGTTGACGCGTGGCGCGCGCTGGTGGCGGCCGGTACCCAACGACAGCTGTTGCATCTCTCGCAACGCTCGGCAAATTCACGGCGATCTTGTAAAGTCAAAGTTGCCTCCCCCTTCATTGACTGAATGACTAACTGAACCGACCTGGCGTCATGATATCTCTCGGATCGAGGACGGACTTGATCTCCCCGATGCTTTTGAGCGCACCGGGATCTGCCTTGAAGGCCAGTTTTCCCCAGCTGTCATAAGGCCGGCTGAAGAACGCTCCTCGCTGGGCCCAGCCCTCTGCGACCTCATCGCGCTTCTCCCTGCGCCTGTCCCCGAACTGTGCGTCCGTAAAGATCGCCTCGACATGACAGCAGACGCCATGGATCATCGGCTGAATGTAGATGGCCGGAAGATTGCGATCGTCTGCTCCGCCCAGAAGTGCGTCCACCTTGTCGAGCTGGCTGAGACAGAAGAGGTTCTCATAGGCACCACGGGCCGCCTTGTAATCCTGTCGCGACGTCGAGTGGAGAAGCGACTGAAGTTCCGCACCCGACAAACCGTTCAGACTTTCGCTGACGGTCAAGCCCTGTCCCTCGGCATCGCTCGTAAAATCGGCAATCGCCACCGATAGACTCTCCTCAGGGAAATACGGAGAAGAGGTGATGTTGCACAAAAGGTGCCAATTGCTTGCCCGATCGCCAGTGAACGCTCCACCCTTGGCAATGACAGAGCCCATCAGGTCCAAATGTCGCGCATTGACGATCAAGATCTGGCAGCTGGTTCGCCGCCAGGTCGTGCGATAGGCGAGCTCTACCAGGGGAGCGAGACGATCAGATCCGACAAGGACCATTCGTTCCATGGCGGGAATTGGCTCACAATAGGCAGAGCCCCAGCTGACAATTCCCAGAGAGCCTTGAGAGCCCTGCAAGACCCGCGTGAAATCGGTCACTTGCGGACCGCTGGAAATCATCTGGCGCAACCCGCTCTTGAGATTGTCTTCAAGCTCACCCGGTGCTGCACCGCCGCCCGTGCGAAACCGCTCGCCGCAGCCGAAGACAACCTCGAGTGCCGCCAGTGGATCGCTGGAATCCCACTGGTTATAAGGGCTGGTAATTGGCTCCCGGTCGAGATAGCTGGCCAGAACGGATTTTTGCGCCTGTGGAAGCAGCGGCTTGAAAGCCCGAAGCCCATAGGGTCTCAGAAGTCCGTCGATCTCGCCAAACGTCACTCCGGCCTCAATGACCGCAATCCGATTTTCTTCGTCTGCATGGATCAGCCTGTTGTTGCGGGCCATGTTGACGATCAGCAGTGGCCGCGGGTCCGCGGCCGGTGGAGGACAGGAGATGGGGGTCGAGCTTGAAACGGGATAAAGCGCAACATCCTTCTCATTCGCCCAACGCACCAGCGCCTCGACGTCTCTGGTGCCCACCGGGAACACCATGGCCGCGCCATTTGGAAATCCCGGAGCTGGCGGGAGCGTTTCGACTCTCAGCGGTGCCGACGCGTATAGATCAGGCACGCGTTTCTTCAATGCAGCTTTGATAAAGGCCAAACTGACATCCTTTCAATGGTTTGAATGGTTATGCCCGCATATGGATCACGCACGGCGTGGCGCGTTGCCTCCGCCGCTCGGTGGAATGGCTCTGTCAATTACAGGACAAACAACTGCTGCCGCACTGCCGCAGGCAGTGACGCATATGCCGTTCAGTCTGCTGACAGGCGAACAAATAATCAGGTTATTGCAAATAGTGCCCATCTGCCCGAAAAGCCGTGTGAAGACGGCTCATCGGCTGCCGTCGGCACTGGCTTTTTACTCACCAGTGCCGAGCAGTTCTGCTGGGCGGCAGTTCAGTTACGCGCCTGGAATGTGTGGCACCAGCAATCGGGACGGGTACTTTCCACCAAAGTGGATGATGTGGCGGCCCTTGTTGCTCGTCGGAATGGGCGGAATCTGCGGGAACTCCGGCCGCACCAGAAGATCGGTGGCGGTGATGACGAGTTCAAGCGTTTCGCCCGGTTGCCAACGAATTCCATAGGGCCAGAAGCCGATATCGACAGGGACGATCTCGCCCGGCTTGAGCTTCTCCTGGTGGTCGAAGTCCATATGGGGCTTCAACTCCGTGGACTTCTGCGCATTGGTCGCGCGCAGGGACACTCTCAACCGGCCATTCGGTCCGACATGAGTTCTGTCGGTAACGACTGGGCACTCCTGAATCTTGCCGTCGCGGTCACGCTTGCGAACAAAGGCGAAAATGTCCATGTCGTCATTGCCAGCCGCTTCCACCCAAAGCTTGAGATTGAAGTAGCCGGTCAGTTCCGTCGTTTCGTCAAACGTGACAGAGAAGCTGACACCTTCCCGTTCAGTGACATCATAGGAAACCGACGTCGCTTCCGCCTGCGCCTCATGCAGAAGGGCTGGCTTGCCATCTTTCAGTCCAAGTTGCAACGGCTTGACCTGCTCGCGCTTCAGCGGGAACGCGGCTTCGCTGCGATTGACGATATCGCCATTACCAGGATCGAAGACGCTCAGCCTGACAGGCGGGGTTGCTTCCCAGCCATTCTCGACGCCCTTGAGATAGCGGTCGAAGAAGCGGCGGAGGTCCTCCACATTGGCGGGGTTGTAATAGTCCGTCCATTCATGGGTATTGTGCACCCGCAGCCACTTGTTCTCCGAGGCAATCGACGACCAGCCGCGGAAGCTGCCTTCGGTGTGCAGGAGATTTGTCCAGGAGGCCACGATGTAGGCTGGCACATCGATCTTTTCGACCGGCGAGACCTTTGTTTGCCAGTACTTGTCCAGCAAAGGATGAGCTTCGGTCATTGCCGGGATGTCTTCCAGCAAATTATTGCCGCAGAGGCGGCTGAAAATGCCGTTGGAGAAAAGCCGCTCGGGAATACCACCCCGGCATGCCGTATCGCGGTAGATGTCGGAGGCACCCTCCCACGGCGCGATTGCTCCAAGATGCGGAGGTTTCATGCCGGCGACAAACCACTGGGACATGGCAAGCATCGAGTTGCCCGTCAGGCCGACCTTGCCGTTTGACCAGTCCTGCTTGCCAGCCCATTCGATCAGGTCATATTCATCTTCCGGCTTCTGACGGCCCCAGGCATGAATATCGCCTTCCGAGTTGAAAGCACCACGGCTGTCCGGTGCCAGAACGACATAGCCATTTGCAACCCAGTAGCCCGGATTTGGCGCCTCGAACTTGTTCAGCCCGTCTTCCCACTCCAGAGGAACATCCATGCGGGTCGGGTGGCCAAATCCACCGTTGCCGATAACGCTGCCGCGCTTGCCGTAAGGGCTCCAGCCCATGATGGCGGGGTAGTTTCCGTCCTCGACAGGACGATACACATCCACACGGATCTTCACACCGTCGCGCATGGTTACGGCGACATCCTGATCGACGCGAATATCCGCTTGGAGCGGCATTCCGCCCTCAAGGTGAACGCTACCCTTTTTCAGGACGTAGCTACGTTCCTGAAGGCCGGGATAGGCCGATTTTTCAAGCGGTGCCGCCTTGCGGAAAATGACGTCCATCCCGTCTAATTTTTTAACAATATTCATGAATTCCTCCAGATTGCCATGTCGCCCTTATGTCGGGAGATGAGGCGGACATGCCTCGGCACGACGCAAATCGTCCACCGATGCCGCCTCGCCCTCTTGGCCTCCTCAACCAATGAAGGGATGCCGCATCAGGTTACACTTCAAAAAAATAAATGCAACGTCCGTTTAATTTATTTTGCCAAGTCTTTTTTGAAAAGCACATCAGGCGTTCAACGGTCCTGATTTCGGACCAGAAGACTGCCCATCACGAGGTCAAGATGGGCCGCCATGAAGTCGGGCACCTCCAGTTCGCGGCTATCACCGTGCACCAGTGTATCGACAGCTATTGCGACGAGAGGAGCAAAAACGATGCGCGCCGTGGCCCGCGGGCCTCCGACAAACTCACCATTGGCTACGCCCTCATCCAGGATGGACTGTATGCAGGCCAGGATCGGCGCGATCAGATCATCGTGGTGCGTTGCGATGACCTGGGGAAAGCGTGTGCCTTCCGAAATGACGAACCTCAGAAGCTGACGAAGCCGCTTGTCGTCCAGAAGCCGTTTGTAAAGCAGATGCAACATCGCAATCAGCCGCTCGGGGCATGTGCCTCTCAACTCACCGCTCTCCGCCACCAGATCATCGAGTGGCGAAGCCGTATAGCGGATCATTGCTGCGAAAAGCTCTTCCTTGGTCGGGAAATAGACGTAGACGGTGCCTTTCGTTACGCCAACGCGCTCTGCGATATCTTCTACTCTCGCCGTCGCGAAGCCGCGTTCCACGAATTCCAGGAATGCTGCTTCAAGAATTTGGGTGGGCCGAAGTGCCTTTTGTTCGGCGCGCGTCAGCCGTTTCATATGCTATCCTTAACCATTAAATTTCAGCCGTTTCGAACATACAATAATTTCATTGACTGTCCGGTAAGTCAAATGTATCAGGGTTTCATCACGGTTCAAGAGGCAATAGATGAGAAGTCTTGCTATTAGTGCCCTGGCGGCGGCATCCCTGGCGGGCCTGACCGCTTGCACACCCGACGACCAGCAGGTGGAAAAGCCCAAGCGTCTGGTCGAAACGGTTCAGGTCAAATCGCTTGAATCCACCGATCAAATCTCGATCACGGGCGAAGTCAGCGCGCGCGTTCAGTCCGATCTTTCCTTTCGCGTTAGCGGCCGCATAACCGAACGTTTGGTCGATGTCGGCGACCACGTGTCGCAGGGCCAGATTCTCGCCCGCATCGACCCGGAGGAGCAGAAAGCCGATCTTCAGGTTGCAGTGGCGACACTTCAATCGGCTGAAGCGCAGCAGATGCAGGCGCAACAGGCCTTCGACCGCCAGCAAAGTCTCTTCAATACCGGTGTAACCACCAGAGCCGCGCTCGACCAAGCACAGGAAGCGCTTTTGACAGCACAGGGCACGGTCCAGTCCGCGCAGGCGCAGGTGGATACTGCCCGCGATGCCCTTGAGCAAACGGAATTGAAAGCCGATGCCGATGGCATCATTACCGCAAGGAACGCGGAAGTTGGACAAGTTGCGCAGGCCGCACAACTGGTTTTCACGCTGGCACACGATGGCCCCCGCGATGCGGTGATCAACGCGGACGAAAGCGTTCTTATTAGCGGTGAAATTCAAAACGATATCATGGTGCGTATGCTTTCAGGCGGGCAACCGATCAAGGCGACCGTCCGTGAGGTATCTCCAACCATCGATACATCGTCTGGAACCGTGCGGATAAAGCTGGCGCTGGACGCCAATGCTGATGTTCGCCTTGGCAGCGCCGTCGCCGCGACCGCGCGTTACAAGCCGAAAAGCATGATGCAATTGCCCTGGTCGGCAATGGCATCGATTTCCGGACAACCGGCAGTTTGGATCGTCGATCCCAAGGCAGGTTCCGTGTCCTTGCGGAAGATAGAGGTTGCAGACTATTCGAATGAACGCTTCTCAGTCCGCGCGGGACTTTCCGAGGGAGAAACCGTGGTAACCAGCGGCAATAAATTCCTGTCTGCCGGCGAAGTCGTGGCCTACAAGGGAGCCGCCCAATGAAGGTCCAAGCAACATTGATATCGCTGCTTCTTGCGGCGACCTTTCTTGTATCCTGCGAAAAACAGGATGAAGCTCCTGCGGAAAAGCCTCGTCCTGTGCTTTTCATGGTTGCACAGCCGGCACCGGAAGTCGCTTTCAGCCTCCCTGGCACGGTAGAAGCACGCATCGAGACCCAGTTCGGCTTTCGCATTCTCGGCCGCATCGTGGCACGAAATGTCCAGGTTGGGGACGTCGTCAAAAAAGGTGCGGTCCTTGCCGCGATAGATCCACTCTCTCTTGAGCTGGCCGTCAGAAGCGCGCAGTCGGATTTGTCCAATGCCCAGGCACAGCTGGCAAATGCGGCAACCAATGAACAACGCCAACAGACCCTGTTCGAACGTCAGTCCGCGGCCAAAGCAACCTTTGAAAGCGCCCAGCAGGAGCGGGCTACCGCTGAAGCGAATGTCAACAAGGCGAAGGCTAACCTTGATAAGGCAGAGGAGCAACTGGGCTACTCCCGCCTCCTGGCCGAATTCGATGGTGTCGTCACCACAACATCTGCCGAGGTCGGGCAAGTCGTTTCCGCTGGTCAAAGCGTTGTTACAGTGGCGCGGCCGGAAGAACGCGATGCCGTGATCGACGTGCCGGAGGCCGGAAGCTCGCTTCTCAAGCCCGGCGCGGAATTCGATGTTTCGTTGCAGCTCGATCCAGCTATTCACACCAAGGCTGTCGTTCGTGAAATAGCACCCGAGGCCGACGATGCGACCCGAACGCGGCGCACGAAGCTGACATTGATCAATCCTCCGGAAGCCTTGCGTCTCGGGGCCGTCATCATGGCAAGTGCCACGACGACATCGGCGCCCGTCATCAAGGTTCCCTCGTCTTCCATCCGCAAGGAAGGAGCAAAAACCTTCGTGTGGATCGTGGATGACAAGAGCGGCACGGTGTCTCCCCGTGAAGTTAGCCTTGAAGCTACCCCAGCCTCAACCGGCACTGTGATCGTCGCCCAAGGCATCAATGCCGGCGACCGCGTGGTGACGGCGGGCGTGAACCAACTCAAAGACGGCCAGGCCGTTCGCATTGACCAGGAGAATGCCCAGTGAAACCGTTCAATCTTTCCGACTGGGCGCTCGAGCACCGTTCGCTCGTCTGGTATTTCATGATCATCTTCATCCTGGCGGGTGCATTCTCCTACATCAATCTCGGCCGTGAGGAAGACCCCTCCTTCACGATCAAGACGATGATCATCAATGCGCAGTGGCCGGGAGCCTCCGCAGAGGAGGTGACAAAACAGGTCACGGACCGCATCGAGAAGAAACTCGAAGAACTTGATGCACTCGACTATACGCGCAGCGAGACCAAGGCCGGACAAACGACGATTTATGTCGAACTGCTTCCCACCACCAAGGCAAGGGACGTCAGTGGCAACTGGGTCCGCGTTCGCAACATGGTCAGCGACATCAAGGGAGATCTTCCCAGCGGTGTCGTCGGTCCATTCTTCAACGATACGTTTGGCGATGTCTACGGCAACATCTACGCCTTTACGGCAGACGGCGTTTCCCAGCGCCAGTTACGCGACCTTGTCGAGGACGCCCGTGCCAAGCTTCTGACAGTTCCAGATGCAGGCAAGATTGACGTCATCGGCGCCCAGGACGAAGCCATCTATCTCGAATTTTCGACGCGCAAGATTGCCGCGCTCGGACTGGACCGTCAAAGCATCATCCAGACACTGCAGTCCCAGAACGCGGTCACGCAGTCCGGTTTCGTTGATGCCGGTCCTGAAAGAATTGCCTTGAGAGTGGGCGGTGCATTTGCATCCGAGGAAAGCCTCAAAGCCATCAATCTAAGGGTCAATGACCGTTATTTCCCGCTGACCGACGTTGCGACGATCAAGCGCGGATATGTCGACCCTCCATCGTCCCTGTTCCGCTTCAATGGACAGCCCGCAATTGGTCTTGCAATCGGCATGACGCCCGGCGCGAATTTGCTGACCTTCGGCGAAAATCTCGATGCCGAAATCAAACGTGTCGTTGCCGACCTTCCCATTGGCGTCTCGGTCAATCGCGTGTCCGACCAGCCCGCCGTCGTCGAGGAAGCGGTCTCGGGCTTCACAACCGCCCTCTTCGAGGCTGTCGTGATCGTGCTTGCCATCAGCTTTATCAGCCTTGGCGTCAGGGCAGGACTTGTGGTTGCCGTTTCCATCCCGCTCGTGCTGGCAATCACTTTCGTGTTCATGGAATATACGGGCATTTCGCTCCAGCGAATTTCACTCGGTGCGCTCATTATCGCGCTCGGCCTGCTCGTGGACGATGCGATGATTGCAGTCGAAATGATGGTGTCGCGACTTGAGGCTGGCGACAACCTGAGAAAGGCAGCAACCTACGTCTACACGTCTACCGCATTCCCCATGTTGACGGGAACGCTGGTGACGGTTGCAGGCTTTATTCCCATTGGCCTGAACAGCAGCGCGGCTGGCGAATTTACCTTCACGCTCTTTGTCGTCATCGCGGTGTCGCTCGTCGTTTCATGGATCGTTGCAGTGGTCTTCACACCATTGCTGGGCGTTGTCATCCTTCCGAAGACGATGAAATCGCATCATGAGCAAAAGGGACGTACTGCGCGCGCCTTTGCCTGGCTGCTTCTGATTGCCATGCGGTGGCGTTGGCTCACGATTGGAGCGACGGTATTGGTGTTCGGCGCTTCCATTGGCGGCCTTGGTCTCGTTCAGCAGCAATTCTTCCCGGCATCGGACCGCGTTGAACTTATCATCGACTGGAGCTTGCCGCAAAACAGCACCATCGCTGAAACCAACAGGCAAATGGCCCAGTTTGAGAAGGACAAGCTTGTCGGAAACGGCGACATCGATCATTGGTCAACCTATGTCGGAGAAGGCGCACCCCGTTTCATCCTGTCCTACGATGTTCAGAGCCCGGCAAGCTGGTTCGGCCAGACGGTCATCGTGGCGAAAGATGTGGAAGCGCGCAATCGTCTGAAAGATGATCTACAGTCTTACCTTTCGCAGACATTCCCGGGCACCGACGCCTTTGTGAAACTGCTCGATATTGGCCCACCCGTTGGAAAGCCGGTTCAATATCGCATCAGCGGACCTGATGTGCAGAAGGTGCGCCAATATGCGCAGCAATTCGGCACCATCATCAGTTCCAATCCGCTCCTGTCCAACATGACCTACGACTGGAACGAACCATCGCGTGTCGTCAAGGTTGATGTCCTGCAGGACAAGGCAAGGCAGCTCGGCGTTTCGTCCCAGGATATCGCGACCCTGCTCAACGATATTGTCGAGGGAACGTCCACGACGCAGATCCGGGACGATATCTACCTGATCGACGTCATCGGTCGGGCAGAAGACGTCGAACGCGGCTCTATCGAAACCTTGAAGAACCTCCAATTGGCAGGTTCGAACGGCAAGTCCGTCCCTCTGTCGGCTGTCGCGAAGTTCCGCTATGAACTCGAACAGCCCATGATCGGACGCAGAGACCGTATTCCGACCATCACCATCAAGGCTGCGGTATTGGGGACGACGCAGCCGGCAACCATTGTCGAACGCTTGAAGCCCGAAGTCGCGAAGTTCACGGAAACATTGCCCGCAGGCTACAAGGTCGAGATTGGTGGTTCGGTGGAATCCAGTGCCGATGCGCAGGGGCCAATCGCCGCGGTTGCGCCGATGATGCTGCTGGCAATGGCGACGATCCTGATGCTGCAGCTGCAAAGCTTCAGTCGTCTGTTCCTTGTCTTTGCCGTTGCCCCGCTTGCTCTCATCGGTGTCGTCGCCGCGCTCCTGCTCAGCAACGCGCCAATGGGCTTCGTGGCGATCCTCGGTGTTCTTGCCCTCATCGGGATCCTGATCAGAAACTCGGTCATCCTTGTGGTGCAGATCGAACAGCTGCGAAGTGAAGGCATGTCGCCCTGGAAAGCCGTCATAGAAGCGACCGAACACCGGATGCGGCCGATCATGTTGACGGCGGCAGCAGCCACCTTGGCTCTGATCCCGATCTCTCGCGAGATTTTCTGGGGGCCGATGGCCTACGCCATGATGGGCGGCATCGTTGTCGGAACGGTTCTCACGCTTCTGTTTCTTCCAGCTCTCTATGTTGCCTGGTTCAGAATTCCACGCGAAGATGATGTCGAGCCGACAGACACGCCGGCACCTGCCTGCTAAGAGACGGGGCGCCAGACGCCCCGTTACCTTTTTCCCTCCATAAAGCGACCCCCATGATGTTTCTTTCCCTCTCTAGAAGCGACAGAGGCCGTTTCAGTCTCCTCAGCGTGATTGCAGTCCTGTTTGCCCTGACCGGCTGCGTTTCGCGCCCAAGCCCGGATGTTCTCAAGCCCGTGGCATTGAAAAATGACGCAGCTGAAACGCTAAGCGTCCTTGCGGTCACCAATCGTGATCGCGAAACGAAGGACGGGACATTTGGAAACCGGTGGGGCCAAAACCTTCATTACGACCGTTTCGTTTTTTCCATTCCGAAAGACAGAAATGGTGCGGCGATAAAGTACCCTACCGCCAAGCCGGACCCGAAACGCGATTACATCGTGCTTGAACGCGAAAAGCTCTCGCTCGACGCGCTTGTGCGGGAAGCGACGCAGGCGGCCAGATTCGATGGGACAGTCGCTGTTTTCGTGCATGGCTACAATTATTCCTACCAGGAGGCCTTGTTTCGAACAGCGCAGGTTGCCGCAGACGCCAATGCAATGAGCCCTCCGATCATGTTCTCCTGGCCCTCGGCTGCAAGCGTCGCTGGCTACGTCGCCGACAGGGATGCCGTCCTATATTCACGCACGGAGCTGGATGCGCTTCTCAAGGCACTTGGGCGATCACCGAAGATCAAACGCATCATTCTGTTCGGACACAGCATGGGAGGCTTTCTCTCGATGGAAGTCTCAAGGCAGCTGAAACTTCAGGGCCGTGACGACGTCCTGCAAAAGCTGCAAATCGTGCTGGCGGCACCGGATATCGACACAGACGTATTCCAGGCACAGCTCAAGGATATTGGCCGTATCCGCAATCCCATCGTTCTGCTTGTCTCGAAACAGGATAACGCACTCAGCATCTCCAGTTTCGTCGGAGGAGAACGTCCTCGCGTCGGCCTGTTGGATATCCACGATCCCATTATCGAAAAAACCGCCAAAGCCGAGCATCTCACCGTCATCGACATTTCATCGCTGCAGTCGTCGGATGGACTTGGCCACGACCGATATGCTTCGCTGGCAAAGTTTGCAGGAAATCTGGACAAGGCGGAAACAAAAATGCGCACGAATGGCAGAAACATCGGCGCCTTTGTTTTCGACGCAGCTGGTGCCGCCGTGGCCAGCCCATTCAGGCTGGCAGGCCAGCTCGTCAGCCCGCAATAGGAATCTCGTGAACGCTGGTGTCAGCTTGAAGCAGCAGCGTTCACCACAATCTCGCGGTTCCAGTTTTCCGGCAGCGGCTCGGGACGGGCGATCCTGATATTTTCGGTGACAAGGTTGGACACGCCCTTGGTAAAGATGGCTGGCATCCCACCCGGATATGCAATCAGGCCAATAATCTGACCATCCGGGCCAAAGCGCCAGGCGTTGACGCGTCCGGCACTCTTATCTCCAATCGGAAAGCGGTCGAAACGATCATCGATGGTCGGGCGAATGTCGTAGCGCAGTCCCGTTTTCAGTGGGCCTGCCTTTTGCTCCAATGCGATGTTTCGCAATGTGATATCGGAAATGCCACCTTCGGTTTCGGCGACCATATTGATCGCACCTTCCATCGTGCCTTCGACGTCTTCGATCAGCACGTTGCAGACCTTGCCGGCCGGAAACTCCTCTGGTCGCCGGTCCAGCACGGTAATCGTGATAGCTTCGCCCGAGCCCCAGAAACCAGCCGGCGTTTCGTGGCAATCCACAGAAATGCGGACAAAGCGCACGCCATCAACCACCCCGCCATCCCGTGAGAAAATTCCGAGACCGCGATTGGATTTTTCAATGCGGACATCTTCAAAGGAGATGTTGCGGAACGCGGAAAAGCTTTCCGTACCAAGTTTGAGGGCGCAGGATCTGCTTTCAACGACGCAGTTGCGCACGGAGACATTCTCGCATGGTCCGGTAACGCTGCCATCCTCACGTCGTGTCGTCTTCAACACGATGCCATCATCGGCCGTGCGGAACTCGCTGTCGAGGATGTCCACGTTCCGGCAGCCATCGATCACGATGCCATCCGTGTTGGGCATACGGCGGTCGTTATCGACCGCCACACCCTTGACCTGAATCGTATCGCAGGCAGCAAAATGCATCGTCCACATTGGTGAATCGTCGATCCGCAGACCTTCAATGCGGATATTCTTGCAGCCGTCCAGAACGAGGATACGGGGACGATAGCGCGATGCGACCAATGTGCCCATGTCGCCGTCCTCACCATGGGTATAGAGCGTCGATCCCGCGCAGAATATGCGGCCGCCCCCAACGAGGGCAATATTGCTCTCTCCGACCGCAGTCATCATTGCGCGATCGCTTTCCTCCGCGACAATCGCAACCGTGGTGTGGGCATAGGCCTCATAATCGGGAATGAAATGCAGTTCTGCACCTTTGACGATCTCTATCGTGAGATTGGAGCGCAGACGCAACCCGCCGCATCGGTGAATGCCCGGCTCCAGGACGATATGCAGCATGCCTTCATGCCTGTCGAAAAGCGATTGCAGCTGTTCGGTGAGGTCGTCCGGTTGTGCGGCAATATGGATCGTAGGAGAGAGAGACATGTGACTACCTGACATAGTGTGCTGGAATGTGATCGCGAAGGAGGAACTTCAACCGGTTTGGATTTGCATCAGCAACGGGTTTGCAGCAGAGCCGCGATGTAGCCGTAGCAAAATGCGAAGGCCACCTGCTGCTGGTTTTCGCCGGAAAGCGTCGGCGCGTGGTCAGGCATGACCATGTATTTGTAGCCGGTATCACGCAATGCATCGATGACAGCGGGCATGTCGATGTCGCCGTCTTCAGGAAAGCTTTCCCGGAACGAATAGCGCTTGCCGACAATGTTGCGGAAGTGAATATTCATGATCTTTCCCCGCTCTCCAAACCAGCGGGTGATTTCCGGTACCTGCCCGACATCCTCGACCATTTCTCCAAGGGTGCCAATGCAGAAGTTGAGACCGTGAACCGGGCTCTCATGCATTGAAACGAACCGCTTCATTCCCTCTACCGATCCCAGAACGCGCGTTACGCCCATATAGCCTGGTGGCGTGGCTGGATCGTGCGGATGGCAGGCAAGGCGGATATTGACGGATTCGGCAACAGGCACCACACGCGCCAGAAAGTAATCCACCCGCTCCCAGATCGTGTCCTCATCGATATCGCCGATACCGGCTGGTGTCGGCTCGTCCGGATTGGCAAGATCCAGTCGGAATGCCTCAGCCATGTATCCACCCCGGCCGGGTTCCATGGGTGTTCTTGGAATGCCGATGTAGTTGAAATTGTACCGGACGGACGGAATGCCTGCTGCTGCGCAGTTTTCGATCAGGCGGCAGATGCCATCGATCTGGCTATCGCGCTCCGGGCCAGCCAACATGATATCCTTGCAGGGAACGTCTCTGTCCACTCGCGTCGAGGGCATCGGCAACTGCGTCATGTCGAGCGTCAGACCGAAACTCTCCACCTTCTCCCGGAATGCCTCCAGCGTCGGGCGGTCCCACGTGCGCCAGTCGCCGGGCGGCGTTGCGGAAACATTGTTGACGCCGAGCTGCTTCATCACCCTGTAGTCGTCGTCATGGCGGGCCGGGATTTGTGTGCCGAGATACATATCGTTACTCCGGTTGGGGTCTTTTGGTTTGGGGGATAAAGACGACAATCAATTTCGCTATCCCTGCGATTGTTGCGACAGGCCTGGCTGGTATCGAGGCTCACTCATGCCCTGAAACGGAAGATGAACGGCATAGACATCGCCTCCCGGGCCAACACCATCGGCACGCAGAGTCGTTATGAACGCCGTTCTCATGTCGGGACCGACAAAGCAGATATTCGTGGGATTTGGCACGTCTATCCGGATCTGCGCATCCACCACGCCATCGGGCGTCAGACGGACGATCTGCCCGCCATCGCTTGCGGCAATCCAGTAACAGCCGTCGACATCGATTGCCGCTCCATCGGGCCGTCCGCCAAGTGTCTCGACATCGGCAAACAGGCGTCCGCCACTGAAATGTCCTGTCGATGGTTCGAAA
The DNA here is from genome assembly GCA_900468285.1 of Hyphomicrobiales bacterium. Lineage (GTDB taxonomy): Bacteria > Pseudomonadota > Alphaproteobacteria > Rhizobiales > Rhizobiaceae > Agrobacterium. Next base: position 115,354 of record UBTF01000003.1, on the reverse strand, counting down.
TCATGCACCATGACCTGCGAATAGCCCGGCTTGGAATCCGAGACATACATGAAAAGCCCGTCCGGACTCCAGGCGAGACCGTTCTGCGTTCGGAAGCTTCCGCCCCTTTGAACGACCTCGCCGCCACTTCCGATGCTGAACAATGTGCCGAAAGCGCCTGGTGTCGAGGTGTTGGGTGCGATTGACCCGGACCAGAAACGTCCCTGCCTGTCACACGCGCCATCATTCATGCGCCACCCCGCTTCCAGTTGCGGGCCGTAGCCCGCTTCAAGCAAGACCTGACCGTCAACGATGTCGAGCGTCGCAAAACCTCGCTCCGTCGAGGCGATGAAACCACCATCCACCCGCAAGGCAATCGCACCCACTCTTGTCGGTAGTGCGAACCTCTCGACGGTCGCATCGGGGAACGTCATTCTGTAGAGATATCCAGCGGCCACATCGATCCATGTCACGCGATCATGCTCAGGCTCCCAAACGGGCGTTTCCCCGATGGTGCAAGCGGTCCTTGCGATCCGTTCAGCCGTAAAGACTGCTGTGCCAGCTTTGGTCATATCACCAGATCCGTTTCATTCCAGTGGTTTTACGGGTCACGAACTGGCCGGTTTCAGACGCTGCTCGGTCTGCGCATCGAAGATCAATGCCTTGCCCTCGGCAATTTTGAGGCCGATTTTTGTTCCTGCGTTGAGCAAACTCCTGCTTTTGGACGCGGCTAGGATCTGCCCTACCGGACTGTCGCAGATGACAGTGGTATCGGAACCCGTCGTCTCAACAGCGTGAACGGTTGCAGGCAATGCTTCAGCCGTATCTTCAGAGACAATTTCCAGATATTCCGGCCGCACGCCGATGATCACGTCACGCCCGCGCGCGTCTGGATAATTGGCGGGTATGGGCAGCACCTTCTGACTATTGTCGAGAAGCAATGTCCTGGCGTCCTCGCTCACCTTCGCCTTGAACAGGTTGATGGCTGGCGAGCCGATGAAGCTTGCGACGAACACGCTGTTGGGCAGGTCGTAAAGTTCCAGTGGCGTTCCAGCCTGTTCGACGCGTCCATCCCGCAACACAACGATCTTTTGGCCCATCGTCATCGCTTCCACCTGATCGTGGGTCACATAGACGGAGGTGGTGTTCCATTTTTGATGAAGGTCGCGGATTTCGCCGCGAACCTGGCTTCTCAGCTTCGCATCCAGATTGGAAAGAGGTTCGTCGAAAAGAAACACGGACGGATTGCGCACGATGGCACGCCCCATGGCAACACGCTGCCTCTGTCCGCCAGAAAGCTCCTTGGGAAGGCGATCAAGGAGTTTTTCGAGGTCCAGCATATGCGCGACGTCGTCTATCTTCTTCTTGATTTCCTCCTTGGGGCGCTTCGCCAGACGCAGCGCAAAGCTCATATTTTCGCGCACGGTCATCTGGGGATAGAGCGCATAGCTCTGGAACACCATGGCAATATCGCGCTCTTTCGGCTCCAGGTCGGTCACGTCACGCTGCCCGATCTCAATGGTGCCATTGCTGGCTTCTTCCAGTCCGGCAATGATGCGCAACAGGGTTGATTTGCCCGAGCCGCTCGGCCCGATCAACACGCAGAACTCGCCATCCTCTATGTCGATGGACACGTCCTTGATGACATCGACGGCACCGAATGACTTGGAAACATTCCGCAGGGATACTGCACCCATATTTTCCTCCTGAATATACTGGCGCCTCGGCGCAATTAGCCTTTGACCGCGCCTGCCATAATGCCGCGATTGAACTGCCGCTGAAGCAGGAGATAGACGATGACACTCGGCGCCATGGCCACAAGCGTCGCAGCAACGAGTATGTTTGGTGTAATCGTATCGTCCACGCGCAGGGAGCCGAGTGCTACCGGAAGCGTCATCAGATCCTTGTCGTTTACGACGATGAGAGGCAGCAGATACTGATCCCAGATCATGATGAAGCCAAAGATCAGCACGGTTCCGAGTGCGGGCCTGACCAGAGGCAGGATGACGCGGAAGAATATCTGCCATTCACTTGCACCGTCGATGCGGGCAGCCTCTTCCAGCTCAAGCGGGATCGCCCGCATGAACTCCGTCAGCATGAAGATCGAAAAAGCCCACCCCACCACCGGCAGGATCATTGCAAGATAGGTGTTGTAGATCGAAACGTTGATGATCGGCAGTTCCTTCTGCATCACCAGATAAAGCGGGATGGCGATGACCTCTTCAGGCAGCATGAGCGTGCATAGGATGAGAAGGCTGACGACAGCAGCACCACGAAACTTCTTGCGCGCCAGCGCATAGGCCGCCAGCGCGCTGACGGTAACCTGCAAGGCGGTGCCGACAATCACGACGATTACCGAGTTCATCAGGTAGCGCCACACCTTCATGTCCACGAGGGCGATGCGGAAATTCTCCAGCGTCGGGCTCTGCGGGATCAGCGTCAGTTCACCGGGTTTGAGGCTGACGCCACTGAATGCCGTGACGAGTGCACCCCAGAATGGGCCTACGAAGACGGCAATCAGCACCGCATAGAGAACATACCGGATCAGGGTCAGCCAGAGGGGAGTTTTCATCTATGGCCTCCTTAGCGGGTAAGTCTGGATTTGATGGTCATGTGCAGAACCGTCAGCAAAACGGTAAAGACAAGCAGCATCAGGGAAACGGCGGACGCGTAGCCGTAATTCAGCTCTTCGAAGCCGACCTTGTAGATGTGCGTCATGATGGTGGAAGTAGATCCCGCCGGGCCGCCGCCGGTGGTGGCATAGACCTCCGCAAAGACCCGGAAACCGCGAATGAAGGACAGCATAAGGACGACGGAAATGGACGGGATGATTCCGGGTAGCGTAACGTGCCAGAGCTTACGCCAGTGGCTTGCTCCATCGACGCTCGCCGCATCGTAGAGTTCGCGGTTGACGCCAACCAGCCCGGCGACAAAAATGACCATGTCATAGGGCGCGCTTTTCCATACGCTCATCAGGGTCAGCACCCACAGCGCCTGATTGGGATCACTCAGAAACCCTTGCGGCGCAATGCCAAAGAAGCCGATGACGGAATTGACCAGACCGTAATCTGCCGAATTGAAAAGAATGCGCCAGATTTCTGCGATAATGGCGACGCTGGTAATCGCTGGAAGGAAGACCGCCGTGCGGATGACGGAGAGGTGACGCGCTGGCCCCTCAAGCGCCAGGGCCATGAAGAAGGCGATGAAGGAGGCCGAAAGCGTCGCTACAATGACGTAGATCGTCGTGTGAACCACTGCCTCTCTCAAGGCCAGATCGTTGAAAGCGCGGTAGAAATTGTCCAGCCCAACCCATTTGCTGTCCGAGTAGAACTGGACGTCATAGAAGGACATCGAGAAGCCCGACACCATGGGATAGAACTTGAACCATGTGAAAATGATCAAGGCAGGCGCCAGAAACAGCCATGGCGTCAAGGATGCACGAAAGCTCTTTCGGGCGCGGTGGCGTTTGGGCGCAGACCGAGCGGCTGCTTTTCCAACAGGGGAAACCTGGGATGTGACAGACATGTGCACCTCGCTGAACAGGGCCTGTCCCGCGCCGCCATTTTTCGGCAACGCGGGAAGAACATTTACTGCTGGGAAGCCGACAGGGCATCCTGCCCGCTAAGCTCGATCGCGACCTGCTTGTTCAGCGCTTCGAGTTCCTTGGCGACATCTGCATCGCATTGCGCCAGAATACGGTTGAAGCCTTCACCCGTGACGGTACGGATCGCAGTCCAGTTGGGAACAGCGGGCATGTAGTGTCCGTATTTGTCGAATGTTTCCTTGAAGACCATCCAGCGCGGATCGTTGCGGACCTTGTTGACATCGACCTTGTTGTTGACCGGCAAACGGACAATAGGTGTCTTTCCGGAGCCTTGCGCCATCGCAATCTCCTGTCCCTTTGGCGAGATCAGGAACGCCAGAAACTTGTTTGCAGCCTCGACGTTCTTCACGCTTTTCAGGAGATAGGCACTGGTGCCTTCCGCAAGAGAAGCAACGCCACCGGGACCCGCTGGCATCATCACCACTTCAACGACATCCTTGCCCGGTTCTGCATCCAGCTGAGGAATGTGATACGGACCGGAAACGAAGATCCCCGTCTGTCCGGAACGGAATGTCGGCAGGGTGTCACCCGTTGTGGCATTGATCGCGCCCGGCTGCGCAAGCTTGTCGCAAATCATCCCACGCATATAGGTCAGCGCTTCCGCCACCTCCTTCGTATTCAGCGTCGGAACGAAACCATCGCCTTCCTGCTTGACGTAATCGCCACCGGCCTGCCAGATGAAACTGCTCATGAACCAGCTGGCGTAGCCTCTTGTGGTCGATCCGGGAATCGCCATGCCGAACGTATCTGCCTTGCCGTTGCCATCGGGATCCTTGTTCGTGAAAGCTTCGGCGAGCTTACGCACGTCCTCCCAGGTCTTTGGCTGGGGCAGACCGAGCTTTTCGCGCCAATCCTTGCGGATGAACATGGCGAAGGACTGGGCGGAAATTGGAACGGAATAAATCTTGCCATCGTTTGCCTTGGCGCCGTCCCAGGCCGAAGCCGAAACATCCTGGCTACCGTCGATCTTGCTGGCATCAATGGTTTCGAGAATGCCCATCTGCCGCATCTGGCCCATGGCAGTGGTGTCATTCAGCACGATATCCGGCAAGGTCCGACCTGCCGCAGCGCGCGCAAGGCGCTGCTCGAAGTCGATCCCGGTATTGAAAGTCTCCACCGTGATACCGCTTTCCGCAGTGAAGGCATCGGTCAGCGCCTTCAGGACGCTGATGGATTCATCGGTCTGCCGGGACCAGACGCTGATGCTTTCCGCCTGGGCGGTCGCGATGCTGCCACAGCAGATTGCGCAACCCATCAGCAGCGCCTTCAGAGAATTTCTTTGCATTCGTACCTCCCAAGCTTTCTCCCAGAACAGCCGGACGACTGCTCAAACTCAAATGATGAGTTAGCCTAACTTATACGATGTTACAAGAAATTTATATGCTCGACCGCTGAGAGCACGGATAAACACCGGCCCGTTTCGTCGGAAAAACAACCTAAAGGTCAGTCAAGAAACGAGATGCTTCGAGGGTGGCTCGGGAATTTTTCGTGTGGAAAACAGTTAGAGCAAGGCCACATGCTCCAACCGTTCGGGCGCACATCTCATTGTTATCACTGATTTTTCCGATTTTCTTTGCAATATTGGATCAGAGAAGATAGCAGAGCGGCTGGTTATCTCTGGTCACGGGGTCCACAGCCGCCGCTATATTTTAGTAATCCAAAATACATATGATAAGTTTAGAAAACTCATCGCGCTGATAATGAGAAACGGCCCCCTCGGTTTGAGGGAGCCGTGTCGCGGAGGTCATTGATGCTCTGCTGTTCAGGACTTGTCTGGATCAGTCTCGTCAAAGTTCACGTCCCAGTCCTTGTCCGACTTTTCCTTGCGGGGGGAATCGCGGTTGACGGTCGCGTCTTCCGAATGCGTGACGACTGTGGGCTTCGCACTCGCCACTCCCGAAGCTTTGGGATCGGCCTGCGAAGGCGCGTATTGGCCTTTTGCATCACCCTCTACTGCACTTTTAGGATCGTTGTTGTTCATTTGAGAAACTCCTTATGCGCATCTAACAGCCCCAGGCGCAGTTCGTTCCCGCCTCCTGCGGCAAGGGTCATCCACGTGGGCACAAAGCGGCGATACCGAAACCAGTCCAATAAAAAGGGCCGAGGCTTTTGGCCTCGACCCTCCATTTTCGATTGGCGAGCTGGGATTACTTGCGAGCTTCCTTCAGCTCCGCCATGATGGCATCGACAACGTCGGCACCGATCTGGGCCTTGTGCTTTTCATAGACGACCATCGATTTCTCACGGATACGGGCCTGCTCTTCCGCAGAGAGAACATTCACCTTTAGCCCGGCCTCCTTGATCTTCTCGAGCGAGGTCTTGTTCAGCTCCTGGATGACCTTCCGTTCCTCGTCACGTCCGACAACCGCGCACTCCCGCAGGGCTGCCTGTTCTTCTGCCGTGTATGTGTCGAATATGGCCTTCGAGAAAAGCAACAGGAACGGCGTATAGGCGTGGTTCGTCTCGGTGATGTATTTCTGAACCTCGAAGAACTTGGATGTATCGATCGTCACATAGGGATTTTCCTGTGCATCGATGGCATTGGTCTCAAGGGCGGAAAACACCTCGCCGAACGCCATCGGCGTCGGATTGGCTCCGAGATTCTGGAACGTGTCGAGGAAGATGTTGTTCTGCATGACACGAACCTTCATGCCCGAGAAATCTTCCCACTTCGTCACAGGACGCACCGAGTTCGAAAGATTGCGGAAGCCATTCTCCCAGTAGGCGAGATTGACCAGACCTGCGGCTTCCAGCTTCTGGTTCATCATGTCGCCGAACTTGCCGTCAAGCACCTTGTAGGCTTCCTGCGGTGTCGAGAACAGGAAGGGAAGATCGAAAACGCCGAGCGCCGGAATGATACCGACGAGTGGCGATGATGAGGTAACCACACCTTCCTGTACGCCGGAGCGAAGGGCCTGGGTCGCCTGGAGGTCGCCGCCGAGAGCACCGCCCCAGAAGGCAGTAATCTTCAGTTTGCCGCCGGATTTTTCATCGAGGCAGGCTTGCATCGCCTTGATGCCGTTGCCGACAGGATGGTCTGCGTTGATGCCGTTGGAAATACGAATGTTTCTGGCATTGAACTCAGCCGATGCCGGAAGGGCACCTGACAGGCTGAGGGCGATTGCCGTGGTGGCTAGAAGCAGTTTTCTCATAATATCCTCCCTGGATCATTGAAAACGACAGTATGGCGTCAGGCTGCTATCGCAGCCAGCGAGCAGGCACGAGCACGAGGTCCGGAAACAGGACGAGCAGAAACAGAACGATGGTCTGGGCCAGCAGGAACGGCCAGACACCGATGGTGACTTTGCCGAGCGGAATGCGTCCGACGCCGCTGACGACGTTCAACACGACACCCACCGGCGGTGTGATGAGGCCGATGCAGTTGTTCATGATGAACATCACACCGAAGTAAACCGGATCGATGCCAGCCTGCTTGATGATGGGCATCAGGACGGGCGTCAGAATAAGGATCGTCGGCGTCAGATCGAGCGCGGTTCCCACCACCAGCACAAGCACCATGATAACGAACATCAGAAGTGTCGGGCGGTCTATCAGAGGCTCGATATATCCGGCGATTTCGGCAGGAATGTTGGCAGCCGTGATGAGCCATGCCGAAACCAGCGCCGCACAGACCAGAAACATGATGACAGATGTGGTCTTGGCAGCCTGCAAGATGACGCGTGGCAAATCCTTCGGCTTAAGCTCCCTGTAGATCACCATGCCAACGAACATGGCATAGGCAGCCGCAATCACTGCCGCTTCGGTTGGTGTCACGACGCCGGCCTTGATGCCGCCGAGAATGATGACCGGCATTCCCAGTGCCCATGCGGCACGGCCGGTGGCATGGAGCCGCTCGGACATCGGTGCCTTCGGCAAAGGCTCTACCTTGTCCTTGCGAACCACGATCAGCCAGGCGATCACCAGCGACAATCCCATCATAACGCCGGGCACAATACCCGCCATGAAGAGCTGGGTAATGGAAACGTTGGCAGCCACACCGAAGACAATGAATGCCATGGATGGCGGAATGACAGGTGCGATAATGCCTCCGGCCGCAATCAATCCGCCAGCGCGTGGCACATTATATCCGGCTTTGGCCATCATCGGCAGCAGAATGGCGGCAAGGGCAGCCGTATCGGCTGCCGCAGATCCCGAAATGCTGGCCATGATGACGGCCGCAAGAATTGCCACGATGCCAAGCCCGCCACGGATATGCCCAACGCAGGCGATTGCAAAGTCGATGATGCGGCGAGACAATCCGCCGGAATTCATCAATTCGCCAGCCAGAATGAAGAAAGGGATTGCCAGAAGCGTGAAGGTGTCGGCACCGGCAATCATGTTTTGCGCGATGATCTGCGTATTGAACATGCCCATGAACCACATGAGCATGACACCGCAAAACATCAGGGCGAATGCCACGGGCACGCCGATGACCATTGCACCCAGAAGCGACGCTAGAAAGACGAGAAGTGTCATCAGGTGCGCTCCGCCAATTGCTCAATGGTCAGGTTTTCCCCGGCAAAGGCGGCAATTTCCTCATCTGTTACCCGTCCAGTGACCAGACGAAGCACCCGTTCGAGCGCAATAATGGTCATGCCTGCACCGGTGAACAGGCCGATCCCGTAAACCCAGATCATCGACATGCCCGTTACCGGGGCAGCCATGCTGGCGTTGATGGGAAATTGCTTCCATGTGCCCCAAAAGAAAATGCTGGAGCAGAGGATGATCACAAGGTTGGACAGGATCATGCAGAAAATCCGGCCACGCCGCGAAAGAAACATGACCAGCGTTTCAATGCCAAGATGACTGTGTTCCCGGAACGCGACGACCGCGCCGATGAATGTCAGCCAGACGAAGAAATAGCGAGAAAGTTCCTCCGAGACATTGAGGCCGGAATTGAAACCATAGCGCAGGATCACGTTGACGAAGACCATGATGGCCATGCCGGAGAGCAGGACGATCAGCAGCAGTTCAAGAAAGCGGTAAAAAAGATCCGATATTCTTTGCATGGCTCAAGCCCTCCCCAGAAGGTCGCGTTCCGCCAGATTGCGGATGAGCGCGCGCACGCCGAATGTCCATTCCGGGCAGGCATCCGTTCGCTCCACCCAATTGACCAGACGTCCGAGACTGGCTGTCGAGATATCGACGCGGTCACCGACCTCGTGAGTAAATCCTTCGCCGGGGCCGCGGCGATCCTTGACCGGAGCGAACATGGTGCCAAGGAACAAGACAGCGCCATCGGGATATTGATGATTTCGGTTTCGCAATTGCGAGGCAAGATTGTCCGGGGAACGACTGATTGCTTCCATCGGGCTTTCGCCCGTCATCTCGAAGCCGTCCTCGCCATGAACTTCGAGAGCGACACGGACCTTCTGGAGATCCTGCATCGTGAAATTGCTGTCGAACAGGCGGATGAAGGGGCCAATCGAGCATGACGCATTGTTGTCCTTCGCCTTGCCCAGAAGCAGCGCCGAGCGCCCTTCGACATCGCGAAGATTGACGTCATTGCCAAGTGTGGCTCCAAGGATCGTTCCATCCGAACGCAGAACGAGGACCACCTCAGGCTCGGGATTGTTCCATTGCGAAATCGGGTGGATGCCGACGAGATCGCCACACCCGACTGAAGACATCGGCTGCGCCTTGGTGAAGATTTCAGCATCCGGGCCGATGCCGACTTCCAGATATTGTGACCACAGGCCCATATCCTGAAGCAGCTTCTTGACCTTGGCGGCCTGCTGCGAGCCGGCAACGAGGCCGCGGAGACTGTCACCAAGGACCGGCGCAAGCCGCGCGCGGATGTCCTGTGCCCTTGCCGGGTCGCCCTTGGCCTGCTCCTCGATAACACGTTCCAGCATGCTGTCGGCAAAGGTGACGCCGGCCGCCTTTATCGCCTGCAGGTCGATGGGAGCGAGCAGCTTGCCGGTCTCACCATCCAGAAAGCTCTGCAAACTGCCCAGATCGTCAAAGCCCTTGGAATCCTTGAGAACTTCGGCCAGATTTTCGGTTTCCAGCAGTGCCGACATTGTCGCTGCCATTCTCGTGAGATCGAGGACACGACCCGCGGAGATCATGACGATGCAGGGGCCCGACAAACGATTTGACCACACGCGCCCGAGAAGCAGGGCGTGATCGACATCGTCAGGCAGAATGGATTCTGCGCGCAGTACACGTTCAAGCGGCAAAAGATGACCCTCCAAATATGCTCGCAAGCGCGCCCTCCAGCGCCGCTTGCCCAATTGTCAGGATGTCTGACAATTGTCCTCACGAAACTTCTAGTATGACTTATTCCGCATGTCCAGCACTCCTGACGCGGTAAATTTGAAGTTTCTACAGGAACCGGTCCAGCGTCGTCTAATAGATCTCAAGGGTCAGCGCGAGACGCGAGGCCGCCCCTTCGACGTGATGCCGCATTGCTGCACGAGCCTTCAACGGATCGCGCGTCACGACGGCATCGCGAATGGCGACATGTTCGGCAATCGTCGTCTCGACAATTTCCTCCAACACCGCCGATGCCCGCGCGGCATTGATTGCCAGACTGATTCTTTCCGCGATAAAGCCGACGAACAAAGGAAAATACTCATTATGTGTGGCGGCCGCCAAGGCACGATGGAACATGAGATCGGCGGTAATGCCCTGATCAGTCCATTTTTCCGCACCCGTCATTTGCGCAAGCGCTTCGTCCAGCTTCCGCAGATCCTCCGCATCGTGGTGCACGGCGGCAAGACCCGCCGCTTCAATTTCAAGCGGCATCCGAAGCTGGAACAGGCTGCGAAAGCTTTCCCGGTCATAAAGGTCGGTTTGCTCGATACGGATGGAACCGCGTCCCGTCCCTTCCAAAACGAAGGCACCGATGCCTTGGCGCGTTTCCACCAGACCTTCATTGCGCAACTCTGCGATTGCCTCCCGCACGACGGACCGGCTGACGCCGAAAGTCTTTGCCAGAATATGCTCCGTCGGCAGCTTTTCACCCGGCAGGATGCGGCCCTCGGCGATTTCCTTGCCAATGTGACCGGCTATACGTGCCGGTAGATGCTCGTTACGTCTGATCTGGCTAAAGTCCGCTGCCATGCATGTGTCCGCCTTTGGTGTCGCAAGACTATTCTACGATAAGCCTTCGAATTTCAATTGGCAGCCGGGGTTCATGATGCCAGCCGGATCAATCGCGTTTTTCACGGCCGTCAGCAAGGTGCGTTGCGGCGCAGCCAATCTCTCCTCGAAGTCGGATCTCTTCAGCCGGCCGATACCGTGTTCGGCACTGATACTGCCCTTGTAGATATCGACGACCTCATTCACCACGACCTTTGCCATGTAGATCGCTTCATCTCTTTCAACCTTTGCAAGGCCGGTGGGAGGCAAGACGTTGAGATGAACGTTACCATCCCCGACATGGCCATAGGATACGCTGACGCAGTCCGGCAAGGCGCGCGTGACCGCCGCTTCGGCGTCGCGTACGAAATCGGCAAGACGTGAAAGCGGCACGGAGATGTCAGTGCGCATATGCGCACCGCGCTTTGCTTGCCCTTCATTCATGCCTTCGCGCACCAGCCAAAGATTGCGGGCTTGCGCCTGGGAGGCGGCGATGACCCCATCCAGCACAAGTCCGTCCGTCATGACGTTTTCCAGAAATCGCTCCATCAAATCGGCGACATCAACCAGACCAGAGCCCGAAATTTCCATGAGAACATAGGCAGGATAGTCGGTCGAAAGCGGCAGGGGCAGATCCGGCATGGCTTCCCTTGCTAGGGTGAAGGCAAGCGGTGGCATGAACTCGAATGCCGACATAAGATCGCAACAATCACGCCGGGCACGGCGGTACAATGCAATGACATCGTCAAGAGAATTCACCCCCAGAAGGGCGGTGGAAATCTGGTCAGGATGCGGCATCAGCTTCAGTGAGACAGCGGTGATGATGCCGAGCGTACCCTCGGCCCCGATGAACAATTGCTTGAGATCGATGCCGCGATTATCCTTCCGCAAGGTGGAAAGGCCATCATAGATGGTGCCATCAGGCAGGACGACTTCCACTCCAAGCACCAGCTCGCGCGTCATGCCATAGCGCAATACGTTGATACCTCCTGCATTGGTAGAAACATTGCCACCAATGCGGCATGACCCCTGTGCACCAAGCGCCAAGGGGAAGAACATGCCCTGTTCCGCAACGCGATCCTTCAGTTCAGACAGAATACAGCCCGCCTCCACGACAGCAGAGAAATCATCCGCATCGATCTTTCGCAGGCTTGTCATGCGTTCCAGGCTGAGAACCACCTGGTTTTCCGGCTGATCTGGAATGCCTCCCAATACAAGTCCCGTATTGCCACCTTGCGGCACGATGGCGATGTCGAGTTGACTGCACACACGAACAGCCGCGCTCACCGCTTCGGTCGAGCGGGGGCGTAAAACAGCCACGGCACCACTCGTCACATCCCCGTGCCAGTCTCTGCAATAGCGAGATATCTCGCCCTGGTCGGTCAAAACGACGTCGCCACCGAGAGCGGTTAACAAGACACGCTGCAGATCTCCCACGATGCGATCGGTGTTTATATCCATTTTTCCCTCTTCTCTGCGCCTCGTCGGAGAGGCATAGCGCGCTAACTGGTCCACAGGCGCGCGGCATATCCCTTTTCAACTCGACAATATAAGGTTATCAGACAACCTTACAATCGGATTTTTCAGTTCGCCAGAATGTCCGGGCGACTGACGATCCCGGTGAACAAGCGGAGGAGAGAACATGCATATATCGATCATTGGCGCGGCTGGAATGGTCGGTCGCAAATTGGCAGACAGGCTTTCCAGCGATGGCCATCTGGGGGGCAAATCGATTGATGCCATGACGCTGGTAGACGTCATCATGCCTGCGAAACCGCCCGGCTTCAGCGGCACTGTCACTTGCATGGAAAGCGATCTGTCTGCGCCGGGGGAAGCTGAAAAACTGGTCGAAATGCGACCCGATATCATCTTCCATCTCGCCGCAATTGTATCCGGCGAAGCAGAACTGGACTTTGAAAAGGGTTACAGGATCAACCTCGACGGCACGCGCTATCTCCTCGATGCCATCAGGCTCGCCAATGGCGTGGACGGTTACAAGCCGCGCCTTGTGTTCACGTCATCGATTGCTGTGTTTGGCGCGCCCCTGCCCTACCCCATTGCCGACGACTACCACACCACGCCGCTCACCAGTTACGGCACGCAAAAGGCAATTTGCGAGTTGCTTCTGTCAGATTACAGCCGACGCAACTTTCTCGATGGCATCGCCATCCGCCTGCCGACAATCTGCATCCGCCCCGGAACGCCGAACAAGGCAGCGTCCGGCTTCTTCTCCAACATCCTGCGAGAACCACTTGTCGGCAAACCTGCTATCCTGCCAGTCCCGGAAGACATTCGCCACTGGCACACATCTCCAAGATCAGCGGTCGGGTTTTTGATCCATGGGGCAACCATCGAGCTTGAAAAGGTCGGCCCGCGCCGGGCGCTTTCAATGCCGGGACTAAGCGCAACCGTTGGCGAGCAGATCGAAGCGCTGCGAAGAGTTGCTGGCGACAGCGCTGTCGCGCTGATCGAGCGAAAGCCGGATGAAGCAATCATGAAAATGGTCGCGGGCTGGGCGCCGGGTTTCGACGCAACACGGGCGAAATCACTCGGTTTCAGGTCGGAGACATCCTTTGACGAGATCATCAAGGTCCATATCGAGGATGAACTTGGCGGAAAACTGCCGAACTAGATCGGCGCAGGCCAGCAAGAGCATGACTCTTGCCCAATAGAGCGAAGCCCCCGCGCACGTATGGGGGCTTGCAAACTGACAAAATTAGCAGCGGAAGCGGCTGACGGGATAGACTTTCCAAACTTTGACAATATAATAGAAATTATTTCTAAAATTGCCATCTCGGAGAGATAAATCATCGTGACGACCGCGGTTATTGAATGTCCTGTTTATGGGCCAGAGCGCTCGATTTCCCTTAAGCGGAGTGACGCCTGATGCAAGAATGCCTGCCTATGCCGCCCGTTACCGCCCTGCCCGCCTGTGAAAATCGTGATTGGGCACGGCGTGCCATCGGCATCCTTCAGGGTGACGGGCGGCGCTCTGCCGATACGCATCTCGTCAAACCCGTTTTCAAGGGGCTGCGCGGTATCTCGATCTATCTCAAGGATGAATCGACCCATCCCACCGGCAGCCTGAAGCACCGTCTGGCACGCTCTCTCTTTCTCTACGGCATCTGCAACGGCAAAATTGCGCAGGGAACCACGCTTGTAGAGGCATCTTCAGGCTCGACAGCTGTCAGCGAGGCCTATTTCGCTCATCTTCTCGATTTGCCATTCATAGCAGTGATGCCGCATTCCACCAGCCCGCAGAAGGTCGAGGCCATCGAGCGGTTCGGTGGAAAATGCCATTTTGTCGACCGCCCGTCGGAAGTCTATCTTGCTGCGGAAAAACTGGCCTCTGATGCCGGAGGCTACTATCTGGACCAGTTTACCTATGCGGAACGGGCAACGGACTGGCGCGGAAACAACAATATTGCTGATTCCATCTTTGAACAGATGAAAAGCGAGGAGCATCCCGAGCCCGAATGGGTGGTGATGAATGCGGGCACCGGCGGCACATCGGCAACGATCGGCCGGTATATTCGCTACCGCAACCTGAAGACCCGCCTCTGTGTGGTCGATGTCGAGCACTCCGCTTTCTATACGTCCTATGTCTCAGGGGATCGCAATGTCACCTGCGCCACACCCTCCCGCATAGAGGGGGTTGGTCGCCCCAGAGTCGAGCCATCCTTCATTCCCGGTGTCATTGATCACATGATCAAGATCCCGGACGCCGCATCCATCGCCGCCATGCACGTGTTGTCTGACCGCCTGTTCAGAAAGGTCGGCGGTTCGACAGGGACGAATTTCTTCGGGCTTTGCTGGATTGCCTCGGCCATGATGAAAGAAGGCAAGCAGGGCTCGCTCGTATCGCTCATCTGCGATAGCGGCGACCGTTATGCCGCCACCTATTATAACGCCGATTGGCTGGCGAGGAACAACATCGACATCACCCCCTACCGTGACATGCTGGAAACTTTCATCGACACCGGGGAATTGAATTTGAACGATGAAAGCCTTGTGCCAAATACAGCTGGATAAGGGGAAGCGGCCTGTCTGCGCCGGGCCGCAACGCTTTCCGTAAATGAGCGGTACAGCAAAAGGTCATAGTTGACCTGGAGATTGCGGCGCATCGTGACGACGCGCCGCTTTTTCGGCCTGCCATATCGCTGTCTGCGATATTTTAAGCGTCCGCCCCGGACAGCAGATTGTATTTTTGCAGGATATCGCGAATTTTGGCGTCCTGCTCAGCATTAGGCATCAGCGCCGGCTGTCGACTGGCGCCGACAGACGCGTCTTGCAAATACAGCGCGCGTTTGACCATGGCAGGGGGGAAGCCATGGGCGTAAAGGTCGGTACGGAAAGCGGTATAGACGGACTGGTGCCGTTCAGCTTCCTCGATGTCCCCTGAGTTAAAGCCCTTGACGATGCCTGCGAGAACATCGGGCATTGCATTGCCAAGGCCGGAGATGCAGCCCGCAGCACCGTTCTGCAACGCCCAGAGAACCAGATGATCGGGACCGGAATAGACCTCGAAGCCTTCGACGTCCTTTGAAACCTGCAGATAGGCTTCCAGTGTTTCCTGTGCGCCGCCGGAATCCTTGATGCCGGCAATGTTGCCATGGCTTGCCAGCTTGCGCGCCGTTTCAGGCTCGATGTGGTTTTGGGTGCGCGCAGGAATATCGTAGAGATAAACAGGCGTGTTTACCGCATCTGCCACAGTCGAGAAGTGGCGGACGAGACCGTCCTGCGTGCAGGCAATGAAGAACGGTGTGATGACGGCAATGCCCTTGACGCCGATGCGGTCGAATTCCCTGGCAAGCTGCAGCGTCTCGAAAGTTGCGGGCATTCCGGCATTGACGATGACATCGGCCTTGCCGCCAACTTCATCAACCACTTCCTCCAGAAGCCGAATTTTTTCAGAATGGGTGAGCGCGGTGAAGTCACCATTGGTGCCAGCGCACATGATGTTGTTGCCAGCAACCACCTGACGGCGAACCTGTGCGCGGGTGGCTTCGTAGTTGATCGTTTCGTCATCATTGAAACAGGTTACGATCGCGACAAAGGCTTTTTTGGTCATCGGCTTTACTCCGGTCATTCAAATCAGGAAACGCTGGCGAGGCGGGCATTGCGGTTGGCTGCCTGCACGTCCGGGTCAGGGTCGAGCGTGGCAGAGATCAGGGCTTGCGTATAACGTTGCTGTGGATTGTCGAAGACTTGCCCGACCGTGCCGAATTCGACGACCTCACCCTTCTGCATGACCATGACGTAATCCGCGAAATCGCGCACCAAAGGCAGGTCATGGGCGATAAAGATGAAAGCAATCCCCATCTCGCGGCGTAACTTGTCGAGCAGGCTGACCACCTGCGCCTGTACCGATACGTCGAGTGCCGAAACCGCTTCGTCGCAGACGATCAGCTGCGGTTCAAGTGCCAGTGCACGGGCGATGGCGATACGCTGGCGCTGTCCGCCGGAGAACTGATGGGGGTAACGGCCCATATGTTCTGGCGACAGCCCGACCTGATCCAGCAATTCTGCGGCCCGTTCACGCCACTTGGCCTTAGGCAGGATTTCCGGATGAATGATCCAGGCCTCGGAGATCAACTGATAGACCGTCATGCGCGGATTGAGCGATTGTGTCGGATCCTGAAACACCATTTGCAGATCACGCCGCAGTTTGAACAACTCGCCCGGCGAAAGCGCAAAAAGATCCTGACCTTTCCAGTGCGCTGTACCGCTGTCGGGGTCATCGAGCCGCAACAGGATACGGGCCAGTGTGGATTTTCCAGAGCCGCTTTCTCCAACCACGGCAACCGTCTCACCAGCCTTCAGATCAAAGGAAATACCTTTGAGAGCTTCAAAACCGCCATAGGATTTGCGCGCGTTGCGAACCTTCAGGATCGGCTCGCCATCGGTCGCTGGTTCGTGCAGTTCGCCCTTGCCGGGCGCAGCGGCGATCAGCTTCTTTGTATAGGGGTGCTGTGGATTGCGGTAGACCTCCCGGACGGTGCCGCTTTCGACGAGCACACCCTTTTCCATCACCACAACGCGATTGGCAACTTCTGAGACGACGCCGAGATCATGGGTGATGATCAGCACACCCATACCGGTTTCGCGCTGGAGTTCTTTCAGCAGCGCCAGAACATCCGCCTGCACCGTCACGTCCAGCGCCGTCGTTGGTTCGTCGGCTATCAGCAGGTCGGGTTTCAGCGCCAGAGCCATGGCGATCATAACGCGTTGGCGCTGGCCGCCGGAAAATTCGTGCGGATATTTGTCGAGAGCCTTTTCCGGCTCTGGCAGGGCGACCCGCTTGAACAGACGCAAGGCTTCGGCCTGCGCTTGGCGGTTATCGATACCGTGTGTTCTCAGCGCTTCGCGCATCTGCCAGCCCACCGTATAGACCGGGTTCAAGTGGCTGAGCGGGTCCTGAAAAATCATGGCGATGAAACGGCCATTGACGGCCCGACGCTCATCCGCACCCATTTTCAGGAGGTCCTTGCCGTTGAGCAGGATTTCGCCGGATGAAATCTTGCCAGGCGGCATGTCGATCAGGTTCATGATCGCGGAGGAGGAAACAGACTTGCCTGAACCGCTCTCACCCAGAATGGCAAGCGTTTCGCCACGATCCAGATGGTAGGAAATGTTGCGCACAGCGTGGACGGTGCCCGTCGCGGTGTAAAAGTCCACCGAGAGATTACGTACCTCCAGCAAATGATCAGCCATGTTTCGGTCCTTTCATTTCCAGGCGCCAGCGCTGGACGGGATCAAGCGCGATACGCAGCCAGTTGGACAGAAGGTTGAGCGATAGCGTGGTCAGGATGATCGCCAAACCGGGCCAGAAAGACAGCCACCAGGCATTGGTAAGATACTGACGGCCCTGACTGATCATCAGACCCCAGGTAATCTCCGGCGGCTGAATGCCAATGCCCAGAAAGGAAAGGGCGCTTTCCGCCAGCATGACATAGGCAAAATCCAGCGTCGCCAGGGTCGTCAGCGTCGGCAGAACAACGGGCAGGATATGGCGAAACAGAATGCGCTTTGAAGAAGCGCCCATGACGCGTGCCGCCTGCACGAACATGCGGCTGCGGATTTCCATGACTTCTGCGCGAGTGGTGCGAAGATAGACGGGAATACGCGTAATCGACAGGACCAGCATCAGGTTGAGGATCGAAGAACCGAGAATGTAAAGTACGATCACAGCAACCAGCAGGGAGGGGAAGGACATGATGACGTCTGCAAGCCGCATGATGATCTGGCTTGTGCGCTGCGATGAAAAGCCGGCTATCAATCCCAGCAGTGTACCAACAACGGCAGAGATGAAGACGGCACCAGCCGCGACCAGGATGGTGTTCTGGGTGGCAACGATGATGCGTGGCCAGAGCGGACGCCCCAGCGCATCTGCACCGAGCCACATGAACCATTCGCGGCTGAAATCGAAGGGCGCGAGGTTGCGGCCTCTCAGGTTCTGTTTGGTGGCGAGCTCATTGAGCAAGGTGGGGCCGATGATCGCAAGGATTATCACGACGACGAGGAATATTGCGGCACAGAGTGCAAACTTGTCTGCCCACAGCATGCGCGCCATACGCACGATGGCGCTCGCTTCTTCGGTGACGGGTTCTTTTACCATGCCGTTATCGGCGGTTTTGGGAGATTGAGAGGCCATGATCATGTCGATCCTCAGTAGCGAATGCGCGGATCGAGCAAAGCATAGGCCAGGTCGATCACGAGGTTCATGAGGAAAATTGCGAAAGCGGTGACAAGGATTGCCGCCAGCACGACGTTGAAGTCACGCTGTAGAATACTGTCGATCATCAGCTTGCCGACGCCGGGAAAGCCGAAGATCGTTTCGATGACGACAGCGCCATTGAGCAGGCTCGCAGCCTGGTCGCCGATGACGGTTATCACGGGCAGCATCGCATTGCGCAGTGCGTGGATGAAAATGATCGGGCCGGATTTTACGCCCTTGGCGCGGGCCGTCTTGACGTAGGCGGAGGATAGCGCCGAGATCATCGATCCGCGCACGACCTGCACGATGATGCCGAAGGGGCGAACGAAGAGAACGCAGATCGGCAAAATCCAGTGGGAGAATGTGCCGGTGCCTGAGGTTGGCAGCCAGGAGAGCTGGATGGCGAACACGACGATGGCAACGATGGCAAGCCAGAAATCAGGCACTGACGCCCCGATCAGCGACACCATCGAGGAAAAGCGATCGAAGAAACCGCCGGTGCGGAACGCGGCCAGCGACCCGACGACGATGGCACAGACGGTAACCAGCGTCATCGTGATAACGGCAAGCCACAGCGTCCAGGTAAAAGCTTCCAGAACGACGTCGAGAGCGGGGCGGGCTTTGCGCAGGCTTTCGCCGAGATCGCCGGTCATGACGTTGCCGACATATTGCACAAATTGAACGAGGAGTGGCTGGTCCAGCCCATGCAGCGCCCGAAACTCGGCCTTCATTTCAGCGGAGGCTTCCACAGGAAGAAACAAGGAAGCGGGGTCGCCCGTGAGGCGGGAGAGAAAAAACACCATGATCAGAAGCCCTATCAGCGAGATAAGGCTGGCGAGGGCGCGTTTGCGGATGAATCTGAGCATTGAGACCTCGATCAAGCTGGAATGGGCGACTGGCATTGCGCCGTCCACTTCACATCGACAGGACGATCAATCGCCCTCTTGTTGAATGGACAGGATGGCAACGGGATGCGTGCCGCCCTGACCCTTGTTGACGGGCACCACCCTCCCGACCTGATGATGATCGATCAGGGGTAGGATGGTGCCTTTTGATGCTTACTGCTTGAGGCCGATCTCAGAGAGCTGCAA
Source organism: Hyphomicrobiales bacterium (assembly GCA_900468285.1). Classification (GTDB taxonomy): domain Bacteria; phylum Pseudomonadota; class Alphaproteobacteria; order Rhizobiales; family Rhizobiaceae; genus Agrobacterium. Next base: position 95,877 of record UBTF01000003.1, on the reverse strand, counting down.
CATGGAGTTGGTGGCGATGGTTGGTTTGAAATCCAGGCGTTCCGACACCCGCGAATAACCGACCATGTGGAACAGGAGGACATCGGCAACCAGATCGTCATGGACGTAAGCCATGAGTTGCGACCAGAGTTTTGCACGATCTTCACCAGTGGCAGCAGAGGCGCGGGCGATCAGATCATCGACCTTCTTGTCGGCGAAACCGGACTGCGTGCCCTTGCTGTCATATTTGAAGAACATCGTAAACGATGGGTCGCCCTTGGAATTGTCGTGCATGGCAGCGACGATCTGTGGACCGCGACCCTCCTTGAACGGCTTGGAATAATAGACCTCGTGCTCCGCCACTTCGACGAAACGAAGCTCGACCTTGAAGCCAACTTCCTGCAACTGCGCCTGCACGGCTTCCATGATTTCCGTCACATTCGGGAAATTGGCTGTGCGGGCAATGATGGTGATAGGCGTGTCGACCGGAACGCCAGCAGCCTTCGCTTCTTCCAGCAGCTTCTTTGCCTGATCCGGATCATAAGGAAAGACCTTGACGTCAGGGTTCCAGCCAAGCGTGGTTGGCGGCACCAAAGCTGTTGCAAGCACGGCATCCTGCGGAACGAGCGTGCCGATAAAGGCCTGCCGGTCGATGGCAAGGTTCAGCGCCTTGCGAACGCGAACGTCGTTAAGTGGCGCTACGTTGCCATCAAGGCGCAAGTAGACGGTTTCACTGTCGAGATAGGAAAAGTCTGTCTTGTCGTTGGTGGCATCCACCTGGGCAATCGAAGGCGCCAGATCGGCTTCACCGGCTTGAACCATGGCGGCGCGAACGGCCGGATCGGCACGGAACAGATAGGTTGCCTTCGTTACTGCAGGCTTCTTGCCCCAGTAATCGTCACGGGCTTCGAGAACGATCTGCTGGCCCGGCGTCCAGTTGGACAGCTTGTAAGGGCCGGTGCCAACAGGCTCGCGCACGAATTCCAGCGGCGTTCCCTCTGGAACAATGGTAACGAGCGACAGCAGCAGAGGCAGGATCGGCTGAACCGGGTCAACCTTGAAATCGATGGTGTTTTCGTCAACCACCTTCACGTCGAACTTCATGCCCCCGAAATAGCGGCGCGACTCGCAAATATTCTTGTCGCTGAAAATGCGGTCAAAGCTGTATTTGACATCCTTGGCACCGAACGTCTTGCCATCGGAGAATTTCACATTCTGACGCAAATGGAACCGCCAGACGCCATCGCCTGTCTGTTCCCATTTTTCTGCCAGGCGCGGCATGACGCCTTTCTTCCCGCGGACATCGAGCTCGGTCAGCGTTTCGCTGACATTTTCCATGATGACGCGGCCGATATTGGAGCGCGTCGCCATGCAGGGCTCAAGCAGGTCGGCCTCCTCAGGCAAAACGATCTTGATGTCTGTCGAGGCGGCGTTGGCCGGCGCGATGCCGGGCCCGAATGCGAGAACGGAACCCAGAACAGCTCCGAAAAGACGCGAGGTTTTCATGTCATTCTCCTCCCTTGTGGGTGCTGGTCGCACCGCTTGATCTTCACCTCGCGACGGCATGACTGCTGCGCGGTTTGAAAGCATTCCTCCGTGAAACCCTGCGCGCCATCGTAGACGTATCATTGCCCGACGGCGCCTTAACTGGGCTGACGCTGAACATGGAATTTCTCGACAAGTTTGTCAAATTAATTATTTGTTTCGCTCTATTTGTGCAAAATACAGACATATAAAATACAATATTTACAATTATTTATGACGACAAAACGCCCTTTAGTTTGCAACTGACAAGATTTTTCAAACTTGACAACTTTGCAAATTTGATGATTTTCGTGGTTGTAAGAGGAGGCCAAAATGACGCCTGAAATGATTGCAACCGTCATGACCGGCAAGGTTGAAGCTGCTGGAAAGGGGCGACACGAAGCCGTGTTGGCCTCGCCCATGATTCAGAACCATGCATCCTTCCTGCATCTTGCCGATGATGGCGCGCTCATCTGCGCCTGGTTCGGTGGCACGCTGGAAGGAAAGTCGGATATTTCCATCTTCGCGTCAGTTCTCACGGCAGGGTCCGATCAATGGGGCGAGCCGCAGCGGCTCAGCTTCGATCCCGATCACTCCGAGCAGAACCCGGTTTTGTTTTCGGCACCCGACAAGACACTGTATTTGTTCCACACGTCGCAGCCATCCGGTAATCAGGATGAATGCCGTATCCGCATGGCGCAGGTTTCGCGCGACGCGTCGGATCCTACCAAACTGACAGCGGGTGAAGGACGATATCTCGACCTGCCGCGCGGTTGCTTTGTCCGTGCGCCGCTCACGATCCGCGATGACGGCGCGTGGCTTTTGCCGATCTTCCGGTGCATCCAGCGTCCAGGCCAGAAATGGAACGGCAGTCATGACCGTGCTGCGGTTGGCATTTCCGAAGATGGCGGCAAGACCTGGCGTCTGGAGGATGTCGCCCAGTCTACTGGCTGTGTGCATATGAGCCCTGTCTCCATCGGGGATGAAAAGCTGGCAGCGGTGTTTCGCCGTCGTCAGGCCGATTTCGTCTATCGCACGGAAAGTGTTGATGGCGGCCGCACGTGGTCGCAACCTCAGCCAACGGATGTGCCCAACAACAATTCCTCTATCGCCGCGATCCGTCTGCACCATGGCCGCATCGCGATGATCTGCAATCCCATCAATGCCGATATGTCGAGCGACCGACGCGCCTCGCTTTATGATGAGCTGGGCGAAGATGACGACCGGCCCGATGCCGACCCCGATGGCGGTTGCGTGCCCATCTGGGGTGTGCCGCGCGCGCCTGTCAGCGTCTGCATTTCCAGCGATGCCGCAAAAAGCTTTCCGCAGCGGATCACCATCGAAGATGGGCCGGGCACCTGCCTTTCGAACAACTCGATCGATGGCCACAACAAGGAAATGTCCTATCCGTGGCTTCTTGAGGGAGCCGATGGCTCGCTTCACATCGCCTACACCTATTATCGGCGCGCTATCAAATATGTTCGTCTGGCTCCGGGCTGGGCACATGCGGCAGACGGGAGATAAATCATGAGCAATATCATTGGCATCACCATGGGCGACCCATGCGGCGTAGGGCCTGAAATCACGGTACGGGCGCTGGCCGAGATGGATGAAGCGAACCGCACCGCCACCCGCATCTATGGCAATCTGCCCACCCTGGAAGCGGCTCGCAAGGCGCTGAATGTCGACATAGATCTGGCGCCTTACGTTGTCGATTTGCCTGTCGAGGGTGCGCCGCTGACCTGGGGGCAGCTCTCGCCTGTCGCCGGTGACGCTGCGTTCCGCTTTATCGAAAAGGCAGTGCGCGATGCCGAAGCCGGGAAGATCGGCTGCATCGTCACGGCCCCCATCAACAAGGAAGCGCTCAATCTCGCAGGCCACCATTATGATGGCCACACGGGCATGTTGCGCAGCCTTACCAAATCAGCCGCCGCCTATATGCTGCTGGCCTCGGAAAAGTTGAAGGTTATCCACGTATCCACCCACGTATCGTTGCAGGAGGCGATCCGCCGGGCAACGACGGAACGGGTTCTGGCTACCATCAAGGCTGGCAACGAGCATCTGAAGCGCACCGGCTACGAGCGCCCGCGTATCGCTGTTGCCGGCATCAACCCCCATTGCGGTGAAAATGGCCTTTTCGGCACGGAGGACGACGACCAGATCGCGCCCGCAGTGGCTGCCGCTCGCGCCGAAGGCATTGATGCCTATGGTCCGATTTCCGCTGACACGGTGTTTCACCGCGCCTATTCCGGCGGGTTCGATCTCGTTGTGGCGCAGTATCATGACCAGGGACATATTCCGATCAAGCTCGTCGCTTTCGATACGGCGGTTAATGTTTCCGTTGATTTGACAATCGACCGTACCTCTGTGGATCACGGCACGGCTTTCGACATCGCCGGCAAGGGCATCGCCAACCACGGCAATATGTTGTCCGCCATCGCCTATGCCCGCAAGCTTGTGGCTGGCAGCACTTCCAAGGGAGCGCAGGCATGACCAGCACCCCAGTCATTACCCTGCATCAGCCAAAACGGCTGATCGTCGGTGCCGGAACGATCGGAGACGTCTCCAACTGGGTCGGCGAAGTCTCGTCGACGCTGGTCATCGCCTCACCGATCACGGGCAACTTCGTTGAGCGCCTGAAGCTACCGGGCAAAGTCGCTTTGTTTGATGCTATTCCGGGCGAACCGGAAATCTCGACGCTCGATGCGGCACTTGCGGCAGCACGTACGGCCAAGCCGGATTTGGTGATAGGCCTGGGTGGAGGTTCTGTCATGGATGTGGCCAAGCTGGTGGCAGCGATGTGGGATGGTGAGCAGACGCTCGCAGATGTCGCAGGACCCAACAGGGTGGCTGGCCGGCGCACGCGGCTGGCGCAGATCGCCACCACTGCGGGTACAGGTTCCGAAGCGGGCATCCGCTCGCTGATCACCGATCCGGTCAAGGGCAACAAGATCGCGGTTGAAAGCCCGCATCTGATTGCCGATCTCGCAGTTCTAGATCCCGAGCTGACCTATTCCGTACCGCCAGCGGTCACAGCTGCAACTGGCGTGGACGCGATGGCGCATTGTGTCGAAGCTTTTACCAACAAGCGTGCGCATCCCATGATCGATGGCTTCGCCAGGATGGGCTTTCACCTCGTTGGGAAATATCTGGGCCGAGCGGTGCGTGACGGGTCGGATCGTGAGGCGCGCGAGGGCTTGCTGCTGGCCTCCTATTATGGCGGCATTTGCCTCGGGCCCGTCAATACGGCGGCAGGTCATGCCATTGCTTATCCGCTTGGAACGCTGCTGCACCTGCCGCATGGTCTAGCCAATGCCATCGTGTTTCCGCACGTCCTCGCCTTCAACCACCCAGTCGTTTCGGCAAAGACAGCAGAAGTTGCCGAGGCGCTCGGTCTTGGGAGTGGCCTTTCTCAGGCGCAGTTACGTGACGCCGCCTTGGCGTTCTGTGGCGATCTCGGAATAGAAATGTCGCTTGCCCGGCATGGCGCGACGGAAAACGATCTGTCCCGCTACGCTGAGGATGCCCACGCCATCCGTCGGTTGATGGACAATAATCCGGCCGATATGAGCGTTGATGACGTTCTTGGTATCTATAGAGCCAGTTTCTGACGCGAACCATCGGGGCAGCGCGGTCTCGCTGCCCTTCAATCTGTCAGTTCGTGCAGTCTCGTGAATCAGCGACAGACTATTGCGACGCCTGAAAAAGCCTTCCACGCGATCCCTGTAGGTGCTCGAACATAAGCCTTCGCGCATCCTCTTCCCGCCGATCCGCAATTGCGTTGGCGATAGCCTCATGCTCGCCAAAAACACGGGTTAACCCGGAGGCCTCCCGTCTGATCGAAGCACCGTGAAATTTCATTCCCACGGCAATATGGTCTTTCAGGGCTTCCATGGCTGTCGAGAAATAGGTGTTTTGCGCAGCGCGCGCGATAGCAAGGTGAAATTGGAAGTCAGCATCTTCGCGGTGCGATTGTCTGTTGGTCGCATCGCGGAGCAGTTCCAACGCTTGCCTGATGGCTTTAAGACTTTCAGCATCATGGCGGCTGGCTGCCGCGGCGGCGGCGGCAGGCTCAAGTGTCAGGCGAAATTCATAGCAATTGAGGAGATCGGCGACATTTTCCAGTTGCCCGAAACCGAGCGGCTGCCTTAAGCCCACAGAGCGGACAAAACTCCCCGCACCACGGCGGGAATAGATCAGACCCTGGTCGCGAAGGCGCTTGAGAGCCTCGCGAACAACCGGACGGGACACCTCGAATTCGGCTGCAAGTTCGTGTTCCGTGGGCAGCCGCTCGTCCGATTTATAGGCACCTGATTTGATCGCCCGCAACATGCGTTCGAACACGATGTCGGGAAGGCCTTTGCGAGCGATTCCGGCTTCCAGTCCCATGTCTCAACTTGCCTTCCGCAGAACCATCTCTGCAATGATCTTAAGGGTATCGGAATGGCCGAACCCGCCTGATTTGGCTATGATATAGCGCCCATTTTCGGAGGCAACACCCAAGCCCGGCAAGCATTCACCATGGAGATGGAGCCGGGATACTCCAAGGCTGCGCATCACCGCATCTGCCGTGGCACCGCCAGACAGAAGCAATGTGGCGTCATTCCTGGATAGAATGGCCCCAAGGCCGCCACCTAGAGCGTCAGCAACCGCCTGCGGGGTTGTCTCATTGGGCCCCGGCGTTGCCTGTATCAATGTCAGCGCAGCATTGGCTTCAAGGCCACCAGAGATATGACCGTTTGGCGCTGCAACATAACTCACCGCGCCCGTCGCGCGCAGTGCGTCGATCTGCGCGAGTGTAATCGGGTCGCGCGAGCCAATAACGAAAATGGCTAGGCCAGGCGGCACGATCGCCCTCTGCGGGACTGCCCCTCCCGTCATGCGGCAGGCAAGCGCCTCGGCAAGGCCGCGCGCCCCGATCAGAAGGTCAGTACCGTCGTTTTCGGCTGCGGCAAGCGCATTTTCCATGTCGTCATGAGAAAGCGTATCTGGAGCTTCGACACGGGCAAAATGCGACCCGAAACACTCCGCAATTGATATCGGTTTATCAATACCATGCCCTTTGACATGCGCTGCCTCGACAATCCGGTCAAATGCCGGAATGGCAGGTGCGACAAGTGCGCGGGAGTATGGGATGGCCTCGAGCTCGGCGGCAATATTGCCCTTAAGTCTGGAATCGACTTTTTTGAACAGACGCGTCCTGGCTGGCAACAAGCCAATCGCTGCAGCCGTGGCAAGCCTTGCCTCGTCGGCGCTGATCTCGCGGGTGTTCAGGTTGATCGAAATGACATCCGGCTTGTCCGCGATGATTTCGGCCACGGCCTTCAGGTCAAGCGCAACATCCGCGCGAAGCCCGCGTGCGGCAAACGGTGCTGCCGAGTCCAGCGCACCGGTCAAATCGTCCGCGAGAATCGCCAACATGACATTTACCTTATAAAGTTGTCATCTTATAATTCAAAAAAACTCTTTATTGTCAATCTTTGATCGATACTTCCAAACAAATTATCGAGGTAGTTTCACCGGGACCTTTCACTCCATCCACCGGCAAACTGAACGCAGGGTTCAGTTGGTGAAAGTCGACATTCTCACCATGCCAAGCCTAGTTTTCTCAGGCGTGCAATCCGGGCATCATAATGTAGTGGCGCGCTTCTTGTGTCCGGCCGCGGCAGGCAGATAACGCCCCATCCAACGAGCCTTGCGTCGTCAACGATGCGATTGTCGGCGCAGATTCTATTCCATGGAAACGCAGGAGCTTCTGTCTTGGGCCAATGCGTGAGCGGTGTTTGCCCTGTCCGACTCAACGGCTCCAGTCCGCACGGCAACCGATGCATATTGCGATCTCTACTTCTTCAAACAATTGCCTAGGACAATGCGGAAAAAGACTTGTTCGATAGCGATAAGTGCAGGATTGATAGGCATCTCTAAGAGGGAAACCCAATGGATCACAACAGCAAATCGAACCTGCCCAATCTTTCAAATTTCTGGATGCCCTTTACTGCCAACCGCCAGTTCAAGGAATCCCCTCGCCTTTTGGCGAGTGCCGAAGGCATGTATTATACGGACATTGACGGCAACAGGATTCTGGACGGCACCGCTGGCCTCTGGTGCGTCAATGCCGGCCATGGCCGCAAGAGCATCACCGCCGCTGTAGAGCGGCAGATGTCGACCATGGATTTCGCCCCCACGTTCCAGATGGGCCATCCGATTGCCTTCGAGTTTGCCGAGAAACTCGCGGCGAATGCGCCCGGCGGTCCTGATGCCCAGCTCGATCGTATTTTCTTTACCGGCTCCGGTTCGGAATCTGTCGATACCGCGCTCAAAATTGCGACCGCGTATCAAAGAGCAATCGGCCAAGGCACCCGTACCCGTTTCATCGGTCGTGAAAAGGGATATCATGGCGTCGGCTTCGGCGGAATTTCCGTTGGCGGGCTGGTTAACAACAGACGCGTTTTCCCGCAGATTTCCGCAGACCATATGCGTCACACACTCGATGTCGATCGCAACGCCTATTCAAAGGGAATGCCCGAGCACGGCGTCGAACTGGCGGAAGATCTTGAGCGCCTGGTTGCCCTTCACGGCGCGGAAACAATCGCTGCGGTTATCGTTGAACCCATGTCAGGGTCCGCCGGCGTCATCCTGCCACCTAAGGGATATCTGGAGCGACTTCGCGCAATCGCAGACAAGCACGGCATCCTGCTGATTTTTGATGAAGTCATCACCGGCTTCGGTCGCCTCGGCAAACCATTCGGGACGGATTATTTCGGCGTGGTGCCGGATCTGGTGACCACCGCGAAGGGCATCACCAACGGGGCCATTCCCATGGGGGCCGTTTTTGCAAAACGCGCCATCTATGACGCGCTGATGCAGGGACCACAAAACCAGATCGAACTCTTCCACGGCTACACCTATTCCGGACATCCGGTAGCCTGCGCCGCGGGTATCGCGACACTCGAAATCTACGAGAAGGAAGGCTTGCTGACACGCGCTGCCTCACTCGCTCAGGCATGGGAAGAAGCCCTCCATTCGCTAAAGGGTGCCCCTCACGTCCACGACATTCGAAACCTCGGTCTCGTCGGCGCTATCGAACTCACGCCCCGGGACGGCGCTCCGGGAGCCCGCGCTTACGATGTCTTCGTTGATTGCTTCAAGAAGGGATTGCTGGTTCGCGTCACGGGCGACATCATTGCACTTTCCCCTCCCCTGATCATCGAGGAAAGTCAGATCAGCGACATCGTTTCCGTTATCGGAGATGCCTTGCGCCGCGCTGCGTAACGCCAGAATGCAGCCGGGGCGGCCAACGGTCGCCCTGGTTCAAACGCTAAATTTTTCTTAAATTTTACATCACATCATCGAACTGTTTTCATTCGGGAAAAACAGGCAAATGAAAGCGAAAACAGCGTTTCGTTTCATCACTTCGTATGACACTTTTCAAAGTTCTATTTCGATGTTTTGATTGTTTGTCCTGAGATGCTCAGACGCTCCGTTGGCATCGATGAGTCTGGCCTTCAGCCTAGGACGAGCAAGTAATCCCCCAAGTCCGCGCCCCTGTCAAGGCACCTGAAATGACATTTATGCGGGCAGTCAGATCATGCGACGACCCCATGGTGCTGTTTTGGTCAGCTACAAAAGCTCACCAAAGGTCTCGGTGGAACGAACGAAGTACTCGAAATCTACCCCCCATTGAATGATCACAACGCGCATCAGGCGCACTTGGCCAAATCTTCCGGAGAGGCATTCGCACAACTGAAGGATTGGGTTTGGAGACAGGATCATCGGGTACAAAAGAAACGATCCCTATGACCGACGGCGCTTGGTCTCAAGGTAAAGTCCGCCCGAGATCACGAATGCCTACCTCAACCGGCGTAAGATCAGGAATTCAGTTGTCAGAACGAGGACTTAACAGTCCACGCCTCGCGCTCCGTGGCGACCCTTTCAATCAAAGAATGATCTCGTACCTAGTGAAGCAACATCCGGGCAAAAGCCATCAGTGAACGCGGACGAACCGCGATGCTCTCGTCAGTGCGCGGGCACTCTGACGACGCGATCTCAAACGGGTTGGGTGCGCCTCGATCGAGTTAGCCGCGGCAAACTTTTGGCACCAACAATAATGGGTGAAATTCCAGCTCCCACCCACGCTCCTAACTTCAACCAATTTTGGTGGGCCAACAAAGGGAAGAGGAAAAGAGCAAATAGCTATAGATCGAAAGTCGATACGACGGTCTTGCATCTAGCACAGTCCGCTGCCCAGCACCGTTAAAGTCTCACCCGCATCCGAGAGCGAATGCGGCGGCCATACCGGAACACATCATGAGAAATATCGGCGCATGTTAGAGCAGCCGAGCGCGACGAAATTTTTGAGGTGACTAACGCAGTTGCGGCATCGCCCTCCGCAATTTGGAGGTCCCATTCAGCGCCAGCGACGGATCAATCCACAGACGCTCGCATCACGATCATGAAGTTAGCCGCGGCAAACTTTCTGAGAGAGTCGCCGCCAAGGGGAAAATCTTTCACGTCCACTGCAAAAAACGCCCTTACCAGCCTGAAAAGATTCATGTCTTGGTAACACAAATGCCTATTGCACCGGAAAGAGAATCGGCGCTTATATCCCAGTTGCGGTAAAAACCGATTTCAGCGGAAAAAACCGCAACTGATCCAACAAGTGGAAAAGATGAGATATGACACAAAGCGCCGATCTGAAATCTGCTGGCAAGGCACCCGATCTCACGGGGCTCATATTACAGCATTCGGCCGCGTTGTCTGCGCAGCTGCAAGCGCACAATGCAAATACCTTCGCACCGCTTGCCGAAAAAAGCATGCGAAACTTTTCTCCGTCGGAAACAGCGAAGCTAATCGGTATTGGTGAGGCCTACCTGCGCCAGATCGCTTCCGAGCAGCCGGAGCTTGCCGTGGCAAACAGTGGCGGGCGGCGCAGCTATTCCGTCGAAGACATTCACGAGATCAGGAAGTTTCTGGATCAGGGAGCCCGCGGCACACGCCGTTATCTTCCGCACCGCCGTGAAGGTGAAGACCTTCAGGTGATCGCGGTCATGAATTTCAAGGGCGGCTCTGGCAAAACGACAACGTCTGCGCATCTCGCACAATATCTTGCCCTGCGCGGTTATCGGGTTCTGGCGATCGATCTCGACCCACAGGCCAGTCTATCTGCCCTGTTCGGTCACCAGCCTGAACTGGACGTCGGACCAAACGAGACGCTCTACGGCGCAATTCGCTACGACAAGGAACAGCGGCCGATCGCCGAGATTGTCCGCGGCACCTATATTCCGGATCTTCACATCATCCCGGGTAATCTGGAGCTAATGGAATTCGAGCATGATACGCCACGTGCCCTCATGCGCCGCGCTCCTGGCGATACGCTTTTCTTCGCCCGTATCGGTCAGGCGATTGCTCAGGCTCAAAATTTCTACGACATCGTCGTCATCGATTGCCCACCGCAATTGGGCTACCTGACCCTGTCGGCACTGACCGCGGCAACGTCCGTTCTTGTCACGGTACACCCGCAGATGCTCGACGTGATGTCCATGAACCAGTTTCTCGCGATGACAGGCGACCTGCTCGCCGAAATCGGAAGAGCTGGCGCAACATCGGACTATCACTGGATGCGTTATCTTGTGACCCGATTTGAGCCAAGCGACGGACCTCAAAATCAGATGGTCGCTTTCTTGCGCTCGATTTTCGGCGAGCATGTTCTCAATCATCCCATGCTCAAGACGACTGCCGTTTCAGACGCCGGTTTGACCAACCAGACCCTGTTTGAGGTGGAGCGTACCCAGTTCACCAGATCGACATACGATCGCGCACTGGAATCCATGACAAATGTAAATGCTGAAATTGAAGGCCTGATCAAGAAGGCCTGGGGTAGGACTGCATGAGCAGAAAAGAAATCTTCGCCAACCTCGGCGGTAAGTCCAGTGAGAACAATGATGCGCCTTTAGAGCGCGCGCGTCCTCGTATTCGTCCCATTCTTGGTTCGCCAGAACTGGTCACCGATGTCGTTCACTCGCCCGTCGGCATGATCGGGCAGTCGCTCAACGAGGTGTCTGAACGGTCAAAGCGCGCAGAAGAAATCGAAAAGAAGCTCGCTGAAGGCCTGACGATCGTCGCACTCGATCCTGCAGATGTCGATCCATCCTTCATTCCAGACCGTATGCCGTCGTCAATAGAGGCCGATGTCGGCTTGGTCGAGGCTATTCGTGAACAGGGGCAGCAGGTTCCAATTCTGGTGCGCCCTCACCCAGATCATCCCGGTCGCTATCAGGTGGCATTCGGTCACCGTCGCTTGCGTGCCGTTGCCGAAATTGGCATTCCTGTCCGCGCCGTCGTCAGAAATCTAACCGATGAGCAGCTTGTTGTTGCCCAGGGCCAGGAAAACAACGAACGCCGGGACCTCAGCTATATCGAAAAGGCCCGCTTTGCCCAGAAGCTGCAGATGCGGTTCACGCGTGAGACCATCATGGCCGCCATGTCTCTCTACAAGGGCGATCTGTCCAATATGCTGTCTGTCGTTGGGCGTATTCCGGACGATATCGTTGATAGCATCGGGCCTGCTCCAGGCGTCGGGCGTCGTAACTGGATGGACCTCGCGGAACAACTTTCTTCTTCCAAGGTCAATGAAGCTGCCCGCGCCTATCTTCGTGACGATAGCGTAGCGCGTCTTCCATCCGAAGAGCGGTTCAAATCGCTGCTGGAGTTTCTGAAGCCGAAGCCCGAGCCAAAGAAGACTGGTGTTCTCTCCACCGAGAGCGGCCAGAAGCTGGCGAAGATTGTCGAGACGGACAACAGGCTCGATATTTCGATCGATCGTCGGCAGGCACCAGAGTTCGCCGCCTTCGTTCTCGAACACCTACAAACGCTGTTTGAAGAGCATCGCTCCAAGCAGTGAGACCGTCATAACCGATTAACGACTAACAGGAGCAGTAAGCACAAAAGAAAAAAGCCCCCGAACGTTGCCGCACGGAAGCCTTTCTTTGATCTAAGCACCCAAAGAATCTCATTTCCGCGAATCATAGTCAAGAGTCTTGGCATCGATATTTTTTCGGTGAGCGATTTTCTTTTGCCTTTTTGAAGGTGAAAGACATGAACAGTGATAATCTAACGACGCCTTTCGGGCGGCGAGGGGTTTCTATTGGCCTGCTCGCAACCCAGTTTGCGTCGAGAAACATCGATCCTGCGCGTTCGATAGATAAATGGAAGTTGTTTCGAGCAACCTGCGAAGCCCGACCCCATCTCGGTATTTCCGACAGGTCATTGGCTGTGCTCAATGCATTGATCAGCTTTTATCCAAAGGCAGAACTGTCTGAGGAAAACGGTCTTGTGGTTTTCCCGTCGAATCAGCAACTCTCGCTGCGTGCTCATGGAATGCCGGAGCAGACGCTGCGTCGACATCTGGCAGCATTGGTTCAAGCCGGGCTCATTATTCGCAAGGACAGCCCGAATGGAAAGCGCTATGCCCGGAAGGACCGGAGCGGTGGCATTAGTGATGCCTACGGTTTTTCTCTTGCTCCGCTCATTTCCCGCGCGGACGAGATCCAATCAATCGCCGAAAAGGTCGTCGAGGAACGCCTGCACCTCCAAAGACTGCGGGAGAAAATCACCCTCTGCCGCCGCGACATCGTCAAGTTCGGTGAAATCGCTATTGAGGATCAGATAAAGGGAGACTGGGATAGCATCCGAAATCGTTACGTCACGTTGATTTCTTCCCTCGATCGCAAATCAAAGGCCCCTTTTCTGGAGCTTCTTCTCGCAGATCTTTCAAAACTGCGTGCTGAAATGGCTAACCAACTGGAAAAACACGTAGAAAGCCAAAAAATAAGCGCCAATGCCTATCAAAATGAGCGGCTTATACAGAGTTCAGAATCCGAATCCCTTATTGAAGATGAGCAGCCGGCGGCCAAGAACGAAGTCTCGAATGTCGCGCTTGCTGGAACCAATCAGGCATCGAAGACTGCCAGTGCAGTCGGGAATTCTGAAAAGGACCTGAAAGCCGTCAGCAAGGCAGGTTTTGATCTCGCTACACTCCTCAAGGCGTGTCCAGAAATTACCCTCTACGGCCCAGGCGGTGCGGTCAGAGACTGGAATGATCTGAAACATGCAGGGAATGTCGTTAAATCGATGCTCTCCATCAGCCAATCCGCTTATGATGAAGCCGAGCAGGCTATGGGAACACAGAATACGAATGCAATCATAGCGTGCATTCTTGAGAAGTCCGATGTGATTCAATCAGCCGGAGGCTATCTCAGAAGTCTTACGGAGAAATCGAAAACCATGCAGTTCTCCATAAAGCCAATGCTGATGGCTCTGCTTCGGGCACGCATGACATCACATCTTTCACCAGCCCGCTCGCTATGCTGACCAGAAGTCATCTCGACGTTCCAACAAAGGAGCGAGGGATAAATTGACTCCGAAGTGAAAGATTTCTATGTCCGTAATTGAGCGTGAAAGGAAACGAATATGACTGCTGCAGAACTGGCGACGACCACACCCGAGCTTGAGCCCAGCCGGACGAAACGCCTCAAAGCAGCGACGCGCCAGGCGCATGAGGAGCTCGACAGCTTTATCATGTCTGCCAAGCCATTTGAAAACCGTGCCAATTTCGGAAAATTCGTTCAGACACAGTATCTCTTTCACAGGGATCTCGATGCACTCTTTGCCAATGAGCGTCTAAGCGAGCTTCTTCCCGATCTGAAGGGCCGTAGACGCCTCGGCTATGTCGATCAGGATCTTGCAGATCTGGACATTGCAGCACCTGCAGGCGGAGAGGTCCGTTTCCGTGCGGAGGATACATCTTTCGATCTTGCAGAAGCCCTTGGCTGGCTTTACGTCGTTGAAGGTTCAAATCTGGGCGCTGCGTTTCTGTTGAAGGACGCCGCGAAACTCGGCCTTGATGACAGCTTCGGCGCGAGACATCTGGCCGGTGCGCCTGAGGGGCGGGGATTGCATTGGCGCACCTTTGTCGCCGCGCTGGACACTATCGATCTGAGTGAAGAGGAGGAAGGCCGGGCGATTGCCGGTGCGCAGGACGCCTTTCGGACGGTCCATGCCTATGCACGGGAAATGATGGTTTAACTCCCGACGGGCAAGACTTAGGTGTTGCTTGCTCTGGAGAAGGTTTGAGCTAAACTGGCACGGTGGCGGGGAGGCCGCTCCACAGGAGGTTCAATGACTTACAAGCATTTCACCCGGCGCGCTGCGCTGGCGCTTGCTGCTTCAGCAGCCGGTTTTCTCTCGTTTGCCGGATCAGGCCAGGCGCAAAGTTTCCCTGATCGGACAATTACTCTGGTTGTGCCCTTCGCAGCGGGTGGTTCGACGGACGTTGTTGCCCGCGTTATCGCCCAGAAAATGGGGCAGGAGCTTGGCCAGCAGGTCGTGGTCGAGAATGTTGCCGGCGCTGGCGGCAATCTGGGCGCAGACCGCGTTGCACGGGCGGAACCGGATGGCTACACCATCCTGATGGGCACCGTCGCCACACATGCGCTTAACCCGCTCATTCTCAAGACAAAGCCCTATGATCCGGAAAAGGATTTCGCCCCGATTTCCTTGCTGGTCGTCGTGCCCAATGTTCTCGTGGTCAATCCTCAGCTTCCGGTAAAGACGATTGCCGAGCTGATTGCATTGTTGAAGGCTGAACCCGACAAATACGCCTATGCGTCCTCCGGCAACGGAACGCCGCTTCACCTGTCGGGTGAGCTGTTCAAGGCCATGACGGGCGTATCCATGCAGCACGTGCCCTATAAGGGGTCTGGCCCGGCACTGAACGATCTTCTGGGAAATCAGGTTTCGATCATGTTCGACAACCTGCCATCATCGTCAGGACATATGAAATCGGGGACGTTGCGTGCGCTGGGTGTCACGACTGCGGAGCGGGCATCCTCTTTCCCTGACGTGCCGACTATTGCCGAAACGGTGCCGGGTTATGAGACCTACACCTGGAATGCGCTTTTTGCACCCGCTGGCACTCCGGCAGCCGCCGTCGATGTCCTCAATGCTGCTGCGAAAAAGGCACTGGCAGACCCTGATGTCGCCGCCCGCATGGCGGATTTCAGCGCGAAGATCGTCGGCTCCAGCCCCGATGAACTCAAGGCGCATGTTTCAAGGGAAATCGCCAAGTGGGAGCCTGTGGTCAAGAATGCAAATGTCCAGATGGACTGAGCCAAGACCAGGCGAAATCTGAAGCCTGAGCGCTTTAACTCGCGTGAAAACGACAACGTGTTTTCAACAGGTGCCGTTCGAAAGTGCGGCGCCTTTTTTGTCGAGCACGGCCACGGGAGTAGATAATAAAGTAAAAAAGAAAGCTGCTGCGCACCGCCGCGCCTTTTCTTAAATCGCTGCTCCAAATTTGAGCACATAAATTTACCGAACGATAAAAAATTTATCATTTGATAAAATTATTGAAGTGGACCCCTGTCAACTCATTGAAATCATTTGAGATAAAGAACTGGCACAGAACCTGCATTCCCATGTGAGAACTTGATACGGGCGCTAACTGGAGAATGCACATGGAAATCGGCGTATTCATTCCCATCGGAAACAACGGCTGGCTGATCTCGGAGAACGCTCCGCAATACAAGCCGACGTTCGAGCTCAACAAACAGATAACCCTGGCCGCTGAAAAATACGGCTTCGACTTCGCGCTCTCAATGATCAAGCTGCGGGGCTTTGGTGGCAAGACGGAGTTCTGGGACTACAATCTGGAATCCTTCACGTTGATGGCAGGGCTGGCTGCAGTCACGTCCAAGATCAAGCTGTTCGGCACGACGGCAACATTGGTCATGCCGCCAGCAATTGTGGCACGAATGGCGACAACCATCGATTCCATTTCCGGCGGCCGCTTCGGCATCAACCTCATCACCGGGTGGCAAAGGCCGGAATACAGCCAGATGGGCCTATGGCCGGGCGATGATTATTTTGGCGACCGCTACGCCTATCTCAGCGAATACACCACCGTCCTTCAGGAATTGCTGACCAAGGGGCAATCTGACCTGAAGGGCCAGTATTTCACGATGGATGATTGCCAGATGAAGCCGGTGCCGCAGGGAGACGTCAAGCTCATCTGCGCCGGCTCTTCCGACAAGGGCATGGAATTTTCCGCGAAGTTCGCGGACTACAGTTTCTGCTTCGGCGTCGGTGTGAACACGCCCACCGCCTTCGCGCCGACGAATAAAAGGCTGATGGCGGCGACGGAAAAGACCGGCCGTGATGTCCGCTCGGTGGTGCTGACCATGGTTCTGGCTGAGGAAAAATCCGAGGACGCCTGGGCAAAATGGGAGCATTACAAGGCAGGCGCCGATCAGGAAGCGATCAAATGGCTTGGTTTGCAAAGCTCTGTCGATACGAAGTCCGGTGCCGATACCAATGTCCGTCACATGGCGAACCCTGTCTCAGCCGTCAACATCAACATGGGAACGCTGATTGGCTCCTATGAGGAAGTCGCGGCCATGCTGGACGAGATGGGCGAAGTTCCGGGCACGGGTGGCGTCATGCTGACTTTTGATGACTTCGTGGAGGGTATCGAGAAATTCGGCAAATATGTGCAGCCCCTGATGAAGAGCCGTCAACACATCACCACCGTTCTGGAGGCCGCAGAATGACCGATAGCGGCATTTCCGGTTACCAGCCTCCCAGAAGCCACTTGGACAGCGTAACGCTGCCCGCTCGTCCGGAGCCGCTTTCGTTGAAACCCAGCGAAACCGCAGTCGTGGTGGTGGATATGCAGAACGCCTATTCGACCGAAGGCGGCTATGTCGATCTCGCAGGGTTTGATATTTCCGGCGCGAAATCCACCATCGCCAATATCGGCAAGACGCTTGATGCGGCGCGGGCCGCCGGGGTGCAGGTCATCTATTTCCAAAATGGCTGGGACAGTGACTATGTCGAGGCCGGGGGGCCGGGATCTCCCAACTGGCACAAGTCCAACGCCCTGAAAACCATGCGGGCGCGGCCGGAATTGCAGGGCAAGCTGCTGGCAAAGGGCACATGGGACTACGCCATTGTGGACGAGCTGCAGCCGCAACCCGGTGATATCCTGGTACCCAAGACGCGATATAGCGGCTTTTTCAACACCAATATGGACAGCGTGCTGCGGGCGAGGGGCATCCGCAATCTCGTCTTCGTCGGCATTGCCACCAATGTCTGCGTCGAGAGCTCCCTGCGCGACGCGTTCCATCTCGAATATTTCGGGGTGATGCTGGAGGACGCGACGCATCATCTGGGTCCAGATTTCATCCAGCAGGCCACCGTCTACAATGTCGAGAAATTCTTCGGCTGGGTGGCGACCGTCAATGATTTCTGCGCCGTCATCTCGCAAGCAGCCCCGATGGAAGACTGATCAAACTTTAGAGGAGAACAGACATGCCAAAGACCATTATCGTTCCTGAAGGCTCACAAAAGCCGATAGCGCCCTTTTCTCCCGGCACGCTTGCCGATGGCGTCGTCTATGTTTCGGGAACGCTGCCCTTCGACAAGAACAATGATGTGGTGCATGTCGGCGATGCCGCAGCCCAGACACGGCATGTGCTGGAAACCATCAAGACCGTCATCGAAACTGCCGGCGGCACGATGGAGGATGTCACGATGAACCACATCTTCATCACTGACTGGGCGAACTACCAGGCGGTCAATAAGGTCTATGCCGAGTATTTTCCCGGAGACAAGCCCGCGCGCTACTGCATTCAGTGCGGGTTGGTGAAGCCCGATGCCCTCGTGGAAATCGCAACAGTTGCCCATATCGGCAGCCGATGACAGGAAGGCGTGACATGCATTTCGAGGTTTCGGGTCGAACGGAGCCGGATGCGGAAACAATTGTCCTGTCTTCGGGTCTGGGCGGGGCAGGGGCCTATTGGGCGCCGCAGATGGACGTGCTGCAACGGCATTTCCGCGTCGTCATCTATGACCACCGCGGCACCGGCCGAACCGGCGGAGAGGTACCCGTGGACGGTGGCATCGCCGCCATGGCAGATGACGTCATGGAGATCGTAAGCCAGCTAAATATTGCAAGATTTCACTTCATGGGACATGCGCTTGGCGGGCTCATCGGACTTGATATCGCACTGCGCTGGCCGGATTATCTTGATCGTCTTGTCCTCATCAATGCCTGGAGCAAGGTGGACGGGCACTCCCTGCGTTGCTTCGAAGCCAGAATTGCCCTTCTGGAAAACACAGGCGTCGAGGCGTTTGTGCGGGCGCAGCCGCTGTTTCTCTATCCAGCGGTGTGGATGTCCGAAAATGCAGAGCGTCTGGCCCGCGACGATCTCCATGGCGTCGCCCATTTCCAGGGCAGGGACAATGTTCTGCGCCGCATAGACGCGTTGCGCCGTTTCGACATTGATGACCGGCTTGGGGACATAAAGAACGACACCCTCGTCATCGCTTCCAAGGATGATCTGCTTGTGCCGTATACGCGCTCGTTGCGCCTTGCCGAAGGACTGGAACATGCCGAGCTCATGGTTTTTGACGCAGGGGCACATGCGGTGAACATAACCGAAGCGGATGATTTCAATCGCGAGCTGGAAAGGTTTCTGATCGCTCGCAAAGCTTGATAAGGTATTGAGACATGACAGTTGACCAGCAGGCACTTGCTGCATTGTTTACGGATGCCCGTACGCACAATGGCTGGCAGGACAAGCCAGTGAGCGACGAGCTTCTGGCGAAGATCTATGATCTGACCAAAATGGGTCCGACATCGGCCAATTGCTGCCCGGCCCGCTTTGTCTTCATCCGGTCGCCTCAGGCAAAGGAAAAGCTGAAACCATGCCTCTCTTCGGGCAATCTTGAGAAGACCATGACGGCGCCGGTGACTGTGATTGCTGCAATGGATGCAACATTCTATGAGAAATTGCCCTTCCTGTTTCCGCATACGGACGCGAGAGCATGGTTTACCTCAAGCCCTGCGATGGCTGAAGAAACGGCTTTTCGAAATGCCAGCCTTCAAGCGGGATATCTGATCATGGCTGCACGTGCGCTAGGGCTGGACACCGGTGCAATGTCAGGCTTTGACAAGGCCAGGGTCGACGAGGCATTTTTTGCCGGGACATCGTGGAAATCCAATTTCCTCATCAATCTCGGCTATGGCGACACGTCGAAACTGTTCGCGCGTCTGCCGCGTTTGCCCTTCGATGATGCCTGCCTTCTGGCGTGACAAGAGACTGAAAAGGATAGAGAAGATGCAGACGCTGTCTCTTACAAAGGATGCCGAGATGGAGACCAAGACTGCCGAGCAGAGCAGCCTGGACTATAAAAACGCCATGTCGCAACTGGCCGGTGCCGTCAACATCGTCACAACCGATGGGCCTGAGGGAAGGGCGGGCTTTGCCGCCACGGCAGTTTGCAGCGTTTCGGACAATCCACCGACATTGCTGGTTTGCCTTAACCGCAACTCCTCCGCTTACAAATATGTGACCGCAAACGGTGTTCTCTGCGTCAATACGCTTGCGGCGAACCAGCAGGATCTGAGCGCGCTGTTCGGCGGTAAAACCCCTATGGATGCGCGGTTCTCCGCAGGGGAGTGGACGACACATGAAACCGGTTCGCCGCTGCTTTCCGGAGCGCTCGCCTCTTTCGATTGCCGCATTCGAACCGTGCATGATGGTGGCACACATGATATTCTGATCTGCGATGTGGTGGAATCCATAGTAAGCGACGAAGACGAAGCACTTGTCTATTTCAGGCGCAGCTACCGGCAGGTTTGATCCTTAAGATTTCCGAACACGTGCGCGTTTGACGTTCGAATGAAATTCCCGCCGCTTGCCATCGCCGGCTCCCGGCACGCGTGCCTCGTCAAGACGTGCCCAAGAGGCAAATATTAACAATTCATAACTCACCAGTTGACTTTGCGGCAGGGTGCGCTTTACTGCGTCGTAATTGGTAAGACCATTTTACCAGTCTGGGAGGACTTCATGTTCGTGGCTTTGGAACCGCGCCGCCTGCACCGGCAGGTCGCGGACCAGATACGTGCGCTGATCGAAACGGGGGAACTGGTTCCCGGCGCAAAATTGCCTGCCGAGCGTGATCTCGCAGAGCGTTTTGCCGTCTCCCGCCCCACCATTCGCGAGGCGCTTATAGTTCTAGAGGTGGAGGGTCATATCCAGATCCGTATGGGCTCAGGCGTCTATGTCAGCCAGCGAACGCCTCAGGCTGCATCGAAAGTTCTGCCGGTGGACGAGAATGACAGCCCATTCGAGATACTGCAGGCACGCAGCATTATCGAAGGTGCGATCGCCGAAGAGGCGGCGATGATGGCGACGCCTGAGGGCATCAAGCATCTCGACGAATGCCTGCTGCAGATGGAACGGGCAATTGGGGACCCAGTCGACATGCTGGTGCAAGACCGCGCCTTCCACACGGCAATTACCGATATCGTTGGGAACGCGACACTTCATCGCCTGACGGGTCAGATCTTCGACCGGCGGATGACACCCTATTTCGAGAGGCTGGCAAGCCATTTCGAAGGCCCCCACACATGGCGACTGGCGCTTGAGGAGCATCGCGTGATCCGCGACGCCATTGCAGCTAAGGACGCGGTCGGCGCCCGCAACGCAATGCGGCGGCATCTGACGCTGTCGCAGAAAAGATTTTCCGAAAGCTTCGGGGAGGAGCCGTAGGAAAAAACCGGTGCCGTCAGGAGAGAGGGCGGTGCCGGGACAAGACGATCTGATTTCAATCCGGGAGGGAATACAATGATATCAAGATTATCCGCCTTGCTAGGCGCAACCGCTCTTGCCTTGGCCGCCGCGTGTTCGGCTCAGGCGCAGACCGCGCTGAAATGGGCGCATGTCTATGAGACGACCGAACCATTCCATACGGAATCCGTCTGGGCCGCAAAGGAGATCGAAAAGCGCACCGAAGGACGCTACAAGATCGATGTCTTCCCCGCCTCGCAGCTTGGCAAGGAAGTCGATATCAATCAGGGCCTGAAGCTGGGTACGGTCGATATGATCATCTCGGGCTCCAGCTTCGCCGCCCGCGATTACAAGCCCATCGGTGTCACCTATTTCCCCTATATCTTCCGCAGCCCTGAGCATCTGATCGCCTACACAAAGAGCGATGTCTTCAAACGGCTCGCCAAGGGTTATGAAGACAAGACCGGCAACGTCATTACGGCAGTCAGCTACTACGGAACACGCCATACGACAGCCAACAAGCCTATCGCCAAATGCGGCGATCTCGCTGGCGTGAAGATGCGTGTGCCCGATGTTCCCGCCTATCTCGCAATGCCACGGGCCTGTGGTGCAAACACCACGCCGATTGCCTTTGCTGAGGTCTATCTGGCGCTGCAGAACGGCACCGTCGATGCGCAGGAAAATCCGCTGACAACAATCGAGGCGAAGAAATTCTTCGAGGTCCAGAAGAACATCATTCTGACCGGACACATCGTTGATCATCTCAATACGGTCGTTTCCAAGAGCCGCTGGGCGAGCCTTTCGGACGAGGACAAGAAGATCTTTGTCGAGGTGATGCAGGAGGCGGCAACCAAGACGACCAAGATCATCGAGGAACGGGAAAACAAGCTGGTCGACGATTTCAAGGCGCGCGGTCTTTCGGTGACGGAAGTCGACAAGGCCGATTTCGAGAAAAACGTGCTGGAAAAGGTGAAGTTCGAGGACTTCGGTTATGACAAGGCCGATTGGGAAGCCATTCGCGCCATTCAATAGACCGCATCCGGCGCGGTCTTCGGATCGCGCCGCCCTTTCTTCTCAGCCGGGACAATTCAATGTCGAAGGAACTTCACACTCAGGTGACGCCTGAGGAACTCGCCCATACATTCGATGAGGCGCCGCCGGATACCGATCTCTCTGTCTATTCGTTCGAAGACTGGATTACGCTTGCCCTCTTCTGGGTCATGACGGGCTGCGTGTTCCTGCAGTTCTTCACGCGCTACGTCCTCAATGACAGCTATGCATGGACCGAGGAAATCGCCGTCAACTGCCTGATCGGAGTCGTCTTCATGGGCTCCGTAATGTGCGTGCGCCTGTCACGCCATATTCAGGTGGACGTGCTCTATCACTACCTGTCACCCCATGTGACGCGCGTCATGTCGCTTGCCGTGGATGTGCTGCGAATGGGCTTCTTTGCCTATGCATCCTGGCTGATGTGGCGGTATCTCGATATCGTCGCGGATGAGGAGATGGTAACGGTGGCCTTGCCGCGCGGCATCGTCTTCTACACGGTCTTTGCTGCATTCGTGCTGATGTTCCTGCGGTCCATTCAGGTCTTCGTCGCCAATCTGCGGCGTGGCTATTCCGTTCTGGAACGGCCTGAAGAGTTTCAAAGCGTGGAGGAAGTGTAAGATGCTGGTTCTCATCGGTTCCTTCCTTCTTCTGATGCTCATCGGCCTTCCCGTCGCCATTTCCATGGCTGTGTCATCGCTGCTCTATATCGTGTCCTACAACGTCGCTCCCGATATCATAGCGGCGCAGCGGATGATTGCGGGTGTCGAAAGCTTTCCGCTGCTTGCGGTGCCATTCTTCATCCTTGCGGGAAATCTGATGAATGTTGCGGGCGTTACCGGCCGCATCTATTCCTTCGCCGTCGCACTTGTCGGATGGATGAAAGGCGGGCTGGCGCAGGTCAACATCATTGGCTCGGTCATTTTTTCCGGCATGTCCGGAACAGCACTTGCCGATGCGGCCGGTATCGGCACCATCGAAATCAAGGCCATGAAGGACCATGGATACCCGGTGGAGGCTGCCGTCGGCGTCACCGCCGCCTCGGCCACACTCGGTCCAATCTTCCCGCCGTCCCTGCCATTCGTGATCTATGGAATGATGGCGAATGTCTCGATTGGCGCGCTGTTCATGGCTGGCATCGTTCCAGGTGTCGTCATGACGCTGTTGATGATGATCACCGTGGCCGCCTTCGCCTATATCAAGAATTGGGGTTCGGACACGCCATTCAGCCTGAAAACGATTTTTGGCGCATCTTTGGAAGTGCTGGTCGTCATGATGGTGCCTGTCGGCATTTATCTGCTGACAATGCTGGGCATGTCGCTGAACCTTGCAATCGTCATCGTGCTTGCGGTTCTGATCGTCTGCGACTGGTATTTCGACTTCTCTGCCGTGATGGCTTTGATGACCCCGGTCATCCTGATCGGCGGTATGACGATGGGGTGGTTCACGCCCACCGAAGCGGCGGTTGCGGCGGTCTTGTGGTCGCTCTTTCTCGGTCTCGTCCGCTACAGGACCATGACGCTCAAGACATTGGCAAAGGCGACTTTTGAGACGATCGAAACGACGGCCTCCGTGCTCTTCATCGTCGCGGCAGCTTCCGTCTTCGCGTGGCTTTTGACGGTCAGTCAGGCGGCGCAGGTTCTATCGTCAGCAATCCTTACCCTGACGGACAGCAAGTGGATATTCCTCGTGCTCGTCAATCTGCTGATGCTGTTTGTCGGGTGCTTCCTCGATACGATTGCCGCAATCACCATTCTGGTGCCGATCCTGCTGCCGCTCGTTCTGCAGTTCGATATCGACCCGGTGCATTTCGGGCTGATCATGACGCTGAACCTGATGATTGGTCTTCTGCATCCGCCGCTGGGAATGGTGCTGTTCGTGCTGTCGCGCGTCGCGCGGCTATCGGTGGAACGCACGACGATGGCCATTCTTCCCTGGTTGGTGCCACTCTTCGTGGCGCTCATCCTCATTACCTTCGTGCCAGCCATCACGCTGTGGCTGCCGACGGAAATGGGGTTGATCCGCTAAGTCATCACCCCCGCGCGATCATTCGCGCGGGATTTCCCACCCATACGAGAGTGAAGTGCATGTTGACCCGCGTGGCGCGTCTTTATGGCAAACAGGACATCAAGGTCGAAACACAGGACGTCAGGCAGCCCGGCGTCGGGGAGGTGCTGCTGCGCATGGCCGCAGGCGGCATCTGCGGCTCTGATCTGCACTATTATCAGGATGGTGGTTTCGGCCCCGTCCAGGTGCGAGAACCAATCATTTCCGGCCACGAAGCATCTGGATATATCGAGGCACTGGGGGAGGGCGTAAGTGGACTGGTGATTGGCGCGCTTGTTGCGGTCAACCCGTCCCAGCCGTGCGGTGAGTGCCATTACTGTAAATCCAACCTGCCGATCCATTGTCTCGACATGCGTTTCATGGGCAGCGCCATGCGCCTGCCGCACGAGCAGGGCATGTTCAGGGACTGGCTTGTGGTGCCGGCAGAACAGTGTTTTGCTTTCGAGAACAATTCTACCTCCGCCGAAGCTGCCTGTGCCGAGCCATTGGCCGTCTGCCTCCATGCCGTTGCGCAGGCGCACGACGTGGCTGGCAGCCGCGTGCTGGTGACCGGGGCGGGCCCGATTGGCCTGTTGACGGTGGCTGCCGCACGGCACGCCGGTGCCGGAGAGATCGTCGTAACCGATCTTGCCGATGCGGCTCTTTCTCGTGCTGTTGCCATGGGCGCAACCCGCACAATCAACGTTCTCACCGATCCGCAAGGGCTTGCACCATTCCAGGAAGGCAAGGGCAGTTTCGACATTGTCTTCGATTGTTCCGCTGCTGGCCCTGCCCTGCGCTCTGCATTCGCTGCTATAAGACCGCGCGGCACGATTGTGCAGGTGGGCGTGACCGGAGACATGACCATCCCGCTCAATGCTCTCGTCGGCAAGGAAATCGTCTGGCGCGGCTCCCAGCGTTTCGATCAGGAATTTGCGCTCGCCGTCAAACTCATTTCGGACCGCACCATCGACGTGCGGCCCATCATTTCCCACGAATTTCCACTCGTAAGCGTTGCCGAGGCGTTCGAACAGGCAGGCGACAGATCCGTCGCCTGCAAGGTGCAGATCCTCCTCGGCGGCTCGAACTGATATCTGAAGGACATAGACATGAAGCATACCTGGCGCTGGTTTGGGCCAATTGACAAGGTAACGGTGCGGGATGCGGCACAGGCCGGTGCCGAGGGCATCGTCAGTGCGCTGCACCACATTGCCACCGGAGCCGTATGGCCGGTGGATGAGATCGAGAAACGACATCGGGACATAAAGGCGGGTGGCCTTTACTGGGATGTGGTGGAAAGCGTGCCGGTGTCGGAAGACATCAAGACCCAGACCGGAGACTGGAAAGCCCATATCGTCAACTGGCAGGAAACCCTGCGGCGACTTTCCCGAAGCGGCATTCGCACCGTGTGCTACAACTTCATGCCGATACTGGACTGGACACGCACCGACCTGCGCTGGGAAACCCGCCACGGCGCCAAGGCGATGCGTTTCGACCTGACCGATTTCGTTGCCTTTGATATCCACATTCTCAAAAGGCCGGACGCGAACCATGATTACCCGGAATGGCTGATCGAGGCCTCCGCCAAACGCTTTGCCGAATTGAGCGGCGACAGGATCGCCGCCCTTGGCAAAAACATCGGTGCCGGTCTGCCGGGTTCTGCCGATGGCTACACGCTGGAACAGCTGCTGGAAAAACTCAAAACCTATCAGGGCATCTATCGCGAGAGGCTCCAGTCCAATCTGGTCGATTTCCTGTCGCAGGTCGTGCCTGTGGCAGAGGAGGTGGGGATCAACATCTGCGCCCATGCGGATGATCCACCATGGCCCTTGCTGGGCTTGCCGCGTATCCTGTCGACAGAGGCCGATTATGCGCACATGCTTTCCAAGGTCGATAGTAGAGCCAACGGCGTGACCCTGTGTACCGGTTCACTGGGGGCCCGTCCGGACAATGATTTGCCGCAGATCGCGAGACGATTTGCTGACCGCATTCATTTCGTGCATCTGCGCAATGTCACGCGTGATACGGAGGCCGTTCCATGCTCTTTCTTCGAGGATCAACATCTGGAGGGGGCAACGGATATGGTCGCCGTTATCGCCACATTGCTTGAGGAGGAAAAGCGCCGCCGTCTGGAAGGGCGCGAAGACCACCGTATTGCCATGCGGCCGGACCACGGTCAGGAAATCCTCGATGATCTCACGCGCGGCGCGCAACCCGGCTATCCCGCCATTGGGCGTCTCAAGGGGCTTGCGGAACTCCGCGGCATAGAGCGCGCCCTTCTTCATCCTCATTACGGTCGAGTATAGGCATATGGACACGCTTTCGAATTCTACCGTTTTGCCAAATGCGGTCTCGTCGCCTTCATTTAACCGGCGCGAACTTAAACCCGGCATCGTCCATATCGGGCTTGGAGCATTTCATCGCGCCCATCAGGCCGTCTATACGCAGCGCGCGCTGGAAAAGAGCTTTGGGCCATGGGGTATTGTCGCGGTCAATTTGCGCTCCCCGGAACCCGTTCGTGCACTGGAAAAGCAGGATGGTCTCTATTCAATCATCGTGCGCAGTGCCGAAGGCGATAGAGCAGAGGTGATAGGCACGACAGTCGACTGGCTTTGTGCCGCTGAAAGACAGCAGGACGTACTGGACTATCTGTCAAACCCGGATATCCGCGTCGTGACGCTCACAGTGAGCGAGAAGGCCTATGGGCTTGATCCGCTGACGGGCGGTCTTGATTTCCATCACCCAGCGGTGGCGGCCGATATCGCGCAACCAACCAGGCCGCAAGGCGTCATCGGGTTTCTCGTCGAGGGTCTCTTCAGACGTTGGGAGAGGAGGATTGATCCCTTTACGGTCCTTTGTTGCGACAACCTGCCCTCCAACGGCAGGGTGGTGCGTCGTCTCGTGCTGGAGATGGCAGGCAGAAGGGATCAGGCCCTGGCAAACTGGATAGAGAGCCATGGAAAATTCCCGTGCAGCATGGTGGATCGCATCGTCCCGGCGGCAATGGACGAAACACGCGCCCGCGCCGCTTCGCTGTTGCGTGCTGAGGACCGTCTGGCAATCGAGACGGAGCCTTTCATGCAATGGGTCATCGAGGATGATTTCGTTTCCGGCAGGCCCGCATGGGAAGAGGCGGGTGCCGTGTTTGCCGATGCCGTTGCGCCTTACGAAGACATGAAGCTGCGTCTGCTCAACGGTTCTCACACGCTCATCGCCCATCTGGGTATTCTACACGATCTCGAATTCGTGCGCGACGTGATGGCCGTCCCCGAATTCGTTGAGATCGTCCAGCGCCATATGGAGGCCGCAACCACCACCCTGGACGCCGTGCCCGGCATCGATCTTCCCGCCTATAAAGATCAACTGCTGGAACGCTTTGCCAATCCGACGATTGCGCATCGCAACACGCAGATTGCGATGGACACAAGCCAGAAGCTGCCGCAACGTATTCTTGCCGCAGCTGCAGAAACGTTGAAGGCTGGTGGGGAGGCAAGGGAATTTGCCTATGTTGTCGCGCTCTGGATTGCCTCAATCCACAAGCGCGGTGATCTGAACGACCCACGTCGCGACGAAATCCTTGCCGCAATCCGGCAGGCAGACCGGCAGGATCCCTCCGCCCCCCTGTTTTCCATCACAGGACTTTTCCCTCAGGAACTGATCGAAAATCGCAGCTGGCGCGATCTTGTCAATCGCGAACTTGCAAGCTTCGATATGACGGCCGACGTCGAAAAAACCTGAGGCGACCTGGGAGGCTCCAGTGCGGGAATTGTTGATTGCTAATTCCCGCTTGAGTGGCGTTCGTGAAGATATTGGTTTGGTGGAAGCGGCCTGCGGGCAAGCGCTGTTTTATGGCCGAATGCCTGAAATAAGCCTTTCTTTTAGCACTTCATTTATGGGCTTCACAATCCTGTAACAACAGACCTAATATACAGGTGCAGATGCCGAATCGATCAGGAGACGCCCTTGACGATTGCAGTTTCACCACAGGCCCTGCCCGCGCTCGTTTTGAACGCAGACTACAGGCCGCTGAGTTATTATCCCTTGTCGCTCTGGTCCTGGCAGGACGCGATCAAGGCCGTGTTTCTTGACCGTGTAAACATCATCGCAGAATATGATCACGCGGTGTGTTCACCAAGCTTTTCCATGAAGCTGCCAAGTGTTGTCAGCCTCAAGACCTATGTTCAGCCAACCCGAAATCCGGCTTTCACCCGCTTCAACGTCTTCCTGCGCGACAAGTTCGAGTGCCAGTATTGCGGCTCAAAGGACGACTTGACCTTCGATCACGTCATTCCGCGCGCACATGGCGGCGAAACGACCTGGCACAATGTTGTCGCGGCCTGCTCGCCCTGCAATCTGAAAAAGGGAAGCAAGCTGCCGCGGATTGCCGGAATGTTCCCTAGTCAGAAGCCCTACCAGCCAACCGTTCAGGACCTGCATAACAATGGGCGGTCTTTCCCGCCCAATTATTTGCACGAAAGCTGGATGGACTATCTGTACTGGGATACCGAACTGCAGCCATAAGAGCCTCAGGCGGTCTTGCGGCTCGCTCCGAAGAACGCGATGGCTGCAAGAATAACGCTTGCAATCACGTTCCATCCGGCAAAGGAAAGGCCAAGGACGCGCAGTGCAGCGTCGTTGCAGGATGGCGGCTTTACAGCGTTGAGGTCATTCAAGAGGTTTCCGGCATTTGTGGTCAATGAAGGCGCTCCGGTCGAGCAGGTAATGGGCCCGGGCCAGAAACCCCATTCTACACCGGAATGATAAACACCAAGACCGGCGCCGATCAGCATCGCGATCCCGATCAGAACGAGCGCGGACCTTGTCAGCCACGACGGCAATTTGAACATGGCCGCCGCAATCGCCAGAATTCCGACGGGTATCGCATAATAATAGGGATCGCGCTGCAACAGACATAGCGCACATGGTGTATATCCGCCGATATGCTGGAACCCAAGTGCAGAGCCCACCGTGAAAATCATTCCGGCGGTGACCAGAACCGCTGAAATTGTTCGGTTCTTCTCTGCGGAAACTGCACTTTCCATCTATAATTCCTCACTCTACGCGGCCTTGGGACCGCCCATGATATGACCCAGCGAAGCGGCCCGAACTGAAACGCTCCATAGCCTCTAAT
This sequence comes from Hyphomicrobiales bacterium, assembly GCA_900468285.1. Taxonomy (GTDB): domain Bacteria; phylum Pseudomonadota; class Alphaproteobacteria; order Rhizobiales; family Rhizobiaceae; genus Agrobacterium. The sequence goes on along the minus strand of UBTF01000003.1, from coordinate 66,519 downwards.
CCAGTCCAGCGACGCTTGCAATTCGCACCTTCGTCAACAATTCAAGCGCTGTACGTGCTGTCTTCTAAGCGCACTAATTTTGCAAAAATAAGTTGACCTCCCATGGCTTGTTCGTATAGTCCGCGACATACCAAGATGTAAGCATCCAAAGTGCCCCTTTGGCGGAATTGGTAGACGCGCCTGACTCAAAATCAGGTTCCGAGAGGAGTGCTGGTTCGATTCCGGCAAGGGGCACCACTTTTAAAAATATGCTTTGATTTTGCTCGTTTATTTCCTGTAAATGTCCAGTACTTCGTACGGTACCGCAAAAAGCGGACACTTTTGTTCACCCTTTTGTCACGGTTTCTTGGCTTAAGAAGTGAATCGCCTTACACGCCAGCTTTTTTTGATTTGCCGCCTTCGTGCACCTCGCAACCTCCTTAGAAGTCGTGTGACCAGTGCTGGACATAGTCTCATGTTCAGTCGCGCATCGCTTGCAGGATCGGTGCTAAACTCTGAAAGACTTGAGGACTGGTGTGCGTTAAAGTGCAGCCAAGCGTATCGACCCCGACCGCTCTGCACTACGTGGCTAGGACGATGGAGACAGCCGGTTTTGATAACCAACTTGCGAAACTTGCCAGAAACAATGAGAGACTTTCATTAGTCTATTGCTTAGTCGTGGCGAGGCCCCAAGCGCACCCCATATCCATAAGGGGGGCATATCTTTCATCTCGGTGCCACGATAGACGCCAGCGCGGATCACGCTTACGAGAACCAGTTCCAGCTTTGAATGGACAAATTAACCAGGCTCACTTTCGGCGGTCGTTGGCATCAGGCTTTTGCTACCAAACGGCTGTCAGGTTGGGCAATGTGAAAACTACGCGGTCAAAGTGAGTGAAGTCTGTTTTTTCTGTCTCGTTAAAACCGAACTGGTCACGGATCGCTCGTCTTACCTGTCAGCCAATTCCGCTGAGCGACACGGTGATCGATTTTGAGAAGGCATGCGAGTTGTAAATGTTGTTGGGACGCCGTCAAAGGCTCTCAGAGGCATACCGCGGATGGAGAACCGTCCCCACCCAGAAGCAAAACGTTCTAGCAGGCGGCGCATTCACGCGCCGCTTGCTAGGTCTGCACCTTTACGCAGCTGCGTTGATGACCAGTGTTTGCGAATTGGTGTATTCGCTTAAGCCGTCGAGCGCATTTTCTATCCCGATACCCGATTGCTTGTGCCCGCCAAAGGCGACGTGGGGTGAGAAACTGTGGATTTCGTTTACCCAGACAGTGCCTGCCTCTATCCGCTCGGCAATGCTGCGTGCCTTGACCACGTCCTTGCCCCAGACGGAGGCCGCCAGGCCGTATTCCGTGTTGTTGGCGCGGTCGATGACATCATCGAGATCCTTGAACTTGAGAAGAGGCAGGACGGGACCGAAGGCTTCTTCGACCACCACTCGGCTGTCTTCTGGTGGATTGTCGATGATCGTCACGGGGACGAAGAAGCCTTTGCCTTGCCCGATATCGCCGCCCAGCAGGAAACGCAGTCCCTTGTCCTTTGCGTCTGCCAGAAGGTTTTTGAGTTTTTCAAACTGCATCCGATTCTGGATCGGGCCGAGATCCGTGCCCTGGTCGGCGCCATCGCCCACTTTCACGGTTCTGGCATAGGCCACCAGCGCCGCTGCCAGTTCATCGTAGATATCCTCATGGATATAGAGCCGCTTGGCAGCCACGCAGAACTGGGCGCTGTTCTGGAAGGCGGCCCAGAATAGTTTTTCAGCTGTTTTCTCGATGTCTACGTCAGGCAGAACGATGGCCGGGTCATTGCCGCCGAGCTCCAGCGTGATACGCTTGAGGTTTCCTGAGCACGCTTCCATGATCTTGCGCCCAGTGGCTGTGGAACCGGTGAAACTGATCTTGCTGATGTCCTTATGCTGGGTCAACCACGAGCCGAGCTCGTTGCCGCCCGATACGATGTTGAGGACGCCCGGAGGGAGGATGTCGCGGACAATCTCACCCAGTTTCAGTGTGCACAAAGGGGTGTAAGGCGATGGTTTGAGGACCATGGTGTTGCCGGCAACCAGCGCAGGTGCAATCTTCCACACGGCAAGGAGGATCGGGAAATTCCATGGGGTGATGCCACCGACGACGCCGAGCGGAACGCGCCTTGTTTCCACTGTCCGGTCATTGGTTTTCTCGACGACGTGTAGGGGCAGCTCCTGCTTGGCAATTTCCCGGCACCATATGGAAGATCCGCCGACCTCCCATTCAGCACCTTTGAACGCCTTTCCCTGTTCCCGCGTCAGAAGCCGCATGAAATCGGCCGCGTGGGCTTCGATGGCATCGCCAAGACGTGCAACGAAGGCCTGACGTTCCGCCAAGGGGCGTTTCGACCATGCGGGGAAGGCAGCCTTGGCTGCCGAAACGGCTGCTTCCAGCTGTTCGCGGCTGGCGTCAGGTGCCGTTGCGATCACCTCTTCCGTTGCGGGATTGAATACCTCGAATGTCGACGCGGCCGTGACTGCCTTGCCGTCGATGGTCATCGTATAGTCTGCATTGAAATTCACGGACATGATGGAACCTCCCATTCCCCGCGCATGGACGCGCACATAGTGATGAAGGCAAAGCGCCGTCAGACGCTTGCCTGAGCTTCTCGAAGCGAACGGCGTAGAATTTTTCCGGTGCTGTTTTTAGGAAGATCCTCAACGAAAATGACTTTTCGCGGAATCTTGTAGGATGCCAGATGCTTGCGGCAGTGGGCGATCAGGTCTTCTTCACTCAAGACCGCATTGCGGTGGGGCACGACGAAAGCCTGGGCGATTTCGCCCTTCTCCTCGTCGGCGGTGCCGGCAACGGCGACCATTGCGACAGACGGGTGCATGGCAATGACCTGCTCAAGCTCAGCAGGATAGACGTTGTAGCCTGCGGTAATGATCATGTCTTTCTTGCGGTCGACGATGAAGATGAAACCGTCCTTGTCAGCACGTGCAATATCGCCGGTCGCAAGCCAGCCATGCGCATTGATGGTTTCTTTTGTGGCAGCTTCGTTGCGCCAGTAGCCCTTGGTGACCATAGTGCCGCGCACCATGAGTTCACCTGCTGCACCCGGTGCTGCGTCGCGCGACGAATCCTCCAGATCCGCAATACGTGTCTCAAAGCCGGGCATCGGCAAGCCGATGGAACCGGGTCTCGGGCTCCAGTATGGCGAATGGGTAACGGCAGGCCCTGCAACTTCGGTCATGCCCCACAGTTCCAGAAGCGGGCATCCAAAGCGGCTTGTGACGGCATTTATCTTGGCGGTCGGCATGGTCTGGCCGCCGACGGTGCACCGTGTCAGACTGCTCAAGTCGGCATCGCCGATACTGGGGTGGGCCAACATCTGGTAGAACATGGTCGGCACCCCCTCGAAAAGGGTTGCTTTTTCCTCGCCGATGAGGCGCAACGCCTCAGCTGCATCGAAGCGCGGCGTTGTAATCAGCCGCGAACCGACCAGAAACGTCGCATTCATGACGATGTTTCCGTAAACATGCGGGAAAGGCAGGGACGTTAACACCGCGTCGCCTTCATGGCGGACGTGGATCGTGGCGGTTCCCGAAAGGCTGGCGAAAAGGCCTTCATGGCTCATGGTCGCGCCCTTGGGCCGACCGGTCGTTCCGGACGTATATCCGATGGTAAAGAGGTCTTCCGGATTGCGCTCGACGGGTAACATGTAGTCACCGTCGAGAAGGCGGGTCAGTTCTTCGGCCTCCGGCGCCTCGCCAAGCGTGTAAACCTGGGCTCTCGTCTTGAAAGAGGCACGACGTTCCGCCGGAACGATCAGGGCAGCCGCTTCGGAGTCCTCTACGATATAGGAGACCTCTTCGGCGCTGAGGAGGAAATTTGCAGGCACGACGACCCCACCCAGCCTGGCTATTGCGTGATAGGCAACCACCCATTGCCAGCCGTTGGGCAGATGCAGGACGATCCGGTCGCCCGCCTTCAGGCCGCGTGCCGCAAATGCGCCAGCCATGCGTCCGGCCAGATCATCGATCTCCCGAAAGCTCAGGGAGCGCAGACCTGGCAAGGTCAATGCGGTCTTTTCGCCGAATTTCAGGGCGGCCCTGTGGGCCAGGTCGCTCACACGGGATTGCAGCATTGGCGCACCACCGCGGCATTGAATTCGATCATCCAGGTCCCCTCCCATCAGCGCCCCGTCCCACCGGATTGCGTCTTGATCTTCGGGAAAGCTATAGGCGAACAGGCATCAAATCCTGCCAAAGAATTGACGCATTGAGACAACTGCAGGGAGGCATCGCGATACCATGCAGCTTTCACGCCTTGGCGTGCACCGACCTGCCCTGGCGGGCGTTGACAGCATAAGCGCGTGGGGTTTGGCCGCTCCAGGATTTGAATGCCCGCACAAAACTTGCCTCGGCGTCGAAACCGCATTCGCGTGCGATACGCTTGATCGGCCATGGTGTCGAGGCGAGCAGTCGTTCCGCCAGACGGCGGCGCGAAAGATCCTTCAGCGCCTGGAACGAGGTCCCTTCCTGCTTGATGTGCCGGTGCAGGCTGCGGGTCGACAGGTTCAGCTTCTCGGCCAGTTCATCGGCACTCGCCGCGGGCATATCGCCCAGCAAGCGCAGGATTTCGCGAGACAGGAGACGGTCACGGCGATACTGGCGCACCATCAACGGCAGCGGGCGGCGCAGCATCTGCCTCAGGGCGGCATCATCGCGAAGGACGGGCAGAGCCAGATAGGCCGCGTCGAAACGAAGCGTGGTAAGCTCTGCTCCGAGCGAGGCAGGTCCATCGAACAGATAGCGGTAGCTTTCAGCATGGGCCGGTGCCGCAAAGGGAAATTCGACGTCGATCAGGGGTATGCGCGTGTCGGCGAGCCAGGAGGCCACACCCTGCAGATTGCGCAGCAGGCTTACCAGGCAAAACTCTCTCAGAATGCCAAGGTCGCGCTTCTCTTCGATCCGAACCTCAGCCAGATGTCTGTCGGCTTTGAGGCTGAGTTCAACATCCTGCGCTATGAGGTTGTGATGGCGGCACCAGCGCGCGATGGCTATGCCGAGGGTGGCGGAGGGCAGGGAGGCGCGGCACAACATGCCGTAACTTCCCCAAGGCAGCCGTCTGGAAAACCAGCCAAGCGCCTCGTCGTCCAGCTCCCGCATGGCGTGGTTTGAGAGGCGCTCAAGCTGGTCCGCCGTAATCCTGCTGTCCGGATGAAGTTCACCAAGTGTCAGACCGGCTGCGTCAAGCGCTTCCTGCGGGTTCATGCCCCGCATCTGATAGGCGGAAACAATGGCCGAGGCAAAGCCGGACGGCGTTCTTGCATGGGTCATCAACCCTTACCCCCTTGGCACTATCCATCAATTCTTTGACGGGATTTGAGTATCTTGAAACGCTAGATTACGCGAAAGTCAATAATTGCCGGCGCGGGGGAACGCCTGCAGTAGAGGAGGCCGGACGTGAACCCTTTGTCAACAAGCATCAACTCCGCTTCGGCAGAATTTCGCGCCAATGCGCAGGCGATGGCCGATGCGGTTGCCGATCTCGTTGATAAAACGTCGCAGGCGGCCTTGGGTGGCGGTGACGTCGCGCGCAAACGCCACACAAGCCGCGGGAAGATGCTGCCGCGCGAACGCGTCGATCGCCTGCTGGATGCGGGATCGCCATTTCTTGAAATCGGTCAGCTCGCAGCGCACGGGCTGTATGACGGTGAAGCACCGTCTGCCGGCATCGTGGCAGGCATAGGCAATGTCGAGGGCCGCCGATGCATGATCATCGCCAACGACGCGACCGTCAAGGGCGGCACCTATTACCCGATGACAGTCAAGAAGCATCTGCGTGCCCAGAAAATTGCCGCAGAAAATCGACTTCCCTGCCTTTATCTTGTGGATTCAGGTGGTGGTTACCTGCCTCTGCAGGACGAATTCTTCCCGGACGAAAATCATTTCGGCCGTATTTTCTATAATCAGGCACAGATGTCGGCGGCAGGGATCGCCCAGATCGCCGTTGTCATGGGCTCCTGCACGGCGGGTGGGGCCTATGTCCCCGCCATGAGCGATGAAACGGTCATCGTCCGTGAGCAGGGCACCATCTTCCTGGGAGGGCCGCCTCTGGTGAAGGCGGCGACGGGTGAAGTCGTCACGGCCGAGGATCTTGGCGGTGGAGACGTGCACACCCGCATCTCCGGTGTTGCCGACCATCTTGCTGAAAATGATGCGCACGCTCTCCATATTGCCAGACGCATCGTTTCGACATTGCCAGAGCAGAACATTGCCGCCGCACCATTTGATGAGCCGATCTATCCCGCCGAAGACCTCTACGGCATCATTCCCTCGGATACACGCAAACCATATGACGTGCGCGAGGTCATTGCCCGTCTGGTCGACGGCTCCTGTTTCGACGAATTCAAGGCGCGATATGGCACGACGCTGGTGACGGGATTTGCCCGGCTCTATGGGATGCAGGTCGGCATCATCGCCAATAATGGCATTCTGTTCGGTGAAGCGGCTCTGAAGGGTGCGCACTTCATAGAGCTTTGTGTACAGCGTCGCATTCCCCTGCTGTTTCTGCAGAATATTACCGGCTTCATGGTCGGTCGCGCCTATGAGAACGAGGGCATCGCCAAGCACGGAGCCAAACTTGTGACAGCTGTCGCCACAGCGGCGGTTCCCAAGCTCACGCTCGTCATTGGCGGAAGTTTTGGCGCCGGAAACTATGGCATGTGTGGACGTGCCTATAGTCCGCGTTTTCTCTGGATGTGGCCCAATGCGCGCATCAGCGTCATGGGTGGGGAGCAGGCCGCATCCGTTCTTGCAACGCTTCGTCGTGACGGCGCCGCCGCCAAGGGAGAGACATGGCCTGCCGAAGAAGAAGATGCGTTTAGAAACAATATCCGTGACCAATATGAACGGCAGGGCCATCCCTATTATTCGACCGCACGGATGTGGGACGATGGCATTATTGACCCCGCCCAGACCCGTCGCGTTCTTGGCCTTTCGCTTTCGACCGCGCTGAATGCGCCGATTGGCGAAACGCGCTTCGGCCTTTTCCGCATGTGAGGTTCCCATGACCTATAAAACGCTTCAACTCGAGATAAATGATAAGGTCGCGACGGTCTGGATGAACCGGCCCGGACAGCACAATGCCTTTGATGAAAACCTCATTCGGGAAATGACTGATGTCATAGAGATGCTTTCCAAAGACGCGCATGTGCGTGTCCTGGTCCTTGCCGGACGGGGGGCGAACTTTTCGGCGGGAGCGGATCTTGCTTGGATGAAAAGGCAAGGCGCTGCTTCCGTTGAAGACAATGCTGCCGATGCTGCGGCCATGGGGCGCATGTTCCTTGCATTGCGTGAATGCCCCAAGCCGCTGATTGCTCGTGTCCAGGGTGCAGCCATTGGTGGCGGTATGGGGCTGGTGGCGGCCTGCGACATCGCAGTTGCTGCTCCAAATGCGGTGTTTGCGACATCGGAGGTCAGGCTTGCATTGATCCCAGCCGTTATCAGCCCCCTGATTGCCGCCGCGATCGGTGAACGCCACTGCCGCCGGTATTTTCTGACCGGGGAGCGTATGGACGCGACACGCGCACATGCGTTGGGTCTCGTCCATGAGGTCAGCGACAGGGACAGTCTCGACGACGTTGTCGAGGGGATTGTGGCCGCTCTGCTGAGAGGCGCCCCACAGGCTGTTCAGGAAGCGAAGTCGCTGGTCGGGCGGATTTCAGGGCGCTCCATTGACGGCGCGCTGGTGTCGGAAATGGCGGAACTGATCGCAGCGCGCCGGGCGAGCCAGGAGGCACGCGAAGGTCTTTCTGCCTTCCTCGAAAAGCGCGATCCCGGCTGGATCGCAGAGCGGCCGAAAGGATCAGGTTAAAGCCATGTTCAAGAAGATCCTGATCGCCAATCGCGGGGAAATTGCCTGCCGCATCATTCGCACCGCGCGGAGCATGGGCATTGCGACGGTGGCTGTGTATTCCGAAGCGGATGCGGGCGCGCGGCACGTGCGGCTTGCGGATGAAGCAATCCTCATTGGACCTGCAGCTGCCCGCGAATCCTATCTTGTGGCCGAGAAAATTCTGGCTGCGGCGCGACGCACCGGCGCCGAGGCCATTCACCCCGGCTATGGCTTCCTGTCTGAAAATGACGACTTTGCCGAAGCCTGCGCTGCAAGCGGCATTGTGTTTATCGGTCCACCTGCGGCCGCCATTCGTGCCATGGGGTCCAAGTCGGCCGCCAAGGAGCTGATGGGCAAAGCGGGTGTGCCGCTCGTGCCCGGATATCACGGTGCGGATAATGATCCTGCGCTGCTTCAGCGCGAAGCGGACCTTATCGGCTACCCCGTCCTTATCAAGGCCTCTGCGGGTGGTGGCGGCAAGGGAATGCGGCGTGTCGACCGCCCGGAGGATTTTGCCGATGCGCTCGGCTCCTGCCAACGCGAGGCGCGCAACGCCTTCGGCGACGATCATGTTCTTATCGAGAAATATATCCTCAAGCCGCGCCATATAGAAATCCAGATTTTTGCGGATACCATCGGCAACTGCATCCATCTCAATGAACGCGACTGCTCGGTGCAGCGCCGGCACCAGAAGGTTCTGGAAGAAGCGCCTGCACCCGGAATGACGGATGAGCGCCGTGCCGCCATGGGCGCTGCTGCTATAAAGGCGGCAAAAGCGGTGGAATATGTCGGGGCAGGAACCGTCGAGTTCATCGTGAACCAGGACGGGTCCTTCTATTTCATGGAAATGAACACCCGCCTGCAGGTGGAGCATCCCGTCACGGAAATGGTGACCGGGCTTGACCTCGTTGAGTGGCAGTTGCGCGTTGCGTCCGGCGAGCCATTGCCGCTACGCCAGCAGGACGTGCTTTTGATGGGGCACGCTATAGAGGCGCGTATCTATGCGGAGGACGCGGACGCGGGGTTCCTGCCGTCCATCGGTACCATCAGGCATCTGGGGCTGCCCGCAACGGATGCCCGGGTGCGGGTCGACAGCGCGGTTGACGCAGGCGATGCCATATCCCCTCATTATGACCCCATGATTGCCAAACTGATCGTCCACGGGGCGGATCGAGAAGAGGCGCTGAAACGCATGGGCGAAGCACTGGGCTCGATCCAGATCGTTGGATTGACCGCCAATGTCGGGTTCCTCAGCCGCCTTGTCCAGACACCATCCTTTTCCGCGGCCGACCTCGATACTGGCCTGATCGAGCGCGAACAGGAGGCATTGTTTGTCGCTTCACCGGTCCCTGACGAGGTGTGGTATCTCGCGGCTCTGGACGAACTTCTGCGTGATGAGCCAGAGCAAAACGCATCACCCTGGACGGCGATTGACGGCTGGAGGCTGAACGGTAGGGCAGAACGCCGGATCGGGATTTCCTGCAGGGGTGAGACTTGCGGGATAACGGCCCTTTCCTCGGGTAGGGGCTGGACGTTAGCGCTTTCGTCTGCGCAGGACACATCTGTTTTCGCACAAGGTCATGCGCGCAGAAGCGGCGCCGAAGCGACAATTTCGGTGCGCCTTGGAGAGCGCCGATGCGAGGCGACAATCGTCAAGGATGCGGACGACCGCCATGTCTTCCATTCCGGGCAGAGCTATGTGGTGCGCCGACTGCCTGATCTCCAGTGGGAAAGCGGCACGCAGACCGGCAGCGGAGGCCTTCGTGCGCCGATGCCGGGCTCGGTCATAGCACTTCTTGCGGAGGCCGGCGCATCCGTTAAGGCGGGAGATCCTTTGCTCATCATGGAAGCGATGAAAATGGAGCACACGATCACTGCGCCGTCAGATGGAATTCTTGCCAGCTTCCATTATGCAGTTGGCGATCAGGTGCTGGCAGGGGCGGAGCTGGTCGACTTCCAGCCTGCCGGACAGGGATAGGGTGATGCAGCGAGCAAACGAAGACAAGGTCGTTATTGTCGAGGTTGGCCCAAGGGACGGCTTGCAGAACGAAGCCGCGATTGTTGCGACGGAGGTGAAGGTCGAGCTGGTAAAGCGTCTTGCCAAGGCAGGCCTTCACCATATCGAAACCACCGCTTTCGTATCGCCGAAGTGGGTTCCGCAGATGGCGGACAGTACAGATGTCATGATGGCCTGCGCCAGGGCATCCGAGCTGGAGAATGTCACTCTCTCGGCGCTTACGCCCAACATCAAGGGTTTCGAGGCTGCAAGGGCAGCCGGAGCGCGAGAGGTCGCGGTATTTGCTTCTGCCTCCGAGACATTTTCCCATCGCAACATCAACTGTTCCATCGATGAGTCCTTTGCGCGCTTTCGTCAGGTGTTCGAAGCTGCCCGGCTGGCCGGACTGCCGGTGCGCGGCTACGTTTCCTGCGCCATCGCCTGTCCCTATGAGGGAGCAATCGATCCCCGCGCTGTCGCGCGCGTCACGCGTCTGCTGCTGGAAAATGGTGCGCGTGAAGTCTCGCTGGGTGATACGATCGGCGTGGGCACGCCAGCCAGGGTGAAGCGGATGATCGAAGCAGTCGCGGCAGAAGCTCCCCTATCGGCGCTCGCTGGCCATTTCCACGATACATACGGCATGGGCATCGCGAATATTCAGGCCGCACTGGATGCCGGAATACGCGTCTTCGACAGCTCGGTCGGCGGTTTGGGCGGCTGCCCCTATGCAGCCGGGGCAGCCGGCAACGTCGCGACGGAAGAGGTGGTCTATTTGCTGCAGGACCTTGGCCTTTGCCGCGATATAGACCTGGAGCAGCTGGCGGAAACGGCCTTATGGATTTCTGACGTCACGGGTCGCGCGGAGCTTTCGCGGGTAACGAAAGCGCTTGCAGGCAAATTGCGAAGGTGACGTCGGCTTTATAGGGCCCTGTCGCCGCTTGCGTTCACAGCCCTGTATCTTGAAACACAATGACGCGACCGGTTTTTTAGAACATCTCGCTAATAGGTGGCACTCCGGTTTCCTCGTCAGTCACCTGATTTCGTCGACCATCCCGCTTTCCTGCATCTGTAGGCATGTGGGCTGATGCCAAGACGCTTATCCCCGCCTTTCGCCCTCAGTTAACGTGCCTTTCAAGCCGCTGGAAATGAATGTCTTCAGGTCTGCGCCACTTTTGGCGATCTCCTCATCATCCACTTTGCCATCGGATAACATGCGCATCCGGCCGGTGATGGAGAATATGTGCAGCATCGCCCCTACGGTGCAAACGTATCCGCGTACGACCTTGTCGTCTGATACATTCGGACAAATTCTCTTGAGCTCAGCAATGAAGAGTTCTGATGTCGCGTCGAAATATTTATGGATGAGCTCGATCCAGCGGCTTGATTGGGCAAGATGGGCAATCAGCCTGCCATAGTTTCGCCAGCCGTCGTTTTTCGTCGTCATCATCTCAAGAAAAGGATCGATGAAGGCATCCACGATCTTCTCGATGGAGCTTTCACTCGTTCCGGCAAAAACAAGCAGACGGTTCTTTCTCTCACTGCTCAGGACATCGATCCGCCGCGCGATGACGGCTTCGAGCAGAGCCTCCTTCGACTCGAAATAGTAACTCATCAAACCAAGCCGGGCATCCGCGCGGCGCATGATCTCGCGTATGGGAACGGCGTCAAAGCCGGCTTCGGCAAACAGCGCCTCGGCGGAGTCCATGATTCTCGTCTTCGTATCCCGCGGCTCGGTCACACTATCTCCTTGGTGAAATCGAAAGTGGCAGTCATCCGTTGTCATCCAGATTGGCTCTGTTTGGATCAACGAGATGGCCCAGTAAATGCACTTAAGCAAGTTCTGAACACTTTCGATCATCTCTACCTTAAATCCAGGAGTGACGTCGAGAGAACTGACGGATCAATTGACCGGTGAAGTGAGAGGGAGGGCCCACGGAAGCCTGGCATCACCATGGTTGATCGTCAGCGACGCAAAGCGGAAGCGCCACGGGTGATCGGTTCGGCATGGACGCAACCGTATGATCCCGGCGACGCAGCCTTGGACTTCGCGGCTTCCATCGTTGTGAGCAAAGAGAAAAGGCAATGCGGATGTGAAGGGGATCAACTTTCTGTCGTCCCCCTTCCAAGGCTTGGCCACTGTTCGGTGGGGCGGCTCGGATTACCCGCCCCGGGCAGCCCGGCTGGGCGTTAGCCAGATTTGGCTATCCGCTGTCCAGACGTGGCCGAAAACAGGATTGGTTGATCAGGATCGATTGTGAGCGATACCGGCTGTCCCATCGACAATTCACAATAGCCGGGAACTGTCACCATGACCGCATCGAGGTCACCGTCGTCATTATGGGCTGTCCTGCCATCGGTGAGGCGCACGGCGATGATTGAATCGGCACCGACATGTTCGACCATGACAACCTCGCCACGCAGTGAGCCCGGCCTGGGCTCGGTGGTCAATGTGATTGCGTTGGGCCTTACGCCAAGAAGGACATCGCTCTCTGTCCTGGAAGCGGCGAGGTTGACGGGAACGGTTGTTGATCCCACCGTCAACATGCCTCCCTGGTGTTTCGCGACGATGAGATTCATTGGTGGTGTGCCGATGAAGCGCGCGACATAGGTGTTTGCCGGATCGGTATAGATTTCCCGTGCCGTGCCGAACTGCTGGATGATGCCATCTCGCATAAGGGCGATCTTGGTGCCCATCGTCATTGCTTCCACCTGATCGTGGGTCACGTAGACGAAGGTTCCCCCTATCTCCTTATGGAGCCTCGATATTTCCGAGCGCATGGAGGTGCGCAGCTTTGCATCGAGGTTGGAGAGCGGTTCATCCATGAGGAAGACTTCAGGCTCGCGTACCATGGCGCGACCAAGGGCAACGCGCTGTCTCTGTCCGCCGGACAATGTGCGGGGAAACCTGTCCAGCATCTCCGTCAAGCCAAGGATTTTTGAAATCCTGCCGACTTTTTCAACGATGCGAGCAGAGTTTTCAATGCGGCGTTTTGCAATGCCGCCAATGAAAGGCAGGTGGTGCCACAGGCGAAATTCCTGCATAAGAAGGGGAAAGGACATGTTCCTGCGGACGGAGAGATGCGGGTAGAGTGCGTAGGACTGGAAAACGAAGGCAATGTCGCGATCACCCGGCGGCAGCTGGTCGACCCTTTTGCCTCCAATCATGATCTGGCCGCCGGAAATGCTTTCCAGCCCTGCCAGCATTCGCAGCAGCGTGGATTTTCCACAGCCGGAGGGACCAAGCAGAACGAGGAAGTCACCCTCGTCGATGGAGATATCGATATCGCGAATGACTTCCTTCGCGCCGAATTTCTTGGAAATATTGATGAGCTCGATAGCGGACATGACAGGTTCCTATCAGCCTTTGACGCTGCCAGCGGTCATTCCGGCGACCACGTAGCGTTGGGCGAAGAGATAAAAGACGATGGCAGGCAGGGTGTAGATGACGCCGACCGCCATGACGGAATGGATGGGCGTGGAAAGCTCGCCGACAAAACTTGCAAGACCGACCGAAGCGGTCCGCATGTTCTCGCTGCTGATCAGCGTTTGGGCGAAAACATATTCATTCCATCCATGGAAAAAGGAAATGACTGCGGCGGCTGCGAGTGTGGGGGCGATGAGCGGAATGACGATGCCGAGCACGATATCCAGCCGCGAGCATCCATCAACCCGCGCCGCTTCCTCAATTTCGATCGGTATGCCGTCAATGGCACCCTTGATGATCCACGTTATGACCGGCACGACAAAGGCGGTATTGGCAAGGATGAGGCCAGAGGCGGTGTTCAAAAGATTGAGGTCCGCAAAGATGGAATAAAGCGGCACTACCAGCATCGCTTCCGGCAGCATCTGCGTTGCAAACAGGGCGAAGCCCAGAAGGGCCAGCCCCGTAAACCTGAAGCGAGACAGGGCATAGGCTGGCAAGACTGCAAGCAGGATACTGAGCACCGTTGTTCCCGCTGCGACGAGAAAACTGTTTTTCAGCCAGGTTGCGACCGGTATCGTATTGAAAACCTCAAGGTAGATGCCGAGTTGCGACCAGTCCGGCAGCAGCCGCGGCGAGGTCGCAAACAACTCCGATGACGGCGTCATCGACGTCACGAACATCCAGTAGATCGGAAATGCGGCAAAGCCCAGCATGAGAAGAACCAAGAGGATGCGAAGGTGCTGGCCGTTGTGTCGAGTGCTCATCACCGTTTTCCCTGTGCCTGCTCGGTCATCTGGGTGACCTTGAAATAAATGACGGTCACCAGAAGAGCGATGGAGAGACCGATCATGCCGAAGGAGGCCGCGGTGCCGAGATCACGATAGACAAAGCCCTGTCGGTAAAGCTCGATGACGAGGGTGTTGGTCGCTCCAATCGGCCCGCCCTGCGTCATCAGCCAGATGAGATCGAAGCGTCGCAGAGACCAGATGGTGACGAAGAGTGTCAGCATCAGCACGGTCGGCTGGATGGTGGGCCAGGTTGCCGTCTTGAAAATGTTCAGGCGGTCTGCGCCGTCGATGACAGCCGCCTCTTTCAATTCCTGCGGCACACCTTGGAGTGCTGCAAGAATGACGACCGATGAGAACGGAAAGATTTGCCACACGGTGGTCAGGAGGATCGCTGGCAAAGCCAGGCCTGGATTATCCAGCCAGTTTTCGCTGCCCAATGGGAGGCCGAGCGCAGTCAGGATGCGGTTGAAGATGCCGTATTGGGAATTGAAAATCCAGGTGAAGATAAGGGCGACTGCCACCGAAGGCGCTGCCCAGGGAATGGTGACAAGCGCGCGGGCGACACCGCGCCCGAAAAACGGAGAATCGAGAAGCAGCGCCGATCCGAGGCCGACGCCGATAGCGAAGATCACGCAGGCCAGCGTATAGATCGCCGTAACCCACAAGACTTTCCACAGTTCGCCGTCTTCAATCAGGAAGGCATAGTTTTCCACGCCGACGAACGGATTGATATCCGGTGTCAACAGGTCCGTCGCGGTAAAGCTCATGTAGAGCTGCTGTACCAGCGGATAGAACTGAAATAGCAGAAGATAGATGCCGACAGGGGCGGCGAAGAGATATGGCGTCCACGGGTGGCCGTCTAGCCGTGCTCGAACGTGTCGGGCGCGTTCCATGATTGACCTCAAACTGAAAGCGGGTGGTTATGCGGAGGCCCGTGTCGAGCCTCCGCTGTTGTGTCACCGAAGAACGCGGCGCTCGACCAGAGTTTGCGCGCGGTCCATCGCTTCTTTCGGGTCTGCATTTTCGAGAAGGACTTTCAGCACCTGTTCCAGGACGATCTGCTGAATTTCAGGCGTTTTGCTCTCGTGTCCCATGACGAGTTGCGGAAGCGCGTTCTGCATCTGGCCCTCGTAGACTTTAAGCCAGGGTTGCTTGGCTTGTTCTTCGGCGGACATATCCAGCTTGGTGCCGACGCCGGTTCCCATGGCGGCCTGAAGGGCTTTCTGGTTTTCAGGCGAATAGACCCATTTGATAAATGATCCGGCCGCATCCTTGTGCTTGGTGTTGGCATTGACGACAAGCGCCGTCATGATGAGACCCTGGGCCTTGTCAGGAAACGGCGAAGGGGCAGCGGCAAAGGGCAGCTGTGGCGCGTTCTGGTGGAAAATGGCTGCCACGCCGCCATTGTCGACGTTCATGGCAATCTTGCCTTCCCAGAACATGCGGCGGTAGGTTGCTGCATCAGCACCCTTTGGCGTTACGCTTGCGTCGTAAACCTTCTTATAGGCTTCTACACCCTTGATGACCTCTGGGCTGTTGAGCGTCAGCTTGCCATCCTTGTCGCTCCAGCGGCCGCCAAAGCCGAAGACATAATTGCACAAATCCTGCCAGAAACCTGCGCGCTCGGCCATCGTGGCGCGGTAGGCATAGCCGAAGGTACCATCCTTCGTCTTTTCCTTGGCGGCAGCCAGGAAGCTATCGAAGTCCTTCGGCGGCTCAGGCAGGATATCCTTGTTGTAAAGCAGGGCGTAACCCGTGGTATCGAAGAGCAGACCGTAACGGACGTCCTTCACCTTCATGAAGCGGTCGGGCCCCAGGAATTCATAGTCCTTGTCGTTGATCAGGTCGTTGAGTGGCAGCAGCCGACCGGACGGCACCGCAGCAAAAAAATCGGTCTGGTCAAATCGAACGAGATCCGGGCCTCCACCGCCACCCATCTGGGTAAAGACGGTGTTGGCCAGGCTGGAGAAGGGAATCGCAATTGCTTCGACTTCGACCTTATCCTGGCTTTCGTTGAATTTCTGAAGCCATGCCTTTACGCGGTCACCACGTCCGGCCTCGGCAAAGACGGCTGCTGCGAAAGTGATCTTGTCCTTTGCGAATGCTGTGGCGCCCCAAGGGACCAGAGCAGCCACCATCGTGGCCGCCATCAGTGATTTCATAGATATTTTCATTCTTGCTCCTCCCTGAGCGTTGTAGCGACACCTCCCCAGCGTCACCATCAGTTGGAATTTCGTGATATTTCAGCGTCGAAGATACAGTGAGACGCCGCGCAATAGGCTTTATCGCGCGGTATTTCCTACGCTTCAGATATTGAAAATCGGCTCGATGCTGCAGTCCAGAAGCCTGGGGTCCATCCCTACCTCCATCTCGTCGAACATCGAATCCACGAAGCCGATCAGTGCATCGGTTGCTGATATCGCGGTGTCGAGATGTCTGTTGGCGACGGCATTGAGCACCGACAGATGGCAGTCGACGGTCTGTGAAAGATCTGCTTTCCCAAGCGTCAATGTGTGGTGGATAAAACCGATGCGACGATAAATCGTGTGCAATGGCCGCAGCGTATGCTCAAGGAAAGGCTCGTTCGCGGCAGAAAGGAGGATCTGGTCTATCCGGCGGTCCAGGAGGTTGAATTCGGTCAGGGTGATCTTGTCGCGGCGCTCGCGCAGCGCGCGTTCTATATGCAGCATCTGATTGCGATGGGAGAGACTGGCGCGTTCGATTGCCAGGCGCACGACAAACCGCTCCATATCGCGGCGCAATTGCAGAAGCAGCCGCTCCCGCGCCAGATCGATCGGGGCAACCCGCAGGCCGTGTCGCGGCAAAACGATGAGAAGTGTATCTGCGGCAAGCCTGCTGACGGCATTGTGGACAGGCGTGCGGCCAAGGCCCGTCACATCCTGCAGTTCCTGAAGGGTCAACTGGCGGCCGGGTTTCAGCTCGCAATTGATGAGGAGTTCTTCGATCCGTTCATAGGCGAGATCAAAGAAATTCACCCGGTTCGCCCGCTGCGGTTTTTGGCCGTCGGTTACGAGTTCGGGCTTGGTTTGCTTGCGTGCCATCTCCGGTCTCCTCCCACTGCGATCCAGAAAGCCAGCGTCATGCCGATATAAAACATGTTGTGAAATTTCACAAGAGTTAGTTTCCGCTTGGCTTGGGGCGCAAAATCGATGTCTACGCGGAAAGAGATATCCGCGGTATGAGGTGCCTCGTTACCATGGAATGATACTCACGCCAGCGCAATGCCCAGATTGACCACGATTTCGAAGTTAACAACGACGTTCTGAAAAGTCTTGACGGGACTAATAAATCCATTAATCTGGATATATGGAAAACGAAAACGCTATTTCGATACTCGCAGCCTTGGCTCAAAATACGCGGCTTGAGACATTCCGGTTGCTCGTGAGCCACGAGCCTGATGGCGTGCCGGCTGGAGAGTTGGCGCGTCTACTCGATGTCCCGCAGAACACGATGTCTGCCCATCTGGCAACACTCTCTCGTGCCGGCTTGGTCAGAAGCGAGCGTCAGAGCCGATCAATCATCTACCGGGCCGACCTCGACGCTTTGCGCGACTTGACGCTGTTCCTGCTGAAAGACTGCTGTGGCGGATCGACCGAGCTTTGCGCGCCGCTGATTGCAGAACTGACGCCATGCTGCGCACCGCTGGCAAAGCCATGTTGAGCCCGATCACGCTTTGCCAAGTGTCCGATGACGACGCCCGTCTCCGCAAGGCGCTCGATGGCGCTGCCGCGTGCTGATC
Source organism: Hyphomicrobiales bacterium (assembly GCA_900468285.1). Classification (GTDB taxonomy): domain Bacteria; phylum Pseudomonadota; class Alphaproteobacteria; order Rhizobiales; family Rhizobiaceae; genus Agrobacterium. Next base: position 48,691 of record UBTF01000003.1, on the reverse strand, counting down.
TGCCGGCTGCGGTGCTTGCAACCCACCAGATGTCGTCAATTTGTAATTGTGGGCGACCATCATGACGATGAACATGACACCAACCTCATTACGGACCACACCCATGACTGACAAAATTTATAACGTACTGTTTCTCTGCACGGGCAATTCCGCCCGCTCTATTCTCGCCGAATCCATTCTCAACAAGGAAGGTGCGGGCAGGTTTAAAGCCTACTCTGCTGGAAGCCAGCCGAAGGGCGAAGTCAATCCCCATGCGCTGAAAGAACTGAATGCGCTCGGCTATCATTCGCAGGGCTTCTCGTCCAAGAGCTGGGATGTTTTCGCGGAGCCTGGCAGCCCGGAGATGGATTTCATCTTCACCGTCTGTGATAGCGCAGCCGGTGAAGCCTGCCCGATATGGATCGGCCATCCGATGACCGCCCACTGGGGCGTCGAGGATCCGGCGGCTGTCGTTGGGACTGAGGTCGAAATTCAGCGCGCTTTCGCTCAAGCTGCACGGTTTCTGAAAAACCGGATCACCGCCTTCATCAATTTGCCCATCGCCTCGCTTGACCGCCTGGCCCTCGAACAGCACGTTCGCCAGATCGGCTCGCTTGAAGGCGCATCGGTCAAGTCCGCAAAGGCCGAGTGAAATGTCCACATTCGAACGATATCTGACGATCTGGGTGTTTCTCTGCATCGCAGTTGGAGTAGCCCTTGGTCATCTGATGCCCGGCTTTTTCCAGATGATTGGGGCTGCGGAGATTGCCAAGGTCAATATCCCCGTCGCAATCCTGATCTGGCTGATGATCATTCCGATGCTGTTGAAAATCGATTTTCGGTCGCTGGGGCAGGTCGGGTCCTATTGGCGCGGGATCGGGGTTACGCTTTTCATAAACTGGGCGATCAAGCCGTTCTCAATGGCGCTTCTCGGTTGGCTGTTTATCGGGTGGTTGTTCCGCCCCTATCTCCCGCAAGATCAGATCGATTCCTACATCGCAGGCCTGATTATCCTGGCTGCGGCACCATGCACCGCCATGGTTTTCGTCTGGAGCAATCTAACCCGCGGTGAACCGCTGTTTACCCTGTCGCAGGTGGCACTCAACGATGCCATCATGGTCGTCGCGTTTGCGCCGGTCGTCGGTTTGCTGCTCGGGCTTTCCGCAATCACGGTGCCATGGGCAACGCTGGCGCTTTCTGTCGGTCTCTACATCGTCGTCCCGGTTGTGATCGCGCAGCTTTTAAGAAAACGGCTGACCGCGGACGGAAGCAGTCGCGCACTGGACAGCCTCTTGGCAAAGCTGCAGCCCATGTCGCTTGTTGCCCTGCTGGCGACGCTGGTTCTTCTCTTCGCATTTCAGGGCGAGCAGATCATTTCCCAGCCGACCATCATCGCCCTGCTGGCTGTACCGATCCTTATTCAGGTCTATCTCAATTCCGGGCTCGCATATCTGTTGAACAGAATGGCGGGCGAGAGGCATTGCGTCGCCGGGCCATCCGCCCTGATCGGCGCCAGCAACTTCTTCGAACTGGCCGTTGCAGCGGCAATCAGCCTGTTCGGCTTCCAGTCCGGTGCGGCCCTGGCGACGGTCGTCGGCGTCCTGATTGAAGTTCCGGTGATGCTGTCTGTCGTCTGGATCGTGAACCGCTCGAAGGATTGGTACGAAGCATCGCCTGCAGTCTCGAAACGAGCAGCAGCTACCGAAAGGACATGAATATGAATGTCACCATCTACCACAACCCGGCCTGCGGAACGTCTCGCAATACGCTTGCCCTGGTCAAAGCGGCCGGGATTGAGCCAACCGTCATCGAATATCTCCACAATCCGCCATCGCGGGAGCAACTTGCGAAGATGATTTCGGATGCGGGCCTGAGCGTGCGCGCGGCAATTCGTGAAAAGGGCACCCCCTACGGCGAACTTGGTCTCGACAATCCGGACTTGACCGATGGTGAGTTGCTGGCGGCGATGATCGCGACACCGATCCTGATCAACAGGCCATTCGTCGTCACTCCGCTCGGCACCAGGCTTGCCCGGCCCTCGGAAGTTGTGCTCGACATCCTTCCCGCTGATGCCTTCAAAGGGCCTTTCACCAAGGAAGATGGAGAGCAGGTTCTCGATCAGGAAGGAAAGCGCATTGTCTGAAACATTCCCAGCGCTTCTGGAAAGCTCCTTTCAGCCGATTGAGCCCGCGATGCTGCAACCGGCATTCTCGACGCATAAGCCCAGGATATTGATCCTCTATGGATCTCTCCGCGAAGTTTCCTACAGCCGCCTGCTGGCTTTCGAGGTTCGTCGCCTGCTTGAGCGGTTTGGATGCGAGGTGCGGCTTTTCGATCCGGCCGGATTGCCGCTTCCAGACGAGGCACCTGCCAGCCACGCAAAGGTACAGGAGCTTCGCGCGCTTTCCGAATGGTCGGAAGGGCAGGTCTGGATCAGTCCTGAACGCCATGGTGCAATGACCGGCATCATGAAGTCTCAGATCGACTGGATACCCCTGGCAATCGGTTCCGTGCGCCCGACACAGGGCAAGACGCTGGCCGTGATGGAGGTCTCCGGCGGAAGTCAGTCCTTCAATGCCGTCAATCAGATGCGCATTCTCGGTCGCTGGATGCGGATGATTACCATTCCCAACCAGTCATCTGTCGCCAAGGCATTTCAGGAATTCGATGCGGACGGACGGATGAAGCCGTCGTCCTATTATGATCGCGTCGTCGATGTCTGCGAGGAGCTGGTAAAGTTCACCATCCTCACCCGCGATGTTTCGACCTATCTGACCGATCGCTACAGCGAGCGGAAGGAAAAAGTGGCTGAGTTGGAAGAACGGGTGTCTCTCAGGTCCATCTGACCTTGCCTGATGAACGGCGGTTTTCAAATCTCGCATAAAAAACCCGGCGATGGTATCGCCGGGTTTTCAGTGTCAGAGGTTCTGTCAGTTCATTTGATGAATGTCACGATCCTTCGTTTCCGGCAGGAACAGAAGCCCGATGACGAGTGTAATGCCTGCGAAAATGATCGGGTACCACAGGCCGTAATAGATATCTCCCTTGGCCGCACTCATGGCGAATGCAGTTGCGGGCAGAAGACCACCGAACCAGCCGTTACCGATGTGGTAGGGCAGGGACATGCCGGAGTAGCGGATGCGGGTCGGGAAGAGTTCGACCAGAAGCGCTGCGATTGGGCCGTAGACCATGGTCACGTAGATGACGAGAACGGTCAGCACGGCAATGATGACCACCCAGTTCACGGCTGCCGGATCGGCAACCATGGTGAAGGTACCGCCGCCAGCAACGCTGTAGACAGGCATTTCAGTGACGCCGTTGACCTCTGCCGCAGTCAAGAGCTTATCGGCCACAAGCTTGTCTGCCGGAACCGTCTTTGCCGGTGTTGCACGCACTGCGTCGGCGTTGAGGCCAAGTTCGGGGTTCGCGGCGATGAAAGCATCGAGCTTGGCAGCCGGCACCTGTGCGGCACCGCGCACCAGCGGATAACCGCTGTCATGGAGCGCGATGTTGATCTGCTTCTGGAACGCGCGGTCATTGGCCGCAGCGTTGGCACCTGCGGCAATGGCGTCATAGCTGGTGATGGTCTGCTCACCGATCTTGACCGTTGCCGGTTGACCCGCAGGCCCTTCCACAACGTCATAGGGCACGGAGTTTCTTGTCAGGAACGCGGTGGCAATATCGCAGGATGTGGTGAATTTTGCCGTGCCGGTTGGATTGAACTGGAACCGGCAGTCGCCAGGCGCGGCGGTGACCGTTGCACGGACCGAAGCCTGGGCCTGCGCAAGAGCCGGGTTACCTGCCCATGTCAGTGCCTTGAACAGCGGGAAGTAGGTCAGCATGGCCAGAACAAGACCCGCCATGATGATGGGTTTGCGTCCGACCTTGTCGGAAAGCCATCCGAACAACACGAAGAAGCCGGTGCCTAGAAGCAGGGCGCATGCCACCATGATATTGGCGGACTGGCCATCGACCTTCAGAATGCTCTGCAGGAAGAACAGCGCATAGAACTGCCCCGTGTACCAGACGACCGCCTGACCGACGACTGCGCCCAGAAGTGCGATGATGGCGATCTTCGCATTCTTCCATTGGCCGAAAGCCTCGCTCAGAGGAGCCTTGGATGTCTTGCCTTCCTCCTTCATTTTCTTGAAGGCGGGGGATTCATTCATCTTCAGACGGATCCAGACGGAAACGCCGAGCAGGATGACGGAAAGCAGGAACGGAATGCGCCAGCCCCAGTCGGCGAAGGCTTCACGACCGACAGCAAATTGCACACCGAGAATGACGACGAGGGACAGGAACAGTCCGAGTGTCGCTGTCGTCTGGATCCATGATGTATAATAGCCGCGGCGGCCATTGGGGGCGTGCTCGGCAACATAGGTCGCCGCGCCGCCATACTCGCCACCCAGTGCCAGGCCCTGAAGCATACGCAGCAGGATGAGGATGATGGGAGCGGCAATGCCGATCTGGGCAGCGCCCGGCAGAATGCCCACTACGAAAGTGGAAAAGCCCATGATCAGGATTGTGATGAGAAAGGTGTATTTGCGTCCGACGATGTCTCCCAGGCGGCCAAACACCAATGCGCCAAACGGACGCACGAGGAAGCCAGCGGCGAATGCCAGAAGCGCGAAGATGTTGCGCGTTGTTTCCGGATACTGGCTGAAGAAGTTCGCGCCGATATAGATCGCCAGCGATCCATAAAGGTAAAAGTCATACCACTCGAACACTGTTCCAAGAGAAGAGGCAAAGATTACCTTCTTCTCTTCACCCGTCATCGGACGGGCTTTTTCCGCAGTTGCGGTCGCTATGTTTGCCATTGTCTGTCCTCCACAGAATGTCAATCGACGCATCACCTGCAGCCACGCTCTCCTCCAGGCTGCCCTTGCGGTGTGATGCACCTGACGACAGAGTGACAGATAATTAGCAAAAGGAAGAGCAATGCTTTCGGCTTATGACTTTAGTCTAAGGGAGGGGTTTGAAAATGCTGATGGCTGGAGCGGCTTTGGCAGCGTGAAGGCGGTTTTGCCCTTTGATTGCGCTTGACAGATAGTCGAAACACCATAATAGGTTTGCCTCGAAAAGGAGCGCGATCTTGATCAGACATGTCCGAGACATGGTTGTTATGCACAATCCGGCAGGGTCTGCCGGTGGCGAATCGCGCTTTTTCTATTCCATCCGAATTACGGCCAAAACGACGATTAAAACCGTCTGACGTCTCTGGCCCGCCGCTCTCTCCCCGGTTTGGTCGGGGAAGAAGGAAGCCGCAGTTATGCGGGTTCCCCTCACCAAAAAGAGGAGAGGCAGAAAGAGAGCTTTATCATGGGTTTCAAAGTTGCAATCGCAGGTGCTACCGGCAATGTCGGTCGTGAAATGCTCAATATTCTCGCCGAGCGCGGGTTTCCGGCAGACGAAGTCGTTCCTTTGGCTTCGGCTCGTAGCCAGGGTACCGAAGTCTCCTACGGAGATCGTACGCTGAAGGTATCCAACCTGGAAAACTACGATTTTTCCGACACGGATATTTGCCTGATGTCGGCCGGTGGCGATGTATCCAAGAAGTGGTCGCCAAAGATCGGCGCGCAAGGTTGCGTCGTGATCGATAACTCCTCAGCCTGGCGCTATGATCAGGACGTTCCGCTGATCGTGCCTGAAGTCAACCCCGATGCGGTTGAGGGCTTCAGCAAGCGCAACATCATTGCAAACCCTAATTGCTCCACGGCACAGCTTGTTGTTGCCTTGAAGCCTCTGCATGACTTTGCCAAGATCAAGCGCGTCGTCATCTCCACCTACCAGTCCGTTTCCGGTGCCGGCAAGGAAGGCATGGATGAACTGTTCTCGCAGACCCGCGCGGTCTTCGTTGCTGACCCGATCGAGGCGAAGAAGTTCACCAAGCGCATCGCCTTCAACGTCATTCCCCACATCGACGTCTTCATGGAAGACGGTTACACGAAGGAAGAGTGGAAGGTTCTGGCCGAAACCAAGAAGATGCTCGACCCGAAGATCAAGGTCACCTGCACTGCCGTGCGCGTTCCCGTCTTCATCGGTCACTCGGAATCGGTCAATATTGAATTCGAAAGCGAAATCACAGCCGATCAGGCTCGCGATATCCTGCGCGAAGCCCCCGGCTGCCTTGTTATCGACAAGCATGAAAATGGCGGATACATCACGCCGGTCGAATGCGCCGGTGAAGATGCTACCTATATTTCGCGTATTCGAGAGGATGCGACTGTTGAGAATGGTCTCAACATCTGGGTGGTTTCCGACAACCTGCGCAAGGGCGCTGCCCTGAACGCAATCCAGATTGCTGAGCTTCTCGTCAACCGGGGTCTTATCAAGCCGCGCAAGGCTGCTGCCTGATACGGTTTTTTAACATCTATTAACTATAACCCGTCCACTCAGCTGCTGTAATGGGCGGGTTTTCCGATGTGTCTGCATCACGGGCAGTTTATTTGCCGGTTATGACTTAGCTAGGCAATTTGAAAATCCAAGCATTCTCTGCGGTGTGGCGACAGGTCTGGGTATAATCCCAAAATATTGAAGGCAAATTCTCATGCGGGCAATGAAAGCTTTTTCCGTTGGCGTAGTATTGGCGACGGCGCTTGCGGCCTCACCGGTTCTGGCGGCGCAATGCGGCAATACATCAGCAGGTTTCAACGCCTGGGTCGGTGCGTTCAAACAGGAAGCTGCAGGGCGCGGCGTCAGCCCCTCCGTTCTCGACAAGGCTTTCTCGAATGTGACCTATAATCAGGCGACCATTCGGGCCGATCGTGGTCAGCACAGTTTCAAGCTCTCATTTGAGCAATTCATGCAAAAGCGCGGCGGTCAGGCGATCATCAGCCGTGGCAAGACAATGAAGAAGAACAACGCTTCGCTCTTTGCCAATATCGAACGCGCTTATGGTGTTCCTGCCGGCCCGCTTCTGGCAATCTGGGGCATGGAAACCGGCTTTGGCGGCTTCATGGGCAACCAGCATACGCTGTCTGCCGTCGCGACTCTGTCTTATGATTGCCGTCGTTCCGACTACTTTACCGAACAGCTCTATGCTGCCCTGAAACTTGTCGGCAGCGGTAATCTCAGCACAACGGCAAAGGGTGCTGCCCATGGCGAAATCGGCCAGACCCAGTTCCTGCCGCTCAATGTGGTGCGTTATGGCGTCGATTTCGATCGCGACGGTCGTATAGACCTCGTCGGCTCACGTGCAGATGCGTTGGCATCGACCGCAAATTTCCTCGTCGGTCACGGCTGGCAGCGCGGTGCGGGATATCAGCAAGGACAGGCTAACTTTGCGGCAATCCAGGGATGGAATGCAGCAAGCGTCTATCAACAGTCGATCGCCTTCATCGGCAAGGCAATCGACGGCCAATAGGTCAGCCGTCGATCGCTTTCAGATTTCAGAAATCCGGGCGGCGAAAGTCGCCCGTTTTGCTGTCCATCACCCACAATTCGCCGGTCGAGATATCGAACCATGCGCCGTGCAGTTTCACCTTGCCGGCTGTCTCCTGCGCTTTCACAAAGGGAAAGCCGCGCAGGTTCTTGACCGAGTTGCGGATCGAGACGCGCTCCAGCGCAGTCTGGCGTTCGGACGCCGTCATCACATCGTTGCTCTGGATCTGCTCGGCGGACGATTTGACCAGATTCATCCACTTGCCGATGAAGTCACCGGGCGACAGGGGCTCGAGGTTGGGATCGAGTGCGGCCTGAATACCGCCGCAACGTCCATGACCCATAACAACGATATCTTTGACCTTCAGAACCTGAACGGCATATTCGATGGCGGCTGAGGTTGCGTGATACTGGCCATCCGGCTCAAAGGGCGGCACCATGTTGGCGACGTTTCTGACGACAAACAATTCGCCAGGGCCGCAGTCGAAAATGGTTTCCGGTGCTGATCTGGAGTCACAACAGGCAATGATGAGCGTTTGCGGCTTCTGCCCGGTGTCCGCAAGGACGCGGTATCTTTCTCGTTCATCGATATAACGGCCGCTCATGAAGTTCTTGTAGCCGTTGAGCAGGTAGTCTGGAAAATCTTTCATGATATCGCAGTACCATCGTCTTGGGGCCAGCCTCACCATCGAAGCCAGCGCGTTGAAACCCGTTTTTCGCTCCGCTATTTGCGCTTGCTTCGTGAAGGATGCAAGAGATGACGCATCTGAACCATTGCCATTGGTGTGGAAAGGCTGGATGCGTCGGTTTCCAGTGTCAGTTCGTTGACGCCGCGCTTCATCGTTCTGGCCAGAACTTCGAAGACGCTGGCTGTCGCCAGTTGCAGCGCTTTTTCATCGCTACAACCCTGAAGCAGGCGTGCCAGGAAAAGTGAGGCAAGAAGGTCTCCCAGCCCATTGGGCACGTTTTCGATGGCGCGATGCTCGGCCAACAGGGCGTGGCTTCCGCTCAGGAACAGGTTGCCGATGCCGCCACTCATCATCGGAACGGACGATGTAACGAGCATTTTCGCAGGACCAAGCGCCAGCGCCGCATCCATGATATCAGTGTTGGTCTCAAGCTCGGCGCCACTCATCCAGGCAAGCTCGTAGCGGTTGGGTGTCGCAACGGCTGCCAGTGGCACCAGTTCATCGCGAATGGCCTGTGCCGTTTCGACGGGCACGTAAAGGCCGCCCTTGTCGCCCATGACAGGATCGCACAGATAGAGCAGGTCGGGATTGCGTTCCTTCATTTCCCGAATGAGCTTTGCGACCGAGCGGACCTGTTCTGCGCTGCCGAAATAACCGGTCAGGATAGCGCGGACTTCTCCGGACCAACGGGATTGGGCAAGCTCCTGCATTGCCCTGTCGAAATCGCCATTGTCGAAGCGCAGGCGCGTTGACGGGCCGTGGCCGGGATGCCAGGGCAGGACAACAGTGGGAACGGCCCAGACCGGAAAACCGAGCGTCTCCAGCCCGAATACGGCGGCCCGGTTGCCAACGGAGCCACGCATGACGTGGCTTGAAATGACGATTACGGAGCCGTTGGTATTATCCTGCATGGCACACTCTTCGACTGGTCAGACGATGCTGCCTCAAGCAGCATCTTTTCCTGGCTCCTCATGGCACATCGGCTTTCGGCTTTCCACCAATAAGTAAGCGGGCCGGGGGCTACCTTGCTATGCGCTCCAATGCCTTCAAAACTGTCCGCTCCGACAGATTGAGGTAAAGCTCCATCTGGGACGCTGCTTCAACGACCTCGCCCTTTTCGACGAGCTCAAGAATTTGCGCATTCATGTCCACAAAGGGGGAGTGAAGCTGCTCTGGATCCTTAAGAAGTCCAAAGCTCAAGCGAAGTTCTGCCGCCACGCGTGCGTAGAAATCGCTCAATCGGCTGCTGTCCGAAAGATCGACCACCGCTGCATGAAACTTCATATTGGCGCTGCCAACCTCGCGCCAGTCAGCCAGATCATGCTGTTTTCGCGCGTGCTCCACCGCCCCACGCATGACCGCTACCGCCGGGTGCTTGGGCCATGCCTGGCGCAGGGCACCACATTCCAGCATTCGTCTGACGCGGTAAATATCGATGATGGAGTCAGTGCTGGGGACGGAAACGAAGACGCCGCGATTGGCTTCGTGTCGCAAAAGCCCGTCCTTGGTAAGAAGCCGGAACGCTTCACGCAGGGAATTGCGCGAAATATCCAGTCTCTCGCTGAAAGCCGCTTCTGAGAGCCGCTGCCCCGGCGCAAGTGCACCCGTGATCAGGAGGTCGCGAATATCTTTCGCCACACGATCCGCAAGCGGCAAAGGTTCGGTCATGGGTTTCTCTTCATCTGGCAATATCTGGCTTGAGGAAACGGAAAATCGGCTGTCTCCTGTGGGTTGCAATACCATAAATAATAGGCATGGCACGTAAAAATCCTGCTTATTTTCAACGCATTCGTCCCAAATATTGCTCAAAATGAAAGAACGATAAAATTTAATTGTTCAACAATATTGACAATTTTGTAGATGCGGACAAGATTTCCAACAATGCACCGCGAGGGGCGGTTGCAATAAGGAGAAAATCCATGGAGCAAACAAAAATTGCCCAGACTGTCGAGTTCGCCCGGTCAAGACGCGCGTCGCTCACAGCTGCCATCTTCCTGATGGCGACATCGGCCATCGGGCCTGGCTTTATCACGCAAACGGCAACCTTTACTGCCAAACTCGGTTCGGCCTTCGCCTTTGCAATCCTCGCCTCGATTGTCATCGATTTCGTTGTGCAGCTGAATATCTGGCGCATCGTCACCTTGACCCGCATGAGAGCGTCCGACATCGCCAACGCGGCGATCCCTGGCTCTGGCTATGTTCTCGCCGTTCTCGTCATCGTCGGCGGGCTGTTCTTCAACATCGGCAATATCGGCGGGTCCGGGCTTGGGCTGAACGCGATGCTCAGCCTTGATCCCAAGTGGGGCGGCGCGCTGAGCGCACTTCTGGCCATCGGCATCTTCCTTTCCAAGCGCGCTGGCATGGCTGTCGACCGGTTCATCATCTTTGCCGGTGTTCTCATGATCGTGCTGACCGTATACGTTGCTTTTGCATCTGGTCCACCGGTTGGAGATGCGCTGTTCCAGACATTTCTCCCATCCACGATCGACTTCGCGACGATCACCACCATCGTTGGCGGGACCGTCGGTGGCTACATTACCTATTCCGGTGCCCATAGATTGCTCGACAAGGGAATGGTCGGCGTTGAAAATCTCGGTTCTGTAAACCGGGCAGCGCTGACAGGCATAGCGGTGACCGGCGTCATGCGTTACGTGCTGTTTCTCGCCATCCTCGGCGTTGTCGCAAGCGGCGTTGCCATCGACGTCTCGGGCAAGGGCGCGAACCCTGCGGCGCAGGCCTTCCAGGTTGCGGCTGGCGATATAGGTCTGAGAATATTCGGCGTCGTTCTCTGGGCTGCTGCCATCACATCCGTCATCGGTGCCGCTTATACCTCGGTGTCTTTCATCACCATCTTCAACAAGAATATCACCGAACGTGGCCGCAACATCGCCACCGTCATCTTCATCGCAGTATCGCTCTTCTTCTATATGGTCATCACCACGCCACCGGCTCAGATGCTTGTATTCGTTGGCGGACTCAACGGTCTCATCCTTCCAATCGGTCTGTCCATCTTCATTTATGCGGCCTGGGCGCGCTCCGATCTGATGGAAGGCTATCGTTATCCCCGTTGGCTTCTTGTGCTTGGCGTTATCGCTTGCGCGCTCACGTGGTACATGGGCTACAAATCCATCGGTCCAATCTTCGCACTCTTGACGGCGTAAGGAGAAAAACATGGCCTCCATTGATCTGAACAGCGACCTTGGTGAAAGCTACGGTGCCTGGAGTATGGGTGACGATGGCGCAATGCTTTCCGTCGTTTCCAGCGCCAACATCGCCTGCGGATTTCACGCCGGTGACCCGGCGGGCATCTACCGCACCGTCAAGGCCGCCGTCGCCAATGGCGTGGTCATCGGAGCCCATGTTTCCTATCCGGATCGCGTCGGTTTTGGCCGGCGCGACATGGACGTCACCACGGATGAGTTGATCGCCGATGTGATTTACCAGATCGGTGCGCTGAAAGGCATCGCTTCGGCCGCAGGTGCGTCTGTCCGGTATGTCAAACCCCACGGCGCCCTTTACAATCGCATCGCCAATGACGCGAAGCAGGGCCAAGCCGTCATCGATGCGATCAAGGCCATCGATTCCTCTCTGGTTCTGATGGGGCTCGCCAACGCGCCCATTCTGGAGCTGGCCCGCAAGTCCGAATTGTCGGTGGTGTCGGAAGCGTTTGCCGATCGTGCCTACACACCGCAGGGACAGTTGGTTTCCCGGCGAGAAGAGGGTGCCGTCCTGCATGATGCGGATGCGATTGCCGCGCGCATGGTTCAGCTTGCGCGTGAGGGAACCCTGGAAGCCATCGACGGAAGCATCATCAAAATCGATGCGCAGTCCATCTGCGTTCATGGCGACAGCCCCGGTGCCGTCGCTATCGCAAAGCAGATCCGTCAGCGGTTCGAAGCTGAAGCCATCGCAATCCGTTCGTTCGCCGTTACGCAGAAGGGAGTGTGAGGCATGAACCCAACATCCTTTCTGAGCCACACCGATGCATCTGCCGCACGCGACGCAAGGCAAAGCTATCGCGATGGCCTGGTTGCGCCGACATCGGGCATCGCGCCCGGTTTTACCCAGGCGAACATGATTGTCCTGCCACGAGACTGGGCTTTCGATTTTCTGCTTTATGCGCAGCGCAATCCAAAGCCATGCCCGGTGCTGGACGTGTCCGATCCCGGTGTGCCGACGACCTTGCTTGCGCCGGGTGCGGATCTTCGCACCGATCTGCCTCTCTACAGAATCTGGAGAGATGGCAAGATGGTCGAGGAAACCGCTGACGCAACGGCTGCCTGGGCCGAGCGCGACGATCTCGTGGCATTCCTCATCGGTTGCAGCTTCACCTTCGAAACGCCGATGGTGGAGGCAGGTATCGAAATCCGCCACATGACGGATAAGCGCAATGTGCCAATGTATCTGACGAACCAGCCCTGCCGTCCGGCCGGTCGGTTACAGGGCAACATGGTCGTCTCCATGCGTCCCATCCAGGCGTCGCGGGTTGCGGATGCGGCAACGATCTCAGGACGGTTCCCTGCGGTTCACGGTTCTCCTGTCCACATTGGCTCGCCCGAGGAAATCGGGATTGCCGATCTGGCCAAACCGGATTTCGGAGATGCCGTGCGCATAGAGCCGGGTGAAGTTCCTGTTTTCTGGGCCTGCGGTGTCACGCCTCAGGCTGCGGTCATGGCATCCGGCGTTCCCTTTGCAATCACCCATTCGCCGGGACATATGTTCATCACTGACATCCCGGATTCGGCCTATCATGCGTGAGGACAGAATGCGCTTTCTCCCCGCGAGCCTCACAACCATTCTGGCAGAGCTTGCCGATCTCGATCAGACGCTTGCCCTGTTCGCGTCGCTGGAAGCAAATCCCATCAAGGGCATTGAGGAGACGGTACCCGCTGCCAGTACCTTGATGATCCGCTTCAGACCCGCCGATATCAGCGCTGAAAATCTGGCTTGTGAAATCGCAACACGTGATCTGTCTGCCAAGATCGTGCCCTCGGACAAGCTGGTTGAAATTCCGGTTCGTTACGATGGCGAGGATCTCGCCGACGTTGCCGAACTGACGGGTCTGAGTGTCGAAGAGGTCATTCGTCGCCACACGGAGAGTGAGTTTACGGTCGCATTCTGTGGCTTCGCTCCCGGCTTCGGATATCTCGTCGGTGGCGATCCAGCTCTGCATGTGCCGCGCCGTCAAAGCCCGCGCACCCGTATTCCGGCCGGATCTGTTGCTCTCGCGGGTGCCTTCAGCGGCGTCTATCCACAAAACAGCCCCGGCGGCTGGCAGATACTGGGCACCACGCCTTTGAAAATGTGGGACATTGGACGGGACCCCGGGGCTATCTTGCAGCCCGGCTATCGCGTGCGGTTTTTCGACATGGAGACGTCCGGCAAAGAGGTCGAAGCGGCTGAGACCCCATTAATGAGCGCCGCTGTCCGCTCGACCTCCAATTCCGCCCGCTTTGAAGTTCTGTCGGCGCCTATACCGGCCATTTTTCAGGACCAAGGGCGGTTCGGGCAGACCGGTCAGGGCGTGTCTGCGTCGGGGGCTCTCGATCGTTCCTCGTTCAACGCTGCCAATCGCATTGTCGGCAATCCCGTCAACACGGCCTGTCTTGAACTGACACTGGGCGGCTTTTCCTTCAAGAGCACGACGCGCGCCGTGATCGGCGTGGCAGGCGCGCCATGCGTCATCACGGTAGAAGGCGCATCCTGCAGCTTTGAGACCGGAACATACACTCCGATATCCCTCGAACCAGGCGATGTGGTCAAATTCGGAAATCCGGCTAAGGGTATGCGGAGCTATCTCGCAGTTCGCGGCGGCTTTGATGTCGCGCCGGTCTTGGGAAGCGCTGCAACGGATACTCTTGCCGTCGTCGGGCCTGAGGCCATCGTGGCGGGATCAGTGCTGGAGCTGCGCAATGACAAGAGCGGGCTTTCCTCCGTTTCAATCCATGAGCTTCCGGCATTCGATTTGCCCAGCTCCGGAGACACTGTGACACTCGACATCGTCTATGGTCCCCGGACGGACTGGTTCACGCAAAAAGGTGTCGAAACACTGACGAGCCAGCTTTGGCAGGTCACACCCCAGTCGAGCCGCGTGGGCATTCGCCTGGCGGGTGATGAGCCACTGGAGCGCAGGGATAGTGCAGAACTCCCGAGCGAAGGCACCGCGACCGGCGCGATCCAGATTCCCCATAGCGGTCAGCCAGTTCTGTTCCTCGCGGACCATCCGCTGACTGGTGGATATCCCGTCGTGGGCGCTGTTGCAGAGTATCATCTTGATCTCGCGGGCCAGATACCCATCAACGCCAAGATACAGTTTCGCCCGCTTGGGCCCTTCGCAGAGATTGCTGCGACCAGGAAAACAAAAATATCGGGAGAGCAGCCATGAAGAAAGTACTGATTGCCAATCGCGGTGAGATTGCGGTGCGCATCATCCGCGCCTGTCGCGATTATGGTATCGGATCCGTGGCGGTCTACGCCGACCCCGATCAGGATGCCGTCTTCGTTCGGCTTGCTGATGAGGCTTATGCACTGGAAGGCGTTCGACCCGCAGACACCTATCTGAACATCGAAAAGCTGATTGCCATTGCCCGCCGCTCCGGTGCCGACGCGGTTCACCCCGGCTATGGCTTTTTGTCGGAGCGGGCCGAATTCGCTCAGGCCGTCATCGATGCAGGGTTGATATGGATCGGCCCCGATCCTGAGGTGATCAGGATATTGGGTGACAAGGTCGAGGCACGCCGCATTGCAACCAGTGTCGGCGCCCCGCTTGTTGCAGGCAGCGACGGTCCGGTTGCGACCGCAGCCGAGGTCGTCGCATTCGCAGAGCAACACGGCCTGCCGGTGGCCATCAAGGCCGCACATGGCGGTGGCGGACGTGGCATCAAGGTTGCCTGGAAGCTTGATGAGATTGCCGATCTCTACGATTCCGCCGTTCGTGAAGCGACGGCAGCCTTCGGGCGCGGCGAATGCTTCCTGGAGCGGTTTCTGGATCGCCCACGTCACATCGAAGCGCAGGTCATAGCTGACAAGCATGGCAATGTGGTCGTGCTTGGAACCCGCGATTGTTCACTGCAGCGCCGCAACCAGAAACTGATCGAAGAGGCGCCCGCGCCGTTCTTGAGCGTCGAGCAGCGGCAGAAAATCCACGAAGCTGCGAAGGCAATATGCGCCGCAGCCAAATATTCAGGCGCCGGAACGGTCGAGTTCCTGCTGGGAGTAGATGGCACCATTTCCTTCCTTGAGGTCAATACGCGTCTTCAGGTGGAGCATCCTGTCACGGAAGAAACGACGGGCATCGATCTTGTCATCGAGCAGTTCCGCGTCGCAGAGGGTCATGCGTTACGCGTGACCGAAACGCCTGAGCCCCGTGGTCACTCGATGGAATTTCGTATCAATGCCGAAGATCCCGGTCGTGGCTTCCTGCCGACACCGGGCGCGATCTCGCTCTTCGAGCCCCCGTCTGGACCCGGTATCCGGCTCGACAGCGGCGTGGTCACGGGGTCGATCATTCCCGGTGTTTTCGACTCGCTGATGGCGAAACTCATTGTGACCGGAGCGGACCGTGAACAGGTTTTGCGCCGCGCTCGCCGTGCGCTGAAGGAATTCAAGATCGAAGGCATCGCCACCGTTCTTCCCTTTCATCGTGCCGCAATCGACTCTCCCGATTTTACGGCTGAGGACGGCTTCAAGGTTCATACGCGCTGGATTGAGACCGATTTTGCCGACATCCCGGAAGCAATGGAGCGGCCCGCTCCGGTTGACGATGCCACGATGATCCGCACATGGCTGGAAATCGATGGCAAACGGACAAGTGTCGGCCTGCCACACCTTCTGCTGGCTGGACTAGGCGGGGTTGGGACAGATCGGCCTGCGGCTTCAACGTCCACCGCCACACAGCAGGACGGCATCATGGCCCCGGTTTCAGGCACCTTGCAATCATTCAAGGTGGCCGATGGCGACGAGGTGTCGCAAGGCGATCTCGTCGCGGTGATGGAAGCCATGAAGATGGAAACGCAACTCATCGCGCCGAAATCCGGCACGGTGCGGTTACGGGTAAAAGAAGGTGATTACCTTCAGTCCGGTGACGTGGTGGTCATCTACGAATGACTGCGCTTGGCTGATCGGCAGGAGGCGAATTGACGCTTCCTGTCGATCCTGGCCAAGCTTTCATTTTGCCCCATAGCTGCCCTAATGTGCTGATGTAGTTGGTGATACGCACTGTATCGTAACGAGACCGGACAGCATTTTGGATACCAGAGTTACGGCATTCGGCCAGAGCATTCGGGCGCCAGATAAAGCGGTACCTGATGATGTGGACGACATCCATCACCGGA
Source organism: Hyphomicrobiales bacterium (assembly GCA_900468285.1). GTDB lineage: Bacteria > Pseudomonadota > Alphaproteobacteria > Rhizobiales > Rhizobiaceae > Agrobacterium. The sequence goes on along the minus strand of UBTF01000003.1, from coordinate 32,310 downwards.
CATTTGAATATTTCTGGCTCGGTAGCCATCCGGTATCTGGACTGGTGCGCGACCGTCTGAGAGCCGACGGGACGCCGATCAACGAGATCGCGTCCATCTCCGGAACCGGTTTCGGCTTTCTGGCTATCATCGTCGGTGCCGAGAGAGGCTGGATCACACGCGACCAGGCTCTGGAACGTGTGACGACAATGGTCCACAGCTTGCGAAAGGCGAAGCGATTCCACGGTGCCTTTGCACATTTCGTGGATGCGGGGACCAGCAAGGTCATTCCGTTCGGTCCGAAGGACGATGGCGGTGATCTGGTGGAAACAGCACTTCTGTTGCAGGGGCTGATCTGCGCCCGCGAGTACTTCTCAGGGCTGACGCTGGCCGAAACCAGGTTCCGCAACCTCGCCCACGATCTTGTAACCGCGGTGGAATGGGACTGGTACACACAAGGGTCCGATGGTCCATTGTGGTGGCATTGGAGCCCGAAATACCGATGGTGCTTCGATATTGCCATCAGCGGCTGGAACGAGGCGCTGGTTTGCTACATCCTCGCCGCAGGTTCGCAGAACCATTCCATCAATGCCATCAACTATCATCAAGGTTGGGCGCGCTCAGGGGCAATGGTCAACGGTAACAGCTATATGGGCACGGTCCTGCCTTTGGGCGAGCCATTTGGTGGCCCGCTGTTTCTCTCGCAATATTCCTTCTGCGGACTGGACCCGAGAGGTCTGTCAGACCGCTATTGTCACTATCAGGAGCAGGTGGAAGCACACACGCGCATCAACCACGATTATTGCGTGTCGAAATTTCCCGAGCAGGGATTTTGGGGCATGACGGCCAGCGATGGCCCGAACGGCTATCGCGTTCATTCGCCTGCCAACGATGACGGTGTCATTGCACCCACCGCTGCCCTATCTGCTTTTCCGGTGATGCCCGACGAGGCAATCCGGGCAATCAGGGCATTTGCTGATTATCAGGATGGCAAGCTCATCGGTCGCTATGGCTTTGTGGATGCCTTTGCGCCCGGGTCGAACTGGATTGCAGACACGCATCTGGCCATAGATCAGGGGCCTATCGTGGCGATGATGGAAAATTACCGCTCCGGTATTCTATGGAGGCTGTTCATGAACGCGCCGGAAGTCCGCCGGGGTCTGGATAACCTTGGCTTCCGGCACGAAAGCAGAGAGAACTAACTCCGAGCGCTGTCTTCTTTAATCCCGAGGCATTCCTGCCGGGCGAGACATTCGTCTTTGCGCGCCGATGCGGAATGGGGCATTCATCGCACCGTAGCCGTTATATTGGCCCCGCCGTTCCACGATTTCGAAGAAGAAGCCTTCGCCAAAGGTCTGGCTATAAATCTGGAAATATTCGCCATTCTCATCGCGATCATACAGAATGCTCGATGCGCGCAGCGCATCTGACAATTCCGGTTCCAGTCCGAAACGGGCTTCAAGATCATCATAATAGTTTCGCGAAATCGGCAAAGGCTGAAAACCGCAGGCATGAAGCTGCTTTGCGGTCGAGAAAATATCATCGGTGGAAAAAGCAATGTGCTGGATGCTGGTGCCGAAGCCCTCAGCCAGGAACTTGCCGGCAAAGGTCTTGCGGTTGTCTGCGCCGTTCATGGTCAGGCGGAAATCAGGCTTGGGTAGGCTTTCTATTGCCTGGCTGCGGACAAGCCCGCCCGGCTCCACCACATCGACCATGGATGTGCGCCGCATCGAAAATATCGACGTATAGAACAACAGCCATGTCAGCATTTCGTCATAGCGTGTCGTCTGGGCGAGATGGTCTATTCTCGTCAAACCGGCATCGGCGCGGCTGGAACCTTCGACGGGCACAAATTCCTTTTTCCAGATGTCTGAAAGGGCCGGAGAGCCGTCAAGAAAGTAGATGACGCCGTTTCCGACACCCTGAATGGCAGGGATAGACGCCTCGCCGCTTTTTCTAGGTTCAAGAAATGTGGTCGCGCCCAAGGCCGCAGCACGCTCCAAGGCTGCAGCCGCGTCTTTGACGCCAAGCCCGAAAGCATAGGCATTCGTGCCGTGGACCGAATAGGAAGCGCCCGCGAAACTGTCTCCAGTGCTGTCGGTATTGATGACGATGCGGATATCGCCCTGTGTGTACAAATCGACTTCGCGGTTGCAGTGGCGTGCAGCTTTGCTGAAGCCGAGCGAGCCCAGCAATGTCTCCAGCTGCTCCTTTTCCGATGGTCCGGTGGTAAACTCGACGAATTCGACGCCCGAAGTTTCCACGGGGTCTGGCATGTGCGGTGCCGCAATACGGATATCCGGCTCCAGTCGGCCCACCTTGTCCATGAGGTTGATCAGGGACCGATGGCCATCTTCTGCCAGAAGACGGGCTGATCCGCCACGGAACTGGTCGTTGAAAATCTCCAGCGAAAGCGGTCCGCAATAGCCCGTTGCTGCAACGGCCCGCATGAACTCCACCACAGGAAGATCGCCTTCGCCCGGCATGTTGCGGAAGTGACGGCTCCAATAAAGAAGATCCATGTCGAAGAGAGGGGCATCGGCTAGCTGGACGATGAAGATCTTGTCGCCGGGAATGGAGCGGATCGAGTTGGGATCGATCTTGCGCGAAAGCGTGTGGAAACTGTCCAGGATAATGCCGACATTGGCGTGATCTGCACGACGCACGACTTCCCAGGCATCGCGGTGGTCGCTGATATGCCGACCCCATGCGAGCGCCTCATAGCCGACGCGCAGTCCGTGGCGCGCAGCACGCTCGCCGAGCTCATGAAAATCATTTGCGGCCCTGTCGATTCCGCCAAGCGAAATCGGCGAGACGTTGGAGCAGATCAGCATCAGATCTGTGCCGAGCTCGCCCATAATGTCGAATTTGCGCTCTGCTCTTTCGAAAGCCCGCTGCCGATGCTGGTCGGGCATTCCTTCGAAATCTCGGAATGGCTGAAACAGTGTTATTTCCAGCCCGTGGTCACGAACCATGGCGCGGACCTCGCGCGGTGAGGCGTCGTAGGTCAGGAAATCATTCTCGAAGATTTCGACACCGGCAAAGCCCGCCTTGGCGATTGCGGCCAGCTTTTCGGGGAATTCTCCGCTGATGGAAACTGTTGCGATGGAAGTCCGCATCGGCAGCTTTTGCTTCTCCGTGCCAGAGGTGACCATATTGCCTTCCTTTCCGGTGTTATGTACTAATTAGTTAATAATACGGGTTCGGTTTGGGATGGGCTGACCGCTAATGGGTGGAACAATGACGAAAGCCGCAACTTTGAGCAGGCCAACCGCAACGCGGCAGGCCAAGCGCGACCCTGAGGGCGTCAGGCGCGACATTCTTTCGGTGGCAATGGAAGAGTTTTCCCAGAACGGCCTCTCGGGTGCGCGCATCGATGAAATCGCTGCGCGGACCCGCACGTCCAAACGCATGATCTACTATTACTACGGCGACAAGGAAGGCCTGTATCAGCAGGTGCTGGAAGAGGCCTATGCGAAGGTGCGCGGCGGCGAAAGCGATCTTGAGCTTGACGATATGGAGCCACGGGCTGCGCTTGAAAAGCTCTGTCGTTTCACCTTCGACCATCACCGGCGCAACCCGGCATTCATTCGCATGGTGATGATCGAAAACGTCCATCACGGCAGACATATGCAGGCGTCCGAAACCATCCGTCAGCTGAACCGACCCGCAATCGAAGCGCTGGAGGGCGTTCTTGCCAGAGGTCAGAAAAAGGGCGTCTTTCGCGCTGGCATCGAAGCGCTGGAACTGCACTGGCAGATCAGCGCCCTCTCCTTTTTCAATGTCTCGAATTCCGCTACCTTTTCCTTCATTTTCGGGGAAAAGCTGTTCACCGATGACGGGCAGGAGGCCTTGTCGCGGCATGTTGCCGACATGGTCCTGCGCTACGTGCTTCGTGTCGACCACATGGAGGCCATCGGAACAGGCGATTAGGGCCTTACCCGCAGACAAGTTCAAACAGAGCTTTGGCTGCGGTGCTGCGTGTCTCATCCCACGGCCTCGGCTTCACACAATTCCTTGAAATGTGATGCCATCCGGTCAGCATCGGGCTCCCGCTCGGCAAACAGCCGGAATGCTCCAACCGCCTGGAACACGGCCATTCCGCCGCCGGGCAGGGTCTTGCAGCCCTTCGCTTCCGCTACTGCCAAGAGCGCTGTCACCAGCGGCATATAAACGATATCAGCGACCCAGTGACGGCTTTCGAGGAGCTCTTCCGCGACCGGAATTCCCGGATGCGCTGGCATCCCCACCGGTGTGGCGTGGATCAAGCCATCGGCATGGGGAAGCGACTGCTCGGGCGCTTCGACCGTAAAGGCGCGTTTGCTCCCGAAACGCTCGTTGAGCTGTTCTGCCAGCTGTCGGGCACGCTCCTTGTCCTGATCGAAGATATCGAGATGCCTGATTTCGAGCTTCAACGCCGCGTGGGCGACCGCAACTCCCGCGCCGCCCGCGCCGATGAGGAGAGCCCGGTCGCGTTTCGCATTGGGCAAGCCCCGCTTGAAGCTCTCGAAAAAGCCGTACCAGTCCGTGTTGTGACCGGTGCGTTTTCCATCGCGAAAGACGACGGTGTTGACCGCACCGAGCATGCGAGCATCGTCCGACAGGGCGTCGAGGTGGGAAATGACGCGTTGTTTGAAAGGGTGGGTGATGTTCAAGCCTGCAAAGCCGCGTGCCTGCGCTTCATCCAGCAGCTGGGGCAGGGCGCTTTCCGGCAGATTTCGCGCGTGGATGTCCATCAGCTCATAGGAATAGTCGATCCCGTGCGCCTGGCCCTCGCGCATATGCATGGGCGGGGTCTTGGAAAGCTGGATGTCGGCACCAATCAGCCCGACTTTCAGGGATGGTCTGTCTGTCATGGAATGCATACTCGTCGATTGATCTGGTGACCCAGCCCGCATCTGGCGCTGTTGTCCGTCGTCTCGTCAGTGATGGGCGAGAATTTCGCCAAGGAACGTGCGTGTCCGCTGATGTTTGGGATCACGGAAAAACTCTTCAGGCGGGGCTTCCTCGATGATCTCGCCGGAGGCCATGAACACGACGCGGTCTGCAACCTGACGGGCAAAGCCCATTTCGTGGGTCACGCAGATCATGGTCATGCCGTCTCGGGCAAGTCCGATCATCGTGTCCAGCACTTCCTTGACCATTTCCGGGTCCAGCGCCGATGTGGGCTCGTCAAACAGCATGGCTTTAGGCTCCATGCACAATGCCCGGGCAATTGCCGCACGTTGCTGCTGGCCTCCCGACAACTGGGCCGGATATTTTTCCGCCTGATCGAGAATGCGAACGCGTTCGAGATATTTGCGAGCGATTGTCTCGGCCTCGGCTTTGGAAAGACCTTTTGCCCGCATCGGTGCCAAAGTGCAGTTTTCAAGAATTGTCTTGTGCGGGAACAGATTAAAGTTCTGAAACACCATGCCGACTTCGCGCCGGACGGTATCGATTGCGGCGGCAGAGCTCGTCAGCTTCGTTCCCTCGACGGTGATCGTGCCGCCCTGGGTATCTTCGAGATGATTGATGCAGCGGATCAGTGTTGATTTGCCCGAGCCGGACGGCCCGCAAAGGACGATTTTCTCGCCTTTGCGAACCGAAAGGTTGATGTTCTTCAGGGCATGAAAGGCTCCATACCACTTCTCCACCCCTTCGAGGGCAATCAGCGGAACCTGCGCGGCGGTATCTTGCGGCATGGTAACCTCCTTCATTACTTGGCTGTGAACGGGATCTCAGGCAGGGATGCAGGGAAGCTTGGAACGTCGCGCTTCATCCACTTGGTGTAGATCTTCGCGAGCTCTCCATCGCCCTTGATCTTGGTCAGGAAGGCGTTGATCGTTTCGTTCCAGTCCTTCTCGCCCGGACGTGTGCCCGCGCCGTTGTAAAGGGTCGTCAGATCGAACTTCGATTCGTACTTGCCTGCTGCGGCTGCATTCAGGCGGTCGCCGTAGAACTGATTGCCGCCAACAACTTCGACCTGGCCGGAAATGAGAGCCTGAATGTTGGCTGCGTCATCATCGAAGCGCAGAATATTGGCCTTCGTGCCTGCACCGGCAGTGATTGCCGTGTCCATCGCGCTCGACTTCGGCACGCCGACAGCGACACCGGAAAGGTCGTCAAAGCCAGCGATCTTCTTGTCCTTCGGTCCATAGACGGACAGGACGTTGCCGGCATATGGCTGCGAGAACTGGATCGTCTTCGCACGCTCGGCGGTCATGCCCATGGTGGCGAAGAGAACGTCGACCTTGCCGGTCATCAATGCTGGAATGCGGTTGGCAACGGCCAGCGGCACGAACTCAGCCTTCACGCCGAGGTATTCGGCAAAAGCCTTGCCAATGTCGGCATCGAGGCCGTCTTGAACGCCGCTCGAATTGACGAAGCCCCAAGGCGAGTTATCGCCCTGAATACCGATGACCACTTTGCCCTTGGCCTTTGCCTCATCGACCGTGCCTGCAAAGGCATCCACCGGTGCGATAAATGGCAATGCGACCGTTGCGGCGGCCAATGCGAGAATGGCGCGGCGGTTTAGTTTTACACTCTTGGATTTCATCTTTTGCTCCTCCTAACAAAGCTGATGACGGATACTATCGCGATGCAGTCTGCAGTCGCTTTTCGACGCTGGCGCCCCAAAGAGAAAGCGGCCAGCAAATCAGGAAGTAGATCAGGCCAACGATGGCAAAAACCGTCAGAGGCTTGAAGGTCTGGTTGGAAACGATCTGTCCGGCGCGGGACAGTTCAACAAAGCCGACAATGGCGGCCAGCGACGTGCCCTTGATGAGCTGGACCATGAAGCCGATTGTCGCCGGGAGCGATATCTTGAAAGCCTGCGGCAGGACGACGTCCTTCATGCGGGATACGTAGTGCAGCCCGAGCGCCTTGGCGGCCTCGGTCTGGCCCTTTGAAACCGCCTGGATGCCACCACGCCAGATTTCACCCAGAAAGGCGCTGGCATGAAGCGTAAATGCAATGGCAACCGCGATCCATGCGTCGATATCGAGGCCAACCAGCCCAACGCCGTAATAGACGACAAAGAGCTGCATGAGGAGCGGCGTGCCCTGAAACACCGCGATATAACCGGCGGTGACACGCTGCCCGATGGGGCTTTCCGCAGTTCTCGCAAGCGCCACGCACAAACCGAAAATACCGCCGCCGATAAAGCCGATGACCGTCAGTGCAAGCGTCCACTTCAGGCCCTGCATCAGGAAGAACAACTCGTTGGGACCGATAGGCGTCATTGTTCCCCCTCACTTGACCGGATAGCTGAAAGACAGGCGAGAAATCACCGAGAAAACGCCCATCATCAGGGAGGAAATGACGAGGTAGAGCAGCGTGATCGAGAAGTAGACCTCGAAGGACCGGAACGTTTCCGCCTCGATCCTCTGGGCAACCGACGTCAATTCATATGCGGCAATGGATGTGCAGACAGAGGTCGTCAGCGTCAGCATGATGAACTGGCTGGTCAAGGATGGGTAGACGGCGCGCAGGGCTGGCTTGAGGATGATGTGGCGGAAGATCTGCGCACGTCGTAGTCCCAGCGCAAGGCCTGCTTCGACCTGACCTTTGGGAATTGCATCCACACCGCCGCGAATGATTTCGATGGCATAGGCGCCGCCGTTTAAGGCAAGCGCGACGACGGCAGTGGTTGTCGGATTCAGCCGTAGGCCCAGTTGGGGAAGCGCGAAGAAGATGAAAAAGATCTGGACCAGAAACGGTGTGTTGCGAATGAGTTCGACAAAGCCGATGACGAGCGCTCGCAGAGGCTTGAAACGCGAACCGCGCGCGATGACACCGAGAACGCCGATAATCATCGCGAAGAACATGCCCGCCAGTGCCAGCCCGATTGTGGCAAGGCACGCAAGCAGCAACTCGGGCAGGCGGTCATAGACAGCCGAAAAATCAAGCGTGTAAGACATTCATCCTCCCTTTTCGGCCAGAGCTATTCTCTGCTCTTTCCTCACAGCCGCCACCGCCTTTTACCGTGGTGGATGTCAAACTGCACGTCCACGCCTCCCGCGCTGACGGCTGTAGCACTATTGTTTGTACCAGTTAGTTCATTTGTGTCAAGCGACGTCGAAACGGATTGCGCTCATCTCGAAAACTGGCCCTGAAAGCCTGCAGAAATGCTGTTCCAAGCCCTGTGGATTTCTGCTGTCCCATACTCAAATCGGCGCCTTGCAGAACGCCAGTCGCGGGGCACTGTACCGTCTGCGGCACTTTTTTCCGCTCAGATCGTTCCCTGATCCGTTGAGCTCACGCCTTCGTATCTCATTCGAAACGTCAGAGAGTCCCGCCATGTCCCGTTGCCGCAATCTCATCTTCATTCTGGGCGATCAGTTATCCCTTGAGATTTCGTCGCTGGAGGGCGCTGACCCCGCCAACGACGTCGTTCTCATGTGCGAGGTGGCAGAGGAAACGACCTATGTTCGCCACCATCGCAAGAAGATAATCCTCATTCTCTCGGCAATGCGGCATTTTGCAGAAGAGCTTTCTGCCAAAGGGTTCGAGGTCCGCTATATCAGGCTTGATGATGATGAAAACACCGGCTCTTTCACTGGAGAATTGAAGAGGGCGGTTGGCCGCCTCAACCCGGATCATATCGTTGTGACCGAGCCGGGGGAATGGCGCGTGTTGCACGCCATGCAAAACTGGGAAGAGCAGATGGGCCGGTCCGTGGATATCAGGACCGATCGCAGGTTCATTGCCTCCCATGAAGACTTTCGGCAATGGGCCGAAGGGCGCAAAAAGATGACGATGGAGTTTTTCTATCGCGAAATGCGCCGCAAGACCGGTCTCCTGATGGAAGGCGACCAGCCGGTTTCCGGACGATGGAACTATGACAGCGAAAACCGGGCCCCTGCAAAGACCGACTTGTTCCGCCCGCGTCATCCAACCTTCGCACCGGATGAAACGACACGCTCCGTCATGGAACTGGTCGATGCGCGCTTTCCCGACCATATGGGCAAGGCCAAGGGATTTTCGTTCGCGGTAACGCGCAAAGATGCCGAAAAGGCAGCGGACGCGTTCATTGTCGACTTTCTGCCCCGGTTTGGAGAAACGCAGGATGCGATGGTGAGAGACGATCCGAACCTCAACCACTCGCTCATTTCCTTTTACATCAATATCGGCTTTCTCGATCCGCTGGCCGTATGTCAGGCGGCAGAAAGGGCCTATCTGCAGGGGGATGCCCCCATCAATGCCGTGGAGGGCTTCATCCGCCAGATCATTGGCTGGCGGGAATACATCCGGGGTGTCTACTGGATGTTCATGCCCGACTATGCGCGGAAAAATTTTCTTGATGCCACCCGTCCGCTTCCGGACTTCTACTGGAGCGGAAAAACCGAGATGGCCTGCCTGGCAACGGTCATCCGCGAAACCATCGACAACGCCTACGCCCACCACATTCAGAGGTTGATGATCACAGGCAATTTCGCTTTGCTTGCCGGGCTTGATCCCCATGCCGTCCACGAATGGTATCTGGAAGTCTATGCTGATGCCTATGAGTGGGTGGAGCTGCCCAATGTGATCGGCATGAGCCAGTTTGCCGATGGCGGTCTTCTCGGATCGAAACCATATGCCGCCAGCGGCGCCTATATTTCCCGAATGTCTGATTACTGCGAAAACTGTCGCTATGACGTTCACCGCAAGACCGGCGAGGGGGCGTGTCCGTTCAATGCGCTCTATTGGGATTTTCTGGACAGAAATGCCGAAAAGCTATCGGGCAATCGCAGGCTGGCCCAGCCTTACGCGACCTGGCGGCGGATGAGCGATACAAAACGGGAGGATTACAGGCAGAGCGCCCGCCTGTTCCTGCAGAAGCTCGATAAAGGAGAGCCGGTCTAGAAGGGTGGCTCTCTTCTTTATGTTTTCCTTATGTGCCTTGCCTTTATTCCCAATCGAACCCTGACGCGGTCCGGACGTAAGCTTGCCTCCTCATCATAGGAGAAACACATGTCCGACATTGTCTTCATTCTCACTGGCAGTTGCGTGCTGATCGGCTTTGCCCTTTACGCCCGCGCGCTCAGCTCATTGTGAGGACGGCATGATCGAAGCTTTGCTCGCGCTGGCCGTGGCCGGCGCTCTTGTCGTCTATCTCGTCGTGACGCTGTTGCGTCCCGAGCGCTTCTGACCTTCGGGGAGAATTTCCATGACCATTATCGGGTGGCTGCAGATCAGCCTCCTCTTCCTCGCCGTGCTCTGCGTCGTCAAACCGCTGGGTCTTTATATGGCGAAGGTGTTTTCGGGCGAAAGGACCTTTCTTTCTCCTGTTCTCGTGCCGATTGAGCGCGGCATCTACCGTGCCTGTGGCACCAGCATGGACAAGGAGCAGGGCTGGCTGGCCTATACGCTTTCCATGCTGGCCTTTTCGCTGGCAAGTTTCCTCTTCCTCTACGGGATTTTGCGGCTGCAGGCCTATCTGCCTTTCAATCCGCAGGGTTTTGTCGGTGTTCCGCCTGATCTCGCATTCAACACTGCCGTCAGCTTTGTCACCAACACGAACTGGCAGAACTATGCTGGCGAAGCGACGATGAGTCATTTCAGCCAGATGGTCGGCCTGACTGTCCAGAACTTCCTGTCGGGGGCGGTTGGTATTGCCATGGCGATGGCGTTCACGCGCGCCTTCATGCGTTCCCAGGCGACGACCCTTGGCAATTTCTGGGTGGATATGACCAGGGCGACGCTTTACGTGCTTGTGCCACTGGCACTCGTCATCGCACTGGTCTTTGTCTGGACCGGCGTTCCCCAAACGCTCGACGCCAGCGTGACGGCAACGACCCTTGAAGGCGCCCAGCAGGTCATCTCGCTTGGACCGGTTGCTAGCCAGGAAGCTATCAAGCAGCTGGGGACGAATGGCGGCGGCTTCTTCAATGCCAATGCGGCCCATCCCTTTGAAAACCCGACCGCATTTTCGAACTACATCAACATTTTCGCGATGTTGTGCGTCTCTTCTGCGCTGGTCTACACGTTTGGCCAGATGGTCGGTAATCGCCGCCAGGGCTGGGTGCTGCTGTCGGCAATGGCCATCCTGCTCGTCGCCGGTGTTGCAACGATCTACTGGGCGGAAGCGTCGGGCAACTCCATCGTTACCGCGCTTGGCGTTGATGCCCTGCAGGGCAACATGGAGGGCAAGGAACTGCGCTTCGGCCAGGCCATGACCGCGCTCTATGCCGCCGTTACCACCGGCCTTTCGAATGGTGGTGTAAACGGTATGCACGGCTCCTTTACGGGACTAGGCGGCTTGGTGCCGATGTTTCTGATCCAGCTCGGAGAAATCCTTCCCGGTGGCGTCGGTTCGGGCCTCTATGGGATGCTCATCTTTGCTCTTCTGGCGGTCTTCGTCGCTGGCCTGATGGTTGGCAGGACCCCGGAGTTTCTGGGCAAGAAGATCGAGGGACGGGAAATGAAATGCGCCATGCTGGCCGTTCTCATTCTGCCTTTGACCATCCTTGGATTTTCAGCGGTCTCGGCCATGTTGCCATCTGCCGTTGCCAGTATCGGTACGGCTGGTCCTCATGGTCTCTCGGAAATCCTCTATGCCTTTACGTCTGCCGCAGGCAATAATGGTTCGGCCTTCGGCGGTCTTTCGGGCAATACCAGCTGGTACAATACGACGCTTGGGCTCGCCATGTTGCTCGGGCGGTTCGCCTACGCCATCCCGGTCATGGCTATTGCCGGTTCGCTTGCCGTTAAGGTCCGCGTTCCCGCCTCCACCGGCACCTTCCCAACAGATGGTCCGCTCTTTGTCGGACTTCTGGTCGGTATCATCCTCATCCTGGGCGGGCTTCAATATTTCCCGGCTCTGGCACTTGGGCCCATCGTCGAACATTTCGCCATGCTGGCCGGTCAGACCTTCTAAAGGAAAACAATAAATGTCACAAAAGCCGGAAAAACCTGGTCTTTTTGATCCAGCCATCATCTTGCCCGCCATCAAGCAGGCATTTGTCAAGCTCGATCCCCGACAACTCATACGAACACCCGTCATCTTCGTGACGGAAGTGGTGGCCGCTATGGTGACCGTCATTTTTGTTCGAGACGCCCTGGCGGGCAACGGCGCAGCTGGCTTCTCTGGCCAGATTGCCGCCTGGTTGTGGTTCACGGTCCTGTTTGCCACCTTCGCAGAAGCGGTGGCGGAAGGACGTGGCCGGGCACAGGCGGAAAGCCTCAAACGCAGCCGCTCCGATCTCACCGCGCGTCGCATTGGCGCCAACGGCACCATCGAGACGGTTCCCGCCACCATGCTCGCGCTGGGCGACGTGGTGGTGGTGGAAGCGGGAGAGCTCATCCCCGGAGATGGAGAGGTCATCGAAGGCGTTGCCTCCGTCAATGAAAGCGCCATCACCGGCGAGTCCGCCCCCGTGATCCGCGAGTCCGGTGGCGATCGCTCTGCCGTGACGGGGGGAACGCAGGTTCTGTCCGACCAGCTGAAGATCCGCATTACCACACCGCAGGGCGCAAGTTTTGTGGATCGTATGATTGCGCTCATCGAAGGGGCGGAACGGCAGAAGACACCGAATGAAATTGCCCTGTCCATCCTGCTTTCCGGCCTTACCCTTGTTTTCCTGATCGTCGTCCTGACAATCTGGGGTCTGGCGGGCTATTCCGGCACCGTCCTTTCGGTCACGGTTCTTGCGGCGCTGCTCGTTACGCTCATTCCTACCACCATTGGTGGGCTGCTTTCTGCAATCGGCATAGCCGGGATGGACCGCCTAGTCCGCTTCAACGTCATTGCCACATCGGGGCGTGCGGTCGAAGCCGCGGGTGATGTCGATACACTTCTTCTGGACAAGACAGGCACGATCACCTTCGGCAACCGGATGGCGGCAGACTTCATTCCCGCCCCTGGTGTAACGCAGCATCAACTTGCCGAGGCAGCACTTCTTGCCAGCCTGTCGGATGAAACGCCGGAGGGGCGTTCCATTGCAGCACTGGCGACCGGAGAGTTTGGCCTTTCCACTCCAAAGGCCGTTGTCGACAGCACGATTGCGTTCAGTGCACAGACCCGTCTTTCAGGCGTCGATATGGGGTCTCATCAGTTGCGAAAGGGTGCCATTGATGCCGTCCTGAAATTTACCGGACTGACGGACAAGGATGCACCGCGCGAATTCATGCAGGCGGTGGACAGCGTCGCACGGTCTGGCGGCACTCCGCTTGGCGTGGCAGATGGGAAACGTCTGCTCGGCGTCATTCATCTCAAAGACGTGGTCAAACCTGACATCAAGGAGCGTTTCGCAGCGCTTCGTGCCATGGGCATCCGTACCGTCATGGTGACGGGTGACAACCCGGTTACGGCCGCGGCCATCGCTTCTGAAGCCGGTGTCGACGATTTTCTCGCCGAAGCCACGCCTGAAGACAAGCTCGCTTATATCCGCCGCGAGCAGCAGGGCGGCCGTCTGATCGCCATGTGTGGAGATGGCACAAATGATGCGCCGGCTTTGGCGCAGGCGGATGTGGGCGTTGCGATGCAGAGCGGAACCCAGGCGGCGCGAGAAGCCGCAAACATGGTCGATCTCGATTCCAGCCCGACGAAGCTGATCGAGATTGTTGAAATCGGCAAGCAGTTGCTGATGACACGCGGATCTTTGACGACATTCTCCATCGCCAATGACGTTGCAAAATACTTTGCGATCATCCCGGCTCTGTTCGTAACGACCTATCCTGCACTCACCGCCTTTAACATCATGGGGCTTTCCACGCCGCAATCGGCCATCCTGTCGGCGGTCATCTTCAATGCGCTCATCATTATCGCACTCATACCCCTCGCCCTGAAGGGTATAGCCTACCGGCCATCCAGTGCTGCTGCACTCTTGCGCCGTAACCTTCTGATCTATGGTTTCGGAGGGCTGTTGCTGCCTTTCGCCGGGATCAAGCTTGTCGATATGGCCGTTACGGCCCTGCATCTGGTGTAAATCATGTTGAAACTTGTCAGACCCGCTTTTGTCATTCTCGTTCTTCTGACGCTCGTCACCGGTGTTGCCTATCCGCTTGCGGTCACCGGCATCGCGCAGGTGCTCATGCCGCAACAGGCCAATGGCAGCGTCATCAGGCGCGGCGATGCGGTCATAGGCTCCGACCTCATCGGCCAGAATTTCACGTCACCGCGTTATTTCTGGTCTCGTCCGTCCGCGACGTCGCCCGATCCCTATAATGCATCGGCTTCATCCGGCTCGAATCTGGGCACAACATCGGCCAAGCTGCGCGATCGCGTTGCGGGCGATGTCGAGCGGTTGAAATCCACCGGCATTACGGGCTCCATCCCCGCAGATGCCGTGACGACATCCGGTTCGGGCCTTGATCCGCATATCTCGCCGGAATTTGCGCTGGCGCAGGTCGATCGCATCGCGGCTGCGCGGCAACTCCCTGTCGAGCAGGTCAGGGCTCTGCTTGACAAAACTATCGAGGGTGCGGCCTTCGGAATTGTCGGGCAACCGCGCGTGAATGTGCTAGAACTCAACCTTGCGCTGGATGCGCTCAAGAGCTGATATTGAATGCCGACGAACGAGCCTTACGGGACCAACCGTCCTGACCCTGACGCATTGCTTGCCCTGGCGGAGAAAGACCGCCGGGGCAAGCTGACGATTTTTCTTGGCGCTGCGCCGGGCGTCGGCAAGACCTATGCGATGCTCAACCGCGCCCAGAGATTGGCGGCAGACGGGTTTGAAATCGTGGTGGGGCTGACGGAGACCCATGGGCGCAGTGAAACCTCAGCTCTGCTGGCTGGTCTGGAAGTGCTGCCTCGTGTGCAGGTGGCGTATCACGGCAAGGACTTGCAGGAATTCGATCTCGATGCTGCTCTGGCGAGAAAGCCGGACACGATCATCGTGGATGAGCTGGCCCATTCCAACCCCGAAGGATTTCGCCATCCCAAAAGATATCAGGACATAGAGGAACTGATAGAAGCGGGAATAGACGTATGGACCGCGCTCAATATCCAGCATCTTGAAAGCCTTTCCGATCTGGTTGCGCAGATCACCGGCGTGAATGTGCGCGAGAGAGTTCCCGATACTGTCTTGAAGAAGGCGGATGAGGTCGTGCTTGTGGATTTGCCGCCCGCCGAGCTCATTACGCGACTGCAGGAGGGCAAGGTTTATCTTCCGGCAAGCGCCAAACGCGCCGCAGACAGGTTTTTCCGCCTGGGCAACCTGACCGCATTGCGCGAGCTGGCCCTGCGGCGCACCGCAGACCGGGTTGATGATCAGATGATCGATTATCTGCGTCAGAACGCAATCGAAGGACCGTGGGCGACGTCGGAAAGGCTTCTGGTCTGTATCGGCTCCGACATCCTGTCGGAGAAGGTGGTTCGGGTAGCCAGCCGCCTGGCATCCGGGCTGAATGCGCCGTGGCTGGTCGTCAGTATTGCGCATTCAGACCGTGAAACGCTTGATGATGACGAGCTTCGCCGCATCGATGACACCTTCCGGCTTGCCGAAAAACTGGGAGCGGAGACACGGCGCATAACCGGCAGCAACTTCGTGACGGAAATCCTGAAACTTGCCAGACGGGAGCACGCCACGCAGATCGTGATCGGCTCTCATTGTCGGTCATGGTTTCGAAACCCCTTGCGCAGCAGTCTTGCCGATGCGTTGACGCGGGAAATGAGCGGCATAGGGCTTCACCTCGTCACTGCCGATGAAAAATCGGGCCGTCAGGCGTCTACAAGGAGAGCCTGGCCAAAACTTCCCACTCTTGCAAAGCCACTTGGCATTGCCTTTCTATGCGTTTTGCCAGCTGCCTTGATCGGCGCGCTGATCGACCGCATTGTTTATCTACCAAATATATCACTGCTGTTTCTGATTGCTGTCCTGGCCGCTGCGACCTATGCCGGTTTTGCTGCCGCCCTCATGGCGGCCATGCTGTCCGCCTTGGCATACAACTTCTTTTTCATACCCCCGCTTTACACATTCACCATCGCCTCGCCGCATGAGGTGTTTGCGCTGTGCATCTTTGTCGTGGCGGCCATTCTGGCCGGTAGTCTCGGATCACGCATCCGCGAACAGGCAAAGACCGCCCGTGCCCGCGCGGCCGCCATGCAGGCGCTGTACGATTTTGCCCGTAAGCTTTCCGGCACCGCCGATGTCGATGAGGTGCTTTGGGCTTCCGTCAGCCAGCTTCATGCCGGCATCAACAGAAACATCGTCTTTCTGCGGGCAAGTGGCGATACCTTGGAAACAGCTGCAGCCTGGCCGCCCGATACGGAGCTTGGTATTGCCGAGATTGCCGCCGCACGCTGGGCCAATACCAGAAACGAACCCGCCGGCGCCGGCACCGGAACGCTTCCAAATTGCCGCTTCCAGTTTCGACCCCTGACCAGCCCGCATGGCGTGGTCGGTGTCTGCGGATACGAGGTGGGCAGCGAGGCGCTGGATTCAAACGCCGAGCGCATGTTCTCCGCCATCATAGACCAGACTGCCACCGCGATTGACCGCGCACGCCTGTCTTCCGAAAGCGCCAAGCAGGCAGTAAGGCTGGAAAGCGAGCGTTACAGGGAGGCACTTTTATCCTCCATTTCGCATGATCTGCGCACTCCGCTTGCCACGATCACCGGTGCCGTGACCAGCCTGCGGGAACTTGGCGAGAAGATGACGCCCGAGAGCCGCGACGATCTTCTGCAGTCCATAGAGGAGGAGGGCGCGCGTCTCAGCCGTTTTGTCGCAAACCTCCTCGATATGACACGGATTTCAACCGGAACGCTGAAAGCCAAGCGCGACTGGGTTGATGTGGGCGATGTGGTCCGCTCTGCCGTGGCGCGGGCGCGCAGGTATTTTCCAGCCCAGCCCTTCGAAACGGGCATTGCAGCAGACCTGCCGCTGTTGCGTGGTGACAGCGTGCTCTTGGAACAGGTCCTGTTCAACCTTCTGGACAACGCCGCCAAATACGGCGGCGGCGATGCCGTCAATGTCTACGCCCGCTGTGATGGCAAGGACGTGGTGCTCTCGGTAACGGACCTTGGCAAGGGTATTCCGGCCGGTGAGCTTGATCGAATTTTCGAGAAATTCTACCGCCGCTCCAAGACGGATGGTCGCTCTCCCGGCACCGGCCTTGGTCTTTCCATCGCCCGTGGCTTCGTTGAAGCCCTTGGAGGGCGCATCCATGCCGAAAGCCCGGCTGTGAGGAAGAGAGGCACTCGTATTGTCATGCGTTTCCCGGTAGAGGAAAGAGACCGAACGCAAGGACTGACATGACGCTTGCCCGTATTCTCGTTGTTGATGATGAGCCGCAGATCCGCCGTTTCCTAAGGCCGGCGCTGGCCGCTGCAGGCTATGATGTCATCGAGGCGGAGAACGGCGCCGATGCCCTCAAGGCCGTTGCAACGGCAGCGCCCGATGCGGTCATTCTCGATCTGGGGCTTCCCGATATGGATGGCAAGGACGTTATCGCCAGCCTCCGCGGCTGGTCTACCATCCCCATCATCATCCTATCCGCAAGGGACAGGGAGGCAGAGAAGATTGCTGCTCTCGATCTGGGGGCGGATGATTATATCGAAAAACCTTTTGGCATAGGCGAACTTACCGCCCGTATCAGAACGGCAATGCGCCACCGCGTGGATGCCAGCAAGGCTCCATCGTTGGTCAATGCGGACGGTTTGCTGATCGATGTGGTTCAACGCATCGTATCGCGGAACGGTCAGTCCATTCGCCTGACGCCCAAGGAATACGACCTCCTCGCCCTGCTTTCACATCATGCTGGCCGTGTGGTCACACATCGAACCCTTCTGACGTCTGTATGGGGCCCCGCCCATGAAGAGGATCTGCATTATTTGCGTGTCTTCATTGGTCAGTTGCGCCAGAAAATCGAAAAAGATCCGGCGCAGCCAAAAATCGTTCAGACAGAGCCAGGCGTCGGCTATCGGCTGGTCGGTGATTGAGCTCCGATTGAAGAAAATGACCGCTCGCGGCGGCCACTTTCCCGTTTGGTCTATTTTTTCGCGTGCTGGGACGGAATGACCGGGAACAGCAGATGGGAGTCGTAGCGCTCTCCCGTGCGGATCCGGTGCCTGCCGCGATTGCGTGTAGGCAGATCAAGAATGGCCCCTGGCAGCGTTCCGTGAGCATGGGGCCCAACGGGGTGCCCCGCTATTTCAACAACGAGCCGCTCGCCAGCATGGATGACCATCGATGTCGGCCACAGCGAGAGCTCGATTGGTACGCATTCGCCAGGGATAAGTCGCTCCTCGTTTCTATGGGTGATCAGCGGCTCCGATGGCGTTGACCGCTCTGGATCGATGGCGCGCTGCGACACCCTCAGGCGACCAAGCGGGCCGGTGTAGCTGAGGGTGCCCGGCAGCTTGCCATCCTGTTCAAGCGATTTCACGAAACCCCGCGCCTGTGGGCCAATAAGCGTGATGTGATGCAGGCGCTTCCCATCGGCCGATTCCTTGTAAAGGGCGGCAAAAAGGTCCATGTCATCGGCATCCGCCGCCTCGACCCACAGGTGGAGATTGAGGTAGCCGGTGATTTCGGTTTCCTCTTCGAACACCTTCGAAAACCTGACGCATTGTGTCAGATCGTCACCGGCATATTCCGCCACCGATGAGGGTGTAAGAGGTGCGTCCGAAAGTCCGAAGGACTGCGCATCGAGATAGAGCTTGCGCCATTCCTGGCGTTCCAGCGGCCAGGACGTTTCGGGCCGATTGACCTCGTCTTCGCCGCCGGGATCGAGAATGGACAGCCGTACCTTCGGTGTTTCATCCCAGTCATTGTCGATGTTCTTGAGATAGCGGTCAAAGAACTTCCGGAGATCCGCCGTGCTGCCCGCATCGGCTAGATCGAGCCATTCCTGATTGTTGTGGACACGCAACCATTTGTGCTCCGAGGCCATGCCACGGAATGCTTCCAGCGTTCCGCGCGGATGGATCGCACTTGTGAAACTTGCCACGACATAGGCGGGCACCGTGATCGCCTTCAGGTCGGGACGCTTGTCCTCCCAATAGGCATTGTAGAGCGGATAGCGCTGCGCCATCTTCGTCAGGGCTTCGCGATTGTTACGGCCGAAGATGAAGGCTGCGATGTCCCTGTCATGAAATTTCGTATCCAGAATACCGCCACGCATGACAACGTCGCGATAGCTGTCGTTCAGGCCTTCCCAAGGGGCAATGGCGGCAAGATGCGGTGGCTGCAAGGCAGCGGTGGCCCACTGGATCATGCCGAGCTGGGAATTTCCGGCCATGCCAACCTTGCCGTTGGACCAGTCGCGCTGTCCGAGCCACTCGATGACATCATAGACGTTGCGTCCTGAAGCCGTGCCCATGAAGACTTCATCGCCGCCGGAATTCGACGTGCCGGCGGCATCCACGACAGCCACGGCATAGCCGGCATCGCACCAGATTGCAGGGTCTGGTGCCTCGAAGGACTGAAGACCGGACAGCGTGCTCTGTGGCACGCCGAACTTGGTCGCATTGAAATTCAGGTTCCACCAGCCGCCGCGTTTGCAATAGGGCGTATAGGCCAGAATGATGGGCACATTTTTCTGATTGGAAGGACGGAAAATATCACCGTAGAGGATGGTTCCGTCTCGCAGCGGGATTGCAACATCCTGTTCGAACGTGATGTCACAGGTCAAGGCCAGTGCGCCTTCGACATGGACATAGCCCTTCTTGAGCTCGACTGTTCTGGTGTCGACAGCAGGAACGGGCGGCTCCGATGCCGACAAGGGCGTCGTCGGATCGAAAATGACATCAACACCGAGGGCTTCGAAAAATTTTTCCATGGCAAATAGCTCCTCCCTGCCGGTTAAAAAACGAGGATGGGGCCCGGAACTTTCAGACTTTACGCCGACGTCAAGGCATACAGATGTCTGCCAAATGCCGCGGTGCCATGCCGACCGGCCTCTCTTCCCGACCGGAAATTGGCACGGCAATCGTCATTTGCGAAATCGATTGTTTGGATAGTTGATATTCGTTTCATGGATATGCGAGCGGTGCGATGACCGCTTAAGTTTGCCAATATATGACGGCGGTTTGGTCATGCTGGTCAGACCGCATTCCAGACGCCTTTCACCTGCACGGGATTGGAGATTTCAGTATCGATTGCTTTGACGGGTGCTGCTAAAGTTCCTGAAATCGTTTTCGAGGCGGGCGGACTTCAGTTCATGCGTTCGGCTTCATCCAGAATGATGCTGCGGACCCACTCGGCGGCAAGGTCGCCATTGTGTACGGGCGACCACTGTATGACTTCCGTAAAGGAGGGCAGTGGCATTGGCAGGTCCATCACGCGCACGGGCATGGTCTTGGCAACCTCATCCGCAAGGCGTTTGCACATCGTTCCGACCCGATTTGTCCCCACCAGCAGATGAGGGACCATCGCAAAACTCTGAACCGCAACTTCGACACGGCGCTTTACTCCGTGTTCAAGCATCAGCCAGTCCTCGATGGAGGGTTTGTGTGACCGGCCGAACTGACTGGCGACATGCCCCATCGACATATATTGAGGGAAAGTCAGGGATTCTCCGACAATACTATTTCCCTCCCAGATGACCGCGACCAGCCGATCTTCAAAAAGCCTTGCCTGGGGAAAAGCTTCAGACAGGAAGATATTCGGGAAAATCAGGAAATCGACCTCACCGCGACGGATGAGTTCATCGGGCTTGTCATCAAATGGAACCAGATCAAATGTGATGTTGGGTGCCGCGCTGGCAATCTGTGCCATGGCGGAAGAAAACAACACGAGCATGGCGTAGTCTGACAAGGCAACCCGAAAGCATCGACGTGACGTGGACGGATCGAAGGCGTCCCGCTTGGCAAGCATCGCCTTGATCTGCAGGAGCGCATCGCGGGTGGGACCTGCAAGGCTCTCGGCAACAGGGGTAGGCACCATGCCGCGCGCCTGTATTCTGAAAAGATCGTCACCGAAATAGGACCGCAGGCGTGCCAGCGCGGCGCTCATTGCGGGCTGGCTCAGATTGAGCTTGTTCGCCGCTGCCGTCAGGTTGCGCTCCGTTAGAAGCTCGTCAAGCGCAACCAGAAGATTGAGATCAAGACCCTGAAATCGCATCCCCGTACCCTCCCGGGATATCTACGCCCATCATATCCATATTGCGGATAGTATGCATTTAAACAATCGATTTTTTAAATAGTGGGCAATGTGCTTAGCTACCCCGAGGCGACACTGGAGGGTGTCCAACAGGGAGGAAACAAATGGCCTATAGTCCTTAAACACGAAGTTTCGCGGCACCTGCTTCGCTTGACGTTCAGGCGAGCATATCGGCGGTGATACATCCTGGCCGTCCATGACTCGTTGGTGAACTTCCAGCCTGTTTGGCAGGCACCAAAATCGAATCTTCAGTCCACTAAATCTGCGAACAACTCGTCACGCCATTTCGATGGCTTGCGGTTGCTTCGCCATGACCTTTTTTCAGGGAAGACCATGAACAACCAAGCCGACAGTAATCCGATAGCAACCAGGACTTTCAGCACCCGTCCGCCGCTTCGTTCATTTGTCGATGGCAAGATGCGTGTCGATAAGAATGTGGCGATTGAGGTCGAAGATGGCCGGATCGTTATGGCGGACGTGTACCGGCCTGATACGACGCAGCGATATCCCGCAGTCATGTGCTTTACCCCCTACGGCAAGGACATTCACTTCGAAACGAAGGAGCCAGCCGTTTACGCGCGCATTTCGATGAAGAATGAGTACGCGGTCTATGAGGCTCCCGATATTCTACGATGGGTCGCGGATGACTATGCTGTCGTCATCGTAGATGCCTGCGGGCTTGGTGCCTCGCCGGGCGTAGCCGACGTCTGGTCGCCGCGCGATATCGAGGATTACGCCGCCGCAATCGAAGCCATCGCCGTGCAGCCCTGGTGTACCGGTCGAGTCGGTCTAAATGGGATTTCCTACCTCTCGGCAACGCAAATCGCAGTGGCAACGCACAAGCCACCGCACCTCACCTGCATGATCCCCTGGGAAGTAGGCGGCGACAATTACGAGATGACCTATCAGGAGGGCATGTTCAACACCTTCTTCGTCAACTCCTGGTTTGACGCGTGGATCGTGCCCAACCAGCATGGCTATGGAACGCTGCCGCCGCATGAGCTGGAACGTATGCGTGAGAACTGGCCCGCAAAGGCCATTGCTCACCCCTTCTTCGATGAGTTCTGGGCGGCACGTACACCCGATCTTTCTGTCATCGACGTTCCGTTCCTGACAGCAGCGAACTGGACAGGTTCGCTGCTGTCGCTTCAGCAGCATTTCGATCTGTTTTGTCAGGCTGCGTCGAAGCACAAATGGCTGCGTGCCCATATCGGCGGGCACATTGAGCCCTATTACAGCGAGGAAGGATACGCTGCGCAAAAGAAGTTCATGGATTTCTGGTTGAAGGATATCCAGAACGGAATGATGGAGACATCGCCGCTGACACTTTGCGTGCGCAGACCCGGAGCCATCGAGTGGATGGAGGCCAGGGAATGGCCGCTTCCGCAGACGCAGTGGGTGAAATGGGAACTGGACGCCGAGGCCATGAGCTTGAGCAGCGATCCGGTACAGGGGTCGGCCACTGCCGATCTTCTCGCAGTCCCGATTGAGCCGCCGCGGCTTGAAAAGCCGGCTGAAGATAACAGCGAACACCATGCGGTTCACATGAATGAATCGGTCATGCAGGCCTATATCAAGGATGGCTTGAGCCGCCCGTTGCAGCAATCCTGGAACGCGGTGTTCACGTCCAAACCGCTGGAAGACGATTTGCGCCTGGTCGGCCCGGTCACGGTGCACCTGACGGTCACCGCGTCTGAAGGTGACGCTGACCTGTTTGTCTGCCTGCGCGACATCGCACCTGACGGCACGGAAGTCGTCTATGACGGGTTGGACAATCCCGAGACGCCCCTTGGTCTGGGTTGGGGACGTCTGTCCCGTCGTGAGCTTGACCCCGATCGAATGATCGACGGTTCTCACCGTCCTGTCCACCGGCGCGATTGCGAAAAGGCACCTGCACCCGGAGAAACGGTCACCATCGACATTGCAGTGGGACCGACGAGCGCGGTGTTTGAAAAGGGGCACCGCCTCATCATCGAGGTGTCGACGCGCGACGTCTTCCGCTCATTCCCCTTCTTCCATGTCACGCCGGAGCATCAGCGAATTGGCGGGGAAGTGAAGATCAAGACCGGGAAAGGCGCAAGCTGGGTAGAACTGCCGGTCTGCCCATAACGGCCGGATGATGCCAGCCCACCGTTGGAGGCGGTGGGCTTTTTAAAAACGGGAGGAGGAAACATGTCAAATGGCAAGGGTCTGCGCGGTATCGCCGCGCTTTACGTCGGCCACATGGCCGGGACGATCGATCTGGCGGCATTGCCGCTCTGGATCGGAGTACTGATGGCGCATTATGGGCTGGCACCAGAGCAGGCGGGCCTGACGGTGACGCTTTTCCTTGGCGGTATCGTGGTTATGAGCACCATTCTGGCGCCGAGGTTCAATCGCCTGTCGCCCCGCTGGATCGCATTTGCGGGTTTCTGTGCCGCAGCGCTTTGTTTTTCATGGGCCTGGGGTCTTCCCGTGGCTCCATCAAGCTTCGGCAAGCTTCTTGCCATCCACGGCGTAGCGGGACTTTGCGTCGGCTCCGCCCTGTCCATGGTCCATGGCAGTATTGGACGCACGGAAAACCCGCATCGCCATTTCGGGCTTGCAAATGTCATGGTGGGAGTTCTCGCGGTTCTGATGTTCGCATTCCTCCCCGGTGAGATCGCAGCTTATGGCGGGCAGGTCGTCTTCATGGCTTTCGTCGTCATCATGGCGATTGGCGCAGGCGCTATCGCGCTGTTTTTCCCCCAGCAGACCATGCAAGAACAGGATGCTGCAGATGAGGCTGGAGTTGAAGCCAAATCCGGCGCTGGCCGTGTTCCGCTCATTGCCTATCTGACGATAGCTGCAGTCGTTTGCCTGATGCTCAATCAGTCCATGGTCTTTGCATTCATCGAACGCATAGCAGCGACGCGCGGCTTTGACGCGAGCCAGGTCCAGATACTTCTCGTTCTGCTCGGTTTCATCAATCTCATGCCGGGAGTGTTGGCAGTCCTGCTGCAAAGGCGCTTACCCGCGCTGGCGGTCGGCATCGCTGGCGCACTCACCCAGGCGGCTCTGGCGATGACATTGACTAACGCCACTGCTTTTACAGCATTCGCTGCGCCAACCCTATTTTACGCATCGATTGTTCTATTTACCCACACCTTCCTTTTCGGTGTGCTGTCCCGGCTTGATCCTTCAGGCCGTGCAGTCGCTGCGACACCTGCCATGATGATGACGGGCGCTGCACTCGGCCCGGCGATGGGCGGCGCTATTGTCGCCATCATTGGCTTTGAAGGTCTCGGTTGGGCGACTTTCTGCTTTTCCGCCATCGCAGCTGCTTTGCTCATGGTGGTCAAGCGCAACCTATCCCACAGAAAACATCTGGTCGCCACGCGTCCTGCGCATTCAAGCTAAGTCGCGGAAAGGCAGCGCGAGGCGGTTTCAGCCCTCCTTGCGCAAAACCCATTCTGCGGCCGCATCGAGTGTCTTGAACTCGGTCATCGATCGCGAGGCGATGGAAGGGACGGCGTCTCTGGCCATTGCGGAAAGATCACCGCCTGGCAGAAGTTCAAGGAGTGTCGTGCAGCCCACTTCCTTGAGGCTTTCCATACAGCCGCGCCAGTCGATGCATGTCTCCAGTTGGGCGGAAAGCCGCTGGATGGCGACTTCGCGAGAGCGAACGGTTCCGCCATTGATACCGGCCAAGACCGGCGCGGTGGGGCTTTTGAAATCCGTCGCTTCCAATGCCTTTGCAAAGGCAGCGACGGCCGAATGCATCAAAGGCGTATGGGAAGCGATACGCACGGGAAGAGGTGTGACATGCGCGCCGCGTTGTTCGGCATCCCTTGCCGCGCCCGCGATATTGTCCAGAGGTCCAGCGACGACAAAGCGGTCCTCGCCGTTGCGAATTGCGATATGAACGGCGTTGCTGCTGCATATCGGCGACACACTCGTTTCCCGGAGGCCACGAATGGCGATCATGCCGGAAGGTGTCGGGCAAGCCGCGTCCATCAGAGATGCCCTCAGACTTGCCAGGTGGATCAGGTCCCTCGCGCTGATCGACCCGGCGCATCCATATGCTGCCAGCTCACCGATACTGTAGCCGGCGAAGTAATCGGGCGCGGGAAGGGCGCGTCTGACAATCTGGAACGCCGCCAGTTCCACGGCGCAAATGACCGGCTGTGCAATGGCGTTCTCGTGCAGGCGCCCCTGCCTCACCACCTCGAAAATCGAGCTGCCCATCACCTCCTGAAATGCCACGAAAACATCGGTTGCCTCTGGCGCGTCGCGCAGGCGATCGATCATCTCCGGAGCCTGCGCGCTCTGACCGGGGCATAGAATGCCGAGCGTCATAGGTCTGCCCTCACATCATGAAGGAAAATAGCGCATGAAAGAAGATCAGCCGCTCCTCCCGGTGAGA
Source organism: Hyphomicrobiales bacterium (assembly GCA_900468285.1). Classification (GTDB taxonomy): domain Bacteria; phylum Pseudomonadota; class Alphaproteobacteria; order Rhizobiales; family Rhizobiaceae; genus Agrobacterium. The sequence goes on along the minus strand of UBTF01000003.1, from coordinate 6,936 downwards.
TGCGGCGTTGAGAGAACGCCCGATGCAGCTCTGCGGCGCGGTCTATGGAGCCAGAGGCGAAGACGCCGCCGTCAGACAAAAATTCGCGTGCCTGCTGGTGCACGTAATCGAGGCCTTCACGTCCAGCCCGATGCAGGATGTTCGTGTCGTTCAGCACGGACATAAGCGCAAAGAATGTTTGCAACGCTGCCAAATCGAGGTCGCCTGACTGCTTCAACGCATTGTCATATGTCGGTACGGCCACATGCCTCAGAACCGGGTATCCCAACGCCGCCTGCTCTCTTGCTCCGGGGCCACCATGACGGGCAATTGCACGTGAGCCATTTGAGTCTACTGGCATGTCCGCCATTAGATCCTTGCCCCACAGCGTGGCGACGGTCATGCAGATTGCATCGGTATCAAGCGGCAAGCGGTTGGCTATATGATATCCAGCCGAGGCGGAAAGCAGTCCGAGATTGAAAATTGCTCCCCGGTGCGTGTTGATACCCGCCGTGGCCGTCAACATACGTCTTTCGGCATCCATGCCCAGTTGCTTGAGGGTGATGAATCGGCTTTCAAACCCGCCTGCAGCAGCAATCTGGACGAAATAGGTCCTGAGCGAAAACAGGCTGCGCATGAAGGTGGCCATGCTCATATCGTCATGAGCACCGTTGTCGACCGGGCTGACGAGGCCCGGTTTCGGATAAAGCGACAGCTCGGTGTAGAGCGAACGGATCGCCATTCTGCCGAGCACCCGGCTGCTGTCCCGCCGGACAATGCGCGGTTGCTCCGCAACTGGGTGAAGCACCGTGGTCATGCGGCACTCCTTGCAACGGACATGAGCGAAGAATATTCGACCAGTCTCGGCCCACCATGCTGTTTGACAAGGATCTGGTTGGGCCGCGCAGCGTATTCCCGCAGATTGACGCCCGAACCGTCTGTCAGCAGCAATTCTCCATCCAGTCGCGGCTCCCCAGCCATTTCGAGAAGCGACTGAACGGCTTCAAGGGAGCTGTCGGGAGTAGAGGTGGAAACGAGCAGATCGAGGTCAGAGCCAGCACGCAAATGGTTTTCGCCGGAAAGATGTGTCCATGCCAGAGACCCAAAGACGGAGAGACTGAGCCCAAAACGCACTGCTGTCTTCGATACCATTCGAATGGTGTCCTGCCATTCATCCGGCGCACTGGTGGCGGCATCTTCGAGCGCGACAGGAGGCAAAACGCGATTGATGGCCTCTAGGGCAACGCAAAGTCCAAGTCTGCGTTTTTCTGGTGTCGAAAGACCGAGACGAATTGTCGTCTCGCCGTCTCCTGCGGCGGAGGAAGCCACGATCAGGGGACGACCCGCATCAACCCAGTCCGGAAGCCGTTTGCCCGCTGCGATACCGCAAGGAGAGAGCATCGCGTGGTCACGCCATGAGGATTTGAGCGTGACAAAGCGGTGCCTTTCAGGCCGCATCATGCCGCACCCGATGAGAAACGGAAAGTGCCAGCGTCCGTCCCTTGCGTTCTTCTCCATAGTTGCGGCGGGTATCGCTGCCGGGATCCTGGTTCTCTTCCAGCGCCTTAACCAATGCACTGGCGAGATCGCCATCCCAGGTTTCACGCACTGCACCCATGGCGACGTAATTGGCAACGCCCGGAGCAAAGACCGCGCTGTCCTTTGACAATTCCTCCAGCCGCTCGACGGGAATTTTCGTCACACGCGACATGGCGGGCAGGTTCATCACCCTTACCTCGGCTTCCGGCAGCGCATAGCAGGTGTCGGCCAAGAGGCTGGACGACAGGAACCCGGCGCTGACGGCTTCTCCATAGACGAGGCCAATAATTTTATGGCCTCGACGTCTCGCCACATCGATACATTTGGCAAGGTGGGCTATATAGCCGTTCAGGCCCAGAAGCTCGTCACGGCGGCTCATTTTCTGACCGGCCGTATCCACCAGAAGCAGGATCGGGCTGCCCGGACGCTCCTTCATGATACGGATGACCTCAGACGCCATGCGCATGGCCAGATCGATGCCGATATGCGCCTTTTCGCGCGTGCCGATGACCGATACCGGTTGTGAACCGGCCTTCGCAGTCCCCGCGAAGAAGAGACCCTCGGAGGAAATGTCATGGCCTTGCGGAAACAGGCGGTCGAACAAAACTTCCGGCGTCATCATGCGCTTCTCCTTCCATCGACGGCCTGGTGGAAATCCTCCGTTGTCATCAGGGGAATCCCCTCCACATCGGCAATATCCAGTGCCGACCAGATATCGCTAGCATCCTGCACGTCGCCAAAACGGGCAAGACGCGCAGAGAGTGCAGCGTGTTCCGCTTCAACGCCATCGAGATCGAGAGGCTTTGCCGTGCCGAGAAGGCCAATCGCTGCGTTTCTGAACGCCCCCATGTCATCCGAAACGAGACCTGCGGTCTCGCCGAGGATATAGCGATGCTTGCCGCCAACCGTGCGCCAGACGAGAGCCTTGTCGGATGCATCGAATTCCTCGACACCCATGGTGGTTTCGATGACTTCCGGCCCGGACAGGCCAAGCCGCCCCTCTTCCGACATGACTATCGATGAGCAAAGCCGCGATGCTATGCCCATGCCGCCAAAGACGCCGTAGCGTCCGCCGTCGAGAACGATGACGGGAATACCGGCGGCGCGCAGATTGAGAATGGCGCGCATGATTTCGGAAACGGCGATCAATCCCGCATTGGCCTCATGCAGCCGCACGCCGCCGGATTCCAGCAGCAGCAGAACCGCACTCGGCTTTTCGTCCAGGCCGCGCTCCAGAAGCCCGGTGATCTTGGCGCCATGCACTTCGCCCACCGCGCCGCCCATGAAGGCACCTTCCTGCGCGGCGATGAGGACGGGCTTGCCGTCCAGCAGTCCCTTGCCGACGGCCACGCCATCATCGAAGGCGGCTGGTGAGCCGAGGACCCGCAGATGCGGGCTTGTCATGCGGTCCTGCGGGGGAAGGAGTTCGATGAAACTGCCTGCGTCAAGCAGGCCGTCAATGCGCTCGCGCGCTGTTGCTTCGTACCAGCTTCTGCTCATGATGTCGCCTCGCTGCTTTTGCCCGAATAAGCCTGAAGGGCCTGATTCAGCCGCAGTGCCACGACGGCGGGCGTTGCACCTGCATCGTTGATCGAGACTTTCACATCGCCGATCTTCCAGCGATCAAAGACATCCGAAAGGACCGCCTGCCAGATCGTTCCAAATCCAACCGCCGCAGTTTCTACTTCTACCCGGCATTTGCCAGCGAGATCGCAGGACTCGACGAGCACCTCTAGATTGCCGGAGCCGAGAACGCCGGACAGGATGGGCTTGTTGCGGGCTGCCAGAACAGTGCCGCCTGCAAATTCATATTCCAGTTTTTCCATCGTCCAACCTCACCAGTTCCTGAACCGGGCAGGGGGGCGATAAAGGCCACCCGATGCACGCACGAGATCTTTCATCGATTTGGCTGCCAGAAGATCGCGGCTTGCCAGCGATACATCGACGCCCAGATCGGCTGGCCGTTTGATGATGCCACGGTCCCGCAGATTTTCCACCATGCGCTTGTCGCGACCAAGACCGACAGCCGTATAGCCCGCAACACCACGAATGGCCTGCTCCCGCTCCTCTGCCGTGCGGCACAGAAGCAGGTTGGCAATGCCCTCCTCGGTGAGAATATGGGTCACGTCGTCGCCATAGATCATGACAGGCGGCAGGTCGAGACCAGCGGATTCGGCCAGTTTCCACGCGTCCAGTTTCTCCACAAAGGCCGGTGCCATATGTTCGCGGAAGGTTTCCACCATCTGGACGACGAGCTTGCGCCCGCGCGGCATGCCGCCCGTCGAGCCTTCCTCGCCTGCCTTCAGCCATGCCTTGGACCCGTGCCTGCGCCCTCTGGCATCCGATCCCATATTCGGCGCGCCGCCAAATCCGGCAATACGGCCAAGCGTTGCCGTGGAACTGTTGCCATCGAGATCAATCTGCAGGGTGGAGCCAATGAACATGTCGCAGGCATAAAGCCCCGCCGTCTGGCTCAGCGCCCGGTTGGACCGCATCGAGCCATCGCGTCCGGTGAAGAATACGTCGGAGCGGGCGCGGATATAATCCTCCATGCCCAGTTCCGAGCCGAAAGAATGCACGCTCTGGACAAAGCCCGCCTCGATGGCGGGAATGAGCGCCGGATGCGGATTGAGCGCCCAGTGGGTGGCGATCTTGCCCTTGAGGCCGAGACTTTCCGCATAGGTTGGCAGGATGAGCTCGATTGCTGCGGTATCGAAACCGATGCCGTGGTTGAGGCGCGTCACGCCATATTCGGCATAGATGCCCTTGATGGCCATCATCGCCATCAACACCTGAATTTCCGAAATCTGGGCCGGATCGCGGGTGAAGAGCGGCTCGATGTAGTGCGGCTTGGGGCTTTGCACGACGAAGTCGACCCAGTCGGTGGGAATGTCGACACGCGGCAGCACGTCAACGATCTCGTTAACCTGGGCGATCACGATGCCCTGTCGGAACGCTGTGGATTCGACGATAACAGGCGTGTCTTCAGTGTTGCCGCCGGTATAGAGGTTGCCGGCTCTATCCGCTGCCTGGGCGCAAACGAGGCTTACGCGCGGAGTAAGATCGGTAAAGTACCGGCCGAACAGTTCGAGATAAGTATGGATCGCGCCGATACGGAGCTGACCGGCGCTCAAGAGCCTTGCAAGACGCGCCGCCTGCGGTCCCGAAAAGGAAAAATCCAGCTTGGATGCAACGCCCTTCTCGAACACGTCGAGATGTTCCGGCAGCGCCAGAACCGATTGGACAATGTGCAGATCGTGAACCACTTGCGGATTCACATTTGCCAGAGCCTTTGCAAGGAAATCGGCCTGTTTCTGGTTGTTGCCTTCGATGCACAGCCGATCGCCCGGTTCAATCACGGCCTCCATGAGAGCAATGATCGCATCTGCTTTGACCACCTTGCCGTGTGAGAGCGGTGAAGCCCTTTCCAATCGGCTCGCGCGGTTTGTCGCAAGTTTAGTCCACATGAATGCGCCTCCACAGCATTTGCGCCCATATGTATTCCGCAGCTCAAATTTTATCAACGTATAAATTCATTATTGCCTATTCTCGTTTTTTGCGCATACATACCCCAATGGGTTGTGCGGGGACACCGCACGGATGGCGAACGGCAAGAGGGTGCCGCTTCCACTCCGACCCTCTGGCTTTCGGGAGGAGCTGTCATGTCATCAGAAGTCATTACTATACTCGGGCTCGTCGTCATGTTCATCGTGGCGACCGCCTTGCCGATCAACATGGGCGCTCTGGGTTTTGCGCTCTCGTTCATCATCGGCACGCTCGTCGTGGGCATGAGCGTCAAGCAGATTTTCGAAGGTTTTCCGGGTGACCTTTTCGTCACGCTTGTCGGTATCACCTATCTTTTCGCCATTGCGCAGAATAACGGCACGGTCGACTGGCTGGTTCGGGCCTGCGTTCGGGCCGTCAAAGGACGCATATCGGCCATTCCCTGGGTCATGTTCTTCGTCTCGGCGCTTTTGACTGCAATTGGTGCTGTCAGCCCGGCGGCTGTTGCCATCATCGCCCCGATTGCCCTGCGCTTTTCGGCAAAGTACGGCATCAACCCGCTTCTCATGGGCATCATGGTCATCCACGGCGCGCAGGGCGGCGGCTTCTCCCCTATCAGCATCTATGGCGGCATCACCAATCAGGTGGTTCAGCGCGCGGGCCTGCCGGGTGACGAAACCGTTCTCTTCCTCGCCAGCCTCGGCTTCAACCTGCTGATTGCCATCGGCGCAGCCATGGTTCTGGGCAGGAAATCGAAAGCGGCTGCTGGCGCGAACGGTTCCGGCGACGTCTTCACACCGGGCGTGTCGGTGGATGTCCGCGGCAGTGGAGGCCATATGGCGATCGATCCGCGCCAACGTGAATCGGAAATGACTGAGGTCACGACCAGCGGCAAGCTCGATCTGGAGCAGGCACTGACATTGACCGGTCTTGCCGCCTTGGCGATTCTGTCTCTGGCATTCAGCCTCAATGTCGGTCTTGTCGCCATGTGCGTCGCCGTCATCCTGGCTCTGGTTTGCCCACGCGGTCAGAAGGGTGCCGTCGACAAGATTGCATGGTCAACCGTGCTGTTGATCGCGGGTGTAATCACCTACATCTCGGTACTGGAGAAATCCGGCGCCATCACCTATGTCGGCAACTCCGTGTCCGCACTGGCCATGCCGCTCGTTGCTGCCCTTCTCTTGTGCTATATCGGCGGCATCGTCTCGGCCTTCGCCTCTTCGGTTGGCGTCATGGGTGCGATGATCCCGCTTGCGGTTCCCATGCTCATGCAGGGTGAAATCGGTACGCCGGGCATGATTGCGGCACTGGCCATCTCCGCTACCATCGTTGACGTTTCGCCCTTCTCGACCAACGGCGCTCTGGTTGTCGCCAACGCCCAGAATGTCGATCAGACGAAGTTCTTCAAAACGTTGCTTTACTACAGCGCATTTGTCGTCGCTGCGGGCCCGCTTCTCGCATGGCTCGTCTTCGTGGCTCCCGGCTGGCTTTGATGCCAGCCCGGATCGCACCCCTCAGTCAACGTCAACAGTAAAGCTGGATGCACATGTCCCAGAAACTTTATCCGGTCCTTAAGTCCGCGAGACAACGCACGAAGATCGACAATGAGCGTTACCAGAGATGGTACGAGCAGAGTGTCGAGGATCCGGATGGGTTCTGGGGCAAGCACGGCAAGCGGATAGACTGGTTCAAGCCTTACACCAAGGTCAAGAATACGTCGTTCAAGGGCAAGGTGCCGATCAAGTGGTTCGAGGACGGCCTGACCAACGTTTCCTACAATTGCATCGACCGGCATCTGAAGACCCATGGCGAGCGCACGGCGATCATCTGGGAGGGCGACAATCCCTATATCGACAAGAAGATCACCTATAACCAGCTTTACGATGCGGTGTGCCGTCTGGCCAATGTGATGAA
>UBTF01000018.1 GCA_900468285.1 Hyphomicrobiales bacterium | reverse complement strand
TCAAACTTGCTCTTTGCCATTAGTGGCTCTCCATTCTGGTCCCTTGAAGGGAATAAACTCTAAAATTCGTTTGGGGCGTACCCCGATCACTTCTGACCGGAGTACTTTGCCTGGATTTCCTGAGCAACGTTGCTCGGAACCGGCGAATAATGATCGAAGGTCATCGAATACTGTGCGCGGCCCTGAGACATGGAGCGCAGGTTATCGACGTACTTGAACATGTTGGCCAGCGGCACATGCGCGTTGATAACAACGGCAATACCACGGCTTTCCTGACCCTGGATCTGACCGCGACGTGAGTTCAGATCGCCAATCACGTCACCGACGTAATCTTCAGGGGTTACAACTTCGACCTTCATCATCGGCTCGAGAAGCTGTGCACCAGCCTTCTTCGCTGCTTCACGGAAGCAGGCACGCGATGCGATTTCGAACGCCAGAACCGAGGAGTCAACGTCGTGATATGCGCCGTCGATCAGGGTTGCCTTGACGCCGAGCATCGGGAAGCCAGCCAGAGGACCGGAAGACAGAACGCTTTCGATACCCTTCTGGACGCCCGGGATGTATTCCTTCGGAACAGCACCACCAACGATCTTGGACTCGAACTTGAAGTCTTCGCCTTCTGGGTTCGGTTCGAAGATGATCTTCACACGAGCGAACTGACCGGTACCACCGGACTGCTTCTTATGTGTGTAGTCTTCTTCGTGCTGACGCGTGATGGTTTCACGGTAAGCAACCTGAGGAGCACCAACGGTAGCTTCGACCTTGAACTCGCGACGCATACGGTCAACGAGAATGTCGAGGTGAAGTTCACCCATGCCGGCGATGATCGTCTGACCAGATTCGTCGTCCGTCTTGACGCGGAACGAAGGATCTTCAGCTGCCAGGCGGTTGAGCGCGAGGCCCATCTTTTCCTGGTCGCCCTTGGTCTTAGGCTCGATAGCGATCTGGATAACCGGCTCAGGGAATTCCATGCGCTCGAGGATAACCGGCTTCAGAGGATCGCAAAGCGTATCACCTGTTGTGGTTTCCTTGAGGCCAGCCAGAGCAACGATGTCGCCAGCAAAGGCTTCTTCGATGTCTTCACGGCTGTTGGAGTGCATCTGAAGCATACGGCCGACGCGCTCGCGCTTGTCCTTGACCGTGTTGATAACAGATGTGCCCTTTTCCAGCTTGCCGGAATAGATACGTGCGAAGGTGAGCGAACCGACGAAGGGGTCGTTCATGATCTTGAACGCAAGCATCGAAAGCGGCTCGGAGTCGTCTGCATGACGCTCGATTTCGGCTTCGGTCTTGAAGTCGATGCCCTTGATCGCAGGAATGTCCAGCGGCGAAGGCAGGTAATCGCAAACAGCGTCGAGCAGAGGCTGAACGCCCTTGTTCTTGAACGCGGTACCGCAGAACATCGGGTGGAACTTCACGTCGATGGTGCCGCGGCGAACGAGCGCACGGATCTTGTCGTTGTCAGGCATGTCGCCGTTCAGGTAGGCTTCCATCGCTTCTTCGTCGATCTCGACAACAGTCTCGATCAGCTTTTCACGATATTCTTCAGCCTTGGCCTTCATGTCCTCAGGGATTTCGACAACGTCCCACTGAGCGCCGAGCGATTCATCGCGCCAGATGAGTGCGTTCATCTCGATCAGGTCAACAACGCCCTTGAATTCGGTTTCTGCACCGATCGGGAGCTGCATGACAACTGCAGTGGCGCCGAGACGGGTCTTGATCATTTCTACCGAGCGGTAGAAGTCAGCACCGGTCTTGTCCATCTTGTTGCAGAAGATCATACGCGGAACGTTGTACTTCTCAGCCTGGCGCCAGACGGTTTCCGTCTGCGGCTCTACACCGGCGTTGGCGTCGAGAAGAGCGATAGCACCGTCGAGAACGCGCAGCGAACGTTCGACTTCGATCGTGAAGTCAACGTGGCCGGGGGTGTCGATGATGTTGAAACGGCGCATCTTGCCGTCGCGACCCTTCCAGAAGGTCGTCGTAGCAGCGGACGTGATCGTGATGCCACGCTCCTGCTCCTGCTCCATCCAGTCCATCGTGGCTGCGCCATCGTGAACTTCTCCGATCTTGTGCGACTTACCGGTGTAGTAAAGAATACGCTCGGTAGTGGTCGTCTTGCCGGCGTCGATATGCGCCATGATACCGAAATTGCGGTAGTCTTCGATTTTATATTCGCGAGCCATAACGGACTGCCTTTCGGATCGGTTAGATTACCAGCGGTAATGCGAGAATGCGCGGTTGGCGTCGGCCATCTTGTGCGTGTCTTCGCGCTTCTTGACGGCAGAACCGCGGTTGTTCGCAGCATCCATGAGTTCGCCGGAAAGGCGATCAACCATGGTTGTTTCGTTGCGCTTGCGCGCAGCAGCGATCAGCCAGCGGATTGCGAGAGCCTGACGGCGCTCTGGACGAACATCGACCGGAACCTGGTAGGTTGCACCACCAACGCGGCGCGAACGCACTTCAACGTGCGGAGCAACGTTGTCGAGGGCCGAATGGAACACGCCGAGCGGCTCCTGCTTCGTCTTGCCCTGCACGACGTCGAACGCGCCGTAAACGATGCTTTCTGCGACCGACTTCTTGCCGTGAAGCATGATGGCGTTCATGAACTTGGTAACGATCAGATCGCCGAACTTTGGATCCGGGTTGATCTCACGCTTTTCTGCACTATGGCGACGGGACATACTATTTGTCTCTCAACTTTGAATGACGCTTTACCACGCGGAGAACCTCGCGCAGCGCCGGAATTTGTTAAACCGAATTACTTCGGACGCTTCGCACCGTACTTCGAACGACGCTGCTTACGGTTCTTGACGCCCTGCGTATCGAGAACACCACGGATGATGTGGTAACGAACGCCCGGCAAGTCCTTTACGCGGCCGCCACGGATCATGACAACGGAGTGTTCCTGAAGGTTATGGCCTTCACCAGGAATGTAGCCGATGACTTCGAAGCCGTTTGTCAGGCGGATCTTGGCAACCTTACGAAGAGCCGAGTTAGGCTTCTTAGGGGTCGTCGTGTAAACGCGGGTGCAAACGCCACGCTTCTGTGGGTTTTCCTGCAGAGCAGGAACCTTATTACGCTTTACCTGTGCCTGACGTGGCTTGCGGATCAGCTGGTTTACGGTAGGCATATAACCATCCCTTGCAAAAACTACTTTAGCCACCCTCTCGGATGGCGGTTATACCGTTTCCGGCAACGACGCACGCATAGCCTCATGCGCAAAACGTGGCCCAATCCGGTTTTCACGGATGGACCACTCAATGCAGAGGACGTAAATCATACGTCGTGCGTGCAACATTCGTGTCTCGTACGTGTTTTTGGATCCTTGTTTGAGGTGATCTCCAGAACGAGTCGTTCCAGACGGCCAGACCTCACATTGGCTCCGATGGCGGGCGTACTACTGTTTTAGGCCGCTTTCGTCAAGGGTGAATCCAAATTTAGTCCCCCAAGCAGCGGCCTGAGACCCCTCGCCTACGGGATTTCGAAAGGCTTTTAACATAAACGCCCTCTCACCGCACGCTTTTCCCATTCCGGCCTTTGGGTTTTCATAAAACCCGTCTATTGATTCCCTTGAGGGCAAAGAAGAAGGCAGGCTGAAACCGCCTCTCCTTCACATACCCCACAATCATAGCCAGAAAAGGAATCGCGTCATGATTACAGAACCAGACAACGACAACGGACGCGACGATGCCATGGTGTTCATCGTTATCGGCAAGGCCTATGAGCGCGAAGGCGACGAAGGCATCGACATCCACGTCATCCTGAGCGCCCCCGACGATGACAGCGCCGTGCGCGAAGCGCTGAACGCGCTTTCCGAAGAAGGCTTCCTCGAAGCCGACCTCGACCAGATCGGCATGCTGACGGACGCCCCCGACGAAGAACCACACGCCTCCGCCTATCAGGGCGCGCTTGAAGGCGAAGTGGCGATTATAAGGTTTGCGTGAGTCATATCGGGCGCGCTGCTATCAGCCGCGCGCTCGCGCTTACCGGGTCCGCATCTGTCATCGCTTCTGAATGACCCGGCCACTTCCCCTGATGTCTGAGGATTGGATCTCGGGATTTCCGTACAGTTCGACGTCTCCACTTCCGTAGATGGATATGTCGGCGCTCTTTGTCGCTGTGGCTACCACGTACCCATTGCCACGAACGCTGACATTCGCAACCTGAGCAGTCAGGTCCTTCATTGCTACCTTTCCCGCGCCAGATAAGGTCATGTCAAGACTGTCTACCGATCCCGCTGCGGTGACGTTCCCGGTGCCGCGAATATCCAGTTTCAGGTGCGATTGACGCACATCGGTCATGACCAGCTCAACACTGCCGTTCAGCGTCCAGTCGGCCACCCCGGGACTAAAGACGTCAATCACCAACGGCCCGGCCTCCCAACTTGGCTCGCAATTCAAGGTCAGTCGGCCGCGCTCCAAACGTATGTGGTCAAGAACCGCCTGTTTTCCGCTTATGACCAGCCTCACGTCATCGCTGTAATTGTAGCGAACCTGTGCGGGCGCACTTATTTTCAGCTGATCCTCGAACCCGGAGCGCAATGTCAATTGGCCATCGGTTGCGCCAGTGGAACCGCACGTCGCCGTCAAAACATTGAAGAGAGACGGGGAATTGCGATCAAATCCGCCGGATAGGCCCCAACCTGACGTTAACAAGATGAGCGAGCTCGCCAGCCCCACCCCCGATATCAAAACAAGTCTGCGCGTCACGGTCGTCATCCTTATGGAACGCTTTAGCTGGACCGGCGGTCACTTGCTTGAAGCAGTTGAAAGTGAAGGCGAGCATATCTTCCGACACCTTGAATGGCGGCGCCGAGGGCGAGCAGCATTATGGCGCCCAGCGCAACTGCGCCACTTATGAGGCCAGCGCCGATCAGGAAATCGCCCATGGCGACAGCGCTACTTTCTGTCTGGGCACCTAGGGCGGAAGACAAAGCTATCTTCAAACCAAATATGCCGAGCCCAATCAGAGCGATGTTTGCGCAAATCGCGATGACACAGACAACAAAAAGCATCGGCAGCAATACAAAGATGTCGAGGGCAGCGAGCCCAAGGAGCGCCAAGCCTGCGGTTAGCATGTTGGGAATAGTCCGCTGAGCCTCAAATCGGCGCAGCTCCCAATTCGCTTTCAATTCCCGCGCGATTTTTGAGGGATTGCCCAATGCGGCAGCAACCTCCGCTTCCTGCCTGCCAGACATTTCCGAGTCATCAAAGTAAGCTCCGTAGTCCCCTATTATGTCGCTGATCTCATCGCTCGGTAGACCATTCAGCCCCTTCCTCAAGATTTCCAGAAACGTCTGCCTGTTCATTTTTCACCCTCAAGAAGCGTCTCAACCGACTGTGTGAAAGACCGCCAATCGCTGCGATGAGCCTCGAATACCTTTTTACCAAGCGGCGTGAGGCAATAATATTTCCGAGGCGGACCGCTGCTTGACTCAACGAGGCGCGTAGCAACAAGCCCATCATTTTGCATCCGGCGCATCAGTGGGTAGATCGTCCCCTCTCCCATCCCAACCGCAGCCACAAGCGTGCTTGCTATTTCATAGCCATAGCTTTCTCCTCGCGAGAGAACGGCCAGAACGCAGAGATCAAGCGCTCCCTTTCTCAACTGAACTTGTATTGAATCGGCCATATCAACTCCGGCATTTACAAACCATTTATAACACGGTACCTGTTATTACAAGGTACCTTGCTAAATATGATTATTTTCAAATGAGGCTTTAGGCAGTGCGGCGTCGACGCAACTGCAATTTTCCAACAGTCCAAGAGCAATCCCACATGGTACGTCTGTTCCTTTTCACGTCACTCGCATGCTTTATGTTTTTCTCCGCTGCACAGGCTGCAGGGCTTAGGTTTCTAGCTATCCCCGAAGATCAAAACGGTTCTTCCATCGATGCGGCAGTCTGGTCGCCTTGCATCCAGCCAACGGAGGAAGTCCAAATCAGAGCGTTCAAGATTAGAGCTGCTCCTGACTGCCCTATTACAGGAGAGGCATTACCACTCATTATCATTTCACACGGCTATGGAGGCTGGTTCCTCGGACATCATGATACGGCAGAGGCACTCGCGGACACTGGCTTTGTCGTCGTGGCGATCAATCATCCGCATGCCAACTATGCCGATATGAGCCGCGCAAATGGTTTGCCACCTTTGGTGGAACGGCCACGCGACATAAAGAGGGCCATTGACTTCATGCTTTCAGGTTTCGCGGAAGCCTCGAAGATCGACCCGCAACGCGTCGGCTTCTATGGCTTTTCCCAAGGCGGTTACACAGGCCTTGTTATTGCGGGCGGAAATCCCGACTTCGGCAAATTGCCGCGCCGGTGCCCAGACCCTGAAGCTGCCGGCTGCCAGCATAGCAACAAGACGAACCCGTCGGGAGAGACGCGCGTTATACCTGTTCTGACTCATGACGCCCGCGTGAAGGCGATGGTTGTCTCTGATCCATTGAGCGTTGTCTTCCAAACAAAGGACAGCGTCAAAGATATAGACATTCCAATTCAACTTTGGGGGTCGGAGCGTGGCAGCGCCACCGGAGCGCTCAAGGATGCCTCTATTCTGCGCGCAGTCCTGCCTGACAAGCCAGATTTCCACATTGCCCCCAATGCCGTGCACATGTCTTTTCTGACCATGTGCCCGCAGGCCAATATGTCCTCTGAGGTTTGCAGGGATAGCCCGGGTTTTGATCGCGCAAGCTTTCACAAGATGTTCAATGCAGAGGTGGTGGCGTTCTTCCGAAAACATCTGGCTCCGTAGAGTAACCAAGAATTCCCCGTCTTCGTAGCTTCGTAGCCCCGCAGCCACGCACTCCAAGACAAAAAGCAAAACGCCCGGATTACTCCGGGCGTTTCTGTTTATAGCAAGCGGAGCCCCGATCAGGGCCCCTATCCCAGCCACCGTTACTCGGCAGCTGGAGCTTTCTCTGTCATGTCCTGCAGCATCTGGTTTGCGGAAGACGAGCCTGTGCTCTTCTTGCGCTCTTCGATGATGAGATCGTCGCGGCTTGTAGCGATGCGGCGGATCTGGGTCATGGTGCCACCGGTACCGGCCGGAATGAGGCGGCCGACGATGACGTTTTCCTTGAGGCCCTGCAGCGTGTCCGTCTTGCCGGCAATTGCAGCTTCCGTGAGAACCTTTGTGGTTTCCTGGAACGAAGCAGCCGAAATGAAGGATGGCGTCTGTAGCGATGCCTTGGTGATACCCAGAAGGACCGGGTCGCCGTAAGCAGGCTTCTTGCCTTCTTCGATCAGACGGTCGTTGTTGTCTTCCATCTCGATGCGATCAACGCTGTCGCCAACGATGTACTGCGAGTCACCTGCATCGGTGATTTCCACCTTCTGCAGCATCTGACGCACGATGACTTCGATGTGCTTGTCGTTGATGACAACGCCCTGCAAGCGGTAGACTTCCTGGATTTCGTTCACGAGGTAGGAAGCCAGAGCCTCTACACCCTTGATCGCCAGAATGTCGTGCGGTGCCGGGTTGCCATCGAGAATGTACTCGCCCTTTTCGATGTAGTCGCCTTCCTGAAGGTGGAAGGGCTTGCCCTTCGGGATCAGGTATTCGACTGGCTCGACGCCATCTTCCGCAGGCTCGATCTGAACGCGACGCTTGTTCTTGTAGTCGCGGCCCAGACGGATCGTACCATCGATTTCGGCGATGATAGCGTGATCCTTTGGACGACGCGCTTCGAAGAGTTCGGCAACGCGCGGCAGACCACCGGTGATGTCCTTGGTCTTGGCGCTTTCCAGCGGCGAACGTGCAAGCACATCACCCTGGAAGACCTTCTGACCAGGCTCGACCGAAAGAATAGCGTCAACCGAAAGCTGGAAGCGAGCTTCACCACCACGGGAGAGCTTCGCGACAGCGCCGGAAGCATCCTTGATGACGATCGATGGCTTTAGGTCCGAACCACGTGGTGTCGAACGCCAGTCAATAACCTGACGCTTGGTGATACCGGTGGATTCGTCGGTCGCTTCGAGAACGGAGAGACCATCGACCAGATCTTCGAAGTGAACCGTACCTTCCACTTCCGTCATCATTGGACGTGTGTAAGGGTCCCACTCTGCCAGACGCTGGCCGCGCTTGACCTTGTCGCCATCATCCACGAACAGCTTCGAACCGTAGGCAACACGCTGCGACGAACGCTCGACACCACGCTCATCGAGAATGGTGACGGACATGTTACGGCCCATCGCGATGAGAACGCCTTCGGAGTTGCGCAGGCTGTTGCGGTTCTTGATCTGGATCGTGCCTTCATAAGACGCTTCCAGGAACGACTGGTCGACCACGTTCGCCGTACCGCCAAGGTGGAAGGTACGCATGGTGAGCTGCGTGCCGGGTTCACCGATGGACTGAGCGGCGATAACGCCTACGGCTTCACCCATGTTGACAGGTGTACCGCGTGCAAGGTCACGACCGTAGCAGACGCCGCAGACGCCGACCTGAATTTCGCAGGTCAGGGCAGAGCGGATGCGAACGGACTGAATGCCAGCCTTTTCGATGATTGCAACTTCGGCTTCGTCGATCAGCTTGCCAGCCTTGACGATGTTCTCGCCCGTGACCGGGTTGTCGATATCATCAAGAGCCGTACGACCGAGGATACGGGCGCCGAGCGAAGCAACGACCTGACCGGCATCGACGATGGCAGTCATGGTGAGGCCCTTGTCGGTGCCGCAATCCTTGGAGTTGACGATGCAATCCTGCGCGACGTCAACGAGACGACGTGTCAGGTAACCGGAGTTCGCCGTCTTCAGGGCCGTGTCTGCAAGACCCTTACGGGCACCGTGCGTCGAGTTGAAGTACTCGTTAACGGTCAGACCTTCCTTAAAGTTGGAAATGATCGGCGTTTCGATGATTTCGCCCGATGGCTTGGCCATAAGACCACGCATACCACCCAGCTGACGCATCTGGTTCGGTGAACCACGCGCACCGGAGTGGGACATCATGTAGATGGCATTCATCGGCTTCTGACGACCGGTCTCAGGATCAAACTCGACAGCCTTAATGCGGGCCATCATGTCTTCCGCAACCTTTTCAGTTGCCTTGCCCCAGGCGTCAACGACCTTGTTGTACTTTTCGCCCTGTGTAATCAGGCCGTCATTGTACTGCTGCTCGTATTCCTTGACCAGGGTTTCGGTGTCACCGACGATCTTGACCTTGGTTTCCGGAATGATCATGTCGTCCTTGCCGAAGGAGATACCGGCGCGGCAGGCATGGGTAAAGCCGAGCTGCATGATGCGGTCACAGAAAATGACCGTGTCTTTCTGGCCGCAGTGACGGTAGACCGTGTCGATCATCTTGGAGATGTTCTTCTTGGTCATTTCCTGGTTGCAGGTTTCGAAAGGCACGTTGACGTTCTTCGGCAGAAGTTCGCCAATGATCATGCGGCCAGGCGTCGTCTCATAGATCTTCGAAACCGGCTTGCCATCGGCATCAACGGTCTTGAAGCGGCCACGAATCTTCGCATGAAGCGTCACGACCTTGTTTTCAAGCGCGTGATGCAACTCGCCCATGTCAGAGAAAGCCATGCCTTCGCCGGGCTCATTCTGGTTCATGATCGACAGGTAGTAGAGGCCGAGAACCATGTCCTGCGACGGAACGATGATCGGCTGACCGTTTGCAGGGTGCAGAATGTTGTTGGTCGACATCATCAGCACGCGTGCTTCCAGCTGCGCTTCGAGCGACAGCGGAACGTGAACAGCCATCTGGTCACCGTCGAAGTCGGCGTTGAAGGCCGTGCAGACGAGCGGATGCAGCTGGATGGCCTTGCCTTCGACCAACATGGGTTCGAAGGCCTGGATGCCGAGACGGTGCAGCGTTGGAGCGCGGTTCAACAGAACCGGATGCTCGCGGATGACCTCATCGAGGATATCCCAGACTTCCGGCTTTTCCTTTTCAACCAGCTTCTTGGCCTGCTTGACTGTGGAGGAGTAACCCTTGGCGTCAAGGCGGGCGTAGATGAATGGCTTGAACAGCTCAAGCGCCATCTTCTTTGGCAGACCGCACTGGTGAAGCTTCAGCTCAGGACCCGTTACGATAACCGAACGACCGGAATAGTCGACACGCTTGCCGAGAAGGTTCTGACGGAAGCGACCCTGCTTGCCCTTGAGCATATCGGAGAGCGACTTCAGCGGACGCTTGTTTGCACCCGTGATGACGCGACCGCGACGGCCGTTATCGAACAGCGCATCGACGGATTCCTGCAACATACGCTTTTCGTTGCGGATGATGATGCCAGGCGCACGAAGCTCGATCAGGCGCTTCAGACGGTTGTTACGGTTGATCACGCGACGATAGAGATCGTTGAGGTCAGAGGTCGCAAAACGGCCACCATCCAGCGGAACCAGCGGACGCAGGTCCGGTGGAATGACTGGAACAACCTTCATGATCATCCACTCGGGACGATTGCCAGATTCCATGAAGTTCTCAACGATCTTGAGGCGCTTCATGAATTTCTTCTGCTTCAGATCGGATGTCGTCTCGGCAAGCTCGGTGCGCAGGTCACCGGCAATCTTTTCGAGATTCATCGAAGCCAGCATTTCGTAGATGGCTTCAGCACCAATCATGGCGGTGAACTGATCTTCGCCGAATTCATCGACGGCGATCATGTATTCTTCTTCGTTCAGAAGCTGGTTCTGCTTCAAGGAAGTCAGGCCGGGTTCGGTGACGATGTAGTTCTCGAAATACAGAACGCGCTCGACATCCTTCAGCGTCATGTCGAGCAATGTCGAGATACGCGACGGAAGCGACTTCAGAAACCAGATATGGGCAACGGGCGCAGCCAGTTCGATATGGCCCATGCGCTCACGGCGAACGCGCGACAGCGTGACTTCGACGCCGCACTTTTCGCAGATGATGCCCTTGTACTTCATACGCTTGTACTTGCCGCACAAGCACTCATAGTCCTTGATCGGTCCAAAGATACGCGCGCAGAAAAGACCGTCACGCTCTGGCTTGAACGTACGGTAGTTGATGGTTTCCGGCTTCTTGATCTCGCCATAAGACCAGGAAAGGATTTTTTCCGGGCTGGCGATCGAAATCCGGATGGAATCGAAGTGCTGCGCCGGTACCGACGGGTTGAAAAGGTTCATGACCTCTTGGTTCATGCCTGTCTCCTTAGGGGTTTGGCCCCTTGCTTGCATCTGGCACGGTGAGTCCGCATCACCGACCAATGCCTAAAACATGATTAACCGCAAAATGCGGCGGAAGTTTCTCCCCGGCGGCCAGGCCTCGGGTGAAACTGGCAGGCACCCCAAAAAGGTGCCTGCCATTCTGTTTCGTTATTCCGCCGCGTCAGGCAGCTGATCCGCCGCATTGGCGTCGTCGAGCTTCGAATTCTCGAGTTCGACGCTGAGACCAAGCGAGCGCATTTCCTTGACGAGAACGTTGAAGCTCTCCGGAATGCCGGCTTCGAAGGTGTCGTCGCCACGGACGATTGCTTCGTAAACCTTTGTACGGCCCGCCACGTCGTCCGACTTGACGGTCAGCATTTCCTGCAACGTGTAGGCTGCACCGTAAGCTTCCAGAGCCCAGACTTCCATTTCCCCGAAGCGCTGACCGCCGAACTGCGCCTTACCACCCAGCGGCTGCTGGGTAACGAGCGAGTAAGGACCGATCGAACGGGCGTGGATCTTGTCGTCGACCAAGTGGTTCAGCTTGATCATGTACATGTAGCCGACGGTTACCTTACGGTCGAAGGTTTCACCGGTACGGCCATCATACAGAACAGACTGACCGGACTCATTCAGACCGGCCCTGGTCAACATGGCGGCAACGTCAGGCTCATGCGCACCGTCGAAGACCGGCGTCGCAATGGAAACGCCCTTCTTGGACTGCTCGGCAAGACGGATCAGGGACTCGTCATCAAACTGCGAGACTTCATCCTTGGCTTCCGATGCGTAGACTTCCGTCAGTTCGCGCTTCAGATCGGTGATGTCGAGTGTCTTGTGATACTCTTCCAGCATGTCGCCGATCTTCTTGCCCATACCGGCGCAAGCCCATGCGAGATGCGTTTCGAGAATCTGACCGACGTTCATGCGCGAAGGCACGCCCAGCGGGTTCAAGCAGATGTCGACATGCGTACCATCTTCCAGGAACGGCATATCTTCAACAGGCACGATACGCGAGACAACGCCCTTGTTACCGTGACGGCCAGCCATCTTGTCGCCCGGCTGAATCTTGCGCTTAACAGCAACGAAGACCTTGACCATCTTCATGACGCCCGGAGGCATTTCATCGCCGCGCTGAACCTTCTCGACCTTGTCCATGAAGCGCTGTTCAAGGCGCGACTTGGATTCGTCGTACTGACCGCGAAGCGCTTCCAGCTCGGACTGAGCCTTTTCGTCTTCAACGGCGAACATCCACCACTGCGAGCGGGGATATTCGGATACGACGGCGTTCGAAAGCTCGACGCCCTTCTTGAAGCCCTTCGGACCGGCAATCGAAACCTGTCCACGGAGCATCTCGATCAGACGACCGTAGACGTTACGATCCAGGATAGCCTGTTCGTCGTCGCGGTCCTTGGCCAGACGTTCGATTTCCTCGCGCTCGATTGCCATCGCACGCTCGTCTTTCTCGACGCCGTGGCGGTTGAACACGCGGACTTCGACGACAGTACCAAACGTGCCCGGAGGCATGCGCATGGATGTGTCGCGAACGTCGGAAGCCTTTTCACCGAAGATGGCGCGCAGAAGCTTTTCTTCCGGCGTCATCGGGCTCTCGCCCTTCGGCGTGATCTTGCCGACGAGGATGTCGCCAGGCTGAACTTCCGCACCGATATAGACGATACCGGCTTCGTCGAGGTTCTTCAGCGCTTCTTCCGAGACGTTCGGAATATCGCGCGTGATTTCTTCAGGACCAAGCTTGGTGTCGCGGGCCATCACTTCGAATTCTTCGATGTGGATGGAGGTGAACACGTCGTCGGAGACGATGCGCTCGGACATCAGGATCGAGTCTTCGTAGTTGTAACCGTTCCAAGGCATAAACGCGACGAGCGCGTTGCGGCCAAGCGCCAAGTCACCGAGGTCGGTCGAAGGACCGTCAGCGATGATGTCACCCTTATTCAGAACGTCGCCAACGGCGACCAGCGGACGCTGGTTGACGCAGGTGTTCTGGTTGGAGCGCTGGAACTTCTGCAGACGATAGATATCGACGCCGGACTTGCCTGCATCGAGGTCCTCGGTTGCACGGATAACGATACGCGTTGCGTCAACCTGGTCGACCACACCGCCACGACGGGCAGCGATGGCAGCACCGGAGTCACGGGCAACGATCGGCTCCATGCCGGTTCCAACGAACGGAGCTTCCGCACGCAGAAGCGGGACGGCCTGACGCTGCATGTTCGAGCCCATGAGAGCGCGGTTGGCGTCGTCGTTTTCCAGGAATGGAATGAGAGCCGCAGCGACCGAAACGAGCTGCTTCGGCGAAACGTCCATCAGGTTGATGTTGTCACGCGGAGCCAGCATAACTTCGCCGGAGTGACGGCAAACGACGAATTCTTCAGTAAACGCGCCTTCAGCGTCCAGTTCAGCATTCGCCTGCGCAACGTAATACTTCGCCTCTTCCATAGCGGAGAGGTAGATCACGTCTGTTGTCACCTTGCCGTCGATGATCTTGCGGTACGGGCTTTCGATAAAGCCGTACTTGTTGACGCGGGCAAAGGTCGCAAGCGAGTTGATCAGACCGATGTTCGGGCCTTCCGGCGTTTCGATCGGGCAAATACGGCCGTAGTGGGTCGGGTGAACGTCGCGGACTTCGAAGCCTGCGCGCTCGCGGGTCAGACCACCCGGTCCAAGAGCCGAAAGACGGCGCTTGTGGGTGATTTCCGAAAGCGGGTTCACCTGGTCCATGAACTGCGACAGC
Organism: Hyphomicrobiales bacterium; assembly: GCA_900468285.1. Lineage (GTDB taxonomy): Bacteria > Pseudomonadota > Alphaproteobacteria > Rhizobiales > Rhizobiaceae > Agrobacterium. Next base: position 7,632 of record UBTF01000018.1, on the reverse strand, counting down.
TGCGAGGAGCCGAAGAATTCGCGAACGGCAGCAGCAGCAGGCTTTGCGTTGATCAGATCCTGCGGCATCACGGTGTCGATTTCGATCGAGGACATACGTTCCTTGATCGCACGTTCCATGCGCAGCAGACCCAGACGATACTGGTTCTCCATCAACTCACCGACCGAGCGAACACGACGGTTGCCGAGGTTGTCGATATCGTCGATTTCGCCCTTGCCGTCGCGCAGTTCGACAAGCATCTTGACCACGGCCAGGATGTCTTCCTTACGCAGCGTGCGCACGGTGTCTTCTGCATCGAGATCGAGACGCATGTTCATCTTCACGCGGCCAACCGCGGAAAGGTCATAGCGCTCGCTATCGAAGAACAGCGAGTTGAACATGGCTTCGGCCGAATCCATGGTCGGTGGTTCACCCGGACGCATGACGCGGTAGATGTCGAACAGAGCTTCCTGACGGTTCTCGTTCTTGTCTGCAGCCAGCGTGTTGCGGATGTAGGCACCGACATTGACGTGGTCGATGTTGAGGATCTGGATTTCGTCGAAACCCGAGTCCAGCATCAGCTTCAGCGTCTTCTCGTCGATTTCGTCGCCAGCTTCGAGATAGATTTCACCTGTCTCGTAGTTGACGATGTCTTCGGCCAGATAGTTGCCATACAGATCTTCGTCGGTCGCCTTGAGGAACTTCAGGCCCTTGTCGGAGAGCTGGCGCAGCAGACGCGGGGTCAGCTTCTTGCCGGCTTCGACAACGACTTCGCCTGTGTCGGCATCAACCAGTTCGGTGATTGCCTTGGCACCCTTCAGCACGTCAGGCTGATAAGGGAAACGCCAGCCATCGCCGTCACGGGTGTATGCAGCCTTCGTGTAGAAGGTCGACAGGATTTCTTCGCCATCCATGCCAAGCGCCATCAGAAGCGATGTTGCAGGCAGCTTACGACGACGGTCGATACGCGCGTAGACGACATCCTTGGCGTCGAATTCGATATCGAGCCAGGAACCGCGATAGGGGATGACGCGCGCAGCAAACAGAAGCTTGCCGGACGAGTGGCTCTTGCCCTTGTCGTGGTCGAAGAAGACGCCTGGCGAACGGTGCATCTGCGAAACGATGACGCGCTCCGTGCCGTTCACGATGAACGTGCCGTTGTTGGTCATGAGCGGCATGTCGCCCATGTAGACGGACTGTTCCTTGATGTCCTTGATGGACTTCGCGCCTGTATCTTCATCGATATCAAACACGATGAGGCGCAGCGTCACCTTGAGCGGCGCTGCGTAGGTCAGATCGCGCTGACGGCATTCCTCGACGTCGAACTTCGGTGCCTCGAATTCGTAGGATACGAATTCGAGCATGGACGCACCGGAGAAGTCGGTGATCGGGAATACGGACTTGAATACGGCATTCAATCCCTCGTCGGGACGACCGCCCTTGGGCTCGTCAACCATGAGAAACTGGTCGTACGAAGCCTTCTGAACCTCGATGAGGTTCGGCATTTCCGCTACTTCTGGAATTTTGCCGAAAAACTTGCGTACGCGCCTGCGACCGTTAAACGAAAGGGTCTGAGCCATCGTCGCTCCTTTAAAATTGCATCCGGGCCTGCAACGGACGGGAACCGCTGGCCAGTCGATCCCGTCAATCCAATGAGTGTCTTCAATCTCGTTTCACGTCCCGAATTGTAAGGCCGGATTGCCTGTACAGCGCGGTTCGAAACCATTCTCTTGAAGAACCCATTACCCAAAAGCCATTTTCACGCGGCTTTTGGGTAAAAAGTTCGGTAGAAATGTAAACAGGAGACGGCGCGAACGCCGCCTCCCGAACATTCCAAGATTACTTAACGTCGATCTTGGCGCCTGCGTCTTCAAGCTTCTTCTTGAGGTCAGCAGCTTCAGCCTTGGAAACGGCTTCCTTGACAGGCTTAGGAGCGCCTTCAACGAGGTCCTTAGCTTCCTTCAGGCCGAGACCTGTGATAGCGCGGACTTCCTTGATGACGTTGATCTTGTTGGCGCCAGCGTCAACCAGGATAACGTCAAATTCTGTCTTTTCTTCTTCAGCAGGAGCAGCAGCAGCACCGCCAGCAGCAGCAACAGCTACTGGAGCAGCGGCGGAAACGCCCCACTTTTCTTCGAGAAGCTTGGACAGTTCTGCAGCTTCCAGAACGGTCAATGCGGAGAGGTCGTCAACGATCTTAGCGAGATCAGCCATGTTATAGTTCCTTTAATTCGGTTCGAACCGGTTTGAATATTTACAGCGAAAAACCGCCTTAAGCGGCTTCGTCCTTCTTGGAGTATGCCGAGAACACGCGGGCAAGCTGGCTTGCCGGTGCCGAGACAACCGTAGCGATACGCGTAGCAGGGGCGTTGAGTAGGCCCAGCAGCTTTCCGCGCAGCTCGTCCAACGAAGGCAGGGTCGCAAGCGACTTGACTGCATCAGCGTTGAGCGTAGTTGCCCCCATGGCGCCGCCGAGAACAACGACCTTGTCGTTCGTCTTAGCGAAGTCCATGACGACTTTCGGAGCAATCATAGGGTCAGTGCTGTATGCAATCAGCGTCTGTCCCTTGAAGAGATCGATGATCCCTTCCGACTCCGTACCCTGAAGAGCGATCTTGGCCAGGCGGTTCTTCGCGACCTTGACGGTGCCGCCAGCAGCACGCATTTTCGAACGAAAATCGTTCATCTGCGCAACTGTGACACCAGCATAGTGGGCCACGACAACTGAACCGGAAGCCTTGAAGACTTCGTTCAGCTCCGTGACGAATTCGCGTTTTTCCGCTCTTTCCACTGTCTGTCTCCAGTAGATGGGAACACATTGAACTGTGAGCCCATCGGGTTTGCCTTTGCCTCAAGAGATCTTGTTGCCAAAATCTCAAGCGACGCTTGAGGATCCTGTCCCCCGCTCTGTCGCCGCAAACGGCTTCAGGCACAGGCACATCAGGTTCGAACCGGATTATTAAGCATCTTCAGATGCGAAAATCCGGGCCTTACCCGTCTCATGCAGGCTAATGATTAAGGCCTAGATCCCGAAGGAAATGGGCCGCCAGCAATCTCGGACAGGAATTCCAGGTTTCCCTGGAAATTTCCGGCCCTTGCGAGCCGGAAATCTTGTTTGCCGCATCCCGCAAGGGAAGCAGCGAATTGATTAGGCCGTAACCGACGATGGCTCGATGCGAACGCCTGGACCCATGGTCGAGGAAATCGCTACGCGCTTGACGTAGTTACCCTTTGCGCCAGCTGGCTTCGCCTTGATGACGGCGTCAGCAAAAGCCTTGATGTTTTCTTCGAGTGCCTTGGCGTCGAAGGAAGCCTTGCCGATGCCGGCGTGTACGATACCGGCCTTTTCGACGCGGAATTCAACAGCGCCGCCCTTGGAAGCCTTGACAGCTCCAGCAACGTCCATCGTAACCGTACCGACCTTCGGGTTAGGCATCATGCCGCGTGGGCCGAGAACCTTACCGAGACGACCGACGAGCGGCATCATGTCAGGAGTGGCGATAACGCGATCGAAGTCGATCTTGCCGCCCTGAACGATTTCCAGCAGGTCTTCTGCACCAACGATGTCTGCACCAGCGGCCTTGGCTTCATCAGCCTTGGCGCCACGAGCAAAAACTGCGACGCGAACGTCACGGCCTGTGCCGTTTGGCAGGTTGACAACGCCGCGAACCATCTGGTCTGCGTGACGTGGGTCAACACCGAGGTTCATGGACACTTCAACGGTTTCGTCGAACTTGGCCACTGCCCGTTCCTTGACCATCGAGATGGCGTCGGTGAGGACATAGAGGGTCTTTGGATCAACGCCTTCGCGGATCTTCTGTACGCGCTTTGCAAGCTTTGCCATGATCAACCTACCACTTCCAGGCCCATGGCGCGGGCAGAGCCCTCAACCATAGCCATTGCGCCTTCGATGTTGGCTGCGTTCAGATCCTTCATCTTGGCTTCAGCGATCGTCTTGACCTGAGCCTTGGTGATGGAGCCGACCTTGGCGCCCTTGCCAGGCGTCTTGGAACCGGAGGTGATCTTCGCTTCCTTCTTCAACCAGTACGTCATTGGCGGCTGCTTCATGACGAAGGTGAAGGACTTGTCCTGGTAATAGGTGATGACGACCGGAATCGGCATACCCTTTTCCATTTCCTGCGTAGCAGCGTTGAACGCCTTGCAGAATTCCATGATGTTAATGCCACGCTGACCAAGCGCAGGACCAATTGGCGGGGACGGGTTGGCCGATCCTGCCTTGACCTGAAGCTTGAGCTGGCCTGCAACTTTCTTAGCCATATCTCTCTGCCTTTCAAATCGAACCGGTTACCCGGCTCATATGCCGGAAAATCCGGCGGCTGCGGTTGCGTGGTGCGATCCCTGCCCCGGCTTGAGAGCCAGGAAATCTTCCACGCGTTATGCGGACTTGCCGCATCACATCAGTTGGAAAGCAATGACTTGCCTGTTCTTCCTGATGAATTGGATGAAAGGCGCAAGCACCTTTCTGATCTCGTCAAACCTTCTCGACCTGAGCGTATTCCAGCTCAACCGGTGTTGCACGACCGAAGATCGAGACTTCCACCTTCAGGCGCGAACGCTCTTCATCGACATCCTGAACCACACCGTTGAACGATGCGAACGGACCATCGGAGACGCGAACCTGCTCGCCGATTTCGAACGATACCGAAGACTTCGGACGCTCGACACCTTCCTGAACCTGACCGAGAATCCGGTCGGCTTCAGAATCAGGAATCGGAACAGGCTTGTTATCCGATCCCAGGAAGCCCGTAACCTTGGGCGTATTCTTGATGAGGTGGTAAGCCTCATCCGTCAGGTTGGCGCGCACCAGCACGTAACCCGGGAAAAACTTGCGTTCGCTATCGACCTTGCGACCACGACGGACCTCGACAACCTTTTCGGTCGGCACGAGGATTTTCTCAAACAAATGATCAAGGCCCTTCTGACGAACCTTCTCTTCGATCGACTCAGCGACCTTCTTTTCGAAGTTCGAATATGCCTGAACGATATACCAACGCGCTGCCATCTTTACTCTCCGCTCAATTCGTTACCGGCCGACGCTCAGGACGAGACTGAGCAACCAGCCGATAAGCTGGTCAGCCGCAAAGAAGAACAGTGCCGCAAAGATGACCATAACCAGCACCATAGCCGTAGAAATCATCGTTTCGCGGCGCGACGGCCAAGTGATCTTCGACGCTTCGGCGCGAACCTGCTGCAGAAACGTAAACGGATTGGTTTTGGATGCCATTGACTGCCCACGCAATTACGGCACGTAAAGCCGATACTACTCAGCCCCACGCACCGCGTGTCTGTTTTGACCTACATAAACGCCGATTCCCAATTTAACAAGAGGAAATCGACATTCGGCGAATTTGACCGGTACACCGGCACCTCACCTGCCCTGCAGCGATGCCCCGCGCTTGCGGATGAGGAATGGCAGGGGCAGTAAGGCTCGAACTTACGACCTGCGGTTTTGGAGACCGCCGCTCTACCAACTGAGCTATACCCCTGCAGCACCGAAACCGGGGACACGAAACCGCGTCCCTCAATCGGTATGCCGCTCTTTAAAGCGCGAATAAAAGAATGGCAAGGGTGTTTTTGATTTTTTCCACCAACACCCTGCGGATTCCAATTATCTCACGTCTTCACATAGTTGCGCCAGTTGCGCTCTTCCTTGAAGCCGAGGACTTCGCGGATCTTCCGGTTGGAATAAAGTCCTTCTCCCTCTTCCAACTCGCGGGTAAACGGGACATCCGGGAAATATCGACGGGCTAGCTCTGCCGCAGGCACGTCGGCGGTCGGCGTGTCATTTGCGGCGTTGAAGACCTGAAAGCCCAGCCCGTCCTTTTCCACACAAAGATGGCAGATCTGGCCGAGATCACGGGCATCGATGTAATTCCAGGCGTTGCGCTTGCGGCTCTCTGGATCGGCCAGGAACGCAGGGAATTTGTCATATTCATGCGGCTCGATGACATTGCCGATTCGCAGCGCATAGATATCGATCCCGAAACGCTCCGCAAACGCCCTCGCCGTCTTCTCATTCACGACCTTTGACAGCCCATAGGAGTCCATTGGATCGACATCATAGTCTTCCTCAAGTGGGAACTGGTGGGCATCCTTGTGCCCTTCCGCAAAGCAGATGCCGTAGGTTGTCTCGGATGAGGCAATGATGATCTTGCGGATGCCGAGCTTTGCCGCGGCCTCGATGACATTATACGTACCCATGGTGTTGACGCGGAATGTTTCGTTGTCCGGCTTGATCAGGATGCGCGGTATGGCAGCAAAGTGGATGACTGCATCATAGGGGACCACACCCCTGCCCGTCTCCAGATCCGAAAAATCGCGATGCATGGAGAGCGCGTTGAACACTTGTCCACTGTCGGTGACATCGACAGTGAGATTGGTAACGCCAGGACTTTCCAGCGGTACGAGATCGAGATTGTGGACTTCGTAGCCGTTCGCCACGAGCCAGGGCACGACATGCTTGCCCGCCTTGCCGGAGCCGCCCGTGAACAGAATGCGCTTTGCCATTAGTTCCTCCATTTATAAAGTAGATGGCCCATTCGGGGATGCGCCATCTCGAAAGTGCGCAGTTGCTAAAGCTCGATAATGTCACGGGAAACGAGAGCGTTCAAACTTTCAATTTTTGGCCTCTTCGGTCCTTTAAAGGTGATCTGCGGGCGAATATGGATCATCGCGGCGTTTTCGAGACCGTCTTCCCAACTCGACATCGCCCATTTACTACCACCTGGAAGCACGCCGCCTCTGAACCGACTATGACGTGCGAGCTGGTGCATCACTCCCTCATCTTCCAGTCTACCGTTCGTATATTTTGCCATGTCCACTAGGTGCAGCTTGGACCTGAATGATTGCCGCTGCAGGCGGTCGAGCTTCCAAAGCGAGCCATTCCAATATGGATATCTCCAATGGACGAGGCCTTTCATCTTGCGGATGAACGCCCATTTCAATCGACGTTGAAACGGTCCCGAAACGCCAATGCCAGGTTGGTCGAAAAGGCTCTCTGCAAGACCTTTGCGGACAAACATGTCAGTGTCCAACATGACTACCGTGTCATATTCATCAAACCGTTCATCGAGCATTATGAGCTTCTGCATTGGCGCAGACAATTCCTCAGAGAATACATTCCCTTCTAGAAACCTGTATTCTGCGTTCTCAGACGCAGCAAATGAGCGAATATTACTAATTGAGCGACGTTCGAGTTCGCCAAGAATTCCTGTGTAATGCTGAAGAACGAGACGCTTCATTGGTTAGTAACCCTGCCTTTTCATTTTCGACAGCTCTTTCAATGCACCCGGAATAAAAAAAGCCTCCCTGTCTCCAGAGAGGCTTTCTAACACTAAGTTCAGAAGATTACTCGACGATCGAGGCAACGATGCCAGCGCCGACGGTACGGCCGCCTTCGCGGATAGCGAAGCGCAGCTTTTCTTCCATCGCGATCGGAACGATCAGCTCAACAGCGACGGTAACGTTGTCGCCTGGCATAACCATTTCCGTGCCTTCTGGAAGCGAAACAATACCGGTCACGTCAGTTGTACGGAAGTAGAACTGTGGGCGGTAGTTCGTGAAGAACGGCGTATGACGGCCGCCTTCTTCCTTCGTCAGGATGTAGGCTTCAGCCATGAACTTCTTGTGCGG
>UBTF01000017.1 GCA_900468285.1 Hyphomicrobiales bacterium | reverse complement strand
TGGAGAAATAAAAGTTTGCACGTCTCAAACGAGATTGTGCCTGTTCTGTATGCATTGTGAAGAGAAGATATGTCTGGAAGCTTCCAGGTGTTTTGAGCCATTGGTTCAAGACGTCCGAGCCCAGTCCCAGAGAAACCATGAGATGGCTTAGTCGGCCGGAATTGGTGGAGGGATTGGAGGTAGGTAGGAAAGCTTGTCCGAGGCATTTTTGTTGTTGACCAAATTTTGGTAGGCCATAAGGCCGTCGCCAATCGTTTGGCGCCCCCGCGGAGCAAGAACCGAAAGGTTCTGTCAGGCGTGAGCGAAAAAATCTCTGACAGAAATGCTGGATTGGTGTTGCCTGACCGCGCATCACCGGATGATATCTCGAGAAGCTGGTCTTAATGGTATGGCTTCGAGGTGCACCGGCGTGCCCTCAATGGAGACCATACCGACACGTCGATGTCATCAAGAAATAATCTGATTGTAAAAGGTAATCGGATTGCCGCCCTTTGGGACGGCTATGGATGAGCATAGACAATGAGAACGAAGAAGTGAATTAAGGGCATTTGGTGGATGCCTTGGCATGCACAGGCGAAGAAGGACGTGATACGCTGCGATAAGCCGTGGGGAGCTGCGAATAAGCTTTGATCCATGGATCTCCGAATGGGGCAACCCACCTTAAATGCTTGGAGAATCCAAGTTGTTCAGCGATGGACGGCTTTGGTTTCCAAGCATTGTGATAAGGTATCTGCATCTGAATACATAGGGTGTAAGAAGCGAACGCAGGGAACTGAAACATCTAAGTACCTGCAGGAAAGGACATCAACCGAGACTCCGTAAGTAGTGGCGAGCGAACGCGGACCAGGCCAGTGGCAATGCTGAATAAAGTCGAACGATTTGGAAAAGTCGGCCATAGCGGGTGATAGCCCCGTAGACGTAGAACAGGCATTGTCCTTGAGTAGGGCGGGACACGTGAAATCCTGTCTGAACATGGGGAGACCACTCTCCAAGCCTAAGTACTCGTGCATGACCGATAGCGAACAAGTACCGTGAGGGAAAGGTGAAAAGCACCCCGACGAGGGGAGTGAAATAGAACCTGAAACCGGATGCCTACAAGCAGTCGGAGCTCGAAAGAGTGACGGCGTACCTTTTGTATAATGGGTCAACGACTTAGTGTAGCAAGCAAGCTTAAGCCGGTAGGTGTAGGCGTAGCGAAAGCGAGTCTGAATAGGGCGTTTAGTTTGTTGCATTAGACCCGAAACCGAGTGATCTAGCCATGAGCAGGCTGAAGGTTGGGTAACACCAACTGGAGGGCCGAACCCATATCTGTTGCAATAGATTGGGATGACTTGTGGCTAGGGGTGAAAGGCCAATCAAACTCGGAAATAGCTGGTTCTCCGCGAAATCTATTTAGGTAGAGCGTCGACCGAATACCCTCGGGGGTAGAGCACTGGATGGGCTATGGGGACTCACCGTCTTACTGATCCTAACCAAACTCCGAATACCGAGGAGTACTAGTCGGCAGACACACGGCGGGTGCTAACGTCCGTCGTGAAGAGGGCAACAACCCTGACCTCCAGCTAAGGTCCCCAAGTCATGGCTAAGTGGGAAAGGATGTGAGGATCCCAAAACAACCAGGATGTTGGCTTAGAAGCAGCCATCATTTAAAGAAAGCGTAACAGCTCACTGGTCTAAATAAGGGTCTTTGCGCCGAAAATGTAACGGGGCTAAAGCCATGCACCGAAGCTGAGGATACAACGTAAGTTGTGTGGTAGCGGAGCGTTCCGTAAGTCTGTGAAGGCGGACCCGTGAGGGCTGCTGGAGATATCGGAAGTGCGAATGTTGACATGAGTAACGATAAAGGGAGTGAGAGACTCCCTCGCCGAAAGACCAAGGGTTCCTGCTTAAAGTTAATCTGAGCAGGGTTAGCCGGCCCCTAAGACGAGGCGGACACGCGTAGTCGATGGGAACCACGTTAATATTCGTGGGCCTGGTGGTAGTGACGGATCTTGTGTGTTGTTCAACCTTATTGGATTGGTTGGGCGGCGAAGAGGTTCCAGGAAATAGCTCCACCGTATAGACCGTACCCGAAACCGACACAGGTGGTCAGGTAGAGTATACCAAGGCGCTTGAGAGAACTATGTTGAAGGAACTCGGCAAATTGCACGCGTAACTTCGGAAGAAGCGTGACCCTGTTGTACGCAAGTATGTCAGGGTGGCACAGACCAGGGGGTAGCGACTGTTTATCAAAAACACAGGGCTCTGCGAAGTAGCAATACGACGTATAGGGTCTGACGCCTGCCCGGTGCTGGAAGGTTAAAGGGAGGGGTGCAAGCTCTGAACTGAAGCCCCAGTAAACGGCGGCCGTAACTATAACGGTCCTAAGGTAGCGAAATTCCTTGTCGGGTAAGTTCCGACCTGCACGAATGGCGTAACGACTTCCCCGCTGTCTCCAACATAGACTCAGTGAAATTGAATTCCCCGTGAAGATGCGGGGTTCCTGCGGTCAGACGGAAAGACCCCGTGCACCTTTACTATAGCTTTACACTGGCATTCGCCAAGGCATGTGTAGGATAGGTGGTAGGCTTTGAAGCGGGGACGCCAGTTCCCGTGGAGCCATCCTTGAAATACCACCCTTATCTTCGTGGATGTCTAACCGCGGTCCGTTATCCGGATCCGGGACAGTGTATGGTGGGTAGTTTGACTGGGGCGGTCGCCTCCGAAAGAGTAACGGAGGCGCGCGATGGTTAGCTCAGACCGGTCGGAAATCGGTCGTCGAGTGCAATGGCATAAGCTAGCCTGACTGCGAGACTGACAAGTCGAGCAGAGACGAAAGTCGGTCATAGTGATCCGGTGGTCCCGTGTGGAAGGGCCATCGCTCAACGGATAAAAGGTACGCCGGGGATAACAGGCTGATGACCCCCAAGAGTCCATATCGACGGGGTTGTTTGGCACCTCGATGTCGACTCATCGCATCCTGGGGCTGGAGCAGGTCCCAAGGGTATGGCTGTTCGCCATTTAAAGCGGTACGTGAGTTGGGTTCAGAACGTCGTGAGACAGTTCGGTCCCTATCTGCCGTGGGTGTAGGAATATTGACAGGATCTGTCCCTAGTACGAGAGGACCGGGATGGACGTATCTCTGGTGGATCTGTTGTCCTGCCAAGGGCATAGCAGAGTAGCTATATACGGAATGGATAACCGCTGAAGGCATCTAAGCGGGAAACCAACCTGAAAACGAGTGTTCCCTATCAGAGCCGTGGAAGACGACCACGTTGATAGGACGGGTGTGGAAGTGCAGTAATGCATGAAGCTTACCGTTACTAATAGCTCGATCGACTTCTTCGTTCCCATTGATTATGTTCATCAAGCGAAGCTTGATGAAATCTGTTCTGTCTTCACGGGCTAAAAGCCCTGCAGACGGCGCGCGCCAAATGGTATTTTGCCTTACGGCAAAAACCAGACGCGACGGACTACCGTCCTGTATGGCTGCCTCGCTCAAGCTTGAGTGTGGCACGAATACAGGCCAGAGGCCGTCGCATCGCGTGATGCGGCCCGTCCGGAGCCCTTTGGGCGTCAGGACAAAACAGATAAGACGTGTGCATTAAGACAAAAAGTGGCTCTGCCACCCAGCTTCTCGAAAACAACGTATGTTGTTGCGTTTTGCCGACCTGGTGGTTATTGCGGGGCGGCTGCACCCGTTCCCATTCCGAACACGGCCGTGAAACGCCCCAGCGCCAATGGTACTCCGTCTTAAGACGCGGGAGAGTAGGTCGCTGCCAGGTCTGCAAAACGCAACATAACATCCAACATCTTCTCAAACACAAAAACAAACGGCCACAAGGCCAGTCAAAGGCCGCACACAACGCGGCCTTTTGTGTTATAAAGCATAAGAATGCAAACAAAGCAGCGCACCAAATACGCTGCGCCCCTTACTGGAGATAAATCCTAAAGGAATTGCTCCGGCACTATGCATCACAGCAAAGCTGTGACGCAGTCGCGATAAATCCAAAAGGGTTTAACGCTGGAAATAACGGTCTTTTGCCTTCAGCAAAAACCCGACCAAGACGACATTTTGCCCAAGGCAAAAGTCGGAAAACGCAAACTCTGCGAGTTTGCTCTGTCGCGACGAACCAAAGGTTCGCGCTGGTAACGCGGGGTGGAGCAGCCCGGTAGCTCGTCAGGCTCATAACCTGAAGGCCGCAGGTTCAAATCCTGCCCCCGCAACCA
>UBTF01000004.1 GCA_900468285.1 Hyphomicrobiales bacterium | reverse complement strand
GACTTCTGCACAGGTTGACGCTCTGACAACCGGCCAGATCGCCGGATTGACAGCAGCTCAGATCAAAACGGTGACAACAGCGGCATTGGTAGGGCTGGACGCCACTCAGGTTGCAGCCTTCTCTACGACCCAGATTGCTGCAATGACGACTGACCAGTTCGACTCGCTCAGCACAGCCAATATCGCTGCGCTGACCTCGAAGCAGGCTGCTGCACTGACCTCTGCCCAGGTTGCGACACTCAGCTCCGCAGAGCTCAACAGCTTCGATACGACTGAAATCGCTTCTCTTGGCCTCACAGCAATTGCAGGCCTGACCACAGACGCGATCAGCGGGTTGACCGACACAACAATTGAAGCGCTGTCAACTCAGCAGAGACAGGCCATGAGTGACGCGCAGGTTGCTGCGGTATTGGCTGCCTACAACAACGCCTGATAGCGCAAGCAATTCGAACCAGAACGGCGCGGCTTATGTCGCGCCGTTTTCCTACACGCGGGATGTTCGTGATTTCAAGAAATCAATACCTCACACCTCCCCGCCCCTGACGGAGAGGACCGGCCTGACACCTTGAGGGTTGGCTGCGCTAACTCGTTGGCGTCAGCAAGAGAGGCCTCTGCAACGTCGTTACGCTGAAAGCGCTTGCCTCGATTTTCGCAAATGTGGCTATACCAAATATCGCAAAACGCTGAGCAAATTTAGCGCGATGTCTTCGGTCTGATCTTGGCAGCACGCAGGCCGGACAATTCAACTGGTTCAGTAGGCAGCCATAACCGCCCGTTCCTTTTCAACCAATCCTTCAATCTTCCAGACAATACTATTCCGCCTTACGGCACTATCGCCCTGCCCATTTCTGTTTCGCTGCCGGCACCAAATTGAAGGTGGATAGTGGTGAGCAGACTTCATTTGGGAGAGCAGCCGCACCGCCGAGAACGCAGGACTTAGATTGCATTGGAACGCGTTTGCGTGCTGATGTCTCACTCAGACCGATCTATTTTCGAAAGGAGGCTTCCATGCAATCACCCTCGGCAATCCTGGAAACAGTGATCTACGCAACCGATATCGACGCAGCAGAGCGTTTTTATCGGGATGTTTTCGGGCTCGAGATCGTCCGAAAGCTGCCAGAACAGTTTGTGTTCTTCAGGTGTGGCCAGCAGATGCTGTTGATCTTCAACGCTGACAATTCCATTAAGAATGACATCAATAACCCCCTTCCCCGTCATGGGACGACAGGAAGTGGCCACTTCTGCTTTGCTGCGAAAGACGAGGCTGAGGTGCTGGCTTGGCGGGGTCACTTTACCTCCAGGGGCATTGCAATCGAACACTACCATCGCTGGCCCAATAACAGCGTGTCCGTCTATATCCGCGACCCCGCTGGCAATTCTGTCGAAGTCGGTGAGACGCAGATCTGGACTGACGATGCGTCATAAAAAAAGCTCCGGACCGGAAGGTCCGAAGCTCACGATTGCTAACGATGTAGCACTCAGAGCTGGTGGATAACCACCGGCTCTTCCATTTCCACTCTTAGCGCATTGCGCAGCGGCAGGCCAAAGCCACCGGCTTCGATCTCGAATACGTCACCCGCCTCTGGCTTGATACCGTCCGCGAAGGACAGTGTCGCCGTGCCGAACATATGGACATGCACTTCGCCTGGCGTGCGGAACAAGCCGTATTTGAAGTGGTGATATTCGAGATTGGCGAAGGTGTGGGACATATTGTCTTCGCCGGAAAGGAAAGGCTTTTCAAAGATGACCTTTCCATCGCGCAGGATGCGGGACGTTCCACGAATATCCGCTGGAGGCGCACCGATGCGGATTTCCGGACCGAAGCTTGCAGGGCGCAGTTTCGAATGGGCCAGGTAGAGGTAGTTCATCCGTTCCGTGACGTGATCGGAGAACTCGTTGGAGACCGCAAACCCGACACGAAATGCTTCGCCCTTGTCGGAGATGACGTAAATCCCCGCCATTTCCGGCTCTTCGCCACCATCCAGTGCGAAAGACGGCGAGACGAGAGCAGCACCGGGAGCAGTCGCGACGTGGCCATTGCCCTTGTAGAACCACTCGGGCTGAACGCCCTTTTCGCCAGCCTTCGGCTTGCCGTTCTCAAGACCCATGTTGAACATCTTCATGGAGTCCGTCAGGCTCTCCTGCGATGTTTCACTGGCCTTCTTATGCATGCTGTCACGCGTCGCCGCTGACCCGAGGTGGGTCAGGCCTGTACCTGTCAGGTGCAGATGGGACGGATCGGGATGGGTAATCGGCGGCAGAACGCGGCCGTCGTCATAAGCAGCTTCGAGATCAACATTGTCGCCAAACCCGTGCGCCGCGATGACATCTGCCAGCGACTTGCCGCTATTGGCCGCTTCCATTGCCAGCGCGTAAACCGATCCGGCATTGTTGATGGCGCGCGCCTGGCCGCCTTCTTCACGAGCGGCAACGATGATGCTTCCGCTTGCATCCTTGATTTGAGAAATCAGCACGGTAGTTCCTTTCAAGACGTTCTGACGCCTGCATCTCATGAAAGTGGCCGGAAACCGGCCACTCTTTTCGTTCGCATCGATGGGGTGATCTGACGATCAACCCTTGTTCTTGTTGTAGACGTCGAAGAATACGGCAGCCAGCAATACGAGGCCCTTGACCATCTGCTGGAAGTCGATGCCAAGACCGACAATCGACATGCCGTTGTTCATGACGCCCATGATGAAGGCACCAATCACTGCGCCGGTGATCTTGCCTACGCCGCCGGACGCCGAGGCGCCGCCGATAAAGCAGGCAGCAATCACGTCGAGTTCGAAGCCAACACCTGCCTTGGGCGTTGCCGAGTTCAAACGTGTCGCGATGATCATTCCGGCAAGACCGGCAAGCACACCCATGTTGACAAATGTGAAGAAGCTCAAGCGTTCGGTATTGATACCAGAAAGCTTCGTTGCCTTTTCATTGCCACCCATGGCGTAGATCCGACGGCCGATGGTGGTGCGGCGTGTCACGAAGCTGTAGAGCGCAATCAGCACCAACATCACGATCAGCACGTTTGGCAGACCGCGGTAGGTGGAGAGCTGATAGCCCAGGAACAGGATCGCTGCGGAAATCAGCAGGTGCTGCGCAACGAAGAAGCCGAACGGTTCAACGTCGATACCGTGGCTCTGGTTTACCTGACGACGGCGAAGAGCGAAGACAAACAACACGGCAGTGATGACCACAGTCAGGACCATCGACGTGGTGTTGAAGCCCTCGATTCCGCCGATATCGGGCAGGAAGCCCGTGCTGACGACCTGGAAGTCGACAGGGAACGGCCCAATGTTCTTTCCGCCCAGCACGAACAGCGTCAAGCCGCGGAACACGAGCATTCCGGCAAGCGTCACGATGAAGGATGGAATGCGGTGATAGGCAATCCAGTAGCCCTGTGCCGCACCGATCACGCCGCCGACGCCGAGGCATATAAGCGCCGCCAGAAGCGGATTCATGCCCCATTGGACCGTCAGGATCGCGGCAATCGCGCCGACAAAGGCGACGATGGAGCCAACGGACAGGTCGATATGTCCCGCGACAATCACCAGCAACATGCCGAGCGACATGATGACGATGAAGGAGTTCTGCAGAATGAGGTTTGTCAGGTTAACCGGGCGAAACAGAATGCCGCCGGTATAAAACTGGAAGAAAACCATGATGGCCACGAGGGCAATCAGCATACCGTATTCGCGGATATTGGACCGGATATACGAGCCGACTGATACGACGTTGCTTTCTTCGGTGGATGTGTTGGCCGAACTCATCAGTTCTTCTCCCCTGAGCGCATGATAGCGCGCATGATACTTTCCTGGCTCGCCTCTCCCTTCGGCAATTCGGCGACAATCCGTCCTTCGTTCATGACGTAGATGCGGTCGCAGTTGCCGAGCAGTTCGGGCATTTCCGATGAAATCATCAGAACGCCTTTTCCGTCGGCGGCGAGCTGGTTGATAATGGTGTAGATTTCGTATTTGGCACCGACATCGATGCCGCGTGTCGGTTCGTCCAGAATGAGAACGTCAGGATTCGAGAACAGCCACTTCGACAGAACGACCTTCTGCTGGTTGCCGCCCGAAAGATTGACCGTTTCCTGGAAAATCCCGGAGGATCTAATGCGCAATCGCTTGCGGAAATCGCTGGCGATCGACATTTCCTTGATCTCGTCAATCACCGTTGCCGACGACACGCCCGCCAGATTTGCCAGCGTGGTGTTGTGTACGATGTTGTCGTTGAGCACGAGGCCGAGATGCTTGCGGTCTTCGGTAACATAGGCCAGGCCCGCATCGATTGCCTTGCGAACCGTGCTGACATCGACCGGCTTGCCGTGAAGAAGGACTTCGCCGGAAATCTTGTGGCCGTAAGATTTGCCGAAAACGCTCATCGCGAATTCGGTTCGGCCTGCGCCCATCAAACCGGCAATACCGACAACCTCGCCCTTGCGCACGTTGATGTTGATATCGTGCAGCACCTGACGTTCGCGGTGTTGCTGGTGGTAAGCGTTCCAGTTCTTGACTTCGAGAATGGTTTCGCCAATCGGCACATGGCGCGGCGGATAACGATCTTCCAGATCGCGGCCCACCATGTTGCGGATAATGACGTCTTCGCTGATCTCTTCCTTGTGACAGTCGAGCGTCTTGACGGTCATGCCATCGCGCAGAACCGTGATCTGGTCCGCAACCTTGCGCACTTCATTGAGCTTATGCGTAATGATGATGGATGTCAGTCCCTGCTTGCGGAACTCGATCAGCAGGTTCAGAAGCGCCTCGGAGTCGCTTTCATTCAAGGACGCGGTAGGCTCATCGAGAATAAGCAACTTCACGCTCTTGGACAGCGCTTTGGCGATTTCAACGAGCTGCTGCTTGCCGACACCGATATCGGTGATCAGGGTTTCAGGAGATTCCTTCAGGCCGACCTTCTTCAACAACTCGCGCGTACGATTGAACGTCTGCTGCCAGCTGATGACCCCATTGGTGGCCATCTCGTTTCCGAGAAAAATGTTTTCGGCAATGGAAAGAAGCGGCACGAGCGCCAGCTCCTGGTGAATGATAATGATGCCGATTTCTTCACTGTCATTGATCGCGCGGAAATTACGCAGCTGACCTTCGTAGTGAATTTCGCCTTCATATGTGCCGGCGGGGTAAACGCCTGAAAGGACCTTCATGAGGGTCGACTTTCCGGCACCGTTTTCGCCGACGAGTGCGTGTATTTCACCTTGGCGAACCTTGAGGTTCACGTTTTCCAGAGCTTTCACGCCCGGAAACGTCTTGGTGATATTCCGCATTTCGAGGATGGTATTGTCCATATCGCAATCCAGCGCCGTACAATCCGGCGTTCTTATGTGAAGAAGCGGGGATGAACCACGTCCATCCCCGCCACGATCATGAAATTACTTCAGCTGATCTTCTTTGTAGTAACCGCTTTCAACCAGAACAGACTTTACGTTGTCCTTGGTAACGGCAACTGGCTTGAGCAGGTAGGAAGGAACAACCTTGACGCCATTTTCATAGGTCTTGGTGTCGTTTACCTCAGGCTCTTTGCCCTGCATCACAGCATTGACCATGCCAACAGTAACCTTGGCAAGTTCGCGTGTGTCCTTGAAGATTGTCGAATACTGTTCACCGGCAAGAATGGACTTGACGGAAGGAACTTCAGCATCCTGACCGGAAACCACTGGAAGCGGCATGTCGCCAGAACCGTAGCCAACGCCCTTCAGCGAAGAAATGATGCCGATGGAGATACCGTCGTAAGGCGACAGAACTGCATCAACCTTTGCATCGGTGTAGTAGGCAGACAGGAGGTTATCCATACGAGCCTGGGCCGTTGCCGGATCCCAACGCAGCGTACCGACCTTGTCCATGCCCATCTGGCCGGACTTTACAACCAGCTTGCCGCTGTCGATGTAAGGCTTCAGAACGGACATTGCGCCATCGTAGAAGAAGAAGGCGTTGTTGTCGTCTGGCGAGCCGCCGAACAGTTCGATGTTGAATGGACCCTTGCCGTCCTTCAGGCCAAGCTTGTCGGCGATGGACGTTGCCTGCAACACGCCAACCTGGAAGTTGTCGAAGGTTGCGTAGTAGCTGACGTCGCCGCTGTTGCGGATAAGGCGGTCATAAGCGATGACCTTGATACCCTGCGAACCGGCCTGCTTGAGCACGTCAGAAAGCGTTGTGCCGTCGATCGATGCGATGACCAGGACCTTAACGCCCTTGGTAACCATGTTTTCAATCTGGGAAAGCTGATTCGGAATATCGTCGTCTGCGTACTGCAGATCGGTGGCATAGCCAGCTTCCTGAAGCTGCTTGACGATGTTGTTGCCGTCATCGATCCAGCGAGCAGAAGACTTCGTTGGCATTGCAATACCAACTGTGCCCTTGTCCTGCGCCCAGACCGGCGACGCAAATGCTGCAGCGCCGATGGCACAGGCCGCAACCAACGAAATGATGGATTTCATGAACTCTCTCCCTTGGAACCCTTTAACCAGGCGATGTGTCTATACAGCGCGCCCTCAAATCCACGCCCGAGTGTTAGAAGTTTAGCTTACTCGAACGGAATGCATAGTTACAATCCGAACTTTCGCCACTCCTCCTCGGCACAGGCGCAAACTGTTCTGAATCCATATAACTGTCAAATAGAATATATTGCTTTTCCTATATCATTTTTGATATATTAAATCGATATAATTGCACAACGTCGTTTGCAACGGGTCTGGACCGCATTTGCGATGGAACGAAATGGAACGAACACGTTCGAATTCCTGTCGCTGACGGAGGACAACCCTCTGTTGCGCGCCGGCTTGAAAATGGCGCATCTGCGCATGTTGGTCACGATTGAAGAGCACGGTCAGGTTAGTGCGGCCGCGGCTGTCCTCAACATGACGCAACCGGCCGCATCCCGCATGTTATCGGAAATGGAAGCCATCGTTAAGAGCCCGCTGTGCCAGAGAGCCTCGCGCGGCGTTGTGCTGACGCAGTTCGGCGAGGCCCTTGCCAAACGCGCCAGAAAGATCCTCCTCGAACTGCGGGAAGCCAGCCGCGAACTTGCACAGATGAAGTCCGGCAGCGGCGGCTCAGTCTTCATAGGCTCGGTCACCGCACCTGCCATCAGCCTCGTGGTGCCGGCGCTGCGCAAGGCGATGGACACCTATCCCGGCATCGAGGTCAATGTGCAGGTGGAAACCAGCAATGTGCTGGCGCGCGAATTGCTGGCGGCCCGCCATGATTTCATTATTGGCCGTATTCCCGAGGACATAGACCCTGCCCTCTTCAACGCGCATGAGATCGGCATAGAGCGAGCCTGCCTGCTGGTGCGCAAAGACCACCCGCTTCTCAACACCGCGCCAGCCCGGCTCGAAGATCTCTCACAATATGACTGGGTGTTTCAGCCACCCGGCGCCCTGTTGCGCCGCACGATGGAAGATGTCTTCCTGTCCCAGGGCGTTCCCCTGCCACGCAACGTCATCAATACACCGTCTATCGTGCTGACCCTTGCAATCGTAACCCAGACCAATGCGATTGCGCCCCTGGCCTATGAAATGGCGGAGTTCGTCTCTGGGCAGCACTCACCCATGGGCGACATACGCATTCTGCCCACAGAATTCGATCTGAACGTCAAACCCTATAGCCTGGTCGTGACGAAGGACCGCGTTCTGCCACCCAGCGCACAACTTCTGTATGATCTTGTGCTGGCCGAGAGCGACACATTGAGTTGGAATTGACGCCGCAAGCCCCGGACCACCTTCATGTGATCGTGTCGCTGCTTCGAGAGGGAATATCTGATGCTGTTTGGCCAGTCTGTATTTCAGTCTGTGGTGGCGCGGCTGGAGCGGGAAGCCGAGGAAGAGCCGCCCGCTGAGGAACCGCGCGCCGATTATGCGACCAACGGGTTCAGCGCCAGTCTGGTCTTCGAAACCGCAACGCAGGATCCGTCTTCGGCGAATCGCCCGCTGGATAGCTATCTGGACTTTCTGGAGGCGCCGCAGCCTGCTCCCGCCCCACCACCGGAAACAATGCCGGCACACCTTGCGCGCACCTCACTGGCCGACGTGTCTGAAGAACTAGCGATCGATCAGAACGACACCATCGAATCGCTTGGAGAAAAGCGCCGCAGTTTCGCGCGTCTCAATCATCCGGATATGGTCAGCGTTCCGTTTCGCGATAACGCGACCAAACGTATGACGGCAGCCAATCTGCTGATTGACCAGGCAATCCGCCTGCTTTCAATCTGACTTTTCGGTGTCGGTTTGCGGCAAGGTCGCCGGCTCTTCGACCTTCTCTGCCTGTGGCTTGAAGGTGATCAGCAGGACATAGGCGGAATAGACGGCAACGCCGCCCACCACCGTGGCCCAGAATATCTCGTGATTGACGAACTCGATGATCGCCCAGCCAGCACAAAAGCCGACAATCAAAAGCCGGACCCAAAGCGGCCTGTAAATCGGGTGGCTCGTATCGATGTTGAGCATGTTTTCTCCCGCACCGTGCCGGTGCCGCTTATGAAATCTGTGGCACGGCCATGCCAGACATCACGATATCTCCATCCAGACGCGACAATGCAAGTCCCATATGGCCGTCAAAGACCAAAGTCTGCTCATCTGGCTCAATTGTGATCTGTGGCAAGCCGCCCATGCGCACGACACTCGTCTGCTCCATGCCCTCTCTCATGCTGGCGCTGATGAGATCGAGAAAACGCGTTCCCGGGCCTGTCACGATGATCGGCATGGGACCGTAGAGGCTGAACAGCCGTGAGAGGCCGGAGCCCAGCGCCAGACCCGCCTGCCGAAAAGCGAGCACGGCCATGCGGTTTCCCGCCCGCGCCGAGGCCGCAATCTTTTCGACTTCTGGAAGCGGCACGAATTTGGCCGGGATCGTGTTGGTGGGAACCTCGAAGGCCGCACGCAGGATGCCATAAAAGCCACAATAGGCTTCGACGCAGCCCCTTGCCCCACACCGGCAGAGCGCTCCCCCAGGCACATGCAGCATGTGACCAAAATTGGGAGCGGTCACCTCTGCCTTCGCATCGCCCATCCCACGCGCAACACCAAGGCCGATGCTGTGACCAAGGGACAGCGCCGCAAGCGAGGCTGATTCGCCAGCGCTTTCGCGCCTTTGCCGCCACAGTGCGTCGGCTACGAGAAGCGTTTCGTTGTAAAGATAGATCTGGGCGCGGAAGTGGGGCGCCAGCACCGTTCGAAAATCCACATGCCCGCTTCCCAGAACGGGAGACCACACCAGCGTTGCCGTGGCGGGATCGACCAGGCCCTTGCTGCTGATGGAGACATGCAGGATGTCACCGGGCGCAATCTTCGAGCGACCGGCCAGCCGCACCAGCCCATTGAGAATTTCCCGCGCGAAGATATCGCTTGAGGTCGAAGACCTGCCCTCCCCGAACCGGTCCATCAGCCTGCCGGTAAAATCGACAAGCGAATATTGAACGGCATCCGAGGAGATGACGACGACAGCCACATAGCCAAAACCGCTATTGGGCTGAAACAGCACGCGCGGACGACCGCGACCGGATGCCGCCTGCTGTTCACTGCGATGAATGAGCTGCGACCGTTCCAGCTCTGCGGTTATGGCAGAGACCGTGCCGGATGAGAGGCCCGTCAGTTCGGCAAGGTCGGTGTGGGAAAGATTGCCATGTCTGCGCAATGCGCTGAGCATTCGCAAACTGTTCTGCTGTCGGACCAGCTCGGTACTCGCTATGGCCGACATTCCGCCCCGTTTCCCCTGTCTGTTTCGGATGCCATTAAACCCTGTCCGCACTCATCGCAATCTGCCTTCTGCACCCCTTCGCACGTCCAGTTGACAGCCTTCGGATTCTCTGACATTTAATTTCTCGACTGTCGAGAAAAAAGCTTTTGGCTTTTCTAGGCAGGATTTCTGGCGTTCGCGCAAAGGCATGGAGGTGCCCCGCGTTTCGCCACCACCCGGGAGGACAATCATGAATTCTTTTGCCAAATTGCTGGCGGGTACAGCCGTACTCGTTTCCCTGCACACGGCAGCGATTGCTGCTGATCTCGTTGTCGGTGTTTCCTGGTCGAACTTTCAGGAAGAACGCTGGAAGACCGACGAAGCCGCCATCAAGGATGCGCTGAAAGCGGCCGGTGCGAAGTATATTTCAGCTGATGCCCAGACCTCAGCCGCAAAACAGCTGACCGATATTGAAAGCCTGATCGCGCAAGGCGCCAACGCCCTCATCGTTCTTGCGCAGGACAGCAGCGCCATCGGCCCTGCCATCGAAAAGGCTGCCGCCGAAGGTATCCCGGTCGTGGGTTATGACCGCCTGATCGAGAACCCAAGCACCTATTACATCACCTTCGACAACAAGGAAGTCGGCCGCCTGCAGGCCAAGGAAGTGTTCAAGATCAAGCCAGAGGGCAATTACGTCTTCATCAAGGGCGGCTCGACCGACCCGAATGCAGATTTCGTATTCTCCGGCCAGATGGAAGTGCTCAAAGACGCCATCGCCTCCGGCAAGGTCAAGAATGTCGGCGAAGCCTATACGGATGGCTGGAAGCCGGAAATTGCCCAGAAGAACATGGAGCAGTTCCTGACCGCCAACAACAACAAGGTCGATGCCGTGGTCTCATCCAATGATGGCATGGCGGGCGGCGTGGTCGCAGCTTTGGAAGCCCAGGGTCTCGCCGGTTCCGTTCCCGTCTCCGGTCAGGATGGCGACAAGGCCGCGCTGAACCGCGTAGCACTCGGCACCCAGACGGTATCGGTCTGGAAGGACAGCCGCATGCTGGGCAAGAAGGCCGGTGAAGTGGCGGTTGCTCTGGCCAAGGGCACCAAGATGGAGTCGCTGGAAGGCACCATCAAGTTCAAGGGCGGCACCCAGGGCGTGGAAATGAGCTCTTATTTCCTCCAGCCCCAGGCCATCACCAAGGACAATCTGAACGTTGTCCTGGATGCAAAGTGGATCAGCAAGAGCGAACTTTGCCAGGGCGTAAAGGGCGGAACCGTCGCCGCTTGCAAATAGGCCAGTATCGGGCTGTGCGAAACGCGTGAAGGCAGGGGGCCTTGCGTTTCGCGGTCTCGTCAGGCTTCGCCGCAGGGGCAACCCTGCGGCGCACCGGTATGAGGCGGGCATGACATATATCAGGGAGAACAACAGATATGGCGGACCAAACCGTTGGCGCATCACAAGCGCGCGCACCGGCGCAACAAGGCAACCCGTTGCGACGATTCTTGAACGCGACGGAAATCGATACCCGCCTTCTTGGCATGGTCGTGGCATTGTTTGTTATCTGGGTCGGATTTGACATCCTGTCCGGGGGCCTGTTCCTGACATCGCGCAACCTCTGGAACCTGTCCGTTCAGGCAGCATCCGTCTCCGTCATGGCGACGGGCATGGTTCTGGTCATCGTCACGCGCAATATCGATCTGTCCGTCGGCTCCATCCTCGGCTTCGTCGGCATGATCATGGCGGTCACGCAGACGCGCTTTCTGCCCGGCTGGCTCGGCTATGACCATCCAATGTCATGGATGGTTGCCTTGAGCATCGGCCTCATACTGGGCTCAGCCATCGGCGCGTTCCAGGGTGTCATCATCGCATTTATGAATGTGCCATCCTTCATCGTCACGCTTGGCGGCCTTCTGGTGTGGCGCGGTGCCGCATGGATGGTCACGAGCGGCGCTACGGTTGCGCCGATGGATACCCGTTTCCGGCTGATGGGCGGTGGCGCAGATGGCTCCATCGGGGCAACGGCAAGCTGGATCGTCGGCATTGTGGCCTGCGTTCTCATTATTCTATCGATCATCAATTCACGCAGGCAGCGCAAGCGCTTCGGCTTTCCGCTTAAGCCAATCTGGGCCGAATATTTCGTCGGCCTGGTTGGCTGTGGCATCGTGCTCGGCTCCGTCAAGATTCTCAACAGCTATTACATGCCGGTCAATCTGGCGCGCAAATATGCCGAAGCCAACAATATTGCCTGGCCTGACGCCGGACTGGAGATTTCGCTGGGTGTTGCAATCCCGGTGCTGATTGCGCTTGGCATCGCCATCGTCATGAACTTCATCACCAACCGCACCCGTTTTGGCCGCTATGTCTTCGCCATCGGCGGCAACCCGGAAGCCGCGGTCCTCGCCGGCATCAAGACCCGCTGGGTCACGGTCAGGATATTCGCGCTGATGGGGGCGCTGTGCGCCATCGCCGCGGCCATTTCCACCGCGCGCCTGAACGCGGCAACCAACGCGCAGGGCACGCTGGATGAGCTTTACACCATCGCCGCAGCGGTCATTGGCGGAACGTCGCTTGCGGGCGGAGCCGGAACGATCGCCGGGGCCATCCTCGGTGCCGTTGTCATGCAATCCTTAAACTCCGGCATGGTGCTGCTAGGCATGGATACGCCCCTGCAAAGCATTGTCATCGGAATGGTGCTCGTTCTGGCCGTCTGGCTGGATACGGTTTACCGCGCCAGAGCCAAGTAAGAATAAGAGGAGTTTCCGATATGACGGACCAAACCACTCCGCTTGTGGAAATGCGCAATGTTTCCATCTCCTTCGGTGGCATTCATGCGGTTGAAAGCGCATCGATCGATCTTCATCGCGGTGAAGTCGTGGCACTGCTGGGCCACAATGGCGCTGGCAAATCGACCCTCATCAAGATCCTGTCGGGCGCCTATCGCCGAGACAATGGCGACATTCTCATTAACGGGGAAGAAGCCGATATTCGCAATCCTCGCGATGCGAAAAAATACGGTATCGAAACCATCTATCAGACGCTCGCCGTCGCCGACAATGTCGATGCCGCAGCCAATCTCTATCTTGGCCGTGAACTGCGCACACCATGGGGCACTCTGGACGATGTCGCCATGGAGGCCTCGACCCGCGAGGTGATGGGGCGTCTGAACCCCAACTTCAAGCGTTTCAAGGAGCCGGTAAAGGCGCTTTCGGGCGGACAGCGGCAGTCCGTGGCCATTGCCCGCGCCATTCTCTTCGATGCACGCATTCTCATCATGGACGAGCCGACAGCCGCACTTGGGCCGCAGGAAACCGCACAGGTGGGCGATCTGGTCAAAGAGCTGAAAAAACAGGGAATCGGTATCTTCCTCATCAGCCACGACATCCACGATGTCTTCGATCTCGCCGACCGGGTGTTCGTGATGAAAAACGGTAAAGTCGTGGGACACGCCAGAACGCAGGATGTGACCAAGGATGAAGTCTTGGGCATGATCATTCTTGGAAAAGTGCCCGCGGGTGCCACACCGGGACCCGGCGCCATGAAATCCTGAAAAATCGTGAAGGATCAAAGGCGCCCCCGCACCTTTGATCCAGTTTGAACATTGCCCGATGCTTGGTCGGGCAATGCGTTGTGATCAGTCCTGGATGCGGCGAAGAAGCCCGATCAGCTGGTCACGCGCATTCTCACCACCCAGCCGGTTGATGAGCTTTGCTTCGTGATCTCTCCAGATTTTGGTGATCTCCTCGACAACGATCCGGCCTTCGTCGGTCATTTCCATATAATGGACACGCCGGTCGGAATCTGAACGACGCCGATGAACAAGGCCCTTCTCCTCAAGACCATCGATAATGGCGACGAAGTTGGCGCGCTGGATACCAAGCGCCTCCGCCACATCACTCTGCTTGAGGCCCGTATTGTTTGCCACAACAATCAAGACGGAAAAGTCGGCCGGTCGAAGCCCGAATGCCAGCAAACTTTCGTTGAAATTACTTACAACTGAAAGCTGTGCCCTTCGCAGGCGATAGCCGACAGACTCCGACAGGATCGCGTAATTGACCCCAGATTTGGAGGCCACGGGAACACCGTCAACCTCCACATAAACTACATCACTACTGCCTTGTTCACATGCCCAACTCAAAGCCATCTTTGCCCCCTCTGATTCGTCAGCATGAATCACAGTTAATTATCTTAATACGTTTATTAGAACAATATTTAACATTATATAAAGCAAAGCTGTAAAGTTTTGTAGTGATGAGTATTCGTCAAGATTATAAATCACAAGAAAATTAGCATAGGTTGCACCTGATTGGCCCTTAGAACAGGTCCAGGGGAAACGCAACTACACCTCTTCTCAGAAAAAATGACAGATCGCGCCCGCACGCCGCCCACGCTCGAAATAGACTAGGCGCGACCTCAAATTCACTAATGAATACAATCTCAAAGAGAAGAATAATAGACAATCGTCAAAAATGACGATCGTTTTTTTGACGGCAAACCCAATTCCCCAATTTTACAGATTGATGCAAACCACAAGCTAGGCTAAGAACCAGCAAGACCAGTCGCGATTCATCGCACTTACGGATGCACCCGTAGCTCAGCTGGATAGAGTGTTGGATTCCGATTCCAAAGGTCACAGGTTCGAATCCTGTCGGGTGCGCCATTTCCCCCCAATATCAAATGTCCTTGGTACTCAGGTCACCCTCGCTCGATATACGGAGCGTGAGCGTCAGCTAAAAAATAGGCATGCGATGCTGCCGAAGGATGTTTTTCTTTGGTGAGGCAAGAAAGTTCCCGTGGCGACGACGCCGGAGCGACGATGCCAAGTCTCATTTCCTTCCAGAATTTAGCGCGCAAGAAAATAAATGATCACTAATTCAGCAAGCGCGATGATTTTGTATGTAAAATAACTAAACATCAATAATTGTTATTTATCAAAACTGTTATCCTTCATCCCCATTTGGCCGAATGCAGAAATTTTTGCTCCCGCCAGAAATAGAGGTCTAAGTGAGCATTTTTGGTAATCTAAAGATAAGCACACGCGTTGTCCTTGTTGCCGCAATCCCTGCGATTGCGCTTGTTGGCGCTGCTGTTCAAGATAGTATACTGCGTCTGGGAAAT
The DNA here is from genome assembly GCA_900468285.1 of Hyphomicrobiales bacterium. Taxonomy (GTDB): domain Bacteria; phylum Pseudomonadota; class Alphaproteobacteria; order Rhizobiales; family Rhizobiaceae; genus Agrobacterium. The sequence goes on along the minus strand of UBTF01000004.1, from coordinate 76,186 downwards.
GCTTCTGCCGCCAAGTCTGTTTCGGAGATTGCATCCATGGCGCCCGTTATTGGCGCCACCATTCATGAAATTCAGAAGGAGCGAGGCGCATCTGCAGGCTTTGTAGGTGCAAAAGGCATTGGCGAATTTGGTCCGCTTCTGGAAAAGCAGAGACTTGCCGCAGACGCAGCGATCGCAAAGTTCAAGGCTCTTAATCTCACCTCCAGCGACAATGTCGGAGGGCCTGCCCTCAAGGAACTTGCGCTTGTTGCGGAGGGGAAACTCGACCGGCTCAAGACCATGCGCGACGACGTGACGGCGCTCAAAGCGACTGTACCAGAGCTTGCTGCCTATTTCGCGGATACGATTGGCAGCATCATCAAACTGATCGAGTCCATGAGTTCGCTGACGACCGACAGCAATATCTCAAACCGGATTGTCGCCTATTCCGCTTTGCTGCAGGGCAAGGAACGTGCGGGCCAGGAGCGTACGGCTGGCACGGCGGCTTTTGCTTCTGGCAGGTTTCAGGCCGAGAGCTATCAGCAATTCATCAAATTTGGCGCCATGCAGAACGTCTATTTCGCAGACTTCAACAGCTATGCGGGCGCAGACGGACGCGCAGCTTTGCAGGCTGCTCTGACAAGCGACGCCGGAAAACTGGTTGAACGCCAGCGTGAGGTTGCACTTAAAAGTCCGTTTGGCGGAGATATTGCCAGCGTTTCGGCAGAGGACTGGTACAAGGCTTCCACCAATCGCATCAATGCCCTCAAGACGGTAGAAGATCAGACCGGGCTTGAGCTCGAGGAATATGCGTCCGCCTCAGCAGCGACACAGCAGAAAGAATTGCTGGTTTCCATTCTCACCTCGCTTGGTGTGCTGTTTGTCGTTGCAATTCTGGCGACGATCGTTACCCGCTCCATCACGCGCCCGGTAACGCGCATCGTCCAGACAATGCGCGAACTTGCGAACGGCAACGCCGACGCACAGCTGGATGCGGTACCCGATCGCAGTGAAATTGGCGACATGGTCAAGTGCGTTGCCGTCTTCCGGGAAAATGCCCGGGACCGCATCCGCCTTGAAGCCGAAGCCGAGGCAAATCGCTCGATGTCCGAGCGTGAGCGTCTGGCACAGCAGAAGCGACAGGCGGAAGAAGCCTCTGAGGTGCAGTTCGCAGTCGATACGCTTGCGCTGGGCCTTGGGGCAATGGCGAACGGCAAGTTGAACTATCGCATCGACGAGGCATTCGCAGCACGCCTCGATAAGATTCGCGTCGACTTCAATGGCGCTATCGAGCGGCTGGAAGGCGCCATTGTCGATGTCAGCGGCAATGCGCAGGCCATCTCCGCCGGATCCAAGCAGATCCGGGCTGCGGCAGACGACCTTGCCAAACGCACCGAGCAACAGGCGGCATCCGTTGAGGAAACAGCCGCCGCGCTTGAGCAGATCACCACGACTGTTGCCGACACCAGCCGCCGTGCCGAGGAAGCCGGCCACCTGGTGACTGCGACACGCAAGAACGCGGAACATTCCGGCATGGTGGTGAGCAACGCCATCAATGCGATGAATGCCATCGAGGCATCGTCGAACGAAATATCGACCATTATCGGCGTGATTGACGAAATCGCGTTCCAGACCAACCTGCTTGCACTGAACGCCGGTGTTGAAGCAGCGAGGGCGGGCGATGCCGGCAAGGGCTTTGCGGTGGTAGCGCAAGAGGTTCGCGAGCTTGCCCAAAGGTCGGCGAGCGCAGCTAAGGACATCAAGACACTCATCGCAAAGTCTGGCGAACACGTCAAAAACGGTGTGGGCCTTGTTGGGGAAACGGGCACAGCCCTTGGACAGATTGTCGAGCAGGTCAAGGAAATCAGCGTCAACGTCCTGTCCATCGTAGAGGCGTCGCGCGAGCAGTCCACGGGTATCAAGGAAATCAATCAGGCGGTTGCCCAGATGGATCAGGGAACACAACAGAATGCAGCCATGGTCGAGGAGTCCACCGCCGCAAGCCATTCGCTTGCCCAGGAAGCGGAAGCCTTGTTCATGCTTGTCGGAAAATTCGAAACGGATGCCGAAATCCATGGTCGCGCAGACGGTAAGAAATCCCATGCACGGCAGCTCATGAACCGGGTTTCATCGTCCTTCTCGAACCGGGCAGCCTGAGTATCCGCACCAATCCGTAACGTGACCTGAACTTGCCCCGGGGTTTCGATCCCGGGGCTTTCTGTTTTCAGGCGACCTTGTTTGCTAAAAGCCGTCTCACAAAGGAGTCCGGCCAAATCCCTTGACCAGTATTGGTCCTGTCGGTCTGCCGGTTGGAGATCCGCCCGCCTGTTCGAGGGTAATCTCATAAAGCTGATCGTTTTTCGGGGCTGGTAGTGCTGGCGTTGCCAATCTGGCGGAGCGTCTGTTGTCGAGGAGGCCTAGCGAAATCGGGCCCATATCCCGGTTGGGCAAGGTCCAGACCTGCAAGGTCTTGCCTTCTGGCACCGCAAAATCCGCGAGCAATCTGATCGTGGCCTCCCGGTCGCTGAAGTCTTCGACAACAGCCTGAGGCTGACCGGCATCGTTGAGCAAGATCGCGACGACCACGGGATCGACCTGCCTCGTCAGCGACCATCCGAGACCAACGGCAAACAACAGCGAAGCCGCCAATGACGCGGCAGCCGTGCGTTTCCAGAAGGACAGATGGTTATCGTTTGACGCTGGCCGGGGGTCTCGCGTGCCCTGCGCCTGCGACGGCGTGCTCTCCAGCTCCGCATCGATACGGGTCCAGAGGCTTGCGCTGGGTACTTCCTCCTCGATGGAGGTATCGAGGGGCAGGAACCGCTCGCGGCTCGCCGCAATGGCCGATCGAAGGGCGGCATTCTCATCGAGTTGCTGCTCGACACGCGACATCTCGTCGTCGTCGAGAAGGCCTAGAACATATTCGTCGGCGATGCGGGCGATATCTTGCGTCATCAGCGTCATGCCATGCACTCCCGCAACGATGAAAGGCCGCGCCTTATCCAGGACTTTGTCGTGCCAAGTGGGATTTTAAGCCGTCCGGCGATTTCGCCATGGGTATAGCCACCGACATAGGCCATGAGAATGCCTTTGCGTCTGGTTTCATCCAGCGTCGACAGGCAGTCGCGCAGCTTGCTGTCCTGATCAAGCCTGTGCCAGGACGCCATGATGTGCTCCACATGCTGCGCTTCCTGCAATGCCTCCAGATGGTCACCCGTCAGAAGATCCTCACGCTTGCCATCCCGCAGCATGTTGAGCGCCCGGTTGCGAACGATGGCGTAGATCCAGCCGCGTGCCGAGCCACGGTCCGGTGCATATTGATGGGCATTCTTCCAAATGCGGATGAACGCTTCCTGCACCACCTCTTCAGCAAGATCGCGCCGGCGTACAATGCGTTGCGCCACCGCAATGAGCCGCCCCGCCTCCTTGTCGAAAATCAGCCGCAAGCCGTTTCGATCACCTTTCGCACAGGCGCGAAGCGCCGCGCCAAAATCATCCGCTTGTGTCTGCACGACGTCCAAAGGCGTCTCTCCCGCTGCATCTGTTCATAACGTCATACACTGGAAATCATGCCATGGATGCAAATCAAAAAAAATTTGGCAGGCTGCATCCAAACGCCCCACCCAGTGTGTCTACCTCTTGAGAGCGTTGAACAGCCATCGCTGGCCGCCTCTTGGAAAACGAGATCAACACGGGAGAAAGATATGACTATCATTCGCACAGCATCGATTGCTTCTGCCCTGCTTGCCGCAACCGCAACCTATGCCGCAGCAGCACCGGTTCTGGGACTGACCGGCGACAAGACACTCGTCATGTTCGATACCGAAAAGCCAGCCGTGACCAAGAGCATGGACGTGACCGGCGTTGACAAGCTGGTCGGCATTGATTTTCGCCCCGGCAACAAGACAGTTGTCGGCGTGACACCTGACAACACCATTGTTTCCATCAATCTGGAGACCGGCGCGGCAACGGAAGTTGCCAAAATGGACAAGCCGCTGACCATGACGCAGGCGCCCGTCATCGTTGATTTCAACCCCATGGCAGACCGCCTGCGCTACATGACAGGCACCACCAATCACCGCGTTCACCCAGACACGGGCGCTGTGACGGTCGATGGTACGCTGGCCTATGAAGACGGCGACATGCACAAGGGCGAAACGCCGAATGTCGTTGCCGCAGCCTACACCAACTCCTTCGGCAAGCCTGAAAAGACCGCGATGTACAACATCGACGCGACGACGGGCGCATTGGTGCAGCAGACCAAGCCAAACGACGGAACGCTGAAGTCCATCGGCAAGCTTGGCATCGAAGGCAAGCCAGCCACCTATGCCTTCGATATCCAGACCACGGCCGATGGCAAGAACACGGCATGGCTTGCCGCCGGCAAGATGCTCTACACGGTCAATCTTGAAACCGGCAAGGCGACCAGCGCAGGCGAAATCACCGGGACTGAAAACCCAATCCGCTCGATCGCCGTGCTGTCGATGTAAGATGTCTTGAAGCGAATACAGGCCGGTTGCCGATCAACCGGCCTGTTCTTCATCACTTGCCGTCATTGGCAATCTTGGCTTCCAGCGTTTTTGCAATGGCTTTCAAGTTACGCTTTTTCCCCGCGATCTTTTCCATTGCCGCGATCGCCAGATCGCTCGCTACGTAATCGGACTTGTGTCCCAGATTATGGACCACGATCAACTCGGCACCCCGTATGTCCCGCGCCAGATGACGGGAATGGATTTCGGTGGAAACAACCTTGTCGGCATCTCCCGCAATGATCACGGTCGGTGCCTTGATGTGGCGAAACTCGCCTGAGGCGGTCTTTGCCCAGGCATTCAGCCCACCCACTTCCTGCGCGTTGTGGCGGAAAGCAACGGGGCGTAGCGCCTGATAAGCCTTGGTTTTTGCAATGTAATCGGCAGGGCGGGGATTTGGCGCAAAGACGGATTTCACTGCCCCATCGATTGCGATGGCCCCTGCCGCTGGCGCAATGATGGCGCTGAAAAGCAGACCGGCGACCGGCACGCGGGCTGCGTCATAATACCATGAAACGCCGCCGGGCCATGGATAGAGCGCAGGCGAAAGGAAGACCAGTCCCTCGACCATATCCGGATGGCGCACGGCAAAGGCTGCTGTGATGGCGCCACCAAAGGAATGGCCGACAATGATTGCCTTTCGAATGCCGCGCTTTTTCATGAGCGTTGCGATGGCGTCTGCCTGTGCATCCGGCAGCACATTCGCTTTGGGCCCTATGTCAGATCGGCCGTGTCCTGGACGATCAACGAAAAGCAGTGTCGCCTTGCCTTCCAGCTTTTCGCGAAACGCATACATGGGGTCGTAGAGGCTGGTGCTCGCGCCGTGGATGAAAACGACGGGCGGAAGTGCCGCGCCCTTGGCCGCAGGCAACAATACGCTGTTAAGCGAATAGCCGCCCACATCTACCCTCGCCTCCCCCGAAGCCCTGTAGGATTCATCTTTCTGCGAGGCCATGGCACTCCCTGCCAATAGGATTCCGAAACAAACGCTGAAGACGGCAATGATATGGGATGCCATGACAATCCTGGATTTCTGCAACGAAAGGCCCTTGCCACGCAAGGGCCGGAACGGGAACATCAGATACTGTGGTATAAGATCTGGACAGCGAGGTTTGAGGGCATCAACGCGCAAGACGCCCGCCAAATTTCTCGGTGATCCAGTGGCCGGCACATGCGGAGACCGCTGACAGGAGTGAGCCCCAGATCAGATCCGCGACCGTCAACGTCGTCGACCAGCTTGCAAGCGTTGCCTGGTTTGTCAGGTCATAGGTCGCATAGGCAACAAAGCCCATGAAGGCGCCGTAGAGAAAGGATGTGCCGTACTTGGCCGTCACCAGGCCCGGGCGGACGGCAAAGAAGGTCAGCCCGGCTGCAAAGATGAGGTAGAACAGGACTGCGGGTACTGGCCTGAAGTCTTTTGCGAGCATGTCGCCCAGTGCCGGTCGGTAAAGAACGTCTGCCATGACGCTCAGCCATACGAAATCTATGGCGACAAACACGATAAGTGTCGAGATGTAGGCGACAGCACGTTTTTTCATGTCAGGTCCAGTCTATTTGATTCAGTTGATACGCGACCAGTTGACGCCCTTGCACAATATTCCTGCCAGAACGCAGCCCTTCGTCGTCATGGTGTCGCCGTTGACGGAAACGGACAGTTTGTAGGTGAGGTCCCGCTGTGGATCGAACGCCGTGCCGGAATATTGCCCGTCAGAGGTCGGCTTTATGCTCATGACCAGACGGTCACCGGTCTTTTCCTTCGGGGTGCCCGGCTTGATCCAGGTATTGGTGGCGCAGATGTCCGAGCCGCATGGGGCAATCTGAACCTTCGCGTTGCCATCGCCGCGCGCCCACTGGCCGTTAATGTCGGCTGCGGATGCGGCACCGCCAGACAATACTGCAATGCATAAAGCGTATTTCAATGCTGTATTCATGGTCATCTCCTCCGGTCGAAGTTCTTGCTCACGGGCATTGAAGACTAGAACGACCCAAAGGTTTCAACGGATCACAAATAATCGTCCCTTCAGTTTTTTTTCGCAGGCAGGAAACCGTTTCATGGCCCGCGCCGTACTCCATCACATGTTGCAATGTCTCGAGGGTGGAAATGCTTGCGATGAATTATGGGTTACTTGCGCTGGTGGCAGTCGGCCTCAGTCTTGCAATGACGTTTGCCTGGGCCGTCCAGAGAAAAACCGGCGCGAGCGGCTGGATCGACACCATCTGGTCCTTCGCCATCGGAATTGGCGGCCTTGTCGCTATTTTCTTCGCTGAAGGTGCTTTCGAGCGGCGGGTTGCCGCGTTCCTGATCGTCGCCATATGGGCAATCCGGCTGGGCAGCCATATCGGTTCGCGCACCAAAGGCGGTGGGGAAGATCCCCGTTACGCCAAGCTGGTAGAAGACTGGGGCAGCAAGGCAAGTGTGCGCCTGTTCGTGTTCCTCCAGATCCAGGCCTTGTGCGGCTTCGTACTTGTCCTGGCGGTTTATGTTGCCGCTTCCAACACGGCAGAATTCCCCACTGCGCTCGATATTGTCGGCATTCTTGTTGCCCTGATTGCACTGGGCGGAGAAGCCCTCTCTGACCGCCAGCTTGCAGCCTTTCGCAAGAAGCCGGAGGCGAAGACGGAAGTATGCGAGGAAGGCCTGTGGCGATATTCGCGCCACCCCAATTACTTCTTCGAATGGCTTTTCTGGTGCGCCTGGCCTCTGCTTGCTCTGACAGGCCCCTCTGCATGGAGCTGGGCCTCCCTCTTGGCACCCGCGCTGATGTACTGGCTGTTGGTGCACGCGTCAGGCATTCCCCCCCTTGAAGAACACATGATGCGGTCACGCGGCGAAAAATTCCGCTCGCTCCAGCGGCGTGTGAATGCGTTTTTCCCCGGACCTAGAAAAGAGGAGGCATAAGATGAACATGCTGGCTTTTGCGATCAATGCCGCCGAAAAGGCGCCGCTTTCCGACGCCCTGACCCTGACCGGCATAAATTTCCTGTGCAACCGGACTAAGCGCAGGCTGGAGAAAGTGCCCTTCGATGAGGAGTTGAACTTCGCCCGCGATATGGCGACGTTCCCCGTGGCAACGCATACCGATGAGGCCAACCGTCAGCACTATGAAGTGCCTGCGGAGTTTTTTGCGCTGGTACTGGGTCCGCAACGAAAATACTCATCCTGCTTCTACCCAAGCGCAACCACCACACTTGCCGATGCCGAGACCGCCGCTCTGGCTGAAACGGTAAAACATGCCGATGTGCAGGATGGAATGGATATTCTGGAACTGGGTTGCGGTTGGGGTTCGCTGTCGCTCTACCTCGCGCGTCAATTCCCCAATGCGCGTATCACCTCTGTCTCGAACTCCTCATCACAGCGCGCCTATATCCTTGCGCAGGCCGCGCGCAACGACATCACCAACCTGACCGTCGTTACCGCCGACATGAATGATTTTGCGCCTGACGGCATCTATGACCGTATCGTTTCCGTTGAAATGTTCGAGCACATGTCCAACTGGCGAGCACTGTTTGAGCGAACACGCGGCTGGCTGAAGCAGGATGGCAAATTGTTCATCCACGTTTTCAATCACAAGGACCGCTCCTACCGCTTCGACCAGAACAACCCCGCCGACTGGATTGCCCATCACTTCTTCACCGGCGGCATCATGCCTGCGCTGGACCTGCCGCACCGCTTCGAGGACATCTACAATGTCGAGGCGGAATGGCGCTGGTCGGGCGACCACTACCGGCGCACCGCCATGGACTGGCTCGCCAATTTTGACAGGGAAGAGGCACGTATCACTCCCATTCTCCAGCAGGTCTATGGCAAGGATGCCAATCTGTGGAGACGACGCTGGCGTCTGTTCTTCCTCGCAACCGCAGGCCTTTTCGGTCATGACAAGGGTACGGTTTGGGGCGTCGGCCACTATCTGCTCGCTCCGGTCAAAGCGTAAGCGCGATGGAAACGAAAGCGGCAGCACACGACCCTCTGACAGCGGCGACGCTGACGATCGCCTGGGTCATCATCGCCAACAAGCCATTTTATCCATTGACGATATGGTGGTTTGTCGGGAGCGGGGTGGCGGCAGCGTCGATCAGCATTATCTCGATGCTGTTCTTCCTGGCCATCCCCCTGATCGCGAAAAGGTCATCGCTTGCCGCGAGGATTTCCCTCCCTGTGATCGGCACGATCGACACGGTGTTCGAAACCAAGCTTTTCGGCACCGCTTCAGGAACCGAGCTTTTCTTCTGCGCCTGCATCATGCTGGTGGCTGTCTCATTCCGCGCGCATGAAAGACTGTGGCAGATCGGCATGACCGGCTTCGTCTTTGTCGGCTTCCTGTTCACCCGCTATCTCCTGGGCGACGCCTTGCATCTATGGAATGCGGAAGACCTTACAAAGCTGCTGAACATCAATGCCTTTGCCGTGGCGTGCCTTACGGCCTTCATCGCCTTGCGCTATGCAGGCCTCAATCGGCAGGATCATTCTTCGGGAACTAGGCCGTCATAAACCTCGAGCAAGGCCGCAGAGATTGCAGCGCCGAGGCTGTTTGCTGCGCTTCTGATCTCTTCCTCGTTTCCCTCGCGGGAAGCGATGGCAAGGTCGGAGCCTTCTGCGGCGATGATCGCCTTGGCGCGTTCGATTGCCCACAGGCCAAAGTCGCCACGATTGTCGATCGATACGGTTTCCATTCCAGAACCTTTCCTTGACGCCGACCCTCTCGACGCCGGGCCGATATAGGGTGAGTGGTCGCTTCCTGTCAAAACTTGATCCTTTCCGAGCTGTCGGCTACCACCGGGTAAGGCCGCGGGCGGGATCAATGCTGCGCTTTTGGCGTTATATTAAAAAATTTCGACAAAAAAGCCCACGCAAGACCAGAATAAGGAAGCAATCAATATGAGCCTGAAGTTTGGAACAAGCGGCCTTCGCGGCCTTTCGGAAGATCTCAAAGGCAGGGCGTCCGCAGTTTACGCAACAGCCTTCGCACAACATCTTCTGGCTTCCGGACAGGCAAAAGCTGGTGATCCTGTTTTGATCGGGCAGGATTTCAGGGATTCGAGCCCCTCAATCGCACGCACCTGCATTGGCGCACTGCGCGCCGCCGGTCTGAAGCCGGTTGATTGCGGCGCGCTGCCGACACCTGCTCTGGCGCTCTACAGCATGTCCCTGAATGCCGGAGCCCTGATGATTACGGGCTCGCATATTCCGGCGGATCGCAACGGGATCAAGTTTTACAGGCCGGATGGCGAAATCGACAAGCAGGATGAAATTGCAATTGGCGAGTTGGCCAAGGGCCTCGAAGGCGCCGATATGCCCGACCAGCCGGGCGATGCGGAAAGCGGAGCAGAAAAGGCAAATGCGCTCTTTTTTGAGCGCAATTCGGCTCTCTTACCAGGAGGTTCGCTTTCCGGTTTGAAAATTGGCGTCTATCAGCACAGCACCGTTGCCCGGGACGCATTCGTCGATGTGCTGAAACATTACGGTGCTGAGGTCGTTCCACTCGGCAGGTCCGAAACCTTCATCCCTGTCGATACGGAGGCCGTTTCCGCCGATACGTTGGAGAAGCTCAAGTCATGGTCCGCAGAGCATAAGCTGGACGCGATTATCTCAGCCGATGGCGATGGAGACAGGCCGTTGCTTGCGGATGAGCACGGCGTGCCGCTTCGCGGCGACCTCCTGGGTCTCATCACTGCCAATTTCCTCAAAGCCGATGTTGTTGTCACACCCGTCACCTCCAATTCAGGCATTGAAGGCAATGGCGATTTCGAGGTTTTGCGCACCAAGGTCGGGTCGCCCTTTGTCATCGCGGGAATGCAGGAGGCTCTCTCGAAGGGCAACAAAAAGGTCATAGGCTTCGAAGCCAATGGCGGTTTCCTGACGGCCTCGGCCTTCACGCTCAATGGCAAGACGGTGTCCCCGCTGCCGACACGCGACTGCTTCCTGCCGCTTCTGGCGGTGCTGAAGCTTGCTGCCGACCAGCAAAAGCCGTTGTCGCAGATTGCGGCAGCCTACAGGCTTCCCGTCGCCGCCGCAGATCGTCTGCAGGATTTTGCCCAGGAGAAGAGCGCTGCCCTGATGGAGCATCTTCGCGCGTCCAGCACCAACCTCGAGACGTTCCTTCGTTCCGTCGGGAGTGTGAAGGAAACCAGCGATATAGACGGGCTTCGCGTGACGCTGACCAACGGCAACACCATCCACTTCCGCCCATCCGGCAACGCGCCGGAGATGCGTTGCTATGTCGAAGCGGCCAATCAGGATGACGCCGACGCCCTGTTGCGACAGGGTCTGGATATGATTCGCAACTTCGGTTGATGTGATGCCGGGTGCGGCGAAGCAATTTGCCGCACCCTTCGTTTGCTGTTGCGCTTTTTTCGCTGAGGCGGCAAAGCTGGGGCAAACGGAGACTGGACGTGGCGGGCGAAACCATTACACTTTATGAGGCAATTGGAGGCGAGCAGACGGTTCGTGCATTGTCGAAGCGGTTCTACGAGCTGATGGACACGTTGCCCGAGGCATCGCACTGCCGGGCCATCCACCCACCCGATCTTTCAAACAGCGAGAGCAAGTTTACCGATTACCTGCTGGGCTACCTCGGCGGCCCGCCGGTCTATGTCGAAAAATACGGACACCCCATGCTGCGCAGACGGCATTTCGTGGCGCCCATCGGTACCGTGGAGCGGGAAGAATGGCTGCTCTGCTTTCGGCGCGCCATGGATGAGACCATCGAGAACCCCAAACTGCGCGACATCATCTGGACGCCGATAGAACGTCTGGCGCTGCATATGCAAAATCAGGAAGAGACCACATCATGAGCAGACAATGGTTGCGACCGACGAGCCTGTTTCTTGCCGGCCTGCTTGGCGCTGCAGGTGTCGCGCTTGCTGCGGCAGCAACGCACACGGGTGCAACGCAATTGCTTGGCAACGCATCGGCAATGTGCCTGGCCCACGCACCGGTCCTTCTCGGTCTTCACATCGGCTGGGAGCGGATCAGGACCGCAACACCCGCTTCCCTTCTTCTCGGCCTCGGCACCGCACTTTTCGCAGCCGACCTGGTCTCACGCCATTTCACCGGTGTGGGCCTGTTTCCAATGGCCGCGCCAATAGGCGGTTTTGGCATGATTGCCGGATGGATGGTTCTGGCGCTTGCCGCTTTTTTCAAGCCGGCCCGCGCCTGAACACCTCAATTGGCGCCGTTGCGCTCATTCATGGTCTGAAGGGCACGTTCCAGACTGGACTTGCTGCCATTGCGCAGCGGAATGAAGGTCTTGCCGAACTTCTTGCATCCGGACTTTACCCGCAAACACGCATCATGGCTGATACAGTCGATGGGGCAGAACACGCAGTCGACCGACGGAAGCAGCGTGTCGATCCGCGAAACAGCCTCGCGCAATCCGCCATCGTGATGGATAAGCTCTGCATCAAAGCTGCTGGCAATCTGCCGAAGATGCGCAACCTGACAGTCACGCCCACCGACATAGAGAAAGCTTCTTGGGCCGGAAGGTGCCGATGCAGAAGGGGTTTGCTCTTCCTGCTGCGGGCGATTGTCCCGCTTGCCGTTACGATCCGCCTTCTTCTTCTCTTTCCGTGCCATGCCTCACCTTACCATTGAATTCTGCCACCTGTGCAATCAGGTCGGGCACACGATAGTAAAGATGAGTTTTCGAGTAAAGTATAAAGTTGAACGTAATCGTCATGTTTTTTTGGATTGCGGGGAAAATATCCCCAGTCCGCCCATGAAGAGCTGTTCCAGAAAGCGGGCGGCATCCTCAAAACGGCCTTCTCCGGCATTGTCGCCCAGCACGGCCCGCACCTGAACATCGAAATCGGCATAGTGCTGAGTCGTCGCCCATATCGAGAAAATGAGGTGATAGGGATCGCAAGGCGCCATCCGGCCAGATTTCGCCCAACTGCGGATCACGCCCGCCTTTTCATCCACCAGTTCCTTCAAAGGTCCTTTCAACTCATCCTCGACATGCGGTGCGCCCTGCAGGATTTCATTGGCGAACAAACGGCTTTCGCGCGGATAATCCCTGGCCATTTCAAGCTTGCGCCGGATATAGGAGCGGATTTCGCTCTCCGGGTCACCGTCAGCGTCAAAGGCCCGCAACGGGTCTAGCCAAGTGTACAGCACACGCTCGATCAATGCCCTGTGCATCGCTTCCTTGGTTCGGAAGTAATAGAGAACGTTGGGCTTCGACATTCCCACAACCTCGGCGATCTGATCGATGGTCGTGCCACGAAAGCCGTGAGCCGAAAAGACATCCAGCGCCGCTTCCAGGATCGCCTCTTCCTTCTCTTCCTGTATGCGCGTCCGCTTCTGGGTCTTCGCCGCTCTGGGTATGGGCATGGAATATCTCTGTAGGTTTAAATTCTGCTGGCACGATATGAACCAAGAATAATTGATAACGAATGCCGTATCGCCAGATACCGCTTTGCACATCAAATATCCCCATTTCTTTTAGGCTCCAAAGCCTTCGTCCGCAATGTTGACCAGTCGGTCAAATAAGGCGCGATCTCTGAGGTCGCAAAGACGGGCGCTCGAGGCTGCGCAAACAGCGGCAGTCACGGAGGCGACTGCCATGTAAACCCTTGCGGATGCACTTATATGGAAGTTAAGCAATATTCAAAAATGTATATGCGCTGCATGAGCTAGACGGATTGAATTACCCCTTGCGACGAATTACATTCCTGCTTGAGAGAGTTGATCTGGCCTCTTCATCGAAAGCGCTGCACGTCTGACCGTCAGGCGGAAGAAAGAAAGCCTTCGAGGAAGATCACGCGTGTCACTCCAGTTTGCATCCATTGTCGCCTGGCCTTCTGCAGCACCAATGTGCACGATGGACGTGCGATCCGACCTTGAACGGACAGATACATGCTTGCCAGAACAACCGCCGCCCGCTTTTCGATGCTGATGGTCTCGGCTCTCTTCATGCCCGAAATTTCGAGCGCCCAAGGCGGCGCAGATCGCAGCAATCTGCCTTCCATCGTGGTCAGCGAGGCGACGAGACGGGATCTGGTCGATCGCGTCATTGCAACCGGCACCCTCAAGCCCGTCGATGAAATCTATGTCCAGCCGCTTGTCGATGGCCTGTCGGTGGACAAATTGAATGTGGATATCGGCGACAGGGTTGAGGCGGGTGCCTCACTTGCAGAACTGTCGAAGGACAGCCTCATCCTGCAAAAAAGCCAGCTCGAGGCCAACCGCGCCAAGGCGCAGGCGGGCGTTGCCCAGAGCAAGGCTCAGGTCATAGAGGCGCAGGCAAACTATGATGATGCCGTGCGCCAGCGCGACAGGGCACAGCGGCTCGGCCAGTCCGGTTCAGGCTCCGTCTCTCAGGTGGAACAGACTGCGGCGGCCGCAGATGTGGCGCGCGCGCGTCTCGACGCAGCCAGACAGGCGGTGACGGTGGGTGAAGCCGATATCAAGGTCGTGGATGCCCAGATCGACGATATCGATCTCAAGCTGTCACGCACCAGCGTCAAGACGCCCGTTGCCGGTGTTGTATCCGCCAAGAACGCGCGTGTCGGTGCCATTGCCAGCGGTGCAGGAAATCCCCTGTTCACCGTCATCAAGGACAACGCAATCGAGCTCGTTGCCGACCTTTCCGAAACCGATATCCAGAAAGTCGAAGCCGGGCAGAAGGCGGTGATTTCGGTTGCCGGCGGCAACAGGAAGATCGAAGGGAAGGTGCGCCTTGTTTCGCCAACGGTGGATGCCACCAGCCGCCTCGGCTCCGTCCATATTCTTCTGCCAACGGATAGTCCGGCCCGCGCAGGCATGTATGGCAGTGCGGAAATCGTTATCGCCTCCACCAACGCCTTGGCCCTGCCGCTCTCGGCTGTCACCTCCGGGCGAGAAGGTTCCACCGCACGGCGTGTGGAAAATGGCGTGGTAAAGCAGGTGGCCGTCGAAATCGGCATTCAGGACAGCGGCTTTGTCGAAATCAGGACCGGTCTGGCTGCTGGCGATATGGTCGTTGAAAAAGCAGGCGCCTTTGTGCGCGATGGTGACAAGATCAACCCGGTGCCGGCTGATGCCGCAGCCTCGAACTGACTGAGGAAGAACGATGAATTTCTCGGCCTGGTCCATACGCAACCCGATTGCGCCATTGCTGTGCTTTGCCCTGCTGTTGTTTCTGGGCATCAAGGCATTTTACGATTTGCCGATCACCCGTTTTCCCAATATCGACGTGCCGGTGGTGGCGATCACCGTTACCCAGAGCGGCGCCTCTCCTTCCGAACTTGAAGCGCAGGTCACCAAGGAAATCGAGGACGCGGTCGCCTCGATCAGCGGTATCGACGAAATACAGTCCACCGTCACGGACGGCCAGTCGCTGACGACAGTCCTGTTCCGCATCGAAAAGCCCACCGAAGAAGCCGTTCAGGACACCAAGGACGCCATCGACAAGATCCGCAGCGAACTGCCTTCGGATATCGAAGAGCCTGTCGTCAGCAAGATCGATGTGGAGGGACAGGCGATCCAGACCTTTGCCGTTTCCTCCCCCAACATGACGCTCGAAGAACTCTCATGGTTCGTGGATGACACCATCAAGCGTGCGCTTCAGGGTCAGTCGGGCGTTGGCAAGATAGATCGCTATGGCGGAGCGGACCGCGAAGTGCGCGTGTCGCTCAATCCCGCCAAGCTGGATGCCTATGGCATCACGGCAGCCGAAGTGAACCAGCAATTGCGCGGCACCAATGTGGATCTCGGATCGGGCCGCGGCCAGGTTGCGGGCAATGAACAGACCATTCGGACGCTGGGCGATACGCGTGATGTCACCCAGCTTTCCAATACGACGATTGCTTTGTCCGGCGGCCGCTTCGTCAAGCTGTCGGAACTTGGCACCGTTACCGACACCTATGAGGAGCCGAAATCCTTCTCGCGGTTCAACGGCAATCCCGGCGTCACCTTTGCCGTCTTCCGCTCAAAGGGTGCAAGCGAGGTTTCCGTTGCGGAAACAGTCGCGCAGAACCTGGACAAGGTTCGCGCCGAGCATCCCAATGTCTCGATCGAAATGGTCGATGATGCCGTCTATTTCACCTATGGAAACTATGAGGCTGCGCTTCATACGCTTGTCGAAGGCTCCATTCTTGCGGTCATCGTCGTCCTGCTTTTCCTGCGCAATTGGCGAGCAACCCTGATTGCCGCCATCGCCTTGCCCCTGTCGGCCATTCCGACATTCTGGGTCATGGATGTGCTGGGCTTCTCGCTCAATCTCGTCAGCTTTCTGGCTCTCACGCTCGCAACGGGTATTCTGGTGGATGATGCCATTGTGGAGGTCGAGAATATCTCGCGCCACATCAAGATGGGCAAATCGCCCTACCGGGCATCGCTCGAGGCTGCCGACGAAATCGGCCTCGCTGTCATCGCAACCAGCTTTACCATCATCGCTGTCTTTGTGCCGGTTTCCTTCATGCCCGGCATTCCCGGCCAGTACTTCATCCAGTTCGGATTGACCGTCGCCTTCTCGGTGTTCTTCTCGCTGATGGTGGCGCGCCTCATCACGCCATTGATGGCGGCCTATCTCATGCGCTCGGATGATGCGGTCGACGACCATCAGGACAATGATGGCTGGCTGATGAAATCCTATACGCGCATGGTAACCGCAACCACCAGCAAATGGTGGGCGCGTTATCTTACCCTGCTCGGCGCCATCGGCTTTCTTGTCGGGTCCATCATTCTCTTGAGCGGCGTTCCCGGCAGCTTTCTGCCGCCCGACGATGCCTCGCGCGTTGTTCTGTCGGTAGAGCTTCCGCCGAATGCCACGCTGGAAGAAACAGACGCGACGACATCGAAGATCCATCAGGCCATCCGCGATATCAACGGCGTCGAAAGTGTCTTCATTCTCGGCGGCGCATCGCCAAAGGGTGATCTGGAACTGCGCCGGGCAACCGTCCGCGTCATTCTCCAGCATATCGATCACTCATTGCTGAAAACGCTCGTCAATGACGGGCTGGGCTCGATACCGCTCATCGGCCCCCATCTGCCCAAGGTCGAGGACACCGGCAGAACAAGGCCGCAATGGGATGTCGAGCGCGACATCTTCGCAAACGTCAACAAGATCCCGGATGTACGCATCATCAAGCTCAACGACCGTGCCGAGCGCGAACTGAGCTTCAACTTCCTGTCCAGCAATGAAGAAGACCTGCAAAAGGCCGTGGGCATTCTGGAATCGCGTCTGCGTGCGTCTCCGATCCTTGCCAATGTCAGCTCCGAGGGCGCTCTTCCCCGGCCTGAACTGCAAATTCGTCCGCGCAAGGATGAGATCGCCCGCCTCGGCATCACGCCACAGCAGATTTCGCAGACTGTGCGCGTGGCAACCATCGGCGATATCGATGCGCTTCTGACGAAAATCTCCCTGGATGATCGCCAGATACCGATCCGCGTTCAGGCATCCCTCGACGTGCGGCGTGATCTTGCGGCCATTCGTGCGCTGAAGATCAAGACAGCGTCAGGCGCGACCGTCCCGCTGTATAGCGTCGCCGATATCGACTATTCCGAAGGTCCAAGCTCCATCAAGCGCAACGACCGCAATCGCGTGGTATCCATTGGCTCCGATGTGCCCTTTGGGACGGCGCTGGATACATCTTCCGCCGAGTTCAGACGCATCGTGGCGGAAACACAATTGCCGCCAAGCGTGCGCCTCGCCGAAAGCGGCGACGCCAAGGTGCAGGGAGAGATGCAGCGCGGCTTTACCAATGCCATGTTGCTCGGTCTGCTTCTGGTGCTGGTCGTTCTCATTCTGCTGTTCAAGGATGTGATCCAGCCCTTCACCATTCTCTTCTCCCTGCCGCTGGCCATCGGTGGGGTTGCGGTTGCGCTCATCATCACGCAAAATGCGCTGTCCATGCCCGTTCTCATCGGCATCCTGATGCTGATGGGTATCGTCACGAAGAACGCGATTCTGCTGGTCGATTTCGCCATAGAAATGCGTCGTCACGGGCTGGAGCGGGTTCATGCCATGGTGGAAGCCGGGCGCAAGCGTGCCCGACCGATCATCATGACATCGATCGCCATGTCTGCCGGCATGTTGCCATCAGCGCTGGGCGTGGGCGAAGGCGGATCATTCCGCGCGCCCATGGCAATCGCGGTCATTGGCGGCATCATCGTGTCGACGGTGCTCTCGCTGATCGTCGTGCCTGCCTTCTTCCTCATCATGGATGATCTGTCGCAACTCCTCGCCCACATCTTCGGTCGGTTCATCGGCAAGAAGGAGGAAGAATCCCCGGTTCTCTCGAAGGAAGAACTCTCGGATCTGGCGCGGGACAACAAGGCGGCACTTTCAGAGATGGATGAGCGTCTGGCCAAGGTCGAGCAGAAAAATGGTGGTGGCGGGACTAAGGATGGAAGCGGCACCGGCAACGTCCTTCGGCTTCCGCCGCTGGCTGCCGAATAGGGCCTGAAGACTGCTGATCAGAAACGCCGGGTCTCGCCCGGCGTTTTGCTTTTGTGGATAGGCTTCAGCACGACGCGAACGGCGCTACGACGTATCTACAGAAAGATGTGGCGCTTGCCGTTTCACAACTCATCCATGTTACCTTAGCCGACGAGCATTTCTTTCAGCCGATTGATCGAAATCAAGTCCGTCTAGGCAGAAGGTGCTATTCTCTGCGTCATGGGAAAAACGTCTTCGGACAAAAGACACGCCCTCCAGGCCATGCGTTTTGGAAAAATGCAAAGCTTGAGGCTCGTCTGGCGTCTGAAAGTTTCGGGAGCGCGACGGACGTGAACAAGGCAATGACACTCAGAAACAGGGAAAGAAGCACACTCGTTCAGGCACCCTTCATCGGCGCTGGCGATGAAGCGGTCACCGCAAAATTCATGGAGGCGGCGACCATCGTCACTGTCCCCGCCCGGCAGATACTCTTTCGCCAGGGCGAAACCGCACAATATCTGTTCTGCGTTCTCAACGGCTATGTCAGATTGTACCGCCTCAGCCGCGATGGTCGTGAGGCGGACGTCCGCATTTGCGGCCCTGGCGAGGCATTCAACGAGTGTCTGATTTTCGGCGCAGACAAATATCAGCACAATGCACAGGCGGCTGACAGCTGTACCCTCGCCCGGTTCGATCTGGAGCGGGTCAGGTCCATGATTGAGGAAGAGCCCAAAATCGTGAAGGCTGTTCTGCACTCCATGTCCAACAGTCTAAGAACGACAATGGACTGCCTGGCCAATGATCGGCTACAGACCGCGCCGCAACGCGTGGCCAATTACCTGATCGCCCAGGGCCCCGCTGACGCTAACTGCTACTCGCTCCGGCTGCCTTTCCAGAAAAGCGTTCTCGCCGGCAAACTGGGACTGGCACCAGAAGCCCTGTCGCGTGCCTTTTCCAGCCTGCGGGATGCTGGCGTGATCGTGAGGGGCCGGATCATTCAGGTCAACGATGTCAGCGCGCTCAGGCACTTTTGATTGACGGTGGGTGGAGTCGTTTGAAGCTCCACCTGTCGCCTTACAGCCCACCCTGCTGCTTCAGGAAGCTGACGATACCATCGACGCCATCGCCGCGCTTCATATCCGTGAACACGAATGGCATTTGCTGTCGCATCCGCGTTGCGTCTGCTTCCATCACATCGAGATCGGCGCCCACATAGGGGGCGAGATCCCGCTTGTTGATGACAAGAAGATCAGACCGCGTGATACCGGGGCCGCCCTTGCGTGGAATCTCTTCACCCTGGCAGACGGAGATGACATAGATCGTCAGGTCGGCGAGGTCCGGTGAAAACGTGGCTGCAAGGTTGTCGCCGCCGGATTCGATGAAGACGACATCGAGGTCCGGAAATCTTTCGTTCAGTCCGGCAATTGCCTGAAGATTGATGGTCGCATCTTCGCGGATCGCAGTATGCGGGCAGCCGCCCGTTTCCACGCCGACAATACGGTCCGAAGGCAGCGCCTGCATTCGCACAAGTGCTTCGGCGTCTTCCTTGGTGTAAATGTCATTGGTGACGACAGCGACCGAATAATCCGCGCGCATCGCCTTGCACAATTTCTCCGTCAAAGCGGTCTTGCCAGAGCCGACCGGCCCACCAATTCCGACGCGCAACGGTCCATTTCCCGATTTCATTCCATTTTCCTTCCAAATGAAATTTTTATACCATTTTGCCGCTATCACGGTTTTTTGGTAACAGACGTACGGGTTTCCAATGCCTAGGATCGGAAAAGCCTTGTTTCCTGTATTTCATGCCGCATCGATGCCGTATCCGCAACAATGGTTGCGGAGCCGAGGTCATCGAGTGTTGAGATCACCGCTCGCGCCGCGACATCCGACAGGGTTATCTCAAGCTGCGCAAGCATTGCGACCCCGTCCCTCTGGCCCGCGACGCCAAGGCGAATGCCAGCAGAAATCAATTGCGAGGCAGCCGAATGCATATAGGCAAGCAATATCTCGTCACGCCCCACACCATGTGCTGCAGCAATAGCCCCCACCGCCACCGGATAGGGCGTGGCTTTACCGAATTGCTCCAAGATAGAATGCGGCCAGGCGCTGGCGGCATCGACAAAAGCGTCGCCCATCAGCACCGTTTCGCGGTATCGCTCAGCGGAGCCCGCCAATGCCCGGGCAAGCGCCGTCAATTCCGCTAGTTCCTCCTGATCCCCGTGGCACTGCCATGCGCAGGACAATAGAACGGCGTCGTTCCAAAGCGTTCCACGCTGCAACAGCATGGAAATCCATGCCATGAGATCAGTTGCTGAAGAGACACGGCGATCACTCACCGCCGTTTCCAGCCCTCCCGAATAGGAAAAAGCACCCACCGGAAAAGCGGGAGACATCCAGGCAAGCAACCGGAGCAAGGGATCGATGCTGCGGGGGAGCGTCACCGATCAACCGTGTCCATGGCCGTGGTGATCATGTCCATGCCCGTGACCGCCATGGGCGTGGTAGGCGCCGCGTGCCGGCTGAAAAGGCTCCTCCACCTCTTTGACGGTAGCGCCCAACCCCTCCAGCATGGAGCGAATGACGTGGTCGCGCAGGATAAGGATGCGCCCTTCCTCTATCTGAGCCGACAGATGCCGGTTGCCCAGATGCCATGCCAGTTCGATGAGATGAAGCGTGGAGTTAGCCTTGATTTCGAACAGCTTTTCGGAGGCGGCGCGCACCTCAACGAGATCGCCATTTTCCACGACGAGAAGATCGCCATGGGCAAACAATACCGCCTCTTTCAGGTCGAGCATGACCATTTCATCATTCTGAAGATGCAGCAGCTTGCGGCGCAGATGCCGTTGATCATGGGCGAGAGTGACATAACCGGAGGGCTCGTCCGCTGGCGTACCGGCGGGAAGATAGAATTGAACGCGCAACATGATATTTCCAGACAATTGGGACTTTGCAAAACCTGACGGATCGCTCCCCGGATTGCAACCCACCCTCATGAAATTGCAGTCAATTCCTCTTGTGCCGGCCCATGACCTCAGGAAGCCGCCAGCAGCGCCGATTGCAGCTTTTCGACCGATTGCGCAGCAGACATATCCATTTCATGGCGAATGCAATTTCTGCCTGAAGACTTCGCGAAATACAGGGCCTTGTCGGCGGCTGCAAACGTATCGTGCTTGGACCGCGATGGCTCTATATCCGCGACACCGACGGAAACCGTCGTCTGGACCTGCGTGCCTTCGAAGTTGATGGTCATGCAGGACACGCGAATTCGCGCCAGTTCGATGAGGGTCAGACGGTCCTTGCGGGCGCCACCGCGCACGATAACCGCAAACTCTTCCCCACCCAGCCGGGCGACACAGTGAAACTCACCGAAAACATCGGCTATGGCCGCAGCTGCCTTCTTGATGACGATATCGCCTGCCGCATGGCCGTAATTGTCGTTGATGCTCTTGAAGCGGTCGAGATCGAAGATGGCGAGGGAAGCATCCGTTTCGACATCATCAAAGGACTGGTTGAAGGCGCGGCGGTTTGCCAGGCCCGAAAGCGTATCCGTCCGGCTCAGACGCTCGAATTCGGCGTGCGATTCGTGCAGCTTTCGAATCGCGTTGCCGATGACTGAACAGAGAATACCGGTGACAATGCTTCCGATGACCCAGGCCATGAATACGCTGTGGATGAGAGCCTGAAGAAGAGGCAAAGGCAGAAGCCCATAATAGGCGGCGACCGCATTCGCAACGCAACTGACGATCAGGGTAAGGATGATCGATATGAAGATCATCTTCGTTGCGAAGGTGCGGAGACTCTGCCCTTCGCCCGGGTCAGTCAAACTCATTTCCAGCGAAATAAATTTTCTTAAACGTTCCGTCATCACATCGAACCCTTGCGTGACATAAATCGATAAAGATGAGAGATTGGCCGAAGGTAAACGAAACAGATAAAATGCGAGATATTACGAGTATATTTGTGCATAAGGACAACCAATAAAATTTTGTTGATTAAAACCTTACGTAGGAAAGGCACAATTCGCAGCCCCTGCGGCGCAAGGGACAGAGTAAACGACATTATCCGCTTATATAATCATGGGTTACAATCGCTGCGGCTTACTCGCACAGCGTCCGGAGCGGCAGAAACCGGGCAGAAATATTAACGAAACCCTTTAAAAAAGAGGGGAGGAAGTACAAAAAAAAGCCCGGACCATGCCGGGCTTTTGAAGGATCAGGCTGCAATCTTCGCCTTGAGATTCGCCAGAATGTTCTGTGGCGAAGACACCTCGTAAGGGTCGCTTTCGCAATTGTCGGAATAGCCTTCTTCCTCGAACCACTGCTCGACGACGCCATCATTGATGATGGCAGCATAGCGCCAGGAGCGCATGCCGAAGCCAAGATTGTCCTTGGCCACCAGCATTCCCATCTTGCGGGTGAATTCACCCGAGCCATCGGGAATGACCTTGACGTTCTCCAGCGACTGACCCTTGGCCCAGGCATTCATCACAAAGGCATCGTTGACGGAGAGGCAATAAATCTCGTCAATGCCCATAGCGCGGAACTCAGGCGACAATCTTTCGAAATCCGGCAACTGATAGGTCGAGCATGTTGGCGTGAAGGCGCCGGGAAGCGAAAACAGAATGACCTTCTTGCCCTTGAAATAGTCGTCGGAGGTCATGTCCTGCCAGCGATAGGGATTGGGGCCGCCAACGGCTTCGTCGCGGACGCGCGTGCGGAAGGTAACGGCAGGCACTTTTTTACCGAGCATGGGTTTCTCCTGTACAAATGCGGCGTGAAGGGCTTGGGAACAGGTCACGCCTGAAACTGGGCTTGCGATACCGCAATTTCGTTTGCAGTGCAGCAAAAACATATGCCTGCAGGGCAGTCATGCACAGGCGGCAACGCTCCGAAGCCCGGAGAATTGCGCGATTCTTCACATTCTCCGGACCGCGCGTATTTCTGCACCGTCCCTGACTATGGGGGACATGGCCTAGAACAGGAAATATCTCTGCGCCATGGGCAGCACTGTTGCCGGTTCGCAGGTCAAAAGCTCCCCATCGGCCCGCACCTCGTAGGTCTCAGGGTCAACATCGATGTGTGGCGTCAGGGAGTTGTGGATCATCGATGCCTTGGAAATACCACCGCGCACATTGCGCACCGCCACCAGCTTCTTTGCAACGCCAAGCCGTTGCGCCAACCCGCCATCCAGCGATGCCTGCGACACGAAGGTGACAGAGGAATTGGTGCGCAGCTTGCCGTAAGCGGCAAACATCGGGCGGTAGTGCATCGGCTGCGGCGTCGGGATCGAAGCGTTCGGATCACCCATCGGCGCGGCGGCGATGGAGCCGCCCAACAACACCATCTCCGGCTTCACGCCGAAAAAGGCGGGGTTCCAGAGCACCAAATCGGCGCGCTTGCCGACTTCGATGGAGCCGATTTCATGCGAAACGCCGTGAGCAATCGCCGGATTGATGGTGTATTTGGCGATGTAGCGGCGAACACGGAAATTGTCGTTCTCGCCCACCTCTTCCTTCAGACGACCGCGCTGGCGCTTCATCTTGTCTGCCGTCTGCCAGGTGCGGATCGCCACCTCACCCACACGGCCCATGGCCTGGCTGTCGGAGGAGATGATCGAGAACGCGCCGATATCGTGCAGGATATCTTCTGCAGCAATCGTTTCCTTGCGGATGCGGCTTTCCGCAAAGGCGATGTCTTCCGGGATGGACGGCGACAGGTGATGGCAGACCATCAGCATGTCCAGATGTTCCGCCAGCGTATTGATGGTGTAGGGCCGCGTTGGATTGGTGGAGGAAGGAATGACGTTGGGGTTTCCGCAAATCTTGATGATATCAGGCGCGTGGCCACCGCCCGCCCCTTCCGTATGAAAGGCGTGGATGGTGCGACCATTGATGGCCGCAACCGTATCTTCCACGAAACCGCTTTCATTCAGGGTGTCGGTGTGGATCATCACCTGCACGTCAAACGCATCGGCAACAGACAGGCAGTTGTCGATGGCGGCCGGTGTGGTGCCCCAGTCCTCATGAAGCTTCAAGGAGGATGCGCCCGCAAGGATCATTTCTTCCAGAGGTGCAGGCAGTGACGCATTGCCCTTGCCTGCCAGGGCAAGGTTCATCGGGAAAGCATCGAAGCTTTCAATCATTCTTTCAATGTGCCAGGCGCCCGTGCAGGTGGTGGCCAGCGTGCCATGGGCAGGACCAGAGCCGCCGCCAAGCATGGTGGTCACGCCGCTCATCAAGGCTTCTTCGATCTGCTGCGGGCAGATGAAATGGATATGGGCATCCATCCCGCCCGCCGTCAGGATCTTGCCTTCACCGGCAATCGCCTCCGTCGAGGGGCCGACGATAATGGTCACGCCCGGCTGCGTATCTGGGTTTCCAGCCTTGCCGATGGCGTGAATGCGTCCATCCTTCAAACCGACATCGGCTTTGTAGATACCGCTATGATCGACAATGACGACGTTGGTGATGACGGTATCGACAGCACCTTCAGCCCGCGTTGCCTGGCTTTGCCCCATGCCGTCGCGAATGACCTTGCCGCCACCGAACTTGACCTCCTCGCCATAGGTCGTGAAATCCTTCTCGATCTCGATGAAGAGCTCGGTATCGGCAAGCCGCACCTTGTCGCCCACGGTGGGGCCAAACATGCTGGCATAGGACGCACGGGAAATCTTGTAAGGCATCGGCATCAGGCTCCCTGGAGGGCGGAGAAAAGAATGGGCGGTCGCGTCAGAAACCGTCCGAAAGCTTGCGAAGTTCTTCGGCGCGTTTTGTGCTCATATCGGCAAGGCAGGAGGAGACGAGCATCGGCTCCATCGAGCCGCCCCGCGCCTGGAAGCCCGCAACATCACAATTGGCATCGCGGAACGCGACCCATGCGCGTTGTGCCGCCACAAGTGCGTCGACGGCACCCTTGCTCGCGGCATCGGCGGACTTGTCCCACTCGCTCATCTTCTTGCGAAGCTGCTGGTAGGCAACATTCAGCTCCTTGTCGGCCTTTTCATAATCGAGGGCAGCACATGCGTTCATGTCCCTCTGCGTCGAAGGTTCGGCACAATTGGGCTCTTCCTGAGCGGCAGCGTCGCGGACGGCGAGCGAAAAGGAAGTGGCCGCACAGAAGACGAAAAGACCGGAAAAAACATGACGCAAATGCTTGGCCGCCATCATCACAACTTACCCATCACGAGCTTGCGAAAGCCGTAGACTTCCCGCTTGCCTGAAAGCGGCACCAAAGTCACTTCGCGCTTCTGGCCGGGTTCGAAGCGAACCGCAGTTCCTGCCGGAATATCAAGCCGCATTCCGTGCGCCTTGTCGCGCTCGAAGACCAGGCCCGCATTGGTTTCGGCAAAGTGGTAATGGCTGCCAACCTGAACAGGCCTGTCGCCGCTATTGGCAACTTCAATGGTGATCGTTGGCTGACCGGCATTGAGCTCGATCTCACCTTCTGCGGCAATGACTTCACCTGGGATCATGGTCTTTTCCTTATCGTCACGCCGCTTCGATGGATGCGCAGCCATCGGCTTTCAGAACCCGCTTCGTGGAAGCCGGATTGTTGACCAGTTTGGCCGCCGGGCGAATGGGGCGTCGCACCAGTTCTCCGCCGCAGTTCGGGCACTTTCCATTGAGAATAGTGGTCGTGCAGTCGCTGCAAAACGTGCATTCGAAAGAACACATCATCGCATCGAGGCTATCGGGCGCAAGGTCCCTGTCGCAGCATTCGCAATTGGGGCGAAGTTCGAGTGCCATGGCGCGCTCCTAGCGGATGGGTTCGTGAACGGTCACCAGCTTCGTTCCATCAGGGAACGTCGCCTCGACCTGCACGTCGTGGATCATCTCGGCAATGCCTTCCATGACCTGATCACGGCTGATGACGTGGGCTCCCGCCTCCATCAGTTCGGACACAGCGCGACCGTCGCGTGCGCCCTCAACCACGAAATCGGTAATAAGAGCAATGGCTTCGGGATAGTTCAGCTTGACGCCACGCTCCAGACGCCGACGCGCCACCATGGCAGCCATGGAAATCAGAAGCTTGTCTTTTTCTCTGGGGGTGAGGTTCATTGTGGTCCCGTTTCAATCATCAGAGATTCCAGACTTTCGGCACTGGCGCGCCATTTCGCAAGAGCGAAATGATGGGAAACAGCATTTTTCTCATGGTGAATCCGTCCGGCGCAGACAGCCTTATGACAAGCTTTCCCTGCCACGCGCTGGCACCGCCGGAAAACCCGGCAATAGCCCGGATTTTAGGCAGAAGCGCCTCCGCCAGGGGGCCGATATAAAGAAGCGTTGCGAAGGCGACCTGACCGGACAGGACGGGTTCCGACCTGGTCAATTCACCGATGTTTCCCTCCAGCCGCAGTTCTTCGGCGTGAACCAGCTTGCCGCCATGGCGAATGCGCCAGCGATCGCGAAACAGCCCCTCATGCATCGCCTCGCCCATGGCCTGACGGCCGAGCAGAACCGCTTCCACTGCGATGAATTCGGCGGATGCATCAATATCCGCCTCAAGTGAGCGGGTAAGCGACGCGCGATCAAAAAGAATGGTTTCCTGCGGTAGCCAGTGAAGCTTGGCAGCGGGGGCCGCAGATACGCGCGCTGTGACGGCGGCTGTACCGGCTGCTGCCTTGTAAATCTTCTCGCAGGCCTGGGTGGTCACCACGAGGGATGTTCCCTCGCCTGCATCGGCCTGCCATTCCAGCTCATCGCCGCCGGTCAAGCCGCCGGACGAGTTGATGAGAATGGCTTCCATCTCATTGGAAAACGTATCGGGAAGCCTGATCTTGGCGCAGCCTTCCTGAAACAATTGCTCCAGACGGCTGCGGCCAAGCACTGCTTTGGTTACAATGCGTCCGCTGCCTCGGGCGCGCTGCGGGCGGGGTTGTGGGATGCTTTGCTGGTCTGGCTGCACGTCGTCTCCGAAGCTTTGGCGGATGCGGAAGCGGGAACCGCCTTCACGGAGCAATCCGTCTTCGCAGTTGCGTCGACAACCATCTGCCCTTCCGTATTCTGGAAGAACTCCCACATTCTTTCCGCCGCATCAAGCCGCTGGACCGTATCGGTCGCAGGCATCTTGCGCTCGACGGCCTGCTGGACCTTGCCTGCTGCATCGCTGGATGGCTTGCGAATGATCGCCGCGGCAGAGGCGACAACCTCAGCCTTCATGGCGGCGCGCGGCCAGGCATGGTCCCAGGCATCGATGACGTAGGAATGGATGCGGGCGCCACTCTTGCAGACATCATAGGAATTGAAGGTGAAGGTATCGGTGGACTTGCTCTTGACCGCGCCCTTGCAGCCATCGATCTCGGCCCAGCGCTTCAAGGCGGTCTCACCGCCATACTGCCAATAGGGCTTGCCGCCGCCCTGATAGGGGTTGGCGGGATCTTTCAACCCGGCAAAGGCGACGATGGACAGCGGCTTTGCAGGTGTGCAGCTTTTTGCATCCGGCGCCCATTTTCCGGCGTCTTCCATGGGAAGGCCGGCGCGCAACGATGCCACAAAACCGGCAGCCGCAAAGTCATTCGTGCCGTTGCACAGATATTGTGACAGCATACGCCCGCCGCCAGAATAACCGGAGCCGTAGAAGCGGGCCTCGTCCACACACAATGTGGATTTGACCATGCTGACGGCGTCACGGATAAAGGCAGGCTCGTCCAGACCACCGTCACGCTTGGTCACGCCGGGAACATTCCATGCATTCGTGCCGGGCAACTCGCCCTTGAGGCTACCTTGCAGCGCAACGACGATAACGCCCTCGCGCTCGCCCACCTTGTCCCAGCCGCTGCGGTCCAACTGGCCATTCGGGTTGCTGTTGCTGCCGTGGAAATCGAAAACGACAGGCATTTTCTTCTGACCGTCGTAAGACGACGGAACAAAATACACGCCGCTGCGTTGATTTCCTTCAGAGACCAGCGAAAACGCGTGTCTACCCGGTTCGATTGTCTGTCCGCAGGTTGACGCCAGCGCGGCGGCACTCGTGGCCGTAAGAATGGCAAAGCCCGCAACAAGAGTGCGAGCGGGACGGACAAACCGGGCAAGCCGGCCAGCAACAGTCGTAAAATTCATCGGCACGCCTTTATTGGCACAGTTCCCCGACAGTATGCCGGAAAATTCGTGGAATGTAAGGGATCGACGGGAGCGACATGCAGATGGCCTCGCCATTGTGTCTTGCATGTTGCAGTTTCGTGCCAATAACACAGGCTTTTAATCAATGAAACGCTAAAATTGCGCATAAAAGCCATGCAGAGCTGCATGGCTTTCACAATTTTGCGAAGCTTTTCTCCATTCGTGAACAGGATACTCGCCTCTCAGACCGTCAGATGACGGCGGGCTTCGGGCATATCCAGCGTTTCCGCCACGCCCTCGTGAACGATCTCACCACGGTCCATGATATAGACGTAATCGGCAAGCTCCCGGCAGAAATCCAGATATTGTTCCACCAGAAGGATCGCCATGCCGGTGGAATCCCGCAAATATTTGATCGCCCTTCCGATGTCCTTGATGATCGATGGCTGTATGCCTTCCGTCGGTTCGTCCAGGACGAGGATCTGGGGGCGCGTCACCAGCGCGCGGCCAATCGCCAGCTGCTGCTGCTGCCCGCCCGAAAGGTCTCCGCCCCGGCGCGACAGCATGGATTGCAGCACCGGGAACAGGCTGAAAATATCGTCTGGAATGAACCTGTCCTTGCGTGGCAGCGGCGCGTAGCCTGCCTGCAGGTTTTCCTGCACGGTCAAGAGCGGAAAGATCTCACGGCCCTGCGGCACATAACCCACGCCGCGCTTGGCGCGCTGGTAGGGCGCAAGTCCGTTCAAGGGTTCGCCGCCAAAGGTAATTGTGCCGCTGCTGAGCGGATGCTGGCCGGTGACGGCGCGCAATAGCGAGCTTTTTCCCACGCCATTGCGACCGAGGACGCAGGTGATCTTGCCCATCTGCGCATTGAGGGAAATTCCGCGCAGCGCCTGCGCCGCCCCATAGTGAAGATTGATGTTCTCGACGCTCAGCATGATGCAATCCTGTTTGATGACGTTCGCCGTGCGGCGAACCTAGCGCCCCAGATAATTTTCGATGACCTTTGGATCGCTGGACACGAAATCGATCGACCCTTCGGCAAGCACAGAGCCTTCCGCCAGACACGTCACCTTCACGCCGAGGTCGCGGATGAAGCCCATGTCATGCTCCACGACCACCACGGAGCGGGTCTTGGCGATTTCCTTCAGCAGCACCGCAGTTTCTGCCGTTTCTGCATCCGTCATCCCCGCCACGGGCTCATCGACCAGCAGGAGCTTTGGCTCCTGTGCCAGCAGCATCCCGATCTCAAGCCACTGTTTCTGCCCGTGGGACAGATTGGCGGCAAGATCATTGCGGCGGTGGGAGAGACGAACCGTGGCCAAGATCTCCTCGATACGGGTCTTGTCGTCTTCCGTCAGGCGATAGAACAGCGTTGCGAAGACGCCGCGCTTGCGGTTGAGCGCGAGTTCCAGATTGTCCCAGACCGTGTGGCTCTCAAACACCGTCGGCTTCTGGAACTTGCGGCCGATGCCCAACTGCGCGATATCGGCCTCGTCCTTTTTTGTCAGGTCGATGCTGTCTTCGAACAGCACCGTGCCGCTGTTGGGCCGGGTCTTGCCGGTGATGATATCCATCATCGTGGTCTTGCCCGCGCCATTGGGGCCAATGATGGCGCGAAGCTCACCCGGCTCGACCACGAAGGACAGGGAATTCAAAGCCTTGAAGCCATCGAAGGACACGGAAACGCCGTCCAGATAGAGCAGGCTTTTGGCTCTTTTTTCGGAGATCATGTTCATCGTCGCTACTCCGCAGCCTGTTGCGCCGCCTTGACGGCATCGTCATTTTCGGTCCGACGCACCTTGTCCTTGGCCTCTTCCACCCGCTTTTCCCGGCGGCCTGCAAGATAATGCTGGACGGTGCCGACAATGCCCTTCGGGAAGAACAGCGTCACGGCAATGAAAAGGCCACCCAATGCAAAGAGCCAGAATTCCGGGAATGCGCCGGTGAAGTAGCTCTTGCCACCATTGACCAGCACCGCGCCAAGGATCGGCCCGATCAGGGTTCCGCGTCCGCCGACAGCGGTCCACACCACGACTTCGATTGAGTTGGCGGGAGAGAACTCGCCGGGATTGATGATGCCCACCTGCGGCACGAACAAGGCACCTGCGATACCGGCCATCATGGCCGAGACGACGAAGGTAAAAAGCTTGATGTTCTCGACCCGGAAGCCAAGGAAGCGCACGCGGCTTTCCGCATCGCGCACGCCCACCAGCACCTTGCCAAACTTGGAGTTGACGATGCCGGAGGCTATCAGCAGGCAGAGCGCCAGCATGATGGCCGTCATGGCAAACAGAACGGCGCGCGTGCCATCCGCCTGTACGGAAAAGCCGAGAATATCCTTGAAATCCGTCAGCCCGTTATTGCCGCCAAAGCCCATATCATTGCGGAAGAAGGCAAGGAGCAGCGCATAGGTCATGGCCTGCGTGATGATGGAGAGATAGACGCCGTTGACGCGGGAGCGAAAGGCAAACCAGCCAAAGACGAAGGCAAGCAGGCCGGGCACGACAAGAACCATCAGCATGGCAAACCAGAACATGTCGAAGCCATGCCAGAACCACGGCAGTTCCTTCCAGTTCAGAAACACCATGAAGTCGGGAAGGATCGGATGGCCATAGGTGCCCCGCGTGCCGATCTGCCGCATCAGATACATGCCCATGGCATAGCCACCGAGCGCAAAAAAGGCTGCATGGCCAAGCGAGAGAATGCCGCAATAACCCCAGACGAGATCGAGCGCCAGCGCCAGAATGGCATAGGCCAGATATTTGCCGAGCATCGACATGATGTAGGTGGGGATGCGGAATGGGCTGTCTGCGGGAAGCAGCAGGTTGGAGGCAGGCACGAGGACCGCGACGGCTAGGATGATGCCGATGGCGATGAGGATCCGGCGGTCGAGCGCCCGAAGGAGGAAGCCGGTAATCATGCTTCAATCGCCCTTCCCTTGAGTGCGAAGAGACCGCGTGGCCGCTTCTGGATGAACAGGATGATGAGAACGAGAACCAGGATCTTGCCAAGGACAGCACCGACGGTCGGCTCCAGGAATTTGTTGAGCACGCCGAGCGTCAGCGCGCCGACAAAGGTTCCCCAGAGATTGCCGACCCCGCCGAACACCACCACCATGAAGCTGTCGATGATGTAGGACTGCCCGAGATTGGGAGAGACATTGTCAATCTGCGAGAGCGCCACACCCGCCAGCCCGGCAACGCCCGAGCCGAGCGCGAAGGTGAAAGCATCAACCCAGGGCGTGCGAATACCCATGGAAGACGCCATGCGCCGGTTCTGCGTCACCGCCCGCATTTGCAGACCGAAGGCGGAACGCTTCAGCAAAAGCAGAAGGGCAAAGAATACCGAGAGCGAGAAACAGACAATCCAGACGCGGTTCCAGGTGAAGTTGAGGTAGCCGACGCTGAACGAGCCGGACATCCAGCTCGGATTGCCAACTTCGCGGTTGGTTGGCCCGAAGATGGAACGCACGCCCTGCTGCAGGATGAGAGAAATGCCCCATGTCGCGAGCAGCGTTTCGAGCGGACGTCCATAGAGAAAGCGGATAACCCCGCGCTCCATGACAAGACCGACCGCACCGGTGACCAGAAAGGCGACAGGCAGCGCAATCGCCAGCGACCAGTCGAACAGGCCGGGGTAGTTGGCGCGGATCACCTCCTGCACCATGAAGGTGGAATAGGCACCGATCATCACCATCTCACCATGGGCCATGTTGATGATGCCCATGACGCCAAAGGTAATGGCAAGGCCGATGGCGGCCAGCAGAAGCACGGAGCCGAGAGACAGGCCATACCAGATGTTCTGCGCGGCATCCCAAAGAGCCAGCGTGCTTTCAATATAGGCAATGGCCGCATCGATATCGGGTTTGAGGCTGGCATCGGTTACATTACCGGCTGCCATGAGAATGCTGACCCCACCACGTCCACCCAGGCTCTTGATGGTCTCTATAGCAGCGCGCTTTTCATCGACGGATCGATCTGACGCCAGCACGGAGACGGCCCGCGCTTCTTCCATACGCGTGCGCACCTGGCTGTCGGTTTCCTTGGCGAGTGCCGCTTCCAGCAATTGCAGGTTTTCGGCGCTCGGTGCTTTCAACACGGCATCGGCGGCAGCAAGGCGAACAGATTTGTCAGGGCTGAGCAACGTCAAGCCACCCAGAGCGGCGCGAATAACACGGCGCAGGTTGTTGTTGACGCGGATCTTGGTAACCGCGGCTTTCGGTGCCTCACCCGCGCTCTCACCGGTCAGGGGATCGACAAGCGTGAAATTGGCGCCGGCTGCCTTTGTCATGAAAACGCGACTGTCGGATTTGCGGACATAGAGATCGCCTTCCGCAAAGGCTTCAAGCGCGGGAACCACACGTGGATCACCGGACGCTGCAATCTGGCCCGTCAACGTCTCGGCCTGCTTGAAGTCAGCCGTGCCAAGCGCATCAATCAGCGCTTTAGGATCGCTTGGCTGGGCGAAGGATGGAGCAGCGATGCCGAGTGCCAGCCATAGACACATGGCTCGAAGAAGAAATCGGATCGTCATGTCAGTTCCCCAATATACGAGACGGCGATGCATCAGTGCGTATGGTGACGCGGGAGTGGACAGCCCCTCTGCCCTCTCCATCGTCATCCTCGGGCTTCACTCGAGGATCTGCTGCCGCTGCGGCGTGTTCCATCATCTCCGAGAGAACGCGGTTGCCGTTGGTAGATCCTCGGGTCGAGCCCGAGGATGACGGAGAGTGTGGAGGTCATGTCAGTCAGGATGGTAGACCCCTCCCCGTTTCGGAGAGGGATCGAGGCGCGACATTACATGCCCTTGCCACCGCATTTGCCCGAAGCGACGTTGAAGTTGCCGCACTCCATTGGCTTGCGCCAATCGGAGATCAGGTCCTTGGAGTCAGGCAGGTAATCCGACCATTCGTCGCCGACGACCTGCGCGGTCTGCTGCACGATTTCGAACTGACCGTCAGACTGGATTTCGCCAATCAGAACCGGCTTGGTGATGTGGTGGTTCGGCATGACGGTGGAATAGCCGCCCGAGAGGTTTGGCACGGAAACGCCGATGATCGTATCCAGAACCTTGTCGGTCTCTGTCGTGCCAGCAGCTTCCACCGCCTTGACCCAGGCGTTGAAGCCGATATAGGCGGCTTCCATCGGGTCGTTCGTCACGCGCTTGTCGTTCTTGGTGAAAGCGTGCCATTCCTTGATGAACTCGGCATTCACAGGGCTGTCGACGGACTGGAAGTAGTTCCAGGCGGCAAGGTGGCCGACCAGCGGGCCGGTATCGAGGCCCGCAAGCTCTTCTTCACCCACCGAGAAGGCAACGACGGGGATGTCTTCTGCCTTCACGCCCTGGTTTGCCAGTTCCTTGTAGAAGGGAACGTTGGCGTCACCGTTGATGGTGGAGACGACAGCGGTCTTCTTGCCGGCAGAGCCGAATTTCTTGATGTCGGAGACGATGGTCTGCCAGTCGGAATGGCCGAATGGCGTGTAGTTGATCATGATGTCCTCTTCCTTGACGCCCTTCGACATCAGGTAGGCTTTCAGGATCTTGTTGGTTGTCTGCGGGTAGACATAGTCGGTGCCCGCCAGAACCCAGCGCTCGACGCCTTCGGTGCTGGCCAGATAATCGACAGCGGGAATAGCCTGCTGGTTGGGGGCTGCACCGGTATAGAAGATGTTGCGCGAGGATTCTTCGCCCTCATACTGTACGGGATAGAAGAGGATGGAGTTTAGCTCTTCAAAGACAGGCAGAACGGATTTGCGCGAGGACGATGTCCAGCAACCGAAGACGGCTGCGACCTTGTCTTGGCTGATCAGCTGGCGAGCCTTTTCCGCAAAGAGCGGCCAGTCGGAGGCCGGATCGACAACAACGGCTTCGAGCTTCTTGCCGAGAACGCCGCCCTTCTTGTTCTGCTCCTCGATGAGCATCAACATGGCGTCTTTCAGAGTTGTCTCGGAAATCGCCATGGTGCCGGACAAGGAATGCAGAACGCCGACCTTGATCGTATCGTCAGCGGCAAACGCGCCATGGAATGCTGTGGTAGACAAGATGGCGCCGAGCAAAGCGCCGGAAAGCATGTTCTTGAAAGTCATCGGAAGGACCCCTCTCCTGTTCAGCCTCTATGGGCTCAGCGGTTATTTTACCGCTGCTGGAGGGGACTATCGGTCTCGCATCCGCAAAACCGTATACGTCAATTGACGTAGGTAGGGTGGCGAAACAGGAACGCCAGCTTATTCACTGTAGATTTAGGCAGACTACCACCGCCCTCGATGCCGCACTCAGTTGTGTGGCTTGTCCGGATCGCAGGTATCGAGAATGGCTTGCTGATGATACCAGCTGTCAAAGTCAACATGCGTCTTGGGCGTGGAGATCGACTGGCCCGTCGTTACGGTCACATTGCGCATGCCTTTGAAACCTGCACGGCCACCGACAGGGAATTGATAGATTGTGGCACTCTCCAAATGCGGTTCACTTCTCATGACATTCACTCTCTCGTTGAATAGCCAGCATTGTTGCCTCAACCCAAATATACGCCCAAATACGCCGAAAAACACCCCTCCTGATTAAAAAAATATCACAACGCCTATTTTTTAGGCGTCATATAATCTTCATGGTGCAAAGAACAGTCTTTATGCAGATATCGAGCGAAACTTCGAAATTTTCGCATGAAAAATACGTTTCCGAAAAGAAACGGCATCATTTTTGACCAAAAATTGTCTCTGCCCTGCCAAAAGCATCGGAAATGCTTAGGTTTTTCAAAAATGCGCCTCGCGAGATTTCCGATATTTCTGACCGCAGATCACCCATTCGCTTTAAAAAAAGACGGTGCCCGGTCGTTGCCACGTGAAACTGGCACGGGGAATGCTTCTATAGGGACAGCACTTGAAAGCGAGGGCAGTTCACAAGGCTGTTTGTTCGCAAAGGGAATATCAAGGCTTCGCATCTTAACCTATGAGAGGTTCGTAATGACTAAGTTCAAACTCGAGTACATCTGGCTGGATGGTTACAAGCCGGTAGCAAACCTGCGCGGCAAGACCCAGATCAAGGAATTCGATGAATTCCCAACGCTCGAGCAGCTGCCACTCTGGGGCTTTGACGGCTCCTCCACGCAGCAGGCCGAAGGCCACAGCTCCGATTGCGTTCTCAAGCCCGTCGCGATCTATCCTGACCCGGCCCGCACAAATGGCGCGCTCGTCATGTGTGAAGTCATGATGCCGGATGGCGTGACACCGCATCCATCCAACAGCCGCGCGACCATTCTCGACGACGAAGGCGCATGGTTCGGCTTCGAGCAGGAATACTTCTTCTACGAAGATGGCCGTCCGCTCGGCTTCCCTGAGCAGGGCTACCCCGCTCCACAGGGTCCATATTACACAGGCGTCGGCTACAAGAATGTCGGCTCCATCGCTCGCGAAATCGTTGAAGAGCATCTCGACCTCTGCCTAGAAGCAGGCATCAACCACGAAGGCATCAATGCCGAAGTGGCCAAGGGTCAGTGGGAATTCCAGGTGTTCGGCAAGGGCTCCAAGAGCGCTGCCGACCAGATCTGGATCGCGCGTTACCTGCTTCTTCGCCTTTGCGAAAAGTACGGCATCGACGTCGAATTCCATTGCAAGCCACTCGGCGATACCGACTGGAACGGCTCTGGCATGCACTGCAACTTCTCCACCAAGTTCATGCGCGAAGTTGGCGGCAAGGAGTATTTCGAAGCGCTCATGGCTGCTTTCGAAAAGAACTGGAAAGAGCACATCGACGTTTACGGCCCAGACAACCATCTGCGCCTGACCGGCAAGCACGAAACCGCTCCTTGGAACAAGTTCTCCTACGGCATTGCTGACCGTGGCGCATCGATCCGCGTTCCACATTCCTTCGTCAACAACGGCTACAAGGGTTACCTTGAAGACCGTCGTCCGAACAGCCAGGGCTGCCCATACCAGATCGCTTCCGTTGTTCTGAAGACGATTGCAGAAGTGCCGCTCGCACAGTCCGCTGCTGCCTGATAAGTCGAACATGGCGTCGCTCTAACAGGGCGACGCCATTTTTGTATCCAGAGCCTGCAATTGCGAACGGCTAGCCACACGGTTGACCTTTCTCACTTCCCCCTGCGCGGCTTATTCTGCGGGCTGACATAACGATTTGAACCGGGACAGTGAGCGATGGGCATTCTCCAAAAATTCTCGCTGGAAAACCGCACCGCAATCATTACCGGCAGCGGGCGCGGGCTCGGCTTTGAAATCGCCAAGGCATTTACCGAAGCGGGTGCCCATGTCTGGCTGACGGGTCGCAATGCGCAGACGCTGGAAAATTCGGCGAATAGTCTTCGTGAAGCAGGTGGAAAAGCCGACTATGCCGCATTCGATATCGCTGACACCGCTGCTGGCGGCGACCTTGTCCGGCGTATCATGAAAGACGTCGGACACCTCGATATTCTCGTCAATAATGTCGGCGCACGCGATCGGCGTCCTCTGCGCGACTTCCGGGAAGAAGATGTGCTGGATCTCATCCGCACCGATCTCACCTCCTCCATCTGCCTGTCCCGCGAGGCGGCAGAAGCAATGACCGCAAACAATTACGGCCGCATCATCACCATCACATCCATCCTTGGCCATTTGGTGAAGTCGGGAGACGCAATCTACCCGGTGGCAAAACAGGGATTGACGGGCTTAATGCGAAGCATTGCCGTGGAATATGGCGCACGCGGCATCACAAGCAACGCCATAGCCCCCGGCATGTTCGCAACCGAAACCAATGCGACCCTCGCGGAAGACCCGGATATGTTGGCTTTCGCCAGGTTGCGCGTCCCTTTGGAACGCTGGGGAAAGCCGGATGAAATCGCTGGCGCGGCTCTGTTTTTGGCAAGTGATGCGGCTTCCTTCGTCAACGGCCACGTCCTCACTGTCGATGGCGGCATGTCGGTACGTCTTTGATATCCGTGACGCCGTATTTGTCTTGCAAACCAAATCCGTTGGCCCGACTGTGCACAATTGAGCATCACCCCGGAAAAGGCGCTGGTTTTTAGGCATGGCCGCACGTCAACGCATCATCCCCGTCAGGCGCGAATATAATCGCTGGGTCGCCAACCAGACGCTTGAAGACTATGCACTGCGCTTCACAGCCAAGAGCGCCCGACAGTTCTCTTCCAGCCGCATTTCCCACACCGCCATCGGTGCCATATCCTTCCTTGCGCTGGAAGCCATCGGCGGCGCCATCACCCTCTCCTACGGCACCACCAACGCGTTTCTCGCCATTCTCGTCGCCTCCGCCGTCATGCTGGCTGTCGGCGTGCCGATCAGCCGTTATGCCATCCGCTACGGCGTCGATATCGACCTTCTGACGCGCGGTGCAAGCTTCGGCTATATCGGCTCTACCATCACATCGCTGATCTACGCCGCCTTCACCTTCATGCTGTTTGCCATTGAGGCATCCATCATGTCTGGCGCGCTGGAACTGGCGCTCGGCATACCCCTATGGATCGGCTACATCATTTCCGCCGTCATGGTCATTCCGCTGGTTACCCATGGTGTGCGGCTCATCAGCCGGTTCCAGATCATCACCCAGCCCTTCTGGATCGTGCTCAACATCCTGCCCTTCATTTTCATCGCGTTTCTGGATTGGGAAAAGTTCGATCTCTGGCGCGCCTTTGCCGGCATTCACCACGCGTCCGGTCCTGCGGGAACGATGGCTGATTTCAATCTGGTTGAATTCGGCGCGGCCTCTGCCGTCATACTGGCGCTGATGTCGCAGATCGGCGAGCAGGTGGATTTCCTTCGCTTCCTGCCAGCCGAGGGAAAGCTGAAGCTGCGCCATCGCTTTGCCGTCTTTCTCGCCGGTGCGGGCTGGGTCCTGGTCGGTGTGCCCAAGCTTCTGGCGGGGTCGTTCCTTGTCGTGCTGACGTTCAGCTCAGGCGTGCCGGTAGATCGGGCTGCCGACCCCTCGCAGATGTATCTGACGGCCTTTGGCTACATGATCCCCAATGAAAACGCCGCCCTGCTGCTGATGGTCGCCTTTGTCGTCGTCTCGCAGCTCAAGATCAACGTCATGAACGCCTATGCCGGGTCGCTGGCATGGTCGAATTTCTTCTCCCGCCTCACCCACAGCCACCCGGGCCGCGTGGTCTGGCTGGTATTCAACGTGCTGATCGCGCTGCTGCTGATGGAACTCGGCATCTACCGGCTGCTGGAAGAAACGCTGGGCATCTTCTCCATCATCGCCATGGCGTGGCTCTGCACCATCTCGGCTGATCTTTTCATCAACAAGCCGCTCGGCCTTGCGCCACCCGGCATCGAATTCAAACGCGCCCACCTCTACGATATCAACCCGGTGGGCGTTGGCACCATGACGCTGGCCGCAACAATCGCGCTTACGGCACATTTTGGCCTGTTCGGTGCCATTGCCGCCTCGCTTGCACCCTATCTGACCTTGCTCGTTGCCTTCACCGTCTCTCCGTTGATCGCCTGGGGCACCAAGGGAAAATTCTATCTGGCCCGCAAGCCACGGCAAAAATGGGCACAGGAAAGCAGCATCACCTGCTCCATCTGCGAGCATCCTTTCGAGCCTGAGGACATGGCCTGGTGCCCCGCCTATGCCGCGCCCATCTGTTCTCTCTGCTGCTCGCTGGACAGCCGCTGCCACGATATGTGCAAGCCGAAGGCCAAGCTGAACTACCAGGTGGCAACCGTTGCCCGCTCCTTTCTGCCGGATGATCTCGTAGCCAGGCTGGCGACCCGGCTTGGCCGCTACGCCATGTCGGCGGCACTCGCCATCATCGTGCTTGGGGCAACGCTGGCGCTGATCGCCCATCAGGTGGGGGCTGCCTCCCCCGCCACGGTGGATGTGGTCAATCGCACCATCCTTGCGGTCTTCTTCGTTTTCGCCGTGATAGCGGGTATCGTCTGCTGGTTTCTGGTTCTCGCCCATGACAGCCGGGTGGTGGCGGAAGAGGAATCCTCACGCCAGAACACGCTTCTTTTGAAGGAAATCGCCGCGCATAAGAAGACCGATGCGGCGCTGCAGCACGCCAAGGACACGGCGGAAGCTGCCAACCGCGCAAAGAGCCGCTATGTCGTTGGTCTCAGCCATGAATTGCGAACGCCGCTCAATGCCGTCCTCGGCTACGCCCAGATTCTGGAGCGCGACGACACCATCCCGCAGCCCCGCCAATCGGCGATCAAGGTCATCCGACGCTCCGCCGATCACCTCTCCGGGCTTATCGACGGGCTGCTGGACATATCCAAGATCGAGGCGGGCCGTCTGCAGGTCTATTCCAACGAAATCAACATTCAGGATTTTCTCGACCAGATCCTCGATCTCTTCCGTCCGCAGGCGCAGGCAAAGGGGCTGGAGCTGAAGCACACCCGCACGCGAGCGCTTCCACAATATGTCCGCACCGATGAAAAGCGCCTGCGGCAAATTCTCGTCAATCTTCTGTCGAACGCCATCAAGTTTACCGATGCAGGCGAAGTTCGCTTCGATGTGGCCTATCGCAGCCAGGTCGCGACCTTCACCATTTCCGATACCGGACGCGGCATTGCCGAAAAGGATCTGAGCCGGATCTACGAACCGTTTCAGCGCGGCGAGGCCGAAAGCATACGCCCCATGCCAGGGCTGGGCCTCGGGCTCACCATCACCCAGCTACTGACCAACACGCTGGGCGGCGAAATCTCCGTTGTAAGCGAAAAGGACAAGGGCTCCACCTTCAAGATACGGCTGATGCTGTCTGCTGTAGACCGCCCCAGCACGGCACCGGCACCGCAAAAGACCATCGTGTCCTATTCCGGCCCGCGCAGGACCATCGTCGTCGTCGATGACAATGAGGACCATCGTGAACTGATGCGGGAGGTTCTGAGCCCGCTCGATTTCGTCGTGCTGACCGCGCAGGGCGGACCGGATTGCCTGGCTCTGATCGAGGGCGTCAAGCCGGACCTTTTCCTCATCGACATTTCCATGCCCGGCATGAGTGGCTGGCAACTTGTCACGAAACTGCGCGAGGCGGGCCAGACCGCGCCGCTGATCATGCTTTCTGCAAATATCGGCGATGGCTCCATTGCCGGTGCGGGCGAGGACAACCACAACGACACAATTGCAAAGCCTGTCGATATCCGCCAACTGTGCGACAAGCTGGCGGTCCATCTTGGCCTGACATGGGTCTATGATACCGATGTCGTCGTGCCCGCCAAAAAACCGACGGCAGAAATGACCTCACCGGGACCATCCCACGTCAAGGATTTGCGCCAACTGGGCGAAATCGGTTATATAAGGGGCATTGAGGCAAAACTGGCCGATCTCGCCAACACCCCGAAAAACCTTGCCTTTACGGAAAAGCTGAGCACCTATGTCCAGGTATTCGACATGGCGGGCTATGCAGATTTTCTCAGCCAGTTCGATAGCCCGGACACCATCAAGAAGGACAGTCAGCCATGAGCGTACCGTCTGCCGCGCTGGCGAAAGATATCGTGCTTCTGGTGGATGACAGCCCGGATGCGCTGGGCTTTCTGACCGAGGCGCTTGAGCAGTCGGGCTTTTCCGTCCTGATCGCAACGTCGGGCCAGTCTGCCCTCAACATTGCCGAACGCATCACCCCCGACATCATCCTGCTGGATGCCGTCATGCCCGCCATGGATGGATTTGAAACCTGCATCCGGCTGAAATCCAATGCGGCGATCACGCAGGTCCCTGTTATTTTCATGACGGGGCTGACGGAAACCGAGCATGTGGTCAGGGCACTCGGCTCCGGTGGCGTCGACTACCTGACAAAGCCGATCAATATCGACGAATTGCGCGCCCGTATTCGCGTTCACCTCTCCAATGCCCGGTCAGCCCAAAGCGCACGGGTCGCATT
The DNA here is from genome assembly GCA_900468285.1 of Hyphomicrobiales bacterium. GTDB lineage: Bacteria > Pseudomonadota > Alphaproteobacteria > Rhizobiales > Rhizobiaceae > Agrobacterium. Next base: position 35,428 of record UBTF01000004.1, on the reverse strand, counting down.
GGACGCAGCAGGCCGACATTTGCTGGCGGTGCGCGCCAATGGTGCCATTCACTGGTCCACACCGCAGGCAACGCGGCTGGTCAATGCCGCAACCGGTCGCGATGACGGGCTTGATATGGTCTCTGTCCACATTTCAAAATGGCTGGCAGACCGCGGCAATGATGCACTTCGCGATGCACCGCTGACGATACAGCCGGCGGACGGGGCGATGTTGCAACTGACGTTTCTCGGCGCGATGGGGCCAGACGAGCATCTGTTTCGTCTGACAGCTGCCAGCGACAAGTCAGCCGACGCGCTGCTGCGGCAACATTTTGCCCTCACCGTGCGCGAATCCGAAGTGCTGCTGTGGATTGCAAAAGGAAAGGCCAACCGGGATATCGCCGATATTCTCGGGCTTTCCGCAAGAACGGTCAACAAGCATCTGGAGCAGATATACGTCAAGCTCGGCGTGGAAAACCGCGCCTCAGCAGCCGTGAAGGCAGCGCACATCCTGCACGACACATAAAAAAACGGGCGCATAAGCAGCGCCCGCCTTTATCATTACGAAATGCCGGTTTTAGCGGCAGATACGCGTTTCCTTCACGACCACGCGGCCGTGATGATGCGTGCGCACCTTCTTGACAAAGCAATCGCGGGCAACGCGGTGGTGGCGCGGGCGGTACTCTTCGCGCATAGGCGTACGTACCTTCTGCGTCGTGGTGACCGTTACGGTTTCAGCGTAGGATGGCGCGGAAAAGGTGAAGAAGGAAGAAACGGCGATCAGGGAAGAGATGAGGATGGTTTTCATGGATGAGACCTTTTGTTTGGGTTGCTGACAAACGCGTGATCTCGCCAAGGGTTCCAACTCCAAATATTAATCCTGCGTAATATTGCCACGCTCAAAAAGCACTTGGCGTACAATAGTATAGGAGAATGGATATGAGACACAGGGCAGACAATCTGGTCATCCTTTCCGGCTGCTCGGGTGGTGGCAAATCCACCCTTCTGGCAGAGCTTTCCAGGCGCGGTCATGCGACCGTCGTGGAGCCCGGTCGTCGCATCGTGAGGCAGGAAACGTCAGGTCAGGGTACGGCCCTTCCCTGGATCGATATGGAAGCATTTGCCCGTCGCGCCGTCGCCATGTCCCTCGAAGATCGCGAAAATGCGCCTGCGACAGGCTGGGTGTTTTTTGATCGGGGCTTGGTGGACGCAGCCTCTGCCCTACACGATGTGGCCGCAGACGGGCTGCTTCATGAGTTGAGGAACAGCCACCGCTACAACAGCCGCGTCTTCCTGACACCGCCATGGCCTGAAATCTATGTCTCCGATGGACAGCGTCAGCATGATTTCAGCGCCGCTGTTGCGGAGTACGAACGGTTGCTCCGCGATTACCATGGTCTTTCCTATGACCCCGTAGTGCTTCCGAAAGTCAGTGTCAGCGCGCGTGCGGATCTGGTTCTGGAAATGCTGGGCTGAGCCAGGATCAACGTGCCTGAAGCAGCTGCGATACGGTCACCAGCTCGAAACCTTTCTGGCGCAATCCGTCTATGATCAGCGGCAGGGCCTGACGCGATACGTCGCGGCTGCGATACATCACATGCAACAGAATGATCGAGCCGCTCTTCGCGTGATCAATGACGTGTTTGGCAAGGGCGTCGGGGTTACCGGCGAGGTCGGGATAGGATTCCGGCTCCACATCCCACATGATTGTCTTTCTGCCATGCTGCGAAAGATACCAGGGCAGGCTCACAAGTTTCTTGCCGAAGGGCGGGCGAAACAGGATCTCGCCCTCATAGCCTGCAGCACGAATGGCCGCATCGGTACGCTCCACCTCGTCCTTGACGCTGGCGGGGCCCATGAAGGCCATGTTCGCATGGCTATAGGAATGGTTGCCGATCTCATGGCCCGCATTGACGATCATCCTCGTCTGCGCCAGATTTTCACCCGCCTCCTTCCCAGTCAGAAAAAAGGTCGCCTTGGCACCTCTCTCCCGAAGGATTGCCAGAACATCATTGGTAAAGCGTGCCGATGGTCCATCATCAAGCGTCAGAGCGACAAGTGGCTTGGCGGTCTCAACCCTCGCGACCATCTCGCCGAACAACTGGGATGTGCGGGATTTGCTGTAGAGATGAAGGCCGAACAAGTCGACGGCCAGGAGAACGACAACAATGAGGCCAGCGGCATAACGCCAGAACATGAATGCCACCTTTGATTGCATGATCGATGGTCATTTGTTGCGGGCTTTGTTGGCAGCATTGTGGCACCTGCTCAGGGGTCAAGAAAAAGCCCGGCATCTCTGCCGGGCTCCTCATCGTCCATTTCGCGGGGATTACATGCCCTGCTGGAAGTAGCTGTACTTGCCGTCCGGGCCCTTCTTCCACTCGTACATGACGTAGCCTGGAAGCTTCGGGTCGCCCTTTTCGTCGAAGGAGAGTTCGCCGAGAACGGTGGAGAACTTGCCCTTCTTCATGGCGGCAGCAACGGCTTCAGGATCGAGCGAGCCTGCGTCCTTTGCAGCAGCAGCGATCGTCTGTACGGCAGCGTAGGAGTAAAGCGTGTAAGCTTCAGGGTTGAAGCCAGCAGCCTTGAACTTGGCAACCAGATCCTTGTTGGCAGGGTTGATGGTTGGATCAGGACCGAAGGTGTTCAGCGTGCCTTCAACCGCGTCGCCAGCGATGGAGGCAAGTTCGTTGGAAACGATGCCGTCACCGGAAACGAGCTTGGCCTTCAGACCCTGGTCGGCAGCCTGGCGGATGATGAGGCCAGCTTCGGTGTGGAGACCACCCCAATAGATGACCGATACGCCAGCTTCCTTCATCTTCGCGATGAGGGCCGAGAAGTCCTTGTCGCCGACGTTTACGCCTTCATAAATGGCTTCCTTGACGCCTGCAGCGTTTGCAGCCTTCTTGGTTTCATCGGCAAGACCCTGTCCGTAAGGTGTCTTGTCATGAATGATGGCAACCTTGGCGTCCTTGAAGTTGTCGGCAAGATACTTGCCGGCAATGCCGCCCTGCTGGTCATCACGGCCGCAGGTGCGGAATGTGTTCCACAGGCCGCGTTCGGTGAAGACCGGGTTGGTCGCCGCTGGCGTGATTTCGAGAATGCCGTTTTCAGCGTAGACTTCGGAGGCAGGGATGGAAACGCCGGAGTTGAAGTGACCGACGACAAACTTGACGCCGTCAGCAACGAACTTGTTGGCAACCGAGATACCCTGCTTCGGGTCGGATACGTCGTCGCCGAGTACGATCTTGATCTGTTCACCGTTGATGCCGCCGGCAGCGTTGATGTCTGCCGCAGCCTGCTCAGCACCCTTCTGGAGCTGTGCGCCGAAAGCCGCATTCGGGCCGGTCAGCGGGCCGCCAACGCCGACGAGAATGTCAGCCCAGGCAGAACCACTGAAGGCGACCATTGCGGTCAGCGCAACTGCGGAAAGAAGAGACTTCTTCATTATATTACTCCCAGTTCCATGGTTGGGTTGATTATCCCTGCCTGCTCAGCACCCACCTTAACTGCTCAGGCTGTTCCACTCATGCGGGCATTCTGAATTCAGAAAAACGCCGCTGTCAATCTTTCTTCTTATAAGAAAATGATGAAGTTCGGTCGTAGAGCCAATAGTAGTTATTGACCATCTGGCTGGTGCGTCTCATGCGGAAACCAACCGTTGCAAAAGCCAGCAGAACGACCACGTCCATCAGGTAGTAGAAGCCGTCCAGCATGGGCCCTGCAAAGAGCGCATGGTGCAGAAAGCGCATCACAACACCCAGGAGAAGCGTGTAGATAACCACACGCGGATATTCGTCCCAGCTGTCGGCAACCGACTTTCCGGTCCGCCATGCCGTCCAGAAACCGAGAAGAACAACCAGTCCGCGCAGCACGTAGCGAACACCGCTGTCACTTTCGAAAAAAAGTCCCTGCATCTTTTTCCCCATCAGCGCCTTTGGCAATTTGCCGCAGACCTGCCTTTGTTTCTCGCCCGCCGTTTCCCGGCAGGCATTATTGTTATGTCTTTTGCCCGTGCCGATGCCAGACAACCGGGGGCCGTATCGATCCGCGCCCGCGAGGCGGACGCGGATAGTCTTAGTGGCGACCGCCTTCGAGATAGGCTGCGCGCACTTCCGGATTGGCCAGAAGCTCCTTGCCCGACCCGCTCATCGTGACCTTGCCATTGACCATCACATAGGCACGGTCTGAAAGCTTCAAGGCTGCGAAGGCGTTCTGCTCCACGAGGAACACGGTTAGACCTTCCTCCTTGTTGAGGGTCTTGATCGCCTCGAAAATGCCCTTGACGATCAGCGGCGCGAGACCAAGCGAAGGCTCATCCAGCAACAGCAGCTTCGGCCGCGACATCAGCGCACGACCGATGGACAACATCTGCTGCTCGCCACCCGAAAGCGTGCCGCCGCGCTGGCTCTGCCGCTCTTTCAGACGAGGGAACATCGTGAAGATCTTTTCCACGTCCTCTTTGAAATGCTTGAGATTGTCCAGATTGGCGCCCATCTGGAGATTTTCCAGAACGGTCATGCGCGGGAAGATGCGACGTCCCTCAGGAGACTGCGCGATGCGGCGTCGCGCGATCAGGTGTGTCGGAATTTTCGTAATGTCTTCGCCATCGAAAATCACCGAGCCGGTGCGCGCCTGCGGGCTGCCGCAGATCGTCATCATCAGGGTTGACTTGCCTGCACCATTGGCGCCGATAAGGCTGACGATTTCGCCGCGGTTGACGACGACATCGACACCGGCCAGCGCACGAATGTTGCCATAATAGGTTTCGACGTTCTGGACTTTGAGAAGGGGTTCACCGGACATCAGACCGTCCCCCCGCCGAGTTCTTCTGCAATCACTTCTTCCACTTCATCATCTTCGACACCGAGATAGGCGGCGATGACCTTGGGGTCGTTCTTCACGTGATCAGGCGTTCCATCGGAAATCTTCTGGCCATATTCCAGCACCACGACGTGATCCGAAATCTCCATGACGACGGACATGTCGTGTTCGATGAGAAGCAATGACGTGCCTTCGGCCCGGATGCCGCGCAAAAGATTGTTAAGCGCCAGCGATTCCTTCGGGTTGAGACCCGCAGCAGGCTCGTCCAGGCACAGCAGTTCCGGCTCGGTGCACATGGCGCGGGCAATTTCCAGACGACGCTGCGCGCCATAGGGAAGATCGCCAGCCGGATCGTCTGCACGATCGGTCAGCTCTGCCTTGTCCAGCCAGTATTTGGCCTTTTCGATCGCCGCACCGGCAGCCTTGCTGTAGGTCGGCAATCCCAGAAGCCCCAGGATCGTATAACCCGATGCCTTCATCAGCGTGTTGTGCTGGGCAACCAGAAGATTTTCCAGAACAGTCAGGCCGGAAAACAGCCGGATGTTCTGGAAAGTGCGCGCAACCTTGGCTTTCTTGGTGATCTCGAAATCGGGCAGACGCTCGAGGAGATGCTCCTCGCCCGTCTTGCGCCGCATGGTGATCATGCCCATCGTCGGCTTGTAAAAGCCGGTGATGCAGTTGAACACGGTCGTTTTGCCGGCTCCGTTCGGTCCGATCAGAGCGGTGATTTCGCCGCGACGAGCCTCGAAGGAGAAGTCGTTGATGGCCATCAGGCCGCCGAACTTCATGGAGAGATGCTCGACCTTGAGAATGGTGTCTTTTGTCATTGCAGTGTTTCCGGAAGCCATCAGCCGTGACCTTCCTTGGTGAAGCTGCCGGAGACCGACTTGCGCTCTTTCAGGAAGGCCGTTGGTTCACGCGAACCGACGAAACCGCGCGGTTTGAACAACATGACGATGACCATCGCCAGACCGAACAGCAGCATGCGGTAAAGTTCCGGCGTGAAGTCATTGCCGAAGACGTGCTTGAGGAATTCCATCTCGCGCAGCAGCTCGGTGCCGCCGACCATGACGACGGCGGCGATGGCGATACCCGTCAGAGATCCCATGCCGCCGAGAACGACGATAGCGAGAATGACGGCCGATTCCAGGAAGACGAAGCTTTCTGGCGAGACGAATCCCTGACGTGCGGCAAAGAAGGAGCCCGCAAAGCCACCGAACATGGCACCGGTCGCAAAGGCGGTCAGCTTGGTCTTGACGGTGTCGATGCCAAGCGAACGGCAGGCGATTTCATCTTCACGCAATGCTTCCCATGCGCGACCAATCGGCATGCGGCGCAGCTTGATCGTCACATAGGCGGTCAACATGCACAGCAGCAGAATGACGTAGAAGAGGAAGATCTTGTAATAGGCCGACGACATCGACAGGCCGAAAGCCTTGGCGAAATTGTTGGGCGCGCCGACATCGAAAGACCAGATGCCGAAGACGGATGCCTTGGCGATGCCGGAAATACCGAAGGTTCCCTTCGTCACCTCGGTCCAGTTGAGCAGGACGAGGCGGATGATCTCACCGAAGGCAAGCGTGACGATGGCAAGGTAGTCACCGCGCAGACGCAGGACCGGGAAACCAAGGATGATGCCCCAGAAAGCCGCCAATATGCCGGCCATTGGCAACAGCACCCAGAAAGACAGGCCAAAGTAGCTGGACAGCAGTGCATAGGAATAGGCACCGACGGCGTAGAAGGCGACATAGCCGAGGTCCAGCAGACCAGCGAGGCCGACCACGATGTTCAGACCCCAGGCCAGCATCACATAAATCAGGATCTGGATCCCGAAGTTGTCGACCAGCTTGAGGGAGCCCTGATAACCGAAGAGACCGACGGCGATTGCGGGATAGATCAGCAGGAAAACGAGGGCAATCTTCAGGAAGTGCTTATGAAAAAAGCCCTTCTCTTCGGAAATCTCCAGCACGCCCGACTTCGCTTTCGCCAGCTTGCGGCGATTGAGATGCGGACGGATGAAGCCGACGACCAGGAACCGGCCAATGGCTGCAATTCCAACGAAGATCGCCAGAAGGCCCCAGCGCGTGCCCCAGATCAGCTGGTTGTTGATGTCCTGATAGGTCACGACACCGACATAGAGAATGAACATTCCCAGCGAGACGACGCCCGCAAAGAGACCCTCTTTTACAGCTTGCGCCATGAGGTTCGAATCGGATGATCCATTTTCGGAAGCAATGTTCGCCATGATATCAAACCTTCTCGACTTCCGGACGGCCCAGAATACCGGTCGGCTTGAAAATCAACACGAATGCCAGGATTCCGAAGGCTGCGACATCCTTGTAGGCGATGGAGAAATAGGCTGACCACAGGCTCTCGATGAGGCCGATGAGCAGGCCACCCAGCACGGCGCCAGGAAGCGAACCGATGCCGCCCAGAACGGCTGCCGTAAACGCCTTGACGCCTGGAATGAAGCCATCGTTGAAGGAGGCGACGCCGTAGTACATGAGGTACATGGTACCCGCCACGGCAGCCAGTGCAGCACCCATGACGAAGGTGATGGAAATCGTGCGATCCACATCCACACCCAAAAGGGCGGCCATCTTGCGGTCCTGCTCGGTCGCACGCTGGGCGCGGCCAAGCGGCGTCTTGTTGACGATGTACCAGAAGGCAAACAGAAGCACGGAGGTGATGACGACGATCAGCAACTGCTTGAGCGAGATGGTGATGGCGCCGAAATGGTAGACATCAGTAACAAGTGCCGGGATCGGCTTGTTGCGCGGGCCCTGCGTTACCTGAATGAAGTTGGACAGGGCAATCGACATACCGATGGCGGTAATCAATGGCGCGAGCCGGAACGAACCGCGCAACGGCCGATATGCCACGCGCTCGATGGCCCAGTTCCACAGGCCGGTCATCAGCATTGCAACCACCATCATCACCAGAAGAAGGATGACGACGGGAATGCCTGCAAAGAACGATGTAAGAATAAGGAAGACGATCAATGCGGCAAAGCCGCCAAGCATGAATATATCGCCATGGGCGAAGTTTATCATGCCGATAATGCCGTAAACCATCGTATAGCCAATTGCGATAAGGCCATAGATCGATCCAAGAGTCAGCCCGTTTATGAGCTGCTGGATAAAGTACTCCATATCTTTCCCCCGGACCCACTCTCAACGGAACAGGTCTCGTTTTATGTTGATGCCGGGGGCTGCATTTTCTGTCCCCCTTGGTTAAAACCCATATCGCGTTCGAAAGAAATGTGAAGTCAAAAATCTGTAAAACAGCTTATTATTTAGGATTTCCCCATCGAATGCCGAAGCAAGGCACATAACGACCATATTTTTGGCAGATCCTGCCGTAAAAAGCAGCTTGCGCGACACGTTGCAGCACTATGCTGAGATATATTTGATCCATCAGATTGCTCGCGTTGTCATGCGGCGCTCAAGAGCGTATGTCGTGTCGCTGAGAAAGCACGACCGGCAAAGGGACCTCCATGCTCGACATTTTGACTGCGGCGACCTTGAAGGCAGGCCGGGAAATCATGGCGGTTCACTCGGCAGGGCCTCACGTCACCTACAAGAACGATTGTTCGCCGGTCACCGAGGCAGACCAGAGAGCCGAAACCATCATCCTTGAAGCCCTGGCAAGCCACTTTCCCACAATTCCGGTCATTGCCGAAGAGGCTGCAGCAAACGGCATCGTGCCCGACGCCGGTGACGAATTCTTTCTGGTCGATCCTCTTGATGGCACAAAGGAATTCATTTCCGGCAAGCAGGATTTCACCGTCAACATCGCTCTTGTGCGTGACGGCGTCCCGGTCATGGGCGTGGTCTATGCTCCGGCACTGAAGGTGCTCTGGACAGGTGATGGTGATATCGCCTGCAAGGTTCACATTTCCGATGACTTCGTGCAGACGGATGCCCGCAAGGTCAGGTGTCGCGCAAAGCCGACGATACCCATTGCCGTCATAAGCCGTTCCCACTGTACGCCCAAAACAGAGGCCTTTGTGGCCGAGCATGGCCTGATCGACAGCATTTCGATCGGCTCATCGCTGAAATTCTGCATGGTCGCCGAGGGGGCAGCAGATGTTTACCCCCGCTTCAGCCGCACGATGATGTGGGACACAGCTGCCGGCGATGCCGTTCTGCGCGCTGCCGGAGGCGTCACACTGGATATGGCGGGCATGCCACTGCGCTATGAGCTTCACGACCACGCAGGCGATGGTGACCGGCTGGCAAACCCAGATTTCATCGCATGGGGCGCTGCGCCTTAAAAAAATTTCTGCATTTCATTCACACCCTTTGATCTGGCCTCACAATCTTCCACGCAACGGAGATTGAACCATGAGTGAACAGACATCGAGACTTGGACTCCCCTATATTCTCCCCTCACAGGCGCAGAAGCACGTCACCCACAATGAGGCACTGCAGAAGCTCGACGCGGTCACCCAGCTTGTGATCCAGGGCGAGTTGGCCACACCGCCGCAGGCGCTGGCGGATGGCGATTGCTTTCTGATCGCCGCCAACCCGACGGACATCTGGGCACAAAAGGCTGGCCAGCTGGCTTTCTGGCAGGACCTGACATGGAGCTACCTCACTCCAACAGAAGGTTGGCGCGCCTGGTTTGCCGACAGCTCCCGGATGAAGGTTCTCTATAACGGCGAGTGGCAAGACGCCCCCCTGCCCGCCACCGCCTCCTTTCGGCAGTTGGGCATCGATGCCACGCCCGATAGCGCCAACCGATTGATCGTTTCATCGCCGGCCAGCCTGTTTACCGCCGCCTCCACCGGCGGCGGACACCAGATAAAGGTCAATAAATCCAGCCCCGGCGATACCGCATCGCTGCTGTTTCAATCCGGTTGGAGCGGACGTGCAGAAATGGGGCTTTCCGGAAACGACAGCTTTGCCATCAAGTCATCGCCGGATGGTTCTAACTGGAAGACTGCCCTTACCGTTTCCGACAAGGGCCATGTCCTGACGCCCGAGCGCCCTGTCGTGCGGGCCGGACGTGCGAGCGGAAACGTGTCTCATGCAAGCGGCTCCCTATCCGGCTTCACGGATCTGACCCTGCAGCAAGGCGGCTTCGTGCTCGCAGATATCGTTACAGGTACGCTGAAGGAGCTGAAGGTTCCTGCAACCGGCCTGTATCTGGTCACGCTTTCGCTTTCCGTGGTCTCGTCCTCGGGCCACACGGTCAGCATAAGGGTCAATGGCACGACCAGTGCTTTTGCAATCAACGGAACCACATCCGCGGCAAACAGCATGCAGTCGGTGAGCTTCATGGCAGCATTTAACGAAAATGACCGCATCTCACTTGCACATAGCGGCACCTGCCAGCTTGCCTATGGTGCTGGAAAAACCGAAATTTCGCTTGTGATGCTATAAATTCCTCTGACGGCCTGTCATCGCGCCTTGTGGTGGCAGGCCGGTCGCAACGTAAAACAACGCCAAGCTCTGGTCTCGATGAGGCGAGAGATGCTGGCCGCTAACTATACGTGAATATTACACAATCCGAATAAACTGCACTTTTGCTTCTTAGGACATGAAAAAATAACAAAATGAAATTTTCTTTTGGCCGCAGGAATCCAGCAAAACTCGAACAAATCAAGCGAAACCATTCTAATTCTTAATAAATTGTCACGGGATGCTTAGGTAATTTTTAAAGGTACGGTCTTAAAGTGCGTCTGCATATGGTCTTGAGTTTGTGTAGAGTGTCCAATGACCGAAATGATACGCCCACGAGTTAAATATGTCATCGGCCCCGATGGCAGCCCTTTGACGATTGCCGACTTGCCCCCTGCGGATACCCGCCGCTGGGTCATTCGTCGAAAGGCAGAGGTTGTCGCTGCGGTTCGAGGAGGACTATTGAGCCTCGAGGAAGCCTGCGAACGTTATACGCTGACAGTAGAGGAATTCCTTTCCTGGCAGTCCTCCATCAGCGACCACGGTCTTGCAGGCCTGCGTACGACACGCATCCAGCAATACCGTCACTAATTTCTTTTTCCCTTTGTAGGGAAGTCGTGACTGGCGAGGACGCGTCACCCATTTTCCGCTCAGGCGGGAATGCGTGGCGCGCTTTTGTTTGCACGGATGGCGCCCAAGCTGAGATGCTGCCGTTAGAACTCTTAAGGCTGTCAGGCTGGAAATAGACGCGCGGTCGTCCCCGCCTCTGCCGTTGGCATATCTCCCAGCGACCTGCACACATAAAAAAGCCGCCCGTAGACCGGACGGCTTTTTGCATATTGGCAGAGAGAAACGAGCGCGCCGGAAAGATCAAAGATCACGATGGCGACAAGACATGCCGTCGCGTCATTAAAAGCAGCCTCCTGATCCACTGGCCACCGTCAATGAGGACGATTCGTTTCTTCCGCCGGTATCAGGCGCGTGCGCGAATCGCTACATCACGATTTTCCAGCGCTGCGGCTTTTTCGTATTCGGCCTGCACTTCTTCAAGAACAGCTTCGGCTGCTTCTTCCTGCATCTTCAGTTCACGAATGGAAACCTGCAGATTGTCGGCACGCTGCCGGGCTGCTTTCGCAAAGGTTGGATAGGCGAAATGCGTAGGATCGGTAATTCCCGATTTGCTCTCCTCCAGAGAAATCTGATGGACCAACTCCTTGGCCATTCGTTCGAATTCGGACATCATCGACTGCAATTGCTGCAATTGACGACGTTTTTCGTTGACCTGAAATTCCTTCAGGCGAATTAGGCTGTCACGCGACTTCATACGCAATACTCCGTGGATAGCGAGACCCCGGTCATAACTCGAACCGACCCTTCACTCCGGCTGTACCGGAATGATTCTGAAAAGTTACCCGACGTTAATAAAAAATTGGCGTCGTTAACCTTTCGTTTACGGGCATCGTTAATGATAAGGCAGATCATTTAAAGGTCGGTAAATGCCAAGCCCGAAAAACAGCGGGCACGACAATGTAAGAGTCGATTGAGTCACTTAGCGGGATTCGTTCACGTTGGGATTCAAGTTTGGTGATGCGGATTCGCGTTGAATAACAGCAAGCTGGAGCCACTATTTAATAAATTCTACACACCTTGCCAAAGGCAATTAGAATTTGTTAACCATTTGGTGGCAGCCTGCAAATCAGGCAACGACTGGATCCGTATCGCGCAAAAGGCAATCATTACCTTCCGCGGGCGGCAAAGGGGATAATTATGCGGGTTCTACTCATCGAAGACGACAGCGCTACAGCTCAGAGCATCGAGCTGATGTTGAAGTCCGAAAGTTTCAACGTCTATACGACCGACCTCGGAGAGGAAGGCGTGGACCTTGGAAAGCTCTACGATTACGACATCATTCTGCTTGACCTCAATCTGCCCGATATGTCGGGCTACGAGGTACTGAGAACGCTTCGTCTTTCCAAGGTGAAGACACCGATTCTCATTCTCTCCGGCATGGCAGGCATTGAAGACAAGGTTCGCGGCCTCGGTTTTGGCGCGGATGACTATATGACCAAGCCTTTCCACAAGGATGAGCTTGTTGCACGCATTCACGCCATCGTCCGCCGCTCCAAGGGCCATGCGCAGTCGGTTATCGCAACCGGCGAGTTGATTGTGAACCTGGATGCAAAGACGGTCGAAGTCGGCGGTCAGCGCGTTCACCTCACAGGCAAGGAATACCAGATGCTGGAGCTGCTTTCGCTCCGCAAGGGCACCACGCTGACGAAGGAAATGTTCCTGAACCACCTTTACGGCGGCATGGACGAGCCCGAATTGAAGATCATCGACGTCTTCATCTGCAAACTGCGCAAGAAGCTGGCAAATGCCGCAGGTGGCGCAAACTACATCGAAACGGTCTGGGGCCGTGGCTACGTTCTGCGCGAGCCGGATGGCGCGACCGAGTATCTCGAAACAGCCTGACATTCTCCCAAGCATACCCGCTAACGAAAAAACCGCCCTCCTCCGGCGGTTTTTTTGCTTTCTGATCACCGTTTCATAGGCTTAGCCTCCAAAATCAGCATATCGCCAAGGTGCAGACATGACTTTCCGAGACGCAAACCTGTCAGATGCGGCCAGCCTTGCGGCTATATCCATGGAGGTCTGGGTCGGCACCTACGTCAGGAAGGGCGTCAGCAACTTCTTCGCCGATTATGCGCTGCGCGAATTCACGGCTGCCCGGTTTCAGAGCGCTCTCGAAAGCGACAGAGACCATATTATCGTGTCGCAAAACACCGATGGCATCGACGGTTTTATTCGCCTTTCGCTCGATAGCGAAGCGCCCATCGACGCATGTTGCGGGCTGGAAATCAAAACGCTCTACGTCCAACCAAGGCACCACGGACGGGGTATCGGCAAAGGTCTTCTCAAAGCCGGTTTCGACAGATGCGCGCAACTGGGTATCCAGTCGGCGTGGCTGACGGTGAATGCCGAAAACACCGCCGCGCGTGATTTTTATCTGTCTCTCGATTTCAGGATCATCGGGCAAACGCATTTCCGCATCGGCGATCAGGCCTACCCGAACGACGTGATGCAGCGAAAACTCACCTGAGCCACTCACCTGAGCCCATGCAAAAAGGGCCGCTCATGGCAGCCCTCTTGCGCATTTGATATCCTTGCGAATCAGGCAGGCTCGACTGTCGTCGCCGTGAATACGACGCGGTCCTCATGGACCTTGTATTCGATTGTCATGCCCGCTTCCTGCGCCATCAGCAGCGTGTAATAGGGCTGAACGGAATGGGCATCGATGGCTTCTTCCTCGGTGCCTTCGGAAAGCTGCGCGAATTTGGCCGGCACACGCATCATGCGGCCTTTGACGGTGATTTCGAAGCGCGCATCCGTTTCAGGATTTTCCAGGACGACATCGACGTTGCCGCCGCGTGGAATGGCGGCGTATGCCACCAGAAACAGATTAAGCAGCAACTTGACCCGGTTTTTCGGCACGATTGCGCGCGGACCGGTCCAGCTGACTTCCGCCTTCTTTTCTGCAGCAGCAAAATCCTTGGCGGCCTTTTCCGCTTCGCCGGTGTCGATGGAAGCACCAGCAGAACCGGAGGCACCAAAAGCAAGGCGGGCAAACTTCAACCGTACCGACGCGTTGAGCGCAGATGTTCTGATCAGATCGAGTGCGTCCTCATCGGAGCCACCTTCATCCAGAAGCTCCAGTCCGTTGTTGATCGCTCCGACTGGCGAAATCACATCATGGCATACGCGACTGCACAGCAGGGCGGCCAGATCGGGACCGGACAGCGTCAGATTTGGTTTGCTCGTCATAAAATTCTCTCCTGCGCAAGGCTGCGCGGACCGTGTGGAAGTTATTAAGCCATAATGACACCATATTTGGTAAACCGATTGTTAATATCATGGTTTCAAAATACCAAATGTCTTAACAGGGCAAAACGAACAGAACAGACGGACGGAATTGACGATGCGACTTAACGAACTCCGCACCATTGCACGCCTCGGACTGGTAAAGATCTTCGTGGTACTCGCGAGCCTTTGCGTGTCTGCGGCCAATGCCTCGGCCCAGAGCAGCGATCAATATTCCTTTCAGGAAATTATCGACGCTGGCCATGGTTTCTTCGGTGAAACCACCGGAGGTCTGGCAAAGGTGGTGGAACGTGCTTTCCAGCAATATGGTTTGCCCAACGGTTATATCCTCGGCCAGGAAGGTTCGGGCGCTTTCGTGGCAGGCCTGACCTATGGCGAGGGCCAGCTCTACACCAAGAACGCTGGTCAGCACCCCGTCTTCTGGCAGGGTCCGTCGCTGGGTCTGGACTATGGCGGACAGGGCACCCGCGCCATGATGCTGGTCTATAATCTTCCGGCTGTGAACGCGCTCTATCGGCGCTACGGCGGCGTCAGCGGCTCTGCCTTCATCGTGGCGGGCGTTGGCATGACGGTGTTGAAGAACAGCGACATCACGATCGCCCCGATCAGAACCGGCATTGGCGCACGGCTCGGCATCAATGTCGGCTATCTCAAGCTGACCCCGCAGCCAACCTGGAATCCCTTCTGATTCGCAATCGCGTGCAATTCGCATAAAATAGCGCCTGGGCAATCTAATGCCTGGCGCAAGATTGGCATGACATGATGTCTGCCAGCAAAAAAAGGCCCGCAATTGTCTGGACGTCGGTGCAGTTTCGAGTTGCGTTATCTTGAGTGGAGACAGCCTGCGTGATCGAGTATGCCATTCTTTTCGGCCTGGGTTTTCTCTCCGCCATCCTGCTGGTCTCGCTCATGGCTCCCGCCATTCACCGGCGGATCGTCGTCTATACCGAAAAGCGAATCCGCGCGACGATGCCAATCAGCCCGCAGGAAGTGCGGGCGCAGAAGGATATGGCCCGCGCACTCTATGCCGCCGAAAACGCCCGCACACGCCAGGAACTTGAGGCAGAGCGCGAGAAGGCCCTCTCGCTCAAATTCCGCAACGACTCTGCGGTCAACGATGCTGGCAGGCTTCTGACCGAGACCCGTGAACTCAAACAGCAACTCGAAGAGATGACGCTGGAGGCAAGCGAGCTCAGGGCCAAGGCCCGTCGGCACGAGGACGCCGCTGCCCGTTTGAAGGCAACGCTGAACGACGCGGAAGAAACAGCCATCGCCCGCACACAGGAAATTTCTGATCTCGCCAGACGCCTGAGCAGCATTTCGCGTGAACTGGACGACCTGAAAATCTCGCTCTCGGCACGAGACATCGAGGTGGAGCAGGCCAAGCACAAGACCGCGACATGGCGCAAGGAACGCGAAGCGTTGACCCGCGAGCTGGAAGAGGCCCATGCCAAGAATCGCGAATCGGCCAACCTCCTCAATCGTGAAAGCCGCAAGATTGCCCGTCTTGAGGAGCAACTTGCCCAGGAAGCGGCCCGTAATGCCGATAATGATATGTTGCTGGAACGTCGCACCAGTGAAGTGGCGCGCCTCAAAGAGCGGCTTGCAGGCAATTCTGCGGGTCTCACCACGGCACCTGCGGCCGTGACGACCCCAATCATACAATTGGGCACCGCTTCCCAGAGCGCGGAGCATATGACCCGCGAAATCGAAGATATTCGAAACCAGGGAACGGCGCTGACGGAGCGGCTGCTCAACAGCAGGGGCAGCGGCAATGACGAGGCGATCCGCAACGAGATTGCACAGATTGCCGCGCGCATGATTGCCCTGACCGCCGCCCAGGAAGGCGATAACTCTCCCATCCCCGATCTTCTGGCAAAAGCCTCGGGTGAAGGTGCCCGAAAAAACCTGGCAAGCCGCGCAACAGAGGCCATGTCCCAGCGCCGCAACTAGGATTTTCCGTCAATTTTCCCAAAATGACGCAGTTTATCGCCTAAAATAAGCGATGAATAAAATTGTAGCTTTCAACTTAAAGGCCCTGAAAAGCCTGTCCCCTAATGTCGTGATCACTGGAGCCGATAGCACCGGTACACACGAAACGCGAAAGAGACCGGCGGGCAAGCTGGCCGACGCAAGAAACGGGGTAAGACGATGCTCAAGAAACTTTTTGCTGCCACGCTTTGCGGCGCTGTGATCGCTTCCTATGCACCCTATGCCGATGCTGCCGGCCCCGGTGGGTTTGCACGCGGATTTCAAGCGATCGAACGCAAAGCTGTTTCGACGGTAGTCCCCCTGACGAGCGCCGACCGGATTGACGTTACCCGCGACCAGGTGGCCTCTGCGCTCAACGCCTATTTCGACGATTTCGTGCAGTCCCACACAGCAGACTGACAGCCTCATCCAAGATTCATGACAAACTTGCCGCCGTTTCCTTCAGGGACCCGGCGGTTTTTTCCGTTCCGCCACGGCGATCCCGCCCAGCGTCAGGAGAAGCGCGATAACCTGATAGGGGTGCAAGGTTTCGCCGAGGATGAGCACCGACAGAAATGTGCCAAACACGGGAATGAGGTTGATAAAGAGCCCGGCCCGGTTGGGACCAATACGCTCAACGCCGAGAATGAAGAATATCTGCGCGATGAGAGAGGCAAATAGCGCCGTATAGGCGGCAATTACCCAACCCTTGAGATCAGGCCACACCGCCGTTTCCTGCGCAACCTCCCACCACATGAGCGGCACGGAAGACAACATCGCAGCCATCGCAGGGATGGCCATCAGGCTGCGCCAGTTGATCGGCGGCTTCCAGCGCAGCATGACGGTGTAGATCGCATAGGAGAGAACGGCGAGCAGCATGATGGCATCGCCGACATTCATCTCCAGTTTCAGCAGGGACAGCAGGTCTCCATGCGATGCCAGAAGACCGACACCGGCCATGGTCAGGAAAAAGCCGACGATCTGCCCGGCCAGGATACGCGTTCTAAACAGGATGAAATTAAAGGCGAATATCACCATGGGGATGCCGGCCTGGATGACCGCGACATTGATGGCGGACGTATATTTCAGGGCCGTATATAGCGCGGCGTTAAAGCACGTATAACCGACGGCGCCCAAGGCAAAGAAATAGGGCAACCGGTTTCGCACCAGCGGCCAGTCGCGTATCAGTTGTGGTACAGAGATCGCCGTTATGGCCGCGACCGCGAGCGTCCAGCGCAGAAATGTCAACACCATGGGGCTGACGTGGCCGACAGCCATCTTCCCGGCGACGGCGTTTCCGCCCCAGCACAGCGTGGCGATAACGAGGACAAGATAGGCTTTTGACGACACGGACAATTCGACTTTCAAATGAAGAACTGCCGATGTTCTGCACCGCCGATTCGTCTTCCGCAAGCGCAGTTAAGGCCAACTGAACGGAGCGGGACAGGAATTCTTCCGTAAAAAGCAAGGTTTTGCACGACAAACAGGGTCGCTTTCCGCAAAACAACGCAGTATACATTCGCGGGTTTGAGTTAGGGGCGTCTTGGCGCCAGGAGCAGGAAAGCAAGAAATGACGAATGTCGTGGTGGTCGGCTCGCAATGGGGCGATGAAGGCAAGGGTAAGATCGTTGACTGGCTATCGGAGCGCGCAGACGTTGTGGTGCGCTATCAGGGTGGCCACAATGCAGGTCATACACTTGTCATTGACGGCGTCAGCTACAAGCTGTCGCTTCTGCCCTCCGGTGTCGTACGCCCCGGCAAGCTTGCCGTCATCGGCAACGGCGTCGTTGTCGATCCCCATGCGCTGATCGCCGAAATCGGCCGTCTGGAAGCGCAGGGCGTGAAGGTAACTCCTGAAAACCTTCGCATCGCCGACAATGCGACGCTTATCCTGTCGCTGCACCGCGAACTGGACGGGATGCGTGAAGACGCAGCCTCCAACAGCGGCACCAAGATCGGCACGACGCGTCGCGGCATCGGCCCTGCCTATGAAGACAAGGTCGGTCGTCGCGCCATCCGCGTCATGGATCTGGAAGACAGGGAAGCGCTGTCGGCCAAGGTCGATCGCATTCTGACGCATCACAACGCGCTACGTCGCGGTTTTGGCGCAGCGGAAGTCAGCCATGAGACGATCATGGAAGAATTGACGTCCGTTGCCGAGCGCATTCTGCCTTTCAGCGAAACGGTCTGGCTGCTGCTCGACAAGAAGCGTCGCGCTGGCGAACGCATCCTGTTTGAAGGCGCGCAGGGCTCGCTGCTCGACATCGACCATGGCACCTATCCTTATGTCACCTCTTCCAACACGGTGGCTGGACAGGCTGCGGCTGGCTCCGGCATGGGTCCGGGCTCGCTGGGTTACATCCTCGGCATCACCAAGGCTTACACGACCCGCGTTGGCGAAGGCCCCTTCCCGACCGAGCTGCATGATGAGATCGGCCAGTTTCTTGGCGAAAAGGGACATGAATTCGGCACCGTGACAGGACGCAAGCGTCGCTGCGGCTGGTTCGATGCCGCACTTGTCCGTCAATCGGTTGCGACCAACGGCATCACCGGCATTGCGCTGACGAAGCTCGACGTTCTCGATGGCCTCGAGGAACTGAAAATCTGCGTCGGCTACAAGCTGGACGGTCAGGAAATCGAGCATCTTCCGGCTAGCCAGGGTGCGCAAGCGCGGGTAGAGCCAATCTACATCACGCTCGAGGGCTGGAAAGAATCCACCGTCGGCGCCCGCAAATGGGCGGATTTGCCTGCTCAGGCTATCAAATACGTTCGTCAGGTCGAGGAATTGATCGGTGCACCCGTGGCACTCCTCTCCACAAGCCCTGAGCGGGACGACACAATACTTGTGACTGATCCATTTGAGGATTAAAGTCCTCGGCGATCGAGATTCATAAACCATATCGGGCCAGTACGTCGCTGGCCTCGACGAGAAAGTGCTTATGGCGGATTTTGTAGCAGTCATTCGCAAGGCCGTGGATGGCTTGGCGAACAATACTCCCGAAAACCGGGCAAAGGTGTACGACAAGGCGCGTAGCGCAGTCGTGCGCCAGCTCGAGAACATGAAGCCGCGCCCGCCAGAAGAGTTGTTGAAGCGCCAGATCCTCAAGCTCGACACGGCAATTGCCGAGGTGGAGGGCGAATATTCCGAGGCGCTTCCCGCGGCCGATGAGGACGAGGATGACGCTTATGTGGAAGCGGCGGCACCTGTCGCAGCACCCGCTTCACCAGATGTATCCTCTCCTTACTACGAGGATGAGGTTGCTGCCGAGCAGCGCCATGAGGAAGAAGAAAATCCTCGCTACTACCAGGAGCCTGAGGCACCGGTAGCGGAGGATCATCAGCAGGACTATGCGGCCTACCAGCAGCCCGCTGAAGAAACGCAAACACCCCATGCCGAGGCGTATCGCGCCGAAGACGCCTATGTGGATGACGAGCCGGCTCACCGGGAGCCGCAGCAGGAAGAGACCTCTTCCTATTTCACCCATGAGCAGGAAGAACCACACTACGCCCACGAGCCGGAAGAAACCGTTGCTGCGCCTCATGCGGATACGGTCGATGAGGAAGATCACGCCCATGCAAACTGGGCTGGGCAGGATACCGCCCAGCCAGTTGACTGGGCTCACCAGCCGGAAGAGCCTGCCTACAGGAGCGTAGACGAGGAGCAGCAGCAGCCCGAAGCGCGAACGGATGAGAGCGACGTCTTCCACGACAATCCTGCGCAGCCATACGCAGCAAGCTACGCCGAGCCATCGCCATATTATCAGGATGTAAATCCTGAGCCGGAGCCTGCCGAGCAGCGCAATGATGCGGTGCATTTTGGTGAGGCACCGACATTCTCCGACGACGAGTACCGCCACGCCGACGCCGAGCCGAAAAAACAGTCGGCAGCGATCGTGGAGGATTACTCTACCTACTTCCAGGACACGGCGCTCGATCTGCCGCCAAAGACCAGCCCGACCCTGCCGCGTGCCGATGACGATCCATTTGCCCCGCAAGCGGGCAAGAAGGATGATGCGGAACGCACGCCATGGGACGATCTTGAAGAGCTGATTGGATATGACGGCAAGTCCGGCAATGGTTCCGGCAGTGCCGACCGGGGCGATTTCGAATCGGGTCTTGCCGCAGACGGCATTCCGGCCTCCGCATACCGGACGAAGAAGAAGCCTCGCCGCAACTTCGCAGCGATCGCGCTTTCTCTCTGCGGCGTAGCCATTCTGGCCGGCGGCGCTTATGCGCTTTGGATCAACCGAGATGCGCTGAACGATATGGTAGGTGGCCTCGTCCAGTCGGCACAGACCGGCTCGACGTCTACGCAGCCGACGGAAACCGCATCCAACCAGCCTGCGACTCCTGCAACGACGACCACGCCTGCACAATCCGGCAATGGTAGCCAGACGCCTGCCACCCAGACACCTGCGGCGGTCGATGATGGTTCCGTTACCGGCACGAAGTTCACCCAGCGGCTTATGGCCGATGGAAGTGAAAAGGATGAGGGCGCTGGTCCCGGCGTAAACGGACAACCCGTTACCGCCGAAGGACAGTCCGTCTATCAGCAGACCGAAGCGGCCCCTCCTGCAACGGGACAGACCCCTCCTGCAGCAACGTCGACGGCCGCCACCAGCGCACCGGCCCAACAGCCAGCTGCCGCTGCTTCCGGCCATCGCATGTTCCTTTATGAGGAAGTGTTGGGTCAGACGGTGCCGACCGCTATCGAAGGAACGGTATCCTGGTCGCTGCAGAACGAGCAGGACGCCAATGACAAGCCGTCCCCGACCGTGCAGGGCCAGATTACGATCCCCGGACGTGGCCTTAGCGCGCTCATCACCTTCAAGCGCAACACGGACCCGTCGCTTCCAGCCAGCCATCTCGTGGAAATCGTGTTTTCCGTCGGAACCGGCTTTGAGGGCGGTGCAATCGACAGTGTTCAGCGCATAGCCATGAAGAGCACCGAGCAGGATCGCGGTAACGCCCTGATTGCCGTGCCAGCAAAGATCACTGACGATTTCCATATGATCGCGCTGAATGATTTCCCGGATGCGCTCAAGACAAATCTGGAACTGATGCGCACGCGTGACTGGATCGACATTCCGGTTTCATACCGCAATGGCCGCCGGGCACTTCTGACCCTGCAAAAGGGTGCCGATGGCAAGGCGGCATTTGACAGCGCACTGCGCGAGTGGAGCGCAGCGGTCCCCGCAACCGGCCAGTAAGAGCAGATTATCAATAAAGAAAAAGGCCCCAAACGGGGCCTTTTTTTAATGACGTGAAGCGTGGAGGCGTCTTACGCGTCTACGACGCGCAGGGCTTTCGCAGCCTCGAGTGCTTCCTTCTGCACTGCTTCCTGAACCTTCTCGAAAGCACGAACCTCGATCTGGCGCACGCGCTCGCGGCTGATGTCGAATTCGGTCGACAGATCTTCCAGCGTGACGGGATCTTCAGACAGGCGACGCGCCTCGAAGATGCGGCGCTCGCGGTCGTTCAGAACGCCCATGGCCTTTGCCAGCATCCGGCGGCGTGTTTCCAGTTCGTCCTGCTCGATCAGTACGGCTTCCTGGCTCTCGTGGTCATCCACGAGCCAATCCTGCCACTGACCGGCTTCACCTTCTGCCGCGCGGATCGGAGCATTCAGCGAAGCATCGCCGTGAAGGCGACGGTTCATCGAAATGACTTCCTCTTCGGACACCTGAAGCTTGGTGGCGATTTCGGTAACGTGCTCGGGCTTGAGATCGCCCTCATCGATGGCCTGGATCTTGCCCTTGAGGCGGCGCAGGTTAAAGAACAACCGCTTCTGGTTGGCGGTAGTACCCATTTTCACCAGCGACCAGGAGCGCAAGATATATTCCTGGATGGATGCCTTGATCCACCACATCGCATAGGTCGCAAGACGGAATCCACGCTCCGGGTCGAACTTTTTGACCGCCTGCATCAGGCCGACATTGCCCTCCGACACGACTTCGCCGATGGGCAAGCCGTAGCCGCGGTAGCCCATGGCGATTTTTGCAACGAGACGAAGATGGCTGGTGACGAGCCGATGGGCGGCATCGCGGTCGCCATGCTCGGCGTAGCGTTTGCCAAGCATGTATTCTTCCTGCGGCTCCAGCATCGGAAACTTGCGAATTTCATCGAGATAACGATTGAGACCGGCTTCACCGGCAGTAATGGATGGCAAACTATTGCGGGCCATAAAGCACCCCCTTATCTTTGTTTTAGGTCGGCTCCCCTTTCAGGCAAACCAACGTTGCGGGTCGGTTTTTCTCGACCCCGCACGAACCCACGTAACAAATATGTATTGCGCACACTTGTTTCAAGCGCACGACTTACAGTCGCGCGTCTGGAACCGATGGCTATGTGCTCTACCAACAGCTCAGCGATTAATTCGTTCCGAAAAATTCACACATTCTCCCGCCGCTCAAAGGAGCGTGAAGCCGTGTGATATCACGGTTGAGAAGATTGGCTTTGGGGCCAGTGAGCGCGAAGCTCGCCCCTCAACCGATTTCGGCCTCAAGCCCGGAGGGCTGACGCCAAAGCCTCCATATCATCTGGCATATCCGTTTCGAACTCCATGACCTCACCGGTACGCGGATGTTCGAATGCCAGCAGATAGGCGTGGAGAGCCTGGCGTGGAAAAAGATTGACCACGTCTCTGGCGTGATCGGGCAGCAGATTGGCCTTGGTGCGGAAAGCCGCGCCATATTCGGGATCGCCGATCAAAGGATGACCGATATGAGCCATATGCACGCGGATCTGATGGGTGCGCCCGGTTTCGAGCCTGCATTCCACCAGCGAGGCAAGACAAGTCGCATCCGGCTTTTCGTGATATCGCTCGATAACATCGTAATGGGTGATCGCCTCCCGGGCGTCATTGGAATCCTCGTGCTTCACGGCGCGCTTGGTGCGGTCTGCACCACGCCCCAGCGGCGCGTCGATGGTGCCGCGCAGTGTCTTCGGACGACCCCAGACAATTGCCTTATAGGCCCGCTCCAGAGGTCCGGTGCGTCCGTGGTCGGCAAATTGCGCCGCCAGATGCCGATGCGCATTGTCGTTTTTCGCAACAACCATGACGCCGCTGGTTTCCTTGTCCAGCCGGTGCACGATGCCCGGGCGTTTTACGCCGCCGATGCCCGACAGGCTGTCGCCGCAATGGTGGATCAGCGCGTTGACGAGGGTTCCGGTCCAGTTGCCGGCACCGGGGTGAACCACAAGACCCGCCGGTTTGATGAGGACGATCAGATCCTCATCCTCATATTCCACCTCAAGCGGAATATCCTCGCCCTTGGGCTCGGGGTCTTCCGGCTCCGGCATGGAAATCTCGATGCGGTCACCGGGGTGGACCTTCTTTTTCGGCTCGGTTGTGACTTTCCCGTTTAAAAGGACGACACCCTGCTCGATCAGCGCCTTGATGCGGCTGCGGGACAGATCGCCCCCAACCTCACCGGCCAGCCACGCATCCAGGCGCCCTTCGGCGTCGTCACCCGCAATCAGCTCTTTCCTTGCGTCTCCGCCTTGTTTAAAGGGGTCGTTCATTCTTATTTTCCGATCAATCCAGCAATGCCCAAGGATCCCGATGACGCAGATCGAGCAAGACGAACAGGAAGACAAGCCGTTAGATCCGGCCATGGAAAAAGTTCGCCGCAAGATGATCCGTTTGCAGATCGTGTCGGGGTCCGTAATGTTTATCAGCCTTATGGCTGTCTTCGGAGCCGTTGTCTACAAGGCGATGGGCCCGTCACGGACGGCGCCAGCGGCAAGCTCCAGCGGCGGCGCAGCCGTGCCCGCAGATGCGCCGGTGGCCGCCACCGCCAGCCTGCCACAGGGCTTTACCATCGAAAACGTGTCCTTTGCCGGTGGCGACATGCTGTTTTACGGACGGCTGGCAAATGGTACGCGCAAGGCGCTGGTCTTCAACGTGCAGGCAGGCCGTTTCGTGGCCGACATCACCATCGATGCCCGTTGATCGTGTCCCTGTCACCATAAGCGAGGCCGACGATCCACGCATCGCCGCCTTTCGTGATGTCAAGGAACGAGACCTGACTGGCCGGCAGGGCCGGTTCATCGTCGAAGGAACGGTCGTCCTTCGCATGTTGGCGGCGGCGCACGTCAAGGGCGATGCGTTTGAAGCGGAAAACATTCTCATCCTTGAAAACCGGCTGGCCGGGGTCGAGGATATTCTGGCGCAGTTTCCCGCCGAGGTGCCCGTTTATGTCGCCAAGGCATCCGTGCTGGACGCCATTGTCGGCTTTCACCTCCACCGGGGGATTCTGGCACTCGGGAAACGCAAGACCTCGTCAGGCATGGTGGACACCATACGCCAGCTGCCAGCCTCTTCGCTGGTGCTCGCGGGCTGTGGTATTTCCAACCACGATAATCTGGGCGCCATGTTCCGCAATGCCGCAGCATTTTATGCGGATGCCGTGTTCCTCGATGCCACCTGCTGCGATCCGCTCTATCGTAAATCCCTGCGCGTATCGGTGGGCTCTGTCCTGTCGGTGCCCTATCACCGCGGCGGCGGCGCGATAGAGATGCTGGAAACATTGGCCGCCGAGGGCTTCGATATCTGGAGCCTCTCGCCCGCAGGCACCACGGAAATACGCCAGATCCCGGCGTCGCGCAGAATGGCGCTTGTCATCGGGACGGAGGGGGATGGCCTGCCGCAGGCTGTGTTGTCGCGCTTCCATACCGCCCGCATTTCCCAATCTCCGCAACTGGACAGCCTGAATGCCGGGACAGCCGCCGGATTGGCGCTCTACCAGATGGCCGCCGCCATGGAACGGCTTTGAAGCAATTCCAGCAAAGGTGTGCCACGGCGGTGGAATGAATATTCTAACAAGGGGTTAATGCGCGGCATTTGCATTAACCTTGTCTCAAAACCGACCGTTAATATTTACACTTTAGTAATGCGCGGAACGAGAGGTTTCGCGATGCGTGGCGTATTTGTCGTCGTTCTTCTTTTGACTGCCCTGGCAGGGTGCGCGACGGCTCCGTCGCAGATCACCAATGCCTGTGCGATCTTCGAACAGCGGAACGGCATATTCAACAACTGGAAAAAAGATGCACAGGCCGCTGAACGCGAGTTCGGGGTGCCGGTGCCGGTCATGATGGCAACCATCTACACCGAATCCAGCTTCCAGCCCTATGCGCGCCCACCCCGCAACAAAATCTTCGGCTTCATTCCGTGGGGACGCAAGTCATCGGCCTATGGCTATGCGCAGGCTCTCGATGGCACCTGGGCGGCCTATCAGAGCGAAACCGGGCGATGGAGCGCCAGCCGCACCGATTTCACCGACGCAATCCACTTCGTCGGCTGGTATCATGCCAAGAGCAACCGCCAGAACGGCATTGCGCTGAATGATCCCTACAACCTCTACCTCGCCTATTATTCCGGCCATGCTGGATATTCCAAGGGCGTCTGGCGCAACAACATCGCCATCCAGAAGGCAGCCCGCCGCTCTGCCAACATGGCCATCCGCTATGAGAAGCAGCTGCAGGATTGCGGCTACCGGTAAGCGTGGCCAAGACTAGGTCGCGCGTCGACTTACCGCCATGCTCGGGCCTGACCCGAGCATCTGCTACCGATCCAGTTTTCACAACATGAGAAAATCCTCGGCTCAAGGCCGAGGATCGCGACCGGCTTATAGGTGAGGCGCCAGAAAGGCCTTGGCAGCTTCGATCTCGTTGTTGCGGATTTCATGGCCGCCAGAATGCCATTCCATCTCCACAGTGCCGCCCTGAGCCTTCAGATAATTCGCCAGCCCATTGGTCAGTGGTACCGGACAAATCGGATCACGTTCACCTGCCGTTATCAACACGCGTCGGGCGTCAGGCGCTGGTGCGGGCTTAGGCTCGAACGGGATCAGCGGATGCATCAGCACGGCGGTATCGACCAGATCTGGGAACTCGATCAGGACATTCGCCAGAATATTGGCTCCATTGGAAAAACCCAGACCGATAACCGCACCGGCTTCATGCGCATCGCGGTGGGCAGCAATGAAGGTCGCCATTTTCTGGGTGGCGCGATCAAGGTCGGCCATATCGTAAACGCCCTCCGCCGTTCTGCGGAAGAAACGCGCCGCACCGTGCTCCGCAACATCGCCAAGCGGCGAGACCACGGTTGCGTCGGGCAATAGCTGTGCGCCAAATTCGAAAAACTGGTTCTCGTCGCCGCCAGTGCCGTGGAAGACGAAAAAGACGGGTTTGCCCGCAGAACCGGCGCGCAGCTTGTGGTGATAAAGATTTCTTTTCATGCCTGTCTCCTCAACAACCGCCGGCATTCGCGCCGGTCGGTCGTCTGTCATTGCCCTGAATTCAGTCTTCGAGCGGTTCCAGATGCTGTTCCAGCGTCGCACGCAGATGGGCGTGCTGTGTTGGCAACTTCAACGCTTCGCCCAGATGCGCGGTATCCTCGTCCCGGTTGAAGCCGGGTTCGTTGGTGGCAATTTCAAACAGCACACCGCCGGGCGTGCGGAAATAGATCGCCCAGAAGTAATCGCGGTCGATGACCGGCGTGACCTGATAACCCGTATCCATAAGCGCCTTGCGCACTTCCAGCTGTGTCTGTCGGTTATCGACGGCAAATGCCAGGTGGTGGACAGAGCCCGCGCCAAGGCGCGCACCGGAAATATTGGGCATGGTTTCGATATCGATGACATCGGCACCATTGCCGCCCGGCATTCCAAGCCGCAAGACGCCATCGCGCCGGTCAACTTCCTCATAGCCCATGAACTTCAACAGTTCAGCTGTTGCGCCTTCGTCCTGCAGCCGAAGCGACGCACCCTGGAAACCACGAATTGCCTGATCTTCCCCAACACCATTGGCTGTCCACTGGGCACGCGCATCGTCTTTTACCTCAACCATGGCAAAACCATCGCCATCGGGTCCGGCAAAGTGAAGGCGCTTGTTGCCAAAGGCCTCATCGGTTTTCAGACCATCGACATTGGCCTTGGCCAACCGGTCCTGCCAATAGCCAAGCGAGCCTTCCGGCACGGAGAACAATGTCGTTCCGACCTCGCCGGTGCCTGGGCGACCACGCGCAATATGCGGAAACGGGAAGTAGGTCATGACGGAGCCTGGCGTGCCAACCTCATCGCCGTAATAAAGGTGATAGACATCAGGCGCGTCGAAATTGACGGTTTTCTTCACACGGCGCAGACCGAGCGTGTCGGTAAAGAACTGATTGTTGCCGCGTGCACTTGCCGCCATGGATGTGACGTGGTGAAGGCCCTTGATCTGGTTCAGCATCTGAAAACCCCTAAAGCTTGTCTGGGATCGCGGGAAGCGATGCCCTTCGTTCATGGGGTGAAGATGGTGCAGATTAGGTCGTTCGGATAGACGGGACGCTCAGAACGCATCGTTCTCAATTTGGAAACAATGAAGGCGATTGTTCAGAAAGGACAAGCCGCTTCAGTGATCGTCATTGGCCCCTCTGACCCAATAGCCAGCAGCGACGAAAGCCTTTTTATCCAACCCGGCCTCATCGGCCAGGACCTTCTTGATGGCGCGAGCCTCGTCCTTTTCGCAGCCAACGAAGACATGCAGCCCATCCTGCTTTTCCCAGGAATGCTGACGCAGGGCCTGTTGCAGCAGGCCTGCGGTTCCGGCTGGCAGCCCTCTGCGGTAGAGCCAGTTCCAGCTTAAGTCGGCGTTGGAGCGCACATCCTGCTGTTCGTCTTCATTGTCTACCTCGGCATAGACCGTGACAGTCTTGCCCGCTGGCATTTCCGCGACCATGCGCAACATCACAGGCAGAGCCGTTTCATCGCCTGCAAAAACATAGTGGTCCGCCTCTGGCCTCTCACCGCCGGGCCCGACGATGCCGACGATATCGCCCACCGCAGCGGTCGCGCCGAAATGCGCGCCGGGCATGTTGTCGCCCTCATGCATGACGAAGTCGATATCGACCTCGGCACGTTCCTTGTTGATGGCGCGAATGGTATAGACGCGACGCGCCTGCTCGTCCTCGCCTTTGGCCCAGACGATTGCCCCCGTCTTGGAAAGATGCGGCCAGACGGGCGTGCGGGTCTGATCGGGCAAGATCAAAAGGCGCACATGCAAGCCACCCGCCGCCAACCGCTCAATGCCGTTGTCGACAGCAAAGACGACACGGCGCATTCTCGGTGTCAGATTATAGGAGCGCACCACGCGGCCAACAAAAAGATTTGGCAGCTCGCGAAGATCGGAACCGTGCCCTTCCCAGCGAAAATCCAGTGACGTATCGCCGGTGAATTCGACGATGTGTTCCGCAACCATGGCCTTGACGGACAGCAACACGTTTTCGGATACGCAGTTGATGCGCGCCGCAAAGCGCCCCTCTTCGGCGCTCAGCGTGCCGTTGCCATAATCGGCCTCGAAATGCACCGCCTGCCCTTCCCGCGTCATCGTCATATGCTCGTTGAAATGCTCATGAAAAGCATCGACGATTGCCACCGGATCGGGAAGTACAACAGAGGTCTGAGCAGACAGAAGCGTCACCGGCCTAAATCCTTCAATTTACAGTCCGGTTATCTTTTAGATCAGGATTTTTCAAAGTGCAAAGCCGTTTTTGCACAATTTCTCAGGTCAGGCCTCGTCCGGAAGCTGCCAGTCAATGGGCTCTTTTCCGTGCTCCCTCAGAAAGGCATTGGCCTTGGAAAAATGACCGTTTCCGAAAAATCCGTTATGGGCCGATAGCGGCGACGGATGGGGCGATTTCAGGACCAGATGTTTGTCCTGATCAACGAAAGCGGCCTTCTTCTGGGCATAGGAACCCCAGAGCAAAAAGACGACGTGGTCACACCGGTCATTGACGGTTCGAATGACGCTATCGGTGAATTTCTCCCAGCCCTGGCCCTGATGCGACGCCGCGCGGGCTTCCTCGACCGTCAGAACGCTGTTGAGCAACAGCACGCCCTGCCTCGCCCAGCTTTCGAGAAAACCATGCCTGACGGGGCGAATTCCGAGATCGCTCTGCAATTCCTTGTAGATGTTGACGAGCGAGGGCGGAATGCGAACACCCGGCTGCACGGAAAAACACAGGCCATGCGCCTGGCCCGCGCCGTGGTAGGGGTCCTGCCCGAGAATGACGACCTTGACGTCATCCAGCGGCGTCAGGTCCAGGGCGCGGAAATACTCGCTGCCTTTCGGAAAAATCTGCTTGCCCGCATTTTTCTCGGCCAGCAGAAAATCCTTCAGCTTCTGCATGTAGGGGCTGGCGAAATCCGCCGAAAGCGCCTGTTTCCAGCTGTCTTCCAGTTTGACGCCTGCCTCTGCCATGAAGATCATCCCGATTTATTTGAAGCGGTTGCTGCGCTCAAGAACTTCGATCTTGTACCCATCCGGGTCGCAGATGAAGAAGTATTTCGCAAAGGGCGCGCCCTTGTATTCGGCGTTGACGATCTTGCCGACGGAAAGACCGAGTGCGACCAGACGCGCATGTTCAGCATCGACATCGTCAACGCTGACCGCGATATGGCCATAGCCATCGCCCAGCGCATAGGGCACTTCGCGGCCCTTGTTGATTGTCAGCTCCAGCTCGAAGTCACCTTCGGCATTGCTGAGATAAACCAGCGTGAATGTCTCGAACTCGAAACGCTCCTCGATTTGCAGACCGAAAGCCTGACTGTAAAAACCCACCGAACGCTTCTCGTCCAGCACCCGGACCATAGAGTGAATAAGCTTGGCCATGGTGTTTCCTTCTTCTTGCATCGTGGTGGCCCGCTTATGCTGCAGGCATCGGGGCAGGCAGATAACGGCTGACAACAAGAGTTTCAACCCTTGAAGCCCCTCGAAGACGCATAGCAGGCAATCACGCCAGCACCCTGCACCATGGGATGATACCCACTATCATGACATTGAAACTCATGATACCGGCAGTCATGCGCATCTTGTATCTCTGTCTTGGCTGGCTCATGGTTGCCACCGGCGTCGTCGGTGCATTTCTGCCCGTTCTGCCAACGACACCCTTTCTTCTGATTGCGCTCTGGTGCTTTTCCAAATCATCGCCGAAGCTGGAAGCATGGCTTCTGAACCATCCCAGATTTGGGCTATCCCTGCGCAACTGGCAGGAAAAAGGGGCCATTCCGCGCAAAGCAAAAATTGCCGCAGTGTCTTTGATGACAGTGAGTTACGGCATTTTCTGGTTCACAACCGAACCGACGCCACTCAGAGCCGGCATCGTCGCCGCCGTGATGCTCGGGGCGGCGGCATTCGTCGTGACACGGCCCGATCCGTAAACCCGATGCGCAAATCCGTCAGCGGTGGCGTGACTGCGGCAGGATATAGGGAATGTGGGCAGCAGGTAGCCTGCCCACCGTTCCACCGATGCCATAGACCCGGGCAATCGTCTCGTCATTGATGGTTTCCTGCGCGGGGCCACAGGCAGTGATCCGCCCGCGATGCATGACGATAAGTTGATCGGCAAATTCAGCGGCAAGATTGAGATCATGCAGCACCGCCAGCACGGTGCCGCCGTTCAAGGCGAAATCACGCGCTGTTTCCAGAACGGAGATCTGGTGGCCAAGGTCGAGGCTGGAGGTCGGTTCGTCGAGCAAAAGGGCGCGGGGCTGCCCATCCTCCACGGCTTGCGGCACCTGCGCAAGGGCGCGGGCGAACTGCACGCGCTGTTGCTCCCCGCCGGAGAGCATGTTGTAGGAACGCCCCTCAAATGCGGCAAGGCCGACCTTTGCCAAAGCCTGACGCGCCTGCACTTCCGGTTGGGTCGAGCCTTGGGCAACTGCACCCATGCGAACGATTTCCAGCGCTGTGAACGGAAACGACAGCACCGTGCTTTGCGGCAAAACGGCGCGAACGCGCGCCAGCTCTGCAGGCCTGAACAATCCCACGTCGATATTGCCATAGGCAACGCTGCCCGCATCCGCCCGCATCTCTCCCGACAGAACCTTCATCAGCGTTGATTTGCCAGCCCCATTTGGGCCGATGATGACGGTAAAGCTTCCGGGCTGAAGAGAGATTGTCACGTCATCCAGCAATCTGCGGCCGGCGCGGCTGACGGTAACACCGTGCGTGGTAATCATGCAGCGTTCCTCAATCCAAGACCATTGCCACGACCAAGCAGCAGAAACAGAAAGACCGGCGCACCAATAAGAGCGGTGACGACACCTATCGGAAGTTCGGCGGGTGCGGCTACGGTGCGGGCAAAACTGTCCGCCAGCAACAGCAATCCTGCCCCGCCGATCGCCGATGCCGGTAACAGAAAGCGATGGGACGAGCCGATGACCAGCCGCAGAAGATGCGGCACGACAATGCCGACAAAACCGATGGAGCCTGCCGCAGCCACACTCGCTCCACAGGCCGCAGCAACGGCGAGAATGACGATACGCTTCAGCCTCTGGACGGGGATGCCCATGTGAAATGCGGCAGCATCACCAAGGATCAGGGCATCCAGACCCTTCGATACGAAGGGAATGCTGGCGAGAATGGCAAGGCAAAAGGGAAGCGTCGTCCAGACCTTCATCGGCGTTGCACCACCCAGCGAGCCAAGGCTCCAGAAGGTGATGTCGCGCAGGGCGCGGTCATCGGCAAGGAAGATCATCAGTCCCATCAGGGCAGCGCTCAGCGCAGCCACCGCAATGCCTGCGAGAATGAGAAGTCCGGTTGATGTGGTGCCGTTGCGGGTGGCGATCGCGTAAAGCAGCAGCGTGTTGCCAAGACCACCGAGAAACGCCATGAGCGGCAGGAAATGCATTCCGAAAAACAGCGAAAGCGGAGCGAGAACGCTGCCGCCGAGCGCAAGTGCGGCTACGGCAAACAGGGCCGCCCCGGATGTCACACCGACAAGACCCGGATCTGCCAGCGGATTGCGAAACAGCCCCTGCATCATCGCGCCAGAGACAGCGAGGCTGGCGCCGATCATGATGCCAAGGCCCGTCCGCGGCAGGCGAACTGCCTCAAGAATAACCCGGTCGCGCGCTTCCATGGCCTGCGCCCCGCCGGAGAAATACAGCCACAGTTCCGCCAGGCCAACGCCGGTCGGACCGCTCGCCAGAGAAACGACGCAGGACACGAGCAGGAACATGCAAAGGGCGACAATGGTGATGGCGCCCCTGCGCGAACGATCGCCGCGTACAGGACCTGCGACCTCTGTCATCATTGCGACTGTCACGGCTTGACGACCTCTGGGTAGATTTGCGACGCCAGTTCCCGGCCCGCTGCGGGCGTGCGTGGGCCAAAGCCGATGAGATAAAGCCCATCCATGCTGATCAGCGCGCGCGATGCCGCAGCCGGGGTAGACTGGAATGCAGGAAGGGCAAATATCTCATCTGCCGTCGCCGCATGGTCGCCGCGCTGCATGGTCAGCACGACATCGGGAGCCGCCGAGATGACGGCTTCATCGCTGAGTGGCTTGTAACCGGTCACATCAGCGGCAGCGTTTACTCCACCGGCAAGCTCAATGATGGCCCCGGCTTCCGTATCCTTGCCAGCCGCCATGATGCGGCCGCCCGCCGTTGAAAGAACGAAAAGCACACGCTTCTTTGTGCTAACGGCGGCAACGTCGCTTTTCAATGCGGCAAGCCCCGCCTCGACGTCATCCGCAAGTGCCTTGGCCTTTTCGGAAAGCCCAACGGCTGCGCCAATATCCTCAATTTTGCGGGAAATCGCGTCGGCCCGAGGCGGCGTATCGATGATGACCATCGGCACCTCACTGGCCTTGAAGATGCCGATCACATCAGCCGGACCTGCTCCGTCTTCAGAAAGGATGAGGTCTGGCTTTTGCGAGAGAATGCCCTCGGACGACAGCGCCCGCATGTAGCCAACATCAGGCTTTGCCAGCACTTCGACTGGATAGCTGCTGGTGGAATCCCGTGCGATGACACGGTCTCCGGCACCCAGCGCATAGAGAACCTCAGTCACCGTTCCGCCGATGGCCACGATCCTGCTGGCTTCGGGATTACCCTTTTCAGACGCCTGAGAGAAGCTTGGCACAGCCGTCAACGCGAGTGGGAGGGCAACGGCGGCGAAAGCGAAAGATCGAAGTGAAAGCGACATGACGTGATCCTGAACAATGCGGCACACGACGGTCTGTGCGCCATATAAGTGGAGTTATTTACACATCTTTAAAAACAGCACAATCCGATAAGTTGACTATTTTCGTTATCTTTTATATCTCGGCTCCCAAGGGTAGCATTCCGGCATTCTGGAGCTGCCAGTCTGAAAGGGAGACAATCCATGTTTATTGCCATGAACCGATTCCGCGTTGTGCCCGGCTTTGAAGAGGCATTCGAAACCATCTGGCGTGATCGCAAGCGGCACCTGGCGGAAATGCCCGGCTATCTCGAGTTTCACATGCTCAAGGGTCCGAAGGCGGAAGATCACACGCTTTATGCCTCGCATACCGTCTGGGCGACCAAGGAAGACTTCACGGCATGGACGAAGTCCGAGCAGTTCCGCGCTGCCCACGCCAATGCCGGCAACAACAAAGGCAAGGTCGAGTATCTCTCCGGCCCGCATTTCGAAGGCTTCGACGTCATCATCCATGAAGACAAGGACGGTCAGGATCGTCCGGTTGCGGCGTGAGCCAGACCATGGGCGCGATAGCGGAAAAAACCGATGAGCGGCGAGAGCGTGCCAAGGCTGCACTTGCCGAAAAGCCCGATGGCGTGGTCGAAGCCATTGCCTCCAAGGCGGAGGTGACGCCAGCCGAGATTCTGGCACTGCTGCCGCAGGGTGCAGCCATCTCGGCTCCCGCCGGGACATTCAACGATATCTGGACCGAGCTAAGGTCCTGGGGCGAAGTTCTGATGATCGTTCAGACGCCGGATATCGTCTTTGAAGTCCCCGGCCACCTGCCGGAAGGCACGGAAGGGCATGGCTGGTTCAACATTCACGGCGATAGCCCCATTGGCGGGCATATCAAGAAAGACAATTGCGCCTCGATCACCTTCATCGATCGCGACTTTCATGGACGCCGGTCGCTTTCCGTCTGGTTCATGAATGCAGGCGGCAGCGCCATGTTCAAGATTTTCGTTCGCCGTGACGGAAACAAGGAATTGCTGGCCGATCAGGTCGTGAAATTCGAGACCTTGCGCAACCGCTTCGTCAACTGAGTGCCTCAACGCCGCCGCGAACCCGTCGGCGGCGTTTCTCTCCCTACCGATCGCTCCTGCTTTGAACAGCCGATGTCGCTTCCGGCATGTCCCGGCAGTCTGGCCATGCCCTATGAATTCAATGCATTGGAACCGGATGTGAATTGGCGGGCAAGAGACTTTGCGCTTTGCTTCGCCTGCGCTATAGGCTTGGCGAGACATGATGAGGACACCCATGACGACCTATGTACTGACCGTAGCCTGCAAATCCAAACGCGGCATTGTCGCAGCCATATCGGGCTATCTGGCGGGCAAGGGTTGCAACATCGTCGACAGCTCCCAGTTCGATGATCTCGAAACCGGCAAGTTCTTCATGCGCGTCTCCTTCATTTCCGAGGAAGGCAAGGACATGGCCGACATCGAAGCGGGCTTTGCACCCATTGCTTCCGAATTCGGCATGGCGGCCAATATCTACAGCGATGGCGAACGGACCAAGACCCTGCTCATGGTGTCACGCTTCGGGCATTGCCTCAACGACCTGCTCTATCGCTGGAAGATCGGCGCGCTGCCGATCGATATCGTCGGCGTGGTTTCAAACCATTTCGACTACCAGAAGGTCGTCGTCAATCACGACATTCCCTTCCACCACATCAAGGTGACGAAGGACAACAAGCCGAAGGCGGAAGCGCAGCTTCTGGATCTGATAGACAGCAGCGGCACCGAACTGGTTGTGCTTGCCCGCTACATGCAGGTGCTGTCGGATGAAATGTGCCGCAGGATGTCCGGGCGCATCATCAATATCCACCACTCCTTCCTGCCAAGCTTCAAGGGTGCCAACCCTTACAAGCAGGCCTATGAGCGCGGCGTGAAGCTGATTGGTGCGACCGCCCATTATGTCACCGCCGACCTCGACGAAGGCCCGATCATCGAACAGGACACCGTGCGCGTGACCCATGCCCAGTCTCCCGAGGACTATGTTTCGCTGGGCCGCGATGTGGAAAGTCAGGTGCTGGCGCGCGCAATTCATGCGCATATCCACCACCGGACCTTCATCAACGGCAACCGTACCGTGGTCTTTCCACCCAGCCCCGGCTCCTACGCATCGGAGCGAATGGGCTAAACCCCATTCTCTGCCGGGCAGGATTGTCGAACTTTATTTCCAGCGCGCAGCAACCGAGTAGCTTTCGTGCCCGTTTCTCTGGTGTTGTTAAACATCAGAGGCTTTCCTCATGAAAAAGATAATCATTGCCGGCGCCGCGCTTTTCCTCGCGGCGGGATCGACATTTGCCCAGCAACCACCACCGCCACCAGCACCCGCCCCGGGCGAGGCTGGTCAACAGACCGATGCACCACCAC
>UBTF01000006.1 GCA_900468285.1 Hyphomicrobiales bacterium | reverse complement strand
GCCAGGCGCTGGTCCTCGCACTGACGCACCGCCGCCTCCGCCACCCCCGCCGGGACACGGAATGCGAGATGCAGGCCCCGGCGATGGCGGCCCACGCGATCGCATGATGATGCCTCCTCCTCCGCCACCGCCGCCTCCATCGAAGGGCGCTCACTTCCGCCTCGAAGACGGTGAGACAAAGATCGAGATCAAATGTGCAGACGACGAGCCAATGAAGGCTTGCGCCGACATCATGATGCAGTTGATCGACAAGATTAACGAGTAATATGCGTCAAAGCTGCCCGAAGCGTCGCCTGCGGCGGCGCTTCAGCTAAAGCGCACGATGGCCTTCAGACCCCTGCCGGAAGCGCCCTCCTCCAGCGCCAGCCGTCCGTTGAACAGGGTGGCAATCTCTTCGACGATGGCAAGGCCTAGCCCCGCGCCGGGCGCCGTGTTGCCATCCCCCCGGGCAAAGCGTTGCCGCACCACGTCCCTTTTTTCCTCTGAAATTCCCGGGCCATTGTCTTCCACCAGAAGAAACGCCAGTCCATTCTCGCGACCGACCCGGACTGTTACCTCCGCACCGCGCCCGGCATAGGCAATGGCGTTGCTGATGAGATTGCCGAGGAGTTCGCCCAACAGAAGCGGCTCGGCACCAATGCTGACGGCCTCCATCTGCTCAAAGCCAAGATCGATCCCGGCATCTGCTGCGACTGGCACATATTCGGCTGTGACCGATTGGGCGAGAGATGCAAGATCGACATCCACAAGACTTTGCTTTTCGCCAGAGCCTGCGGCATCGATATTGGCCATGCGCAGAAGCTGGGCCAGTATGTGTTCGGCATGAGCAACCGAGGCATCGCCCTTCTTCGCCGCCGCCTGCGCCTCTTCCAGAGTGGAGGCTCTTGCCGAGAGGGCAAGCTGTGTGCGGATGATGGCAAGCGGCGTTCTTAACTGGTGGCTGGCATTGCCGGTAAAATGCCGCAAGGCATCCAGCGCCGATTGCAGCCGCACCATGAAGGAATTGACGGTTTCAACCAGATTCTCGACTTCGACAGGCACGGACTGGCGAATGGGATGCAGATCATTCGGGCTACGCTCGCCGATGGCCTCGCTCAGGCGGTAAAGCGGCCGGAGGGAAATGGTCACCGCAATCCACACGATGATGGCAGCGCCGACAATCATGAAGAGCAGGCGTAGTGCAGAGCGAATGATGATGGCTTGCGCAAGGCGGCTGCGTGCAATCGTGGTCTCGGCTACGGTGACGGAAAACGGCACGGAATTGACGCCCGTGGAGGCAAACCGCGCAATTGCGGCAACCCGGATCGGCTCCCCCCGAAATTCCGCATCCATGAAGGTCGGCGCATCGCTGCGCGCCTTTTCCACCGAAGGCAAATTTTGATAGCCCGTCAAAAACTGGCCGTTGGGGCCATCGACACGGTAGAAGACCCTGTCCTGCGCCGCCGATGTCAGCATCTCCAGCGCCACATAGGGAATATCGACCTCCAGCGAGCCGTCTTCGGATACGACGACACGCTCCGCAATGGCAAGCGCCGACCCTGAGAGCACGCGGTCCGAAACGATATTGGCGGTATTGGTTGCCTCGCGATAGGTATCGGCCAGAGCAATGCAGCCGATGATCGCGGTGGAAATGAGAAGCCAGCCGAGCAGACGCCGCCTCAGCGAATAGGCGGCCTGCCTCATTCAGCCATCTCCGGCAGCTTTTCCAGATAATAGCCGATCCCGCGTGCGGTCTTGACCGTCAGCCCATGCGGCCCCAGCCGCTTGCGCAGGCGGCTGACATATTGCTCGATGGCGTTGCCCGAAAGCTCATCGTCAAAGCCCGTGAGCGACTGGACGATGGCCTCCTTGGCCACCACCTTGCCGGCACGCATGAACAGCACTTCCAGCAGCGCGACTTCTCTTGCCGGAATATCGAGCGGATGACCATCGGCTGAAAATGTGCGCGATGTCAGGTCGAACGACACCTTGCCGAAACTGACCAGTGACGACCGCAATCCGGCATTGCGGCGCAGAAGCACCCGCACCCGCGCCTCGAACTCGGTGATGTCGAAGGGCTTGATCATGTAGTCGTCTGCGCCCAGATCAAGACCCTTGACCCGTTCTTCAGGCGAACCGCGTGCCGTCAGGATCAACACGGCCGCCTTATCCTGGCGCGCGCGCATGGAGCGCAGCACGTCAATGCCATCCATTTCGGGCAGGTTGAGATCTAGAATGACGAGATCGAAATTTTCCGCAGCGATGGCCGCATAGGCTGATGCCCCATCGGACACCACATCCACAGCATAGCCGCTCCCGCGCAAGAGCGCTGAAAGCCCTTCCGACAAGATCTGGTTGTCCTCGACCAGAAGAATCCGCACGCTGTCGCCCTCCATTCGGCGCAAATTTATCGAAGCCTTTCCGTCTTGTGAATGGCAAGGGGCTGCGGCATGATCTTTTCCATGCGTATTCTTGTGTCACTCTGTCTGTTTTTCGCCGCCGCGACGTCGTCTGGCGCGCAGCCCATGATATTTCCCGCCCTTTCAGGCAAGGCGGATGCACAAACACTGGTGGTCTATTCATCGCTGGACGAGCCTCTTGCCACACCGATGATCGAGGGCTTCCAGAAGGCTAACCCGGATGTGGCTGTCTCCTACGAAGACATGCTGACAGGCGAGATCTATGACCGGATCGTGCGCGAGACCGACTCCGGCCAGAAGACGGCTGACTTTGCTTTTTCCTCGGCCATGGATCTTCAGGTAAAGCTCAGCAATGACGGCTATGCGCAGCGATCCGATCTGCCGATGAGCGATCGCTGGCCCGCATGGGCCAACTGGCGCAATACAGCCTATGCGCTGACATTCGAGCCCGCGGTCTTCGTCTACCACAAACCGAGTTTCATGACGGAGCAGCCGCCAGCCAGCCGCGCCGAATTCGTGGACTATCTGCAGCGCCACGCAAAGGAGGTCCACGGTCGGATCGCGACCTATGACATCGAACGCTCAGGCGTCGGCTTTCTGTTCATGTCGCGAGACCAGGAGCAGTTCGGCGATATCTGGAATGTCATCAAAAGCATGGGAACGGCAGGCGTGAAGGTCTATTCCACCAGCTCCGCCATTCTGGAGCGCATTTCCGACGGACGTTTTCTGCTTGGCTACAATATTCTGGGGTCCTATGCCGCAGACTGGGCGTCGCGCCACCCCGATGTCGGCATCGTCCTGCCCAAGGATTATACCGTCGTCATGTCGCGCATCGGCCTTGTGCCACAGGCCGCGCGCAATGCGCAGCTGGGCCGTCGATATCTGGAGTTCTTTATGTCCAAGGAGGGACAGACCATCATGGCGCGGCAGTTGCAGATCCCGGCGGTCAGCCCGGATGTTGCCGGTGAAAATACCGCCAACATGATGCAGGCCATCCATGGCGCGCAGTTGCGGCCGGTTCCCGTCAGCCCCGGATTGATGGTGTATCTCGACCAGGTCAAGCGCGCCCGCATTATTGAACGCTGGAACGAGGCTTTACGAGCCCAGTAGACGAAAATCGAAAATTAATAGACAGTAAATACACTTGCCCGGCGCAGAGCGTCAGTTAGATGACAGCTTTCTATGGTGCTGTGCAGGTCTTCGTTCATCCGTGGAGGCGGACTGAAGAAGCGGGAGGAAGTCTCATCGGACCGTTCGTTGCAAGTTGTTCATGCTTGACCTTGCTGCCATCCATGTGCCGCCCTTCCGCGATGACAACAACATGCCGAAACGGCACATCAAGGAGGGTTCACTTTGAAGCATTTCCTCATCGCTTCTTTTCTCGCTGGCGCTATCGCACTTCCGGCAGCCGCCGCTGACTACACCATCATTGCTCCTGCAAACCCCGGCGGCGGCTGGGACCAGACGGCCCGTTCGCTGCAGAGCGTGCTGCAGGAAGAAGGCATTTCCAAAAGCGTTCAGGTTCAGAACGTTCCAGGCGCAGGCGGCACGATCGGCCTTGCACAGTTTGCAAGCCAGCAGAAGGGCAATCCCAACGCCCTGATCGTCGGCGGCTACGTCATGGTCGGCGCGATCCTGACCAACAAGGCACCCGTTACGCTGAAGGAAGTCACGCCGATCGCGCGTCTGACCGGCGAATATGAAGTCATCGTGGTTCCTGCATCGTCTGACATCCAGAACATCGGTCAGTTGATCGAGAAGCTCAAGAAAGACCCGGGCAGCGTCTCCTGGGGTGGCGGCTCGGCTGGCGGCACGGACCACATCACAGCCGGCCTGATTGCCAAGGCTGCGGGCGTCGATCCAACCAAGATCAACTACATCGCCTATTCCGGCGGCGGTGAGGCTCTGGCCTCCATCCTCGGCGCACAGGTAACCGCAGGCATTTCCAGCTATGGCGAATTCGAAAGCCAGGTGAAGGCCGGTACCGTTCGTCTTCTCGCCATTTCCAGCGAAGCGAAGATCCCAGGCATCGAAGCACCAACGCTGAAGGAAAGCGGCCTCGACGTCGTCATCCAGAACTGGCGCATGGTTGCAGCTCCTCCAGGCCTGACGCCTGAGCAGGAAAAGGCTGTCAGCGCCGACATCGAAAAGCTGGCCAAGTCGGCCAAGTGGCAGGAAACACTCAAGACCAAGGGCTGGATGGACACCTATCTCGCCGGCGACGCCTTCAAGGCACAGCTTGAGAAGGACACTGCTTCGACCGAAACGATCCTCAAAGACATCGGACTGGTAAAATGAGTCAGGGTTCATCCCCTTCCCAACCGACAAAGCGCCGCCCTGATTGGGCGGCGTTCGCGATCGCCGTCTTTCTCGTGGCCATCGCGCTCGTCATCTTCTGGGATTCTGCGCGGCTTGCCAGCGTCACCGGTTATTCCCCGGTCGGCCCGGCAACGGTTCCCTACGCCATTGCCATCTGTCTTATCGGCCTGGCAATCTGGACCGCCATCGAGGCCTGGCGCAACGAGTTTCCGAGCCGTGACAGACAGGAATTGGGACCTGTCTTCTGGGTTGTCGCGGGTCTAGCGGCACAGATGCTTCTGCTGAAAATTGCCGGATTTTCCATTGCAACCGGATTGCTCTTTGCCTTCACGGCCCGCGCCTTCGGCAAACGCAAGCTCTGGTATTCCATTCCAATCGGTATTGCATTCAGTTTCGTCATCTGGGTCATCTTCTCGCAGCTTCTGCAACTTTCGTTGCCTGCCGGACCTCTGGAACGGCTGTTCTTCTAACGGCCGATCCATTCGATAAACAACAAGACCTGAGACTTCGCGATGGCGTTTTGCGCGCCGCGAGGGTCTCGCCCGACAGGGGGACGACTGTCCATGAGCACTTTTGAATTTCTGCTGCAAGGCATTCTGATTGCCGCGCAACCGATGAACCTCCTTTATGCGCTGATCGGCGTTACGCTCGGCACGGCTGTTGGCGTTCTGCCCGGCATCGGACCGGCCTTGACCGTTGCGCTTCTTCTGCCCGTCACCTATCGCCTCGATCCCGCCGGATCGCTCATCATGTTTGCCGGCATCTATTACGGCGGCATGTATGGCGGCTCGACAACCTCCATTCTCCTGAATACCCCCGGTGAGAGCGCATCCATCGTTACCGCTCTGGAAGGCAACAAGATGGCCCGCGCAGGGCGTGGAGGTCCGGCGCTTGCAACGGCTGCCATCGGCTCCTTCGTAGCTGGCCTCATTGCCACGATCGCGCTGGCCTTCGTTGCGCCTTACATCGTCAAGCTGGCGCTGGTCTTTGGTCCCCGCGAATATTTCGCCCTGATGGTGCTTGCCTTCGTTACGGTATCCTCGGCATTCGGCGATTCCGCATTGCGCGGTCTGACGTCGCTGTTCATCGGCTTCACGCTGGCCATTGTCGGCATCGACCAGCTGACGGGCCAGACCCGCATGAGCTTCGGCGTTCCCGACCTGCTTGACGGTATCGAAGTCACCACACTGGCCGTTGCCATGTTCGCCATCGGTGAAACGCTGTTCATCGTGGCGCAGGGCCAGGGCGGACCGGACAAGGTCGAGGCCGTCAAGGGCTCCGTCTGGATGACCGCCCAGGACTGGGCGCGCTCCTGGAAGGCATGGCTGCGCGGCACGCTGATTGGCTTCCCAATTGGTGCGATGCCCGCAGGTGGCGCCGAAATCGGAACGTTCCTGTCCTACGCCACGGAAAAGAAGCTTTCCAAACACCCGGAAGAGTTCGGCCATGGCGCCATCGAGGGCGTTGCCGGTCCTGAAGCGGCCAACAATGCTTCTGCGGCTGGTACGCTCGTGCCACTGCTGACACTCGGCCTGCCGACGACGGCTACGGCTGCCATCATGCTGGCCGGCTTCCAGCAATTCGGCCTTCAGCCCGGACCGCTTCTGTTTGCAACCAACCCTCAGCTCGTCTGGGGCCTGATTGCCAGCCTCTTTATCGCCAACGTCATGCTGCTGGTCCTCAACCTGCCGCTGATCGGCCTGTGGGTGAAGCTGCTGACCATTCCGAAGCCATGGCTTTATGCTGGCATTCTTTTGTTCGCAACGCTCGGCACGATTGGCGCCAACCCTTCCGTGTTCGAACTCGGAATGCTGCTCGCCTTCGGTATTCTCGGCTACGTCATGCGCATTTTCGGATATCCCATTGCGCCTGCCGTCGTTGGCCTCATCCTCGGACCTCTGGCAGAGCAACAGCTGCGCCGTGCACTCGCCATCGGCCAGGGCGACCCATCGGTGCTTTTCACATCGCCGATTGCGGTGGGTCTCTTCATCGTCGCGGCTGCCGCCTTCCTCATCCCCCTGATCATGCGCATTCGTGGTCGCGGCCAGGTTCTGGCTCAGCTTGCTGCAAACGAAGACTGACCCCGTCTCCGTCTGTTCGACAATCCGAAATGGAAAAGCCCCGCATTCGAAAGGATGCGGGGTTTCTTTATGGCCGGAACGGAAAGGGCGAGAGCCCGTTAAGAACAGGCAACGAGCCAATATTGGGATAGTACCATGCGTCTGACACCCCTGCTTTTCGTTCTCGCCCTCACATCCTGCACCACGGGAGGGGCAGCTGTCGATCCGATACCCGGCAGCATCACCTATGGTGGCCAACCGCGAACGAAACTGGAGAAATCTCCCGTCGGCAGCATCCTCCACCATGATTTCATGATGACGGATGGCAGACGCGCCTATGAGACCTATCGCATAGAGCCGGACCGATCTCTCACTCTGCTCAACCGTGTCATCATGAGCGATGTGCCGCCGGATAATTAAGTTTCGGCAAATCGTCGTTCAGCCGTCGCGAGATGGAACGACTGGCCACCCAACTCGTTGCTTTCCCACTTGTTTCAAAACGAAACTTTGATCGATGTTTCTGGAGAGAAAAATGAGAACACATAAGACAAGAAACGATTTACCATCCAACGCGAAGGCGACCGTTATCGGCCTGCTCAACGAAGCACTCGCATCCGTAATCGATCTTTCGCTGGTCACCAAGCAATCGCACTGGAACCT
This sequence comes from Hyphomicrobiales bacterium, assembly GCA_900468285.1. Classification (GTDB taxonomy): domain Bacteria; phylum Pseudomonadota; class Alphaproteobacteria; order Rhizobiales; family Rhizobiaceae; genus Agrobacterium. The sequence goes on along the minus strand of UBTF01000006.1, from coordinate 313,261 downwards.
CAAGGGACCGCAATTCATCGCCATCCACGAACTGCTCGATAAGTTTCGCACGCAGCTCGATAATCACAGCGATACGATTGCCGAGAGAGCCGTGCAGCTCGGCGGGACGGCACTGGGAACCACCCAGACGGTGTCTTCCACCTCAAAGCTGAAGGCCTATCCGACCGACATCTTCAAGATTCAGGATCATCTGGCTGAGCTCATCGAGCGGTATGGTGACGTCGCCAACCTCGTGCGCAAGTCTATCGAAGAAGCCGATGATGCAGGTGACGCAAACACGGCCGACATTTTCACGGCCGCGTCACGCGATCTAGACAAGGCACTGTGGTTTCTGGAAGCACATGTTCAGGAAAAAGCCTGACACAACAAAGCGCCCGGGAGACCGGGCGCTTTTTACCGTTCGAAAGTCAAGACGATCAGTGGCGCCGTAACACGGCCTTGCCAATATCCCGCAGCATATCGTGATCCAGAATGCCACGCTGGGCGCTTCTGATCAGCACGGCTGCACATTCGTTTGCAACCGGACTGCTACGGTCCTCAAGGCACTCGAAACATACGCCATCAAATATCGTCTGAAGGTCTGTGACCTGCTGGGGCGACAATTGCGCACCCACTCTTTGAAAAGCCGCATACGACAAGGCTAATCCTCCCAAGACTGCCAAATATCGACACTCATTTTCATGAACAATTAATTTCTACACCGGAACGAATCAGATGTCGAATCTGATCTTAACGAATTTTCAATGATTATTTTCTTGGGAACCGCAGGCCGCGCCCGACCGTTACTTCTCTGTCACAACAAGGAGAAATCCCATGGATTGGAATCGCGTAGAAGGCAACTGGAAGCAGGTCAAAGGCAAGATCAAGGAACAGTGGGGCAAACTCACGGATGATGATCTAGACCAGATCGCCGGCAAGCGAGATCAGCTTGAAGGCAAGATCCAGGAGCGCTACGGCGTCGAAAAGGACCATGTTCGCAAGGATGTAGATACCTGGTACGACCGCCAAACCTGGTAATCGCCCAAACAGCAAAATGCCCGCCATGTGCGGGCATTTTCGCATTTAAAGTCTTGTTGAATGCGCGGGTTACGCAACAGCAAGATCGCGGCCACAAAGTGCAGCTTCGATGTGGTTGGCGCAGATCGGCTTGCTCAGAAAAATGGCACCGGGTGGCAGCACACCATCGGCTGGATTGTACCTTCCAGAAATCACCACGATCCGTATGGTCGGCCAGCGGCGGTACGCCACATTGGCAAGTCCCAGACCGTTAATCGAACCCGGCATGTCGATATCGGTCAGTATGGCCTCGAAATCACTATCCGCCTCCAACATTTTCACGGCCATGTCAGCCGTCGAGGCTTCCTTGCGCAGAAACCGAAATCGGAGACCATGTCAACGAGATCGAGCCTGATCAGCCCATCATCCTCGACAATCAATAAGCGTGGCATTTGCTGCATGAAATTAGTGCTCCTGCTGGAAGCTTGAGAGGTCGGCAGCGATGATGCATCGCACACCGCCCTGTTCGTAGAGAAGATCGACTTTGCTGTCGGCGGCACCTGCAAGTCCGGCCTTGATCAGCCGCGAGCCTGAGCCCACCCGCTCTGGTGAGATAACGGCGGGCCCGTTGCTTTCGCTCCAGACAAGCTCAAACCTGTCCTTTGCTTCACCCGTGACACGCCAGACGATATCAACCCTGCCATTTGGCGTGGAAAGCGCCCCGTACTTGACCGCATTCGTGGCCAGTTCATGGAGGATGAGAGAGAGCGACAGCGACGGGCGTGAACCGACGCGCAGGTTTGGACCGGCTACTGAAAAGCGTGTCGCTGTCGGGTCGTCGTGGATTTCAAGCATCTGATTGACGAGCTTGTGTACCTGGGATGTACCCAGACCGCCCTGTATGACCGTATCGTGTGCGGCGCTGAGAACGCCGATGCGGGCAGCTAGTGTTTTTCTGGCGGACAAAACATCTTCGGCTGAGCGAAGCGTCTGGGATGCAATAGCCTGGACCATGGCCAACTGGTTCTTCAGCCGATGGCCGAGTTCGTGAGAAATAAGCTCCCGGTGCTTCTGTTCCGCCAGGCGTTCCGTTACGTCCTGCGCCTGCACCAGAATTCCGGTTATCTCGCCGTCATGCCCGCGCAGAGCCTGGTAGACCAGATCGATCATGCGCCGCTGGCGCTCACCATCGGGGCCTCGGTTGAGGTCAACAGGGACAGCCCGGGAAGAAAACGTCTGCCCGGTGCGGTAGACGCCGTCGAGAAGGTCGATGAAGCCCTGCCCGACGACTTCGGAAACGGCCTCTGCAACAGACTTTCCGATGATCTCGCGTCCAAGGCCGATCATCGAGTAATATTCCTCATTGGCGAATTCGAAGATGTGGTTCGGACCGCTCAACGTGGCAATGCCGGAGGGTGACATTTCGAAAATCTGCAGAAGCTTTTCCTGCTGGCTCTTCTGCTCCCGGCGCATCATGATTTCGCTGGTGATTTCAGAACAAGCGCAAAACATGCCCAGAACGGTACCGTCAGCATCGCGAACCGGCGTGTAGGAAAAGGCAAAGTGCGCTTCCTCGGGGTAGCCTTTCCGGTGCATCACGAATTCGATATCGTCCATGGAGGTGCCCTGCCCGGCATAGGCGGCAGAGATAATTGGCTCCACATCATCCCAGATATCGTACCAGAGATCTCTAAATGGATGCCCGAAGCCCTGGGGATGCCGATTGCCGCACATGGCGGAGTATCCGTCATTGTAAAGGGTGATCTGTTGAGGGCCCCAGACTATCAGCATCGGCTGCAGTGAACCAAGCATGACATTGACGAGCGTTTGGAGTTCGACGGGCCAGCGATCAGGCGTGCCAATCGGGCATTGATCCCAAGCAAAACCCCGGAACAAATCCCCGCATTCGCCGCCGCCGATAAAATTCAAAACTTGCCCCGTCTCTTCTCGCCCTCACGCCCCAATGCCCAGAAAGGCAATTGGTTCCATGAAAAATCACAGGATTTCGTCAGCGACGGCGATGCAGCAAGAATATCGTGTGAAAGCAAATGTTTGTTTACAATAATACTGCGACCATTCCACGCACTATAGTTGCAGATACACGCGGACACATCCCATAAACTGCGATCATCCCATCGCCCCGCGACGAATGGCAAAAACCCTTGCCGATTACATTTGCCGCTATCCTCAAACATCCTTCGAGTGCCGTGTGGAACGACGTGGCAAAGCACGCGTTAGGACACAAATATCGCCAGCCTCACAACGGCATGATTTTGCCTTAAGCGGACTTGGCGGGAGGAATGGAAGGACCTCGCATGTCTCGTACATTGAAAAAATCCGCCCATCAGGCCTACGACGTCAGAGATCGGCTGATCCTTGCGCTTTACGCACAACTGCGGGCTGAGCGGGAAACGCGCGAGGCGATGGAATGGGTGCTGCGCAATGGTGGCTTGTCTTCCGAGGTTCTCGAAGCAATGGCATCAGACCCGATACCGGTCATCACCGCCGAAGATATGAAGATGGTGGAGAGTACGCTCGAACATATGCAACCTGAACCCGGGCAGAAGGGCGCGCACTCATGACGCGGCGGGCAAGCTGGAAAGGTCACATTAAATTCGGCGATCTCACCTGCGAGGTCGGTCTTTATTCTGCCCTCACCTCCTCGGAGAAAATATCCTTCAACATCGTCAATCGAAAAACGGGGCACCGGGTCGAACGCCAATATGTCGATAGCGACACGGGCGATCAGGTGCAGAAGGACGATCAGGTCAGGGGTTTCCAGCTCGATAATGGTGACTATGTCGTCGTCGAAGGCGATGAAATAGCCAAACTCATGCCGGAGAGCGATAAGGTCATCCGCATCGACAATTTCATCGCCTGCGACGAGATCGACAAGCTCTATTTCGACCGGCCTTATTTTCTGGCGGCGACCGACGGCGACGGCGAGGACGCCCTGAGCCTGCTCGCACAGGCGATGGAGAAGCAGGGCGTCGCCGCTATTGCCGAAGCGGTCCTGTTCCGCCGGAACCGCATCCTCATCATCAGACCGCACAAAAAATCACTGATCGCAACGACACTGAATTTCGATTACGAGGTCCGCTCGCAGGCAACCACTTTCAAGTCGATCCCCGAGCAGGAATTCGATGACGAGATGCTGGAACTGGCGGGCCACATCATCAAGAAGCGCGCTGGCACCTTCGATCCTTCCGCCTATCCTGACAGGTATAATGACGCCCTGGCGGAACTGGTGCAGGCCAAGATCGAAGGTCGCGCAATCAAGAAACACGTCGAAGAAAAGCGCGACAATGTGGTCGATCTCAAGGAAGCCCTGCGGCGCAGCGCCGAGGATGAAAAGGCTGCGGGCAAATCCACCCGCAAGAAGCCAGCCGCCAAGACGGCAACGAAGAAGGCAAGCTGAAAATGGGTCTGCAAACCTATAACTCCAAGCGCCGCTTTGACCAGACACCCGAACCGGAAGGCACCAAGGCCGAGACCGAAGGCTCGTCCTTTGTCATACAGAAGCATGACGCAAGGCGTCTGCACTATGACCTGCGGCTGGAACTCGACGGTGTCTACAAAAGCTGGGCCGTGACCCGCGGCCCCAGCCTCAACCCCGATGACAAGCGGCTTGCCGTGCATGTCGAAGACCACCCGCTCAGTTACGGTGAGTTCGAAGGCGTTATACCGAAGGGCCAGTATGGCGGCGGCACTGTCATTCTGTGGGACCGTGGCACATGGCACCCCGTGGGAGATGCGAGAAAAGGCTACAAGAAAGGTCATCTCGAATTCGAGCTCGAGGGCGAAAAACTGAGGGGACGCTGGCATCTGGTCAAGATGCATGGAAAGCCAGAGGAAAAGCGCGAGAACTGGCTTTTGATGAAGGTCGAGGACGAGGAAGCGCGCGGCGGAAAGGACACGGATATCCTTGTTGAAAAGCCGGATTCCGTCAAAACGGGACGCAGCGTCAAGGATGTCGCGGCAGACCCTGACGATACCTGGAACTCGAAACCGGTCAGCAAAAAGGCCAAGACGGCCTCCCCGCAAAAGCAGGCGCATGATTTTCCAAAGGGTGCTCGAAAGGCAGGTGTTCCGGCATTTGTGCCGCCAGCCCTCGCCACGTTGAAGCCGAAACCTCCTGCAGGAGACCGTTGGCTGCACGAGATCAAGTTCGATGGCTATCGGATCCAGGTCCATATCGACAAGGGCAAGGTCACGCTGTTTACCCGCAGCGGGCTGGACTGGTCCGAGAAATTCGGCAAGGAGGTCGCCAGTGCCTTTGCCAAGCTGCCGGTCGAGAACGCCGTCCTTGACGGAGAGATCGTCGTGGAGCGCGACAACGGTGCCTCGGACTTCTCCGCTCTCCAGCAGGATCTCAGCAATGGCCGGACTGACCGTTTCCGTTTCTATGCCTTTGATATGATTCACCTTGATGGCCACAGCCTGCAAGCGGCAGAGCTGATCGACCGTAAGGCGCTTCTGGAAAAGCTGCTGCCCTCTAACGACCCTGTGCTGCGTTACAGCGAGCATTTCGAGGAAAGCGGCAGCATGATCCTCGATCACGCCTGCCGCCTAAGTCTCGAAGGCGTCATTTCCAAGCAGAAAAACAGCAAATATGCCTCCGGTCGAAAGGGCCAGTGGGTGAAATCCAAATGCTCCAGCCGGCAGGAATTCGTCATCGGCGGCTATACCCTGTCTTCGACGTCGGATGAGGCAATCGGGTCGCTTGCGCTTGGCGTGCACGACAAGGAGGGGCTGCGCCACGTCGGGCGGGTTGGAACCGGATTTACCGCAGCCGTCGCCGAGAATCTGTTCAAGACCTTGAAGCCACTTGCGCAGAAGAACAGTCCCTTTGCCGACAAGCTCACGGCTCTGGCGAAAAAAGATCTCGTCTTCGTCAAGCCGGAAACCGTCGCTGAGGTGGAGTTTCGCACCTGGTCGGCGGATGGCAATCTGCGCCACGCCTCTTTTCGCGGAATGAGGGAAGACAAGAGCGCCAGCGAAATCACACGCGAGGATACGAAAAAGTCAGATCAGGCCGTGCCGAAGACGACAATCAAGTTCACCCACCCCGAACGGCTATACTGGCCCAAGGATGGCGTAACGAAGGAAGGCCTTGCCGATTATTATGCGCAGGTGTGGCACCTCATGGCACCCTATATCGTAGACCGTCCGCTGGCGCTGGTTCGCTGCCCGGACGGGATAGACGGGCCGCATTTCTTTCAAAAGCACCCATGGCGCGGAACGAACAAGGCTATCGGCCAGATTGCAGACCCGAAAGACAAGAAGGGCGAACCTCTGATCCGCATCACGGATTTCGATGGACTTATGGCGCTGGTACAATCGGCAGCGCTTGAAATTCACCCATGGGGCGCAACCACGCGCAGCTGGGAAAAGCCTGACATGATCGTCATGGATATCGACCCCGGCGAAGATGTGGAATGGGGCGAGGTCATGGAGGCGGCGCTGGAGCTGAAACGCCGCTTCGAAGACGTCGGTCTGTCCGCGTTCCTCAAGACGTCGGGCGGAAAGGGCCTTCACGTCGTCAGCCCTCTCAAGCCGCAGGCGGGATGGACGGCGGTCAAGGCTTTCGCAAAACGCATGGCGGTTGATATGGGCAAGGCAGAGCCGGACAAATATCTGGCGGTGTCCACGAAAGCCAAGCGCAAGGGACGCATCTTCATCGATTATCTTCGCAATGGCCGAGGCAACACGGCGGTTGCCCCTTACTCCACCCGCGCCCGTCCGGGCGCCGCCATTTCCATGCCGTTAGAGTGGTCCGAGCTTACAGATGAAATTGGCCCTGACTATTTCACGGTCGACACGATTCGCCCGCGCCTCTCTGCCATGAAACGTGACCCGTGGGACGGCTTCTTCTCCTCGGCAAAACCTCTGCCGAAATAGCCGCGGCGTAATCTCAGCCCCGCTTTTCCGAAGCGAGGCTTTTCTTGAGCGCATCCATGATGTTGATGACATTGCCACCGCTCTTGCGCGCAGCCGGTTCTTTACCCTTGGCAGCTTTTGTCTTTCCCTTTTCCTTGGATTTGAGCAGGGATTTTATCTTCTTCTGGACCGTATCCTGCGCCACCGAAGGCTTCCATTCGGTTGTGTTCTTTTCGATCCGCTTTTGCATGAGAGACATAAGCTCGGCGTCCATCTTCTTTTTCGGCTCAAGCGTATCGATACTCTCTCGGACCTCATCGGAATAGCGAAGGGTCCACAAGATGATCCCCTTCCCGGCTGGCTCCAGCAGAACCGCGTGTTCGCGCCGGTAAATGACTAGGCGCGCGATCCCTGAGACATTGTTCGCCTTCATGGAATCGCGGATGACCCCAAAGGCTTCTGCACCGATCTTGTCTTCAGGCTTCAGGAAATGCGGCCGGTCGTACCAGATCCAGTCAATCGATCCTGCCGGAACGAATGTCTGGATGTCGATGGTGCGCGTGCTCTCAAGGCCAACTGCATCAATCTCGTCATCTTCAAGCAGGACATAGCTGCCGTCTTCCTTGGCGAACCCCTTGACCTGGTTCTTGTCGGCCACCTTCCGGTGCGTCGTGCTGTCGGCGTAAATGCTTTCCACCCGGTTGCCGGTGTTGCGGTTGAGGATATGAAACCGGACCTTCCCGCTTTCTGTCGTCGCAGGCGTCAGAGATACAGCTGCCGTGACAAGTGAAAGGCGCAGGTGCCCTTTCCAGAAAACGTGACGTGGCATGATGCAGGCTCCCGCGTTGATGGATCAGGCATGAAACGGTCTAACCGCAACATCGTTGCCGCTACGGCCAAAAACTTCACTTCCGCGCAGTTCCAGCGTTTCCGGCGCACATCATGGCTGCGGAACCATTCCCGAGATGCCGCTGTTACACAGGCGACGATCTGGCTTGCCGGAACACGTCACTGCTCGACCTTCCATCCACACGGAGACCTGTTTCATGACGCTGCCACAGCCCGTCCGCTATTCCGCAGACCTTGAGGAAATCAAACCGGACGAACAGGAGGTAATTGCCGACCTCAACGATACTTTCGACACCATCCTCAACAGAACCGCCGAGGATTACGGACACGCCGTCCGTTCCGTCCACGCAAAATCCCATGGCATTCTGGAAGGAACGCTGGAGGTTGAAAACGATCTGCCTTCCGAGCTTCAACAGGGCCTTTTCGCGACACCCGCAAGCTACAAGATCTACATACGTCTATCCACCAATGCGGGTGATATCCTGCCAGATGCGATATCCCTGCCGCGCGGCCTTGCCATGAAGGTGGTAGGCGTTGAAGGTCCTCGCATCGAGGGTGCGGAAGGATCGACGCAGGATTTCGTCATGGTCAACGGCCCCGTGTTCCAGACGCCAGATGCCAAGAAGTTTCACGGCAATCTAAAGATGCTGGCCAAGACGACGGATCGCATGGAAGGCACCAAGAAAGTCGTCTCCAGCGTTCTGCAGACCGTCAACACCGCGCTGGAGGCCGTCGGCATCGAGAGCTCCAAAGTCCAGTCTTTGGGTGGAGCACCCAACTCAGACCCGCTTGGCGAGACCTATTTCAGCGTCACGCCTTTCCTTTACGGAGACTACGTCGCAAAGTTCCGCTTGAAACCCGTGTCTCAAGGGCTGGTGGAACTGACGGGACGCGAAATCGATACCAGCGTCAGCGACGATGCCATTCGCGAAACCGTCCAGGCGGAAATGCGCGACACGGCAGGCGAATGGTTGCTGCAGGTCCAGCTCTGTCGCGACCTGGAAAAACAGCCGATCGAAGACCCGACCGTGGAATGGAAGGAAGACGAAGCGCCCTTTACTACGGTCGCCCGCATCAAGGCGGGGCCGCAGGACAGCTGGTCGGACGCAAACGTGCAAAAGGTGGACGAGGAAATGCGGTTCAGCGTCTGGACGGGGCTTGCGGCGCACCGCCCGCTCGGCAACATCAACCGCGCGCGCAAGGATACTTACGAGCACTCTTCGCAATTTCGCGCAGCCTTCAATCGCTGCCCCATGCACGAGCCGACCACCTGAACGAACTCCCAAGATTGATGAAAAGGCGCGGCGTAATTGCCGCGCCTTTTTCGTACCTGCCGTCTTTTCCAGACCAAAAGACAATGAACAGGCCGCATCCATTTAATTTAACTAATATGGAACGAATGACCTCAATGACGGTTAGCTACACACGGAGCTGTGAAGAACGGTCCGCATGAGAGGAAATCACCATGAAGAAGTTTATTCTTGCGGCAGCGCTGCTTAGCGCAACCGCACTTTCTGCTGCTGCCCAGACCTCAGCCCCTGCAACGACAACGCCGAGCACATCTGCTCCTGCCACGAGCACCGATGGCAACACGCCCGCTGTCGCATCGCCTGAGACAACAAACCCAACAGCACCGGTCGAAGGCGCAAACAGCTTTACGGAAGACCAGGCCAAGACCCGTATTCAGGAAGCTGGCTATACCGATGTCAAGGACCTCAAGAAGGACGACAAGGGTATCTGGATGGCAGCTGGAATGAAGGACGGCAAGTCCGTCATGATCTCCATGGACTACCAGGGCAACGTCGTCGCCAAATAATGGCCGACCGCTGACCTCGGGCAACTGCCCGGAAATGTCCCAATTTTTAAGGAACACATGATGAAAACAATTACTGGACTATTCGACGATCATGCAGATGCGCGCTCGGCTGTAACGGCCCTGGAATCTGCCGGTATTCCTTCCAAGGATATCAGCATTGTCTCCAACAATGCCCATAACCATCACGATCATGATGACGACTCCAAGGCTGCTGAAGGCGCCGGCACTGGTGCTGGCATTGGCGCAGTCGTCGGTGGCGCTGGCGGATTGCTGACCGGTCTTGGCCTTATGGCGATCCCAGGCGTTGGCCCGGTTGTCGCAGCCGGCTGGCTTGCAGCGACAGCTGCAGGCGCGGTCGCTGGCGCAGTTGCCGGTGGCGCTGCAGGCGGCATCGTTGGTGCACTGACCGACTCCGGCGTGTCCGAAGAAGATGCGCATGTTTATGCCGAAGGCGTACGTCGTGGCGGCACCATCGTCACCGCAAAGGTCGATGACGGCATGATTGCCGAAGCCGAAGCCATTCTGCAGCGTTCGAACTGGGTCGATCCGGCTGCACGCCGCACCGCCTACAACGAGCAGGGCTGGGAAAAATTCGACGATACGCTCGATCCATACAATGCCGAGCAGATCGAAAAAGAACGCACACGCTACAACCGTCCGGGCCTGTAAGGCGCGATCGTCTGTAGCAAAGTCAGGACAATCGCAGTGGCAAAGCAACAAACTCCATTGGTCGCATCAATGGACGCTGTCAGAGGCACAACGTGATCTGTCGTGACCATATCTAGGGCCGCCCGAAAGGGCGGCTTTTCTACATCCGGCTCAGGCTGACGACGTTCAGCCGCCACTACGAGGAACGCACCATGGCCAAAAAACCGGCTACTCCCGCATCGATGCCTGAAATGGATGTCGTGACAATACACGACCAGAAAATGCACCGTGGACAAGGTGGAGAGCTCCACCAGATCGCAGAAGACGACGCTCCCGTCATGACGACCGCCCAGGGCGGGCCTGTTCTTGATGACCAGAACTCGCTGCGGATTGGCGCACGCGGTCCTCTTGTCATGGACGATTTCCATTTCCGCGAAAAAATGTTCCACTTCGACCATGAGCGCATTCCCGAACGCGTTGTTCACGCCAGAGGCTACGGCGTTCATGGATATTTCGAAACCTACGAGTCCCTTTCGCAATACACCAAAGCAGACCTGTTTCAGCGCAAGGGCGAAAAAACCCCTGTCTTCGTCCGCTTCTCCACCGTGGCCGGAAACAAGGGATCGGCTGACCTGGCGCGAGACGTGCGCGGCTTTGCCGTCAAGCTCTATACGCAGGAAGGTAACTGGGATCTCGTCGGCAATAACATCCCTGTATTCTTCATTCAGGACGCCATCAAATTCCCGGACCTGATCCACGCCGCAAAGCAGGAACCGGACCGTGCATTCCCGCAGGCACAGACAGCCCACGACAATTTCTGGGACTTTATCAGCCTGACGCCTGAGAGCATGAACATGGTCATGTGGATCATGTCGGACCGGACAATCCCCCGCTCGCTCCGCTTCATGGAAGGCTTCGGCGTTCACACCTTCCGTTTCGTCAATGCCGACGAAAAGTCCACCTTCGTGAAGTTTCACTGGAAGCCGAAGCTCGGGCTGCAGTCCGTGGCCTGGAACGAGGCCGTAAAGATCAACGGCGCCGATCCCGATTTCCACCGCCGCGATCTCTGGAACTCCATACAGGCGGGCAACTTCCCGGAATGGGAACTGCAGGTTCAGCTGTTCGATCAGGAATTTGCCGACAGCTTCGATTTCGACGTGCTGGATCCGACCAAGATCATTCCCGAAGAAATCCTGCCACCCAAAGCCATTGGCCGCATGGTGCTGGACCGGATGCCCGACAACTTCTTTGCCGAAACCGAGCAGGTCGCGTTCATGACGCAGAACGTCCCGCCGGGCATCGATTTCAGCAACGATCCGCTGCTTCAGGGGCGTAATTTCTCCTATCTGGATACGCAGTTGAAGCGTCTGGGCGGTCCCAACTTTACCCACCTTCCCATCAATGCGCCGAAGTGTCCTTTCGCCCATTTCCAGCAGGATGGCCACATGGCGATGCGCAACCCTGTTGGACGCACCAATTACCAGCCGAACTCCCATGGTGAGGGACCAAGAGAGTCGCAGTCGCGCGGCTATCGTCACTTCCCTGCAGAAGAAAGCGGCCAGAAGGCACGTCTGCGTCCGGAAAGCTTTGCCGATCACTACAGCCAGGCACGGCAATTCTATATCAGCCAGACGGGCGCAGAGCAGCGTCACATCGCCTCTGCTCTAACCTTCGAACTCAGCAAGGTTGAGATACCGGCCATCCGCGAACGCATGGTCTCCCATCTTCTCAACATTGACGAAACGTTGGCAAATACGGTTGCGCAGAAGCTCGGCTTCCAATCCATGCCGGAAGCCGCAGATGCTGCTATGCCCACGCGCCAGGATCTTGCCCCTTCCCCGGCACTCAGCATCGTGGAAAATGGTCCCAAGCGTTTCGAAGGTCGCAAACTCGGCATTCTCGTGACCGATGGCGTTGACGTCGCCACCCTCAAGGCGCTTATCGATGCCGTCACCGCAGAGAAGGCGGTGGTTGAGCTGATCGCTCCGAAGGTCGGCGGTGTGAAGGCATCCGACGGGACGATGATCAAGGCCCACCATATGGTAGATGGCGGCCCCTCGGTCCTGTTCGATGCGGTGGCCCTGCTGACATCTGCCGAAGGGGTCGAAGACCTCGTGGACGAAGCAACGGCACGGGATTTCGTGGCCGATGCCTTCCAGCACTGCAAGTTCATCGGCTACGTCGATTCGGCAATGCCCCTGCTTGAAAAGGCAGGCATCGCCGGTGCGATGGACGAAGGCGTCGTTGCGTTGGCGAAGAAGGCAGACACCAAAGACTTCGTGTCTAAGCTTGGCGACCTGCGCGTCTGGGGACGCGAACCCTCGGTGAAGCTTGGAAAGGCATCCCCGCCCGCCAAGTCCTGATACCTTTCGGCAAGGGCGCGTCATTGTTTGACGCGCCCTTTTTTAACGTTCACAGGGTGGCGCACAGCGTGTCAGCATCAGGTCAATCCAACCTCCGACGCATCGTCGTCATCAGTGATTTTCAAGGCGGAAGTCACTTTGCCGGGCATGTCCCGTCCGTTGAAGAGTTCGAGCGACAATGGCAAAACGGTGAGCGTGGCGCTCCCCCCGCCGCAAGCCCCACCCAGCCGGATTTCGACGTAGAAGGCGGCTATCTGGAGCGCCTGCCACTGGCCTGCGTCAAGGCAGGTCTGGTCGATGCAGTGGAAATCTGGAGCCATTGGCGCAGTGAAGATGTGCCGCCTGCCAATCTGGCGGAGGCGCCGCTCGTCATCCGCCGCTCCTTTCAGATGAATGGTCCCGAAGCCCCCTTTAGCTCCAATCACATGCTGGCCCACATCCGCACATATGGAGCACCGGATATTCTCTGTGTCTGGGGTCTCGGCGTCTCGCAGGACATTCTGGAAGCTTGCTCGGACAGCTATAAAATATATAATTCCATCGACGCCCCCGCCTTGCGAATACCCTCCGACGTCAGCCAGCATTTCGATCTCGTCCTGACCGGCGCACAATGGCAATCCGACGTGGTCAATGACCGGCATCCGGGCATGAGAACCGCTATATTGCCGATCGGGCCGGAATTTGCCTCCGACACCATGTTCCGACCCATGGGCGGGCCAAAACCCTATGACATCATCTATGTCGCAGCCGCCCAGACCTACAAGAGACATGACATTCTGTTCGATGCGATGGCGCGTCTGCCGCGTACAATCCGCGCCCTGTGCGTCTTCGGCTATGGCGAATTGAGTGAGGAGTTGCGCAGCCGCGCGCGGGAACTGGCAATCGACGTGGATTTCATCGGCCCGCCCGGTGTCGATTTTCCCGAAGTCAACCGCCTGATGAATCTGGCAAAAATAGGCGTTGTCTGCGGTGTCGATGACGGTGCGCCAGCCATTTTGACGGAATACATGCTGGCTGGTCTGCCCGTTCTTGCCAATGCCGAACTCAGCTGCGGCCTGCAATATATCACGCCGCAGACCGGGCTCACGGCCCGTGCCGATGCCTTTCATGAGGGCATTTCGGCAATGCTTGAGCGACTTGAAACATTCACACCCCGGCAGGCTGTCATGGATCAGTGGACATGGCGGCATTCCGTTGAAAAGCTTCGAAAAATTCTCTCGAACCAAGAATATTAGAAAGTTTTAAATTTGCGGGAACAATGGGCATCGCGGCTTGTTTGAGTCCGTCCCTCAAACGCGGATGCGCCAATGAACCTTTCCAGTTCGATTCCCACACGATCTCACGCACTATCCGAGCGGCAGACGCCACTCATATGTTTTTCACACCTGAGGTGGGATTTCGTTCTCCAGCGGCCGCAGCATCTGATGGCGCGCTTTTCCAGGGAAAGGCCGGTGTTCTTCTTTGAGGAATACATTCCCACAGATCACCATCTGGCCTATCTCGAAATCCACCCCTTCGAAGGTACAAAGGTCAAGTCCGTGCGTCCCCGCGTTCCCCACTGGTGGAATGCCGCAGACCGCGAGCGCGCGCTTTCGAACCTGCTGGACGATCTTCTGGCCATGTATGGTGCAACCCGACCCATTCTGTGGTTCTACACGCCGACCATGTACAGCTTTGCAAGCCACATCGATGCGTCTGCCGTCATTTACGACTGCATGGATGAGTTGGCCAACTTCAAGTTTGCGCCGCTTGAAATGAAGGAAATGGAAGCAAAGCTTCTCGCTGAGGCGGATGTCGTCTTTACCGGAGGCTTCAGCCTCTATGAGGCCAAGCGCCACCAGCACGACAATATTCATCCCTTCCCGTCAGGCGTCGATGTGGATCACTTCCACTCCGCCCGCAAAGGCCGGACCGAGCCCGCCGATCAGATGGCCATTCCCGGTCCCAAGCTTGGCTATTACGGTGTCATCGATGAACGCCTGGATCTGGAGCTCATCGCGGACCTTGCGCGCGCGAGACCAAAACTGTCCTTTGTCTTCATTGGTCCAGTCGTCAAGATCGCGCCGGAAGATCTGCCGCGCGCTGAAAATATATATTATCTTGGTCAGAAGGACTACCACGATCTGCCAGCTTATGTCTCTGGATGGCAGGCGGCCCTGATGCCTTTTGCGCTCAACAGCTCGACCCAATTCATCAGCCCGACCAAAACCCCTGAATATCTGGCCGCGGGCCGCCCCGTTGTCAGCACGCCGATCAAGGATGTCATCCGCCATTATGGCGATCTCGATGGGGTCTTCGTGGCATCCGATTCAGAAGGCTTCGCCGCTGCCTGCGATGAGGCGCTTGGCCTTTGCGAGAGGGACCGCGCATGGCTGAAGCCGGTCGATGCGCGGCTTGAGGGATCATCCTGGGACCGGACGTTCTCTTCGATGAAGGGCCTCATGGAAGATGTGATGTTACGCAATCTCTACCCCGCAATTCCCGCCAAGCAACCCCTTTCAAGACCAGCAAAGGTGAGCGCTCTTGCCCATGGTAACGCCGTGGCTGCAACCGACCTATGAGCAGAGCGGGTCGACGGATTGTTCTCGCGACAGAAAGTCTCGATCCCTCAGGCATGGGTGAGCACATGCTTGCCCTCGCCAGGGCGCTTCAGCCCGACTGGGATATCGTGATTGCCGCACCCGAAACACATACGGGCGAGCTTACATCAAGGGCCGCCCGTTTTGGCATCGCAATCAAGACAATCGATGAGATGGACAGCTTCACGTCCTGGCTGGAGCGCGCCGGTGTCGACCTTCTCCATGTCCACGCCGGTATCGGCTGGGAGGGGCATAATCTGTCGCGTGCCGGTGCCACTGCGAGTGTGCCCGTCATTAGAACCGAGCATCTTCCCTATCTTCTGACAGATCCCGACCAGAAGGAACAGTATGAGCGCGAATGCGCACTTCTTGCTCATCGCATCGTCGTGTCTGAAGCCTCCCGTGCCAGTTTCGAGCATCAGGGCGTAGCCTCGGGCGAGATAACGGTGGTGCGCAATGGCACTTTTGCGCTCGACCCGGATGCCGTTTCCGATGCGGACGCGATCGAAGGGCTTGAGGGCAAAAGGGTTCTTCTGACCGTCGCCCGCTTCTCCCGGCAGAAGGATCACGCCACTCTCATCAGGGCCCTGCCCGGCGTGCTGGCTGCCCATCCATCCACAGTCCTTCTGCTTGTCGGGCGTGGAGAGGAAATGCAGGCGGTCCGTTCGCTGGTGCAGGAACTGTCATTGACCGACCATGTCGTCTTTGCCGGGCACAGAACGGATGTCGCACACCTCATGGCGCGCGCCGATATCTTTGTTTTGCCCTCGCGCTTCGAAGGCCTTCCGCTTGCTTTGCTGGAAGCCATGTCCATCGGCACACCCGTCGTCGCCACCAATATCGGCGGCAACGTGGAAGCGCTGGGGCATGACCACCCGTTCCTGGCTGAAAGCGGCAATGCCGATGCCCTAGCTTCCATGCTGATCGAGGCTCTCGACAACGACGCTCACGCAAGCGCCGTCGGAGAGGCGGGACGCCAGAGATTCCAGACCCAGTTTTCAGCTGATCGCATGGCGCACGAAACCGCCAGCATCTACACGCACGTGCTTTCGCAGGCACCGCGACATTCACAAGGACATGCTTCCATGGACAAGACACGTATCGGCTTCATCGGGGTCGGCGGTATAGCTAACCGCCATCTGGACATACTCGCAGGCTTTGAAGACGTCGCCGTCGTCGCTTTTGCCGATCCGGATTTTTCCCGCGCGGAACAGGCCGCCGCACGCTTTGGCGCGCGCGCCTTTGAGAGCCACCGTGCGATGCTGGACGCAGAAACGCTTGATGCCGTCTATGTCTGCATTCCACCCTTCGCCCATGGTGAAGCGGAGCGTGATCTGATCGCTCGCGGCATCCCGTTCTTCGTTGAAAAGCCGATTACCCTCGATCTTGAGCTTGCGGAAGAACTCAGTGCCGCAATCGAGGCTGCCAATCTGATTACCGGCGTCGGCTATCACTGGCGCTATCTCGATACGGTCGAAGAAGCGCGCAACCTGCTTCAGGACAATCCGGCGCAACTGCTTTCCGGTTACTGGCTGGACCAGACACCGCCCCCGCAATGGTGGTGGAAGGAAGACATGTCCGGCGGGCAGATGGTCGAGCAGGCAACCCATATCATCGATCTTGCCCGTTATCTGGTCGGTGAAGTCACCCAGGTCTACGGCAGCGCAGGTTTCAAGGACCGCCCCGAATTTCCCGGCCTGGATGTCCCGGTCGTGACCACCGCAAGCCTCACCTTTCAGTCGGGCGTCATCGGCAACATCTCCTCATCCTGCCTTCTCGGCTGGAGCCATCGAATTGGCCTCAATATCTTTGCAGACCGGCTGGCAATGGAACTGACCGATCATGACATCATGGTGGATGTGGGCGCCGGACGTCCCGTTCGTCATGCCGATGGCGACCCCGTCTGGCGCGAGGACCGTGATTTTGTTGATGCCGTCAGAGGTGGCGAAAACCATATTCGCTGCAGCTACGAGGACGCGCTTGCCACCCACCGCGTAGCCCTTGCCGTCGTTGCTTCCGCCAGGGATGGAAAGCCGGTCACGGTGGAACAGCCGCTCCTCGACAGAAATCCGCCCGCACCGCTACAGTTTCAGCCCCGTCCCGAAGTGCACCACGGTCTGCCGCCGGGGCATCGGATGGTCCGCTCGCTGGGCATAGAAGCACCCGGAAAATCCTACTTCTTCGAATATGAAGAAGGTCCTCCCGGCGATGATCAGGTCCGGCTGGATACGCTTTATACCGGCCTGTCCGCGGGCACTGAACTCACCTTCATGAAAAATACGAACCCCTATTTCCATTCCCGCTTTGATGCGGGACGCGGGGTCTTTATCGAGAACGAGGCGGATCTGCATTATCCCGTCCCGTTCCTCGGCTATATGGAAGTGGCGCGTGTGACAGAGAGCCGTTCGCGGGACTTTCAGCCCGGCGCGGTTCTGGCGACAACCTATGCCCACAAGAGCGGACACACCGCCAATCCCTTTCATGACGTGCTGGTTCCCATGCCTGACGACCTGGACCCGATGCTGGGTGTCTTCGTCGCCCAGATGGGGCCAATTGCTGCCAATGGCATTCTTCACGCGGATGCGGATGTGCTGGGCAGCAATGTCACGTCTTTCGGTGCAGGTATTGCCGGGCGCTACGTCATGGTCATCGGTGCAGGCACCGTCGGTCTCATGACCGCCCTGTTTGCGCAAAACGCCGGTGCTCAAGCCGTCATCATCGCGGATCCCTCGGAGTTTCGGCGTGCCAAGGCCGAAGCCATGGGCCTGATGGCCATGACGGAAGATGCAGCCTGGCAACATGCAAAGTCGCGCTGGCACAATGGCGGCACGGACCGTGGCGCGGACTTCGTCTTCCAGACGAGAGCCCATTCGGACAGCCTGCATGTGGCGCTGAAGGCCCTTCGCCCGCAGGGCACGGTCATTGACCTCGCCTTTTATCAGGGTGGCGCCGACCGGCTGCGGCTGGGTGAGGAATTCCACCATAATGGGCTCAATATTCGCTGCGCGCAGATCAACCGCGTCCCCAGGGGGCTTGCCGGTCAATGGGACAGGCGGCGTCTGGCACATGAGACGGTCGGTCTTCTGAAACGCCGGGGTGCCGACATCCGCGAACATATGATCACCCATGTCGTACCCTTCGAAGAAGGCCCGGCATTTCTGGAGGACCTTGTTGTCCACCGCCCGGAATTCCTTCAGATCGTCTTCAAGGTCCACGCATGATACCCCAACAACCGCCCGTCCGTATTCTCTTCGTCTTTGCATGGCTTGTCGTTGGTGGTGAGGAAACCGAAGTTCGGCTTCTCGCCCGCAATCTTGATCGCAGCCGTTACCGGCTGGATGTGGTGGCCTGTTTCCACAAGCCCAACATGCCGCACCAGACCCATGAGCAGCTGACGGAGCTTGGCGTGGATGTGGATACCACGCCCTATTCCCTCTCTTTCGAGGATACGGTCGCTTATCTCGCCAACAAGGTGTCGGCCTACGATATCGTGGTCTCGTGCCAGAACGTTGCCGATATCTACCCCGCGCTGGAGCGTCTGCACGTTCGCCCGCCATTGATCGAACATGGCGGTCTGGTCTCCGAAGCGCTGGCCGGGCCGAAGCACTTCACCAGCCGCTATGTCGGCGTCTGCCGCTCGATTTGCGACGCAGCGAAGTCGGTCATGCCCGAACGCAGCGACGATGTCATCGAAATCCCTTCCATGGTCGACCTCGGCGAATTCGATCGCACGACGCGGGCGCAGCTGCGTGCATACCTTGGCATCGGTCCGCAGAGCCCGCTCATTGGCTGGCTTGGCAGGCTTGATCCGAAAAAGAACGTCGAGGACTTCATCGAGGCAGCGGCACTGGTTCATGCCGAAAATGCAGACGCTCGCTTCGTCGTCATCGGCGGGCCGGATGCCTTCATGCCCGACTATGCCGAAAGATTGCAGGCGCTTGCCAGAGCCAGAAAACTGGACAGCGCCCTCACCTTCCTCGGAGATCGCAAGGACATCCCTGCCCTCCTGCCGGCGCTCGATATCTTCGTCTGGCTTTCCAGAGGCGAAGGGATGCCGCATGTTATTGCCGAAGCCGGAGCAGCCAGCCTTCCTGTCATCGCGACGCCCGACAATGGCGCAAAGCAGCAGATCGAAGACGGCCTATCAGGCATTTTCGTGCCCTATAACGATCCGGCATCGGTCGCACGCGCGATGGAAAAGCTCATCGCATCACCCAGCCTGCGGCAGAACCTTGGCGGCGCTCTCCGTCACAAGGTGGAAACCGCCTACAGCGCCGCCGCAGTCGTTCCGCAATGGGAAGCACTCTTTGAGGCCGTGCTGCGCGAACGCCCGGCGCGCGGCCCCACCGGGTTGTTCCAGTCCTTTCTCCAAGGTGGGTTCGAATGCTCCACCCACAGGCTTCGCCCTCGTGAGGGACAGGAGAGAGGCAAGCGGCTTGATGTGATTGCCGCCACGGATCACGATATTCATACGGCGGCGGATTACCGGCAACTTGCCTCCCACGCCATAAGGACGGTTCGCGACGGCCTGCGCTGGCACCTGATCGAGCTTTCGCCCGGGCAATACGACTGGTCGAGCTTCACCCCAATGTTGAAAGCGGCAAACGATACCGGGACCCAGGTCATCTGGGATCTGCTGCACTATGGCTGGCCTGATGATATCGATATCTGGTCGCCGGAGTTTGTCGAACGCTTCGCGCGCTTCGCGGCGGCGGTCGCACAGGTCGTGAAAGACACGAGCGACGCCGTGCCCTTTTATTCGCCCGTCAACGAAATCTCCTTCTTCTCATGGGGCGGCGGCGATGCGGCCTATCTCAATCCCTTTGCCCACGGTCGCGGCTTTGAACTCAAGGTGCAGCTGGCAAGAGCGGCCATTGCAGCCATGGACGCAGTGCTTGCCGTCGATCCACGCGCGCGGTTCGTCCACTGCGACCCAATCATCAATGTCATCACCGATCCGTCGCGGCCGTGGGAACGGCCCACCGCAGAAGGCCACCGCCAGTCGCAGTTTCAAGGCTGGGATTTGCTGTCAGGACGCATGTGGCCGCAGATCGGCGGGGCCGACAAATATCTCGATATCATCGGCGTCAACTACTACTTCAACAACCAATGGATCCATGGCGGCCCGCCCATCGATATGGACCACCCGCTCTACAAGCCCTTCAGAACGATCCTCGTCGAAACCTACGCCCGCTACGGCAAACCGATCTTCATCGCCGAAACCGGCATAGAAGGCGACCGCCGCGCAAGCTGGATGACCTACATCCACACGGAGGTCCAGGCGGCCATGAAACAGGGCGTCCCCATCGAAGGCATCTGCCTCTACCCCATCGTCAACCACCCCGGCTGGGACGATGACCGCGCCTGTGAGAATGGCTTGCTATCGGCAGGCCTGGTGAACGAGGGACGCGAAGTATACGCGCCGCTTGCGGAGGTCTTGCGTGGAGTTTCCAGTGTGGATGGAAGGTAATTGCTGCAGCCCTCCTTTCAAGCTGTCCCGCCACACGCAAGGTGCTGGACGAGCTCAACAGTGGACCGCGCCAATTACACCTCTACTGGTTTCCTCGCCGCGCCAGACCATGGTAGCCGGAATAGAAAGAATGAAAGGCCGATACGGTCAAAAAATCTTTTTATAACTACGGGAAGAACGACAGCAGCCAGGAAAAGAACCACCGCCAGAGAGAGCCTGCTGGCAGCGTGGTCCGGCAAGTTATATTGGGCAGCCATATGCGCGACCGAGCTGATAATCATTAGATGCATCACATAAATCGGCAGTGTGTTATGCCCGAAGAAGCGCGCGACAGAGCCGAGCAGACTGTTTTCCAATCTGACCGCAATCCCGATCAGTGCCAACACTCCAGCAACAGCTGCCGCAAGTTCTGCGGGGCCATCGATCCACCAGTAGGATGATCGCCAAGCCAGCACCGTCAAAACCGCAAACACCGGTGTGCCCAATGCGATCAGCCTTAGAGGCATATCGCTGAGACGCAAAATCAGGTGCTGGAAGTGGCACGCAACGTAAAAGAAAACAAAATACTGCAGGATGTTGGCGAAGGAAAACAGCATCGGAACGATGCCTGAGAAACCAATTACAGAAGCCAGTATCCCGATCGGGATGACAACACGCGCAGGAACAGACTCGACGGATTTCGTCAAACTATAGAAGATTGCGAGAGCCCATAAAAACCACGCGCCGGTCTCTGGAGCGACAAGCGAAGAAATCAGCCATGTCCAGTCGTTGCCTTCCAAAGGAGCGAGCCGATTGGGGACAACGTTTCCAAAAAAGCTGAATCGTAAGACAGACCAGAGGACGAAAAGATAGGCGTAAAAACCGATGCGCTTCTCAAAAAGATAAAGCCAGGGTCTGTTGACGGATGAACGCGCCACAAAACCCGCTGCCAGGAAGAATACCGGCATTCGTATCGGCGTCAGCAAGGCGTTGATTTTCATCAGCCATATGATTGAATAGCCATAAGCATCCATGATCAGGCCGACATGATACATTGAAACCATCAATATAGATGCGCCTTTTACTGCGTCCAGCCAATCAATTCTTGGTTTATTCAAAAAAAATATCTCTTACGCAATACGATAAAATAATCTAGATGAGGTCCCGTAGGCTAAGATAAACGTCACAGTCAAGCATACGCCGCGCTTTAAGGTAAACACTTAGGCCTAGATACTGGATATACATGCGTGAGAACTGCGGAATTTCTTCCATAAGTTGCAGTGATTACCCTATGTATGCAATGGCAGGTTCGTTTCTGGAGCAACAAACAGAATTGCAAAGCCAAGCCGACATGTTCTCGCCGCCGAAATGAGGCTATCAACCGGTCGCTTGTGAGTAACACGAGCGTTTAAAGGAAAAGGCCAAGGCAAGAGGTCTCACAAGTGGCTGCCTACCTGCTCGGGGCAAGGTTTCGCGGGAGACACACACCTACGTGCTTCACCGAAACGGAACTCACATTCTCTTCAGGTCAAACAAGGAAATTTGGTAGCGGGAGAGGGACTTGAACCCCCGACACGCGGATTATGATTCCGCTGCTCTAACCACCTGAGCTACCCCGCCACAGGGAAACGTGACAGCGATGTGACCGCCCGTTCCATCAGGATGAGCGGCTTATAAGGTGCCGCTCCCCAAAGTGTCAAGCGCAAGATGCGCAAAAACGTTGCTTTCTGTCAGCTAACGAAAAGCTCAATGCTTTCAGGCCGCAACCGGCTTTTCCAATAGCGCCTTCAACGAGGCTTCCGCATCGCTTGAACGCTCTGACCGCTCGATGAAGCCGCCGCCATAGACGCGTGCGTCAGCGCCGGGAGCTGAATAGAGCACGCAGGCCTGTCCCGGCGCCACACCGGCCTCACCAATGGCGAGATCGACATAGACGCCCTTCTCATCGGCGTGGAGTGTGGCCTCGCCCGGAGGGCGCGTGGAGCGGACCTTGGCGAAGCAGCTAAAGCCGTTGCGCGCGTCGTCAGCAAGATTGCCATCACCCAGCCAGTTCACATCGCGCAGATAGACGCGGTGCGTTTCCAGCGCCTCGCGCGGGCCGACGATGACACGGCGGCCACGGGCATCCAGATGCACCACATAAAGCGGCTCGCCCGTTGCAACGCCAATGCCCCTGCGTTGGCCGATCGTGTAGTGCACGATGCCATCATGACGCCCGAGCACACGTCCGTCGAGGTGAACGATATCGCCCACCAGCGCCGCGTTCGGCTTCAGCTTGTTGATGATATCGGTATATTTGCCCTGCGGCACGAAACAGATATCCTGGCTGTCGGCCTTCTTGGCAACGACCAGACCCATCTCTTCCGCCAGCTGGCGTGTCTCGGCCTTGGAAAGGCCACCGAGCGGAAAGCGCAGATAATCGATCTGCTCCTGGGTCGTCGCAAACAGAAACCAGCTCTGGTCGCGGTCACTATCGATCGGGCGATAGAGAGCGCGCCGGTTGGGATGCCCGGGAACAGGATTCAGCCGTGAACGGATATAGTGGCCGGTCGCCAGCGCGTCCGCCCCTAGCTCCTGTGCCGTGGCCAGAAGATCGGCAAACTTGACGGTCTGGTTGCAGGCCACGCAAGGAACGGGCGTCTCGCCCATCGCATAGGCTTCCGCAAAGGGGTTGATGACCGTCTCGCGAAACCGCGCTTCGTAATCCAGCACATAATGGGGAATACCCAGCGTTTCGCAGACCCGGCGGGCGTCATCGATATCCTGCCCCGCACAGCAGGATCCGGCGCGATGCACGGCTGCACCGTGGTCGTAGAGCTGAAGCGTGATGCCGAGGACGTCATAGCCCTCCTGCTTGAGGATTCCCGCAACCACGGAGGAGTCCACGCCGCCGGACATGGCGACGACAATCCGGGTGTCTTCCGGCCTCTTATCAAAGTCGAGCGTGTTCAAAGCTTTTCCAATCGTCAGTCATACCGGGGGTCAAGGCCCCGCCGCCTGTCGTATTTTCGAAGTGTGCATATAGAAAGAAATGCTCTCACACGCAAGACGGGGCGGCAAGGCCACCCCGTCTACAGCGATATGCAGATTGTGTAAGCGTCAGGCCCCGGCGGTCTTCTGGCGGTCGCCGATCCACTTTTCCCTTTCGCGCCACAGCGCAGGCAGGGAGAGAAGTGCAACGCCAGCAAGGGCAATCAGCGTCTTCTCCAGTTGGTTCAGCTCGGCTGTGCGGCCATCCAGATAGTAGATGCTGTAGACAATTGCGACGTGCCAGACATAGACCTGCAGCGAATGGCGGCCAAGAAGCTGCAGGAACTTCAGAGACAGAACCCAGATTACGCCTGCCGCAGCCTTCTGCACCAGCGGATTGTGATGCTTGGGGCCAGCAATGATCAGCCATGTCAGACCAACGCCAACGGCCAGGAAGTTGATAAGATAGACCGGACCGAAATCTGCCCTGATCTCCATGGTCGAAAACTTGCCGAGCATGAATTCGGGCATCAGGTTCCAGGCTGTGGCAATGCGCAGAGGCACGAAGAACAGGCAGACCAGAAGCGCCGCCTTGGCAATCCAGCTGCGCTCCGGCGAAAAGATCTTTGTCCAAGCGATCTTGTTCTGCGCTGTCATGGCACCCATCACAAGCGCGGAATAGAACACCAGCTGCCAGCCAAAGAGGTTGAAGCTGACACGGATACCCTGCTCGTCTGCACCCTTGACCAGTTCATTAACTGGGGCGGTAAACAGTTGCTGCAAACCAAGCTGACCTGCCATCCACACCAGAAGCGAACCGGCCATGACATAGGCCCACTTGCCGTCCAGGCACAGTTTGACCAGGATGGGCGCAAACACCATGTAGACGATGTATTGCGGCAGAATGTCCATGAAAGTCGGCTGGAACAGGAAGGTCGCGATAGCAGCAAGGCGCAGCGGGTCATCGAAGGACGTCATGCCCAGCCAGTTGTACCAGATATAGGGCGCGTGCGGGATGACCATGCGGAAGAACAGCACTGCGATGACCAGGCCCATGGCATATTTGTAGAGCTCGAGCGCACGGCTCCAGATCATGTCGCGGCCAGCTTCATAGCCATATTTCATCATCTTGCGCGCATAGACCATGCCGATCAACAGGCCGGACAGGAAGACGAAGCCCTGCGCATCCTCAACAAATGCAAACTGTCTGTGGTTGATTTCCATCAGCCACAGACCGCCCGCGAATACGAGGTGATTGATAAGCATGAAGACGAGAAAATACCCGCGCATTCCATCGATCAGGTCGAAGCGTTTCATCTTGCTTGCTCTCCATACTCGCAGGCACCCTTGAGCAAAGACTGCCTGATCCGAATGACAGGATGGGTATTCTACAACCATCCAAACTTGGATCGTGAACGCGGTTTTGACGGTACGGTTCCGGTGGAAGCAGCGTTTTACCACCCGCGTCGATTTCACATTGGTGTGTGCGGCTCAGGGTTAGCGGCGGGTGACTGAACGCCGGATGAATGAAAAAAGGCGATTGCGTGAATGAAATGAGGCAAGCAGGAACAATGGCTTAACCCGCACCGGGCTTGAAGACCCTGTGTTTGCGGCCCATGCAAACGGAAATGGCCGGCGGGATTTTCATCCACACCGGCCACATTTCCATCCACTATTTTTCAGGCGTTCAGGCAGCCGCTTGAATAGCCGCAACCTGCCATTCGGAGCCACCCTGGCGAACGAATGTCCACAACTCGGTTGATTCTTCCGGCTCGTTTTCGTTGCCTTCAACGATCTTTCCGGTGCTGCGGTCGCGCATCACATCGATTGCGGAATAGCGCATAGCGACAGTGGCGTAGTCCTTGCCTTCCTCATGCCAGGCTTCGGCAACATCGCCCTGCAAAAGCTTGACATCGCGAACATCGTTTTTCACGCCGCTGGTGGCATGGTCGCTCAGTTCTTCCGCAAGATAGGACATGGCTTCCGGTGTTGTCAGCTTGCGAAGCGTGCCGTAATCCTCTGCGGCATAGGCCGCCTGTACCTTTTCAAGCGCGGACTGGAAGGTCTCAAGATCAGCCTGCGTTACGCCAATCTCATCGCCCTCAGACATCGCGTTTTCGTGCGGTACCGGCTTGGGCGCAACGGGCGCGGCTGCGGCAGCACCCGCTGCGGCTCCAAAACCGCCCGCCTTCGAACCCATCTGCGGGATCTTGAAGCCACCGGTCATGTTGGAGCCACCCTGCGGCGCAGAGTGATCGTTACGGGCTGCATTGGCACCGCCATAGGCGGGCTGACCCTGACGACGCGAGGCGAAGAAGCGCATCGCCAGCATCACCAGACCGCCAATCAGCAGGATCTGCATCAGCATTCCAAAGAAGCCAGCCATGCCACCGAAGCCACCGCCCATCAGCATACCAAACAGGCCACCCATCAACAGACCGCCCATAAGGCCGCCCATCATTCCACCGAACATGCCACGGCTCTGCTGTGGCGCCTGTGCGGCGGCAGGGCGCGCTGGCTGCGCTGCACCAGGTGTCGCCTGGTTTGTGTTGGGCGTCATGCTGCGGTTAATGGGTGCGGCCTGACCAGGCGTCGTGCTGGTGGCAGGCGGCGCCGAAAAGGTTCTCGTCCCACGGCTACCGAAACCGCCGCTGGCACGCCGGGCTTCAGCCATGTCAACGGCTATGAAGGAAACGGCAATTCCAAGTGCGGCGACCGCAAACAAACCCCTAAAGCGCCTGATGGCAGCAAACATCGTGATCTCCTGTTGCGCCGCCCTCCCATTGAGCGGCTCTTGAATGTCGATATAGCAACTATGGATCATCATTTTTAGGGACATGGCATAAAATTTTTCGTGATATGCAACCATAGATAAATGATTGGCTGCTAAAGCAAAAACCCGGCACAGGATTTCTCCTGTGCCGGGTGGAAATATCATCCACGCGTGGTTGCGCGGGATCAGTCGATGTTGAACGACAACGACTTGACCTGACGAATAGCCGGATTGGCACGCAGCTTGTCCAGAACGTCCTCGGAGACGGGGCCGTCGACATAGAGCAGCGCAATAGCGTCGCCGCTTTCCTTTTCGCGACCGAGCTGGAAGTTGGCGATGTTAACGCCCGCTTCACCCAGTGTCGTGCCCATAAAGCCGATCATGCCGGGAACGTCGGTGTTGGTGATGTAGATCATGTGCTGACCGACATCGGCATCCATATTGATGTTCTTGATCTGAATGAAACGGGCCTTGCCGTCCGAAAACACGGTGCCTGCAACAGAGCGTATCTGGTTTTCAGTCTTCACCGTCAGCTTGATGAAGCCGTCGTAGACGCCGGTCTTGTCCCGCTTGACTTCAGAAAGGATGATGCCCTTTTCCTTGATCATGATGGGGGCCGAAACCATGTTCACATCGGAAACCTGCGGGCGGATGAGACCGGCCAGCAGCGCCGATGTCAAAGCCTTGGTGTTCATGCTGGCAGTCGCGCCATCATAGAGAATCTCGATTTCCTTGGTGGCGCTTTCCTGCACCTGACCCACGAAAGAACCCAGAACATCTGCCAGCTTGATGAAGGGCTTCAGGCGAGGCGCTTCGTCAGCCGTGATCGACGGCATGTTGATGGCGTTGGAAACGGCACCCTTAACGAGGTAATCCGACATCTGCTCGGCAACCTGAAGAGCAACATTTTCCTGCGCTTCCGTGGTGGATGCGCCCAGATGCGGCGTGCAGACGACGTTTGGAAGGCCAAACAGCGGGCTTTCGGTCGCAGGCTCCACTTCGAACACGTCGAACGCAGCACCGGCAACGTGGCCGGACTTGATCGCTTCGGCAAGAGCTGCTTCATCCACCAGGCCGCCACGGGCGCAGTTGATGATGCGGACGCCAGGCTTTGTCTTGGCAAGGTTTTCAGCGCCGAGAATGCCACGGGTCTTGTCCGTCATCGGCACGTGCAGGGTAATGAAATCGGCCTGTGCCAAGAGATCGTCAAGTTCAACCTTGGTCACCCCCATTTCCTGCGCGCGCTCTGGCGACAGGAAGGGATCATAGGCCAGGACATTCATCTTGAGGCCAAGGGCGCGTGAGCAGACGATGCCGCCGATATTGCCAGCACCGATGACGCCAAGCGTCTTGCCGGTGATTTCAACACCCATGAACTTGGACTTTTCCCACTTGCCTGCCTGTGTGGAGGCGTCCGCAGCTGGAAGCTGGCGGGCAACGGCAAACATCAGCGCAATGGCGTGTTCCGCAGTGGTGATGGAGTTGCCGAAGGGCGTATTCATGACGATGATGCCGCGACGCGACGCAGCCGGAATATCGACATTGTCGACACCGATACCGGCGCGACCGATGACCTTGAGGTTGGTAGCAGCTTCGATCAGCTTTTCCGTCGCCTTGGTGGCGGAACGGATGGCCAGACCATCATAATTGCCGATGATTTCGGCTAGCTTGTCCTTGTCCTTGCCAAGCTTTGGCTGGAAATCAACTTCTACGCCGCGATCGCGGAAAATCTGGACGGCGGTTTCCGACAGTTCGTCAGATACGAGTACGCGAGGTGCCATTGTGTGGGCTCCTTGAAAAGGGTTCAGTCTTGAAAGCGAAAATGCGCGGCCCTGCCGTGGCAGGGCCGGAATGGATCAGGCAGCAGCCTTGAAGGTCGCAGCCTTCTGCGTTTCAAATGCCCACTTCAACCAGGGCATGACGGCCTTCATATCGGCCGTCTCGATGGTCGCACCGGCCCAGATGCGAAGACCGGATGGCGCATCGCGGTAAGCACCGATATCCAGCGCCACATTTTCCTTTTCGAGCAGGGCAACCATGCCCTTGGCGAAATCGGCCTGCGCGGCGGCATCAAGTGCGGAAACATCCTTGCACACGATCTTGAGGCAGACGGAGGTGTTGGAGCGCGTCTCGTCCACAACTGCCAGATTGGCAATCCAGTTGTTCTCAGCCACGAAGTCGAAGATGACCTTGGCATTGGCATCGGCGCGCGCCATTAGAGCCTTGAGGCCACCGAGGTTCTTTGCCCACAGCAGCGCATCGATATAGTCTTCGACGCAGAGCATGGAGGGCGTGTTGATGGTTTCGCCGGTGAAGATACCTTCAATCAGCTTGCCGCCCGAGGTCATGCGGAAGATTTTCGGCAGCGGCCAGGCCGGTACATAAGTGGTCAGACGCTCGACAGCGCGTGGCGACAGGATGATGACCCCGTGACCGCCCTCGCCGCCCAGAACCTTCTGCCAGGAGAAGGTCACGACGTCGAGCTTGGAGAAGTCCATGTCCTGCGCAAATGCGGCAGATGTCGCATCGCAAATGGTCAGGCCCTTGCGATCTGCGGGAATGAACTCGGCGTTTGGAACGCGAACACCCGATGTGGTGCCGTTCCAGGTAAAGACCACATCACGATCGAAATCGATGGTGGAAAGGTCTGGGAGAAGGCCGTAATCGGCTTCAATTTTGCGAACGTCCTTCAGCTTGAGCTGCTTGACGACGTCGGTTACCCAACCGGCACCAAAGCTTTCCCAGGCAACCATATCGACGCCACGCTCACCGAGCAGCGACCACAGCGCCATTTCGACGGCGCCTGTGTCGGATGCGGGAACGATACCGATGCGATAATCAGCGGGAACGTTAAGAACTTCGCGGGTGAGATCGATGGCCTGCTTCAGCTTGGCTTTGCCAACTTTGGCGCGATGCGAGCGACCGAGCGGTGCATCGGCGAGAGCTTCAAGCGACCAACCGGGACGCTTCGAGCAGGGACCAGAAGAAAAATGCGTATTGCCCGGACGGGTGTCCGGCTTCACTATATCTGTCATTTGACTACCCTTTCAGATAGGCGCCTCTCGTTAGGGAGAGGTGTCCTGCCCTCGTTGCTATTCTTCTCGCCTGTCGCAGTCAAGAGGAATGTGTCGCACGCAAAAACAATTTTAGTCGGATTGCGTCATCTCACCCCTGGGGTCAGGTGGCCTGCCAGTGCCCCCAAAAAGGCTTTTCTTATCCTCTTGATGCAGGTCAAACCAAACCTGCGTGGCGCGGTGCAGGTTGATGATCATCAACCGCAAGAGATGTTATTATGAGTAACGACGCACCATTTTCGAACGACCGTAATGTTTTGATCCTTCCTTTTCTCTCGGGGTTCTACGAGAAATTCGCTCAACCCCTCGCCTGGACGGCCTTTCGCGTCGCCATCGGCGGCATGCTGGCCTTTGAGGGCTATCCGAAGATCATGGCTCCCTTCGCGCAGATCGGTTTCCTTGAAAAGATCGGGTTCCACCCAGGCTGGCTGTGGTCTCCGACGCTGGCGGCCATGCAGTTCTTCGGCGGAATATTCATCGCTTTGGGATTGTTCACCCGGCCTGTAGCGCTCGCCAATGCTTTCATGCTGGCGATTACGCTGTGGTTTCACTTCATCGATCCCTACGGCCACGCGTTTCTGACCGAGGCGGGCATTCAGGCGCTGAAAACGGCGGATCAGACCATGTTTACACCGGCAGGTGTGCGCCGCCTCGCCGATGGGGGCACGGCATTTCTGGAGCTGGTCCAGTCCAAGGCTGAGATCACATCGCTGTTCTGGACAGGTGGAGCAGCACTTTTTGCGGCCTTTGGCGGTGGGTATTGCTCGCTGGACAGATGGCTATTCAAGAAGCACTTCTAAAATACAAAACACACCCCCGCATCATCGATGCGGGGGCGTGTCCAGTCGGTTACCCGGCAATTCTTACTTATAAACGGCAGGCTGCAGCGGAATGTCCGCTGGAGGAATATATTGCGCAGTATCGCAGCCATTGAAGACATAACGGCCACCGACGCGCACTTCATGCGACGTCACGCCCTTGTCACGACCGCCCGAGGTCTGGCCTGAGTCGCTGGTGCCGAACATGGAGCCGCTGCCAATCTGGCGGAAGCGGTAGCCCACATCGGCCTTCAGGTTGCAGGTCACGTCGATGGAGGCACCGGCCATCAGGCCGTAAGCAAAGCGCCAGTTGTCTTCACCTTCGATTTCGCAGTTGCCGCAGGTCGTCAGCTTGCTCCACTTGACGTGAGCACCACCGATACCCGCACCGATATACGGGGTGATCCGGCCATAGGTTCCCAGATCGACATAGGCATTGGCCATCACGGCGAAAGCGCGCATGGAGGAGTTTGCACCGTTGAGCTGCGGTGCAACGCCACTGAACTTGGATTTCGCCATGTAGTCCAGCGTCAGATCCGTGCGCAGATAGTTGTTGATCTGGTAACCGACACCGCCGCCGAAGAGAACGCTGTCCTTCAGGTTCGTGGT
The DNA here is from genome assembly GCA_900468285.1 of Hyphomicrobiales bacterium. Classification (GTDB taxonomy): domain Bacteria; phylum Pseudomonadota; class Alphaproteobacteria; order Rhizobiales; family Rhizobiaceae; genus Agrobacterium. The sequence continues at coordinate 282,437 of UBTF01000006.1, read as the reverse complement.
GGTGAAGCTCAGCTCCTCGATCGAGGGACCAGCGGCCGCGCGGTCGAAGCTTACGCCACGCGATTTGTTGAATGAGTATCCGACATCGCCGCGCAGGTACCAACCGCTTGCTTCCTGCACCTGAACCTCAGGGGCCTGGTCCGGAAAAGCTGGTGGTTCAGCCTGATATACATCGGCTGCGAATGCGGTTTGACTTGCCATCAAAGCGGCAACGACACCGATCAGGCTCTTTTTCATGATTGCGGCTCCATAAGCGGTATGTGCGCGATTAGCGGCAGATACTCGTGATCTTCTTCATTTACGAAGCCTGAAGGAAAATGGTTAAACAGCGATTAAAATCGGAAATACTTGGCGCAATTTACTAACAAAATTGGTTAACACTGTTAAACGCATAATATTCACGCAATCGGCGATATTGCAGTAAACGCCCGATATGCGGGTAGATATCAGCGACCACGCTTCCCGTTTCAAGAATATATCCGACTATAATAATATTTTGTTAGCTAATATTATTGTCCTTATTTCAACGGACCTCTTGTAACGTCAGTATAGGTGATAACTGCACACCTGCAGATGGCATATCGATCAGCCATGAGGCGCTGGTCTTAAGGGAAATCCAGTCCCGCCCGACCTCTTGGCGCAGATGCCGGAGATTGGCGAAAAACTTGACAAGGGTTTGTCTTCCTTGGGCCTAGAGTTGAAGAAAATTATCGAATTCACCCGAATTCCAGTTCACAATCCGGAACTGCTGAAGGCAAAGTATCGCGCATTCTGCAGACAGATGCCCGTGATGTACTTCATCTTGATGTCGAGTACCTGGGCTTTGGCTGCCACACACATGTCGGTCGCGCCCGCGTGGCTTACTTTGATCGTCCCCAGCCTGTTTACTGTCATCAGCGCCGTGCGTGTCGTGTTCTGGTGGAAATCGCGAGACCGCACACCCACGGCAGAAGAGACATTCTCGGCGCTGCAGCGAACGCAACGTCTCGCCGTGGTGATTTCCGTGGCCTTCACGGCCTGGTCATTCATGCTCTACCCTTATGGGGATGCATATCAACAATCCCACATCGCCTTTTACATGGCGATCACAGTCATCTCGTGCATCTTTTGCATGATGCATGTCCGAGTGGCAGCCTTTGCCGTGGCCATCATTGTCAACGGCGCCTTCGTCGTCTTCTTCATGGCCTCGGGCCATGCGACATTCATTGCGATTGCCATCAACATCCTGCTTGTCAGCTTCGGCATGTTGGCGGTGCTGATGGTCAATTATGGCAATTTCGAACGCATGATCGTTGCCCAACAACAGACGGAAGCACTCAGCAACGAAAATCTTCGCCTCGCCAATATCGACAGCCTGACGGGCCTGCCGAATCGCCGCGCATTTTTCAAACACCTGTCAGAGGCATTTGAAGCAGCGACATTGCAGGGCACCCGCCTGGCGGTCGGGGTCATCGATCTCGATGGTTTCAAACCCGTCAATGATCTCTACGGCCACTCCTCCGGCGACCGTCTGTTGATGGAGGTTGCCAATCGCCTCACGCTCTATTTCGCATCGAAGGAAATGTTTCTGGCAAGGCTTGGAGGAGACGAGTTCGCTTTCGTCATTTCCGATGTCGCGCCGCAGCGGGATGTCGTCGCTGAAGGCAACCGCATGTGTGCCTATATGCATTCTCCCTTCATCCTGCCGGATGCCACCATCATCATCTCAGGCTCCATCGGCATCGCCGTCTATCCTGATCTGGCCTCGTCACAGGAAGAGCTCTTCGACCGGGCAGATTATGCGCTCTACCATGGCAAGCGCCAGAAGCGCGGAAACAGCACGCTTTTTACGGTCCATCATGTCGAGGAAATTCATCGGGATGCGCGCATCGAGCAGACGTTGAAACAGGCGGATTTTCCAAGCGAAATGTCCGTCGTCTTTCAGCCGATCGTGGACGGCTTCCAGAACCGCACGGTAGGCTTCGAAGCGCTTGCGCGCTGGAACAGCCCGACGCTCGGCCCCGTATCCCCCGCCCAGTTCATTCCCATCGCAGAACGTGCCGGGATCATCGGCGGCTTGACCAGAACACTTCTCAAGAAGGCCCTGCACGCCGCGAGCACCTGGCCGGACCAGATGAGGCTTTCATTCAATCTGTCCGCACAGGATCTGAACAGCCCCGAAGCTGTCATGGCGGTCATCGCCATCATCGAGAACAGCCCATTCGACGCTGAGCGGCTCGATCTCGAAATTACAGAAACGGCGTTTATTCATGATACGCGGCAAGCGAAACAATCGGTGGAGATGCTTCGAAAAATCGGCTGCGGCATTTCGCTCGATGATTTCGGAACAGGCTATTCCAGCTTGACGGCCCTGCACTCGCTTCCGCTGACAAAGATCAAGATCGACCAGAGTTTCGTCAATCAGATCCAGGATAATCCCGCCAGCGAAAAGATTGTCCGCTCAGTCCTCACCCTTGGCCGCGAAATGGGTCTCGATGCCATTGTCGAAGGCGTTGAAACACAGCAGGAGCTTTCGCTCATCACGCAGCTCGGCGGCAACTTCTTCCAGGGCTATCTTTTCTCGCCCCCCATGGGTGAGACGGCCATTTTACGGTTCCTGCAGGATGAGGAGCAGGCCTTGGGCTCGAGGCTTTCAAACGGCTGAGCCTGTTACATGACAATAAAAAAGGCGGGTGCCGCTAAGCGCCCCGCCTCTTCTTAAGCTGGTTAGCCCGTGAACAATGAATTGCACAGCAGGACCCATAAAAGGGTCTGCCGGGTTCGGTTCAGGCTGCGGTCCGGGCGTTGGAAATCACGCCAACGAGATCATTGACGATGCGCTCCACCTGGGCGCTGTCGTCGCCTTCCGCCATCACGCGGATCAGCGGCTCCGTGCCCGAGGGGCGGATGACCAACCGGCCATTATTGGCCAAGGCGCTTTCCGCATCGGCAATCGCCTGTTTCACGACAGGATTTTCCAGCGGCTTGCCGCCGGAAATGCGGACATTCTTCAAGAGCTGCGGCACGGGCTCGAACTTGCGGCAGACTTCGCTCACCGTGCGACCGGACCGCTTGACGCGCGCCAGAACCTGAAGCGCCGCCACCAGACCGTCGCCCGTCGTGCCGTAGTCCGAAAGGACAATATGACCCGATTGCTCGCCGCCAACGTTGAAATCATTGTTGCGCATATGCTCGACAACATAGCGGTCGCCGACCTTGGTGCGGGCAAGCGTCAGACCCTTGTCACCGAGAAAACGCTCCAGTCCAAGATTGGACATGACAGTCGCAACGATACCGCCGCCGCGCAGCAAATTGTCGTCCGCCCAACTGGCAGCAATCGTCGCCATAAGCTGATCGCCATCAACGATCTGGCCGCGTTCGTCCACAATGATCACGCGGTCAGCATCGCCGTCCAGCGCAATGCCGATATCGGCCCGCACTTCATGCACCTTTTTCTGCAGCGCATCCGGATGAGTGGAGCCGCACTCGAAATTGATGTTGGTGCCGTTTGGCTCGTTGCCGATGGTCACCACCTCTGCGCCAAGCTCCCACAATGCCGCAGGCGCTACTTTATAGGCCGCGCCATTGGCGCAATCGATGGCAATCCGCAGGCCGCTCAGCGTTACATCACGCGGCAATGTGCGCTTTACGAACTCGATATAGCGATAGATATCGCCATCGACGCGCTTGGCCCGTCCGATTTCATGCGGCTTGGCCAGCTGCGAATAGATGTCCTTGTCGAGAAGATCCTCGATCTCAAGCTCCAGCTCATCCGACAGCTTGTATCCATCGGGGCCGAAAAGCTTGATGCCATTATCGGCAAAGGGATTGTGCGAGGCAGAAATCATCACGCCGATATCGGCACGCAGTGAGCGCGTGAGCATCGCAACAGCGGGCGTCGGAATGGGGCCTAGCAGGAAGACGTCGAGCCCCGCTGCGGTAAAACCGGCAACCAGCGCATTTTCCAGCATGTAGCCCGAAAGACGCGTATCCTTGCCGATAACGACGCGGTGGCGATGGTGGCCACGACGGAAAATTGTGCCAACGGCAATCCCGACGCGCATCGCCAGGTCCGGCGTCATCGGAAAGACGTTGGATTGCCCGCGGATGCCATCTGTTCCGAAATAGCGACGTGTCATGTGAACTCCAGAAATTAAACGCGCGTGGTAAGTCCTTACCCGGACGGGCCACGGCTCTCCAGACGGTAAATGCCATAAAACACTTGAAACGGCACGTAAATTACCGCGAATAGACAATATATCTTGTTACTATCGCCCACTATCCCTGAGGAATGAAGCAGGCAGTTGGCTTGCAAGGGCGCGCTTTGCACGCAACCACACATGCAAAAAGGCCGCCCGGGAAGTGGACGGCCTCTTGTCAGATTTTGTCGTGGGGTCAGTGAGGCTGCGGCTCCATGCCACCTTCTGCTTCACCGTCACCCTTGGCTTCGGTAGGGCCATCTTTCTTGGTGCCAGCCTTTGGCACAGCAGAACCACGGCTGTTAGGCGAATCGTCGCCGAGATCGCGGGCAGGCTTTTCACCACGGATCAGCGCCTTGATCTCTTCGCCGGTCAGCGTCTCATATTCCAGCAGACCTTCGGCAATGGCGACGAAGCCATCGTGATTTTCGGTCAGAATACGCCGCGCTTCGGTATAGGCTTCATCGATCAGACGACGAACTTCGGTATCGATCGTCTGTGCGGTGGCTTCGGACACATTCTTAGATTGCGAAACCGAGTGGCCAAGGAAAACTTCCTGCTGGTTTTCACCGTAGGAGACCTGACCGAGAGCATCCGAGAAGCCCCACTGCGTCACCATTGCGCGGGCAAGCTTGGTGGCCTGCTCGATGTCGGAAGACGCGCCAGAGGTGATGTTTTCCTTACCGAACGTCAGTTCTTCGGCAACACGACCACCCATCATGATGATGAGGCGCGAAACCATCCACTTGTAGCTCATGGAGTAGCGGTCGCCTTCAGGCAGCTGCATCACCATGCCAAGCGCACGGCCGCGCGGAATGATCGTTGCCTTGTGAAGCGGATCGGCAACCGCAACCTTAAGCGCGGTAATCGCATGTCCGGCTTCGTGATAGGCCGTCAGCTTCTTTTCGGCTTCGGTCATGGCCGAGGAGCGACGCTCCGCACCCATCATGATCTTGTCCTTGGCGTCTTCGAATTCTGCCATGGTCACGACGCGCTTGTTGCGGCGCGCAGCCATCAGGGCGGCTTCGTTGACGAGGTTCATAAGATCCGCACCGGAGAAACCGGGCGTACCGCGTGCCAGAACCTTCAGGTCGACATTCGGTGCAAGAGGCACGTTGCGGGCGTGAACCTTGAGGATGCGCTCACGACCGACAATATCGGGGTTCGGAACGACAACCTGACGGTCGAAACGGCCTGGACGCAGAAGTGCGGGGTCAAGAACGTCAGGGCGGTTGGTGGCAGCAATGAGGATGATGCCCTCATTGGCTTCGAAACCGTCCATCTCGACCAGCAACTGGTTCAAGGTCTGCTCACGCTCATCGTTGCCGCCGCCAAGACCAGCACCACGATGGCGGCCAACGGCGTCGATTTCGTCGATGAAGATGATGCAGGGTGCGTTCTTCTTGGCCTGTTCGAACATGTCGCGAACGCGGCTTGCGCCCACACCGACGAACATTTCAACGAAGTCGGAACCGGAAATGGTGAAGAAGGGAACGTTGGCTTCACCGGCAACGGAACGCGCCAGCAATGTCTTACCCGTGCCTGGAGGACCAACGAGCAGAACACCGCGTGGTATCTTGCCGCCCAGGCGCTGGAACTTCTGCGGATCACGCAGGAATTCCACGATTTCTTCCAGATCCTGCTTGGCTTCGTCCACGCCGGCCACATCGTCAAATGTGACGCGACCATGCGCTTCGGTCAGAAGCTTTGCCTTGGATTTGCCAAAGCCCATTGCGCCCCGCGAACCACCCTGCATCTGGCGCATGAAGAACAGCCAGACACCGAGGATCAGGAACATCGGCAGCAGCGTGCCAAGGTAGCTCAGGAAACCGGAGGAGCCATCGCTTTCGGGACGTGCAACGATGCTGACATTCTTGGTCTGCAGACGCTCCATCAGCGCGTCGTCAATGACGGGCGAGTAGGTCTGAAAGGCGGTGCCGTTTTCCGTATAGGTGCCGAGAACCCGGTTGCCGGTAACGGTCACGTCACGGACGCGACCGGCATCAACATCGCGAATGAATTGCGAATAGGGAATCTCACGCGATGCCGATTGGGATGGCGACGTCTGGAACATGCTGAACAAGGCGATCAGCAACAGAGCGATCACTGCCCACAAGGCGAAATTTCTAAAATTTGGGTTCATCGAACTCCCCGAACTCCAACGGACAAATTGGTGTCCGCCATTATGTTGCCCCTAACATAAGGAGGACAGCAGCCGTTGCCAAGGCAGCGACCGATATCAGATGCGTTTTGCGGTAAAAACTCTGAGAAAAATCGATTTGAGAAAGCCAGCAGCCCTAAACCGCAGGCTGTGGATAGGCTCCGCGGCCAAAAAGTCGGGCGATGGCATTGGCGAGTGGCAGATCAAACCGTGGCAGAAAGAGATCGTAAGGGGCAAGAACAGGCCGGATGGTGACGTAGTCATCCGCCGAGACCGGCTTATCAAGACCCGGCAGCGAGATTGCGGCAAGAGATTGCGCCGCCCGTTTTGCCACGCCCTGCGGGATATCGGCTGCAAATGTCGGCACCAACGCGGCCACCGCGTGTGTGCTCATCGGCCCGACGACAAGCTCACGCTCCGACATATTTACGATCTCGAACCGCTCATCCCATACCGCCTTTTGCCCATCGGCAATTGTGATCGATGGAATGTTGCGATTTTCCCGCATCAGATAGAGCCCTTGCCTGCGGCGATCAAACACCACCCGGCTGGCCGTCGCCCTGCCCGGTTGGCCTGACGCAACAAGCGCTATGATCCTGTCCATGCTGTCCGACGCCATCGCAAAACGTCGTCCACCGAGCACACAGGCCATGGCGGACAAGGCTGCGCGCAGGACAGCGGGGTCCTGCAACAGACCCTCCGGGCTGATCCTGATCAGGCCCTCGAGATAACACCGGACATGGGTATCGATAAAATCAGCAGCAGCAGCAGAGAGCGCTGCACGCTCGCCCGACCGGTCAGTCAACGACAGGCCTTCGCCGGACTTCGTGGAGGCCGGTTCCAGGGCGTTGCGCGCCCTCACACGCTCATATCGGGCGTCGATATTGCTGGGATCATCGAACCAGCTCCATCCTTCATCCTGTAGGAAATCGCGGATGGCCTGTCGTGACGTGTTGAGAAAAGGCCGCATGAACCAGTGATTGCAGCGATAGAGAACGCCCTCCGCCATGCCCGCAAGGCCCAAATTGTCGGGCCTGAGGCTGCGCGCACTCCGCATGGCAATGGTCTCCTGCTGGTCGCCAAGCGTATGACCGACCACGATCATGTCGGCCTTCACCGTCTCTGCGACCTGCGAGATCAAGGCGTAGCGCGCAAGCCGCGCTGCTGCGGAGACACCCGTTGCGGGCTTTGCCTCATTCCACCGGCGTATATGGTGGGGAATGTCCAGTTTGCGGCACATGGCCGCAACGCCAATCGCTTCCTGCGCAGATTCGGCGCGCAGCGCATGATCGATGGTAACCGCCGCAAGCGCGATATCAGTCCTGCCCAGCTCTCCAACAACCCGGTGCAGGGCCAGCAGCAGGCCGGTGGAATCGCTGCCGCCGGAGATCGCGACGAGGATCCGGGCGGGCTTTGAAATTCTTGTGATAAATTGCCGCGCAGCCTCAAGGGGCGCAAGCGGCGTCATCGGGAACGACCTGATGTCATAGCCGTCCAGCCCGTCTGTCAGCAGCTCAGGCGCTTCTGTTCACTCGTCACCTTGCCGAGAACGGTCTTGGAGGCGCTTGGATATCTTTTCGGCACTTCACGCAATGTGGCGCAAGCGGTTTCCTTGTTGTCGAGTGCGGCAAGCGACATGCCGAGCTTCAACAGCATTTCAGGCGCCTTGGGCGATTTGCTGTAGCTCTGGTGGGCGTTGAGGAATGTCTTTGCGGCATCGGTGAACTTGCCCTGGCTATATTGCGCTTCGCCCAGCCAGAAATTCGCGTCTGCAGCCTTCGAGCCCTTGGGGTATCCCTGGATATATTGCTCGAAACCCTTTTCCGCAGCCTTGTAATCGCCTGAGAGCACATGGCCATAGGCCGCCTGATAGATGTCGTTCTCGCTGGTCAGTGCCGCCGTATTGACGGGGTCCGGGCTGGATGTCCGGCCGGTTTCCACGCCGGGCAGGCTTCCTGCAGAATTGTTGACGTTCGGATTGAGCGAACCGCCCACGGGCAGGCCGCGGGAATCGAGCTCGATGGAGCCCAGTGTCGTTTCGCCGGGAGCAGCATTGCTGCGCGGCGCGGTCGCCATCTGGCCGGTGCCCGTAGCGCCACCGCCCATTGAAGCGCCGCCCTGGGACGGCGTTTCAATGATGGTTGCGACGTCATCTTCGGCGCCCGTTGCCGAAGGAATGTCGGCCTCGGCCTTTTTCTTCGGTGCAGCCGGTGCGGCAGCCTTTCCGCCTTCAAGCTCCTGGAAACGGAACTCGTTGTCTTCCTGGGCCTTGCGAATGGTTTCCTGCATCTGCAGCAGCTGGAAACTCATTTCCTCGATACGTCCGTTCAACTGACGGATCTGTTCTTCGAGTTGCTGCACGCGATAGGTATCGTTCGCCTGAACGTTGACAACAGGTGGGTGATTTCCGCTGCTTGTACTAGAGCCCCCCGCCCAGCCGAACAACGGTCCTGAAACGGCAGTGCCGCTCAGGCCGGTGCAGGCTGCAAGCCCCAGCATTCCCGCCACGACAAGTTTCTTCATGTTGCGTCCTGTCTGGTTGATTTGCGCCCCAACGACGCAAAACCGGATTTTTTCCATCTGGCGTCAAAAAGCAACTTAAGTTCGGCCAAACTATGGAAAAAAGTAAAGGCGGCCCGGAGGCCGCCTTACAATTCTCATCACGTCGCTGCGAGGCGATTACATGCCTGCGCCACCCAGAACGGTGACTGCACGGCGGTTCTGCGACCAGCAGGAAATGTCGTCGCAAACGGCAACCGGACGTTCCTTGCCGTAGGAAATCGTCTTCATGCGGTTTGCAGGAACGCCCTGCGAAGCGAGAAATTCCTTGGTGGCGGCTGCACGACGTGCGCCCAGAGCAAGGTTGTACTCGCGTGTGCCGCGCTCGTCGGCGTGACCTTCAACAGTGATGGCGTAGTTTGGATAACGAGCCAGCCACTGTGCCTGACGCTGCAGGGTCTGCTGTGCGTCTGCGCGGATCGATGTGCTGTCGGTGTCGAAGAAGATACGGTCGCCGACATTGACGGTGAAGTCCTGTGCGGAACCCGGTGTAGCAGAACCTGCGCCGCCAAGGCCCAGTTCGCCAGCACTGTTCGGCATGTTCTTCTTGTTGGCGCAACCAGCCAGCGCAAGCGCCAGCGTCAAAGCGATCATAGCCGGGTTACGGGCGAGTTTCTGCATGGGGCCGAGTGCCGAGGTGTGTGTACGGCTCATCGCCGGTCTCTCCTTAGAATTTCAGTAACGTTGCCAGACAATAACCGATTGCAGTTAATTGCCCCCAAACAATTATGGTTAACAGAAAGGAAATGTCCCGTCTTTTTGCTCCCTCACTACATATTCAGCAAGAAAACAGGCCAAGTCCCGATGTGACATGCTTAGAAATATGGCGACGCTCTTAGGCGCCGCCATAATGGTTTTGTCAATCCAGCAGCGGCGACCAGGCCGGGTCGGATGCAAATGTCGGTGTCTTGATCAGCTGTTCATTATAGCCGGTCAGATCGATGGAGTAGAGCTGCGGGCCGCCGGAACCTGCATTCTGGCGGAAGAACATCAGCACGCGGCCATTTGGCGCCCATGTCGGTCCTTCATTGTGGAAGCCCGTCGTCAGAATGCGCTCGCCCGAACCGTCCGGCTTCATCACGCCGATCGAGAACTTGCCGCCAGACTGCTTGGTAAAGGCGATCAGATCGCCGCGCGGAGACCAGACCGGCGTGGAGTAGGAACCATCGCCGAAGGAAATACGCGTCTGGCCGGAGCCATCGGCATTCATGACGTAGATCTGCTGACGTCCGCCGCGGTCGCTTTCGAAGGCGATGCGCTGGCCATCCGGCGCATAGGACGGAGCCGTATCGATCGCGCCGGTATTGGTCAGGCGCGTCGTGGTGCGAGAGCGCAAATCCATGGTGTAGATGTTGGCGTTGCCTTCCTGCTGCAGGCTCATGATGACCTTTTGACCATCGGGCGAGAAGCGTGGCGAGAACGTCATGCCGGGAAAATTGCCGACAACTTCGCGCTGTCCGGTTTCCAGCTGCAACAGGTAAACGCGCGGCTGCTGACCTTCGAACGACATGTAGGTCACTTCTTGACGGCTGGGCGAAAAGCGCGGCGTCAGAACAAGGTCGTTGGTGTTGGTCAGGTTGCGAACGTTGAAGCCGTCCTGATCCATGATGGACAGGGCGCGCTTGCGGGCGGTCTTCGGTCCGCTTTCGGACACGAAGACGACGCGGGTGTCGAAATAGCCCTTTTCACCGGTTACGCGTTCATAGATCGCATCGGCGATGATATGGGCGACACGGCGCCAGTTTTCAGGCTGGGTAAAGAACTGCTGTCCGCTCATCTGCTGACCGGCAAATGTATCCCACAGACGGAACTCGGCGCGAAGACGGCCATCGGCCTCCTTCGTCACACGCCCCGTCACCAGCGCCTGCGCGTTGATGACCTTCCAGTCCTCGAAACGTGGCTGCTGGTCGGGATTGCTGATCTTTTCGATAAAGGCGCTCTTGTTGACCGGCGCAAACAGCCCGGACCTCTGGAGATCGGCCGCGATGACCTGCGAAACCTGCGCACCGATGCCGTCATTCGACATGAAATCGGTAATCGCGATGGGCAGCGGCTGAACGTTACCCTTGTTGATATTGATCTGGACTTCAGCACTGGCCGGTGTGACTGCCACGAACGAAAACAGAATGCCGGAGGCAACCATTGCCGCACGCAGGAGAGAGAACTTGATCATTGAGACAAGCCTTTCAGCTTCATACAAAAATTGGACATCGAATTGGGTAGGGGTGTTGTCATCGGTCCCAAAACTGTCGGTTCAAAGCGCAAATTCAGATGGGTCGAAGTTCAGAACCAGTGTGTTCCATCCTTTTTCGCCATCGTATTTTTCAGCGGGCAGATTTTTCAGCGGAGCAGACCTGAAGATCGCGCGGCGCGCGCTGCCTTCAACGGCGCGGCGCGTTCCTTCCGGTCCACCTGTTGCCGTAACCTCGGGCTGTCCGACAATGTTGCCGGACTGATCCAGCTGCACGCGAACGACCACCCGAACCTCGGCAACGCCGGTGAGGCCCGAAGCCATGGCCCAGTTCTGCTGGATCTGACCTCTGACACTGTCGATTTCACTGGCACTCAAACCCGTGCCGATTGTTTTCTTGCCACCCAGCGACGCCGTTTCCGTGGAGCGCTTCGCGCCACCACCGGAAGGTGCCTGCTTGTTCAGCAGAGCCGAGATTTCATCGGCGTTGAACTCGCTTGCCTGGGATGCGGCAGATTTTGCCGTTTCCTGCTTGCGGTCAGCCGGTTTCTTGTCGGAAGGCTTGTCGGTCGACTTGGCCTGTTCCGGCTTCTTTTCCGCTGGCTTTTCAGCGGGCTTCTGTTCGGCAGGCTTTTGCTCTGCCTGCTTTGGCGGCTCCGGCTTCGGCTCAGGTGGCTGCGGGCGTGAATTCGGGCGCGGCACATTGGGCGGCACGGGAATTTCGGCAGGCTCCTGGTTTTGCGGTGGCGGCTCCTGCGCCTGTTGCTGGGCAGGCGGCTCGGCAGGCTTGGGCGGCGTCACGATTTCCGGCTTGGGAACAGGCAGCGAAGCCGTTTCCTGCGGCTTGGGCGCAGATGTCTCTTCCTTGACGATGTCTTTCACATCGTTGGGCTTGGTATCGACGACAGGGGCCGGCTTCTCCTGCTTGGGCGGGGCGGCAGCGCTGTCATTGTTGTTGGGCTTTTCCGTCGGCGTCGGCGGTGCGTCCAGATCGGCCATGTTGTTACCCATGTTCTGGGCGTTTGGCACGATATCGGGGCGTGTGGTTGGTACGGGCGCGGACTTCTCAGCCTTGGGCGCATTCTTGTCGCCCTGCTGGATCTGCGTCATTTCTTCCACCGACACAAGGTCGACAGGCATCGACTCAGCCTCAGTCACCTCCAGCGGCGGCGGCGACCCAAGAGACACGAGGGCAAAGGCCAGCAGCGAGGCGTGCACGATTGCAGATGTGGTGACGCTGCCCTTCATGCCTAGATCAATTGTCCTGTTTCTGTTGGGTCACAAGGCCAATATTCTTGAAGCCTGCGGCCTGAATACGCGCCATGACGTCAGCCACGATGCCGTAGGCGGCAACCGAGTCTGCGCGCACGAAGATGCGTTCATTGTAGCCCGTGGTCGAAATCGCCTGCAGCTTGTCGGCCACTTCCGTAGCCTCGATAGGCGTTTCCTGCAGATGGATCACGCCATTCGCATTGACGGAAATGGTGATCGGCTGCGTATCGGAATTGAGGGCGTTGGCGGAGGTCTGCGGAAGATCGACGGGCACGCCGACCGTCATCATTGGCGCGGCCACCATGAAGATGATAAGCAGCACCAGCATGACGTCGACCAGCGGCGTCACGTTGATTTCGCTGATTGCACCGCCCTTGCGGCGTCCACGGCCCCGGCGTCCACCGGAACCACCGCCGCCGCCACCACCTGCTGACATTCCCATAATGTTTACTCCACTCGGTCAGACTGCGCTTTTACTGCGCGGCCTGACGGGTTTGCAGCTTCTCGTCGATCTGGCGCGACAGGATCGCGGAGAACTCATCCGCAAAGCCTTCCATGCGCGAAGAGAGCTTGCCCGCATCGGCTGTGAACTTGTTATAGGCGATAACCGCCGGAATAGCCGCTACCAGACCGATGGCCGTTGCCAGAAGCGCTTCAGCGATACCCGGTGCAACGACGGCAAGGTTGGTAGACTTCGAACCGGCAATGGCCTGGAACGAGGTCATGATACCCACGACCGTACCGAAAAGACCGATGAACGGACCGGCAGAACCGATTGTCGCCAGCGAGCCCAGGCGTGCCTCGTACCCTTCGCTTTCACGCGCCATGGTCACGTCCATCGCCCGGTCGATACGCATCTGCAGACCAATGGGAGAACGGGCGCCACGCTCGAAGGACTTCTTCCATTCGCGCATTGCCGCAACGAAGATGGCCGCAAGACCGGTGTTCTGACGCTCGGCCAGAGTGCGGTACAGCTCTTCCAGCGACTGACCCGACCAGAAAACCTGTTCGAACTGGTCGAAATTCCGCCGGGCCTTACCGAAAGCGACGTATTTGTCGATGACGATAGCCCATGTCCAGACCGACGCTGCAAGAAGTCCGATCATGACCAGCTTGACGATGAGGCCAGCCTGCATGAACAGAGCCCAGAGACTTACGTCGTGCGTTGCCGCTGCCAAACCTGCCTGTTCCATAAATATTCAATCCCCGAATCCAAACGCCCGGTGCATGACCGGGCGATTTAAACGCGCATCAACGCTTGGGATCCTGCAGCGACCGCCGAAAACCCCTTGAGCCATGCCCCGATATTGCCATTACGCCTTACTTGCCGGTAAATTTGGTAAAAGGAAGGCGTGCGGCTTACAAATACCGGATGGTTAAGTAAGACTACATTATGGTTAAGAGAGTGTTACGAAATGGACACTTTAAGAAGCCACTCGGCAATTCGCCTTTTCTTACTTTAGAAATTTTTCGGCAATGGTATCGGGCAGGCGTCGCGGTCTTCCCTTGGCATTGATGACGGCAATAATCACTTTTGCGGCAACAAGAAGCGTTTCTCCCCGCCGGATTTCCTGATTGAGGACCATCTTCGCGCCCCCCGCCTTCTCCGTCAGCGTTGATATCGTCAACACATCGTCCATGCGCGCGGGCGACTTGAAGTCGATCTCCATGCGATGAACGACAAAGACCAGCCCCTCTTCATCTGCCGTCAACAGGGCGCTCTGTTCGCAGCCTAGGCAGCGCAGATAATCGGTGCGGCCGCGCTCGAGAAAATGGAGATAACGGGCATGATAAACGAGGCCGGAAAAATCCGTGTCCTCATAATAGACGCGCTGCGTCAAACGATGCCCGTGTTCGAGCAATTCGCCGGACAGCGATACGGTTAGCTCAGCCATGGCGCGGCACTCCTTCACGCACGATGAGATGCTCATGGCGCTGCGGCAGCGTCTCGATCCGCTGGGCGATGAAGGCAGGTCTCAGGTCGTTGTCTCCCAGCACCGCAGCCTTCGCTCTCATCCATCTAAATTCGAGATCGACACCATCAACGGTGCGGTGAACGATCTCAGTCTCGTGAAACGGAAAATCCTCTTCGAGATGGATGAGGTAATAGAACGCAAGCTCATGGGCGTTGTAGTCGCCATAGGAGAAGAAGTTCTCCGCCGTCCACAACAGACGCTCGATGCGCGCATCGACATCAAGCTCTTCCCTGATCTCTCTCAGGATCGTATCTTCCGAGCTTTCCCCGATCTCGGCGCGCCCGCCGGGCAGCGCCCAATAACTGTCTGCCAGGCTCCGGTGCACAAGAAGATGCTCGTTCCGCATCACCAGAGCCGCCACGCGGAAGCTGAAAAGCTGCGGCTTGTGATCCAGCCGGATCATGTGCCGTAGAGGCAGTATTTCGTTCATTTGTCGTCCAGATTGCCATCATCCCAGACGATATGCTGGGTCGAAGCAGGAAGGTTTTCGATCTCACCGGCGATGAAATAGGGTGGAATGTCGAGCTCCGTCAAGGCTTGCGTGGTCGCCCTTGCCCAGCGAAACTCTAGCGGGTGCTTGCCATCCTGCATCCGGTGAACGATGTCTTCCTCATGGAATGGAAATGTCTCGGGAAGCTCCATCAGGTAATAGAAGCCAAGCTCGTGCCAGTCCCTGCCTTCGTAATGAAAGAAGTTCTCGACCACCCACAGCAACCGCCCGACCTTAGCCTCGGCACCGAGCTCCTCGACCATTTCGCGGGCCAGCGTTTCGCGGGATTGCTCGCCCATTTCGGCGCGGCCACCGGGAAAACTCCAGAATTTCTCATGTGTTGCCCGGTGCACCAGCACATGACCATTCCGAAAGGCGATGCCTGCCACGCGCATCTGGAAAATGCGCTTGGGCTTGAATTTCATGCGGATGCGGGTGTCTTCAGTCATGGGATTTATCTTTCGGAAACATGAGGTCACGTTCCGACCAGCCTAGCGCGTCCAGCTCCACTTTGCGAACGCCAGCATCGTCCCCGACAATAAATTCGTCCAGTTGTGGTGGCTTGATCGAACTTCCAGACAGCATGGCGTGCACCTGACCCCTGTGATGGGTCTGGTGCTGAAAGAGGTGGCTGAGAATATCGTCGCAACGGTCTTGCTGTATGCGTCCATCGCGATGCACCTCGACGGTGGCGGCAAGACCTTCAGGTTGAATGCCATCCACAAATTCTATCAGCGCTTCGTCAAGCTTTGCCTGGGCCTGTTGCAAGGCAGGCATGTCAGCAAAAGGCTCCTCCACCGCAAAGGCGGCATAGCCCAGTGTTCCGCCTTTCACGGCGTCGAGATAAAACAGATCGACGGTGTAGATATGGTTCAGAGTGGCGCGGATGGTGGGAAAGAAGCCGCTGCGGGGCGCTACGAACTCCGCCTGCGACAGCTGAAGACAGGCGGAGTGCAGTCTCAGATTGGCCAGACGGTTGTTGCGCGCCAGCTTTCTGAACACGCGGCACGGATCGTAGTCCATCTTCTCACCCCTTTTGCGAATGCGCGCGGGGTCCATGTTCCTTGCTTCAGTCGGCCTTTTCAAGCTCGGAATGACTTTTCAGAACACGTCCGCCGTCTTCCTGCTCGATCAGATAGGCCGGTTCGCTCTCGCTTGCCTTGCGCTTGATGGTGGAACCATCGATCTTGCGCTCGACATCCTCGGTAAAGCTCTCGGCCACCTTGCCCTCGCCCTTGCCGGAGCCCCATTTCCACTGAACCTTTGCACCCTTGCGAAATTTCGTCATTCCATTCTCCTCGTGAAAAAACGGGGAATGAGCGGCGGCGCGGATGGTTCCTAGGCGCTGCCCAGTTCGATGACGACGACTTCGGGCGGCGACATGAAGCGAACCGGTGCGATGGAGCAGCCAAGACCGCCGGAAACGACAAGGTGCCGGTCATCTTCCACCACATGACCGTAGACGAAACGTTCCCCGAACCGCGACGGAACGGCTGGACGCCAGCCGAATAGATTGACCTGCCCGCCATGCGTATGGCCCGAAAGCGTGAGGGAAACGCGTGATGGCACGGATACAAAAATATCCGGCTCGTGCGCGAGCAGAATGACCGGAGCATCGTCGGTAACCTGTGCCAGCGTTCCCGGGAGGTCATCGAGCCCGCTCGTGCGGCGTCCCGTCAGATAGGCCCACTGATCTTCCAGACCCGCGATCCAGAATGGCTGGGCGTCGGTGCCGCAGCGCACGGCCCGGTTCGAGTGAACCGCGATGCCTACCGAGCGCAGGGCCTGGTGCGCCACGGTTTCCTTGAGCCGCAATCGCTGCGCCTCCGGGTCCTGCCACCAGTCATGATTGCCGCAGACAGCATGAACGCCTTGCGGCGCCTTCAATACCGAGAGCGCCCTTGCCCATTCCGCGGGTGGAACGACGCCCGTCACCAGCTTCATGCCGGACATGTAATCGCCCATCAGCAGGATCGCATCGCCGCCCAGCGTATTGGCATAGTCGCAGATCCGCGCGATCCGCTCGGCGGGCATCCAGGGTTCGCAGGCATGAAAATCCGCCAGCACAACCAGACGCAGGCTCTGGCCTCTGGGCCAGCCCGGCGGATTAATGCGGTAGCGCGTGGTGGACAGTCTCGCCAGCGGCTCGATACCTCCGGCATAGGCACCCAGAGAGACCAGCCCCGCCGCCATGGTCGCGGCTGTCTTGAGCAGTGCGCGCCGGGTGATCACGTCAGTCGTCCTCAAGCGTCAGGCGAAACTGCGCAGCATCGATATCTTTCGGCGGCTGCATTCCAAGATGCTTCCACGCCGTTGCGGTCAGGATGCGTCCGCGCGGTGTGCGCTGGATGAAGCCCTGCTGGATCATGTATGGCTCGATGATATCCTCAATGGCGTCGCGTGGTTCCGAAAGACCCGCCGCGATGGTTTCGATACCCACCGGCCCACCGCCGAAATTGACGGCAATCATCATCAGATAGCGCATGTCGAGCTGGTCGAGCCCCATATTGTCGACCAGCAGACGCGTCAGCGCCTCATCCGCGATCTGGCGCGTCACCGATTCTGCCCTCGCCACTTCGGCAAAGTCGCGCACCCGGCGCAACAGCCGCCCGGCAATGCGCGGCGTACCACGCGAACGGCGGGCGATTTCGCGCGCCCCCTCCTCCGTCATCGGCAAGCCCATGATGCGCGCACCGCGCCGTACGATCAGCTCAAGCTCATCGACGGTGTAGAAAGACAGGCGAACGGGAATACCAAAGCGGTCCCGCAACGGGTTGGTCAAAAGCCCAAGCCGCGTGGTGGCGGCAACCAGCGTGAATTTCGACAGATCGATCTTCACCGAGCGCGCCGCAGGGCCTTCGCCGATGATGAGGTCCAGCTGGAAATCTTCCATTGCCGGATAGAGAATTTCCTCGACGGCGGGGCTTAGGCGGTGGATTTCGTCGATGAACAGAACATCGCGCTCTTCCAGATTGGTCAAAAGCGCGGCCAGATCTCCCGCCTTGGCGATGACCGGCCCTGACGTGGACTTGAAATTCACGCCAAGTTCCTTGGCCATGATCTGCGCCAGCGTCGTCTTTCCGAGACCGGGCGGGCCGACGAACAGCACATGGTCCAGCGCCTCGCCACGGTTCTTTGCCGCTTCGATGAAAATCTTCAGATTGGCGCGCGCCTCAGCCTGGCCGGTAAAATCATCCAGCGTCTGTGGCCGCAACGTCGTGTCGATATCCTCGCCGCGCTTTTCTGAAGAAATCAACCGTGCCGCGTCGCTCATGTCAGACATTCCATCATGTGGCATTCCATTGTGTCAGCCGTTGCAGACATCTTGCTGATCACCTTGACGTCACGGTCTTCCGAAACACTATGGCGAAAAAGCGCTCTCACCTTTTAAAATCCGGTCGAAAATAGCATTGGCGTCATCACCGTGAAAGCTCCTTCAGGCCCAGCCGGATGAGCTTGGCGCTATCACCGCCCTCGCCGCCATTCTTCAGCGCCGCAGCAACGGCATTCGCAGCCTGGTCGCGCGAGTAGCCAAGATTGGTCAGCGCCGAAACGGCATCGGCGACGGGGGCTGACGCAACGCCCTCGCCCAGTTCCTGCTTGAGACCGATGGACGCGGAGGCTTCACCGGCAAAGGCGGGCGCCTTGTTGCGCAGTTCGGTGACGATACGCACCGCCACCTTTGGCCCCACGCCCGGCGCGCGCGATACGACGACCTTGTCCTGAAGCGCGATCGCATTGGCAAGCTCTGACGGAGACAGGGTCGACAGCACCGCCAGCGCCACCTTGGAGCCCACGCCCTGCACGCTCTGCAGCAGGTTGAACCATTCCCGTTCCAGCGCGCTCATGAAGCCGAAAAGCTTCAGTTGGTCCTCGCGCACATAGGTTTCGATGAACAGAACCACCGCCTCGCCGACCGATCCCAGCCGAGACAGCGTGCGGGCCGGGCAATGCGCCACGTAACACACGCCATGCACATCGACGAGAACATAGTCATCGCCGATTTCATCGATGGTGCCCTTGAGTTTTCCGATCATCGTAACGTCCGTAAAAAGAGAAAATCAGCCCGCCGCCAGCACGCGCCGCATACGCTCGCCTGCCCGGTTGTGGGCGTGGCAGATGGCAATGGCAAGAGCGTCCGCCGCATCATTGCCCTTGAATTCGGCCTTCGGCATCAAAATCTTCAGCATCATGTGGATTTGCTGCTTTTCGCCGTGTCCCACACCGATCACCGCCTTCTTGACGGCATTGGGCGCATATTCGGCAACCGGCAGCCCGGCACGCGCGGGAACCAGCATGGCAATGCCGCGCGCCTGGCCGAGTTTCAGCGTCGCCACGGCATCCTTGTTGACGAAGGTCTGCTCGACAGCGGCCTCATGCGGCTGGTGTGAATGCACGATCTCGGAGAGCCCGTCATGCAGCTGGCAAAGCCGCGATGCCAGATCCATGTCGCCGTCCGACGTGACAGTGCCGGAGGCCACGAAACGCAGGCTGTTGCCCATGGTTTCAATGATGCCCCAGCCCATTCGCCTCAGCCCTGGATCAATCCCGATAATTCGAATCGCATTCTGCATGGTTTACCCTATCCTTGAGCAGCGAAACCTGCCAGCGATAAGTGAACAAAACGACAACATTGCACATTTAACTCGCTCCGCGCCTGTCCGCCGCCAAGGGCGGGTCATTACAGTTTTTCTGATCCTTGCATCAATTCGACGCGACTGGACTGGCAAACGTCGCTGCAGAACTTACATCGGGGAAAAGCTGAAATTCCAATAGGAGCGTCCGATGATCCCTTTTTCCATACTCGATCTGTCGCCCATTGGTGAAGGCGAGAGCGTCAGCACTGCTCTTGAGAATTCACGCCTTATGGCGGTGAAGGCAGAAGAACAGGGCTTTGAACGGATTTGGCTGGCAGAGCATCACGGTATGCCCGGCATCGCCAGTGCCGCAACCGCACTCGTCATTGCCCATGTCGGCGCTGCAACCAAACACATCCGCGTTGGCTCGGGCGGCATCATGCTGCCCAACCATTCGCCGCTCGTCATTGCCGAACAGTTCGGCACGCTGGCAGCCCTTTTGCCGGGCCGTGTAGACCTTGGCCTTGGCCGCGCACCGGGCACAGATATGCGCACCGCGCGCGCTCTGCGCCGCAGCCTGGATTCAGGCGCAGAGAATTTCCCGCATGACATCGTGGAATTGCAGCGTTATCTCGGCGCGCCGGAGCCGGATCAGGCCATCCTGTCGGTCCCGGGAATGGATAGCAATGTGCCGATCTGGCTGCTGGGCTCCAGCGTCTACAGCGCGCATCTGGCCGCAGCACTTGGCCTGCCCTACTCCTTCGCCTCGCATTTTGCACCTGATATGCTGATGGATGCCATCGCCATTTACCGCGAACGCTTCCAGCCGTCGGCTACCCTGCAAAAGCCTTATGTCATGGTCGGCGTCATGGGCGTCGGCGCTGATACGGACGAGGAGGCCAATTACCTCTTCACCTCCGCCCAGCAGCAATTCGTGAACCTGCGCAAAAATGTCCGCACCCAGTTCCCCCTGCCGGTAAAAAGCATGGATGGTCTCTGGAGCGACATGGAGCGCATGACGGTAGATCACACGCTCAGATACGCCGTCGTGGGTTCGCACGCCACAGTCGAGCGCAAACTGGCGGATTTCCTGTCGGAAACCGGAGCAGATGAACTGATCATTTCCATGCCCGTCCACAGCATCGAAAAGCGTCTGCGTTCCGTAGAAGTCTTTGCCGATGTCCGTGGCGGGCTGAAGCTCGCGGCTTGATCTGATCTTGATAGAAACCCCGGCGCATCCGCTGCCGGGCGACGGCCTCCCCAACGCCCCCCTCCGTCATTCCGGCCTTGAGCCGGAATCCAGCAGCACTGCGTCTGCAGTGCGCAAGACTCTCTCGTGATCAAGGACTTGATCACGCTGGATCCCGGATCAAGTCCGGGATGACGGTTATTGTCGGTGGGCCAAACTACCTTTGAGCAAGGCCGTTGAGCTATCGTTAAAACGACAAGAAGCCCCGGCGCTGCCGGGGCCACGGCCTCCCGAACGCCCCCTCCGTCATTCCGGCCTTGAGCCGGAATCCAGCAGCACCGCGTCGGCGGTGCGCAAGACTCTTTCGTGATCAAGGACTTGATCACACTGGGTCCCGGATCAAGTCCGGGGTGACGGTCTAGAACATTGGGCTAAACTGTAAGTCGGAGCCTGAAGCCGGTTCTGCACAAGCCCCCTCCGTCATTCCGGCCCTGAGCCGGATCCCGCAGCACCGCGTTGGCGATGCGCTGGGGTCTTTCGTCATCACCCCGAAGCCCGTATCGAGGCTCGGGGTGACGATATCGCTCATATGGATATCAAGCCGAAAGCTTGGCCATGATCTCTTCGGAGACTTCGAAGTTCGAATAGACGTTCTGTACGTCGTCATCGTCTTCCAGGTTGCCGATGAGCTTCATCAGCGATTGCGCCTTTTCTTCATCGACAGGCACCGTGTTTTGCGGCTTCCAGATTGACTTGACGCTGTCGGCTTCACCAAGAACCGCTTCAAGCGCCTTGGAAACCTCGTTCATTTCTTCGAAACCGCAGATGACGGTGTGGCCTTCTTCGCTGCTTTCCACGTCGTCGGCACCGGCTTCGATTGCCGCTTCCATCACCTTGTCGGCGTCGCCAACGGAAGCCTTGTAGGTGATTTCACCGACGCGGTCGAAGGAGAAGGAAACCGATCCGGTTTCGCCCAGCGCGCCGCCAGCCTTGGTGAAGATGGAGCGAACGTTGGAGGCCGTGCGGTTGCGGTTGTCGGTCAGCGCTTCAACGATGACTGCCGTGCCGCCGGGGCCGTAGCCTTCGTAGCGCACGTAATCATAGTTTTCCGCGTCCGCTCCCGAAGCCTTCTTGATGGCGCGGTCGATATTGTCCTTCGGCATGGACTGCGCCTTGGCGTTCTGGATTGCCAGACGCAAGGCAGCGTTCATGGCCGGGTCCGGCAGACCGGATTTGGCGGCAACGGTGATTTCACGTGCGAGCTTGGAAAACATCTTCGAACGGATCGAATCCTGTTTTCCCTTGCGATGCATGATGTTCTTGAACTGTGAATGGCCAGCCATGGCACCCCTGATCATATCTCTTGTTCGGAATTGGGGCCTTATATGTGCGATAGCCCGGCTGTTCAAGCCCGCAAGACACACTCTTCTCTCAACTGACCAAGGAACTGAAATCTGTCGTCTTCGTTTGGGTACGAGTGCGAAAGCGGGCATCCATGCCCGGTTATCGTAGAAGAAGACGACAACCGAAGGAGAGACATTCATGGTCAGTCTGAGTGAAGCACGCGACGCCCCCGCACGTCAGCTTTGGGACGAAATCAATTCCGTACACGCTGGTATGCTTGGCCTTGAAGGCTTGCACGCTCATATGCAGCCGATGGCGCCTCACGCCGATCCCAAGACGAACACCATCTGGTTTTTCTCTAAGAAGGATTCCCATCTGGTCCAGACGCTGAAGTCGGGCTCGCGCGCCCATTTCTGTGTGATCGGCAAGGATCACGATTACCACGCCTGCCTGTCGGGCAAGCTTGAAGTGCGCGATGACAAAACCAAGATCGATGAATACTGGAACTCGGTTACCGCCGCATGGTACGAGCACGGCAAGAGCGATCCGCAGCTGACCATGCTCGCGCTGCACGTGGATGACGCGGAAATCTGGGCCTCCACCGACAATACGTTGAAGTTTGGCTGGGAAATTGCCAAGGCCAATATGTCGGACGAAAAGATGCCCGATGTCGGCGTGCGCCAGCACCTGTCTTTCGCCTGATCCTATCCCCTCCCCCGTCAGCCCTTACATGCCTTGTGGCACGAGTATCTGTGGCTGGCGGGGGAGGTTTCTCATCGACACCCGGATGACCGGGTCAGACGCATAGCCAATCTTGAATTGCGGCCCGAAGGCCACCAGAAACTGCTCAAGCGCATGGGGCTGGTGCATTGGCAGGATAAGCGCAGAACGCAGGCGTTTGACGATCCTGCTCATGCTGTCCGTCCCCATCGTCAATCCCCCATCCACCGGCACCATCAGCACATCGAGCCTGCCAATTTCGGCATATTGGCTTTCCGTCAGCTCGTAATGCAGATGGCCGAGATGCCCGATGCACAGCCCGGCAACCTCGAAGATAAAGATGGAATTGCCATCCTTCTGCAACAGCCCGCCCCCTCCCCAGCGGTTGCGGATATCGGATGTGACGTTGCGAATATAGACGTCGCCCACCTGTAACTTGTGGTCAGCCTTTTCGCCGGGAACATCGCTCCAGCCATGCAGCACATGCTTGATCGCCGGGTCGGGATGCGCAGTATAATGGGTGGAATGGGCGTTGTTCATCGTTACCACGTCGGGCGTCACGGCCGGGCGGTAGATGCCGTTATAGTCGGTCGCGATGGTTACGCCTTCGGGTGACGTGATCAGAAAGGTCGAATGCCCGATATATTGTATCTGCACCTCTTCCTTCGAACTTGCCTGCGCCAGTTGAACGCCTGAAGGATCAAAGCTGGCAAAGGTCACACCCGGCACGGCCTGCGCAACCGCCTGACACTGGCTGATTGGCGGGCGGTTGGCGGAAGGACGGGGCGGCGCTTGCTGGGCAGATGCGGCTGCGGCCAGCGAAAGCATCGATAATGCGAGCATGAACATGCGAAGCATCAGCACCACTCCCGGGAACGAGACGAGTGAGCGCAGGATGCGTCAAGGGTCGGCCCTCGTCCAGTTGCAAGCGGAGCATGGCGCTCACAATATCGTCATTGCCGCTCAGGCTTAACCTTCATGCCACAGGCGTCTATCCCTTGCGCCACAGGCATCAATGTCATTCTCTGAGCAGCTCGTCGGTCGCTCGGTCGCTGGCCGTAGCAGAAGCGCCACATGCTAAAAATAGCAATTTCCTCTTGTCCCCACTTGCCCTATGGTTGCATCGAGACCGGACGTAACGGGCTGGTCTCGGGGCGTAGAAACCCCTAACAAGACGGTCGGTGTCGACCGTAATGACACCCCTCAGCCATATAGATGTGGCTGAGGCGGTCCATTGTGACTATAAGCTCTCCTGCCTCTTTATGGCTGGGGAGGCCCTGACGTATGTCCAAGGCTAACGCCTAAAGGTCAGGGTGGTCGTTCTTGTACGGCTTTCTAACTCCCCGGCCACCAGAGGCCCGTTTCCTCCGGTGGTCGCTTCCGTTTCGACAGGAACCTCGGCCTGCGGCGCCTGTCCGCGCATGGCCGTTGCAATGGGGAAATGCGATGGAGAATTACAGTATCTGGGCCGATCTTCTGCACACCTTCCGGATGATGTCGGATGGGGTAAAGATTTCGCTGATCTACATGCCCTGCGTCTTCGCCCTCGGCTTCGCCGGGCTTTACATGCACCACCTGCGCCGGGCCAACAAAGCAGATGCACCCGATTCGAAGCCCTACATGATCCTGCCACCAGACAAGCCCTTGCGGCGTGAGCCCGAGGATGCGCGAGCCAGAGCCTTACGCAAACTGGACGCCTACATCGCCGCCGCAGACCGCCCTCGCAAGGAATAAGCACGGACGGCGTTTTGTTGACAGAGTAGAGCGGATTGAATTGAATTGAATTAGATCGGACCCGCACCGCAGACACGCACCGCAACCCCACCCACCGCCACACACCACCGTCACCCCTTCTGGAGGCCGCGAAAAGGACCGCCCTCGGCAACCTCACCCACCGTCACCCCTTCTGGAGGCCGCGAAAAGGACCGCCCTCGGCAACCTCACCCACCATCACTCCCCGCCGTCACCCCGGACTTGATCCGGGGCCCAGCGATCCGACGTCTGTCGGATCAAGATACTCTCCCCAACCAAAAGACGATGTGCGTCGGGTCAAGAAACTCCCCTCAGCCCAAAGACTTGGGCTGGCTGGATTCCGGCTCAAGGCCGGAATGACGGTAGGCAATCACGTCAGACCACCAATCTCCACCAAAACTACAAAGCAGATGACGAACAACCACCAACGGTTCGCCCCCGCTGACGACGCCAAAGCACACACCAGCAAACCCACCCGCCACCACTCACCGCCGTCACCCCGGACTTGATCCGGGGTCCAGCGATCCGACGTCNNCTGGATTCCGGCTCAAGGCCGGAATGACGGAAGGTAAAGGGTATCCCCGGCGTACGAGAAGATAGCTGGTTTCACTCAGAGAGTGTCAATCACGCCCAGAATGAGGGAATGGTCTCGGCCAGTCTTGGGCCGATCCGCAGCGGTGCGATCTTTTCCGCAAGGCCGGTGCTGTCGGAGATTTCGACGCCGACGCCGCAGATGGTTGCCGGGCCGCTTGCGGCCTCGAAACGGCCCTTGGGCATCTTTGAGATGAAGCGGTTGATCGGCTCTTCCTTTTCCATGCCGAGCGACGAATCGTAATCGCCGCACATGCCGGCATCCGACATATAGGCGGTGCCACCATTCAGGATCTGCGCATCTGCTGTCGGCACATGGGTATGGGTGCCAACGACGAGGCTCGCACGCCCGTCGACGAAATGGCCGAAGCACTGTTTCTCGCTGGTTGCCTCGGCGTGGAAATCGAAGACGATCGCATCGGCCTGCTCACCCAGCGGGCAGGCCCCCAGAATGCTCTCGGCAGAGCTGAAGGGGTCATCCAGTTCCGGGTGCATGAAGACGCGGCCCATGATGTTGGCAACCAGAATACGCGCGCCGTTGCGGGCATAAAACAGGCCGGAGCCCTTGCCGGGCGTGCCCTTGGGGTAATTGGCCGGGCGCAGAAACTGGTCATGGCGCTCGCAGAAGGAAACCGCTTCCTTCTGGTCCCAGACGTGGTTGCCGGTTGTCACCACATCGGCCCCGGCATTGATCGTTTCGAGGTAGATATCCTCGGTAATGCCGAAACCACCCGCGGCGTTCTCGCCATTGACGATGACGAAGTCCAGCTTGAGATCGGAGATCAGCCCCGGAAGACGCTCCCACACCGTCGTGCGACCTGTCTTGCCAACCATATCCCCGAGAAACAGTAATCTCATTCCGCCGTCCGTCCATTGAAATATCGCATACCGCTCTCGGTCAGAACGGCATCCAGCGCCACGTCATGCTCTTGCGCGGGCACTGATGGCACTTCCTGGCAGTCGAATGCAATGCCGATCAGCAGCGGATTCAGTCCTTTTGCATGGAGTCTGGCAATTGCGCGGTCGTAATGCCCGGCCCCGTAGCCGATCCGCTGCCCCGTACCATCGAATGCAGATAGCGGCACCAGCAGAATGTCGGGCTCCAGCACCGCAGCATTCTCATCCGGGCCTGAGGTACCAAAGCCGGTCTTGACGAGCTGCGCGTCCCTTGCAAATTCCCTGAATACTATGGTCTCACGGTCGAGAATGACCGGCAGGCACAGGCGCATACCGCCATCCCACAGCATGTCCATCAAAGGCCGAAGGTCCGCCTCGGAGCGGATCGGGAGAAAGCCCGACACCGTCTTGCCGGAAAAGCGTTTCAGCACGTGGGTGCCGTTTTGCGCAATGGCGAGACTTTTCTCCCGGCGTTCCTCAACGGAAAGAGCGTCCCGCAAGGCGAGACGCTCGGCACGTATCCGGGCTTTGTCGAGACCGCCCGGCTGCATCAAGCCGCCCGGCTGACCAGCACCTTGTCAATCCGGTGCCCGTCTAGGTCGATGACTTCAAATCGCCAGCCGTTCCGGGTGACGTGTTCGCCCAACTCCGGCAGGCGGCGGAATTCGTCCAGCACCAGACCGGCCACGGTTTCGAATTCGGCGTCGTCGGAAATCTGGAAGCCCATGCGGTCGGCAAATTCGTCGGCAGGCATCCAGCCAGCAACGAGGAAGCTGCCATCCTCACGTTCCACCATGGCAGGCTCTTCGCCGTCATCTTCCTGAAACGCGCCGGTAATGGCTTCCAGCACGTCGCCGGAGCTGATGATTCCTTCGAAATGGCCGTATTCGTCATAGACGAGAACCATGTGAACGGTGGAGCGGCGCAGCGACTGGATCACATCGACGGCGCTCGTCAGGTCGGAGACGACAGGCACCTCACGCAGAAGCTCGCGAACATCCAGCTCCTTGCCCGACGCCAAAGCATCGAAGGCATCCTTGGCGAAGAGAACGCCGAGAATTTCATCGGAAGCACCATTGCGAACCGGCAGGCGCGACCGCTGCGTGCCGCGCAGCTGTTCGCGGATTTCTTCTGCCGTGTCTTCGATGTCGACCACTTCCACATCGCGACGCGGCGTCATCAGGCCGCGGGCATTGCGGTCGGCAAGACGCATGACGCTGGTGATCATGGCGGATTCTTCCGTCTCGATCACACCAGCGCTATGGGCCTCCGCCAGAACCGTGCGGATTTCATCGTCGGTTACGGATGCGTTGGATTCGCCGCTATGACCGAGGATCGCCAGAACCAGCTTGCCCGAACGGTCGAGCAGCCACACCAGCGGCGCGCCGATCTTCGACAGCATCACCATGGCAGGAGACACCCGCACGGCAACCTTTTCCGGGTCGCGCAGGGCGATCTGCTTAGGAACGAGCTCACCGACGATCAGCGAGAGATAGGTGATGGCAACGACGACCGCACCCACGCCGATGGCGTCAGCTGCGCGGTCCGGCACGCCCTGCTCCAGAAGCCATGCGGTAAAGCGGGCACCCAGCGTGGCACCCGAAAATGCACCCGAGAGAACGCCGACAAGCGTAATGCCAATCTGCACGGTGGAAAGAAAGCGTCCGGGATTTTCTCCAAGGGTCAGCGCCATGGCAGCGCCTTTGCTGCCTTGCGCGGCAAGCACCTTGAGCCTCGCCGGTCTGGAGGAGACGACGGCAAGCTCGGACATGGCAAGCACACCGTTAAGTACGGTGAGCAGAACCACAATCATAATTTCAGTAAACAAGTTTAGCTCTTTTTGGGCTGTTGAACGGCATGTCGCGGCTGCAACCACTGTCGCTATAGTTGAGAGCGGGAGCGGACATACCAACACGGATAATAGGGAAATGTTCCACCAATGCAATGACCGGCAGCTTAAAAAATAAAGCCATACAGCGCTTTGCGCCCTAAAGAGCCCAGGCGCGCAGCAGTGGCTGACCCATTTGGGTGCGGTAATCGGGTATGCCGCTGACCGATCGGGCCAAGCAGGACGCCCTCGTGCTGCACGCGAGCCAGATGTTGAAAGTGCGATCCACGGCGACCGATGGAGATTTACGATCCTGGGTGCCTACAAACGTAGGTGGGCGCCATATGTCCAAGCCCACGGGCCTGGCCAGGGACAGCTCCCTTTGGATCGAGTATGGCCCCAGGGATTGTGGTTCCTGTCGAGAAGCGCAGAACGCAACTCGTATATAGGTCGGTTCGATGAAATGCGGAAGGGGGGATGGACGCAGAATTATCGCCCCACCCATCAAAACGCCGGATGAATGGCTGCAAACACCGGCACGTCCCCGCTCAAGATGCCCTGCAAGACAGAAAAATACCGAAATATCAGTTCGTTGCGGGCTTCGGCCTTGCCACCAGCTTTTCCGTGATGCCGTTCAGACGAGCCGAAAGATCGGAAATCGCATCCACCAGCAGTTCCTCTGTCTTCGCCTTGTTTTCCGCCATGCCATCACGGTTCTGCTTGAGGCTGGCAACCTGCTCCTCCAGCATTTCGATCTTTCGGTGGAGTTCGGACATCTCGTCGGTGATCATGATGCCCGCCATCACGGTCAGCCGTAGATCACCGATTTCGCCGAATTGGCTTTTGAGGTGGCCGACATATTGATCGAACCGTCCGGCGAGATCGGTCAGGTGGGCTTCCTGTCCCGCCTCGCAGGCCATGCGATAGGCCTTGCCATCGATCATCACTGTCACTTGCGCCATGAATTTAAGTCCTTATCGATCCAGCACTGCGCGGATGGTTTCCATCGCGGTCACAAGGCGTCGGGAAACCTCGCGGTTGACTTCCTCAAGGCGGTTGGCACGGAATTGCGACTGGTCAAGCTCCTGCGCCAGCCGCGCACGGTCCACATGCACGCGCTTCACTTCGCTTTCCACTTCGCCATTCTCGCGCTGGCGTTCAATGCGCATGTCGATCGCGTTCTCGAGACTGTTGATGGCGGAGCTCAGCTCCGACAACGCGACTTGTATGGTCTTTTCCGCCGTCATCGTTTCTTCCAAACCGCAGAGCAAAGCCGAATCGTTATTGCTTTGTGTCAATCAGGGCGCCTGCACGATATTACCCGTTTAACAGCCACGTCAATCAAACCAATACATTCAAGCACTTTGCGCTGTGGATGAATGCACCACCGGAACAGCGCGAAGCTGGCAGCCGTCAAAATCTTGCCGGAATACGAATCGATTTTTGTTGCCGATCGAACCGCAAAGGCGCCCGGATTTATTGACTCACCCGTCCTACCTGCTATGGATCAACCCGCTTTTTGGATAGTCATAATGGCTATCTCCTATCACCCGGAACAGACGG
The DNA here is from genome assembly GCA_900468285.1 of Hyphomicrobiales bacterium. Classification (GTDB taxonomy): domain Bacteria; phylum Pseudomonadota; class Alphaproteobacteria; order Rhizobiales; family Rhizobiaceae; genus Agrobacterium. The sequence goes on along the minus strand of UBTF01000006.1, from coordinate 253,149 downwards.
AAAAGCCATGATTTCTCGCGATAAACACGACCGGATGGCCAATGCGATCCGATTTCTTGCCATGGATGCAGTGGAGAAGGCCAATTCCGGCCACCCAGGCCTGCCTATGGGTGCAGCGGATGTGGCCACGGTTCTCTTTACACGTTACCTGAAATTCGATCCCAAGGCCTGGCAGTGGCCAGACCGCGACCGCTTCGTGCTGTCTGCCGGTCACGGCTCCATGCTTCTTTATTCGCTCCTCTACCTCACCGGTTACGAGGACATGACGATCGATGAGATCAAGCGTTTCCGTCAGCTGGGTTCCAAGACCGCCGGCCACCCGGAATATGGTCATGCCACAGGCATCGAAACCACCACGGGCCCGCTTGGCCAGGGCATTGCCAATGCCGTTGGCATGGCCATTGCCGAGCGCAAGCTGGAAGAGGAGTTCGGCTCCGACCTGCAGAACCACTTCACTTACGTCCTGTGCGGCGATGGCTGCCTCATGGAAGGCATCAGCCACGAGGCGATTGCGCTGGCAGGCCACCTGAAGCTCAACAAGCTGGTTCTCTTCTGGGACAACAACAACATCACCATCGATGGCGAAGTCGGCCTGTCCGATAGCACCGACCAGATTGGCCGCTTCAAGGCCGTCAACTGGAACACCATCGAAATCGACGGTCATGACCCGGACGCGATTGCAAACGCCATCGAAGCAGCGCAGAAGTCCGACCGCCCGACCTTCATCGCCTGCAAGACCACAATCGGTTTCGGCGCGCCAAACAAGGCCGGTACGCACAAGGTCCACGGCTCTCCGCTCGGCGCGGAAGAAATCGCTGCCACCCGCAAGGCGCTCAACTGGGAAGCGGACGCATTCGTCGTGCCGGAAGATGTGCTCGACGCATGGCGTCTGGCCGGTCTTCGCTCCACCAAGAGCCGTCAGGAATGGGAAGCGCGCCTCGAAGCTGCCGATGCCGACAAGAAGGCCGAATTCAAGCGTCGCTTCTCCGGCGACCTGACCGGCAATTTCGACAGCGCCATCGACGCCTTCAAGAAGAAGATCGCCGCCGACAACCCAACGGTTGCCACGCGCAAGGCTTCCGAAGATGCGCTTGAAGTGATCAACGGCGTTCTCAACGAAACCGTTGGCGGCTCGGCTGACCTGACGCCATCCAACAACACCAAGACCAGCCAGATGAAGTCGATCACACCGACCGATTTCTCGGGCCGTTACCTCCATTACGGTATTCGCGAACACGGCATGGCAGCTGCCATGAACGGTATCGCGCTGCATGGCGGTCTTATTCCCTATGCTGGCGGCTTCATGATCTTCTCGGATTATTGCCGTCCGTCCATCCGCCTTGCCGCACTCATGGGCATCCGCGTCGTTCACGTGCTGACGCATGACTCCATCGGCGTCGGCGAAGATGGCCCGACCCACCAGCCGGTCGAGCAGGTCGCTGCGCTTCGCGCCATTCCCAACCTTCTGGTCTTCCGCCCTGCGGATGAAACCGAGACGGCAGAAGCCTGGCAGATTGCCCTGCATGAGAAGCATCGTCCGTCGGCATTGGCTCTGACCCGTCAGAACCTGATCCCGGCGCGCAAGGACTATGAGGAAAAGAACCTCGTTTCCTACGGTGCCTATGAACTGGTTTCGGCAAGCGACGCCAAGGTTTCGATCTTTGCTTCCGGCTCGGAAGTCGAGATTGCGCTTAAGGCTGCCGCCGACCTCAAGGTCAAGGGCATTTCCACGCGCGTCGTGTCCGTTCCCTGCTTCGAACTCTTCAAGGAGCAGCCGGAAACCTATCGCAAGGCCATCATCGGCAACTCGCCGGTCAAGATCGGTGTCGAAGCGGCCATTCGTCAGGGTTGGGATTACTTCATCGGCCATGACGGCGCCTTTGTCGGAATGCAGTCCTTCGGCGCATCCGCACCGGCCAAGGACCTCTACAAGCACTTCGGCATTACGGCGGAAGCCGTGGTTGCCGCAGCAGAAGCGAAGCTCGGCTGACGTTCTTTTCAATCCGGCGCGGCGGCAAGGATTTCGCCGCACCGGGTCGTCACCATTCCAATCACGTTCGAAAATATTGACAGGGAGTATGTAAATGACTGTGAAAGTTGCCATCAACGGCTTCGGCCGTATCGGCCGTAACGTCCTTCGCGCTATTGTTGAATCCGGCCGTACCGATATTGAAGTCGTTGCCATCAACGACCTCGGCCCGGTTGAAACCAATGCTCACCTGCTGCGCTATGACAGCATCCACGGCAAGTTCCCGGCTGACGTCAAGGTAGACGGCGACACCATCACCGTTGCTGGCGGCAAGCCGATCAAGGTCACGGCCGTTCGTGATCCTGCCCAGCTTCCACACAAGGAACTCGGCGTCGATATCGCTCTGGAATGCACGGGCATCTTCACCGCCCGCGACAAGGCTGCCGCGCATCTGACCGCTGGCGCAAAGCGCGTCATCATCTCGGCTCCCGGCGAAGGCGCGGATCTGACGGTTGTCTTCGGCGTCAACCATGACCAGCTGACAAGCGAACACCTCGTCATCTCCAACGCATCCTGCACCACAAACTGCCTGGTGCCGGTCGTCAAGGTTCTCGATGACGTTGTCGGCATCGACCACGGCTTCATGACCACGATCCACTCCTACACGGGCGACCAGCCGACGCTGGACACCATGCACAAGGACCTGTACCGCGCCCGCGCCGCAGCCCTGTCCATGATCCCAACCTCGACCGGCGCTGCCAAGGCCGTTGGCCTCGTGCTGCCACACCTCAAGGGCAAGCTAGACGGCACCTCGATCCGCGTTCCAACGCCAAACGTCTCGGTCGTCGATTTCAAGTTCGTGGCCAAGAGAAACACCTCGGTCGAAGAAATCAACGAAGCCATCAAGTCTGCCTCCAACGGCAAGCTGAAGGGCATTCTCGGTTACACCGACGAGCCGCTGGTATCGCGCGACTTCAACCACGACAGCCACTCCTCCATCTTCGCGACAGACCAGACAAAGGTCATGGAAGGCAACTTCGTGCGTATCCTCACCTGGTACGACAATGAATGGGGCTTCTCCAACCGCATGTCCGATACGGCTGTGGCCCTCGCCAAGACCATCTAATTTGTGTTCAGTCCATGAACAGCAAAACCCGGCGGGAGTAATCCTGCCGGGTTTTGTGTTTTGGGGTGTTGTTATGTTTCAAGGCATCGATAACCCTTGGAATGGTCCATCAACCGTTATCGGTCAGGCCCAACTGCCGTCCATTCTGGGCAATCCGCAGAATGGTGACGCAGTCACCTTCCACAACGAAGGCAACACTGATCTTTCGCTCAAAACCCACGACACGTAGACCTTGGCGAACATCATCGCGCAAGCTACCGCGCTCTGGAAACGTTTCGAACGATGTCAGGCAGGATGTGATGCGATCCAGATATTGCCTCGCCACCGTCTGGGACCGGGATGTGGTGCTAACATATCGATAGATTTCAACGAGGTCATTTTCTGCGTCTGGAGATAGTCTGACGTCGTAACGCTTCATCACGCTTCGTTATCAACCTCATCGAAACGACGGCCAAGCCGCTCCAACACTTTGCCGAGTTCTGCAGCTCTTCCGGGATTGATCTTGTGCGCGTCGTAAGCAGCAGCGACGTCTTCCTTCAACCAGCGGTCCACCGCAGCATCGCGGGCGGCTAGTGTGCGCAATCCATCCCTTATGACTTCGCTTTCCGTTGCGTATTCCCCAGAGGCTACTTTGGCTTTCACCATTTCTGCCATTTCGAAAGGCAGTGTCACACTCAGTGATTTCGTCGTTCGCATGGCGCACCTTTTAATGAGTGGAGATACCATACCATGCGACACGATTAAATCCTACATGCCGAATCCGTGAAAAGTTCCCCTGGAAGGCAGTCTAAACTCAGGTGATGGAAGTGTTAGAGTTGGCGGCTAAACGACCAAATATCTTGCCCATCATGCTGCATACGCTGCGATCAAGCCTTTGATAGGAAGGGACTCCGCTGCTCCGCAGCACGGCGAAGTGGAATTTGGGCTTAAGTCCGAAATGTCGACAGAAAAACATAGGCCTTGAAAAGAGCTTTGTCAGTCGCCCGACTCCTTTTCGTCTTCTCCGCCTTGCTCTTGTCCACTTTCATTCGGAACAATCATTATCAAGGATTCGGTCTCATCTCAGTAGAACCGTGCCCTGCCGTATCATTCGATACACCTCGCCTTGCCCTGTCCGCTGCGCGAAACCCTGCGCCGCGGCCGTCCAAAACGTGGCGCATTGACTGCTGACGCGCGGGAGCATCTCTTGCGGTGACCGTCATGAAAGGGCATGTGCGTGGAATCATTCTATATATTGCTGCTGGTCGCCACCGTCCTCGTTCTCGTTGCCGCATTTTCCAGTCTCATCGCCTATCGTTTCGGCGCTCCGCTGCTGCTTCTTTTCCTTATGATCGGCCTTGCCGCTGGCACAGATGGGCTGGGCATTCATTTCAGCAACAATCCGCTCGCCTATATGCTGGGCTCGCTCGTGCTCGCCGTAATCCTGTTTGATTCCGGATTTGGCACCTCCATCCAGTCTTTCAGGCTGTCAGCAGGGCCCTCCCTTTCGCTGGCAACCGTCGGCGTGGTCCTGACATCGGTCTTCTTTGCCGGTGCTGCCGCCCTCCTGCTCGGGCTCTCCTGGCTGGAAGGCCTGTTGCTCGGCTCCATCGTTGCATCCACCGATGCGGCCGCCGTCTTCTTCCTGCTGCGCATCGGCGGTATCCACATTCGCGATCAGGTCCGTTCGACGCTGGAGGTCGAATCCGGCACCAACGATCCGATGGCCATCTTCCTTACCATTGCACTTGTCGAGGTCGTATCCAAGGGCCAGGGGCTGGCGGGGATAGACGTGAGTTTCCTGCTGCTCTTCATCCAGGAAATGGGCCTTGGCGTCATCTTCGGCCTTCTCGGCGGCATCATGATTGTCAGTGTCGTCAACCGCTTTCAGGTGGATCGCGGGCTGGTGCCCATCCTCGTGCTGGCACTCGCCCTGTTGGTCTTTTCCTTCACCGGCGCGCTGCATGGAAGCGGCTTCCTCGCAGTTTATGTCGCGGGCATCGTGGCAGGTAATCGCAAGATTTTCGCCAAGGGTGCCATTCGCCGCTTCCATGAGGGCATGACATGGCTGGCGCAGATCATCATGTTCCTGATGCTCGGCCTGCTGGCCACGCCGTCGCAATTCCCCGCCATCATCGTGCCTGCGGTGCTGCTCGGACTGTTCCTGATCTTTGTTGCCAGACCGCTCGCCGTCTGGCTCAGCCTCATGCCCTTCAACTATACCCAGCAGGAAACCACCTTCGTCGCATGGGTCGGCCTGCGTGGCGCGGTTTCCATCCTGCTTGCCATCCTGCCCGCACTTGGCGGGTTGGATGGTGCGGAAACCTATTTCAACGCCGCCTTCATCATCGTTCTCGTCTCTCTGCTGCTGCAGGGCTGGACCATCAAGCCCGTCGCCACGCGCCTGGGCCTCATCGTGCCGCCGCGCATGGGCGATGTCGACAAGCTGGAGGTGGACCTGCCCGGCACCGCCAACCACGAGCTCATCTCCTACCGCGTCGCCAAGGGCAGCGCCGTGCTTCAGGGTGAGCGCATCCCGCGCTGGGCCATGCCCTCGCTCGTCGTGCGCGATGGCAAATCCATCCGCTATCAATATGCCGGCCGCCTGCGCGAAAACGATCTCGTCTATCTCTTTGTCATGCCGAGCTACGCCCGCCTGCTGGACCGCCTGTTTGCCAGCGCCAAACCCGTCACCAAGGATGACGAGGATATTTTCGGCACATTCGCCATCTCCCCGCACGGACCGGCAAAGGAACTGGATGCCTCCTACGGCCCCGGTCTGCTGACGCAGCAGGAAATGACCTTGACCGTCTCGGAACTCATCCAGAGCCGTCTGGGTGGCAAGGCGGAATATGCCGATCGCGTCCGGCTTGGCTCGCTCATTCTCATTGTGCGCGATCTCGATGAGAACCACGCCATATCAAGTGTCGGCATCTCGCTGGAGCCGGTCGAGCCTGCCATGGCCCTGCCGGTCTTCATCAGCCTCAAAGACATCGTCGCCCGCACGCGGCAATATCTGGCGCAGCGACGGCGCGACAAGGCAGCCGCCGCCGGTAACACGATACCAGCACCAAAGGACACGACTTCGCGTGGAGAAAATGATCGCTGAGCGACTTGCACCGCCGGTCAGGCATAGTATGGTCGCCCGCGAAGCCATTCCGTTCAACGATATCAGGATCGATATATGCCCGCCTTCAAGACCCTCGATCACCTCACCGACATCTCCGGAAAGCGCGTCCTCGTCCGCGTTGATCTCAACGTGCCGGTTGCTGACGGCAAGGTTACAGACAAGACCCGCATCGAGCGCGTAGCGCCCACCATTCTCGAATTGTCGAAGAAGGGCGCGAAAGTCATTCTGCTGGCCCATTTCGGCCGCCCGAAGGGTGAGCCGGTCGCGGATATGTCGCTGTCGCAGATCGTTTCAGCGACAGAAGAGGTTTTCGGCCTCACCGTCCATTTTGCCGCTGATTGCATCGGCCCGGTTGCAGCCGATGCCATCGCCAAGATGGCAGACGGCGATGTCCTTCTTCTGGAAAACACCCGCTTCCAAAAGGGCGAAGAAAAGAACGACACCGCCTTCGTCGCAGAACTCGCCAAGAACGGCGATATCTATGTCAACGATGCCTTCTCTGCCGCTCACCGCGCTCACGCATCGACGGAAGGCCTTGCCCGCCACCTGCCAGCCTATGCCGGTCGCACCATGCAGGCCGAGCTTGAGGCGCTGGAAAAGGGCCTCGGCGCACCGGCTCGCCCGGTCGTTGCCATCGTCGGCGGCGCCAAGGTTTCCAGCAAGATCGATCTGTTGATGAACCTCGTGAAGAAGGTCGATGCTCTCGTCATCGGCGGCGGCATGGCCAACACCTTCCTCGCCGCACGCGGCACCCATGTCGGCAAGTCGCTCTGCGAGCATGATCTGGCCGAAACAGCCAAGCAGATCATGATCGAGGCCGCGACCGCCGGCTGCGCCATCGTCCTGCCGGAAGACGGCGTTGTCGCCCGCGAGTTCAAGGCGAATGCGGACAACGAAGTCGTCGACATCAATGCCATCCCTGACGATGCGATGGTGCTCGATGTCGGTCCGAAATCGGTCGAAGCCATCAAAGGCTGGATTTCGCGCGCCGAAACGCTGGTCTGGAACGGCCCGCTCGGCGCCTTCGAAATCGCACCCTTCGACAAGGCAACCGTTGCCGCTGCCCAGCACGCCGCCGAATGCACCAAGTCCGGCAAGCTCGTTTCGGTCGCCGGTGGTGGCGATACGGTCGCAGCGCTCAACCATGCTGGCGTCACGCAGGACTTCACCTACATCTCCACCGCAGGCGGCGCCTTCCTGGAGTGGATGGAAGGCAAGGTCCTGCCCGGCGTGGCAATCCTCAACGAACAGAAGTAATGCGGAAATTTGTCTGAGGCGGCTCGCCCGCCTCAGATGCCCTATCCTCGACGTCATCCTTGGGCCCCTGCCAAGGATATCCTCCCCCTTCGAAGACGCGACGTTTCAGATGCGCGGGACAAGCTCGAGCATGACGAATATGCTCGCCGGCTCTTCCACGCTGCATGTTACGCTTGGCGTTCCACCCGCTCTCCAATTTAAAGCGTTTAAAGATTTTCTAAAGTTTCAAACGATTGAAATGATTTCAATCGTTTCAATGAGTTAGCGTGCCATTTTCCTGCCTTGGATCTTCTGGTAACCCAAAATCCATCATGCCCAAGGGAGATTTGAAATGAGCGAGCGTCTTGAAGATATTGCGGTGAAAATGGTCGCCAATGGGAAGGGTCTGCTTGCCGCAGACGAATCCACCGGCACCATCAAGAAGCGTTTTGACAGCATCAATCTGGAATCCACGGAAACCACCCGTCGCGATTACCGGGAAATGCTCTTCCGCACGGAAGAGGCTATGACGAAGTGCATTTCGGGCGTCATTCTCTATGAAGAGACCCTGTTCCAGAAGGCTGCAGATGGCACGCCTTTTGTTGATATCATCCGCGCTGCAGACAGCATTCCCGGCATCAAGGTGGATATGGGCGCAAAGCCGCAGGCTTTCTTCCCGGGCGAGACCGTTACCGAGGGCCTCGATGGTCTCGCAGACCGCCTCAAGACCTATTATGATGCCGGTGCGCGCTTTGCCAAGTGGCGCGGCGTCATCAACATCGGCGATGGCTTGCCCACATGGGGTTCCATCAAGGCGGATTCCCAGGCACTTGCCCGTTATGCAGCGCTCTGCCAGCAGGCTGGCATCGTCCCCATCGTAGAGCCGGAAGTGCTCATGGACGGCGAACCCGGCACCCACAGCATCGATCGCTGTGCGGAAGTGACCGAATGGGTCCTGCGCACCGTCTTTACCGATCTCTATGATGCCCGCGTCAAGCTCGAGGGCATGATCCTGAAGCCGAACATGATCATCGACGGCAAGAACGCCCGCAAGGCGTCGGTGGCTGAAGTGGCCGAGAAGACCGTCAAGGTCCTGAAGTCCACCGTCCCCTCCGCCGTTCCCGGCATCGCCTTCCTGTCCGGCGGCCAGTCCTCGGAAGAAGCCACCGCCCACCTGTCGGCCATGAACAGCGGCTATGACCTGCCCTGGGCGCTCACCTATTCCTACGGCCGCGCCCTGCAGGATGCCGCGCTGAAGGCATGGGGCGGCAAACAGGAAAACGTCGCCGCCGGCCAACGCGCCTTCCGCCACCGCGCCGAAATGAACACGCTCGCCGCGCTTGGCAACTGGCAGCAGGAACTCGAAAAGGCGGCGTAAGGCAGAAGCCCTTTCTCGCATCACATTGTAAACGCCTGCAGCTCCGTTGCGGGCGTTTTCTTTTTTCGCCACCCTCCCCTTTTCGATCCCCGGCGGTAAAGGCAAGATGCAATCTCTGCGACAAAGCCCTCAATCCGTACGACACGGACATGCCACCGCCACGACAGTCGGCTTGCTGACGTGGTGGTGGGCGGCGAAGAGATGCAGAGTTTCGAGATCGAATTCGGAGACAGGACAATGTTGATTCAGAAACTGAGATTGCAACGCGGCTGGTCGCAGAAACAACTGGCCACTGTCAGCGGCCTGAGCACGCGCACAATCCAGAGGATCGAAGGCGGGCAGCAGCCCAGTCTCGAGACCATGAACACTTTGGCCGCCATCTTCGAGATCGATGTATCGCAACTCTCGGGACAGGATCGAAAAGACATGCCGCTCACACCCAACAGCACCTCGGAGGCCGAAGAGGCCGTTGCTTTCGCTCGCGTGCGCCAGATCAAGGCGTTTTACTTGCACGTCGTCAAATATAGCGCGGTGATGACGTTTCTTCTAGTCATCAATCTCACCACCAGCCCCAGCTATTTATGGGTGGTTTGGCCCGCTCTCGGCTGGGGGATTGGCCTTGTCGGGCACGGCCTGACCACCTTCGAGCTTGTGCCGTTTCTCAATGGTGACTGGGAAAAGCGACGCGTCGAGCATTATTTGAAAAGGAAGCTCTAGGCACAGCCCTGCGCCATTGCCCGTCTACACCCTCAAGGCCGCAGCAGCAGCACCAGCGTCCAGATGACGAATGCCGCTATGGCGATCTTCCAGAAATCGCCGCGCTTGCGCAGTCCGGGCAGGCCGAGCGGGCGGATAAGCTGGATGCCCATGGCCAGAAGAAGAAATAGCCCGATTGCCTTCGTCATCCCGAAACCTTTTGGCTTTATTGAAACAGCGTCACAGGCTGGACATTTTTAATGTTCACCAAGGACGGGCAACCTATTCGCGCGTCGCCGACCAGATCTACATCCTGAATCGCTTAGCATGAGAGTGGCTTCATGAGCAGAAACCTTCTACCCGTATTCGCTCTTTTATCCAGCACCTTGTTTCTGTTTCTTGGCAACGGCCTGCAGGGCCTTCTGCTGCCCGTGCGCGGGTCGGCTGAAGGCTATTCCAACGAAGTCCTTGGTTTTCTTGGCACGTCATGGGCGGCTGGCTTCGTCATAGGCTGTTTTGTAGCACCGGCCATCGTGCGTCGCGCAGGCCATATTCGGGCGTTTGGAAGTTTCGTCGCGCTCATTTGCCTGACGGTGCTGCTCACGGGACTTCTGATCGATGATGTGGCATGGGTCTCGCTGCGGGCGCTCACCGGCTTCTGCACGGCTGGCACGTCGATGATCATCGAAAGCTGGTTGAACGAGCGCGCCACCAATGAAAGCCGGGGCGCGATCTTCTCGCTCTATATTGCCATCACGCTGTTCGGCGTCGTGGCCGGGCAGCTCGTCGTGCCCTTTGGCAATGTCAGCACCACATCGCTCTTCATGGTTTGCGCCATCATCTACTGCATCGCCATCATGCCTGCCATGCTGTCGAGGGCCGAAAGTCCCCAACCCCTGAAAAAGGTCAAGCTGGACCTGCCTGCCCTCTACCGAACCTCGCCGGTGTCATTCGTCGGCATATTGCTGATCGGCATTGCCAATGGCGCCTATGGCACGCTGGGTGCTGTCTTCGGTGCCCGCGCCGGGCTCGAGCCCACCACCATTGCCATCATGGTCAGCGTCACGATCTTTGTCGGTGCGCTAGCGCAGTTTCCGGCGGGCAAGCTTTCCGATCGCATCGACCGGCGCTTCGTGCTGGCTGGCCTTTCCGGCCTGGCGGCCGTGGCCGGGCTGGCGGTTACGCTTATCCAGCCAAGCCATGTCTACTTCCTGATCGGCATGATCGCCGTTTATGGCGCAGCGGCCAACGCGCTCTACCCCATCGCCGTCGCCCATGCCAATGACTTTGCCTCCTCCGAAGACTTCGTCAAAGTATCCGGCGGCCTGCTGCTGCTCTATGGTATCGGCACCATCATCGGACCAACGCTGGGCGGTCCGATCATGACCGCCTTTGGTCCCTACGCACTTTTCATGGTCACGGCGGTTTCCCATCTGCTGATCAGCGCCTATGCTATCTTCCGCTCGAGGCAGCGCGCCGCACTGTCTACGGCGGAGAAGGACAATTTCTCCACCGCTGCTGCGGCACCGCTGGCCACACCCGAGAGCGTGTCGCTTGATCCCCGCGCACCCCACTATCCGGAGGATGAGGCGGAACTTGAAAAAGGAGCTGGCATATGAGTGTTTTCGATGACGAACATCTGAAGAGACAGGCAACGACTCACGTGGTCGGAGGCGATCTCAGCCTGCTTTCGGTTGACGAGCTGACCGCACGCGTTGCAATTCTTCAGGCAGAGATCAAACGGATCGAAGATGAACGGGAGAAGAAGTCCGCCGGACGAAAGGCAGCCGAAACCCTGTTTCGCTCGTAACTCCTGTCGAAACTGTTCATTAACGTTACGGCGCGGGACAGCGTTTCGTTTACCATTAACGCAAAATTAAGCTTTTTGAGCGATAACTATACATGTCCAGTTCTTCTGGACCTCAGGCAGTTTCTCCTATCGGCGAATTGGTCTGATTTTTCTCCCTGTTTTACCTTGAGAGCCGCTTCTGCGGCTCTTTTTTTATCCCGTAACAATATCGCCAAAGCTGTGGGTATTAACCTTTCTTTAATAATCAGCTTGCGCATTTGCGTTATTGATATCATCCTGAAAATACAAAGAGGCCGGAACTATTAAGCCTCTACTCCGTTGCCAGTTGTATGGTGCGTAAGCAGGATTTGGAAAAAATGTCAGAACAGGTTTTGAATACAATCAGTTTTGCTGGCCGGGCTGCAGCATCCAACCAGTTCAAGACTCTCTATTCTGAGGGTATGACTTTGGTTGAGGAAACTGCGACTTATCTCGACGGTTCCGGACGCGCTGCCTCCAAGGTATTGCCGCGCATGGCGTCGGTTCTGTACGCAGCTGAATCCATGCGTCTCACCACCCGCCTGATGCAGATGGCATCCTGGCTTCTTCTACAGCGCGCTGTCAACAATGGCGAGATGAGCCGCGATCAGGTTCTGAGCGAGAAGAACAAGGTGCGTCTCGATAACTTCAACGTCGATCGCAACGCGCCGGGCTGGAACGATCTGCCCGAGTCCTTCCGCGATCTGGTTGAGCGCTCTCTCCGCCTCCAGAACCGCGTCGCCCTCCTTGACCGCGAAATCTATCGCCCGGCGGAAGCTGCGAAGGTTCCAGACAACGAAAACAGCGTTCAGGCCCAGCTTAACCTGCTGCGCACCGCATTTGCCGGAAACTAAGTTTTCAAAAATGAGAATAAAAATAAAGCAGGCTTCGGCCTGCTTTTTTATTTCCTAAAATATCGCGCAGGACTTCAGGCAACAAAAAACCCCGGATCGCTCCGGGGCTTTTTTAATCCTGAAAGGATCAACAGGCTTAGAGGCCGAGGCCGCCGAAGCGCTTGTTGAACTTGGAAACGCGGCCACCGCGGTCCATCAGCTGCTGGTTGCCGCCGGTCCATGCCGGATGCGACTTTGGATCGATTTCGAGGTTCATGACCTGACCCTCGGAGCCCCATGTGGAGCGTGTTTCGTATTCTGTGCCATCGGTCATGACCACTTTGATCACGTGATAGTCTGGATGAATTTCAGCCTTCATGACAATCTTCCTGCTTTAGTGACATGCGGACCATTTGCCGCAATTGCGTCAACTGAGCCAATTCAATATGAAGCTCCAGACCATTTGGCCATGGCTTCCCAATTCGATGCGGAGCCTATACATGAAGGTCGCCGAGATAACAAGTGCCTGCCGATGTATGGAACCCTACTTGGTCACACATCTGATAAGACACCTTTGATATTGCCAGAAACTCGGGAAAATCGACGCGAAATTGGCAGATGCGGGAGTTTGAAGTGGAAGATATGCAGGAACAGAAAACGGCCCGGCGCAAGTCTCCACGACCGCTTGCCAGCCTCTTCCCTTATCTGAAACGATATCGCGGTCTCGTTGCCGCAGCACTTTTTGCCCTTGTGCTCTCATCGGCAACCACGCTCGCGCTGCCACTCGCCGTTCGCCGGATCATCGACCATGGCTTCGAAGGTGCCGATGGCGCCATGATCAACAGCTACTTCGCCATGCTTCTGGCAATCGCGGTCGTTCTCGCGCTGGCCAGCGCCATGCGCTATTATTACGTCATGACGATTGGTGAGCGTGTCGTGGCCGACCTTCGCCATGATGTTTTCGCGCATCTGACGTCCTTGTCGCAGGCCTTTTTCGACGTCAACCACTCCGGTGAACTCACATCGAGGCTGACCGCAGACACGGTTCAGATACGCTCTGCCTTCGGCTCATCCGCCTCGGTTGCGCTGCGTAACATCCTGCTCTGTCTCGGCGGCGTGGCGATGATGGTGTATACCAGCCCCAGCCTTTCAGGCCTTGCGCTGCTGGCCATTCCCCTCATCGTTTTCCCGCTGATCGCCTTTGGTCGCTCCGTGCGCTCCCGCTCCAGAACAACGCAGGATACGCTCGCGGCATCCGCCGCCTTTGCCGCTGAAACCATTGCGGCCAGCCGGACCATCCAGTCCTTCAACGCCGAGATGCTGGCGAATGCCCGCTACAATGAATCGGTGGAAAAGGCCTATCAGGGGGCACGCGCGGCCATCAGTGCCCGCGCCGTGCTGACCGCCGTCGCCATCAGCTTCGTCTTCGGCAGCGTGGTTGCCGTCTTGTGGTACGGCGCCCATGGCGTCCTCGTCGGCACGATTTCGGCTGGCACGCTCAGCCAGTTCGTTCTCTATTCCGTCATCGCTGCAAGTTCCCTCGGGCAATTGTCCGAAGTCTGGGGAGAGCTTTCGCAGGCGGGCGGCGCGGCCGAACGACTTTCCGAACTGCTGAATGAGAAATCCCCGGTCGAAAATCCGGCGAACCCGCTTGCCCTGCCCGTGCCCGCCCGGGGTGAAGCCAGCTTTGAAAACGTCGCTTTCCACTACCCCCAGGGGAACAACAGACCGATCATCTCCGACCTGTCCTTCAAGGTATCCCCGGGCGAGACAGTCGCGATCGTCGGTCCCTCCGGCGCGGGAAAGAGTACTGTCTTTTCGCTTCTCATGCGCTTTTACGATCCGCAGGCAGGCCGCATCACGATAGATGGCATCGATATCCGCTCCGTGACCCTTGAAGACCTGCGCTCCCGCCTCGCCATCGTACCGCAGGACGTGGCGGTCTTTGCCTCCTCCATTCACGACAACATCGCCTTCGGCAAGCCGGGCGCCAGCCGTGAGGAAGTTAGGGCAGCAGCCATCGCGGCGCAGGCCGACGGGTTCATCGCCAAACTCCAGGATGGATACGATACGGTTGTCGGTGAGCGTGGGGTAACGCTTTCCGGCGGGCAGCGCCAGCGCATTGCCATCGCCCGTGCCATTCTTCGCGATGCGCCGATCCTGCTGCTCGACGAGGCCACCTCCGCGCTTGATGCCGAGAGTGAAACTTTGGTGCAAAAGGCGCTCGATCAGCTCATCGCCAAGCGGACCACCATCGTCATTGCCCATCGCCTTGCAACTGTCCTGAAGGCAGATCGCATTCTGGTCATGGATGAGGGCCGCATCATCGAGGAAGGCACGCATCAGAGCCTGTCTCGTCAAGGCGGTCTCTACGCAAAGCTTGCCCGCCTTCAGTTCGAAACCGGCAATGACGAGGTCGTGACGCTGGTCAAGACAAGCTAGAGCGTTTCCTTGTTGAATGAAAAGGCTCTAGGCATCCAGGCTCCGGCCCGCAACGCGACCGGAGAAGAGGCAGCCACCAAGAAACGTGCCTTCCAGCGCGTTATATCCATGCATACCGCCTCCGCCAAAGCCTGACACTTCGCCCGCGGCATAAAGCCCGGGCACCGGCTGGCCAGAGCCGTCAAGCACGCGGCCAGAGAGGTCCGTGTGCAGCCCGCCCAGCGTCTTGCGGGTAAGGATATGCAATCGCACGGCAATCAAAGGGCCAGCGGATGGGTCCAGCAGCCGGTGCGGCTTGGCGGTCCGCATCAGCTTGTCGCCGAGATAGTTTCGCGCACCCCTGATGGCTGTGATCTGCGCATCCTTGCTGAACCCGTTGACCAGCTCCCTGTCACGCGCTTCGATCTGCGTGCGAATATGGCCGATGTCCAGCCTCCCCTCGCCGCTGATATCGTTCATGGCTTTTACCAGCTCCTCCAACGAGTCGCGCACGGCAAAATCCTCGCCGCGATCCATGAAGGCCTGCACCGGACCCGGAGGCTCCTTGCCCAGGCGTTTCAGCAGAAGCCGAATATTCTTGTCGGTGATATCAGGATTTTGCTCGGAACCGGACAGTGCGAATTCCTTCTTGATGATTGCCTTTGTCAGGATGAACCAGCTGTAATCGCTTTTCCTCTCCCGCAGCATCTTCAGCGTACCGAGCGTATCGAAGCCCGGCATGGCGGGAGCCTCCAGCCGGTTGCCATCCGCGTCACACCAGAAGGATGAAGGGCCGGGAAGAATACGAATGCCGTGATTGGGCCAGATCGGATCGTGGTTTTTCACGCCTTCGGTATAGTGCCACATGCGGTCGCGGTTGATGACGGCACCGCCCGCCGCTTCGGTGATACCGATCATCCGGCCGTCGACATGGGCCGGCACACCACAGACCATATCGGCAGGCGGCTCACCCAGACGCTCGACTGGCCAGTTTCGACGCACAAGCTCATGATTGCCGCCAATTCCACCTGACGTAACAACGACGGCGGACGCCTCGAACCGGAAATGCGAGACGGCAACCCGGCTGCTTTGCCCGCCCCGCTGCACAGGATCAGCGGCCAGAACGGTGCCGGAGACCCCGCTCACAACGCCATTTACAGCCTCCAGAGCATCGACCTGATGGCGAAATCTGAAGATGATCCTGCCCGCATCCGCATGGGCCTTCGCCTTTTGGACAAAGGGAGCAAGAACGCCGGGCCCTGTGCCCCAGGTGACATGAAAACGGGGAACGGAGTTGCCGTGACCATCGGCCTTCGCGCCGCCACGCTCGGCCCATCCGACAACGGGGAACCAGCGCATACCCAGGCCGTGCAGCCACGACCGCTTTTCACCGGCTGCGAAATCAAGGTAGGCCTCCGCCCAACGACGCGGCCAATGGTCTTCCGAGCGATCAAAGGCAGCTGAACCAGCCCAATCCTGACGGGCGAGATCCAGACTGTCGCGAATGCGCATGAAACGCTGTTCAGGACTATCGACAAAAAACAGCCCACCGAGGGACCAGAAAGCCTGCCCCCCGAGATTCTGTTCCCCCTCCTGATCGAGGAGGCAGACCTTGCGGCCTCGATCCGCAGCCTCCGTTGCGGCCACCAACCCGGCGAGTCCTGCCCCTACAACGATAACGTCAAATTTCTCCATCGACCCCTCCCGGCAGATTCGCTTTACTTTTACGCGAACGTCAATGGATTGCAACGACCGGCCAAAGCCAGTTTTGCATGATGATGGGGAAGCTATCCTGCCATGCTCGCAAGCGCACGACTTCATGCTGCCCGGGATCACAGGCGATACCGCGACACCGCCAAGCTCCGTCTCAGCAGGAAAATCAATGAAAGCGAAGGTGCAGCGTCTGGCGCATCCTCACCGAGAACCCATACACCGCGCTGCTGCGGCAGCGGAAGTTCCGCTGCTATCGCTCAGTCAGCTTCAACTCGATGCGACGGTTCTGCGACCGGGCTTCCGGTGTATCGCCAGCGGCCAGCGGTTGAAATTCGCCAAAGCCCGCAGCGACAAGCCGATTGGCCGGGACACCCCTGGAGATGAGATACTTCACCACGGAGGTTGCGCGTGCCGAAGATAGCTCCCAGTTATCGCGAAACCTGCCGGAGCCGGACAGCTGGACATTGTCCGTATGACCATCCACGCGCAGCACCCAGTTGATTTCTGCCGGGATTTCCTTGGCGAGATCGATGATTGCAGCGGCAAGCTTGCCCATCTCTGCCTGTCCTTCCGGGTTCAGGTCATTGCCACCGGATGGAAACAGCACTTCCGACTGAAAAACGAAGCGGTCGCCGACAATACGGATATTCTCTCGGTCGGAGAGGATTTCGCGAAGCCGCCCGAAGAAATCGGAGCGGTAGCGGTTGAGTTCCTGTACCCGCTGCGCCAGCGCGACGTTGAGGCGGCGACCGAGATCGGCAATCTTGACCTGAGACGATTCATCCTTTGCCTCAGAGGCCTGCAGAGCGGCTTCGACCGAGGCGATCTGCGCCCGAAGGGCTGCAATCTGCTGATTGAGCAGGTCGATTTGCGACGAAGCGCGCGCACCGGCCTGTCGGGCATCTTCCAGCTCGCTGGACAACTGCCCGACGCGCGCATTGGCAGCAGAGCTGTTGCCAGCGCCGGAATCCAGCAGCGATTGCAGGCGCGACCGCTCATTTTCCGACGCAGCCAGGGTGGATTGCAGATTGGCAAGCGTATCTTCGATATCCTGCTTGCTGCCTTTTTCCAGCGCGAGCAGTTCGGTCAATTCGGCAATCTGGTTGTTCAGCCGGGTGAGCACCTCATCCTTGCCGGAGATTTCGCGCGACAGCACGAATTGCGCCAGCACGAAAACGGTCAGCAGGAACATGATGGCCATGAGCAGCGTCGACAGGGCATCGACGAAGCCGGGCCAGTAATCGACACCGCGATCGCGACGGCGGTTGCGCGCAAGCGCCATGATCACTCGCTCCCGTTATCGTGTCGAACAGGGCGACCGGCGCTTTTCTGCTCGGCGTCTATTCGGGCGGACAGACGGTCGAGCGTGCGCCGAAGCGACCGCGACTCCTCCTGCTGCGCCTCGATCCAGTCGCGTAGCATCTGCTGCTCTCCGCGCATGTTCTTGACCAGGCCCTGAATACCTTCCGCAAGGCTGGTCATTGCAGCCAGCGACCGTTCCGTTCCAACGGCACCGTAGCCGCTGCCCTTTGCTTCACCAGCCAGATCCGTACCCGGATCTGTTACGGAGGAAAGCCAGTTTTCAAGCTCGGTATAAAACCGGTTCTGGGCGCGCCCGGCCTGCAGGTCAAGAAAACCAAGGATAAGCGAGCCGGAGAGACCAAGCAGCGACGAGGAAAACGCCGTGCCCATGCCGGACAAAGGCGCAGTAAGGCCTGATTTCAGCGAGGAGAGGATATCGGTGCTTTCGCCCGCTGTCGGGTCCAGCCCCTGAATAACATCGCTGATGGCGCCGATGGTACCGATGAGGCCCCAGAATGTGCCGAGAAGGCCGAGAAACACCAGAAGGCCGATGAGATAGCGCGACGTATCCCGTGATTCGTCCAGTCTCGTTGCAATCGAATCCAGCAATGATCGCTGCGTAACCGTCGACAGGCGCATCTCGCCGCGCTTGCCGATGACGGAGCGCATGGGGGCCAGCAGTTTCGGCGCGCGACCGGCTTTTTCCACGGTGCCAGCGGCCTGATAGTTGTTGAACCAACGAACTTCCGGGCGAAGCGAGAGGATCTGCGTGAAAACAAGAATGATGCCAATGACCAGGACGCCGAGAATGAAGCCGTTCAGACCCGGATTGGTCATGAAAGCCGTCTGGGCCTGACGAAAGAGAATGGCGGCCAGAAATGCGACGATGATCAGAAAGATCACCATCGTCCATAAAAAGGGCGTGGGGCTCGACAGCTTGTGAAGATATTGTTTCGTCGCCGGTTTCTCGACGCCGACATCGAGCCGTTCCGTATCCGCCATAATTCTCATTCCCTCTGGCATTGCCGCAACATCCGCACGACCATCTAAGGTCGCAGCAGGCGTGATCACGGTTCTGACCGGAAGCTAGTGGAAAATTAAGACGAATTGAAGTGAAAAGCCGGTAACACGCCAAGGCTTTTTCATGACGGCGTGATTGCCTGGCCGTAAAGATCGCGAACCGCCATTTGGAGAGGTGGTGCTGGCCGCCAGATCCCGTTTACCCGGCGACAGCTTCCTCGTCTCATCACACAGTTGAGGTGGGCTCCACTGCGTTCAAGTTCCTGATCGCAATGGAGTCTTTTGCCATGGAGACATCGCCGCCGGATATCGCGTAAGCCCTGCCTGATGGGGCGAGCCTGTATTACCGGCCCGGAACAGGCCGGTTGACGACTTCGTTCAAAGCCTTGTGAATATATTCATTGCCGGCAACCACGCTGCCTGTGCCGAAGATGTCCTGACCACCCTTCATGTCGCTGACGAAGCCACCGGCCTCGCGAATGAGGACGAGCCCTGCCGCCATATCCCATGGGGCAAGATCGGCTTCCCAGAAACCGTCCAATCGACCGGCAGCAACATAGGCGAGATCCAGCGACGCGGCGCCAAAGCGGCGCACGCCTGCCACTTCGCCCATGACATGGCGAAGCTCAACCAGGAATTTGCCGTGATTGCCACGACCCAGATGCGGCACACCGCAGCTGACGACGCAATCGGTGATCTGCCTGCGCGCGGCAACGCGAATGCGGCGATCGTTGAGGAACGCGCCGCTGCCACGCTCTGCCGTGAAAAGCTCGTCCGTGGCCGGGTTGAAAATGACACCGGCGACGACTTCGCCATTGCGCTCCAGAGCGATGGAAACCGCAAACTGCGGAATACCGTGCAGGAAGTTGGTGGTGCCATCGAGCGGATCGACGATCCAGCGATGCGCGCCGTCCGAGCCCTTTTCCTCGCCGCCTTCTTCACCCAGGAAGTCATAGGTCGGACGAGCCTTCATCAACTCGTCGCGAACGATTTTTTCCGCCTTGAGATCGGCCTGCGAGACGAAATCGCCCGGTCCCTTGACCGAAACCTGCAGGTTCTGCACTTCACCGAAATCGCGAGACAGGGATTTTCCTGCCTTGAGAGCGGCCTGAACCATGACATTGAGAAGGGCTGAACGGGCCATGAAAATGTTCCTGAAAGGTGGCTGAGCCTGCGAGCCGGAATACTGGCAGGCACGCGGATATGGTTTCTGATGGAAAGTTTGCGGTTCAAGACCACAAAACGCGCTGCAATTCAAGGCAAAAAGCCTGAATATGGCCGTTGTCAGGCCGGACGGAACCGGTTGGCAGCCTCTATTGCCTTCTTCTGCTGGTCCTCTTCTATGCCCAGATAGAAGTCTTCCAGCGCAGGATCCTTGAGCCCGGCACGGCGCGACAGCACATACCACTTAGCCGCCTCCACCGGATCGGGACGGGTGCCGAGCGCCTGGATATAGAGATGCGCGACCTTGTTCTGCGCAATCACATTGCCGCGCTGAGCAGCCCCGAGCAGCCAGCGAAAGCCTTCTTCAAGGTTGCGTTCGCCACCGGTACCGTTGACCAGCCAGACGCCGAGATCCACCTGCGCGGTATCGAAACCGGCCTTTGCGGACCGCGTCAGCCATTCCCGGGCGCGCGCCTTCTTCTCCTGCGGAATGTCTTTCACGTTGAAGTAGATCTGCGAGACCGCATATTGCGCGTCTGCCACGCCCTTTTCGGCCGATTTCTCGTAAAAAGGCAGCGCCGCCAGAAGTCCGGCCGGGCCGGGCGTCTGCGATACGAGGATCTGCGCCCAGTTGAATTCGGCTTCCGCATTACCCGCTTCTGCGGCGCGGCGCATGTAGTCATCCGCGAGGGTCTTGTCGCGCTTGACGACCTTGCCTTCCATCAACAGCAACGCATATTTGAACATGGCCACGGCGTCACCGCCCTTGGATGCCTGCTCATACCAGAAGGCCGCCGTCTTCTCATCGCGGGCAATGCCGAACCCGCGCGACATCATTTCCGCCACGAGGGTTTGTGCGGCAGCGTCGCCGGTCTGTGCACGCGCCAGAGCCTTGTCGAGCGCCTGCACATATTCGCCGCGCTGGTAATGCCCAAAGGCCTCGTCGACCTTGCCGGAAAATTTCTTCTCCGGTGGCAAGGGCGGCAATTCGGCGCCCATTCGCTGATAGACTGTCACGCCCTGCGATGGCTGCAAATCCTTCTGCTCGTCGCTTCCCACACGGCCCTTGCGAATGGGCTCTGCGCCCGCCTCGGACGGGCGCGAGAGAACCTCCGGCCCTTCCGGCGCTGCCGGTCCGAAATCCGTGTCTTCTTCCGAAGGCGTGGCATCCGCAGGCGGCTGCTCGCCTACGCCGGGCAGCAAGGCAGGCTGCTGCGGCTGCGGGTTTTGCGCCAGCACCAGATGAGGCGCCAGGCACAAGGCCAGGACGAGAGCGAAAAACGACAACGAAGAAGGACGAGAGCGAGCGATCATCGCCTGTATCAACCGCCAAACCGTGGCGCTTTTTCGTCAAGCAGGGCATTCGCTTCCGCAACGGCCTGCGCCGGGCCTGACGCGTGCGCGAAGACGGCGTCCCTGAGGGCAACGAATTCGACGCCGGTTTCGGCAACCGCCGCGACGGAGGCCACATCGAGCCCGCCCATCACGATAGCCGGAATCTCGATCATCGATGCCCACCATTCGCCAAGCGCGAGGTTTTTCGGATGCGCTTCCGGCTTGATATCGCCATCAAGCTTGCCGAAGAACATGTAGTCGGGCGTGCACTCTCCCTGCTCGAGCGCCTTGTGGCGGTCATCCGCCGTGCCGCCGCCGACGATCAGCTTCGGCGTGAATTTCTCCACAGCTTCGGCAAGGGCTTCTGCGCCGCCGACAATATGAAGACCATCCGCCTTGACGCGCCCGGCCACCCGGCTGTCTCCTGCCAGAAGCGCCGCAGCGCCTGCTTCCTGGATGATGGGCACCAGAACCTCTGCGCGCTTCTGATAGGCGCCGTCATCAAGATCATATTGGGGAACGATCACAGAGGCGACATCGCCGCCGCGCAACGCATCCTCCAGGGCCTTTGCCTGATCGGCTGCATCAACACCAGCAGGAACGACCAGAACGAGGCGGCAACGATCTTCAGGTCCACTCATCGATTTATCCATTTTCCGCAGACAGGACGCCCGGCGCGCAATCTGCACTCGTTTTCATGTTCTAATTCCGATAGACCGGACAGGCGAAAGGATCAACCGTCCATCCATGCTGCCCGATTTCCATTTTTTTCTCGTTGCCATTCCCGCAGTCATCCTCGTCGGCCTTTCCAAAGGCGGGCTCGGCGGCGCTTTGGCGCTGATGGGCGTGCCGTTGATGGCCCTTGCCGTTTCGCCGGTGCAGGCCGCAGCCATTTTCCTTCCCATCCTTATCGTCATGGATCTGGTGGCATTATGGGCATGGCGACATCATAACCACCGGGAAACGCTGCTGATCCTTATTCCCGGTGCGCTGATCGGGGTTGCGGTGGGATGGGCGACATCCGCCATCATTTCCGCCGATACGATGCGTCTGGTTCTGGCTGTCGTCACGATCATCTTCGTCGCCCAATATTTTTACGAATTTTTCGCCGGGCGGAAGATCGAGGTGGTTGCGAAGCCGCAAAATCGGGTGAAGGCGACGATCTGGGGCACATTTTCCGGCTATTGCAGTTTCGTGGCCCATGCGGGCGGCCCGCCCTTCCAGATCTATGTGATGCCGCTGAAGCTCGATCCGAAGAGCTATACCGGCCTCAGCGTCCGGTTTTTCGCCATCGTCAATGCCATCAAGCTCGTTTCCTATTTTGCACTCGAGGCACTGGATACGGCCAATCTCATGGCGGCCTTCACGCTTTTGCCAGTCGCCATCGTCTCAACGATGGTCGGCGCGCGGGTCGTCAAATACCTCAAGCCTGCGATCTTTTACCCGTTGATGTATTCGATGGTGTTTCTGGCGGCGCTGAAGCTTCTATGGGACGCCCTGACCTGAGATTTTTGCAACCTTTACCCGCACGAATCAAAAGGCCCTGATCGCGACAGCAATCAGGGCCGAATTCTTAAAGCCGCTTCAATCGTGAAGCTGGCGACACTGGTCGTTTAATGCCTAGTGGAGGCCTGCAGCCTCTGCATCTCGTCCTTCAGGCGCAGTTTTTTGCGTTTCAAATCCACAATCTGCTGATCATCTGAGGAGGGGGAAGCGAGAACGGTTTCGAGCTCCTCCTCAAGAGCACCGTGTTTCTTTTCCAGCGATGCAATATGAGCCTGAATGGTCATGCGGCACGTCCTTCCTTGTTGAACCTACCTCCAGCGCTCCATCGCTGGAGTTTCAGGTTTACGAAGGTAATGTGACATGGAAACTTTGAATTGTCGAAGGAGGAATCAAGGCAATAGTTGGGCAAAATGGTCGCACGGGAAACTTCCCGTTACAGCCATTTGGTGGTACAGGCACGAAGACCGACAACAAAATGGCCGGATGGCGGTCCGGTTGTATCATATGGGGACAAAGACATGCCTGATCAGGACCATGCGGATGTTCGGCTCGCGCTCGCAAGACTGCGGCAGGAGCACGAAGATTACGATGCGGCGATCAACGCAATGATCCAGACCAACTGCGAAGCATTGCGAATTCAGCGAATGAAGAAGAAGAAGCTGATCATCAAGGACAAGATGACCCAGATCGAAGACCAGATCATCCCCGATATCATTGCTTGAGACGGAGAGACCGTTGAGTAGAGAGACGCCGCCTGTCGCCATCATCATGGGTAGCCAGTCAGACTGGGAAACCATGAAAAACGCCGCCGATACGCTCGATGCGCTGGACGTGGAATATGAAGCACGCATCATTTCCGCCCACCGTACGCCAGAACGCATGTTCAGCTTCGCCAGCGGCGCGCGCGATGAAGGTTTCAAGGTCATCATCGCCGGTGCTGGCGGTGCGGCCCACCTTCCCGGCATGACAGCGGCGCTGACGCCGCTCCCGGTCTTCGGCGTGCCCGTTCAATCCAAGACCATGTCCGGACAGGACAGCCTCTATTCCATCGTCCAGATGCCAGCCGGCATTCCCGTCGGCACGCTGGCAATTGGACGCGCAGGCGCGATCAACGCGGCACTGCTTGCCGCAGCGGTGCTGGCACTGTCCGATGAGGATCTGGCTGACCGGCTTGACGAGTACCGCGCCCGCCAGACGGCGGCCATTGCCGAATACCCCCTGGATACGCCACAATGAAATCTGGAACGATCGGCATTATCGGCGGCGGCCAGCTTGGCCGTATGCTGGCCATGGCGGCTGCCCGCCTCAACTTCCGCACCATCGTGCTGGAACCGCAGGCCGATTGTCCGGCAGCCCAGGTCTGCAATCGCCAGATCGTTGCCGCCTATGACGATGAAAAGGCGCTGGCGGAGCTGGCAGGCATTTGTGACGTCGTGACCTACGAGTTCGAGAACGTGCCTGTCGTCGCCGCACAGACACTGGCCGCTTCGGTCCCGGTCTACCCACCGGCACAGGCACTCAACGCCTCTCAGGATCGGTTGACGGAAAAGCGATTCCTCAACGATTGCGGCATCCCCACAGCCGATTTCCGCGCCGTGGACGATCAAGCCGGGCTCGAAGCCGCACTTGCCGATTTCGGTGGCAAGGGCGTGCTGAAGACCCGCCGCATGGGATATGACGGCAAGGGCCAACGGGTTTTCAAGGGTAGCGAAGACCTGACCGGTGCATTCGACGCGCTGGGTGGCGTGCCGCTCATTCTCGAAAGCTTCGTACCCTTCGAGCGTGAAGTCTCCATCATCGCGGCCCGCTTTCAGGATGGAACCGTCACCTGCTACGATCCGGCGGAAAACGTCCATCTGGGCGGCATATTGCACACCTCGACCGTTCCCGCGCAGCTGGACGACACAGCAAAGGCCGTTGCTGTCGAATCGGCTGAAAAACTGCTTGCCGCACTCGATTATGTCGGCGTTGTCGGCATCGAATTCTTCGTACTGCCGGATGGATCTCTGGTGGCCAACGAGATGGCGCCGCGCGTGCACAATACTGGCCACTGGACGGAAGCCGCCTGCGTTGTCTCGCAATTTGAACAGCATATTCGCGCCGTGGCGGGATTGCCTGCTGGCGCGACACACCGCCATTCCGACTGCGTGATGACCAATCTCATCGGCGACGACATGAATGACGTGCCGGAATGGCTCTCGAAAAATGATTGCCTTGTACATCTTTACGGCAAGACCGAAGCACGTGCGGGCCGGAAAATGGGCCATGTCACACAGCTGGTGAACCCCGGAAAACCAAGTCTTTCCCGGTAAAAGACTCCTTGACGTGTTGACAGGCAAAGACTGACAAGGTATTTGCCTGCCAACCGAAAAAGGCGCGCCCTCGTAGCGCGCTTTTGATTGTTTAGATATGCGTGGCAAAACACGTCGCGCCAAACTGCGGACCAGAAAAATGAAGATCAAGAACTCGCTCAAAGCGCTTAAGGCACGTCACCGCGACAACCGTCTGGTTCGCCGCAAGGGCCGCGTCTACATCATCAACAAGCTGAACCCACGCTTCAAGGCTCGTCAGGGCTGATCGTGGATTGCGCTGCGGTTCGTCCCGGGACGGATCACATTGTTGATAGCATCCAGAATTTGATTTCATAATTGGCGCAGGCGGATTATTCTATCTGTATGCGCCAATTTTGTTTTCATGCTCTCGCTGCTGTCATGCTTGGCTTTACCGCCCTCCCCTCCGCAGGTCAAAACCTGCCAGCTGCCGAACAGGCACCAGGGAGCGCAGCGGACACTGCGCCGTTGCAGTCCGAAGCCACGCAAAATCAATCTATCGGCACTCTCTTTGAAAACCTGAAAAAAGAACGCGACGCCCAGAAGGCGCGTGTGATCGCCAACGAGATTATTGGCGAGTGGAATGATTCTGGCAGCGCGACGATCAATCTGCTTGTGAAGTGGTCCGAGGAAGCCGCCGACGAGAAACGTAAGGCCGCAGCTTACGATTTTCTCGATCAGGCAATTTTCCTCGATCCCGACTATGCTCAGGCATGGTATCGCCGCGCGCTGGTTCACTATTCGGATGGCGATGTCCGCAAGGCCATGTCTGACCTTAACCAGACACTGGAGCGGGAGCCACGCTACTTCCCTGCCCTTGCAAGCCTTGCCAATATTCTGGAAAGCAATGAGCGCGATGCGCTTGCCCTGAAGGTGTGGGAGCGATATCTGGCGCTCTATCCCGCCGACAAGGAAGCCCAGAAAGAAGCAAGCGATCTTTCCGAAAAGCTGGCGGGAACGCGCAGCTGAGATTGCGCAGGCACCGCAGGTGAAAGCCTTTTCTGGCAGGGCAGCGCTGAGCGCCAAAACTTATTCAGGCAACGCCGATTCTCAAGAGATCGTGGAAATGCACAAGCCCGATCGGACGATTGTCTTCATCGACCACGATGAGCGCGCCGATATGATGTTTTTCCAGGGTCGCAAGCGCTGCGGTGGCCAGAACATTCCGGGTCACTGTTTTCGGCGTTGTGGTCATGATGTCATCGACGGACAGTTCAGACAGGTTGCGCGAAAGATTGCGGGCCATATCGCCCTCGGTGACGATGCCGCAGAGGCGGCCATCATCGTCCAGCACCGCCACGCAGCCGAAATGCTTGCGAGAGAGAACGCCGACGGCATCCGGCATCGACGTGCCTTTCTGAACCAGCGGCAGCCTGTCTCCGGTGTGCATGATGTCCCCCACCAGCGCGAGGCTGGCACCCAGCTTTCCGCCCGGATGGAAGACACGGAAGTCCCCCGCCGTGAAACTGCGCGCTTCCAGAAGGGCAATTGCCAGCGCATCGCCCAGGGCAAGCTGCATCATGGTGGACGTGGTCGGCGCAAGCCCATGCGGGCAGGCCTCCTGCTCATCGGGAACAAGCAGAACGATGTCGGAAGACCGCGCCAGCGAGCCCTGCTCTGAACAGGTAAGGGCGATCAGCGGTATGGAGAAACGGCGGGTATAATTGATGATGCTGCGGAGCTCGACACTCTCTCCGCCCTTGGAAATGGCAAGAACGACATCATTGCCGCTGATCATGCCGAGATCGCCATGATTGGCCTCCGCCGCATGGACGAAGAAGGCAGGCGTCCCCGTGGAGGCAAATGTTGCCGCCAGCTTTGCGCCGATATGTCCGCTTTTCCCGACACCGGTAATGATGAGACGTCCGCCAGAACTGCCGATGGCATCGATGGCCTTGCAGAAACTATCGCCCAACGGGCCAGCCAGCGCAGCCTCCAACGCAGCAAGACCCTGCTTTTCAATGGAAACCGTCCTTAGTGCGGACTCGATGGCGTGGTTTTCAACCAATGTCACAGCTCTCGTAATCATGGCCGGACAGATACTCTTTTCAAGAAATCCTGTCTATCCACGCACGAATAAAGAGCTATCCAAAAAATTGAGAACTAGAAATTTCAGTCGCGACAGCTGTCAATTCGCGGTCACTTTGCCCGATCAAATTTTTGAGGTTTCAGCCGATTCCAATACTTCGTATGCCTTTTGAAGCGTTTGCATGTCGAAAGCACCGGTATTGCTTCTATAATGCTCGATAAAGCCGCGGAAATCTGCTGCGGTGATATCGCCCTTTAAAGTTGCCAGATTGCCTTCAGCATCAAAGGTTCCGTAATTTCGCATATCAAACAGAGCTTGAACAAGGTCCGCGTCCGCTTCGCTGTTGCTCTCATTCCCATTCTTGTCAAAAATGACGCCGTTAACGATGGTTCCACCCGTTGTGTGCTCGAATAGTTTCACGTCAGATTCAGAAAGCCAATCTGCAGGGTTCACGACACCCTTAGACATAGCTTCCTCCAGAGTTGCCTCCTTTGCACCCCTACTAATGACTCCCAAATCCTGTGGACCTGCCTTCTCCAACGCAGCCGCGGCGAGCGAAGCGTTGAGAGCATTTTGCGCAGGGCTAATTGAGTTCAAAGTGAAATATACCGGCTCATCGAACGTAGAATTTCCAGCAAGTTCCAACGGTGCGACCGCCTCCTTTGAACTCGATGGTGGGATATCGCGATACTGATAATTTGACGGAGTAACCTGCATGTAAGCAGTCCTGATTGTTAAGGAATTTTCAGATTAGGCTTTATGATAAACTCAAATAGTACTGGAAATGACATCGAACCTGTGATTCTTTGCAAGGCTGACATTAAGAAAAAATTAACAATCTACACAACCAAAAATTTTACCTGCAAAAGTTAATACGATTTAAGGGCGTGATAAATCCCTTGTGTTCTAATCCGGTCATTGATCGCTTATAGTCAACGAGATGTTAACCACATGCTTTTACTTTCGGGTAATAAATGGAACCCGGATAGCAACGAGCATGATTCAAAACAGCGCCGCAAAACGTCTGTCGACGTCGCGGAAGGCGACAGCAGCGCTGCTGGCTTGCAACATGCTGTGCTCAACCATGCCTACCTTTGCCCAAACCGCTACGCAGCAGCAGGCAACAACGGGTGGAGCCCGGCCCCTGACCAGCGCCGATCCTTTCCCGGATCAGAACGACCTTTCCGTCATCGACCCGGATAGTGTCAGCCGTAAACCGGTTACGCCCACCAGCCCTGCCGCGACAGATGCGGTAGCGACCGGCAGCCTGCGCAGCACGACCACTCTCAATGAGGATATTTCCTCGCCTGCCGATGAAGCGACGGCTGCTTACGAGGATCCGCAAAATCCCTATGAGCCGACCGTCGATGGTGGCGAGAATGTTGTCGTCAATGACCCGGCCCTGACGCCGGGCATTCGCATCGGCACATTGACGCTTCGCCCCTCCATCAGCCAGACCCTCAACCATGAAGCCAAGAAATTCCCGGGTGGGTCGAGTGACCGGAATTATCTCACAACGGGAATTCGCGGCACGCTGACGAGCGATTGGTCCCGCCACGCTTTAACAGTGACCGGTGAAGGCGCCTATCAGCGCAATCTCGGCGGCAGCAGTGCGGGTGAGGAACCGAGCGCCAATATTGCAGCCGATCTGCGCCTTGATCTCGGCGATGGCACGCAGGCGAATCTGACCGCGGGCTATGCCTTCAGCCGTGAAGATACTAGCGATCCGAACGCCGTTTCGGGGGCCTCGGTCCAGGGCGGCGAACATATTTTTACCGGCGGCGCTTTGATTGAGCGTAATGTCGGAATATTAAAAGCGCTTGCGGCGCTGGAGCTGTCGCGGACCGTCTATACGGATGCGAAAGGCATCAACGGCCAGTCCATCAGCCTTGCCGACCGCGACCGTTATGGCGCGGGCCTGCGCGGGCGTATCGGATATGAGCTGTCCCCCGCCCTCATACCTTTTCTTGAGGCCACGGCTGCCTTGACCAATTACGATCAGACCCGTGACAACAGCGGTTATGAGCGGTCCTCCCAGACCTATGGCATCAAGGCCGGCACGCAGCTCGATCTGGGCGAAAAGCTGAAGGGTGAAGCCGCCATAGGTTATCTGCGCCGGGGATATGACGACAGCAGGCTATCCGCCATCGACGCAATGTCTCTCGACGGCACGCTTGTCTGGTCGCCGCAGCGCGGTACGGATGTCAATCTTGGGCTGCGCACGACCATCGAGGACTTTGCAGGTGGCGGGCGCGGCGGTTGGGTCTCGCGCGAGTTGACGATGGGTCTGACACAGCAGCTGCGCAGCGATCTCGTCGCCCGGCTGACAGCGGGGCTTGAGCGACGGTCCTATCTGACATCCGCCATCGAGGATCAGACCAAATATTCTGCGGGCGCTGGTTTGACCTGGGGCATCAACCGTTATCTCGATCTGACCACGGATATCAGCTACGAGACGACACCGGCGACAGACGACAGCACCTGGCGGATCGGCGCGGGCCTGACATTAAAGCGTTGACACGAAAATCCCGGCGCAAGGCCGGGATTTCCAGTTCAGTCATTGCTGCCGAAGGTTACTTCAAGCGGTTGACCAGCGCCTTGAGAGGCTCTTCGATGGACGGACGGATATCCGCACGTTCCAGCGCGAATGCGAGGTTGGCGAGAATGAAGCCATCCTTGGCGCCGCAATCGAAGGTCTCGCCGTTGAAGCGATAACCGGCAAATTCCTGGCTCTTGGCCAGCGCCAACATGCCATCGGTCAGCTGGATTTCGTTGCCAGCGCCGCGTTCCTGATTTTCGAGAATGCCGAAAATTTCAGGCTGCAGGATGTAGCGACCATTGATGTAATAGTTGGATGGCGCTGTTCCCTTGGCAGGCTTTTCGACCATTTCAGTGATCTTGAAGCCTTCGCCGACCGTTTCACCAACGCCGACGATGCCATATTTATGGGCCTGGTCGGGTTCGCATTCCTGGACGGCGATGACGTTGCCGCCGGTCTGGTCGTAAAGATCGACCATGCCCTTGAGGCAGCTTTTCTGCGAATGCATGATCATGTCGGGCAAGAGAACCGCAAAGGGCTCGTCGCCGACGATATCGCGGGCGCACCATACCGCATGGCCGAGACCGAGGGGCACCTGCTGACGCGTAAAGCTTGCGGTACCGGCCTTCGGCAGAAGGCCTGCAAGCAAGGTCAGCTCGGCATTCTTGTTGCGCTCGCGCAACATCTGCTCCAGTTCGAACTGAATGTCGAAGTAATCTTCGATCACGGCCTTCCCGCGACCCGTCACGAACACGAAATGCTCGATACCGGCCTCGGCGGCTTCATCCACCACATACTGGATGACCGGCTTGTCGACCACGGTCAGCATTTCCTTCGGAACCGCCTTTGTTGCAGGCAGGAAACGCGTTCCAAGACCCGCGACCGGGAAAACAGCTTTCCGAATTTTCTTCTTTTCTACCACACATTCCTCCTGAGAGACTCAACTGGATCAAAAACCACGCACGACTTTGTTATCCTAAAAGTGGCAAACTTTTGTAAAGAGTGCTGTTACCTTTGGTTAATGGTAAAGAATTTGTTGACCTTGAGTTGGTATTACATCGTGAAGCCCGATGCGTATCTCGCAATCGAAATGAAATTCGATAAAACGGAAGACTGCCGATGAAAAAGCTGATCCTTTCCCACGTCCGTAAATTTGGCTGCATGGCCTTTGCAGCAGCAACAATTGCGCTGGCGCCAGCCTCCGCCCATGCTGACGCAGGTTTCAGACAATGGATCAACCAGTTCTATGCGACCGCCGCAAAAGAGGGCATCAGCAAATCGACCTATCAAAAGGCATTTGCCGGCGTGACCGAGCCAGATCCGGACGCCCTTCGCAAGGCGACGTTCCAGCCTGAGTTCACCACAAAGATCTGGGACTATGTCGATAGCCGCGTGAACCCCTATACCGTTCGCATCGGCCAGGAAATGAAGATGAAACATGCCACCACGCTCAACTGGATCGAGCGGAACTTCAAGGTGGACAAACACATCATTCTGGCCATCTGGTCCATGGAATCCAACTACGGGGCCGTGCTGGAAAAGCCGGAGCGTTTGCACAACATTCCGCAGGCGCTGGCGACCCTTGCCTATTCCGATCCCAAGCGTGGGAAATTTGCCCGCACGCAATTGATCGCCGCATTGAAAATCCTGCAGGCAGGTGACGTCACGCCACGGCAGTTGACCGGCTCCTGGGCAGGTGCCATGGGCCACACGCAGTTCATTCCCACGAGCTACCTTCTGTATGCCGTAGACGCGGACGGCAATGGCAAGCGCGACATCTGGCACTCCATCCCCGATGCACTGGCAACGGCTGCAAATCTTCTGGCCAAGAATGGTTGGGAGCCGGGCCGCACCTGGGGTTATGAAACAGCCGTGCCCAATGGCGGAGCCCGCTATGAGGGCCAGACCAAATCCATGGCTGAATGGCAGAAACTCGGCTTTGCGCGTCCTAACGGCAAGGGCTTCCCGCGCGGTTCCGACCGCGCCATGCTGAAGATGCAGGGCGGCGCGAACGGCCCCGGCTTCCTGATGACGAAGAACTTCTTCACCATCAAGAAATACAATGCCTCGGACAGCTACGCGCTCGCAGTCGGCCTTCTGGCAGACGAAATTGCAGGCTATGGCGGAATGCAGCAATCCTGGCCGCGCCCGGAAAATACGCTCGACATCAAGGAAAAATTCGAGCTGCAGACCCGCATGAAGGAACTCGGCTATTATGATGGCGAGGTCGACGGCAATTTCGGGTCCGGATCAAAGGCTGCCATCAGCGCCATCCAGCGGCGAATGGGCATGGAAAATGATGGCGAACCGTCTCGCAAGCTGCTGCGCGCATTGCGCAATTGACAGGACCCGCGGGCGGGAACAAAGTTAGAAAATAATAATAAACCGTCCGGGAGGTTCACGCCGTGGTGAACAGAATGATTGGCGACAGATCTGGCAAGGAGGCCCGCACCTCCTTGCGCAAAGACAAGCCGCAATCATGCGGCATGGCCCCTGTATCGGTTGGGATATCGCCATGTTTTTCACACGCGCTCACGATCCTTGCCCGGCG
Organism: Hyphomicrobiales bacterium; assembly: GCA_900468285.1. Classification (GTDB taxonomy): domain Bacteria; phylum Pseudomonadota; class Alphaproteobacteria; order Rhizobiales; family Rhizobiaceae; genus Agrobacterium. The sequence continues at coordinate 221,064 of UBTF01000006.1, read as the reverse complement.
TGGTGGCGTGCTCCTTCTTTCAGTTGCCATTTGCCTTCCAGTCCTGACGTCTCATGCCGAAGCGCAGGAGCCGCGGGAACGACGGAACCTGCTGGAAATGCTGTTTGGCGGACCAAACCTGCGCAATGATCGCCTCTACGCGCCGCAACGCCGTGAACAGAGAATGCGCAGACCACCACCGCAATCGCCATCACGCGAAAACAGGGCAGTGGTGCGCCCTTCGGCACCCCGCAAGACACCTTCTGTCGTGCAGATGAGAACCACGCCACCCGCGCCTGTCGAAAAGCTGGAGAATGCGCGGCGGGTACTGGTCATCGGTGATTTTCTCGCAGGCGGCATGGGGGAGGCTCTGGTCTCTACATTCGAGACGTCGCCCGCCATCGCGGTGGACGTGCGCTCGAACGGATCGTCCGGCCTTGTGCGTACCGATTATTACGACTGGTTTTCCACCCTGCCGCAATTTCTCAAGGAAACTTCGCCCGCGACCATCGTCATCATGATGGGATCGAACGACCGTCAGCAGATGGTGATTGGCGATACCAAGGAGAAATACGGCACGGAAGCCTGGCTCCGGGAATATGAGAAGCGCATCGACGCGCTGATTGCCATAGCCAAGCGCAGCCAGGTGCCGGTTTTGTGGGTTGGCCTGCCGGCCTTCCAATCCCCGTCCCTTACGGCCGATTTTGTTGCATTCAATCGTCTTTACCGCAGCCATATCGAAAAGGCAGGCGGCGAATTCGTTGACGTCTGGGACGGATTTGTAGATGAGGGCGGCAAATTCGTGACGACAGGCTACGACGTCAACGGCCAGCAGGCGCGTCTGCGCGAGGCAGACGGCATCGGCATGACGCAGGCAGGCAAGCAAAAGCTCGCCTTTTATGTCGAGAAATTCGTACGCCGCCATCTGGATGGCGCAAGCCCTGACCTGACGACACTCGATGGCAGCAACCTGCCAGCCCTCACCTCTCTGCCAGCCCTTGGCATCGACGCCCAACAGGTCCGCACCCAGCCGATCAGCCTGACCGATCCGGATCTGGATGGCGGCGACGTACTGCTAGGAGATAAGCCCGCGCCTCGCCTTTCCGTAACCGAATCCCCCCGTGAGAAGCTGACAAAACGAGGCCTTATGGATGACGCCCCGCTTGGCCGCGTGGACGATTACAGAATGCCAGCACTTGGCGAAACGGCAGCGAAGTAGACCGACGTGATCGTGACTGGCCATCGTCGACGCCCTGATGGATGAGCGTCTGCCGCGGAATCATCCGGGGCGAAAAAACGGCTGAAGTTTACGGCTGGCCCGAGGCTGTCATAGCAGGAAATAGGTCGGATTGGTCTGAGATGGGGTGGCTAGCGGACTGCGGACCTTTGATCCTGCATTGGTCAATCTGGCAGCCGGGCGGCGGCCCTTGCCGCCACCCGACGAAAGACTTAACCCATCAAACGCAGACGTGCATTTTCAAAAGCGTAGCCTTCATCATCGCGGGGACGGCGCGACAGCTCCTCAAAACCAAGGCCCATGTAGAAAGCCATGGCCTGCCGGTTGTCGGTGTAAACCTCTAGCTCCAACCTACCTTTAAGGCTCAGGGCGTGAGCGATAAGCTGACGTCCGATACCGAGACCCTGCCGGTTAGGAGAAATGAAAATCCCCCCGACGAACGTATCGAGCAGGCTGATGAACCCGCAGGGTTGATTGTCTATGCACGCGACCCACGTCTCGGCATTGGGCAAATATCGATCTTCAATCAGCACTCGTTGCTTATGCAAGCGTTGTTCACCGATAAAAGGATGGGCCAACAAAGAGGCATCGAGCCAGATGCGCGACAGCTTTTTCAAATCGCTGTCCGGCGTATAGGGCCGGATGACAACGTCATGATTTTTCATGATAACTCCGAAGAATAAATATGCGAAGTGGTCCGGCAACCAGGTGCTGGTGCCGGGTGAAGCCGCTTTCTGCGGTCGGAATCACAAGCCTCTGCGCATCAATCTCCTGCCGTTTTTCGGCTTTTAGGATGCATCCGGCACATCGTCAATGACGCCATTTATGTCGGGAGCTGACCTGGATATTCCCGTCTGAAACGCCAAAGCCGGCTTCGCGCCATCATAACGCCTGTACGCACCGTCGTTTGCCGTTTCTGAAAGCGATCATCATTCATGACGGACTTTGTTCGCTTTTGCGGCAGAGACGAATGCTGCGACTTCTAGATAATGCGTTCTGGCATCATGTCAGGTCGTGGAGGTCTTTGCCCAGGGCCTGACCCAATTGCCATTCGCTAAATCTAACCTCCAGGCCTGCACGTTCGGGAGTGCAGCACATTGGGCCAACGAGATAATGATCCGCTTCCGGGAATGGGCAGAGGCGGACCAGTGGCCAAGTCCTCCCATCGTTCGAAGCCTGTATTCTCAAAACGCCGCTCTGGACGGTCACCCTTATCCAGAAATCTGATGGGTTGCCGTTATATCGCCCTGTTGCCCAGTCGGAGTTTCCATTCGTCAGCACACTGCCGAGCAAGCCATATCCATCCGAGAATTCAATCCCGGTCTTGACCCACCGTCTTTCGTCGAGCCGGACCATGAGGCCAGCCTGATCGTAAAGATGCTCGAAATGCGCCTGGACACGAACCTGAGCGGTGAAATCACGATCAGCCCGGAACGCGTAGAAATGGCCGCTGTCGCGCACAAAGCCATAATGTGTCTGACGCCAAAAATCCGTGTTGGCGTCAGTCGTTACGGAAAGCTCGACATCAGAAGCCTTTGCTTGTGTGGGCTCGTTGAGCCACTTTCCATCTCTCAGACTCTGCAAGGGCGTCTCCTATGACAATTGGCAAACCTGCTTAGCCGCTTCTCGCGTGTAGCAGTGTTCCTAGAGAAACCAATTGCTGCCAACAGGCAAGGTCTGACAAGCGTCTGCCGCCTGCAGGCTTCTTTGCCGACATTCTGGTCGCTGAGGAAAATCAGGAAAAAACGACAGACCGCTCGCGGCTCCGTCAAGGACATGCGTCGATTGAAGCTCGCTCGGCCAGTTCGGAATGACCCTTCAAGGCGGGGTCAGCACATCGCGTCCCATCAATGCCGCGAAAACGGCTCAGCAACAAAAAAGCCTCCGATGGGTAGAACCTCGGAGGCTTCTTATTTTCAATCGCTGGGCCTTAACGCGGCAGAAGCGTTTCGCCCATCAGCGCTTCATCGATGGCACGGGCGGCCTGGCGGCCTTCCCTGATGGCCCAGACGACCAGGGACTGGCCGCGGCGCACGTCGCCGGCTACCCAGAGCTTGTCGACCGAAGTCTTGTAATCGCGATCATTGGCGACGACGTTGGTGGAGCCGCGGCGGTCTGTGTTGAGCGTCAGCTTGCCGTCCAGTTCCTTCAGAACGCTGTCTGTGAACGGGCCGGAGAAGCCGATGGCGATGAAAGCGAGGTCGGCCTTGATGATGAATTCCGTGCCGGCGATCGGCTTGCGGCGCTCATCCACCTGGCAGCACTTCACACCGGTCAGCACGCCGTCTTCGTCACCGACAAATTCCAGCGTTGCGACCTGGAATTCGCGCACGGCGCCTTCGGCCTGCGAAGAGGAGGTGCGCATCTTGGTCGCCCAGTAGGGCCAGACGGCAAGCTTGTCTTCCTTCTCGGGTGGCATCGGGCGAATGTCGAGCTGGGTGACCTTCACCGCGCCCTGACGGAATGCCGTGCCGACGCAGTCGGACGCCGTATCGCCACCGCCGACGACGACGACATGCTTGCCACCCGCCAGGATCGGATCGGACGGCCAGCCGACGCTGTCGATGTTTTCGCGACCGACGCGGCGGTTCTGCTGCACGAGGTACGGCATGGCATCGTGAACGCCATGGAAATCCGTGCCGCCGATACCAGCCGGACGCGGTGTTTCCGAGCCGCCGCAATAAAGCACGGCATCATGCTCCGCCGTGAGCGTTTCAACGGTGACATCCACGCCGACATTGACGCCGTAATGGAAGGTGACGCCCTCGCCCTTGATCTGCTCGACGCGGCGATCGATGAAGTTCTTCTCCATCTTGAAATCGGGAATACCATAGCGCAGCAGACCGCCAGCCTTGGATTCACGCTCATAAACATGGACTTCATGGCCAGCACGACCAAGCTGCTGGGCAGCTGCCAGACCCGATGGGCCGGAACCGATGATCGCGACCTTCTTGCCAGTATGTACTGTTGCGGGCTTCGGCACGATGAAGCCAAGCTCGTAGGCCTTGTCGGCAATGGCCTGCTCGACCGTCTTGATCGCAACCGGAGCATCTTCCAGGTTCAGCGTGCAGGCTTCCTCGCACGGTGCGGGACAGACACGGCCGGTGAATTCCGGGAAGTTGTTGGTGGAGTGGAGGTTGCGGATCGCCTCTTCCCAGTTGTTGTTATAGACCAGATCGTTCCAGTCGGGGATCTGGTTATGAACCGGGCAGCCGGTCGGGCCGTGGCAATAGGGAATGCCACAGTCCATGCAACGCGCAGCCTGCTTCTGCACTTCCGGGTCCGACATGGGAATGGTGAATTCCCGGAAATGGCGAATACGATCCGACGCCGGCTGATACTTGCCAACCTGACGATCTATTTCCAGAAAACCTGTAACCTTGCCCATGCTTCAGTTCCTTCTGCGGCGCTATCGCAGCCAATTTTCAACTTTCAATCCCGGTACCCGGGAAAACTCTTTCTCATTATCCGTCACGACCACCGCATCGAGCGCAAGCGCGTGGGCGGCAATCAGCATGTCCATCTGGCCGATCAACTGACCCTGCTTCTGCAAGGTGCTGCGTATCTCGGCGTAGTGCATATCCGCAGGCGATGCCCAAGGTGCTATCTCGAAGTCTGCCAGAACCTGCTCAACCAGCATTTCCAGCCGCCGTGAACCACGGTTGCGATATCCAAATCGAAGTTCTGCCGCCACAATGATGCTCGTCCCCAAGTCCCCAATCGCAAGTTCCGCCGTGCGTTGGCCCACCTTTTCTTCAGGAGATCGGATCAGGTTGGAGATGATGTTCGTGTCGTACAAATACCTCATTCTGGAAAATCGATGTCCACAGGCTCCGGTGGGTAGTCCTCAATTTCAGGCATCTGGTCCTCTTCAGAAAGCGGCTCAAGTGTGCGCAGCCACGCCACCAAACCCGCAGGAGAGCGAGGCGTCCTCACCGGATGAACAAGCAAATCACCATTTTCATTCATGCTGATTTCCACCTGATCCGCTTCGAACTCGAATTCCTTGGGAATTCGAATGGCTCGGCTTCTCCCATTGTTGAAGACCTGCGCAATCTTGACGACATTCATGACCGCCTCCATCCTGTGATATGACAAAGCATATCACAGGATTTGTCGAACCCCAACTCACTCCGCCGCGACGCCCATGCGCATCCGTTCCATTTCCTCAAGCGCACGGCGGTACTCGACCGGCATGACCTTGCGGAATTTCGGACGGAACTCGCTCCAGCGATCAAGAATGTCCTTGGCGCGGTTGGAGTTGGTGTAGTGGAAGTGGTTGGAGATCATCTGGTAAAGGCGCTCCTCGTCGTGGCGCGTCATGTCACCGGAAACGTCCACGCGTCCCTTGTGCATGAGGTCGCCGCCGTGATGGTGCAGCTTTTCCAGCATGTCGTCTTCTTCCGGTACCGGCTCCAGCTCGACCATGGCCATGTTGCAGCGCTTGGCGAAGTCGCCCTTCTCATCGAGAACATAGGCGACGCCGCCAGACATGCCGGCTGCGAAGTTGCGTCCGGTTTCACCCAAGACAACGACGATACCGCCCGTCATGTATTCGCAGCCATGGTCACCCACGCCTTCGACAACGGCGAGCGCGCCGGAGTTGCGAACCGCGAAACGTTCACCCGCCACACCACGGAAGTAGCACTCGCCGGTGATGGCACCATAGAGCACCGTGTTGCCTACGATGATCGAGTTTTCGGCGACGATGCGGGCATTTTCCGGCGGACGCACGATGATACGGCCACCCGACAGACCCTTGCCGACATAGTCATTGCCATCGCCCACCAGATCGAAAGTAATGCCGCGAGCAAGGAACGCACCGAAGGACTGACCCGCCGTGCCGCGCAGCAACACGTGGATGGTATCGTCCTTCAGGCCCTTATGGCCCCAACGCTTGGCAAGCGCGCCCGAAAGCATGGCACCGGCGGAACGGTCGACGTTCTTGATCGGCACTTCGAAAACCACGGGTTCGCGGTTTTCAAGCGATGGCATGGACTTCTCGATCAGCTTGCGGTCGAGAATGTCGTCGATCGGGTGCTTCTGGCGCTCGGTCCAGTAGGTCGCTTCCTTCGGCGCATCGACCTTGTGGAAGATGCGGCTGAAATCGAGACCCTTGGCCTTCCAGTGGGCCAGCATCTCATCCTTCTCCAGCAGTTCGGAAGCGCCGATGATCTCATCCAGCTTGGACACGCCAAGTGAAGCGAGGATTTCGCGCACTTCTTCGGCCACGAAGAAGAAGTAGTTGATGACGTGCTCAGGCGTGCCCTTGAAGCGCTTGCGCAGAACCGGGTCCTGCGTGGCAACGCCCACGGGGCAGGTGTTGAGGTGGCACTTGCGCATCATGATGCAGCCAGCCGCAATCAACGGAGCCGTCGCAAAGCCGAACTCATCCGCGCCCAAGAGAGCACCGATGATGACGTCGCGGCCCGTCTTCAAGCCGCCATCCACCTGCAGCGCGATGCGTGAACGAAGGCCGTTCATGACAAGCGTCTGCTGTGTTTCGGCAAGGCCGATTTCCCATGGGGAACCGGCATGCTTGAGCGAGGTGAGCGGAGACGCACCCGTGCCGCCGTCAAAACCGGAGACGGTGATATGGTCTGCGCGCGCCTTGGCAACACCGGCAGCAACCGTGCCGACGCCCACTTCAGACACGAGCTTGACGGAAACATCGGCTTCCGGGTTGACGTTCTTCAGGTCGTAGATCAGCTGCGCCAGATCTTCGATGGAATAGATATCGTGATGCGGCGGTGGCGAAATGAGGCCAACGCCGGGTGTGGAGTGGCGGGTCTTGGCGACCGTTGCATCCACCTTGTGACCGGGCAGCTGACCGCCTTCGCCGGGCTTTGCACCCTGCGCGACCTTGATCTGCAGCATATCGGCATTGACGAGATATTCCGTCGTCACCCCGAAGCGGCCGGATGCAATCTGCTTGATGGCAGAACGTTCCGGGTTGGCCTGTCCGTTCATCAGCGGCAGGTAACGGTCGGATTCTTCGCCGCCCTCACCCGTGTTGGACTTGCCGCCAATGCGGTTCATGGCAATGGCAAGCGTGGTGTGGGCTTCACGGCTGATGGAGCCGAAGGACATGGCGCCGGTGGAGAAACGCTTGACGATGTCAACTGCAGGCTCGACCTCATCCACGGAGATCGGCTTGCGGCCGAGTGCCTCGGCGGACTTCACCTTGAACAGGCCGCGAATGGTGTTCATGCGCAGATTGGTGTCATTGACCATTTCCGCGAATTCGCGATACCGTTCCTGGCTGTTGCCGCGCACGGCGTGCTGCAGGGTGGCAACGGCATCCGGGCTCCATGCGTGGCTTTCGCCGCGCATGCGGTAGGCATATTCGCCACCAATATCCAGCGTGCTGGCGAGGATAGGGTCCTTGCCGAATGCGTCGGTGTGGCGCGATACGGTTTCCTCGGCAATTTCGGTCAGGCCAACGCCTTCGATCTGCGTGGCGGTGCCGAAGAAATATTGCTCGACGAATTCCGACGACAGGCCGATGGCGTCGAAAATCTGCGCGCCGCAATAGGACTGGTAAGTGGAAATGCCCATCTTGGACATGACCTTGAGAATGCCCTTACCCACCGCCTTGATGTAGCGATAGACGACTTCCTCCTCGGACACTTCCTTGGGGAATGCATTGTGCTTGTGCATGTCCAGAAGCGTATCGAAGGCGAGATAGGGGTTGATGGCTTCGGCACCATAACCGGCCAGCAGGCAGAAATGGTGGACTTCGCGCGGCTCGCCGGTTTCAACCACAAGGCCAACAGAGGTGCGCAGACCCTTGCGGATCAGGTGATGGTGGACGGCAGCCGTTGCCAGAAGCGCTGGAATGGCGATGCGGTCCGGCCCGATCTGACGGTCCGAGAGAACGATGATGTTGTAGCCGCCGCGAACAGCAGACTCCGCACGCTCGCACAGGCGGTCGAGCATTTCAGGCATGCCTTCGGCGCCACGCTCCACATCATAGGTGAAGTCGAGCGTCTTGGTGTCGAAACGGTCTTCCGTGTGACCGATGGAGCGGATCTTCTCCAGATCGCCATTGGTCAGGATCGGCTGGCGCACTTCCAGACGCTTGGCGCGGGCAGCACCCTCGTGGTCGAGAATGTTCGGGCGTGGGCCGATGAAGGAGACGAGGCTCATGACCAGCTCTTCGCGGATCGGGTCGATCGGCGGGTTGGTAACCTGCGCGAAGTTCTGCTTGAAATAGGTGTAAAGCAGCTTGGACTTGGACGACATGGCCGAAATCGGCGTATCCGTGCCCATTGAGCCGATGGCTTCCTGACCGGTCGTCGCCATAGGAGACATCAGAAGCTTGGTGTCTTCGCTGGTGTAACCAAAGGCCTGCTGACGGTCGAGCAGAGACACGTCGCGACGCAGAGCGCGCGGCTCGACGGGCTTCAGATCTTCGAGGATCAGCTGGGTGCGATCGAGCCATGTGCGGTAGGGGTGCTTGGCGGCAAGCTCGTGCTTGACGTCCTCGTCGGAGATGATCGAGCCCTTTTCCATGTCGATGAGCAGCATCTTGCCGGGCTGCAAACGCCACTTCTTGATGATGCGCTCTTCCGGCACCGGCAATGTGCCAGCCTCGGACGCCATAATGATACGGTCGTCATCGGTGACGAGGTAGCGAGCCGGACGTAGGCCGTTACGGTCAAGCGTTGCACCAATCTGCTTGCCATCGGTAAAGGCAACGGCAGCCGGGCCATCCCATGGCTCCATCAGCGCGGCGTGATATTCGTAGAATGCCTTGCGCTCAGGCGACATGGACTGGTTGCCAGCCCAGGCTTCAGGGATCAGCATCATGACAGCATGGGCCATGGAGTAGCCACCACGCACGAGGAACTCGAGCGCGTTGTCGAAGCAGGCGGTGTCCGACTGTCCTTCGTAGGAAATAGGCCAGAGCTTGGAAATGTCTTCGCCGAACAGCGGCGAGGCAACAGAGGCCTGACGTGCCGCCATCCAGTTGACGTTGCCGCGCAGCGTGTTGATTTCGCCGTTATGGGCAACCATGCGGTATGGGTGTGCAAGCTTCCAGGATGGGAAGGTGTTGGTCGAGAAACGCTGGTGAACGAGAGCCACGGCGCTTTCGAAGCGCGGATCGGCCAGGTCCTTGTAATAGGCACCGACCTGATAGGCCAGGAACATGCCCTTGTAGACGATGGTCGAAGAGGACAGCGAAACCGGATAGAATTCCTGCGATTCCTTACCGCCACCTTCATTGTAGATGCGGTTGGAAATGACCTTGCGGATCAGGAACAGCTGACGCTCGAAATCGGCATTGGTTGCGGCATCACGGCCAGCGCCGATGAAGACCTGCACGTGATGCGGCTCTGTGGCAGCGATATCCGGCGCCTTCGACAGCGAGGAATTGTCGACAGGCACATCACGGAAACCGAGGAACTGCTGACCCTCTTCCGCGATGACATCAATGATGACCTTCTTGAAATGCTCTATCCGCTCGGCAACGCGCGGCATGAACATGTGGCCAACGGCATATTCGCCAGCCTTGGGCAGGGTGACGCCCTGAAGCGCCATTTCCTCGCGGAAGAAACGGTCGGGGATCTGCACCAGAATGCCAGCGCCATCGCCCATCAGCGGATCTGCACCGACAGCGCCACGATGCGTCAGGTTTTCCAGAATGAACAGGCCGTCCTTGACGATCTGGTGCGACTTCTGACCCTTCATATGCGCGACGAAGCCGACGCCGCAGGCATCATGCTCGTTGCGCGGATCATAAAGACCCTGCTTTTCCGGCAGGCCGCCGATTGTCGCGCGCACGTCAGCCTTTGCCTCGACGCTGGTCGGACAGTCATTGGTAGCGGCAGCGGTGGCGTGTTCGCCTTCCAGCTTGATCGTCATGTTTCATCCCTCCTGCAACAGGTTGCATGGCTTCACGCAGAGAGGCGGATGCTCTGCCTTGCCCCGATTTCTGGATAAAGGCTTCGCATCCGCTTGTCAATTTAGGACAGCATTGCTGTCTCAATTCTGGTTGGATTTTGACAGAAACATCGGCACTCCGCAAGTCCACCCTAACAAATTATAAACCCGGCAAATGACGGTTAATGTCTCACGTGCCGATTTACGCGCAATTTTCTTCCATGACAGCAGCGAAAATATTGCTTTCATTGCCAGATTTGCGTTCCCGAAAATAAGCCCATAAATAGACGATCATCTGGCAAGGCCAGCCCGGCATAGATCGTCAACTCATCGAAAGTGCAGACCCATGTTTTTTGCTTCCGACAATTGGGCAGGTGCCCACCCGGCCATCAATGAGCGCTTGATGAAGGAATCCACCCGTTTTGCTGCCGCCTATGGCACGAGCGAGTTGGACCGGGCGATCGAGAAGCGCTTCAACGAGATTTTCGAGCGCGACGTCGCGGTTTTCTTCGTCGGCACCGGCACCGCTGCCAATTCGCTGGCACTTGCAAGCGTGGCACGACCCGGCGGCATCGCCTTCTGTCATTCTGAAGCGCATGTGATCGAGGATGAGTGCGGCGCGCCGGTCTATTTCTCCAACGCGTCCCGCTTGATGCCGGTCGCTGGCCCCAACGGCAAGATGCTGCCGAAGAACCTTGAAGCCGCCATTGGCCGCTTTCCTCCGGGCTCCATCCATCAGGGCCAGCCCATGCTGGTGACGCTGACGCAGGCGACAGAACAGGGTACGGTTTACGAGCTCGATGAGATCGACGCCATTTCCAAAATCGCGAAGAATGCGGGCGTTCCCCTGCACATGGACGGCGCGCGCTTTGGCAATGCCTTGATGGCGCTTGGCACTACGCCCGCCGAAATGACATGGAAGCGCGGCGTCGATATACTCTCCTTCGGCGCCACCAAGAACGGTTGCTGGTGTGCGGAAGCCATCGTTTACATGGACCCAAAAATGGCAGAAGACCTGCCCTTCATCCGCAAGCGCTCGGCCCAGCTTTTCTCCAAGACCCGCTTCATGGCGGCCCAGTTCGATGCCTATTTCAAGGACGATCTCTGGCTGGAACTTGCAGCACACGCCAACGCCATGGCAACGCGCCTGCGCGATGGCCTCTCCGCCTCCAACAGTGCGCGTCTGGCCTGGCCGACACAATCCAACGAGCTTTTCGTGGTGCTGGACAAGGCAAAGGCAAAGGCCGCAAAGGATGCCGGAGCAAGCTTCTATGACTGGCCCGTTCCCCACGACATGAACGAGAAAGTTGGCGAGAACGAACAGCTCATCCGCCTCGTCACAAGCTTTGCCACGCTTGAAACGGATGTCGATGAATTCCTGCGGATCTGCGGGGCACCATAATCTCGCCTTTCCGTCATACCGCACTTGATCCGGTATGACGGATGGAAAAGCTCACACAACACTGCCCGGCACCATGCCTTTCGCCATGACCAGCCGGGACAGTGCCTCGACCAGTTCTGCATCCGCACCCTTTCGCGGCTGGAGCACGAATTCAACATCCTCCAGAACAGGCAAGGCGCCCCGGGGCAACTCACGCAGACCCGACGGCGCCATGCTGCGAGGTTGGACGAGAACGCCCATACCTGCCCGCGCGGCGGCAGTCAGGCCGCTGAGGCTTGCGCAGGTGCAGACGATCCGCCACGCTACACCGGCTCGGTCCAGCGCTTCCTGCGCAGCTTTACGGGTGATGCTGGGTGGTGGAAAGGCGATCAGCGGCACTGCCTGCTCACGCGAGATGATCGCGTCTGGGTCCTTCGCCAACCAGACCAGCGGTTCGCGATACAGGAAATGGCCCAGCTGATCGCCGAGACGCCGTTTGGCCAGCACCACGTCCAGCTCACCATTGTCCTGCATCTCGTAAAGCGCACCGCTGAGCGCTACCGTCAGCTCCAGATCCACCAGCGGATAAAGCCGGGTGAATTCCTCCAGAATGACGGTGAGACGGCTGGCGACGAAATCCTCTGAAACGCCGAGCCGCAGACGTCCGCGCAGCTTGCTCTCGCCGAACAGCGCCGCAACCTTGTTGTTGATGTCGAGCATGGAACGCGCATAGCCCAGCAACGCTTCCCCCTCGGGCGTCAGTCTCACGCGGTGCGTATCGCGTGCGATCAACCGCTGCCCAAGCGACGTTTCCAGACGCTGGATGTGCTGGCTGAGTGTGGACTGGCCGATGCCAAGCCGGGCTGCGGCTGCGGTAAAGCTCATGGTCTGCTCCAGCGTTACGAAGCTGGCAAGATGTTGCAAGTTCAGCATGGTTATCCTGAAAGGTGATAACTGTTAGTTTTTGCATCTGATTTCATGATGAGCGATAGTGCCGCAATATTCAATGAGATCCCATGAAAGAAAGCATGTCTCCATGAGCCGCTTCCTGCCCGACCGTTTCACCATGATGCTTGTCGCCACCGTCATCATCGCCTCGCTGCTGCCCGTAAGCGGCGAGTTGGCGGATTATTTCGGCATCGCGACCAAATGCGCCATCGCCCTGCTGTTTTTCCTGCACGGGGCAAGACTATCGCGCGACGTGGTGATTGCGGGCGTTCTGCACTGGCGGCTGCATCTGGTCATCCTGCTTGTGACCTTCGGCCTGTTCCCGCTGCTCGGTGTTGCCCTGGGCTATATTCCGCAGAAAATTCTGCCGGCACCGCTCTATATGGGCGTTCTGTTTCTTTGCGTTCTGCCCTCCACGGTGCAGTCTTCCATTGCCTTTACGTCTATGGCAGGCGGCAATGTGCCCGCCGCCGTCTGTGCGGCTTCGGCGTCGAACATCCTTGGCATGTTTCTCACCCCGGTGCTGGTCGGCTTCCTTTTTACCGTCGGCGGCCATGGTGGTGGATTTTCTCTGGATGCCTTCCTGCAGATTTTCCTGCAGCTTCTCTTGCCCTTCATTCTGGGCCAGCTCTTGCAGCCGTGGATCGGAGACTGGATCCGCGCACGCAAAAGCCTTCTGGCACCCGTCGATCGTGGCTCCATCCTGATGGTGGTTTACCTTGCCTTCAGTGAGGCGGTGGTCGAAGGCATCTGGAACCAGTTTACCCTTCGCGATATCGGCGTGGTCATTGGCATCGATATCCTGCTGCTCGCCACCGTCCTTGTCATCACCATGTTCGGAAGTCGGCTGGTTGGTTTCAAGAAGGAGGACGAGATCACCATCACCTTCTGCGGCTCCAAGAAGAGCCTGGCCAGCGGCGTGCCCATGGCGGGCGCCATCTTCGCGGGGCAGAGCATCGGGGCAATCGTTCTGCCGCTCATGCTGTTTCACCAGATCCAGCTGATGGCCTGCGCCGTGATTGCGCAGCGCTATGCGCGCAAGACGCAGGCAGATGAAAAGGCAAAGGCCGTAACGAAAGCCAAGCCCGAGGAAACGGCAACACCTGCAGAAGCCGTCGTCCTGCCCGAGCAAACAAAAACGGCCCTGCAGTGAGGGCCGTTTCGTTGGTTTTTCAAGAAGGGTTACGCCTTAGTTGACCTGAGCAGGCGTGACCTGAGCCTCGATCTGCTTTGGCGCATCTGCAATGTCAGAGACGATCGCGATGCGGCGCGGCTTCATGGCTTCGGGAATGTTGCGCAGAAGATCGATGTGCAACAGGCCGTTCTTGAGCGATGCATTCTGCACCTCTACGTGATCGGCAAGCTGGAAGCGGCGCTCAAAGGCGCGCTTGGCGATGCCGCGATAGAGGAATTCGCCTTCGCTTTCCTTGTTTTCATCAGCCTTTTCCGCCTTCACGGTCAGCACATTGGCGCGCGATTCGATGCTGAGTTCACTTTCATCGAAACCGGCAACGGCCATGGTGATGCGGTAAGCGTTTTCACCCGTGCGTTCGATATTGTAGGGCGGATAGGCCTGGGCCTGCTCAGGCTGGCCAATGCCATCGAGCATGGAAAAAAGGCGGTCGAAACCGACCGTGGAGCGGTAGAGTGGAGAAAAATCAACGTGACGCATGGTGTCCTCCTGTGAGCGACTGTTTGCGGTTAGGGCCCTCGCCCCTTATGGCGACGAGTGACCGGAAACGGCCCCGTTCTGGCGACCGTGATCATGAGATGGGAAGGCATTTGCACAAGTTCAAGAGTTCTGGTGCCCGGGATTTTCGCTGAACGAAATGTGAATGACAGGTTCTGAAATCATTCAGTTTCGCAGCGATAGACATGACCTCATCGGAGGCAATCTCCGGCGGCAGAAGTGTAACGTCCCTTCTTCTTCTGTCTTATTCGCCGGAACCGCGACTGCTAAGACCGACGGTTCCGGCAATTTTTCCTTTGACGTCCCCGGACGCGCCACTTATCCCGTTATGGAACACATCTTCAGTGCCCAGCCGGAAATCCTTCATGACCGAAGCCATATTGCACGCGACCAAGGGCAACCCCGTGCCCGAAAACCATATCGCAGGCTATTTCACCGGTCACAAAAACAAGAAGCTCCGCTACGCCATCTTCCGCTCCGGGCAATCGATTGCCCGAGGCACCATCGTGCTTGTCCATGGCAGGAACGAGTGCATCGAGAAATATTTCGAGACCATCAATGACCTGACTGCCAAAGGCTTCTGGGTCGCGACCTTCGATACGCGCGGCCAGGGTGGCTCGGAGAGATTGCTGAAAAAGGCGCATGCGGGTTATGTGCGGCGCTTTTCAGACTACCAGAAGGATATTTCGCTGTTTCTCGAGCAGGTTGTGCTGCCCGATACGCGCCTGCCCTTCTTCATGCTGGCACATTCCACCGGCGGACTGGCCGCGCTGGCAATGGCCCCTTCCCTGTCCAACAGGATCGACCGCATGGTGCTGAGCGCACCGTTCATTACCCTCTCCGGGCAATCCATGCCGGGCTGGTTCATAAGAACCGTTGCCACGGCGCTGACCCTGACGGGCCTTGGAGGCGTGCAACTGGGCAAGGACCAGCGCGAACGCTCCTTCGATGACAACCCTCTGACATCAGATCCGGACCGATTCGCCCGCAACGTCGCCATCGGAACGCAACACCCGGAGCTGTTTATCGGTGCGCCAACGGCTCGCTGGCTTTTTGAAGTGCTGAAAACGATGCCGCGCGTGACAAGACAGGATCACCTGACCAATGTCACAGTGCCAACGCTTCTTCTGGCACCAATGCGCGACAGGCTGACGCCCTATGCCGCGCAGGAGGAGTTATCCCGCAATTTCCGCGCCGCACAACTCATCCCCATAACCGGCGCCCGCCACGAAGTTCTGCTGGAGCGCGATGTCTACCGCGATCAGGCATTGGCAGCGATAGACGCCTTCTTCGCGCCCGGGGAATAGCATACGGCAGGGGTGTCTGCACACCCGCGCCGCATCACCTGTCTCTCTTATTCCATACCCAGAGCAGCCATGTAGGTCTGCAGGATCGTCTCTTCCTCGATACGCTCATTGGCGTCTTTCTTGCGAAGACGAATGATCGTGCGAATGGCCTTCGTATCGTAGCCGCGGCCCTTGGCTTCGCCCATGACGTCCTTGATATCGCCGGAAATCGCAGCTTTTTCTTCTTCCAGTCGCTCAATACGCTCGATGAACTGACGAAGTTCGGCGGCGGCTACGGTTTCTGTTGTGGCTGTATCGTCCATTATCTTTCCTTCAGACGTCGGGCACTCTCATGCGGAGGCACTTGATAGAAACTCGTCGGGCGCGCCAGGCAAAAGCCTGGCAACAGCCCGATTTTTTTCAGGATGGTGAACTGCCCGTCCACGGCTCCGGCGTCAAGCCGTTTCCTTGCACAAGGGCCTATTCGTGGGGCTTGTTCTTCTCGAATGAGGCTTTCTGGGTATCCGTTGCCTCGGCTTGGTGCAGCGTCTTCCACTCTTCATAGGGCATTCCATAGACCATCTCGCGGGCGGCATCCTTGGAGATGTCATGTCCGGCCTCCCGTGCCGCGTCCGCATACCAGTTGGAAAGGCAGTTGCGGCAAAAACCGGCAAGGTTCATCAGGTCGATGTTCTGGACATCGCTGCGCTCTCGCAAATGCTTGAGAAGCCTGCGAAATGCCGCCGCCTCGAGTTCTGTCTTGCTGATATCGTCAAGGTCGCTCATGCTGCTCTCCGCTCAGTAGGGTCCAGTCCGCGAAGCGAACGTCTGATACTCATGCAGGGTGGGATCATCGTTCATTGCGGCAAAAATGGGAGCGAGGCGCTCTGCCCAGGCGGCAATCCCCGCTTCGTCGGCAATCAAATCCTGCCGCACCTCCAAAAGAGCGTGCGCGATACCCTTGACCATGCAGTGACGATACATGGTGTCGCCTTTCAACGCACCGTCATAGGGCTCGTTGTCACCCACCATTATATCGCCCGCTGCGTTCAACTTCGCAATCAGAGGCGTTACGGCACGGTGGTCCGTATCCCACAGCACAGCAGCGTGCCATGGCCGGGCAAACGCTTTCCAGAAAGGTGTGTAGGAGTGAAGGGAAAAGACAAGTGGCGCCTTGCCCGTCTGCCTGCCAACCCTTCCCAGGACGCTATCCACCGCGTTGTGATAGGGACGGTGAAAGCTGTTGAGGCGCAGATCCCACTCTTCCTGCGTGATATCTCGATTTCCAGGAATGATCGCCCCGTCCGAAATCTTCATGATGAGTGTCGGGTCATCCTCGCCGCGATTGGGATCGATCAGCAGGCGCGAAAAGCGGCTCATGACCGCAGGTACGCCGAGCCTTGACGCCAGGTCTCGTGTCAGCCCCTCCACCCCGATATCGAAGGCGATATGTCTCTTGAATGCAGTCTGCGGCAAACCAAGATCGCCATAGGCAGCCGGCAGGAGGTTGGTGGCGTGATCGGCAAGCAGAACCATGCCTTTGTCATAATCGCCTTCTATGATTTCGTAGGGCTGAAAGTCTGACATCTTCGATTTTCTTGGAGACTGAAAGGGAGAGACGCTTGATGGCATGGCTGACCGCTACGCGCAAGTTGACAGGGCCATACGAGCGCCGCCAGCACCCCGGGAAAGCTCCTACACAGTATAATCGATTGAACTTGCGTTGACTTTCTTGGGCGTCCGCGCCAAGAAGTGTTTTCATTTATAACCATGGAATCCGGATGGAAGCCGTGACACAGACAATCTCCGCTCTCCTTGAAAAATATCGGCGTGCAGTCCGTTTCTTCTGCGCAGCCGCCCTCTTCGGAACACCGCTTCTTCTTGCAGAACCGGCACTGGCGGATTTCCGTGTCTGCAACAGCACGCAAAATCTCGTCGGCGTGGCCATTGGCTATCGGGCCCAGGAAGGCTGGGTCAGCGAGGGCTGGTGGCAGGTTCCGGCCTCCACATGCGCCACCTTGATCGAAGGTGAGCTGCAATCACGCTATTATTATCTCTACGCCGAAGACGCTGCCCGCGGCGGCAGATGGACTGGCGACGTCAACATGTGCGTCGCGGAAAACGAGTTCAAGATCAACGGCGTAGACGATTGTTATGCCCGTAGTTTCCAGAGAATGGGTTTCAAGGAATACGATACGGGTCGACAGGGAAGCTGGATGGTCCAGCTTTCGGACACGCCAGGCACACAGGAAAGTCAGAACTGATGAAGCGTAATCGCAAAGTCAAAATCCTTGCAACTCTCGGCCCAGCATCTTCCGATGAGGCAATGATCGAGAAGCTGCATCTGGCCGGCGCCGATCTGTTCCGCATCAATATGAGCCACGCCAGCCACGATCTGATGCGCACGCTGATTGAGCGTATCCGCTCCGTGGAACGCCGTGTCGGCCGCCCGATCGGTATTCTGGCCGACCTGCAGGGACCCAAGCTACGCGTTGGCAAATTTGCCGATACCAAGGTCGATCTCGTCGCCGGTCAGACCTTCACACTCGACAGCAACGAAGCGCTTGGCGACAACAACCGCGTCTTCCTGCCCCATCCCGAAATTCTGGAAGCGGTAAAGCCGGGCGACCGCCTGCTGATCGATGACGGCAAGCTGCACCTGCGCGCTGAAAAATGCGACGGCAAGAGCATTGTGACAACCGTCGTTTCGGGCACCAAGATCTCCGATCGCAAGGGCATCAGCCTTCCCGATACGCTTCTGGGCGTCGGCGTGCTGACCGACAAGGACCGCGTCGACCTCGACGCCGTTCTCGCCACCGATGACGTCGACTGGGTGGCTCTTTCCTTCGTGCAGCGGCCGGAAGACCTTGTGGAAGTTCGCAAGATCGCCGGTGGCCGCGTTGGCCTCATGTCCAAGATCGAAAAGCCGCAGGCTATCGAACGCATCGAGGAAATCATCGAGCTTTCGGACGCGCTGATGGTTGCCCGTGGTGACCTTGGCGTTGAAATGCCGCTCGAAGCCGTCCCCGGCATTCAGAAGCAGTTGACCCGCGCATGTCGCCGTGCCGGCAAGCCGGTTGTGGTTGCCACCCAGATGCTGGAATCGATGATTTCTGCGGCGGTTCCGACCCGTGCAGAAGTGTCCGACGTGGCCACCGCCGTTTTCGAAGGCGCCGATGCCATCATGCTGTCTGCCGAGTCCGCCTCCGGCGATTATCCGGTCGAAGCCGTCTCCACCATGGCCTCTATCGCCAGCACGGTGGAACAGGACCCGCATTACTCCAGCATCATCTATGCACAGCGCGCCCAGCCGGAAGCAACCGGTGCCGACGCGATCTCGCTGGCTGCCCGGCAGATCGCCGAAACGCTCGGCCTGTCTGCCATCGTTACCTACACCTCGTCCGGTACGACCGGCCTGCGCGCCGCACGTGAGCGCCCGCAGGTTCCGATCATCGCACTCTCGCCCATCATCCAGACGGCACGCCGCCTGTCGGTCGTGTGGGGCCTGCACTGCGTCGTGACCGGTGATGCCAGCGACCTGGACGACATGGTCAATCGCGCCTGCCGGATCGTTGTCGATGAAGGTTTCGGCAAGCCCGGCGACCGCATCATCATCTCGGCCGGTGTTCCGCTGGGAACGCCCGGCGCGACAAACATGGTCCGCATCGCCTATATCGGCTCCGACGGCCAGAGCGGCGTCTGAGGCCTCGGATGCGTCAGACAAGATCTGGCGAGAACAGACAAAAAGGGGCGCAGCAACCGCTGCGCCCCTTTTTTTGATTCTGGGGTTTTGAAGTTACGCTTGAAAATCAGTTGGACTGATAAGCGGCAATAACGACCGCGACTTGCGCGTCACTCATGGCCTGAAGTTGCGTCGAGGAAAATGCAGCAATATTATCGCTGGAAAGACCACTAAGAGCCTGAGTTGTAAGACCAGACACGACCTTGCGGCTGATCGCCGCAATTTCCGATGTCGTGAAGCTGTTCAGCTCGCTTGCATCGAGAGTGGCAACCTGCGCGGATTTCAGCCCCGCAACCTGGCTTTCGTTCAAGGCCGCGATGCTTGCGGTGCTCAACGCTTCAAACTGGGTATCAGACAGCGCCGATAATTGCTTCGAGGTCATTGCGCCGATCTTTGCCGTATCAAGGCTGGCAAGGGCACCGGTTGATAGTCCGGAAATCTGCTTAGCAGACAGGGCTGAGAACTGTTGCGGCGTCAGCGCAGCGAATTGGCTCGACGTGAAAGCCGACATTTGTGCTGCGGTCAGCGAAGACATTTGTGACGTCGTCAAAGACGGGACAAGACTGTCGGACATTCCAGCAATCGCAGAGGTACTCAAGCCGGAAATGGCTTGCCGTGAAATGGCTGCAATTTCTTCAGCACTGAAGCTGTTGAGTTCCGCAGACGAGAGCGTCGCCATTTTCTTCGCGTCAAGAGCTGCAATCTGGCTTTTCGTCAAACCAGCGATACCGTCGGAGCTCAAAGCGTCAAACTGCTCCGTAGACAACGCCTTGACCAACTTCGAAGAAAAGAAAGGAAGATCTTCGCTTTCGAGGCTCGCCAATACCCCGGTCGATAGACCGGGAACTTGCGCCGCATTCAACCCGACAAACTGCTCGGGCCTCAGGGCCTCCAGCTGAGAGGGTGTCAGTGACTTGAGCTGCGCCACCGAAAAAGCGGAGATCTGGCCCGAGGTTAGCGACGCGATACGGTCAGTTGTAAGGCCAGCCAGAGCGTCTGTCGTGATCCCGATGATTGCCGATTTTCCAAGCGCACCAATTTCTTGAGGCGTGAACAGGTTCAGTTCATCGGCCGAAAGGGTTGCGGCTTGCCGTGAGTTCAGACCTGCCGCCTGTGTCGTTGTCAGGCTTTCGATGCCGCTTGTCGTCAAGGCCTGGAACTGGACACTCGAAAATGCTCCGATCTGCCGCACCGTCAGAGAAGCAATCTGCCCGGATTCAAGATTGGCGATGACAGTTGTGGAGAGACCAGCAAGCTGCTTAGACGACATGGCCGCGAACTGGCTGGGCGCCAGCGCCTTCAATTGATCAGAATTCAGCGCACCCAGCTGCGCGGATGACAACGCCGCAACCTGCGTTCCAGACATGGCGGCGATCTTGGACGTATCGAGGCCGGCAAGTGCCGCCGTCGTCAGACCGGAAAGTGCCGCCTTTGTCAATGAGGCAATTTCCTCATTTGTAAATGTATTCAACTCGGCCGCACTCAACGTTGCAGCTTGGGCGGATTTCATCCCAGAAATCTGAACGGTCGTCAGACCTTCCAGACTTGAGGATGATAATGCCTCGAATTGCGCCGAAGAGAACCCACCGATCTGCTTGCTTGTCATGGATGCCAGCTGACCGCTGCCGAGTGCTGCGATGACGTCAGTGCTTAATCCGGCAATATGCTTTGCCGTGAGGGCAGAGAACTGCTGTGGCGACAATGCAGCAAGCTGGACAGTGTTGAACGCCTGCATCTGACTCGTCGTCAGACGGGAAATTTGCGAGGTCGTCAGGGCTGCGATTTTGTCAGTCTCCAACCCGGCCAGTGCGCTGGTTGTCAGCCCTGTGATTGCCGTCCGATTGATCGAGCCGATTTCCTCTGCAGTAAAACTGTTAAGTTCCGCTGCGGAGAGAGTGGCGGCCTGTGCGCCTGTCAAAGCCGAGACCTGTGTCGTGGTCAGCCCTTCGATGGCCGCACTGGAAAAACCTTCAAGTTGGTCAGCATAGAGGCTCTTGACCTGCGTGGCCGTTAAACCCGAAGCTTGCGTGGCGCCAAACGCTGACAGTTGCGATAGCGTCAACCCTTTCACGGCATTGGCCGCAAAGGAGCTGACGACTTTAGTGCTCAAGGCCGCCACGACGCCGGTATCGAGCGCGGAAATCTGCGAGGATGTCAACGCGCGAATTTGCGTTGACTTCAGCTCTTCAAGGTCGCCGACGGTCAACGACGCGATGGTCGAGGTCTCAAGTCGAGAAATCTGCCTGGTCGGAAGAGAAGCAATTGAAGTCATAAGCGTGCGACACCATCAAGATAAAGAGATGCTTCCCCACCGCACTGAATCGACAGTACCCTTCATACCAGGTAAGCGAAACTCGCGTCATCATAGGACAACCAAGCATAGGCATGCAGCCCGGCGGCAGTTATGGAAGCATCATTTCAAAGGAAACATGGCTCGCGAGAACCGGCGCAATGCAAAGAGCTTCATGCGTACGGTGTCAAAATTGACTACCGCCCTTGCGCTGCCATCTGTAGACGCATCAAATTACAGTCTTCTACGCAATACTTCCGGACCAAGCCGAATACATCAAACTTGGTGAAAACTAACAGTCTCTCTAATGCCCGTCAAGGTCACCTTGTACCATATGTTCAATCTATAGCTTAACCACCGTGCATCGGCTGCTCTATATGAAAATCGCGCCCAGCCGTTTCAGACTGGACGCGATGGAAACACTTCGAACGCAATGGGAGGTCGCGCTTAGGGCATCTTGACCGGCGTGCTGAACCGACTTGAGTCAATTGCAGCAGCGCCTGGACGGAAGCTTGCGGTTGCCGCAGAGGCAGACATGTCGTGGCTGAGCATACGGTTATTGACGAGACGAGGAGCCTTTACGGCACGGCCGGAAGCACCCTTGTCCTGGCTAAGAGCCCAGTCGGATATGGCTTCCTGCGTCAGGCGACCGCCGCTGACCATCGCCTTTTCAGCCACGGCAGCATCCTGCTTGCTTGGACGACCACCCTTGGTGGGCAGACCGACGCTGAGCGCATTCTTGGCTTTTGGCTTCACATCGAATGCGTCACCGTAGCTGTCCTCGTCGCGGCTGGACACAGCAGGCTCGGCCTTTGCCATCTCGACAGGTTTTGCCGCAGGCACTGATGCAACGGCGCGACCAGCGGAGGCCGGGAACTGAGCAGCGCTTGGCATCGCTGTTGCCGTCAAGGCGGACCGGGCGTCCTGTCCGCTCTGCTCAAGCGCGGCGACGACGACAGGCGAAAGCGTTGCACCCTCTGCTTCGTCTTCCTGACCCTCCACATCGGCATTGGCAGATGCGAGCAGCGCTTCTGCGACAGCCGGGCGGTTGGCCGGAACTGGAACATGCGCGGCCAGGGCATCGCCAGGCATATCTTCGGACGCAAGGGCCGCCGTCATCGTGGTGCCTTCAGCATCACCCTTCATACGGCGCGGCCCAAGCAGCGTTGGAACGGGAATGGAATATTGGGCGAGATCAGCAAATTGTTGTTCTGCAGGTGCCGCAGTCGGTGTTGGGGTGGTGGCAGCCTGAAGCGCATCCTGCGCTGCATTACGTGCTGGTGAGTAAAGCGCTGTGGCTAGGCCGTTCTGGCCGTCCTGTTCCCGAAACGCCGGGCGCGCTGTTGGCAGCGGTGCAGCTACAGCTGGAACCGGCTGGGCGGAAGCGACCGCAACGGCGGCAGGTGCCTCGTCGGTTTCCTCGGCAACCGGAGCCGCAGCAGGTGCGGACGACCGGGTTGCGGGTTCCGGCGTTGCAATGCCTTCCGCATCTTCATCCTCATCACCACCACCAAACAGCGTCGCAAGCAACGTCTTGCGCTTGCCGCCGGAAGAGGACGATGCAGGACCAGCACCTGCGGTGCTGGCAACCTGGATGGACGATGAGCTGACACGCTTCTTGTAGTCTGCCAGCGCCTGATCATAGCCGGGAAGCGGCTTGCCATCGGCTGGAAGGTGAATGGTATTGCCGTTCGGGAAAATCCGCACGAGCTCCTGGCGGCTCATGCGCGGCCAGGCGCGGACGTTGCCGACATCAAGATGCACGAAAGGCGAACCGGAGGTCGGGTAGAAACCAACGCCGCCGATCTGCATCTGCATGGCAATTTCGCGGAGGCGGGAGAGCTTCACGCCGGGAATGTAGAAATCCATCGCCTTGCCCAGCGTATGCTGGCTGCTCTTTGCGACACCCTTGGTGCGCGAGCGCAGCATACCGTTGGTTTCCGGCGAGCGGAAAGCGGACACGACGTTGATATAGTCGTTGGCACCGGAGCGACGGTAGACTTCCCAGACGAGATCGAAAAGGCGCGGATCCATCTTGGTGGGCTGGTTGCGACGCCAGTCGCGCAGGAAACGGTTCAGCTCCTGCAGACCCTTCTGGTCATACTTGCCGTTTCGCTTGAATGTGATGACGGCTTTTTCTTTGGTGTGGATATAATAGAGCTTCAGACTGCGTGTTTCGGCGGCGGCTTCCGTCGCCGAAATTCCGAGAGCGGGCATCGCGGCCATCATCAGGCACGCGCAGGTGACAACGCGTGCCGACAGCTTCGTGCATATATCTTTGATCAAGCCGCGCGCTATCTTGCCCGAGAGCGCGATATTCCGATGCAGATAAAGCAATTTGATCCCCGCCTGGCAGACAATTCGTCACATTGTCCCACATGAACCTCAATTACGGTCACACGATGGCAATTTTGCCACACATGGACATTCATCCTCTATATAGTGAACGCTTCACTAACAAGTGGTTTATAGACCGTAAGTGAATATCCTTGCCCAGGAGTTAACAAATTCCACATCTGCTAATTTACGCCAAGCGAAACGGCATCAAGCCGCTTCGCGCAGGGGATCGTCTGGATCAATGCCATAATCCTTCAACTTGCGGTAAAGTGTAGAGCGCCCAATTCCCAGTTTTCGAGCCACCTGACTCATCTGTCCCCGGTAGAAGCGCAGTGCAAAACGGATCAGTTCTTCCTCAATATCCGCGATCTTGCGCACATCTCCGCTCTCATCCGTGCTGGCGATAAGGCTGCCGCCCCCCGTCGTTGACGTTGTCGAGCGGTTTTCATCGCTTGCCATAGCCTCCATCACCGACATGATTTCAGCTGCGCTGCTTCTGGTTTCCACCGGCTGGGCAACCAGAAGAGAGCGTTCTGGCGGTCTGTGCTGCGCGTCGTAATCGCCCACGGCACCGGCAAATTCTGGAACCTGCAAGGCAATTTGCGGAAAATCGGCTTCATTCAACTCGTCGCCCTGGGCAAGAACGACCGCGCGGAACACGGCGTTTTCCAGCTGGCGAATGTTGCCCGGCCAGTCATAGGCGGTCAGCAGGGCAAGCGCGCCCGCATTGACGCCCAGCGCGTGCGGCAGTTTCTGTTCGATCGAGAAGCGTTCCGCAAATACGCGCGCGAGATAGGGAATGTCTTCCTTTCGGCGGCGCAGGGCGGGAATGGTGATGGGGAACACGTTGAGGCGATAATAGAGGTCTTCCCGGAAGCGGCCTTCCTTGACCTCCTCGATCAGGTTCTTGTTTGTCGCGGAGATAAGGCGGACATTCACCTTCTGCACCTTGGCAGATCCGACGGTTTCGATTTCGCCCTGCTGGACGGCGCGCAGCAGCTTGACCTGAACATCGAGCGGGAGGTCGCCGATTTCGTCAAGGAACAGCGTTCCGCCATCGGCTTCCATGAACTTGCCGATGTGCTTTTCCGTAGCACCCGTGAATGCCCCCTTTTCGTGACCGAAAAGAATGCTCTCCACCAGATTATGCGGAATGGCCCCGCAGTTGACGGTGATGAAAGGTTTGCTTGCCCGGTCGCTGCCAGACTGGATGGCGCGCGCAATCATCTCCTTGCCAACGCCGGATTCCCCTTCCAGCACGACCGGAATATTGGATTGAGCCGCCCGTTGCGCCAATTCGATGACGCGCAGCATGGCGGGACTTGCCGAAACGATATCGGTAAAATTGACGGCGTGATTGCGGGAACGCTTACCGGTGCGGGCCTTGGCCTCGCGCTGGTCCAGTTTCAACGCATTGGAAATGGCAGCGCCGATCCGCTCTGGCGACACGGGCTTGACCACGAAATCAAAGGCGCCCGCCCGCATGGCCTGCACCACGGTATCGATACCGCCCTGCCCCGTCTGCACGATGACAGGAACATCCGTCCCAAGTTCCCCAACAGCCTTCAGGAAGGACAGGCCGTCCATTTCAGGCATCATGAGATCAAGAACAATGACGCTGATGTCACCGCTATGTTGCTTCAACAGCTCCAGCCCCACCCTGCCGTTTTCGGCGAGAATTGGCTGATGGCCAAAACGCTCCACCGCTTGTCTAAGCAGGCGGCGCTGCACGGGATCGTCATCGATAACGAGTACTTGCGCGGTCATTTCAGGCTCCGGTTTCCGGTTTATGGATCTGCTTCATGCAGACCTTTGAGCCGAATGTGGCACGGAAGGCTTGAACATCCTGTTTTGAGATTTGCTTGCATTTTAAGCATTGCCACGGGAAACGAAGCCCCCATATGCTTGGACACGAGATGAAGAGGAAACCCGGAATGACTTTCAAGACATCGACGACACTGCCCGCCTTTTCCGCTGATGGCGCGGCAAACGCCGCCACGGCAAGCACGGCATTGGGCAATCTTCCGACCTGGAAACTCTCCGATCTCTACCCCTCGGCAGCCTCCCCGGAATACAAGGCAGCACTGGAAAAGGCGCAGGAAGGGGCAAAGGCCTTCGAAGCAAAATGGAAGGGCAAGCTTCAGGCGGCGGCTGAACTCACCGGCGAAAAGGGCCTTGGAGCGGCGCTGAAGGAATATGAGGCGCTGGATGATCTTCTCGGACGCATCGGCTCCTTTGCCGGCCTCACCTATTTTTCAGACACATCCAACCCGGCCAATGGCAAGATCTACGGCGATGCCCAGTCGAAGCTGACGGATCTGTCGGCCCACCTGCTGTTCTTCGCACTGGAACTGAACCGCATCGATGATGCAGTCATCGATGCCGCCATCGCCAACGATGCCTTGACCGCTCACTACAAGCCCTGGCTGGTGGATCTTCGCAAGGACAAGCCGCACCAGCTGGATGACAGTCTCGAACAGCTGTTTCTGGAAAAATCCATGACCAGTGCGGCGGCTTTCAACCGGCTTTTCGATGAAACCATGTCGGATCTGCGCTTTGAGGTGGATGGCAAAAGCCTTGCACTGGAAGAAACGCTCAACCTGCTGCAGGAGCCGGATGCGCAGACCCGCAAGAAGGCGGCGCAGGCCCTGAGCGCGACCTTTAAGGACAATCTGCGCGTCTTTACGCTGATTACCAACACGCTTGCCAAGGACAAGGAAATCTCCGACCGCTGGCGTAAATTCGAAGACATCGCCGACAGCCGCCATCTGGCCAACCGTGTCGAGCGCGAGGTGGTGGATGCACTGGCGCTGGCGGTCACGCAGGCCTATCCGCGTCTGTCTCACCGCTATTACCAGATGAAAGCCAAGTGGCTGGGTATGGAGCAGATGGAATACTGGGACCGCAATGCGCCCCTGCCCGATACATCCAATGCCATTATTCCATGGGAAGATGCCAAGGATACGGTTCTCTCCGCCTATGGCGATTTTGCACCTGAAATGGCCGATATCGCCCGCCGTTTCTTCGATGAGCAATGGATCGACGCTCCGGCCCGTCCCGGAAAGGCGCCGGGTGCCTTCGCGCACCCAACCGTGCCATCGGCCCACCCTTATGTCCTCGTCAATTATCTCGGCAAACCGCGCGACGTCATGACCCTTGCCCATGAGCTCGGCCACGGCGTGCATCAGGTTCTGGCGGGTGGACAGGGTGCGTTGATGTGCGCGACGCCTTTGACGCTTGCCGAGACCGCATCGGTCTTCGGGGAAATGCTGACCTTCCGCAAGCTGCTCGACAACACCAGCGACCGTCGCGAGCGCAAGGCTCTTCTGGCCCGCAAGGTGGAGGACATGATCAACACGGTGGTCCGTCAGATCGCCTTTTATCAATTCGAGCGCAAGGTGCACACGGCCCGTAAAGAGGGCGAACTGACGGCGGAACAGATCGGTGAGCTGTGGCTGTCTGTCCAGCAGGAGAGCCTTGGACCAGCAATCCGTATCTCGGAAGGCTATGAAAGCTGGTGGACCTATGTTCCCCACTTCATCCATTCGCCCTTCTATGTCTATGCCTATGCCTTTGGCGATTGCCTGGTGAACTCGCTTTATGCGGTCTACCAGAATGCTGACGAGGGCTTCCAGGACAAATATTTCGAGCTGTTGAAGGCGGGCGGCACGAAACATCACTCCGAATTGCTGAAGCCCTTCGGTCTCGATGCGACGGATCCATCCTTCTGGAACAAGGGTCTTTCGATGATCGAAGGACTGATCGACGAGCTGGAAGCACTCGATAAGGAGTAAAAAACGGCGAGGCTCAAATTTCGGACAAGCTTCGACGTTTCTTATGCTTTACCTTACGTGAATCGCATGATGGATGCCGAGCATGAAACGCAAGCCTGCTGACCTGACATTGAGGGAAACATTGCGCTGGGAACCCGAAACCGGTTTCCAGAGGCTTGAGCAGCACCTGCGCAGGCTTCTGCGTTCGGCGGATGCGTTGGGTTTCCGCGCTCCCGCCGATACGGTCAAGGCGTTAAATGCGGCGGTCGGCGGCACGGAACCGATGATCGTGCGCGTGGTGATGACCTATAAGGGCGAGCTGGATATCAAGGCCGAACCCTTCGTTCCTCTTGCGGCCAACGCCGTCTGGCGGGTCAGGATCGCTGAAAAGACGCGGCTCGATTCCAGTGACACCTTCTACCGGCACAAATCCTCCCGCCGCGAACCTTACGACGCGGCGAGAGCCGAATTTTCCGCCGGTGAGGCCGACGAAGTTCTCCTTCTGAACGAACGTGGCGAAATCTGCGAGGGCTCCACGACCAGCGTTTTCGTAGAGGGTGCGGAAGGCCAGTTGCTCACACCGCCGCTTGATAGCGGCATCCTGCCGGGTGTGCTGCGGGCAGATCTCATTCGCGAACGCAAGGCGCGTGGACAGGCACTCAGGCCCGCAGACCTTGCAGGCAAAAAGCTGTTCGTCGGAAATTCCCTGCATGGGCTGGTGGCGGCAGAGCTGGTCTAAGCCACGCCAAGACCACCATCGAAACAGGCGTCGGCGAGCGAGCGCCTTATTCTTCGACGGACTCGACCCGGGCGCGACCCTTCTGCTTGGCAGAATAGAGCGCACGGTCGACGCGCTGGTAAAGATCGGCTCTGCTTTCGCCTGATGTGTAGAGCGTAAGCCCGGCAGAGCAGCTGTAGGAAAAATCCGCAGCCCCGGGAAACGGGCAGGATGTGCTCACCTTCTCCAGGATACGCTGAGCCATGGCGGCGCAATCCGAAAGGGCCGTGCGGGGCATGATCAACATGAATTCTTCACCGCCGACGCGCCCGAATGTATCGGATCGGCGGATCGTTTCATGCGCGATCTTTACAAAATCCCGCAGCACGGTGTCGCCACCCTGATGGCCGAAGCGATCATTGATGGCCTTGAAGAAATCGATATCCATGACGCAAAGACCAAAGGGCGGCTCCAGGCCGCTCTGGACATTGGCAATGTGTGCATCGAGTTTGGCGAAGACGAAACGACGATTGGCGGTTCCGGTCAGCTCGTCCGTCTGCGCCGCGCGCATGGCGATGTCGCGATCCTGACGCAGACTGCGCTGATTTTGCCGCAACTTGGTAATGTCGGTTCCCACGCACAGCATCCAGCCATCGTCCTGCACGGTCTCCGTCATCCAGATCCAGCGTCCGTCATGCATGTCCAGCTCCAGACCGCGAAACGGCACCTTGCCGCGACGCGACTGCGCGGACAAAAGCCAGGCATCGAAGTCACTGGTGGTGATGATCAGGCCCTTGCGGTCTTGATAATT
Organism: Hyphomicrobiales bacterium; assembly: GCA_900468285.1. GTDB lineage: Bacteria > Pseudomonadota > Alphaproteobacteria > Rhizobiales > Rhizobiaceae > Agrobacterium. Next base: position 191,986 of record UBTF01000006.1, on the reverse strand, counting down.
GGCGCGCAGCACCTCGATCCAGGTGGGAAATGCATCCTGGGGAATATTAAACGCTTCTCGAAAAGCGCGATTGGCATGACGAAGCCTGTCCTGCGTGTCATAGAGAGCAATGAAAATAGGCGTCATGTCCTGGAGCGCAATGACGCGCTCTATGAGGCTGTCCAGGCTGGGGGTTTCCTGACGCACGATGGGTTGCCCTTTTGCGATAAACGAACGGCACGGTTGAATATTGCATTATAGGCGTCGAAAGCAAGTATGCGTAGTCTCAAGCTGTACCGATGATTTTATGACCCTTTGAACGCGGTTCGATTTACCTTTCCGGCAGTCTTCATACGCCCGTCATCCGGCTACCCTTTATTGTTGAGACCTAATCATCTAGCTTAGGCCTTGTCTTCAAAGAGGAAATTGAGAATGACGGAAGTTGAATACCCGATTTACGGCGAAATTACCGGTCCCATCATCATGATCGGTTTCGGCTCCATCGGGCGCGGGACGCTTCCGTTGATTGAACGCCATTTCAAGTTCGACCTGTCGCGGCTGGTTGTCATCGACCCCAGAACCGATATTGCCGACTATCTGGAAAGCCGGGGAATACGCCATGTTCAGGCGCATCTGACCAAGGCCAATTACAAGGACGTCCTCAAGCCGCTCGTCAAGAATGTCGAGGGACAGGGCTTCTGCGTCAACCTGTCTGTCGATGCGTCATCGGTGGATCTGATGAAGCTGTGCCGCAAATACGGAATGCTCTACATCGATACGGTGGTTGAGCCATGGCCCGGCTTCTACTTCGACACGGATGCGGATAATGCCGCACGCACGAATTATGCGTTGCGCGAAACCATGCTGAAGGAGAAAGCGCGACGCCCCGGCGGCACGACCGCCGTGTCCACCTGCGGCGCCAATCCCGGCATGGTCTCCTGGTTCGTGAAACAGGCACTCGTCAATCTCGCACGCGACACGCATCTCGAATTCGACGAACCCACCGCCAACGATCGCGAAGGCTGGGCGAAACTCATGCAGACGCTGGGCGTCAAGGGTGTGCATATTGCCGAGCGCGATACCCAGCGCGCAAAGGAGCCGAAGCCCTTCAACACCTTCTGGAACACCTGGTCTGTCGAAGGCTTTATCGCTGAAGGACTGCAGCCGGCGGAACTGGGCTGGGGCAGTCATGAGAAATGGATGCCAAAGAACGCCCGCAAGCAGAAAAAGGGCAGCAAGGCCGCCATCTTTCTCGACCAGCCCGGCGCCAGCACGCGCGTTCGCACATGGTGCCCGACGCTTGGGCCCCAATATGGGCTGCTGGTTACCCACAATGAAGCGATTTCGATTTCGGACTATTTCACCGTGCGCGACAAGCGCGGGCATGTCGATTTTCGCCCGACCTGCCACTATGCCTATCACCCCTGCAATGACGCTGTCTTGTCACTCTACGAGATGTTCGGCAATGGCGGCATCGCGCAACCCACCCAGCATGTGCTGACCGAAGACGAGCTGACCGATGGCGCCGATGAGCTGGGCGTCTTTCTCTATGGCCATGAGAAGAATGCCTACTGGTACGGCTCGCGCCTGACCCTGGAAGAAGCCCGCAAGCTGGCACCCAACCAGAATGCGACCGGGCTGCAGGTCAGCTCCGCTGTTCTTGCGGGCATGGTCTGGGCGCTGGAAAATCCCGACGCTGGCATTGTCGAGGCAGACGAGCTCGACTACCAGCGCTGCCTCAACATCCAGCGCCGCTACCTCGGACCCGTCGAAGGCCATTACACCGACTGGACGCCGCTTCAGGGAAGACCCGGCCTCTTTCCTGAAGATATCGACGCGGGCGATCCATGGCAGTTCCGCAACATTCTGGTGCGCGGATAAGGGCGGACAACGGCGCAGACCGGCGGCAGACACCATCTGGTGCCGGTTTGCAACGCCGTCAGTTTTGTGGGAACCGCCGGGAACCCGTGCATAGGTGGTGTCGTTCGCTTGCAATAAGGCCGACTTCATTCCATGGTCAGTTTACAAGATCGACAAGAATCGCTGGAGACGAAAGAGATGAATTTCAAGACAGGCGCCGCTCTGGTTCTGGCCGCAATCGCTGCCTCTTCATGCGCCCCTGCCGCGCGCTCCCCGCGCCCGATGGCAACTGCCGCCCCGCAGGGCCCGGCCGTTGATGGACGCTGGGTGGACAAAAACGGTATTGTCTCGACATTCCAGGCGGGCGCATTCTCCACTCGCTCGACAGACAGCAACACGCTGCTGGCTTCCGGCACCTATGTGACGATTTCACCGACACTGTATGAAATCAACATGACGTCGCTGGTGCGCAATACCCAGTCGCGCGTCAACTGCGCGCTCATCTCGCCTTCGCAGCTGAATTGCACCACCGACACAAACAGCCAGTTCACTCTGACACGCCAGGGCTGATTGCAGCCGCTGACCAGCTGAGCCCATTTGAATCAACGCGCGCGTGTAGCGCGCGTTTTTATTTGCGCAACCCTGTCATATTTCTACTTGCGGCAGATGCCGCGAGATGAAAACATCGCCTTTGAAAGACTGACATAGTTTACCGCTATGCATGTCTGAGGGACGAGCCGTAATGCTTTTGCTCGCTAAAAACAGGAGAGACAGCACGATGAACAGGATTTTGAGATTCAGCCTGATGACCGCATCGGTCGTTGCGCTTTCGGCAGGAGCAGCGCTGGCTGATTACCAACTCAACATTCTCCACATCAACGATCTGCATTCGCGGATCGAGGCGATCAACAAGTCGGATTCGACCTGCTCTGCTGCGGAAGCTGGCAAGAACGAGTGCTTCGGCGGCATCGCCCGCGTCAAGAGCGCCATAGACGCCCGCCGCACAGAGCTTGGCACCAACGCCAATATCCTCGTGCTGGATGCTGGCGACCAGTTTCAGGGCTCCCTGTTCTATACCCAGTACAAGAGCGCGCCCATTGCCGAATTCATGAACGGTATCGGCTTCGATGCCATGGCCATCGGCAACCACGAATTCGACGACGGCCCGGCAGAGCTTCTGAAATTCATCAACGCTTTGAAGTTCCCGATCATCTCCGGCAACACGAAAATTGCCGATGGTTCCGAGCTGAAGGACAAGTTCAAGGGCTATGTCATCAAGGACATGGGCGGCCAAAAGGTCGCCGTTGTTTCGGTTCTGGCAACCGACACCAACGAGACCTCTTCGCCCGGCGATAAGGTAACGTTTGAAGACGAGGTCGAATATCTCAAGGGTGCCGTCAAGGAAATCCAGGATCAGGGCGTCAACAAGATCGTTCTTCTGTCCCATGTCGGCTACGTCAAGGATCAGGAAATCGCCCGCTCGGTGGATGGTATCGACGTGATCGTCGGCGGCCACAGCCACACATTGCTGTCCAGCACGGACCCGAAGGCGGCCGGCCCCTACCCGACGCTGGTCAAGAACCCGGCGGGCGTTGAAGTGCCTGTTGTCACGGCCTACGCCTATTCGAAGTTCCTCGGCGATCTCACAGTCACCTTCGATGACAACGGCGTGGTCAAGTCCACCGCTGGCGCACCAAAGCTTCTGGACGCATCGGTCACGCCGGATGAAGGCTTCACCAAGCGCGTGGCAGAACTTGCCGCCCCGCTGGAAGAGATGAAGAAGAAAGAGATCGGCGTTGCCGAAGCCGCCATCGACGGTTCGCGCGAAGTCTGCCGCGCCAAAGAATGCACCATGGGCAACCTGGTGTCGGATGCGCTGCTGGAGCGCGTCAAGGATCAGGGCATCACCATCGCCATTCAGAACGGTGGCGGCTTGCGGGCATCCATCGACGCTGGTCCGGTTACCATGGGCGAAGTTCTGACGGTTCTGCCATTCCAGAACTCCGTTGCCACATTCCAGATCAAGGGTGTCGATCTTCTGGCCGCTCTTGAAAATGGCGCAGGCCAGATCGAGGAAGGTGCCGGTCGCTTTGTGCAGACCGCTGGCCTGAAATATTCCTTCGATCGCTCCAAGCCACCTGGCAGCCGCATCGTTTCCGTCGAGGTCAAGGAAGGCGACGCCTTCGTCAAGCTCGACCCGGAAAAGACCTATGGCGTGGTGACCAACAACTACACCCGCACCGGCGGCGATGGCTTCAAGACCTTCGCAACCAAGGCCATCAACCCTTACGATTTCGGACCAAGCCTTGAAGATGCCGTCGCCGCCTATATCGGCGCGCACAGCCCCTACAAGCCTTACACCGATGGCCGCGTGATGGATGTGACGCCTGCCGACTATGTGGCTCCACCAAAGGAAGCCAAGCCCGCAGCTGCCGCCCCTGCCGCGACGGCTCCGGGAACGACAGCACAGGCCCCGGCGGCAACCGCGCCTGCACCTGCCACTGCAACAGCGCCAGCCGCCACAACCCCGGCACCGGCGACAACCACAGCCGCGCCTGCACCCACGGCTCCTGCTTCTGGGAAATATGTCGTGGCCCGTGGGGATTCTCTCTGGAAAATTGCCGCAGAGAAATACGGCAATGGCACCGAATGGAAGAAGATTGCCGAAGCAAATGCGCTGAAGCGTCCGAACCACATCGAGATTGGTGATGAGCTGACCGTTCCTGCCAACTGACCATAGCGCATCGAAATCAGGCCGGTCCGCCATGCGGGCCGGCCTTTGTTTTTCAGTCGCGTTGAAATGTCACGTTCTAAACTCAAGAATTCAATTCAGATTGTGGGATCGATGCTCTACAAGATGATCCAACACGATGGTCTTGGCGTATGGCTGACCAGACAATGCAGGTTCAGGACGATTTCATGATCGCAGACAATTCCACGCTTCAGACGGCGCATTTCCCCGCAGATCACCCGAAGGTTGCCTTCGGCAAGGTCGGCGTTCTCCTCGTCAACCTCGGCACGCCCGATGGCACGGATTACAAATCCATGCGCCGCTATCTGGCAGAGTTCCTCAGCGACAAGCGCGTCATCGAGTGGTCGCGCCTGTTCTGGTACCCTATTCTCTACGGCATCGTGCTGAACAAGCGGCCGCAGAAGGTTGGCAAGGCCTATGAGGAAATCTGGAACCATGAACTGAACGAAAGCTATCTGCGCACCTACACCCGCAATCAGGGTGAGGCATTGGCGAAGATGCTTACCGACCTGCCCAATGTCGTCGTCGATTGGGGAATGCGCTACGGCAAGCCGAGCATTGCCGAACGCATGGACGCACTGAAGGCGCAAGGCTGTGAAAAAATCCTGCTGTTTCCGCTCTATCCGCAATTTGCGGCGGCAACGACTGCTACCGTCAACGACAAGGCCTTCGAATATCTGATGAAGCAGCGCTGGCAGCCAGCGCTTCGTACCGTCCCGCCCTATCACGATGACGAAACTTACATCGATGCTCTCGCCAACTCCGTCAAAGCCCATCTGGCGACGCTGGATTGGGAGCCGGAAAAGATCATCGCCTCCTTCCACGGCATTCCGCAATCCTACTTCAAGAAGGGCGATCCCTACCATTGCCAGTGCATGAAGACGGGTCGCCTGCTGCGTGAAAAGCTGGGGCTCGACAAGGACCGCTTCATGATCACCTTTCAGTCCCGTTTCGGGCCGGAAGAGTGGCTGCAGCCCTATACCGACAAGACGGTGGAGCGGCTGGCCAAGGAAGGCGTCAAGCGCATTGCCGTGATGAATCCGGGCTTCGTCTCCGACTGTCTGGAAACGCTGGAAGAAATCGCGGGCGAAGCTGGCGAGATCTTCCACCACAATGGCGGCGAGAAGTTTTCCCACATTCCATGCCTGAATGACAGTTCTGAGGGTATGCGGGTTCTCGAGAAAGTTGTACGCAGGGAGCTGCAGGGCTGGGTGTAACCCCAGCCGACACAAGACATGACAGCATAGAGGGAGATGGCGATGTTTGATCTGGGTGGTTTCGATATTGTCGTGATCGTCGTTGTGGGGCTCGTCATTCTCACGCTGTTTGCAGGCATCAAGACGGTGCCGCAGGGTTATCGCTACACGGTGGAGCGCTTCGGGCGCTACACCCGCACCATGGAACCCGGCCTCAACATTCTTACGCCCTATATCGAGCGCGTCGGTGCCAAGCTGAACGTGATGGAGCAGGTGCTGGATATTCCCACCCAGGAAGTCATCACCAAGGACAATGCCAGCGTATCCGCAGACGCCGTTGCCTTCTATCAGGTCCTGAACGCAGCGCAGGCTGCCTACCAGATCACCGATCTGCAATCTGCGATCCAGAACCTCACCATGACCAATATCCGCTCGGTCATGGGCTCGATGGATCTCGATGAGCTGCTGTCCAACCGCGATGCCATCAATGACCGCCTGTTGCGCGTGGTGGATGAGGCCGTTGGCCCATGGGGCATCAAGGTCACCCGCATCGAAATCAAGGATATCGCCCCGCCGAAGGACCTCGTGGATTCCATGGCCCGGCAGATGAAGGCCGAGCGTGAGAAGCGCGCGCAGGTTCTGGAAGCCGAGGGCTCGCGCGCCGCTCAGATCCTGCGGGCAGAAGGCGCCAAGCAATCCGCCATTCTGGAGGCCGAGGGCCAGCGCGAAGCAGCCTTCCGCGATGCCGAAGCGCGTGAGCGTCTGGCCGAAGCTGAAGCCAATGCCACCCGCATGGTGTCTGAAGCGATTGCAGCCGGTGATATCCACGCCATCAACTACTTCATCGCGCAGAAATACACCGAAGCGATGACCGCCATCGGCACCGCGAAAAACTCCAAGATCGTCCTGATGCCGATGGAAGCCTCGTCTCTGATTGGCTCTCTCGGCGGCATCGGCGCCATCGCCAAGGAAGTCTTCGGTCGCGACAGCGATGCACAGTCCACGTCCGACACAGCCGCCTCGGCAAAACAGCGCAGCTCCGTCCCGCCTACCTCCAGCCGCCCGTCGGCACAGACCATCAACGTGACGATCCCCAACAACCCGTTCGGCCCATCCACGGAGCGCTGACATGATTGCCAGCCTCGTCACCGATCTCGGCCCGTGGAGCTGGTGGATACTGGCCGCCCTCCTCTTGGCCGCCGAACTCGTCGCCCCCGGCGTCTTCCTCATCTGGATTGGTGCGGCAGCCCTCGTCATCGGAGCAGTGTCGCTTGCGCTCTGGGATACGGCTCTGTGGAGCTGGCATGTGCAACTGCTGTTGTTCGCCGTCCTCTCCGTTGCCTTCGCACTGCTTGGCCGCCGTTATTATGGCCGCAACCACGCCAAAACCGATGAGCCCTTCCTCAACCAGCGTGAAGCCAGCCTCATAGGCCGCACCGCCACGCTCCACGAGCCCATCAGCGAGGGGCGAGGCCGCATCAAGCTGGACGATACATGGTGGCCCGTGCAGGGCGAAGACGCACCGGCGGGCACCCGCGTGCGCATCGCCTCCGCCCATGGACGGACGCTGACCGTCGAGGCGATCCTGAACTGATCTGGCGTTCATCCTCTGGCGGGTGAGCCTGCCCAGCCGTCTTGCTGCAGCAACATGCGGCAGGTGCATCTCTTGTCTTCCGGAAAATCAATGCTTCCCGGGCTGCCCATGCTGTAGGCATTGTTTATTGCCAGACCACAGCCAAGGGTTTTCAACAATGGAATTGGAACTACAACCGCCCGCAGATATGGAAATGACCCTGCGCACGCTCGCAATGCCCGCCGACGCCAACCCGGCAGGCGACATTTTCGGCGGTTGGGTCATGTCACAGATGGACCTTGCAGCCTTCGTCCGCGCCAATGACGTTGCAGGCGGGCGCACCGTCACGGTTGCCGTCCACGAAATCGTTTTCAAGAAACCGGTCAAGATCGGTGACACACTCTGCGTCTACACCCGCATCGAAAAAGTCGGGCGCACCTCCATCACCCTCAAAATCGAAGCATGGACCCGCCGCCACTCGCAGCAATCCCGCGAAAAGGTCACCGAAGCGGTTTTCATCATGGTGGCGGTGGATGAAGCGGGGAACCCGAGAGCGGTGCAGCGGGACATCGCGTAAACGGTTCGCACATCTAAACCGCCTGTACGGCTGCGTGTCGGTACCATCTGCTACGCAGATCCGGACCTCTATCGAACCACATCTCACCCAATATCGGGAATTTCGCCGTGCTGGTAGATAATCACCGGAGGGCCGTATTCGCCGAGATCCGGGTCGGCATCGCGCGCCCAGGCCAGGACGCCGTCATACTGGCTTGCCAGTGATTTCCCCTCACGCACGGCGCGCTCTTCCGTCGGCATCTGCCTTGGCTCGAATGCCTCGACCATATTTCCCTCGTCATCGGCCTTGTAGGCGGCGAGAACGATCAGTTTGACTTTGGCCATGGCTCTGTTCCTTATGCGGATAGCAGCCACCTATAGCACAGGTAAAATTGGGAATGGCGATTGTATCGGAGCGGACGGCCGGAACCGTGATGGAAAGGCACGATCTCCTGCGCCTAACTGCCTGAAACCAAAAAAGGCTTCCGGTTTCCCGAAAGCCTTTTTGAAACTGGATGGTGGGCGTGACAGGGATTGAACCTGTGACCCCTACGATGTCAACGTAGTGCTCTCCCGCTGAGCTACACGCCCTCCGTTGCGGCGCATAAATCACGAAACCGGATGAAGCGTCAACTGCTTTTTTGCGGTTTTGTGAAAGCTTTTTTACAAGCCTTATGCCACAAGGAGTTTGTTCACTTCGTCGACGAGATCGCGAAGGTGGAAAGGCTTGGAAAGGACCTTTGCGTCCTTGGGAGCCTTCGAATCAGCGTTGAGTGCAACGGCTGCAAAACCGGTGATGAACATGACCTTGAGGTCAGGGTCCAGTTCGGTTGCCCGACGCGCGAGTTCGATGCCGTCCATTTCAGGCATGACAATATCGGTCAGCAGCAGCGAAAAAGGCTCTTCGCGAAGCCGGTCATAGGCGCTTGCGCCATTATCGAAGGAGGAAACCTTGTATCCGGCTTTCTCAAGCGCCTTCACAAGGAAGCGCCGCATGTCATTGTCATCTTCAGCGAGAAGAATTTTCTGTACCATTTAAGTGACCGTAACTTCTGTTTTATTGGAATACCTTATCCCGATCATACCGCATTTTCAGTAAATATCATGTGAACGGTAGAATCATGACTCCGGCGACTGGGATGCAGTATGGACTTGCTCTGCCTTAACTGGCAACATGATGCTTCTGGCAGAATTATGACATGGTAAACGGGGCGGGATGGACTGGGTCACGGGCGAGTACGAACTCTTCGAAGTGCACGAACCAGCCGTTCACAGCATTCCGTTCGTATATAATTCACCGCACAGCGGTCGATGCTACCCCGTGTCGTTCCTCGAATCATCGAGATTGAACGCTTACGAAATCCGCCGCTCCGAAGATCATTATGTCGATGAACTGTTTTTCGGCGCAACCGATATCGGCGCGCCACTGCTGAAAGCCAACTTTCCGCGCGCCTATCTGGATGTAAACCGCGAGCCCTATGAGCTCGATCCGCGCATGTTCGATGGCGCCCTGCCCTCTTACGCCAATATCGGCTCCATGCGCGTTGCGGGCGGTCTCGGCACCGTGCCGCGCATCGTGGCAGAGAATATGGATATCTACGCCCACCGTCTTCCGGTGGACGAGGGTTTGAACCGCATTGAGCGGATCTACAAACCCTACCATGCCTGCCTGCGAAAGCTTATTTCACGCACCCACGCCAATTTCGGCATGGCGGTTCTGGTCGATTGCCACTCCATGCCGGGCAATATCCGCCTTGCCGGATCCAATGTCCGTCCCGACATCATCATTGGCGACAGATACGGCACCAGCGCATCGGCAGAAATTTCCCGCGCGGCCCTGCATCTCCTGGAAGAACTGGGCTTTACCGCGGTCTGCAACAAGCCTTACGCCGGAGGCTTCATCACCGAGCATTACGGCAGGCCCATCCGCTCGCTACATGCAGTGCAGATCGAGATCAGCAGGGCGCTCTATGTGGACGAAAAGACGCTGCTGAAGACACCGGAATTCTACGCGGTGCAGTCCGCACTGGACACCTTCATGCGCCAGTTCTCGATGTTCGTTTCCGAATACGCCCTCGACATGGCCTTTGCCGCCGAGTGACCTCCCCCGCAATCTCTGAAGTATGGGCCGCAGCATTTGCGGACAAAAAAAACCGCGCCTTGGCGCGGTCAAGTCTAGGGAGGAAACACCCAAGGAGGGTATTTACAGTCAAAGACTGTGATCAAACCCTATGTCGATTATGCCCAATTGTCAATCATATTTATTATTGCCTATAATTTAACCGATAATTTGCTCGTTTGCCTTTCTCGTGTGCGCAATCGGCGGCGAATGCCCAACTCTTGTGTTTCCAGCGTCGCAGATAGCGTGTGGACGAGACCGGCTGAACCGCGCTATGTCGTTGCTGGATTTTTTGATTGCCGAGGTTTCCATGCTGCCTGATCGCGATTTCTTCTTTCGTCTTGCTGACGCCGCCAAGGCGGAAACCCTTCCCCGATTTCGCAGCGGCCTTGCCGTCGCCAACAAGGAGGAAGGCGGCTACGATCCCGTGACGGAGGGAGACCAGGCGGCTGAAACGGCTATCCGTTCATTGATTACCGAGCACTTTCCCCATCACGGCATTCTGGGCGAAGAACATGGCAGCGTGGGCACGGATCGTGAGCATGTCTGGGTCATTGACCCCATCGATGGCACCCGCGCATTCATCTCCGGTGTGCCGGTCTGGGGCACATTGATCGGCTTCCAGTCTTCGGGCCGCTCTGTCATGGGTGTGATGGACCAGCCCTTTACTGGCGAGCGCTATTTTGCGGATGGCGAAAACGCCTGGTATTTCGGCCCAGGCGGCGACAGGCAGATCAGGACACGCCAGTGCGAGAGCCTGTCTGATGCCGTCCTGTTCACCACCTCGCCGCATATCTTCACCGCTGAGGAAGCGGAACGTTACGACGCAGTGGAGCAGAAAGTGCGCCTGTTCCGTTATGGTGTCGATTGCTACGCCTACGCCCTTCTGGCAGCGGGCCACGCGGATCTGGTCATCGAGTCCGGCCTTAAGCCCTATGATGTCGGCGCGCTCATTCCCATAATCGAACAGGCCGGCGGCATCATCACCAATTGGGACGGCGGAAGACCGGAGGCGGCGGGCCGCATCATTGCCGCCGGAAACAGGTCCATCCACGAACAGGCACTGGCCACCCTGTCCGGACTGTAGGCACAGCGCGGCTGCTCTTAACACTCGCAGCGCACAATCGCTATAGTTGCATCCAAAACACTGAAAGTACACCGGGGGAGACACGCTCCTCCGGCCTCGTTCCCATTGCGGGAAGACATTGCTGCCGAAATCTGCACCTCGTTTCCGCCAGTGCTTTGGTGGCGTTAACGAATTGCACCAAGAGGTAAGCTTTGGTTAACCATATTGCGGCACTCTGGCGTTGAATTCTTTCATCTTCATATCCTGAAATGAGCGAGGACCGCCATGGCATATGACTGGAGTGGGAATACCGTCAAACAGAAGCGTGATGACTGGGTCGTCATCATCGCGATTGCTGCGATGGCCTTGTTTGCCGCCACAATGCCGCTTGTGCTTGTAAAGACCGCACCTTCGACCAAGCTGATTGAAACGACATCGATTGCCGCACCTGCAGCGGTCAAGATGTGACGTTTACACCTTGACCAGATCCAGATGCAGGACGCGCGGCGACAGCGTCTGGAGAATGATGTCTGAACGGCCGATATAGACGATTGCGGTATCGGTCATGCCCGCCAGAACGGCGGCCAGCCTCTCGGCGGTCTCGGTCTCCAGGCCTTCGAGAAGATCGTCGATGAAAAGCCAGCGCGGCTTGAGCAGGATTGCGTTTGCGACACGGACACAGGCCTGCTCCTCGGAATCGAATTTCTTGTCCCAGCGGATATTGTCATCCATGCGCGGAATGATGTGTCCCAGGCCGCATTGCTCCATCGCGGCCAGAAAATCCTCTTCCTTGAATTTCTGCGGGCTGCGCGGATAGCAAAGGATTTCACGCAAGGGCGCTGCGGGAAGATAGCCATGCTGGGCGACGAACAAAGTTTCCTCGCGTGGCGGCACGGTGATGGTGCCCCTTCCCCACGGCCACAGACCTGCAATCGCGGCAAAGAACAGCCTGCGGTTTACGCCCTGGTCGCCATTGACGATGACCCGGTCGCCGATATTGATCTCGACCGGTGCCTCGCGCAGCTGGAAAACACGTGAAAGATCCTGGCCGCCGGCATCGGGGCAGATTTCCACCGACGTCAGCCTGACCGGCCCGGATGGCGACTTCTCGACATCGATGACATTGCCATGACGCTCGATGCTGTCCATCTGGATCAGCGCGTTGCGGAAGGTCGAGACGCGCTGCAGTGTTGCCTTCCAGCTGGCAATGGGTCCGAAATTGTCGATATACCAGCGCAGCGCGACATTGACCTGGTTGAAGGCGCCGACAGCCATCATTAGGCCGCCGAAACTGAGGCTTCCGGAGAAATAGACCGGTGCGGCGATGAGGATTGGTGCAACGATGGCAAGCCAGCCATAGCCGGATGAAACCCACGTCAAATGGGTCAACGCCATGGCGAGGCCGCGAATAACGCGCAGCACCGCGTTGATGTCTTCACCGATGCGGTGACGCTCATTCTTTTCACCACGCGCAAGCGTGATGGCCGTCAGGTTTTCGCTTGCCCGCATCAGCGAGAAACGCAGTTCCGCTTCCTTGGAATAGCGCTCCGCATTGAGCGGCACCAGCCGGTAGCCAACGATGTTGCTGAGGAAAGACGCGGAACCCGCATAGATCAGCGCGGCCCAGACCATGTAGCCGGGTATGGCGACCATGCTGCCATTGATCTCGATTGCAAAGCCCGCAGACAGGCCCCACAGCACGCCGATGAAGCTGACAAGCAGGATCGTCGCATTGACGAGACCGATGGCAAGGGCCGTGCTGCTTTCGGCAAGATTGCGCACATCGTCATGCAGGCGCTGGTCTGGATTGACGGCAATGGCGCCGAACCCCGAAAGCCTTGCGGCCCTTCCCGGCTTGAACCACTCGTCTACCATGTCCTTCGCCAGACCTTCGCGCATGTTCAGCGCCGTCATCTGGTTCAGCCACGTCTGGAAGACGTTGAGCAGCAGGAGCGAGCCGGCAATGATCGCGAAAACTTCGAGCTGATGCAGGAACGCGTCCAGATCGCGCCGTTCCAGCGCATTATAGAAGGGTGCATTCCACTGGTTCAGCTTGACCTGCCCATAGGCCGTTACCAGAATGATGGTCAGCAGGGCAATCATGAGCAGGATGAGCCTGTTGCGGACGGGAGATGTCCAGAAGGCGCTGCCCATCATTCCCAGTTGCGATCTGAACGTCAGATCGAAAGACGGGTAATTGCTCGCCTCTGTCGACAGATTACCTTGCGCCATCAGTACCTTGCCATTTCCTGCTATTGCCTAGTCCGGACCGTTGAGCAGACGATGTTGATTTGCACCCGCCAAGACAGCAATAGCATTCCATTGAAGCTTGTCTACCGGCGACACGAAACCCGCAAATTAGCAGCCGCTCGAATGATAGGGAGCATTGAAATGTTCCTTGCTTTCTTTGCGTGCATTGCACAAAGTCCCAGCAATCAAAGCGGAGCGAAACGATCCGCGCAAACCGGAATACCGGGCAAGGGAACGCATGTCGATCAAAGCAAGCATCTACCACCTGACCCATTACAAATATGACAGGCCAATCCGGCTCGGACCGCAAATCATACGCCTGAAGCCTGCGCCGCATTCCCGCACCCATGTCATCAGCCATTCGCTGAAGGTGACGCCTGCAAATCATTTCGTGAACCTTCAGCAGGATCCCTACGGCAATTTTCTGGCGCGCTACGTCTTTCCCGACCCGGTCACTGAGTTGAGGATAGAGGTCGATCTCGTCGCCGACATGACGGTCTACAATCCCTTCGACTTCTTCGTGGAGGAAAGCGCCACCTACTGGCCTTTCGAATATCCCGAGACATTGAAGGCCGATCTTTCGATTTACCAGACGCCGGAGCCATCCGGCCCGCTGCTGACGGACTATCTGAAAACCATCGACTGGACATCAGGCCAGCCAACGGTCGACATGGTCGTTGGCCTCAACGCCCGCCTGCAGCGCGATATCGGCTATGTCATCCGCATGGAAACCGGTGTCCAGACACCCGAGGAAACGCTTGGCACCGCCAAGGGCTCCTGCCGCGACACAAGCTGGTTGCTGGTGCAGATCCTGCGCCATCTCGGCTTTGCGGCACGTTTCGTCTCAGGCTACCTCATTCAGCTGACGCCTGATCTCAAGGCGCTGGATGGCCCATCGGGAACGGAAGTGGATTTCACCGATCTCCACGCCTGGGCAGAAGTCTATCTGCCCGGCGCCGGCTGGGTCGGGCTCGATCCAACCTCCGGGCTTCTAACGGGCGAAAGCCACGTACCGCTGGCCGCAACGCCGCATTACAGCAATGCCGCGCCCATTTCCGGCGGTTACTATGGCGAGGCCAACACGGAATTTGCCTTCGACATGAAGGTTTCCCGCGTCGCCGAGCATCCGCGCATCACCAAGCCGTTTTCGGACGAAAGCTGGGATCGCCTGAATGCGCTGGGCGAGCAGGTGGACAAGGTTCTGGCGCAGCAGGATGTGCGCCTGACGATGGGCGGCGAGCCGACATTCGTTTCCATCGATGATTTCGAATCCGGCGAATGGAATACCGATGCCGTCGGCCCCACCAAGCGCGAAAAGGCCGATGTGCTGATCCGCAAGCTGCGCGAGCGTTTCGCGCCCAACGGCTTCCTGCATTACGGTCAGGGCAAGTGGTATCCCGGCGAAAGCCTGCCACGCTGGACGTTTTCGCTCTATTGGCGAAAAGACGGGCAGCCGGTCTGGCACAATCCGGATCTGGTGGCGCGCGAAGGCGTCGATACCGGCGTCACCGCCGAAGACGCCGAAAAGCTGCTGACCAACATCGCGTCCAACATCGGCATTGCGCCGGAACTGGTGCTGCCGGCTTATGAAGATCCGGCTGAGTGGCTGATCAAGGAAGGCAATCTGCCCGAGAATGTCGATCCTTCGAACTCCAAGCTGAAAGACCCGGAAGAGCGCAACCGCATCGCCCGCGTGTTCGAGCGTGGCCTGACCACGCCCACGGGCTATATTCTGCCGGTACAGGCCTGGAATGCCAAGGCGACCTCGTCCAGACGCTGGATGAGCGAGAAATGGAAGACCCGGCGTGGCCGCATCTTCCTCGTCCCCGGCGACAGCCCGGTTGGCTACCGCATTCCGCTCGGCACCCTGCCCTATGTTCCGCCATCGAAATTTCCCTATATCCACCCCGCCGATCCCTCGGTGCCGCGTGGACCATTGCCCGATGCCACGCCGCCGTCCACACGCGCCCTGCCGGAAGCCTCGTTTCAGGCGTCCGACAGCGCAACACAGGAGCGCATCGAACAGTCGATCAGCGATATCCACGGCGAAGTGCGTACCGCCATGTCGGTGGAAGCACGCGATGGGCGTCTGTGCGTCTTCATGCCGCCGGTGGAGCGTATCGAAGACTATCTCGATCTTGTCGCCGCCGCAGAAGCTGCCGCCACGGATCTTAACCTTCCCGTCCATATCGAGGGCTATACGCCCCCACATGACGAGCGGATGAATGTCATCCGCGTCGCGCCCGATCCCGGCGTTATCGAGGTCAACATTCATCCGGCTGCCAGCTGGAAGGATTGCGTCGATATCACCACCGCCGTCTATGAGGATGCGCGCCAGACCCGGTTGGGTGCGGACAAGTTCATGATCGATGGTCGCCACACCGGCACCGGCGGCGGCAATCACGTGGTCGTCGGCGGCGCCAATCCCGCAGACAGCCCCTTCCTGCGCAGGCCGGACCTGCTCAAGAGCCTGGTTCTACACTGGCAGCGCCATCCGTCACTGTCCTACCTCTTCTCGGGCCTCTTCATCGGCCCGACAAGCCAGGCACCGCGCATCGATGAAGCCCGTCATGACAGCATGTACGAGCTGGAAATCGCCATGGCTCAGGTGCCGATGCCCGGAGAGGGCACACCGCCTTTGCCGTGGCTGGTGGACCGCCTGTTCCGCAACCTGCTGACGGACGTGACCGGCAACACGCACCGCTCCGAAATCTGCATCGACAAGCTGTTTTCGCCCGATGGCCCGACGGGCCGCCTTGGCCTTGTCGAGTTCCGTGGCTTTGAAATGCCGCCGAATGCGCGCATGTCGCTCGCCCAGCAATTGCTGGTCCGCGCCATCATCGCCCGCTTCTGGAAGAACCCCGTTGGCGGCAAGTTCGTGCGCTGGGGCACGGCGCTGGCCGACCGCTTCATGCTGCCGCATTACATCTGGGCAGACTTCCTCGATGTTCTCGCGGACCTCAAGGACAACGGTTTTGATGTGAAGCCGGAATGGTTTGCCGCACAGCTGGAGTTCCGCTTCCCCTTCTTCGGAGAGGTCGAATATGAAGGCTCCAAGCTGGAGCTTCGCCAGGCGCTGGAGCCGTGGCATGTCATGGGCGAACAGGGTGCCATCGGCGGCACCGTGCGTTATGTGGATTCCTCGGTTGAGCGTTTGCAGGTACGCCTGGAAACCTCCAATCCGTCCCGCTACACGGTGGCCTGCAACGGGCGGGCCGTGCCGATGAAGCAGACGGATGATTCAGGCGTCTCGGTGGCCGGTGTCCGCTTCAAGGCATGGCAGCCCGCGCAGGGGCTACATCCGGCATTGCCGGTCAACACTCCGTTGACCTTCGACATTTATGATACATGGTCGAGCCGATCGATCGGCGGATGCATCTATCATGTTGCTCATCCCGGCGGTCGCACCTATGAGACTTTCCCCGTCAATGGCAACGAAGCGGAAGCAAGGCGACTTGCGCGTTTCGAACCCTGGGGGCATACGGCCGGTCACTATGCTTTGTGGCCGGAGGCTGCGTCCCCGGAATTCCCGCTGACGCTTGATTTGAGACGCCCGCAGGGAGTGTGACTTGGCAAAGGCACCGGCAATGGAACGGACAGGCGAAGAAACCGGCATGGCTTCCATGCTGGGCTATCGTGCCATGCCCGGCATTGCCGATGAGATGCTGGATATCCATGGCCGCATCCGCCCCGTCTGGCAGCCTTTCGTCAATGCGCTTGGCCGCATGGAAGACCGGGAGCTGCACGAGCGTTTTTCGCGCACCGACCGTTACCTGCGCGATGCCGGCGTTTTCTACCGGGATTACAGCGCGCAGGGAAATACCGAGAGAAACTGGCCGATCTCCCATATTCCCGTCCTGATCGACGAGAAGGAATGGGAGGCGGTCTCGAAAGGCCTCGTCCAGCGCGCCAATCTGCTGGAACGCATCGTCGCGGATTTCTACGGTGAAAACCAGCTCGTCCAGCAGGGCTTCGTGCCCCCGTCGCTTCTGGCATCCAACCCGGAATTTCTGCGCCCTCTGGTGGGCGTGAAGCCCGCAGACGGCCACTACCTGCATTTCTGCTCCTTCGAGATTGGTCGAGGTCCCGACGGCAACTGGTGGGTGCTGGCGGATCGCACCCAGGCACCGTCAGGCGCGGGCTTTGCGCTGGAAAACCGGGTGGCCACCACCCGCGCCTTTTCCGATATTTATGCCGAGGCGCATGTGCATCGGCTGGCTTCCTTCTTCGGAAGCTTCCGCGATACGTTGCAGGCGCGCAGGCAGAACCCGGATGACCGGATTGCCGTGCTGACGCCCGGACCTGCCAGCGAAACCTATTTCGAGCACGCCTATATTGCCCGTTATCTCGGCTTCATGCTGCTTGAAGGCGAAGACCTGACCGTCGTCAACAACCGCGTCATGGTGCGCACGGTGGCGGGGCTGAAACCCATCGGCGTCCTGTGGCGGCGGCTGGATGCGTCCTATACCGATCCGCTTGAGCTGGACCAGAACTCCCATATCGGCACGCCCGGCATGGTGCAGGCCCTGCGCTCCGGCTCGCTCAGCATCGTCAATGCGCTTGGTTCCGGCATTCTGGAAACCCGCGCACTTCTGGCATTCCTGCCTGCCATCTGCCGCCAGCTTCTGGGCGAGGATCTGGCCATGCCCTCCATCGCGACCTGGTGGTGCGGACAGCCAACGGAGCGCGAGCACGTGGCGCGCAACATCGAGCGCATGGTCATCGGCCCCGCCTATTCCCGCCTGCCCTTCTTCGATGACAATGGTCAGTCTGTCCTTGGCTCGACGCTGCTTGAAACCGCAAAGGATTCGATTGGCGACTGGCTGGCAAGCGACGGCCACAAGCTGGTCGGGCAGGAAGTCGTCACGCTGTCCACCACCCCCGCCTATGTCGATGGCAAGCTGGTACCGCGCCCCATGAGCCTTCGCGTGTTTGCGGCCCGCACGCAGGATGGCTGGCAGGTCATGCCCGGCGGCTTTGCCCGTATCGGTCGCAGCAACGACACGGCCGCCATTGCCATGCAGACGGGCGGCAGCGCTGCCGATGTCTGGATCGTATCGGACAAGCCCGTGGAGCGGACGAGCCTTCTGCCTGCGGAGGAGAACTTTACCCGTAACATGCCGGGCAGCCTGCCCAGCCGCGCAGCCGACAATCTGTTCTGGCTCGGTCGCTATATTGAACGTGCCGAAGGGGCGCTCCGCATTCTGCGCGCATGGCATTCCCGCTATGCCGAATCGGCCGACCCGAAACAGCCGCTTCTCGCCCACGTCACCGAATATCTCGAAACACTCGATGTCGACGTCAAGGAAGCCGTACCCTCAAGCCTGATTGCCAATCTCAACAGCGCGATCTATTCCGCCAGCAACATCAGAGACCGGTTCTCGCCGGATGGCTGGCTGGCGCTGAACGATCTGGCGAAGACCGCCCGCCGCTTCCAGAGCAAGGTCGCAGCCGGTGATGACGCGACCCATGCCATGACGGTGCTGTTGCGCAAGCTGGCAGGCTTTGCCGGTCTGGTGCATGAAAACATGTATCGCTTTACCGGCTGGCGCTTCCTGTCCATCGGTCGCTACCTGGAACGTGGCCTGCATCTCACACGGCTTTTAGGCCATATGAGCGGGCCTGACGCGCCGGATGGGTCCTATGACATGCTGCTGGAAATCGGCGACAGCGTCATGACCCATCGCCGCCGCTACAACGTCAACACGGCAGCACTGACGGTGATGGACCTACTGGGCCTTGATCCGCTCAACCCACGCTCCATCCTGTTCCAGCTCAATGAAATCCGCACGGAGGTGGAGCAATTGCCCAATGCCTTCGTCAACGGCCAGATGTCGAGCTTCTATCGCGAGGTCATGCGTGTCCATTCCGGCCTCGCCGTGATGACGCCGGAAAACCTGTCGCCTGCCGTCTTCCGGCAGCTGGAGCAGGATCTGGAGCATCTCTCGGACCTTCTTGCCCAGACATATCTCGGATAGACCATGCTCTACGACCTATCGCTGCACATGGGTTATCTTTACGATACGCTGGCATCCGGTGCCCGCCACGTCATCCGCGTCATGCCATTGTCCGTTCCCGGCAGGCAGCGGTTGATTGCGGGCAGCCTCACCGTCACGCCCTCACCGGATGAGCGGGTGGTCTTCGATGATTTCTTTCGTCAAAGCGCCACGTCCGTGCTGCTGCGCGCGCCCCACGACAAGCTGGACATTCGCATGCAGGCGCGTGTTTCGGTCGAAACACCATCGCTGACCGCCGACTTTTCCCCTGAGCTTGGCCGACTGGCAGCGGAACTGGCCAGCGTGTGGTCCCTTGACCCGCAATCGCCGCATCATCTTGCGGGCGCAAGCCCCCGTATCGGCGATAACGCTGCAATTGCCGCCTATGCGCGGGAAACCGTCAAGGCTGGAATGACCATCCGTGAAATCGCGATGGCCATGTGCCGACGCATCCATACCGACTTCACCTATGACAGCGAGGCAACCACGGTCGACACCACGCCTGCGGAGGCCTTCAAGCTGAAACGCGGCGTCTGCCAGGATTTCTCGCATATCATGATTTGCGCCCTGCGCAGCCTGGGCATTCCAGCCGGATATGTCAGCGGCTTCCTGCGAACCATTCCACCCGCCGGAAAAGAACGCCTTGAAGGTGCAGACGCCATGCACGCCTGGGTGCGCGTCTGGTGCGGCGAGGCGGAAGGCTACATCGAACTCGATCCGACCAATGACATTGTCGCGGGCTGCGACCACATCGTCGTCGGTTACGGACGCGATTATTCCGATGTCGCGCCCGTCATCGGTGTCCTCAAAAGCTACGGAAACCAGCAGACGACCCAGGCGGTCGATGTGATCCCGGTCAAGGCGTGATGCCCCAAAACCAGACAGGCACGTGCCAGGACGATGCAACCTTTCATAAAAGTCGCAACCATTTGTTTCAATTTTAGAATTCACTAAATATTTGCCTTCCGAGTTAGCGAATCCTACATCCGCTCGGCGCTACACCCTTGGCCAGCTATGAACTCCAAAGAGTGTGGACATGATGTTCGAACGGTTTGACACCATGAGATGCCTGCGCAGGCTGCTTGCCGACAGGCAAGGCAATTTCGCTATGATTACCGCTCTGGCTCTTCCCATGTTGATGGGAGCGGCGGGAGTCGGCCTTGAATTTACCCGCGCCATGCAGGTGAAATCCGACCTGCAAAACGCAGCCGACGCGGCTACCTTGAGCGCGGCGACCCAGTTTCGTGAATCCGAAGGCAAGAAGAGCGACGAAGAGCTGAAGGCGCAGGTGGCGCAAATCATGATGGGGCAAAGCGTCACCAAGGAATTGTCTGAGGCGGAAGCAAAGATCCTCGAAAACAGCATCAACAGTGTCACAAACCGAAACGAGACAACCAAAGGAACAAATTTCAAGATTTCGACGACCGTCAATTATCGGCTGCCGCTCAATCCGCTTCTTGGGCTTGTCGGGGCCACCTCGCTGACGCTCAGCGCCACCAGCACAGCGGAAAGCAGCTTCAACAACGGCGCGCCGCTATCGCTTTATCTTGTGCTGGATCATTCAGGCTCGATGGCGTTCAAGACAGACAGCATCGACAGCCGCAAAAGCACTTGCTCCAACTATGACGAGGCAAGTTGGCCAAAGCCGATGAGGAGCAACCGTCCATGCTACATCGACAAGATGACCTCGCTGAAGACGGCTGTCAGCTTCCTGCTCGATACGCTCAACAAGTCGGACCCCACCGCCAAGTCGAATGGCAATCCGGCTTCGCAACTGGTGAGAACGAGTGCTGTCGCATATAATGACAAGGCTTCGCCGACGCAGGGCCTGGACTGGGGCACGAAGCGGGCCAGCGGCTATGTGAATGCGCTTTCGGCAACGGGTGGAACGGACGCCACCGGTGCGTTGAATGCCGCCTTCAATGCCTTGAAATCCACCAACGCAAGCGAGATTGAAGCCCACAAGCAGGCCGGAAACAAGTCGTTCCAGCGGATCATCGTGTTGATGACGGATGGCGAAATGACAGGCAACAGCGCAAGCTGGTCCTATCCCGTCGACAACGCCGTGCGCACCACCTGCGCCCAGGCCAAGGCGGACGACATCAAGATCTTCTCGGTTGCGTTCATGGCACCGGACCGTGGCAAATCGCTTCTGCAGGCCTGCGCCACCAGTGCAGAAAACTACTACGCGCCTGAGAACATGGAAGAGATTGTCGAGGCTTTCGGGGATATCGCGCGCAAAGCCTCCGGAAACGTCAGCCGCCTGACGAATTGATATCTGCAATATTGCGCACCGGACGCCGCAAGAGCTCTGCCGCTCTTGCGGCTTTTCTTCGTCTGAACCTCATGTTTGACGCGATTCAAACGGTATAATCATACCAGACCTCCCTAAATCGGTTGTTGCCAGAGGCTGTGAACGATGCATAAATCGCAACTGATGCTCTATGACGGATCGACAGAATCAGGCCCACTCCTCCCATCAAGGTACTGACCGACCAATGATCAACAAACTTGTTACCAACGACCTTCCCCGCCCCGCGCCCCGCAGTTCGGAACCGGACGTTCTTGCCAGCGAAATCATAGAACGACTGACCTACCGCATCGGCAAGGACGTCAAGGTCGCCAAGCCGCATGACTGGCTGACGGCCACCATTCTGGTCATCCGTGACCGTGTCATCGACAAGTGGATGGAATCCACCCGCAAGGCTTATCAGAATGATTCCAAGCGCGTTTATTACCTGTCGCTGGAATTCCTGATCGGCCGCCTGATGCGCGACGCCATTTCCAATCTCGGCCTCATGGCAGAGATCAAGGATGCGCTGACCTCGCTCGGTGTGGAATTTGACGTGATCGCCGGACTGGAGCCGGATGCAGCACTGGGCAATGGCGGCCTTGGCCGTCTGGCTGCCTGCTTCATGGAATCCATGGCAACAGTCGATATTCCCGCCTATGGCTACGGCATCCGCTATGTGCATGGCCTCTTCCGCCAGCAGATGGCCGATGGCTGGCAGGTGGAACTGCCGGAAACATGGCTTGCGCACGGCAATCCGTGGGAGTTTGAGCGTCGCGAGAGCTCCTATGAAATCGGCTTCGGCGGCAGCGTCGAGATCGTCGGCGGATATGAGGAGCCACAGCGCTTCGTCTGGAAACCGGCAGAACGCATGATTGCCACCGCCTATGATACGCCGGTTGTCGGCTGGCGCGGAACCCGCGTCAACACGCTGCGTCTCTGGTCGGCCCAGCCCATCGACCCCATCCTTCTCGATGCCTTCAATGCCGGTGACCACATCGGTGCCCTGCGGGAAAGCAACAAGGCCGAGGCGCTGACACGCGTCCTCTATCCCGCCGACGCGAACCCAGCCGGTCAGGAGCTTCGCCTGCGGCAGGAATATTTCTTCTCGTCTGCCTCGCTTCAGGACATTCTGCGCCGTCACCTGCAGCAATATCCTGACTTCACCAATCTGGCGGAGAAAGTCTCCATCCAGCTCAACGATACCCATCCGGCTATTTCGATTGCGGAAATGATGCGCCTTCTGTGCGACATGCATGGGCTGGATTTCGAAGAGGCCTGGGCCATCACCCGCGGAACCTTCTCCTACACAAACCACACGCTTTTGCCGGAAGCGCTGGAAAGCTGGCCGGTGCCGTTGCTGGAACGACTTTTGCCGCGCCACATGCAGATCATTTACGCGATCAACGCCAACACGCTTCTTTTCGCCCGCAAGGAAAAGAAGATGGTCGATCAGCAGATCCGCTCGATCTCGCTCATCGAGGAAGCCGGGGAGCGTCGTGTCCGTATGGGCAACCTCGCCTTTATCGGCTCCCACTCCATCAACGGCGTGTCGGCGCTGCACACCGAACTGATGAAGGAGACGGTGTTTTCCGATCTCCACACGCTCTTCCCCGACCGCATCAACAACAAGACCAACGGCATTACGCCGCGCCGCTGGCTGATGCAATGCAATCCCGGCCTTACCGACCTCATCCGCCAGTCCATCGGCGACGAATTTCTTGACGATGCGGAAAAGCTGATCGCTCTCGACCGTTTTGCCGACGACCAGGGCTTCCGGGACAAATTCGCGGAAATCAAGCGCCAGAACAAGGTTCGCCTGGCCAATACGGTGGCCCAGCGCATGGGCATCCGTGTCGATCCCTCAGCCATGTTCGACATACAGATCAAGCGGATACACGAATACAAGCGCCAACTGCTGAACCTGATCGAGGCCGTCGCGCTTTATGATCAAATTCGTTCCCGCCCGGAACTGGATTGGGTGCCGCGCGTTAAGTTCTTCGCTGGCAAGGCAGCACCGAGTTATCACAACGCAAAGCTCATCATAAAGCTCGCAAACGATATCGCGCGTGTCATCAATAACGATCCGGCGGTGCGCGGGCTTCTGAAAGTGGTATTCATTCCGAATTATAACGTGTCCCTTGCCGAGATCATGGTTCCGGCGGCTGACCTGTCGGAGCAGATCTCGACGGCTGGCATGGAAGCATCCGGGACAGGCAACATGAAGTTTGGTCTGAATGGCGCGCTAACCATCGGCACGCTCGATGGTGCCAATGTCGAGATGCTCGAGCATGTCGGCAAGGAAAACATCGTGATTTTCGGCAAGACCGCAGATGAGGTCGCCCAAGCCCGCAGCGAAGGCCACAATCCCCGTGCCATTATCGAAAACTCTGCCGAACTGTCACAGGCAGTGTCCTCCATCGCATCCGGCGTCTTTTCGCCAGATGACCGATCCCGTTTTTCGGCACTGATGGACGGTATCTACAGCAATGACTGGTTCATGGTCGCAGCAGATTTCGACGCCTACGCGCAAGCCCAGCGTGACGTCGACGCCATGTGGAGCGACCCGAAGAGCTGGTACCAAAAAACAGTACACAATACGGCACGCATGGGCTGGTTCTCGTCCGACCGGACGATCCGGCAATATGCCACCGACATCTGGAGAGCTTGATGAAGAAACCGCTCAATTCTGCCGAAGAGAAAAAGACTGTTGCCATAAGCAAGGCTGAAATCGAGGCAATCAAGAGCGGTTTGCATTCCAACCCCTTTGCTGTGCTCGGCGTCCACCAGACGCCGGGCGGCTTTGTCGCGCGTTGCTTCATTCCCGGTGCCGAAGAGGTGACCGCCATGACGCTGGACGGCACTGTTGCCGGCGCACTGGTGCGCACCGACGAGGCGGGTTTCTTCGAAGGCGCCGTGGAGCTGTCAAAGCGCCAGCCGATCCGTTATCGCGCCCTGCGTGAGGATGCGGAATGGGCCGTGACTGATCCCTATAGCTTTGGTCCCGTACTTGGGCCAATGGATGACTATTATGTTCGGGAAGGATCGCATCTGCGCCTTTTCGACAAGATGGGCGCCCATCCGCTGAAGCACGAAGGTGCCGAAGGTTTTCATTTCGCTGTCTGGGCACCCAATGCCCGGCGCGTTTCGGTGGTTGGCGATTTCAACAACTGGGATGGCCGCCGCCATGTCATGCGGTTCCGCAAGGACACTGGCATCTGGGAAATCTTTGCGCCGGATGTCTATTCTGGCTGCAGCTACAAATTCGAGATCATCGGCCCGCATGGCGAATTGTTGCCGCTGAAGGCCGACCCCTATGCACGTCGGGCAGAGCTTCGCCCGAAGAATGCATCGGTCACGACGCCGGAACTGGTCCAGGAATGGAGCGACGAGGCGCACCGCAAGCATTGGGCCAGCATCGATCAGCGCCGCCAGCCGATCACGATCTACGAAGTCCATGCATCCTCCTGGCAGTATGGCGAAGATGGCTCGTTTCTGACATGGGACGAACTGGCCGCACGGCTCATCCCCTACTGCACGGATATGGGCTTTACGCATATCGAGTTCATGCCGATATCGGAGCATCCCTACGATCCCTCCTGGGGCTACCAGACAACCGGTCTCTACGCACCGACCGCCCGCTTTGGCGAACCGGAAGGTTTTGCGCGCTTCGTCAATGGCGCGCACAAGGTGGGCATCGGCGTCATCCTTGACTGGGTACCGGCGCATTTTCCCGTCGATGAGCATGGCCTGAAATGGTTCGATGGCACTGCGCTCTACGAACATGCCGACCCGCGTCAGGGCTTCCATCCGGACTGGAACACCGCGATCTATAATTTCGGTCGCGTCGAGGTCATGTCCTATCTCGTCAACAACGCGCTCTACTGGGCCGAGAAATTCCATCTCGATGGCCTGCGTGTGGATGCCGTCGCCTCGATGCTCTATCTGGATTATTCGCGCAAGGAAGGCGAATGGGTCCCCAATGAATATGGCGGTCGGGAAAACCTCGAATCCGTGCGCTTCCTGCAGCAGATGAACACGCTGATCTACGGTGCCCATCCCGGCGTCATGACTATTGCCGAGGAATCGACCTCCTGGCCAAAGGTGTCGCAGCCGGTGCATGAGGGCGGGCTTGGCTTCGGCTTCAAGTGGAACATGGGCTTCATGCACGATACGCTGAGCTATTTCCAGCGCGAACCTGTGCACCGCAAATACCACCATCAGGAACTCAGCTTCGGCCTGCTTTACGCCTTCAGCGAAAACTTCGTTCTGCCCATTTCCCATGACGAGGTGGTGCACGGCAAAGGCTCGATGATTGCCAAGATGCCGGGCGACGATTGGCAGAAATTTGCCAATCTGCGCGCCTATTATGCCCTGATGTGGGGTTATCCCGGTAAGAAACTGCTGTTCATGGGCCAGGAATTTGCCCAGTGGAGCGAGTGGAACGAAAAGACATCGCTAGACTGGAACCTGCTGCAATATCATATGCATGAGGGAATGCGCCGCCTCGTGCGCGATCTCAACTTCATGTATCGCTCCAAGGGTGCGCTCCATGCCCGCGATTGTGAGCCGGAAGGCTTCCAGTGGCTCTCGGCGGATGATCACGAAAACTCCGTCTTTGCGTGGCTTCGTCTTGCACCGGGCGAAAAGCCGGTTGCCGTCATCTGTAATCTGACGCCGGTCTATCGGGAGAATTTCTACGTGCCACTGCCGACAGCCGGTCGCTGGCGCGAAGTGTTGAACACGGATGCCGAGATCTACGGCGGCAGCGGCAAGGGCAATGGCGGCCGTGTGCAGGCGGTGGATGCAGGCGGCACGATTGGAGCCACGCTGACACTGCCGCCTTTGGCCGTGATCATGCTGGAGCCGGAGAATTAAGCAATGTCCGCCGGACTAAGCTTCGAATTAAGGGACCTAAGACTTTTTATGGGAGGACTGCAATGAGTGAGAAAAGAATTCAGCCACTGGCGCGCGATGCGATGGCCTACGTGCTTGCCGGCGGCCGTGGCAGCCGCCTCAAGGAACTGACGGATCGTCGTGCAAAGCCAGCGGTCTATTTCGGCGGCAAGGCACGCATCATCGACTTTGCGCTGTCGAACGCCCTGAATTCCGGTATTCGCCGCATTGGTGTCGCTACGCAATACAAGGCCCATTCGCTCATTCGCCACCTTCAGCGCGGCTGGGACTTCTTCCGCCCGGAACGTAACGAGAGCTTCGACATTCTGCCCGCCTCCCAGCGCGTGTCGGAAACGCAGTGGTACGAAGGCACGGCTGACGCCGTCTATCAGAATATCGATATTATCGAGTCGCATGGCCCCGAATACATGGTCATTCTGGCGGGCGATCACATCTACAAGATGGACTATGAATACATGCTCCAGCAGCATGTGGACAGCGGTGCGGATGTGACCATCGGCTGCCTGGAAGTTCCACGCATGGAAGCCACCGGCTTCGGCGTCATGCATGTGAACGAGAAGGACGAGATCATCAACTTCATCGAGAAGCCCGCTGACCCGCCAGGCATTCCCGGAAACGAGAATTACGCGCTGGCCTCGATGGGCATCTACGTCTTCCACACGAAGTTCCTGATGGACTGCCTGCGCCGCGATGCCAGCGATCCCAATTCCAGCCGCGACTTCGGCAAGGATATCATTCCGCATATCGTCCAGCACGGCAAAGCCGTTGCCCACCGCTTTGCAGCGTCCTGCGTGCGGTCCGATTTCGAGCACGAGCCCTATTGGCGCGATGTCGGAACCATCGATGCCTACTGGCAGGCCAATATCGACCTCACCGATATCGTCCCGGATCTCGATATCTACGACAAGTCGTGGCCGATCTGGACCTATGCGGAAATCCTGCCGCCTGCGAAGTTCGTCCATGACGATGACAAGCGTCGTGGCTCCGCCACCTCCTCGGTCGTCGCCGGTGACTGCATCATCTCGGGCTCGTCGCTCAACCGAAGCCTGCTGTTCACAGGGGTCCGGGCAAATTCATATTCGCGCCTTGAGAATGCCGTAGTGCTGCCGAGTGTAAAGATCGGGCGTCACGCCCAGCTCAGCAATGTGGTGATCGACCATGGTGTCGTGATCCCTGAGGGACTTGTCGTCGGAGAGGACCCGGAACTCGATGCAAAACGTTTCCGTCGCACGGACAAGGGCATTTGCCTGATAACCCAATCGATGATCGACAAGCTGGATCTATAGACCTCATGAATGTTCTTTCGGTTGCGTCCGAAATCTATCCACTCATCAAGACCGGGGGGCTCGCCGATGTTGCCGGCGCGCTGCCCATCACGCTCAAGACATTCGGCGTTACCACCCGCACGCTCATACCCGGTTATCCGGCTGTCAAATCCGTCGTTACGGATGCGGTCAAGATCGCGGAAATGAACCTTCTGGGTGAGCACGCCGATATTCTCGAGGCTCACCACGAGGGTCTGGATCTCCTGATCCTCGACGCGCCGAATTACTATGATCGCCCGGCCGGACCTTACCTCGATTCGACCGGCAAGGATTTCGAGGACAACTGGAAGCGCTTTGCCGCGCTTTCGCTGGCGGCGGCGGAAATCGCCATCGGCAAGTTGCCGGGGTGGAAACCGGACCTGCTACACGCCCATGACTGGCAGGCGGCCATGGCGCCGGTCTACATGCGCTATGCCGAAACACCCGAGATTCCAAGCATCCTGACCATCCACAACATTGCTTTCCAGGGGCAGTTTGGCGCCAATATTTTCAGCCAGCTCGGCCTTCCCGCGCATGCCTTCAGCACGGAAAGCATCGAATATTATAATGACGTCAGCTTCCTCAAGGGCGGCATCCAGACCTCGACGGCGATTACCACCGTCAGCCCCTCCTACGCCGAGGAAATCCTGACCCCGGAATTCGGCATGGGGCTGGATGGTGTCATCCGCAGCCGCGCCCATGTCATGCATGGCATCGTCAACGGCATCGATGCCGATGTCTGGAACCCGGCGACCGATCATCTGGTCAACCACAATTATTCGCAGGCCAACCTCAAGCTGCGTACGCTGAACAAGGCGGCTGTCGCCAGCCATTTCCGCATCGATCAGGACAACGGTCCGCTTTTCTGTGTCATCTCCCGCCTCACCTGGCAGAAAGGCATCGACCTCGTCAGCGAAGTCGTGGACGACATCGTGGCCATGGGTGGGCGTCTTGTGGTGCTCGGCGCGGGCGAAATCTCGCTCGAAGGCGCCTTGCTTGCCGCTGCCTCGCGCCATCCGGGCCGCGTCGGTGTGGCAATCGGCTACAACGAGCCGCTATCGCATCTCATGCAGGCGGGCTGCGATGCCATCATCATCCCCTCGCGCTTCGAGCCCTGCGGACTGACGCAGCTCTATGCGCTTCGCTATGGCTGCATTCCCGTCGTTGCCCGCAATGGCGGCCTCAACGATACCGTCATCGACGCCAACCATGCCGCCATGGCGGCAAAGGTGGCGACCGGTGTGCAGTTCTCATCCATCACCGCCGAAGGTCTGCGACACGCCATTCGCCGCACGGTTCGCTTTTACGCCGAGCCGAAACTGTGGACGCAGATGCAAAAGCAGGGCATGAAATCTGATGTTTCCTGGGAAAAGAGTGCCGGCCTTTACGCCGAGCTTTACGCCCAACTTATTTCGAAAGGCCAATAAATGACGATCAACACCGTCCAGACCACACCCTTCCAGGATCAGAAGCCGGGCACGTCGGGTCTTCGCAAGAAGGTGCCGGTTTTCGCTCAGGAAAATTACGCCGAAAACTTCATCCAGTCGATCTTCGACAGCCTGGAAGGCTTTGAGGGTCAGACGCTGGTGATCGGCGGCGACGGTCGCTATTACAACCGTGAAGTCATCCAGAAGGCCATCAAGATGGCCGCTGCCGCCGGCTTCGGCAAGGTCATGGTCGGTCAGGGCGGCATTCTGTCGACGCCTGCTGCTTCCAACATCATCCGGAAATACAAGGCATTCGGCGGTATCGTCCTGTCTGCAAGCCACAATCCGGGAGGCCCGAACGAAGATTTCGGCATCAAGTACAATATCGGCAATGGCGGTCCTGCACCGGAAAAGATCACCGATGCGATCTTTGCCCGTACCAAGACAATCGACAGCTACCGCATTTCGGACGCTGCCGATGTCGATCTGGATGCCATCGGCACTGCAAAGGTCGATGATATGGTGGTCGAGATCGTTGATCCCGTCGCCGATTATGCGACCTTGATGGAAGAACTGTTCGATTTCCCCGCCATTCGCGCGCTGATCGCGGGCGGTTTCAAGGTCGTGGTCGACTCGATGAGCGCGGTCACCGGCCCCTATGCGGTCGAGATCATCGAAAAGCGCCTTGGCGCGCCTGCGGGCTCTGTGCGCAACTCGGTTCCCCTGCCTGATTTTGGCGGCCACCATCCGGACCCGAACCTTGTCCATGCCAAGGAAATGTATGACGATGTGATGAGCGCCGATGGCCCTGATTTCGGCGCGGCTTCCGACGGTGACGGCGACCGCAACATGGTCGTTGGAAAGGGCATGTTCGTCACGCCATCCGACAGCCTGGCCATCATTGCCGCCAATGCCACTCTCGCGCCGGGCTACGCCTCCGGCATTGCGGGCATTGCCCGTTCCATGCCGACCAGTGCCGCTGCGGACCGCGTGGCCGAAAAGCTCGGCATCGGCATGTTTGAGACGCCGACCGGCTGGAAATTCTTCGGCAACCTGCTGGATGCCGGCAAGGTAACCATCTGCGGTGAAGAAAGCTTCGGCACCGGCTCCAACCACGTGCGCGAAAAGGATGGCCTCTGGGCCGTGCTGTTCTGGCTGAACATTGTGGCAAGCCGCAAGGAAAGCGTGAAGGACATCGTCACCAGGCATTGGGCCGAATATGGCCGCAATTACTATTCGCGCCATGACTACGAAGAGGTCGATAGCGATGCAGCCAATACGCTGGTGTCCATCCTGCGCGAAAAGCTGGCAACCCTGCCCGGCACTACCTACGGCGCGCTGAAAGTAAAGGCGGCGGACGACTTCGCCTATAACGACCCGGTCGACCAGTCCGTCAGCAAGAACCAGGGCATCCGCATCCTCTTCGAAGGCGGCTCTCGCATCGTCCTGCGCCTGTCCGGCACCGGCACGGCGGGCGCGACCCTGCGCCTTTACGTGGAACGCTACGAGAAGGACCCTTCGCGCCACAACATCGAAACACAGGAGGCACTGGCCGATCTGATTTCGGCAGCCGACGCGATTGCTGGCATCAAGAAGCACACGGGGCGCGATGCGCCAACCGTGATTACGTGATGCATTGAGTTACGGTCAACGCAGTGGGTGGGCCTCCGTCCACCTCTGCCCTGCCCTATGCTGTACCTCTCCTCCACAGGAAGAAGATCGGCAAGACGCCGCGACTGAGTTCATATTGAAGGGTGGAGCGGGGCGAAAGCTATCCACGATTTGAATCTCCCTTGCTCGCGGCGGTAGATGCCAGGCAGGGCACAGGCACAAGCCCCACCCAAAAACCATAAAGACGAACGGACACATCATGCCCCCCACCGTTTTCCCATCAGGCGCCGTTCCCACGGCAAACGGCACGGCATTTTCTGTCTATTCCCGCCACGCCTCGCAGATCGACCTCTGCCTTTTCGATGCCACCGGCAACATTGAGACTGCCCGCCTGCCCATGCAGCGCGATGAAAACGACATCCACGTCGTCACAACGGATGCCCCGATCGGCACCCGCTACGGCTTTCGCGCCGATGGCGTCTACGCACCTGATCACGGCCTGTGGTTCGATCCGTCGAAACTCCTGCTAGACCCCTATGCCACACAGATCGACCGACCTTTCACGCAGGAACCTGCGCTGTTTGCCTTCGGAGCGGAAACGGCGCATATCGTGCCGAAAGCCATCGTCTCGCAGTACCAGGCGGTCAAACGCCTTCCTCCGCTTTTTTCGTCAACCGGCCTGATCTATGAAGTCGCCGTAAGGCCTTTCACCATCCTGCACCCGGATGTTCCGGACAGCATCAAGGGAACGGTCGCAGCCCTCGCCCACCCCGCGATCATTGCGCATCTCAAAACCATTGGTGTCGATGCGATCGAGCTGATGCCCATCACCGCCTGGATCGATGAGCGCCACCTGCCCCCGCTCGGCCTTACCAATGGCTGGGGTTACAACCCCGTTGGCTTCATGGCGCTCGATCCGCGCCTGTGCCCCGGCGGTGTGGAAGAATTGCGCGATACGGTTGCCACACTGCGCGAAGCAGGCATCGGCGTCATTCTCGATCTCGTGTTCAACCACACAGGCGAAAGCGACCGCTTCGGCACGACGCTCTCCCTACGCGGGCTGGACAATCTGAGCTATTACCGCCACCTGCCGGATGACCCCGGAACGCTGGTCAATGATACCGGCACCGGTAATACCGTGGCCTGCGACCATCCGCAGGTTCGCCAACTTGTTATCGATACGTTGCGACACTTCGTGGCCCATGCGGGCGTAGATGGGTTCCGCTTCGATCTCGCCCCCATTCTCGCCCGCACGGCAGCGGGCTTTGACGCCGCCAGCGAAACCCTTGCCGCCATCCATACCGACCCATTGCTGCATGACCGCATCATGATCGCCGAACCCTGGGATATCGGCCCCGGCGGCTACCAACTCGGCAACTTTCCTGAAAACTTCCTCGAATGGAACGACCGCGCACGGGATGATCTGCGTCGCTACTGGCGCGGCGATGCCTGCACGACCGGCACACTGGCCGATGCGCTGGCCGGTTCCTCCGCCATCTTTTCGCGCCACAACCGAACCGCCACCCGAAGCGTCAACTTCCTTGCCGCGCATGATGGCTTTACGCTGCATGATCTCGTCTCCCATGAGACCAAGCACAATGAAGCGAACGGCGAAGACAATCGCGATGGGCACAATGAGAACTATTCCTGGAACAACGGCCGGGAGGGCGAAACCGACGATGCCGCTATCCTTGCTGCGCGCATCGATGATGTGAAGGCGCTGCTTTCCACCCTGTTCGTGACGCGTGGCGCCATCATGCTGACGGCGGGAGATGAGGGTGGCCGCAGCCAGCGGGGCAACAACAATGCCTATTGCCAGGACAATGACATCACGTTTGTGGATTGGGCGGGCCTTTCGCCTGACCTGATCGACCACACCGCATTTCTTTCTGCCCTTCGAAAGCGGTTCGACGTCTTTCAGGAAACCGCGTTCTTCTCTCCCCACACGAAGGATGTCGAGTGGCTGTCGCCAACGGGTCTGCCCATGACGGTGGATGACTGGCAAAGACCAGAGGGAACGTCGCTTGCCATGGTGCTGAAAACCAATGACGGTGAAACCGGCGAGGACGTGCGTCTTGCCATTCTCTTCAACCGCACGCGCGAGGTCGTGCCGTTCCAGCTTCCAGGCGCGTGGCAGCCGCTGGGTACGGATTTCGGCAACCCCGCCTTCCTGCCCGCACGGTCAGTGGTTTTTTACCTTCAGACATGAATATTGCACTGCAAAAAGGCAATTGTTCTTTCATCAGAGGGATGTAAGCTTCACCCGCTGATACCAGCCTGCAACCACGTCGCGAGGAACCATGTCCAAGGAAATCTCTCTGGCCGAGGTCAAAGGTCTTGTCGGTACCGAAGTCGGAACATCGGACTGGATCACGGTCGACCAGGCCATGATCGATGCCTTTGCCAAGGCAACCCTGGATGACCAGTTCATCCACACAGATCCTGAGCGGGCGAAAGCCGAAAGCCCCTTCGGCGGCACCATCGCCCACGGCTTCCTCACGGTGTCGTTGCTGTCTGCGATGAATTACAGTGCCCTGCCCAAAATCCGCGAACAGACCATGGGCATCAATTACGGCTTCGAAAAGCTGCACTTCGTCACGCCGGTCAAAAGCGGTGCCCGCATTCGCGGTCATTTCACGCTGGCCGAGGCCCGCTTTCGCGGTGCAGCTATGCTGATGAACACCTATGACGTGACGGTGGAAATCGAAAACGAGAAAAAACCAGCCCTGACAGCCCGCTGGACCACAATCAGCCAGTTCAACCCGGAAGACCGACCGGAGGATGATTGAACCGTAAGCCTGATATCAGGCAAACGCATAAGGTGATGTGGCTCCGCTGTCTCATGGAACGAACGGAGCCGTTTCTATCAGGCAGATTTCTGCTTCTTTCGCAGGGAAACGAACACCAACAGGCCGGCAATCAAGCCATAGAGCGCCCACTTCATCGGAAGAACATCTGCCGTTTCGCTGCGAATGGGCAGGACGGTGACGGTGCCAGGGCGCGACTCGACGCCAGGCTTGCCCTGCGCCTTCGCCTCGGCAATCTCCTGGGGCGAGACGACCCATTCTGCGCCTCTCGTCTTGTCATAGGCCATGAACCCGCCACCGACGACAACAGCAACGACGGCTGCAGCCAGGATGTTTTTCGTGTTCGACATGGTGATACTCCTGCTTATTCTGCGTCTGCAAATTGCAGACATCATTCTTTCATCGAGCGAGAGGGCTTCACTTTGCCCCCTGCTCCTGATGCTGTGGCGCTTGCGGTGCATGATCTATGACTGCATGCGTCACAACAGGCGCTTGGCCCGCGCCAGCAATAAGCAGGTTGGGCCAGGAAAACCAGTCCACATTTAAATGATTGTTAATACAGCAAACTTGCGAGTACCGCCGCATGCCACTGTCGCGGGAACCTCTGCTTTTGCTCTGCGTTCAATACCACACGCTTGAGGGGAAACGTCCATGGCAACACCGGTAACGCAGCCGATCGATTCAGCAGAGCCGAAAACTGAACTTAAACGCGTAATCGGGCCGGGGCTTCTGCTCCTGTTCATCGTCGGTGATATTCTCGGGACCGGCATTTACGCGCTAACGGGTCAGGTGGCCGCAAAAGTCGGGGGCGTGGTGTGGCTTCCCTTCCTCATTGCCTTTGGCGTGGCGCTGCTCACGGCCTGCTCCTATCTGGAACTCGTCACCAAATACCCGAAGGCCGCAGGTGCTGCACTTTACACCCATAAGGCGTTCGGCGTGCACTTCATCACGTTTCTGGTCGCTTTCACCGTCATGTCGTCAGGCGTCACCTCTGCCGCCACGGCATCACGCGCCTTTGCCGCCAATTTCACGACAGTCACCGGCTTTGATTTCGGTGCCTTCGGCGTCACCGGGGTCGCCATCGCCTTCATCGCGGCCATCGCGCTCATCAATTTTCGCGGGGTGGGCGAAAGCGTGAAGATGAATGTGGTTCTGACCGTCGTTGAACTGACAGGTCTGCTCATCATCATCGGCATCGGTTTCTGGGCCATCGGCAACGGTCAGGGCGATGTCTCACGTGTCTGGACGTTCGAGCCTGCTGGCGATACCGGCGTCATGTGGTCGGTCGTTGCCGCCACCACGCTTGCCTTCTTCGCCATGGTCGGGTTCGAGGATTCGGTCAATATGGCCGAGGAGTGCAAGCAACCGGCCCGCATCTTCCCGAAGGTGCTGCTGGGCGGCCTTGCGATCACAGGCGTCATCTACATTCTGGTCGCCATCTCGGCCATCACGCTGGTTCCCGCAGCCGAGCTTGGCGAGGGCGAAACGCCCCTGCTGAAGGTGGTAGCAGCCGGTGCACCCAACTTCCCCATCGGCATTTTTGGCATCATCACCATGTTTGCTGTCGCCAATTCCGCGCTTATCAACATGATGATGGCCAGCCGCCTGATCTATGGCATGAGCCGCGAGAACGTGCTGCCGCCAGCACTCGGCAAGGTCCACAAGGCCCGGCAGACCCCTTATGTAGCGATCATCTTCACATCCATCATCGCCATCGGCCTCATCGCCTTTGCAGGCGGCGTGCCAGCACTTGGCGGCACCACGGCGCTGCTGCTGCTCGGCGTCTTCACCATCGTCAACATTGCGGTGCTGGTGCTGCGCAATGACAAGGTGGAGCACAAGCATTTCCGCACCCCGACCATCGTCCCCATCATTGGCGCGGCCAGCTGCTTCTTCCTCGTGGGACCATGGACAGGCCGCGACCCTGTGCAATATTCCATCGCCGGCATACTGCTCTTCGTCGGCGTGCTGCTATGGCTCGCAACCATCAGCTTCATGAAGATGCAGCGTAAAGCAGTTTAAAGAACGCAAATACGCCGTGGGCATGGTTGCATTCCATACCCACGGTGATAAATCGGAATTCCGGCTCCCATTTCAAAGGAAATTCCATGCCGGACTTCTCCACCCTCATGCTCTTCTCTGCCGCCGCAGTCGTGCTGACGGCAACGCCTGGTCCTGATATGCTGCTGATTGCATCACGCAGTGTCAGCCAAGGCCGCTCAGCCGGTTTTCTCACCTATGCGGGAATAGCAGCGGGCACATATTGCCACGCAATCGCTGCAGCCCTTGGTCTGTCCCAGCTGTTTGTGACTGTGCCCCTTGCCTATGAGATCGTACGCTGGGCGGGATGCGCCTACCTGCTCTATCTCGCATATAAGACAATTCGTTCGAAAAGTTCAGCCTTTGCCCCATCGGCGGGTCTTAAAAAACTGTCCGGAAAACGCATTTTCAGCGAGGGTCTGGCGACCAACATCCTCAACCCGAAAATGGCACTGTTCGTGCTGGCTCTCTTCCCGCAATTCATCGATCCGAATGGCTCCATGCTGATCCAGACCGTGGCCCTCGCCAGCATCCTGAATGGCATAGGGTTTCTGGTGAATGGTGCGGTCATTCTGCTGGGCACCAGCATCCGTCACCGGCTCTCCGCAGTCAGCCGTTTTCCGAAGCTGCCGCAATATTTGCTGGCGAGCGTATTTACCGGCTTGGCATGCCGTCTGGCATTGGGAACCAGACCTTGAGAAAATATGTCAGGTGGAGCGTAACCTCTGCCTGACGCTTGTCGGCAACAAAACGCCTCAAACGTCCCGTGCGCCCTCTTCCAGCAGCCCGAACACATAGTCTGCGAAAGACCGCCAGCACTCCACCCGGAACGTATCTTCCGTAACCCGCAAAAGCACCACTTCGGCCTTGCCGAACAGCGTGCGCGAGCAAGCACCCACAGGGAAGGCATCGAGAGACAGATCCTGCGGGCAGCCTGCGTTCAGCGTGGCTTCCGCACCGTCTCCAGAGACTGTCATGGCCACGTTGCGGTGAGAAACGTCGGTGGCGGAGTGGGCGGCGGTAACGCTTGCGCAGGCTTCCATCAGGTTGCTTTCGCCCTGATCGATCACAAGCCATTCGTTCGGCCCGAGCCAGAGTGCGGCGCGAAGGCCTGATGTGGTGGAGGTCTTGGGCGTCTGCGGCAGGCTGATGTCCAGCGCCTCCGAGAGCTCTGTCACCGCATCGGCCTTGGCGCGCAGCGAAAGCCTGTAGGCGGGCGCCGCAACCTTGATCGAAACATTGGCGGAACCGGCGCGAGCGCCTTCCAGAACCAGTGTGCGGTTTGCCACTATGAGATCAGCCATTGATACGGCCCCCTTCCTTGTCGAAGAACACCATATCCGTCACCTCAACAGCAATCGTCTTGTCCGCGAGCGGAATGTAAAGCGTTTCACCCATCCGCGCCCGGCCACCGGCCACCAGCCCGAAGGCGATGGAGCGTCCGAGATTTTCAGACCAGTAGGATGATGTGACGTGGCCCAGCATCGTCATCGGCTTTGGCTGGTTGGGATCGGCCACGATCTGCCCACCCTCTTCCGGCACGTCATGCGGATTTTTCGGCAGAAGGCCCACAAGCTGCTTGCGTCCTTCCCGCGTCAGATCAGGGCGCTGCAAGCCGCGGATACCGACGAAATCCGTCTTCTTCTTGGAAACCGCCCAGCCAAGGCCGGCATCATCTGGCGTCACGGTACCATCCGTATCCTGACCCACGATGATATAGCCCTTCTCGGCGCGCAGAATATGCATGGTCTCAGTACCATAAAGGCAACCGCCAACGGCTTCAGCCCGCTGCGCAATTTCCTTCCACACCGCTGGGCCGAAATCGGCGGGAACGTTGATTTCGAAACCCAGTTCGCCGGTGAAAGACACACGGAACAGCCGCGTCGGCACGCCGCAAATCGTCCCCTCGGCAATGGCCATATGCGGGAAGGCTTCCGGCGAAAGATCAATACCCTCGACCAATGGCGCGATTATCTCACGCGCCTTCGGTCCCTGCACGGCAATCACGGCCCATTGCTCGGTGGCCGATGTCAGCCACACATTCAGCTCCGGGAATTCCGTCTGGAGATAGTCTTCCATATGGTGCAACACGCGCGGCGCACCGCCGGTCGTGGTCGTCACATGGAAACGGTCTTCGGCCAGACGCCCGACAACACCGTCATCGTAGACGAAGCCGTCCTCGCGGGTCATGATGCCATAGCGGCAGCGACCGGATTTCAGCGTGTCCCAGGCATTGGTGTAGAGCAGGTTGAGGAACTTGGCCGCATCCGGCCCGACAACCTCGATCTTGCCCAGTGTTGACGCATCGAACACGCCCACCGTTTCGCGCACCGTTTTGCATTCGCGGTTCACGGCCTGGTGCATGTCCTCACCAGCACGCGGGTAGAACCAAGCACGCTTCCAGTTGCCCACGTCCTCGAAAGCGGCCCCGGCTGCCTCTTCCAGCGCATGCATCGGCGTCTTGCGAGCGGGATCAAACAGCTTGCCTCTGGAATGACCAACCAGCGTACCGAAAGTCACGGGCGTATAGGGCGCGCGGAACGTCGTCAGACCCACCGTCGGTAGCGGGCGGCCCAAGGCCTCGGATGCGATTGCCAGTCCATGCATGTTGGACATCTTGCCTTGATCGGACGCCATGCCATTGGTGGTGAAGCGCTTAATATGCTCGATGGAATGCATGCCTTCGCGCACCGCAAGGCGGATATCCTTGGCGCAGACATCGTGCTGGAAATCGATGAAGGCCTTGACATTGTCGCGTTCGCCCGCGCCTTCGGCAGCACCAATCATGCCGCCGGTCCACGCATGCGCGTTGCTGGCGGAAAACTCCACCCCTCCACCGCCAGCACTCGCCGCCTCGGCAATCAGAGCGCCGAGGTCATCCGTGCCGTTGCAGGCACCGATCGAAACGCAGTCCTGCACATGCACATCGGGTAGAAAACGCTGGTTTTCCGCGTCATATTTGAGCTTGCCGCGAGATTGCGAGAAGAGATGCACCGATGGCGTCCAGCCTGCGGAAACGATGAGCGCATCCACCTTGATCTTGCGCTTGGATGGCCCGCCATTGCGACCAACCGTCATGGAGGAAACCCGCAGACGCCCCGCCGTATCATAAACGCTATGACCCGCCAGCACCTCGATGCCCAGCGCGCGCGCCTCATCCAGAAGCTTCGTATCCGGGTTGGCGCGGCAATCCACGATGGCGGCAATGGCGACGCCAGCCCGCTTCAGGTCGAAGGCCGTCTCATAGGCCGAGTCATGCGCGGTATAGACACCGACATTGTGGCCAACGGCCACACCGTAATGGTTGAGATAGGTGCGCGCAGCCGATGCCAGCATAATGCCGGGGCGGTCATTGTTGGCAAACACCATGTGCCGCTCGATAGCACCTGTCGCCAGCACGACCTTACCTGCACGCACCTGCCACAGGCGTTCGCGTGGCTCGTGGCCCGGTGTGGCCAGATGGTCGGTCACGCGCTCGTCTAGGCCGATGAAATTGTGGTTGTAATAGCCGAAGACTGTCGTGCGCTGCAAAACCTGCACATTCGGCATAGCTTTCAGCTCGGCCAAAGTCCTCTGCGCCCAGTCATAGCCGTTCAGACCATCAATCGTCGCGCCAGTATCGAAACGCAGCGCACCGCCAATGTCGGCATTCTCATCAACCAGCATGACCTTCGCGCCGGTCTTTGCGGCGGAAAGCGCTGCCGTCAAACCGGCCACGCCACCGCCTGCCACCAGCACGTCGCAATGGGCGTAGCGGCTGGCATAATGGTCGTTGTCACCTTCCTTCGGCGCGCTGCCAAGGCCCGCCGCACGGCGGATGATCGGCTCATAGAGCTTGTCCCACGCAGCCCTCGGCCACATGAAGGTCTTGTAGTAGAAGCCCGCCACGAACATGGGCGAGAAGACATCATTGATTGCTCCCACGTCGAAGGAGAGCGATGGGAAGCGGTTCTGCGACGAGACAATCGCGCCATCGAACACTTCCTGCACCGTGGCGCGCACGTTCGGTTGCTTGCGGCTGCTGTCTCGGGAAACATCGATCAGCGCATTCGGCTCTTCCGGCCCTGCAGATAAAAACCCGCGGGGACGGTGATATTTGAACGAGCGGCCAATCAGGTGCACACCATCGGCCAGAAGTGCCGAGGCAACCGTGTCACCCTGCAATGCCGTGTGGATCTTGCCATCGAAGGTAAACCGCGCGGTGCGCGCAGGCGTCAGGCGGCCAGCGCCCTTGATACGGTAAGCACCGCTCATCGTGCCGCTCCTTCACTTGCCGCCATGATCGTCGCCTCATCCGGCTTCGGCTCACCCGCCTTGTAGGTCAGATGGATCTTGTCGGTCACGGAGTGGCGCGCCGCATTGAAGAAGCGCCCGCAGCCGTGAATATGGCGCCAGCGTTCAAACACCATGCCCTTGTCATTGTCGCGCATGAAGAAAAATTCGGAAAATTCCTCGTCGGAAATGGCCGAGATGTTTTGAGGCCGCGCAATATGCGCCTCGCCCGCCCAGCGGAACTCCAGCTCGGAACGCTCATCTTCACAATAGGGACAACGGATCAACAGCATGGTCTTGCCTCAAAGAGAGCTTTCCGGAACGATGGTTCCGGCGGGTTGGTCACACAGGCGCTTTCCCATGGTGATATAGGGATAAAGCCTGTTCATCAGTTCATCGACGGTCTTGAAGTCGCGGAAAACCTTGGTCTTGCCGAGATTGACGACGGCCATCATCATGGGGTTGATGTTGAGAACAACAGGCTCTTCCTGCCCGCCATCCTCCTTTTCCGCCACGAAATAGACCGCCTTGTCGCCAATCACGGGCGCGCAGAGCAAAATTCCCTCATTCGCCGCAAAGGGCCAGCCGGTTTCACCCTGCGCCTTGCGGATCGTCTGCATACGGAAATCTCCCACCTCGGGCACAAGCTTGCTGACCTGCAGAGGCGCAGTGGCCACAACAGCCGCAAGAAACGCGCCCGGCATCATCAATGCGCCACCGCCGCAGCAGCCGCCTCATCGATCAGCCGTCCGGTGCGGAAACGATCCAGCGTCAGCCCCGCTGCCAAGGGATGCGGCTCGCCACGTGCGATCAGATGCGCAAAGAGATGCGCAGACCCCGGCGTCGCCTTGAACCCGCCCGTGCCCCAACCGCAATTGAGGAAGAGGTTCGGCACCGGCGTCAGGCTCTGAATGGCAGACCTGTCAGGCGTGTTGTCGGTAATGCCACCCCATTGCCGCATCATCTTCACCCGGCGGAAAATCGGGAACAGTTCGCAGATCGCATCCAGCGTGTGAGTGATGATCTGCAAACCGCCGGTCTGGGAATAGGAATTATACTGGTCCGTGCCCGCGCCGATCACCAGCTCGCCCTTATCGGATTGCGAAATATAGGCATGCACCGTGTTGGACATGACCACGCAGGGGAAAATCGGCTTGAGCGGCTCCGAAACCAGCGCCTGCAACGGGTTGGAGGCAAGCGGCACCCGCACATCGGCCATCTTCATGACGACGGAAGAATGGCCAGCAGCTGAAACGCCGATCTTCTTGGCACCGATAAAGCCCCTGTTCGTCTCGACACCCGTCACCGCACCGTCAGGCCCGCGCCGGATGGCGGTCACTTCGCAGTTCTGGATCACATGAACGCCACGGTCGGATGCCGCACGCGCATAACCCCAGTTGACGGCATCATGCCGCGCCGTGCCGCCACGGCGCTGAAGCGCTGCACCGTTGATGGCATAACGGGCATTGGCGGAAATATCGAGCGGCGGACAGTAGGCCTTCGCCTGTTCCGGTGTCAGCCATTCATTGTCGATGCCGTAAAGACGGTTGGCATTGATGTGGCGCTTGAAGCTCTGCTGGTCATGCACATTGTGCGACAGCATCATCACGCCGCGCGCCGAATACATCACATTGTAATTGAGATCCTGGCTCAAGCCTTCCCACAGCTTCAGGGAATGCTCGTAAATATCCATGCTCTCTTCATAGAGATAATTGGAGCGGATAATGGTTGTGTTGCGCCCGCTGTTTCCGCCACCGATCCAGCCCTTTTCCAGAACCGCAATATTGGTAATGCCGTGCTCCTTGGCCAGATAATAGGCCGCACCCAGCCCGTGCCCGCCACCGCCAATGATAATGACATCATAGGACGCCCTTGGTTCGGGAGAGGCCCATTGCGCATCCCAGCCCTTGTGCCCGCGCAAAGCCTCACGAGCGACGGCGAAGACCGAATATTTGCGCATTGGCGAACCACTCCTTAAACACCGGTCGGGAAACCCGGCTCCATAGTCTTCCGGCAGAACCTTACACATGGCAAATGAAATAGAGCGGGAATGTTCATTTTGCGACGTGCCGACATAAAGTATCGACATGGGCGCTCGGAATGCTTCTAACCTCGCTTTTTAGGAGGTCTTGCACAGTTAACGTCTGGACTTCGCAAAAATGATCTGATATTGCACGTCACCAATCGCGCGGCCACACGGCCAACCGAACGATTTTTTGTTTGCTTGCGAATGCCATTATTCACACGGCAAAATAACCAACCAAAGGAACGGGATTCACGTGCAGGTACTAGTCCGCGACAACAACGTTGATCAGGCGCTTCGCGCTCTCAAGAAGAAGATGCAGCGCGAAGGCATTTTCCGCGAAATGAAGATGCGTGATTACTACGAAAAGCCATCTCAGAAGCGCGCACGCGAAAAGGCTGAAGCCGTTCGCCGCGTTCGCAAGCTGGCACGCAAGCGCATGCAGCGCGAAGGTCTGATTGCTGGCCCGCGCGCTCCGGCACGCTGATAGGCCGTCTTTTCGACGTTTTTGAATGCTTTTGGGGCGGGGGCGAATTTTTCGCCGCCGCTCTTTGAGTTTATGACCGTGGAACCGGCTCGTTAAAGGGAACCCATATCGCATGAACGCTGTTGATACCCGTGATTCCAGAAATCCGTTTTCAAGCGGTGTATCCCAGAGAGATAAGATGCGGTTTCGTTCCTCCTTGATCCTGTGCGGCGTCATTGCCGCGCTGTCCGGTTGCGCTACAAGCTCCCAGACCAATGACGTTTTCCAGCTGGATCGTGCCCAGGGCTCGGCGGAAAACATCACCTCTCTAACCTCGGTCATCAACGCCAATCCACAGGATCCCGAAGGCTATAACGTTCGCGGCTCCGCCTATGGACGCGCCGGTGACAGCAAGCGCGCCATCGCAGATTTCGAGCGGGCGCTGCAGCTCAATCCACGCTTTTATCAGGCCTACGCCAACCGCGCGCTCGTCTACCGCAACATGGGCCAGCAGCAGCAGGCGCTTCAGGATTACAACAGCGCGCTGCAGATCAACCCCAGCTACGACGTGGCTTTGATCGGCCGAGGCAATCTTTATCGCCAGACCGGCCGCGTCAACGAAGCCTTCAACGACTTCTCCGCCGCCATCAATCTCGACACCACCGATGGACGCGCATGGCACAA
The DNA here is from genome assembly GCA_900468285.1 of Hyphomicrobiales bacterium. Classification (GTDB taxonomy): domain Bacteria; phylum Pseudomonadota; class Alphaproteobacteria; order Rhizobiales; family Rhizobiaceae; genus Agrobacterium. Next base: position 148,799 of record UBTF01000006.1, on the reverse strand, counting down.
TCGCGGCCTGATCTATCAGCTGCGCAACCAGCACGCACAGGCCATCGAGGACTTCTCCAAGGCCATCTCGCTGTCGCCCAACTCGCCAGAGCCCTATAATGGTCGCGGCATCTCCTATGTCGCGCTGAACGACGATGAAAATGCCTTTGCAGACTTCAACCATGCGATTGCGCTGAACGGCGATCTGGCAGAATCCTGGGCGAACCAGGCGCTTGTCTATGAGCGCCGTGGCGAAAGGGACAAGGCCGCGAAATCCTACGGCCACGCCGCCCGTCTCGACCCGAAATACAAACCTGCCGTTGATGGCGTTGCCCGCACCCGTGGCGCCAGCGCATCCTGAGGCACATTTCCCTCACCACATCGAAGCCGGGCATGTCCCGGCTTTTTTCATGTGCGCTGTCGATGGAAACCACAGCCTGACATCGGTCATTCACAGGCCTCTCCCGTTCAGCTTCGTGTCAGAATAGAGCCATAACCCTGCCTGCATCCACAGGGAGAGAACCGACATGAAGTATATGCGATACATGTTTGCCGCCGCCGTCGTTCTGCAGATGGCAACGCCGAGCTTTGCCGCCACCGTCGTCAAGGTCGTCGAAGGCGGCGAGGCCGGTGGACCAATGACGTTGACGCTGGACAAGGCCACCATCAAGGCCGGCGAAACGACATTCATGGTGCACAATGACGCCATGTCTGAAGAGCATGAAATGGTGCTGGTGAAGCTGAAATCGCCGGATCAGAAAATTGAGGTCGTCGCGGGCAAGGACCGGATCGATGAGAAGAAGCTCAAAAGTATGGGCGAAGTCTCCGATCTGAAACCCGGCGCAGAGGGTGAGCTGAAGGCCAGGCTGACACCCGGCTCATACGTCCTCCTATGCAATATCAAGGGCCATTATCAGGCCGGTATGCACGCCCAGCTGACGGTAACCAAATAAGCCTTCGGGCGGCATCACGCTGTTTTGAACAAGACGCTGCCTGATGCCGCCCGCGTCCCACCCCGCAATTCACCCTGTCACGCATGGCTACAGCGGAGGCAAAAGGCCCCTGCCGACGAGAAACGCGTCTGCCTCAACCCACCTATGAATCAGTAGACGCTTGTACTCCCACACGCTCCCATGTCATGAGGAGGGCCTTCGTGGAGAGTGGCACATGACCAAGACAGTATCGGCCCGGCGGCTATTGGCCCATTTTGCTTGCGCGGCATCGCTTTTCGTCAGCGGCACCGCCAACGCGACACCTGTGCTGGTCATCGATACCGCAACCCATCAGGTTCTGCATCAGGAAGACGCGGGCGCGCCGTGGTATCCTGCCTCCACAACCAAGCTGATGACAGCACTGGTGGTGTTTGAAGCGCTGCGATCAGGCGAGGTTACGCTCTCGACCCCGGTGGTCATGACGCCCAATGCCACAAAACAGGCCTTTCTGGAATCCGGCCTCACGCTGGGGCGAACCATGACGCTTGAGGACGCCCTCTTTGCCACGCTGACGGCGTCCGCAAATGATGTTGCCGTCGCCCTGGCGGAAACGATTGCCCCCAATGAAGCCACCTTCGTCCAGCGCATGAATGCGACAGCCGCGCGTCTGGGAATGACGGGAACGCATTTTTCCAGCCCGAACGGACTTTTCAACAAGACCAATTATACCACGGCCCGCGACATGGCTGTCCTCGGAATGGCCATTGATCGGGCATTTCCGGAATATGCCCGTTTCTTCCAGGGCTCCGCCGTCACCATCGACGGCAAGGAGATCAAATCCAACAACACGCTGCTCACCCGCTTCACCGGCACGGTGGGGATGAAGACCGGCTTTCTGTGCGCGTCTGGCCGCAATTATGTCGGGCTTGCCACGCGCAACGGCAAGCGATTGATGGTGGTGATCATGGGTGCAACGACAGAGCGCGAGCGCGACGAGCGTGCAGCCCAGTATCTGCAAGAGGCCTTCGAAGGTCGCCTCTCACCGTCCGCGCCGGTGGAAACAATCGCCAACCGCACCGATCTCGCACCACAGGACATGCGCGTCCGTCTCTGCACGGACAAGAGCGTTGCCTACGAGGCCGAGCGGGAAGCACTCTATCCCATGGGCCTGCCCGGCCATGAATCCTTCCTGAAAGACCAGATACCGGGCCAGATTCACACCATCGCCACATGGCAGACCGAGATAGCGCCGGTGGTGCCGCTACCGGCACAGCGCCCTGCACCGCCAGCGCCAAGCCCGGCAGGCTGACCCCGCCTGCTCCCCTTGGCCTATGCCGCTCCATTTGGAGACCATCACGCACTTGTATCAGCGATGTAGCCGCCCGTTTGCCTGTTCCACAGCTGCGCATAAAGCCCATTCTGCTCCAGAAGTGCAGACGGCGTTCCCTCCTCCACGATCTGCCCCCTGTCGAGAACGATGATCCGGTCCATTCGGGCAATGGTCGACAGCCGGTGCGCAATGGCGATAACCGTCTTGCCCGCCATCAGCACATCCAGCTTCTCCTGGATGGCGGCTTCGGATTCGCTGTCGAGCGCCGACGTCGCCTCGTCAAGAACCAGAATGGGCGCGTCTTTGAGAAGAACCCGGGCAATTGCCACCCGCTGACGCTGGCCACCGGAAAGCTTGACGCCCCTGTCGCCAACAAAGGCCTCATAGCCGCTGCGGCCCTCACTATCGGTCAGGTCGGCAATGAAGCCGTCGGCCTGCGCTGCCTGTGCCGCACCGCGTATCTCGTCCATGTCGGCATCTGGCTTGCCGTAGCGGATGTTGTCGCCCACCGAGCGGTGCAGAAGCGATACATCCTGGGAAATCACGCCGATATTTTCCCGCAGACTGCCCTGCGTGACCATGCGAATATCCTGCCCGTCGATCCGGACTGCGCCCTGCTTCAACTCGTAAAATCGCAGCAACAGGTTGACCAGCGTCGTCTTTCCCGCACCGGAAAGGCCCACCAGCCCGACCTTTTCTCCGGCTTTGACCCGCAGGTTCAGATCCGCGATCACAGCTTTCTCCCGCTGATATTCGAAGTGGATCTGGTCGAACTCTATCTCGCCTGCACGCACCACAAGCGGTCTGGCGCGGTCCACATCGACAATTTCGGGTGGCGTCGTCATGACCGGCATGGCATCCCTGATGGTGCCGGCAGCCTGAAACAATTGCTGCCCCATATCCAGAAATGCGCGGGCATTGGTGGATAGACGCTGCGTCAGATAGAGCGCGCCTGCAAACTGGCCGGTGCTCACGAAACCGTCGATCATGCCCCAGAAGCCGATCGACAGCATGGCAATCCACAGCGCAACATTGAGAAGCAGTATTTCCATGCTGGTTGTCAGATAAACCCGCCGCTCGCGGTGCTGCGCCTGAATGGCATCCGCAAAAACCCTACGCAGGGAGCCTGCCTCGCTGTCTTCAGCGGCAAACTGCTTGACCATCTGCATGTTGGAATAAAGATCGGTCATGGAGCCCACCAGAAAGCTGCGCTTCTTGGCAGAACGACGGGCATATTCCGAAAAATTCGGCACGGCCTTTACGGCAATCCAGACGCTGAGAATAATCCAGACAAGCACCGGCAGTGCCAGCGGCAATGCCACGCTGGTCAACAGCACAAGCGAGCCGACGAACTGGACCGCGAAATAGGGAACCGAGAAAAATGCGACGGAGACCTGCTGCTGGACAGCCGTCGCCACCTGACCGAGCCGGGATGCAACCTGGCCCGCAAACAATTCATGAAAGAAGCGCAGGTCCTGGCGCTCGACAGCCTTGTGCCCCTGCCATTGAATGGAGGCCGGCATACAAACCGTCACCACCTGCGATGAAAGCGTGTTTGCCATGAAGGAGAAAAACGGCTGCAGCGGAAAGAGCAGGATGGCCATGGTGGCCAGCAAGGGCCACTCCTGTTCCAGAAAGGCTTTAGCGCCCCGTGCCGTCACGCCATCGACAATGGTGGAGAAGCTCCAGACCAGAAACAGATTGGTCATCTCGATCAGGATGGCAAAAACCGAAATCGCGATCAGCACGGACCGGAACAGCCGAACGAAATGCATCAGGAGCTGAAAAGGGCCCTTCGATGGCAGCGGCTTGTAGGGAATATCAAGCGGACGGATCAGGCGCTCGAACCGACCATACATAAAATCTGCAAAAGCCATGGCATTCACACACCGATCCAAATGACTGGATGAACGAGGAGAATCGCCAGGATTTAACCATGGATTGCTCCAGGGTTCAAAAAATTATCGCTGATTGCAGAAAAACAGTGCGGCGATGGAAGCTGTGTCACCGATCATAGCAGCCGGAGAGCTCATTGTACCCACGCGCGAAATCCGACGGAAGCGTGCGCTTCCATCGGACATGCTGCCCTATTCGATAAATCAGTTAGCGCAGAAGCACGAAGCCAGCGACCGACAGGATGACGAAAACAAGCAGGCCACCGAAAAAGCCGCCTGTCGTGAAGAAACCGACCAGCATGGCAAGGAGAAGCACACAGACGAGCATGGTGCCGAATTTGGCAGCGTTCAGAAAACCGCTATAGGTCTTCTCGTGCTCTGAATAATTCATCGGCGCACCGACTTCGATCGGACCTGTGTGATGTTCGCTCATGCAAATTCCCCTTCATAGATCCGCTGGCTGTCCGCAACTCCGCTCGCTGATCACGGCTCCCTTGCGAACGAATTCCTTTGCGGAACGCTCCGGCAAAAGACCTAACATGGAATCATTTAAAAACGCAACGCAGAGAACAGCGGGCTTCTGCGCTGTCGTCAAAAATGGTTTGAAGCGGCAAAAGAGACCCCGGAAAGCCCAAAATCATGCAGCGGCGCAACATTGGGTCTGACAATGCTTCGCAAACCTTGTGATTAACGAGCCGCAAGCGCCGGGACAGTTGCATTTGGCAGGTTCTCCCCATACACGAATCAGTGTGGAGGGAATTTCCGGTTTCAATCGACGAGTGTCAGCATGGGTAAATGCGGGCAGGCCGGGCTATTCCTCCCACCAAACCCGCAAAGGGATCGAGGAGGGGAAAACAATGAAAGCTCTGCTACATCTGAGCGCTCTTATCGACGGGATCAGCGAAGTCCTTGGCAAATTCGCAGGCTATCTCGTGCTGATATGCTGCCTTGTCAGCGCTGGCAACGCCATCGTGCGTTACGTCTTCAACTACAGTTCAAACGGCTGGCTTGAAATCCAGTGGTACATGTTCGCGTTCATCGTTCTGATCGGCGCATCCTATACGTTGCGGATGAACGAACATGTGCGCGTCGACATCATCTACGGCGCGATCTCGCCCCGTGCACGGCTGTGGGTCGATATTATCGGCCTCGTCTTCTTCCTGCTTCCGGCCTGCGCCTATCTGGCATGGCTGAGCTGGCCGGAATTTGCGCTGTCCTTTGCGCAGAACGAAACCTCTTCCAATGCGGGCGGCCTCATTCGCTGGCCGGTGAAATTCATCATTTTCGCCGGTTTCGCGCTGCTCGTCCTGCAGGGAATATCCGAACTGGTGAAGCGCATAGGCGCTTTGGGCGGGCTCTATCAGCTCGACACCAAATACGAAAAACCGCTCCAGTAAATCAGGCGCTGATCGCTAAGGATATTCCCATGTTTGAATACGGTATTCTGCCGCCGCTGATGTTCCTGGGCATGATCATCTTCATGCTCTACGGTTTCCCGGTGGCCTTCTCTCTGGCATCCGTCGGCCTGCTGTTCGGTGTCATCGGCATCTTTACGGAGCATTTCTCGCCCGCCTTCCTGCAGGCGCTGCCCCTGCGCATTTTCGGCATCGTTTCCAACGATCTGCTGCTGGCCATCCCCTTCTTCACCTTCATGGGCGCCATTCTGGAACGGTGCGGCCTTGCCGAGGATCTGCTGGAGGGTACGGGCAAGCTGTTCGGCGCCATTCCCGGTGGTCTGGCTTACGCCGTCATCCTCGTCGGCGCCATTCTGGGTGCCATCACCGGCACGGTTGCCGCATCCGTCATCACCATGGGCGTCATCTCTCTGCCCATCATGCTGAAATACGGATATAATCCGCGTCTTGCCACCGGCGTCATCGCCGCATCCGGCACCATCACGCAGGTCATTCCGCCCTCACTGGTGCTGATCGTTCTCGCAGACCAGCTCGGCCGGTCGGTGGGCGACATGTATCTCGGCGCCATCGGCCCGTCGATCCTGCAGATCCTCATCTTCATGATCTTCATCTTCGTCATGTCGCTTGTGCGCCCGAAAGACCTGCCCGCACTGCCGCCGGAAGCGCGCGGCGAGCTGAACCGGGCGCTGGTCTTTCGCGTTCTGGCGGGCATGGTGCCATCCATCGTGCTCATCTTCCTTGTGCTCGGCACCATCTTCATGGGCCTCGCCACACCCACGGAAGCGGGCGCACTGGGCGTGGTCGGTGCCATGGCGCTGGCCGCCGCACATCGCCGCCTGACATGGGATCTGGTCAAGCAGGGCATGCATTCCACCATGCACATCACCTCCATGGTCGTGTTCATTCTGGTGGGCGCTACCTGCTTCAGCCTCGTCTTTCAGGGCATGGACGGGTCGCTCTGGATCGAGCATATGCTGTCGGGAATTCCAGGCGGTCCGATCGGCTTCCTGATCTTCGTCAACATCTTCATCTTCTTCCTGGCGTTCTTCCTCGATTTCTTCGAAATCGCCTTCATCGTCGTGCCCATGCTGGCACCGATTGCCCATTCGCTGGGAATCGATCTCATCTGGTTCGGCGTGCTGATCTGCATCAACATGCAGACGAGCTTCATGCACCCGCCCTTCGGCTTCGCCCTGTTCTACCTGCGCTCCATTGCGCCTCGCAGCGTGAAGACCTCGGACATCTACATGGGCGCCATACCATGGCTGGGAATGCAGCTCATTCTCGTCGCTGTCGTGATCTTCTGGCCTGAATCGGTCACCTACTGGCTCGACAAGGCCCCGGAGGTCGATCTCAACACCATCAAGATCGAGGTCCCCGCCTTCGGCAATCCGGGTGGCAACACCATGCCGAATTTCGGCCTGCCCCCCATGGATGGCGCACCCGCACAGCCGGGCGGAAACGGCCTGCCCGGAATGCCAAACCTCAACGAGCCGCCGAAAATCGGTCAGTAAGGCGCGATACTTGGTAAAACGGATCATATTGGTGAAGTGGAAGGCAGAGCTGTAACTCTGCCCTCCGTTTACGACGTGCTCAGAAATGTCAGCCGGACAGCTATCAACCAGCCTGTCCGGCTTATTTTAAACATGAGCGTAATGCTCGCATCCCATCACCTCAACAGTTCAACAGCAAGGCCGTTGCCTCCAGCATTTCCTTGTTACATGGAACCGGCAGAACGCTTCCATGTAACAAGAAAGCGCTTGAGGTCGGGGGGGCCGTCTCCGCCGATACAGCGCAAAATAAAACCCGGACCTTTCGATCCGGGTTTGCATTCCACTTACTGCTCAGACTGCTTACAGTTTGCCGTTACGCTGCTGGATCATCATGAAGGTGTCGAAGGTATATTCAGCCAGCTGCATCCACAGATAACCCTCGCGCTTGAAGGCCACCTGATCGTCATAGACCTTCTTGAAATCGGGGTTGACGGCTGAGATCTCGGCATAGACTTCCAGTGCCGCCTTGTAGCAGGCGTCCAGAATATCCTGGCTGAAGGGCCGCAGCGTCGCGCCTTCCGAAACAATCTGCTTGATCGCCGTCGGGTTCTTGGTGTCGTATTTCGCCATCATATTGGTATTGGCGAAGGCGCAGGCGTCTTTGAGAACAGCCTGATAGTGCTTCGGCAGGTTGTTCCACTTGTCGAGGTTGACGAAGGAGTGGATGACAGGGCCACCTTCCCAGAAGGCCGGGTAATAGTAGAATTTCGCCACCTTCTGGAAGCCAAGCTTGTGGTCGTCATAGGGTCCGACCCATTCGGCCGCATCGATGGTGCCTTTTTCGAGCGCGGGATAGATATCGCCACCGGCGATCTGCTGCGGAACGACTCCCAGCTTTTCCACCACCTTGCCGGCCAGACCGGCAATGCGCATCTTCACGCCCTTGAAGTCTTCGACGGTGTTGATTTCCTTGCGGAACCAGCCACCCATCTGCACGCCGGTATTGCCCGAAATCATGCCGTAGAGATTATGCTTGGCATAGAATTCGTTGAGCAGCTTGTTGCCATTGCCCTCATAGAACCACGCATTGGTCAAGCGGGCGTTGAGGCCGAAGGGAATGGCCGTGCCGATGGCAAAGGTCGGGTCCTTGCCGACATAATAGTAGGAGCAGGTGTGGCACATTTCGACCGTGCCCGAAGACACGGCGTCGGCGGCCTGCAGGCCTGGAACGATTTCGCCCGCCGCAAAGACCTGGATGTTGAAGTTTCCATCCGTGGCGGCATTGACGTGGTTGGCGACATCCTGCGCGCCACCGAAGATCGTATCCAGAGATTTCGGAAACGACGAGGTCAGCCGCCAGGTGATCTTGGTATTCTGTTGCGCGATGGCCGGAGCAGCCAGGACTGTTGCAGCAGCCGCGCCCGCACCTGAAACAGCGCCTTTTTTGATGAACGAACGACGATCCATGAATATCCTCCCAGATACGAATCTTGCCGGTAGCCGAATTCCCCTCCGCTATCAGGCATGGCAAGAAGAAAGCACGGGGCTACCAGACTGACAAGCGTCATCGGAAGAATAAATTGATTGTCAAAGCACAGTGGCGGCCGCTTCCATCTCGGACATTATAGTCAACCTGAATATTGACAGGCAGACTTATACTTTAGGCGAAGAAACCCAAGGAGATGCCCGTTCCAGACGCTTGACGAGCGGCCCTTTCCGGTCGCACAAGAGGCTGTACAGCAAGCCGGAGCCGCCATGTCCAAACCCATCATCGCCATTCCCGCCGACATCAGAAGCCTTGATGGCGCAGAATGGCACGCAGCCCAGACACAATATCTTGCCGCAGCCCTCAAGGTGGCAGATGTCATGAGTTTCATCGTGCCTGCCTTTGAGGAGGGCAACGATATCGATGCCATTCTCGACCGGGTCGACGGGCTGCTGGTCTCCGGTTCCGCCACCAATGTTCACCCCTCGCTTTATGGTGTCGAAGCAAAGGAAAGCGACGGTCCGTTCGATCCCGCGCGCGACGCCACCAGCCTGCCGCTCATCCGCCGTGCCATCGACAGGGGCGTTCCGATGCTGGCCATATGCCGTGGCATTCAGGAGTTGAACGTTGCGCTCGGCGGCACGCTCGCCAGCGAAATCCAGGAGCAGCCCGGCATCTGGGACCACCGCAAGCCTGACGATATCGATCGCGACAAGGCATTTGCCATCCGTCAGCCGGTATATATCCGCGAAGGCTCATGTATTGCGCAGCATCTGGGCATGACGGGCGAAGTGCAGATCAATTCCCTGCATCGCCAGGCCATCGCGAAGACAGCGCCCCGGCTTCAGGTCGAGGCGACGGCAGAGGACGGCACCATCGAAGCCGTTTCCGTCATCGATGCGAAGGGCTTTGCCGTGGGCGTGCAGTGGCACCCGGAATATTGGGCGGAAACGGACGCACCGTCGCGTGCGCTGTTTAAGGCATTCGGAACGGCTGTTCGGGACTATAAGGCCAGCAAGGCTTGATGCACTATGGCAGCGCCAGCTGCGCTGCCATCATCCCGGTTCTCCGCCGCTATTCTTCTGCGAAGCCGCCCAAGACCAAAGCCTGTCAGCCCCGCATCATCTGCGGGGCCAACGAACCGGGCAAGCCGGACCTCAGCCCTTGACGGGCGTCTCCGGCACCGGTGTCACCACCTTGCGCTCGTTCAGCCAGCCCAGCACGTTGTCGGCCACCAGATCGGCCATGGCATTGCGAGTCGGGACCGAGGCTGAGGCGACATGCGGCAACAGGGTGACGTTCGGCAAAGACAGGAAGCCTGCCGGCACCTTGGGCTCGGCGTAAAACACATCCAGACCCGCTGCACCGATCGTGCCGTCCTGCAAGGCTTTCAGAAGTGCGTCCTCATCCACGCTCGATCCGCGTCCGACATTGATGAACACGCCGTTCGGGCCCAGTGCGGAGAGAATATCGGCATTGATCGCCTTGTGGGTTTCCGGCGTACCGGGCACGATGCAGATCAGGATATCGACGGCCTGCGCCATTTCCTTCAAGGAACCGTAATAGGTGTAGGACAGTTCGGGGCGCTTGCTGCGGGTATGATAGCCGATTTCAACCTTGAACGGCTCCAGCCGCTTGGCAATTTCCTGACCAATGCGCCCCATGCCGAACAGTCCGACCTTGCGGTTGCGCAACGAAAACGGTGACAGCATGAAGGGACCTTCGGCTTCCCACTTGCCCGCACGAAGATGCGATTCGGCCTGATAGAGACGCCGCACCGTGCTGATCAGCAATGCAATCGTCGTGTCGGCAACCTCGTCATTGAGAACATCGGGCGTATTGGTCACGATAATGCCGCGCGACGCCGCATGTTTGGCATCGACGCCATCATAGCCGACACCGAAATTGGCGATGACTTCCAGCTTCGGCAGGGCATCGATCCAGCTTGCGTTGAAGCTGCCGGAAACGGCAACGGCGGTGATGCGCTGCGCGTCTTCCTCGGAAAGCGACGGCTCTGGCCCGGCAGGAGCGGTTATGACGTCTACCTTGCCCTCGAAACGTTCGAGAACGCGAGGGTGAATTTTTCCCGGGACGAGAACGGCGGCTTTGCTATCTGACATGCTTGGGTATCCTCCTGCTATGCATGAGGCCAAGCTAGCCGATCGATTCCAAAAGCGGAACCCATCTTTGCATGATGGGCTCAGCGCTTTTGCCTAGCTTCGCGGAATGCAGGGGCTGGTGGATTGCCGAATGCGCATTTCCGGCTTGATAAGGTGGATACCGTCGGGCTCATGGCTTCCGGCCAGCCTGTCCAGCAGGGCCCGCGCAGCAAGTCGTCCCACTTCCGCCTGCCCGTTCGACACCGTCGTCAGGGCTGGTGTGGCAATGGCTGCCTCTTCCAGATCGTCATAGCCCGTTACGGAAATATCCTTGCCCGGCACGAAGCCCGCCCGCGAAATGCCGTTCATCAGGCCAATCGCGACAAGATCGTTCCAGCACACGGCAGCCGTCGGCTTCTGCGGCAGCGACAGGAAGTTCACCGCAGCCTCGAAACCACCCTGCTTGGAGCGCGCGCCGGGAATACGCAGGTTCGGATCCACCTCGATGCCTGCCTTGCGCAGCGCGTTGACATAGCCCTGATAGCGGTCGCGCCCGGTTGATGTCTGGTCCGTTCCCCCCACCATGGCAATGGTGCGATGACCGAGGCTGATGAGGTGATTGGTGGCAAGCGAAATGCCGTAGCTGTCGTCGCCGCGAAAGGTCGGCATGTCGACCCCGTCCATGGAACGGGCAACGAGGATGGCGGGCATACCGTTTTCTTCGGCAAGCGTCATATCCTCCAGCGGCGTGCCGATGGCGGGAGACATGATGATGCCATCGCTGCCAAGCTGCAGCAGCGTTTCGATGAAGGTGCGCTGCTTTTCGACGGAATCGTAATGGTTGGACAGAATGAAGGTCTGGCGGCTGCGGTCCAGCTCGCTTTCGATGGCTTTCAGAATTTCACCATAGAAGGGGTTCATGACATCATGAAACACCACGCCGATAATGCCCGAGCGCGAGGTGCGAAGGCTGGCAGCGCGGCGATTGTAGATATAGCCCAGCGCCCTCGCCTGCTCCTTGATCTTCTCGCGCGTATCGGCAGCCACCAGCGGGCTGTCACGCAGCGCCAGCGATATGGTCGCGGTAGACAAGCCAAGGCTTTCTGCGATGGTTGAAAGTTTGATCTTTTGCGCCACGGTCCCCTCCTACGGTCACGCAAGCCGCCTCGGCGGCGTTTAAATTGTGACTAAACAATTTAAACAAAAGACGCAACCATTTTAAGGATTTCAACCGCTTTCAAGATTATCGATGCGAAATTTTAATCGATTAATTCAAGCGCCTGCAAGTTGGCATCGATTGCGCGCAGCACTTTGACCACCGTCTTGATCTCTTTCGCCGACAGGCCATCGACGGCGCGAGCGTTGCAATCGGCGAGCGACGTCGTGATCTGCTCCACACTTTTCAGCCCGGCTTCTGTCAGCTTGACCATGGTCAGACGCCCATCACCGTCACCCGCACCCCGCTCCACGAAGCCCTGCGCCTCCATGCGGCCGATGGTGCGCGTCATGGTGGGTGCCTTGACGCCAAGCTTCTGCGCGATCTGGCCGGGCGTCATGCTGCCTTCCTGCGCCAGCGCCAGAATAACCCCGTCCTGACCGGCATAGAGACCGGTTGCCGCAAGGTTGTGGCTGAGTGCCGTGCGCATGGATCGTGCCGCCTGGGTAATGGACTGCGCCAACTCGTCGGGACTGAAGGTCAGATCCTTCTTCTTACCGGATTTCGCTTTTTTCGCGGATTTTGTCTTTTTGGCCAGCTTATCCTTGCTCATCAGCAAATGCCTTTTCTGAAATCCCGGACAACGATATGGTCTTGGTATTACTTAACGAATGCAGGCGCGGATCGCCAGATGCCAGACACATATACGCATTTTCACGACAACAACGTAACATCGCCGTCGGCGCAGCCAAATGGCGCGATTGCGGTGCTACCGCTCGGCGCGCATGAGCAGCACGGGCCGCATCTGCCGTTTGAGACGGACACGCTGATTGCGCAAGGCATTGTTGCCCGTTTGAAGCCGGCCCTGCCGACGACATTGCCGGTCACGTTCCTTCCGGTAGAGCCGGTTGGCTATTCCGTGGAGCATATGGATGTGGCGGGCACCAGAACGCTTTCTTTCGATGAAGCGGTCCATCGCTGGCTTGGCATTGCCGAGCAGCAACACCGAAGCGGCATCCGCAAATTCGTGATGCTGAACGCCCATGGCGGCAATTCACCGCTCATGACCATTGTCGCAACCGAGGCCCGCATTCGCTTCGACATGCTGGCTGTTGCCACCAGCTGGACACGCTTTGGCATACCGCAGGAGGTGGTTGCCCCGGAAGACAAGGCCATCGACATCCATGGCGGCGATATCGAAACCTCCGTCATGCTTGCTCTCTGCCCGCAGCACGTCGATATGGAAAAAGCGGGGAATTTCCCCTCAAGGCAGTCGGATTTCATCCGGCAATACAGGCACCTGCGCGCCTATGGCCCACACGCCTTCGGATGGCGCATGTCCGACCTCAACAAACAGGGCGTGGCAGGCAACGCAGCCGCGGCGAGCGCGCAAAAGGGTGAGAAAATCATCGCCCACGCCATTGCGGGGCTCGTGGAGCTTTTAGCAGATGTCGATGCCTTCGACATGAATTTGCTTGAAAGCAGCGTTCAGAAAACTTCGGCAGATTCTCTTTGAACTCGTTCCGCCACACGCCTATATGAACGACAACGCTTTTAAAGCCGTATCGCGGCCCATCATTTCCCAGAGGTTCTCATGACCGAAGCAGCAGCAGCCACCATCAAGCCAATTCCCGTCACCGTGTTGACCGGCTATCTGGGCGCGGGCAAGACCACGCTCCTCAACCGCATCCTGTCTGAAAACCACGGCAAGAAATACGCCGTCATCGTCAATGAATTCGGCGAAATCGGCATCGATAATGATCTCATCGTCGAATCCGACGAAGAAATCTACGAAATGAACAATGGCTGCGTCTGCTGCACCGTGCGCGGAGACCTGATCCGCGTCGTGGAAGGCCTGATGCGCCGCCCGGGCCGTTTCGACGGCATCATCGTGGAAACCACCGGCCTTGCAGATCCGGTTCCCGTTGCCCAGACCTTCTTCATGGATGACGATGTCCGCGCCAAGACCGAGCTTGATGCGGTCGTGGCTCTTGTCGATGCCAAGCATCTGCCGCTGCGCCTGAAAGACAGCCGCGAGGCCGAAGACCAGATCGCCTTTGCCGATGTCGTCATCATCAACAAGACCGACCTTGTGACAGAGCAGGAACTGGCTGTCATCGAAGACATCGTGCGCGCCATCAACCCATCCGCCCGCGTCTACAAGGCAACCCGCTCCGGTGTCGATCTCGCCCGCGTTCTGGATCAGGGTGCGTTCAACCTCGAACGTGCCTTGGAAAACGATCCGCATTTTCTCGAACACGGCCATGACGACCATGTCTGCGGCCCCGATTGCGATCACGATCATGGGCATGATCACGGGCACCACCATCACGACCACGACCATGACCATCATCACCACGATCATGATCACAGCCATGACCATGGGCATCACCATCACCACGGCGAAGTCTCTGCTATCCATGACATCACGGTTCAGTCGGTGTCGCTGCGCGGTGGCGAGATGAACCCCGAGCGCTTCTTCCCATGGATCCAGAAGGTCACGCAGACCGACGGCCCAAACATCCTGCGGCTGAAGGGCATCATCGCATTCAAGGGCGATGCGGAACGCTACGTCGTGCAGGGCGTTCACATGATTATCGAGGGCGATCACCAGCGCCCGTGGAAGGAAGGCGAAAAGCACGAATCCCGCCTCGTCTTCATCGGTCGCAACCTCGACCGTGAGAAGCTGGAAAACAGTTTCAACGCCTGCCTTGCCGCAGCTTGATACGTTTCTTTCCGCCATACCGGACGTGATCCGGCATCTTTTGCGATCAGGTCCCTGGTCGCAAAAGACAGTTGAAGCCGCGCAGGTGCGCGGCGGATGGCCCCCCGGCTTAAGGCCGGGGTGACGGAAGACCGAGTGTCTTGCCCAGACGCTTACAGCAACCAAAGGCGAACGCGCCTGCCTTATGACAGAAAGACCTTTTACCGATGCCCACCGTTGCCCCTCTTGACCTCGAAGGCCACGTCGTTGCGACGCATTTTCTGGGCGATATTCCCATGTTTGCCACCGCTGCCGGAACCATTCACCGGCTGGACGGCGGCGAGAAGGTCACGGAAATCCACGAGGGCTTGCTGACCTGTATTCGCGATCCCCACAGCACCACGCTCATCACCGGCGGCGAAGATGGCAAGGTCCTGCGTGTAAGCCATGACGGCACGGCGCAGGAGCTCGCCCATGTTCCCCGCAAATGGATCAGCGTTGTCGCGGGCGGTCCGCAGAACGCCGTTGCCTATGGCGTCGGAAAATCCAGCTTCGTGCGCCTTGCCGATGGGACGGTAAAGGAATTCAAGGAAGAACGCACCGTCGAGGCTATTGCCTTTGCGCCAAAGGGTCTGCGCATTGCCGCTGCCCGCTACAATGGCGTTACCCTGCATTGGGTGGCAAGTGCGGGCGATCCGATCGATCTGGACTGGAAAGGCGCCCATACCGGCGTGACCTTCTCTGCGGACGGAAAATTCCTGGTTACCACCATGCAGGAAAACGCGCTGCACGGCTGGAAGATGGAAGCCACCAAGGGTGGCATGGACACGCGCCATATGCGCATGACCGGCTATCCCGCCAAGGTGAAATCCATTTCCTGGTCCAACAAGGGCAAATGGCTGGCATCTTCAGGCGCGCCTGCCGCCATTGTCTGGCCCTTTGTCGGCAAGGACGGCCCCATGGGCAAGGCACCGCTGGAGCTTGGCACCCGCGCCAACATCATGGTGACCAACGTTGCCTTTCATCCGATAGAGGATGTTCTTGCCATCGGCTTCATCGATGGAATGATCCTTGGCGTGCGCGTGGCAGACCAGAAGGAGGCATTGCTGCGCCGTCCCGGCAAGGGTGCCATCACCTCCATGTCGTGGAGCGCAAGCGGCAATCTGCTGGCCTTCGCATCCGAGGCGGGCGATTGCGGTATTGTGGATATCTCGTCCTGAGAACGGCAAAGCGCGGGACGCCATAGCGGTCCGGCACCGTCGGCGCGCCAGCTTGACCGGCTGCCGATTGCCTGTTTCTAAACACATTGCCCGAGCGCGCCGCCGCCCGGGCAATGATTTCTGAGCCTTGTAAAAGTCCGAAGCTGCTGCCCCCCCCGCGTGGCAACAGCTTGTCGGGTCTCCCAGCGCGATGGCCCAGATGCCGTGACGGCTTAGAAGCGGTATGTCACACCGGCGCCGACCAGCCATGGATCGATCTTGGCCTTGCCGCTGATATCACCCAGAGCGTCGTGCGTGGCACTCCACTTGGTTTCGAGGAAGATCTTCTTCACGTCGAAGTTCACACCCCAGTTCTTGGTCAGCATGTAGTCGAAGCCGACCTGCACCGCTGCGCCGAAATCATTCTTCACGTCGAGGTTATGGAAACCGGCCTTTTCAGACTGATTGTAGAACATCGAGTAGTTGACGCCAGCACCGACATAGGGCTTGAACGCGCCGAAATTGGTGAAGTGGTACTGCAGCGTCAGCGTTGGCGGCAGCAGCCATGCCTTGCCGACATCGATCTCGCCCAGCGATCCGTTGGTGTTGATCTTCGCGAAGGTGGTGCCGAGAATAAGTTCTGCGGCAATGTTGTCGGTGAAGAAATAGCTGACGTCGAGTTCCGGAATGACGGTGTCCGAATAGTCGAGACCTGCGCCTGGAACGCCGTTGATTGTTCCGCTGTCATGGGTGATGACGCCAAGGCCGCGCACGCGCAGCATCCATGGGCTTGACGCGGCAATCGCTTCTTCGGCGGTTGGCTCAGGCGCAGCAGGCGCCATGTCGGCGGCGTGGGAAAGCACTGGAAGCGACAGGCAGACTGTCGATGCTAACAGGACGGCTTTCAGGAATGTGGCAGGCATGTCTCTCTCCTTGATCTGTCGAAAGATGTGCTCCACCCAGATCCGGCTGGCATTCTTCAGCCTCGCGGACTTCCATGGCAGACACGGAGCACATCTGTTTCGTCAGTAATCACAAGCTGGAGAGCAGGTATTTGCCTTAGATCAACTCCTGAACAAATTAAAACAATATCCAGAATTATTGGAATCTAATACATTAGCATATTAGAGAATATGAATGATTTTAGCATAAAATTAACATTAATGGAAAATCAATATATTGAAGTAATAGTGCAGAATTATACCTGCCCTCAGATCATGGCCGCAGTTTTGACACGCTGATGCAAGAACGACGTACTGCATACCAGGTTACGTAGCTGCAACAAATACGTGATTGATCGCGCCCATCGACCCAGGCAGTCCCGATCATCGCCCTCCGCTACGACCTTCGGACTTCTGTTCATGAAACTTTCGATTTCAGCAATATTTACGGCAATTGGCGTCGCACTCGCGGGTGGCATCATTCTCACGCTTCTGACCAGCGCCTACGCACTCGACAGGCTGAAGGTCAATGGAGCCATCTACAAAGAAATCGTCGACGGAAAGGATCTCGTCGCAGATATTCTGCCGCCGCCGCTCTATCTGATCGAGGCCTACGCGCTGATTAACGAAGGTGCGCTTCACCCTGACGTACTTTCCAAGAATATCGAGCGTGTTCGCCTTCTGAAAACCCAATATGACGACAGACGCCAGTACTGGAAGACGAGCACTCTTCCCGACAGCTTGAAAAAGAAGATCGAGAACGATGTGCTTGCCAAGGGAGATGCGTTCTGGGCGATACTTGATTCCGCCACGCTGCCTGCCCTCGCGTCGCTGGACAGGGCAAAGATAACCGGCGAACTCGACAAGCTGAGCCTGACGTTCCACGACCACGAGACTGCCGTCAACCAGCTTGTAGAAATGGCGACACTGTACGGCAAGGAAAAGGAACTTTACGCGGCCGAACAGACAAGTCTTCTCGAGCATACCACCTATATGCTTGGTGGCCTGCTTGTCGCGCTCAGCATCTGCTCGACCATCTTTCTGCGCCGCCGCGCCATTGCGCCCATCCGGCACATAACCGGCAGCATGACCAGCATGGCCGGGGGCAACCTCCAGGACGCACCGCCGCATCTAGGCCGCCACGACGAAATCGGCGCAATGGCGCGTGCGCTGGCGATTTTCAGAGATGCCGGACTGGCCAAACTTCAGCTGGAGAGCGAAGCGGAGCAATCCCGACATTCCGCCAATGCAGATCGCGAGAGACGTGAGAGGGAGCGTCTTGCCGAAGCGGAGGCGCTGCGCTTCGCCATTGAGGAGCTGGGATATGGCCTGGAGAATCTCTCCAGGGGCGATCTGAGCACCACGCTTGAGCGCGCCTTCGATCAGAAATTCGAAACCCTGCGGCTAAATTTCAATGCTTCCGTCCGCTCCCTTCAGGGAACAATGGGGCAAATCCTCAAGGAAGCCGACAGCCTGCGCGATCAGGGCCACGAAATGCACAGTTCCGCCGATGATCTGTCGCGTCGCACCGAAAGGCAGGCCGCGGCCCTTGAGGAGACGGCCGCCGCTCTGGAACAGGTCTCATCCACCGTCAAGACATCCGAGGCACGGGTAAACGAGACCCGCGATCTCATCAAGGAAGCCAGCCGTTCGGCAGCCCAGTCCTCAGGCGTGGTTGACGAAGCGGTTTCTGCAATGCACCGCATTGAGACTGCCGCTGGAGAAATCAGGTCGATCATCGGTGTCATCGATGAAATTGCCTTCCAGACGAACCTGTTGGCGCTGAATGCCGGCGTGGAAGCGGCCCGTGCGGGGGAAGCGGGCAAGGGATTTGCCGTGGTTGCCCAGGAGGTCCGCGAACTTGCCCAGCGCTCTGCAAAGGCATCGCGTGAAATCCGGGATCTGATCGGCAAGTCGAATGAAGAGGTGGAAAGCGGCGTGCAGCTTGTCCAGTCAGCTGGCACCGTGCTCAACAAGATCGGCGATTTCGTTTCGCGAATCGATGTCAACATCGACAGCATCACCACCGCGGCGCGCGAACAGTCGGTCGGACTTCAGGAAATCAGCGCCAGCGTCAATTCGCTCGACCAGATGACCCAGCAGAACGCGGCCATGGTTGAGGAAACCAACGCCGTCAGCCAATCGATAGCCAATGCCACCGCAAGCCTCTCCAACATGATCGGGCGTTTCAGGGTAGAACCATCGCAAAGCGCGTCTCGCCGCGCCGCCTGAGCGGCGATTTCGACCTGACCAGACGCAAAAAGGCGGGCCGATTGGCCCGCCTCGCTACCAACAAGAGCGTCGGATTTTCTGGCGGTTGCTCACCACCGCATGATGCACTCAGGAAAACTTGCGCCCAGTGGCGACCAGCATTCCTGCCGCACCTTCCAGCCAGCCTTTTTTCAGCTCCAGCGCCAGAAAGCGGCCGCGCTCGAACGGTCCTGGCATGACCAGATGCTGCGTAAGGTCGGCCTGAAAACCGAAACGCTCATAATAGGGCGCATCGCCCACCAGAAGAACGGCACCGTGGCCGCGCTGCGCTGCCTCAGTGATCGCCGCGCGCATCAGCGCCGAGCCAATGCCCTTGCCTTCATGGGCGCAATCAACCGCCAGCGGTCCAAGCAGCAGAGCTTCGACGCCGCGCCCTTCGCGCGTGACGCCGGCCTGAACATTCCACAGGCGTACCGTGCCGATGACATGGCCGTCCTCGTCGCGCGCAACCAGCGCCAAGCCTTCGGCTGGCACCCGTCCGGCACGCAGCTTTTCAGAGGATTTGCGGCGACGGCCCGGACCCATGACGCGGTCGAGCAAGGTCTCGCGGGCAACAACGTCGGCCGGTGTTTGCACGTCGATATGAAATGTCTGCGGCGTAAAGAATGCACGTACAGAGTTGAGAACAGCGGCCATCACGGCCTCCCGTCACCAAGCCGCCCACGGATAGCGGCACCTGAATGATAATGTGAACCGTTCCGGCCTGCTGCAACGCCTTTTCCTCGGCTGGGCAGAGGCTGTGGCAAGCAGGGTTGCGCCTTGGCGCTTCTGCAAAAGCCGGAACGGGAGGATCCGTCACAACGCCGCCTGCCCCCAGACAAGCGGCGATTTTTTCAGATCACATAGGACTTCAGCGGCTCGAAACCGTTGAAAGCGACCGCCGAATAGGTCGTCGTATAGGCGCCCGTGCCTTCGATCAGAACTTCATCGCCAATGGTCAGCGAGACCGGAAGCGGATACATATTCTTCTCATAGAGCACATCGGCGCTGTCGCAGGTCGGACCGGCCAGAACGCAAGCTTCCATCTCGTCGCCGTCACGCTCGGTGCGGATCGGGTAACGAATGGCTTCGTCCATGGTTTCGGCCAGACCGCCGAACTTGCCGATGTCGAGGAACACCCAGCGGTGATTGTCGTTGTCGGACTTGCGCGAGACAAGAACGACTTCCGCCTTGATGACGCCGGCATTGCCGACCATGCCGCGACCCGGCTCGATGATGGTCTTCGGAATCTGGTTGCCGAAGTGCTTGCGAAGCGCTGTGTCGATGGCATGGCCATATTCTTCGGCAGCAGGCACGTCGCGCAGGTACTTCGTCGGGAAACCACCGCCCATATTGACCATCTGCAGGTGGATGCCCTGCTTGGCAAGCGAAGCGAAGACCCGCTTTGCATCGCCAAGTGCTGCATCCCATGCATCCAGATTCATCATCTGCGAACCGACATGGAAGGAAACGCCATAGGATTCCAGACCCAGCTGATGGGCATAGACGAGAACATCGACAGCCATCTGCGGCACGCAGCCGAACTTGCGCGACAGCGGCCATTCGGCGCCTTCACCATCGGTCAGAACGCGGCAGAATACACGAGCGCCAGGAGCTGCACGGGCAACCTTTTCCACTTCCTCATGGCTGTCGACGGCGAAGAGATCGATGCCGAGCGCATGGGCGCGCGCAACATCGCGTTCCTTCTTGATCGTGTTGCCGTAGGAAATACGGTCAGAGGTTGCGCCTGCATCAAGCGCCATCTGGATTTCGGCCACGGAGGCGCAGTCGAAGTTGGAACCCATCGAAGCCAGAAGCTTGAGGATTTCAGGAGCAGGATTTGCCTTGACGGCATAATAAATCGCACTGTTTGGCAAAGCGTGCCGGAACGCGTCGAAGTTATCGCGCACGACGTCGAGGTCAACCACAAGGCAGGGACCTTCTGGACGGCGGGTCTTGATGAAGTCGAGGATGCGTGCAGTCGTCATCGTTATATTCCCTCGAATGTTCCGACCCCGGAAAAATTCCGGAGGACAAAGGGCGCTCAAGATATGCGGCACGATTCAGCCGGTGGAGGCGCAGAATCATTCGCATACGCTCAAGGCGCAAATATGAACAACGCCCTGCCAGAGCATTATTCGGCTTTGTCTGCCATGGGATTGGAGGGAAAGTTCCCAACCGCACTTACGGCAATGATGGTGTGCCTCTTCAGTACCCCGGCTGATGGAAAGCCGGCAGAGAACCAGAAAGGCCCGCACCGTCGTTGCTTCGTATGTCCTCGCATTTTCCGGTTGGCCGGAATAGCGACTGGAGGGGTTAATTCCAGGTACCTTACCGATTTCCTCACCACATCGAGGGTCGGCGGACACACATGGGCACGTGCGACTTTGGGCAACCGGGAGATAAGAATATTCGCAGTCATAATCAAGGGAATTTTTCACCATTTTGCGGATTTTTTCGGCACACCATTTTATTCTTGAACGCTGGGGCATGAGCGTTCAATTATGCGGAACAAACTGGAGACTTCGATGGACACTCTCACCCGCATCAGAGCCTTTATCGATGTTGTCGAAGCGGAGGGATTTTCCGCGGCCGCCCGCAAGACAGGTCGTTCCAAGGCGCTTCTGTCCAAATATGTGCGCGAGCTGGAAGACGATCTCGGTGCGCTTCTCCTCAACCGCACGACACGGCAATTTTCCATGACGGAAGCGGGCCATACCTATTACCGCACCGCGTCCGACATCCTCAAGGAAATCGACAATCTTGCGGACCTGGTGCGCGAGAACAATGCCGATTTAAAAGGCAAGCTGCGGCTTTCCGTACCGCGCACTTTCATCGATGCGGATGTTGGCCAGAGCCTGATCGATTTTGCTAAGGAGAACCCCGAGCTTTCGCTGGAAATCGTTGCCGAAGACAGGTTCGTGGACCTGATCGAGGAAAATTTCGACATGGCGATCCGCATCACCAAGCTCGAGGATTCCGGCATGATTGCAAGGAAGCTTGCCGATTTCCGCGTCCATGCCGTCGCCACGCCCGCTTTTGTCGAACAATATGGGCCGCTCAACTCGCCGCAGGATCTGGCGAAAGTGCCCTGCATTGTCGATACCAATTCCCGCTTCCACAATCACATCCGTTATTTCGAACCCGGGGGCGGCACCAACTCGGTGGCCATCACCGGGCCGATCGAAGTCAACAGCCCGCAGGCAACGCTGCGTGCGGCCCGCTCCGGCCTCGGCGTCGCCATCGTCCCGGACTTCATTGCAAAACCGCATATTCACTCCGGCGAACTCGTAACGCTGTTCGATGACTACATCTCGCGAGATCGCGGCATCTATGCCGTCTATCCGCATCGGCGCTATCTTCCCGCCAAGGTCCGCAGCTTCGTGGACTATCTTTCCAACTGGTTCAAAAAGCAGGGTTGATCCGCAGCCAGAAAAGCGGGGCCGAAATTCGGTCCCATTTGACGCTACTATCCGCCAACAGATTCGATAATCGAGACAGTCAGCATCCATGAAAACCGCGATTTTACCTTTGGCTGTATGCCTGTCCGCCTGCCTTGCGCCCATCGCCGCCATGGCGCATCCGCATATTTTTGCCGAAGCCCGCATGGAAATCATCGAAGGTGCCGATGGCAATGTGCAGGAAGTGCGCAACATCTGGCGCTTCGACGAGATGTTTTCCGCAAGCGTGGTTCTGGACTATGACAAGAACAGCGATGCCAAGCTCGACAAGGAGGAACTCGCGGAGATCGGTGCGACCGTGCACGAATCGCTGGCGGAATTTTCCTATTACACATTCATCACGCAGAACGGAAAACAGGTGGATTTCGGCAAGCCGGATGCCATCCACGTGGACTACAAGGACAATCAGGTTCTGATGTTCTTCTCCGTCAAGCCGAAAGCCCCGCTTTTGGCAAAGGGTACGCTGACCTTCGGCGCATGGGACCCGACGCTCTATACGGCCATCGATTTCGCCAAGGACAGCGACATCGTCATCAAGGGCACGCATCTTGCCGCCTGCAAGCACAAGGTCGTGCGCCCCGATCCGGATGAGATCATCGCCCAGAACCAGAGCAACCTCACCGACGCCTTCTTCAACGATCCCACCGGCACCGACATGACCAAACTGTTTGCCACCCGCATGGAGCTGACATGCTGAAAACGCCTGGCCGCGCTTTCATCACGCTGGGAGTAGTCCTCACCGCCGCCACATTTGCCCATGCCCAGTCGCCGCTGGGAATAGGCTCGGCGGAACCTTCGATTTCCGTCGGCGGTCCCCTTGCGCCGCTGTTCCAGTGGATCAACGTCCACCAGCAGACATTCTACCGCGCGCTGACCGGCGCCTTGCGGGCGATGCGTCAGGACCCCTGGGCGCTGACGTCACTGATCGCCCTGTCCTTTGCCTATGGCGTCTTTCATGCCGCAGGCCCCGGCCACGGCAAGGCCGTCATCTCTTCCTATATGATTGCCAATGAAACGCAGCTGAGACGCGGCATCATCATCTCCTTCGTTTCCGCCCTGCTGCAGGGCGCGGTCGCCATCGCCCTTGTCGGTGCGGCCTATCTCGTGCTGCGCGGCACCTCCATCACCATGACCAGGGCCACGCAGGCCATGGAAATCGCGAGTTTTGCCATGGTGGCGCTGTTTGGCGCATGGCTGCTGTTTCGCAAGATCCGCAGCCTGATGGCTACCGCCCGTCCCTCCCCCGCACTGGCCTTCGAAGCAGCCGTTCCCTCCGGTCCCGCAACGCCAGCGAAAGACCAGTTCACATCAGAAACGCTCAAGACAGGCCCGCTTAAAACCGGCCCGCTCAAAACCGGAATGGGAAGCGGTCTGCGCTTTCAGGGCCAGCCCGTCTTTGCCGATCATGCCCTAAGCGGAACCGGCGATATCTGCGACGCCTGCGGCAAGGCCCATGCGCCGGACCCGTCGCTGTTGCAGTCGCGTGATTTCAGCCTGCCGGAAGCATGGTCGGCCATCGTCGCAGTCGGCCTTCGCCCCTGCTCCGGCGCCATCATCGTCATGAGCTTTTCGATGTTGAACGGTCTGCTGATGGGCGGCGTCCTGTCGGTGCTGGCCATGTCCATCGGCACCGCCATCACCGTGTCGCTGCTTGCCATCATCGCAGTCAAGGCAAAGGATGTCGCAATCCGCCTTGCCGGTTCCGGCAGCCGCAAAGCCGCAGGCATCACCCACGCCATCGAAATCGCCGGCGCCGTCTTCGTGCTGTTGATGGGACTTGGCTTGCTGGGGGCCGCGCTACAGGCGTGAAGCTACGATTTCACGCTGCCATTTTACCTGTCGAGCGTTAGGTTGCGCTCTGCCGATGAAGCGAAAGTAGGATTGCCTTTGCTCAGCAGTCGATTGATGAAAGACATCGTGGTCACATCAAGCGCAATCGCCTTCGCCGCGGTGGGCTTTGTCTTGGGATTTGCTTTAATCAATCAAACCGATTTATCTCTCGCGGCATATGGCCATCTTTGGTTTCTTGTAACCGCGTGCCTCAGTGCGGCTTTTGTCGTGGGGTTGATGAGTGAATTTCTGGTCAGCAAATTTCGCACGCCATCGACTCCGCCGCAAACTGGAACAGGAATCCAGAATTTCCGTAGGTCTATAGAGCGGCGTTTCAGAGGTGACCGGACAGATGAGGAATATCAGCGTGCCGAAACTGGTTTTGCGGTGCTTGTCGCCATCGCTTCAATTATCGGTATGCTTTTTCTGACCGGTATCTGGGTCATCGTGGCGGTGGCGATCATCTTTGGCATGATCAAAGCCGCAGAATTATATCGAGAGTTCAGGTCAATAGACGGCGTCCCTAGCGGAAAAATTAGCCGAGCGCTCTTTCATGGCATCTTCTACGGCTTATTTTTGGGATACATGCTGTAGCTACCCTAGCGGTTGCGCCGCTGATACCGCGCCCTCAGCCAGAAAATCAGGAAGAAGCCAAGCACGGCGATGGCGTCGAAGATTGCGGCCACCCATACGGAATAGTGGTTGGCCAGCCACAGCGTCACGGTCGGCAGAATGAAGAACAGCAGGCCGAAGCCGAGGACTATGGCGAGCGCCGCAAGGGCCGTTGATCGGGTGGTGCCGGAGCCGCTCATGCCATGATCCTTGCGCGGATATCTTCCAGCTTTTCCTTCTGCACACCATCGGCGTCGAAATTGTCGGGCGACAGCCATGTCTCGAAGGATTGCCTGATCGGCGGCCATTCGCGGTCGATCATCGAGAACCAGGCGGTATCGCGGTTTGCGCCTTTGGAGACCATGTGCTGACGAAACAGGCCTTCGAACATGAAGCCGTAGCGTTTCGCTGTTGCCTTGGATGCCTCGTTCTCATTGTGGCATTTCCATTCGTAGCGGCGATATTCGAGATCGTCGAACACATGGCGCGCCATCAGATAGTGAGCCTCTGTCGAAAGCGGCGAGCGCTTCATCTTCACGCCATGGGCGACAGAACCGACTTCCACAACGCCGTTCTTCGGGTCCGGGCGCATATAGCTCGCCATGCCGACAACCTCATCTGTGGCCTTCTCGATGAAGACGAGCGTGACCCAGCCGAATGCGGTCTGCGCACCCTCGACCCAGTCTCCGAATGCCTGTGAATTGAGAAAACCGTCCTGCGGGAAGTATTTCAGGAGATCGTTGATGCCGAGCCCACCGAGCGCATCCCAGAGCCTTTCCAGATGCGTCGCGCGGTCGAACGGCACCGCCTTGACGAAGCGCCCCTCCAGCGTCACCGGCTGCGGTGCGGGACATCCCGTGAATGTAGACAGATCGCGCATTCTCTTCCCCATGACATGAACGTCCAGATTTAACCGACCCCCTTTCCAAAAACAACAGCGCAGGAGGCAATGGCTGCCGCAGGGCAGAAACGTCAGGCAAACCGGCATGTGACCTGCCCGTGTCCCCGGCTCACTCCCAGTGCGACACGATATTGAGGTACGTACATCATTTTCTGATTTACGTACCTCAATATTTGCTCTATGCACGCTAGCGGGAGAAAACATGAAGCCGACAGTTCACGATATTGCGTCAAAAGCGGGCGTCAGCCTTGCCACCGTTGACCGGGTCATCAACCTGCGTCCGGGCGTGCACGCCGTAACGCGCGCCAAGGTCGAAGCGGCCATCGTGGAGCTTGGCTATGTGCGCGATATGGCCGCGGCCAATCTGGCCAAGGGCCGCAGTTACGCGCTGGTTTTCATCCTTCCCAACAATGACAATTCCTTCATGGCGGGCCTGCGGGCCGAAGTCAGGGCCGCGGCTTCGCGATCCTACATCGACAGAACCTCCATTCGCATCATCGAGGTGCCGCCTTTCGATGCGGCGGCATTGAGCCAGGCGCTGGATGTGGCCCGGCTGGAGAAGCCGTCAGGCGTCGCCTTCGTCGCCATCGATGCCGAGGATGTGGTGGAGGCGGCAGACCGGCTGGCCGATAGCGGCATTGCC
Organism: Hyphomicrobiales bacterium; assembly: GCA_900468285.1. GTDB lineage: Bacteria > Pseudomonadota > Alphaproteobacteria > Rhizobiales > Rhizobiaceae > Agrobacterium. Next base: position 122,473 of record UBTF01000006.1, on the reverse strand, counting down.
GCCGTTACCCTTGTTTCCGACCTCACCGGCTCCCGCCGCGATCATTTTGCCGGTATCGACAATGTGGCTGCCGGGCGCACCGCCGCAAGCCTGATGGGACGCTTCCTGCCGGAAAAGGGCGGCGATGTCGCGGTTCTCGCAGGCTCCATGCTGGTCAAGGACCACCGCGAGCGCCTCGCCGGTTTTCGCTCCGTCATCGAAGACGAGTTCCCCGATCTCAACCTGCTTCCGGTTCTCGAAGGCCGCGATGATCCGGAAACGGTTCAACAACTCGTTTCCGAATGCCTGAACGCCAATCCTGATCTTCTGGGCCTTTACAGTCTGGGCGCGGGCAATCGCGGGCTCATCAAGGCGCTGAAATCGTCACGCCAGCAAACCCGTCCCTGCGTCATCGCCCACGAGCTTACCGAAAACACCTCCAACGCGCTGGCAGAAGGCGTGCTGGATGCGGTGCTGAACCAGGATGCGGGCCATGAGGTGCGCAGCGCTATCAGGGTGCTGAAAGCGCGGGCCGATGGGCTTGCGGTCATCGACGCGCAGGAACGCATTCGTATCGACATATTCTTGCGGGATAATCTCCCCTGACACTGACTTAAGCACTGGAGGAAACATGTATCTCGGTCTCGATTTGGGAACATCAGGCGTCAAGGCGCTGCTGATCGATGGCGATCAAAACGTCATCGGCTCGGCCAATGGCGCGCTCGACGTGTCCCGCCTGCACCATGGCTGGTCGGAGCAGGACCCGGCCCATTGGATCAAGGCCACGGAAACCGCCATTTCCGGCTTGAAAGCCAAGTTTCCTAGGGAGTTGTCGGCGGTCAAGGGCATCGGCCTCTCCGGCCACATGCATGGCGCGACACTGGTGGATGCTGCAGGCGATGTCCTTCGCCCCTGCATCCTGTGGAACGACACCCGCTCTTATGCCGAAGCTGCAAAGCTCGACGCCGATCCGCGGTTCCGCAAGATCACGGGCAACATCGTCTTCCCCGGCTTCACCGCACCGAAACTCGTCTGGGTCGCCAATAACGAGCCTGAGATCTTCGCCAAGGTCGCCAAGGTCTTGCTGCCGAAAGACTATCTGCGGCTCTGGCTGACGGGTGAATATATCTCCGAAATGTCCGACTCCGCTGGCACCTCGTGGCTCGACACCGGTGCGCGCAAATGGTCATCCGAACTGCTGGACGCCACCGGCCTGACTGAAGAGCATATGCCATCGCTGGTCGAAGGCACGGATGAAGCCGGAACGCTACGCTCCGAACTTGCCTCCGCCTGGGGCATATCGGGCAAGGTCGTTGTCGCCGGTGGCGCGGGTGATAATGCCGCGTCCGCCTGCGGCATGGGCACGGTTTCGGAAGGTCACGCCTTCGTTTCGCTCGGCACATCGGGCGTTCTGTTTGCCGCCAATGCGTCCTATCTGCCAAAGCCGGAAAGTGCCGTTCACGCCTTCTGCCACGCGCTGCCCGATACATGGCACCAGATGGGCGTCATCCTGTCTGCGACAGATGCGCTGAACTGGTATTCCGGCATTACAGGCAAATCCGCAGCCGATCTTTCCATCGAGCTCGGCGATGAATTGAAGGCTCCGACAGGCGTCACCTTCGCGCCTTACCTCTCCGGTGAACGCACACCGCACAATGACGCCGCCATTCGCGGTTCCTTCATTGGCCTTTCCCATGAGAGCGACCGCAAGGCACTCACTCAAGCTGTCATGGAAGGCGTGACCTTCGCCATCAGGGACAATCTGGAAGCGCTCAAATCCGCAGGCACCTCCATTTCCCGCGTCACCGCCATCGGCGGCGGTTCACGCTCCCGCTACTGGCTGGCCTCCATCGCAACCTCACTCGGCGTCTCCGTGGATATTCCGGCGGAAGGCGATTTCGGCGCAGCCTTCGGTGCGGCCCGCCTTGGCCTGATCGCAGCAACGGGCGCGGACCCGGTTGCCGTCTGCACCCAGCCGGAAACGGAAGAAACCATCGAGCCGGTCGCGGCGCTGGCTGAGGCCTATGAGGATGCCTACGGGCGCTACCGGGCGCTTTATCCGGCCATCAGGCCGCTTTCGCATTGAGCTTTCCGGGGGGTGAGCAACACCCACCGGCACCAAACACACGACCAATCCAAGGGAGAAACCAACCATGACCACCGGCTTTTTCGGCGACATCCAGAAAATCAAATATGAAGGCCCAGACAGCACCAATCCGCTGGCCTTCCGTCATTACAACCCCGATGAAATCGTCGGCGGCAAGCGCATGGAAGATCATCTGCGCTTTGCGGTTGCCTATTGGCACACCTTCACATGGCCGGGCGGCGATCCCTTCGGCGGCCAGACATTCGAGCGTCCATGGTTTGACGAGTCGATGCAGGCCGCCAAGCTGAAGGCCGATGTTGCCTTTGAATTTTTCTCGCTGCTCGGTTCGCCCTTCTATTGCTTCCACGATGCCGATGTGCGCCCTGAAGGCAAGACCTTTGCGGAAAACACGAAGAACCTCAACGAGATCGTCGATTACTTCGGCCAGAAGCAGGCCGATACCGGCGTCAAGCTTCTCTGGGGCACCGCCAACCTTTTCTCCAACCGCCGCTTCATGTCGGGTGCCGCCACCAATCCGGATCCTGACGTCTTTGCCTATTCGGCTGCGACGGTGAAGACCTGCATGGATGCCACGAAGAAACTCGGCGGCGCGAACTATGTTCTGTGGGGCGGTCGTGAAGGCTATGAAACCCTGCTCAACACGGATGTGAAGCGTGAGCTGGACCAGCTTGGCCGCTTCCTCAACCTGGTGGTGGAATACAAGTACAAGATCGGTTTTGAAGGCACGATCCTCATCGAGCCAAAGCCGCAGGAACCCACCAAGCACCAGTATGATTACGACGTCGCCACCGTCTATGCCTTTCTGCAAAAGCATGGTCTGGACAAGGAAGTGAAGGTCAACATCGAGCAGGGCCACGCCATCCTCGCCGGTCACTCCTTCGAGCATGAGCTGGCCATGGCCAATGCCTTCGGCATTTTCGGTTCCATCGATATGAACCGCAACGATTACCAGTCCGGCTGGGATACGGACCAGTTCCCCAACAACGTGCCGGAAATGGCGCTGGCCTATTACCACGTCTTGGCAGGTGGCGGCTTCAAGAATGGCGGCACCAACTTCGATTCGAAGCTGCGCCGTCAGTCGCTCGACCCTGCCGATCTGCTGATCGGCCATATCGGCGGCATGGATTGCTGCGCCCGAGGCCTGAAGGCTGCCGCCAAGATGATCGAGGACAAGGCCCTGTCGCAGCCGCTCGCAGACCGCTACGCCAAGTGGGATTCAGCCGACGCCCAGAAGCTGCTGCGCGGCGAGTTGAAGCTGGACGAGATCGCCGCCATGGTCGAGCGCGACAACATCAACCCTGAGCCGAAGTCCGGCCGTCAGGAATATCTCGAAAACGTCGTCAACCGCTACGTTTAACGGTGTAGCCCGCCTTGACGGGCCTGAAATGCTGTCACCCCGGCCTTGAGTCGGGGTCCAGCGCGATCAAGTCCGTGATCGCAAAAGACTCTTTCGCACCGCAGATGCAGTGCTGCTGGATGTCGGGTCGAGCCCGTCATGACGGAAAAATCTGGAGGTCTCCGGTGAAAAGAGGCCTCCAATTCCAGCCCCCAAAAAAAATTTCTGCATTTCATTCACACGCTTCCCGCCCACCGCATAATGCGGCTGCTTTGAGAGCAACGGTATGCAACGCGCGGCGTCCCGGTGTTTTCAAAGCCGGTATCGACAAGCGGTTGCTCAACAAGAGAGCCGTTTCCGTGAACCCACCTCTTGCCGCTGGCCAGGCAAGGGACCGGGCGTTCCGATAGGTATCGTGACAGTGCTGTTGTACCGGGTCCGGCAAATGCAAGACCTTGACCATACCTGCCAATGCAACATGCATTTGCCGGGCATTCCATCCTTCCCCTCCGGTCCGCTTTGCAAAGTGGGCCGGAGAGGATTTTGCGCGGTTAGTTTTCTGTGCCGCCTTGTGTGCGCTGCAACATATCCTATCTGTGTGGGGTTTTATGGCGACTGGGCACGCCATCAAAGAGCCGGAGTCCAGCGCCCCCAAGGAGATTTCTATGCTGATTGAAAAATTGAACTGGCGTTATGCCACCAAGAAAATGGACCCGTCCAAATCCGTTTCGCAGGACAAGATCGACCGCATCATCGAGGCAGCACGCCTTGCCCCGACATCGAGCGGCCTGCAGCCTTTTGAAATCATTGTCGTTACCAACCCGGAAACCCGCGCCAAGATTCAGGAAATCGCCTGGAACCAGGCACAGGTCACCGAAGGCTCGCACCTTCTGGTGTTTGCCGCGTGGGACAACTACACCGCAGACCGCATCAACCACATGTTCGACCTGACCAATGACGAGCGCGGGTTCAAGAACGAAGGCTTCGAAGCCTATCGCCAGAAGCTCCTCGGCTCATACCCGCAGCGTGATCCGGAGGTCAATTTCGAACATGCCGCCCGTCAGGCCTATATCGCCTTTGGCATGGCCGTTGCTCAGGCTGCCTTTGAAGGCGTCGATTCCACGCCGATGGAAGGCTTCGACCCGGCCAAGCTCGATGAAATCCTCGGCCTTCGCGAAAAGGGCCTGCGTTCCGTGACCATCCTGCCGCTCGGCTATCGTCAGGCAGACGGGGACTGGCTGGCCAACCTCAAGAAGGTTCGCCGTCCACTCGACGAATTCGTCACAACGGTTTCGTAAGGATTTCACTCGAAAGAGGTCGATTTTTCCGGCTCTTTTCGATAATTGAAATATATTACCTGTCAAACGGTATCGCAGACAGGCATGTTTGCGATACACAGATGGCCGATCCCCGGCTTTCTCAAGGAAAGTTCAACGTAATGCTCCGGAACGTCTTCCGTTGTCGAATGTGCCAGATGGCTGCATGAGCAAACGCGGCTCGACTTGCCGCCGGGTTTTCGACCGAACAGACACAGTCCGAAGAGCAATAGATGATACCTCAAAATTCAGCGGCGAGCCCTCTGCCCGCAGGTCAACCGGCGAACGATCCCATGGTCGCGTTTCAGGCCGTGACCAAGACCTTTGGCGATCCCAAAAGCCAGACATCCTTTACCGCACTCGGTGGTGTCGATTACATCGTGCCGCGCGGTTCGATCTCCGGCATCATCGGTCGTTCCGGTGCGGGCAAATCGACACTTATCCGCCTCGTCAACGGGCTGGAACTCCCCAGCACCGGCAAGGTCATTGTCGATGGTGTGGATGTGGGCGCGCTGGAACAGTCCGGGCTTCGCGATCTGCGGCGTTCCGTCGGCATGATCTTCCAGCACTTCAACCTGCTTTCTTCCCGCACCGCCTTTGACAATGTGGCCCTGCCCCTGGAAATCGCCGGTCTGTCGAAATCCGAGATCAGACAGAAGGTCGCGCCGTTGCTCGATCTGGTGGGCCTCGGTGACAAGGCCAGCCGCTACCCTGCCGAACTCTCCGGTGGGCAGAAACAGCGCGTCGGCATCGCCCGTGCACTGGCAACCGAGCCGAAGCTTTTGCTTTCCGACGAAGCGACCTCGGCGCTGGACCCGGAAACGACGCAGTCCATTCTGGAACTGTTGAAGACGATCAATGCCGAGCTTGGCCTGACTGTCCTCCTCATCACCCACGAGATGGAAGTCGTAAAGACAATTGCCTCACAGGTTGCCGTCATCGACAAGGGCTTGATCGTCGAGCAGGGAACGACCTTCGATATCTTCACCAACCCGCGCCACGAAACGACCCGCAGCCTTCTGTCATCGGCCGTTGGCGTCAAGCTGCCACATTGGGTGACCTCGGGCCTGAAAGCGGAAGCGACAGACGGCGACCGCGTGCTTGTGCGCCTCGTCTTCTTTGGAAACACGGCGTTTCAGCCGCTGACCGCCCGGCTGGTGGCTGAAATCGGTCCGGATGTGAATATTCTGGCGGGGACCATCGAAGAAATTTCCGGTCAGCCCTTTGGCTCGCTGGTCGTATCCTATCCGGCCACACCAGAGATAACGGCCCGCGCCGCTCACTTCTATGCCGAAACCGGCCTGACAACGGAGGTCCTCGGTTATGTCGCCTGATATGCTGTTTGCTGTTCTCTGGAAGGGTCTGGTGCAGACGCTGCACATGGTTGCCGTCTCAGGTCTGGTCGGTTCGCTGCTGGGTCTTCCCATCGGCATCTTCCTTGCCACCAGCGGCAAGGGCGAGCTGTTTGAAGCGCCTATGGTCAACCGGATCATCGGGCTGATCGTCAATGCTGCCCGCTCCACGCCTTTCATCATTCTCGTGGTCGCAATTATCCCCTTTACCCGGCTGATTGCGGGTACCTCCATCGGCACCTCCGCCGCCATCGTACCCCTGACGGTCGCCACCGTGCCCTTTGTTGCGCGCTTGGTGGAAGCAGCCATTCGCGAAGTCGACAAGGGGCTGATCGAGGCGGCGCGCGCCATGGGCGCGACACCCTTGCAGATCGTCACCAAGGTGCTTCTGGCCGAAGCCAAGCCCGGCATTACGCTGGCGCTCACACTGACGCTGGTCAGCCTCATCGGCTACTCGGCCATGGTCGGCGCTGTCGGCGGCGGTGGTCTGGGGGATCTCGGAATTCGCTACGGCTACCAGCGCTTCATGCCTGACGTCATGCTGGTCGTCGTCGTCGTTCTCATCGTGCTTGTCCAGATCGTGCAAAGCGCCGGTGACGCGCTGGCCCGCAGCTTCGACAAGCGCAACCGCAAAAACTGATTTCCTTTCTTAAAATAACAAACGCAGGAGACACTCATGAAGAAACTCATCATCGCCGCATCGCTTGCCGCCCTTTTCGCAGGCAGCGCACTGGCTGAAACCATCAAGATCGGTGTGACACCGGCTGAACATGCGCAGATCATGGAGCAGGTCAAGAAGGTTGCAGCCACCAAGGGTCTTGATCTCGAAATCCTCGAATTCTCCGACTATGTCGTGCCAAATCAGGCGCTGGCGGATGGCGAGTTGCAAGCCAACTCCTTCCAGCACCAGCCTTACCTCGACAACCAGATCGCTGACCGCAAGTTCGATCTCGTCAGCGTCGGCACCACCATCACCACGCCCATGGGCGTCTATTCCAAGAAGGTGAAAAGCCTTGACGAGTTGAAGGACGGCGCGACCGTCGGCATTCCGAACGACCCCACCAATGGTGGCCGTGCCATTCTCGTGCTGGCATCCAAGGGCCTCGTCAAGGTCAATCCCGATGCTGGCCTGAAGGTCACGCCAGCCGACGTTACCGAGAACCCGAAGAACATCCAGTTCGTCGAACTCGATGCCGCCCAGCTTCCCCGTTCGCTCGATGATACCGACATTTCCGTTATCAACACCAACTACGCAACCGCTGCCGGTCTGAACCCGAAGAAGGACTCCATCGCGATTGAAAGCGAGAAGTCTCCCTATGCCAACGTCATCGCCATCAACGCGAAGGACAAGGATGCGCCATGGGTGAAGACCCTGGTCGAATCCTATCACAGCCCGGAAGTGAAGACCTTCATTCTCGAAAAGTACAACGGCACCGTTATCCCTTCCTGGTAAGTTGTCCCGCGAGTATTTTTTACAACCTCTCCCATGTAAATGGGGGAGGTTTTTTACTTTCTGTTAGTCTTGAAACACAAAGCGTTACGGCAATCCCGAAGCGGCACAAGATAGGTTCAAAGCCACCGCTATATTAAGGGCTTGTGAAGAATTCCCGCGGAAGATGAGATATTTCGTGGGAAAAGATGCCGATTGATGCCGCACAGGAATATCAGAAAGCCGTCGATCGGTCGAAGAGTGGCTGTTGCCGGAGTTCTCTTTGCTTTCGCAATTGTTGTTGTCATCGTTACTGCCCTTGTGCTCTCGGCTCTTGGCGAGGTCAGTCACAACGTCAACGCGCTGGATGACCAGCGGTCGCTCGAAACGACCACAGGCGCGCTGAAGACATTCCAGAACCAACTTGCCGCCACGCTCAATGACTACGCAGCCTGGGATGATGCAGCCGATCATGCCTATTCACCGGACGGGTCGGAGTGGCTGATCAACAACTACGGCGACATGACCGTCAACAGCGAACTCTTCGACACCGCAGTCCTGATCGATAGCGAGCGGCACATTCTGCTCGCCTACCACAACGGCTCGCCGGTCAACTGGACCTTGGCGGACTATTTCGGCGACGGACTTGCAGACATGATTGCCAGGGTCGAGGGCATGTCTGTGGACGCGGTGCCGGAAGCCAGCGGTTTCGTCAAGACCAGGGATGGCATTGCCGCGACCGGAGTTGCGCTGGTGCGCAACAAGAACGGCCTTCTTTCGTCAGCTGCTGGCGAACGCCGCTATCTCATCTTTGCAAGGCACCTGACCCCTGAAAAGGTGGACGGCCTTGCTCAAACCTATGTGCTCAACGGTCTTTCGCTGTTGCCCGCCGATAGCCCTGCGGCATTCTTCGTCAACATCGTCAACCCGCGCGGCACGGTGCTGGGAATGCTGACATGGCACTCCCAGATGCCGGGCGATGTCAGCCTTCGCGACGTCAAGCCGCGCATCCTTACCGCCGTTGGGCTGATCGGGCTGTTTCTTCTGGCCCTGCTCATCATCGGCACGGCCGCCCTTCGCAAACTCAAAGCAGACGAGGCACTGGCACGCCACGAACTGTTGCAGGACCGGCTGACCGGTCTTCACAACCGGCCAGGCCTGTTTTTGGGATTGAATGAAAGACTGGAGCAGTCGCAGGGCGACGACTCCTATGTCAACCTGATCTATCTCGATCTGGATGGCTTCAAGGAGGTCAACGATTCCTTCGGCCATGGCGCAGGCGACCTGCTGATCAAGGGCGTTGCAGCGGCGCTGAAGGTTATGGTGCCCAAAAATGCGCTGCTGGCGCGGCTGGGCGGCGACGAATTCGCTATTGCTCTCAAAGGCAACGATGCCCGCATCGCCGGTCGAAAGCTCTGCGAGGACCTTCTGGCACTGTTTTCCGAACCCTTCATGATCGGCGAGCGTGTTGCCGCCATCGGATGCAGCATCGGCACCGCTGTCTCGAAAGCCGGAGATATCGACGGCGAGGAGCTGTTGCGGCGGGCTGACATGGCCATGTACGAAGCCAAGGAGAATGGCCGTGGCCGCTTCATGGCCTATGAGCCCTATATGGACACGCGCCGCGAAGAGAAGAACCAGCTCGAAGCCGACCTCAAATATGCCATCGAGCATGACGAGATCAGCGTCGTTTTCCAGCCTGTCGTCAACACGCTGACCAGACGGATTTCCGGTGTCGAGGCGCTTGCCCGCTGGAACCGCGCGGGCTACGGGCCGGTTTCGCCTGATGTCTTCATTGCAGCCGCGGAAAGCAGTGGCCTGATCGATCAGCTTGGTCTGGCCGTCCTGCAAAAGGCCTGCCACGCCGCAACCGAATGGCCGCATGTCAAGCTTGCCGTCAACGTATCGCCGGTGCAGTTCAGAAACCCGTTTTTCGCAGCGCAGGTCCTCTCCATCCTCGAAGAACACGACATTCCGCCGGCAAGAGTGATGCTGGAGATGACCGAAGGCTACTTCATTCACCATCCCGAGCGGGCGGGCACGGCCATTGAGAAACTCAAGCAGATCGGCGTCAGCATTGCGCTGGATGACTTCGGCTCCGGCTTTGCCAGCATCGGCTATCTGCGGCGCTTCGGCTTCAACCGCATGAAGATCGACAAGTCACTGGTGGTGGCGCTGGATGAAGGCGGTCGCTCGCTGGAAATGCTGACGGCCACAGTCGCGCTCGCACGCTCACTCGGCATTCCCGTGACCGCAGAAGGTATCGAAACCGAAGACCAGGCCGCCATACTCCAGCTCTGCGGCTGCGACGAACTTCAGGGCTATCTCTTCGCCAAGCCAATGCCAGCCGATGAGGTCACCACAATGCTTGCGCAGCAGGAAACGCCAGTCCGGCAATTGAAGGTTTCTTGAGCCGACAGGCTGGTGCAAGCGAGACCTTGCCGTGTCAGCGTCGGGCTTGAGCACCTGCAACGTCTTGCAGCTTTCCACGTGACGCCCCCCGGGACGCGCCCGAAGGTAATCGTGGAGCGGGCTTGCAGCCCCACCCCGCCTTAACGGCCGATGTGCTTCTCGCCACGCTTTCTTGCGAGGTCGATCTGCTTCTGCCGATTGCGGAAACGCTGGCGGTCTTCTTCGGTGCGGCTATCATAGCAGCTCGGGCAGGACACGCCTTCCTCGAACTGCGGTGACTGGCGCACTTCTGCCGTGATCGGGTTGCGGCAGGCGTGGCACAGCTTGTGGTCGCCTTCGGCAAGGCCATGGACGACGGAAACGCGCTCATCGAACACGAAGCAGGCACCTTCCCACAGGCTGTCTTCCTCAGGAACCTCTTCCAGATACTTCAGAATACCGCCCTTGAGGTGGTAAACCTCATCGAAGCCCTGTTCCTTCATGAAGGCCGTGGCCTTTTCGCAGCGGATGCCGCCGGTGCAATACATGGCGATCTTCGGCTTGTTGTGCAGGCCCGGATTGTTCTTTACCCAGTCCGGAAATTCGCGAAACGTCTTGGTCTGCGGATCAACCGCGCCCTTGAACACACCAATGGCGGTTTCATAGTCATTGCGGGTATCGATCAGGATCGTATCCGGGTCGGAGATCAGATCGTTCCAGTCTTTGGGATCGACATAGGTGCCGACGATCTGGTTCGGATCGATATCCGGCACGCCCATCGTGACGATTTCCTGCTTCAGCTTCACCTTCATGCGCACGAAGGGCATCTTGGAAGCACGGCTTTCCTTGTGCTCAAGGGCCGCAAATTCCGGCTGGGCGCGCAGATAGGCCAGCACATTGGCAATGCCCGCATCCGTTCCCGCGATGGTGCCATTGATGCCTTCGGCTGCCAGAAGCAGCGTGCCCTTGACGCCGTTTTGCTGACACAGGGTAAACAAGGGTTCACGCACACTCTCGTATCGCGCAAAGCGAGCGAAGTGGTAAAGCGCTGCCACGAGAAAATCGCCAGCGGCCCCCGGTGCGGCATCCGAGGTGGACAGGGTCAAGGTGTCGGTCATGGCGGCTGAAATACAGCCAGATGCGCTTTTGCGCAATCTTATTTCGTGCCCGAAACCCGCCGAAGCAAAGTTTTGAATTTCGTCAAAATATGCCCGATGCCCTATCGTGCAGCGTCGTCCCACAGATGTGCGACAATCCGGCTCTCGGTCTTGGCCGCGTCGGAAAACACGCGATCCGCCAGATCAAGGCATTCCTGCCGCAGGGCTTGCTGCCGGTGGATGATGGCTTCCAGAACCAGCGCCAGCGTATCTGCATCGTCAAAGCGTTCCGGCTCCTGATCGACAAGGGCGGTGAGAACGGACAGGTCGTGCTCATGTCCGAGCAGATCGACGAGGCGCTTGGCATCCGCCTTCTTGGCGCGCATGGCGGAAGGCCAGATGCGCCGCAGCAGGGCAAGATGCATCCAGTAGACCTGCCCGCTCTTGCGAAGATCGTGAAAATCCTCGTCATGAGCCTCGCCCTGACAGCGGCTCAAGGCATCGAGCGCCGTCTGCCGCTGCTTGCGCCACGTTTTCTTCACACGCCTCGTGGCGGCCTTCCTGCCATCCGGCAGGGATAGCTGCATGAGGGCCTGCCTGGCCTTATCGCATTCGACAAGCGCCACAGCGATATTGTCAGAAAGCCCGCCATCATCACCCGTCACCTCGTCGCGCCGCTTTTCAAGCGTGCCGAGGGCTGAGGACAGGGCCTTGCTTTCCGCCTCCGAACGGCTGAAGCCTTGAAGATACTGGATCGTCTCGACAAGGGCTGCGGCCTCACGCGCCTGCGAGAGCGACCGCGCAACATCTCGAAACCGCAGATTTTCCGTGGTGCGAAAGGCCGGATCGTCGCTTTTCACAAAACGATAGAGGGCACGAAGGCGCTTGAATTTCTTGCGTGCGCCATGCACCGCCGCATGGGGGCCATCTGGCTGTTGCGACAGCGCCGCCATGGCGTCGTCGATCAATTCTATCCCAATGCGCTGCAATTCTTCGGAAAATGGCTTTCGGGGATCAAATCTGAATGGCATGGCAAAGCTCTGAACTGAGATCGTCTGTCGCAAGATGCTGGTTGGAATATCGCCGGTCGCCCGTCACCTCCGCGCCGAGCCAGCCTGGCAAGGCGGGCTGGTCACTCTCCGACTTCAGCTCCACCTCGGCCACGGTCAGCCCTCGGTAAATGCCATCGAACACATCGATTTCCCACAGAAACCCCTCATGTTCGACGGTATAACGAATCTTTTCAATGATGATGCCGGGCGCGGTGGCGATCAGTTCCTCGGCATCGGCAACGGGGATATCATATTCATATTCGTCCCGCACAAGAACGCCGACCCCGACCTTGATGGTCAGCGTTGCCGCATCCTCGCCCTTGATGCGGACCCGCACCGACCGGTCATCCAGCGATACGATATAGCCTTGGCGAAAGCGCGTCCGTGACGCGATGGCCTCGCGCCAGCTGTCATCCGCGACCAGAAACTTGCGTTCGATTTCTTTTGCCATTCAATAACCTGCCCGTTTTGGCGTGAGCCTAGCGCAAGCTGTTGTCATGAAAAAGTAATCAAACTGAAATATTTCATTTTGCCTCGACACCTGCGGCTTTGCGCGGTAATTGAGACGCAATTCAATCGTTTCAAAAGAGGAGACATCATCATGGCCCAGGATTCTGAAAAGCTGCTTTCCATCCTGAAACTGCAGCCGGTGGTGCCTGTCCTCATCGTTGAAGACGCAGCCTCTGCCGTGCCGCTGGCACGCGCACTGGTCGAAGGTGGTTTGAAGGCCATCGAAATCACCATGCGCACGCCGGCCGCACTGGATGCCATCCGCGCCGTGGCCGATGAAGTGGAAGGCGCCCATGTGGGTGCAGGCACCATTCTCAACGCCAAGGATTTCGAAGCCGCCGTGAAAGCGGGCTCCACCTTCATCGTCAGCCCTGGCGTCAACAAGAGCGTTCTGGAAGCCGCAAAGGGTTCCAAGGTTCCGCTTCTTCCCGGTGCGGCGACCGCCAGCGAAGTCATGCATCTGCGTGACAAGGGCTACAGGGTGCTGAAATTCTTCCCCGCCGAACAGGCGGGCGGCGCGCCTTACCTCAAGGCGCTGTCCTCGCCGATTGCCGATGTCATGTTCTGCCCGACCGGCAGCGTTTCGCTGAAAAACGCCAAGGATTACCTGTCCCTGCCAAACGTTGTTTGCGTCGGCGGCTCCTGGGTTGCGCCAAAGGAACTGATTGCAGCCGGTGACTGGGCTGGCATTACCAAACTGGCCGCCGAAGCCGCCGCGCTGCGCGGATAAGCCCTGCCTTCACGACTGCGTGAACGGCACGGCCATTTGTATTCGCATTCCGACTTCCTATCTCCTGTTTCACGATTGATTGACACAGGAGATCTGAATGTTCGACGCAAAGAAGCTTCTTGACCAGTTTTTGGGTTCGCAGGTGCCGGGCCTGTCCGGAAGCGTGCGGGACCGGGCCGGACAGGCCACCGAGATTGCGAAGAACAATCCGATGAAGGCGGGCGCGATTGCTGCTGCCATTTTCGGTACCAAGACAGGGCGCAAGCTGGCGGGCAATGCCGCAGCTGTCGGCGGCATCGCCGCCATCGCCGGTCTCGGCTACCTCGCCTACAAGAATTACCAATCCGGCAAGACGCCGCAGGCCGTGCAGCAACCCCAGCCAACGCAGGAACTGCTGCCCCCGCCCAAGGACTCTCCATTCCACCCTGAATCCCCCGCGCTTTCGAACAATTTCGCGATGACGCTGGTGCAGGCGATGATTGCCGCCGCCAAGGCAGACGGCCACATCGATGCGGCGGAACGCGCCCGCATCATGGAAAAGCTGCAGGTCTCCGAACTCGACCGCGAGGCGGAAGCCTTCATCGAAAAGGAACTGGCCGATCCACTCGACATCGATGCGCTGGTGGCTGCAGCCAAGACCGAGGAACAGAAGGTGGAGCTCTACACGGCTTCCCGCCTGACCATCGAGCCCGACAGCCGGGCGGAGCGCGGCTACCTCGACCTGCTCGCCGGTCGCCTTGGTCTGCCGGACCAGTTGGTAGAGCATATCGAAGCCACGGTTTCTGCCGCGAAGGTCTGACCCATCCCCCACAAACGACAGAGGGCCGCCATTTTCGGCGACCCTCAGCGCTGCGGTGGATCTGATAAAATTAGTGTCCGGCATCCGGCGGCGGTGCCGCCTTCGGCTTGTTGATCAGAAGCGTGAGGATGATCAGGCCGCTGAAAAGGATGGTCAGGGCAAGGAAGACATCCGCAAAGGCCTGTAGCCACGCCTGTTGCGACACGACGCCGACCAGTTTCTTGACCGCTACTGAAGCGCCATCAAGGCCGTAGGAATCATAATTCGCACCGACACTGTTCAGCCATTCCATGGCTGCCGGGTTGCCGTAGTTCACGTGTTCGGCAATCTTGAAATAATGCTCATCCGTGCGCTGGCTGAGCATGGTGTTGATGAGCGCAAGACCGACCGCGCCGCCAAGGTTGCGGGTAAGATTGAACAGGCCGGACGCATTCTTCATGCGGGCTGGAGGCAATGTGCCGAGCGCGATGTTGTTGATCGGCACCATGCACATCATCAGGCCAAAGCCGCGCAGGATCTGCGGGATCAGCAATTCATAGAAATCCCAGTCTGCCGTGACATAGGTCATGATCCATGTGCCCGCCGCAAAGCTGACGAAGCCGATGACCATCATGGCGCGCAGATCGATCTTGGTGGAGACCTTGCCCGCAATCGGGGCGGTGACGAACATGGCCAGACCGGACACGAACATCGTCTCCCCGATCATCAGGGCGTCATAGCCACGCACGCGACCCAGATAGAGCGGGTACATATAGGTCAGGCCGTAAAGCCCGATGCCCATGACGAAGGAAAACAGCGATCCGATGGAGAAATTCCGGTCGGCGAAGGCTTTGAGGTCCACCACCGGAAAGTCCACCTTGAAGGCGCGCCAGAAGAACACGAAACCGCCCATGACCATGGCAAGCGTTCCGATGACGATGTGGCTGTCATTGAACCAGTCGTTGTTGTTGCCCTCTTCCAGCACATATTCCATCGAGCCCAGGAACACGCCCATGGACAACAGGCCCCACCAGTCGAACCTCTTCAGAAGCGACCGTTCCGGCTTGTCGAAATCGATGAAATTCCAGGTGACGATGGTGACGATGATGCCGGGAATGATGTTGACGAGAAACAGCCAGTGCCACGAAAACGCATTCGACAGATAGCCACCCACAGTCGGGCCGATGGTGGGGGCAAGCGTGGCCACAAGGCCGATGATGGGCGACACCACAGCCCGCTTGGACGGCGGAAAGATGGTGAAGGCGGCGGCAAAGACGGATGGGATCATGCCGCCGCCTATGAAGCCCTGTATGGCGCGGTAGACGATCATCTGGTCGATGTTCGTTGCCGTTGCACACAGGGCACTGGAAAGGGTAAAACCGGCAGCACAGGTGGCAAACAGCACCCGTGTCGACAATATGCGCGCCAGTGTTCCCGACAGCGGGATCATGATGACTTCCGCAATCAGGTAGGATGTCTGCACCCAGGCGATTTCATCGGACCCGGCGCCAAGCCCGGCCTGAATTTCCGCCAGCGACGCCGAGACGATCTGAATGTCGAGGATCGACATGAACATGCCGAAGACCATCGCGAAGAACGCGATGAGGCGGCGGCGATCCATCGGAGGATCGATCGCAGCAGCGTTTCCGCCCGCCATATTGGCTGTTACCGCCATGTTCCTGGTCCTTAGGGCAATTCCAGCGCGGGCACCAGACGGCACTGCGCGGGAAACGGCATGAAATCAAACTACTTCGACGAATTCTGCGCCTGCGCCGTGCGCGTCGCATCCGGCGCAGTGCGCGTATCGACATCGACGACGACGCTCAGACCCGCGCGCAGCCGGTGCTTGGCCAGATCTTCCTTCGAAAAGACAATCCGCACGGGAACGCGCTGGATGACCTTGGTGAAGTTGCCCGTGGCATTTTCAGGCGGCAGCATCGAAAAGACCGAGCCGGACGCAGGCGAAATGGACTGCACGGTGCCTTCTATGTCGTGATCGCCAAAGGCATCCACATGCACGCGCACCTTGGAGCCCGGCTCGATCTGCGCCAACTGCGTTTCCTTGAAATTGGCATCGATATAGAGATCATCCATCGGCACCAGCGAAGCGAGGCGCTTGCCGACCGAGACGAGATCGCCGGTCTGGACCGACAGATTGCCGATGACGCCGTCATAAGGTGCGCGCAGAACGGTAAAGGACAGGTCGCGGGCGGCCTTGTCACGGGCAAGCTCCAGCGTCTTGACCGAACCTTCGGCTTCCTTGCGCTGCGCCTTCAACAGATCGATATTGGCCTGGGCCGAAACGACGCTGGCTTCACCGGCGACAAGGTTTGCCTTGGCCTGTTCCATGGCGATCTGCGCATTGTCGGTGGAGGCGACGGTGCCGACATCCTTGGACTGGAGTTCGCTGGCACGCTTGAGATTGATGTCTGCTCCCCGCAAGGCCGCATCCAGCGAGCCCTTTTGTGCCACGGCCTGCTGAAGCGAGGCCTGCGCACCGGCAATCTGGGCATCGATGCGCGCAAGCGAGAGCTGCTGCGTCTGAAGCTGGGCCTGCGCCTGCTCAAGCGCATTGCGATAATCGCCATCGTCGAGCGTCAGCAGGACGTCGCCTGCCTTGACTTCCTGGTTGGCGACAACATCGACCTTGGCGACATAGCCCGAGACCTTCGGCGCGATGACGGCGATATCGCCTTCGACATAGGCATCATCGGTGGAAACCAGAAAGCGCCCGTCTGTCCACCAGTTATATCCATACCAACCCGCAGCACCCAGAAGCGCCAGGGCAACAATGGGCAGGACGAAAGACTTGCGCTTTTTCTTCTCCGGCTCTGCGGCCTTGGCAGCCTGAGGTGCCTCCTGCGCCGAAGCGGGCGTTGCATCCAGCGTGCGGGCCTCGGCCTCATCGGACGCATCGACTGCGCGGACTGCACCACTTTTCTGAGCGGACATGGGAACACCATTCAATGTGAAAAAGAAACAACGTCGAACTGAACCGTTCGGTTCGATTGACTTAATCTGTTTTGTGACACATATCAAGTCGCATCGAACCGTTTGGTTCGATATATTGAACAGAATCTAAAACAGCGGACGGATCTGAAAGTGACCGACGACAAGCCAACGGACGACATCTGCGCCGCAAATCCTGCGGGCCGATTTGCTGCGGGCGAAGATCCGGCAAAGCGGGAACAGATCATCGACGGTGCCTGGCGGGTGTTCAAGCGCAAGGGCTTCGATGCCGCCAGCATGAACGACATTACCCGCGAAGCCGGTGTTTCCAAGGGAACGATCTACGTTTACTTTGAGAACAAGGACGAGCTTTTTGCCGCCCTGATCGACCGTCACCGCGCGCAGTTTGCCCATTCCATGCGTGACATTCTGGCTGGAACCGAGGAGGTTCGAGACGGCCTGCGGCAGTTTGGCGAGGCATTCATTCACAAGGTGACGTGCACGGACATGATACCTGCCATGCGCTCAGCGCTTGGCGTCATCGACCGCATGCCCAAACTCTCGCAGCGTTTTTTCGTGGCCGCACCGAACAACGTGCGGGTTGTCCTGCGGGACTTTCTCCAGCATCACATCGACCAGGGAACGTTGCAGACCGATGACGTGGACCTTGCCGCCCGGCAGTTCATAGAACTTGCCACGGGCACGTTTTTCAAGATGCGCCTGTTTGGCGAATTGACCGGCGATACGCCACCGGAAGAGGCCGGAAGGGTTCTCTCCAGCGCAATCGAGGTTTTTATGGCGGCTTACGGAACCAAGAAGGCCTGACACCATTCAGCAACCGGGTTTCTCGCATTGCGCGAAATAGCTTGAAAATGTGGCATTAGGGTAATGTCACACGCTTGTTTCTCGCGTAATCGAATATAAACTGCGGCATTTCGAATTGTCGAAGCACAAAAGCTGAAAAGGAACACTGGCTCGTGGATTCCATAATCCCTCTCTTATCCGACCCCGCTGCGTGGGTGGCCCTCGTCACCCTTATCGTCATGGAGGTTGTGCTTGGCATCGACAACCTGATTTTCATTTCCATTCTCACCAATAAATTGCCCGAGCATCAGCGGGAAAAGGCACGGCGCATCGGTATCGGCCTTGCGCTGATCATGCGCCTTGGCCTTCTGGGCACGGTGGCATGGATCGTACAGCTGACCGAGCCTGTTTTCGAACTCTTCGGTCACGGCTTCTCCTGGAAGGACATGATCCTCATCGGCGGTGGCCTGTTCCTGGTCTGGAAAGCGACCAAGGAAATTCACCACAATGTGGACCCGGAAGACCACAAGGAAGACATGGTCGGCACGGCTGTTGCCAGCTTCTCGTCGGCCATTGCGCAGATCCTTCTGCTCGACCTGGTCTTCTCGCTCGACAGCATCATCACCGCAGTGGGCATGACACCGCACGTGCCGATCATGGTCGTCGCTGTCGTCTTCGCCGTCACCGTGATGCTTCTGGCCGCCAACCCGCTTGCCAACTTCATCGAAAAGAACCCGACCGTCGTCATGCTGGCGCTGGCCTTCCTGTTGATGATCGGTACGACGCTGATTGCCGAAGGCATGGGCTTCCATGTTCCCAAGGGCTACGTCTACGCCGCCATGGCCTTCTCAGCACTTGTGGAAGTGCTCAACATGGTATCGCGCAATGCACGCCGCAAGAAAAAGCAGGGCACCCTGCACTAACTGCGACAGCACCTTTCACAATAGGCAAAGGCTCGCTTCACGGCGGGCCTTTTTCAAAGATGGCGGGAAACGATGAAATATGTGCCGCATGTGGTCTTCGGTAGCCTGCTGGTCCTGTTTCTCGGCGCGGCCTTCTGGGGAAAACTTCACGTGCCCCAGCCGGTGGCCGACACGCGCACCGAAGCGGCCATGCCGGACAAATGGACCTTCATTGGCGAGAACGGCAGAGAAGCCGATATTTCGATGCCTGTTCTGCAGCGGTTTCACTATCCCGGCGATGTCGCTTTTTGCGCGAGGGCTGGCGAGCTGTTGAAGGACAGCGTAGAGAATGGCGTTGCGTTAGGATTTTGTGAAAAGCCGCAGACGCTTTCATCCCTTGAAAGGACGGCAAAACTGGCAGAGGCTGCATCGCAGCTGCCGCTGCTGTTGATGACGGATGACGACCCGGAAAAGCAGTCCGGGCAGGAGAACGCCGTGGTAATGGGGGTTGCTGCCCTGCGTGAAGCCATCGAAACCGCGCCACGCAACGCGCCGCAGGCAGCCCTTTCCGTTCTCGACCAGTACTGGATTGCAAGTCTCATCAAGCAGCCGGAGCTCTATTATAATCCGGCCTTCCTCTTCAAGGATGCCTTCACGACCGAGATCGTGGAGGCGCGAATGGCCTTGTGCCGGTTGGTCAACGATACCAACTGCATGATAAATGCCGCTCGAAATGCCGGCGGAGCGGTGGAAACCATCGGGCGCTGGTCATCGGATATCGGCAAGCTGCTGCTGAGCATAGAACTGGCGCAGATAGCGCATGACAGGGATACGACCGGGGAACCTTATTCTGAAATCTACTACGCGCAGGATCTGGCCGGAAGCTACGGCTATGCGTCTGAAATTGTCGAAGGCGATGAAAAGCTGACCTATCTGCGTCGTGGCGTTGCCGCGCTGGAAGAGGCCGAAAAACGCTACAAGGACAAGGTGGACGCACAGGTGCAGCAATCGCTGACGGGAAGCCTTGGGACCATCTATGGCCGCGTTGCCTTTATTTCCCGCGACAGGGCGGATGTGGAAAAAGCGCTTCGCTTCGACCAGATGTCGGCAGACGAACAGAAGCAGCTCGATGGCGAGGTCAGTTGGGAAACGCTTTCCAATCTTGGCGATTCCCACATGTTGCGTGGCGAGGTGTTCGGCACGGAAGACGATCTTCGCAAAGGCCTCGACATTCAGCAGCAGGCCGCGGCGAAGGCCACATCGGACAATTCACAAGCTGGCAAGAATTATGTGAACATGAAACTGGCGGTGAGCTTCATCCGCTATGGCGAGGCAGAGGCGACGCAACTGACCAGGCAACAGCGCATCGAGATGCTCACAAAAGGCAAGGAGCTCGCCGACAGGATGCTTTCCGTCTTTTTGGAAACAGGTACGAAGACGTATCATTACGTCGTTACCAATGCAGCGCGCAGGGCAGAGGCCAAACTCGCTTTGCTGGAATGGGAACCCGCGCCGCCGCCACAAAAACCCTAAAAACCTTGACGCTCGCCCAAGAATATGTGCTAAGGCCAATTCATTCCGAGATTGAAGCAATCGCCCCTTTTGGCGCGTATTTTCATTGAGCAGGCCCTTATGACCACTTCCGGCGTCCGCGTCCGCATTGCACCTTCCCCCACCGGCGAGCCGCATGTCGGCACAGCCTATATCGCGCTTTTCAACTACCTCTTCGCCCAGAAGCATGGTGGTGAATTCATTCTGCGCATCGAAGACACCGATGCGACGCGCTCTACACGCGAATATGAGGAAAAAGTGCTGGAGGCGCTGAAATGGACCGGCCTGAAATGGTCCGAAGGCCCTGATGTCGGCGGCCCCTATGGTCCCTACCGCCAGTCCGAGCGCAAGGACATGTACCAGCCTTACGCCGAGGAGCTGCTGGAAAAAGGCCATGCCTTCCGTTGCTTCTGTTCAGCAGAGCGGCTGGCGGAGATGCGCGAGGCGCAGCGCGCCGCTGGCAAGCCACCGAAATATGATGGGCTTTGCCTGCATCTGAAGGCCGAGGAAGTGACCGCCCGCGTTGCCGCCGGTGAAGCTTCTGTCGTGCGCATGAAGATTCCCGCAGAAGGCTCCTGCGATTTCAACGATGGCGTCTACGGCGATGTTTCGATCCCCTGGGACAGCGTCGACATGCAGGTTCTGATGAAGGCCGATGGCATGCCGACCTATCACATGGCCAATGTCATCGACGACCATCTGATGAAGATCACCCATGTGGCGCGTGGCGAAGAATGGCTGGCATCCGTGCCAAAGCACATTCTGCTCTATCGCTATTTCGGCTGGCAGGAACCGGTATTCATGCATCTGTCGCTGATGCGCAATGCCGACAAATCCAAGCTGTCGAAACGCAAGAACCCGACATCCATCTCGTACTACTCCGCACTCGGCTATCTGCCGGAAGCGCTGATGAACTTCCTCGGCCTGTTCTTCATCCAGATCGGTGAAGGCGAAGAGCTGTTGACCATGGAAGAACTGGCAGGCAAGTTCGATCCCGAAGCCTTGTCCAAGGCCGGTGCTATCTTCGACATTCAGAAGCTGGACTGGCTGAATGGCCGCTGGCTGCGTGAAAAGCTGACCCAGGACGAATTCATTGCCCGCACGCTGGAATGGGCGATGGAAAATGCGCGTCTGACCGAGGGCTTGAAGCTTTCCCAGAGCCGCATTTCCAAGCTCGGCGATCTGCCGAACCTGGCAGGCTTCCTGCTGTCGAGCGATGTCGGCCTCACGCCCGCATCCTTCGCTGGCCTGAAGAGCAAGCCGGAAGAGATCCACGAAATCCTGACCACGGTTGCCGCCGATCTGGAAAAGATGCCGGACTGGACGCTGGAGTCCATCGAACAGGAACTGCGCGATGTGGCCGAACGCACTGGCAAGAAGCTGCGCGTGGTAACGCCACCGCTCTTCGTTGCCATGTCCGGCTCGTCCCGTTCGTTGCCACTGTTCGACACTATGGCGCTTCTGGGCCGCTCGGTTGTGCGTCAGCGGTTGAAGGTGGCGATTGCGGTCGCGGCGTCCATGGTTGGCGCTGGAACGTAAAGCGGGCGACGCGGCTTGGTCCTGCCACCCGTCCCCACGCTCGTCATCCGCCGCACCCCGTCATCCTCGGGCTTGTCCCGAGGATCTGCCTTGGGTGCCAGGTATTGGACGTCGAACGTGCTGCTCCGTTGGTAGATCCTCGGGACAAGCCCGAGGATGACGACGGAGAGGTCTGAGGATGACGGAGGCGGGTGTTGCGACGAAAAATAATAGTGCCACACCAGCACACAGAACAACGTGCCAAAAGGCGATAAAGATGACCGACAAGACAACCGACAAGACAACGGCAACGACCGCCCTCTCCTCCGATGTGACCGAAGTGCGCCGCCAGAAGCTGGCGATGCTGCGTGAGAAGATCGGCGATGTTTACCCTGCCCATTTTCACCGCACGCTGACCAATGCCGAGCTGGCCGAAAAATATGCGGATATCGAGCCTGACGTGGAAACCGGCGATACGGTGACGGTTGCCGGTCGCGTTTACTCCTCGCGCAACTCCGGCATGTTCATGGATATTCATGATGCCTCGGGCAAGGTGCAGATCTTCTCCCACAAGGATACGACGCCGGAAGAGGCGCGTGACCTGCTGCCGATGATCGATATCGGCGATATCATCGGCGTGACCGGCAAGGTGCGCCGCACCAAGCGCGGCGAGTTGACGATCAATGCCGAAGAAATCACCATGCTGACCAAGTCTCTGCTGCCAATGCCAGAGAAGTGGAGCGGGATTTCCGACATCGAAATCCGCTATCGCAAACGCCATCTGGATATTCTCTCCAACGAGGAATCCAAGCTGCGCTTCCAGCAGCGTTCCAAGATCATTTCCGGCATTCGCCGCTTCATGGAAAACGAGGCTTTCCTTGAAGTGGAAACGCCGATGCTGCAGACCGTCTATGGCGGCGCGACGGCTGATCCGTTCAAGACCTTCCACAACACGCTGAAGCAGGACATGTATCTGCGCATTGCGCCGGAACTTTTTTTGAAGCGCACGCTGGTATCGGGCCTCTCCGACAAGGTGTTCGAAATCAACCGCAATTTCCGCAATGAAGGTGTTTCCACCCGGCACAATCCGGAATTCACCATGCTGGAATGCTACTGGGCCTATGCCGACTACGAAGACATCATGGGTCTGGTCGAGCGCATGTTCGAGACGCTGGCCATTGCCATCCATGGCACGACGGAACTGGAATTCCAGGGCAAGACGATTTCCTTCAAGGGTCCGTTCAAGCGCGTGCCGATGCCTGACGCCGTGAAGGAAGCGACGGGCATCGACTTCCTGTCCATCAAGACCGACGAAGAGGCTCGCGCTGCTGCAAAGGCTGCCGGTTTCGAAGTCGAGAAGGACTGGACATGGGGCGAATGCCTCGCTTTCATCTTTGAAGAAAAGGTCGAGGGCACGCTGATCCAGCCAAGCCACGTCACGCATTTCCCGAAGGACATTTCGCCCTTTGCCAAGGAAGTTCCGGGCGAACCACGTCTGGTCGAGCGTTTCGAAAGCTATTGCAACGCCTGGGAAGTCGGCAATGCGTTTTCCGAGTTGAACGACCCGGAAGAACAGCGCCGCCGTATGGTGGAGCAGCTGGAACAGGCCCATGCCCGTGGCGAAAAGGACAAGCAGTTGGACGACGAGTTCCTCGACGCCATCGACCAGGGAATGCCGCCAGCCGGTGGCCTCGGCATCGGCGTCGACCGTCTGGTGATGCTGCTGACCAACGCGCCGTCCATCCGCGACGTCATCCTCTTCCCGGCCCGTCGCCAGAAGGCCGATTGATCAGACCACGATCATCTTGATTTCAAAGCCGGAGGCCGCAAAGCCTTCGGCTTTTTTGTTTCCGGCAAACGGGTGGGTGGCTACGGCGACGACTGGTGCGAGGGATAGCGTTTAACGCCGACGGACGGCGATCAATGTTCTGGCGCAGGCGCGGCTGGCGCGTGTTGAGCGGCTGCATCGCCTTCTGCCGCAGCCTCTCCATGAGCAGCCGCTGGCTCTTCGGCAGGCGGATGATGTTGCTCCGCGGCGACCGCCGTGGTGGAGCCTTTCCCGAAGATCAATGATTTGATGTAAGCGAAGCTGAACATGCTGACATTGTCCTGCTCCGGGGTAGAGGTTACGAGGCCGGGATCGTCAGGCGCTGCATGATCGCCATGGGCGGCAGGGGTTTCGCCATGGGCGGATTCAGGCGCGGCCTCTCCATGGTCACCCGCAGGCGCCTTTTCGCCGTGACCGCCGCCATCTCCATGGCCATCGCTCTTGGTTTCGCCATGGCCGTCGCCCGCCTTTCCGTGTCCGTCCGCCGCAGCGCCATGACCATCCGATGGCGTTTCGACCACCGGTTCGACACAGTCTGAGAAATCATTGAGGCTGGCGGAAAGATGTTCGGTATCTTCCAGCGGAAGATCGATCCTCAACCCGTAGAAAAGCCCTTCGCCATTCGGATCGCCATCGTAATAATAGGCGGAATAGGACTTGGCATCTGCGTCTTCCGGCAGCTTCTTCACGTCAGCGATATAGACGACCTGGGCTGCGATGGCGCGTCCGCGCATGTCTGCGCGCATGGTCGGTCCGTTTTTGTCAAGCACGGAGACCTGAACGAGATCCGGCTTCTGCTTGTCATAAACGGCCTTGGCAACGCGCAGCGCGGTCCTGACACGCTCCGTCCCATCTCCGCCTTCGGTGCGAATGAACTTGCGCACCCAGACTGCGCCGTTTTTCCGGATATTGACGGTCTGCACCATCTGACATTCGAGGCCATTGACCGACGCTTCGGCCGGGCCAAACAGGCGTTCCTTGCCCACAAAAACGGCGGCAACGCCGGACGCTCCGCCAAGAAGGAGGATCCCGCCACTTATCAATACGAACTTTCGAGAAAACCGTATTCTCTTGAACACTGCTTTCACGTCGAACGTCCCGACATTCACTACCCCGTTCAATGCCCATCATCTGCGGATCGCCAAAGCAGCGAACTGCGAAACGATATAGCGCGGGGCAGCAATGCTGCTTCCGTGCAGTCATCAATTCTGACGTGTTCTCATTGAAGAAGATTTAACTCACATACAAATCTGGCCCTTCGGTTGGACCATTTTTGGATTCCGAGAAAAAAAGACTTGGACAAGCGATCGACGCGATTATTGCGAATGATTTGCAATATCATTGACAATGCCCGATAAAATTCCCAAATTGATATTGCGAATTAATCGCATTAGGAGTTTTATAGGCCTATGACATCAATGGCGCTTCGGCTTTTCCTCTGTATTGCAACGGTTTTTCTGCCATTTGCGGCTGCGGCAAGCGACAAGCCAAAGGTCGTCACCACCTTTACCATCATCGCCGACATGGCCCGCAACGTTGCAGGTGATGCCGCAGATGTGGAAAGCATCACCAAGCCCGGTGCGGAAATTCACAATTACCAGCCAACGCCGCGCGACATCCTCAAGGCCCGCAATGCCAATCTCGTTCTGTGGAACGGACTCAACCTTGAATTGTGGTTCCAGAAGTTTCTGGCAAACCTTGCGGATGTTCCGAACGTGACCGTCAGCGATGACGTTCAGCCAATATCGATCAGCGGCGGGGCCTATCAGGGCAAGCCCAACCCCCATGCCTGGATGTCACCCGACAATGCCTTGATCTACGTCGAGAACATCAGAAAGGGCCTGACCCAGATCGATCCTGACCATGCGGCGCTCTACGCTGCCAATGCCAAGGCCTATTCCGACAAGATCAGAAGCGAAATCCAGCCCATGCGCGATGCCATTGCGGCCCTGCCCGAGGCAAAGCGGTGGCTGGTGACGAGCGAAGGCGCCTTTTCCTACCTCGCCCGCGATTTCGGGCTGAAGGAACTGTTTCTCTGGCCGGTCAATGCCGACAGCCAGGGCACCCCGCAGCAGGTGCGCGGTGTCATCGACGCCATGCGCGCCAACAACATTCATGTGATTTTCAGTGAGAGCACGGTTTCCCCGGACCCGGCAAAGCAGGTGGCGAAGGAAACGGGTGCGGCCTATGGCGGCATTCTCTACGTGGATTCGCTGAGCGAGGCGGATGGGCCTGTCCCGACCTATCTCGACCTGTTGCGCGTAACCACGCAGACCGTTGTGAAAGGCCTTTCCAAATGATGATGGGAAAACGCAAGGGAAGCGAGACGGGACTGACGGTTGCGGATGTGACCGTTACCTATCGCAATGGCCACACGGCGCTTCGCAACGCCAGCTTCTCCATCCCTCGCGGCACCATCACAGCACTTGTGGGCGTCAATGGCGCGGGAAAATCCACGATCTTCAAGGCGATCATGGGCTTCGTACCGTTTGCGGCCGGCACCGTTTCCATCTTTGACATGCCCGCCCGCGAAGCCTTGCGCAAGAACCTCGTTGCCTATGTTCCGCAGGCGGAGGAAGTGGACTGGAGCTTCCCCGTGCTGGTGGAAGACGTGGTCATGATGGGCCGCTACGGCCACATGAACTTTCTGCGCATTCCCTCCAGACGCGACCATCAGATGGTGGATGAGGCGCTGGCACGCGTCAACATGGTGGAGTACCGCAAGCGCCAGATCGGCGAACTCTCCGGTGGGCAGAAAAAGCGGGTGTTTCTGGCGCGGGCACTGGCGCAGGAAGGCCAGGTCATTCTTCTCGATGAGCCCTTCACCGGCGTCGATGTCAACACCGAAGAGCAGATCGTGGCGCTATTGAAGGCATTGCGTGACGAAGGCCGCGTGATGCTGGTTTCCACCCATAATCTCGGCAGCGTGCCGGATTTCTGCGACCGCACGGTTTTCGTCAAGGGAACCGTGATTGCTGCCGGCAAGACCGAAAAGACCTTTACCGAAGACAATCTGCAAAAGGCATTCGGTGGAAGCCTGCGCCACTTCATTCTTGGCGGGGCCGATCTGCACGACGATGCCGACCCGCGGCGGGTAAAGGTCATTACCGATGACGAGCGGCCCTTCGTGATTTACGACAAGAGCGCGAAAGCCAAAAAGACGCTGAAAGACAAGGGCCATGATTGATACCCTGCTTGAGCCCTTCACCTATTCCTACATGCTGAACGCCATATGGGTGAGCGCGCTTGTGGGCGGCGTCTGCGGCTTCCTGTCTGCCTATCTCATGCTGAAAGGCTGGTCTCTGATCGGCGATGCCCTGTCCCATGCCATCGTGCCCGGCGTTGCCGGTGCCTATATGCTGGGCCTGCCCTTCTCACTGGGAGCCTTCATTTCCGGCGGACTGGCGGCGGGATCCATGCTGTTTCTCAACCAGAAGACACGGCTGAAGGAAGATGCGATCATCGGGCTGATCTTCACTTCCTTCTTCGGCCTTGGCCTGTTCATGGTGTCGCTGTCGCCCACCTCCATCAACATCCAGACCATCGTCCTTGGAAACATTCTGGCGATTACGCCTGAGGACACGCTGCAACTGGCGCTGATCGGCGGCATCAGCCTCGCTGTGCTGTCGCTGAAATGGCGGGACTTCATGGTGGTGTTCTTCGATGAAAACCACGCCCGCACGGTGGGGCTGAACCCGGACCTGCTGAAGCTCATCTTCTTCACGCTTCTGGCGGCGTCCACCGTCGCCGCGCTGCAGACGGTTGGCGCGTTTCTGGTGGTTGCGATGGTCGTTACCCCCGGTGCTACCGCCTATCTTCTGACGGACCGTTTCGAGCGCCTGATCGGCATGAGTTTCGGCATCGGCGCGGCCACGAGTTTCACCGGCGCCTATCTCAGCTATTTCCTCGATGGCGCGACCGGCGGCATCATTGTCGTGCTGCAGACCCTGATCTTCCTGACCGCCTTCATCTTTGCGCCCAAGCACGGCTACCTCGCTTCACGCGCCAAGGCGAAAGCGGCGCTGGAGACCGCGCCATGAGCGAAAACATGCAACTGGCAATTCTGCCGTTCCAGCTTCCCTTCATGCAATATGCTTTCATCATCACGCTGATGATTGCCGTTCCCATGGCCATGCTGTCCTGTCTGCTGGTGCTGAAGGGCTGGTCGTTGATGGGAGACGCGGTTTCCCATGCCGTGCTGCCGGGCGTTGTCATCGCCTATATCATCGGCATTCCCTTTTCCATCGGCGCATTTGTGGCGGGAATGATCTGTGCGCTGGCAACCGGCTTTCTGAAGGAAAACAGCCGCATAAAGGAAGACACGGTTCTCGGCATTGTCTTTTCCGGCATGTTCGGGCTGGGGCTGGTGCTTTACGTCAAGGTGCAGAGCGATGTGCATCTGGACCACATCCTGTTTGGCGACATGCTGGGCGTGGCCCTGGGCGACATCGTGGAAACCGGCCTGATTGCGCTCGCCGCCACGGCTTTTCTGGTGGTGCTGCGCAAGGATCTGCTGGTCCATGCCTTTGATGCGCAGCACGCAAAAGCCATCGGCCTGCCGGTGCGCCTTCTGCATTATGGCCTCCTGGCCGTGCTGTCCCTGACGGTGGTGGGCGCGCTGCAGGCCATCGGCATCATTTTATCAGTAGCGATGCTGGTGGCACCCGGTGCCATTGCCTTTCTGCTGACCCGTCGTTTTTCCAGCATGATGCTGGTTGCCATTGGCGTTGCCGTCATTGCATCCATCACGGGCATATGGGCAAGTTTCCTGATCGACAGCGCGCCTGCGCCGACCATCGTTCTGATCATGACCCTGTTCTTCATCCTCGCCTTCATTCGCACCACGCTGCAAGCCAAAGCCACCGACAAGGCGCAAGGCACGGCTTGAAAGACGATTGTGCGCGATTGAAAAGATTATTTCACAAAGTTCGGAACTAGCTGGCACCGTTTCGCGTCAATAGGTGCAGGTCGATTGCGTGGGCGCTCGACCGCATCAATTGATCAGAAAGAGGACCGGCCATGTTGAAGTGGGCTCTTATATTCTTCGTTATCTCACTGATTGCCGGTGTATTCGGCTTTACGGGCATTTCGGCAGCGACTGCCGGCATCGCACGGATTCTGTTCTTCATCGCCGTGGTCGTGTTCCTGATCTTCCTCGTGCTTGCACTGATGGCAGGCCAGGCGATCCTCTAATCAACAGACGTAACAAAGACGGCGGTCCGCAAGGCCCGCCGTTTTTCGTTGTCTTGTCTGGATGCTCGAAACGCGGCCCTATGCCGTCCAGCCACCGTCGATGACGTGGATCTGGCCGGTGGTAAAGCCAGCTTCTTCTGATGCGAGATAGGTGACGAGGGCTGCGACTTCCTCCGGCTTGGCAATGCGGCCCATGGGCTGACGGGCGATGAAATCCGCCAGCGCCTGCTCATAATTTCCCGTTGCCCGCAAACGTTCATGCAGGGACGGACTATCGACGGTCCCGGGGCAGATGGCATTGCAGCGAATGCCCTTGGTCACGAAATCCGCCGCGATAGACTTCGTCAGGCCAATGACGGCTGCCTTTGACGCGGTGTAGGCAAAGCGGTTTGGCACGCCTTTGACGCTGGATGCGACCGAGGACATGTTGACGATGGCGCCTTTGCCCTTTTCCAGCATGGCAGGCAAAAACGCGCGGCAGGTGCGGTACATGGCTTTCGCATTCAGGTCGAAAGAGAAATCCCAGTCCTTTTCCTCGCAGTCCAGAATGGTGCCCGCATGGACGAAGCCGGCGCAATTGAAAAGAACATCCGCCCGCCCGATTTCGGCGGCGAGCGCTGAAACAGCCGCACCATCGAGAACATTGAGGACGCGCGTTTCAGCGCCGTTCAGCGTCGCCAGTGCCGCTTCGTTGATGTCCGTGGCGATGACCCTTGCGCCAAGCCCGATGAAGCGCTCCGCCGTCGCGCGGCCAATCCCCTGCCCTGCCGCCGTAATGACGACCGTCTGGCCGCTGAAATCCTGGCTCATGCTATGCTCCTCCCGCGCTGGCGCGCATATAAATCGAATGTAGATCGACAATTCATATGTAAACAGTGTATTTATATAACGTCAAGTCAACTTGGCCAGCCCCGTCGGGGCGCGGCTGACAGCCAGCGGTAAGAGACGCAATGAGCGAAGACGACAGTGAGAAGTACCGTGCACCGGCGCTCGACAAGGGCCTCGACATTCTTGAGCTTCTGGCCAGCACCGATGGCGGGTTGACGCAGGTGGAGATTGCCAAGGCCATCGGCAAAAGCCCGAACGAGTTTTACCGAATGCTGGACCGGCTGGTGCGCCGCGGCTACGTGCAGCGGCAGGACGGAGACCGCTTCTTCCTGACGCTCAAACTGTTTGGCCTTGCCCATTTCCACGCGCCGCTGCGCAGGCTGGTTTCCTTTGCCGCCCCCGTCATGCGGGATTTCGCCAACAAGGCCGGGCAGGCCTGCCATCTGGCGGTCTATGACCGCGGTTCGGTCGTGGTGATCGCCCAGCAGGACTCATCCACCTACTGGGCGCTTTCCATTCGCGTTGGCGCGCAGATGAGCCTGTTCAACACCGGTTCGGGACACGTTCTTCTGGCATTTCAGAACGACGCCCAGCGCGACAGAATGATGGCAGAGCAGCTGCGCGGTGGCAACGAGGATGGCGTGCCCGAAGGGCTGATCGCGCGGCTGGATGAGGTGCGGGACAATGGCTATGAGAGCATGAACAGCCTTCAGACCGCCGGTGTGCGCAATATCTCTGCACCTGTTCTGACAGTAGACGGAACGGCGCTTGCCGCCATCACATGCCCTTACATCACGCCGATGAACACCGATGCTCCAAGTGCTGAAGACTGCGTCGTTCTGATCCGCAAAGCCGCAGCCAAGATTTCGGAAATTGCAGCCGGACAATGAAAAACGCGACCGGCAGGGGACCGATCGCGCTTTTCAAGACTGGAGATATTATACTTCAACAACGGGCAAATCCCGCAAAGGTTCCAGAATTATTTCAGGCCGCTGCGGCGCTGAGTTCTTTGCGGACAATGCCGCGCAGCGATTCGAGATCCTTGGCGAACTGGCGGATGCCTTCGGAAAGCTTTTCCGTGGCCATCGCGTCTTCGTTCAGGTGCCAGCGGAACGCCTTTTCATCCAGCGACTGCAAAGGCTCGGCCTTGGCATCGTCAGCAGACAGCTTGCGCTCCAGCGTGCCGGTGTCCTTGTCGAGTTCTTCCAGAAGAGCCGGGCTGATGGTTAGGCGGTCGCAACCGGCCAGCGCTTCGATCTCGCCAGCATTGCGGAAGGATGCGCCCATCACCACAGTCTGGATGCCATTGGCCTTGTAGTAGTTGTAGATCTTGCGCACGGAAACGACGCCCGGATCGGTCTCTGCGGTGTAGTCTTCACCGGTCGACTTCTTGTACCAGTCAAGAATACGGCCAACGAAGGGCGAGATGAGGAAGGCCTTGGCTTCGGCACATGCGATTGCCTGCGCCTGCGAGAAGAGCAGCGTCAGATTGCAATCGATGCCTTCTGCCTGCAGCGCTTCGGCGGCCTTGATGCCTTCCCATGTCGATGCAAGCTTGATGAGGATGCGATCGCGCTCGATGCCTCGCTCCTTGTAACCGGCAATGATCTGATGCGCCTTTTCAATCGAAGCCTTGGTATCGAAGGAAAGGTCGGCATCGACTTCCGTCGACACGCGGCCGGGCACGAGATCGACCAGGGCCGCGCCAACCGAAATGGCGAGACGGTCTGCTACCGCGCCGACGACGGCATCGGACTGGCCACCCTGCTTCTTGCCCCATGTCACCGCTTCCTTGACGGCATCGGCAAACATCGGCGTGCCGAGCGCTTTTAGAACGATGGAGGGATTGGTGGTGCAATCAACTGGCTTGAGGCGAGCGACCGCCTCGATGTCACCCGTATCGGCAACAACAGTCGTGATTTTGCGAAGTTGGTCAAGTTTGGACGTCATGCCGTGTGATCCTCGTGATCTCTTGAAAACTGCTTGCGCCGGCTTCCGTTCCATTTGCTTGCTCAGGGCGAAACCGGTTGCTTTTGATGGCCGAGTATCGCGCGCTGCAAAATGTAAAGTCAAGACATTTGCGCAATCCAATTGACATAAGTTTCACAGCGGCCATACTCGCAGCACAACAGATGATGGCGAAAACAGTGGCAAAACTGCGAAGAGACACCCATACGTCCTATTCCGAGGCTGCATCACTGCGCCTGAGGGCGGCCTGGCTCTATTATAACCAGGGCATGACGCAGAAGGATGTTGCTGAAAAACTCGGGATCAGCCGTTCCACCGTCATCCGCCTTCTGGACGAGGCGATGAAACGGTCCGAGGTGCAGATCTGGATCAACGAAGGCATTGAGGATCTGGTCGAGCTGGCGATAAAGCTCGAAGGCGCCTATGGGCTGGACGAGGCCATCATCATTCCTTCGGCCTCCGCCAATGCACAAGACATTGCCAAGGCCGTTGGCCTGGCGCTTGGGCAATTCCTGTCCGAAGCCGTGCCAGACAATGCCACCATCGGTGTCGGCTGGGGCCGCACCATGACGGCCTCGCTCTCCAGCTTTCGCCCGCCGCGCCGGGAAAACTGCAAGGTCGTCTCGCTGCTGGGCGGGATCGTTGCGGTCCACCAGACCAACCCGCTCGATTATACATGGCGGCTGGCAAGCGCGCTTGGTGCGGAATGCTACATGTTTCTGGCACCGCTTCTGGTGGATTCGGAAGAGACGCGCCGCGCGCTCATCGAAAAATGCGGCCTCAACACCCTGTTCGAGCTGGCTGAGAACCTCGACCTTGCAATCGTCAGCTGCGGCGATATCGGCCCCCACTCCACATCCCTTTCGGAAGGCTTTATTTCAAAGGAGACCCATGCGGAACTGGTGAGCGCGGGCTGCGTCTGCGACACCATGTTCAACTTCATCGATGCCGAAGGCCGCTCCGTCGATCATCCCATCAACGGGCGCGCCATGGCCATCGGTCTTGATACGCTGAAAAAGGCAAAACACATCGTGCTGGCCTCCGGCGGTGCCCACCGTGCGATTGCCATACGCGCCACCATCAAGCGGATCGGCTGCAACACGTTGATTACCGATGAAGCGGCAGCGCGGGCGTTGCTGGATCTGGCCTCAGGCACAACACAATAACGAGACGCGGCGTCCCCAGCGCAAGGGACCGAAAACCCGCCCCTTGGACATGGTCAGATCTTGCCCGTCTCCCAGCCCAGCATGGCACGCTTGCGGGTCAGGCCCCAGTGATAGCCCGTCAATGCGCCGCTTTTGCCAACGGCGCGGTGGCAGGGAACGACGAAGGAGATGGGGTTGGCGCCGATGGCAGCGCCCACGGCGCGCGACGCGGTTGGCTGACCGATATCCTTGGCCACATGGGAGTAGGTCACGGCCCTGCCGAGCGGTATCTTGAGCAGGCTCTGCCACACCCGCACCTGAAAATCGGTGCCGAGCAAGACGACGCGCAGCGGCTGTTCGCTTTTCCACTGGCCGGAGTCGAAAATGCGCGAGGCATAGGGCGCCGTCGCCGCACTGTCCTCCACATAGCAGGCATTGGGCCAGCGCCGGGCCATATCTTCAAAACAGGCCGGTTCTTCACCTTCATCGCTAAAGGCGCAACCCGCGAGCCCCCGATCCGTGATCATGATGAGTGCCAGCCCGAAGGGCGATGGGTGGAAACCGTAGCGGATGCGCAGACCCGAGCCCTTGGCCTTCCACTCGCCCGGCGACATCGCCTCATGGGTGACGAAAAGATCATGCAACCGGCCCGGCCCCGACATGCCGACCTCGATGGAGGTTTCGAGCAGCGGCAGGCTTTCTTCCCGCAGCAACCGCTTGGCATGATCGAGCGTGACCGCCTGCAGGAAAGCCTTGGGCGACAGGCCGGCCCAGCGCGTGAATGTCTTCTGCAATTGTGTGGGAGACTGGGAGAGCCGGGCGGCGATTGCGTCGAGCGAAGGTTGATCGCGATAGTCCGTCGTCATGATCTCGATCACCCGGCGCACCGTCTCGTAATCCGATCCAACAGGGGTGATGTCTTCCTTCAGCATGATATTGGCGTTCATGGCGTATCTCCTTGGCTGCGGAGAAAACCACGCGGGCCTGTCGATCGCCACCCGTTTCTTGCCCAGGCGACCTGATTCAACGCCGGACCGTGGCCAGAGCACCGCGAAAGGCTTTTGCAAAGCTTTCCCTGTCATCCGGATTGAGAAAGGAGCCGACATCCGTCATGCGCCCCTCGCCCGAGACATGCATGGACAAAATGCCGATCTCCTCATGCCGGTTGACGCGAAAGCGGGCCCAGAACGGATTGAAGCGATGCTCGACCATGCGGCCTGCCGGAGAAAACTTGCGAATGGAAAGGCTGGTGCGTGACACAAACACCTCCTCCCGCGCCTTTGCCGCCCGGTAATTGGCGCGAAAAGCGATATAGAGCAGCAGGAAGTCCGCCCCCAGAAACAGGCCGATGGGCCAGGCACCGGTGACGGTAAAGAAGATTCCGTAAAACAGGCAGACGGCGCCCGAAAGCGCCAGAAGAACGCGAAAGCCCTTGCGTCCGAGGGAGCGATGAGGAACAAGTTCCGCTGCAAAAACCGGCTGCTCGTTAATGCTGTCCACCTTGCCGTCCTCGATGGGCATCGGAGCGAACGGCGTGAGACTGGGCTCGGTCGTTCCGTGCGAAACAAAAAGCTGACATCAGACTATGACAAATATCAAGACACGATCCAGCGCCCAAACGTTGAAAAAGTCAAATTCAATGTCTGCCCGCAAGCCTGTGCGGACACGCACGATCTATTCGAAGGATGAGCTTAAGGAAATGTTCCGGCGCTTTTCCGTTCAGCGACCGGAACCCAAGGGCGAACTGGAGCACTCCAATCCGTTTACGCTGGTCGTGGCCGTCGCCCTATCGGCGCAGGCAACGGATGTGGGCGTCAACAGGGCAACACGCGGGCTGTTTGCCGTAGCAGATACGCCGCAGAAAATGCTTGATCTGGGCGAGGAAAAGCTCATCGAACACATCAAGACCATCGGCCTTTACCGCAACAAGGCCAAGAATGTGATGGCGCTGTCGCAGATGCTGATCGACAGCTTTGGCGGCGAAGTACCACGCTCGCGCGAAGAGCTGATAATGCTGCCCGGTGTTGGCCGCAAGACCGCCAATGTGGTGATGTCCATGGCCTTCGGCATTCCGACGCTTGCTGTCGACACGCACGTCTTTCGTATCGCCAACAGGCTTCGCCTTGCACCGGGCAAGACCCCCGATGAGGTGGAGGACCGGCTGGTGAAGATCATTCCAGACGAGTATCTTTTCCACGCGCATCACTGGCTGATCCTGCATGGCCGGTACTGTTGCAAGGCGCGCAAGCCGGAATGCGAGCGTTGCGTGATTGCCGATCTGTGCAAATCCCCGGAAAAGACCTGCGACATCCCGGCGCCACTGGTGGAACTACCGGCTCAGCTGATTGGAGAATGACGGGTCGCGCGCGGAAACCGACTTGTGCAGATGAACCATAAGCGATGCCGCAAACAGCGGTGTGAGCAGGTTGAGGAACGGCACGGCGAGGAAGGCGGCAATCACAAGCCCGGCCATGAAGACGGTCGTGCCGTGCTTGGAGCGGAAGGCACGCGCATCGGCGGGCGTGCGAAACCGCATCGCGGCAAATTCAAAGAACTCGCGACCCAGCAGATAGCCGTTGACCAGAAAAAACGCGATGAGATTGACGCCGGGAACGAGGAGCAGCAGCAGGGCCACGCAGTTGCCGACAATGACGACGCCAAAGAACTTCAGCGATGACGGAATGGCCTCGCGCAGGGGCATGGCGGTGCCGGGCCTGTCGTTGGGATAGTCGTTCCTCTCGATGACCTCCGCCACATCATCCAGAAACAGGCTGGCAATGATGGCGGTGACCGGCGAAATCAGAAGGGCAAGCGCCAGCGCAAGGCCTATCCCCGCCAGAATAGCGAACACGAAGCTCATCCATCCCGCCCATTCCGGCATCCCCGGAAACAG
The DNA here is from genome assembly GCA_900468285.1 of Hyphomicrobiales bacterium. GTDB lineage: Bacteria > Pseudomonadota > Alphaproteobacteria > Rhizobiales > Rhizobiaceae > Agrobacterium. Next base: position 86,817 of record UBTF01000006.1, on the reverse strand, counting down.
CGAATCAAACCACGGCAATGCCAGCCATATGAAGACGGCGCGGATAGAGAACCACAGGCCGATCAGCACCAGAATCGTCAGCCCCAAAGACTTCCACAGAACCGACCGTGATTCGGCGGCAAAAAGGTTGCCGAAAGCACGTCGAGCGGCATCAAAAATCATCAAATTGCCTCCATTGTAAGGGATTTCGAAAATCCCTGGAGAGGACTTCCGCCGCACGAAAAATAGGCACTTGCACCCCCTTAAACAATAATCGCGACCCATCCGCGAAAGAAAAATGGCGTCCTGTTATTTTGCGCTTGAAGAAAAGTGACCGCTAAACTATAAAAACAAACAGGCAAAAAGTCGTATGTTCTCGAAGCGGGGGTTTACGAGATGACGCTTCGCCTGAAGGACAAACTAGCCGAAACGATTGGCTGCGAGATATCTCGTTTTACAACCATCGTCCGCTAAAGAGAAAAATAACGAGGCGTCGTTGGAAAAGTTGTTGATTGATCTTACCCGTTCGCTGAAGACCGGCACTCCGTCGGAACGACGGATTGCGAAGTATCTGATCGAACATCTGGCCGAATTGCCATTTGAAACAGCCGCGACTCTCGCGGAAAAGCTGAACTTGAGCCCGATGACAGTCGGCCGTTTTCTCCGGTCTCTCGGATACCGGCAATTGAGCGACATTCGCGAACATCTGCGCGATGAGTCTCATCGTACCGAACCGGCACCGGCGACAGCCCAGGAAGCACCGCAGACACCGCTTTCTTCCTTGATGCTTCAGCAGATTCAGGCTGTGCAGGCCGTCTACGATCTGGCGGGGCAGTCGGTTTGGAAAACAGCGCTGAGCAACATCACGGAGAGCAGAGAGGTCTTTGTCGCCTCCTCCGCGGAAGGGTTCGGTATCTGCCGTTACTTCTACACCAAGCTTCTCGAAAGCCGGGAACATGTGCACTATCTGCACCACGATGGTTCGAGTTACATCGCCCTGATGGACGAGCCTGCGGAAGGCACGCTGCTGGTGCTGATGGATTGCGGCGGCAATCTCGCAGCCCTGCAGAAGCTGGGGAAGATGGCGATGAAGGCGGGTTACAAGACCGTCCTGATCACCACCCGCTTTTACGAATGGGGCCCGGACAGTGCCGATATCTGCCTGACCATTCCGCTTGGCCAGAATGGCGGGCACAGCATGTTGCAGCTGGTGGCAATTACCGAATTTATGCTGCATTCCCTTTCGCAAAAGGGTGAGAGCAACCGCCGCGACCGCAACCGCCGCATTGGCGATATTCAGCGGACACTGAACGCCTGATCATAACAGGTTTACAACCTCCATGGAGCGGCTCCTGCCGCTCCAGACGCCAAATCAGATCTTTTCCAGTTCTTCCCTGTGCCGGTACATGGCAAGAAAGCGACGATAGTCGCGATCATAACGTTGCCTGTCTGCCCCGCTGGACTGCTTTTCCTCCCCGCCCGGATACATGGCCGCACCGGCGGCGGCCAGCCCATCATGAACACCGCCAGCGCTTGCAGCAGTCATGGCTGTGCCGAGAAGCACCGCATCGGCGGTCGCTGGCACGATGATGCGCTTGCCAGTTACGTCGGCATAAAGCTCCATCAGCAAAGGATTATGCACGTGGCCGCCGGTTACATGCAGCGTGTCCACCCCGTAACCGAAACCTTGCATGGCATCGAGCACATGGCGCGCGCCGAGCGCAATGGACACGGCAGTGCGCCAGTAAAGCCGGCAGAGACTGTCGAATGACGTATCGAGCGTCAGCCCGCTGACGACACCGCGCGCGTGGGGATCTGCAAGCGGGGAACGGTTGCCATGGAAATCGGGCAGGACATGCAGGTGATCGGCAAAGCCCTCCCCTTCGCAACGGCGAAGATGCTGCACACGCTCCACGATCCTTTGATGAAGGGCGGAGGTTGGATCGCCACCTGCGGCATGCATCCGCACCACATGATCCAGAAGCGCACCGGTGGCCGATTGCCCGCCTTCCACCAGCCAGTGGCCTGGAAGAACGGCCTGCCAATAGGGACCCCACAGGCTGTGGCCGGGCATCAGCTTGGGCGTGAGCGTGACAAGGCAACTGGAGGTTCCGGCAATCAGCGCGACATTGCTGCCGACATCCGATTGCAGGCTGCCGCCAAGCGCGCCGAGCGCACCTGCATAGGCATCGATCATGCCTGCTGCCACCTCGCAGCCCGTATCGAGCCCAAGCTCTTCTGCTGCCTGCGGGGAAAGCCTGCCGACGCTTTTACCCGGCGCCACCGTCGATGCGGGCAGGCCGCCACGTGCAAGCAAGTCTTCGACGCCAGCAAGCTCCAGATAATCCTGGCTCCAGCCCGGCGTCTCATGCGCCAGAAAATTCCACTTGGCGGTGAGCGTGCAGTTGGACCGCTTCGCACTGCCGCTGGCCTTCCATGTCAGGAAATCGGCCAGATCGAAGAAATAACCCGCCTTCGCCCAGCTTTCAGGCAGGTTCTTCTTCAGCCACATCAACTTTGGCATCTGCATTTCCGGCGAGATCGAGCCACCGGCGAAATCCAGCACCGGATGGCGCGATACGGTCAGAAAATCGGCCTGTGCTATGGCGCGGTGATCGAGCCAGACAATCGTATCGAACCGCTCCTGGCCGGTGGTGGACACGCTGACCTGCTGGCCCTGAGGTCCGCGCACGACCAGCGAACAGGTCGCATCGAACCCGATTGCGGCGACCGACGCAGCGCCAATACCCGCATCCGCAACGGCACGGCGGACGACGACACAGACGGCGTTCCAGATATCGGCGGAATCATGCTCTGCATGGTTCTCTTTTGGACGCTGCATAATAATGGGATGGGTTGCACGCGCAATGAGACCGCCGGATGCATCGAAAACGCCAGCCCGCGCGCTGCCCGTGCCGACATCGACAGCAACAAGATATTCACGCATGAAGCTAAATTCCCATCCCTCGGTCGCAGCCACTCAGCAGGGGTGCACAGACCCCGCAGCCACTAATTTCGCGCAGTTTGATCGGCCACAAGGTGGACCAAATCCGGCATGGCGTCAAACACCAGATCCGGCTCGAGGCTGGCGATATGATCACGAAATGCCGGGAACCGCGCGTGAGAGCCACCGGTAAAGGCAAAGACCCGCATTCCCGCGGCCTTGGCAGCAGCAATGCCCGCAGGACTGTCTTCGATCACGATGCAATCGCCAGGGTCGGCCTGCATCTGCCGTGCGGCATGGAGGAAGAGATCGGGCGCGGGCTTGCCATGCGTAACCATCGTGGCGCTGAAGATATGCGGCTCGAACTTCTCCAGAAGTCCCGTGAGCCCCAGCGAATAACGGATACGCTCCGGTTGGCTGGAGGATGCAACGCAGCGGGCGGCTGGCAATTGGTCGAGCGTATCTGCGATGCCGGTGATGGCTTTCAGCTCTTGCCGGAAGCGTTCGAAAAGGACGCTGCGCATATGCTCGAGAAAATCGATATCGGTTTCGATGCCGTATTCTTCCCAGAGCGTCGCCGTCATGCTGGCGACGCTGCGACCGAGGAAGCGCTGATAGGCTTCTTCCTCGGTGATTTCGACGCCCTGATGGGCCACCATGTCGATCAGAACAGCAATCGATACCGGCTCGCTATCCACGAGAACGCCGTCGCAATCAAAGATCAGCAGAGGCGCGTTCCCGGTTTGCATGGCCCATCTCTTTTCGTCAGCTGACGAGTTTGTTGTGCAGGTAAAGTTCTAGCGTCTCAGCCGTACCCTTCTCCCACAGCGTCTTCAAGGCATGGGCGAAGCGTTTCTGGAACAGGTCCGATTTGGAGACGTCCCCGAAAATATCGTCGAGCGCCAGAAACGCCATCGGATCATCCTTGGCCTTGAGGGCGGCAGCCTGCAGGCGCTCGGCGCTCGCGTCATTGAAGACGATCTGCGCGCCGCTATCGGATGTGCCTGCAAAATACCGGCACCACAGCGCCGACACCAGCGAGAGACCGACGATATCATCGCCCTTCTCGAGACGATCCGCCGTAGACGGCAGAATGAATTTCGGCTGGCGATTGGAGCCATCCTGCGCAAGACGTGGGATCGTATCGCCGATCTTGGGGTTGAGGAAACGCCGCTCGATCAGGTCGAAATATTCGTTGAGGTCAGTATTCGGTACCGGCGGAATGATCGGGATGATCTCTTCCTTCTCCAGCTTGGCGAGGAAAGCGCGGATGAGCGGATGCTCCATCGCCTCATGCACGAAGTGGATATCGAGAAGGGCAGCCGGATAGGCAATCGCCGCATGGCCGCCATTCAGGATGCGAATCTTCATATGCTCATAGGGTGCGACTTCGGGCACGAACTGCACGCCGACCTTTTCCAGCGCCGGACGACCAGCCGGGAAATTGTCTTCCATGACCCACTGCTTGAACTCTTCGCAGAAGACAGGCCAGTTATCATCGATGCCGAAATCATCGCGGGCGATATCGCGTTCGCGCTGACCGGTGGCTGGCGTGATGCGGTCCACCATGGAATTGGGGAAGGCAACCGTTTCGCTGATCCATGTGGCAAAAGCCGGATCAGACAGCGCCGCCACGCCGACAACGGCATTCTTCGTGACCTTGCCATTATGCGGAATATTATCGCAGGACATGACGGTGAAAGGCTGGATGCCCTTGTCCTTGCGGGCTTTGAGACCAGCAACGATGAGGCCGAAGACGGTCTTTGGCGCAGTCGGGTTCTTGCCATCTTCGGCAATGGCCGGATGCTGCGGATTGAATTTGCCAGAGGCGTCGATGAAATAGCCGCCTTCGGTAATCGTCATCGAGACGATGCGGATTTTGGGATCGGCAAGGGTCTCGACGATGGCGCTGGTGTCGCCAATCGGAAGGATATCGACCATCGGGCCGGTCACACGTGCGCCGGTGCGGTTGTTATCCTGCTCCACCACTGTCGTCAGGAAATCCTGGGCCGCAAGCTTTTCGCGCATGACGGCATCGGACGGCAGAACGCCAGCACCGATGATGGCGAAGTCATGATCGGCACCGGTGTTGAACAGGTCATCCAGATAGATGGCCTGATGGGCGCGGTGGAAATTGCCGACGCCGAAATGCACGATGCCAGCGGACAGATCGCTGCGGGAATAGGCCGGGACGGCAGCCGTCGCCTTTGCCTGTTCAAGCGTTGCGAGCGAGAGTTTGCATGTCATATGGCCAGGCCCTTGCTATCGAATGTGTGGATTTTGGTCTCGTCAGGCGTGAGGAAAACCGTGTCGCCATGCTGGCAGGCAAATTCGCCGCCCGCACGCGCGGTGATCATGCCGATGCCATCGACCTTGATGTGGAGGAAGGTATCGGAGCCCAGGTGTTCGGCAACCGTTACGGTACCCTTCCACAAGCCGCTTTCCTTGGACAGCAGCAGATGTTCCGGGCGAACGCCGATGGTATCGGCACCCTTGGCCGCAGCATAAGCACCCTTGACGAAGTTCATGCGCGGCGAGCCGATGAAGCCCGCAACGAAGAGATTGCGCGGCGACTTGTAAAGCTCCATGGGCGAGCCGACCTGCTCGATATTGCCGCGATTGAGCACGACGATCTTGTCGGCCATGGTCATGGCTTCGACCTGATCGTGCGTCACGTATATCATCGTCGTCTTCAGCGTATTGTGCAGCTCGGAGATTTCCAGCCGCATGGTGCCGCGAAGCGACGCATCGAGGTTGGACAGCGGTTCATCGAAGAGAAACGCCGAGGGCTCACGCACGATAGCACGGCCGATGGCAACGCGCTGGCGCTGGCCGCCCGAAAGCTGCGATGGGCGACGGTCGAGATAATCGGTGAGGTTCAGCACGCTTGCGGCATCATTGACCTTCTTGTCGATGACGGCCTTGTCGAGCTTGGCCATTTTCAGTGGAAAGCCGATATTGTTGCGCACGCTCATATGCGGATAAAGCGCATAGGACTGGAACACCATGGCAAGGCCACGTTCTGCCGGTGCCTTCTCGCTCACATCCTTGCCATCGATGATGATCTGGCCGCCGGTGACATCTTCAAGACCTGCAATGAGGCGCAGCAGCGTGGACTTGCCGCAGCCGGATGGGCCGACGAAGACCACGAACTCGCCGTCTTCAATATCGAGATCGATGGACGGAATGACCTTGGCTTCACCAAAGACCTTGGAAACTTTTTTAAGGGAAATGCTGCCCATTTTCTTATTCCTTATTTCACCGCGCCAAAGGTCAGGCCGCGAACGAGTTGTTTCTGGGAGAACCAGCCAAGCACGAGGATCGGCGCAATCGCCATCATCGAGGCCGCAGACAGCTTGGCCCAGAACAGACCCTGTGGGCTGGAGAAGGAGGCGATGAAGGCTGTGAGCGGTGCGGCATTGGTGGTGGTGAGGCGAATGGTCCAGAAGGACTCGTTCCACGCCAGAATGATGTTGAGAAGAAGCGTCGAGGCAATGCCGGGGATCGCCATCGGCGTCAGCACATAGACGATCTCGTTCCAGAGCGACGCACCATCCATGCGGGCGGCTTCCAATATCTCACCCGGAATTTCCCTGAAGTAGGTGTAGAGCATCCACACCACGATCGGCAGGTTGATGAAGGTGAGCATGATGGTGAGACCAATGCGCGTATCGAGCAGACCGGCATTGCGGAAAATGAGGTAGATCGGCACCAGCACCGCCACCGCAGGCATCATCTTGGTGGAGAGCATCCACATCAGAATATCCTTGGTGCGCTTCGTCGGCGAAAAGGCCATGGCCCAGGCGGCAGGGATCGCGATAAGGAGTGCGACAATCGTGGAGCCGACCGACAGCACGACCGAGTTCATGAAGGGCTTGAAGTAATCCCGCTGCGTATTGACGGTGACATAATTCTCGAATGTGCCCGATGGCCAGAGGCTGAAACCGGCAATGGCTTCAGGCTCCGTCTTCAACGATGTGATGAAGGCGTAGAGAATGGGAAAGAACAGCAGGAGGGCGATAACCCAGGCGGCGATGGTGAAGCCGATCCTTGAGCGTGTCGAGACTTTGCGAGCCATGTGTCTGCTCCCTATCGATCAAGGTTCTTGCCGACGGCGCGCATCAGGAAGATGGCGACGATATTGGCAAGGATGACGGCGATGATACCGCCTGCGGACGCACCACCCACATCATAGCCCAGAAGCGCCGTGCGGTAGATGAGGAAGGCGAGATTGGTCGAGGCGTAGCCCGGGCCACCATTTGTGGTGACGAGGATTTCCGCGTAGACGCCGAGCAGGAAGATCGTCTGGATGAGAATGACGACGGTGATGGCGCGCGCCAGGTGCGGCAGCGTCAGATAGATGAAGCGGCTGAAGAAGCTGGCGCCATCCATTTCGGCGGCTTCCTTCTGCTCGCCATCCAGCGACTGCAAGGCCGTCAGCAGGATCAGCGTTGCGAAGGGCAGCCACTGCCAGGCGACGATGATGACGATGGACAGAAGCGGAAACTGCGAGAACCAGTCCACCGGTTGAAGCCCGAAGAACCGTGATAGGTCCGCCAGCACCCCATAGCCGGGATGCATGATCATGTTCTTCCAGACGAGAGCCGCAACCGGTGGCATGACGAAGAAGGGCGAGATGACGAGAATGCGCACGATGCCCTGCCCGAAAATGGGCTGGTCCAGCAACAGCGCAAGGCCAATGCCGCCGATAACAGTGATCAGAAGAACGCCACCGACGATGACGAGCGTGTTCCATATGGACTGGAAGAAGGCCGGGTCGGTGTAGAAATACTGGTAATTGAACAGGCCAGCAAAGCTGACATTGGCCGGGTTCAGCAGATTGTAATTCTGGAAAGAGAACCACAGCGTCATGGACAGTGGCACGATCATCCACACAAGAAGCAGAATGACCGACGGCGCCATCATGATCCGCGCCAGATTTTTTGTATTTTGCGTCGCCATGCGGCTCCCTCCCAATTCCGAACCGCGCCTTCAGTTGCGCGGAAACGCTTGGCATTTTTCTTGTTCTGAATGGGTAGCAATATCTTGGTGAAAAACGATTGTCTGGCAAAAGCGCCGCCCGGCCTTGGAGACCGGACGGCGTTCTTCGGGAGGATTACTTGATGTATCCCGAGCGCGTCATTTCACGGGTTGCCGTGGACTGGGCGCTTGCAAGAGCATCGTCAACGCTGGACTGACCGGCAACAACCGCCGAGAACAGCTGGCCGACCGTGGTGCCAAGCGACTGGAACTCAGGGATCGCTACGAACTGGCCGCCTGTGTAAGGCACGGGCTTGACCGTTGGCTTGGTGATATCGGCAGCATTCATGGCAGCCAGTGTCGGTGCTGCAAAGCCTGCGGCCTTTTCATAGTCGGCGTTCTCGTAGAGCGAGGTGCGCGTGCCAGGAGGAACGTTGGCCCAGCCTTCCTTGGAAGCGACGAGCTGCGTGTATTCCTTGCTGGTTGCCCAGGCAATGAACTTCTCGGCAGCTTCAGCCTTCTGCGAGCTCTTTGGGATGGCAAGGTTCCAGGACCAGAGCCAGTTGCCATGGTTCTTCATTTCGCCCTGCGTCGGGAAGAGCGCGTAGCCAACCTTGTCAGCGACCTTGCTGTCCTTCGGGTTCGATACGAAGGATGCCGCAACCGTGGCATCGATCCACATGCCGCATTTGCCCTGCTGGAACAGCGTCAGATTTTCGTTGAAGCCGTTGGAGGATGCACCGGATGGACCGGCATCCTTCATCAGGTCAACGTAGAACTGAAGCGCGTTTTTCCATTCAGGCTGATCGAATTGTGGCTTCCAATTCTCATCGAACCAGCGACCGCCAAAGGAGTTGGTCAGCGCCGTGATGAAGGCCATGTTCTCGCCCCAACCGGCCTTGCCACGAAGGCACATGCCGTTGATGTCGGCATTGCGGTCGGTGATTTTGCGGGCAGCATCGCCGATGAATTCCCAGGTCGGGTTTTCCGGCATCTTCAGGCCCGCTTTTTCAAACAGGTCCTTGCGATACATGATCATGGCGGATTCACCGTAGAACGGTGCGGCATAAAGCTTGGAATCAACCGTCAGGCCGCCACGGATGGATGGCAGCATGTCATCGACATCGTAGGTGTCGCCGAGCTTTTCGAGTGGCAGAAGCCAGCCCTGCTTAGCCCAGATCGGAACTTCGTAGTTGCCGATGGTCATGATGTCGTACTGGCCGCCGCTGGTGGCGATATCTGTGGTGACGCGTTCACGCAGGACGTTTTCTTCCAGCGTGACCCATTCAACCTGGATATCGGGGTTCTTGGCGGTGAATTCGGATGTCAGCCCCTGCATACGGATCATGTCGCCATTGTTCACGGTCGCGATCGTCAGCGTTTCTGCGGAAGCGAGGCCCGAAAAGGCGATAGCCGAGCAGGCGCCCAGCAGAATTGTCTTCAAAGTCATAATCTTCCTCCCAGAAGAAGTTAGTGAGCATTCGCTTTGCTCTAGGGCAATTACTCACTTACGGCTGGGAAAAGTCAAGCGTTAACCTGCGCTGCGATGCACAAGGAATAGCTAACATACTGAAAAAATGATGATATTTCTGCTCAATCTCTGAGCAAATACTCAGCCGAAGCCTCATCCGTAATCACGCCATTGAGCAGCCCACCACGCAATGCCGCAAGAATGGCGGGTGATTTCCGTTCTCCCTGCGCAATGCCGATGACCGTGCTGGTCTCACGCGGTGGCAGGGGAACGGAGGCAACGCGGTCATTGATGGGATTGTCGAGAATCCGGCCATCCCGATCAAACGACCAGCCGCAGATTTCGCCTGCTGCACCCTTGGCAATAAGGTCCTGCATCTCCTGAACCTCAAGGAAACCGTCAACGCAAAGGGGGGCATCCTCTCCCAATTGACCGACGCCGACAAAGGTAACGTCGGCAGCAGCGCCAAGCGCCAGCGTAGAGCGCACCAGCGCCTGCTCGTGCAGCAGTTCCCGCTCGTCGGCAGAGGAGCACAGGACCGGCAGGGGCATGGGAAAATGCCGCGCCTTGATCGCATCTGCCATGGAGAAGATGACGTTGTAATAGGCTGCGGACCCATCCGGCCCAATATTGCCGGTCAGCGACACGATGCGATGCTGCGGGCATTCCATGGGCGGCAACTGATCCACCGCCGCCTTCAGCGTCCGGCCCGTGCCGATGGCCAGCACGATGGGATCGGGCTTGCGCAGCCAGCGTTCGATTTCCGCCGCCCCCGCCTCGGCAATACCGACGGTGGAAGACACGCCCGCCGGATCGCTCGGCACCACCTCGACATATTTCAGCGAAAACCGTTCCTGCAGGGCTTGCGCCTTTTCAAGGCAGGCCGCGATGGGATGGTCGAGCCGCACCTTGATCAGCCGCTCGGCAACGGCCAGTGACACGAGGCGCTGCGCGGACTGGCGGGAAATGCCCATGGCAGAGGCGATCTCATCCTGCGTGCGACCGGCGACGTAATAGAGCCACCCGGCTCTTGCCGCGTCGTCCAGTCGCCCACCAGTTTCGGATCGTCTGGCCATATGCCCGTCCTCACATTATCGCCCTCAGTGCCGCCACTGTTCTAGAGCGTTTCCCTGATAAATGGAAACGCTCTAGGCCGGATGTCTAACGATGCCAAGGCACGCTCAGGCCCAGAATGGCGCCAGGATAAAATAAACCACGGCTTTGGAAATGCCATAAATGACACCGCTGACAATGGCGACGGAGACCACCGACAGGAGGCCGCCAAGCAGGGCGAAAAGCCCGTCACGCTCCAAAATTGCAAAGGCAAAACAACAGATTGCCACGGCGGGGAGAATATTGCCAAGCGGAATGGGCAAGGCAAGGATGACCGCGAGCAGAAGGCAGATCAGCCCTATCACCCGCTCGCTGGCAGGTGAAAGAAGCCCTTCCATTCGCGGTTTGAGCAATTTTTGCACCCACAGCAGAATAGGCACGATCTTTTCCACCACGCAGGCGAAATCTTCTCTGGCGAGCGACCTGTCGGAGATGAAGCGGGGCAGCCAGGGCGTCTTTCCGGCGAAAAGCTGGGCGGAAAGCAGAACCAGCGGCGCACCGGTTATGGCGGACGTACCCGGCGGGGTGGGCACGATGTTGGGAAGCGCAAAGACCAGCATCAGGGCGCCGAATGCCCTGTCTCCCATGGCGCTCAGCAGATCGCCTACGGAAATGCGCTCCCGGCTTTCATCTCCGGCAAGCGCGCGCAGAATCTCGACAAGACCCACAGGCGCGCTGGAAGCCTCCGTTGCGTGCGGATCGGCGTCATCATTATCAACCGGACCGGGCAGAGCGGGATTATCGGAAAGGCGCAGCATAGATTGTGGATCTCCAGAATTGGCCATGCTGTAACAGAAGAATGGCGGCAGCATTACGACAACAGTCGCGTCGCACCCTTGTTCCGCTATCGTCGCCGTCTCGGGTCAAGCAAATCCTGAAGCCCGTCGCCCAACAGATTGAAACCCAGAACCGCAAGCGCGATGGCTAGGCCGGGAAGAATGGCAAGCCAGGGTGCTGTCGACAGAAATGTCTGTGAATCCCACAACATACGGCCCCATGTTGGCGCTGGCGGCGGCATCCCAAGGCCCAGAAAACTCAAGCCCGCCTCCGTAAGGATGGCAAGTCCGAGCTGGATGCTGATCTGTACGACCACAAGATTGATAAGGTTTGGCAGAATATGCGTTATCGTAATGCCGGCATTGCTTCTGCCCAGACTTTCCGCAGCCAGCACGAAGTCCCGCGCCCATAATTGCAGGGCGGCACCGCAGGTCAGGCGGGCAAAGACCGGCACCATGAAGGTAGCAATCGCGATGATGGCGGTCAGCGGTCCCGACCCGATGAAAGCCCCCAGCATCATGGCCGAAAGGATGGGCGGCAATGCGAAAACCACATCGCAAAGACGCATCAGAAACACTTCGACGATGCCGCGCCTTGCGGCGGCGAAGACCCCGACCAGCGTGCCAAGCGCTGCGCCGATTGCCACCGCCGCAAAGGCCGTGGAAAGCGAATTCCAGGCACCGACCATCAACATCGACAGGATGTCGCGGCCAAACTGATCGGTGCCCAGCAGACCATGCGCCATGGGCGGCTTGAGCCGGTGCAGGATCTGCATCTTCGCTGGCGCTTCCGGTGTCCAGACGAGTGACAGCACTGCGGTCAGCAGCAACGTACCGGTGATGACGGCACCCGCCAGAACCCCCATATGACGCTTCGCAAAGGGCATCATGCGGCACCCGAGCGCAAGCGTGGATCGATCAGCAGATAGATCATGTCCACCAGAAAATTCATGACGATCACCAGTGCGCAGAACATGAGCACGACCGCTTGCATGACGATGATATCGCGCTGCGTCAGCGCCTGATAGGCCAGCCGCCCGAGCCCGGGCAGATTGAAGACGTTCTCGACCAGAACCGTTCCGGCAATCAGGAAGGTGAATTGCAGGCCGACCATGGTGACAACGGGAATGAGCGCATTGGGCAGCACATGTTTCCAGATGGTCGCGGTCTCACCGATACCCTTCGCCCTGACGGCACGGACGAAATCCTCGTTGAGGACCTCCAGCACGGCGGAACGGCAGACACGCGTCAGGACGCTGGCCTGCGAAAAGGCAAGCGCCAAGGCCGGCAGCACCAAGGCCTTCAGCGAAACAGCCGCCCCCGCACCCCAGCCCGGAAAGCCACCGGCTGGCATCCAGCCAAGGCGAGAAGAAAACAGCAGGATCAGAAGCAGCCCGACCCAGAAGCCGGGAACGGAAATACCGGCATGGGTAAACAACCCGCAGGCAAGATCGATCACCCCTCCCCGGTACCGCGCCGCCGTAACACCCAAAGGCAGGGCGATGACGACGGACAGCCCCACCGCCATGAGGGCAAGCGGCAAGGTGACGGAAAGCCTCTCCAGAATGAGCCCCGCCACCGGCACGCCATATGTGTAGGATTGCCCAAGATCGCCACGCGCGAGGGCCGCAAGCCATTGCAGATAGCGCAGGATGAGGGGCTGATCGAGGCCCATCTGTTTTTGCAGTGCCGCGAGCGTATCGGGACTGGCCGAGGTGCCGAGCATGATCGCGGCTGGATCGCCCGGCAGCAGACCCATCACGAAATAGATGAGGAAGGATACGGCCATAAGGGTGATCAGCAACGCAACAATGCGTCTGGAGACGAGGGCTATCATGCAGATGCCCTGTCTTCATGGCGGTGGGTGGGGCTCACCCGCCTCTGACATCCAGATGACGCGGACATAAGATCATTCTTCCCAATGCACATCCGTCAGCACGTTGGAGGGGATGGGCTCGTTTTGCCACAGGCCCTTGATCCTCTTGTCCCACACGCCAAGCTTCGGCATGACGAACAGAAATAGCGCCGGGACATCTTCGGCCAGAATTTTCTGGGCATCCTGATAGAGCTGCTCCCGCTGCTCCAGATCGGTGGTCAGCTCGATATTCTTGATAATCTCGTTGAAAGTCGGGTTCTTGTAGTTGAAGTAATAGGGATCGCGCGAGAAAATATCGATATCCATCGGCTCGGCATGTGCAACGATGGTCATTTCATAATTGGCGCCCTTCATCACATCCGACACCCACTTGCCCGGAAACTCGGTGGTTTCGATCTTCATCGTCACACCGATTTCAGCGAACATGGCCTGGAGAATCTGGGCGCTGCGCTGAGCATAGGCCATTTGCGGGGCCTTGATGGTGAAGGTCAGACCGTTGGCATAACCGGCTTCGGCCAGAAGCGCCTTTGCCTTTTCCGCATTGTAGGGCGCAACGCCCGTCATGTCGGTATAGCCGGGATCGTTGGGCGTATAATGGCTGCCGATGGGCGTTCCGAAGCCGGACCACGCTCCCTCTATGACGGTAGCACGATCCACGGCCATCATCAGGGCCTGGCGCACGCGCTTGTCGTTGAAGGGCTTGGTGGCATTGTTCATGCCAGCCACAACCTTCAATTCCGTATTGCCGATGAAGGTGCCAAGCCGCTCGTGGCCGTCGAAGGACCCCATCAATTCCGGTGCGCCGAATTCTGGGAAGGCATCGACATCACCGGACTGCAAAGCTGCGGCCTGCGCCTGCGCATCGGGGACGAAGCGGAAGGTCGCCTTGTCCAGCGCAACCGTCACATCCTTGTTCCAGTAATCCATGTTGCGTGCCAGCTCGACTTTTTCGCCCTTGGCCCAGTTGACGAATTTGAACGGGCCGGTGCCGACAGGCGTCGTCTTGTTGGTGTCGGCGGACTTTGTGCCGACCATGACCGAGGCAGGCCAGCCCAGCCAATAAAGCAGGCTGCCGGAGGGCTGCTTGAGCTTCAGAACAAGCGTCGTCGCGTCAGGCGTTTCGATGCTGTCGATGGCGGCAAAAAAGCGTTTCTGCGGATTGATGGAAGCCTCACCCCGCGCGCGGTCCAGCGATGCCTTGGCAACGGAGGAGTCGAACACCTCGCCATCGTGGAATTTCACGCCGTCATGCAGCTTGAACGTATAGGTCCTGCCGTCCTCGGAGATTTCCCAGCTTGACGCCAGCTGCGGCTGGATCTTGCCCTCTTCGTCAATGGTGACGAGGCCTTCGAAAATATTCTGCCACGTGACCTGTCCAATGAAAACATTGGCGCCGGCTGTCGGATCAAGCCCTGCCGGTTCTGTACCCATGCCGATGGTGATGGAGTTTTTCGGTGCCGCAAGGGCTGCGGTGGCAGGCAGCACGGCGGAAAGAACAGTCGTCACGGCAAGGCCAATGGCCAGACGGCGGGTGAGGTTTAAGGACTGCAGAAAAGTGCTGCGCATCTCTATTGTCTCCGATCGAGTGGCGCAAACATTTTGTGTTCAGCGCGTTGCAAAAATCGCTACACGATATCATGGGGCAAAATCAACCGCCTATTTTGGCAGATTGCCCATAAAGGTCTCGATGAAGCTGGCAAGCGTCGCTGCGGCGAAGGACAGGTCGCGGTCCGGGGCAACACACAGCTCCATATTCGCGCGAACGCCCCTTGTGGCAGCAAGCGGGATTGCGACCATCTGGCCGGACTTGATTTCGCGCGCAACGGAAAGGGCGGGCAGGACGGTGACGGCGGCGCGGTCCAGCACGAGTTCTTTCAGAAGTTCCAGCGAGCTTGCGGTAAAGACCGGATCAAGCGGAATGCCCGCCTGCTCGAACAGGGCATCGAATTCCTGCCTGGTGGCAAACGTCTTTTCCGGCAGGGCAAGCGGGAGGTCGGCGAGTTCCTTGAGTGAAATCGAAGCCTTGCCCGCCAGCGGATGACCTGTGGGAAGAATGACATCATAGACGAGTTCGCGTTTTGCAAGGATTTTGACCTCTGATGTCTTCGGCGCAAACAGGGTGATGGCGATATCCGCCTGCGCCGACACCAGCGCATCGATGGCCTGCCGTGCCGAGGTGATATGCACCTCGAACCGCAGCTTTGGATAGGTTTGGGCAAACTGCGCGAGCGCCGGTGCCAGCAGGCTGGCGACGGTTGCGCCATTGGCATAGATCGTGGCCCGCCCGCGCTCCAGCCCCTTGAGATCATCGATCAGCTGATGGACGTGACCCAGCTCGCGCAGCGTCTTGCCTGCCCGTTCCGCCAGAAGCTCTCCCGCTGCCGTCAGGGTCACGCCGCGGCTCGACCGCTCCACCAGCGGCGTGCCGAAATATTCCTCCAGATTTTCGATCTGGCGGCTGATGGCGGTGGGCGCAACATTGAGGTTTTCCGCCGCCGCCCGCATCGAACTGGTGCGGACAAGCTCGTCGAAATACATCAATGCGCGAAGATTCATGGTGGCCGTTCCGTTTTCTATTGAGCCGTCATACCGGGCTAGACGCGGTATCCAGTGCGATCAAGTCCTTGATCGCAGAAGACTCTATTCGCCTTGCAGACGCAAGTCGGCTGGACCCCGGATAAGTCCGGTGTAGGAAGGGCCGCTACCACAGCCCCTAGTATCAATCGCGCACAAAACCCTCACTCGCCACTAGCAACTGCCGTGTGTAATCCGCTGCGAAAGTCCGGCTTTCCAGCGCGTCCACCTCCAGCGTTTCCACCACCTTGCCGCTTTTCATGACGGCCAGGCGGTCACACATGTGGCTGATGACGCCGAGATCGTGGCTGACCATGAGGAAGGTGAGGTTTCGGTCATGCCGGGCCTGTTCCAAGAGGTTGAGGATCTCAGCCTGAATGGAGGCGTCGAGCGCCGAGGTCGGTTCATCCAGCAGCAGGATTTTCGGCTCGAGGATCAAGGCGCGGGCAATGGCGATGCGCTGGCGCTGGCCGCCGGAAAGCTGGTGCGAATAGCGGAAGCGGAAGCCGGTTCCCAGACCCACCTCATCAAGAGCGCGGGTGATGCGGCTTTCCTTGTTGTCCATGCCGTGGATTGTCAGAGGCTCCAGCAGTAGCGCATCCACCGTCTGGCGTGGGTGCAGGGAACCGTAGGGGTCCTGGAACACCATCTGTACATCGCGGTAGAAGCTCTTTTCGCGGAACTTGCTCTTATAGGTCCGCCCCTCGACCATGAGGCTGCCCTCATCGAAATGGTTGAGACCGGCAATGGCCCGCAACAGCGTGGACTTGCCCGAGCCGGACTCACCGACCAGACCGAAGGATTCGCCTTGGGCCACACCGATGCTGACACCATCGAGAGCGATGTGGCCATCGAAATCCACGACCATGTCTTTGACGGAAAGAACTGTGGTCATGCGCGCCACTCCGGCTTGCGATCGAGAACCGGCAGCGGGTGCCTGTTCTCCCCGATCTTCGGCAGGCAATTGAGCAGCCCGCGCGTATAGGGGTGCTGGGCATTGTCCAGATTGGAGGCCTGAAGCTCCTCCACCACACGCCCCGCATACATAACGAGGACGCGGTCGCAGAAGGATGAGACAAGCCGCAGATCATGCGAGATGAAGATGAGGCCCATGCCGCGATCCCGCACTAGCTTGTCGAGGATATCGAGGACTTCCAGCTGCACGGTCACATCGAGCGCCGATGTCGGCTCGTCGGCAATCAAGAGTTCCGGGCCGCAGACCAGCATCATGGCAATCATCACGCGCTGGCCCATGCCGCCGGAGACTTCATGCGGGTAAAGCCCGAAGACGCGCTCCGGCTCGCGGATCTGCACGGCCTCCAGCATATCCAGCGCCCGCTGCCTCGCCGCCGAAGTGCTGATACGCTCATGGGTTTTCAGGGTCTCCACGATCTGGCGACCGATGGGCATGACCGGGTTCAGCGAATATTTCGGGTCCTGCAGGATCATGCCGATGCGCTTGCCGCGAATGCTGCGGCGTTGTTTGGCCGAGGCGGTCAGCAGATCGATATCACCGAAGCGCAAGGCATCCGCCTCTATCCTTGCTGCCGATGGCGTCAGCCCCATGATGGCGCGTCCGGTCTGGGATTTGCCGGAACCGGATTCACCCACGATGCCAAGGCGCTCCTTGCCGAGCGTAAAGGAAACGCCGCGCACTGCTTCCACCAGCCCGGTGCGGGTGGGAAAGGAGACGCGCAGGTTTTCGACGGTCAGAAGCGGCGCGCTCATTGGCCAGCCTCCTTCGGGTCGAGAGCATCCCGCAGCCCATCGCCCAGCAGGTTGAAGCCGAGGCTGACGATGAGGATGGCGATGCCGGGCATGGCCGCAACCCACCACTGGTCGAGAATGAAGCGGCGACCGGATGCGATCATCGCGCCCCATTCCGGCAGCGGCGGCTGGGCGCCGAGGCCGAGGAAGCCGAGACCGGCAGCAGTGAGAATAATGCCCGCCATATCCAGCGTGACACGCACGATGAGCGAGGACATGCAGAGCGGCATGACGTGTTTCAGCACGATGCGCCACGGCGAAGCACCCATGAGCTGCACCGCGGCGATAAAATCGGAATTGCGGAAGGTCATGGTTTCAGCGCGTGCAATGCGGGCATAGGGCGGCCATGAGGTGATGGCGATGGCGAGCACCGCATTCTCGATGCCGGGCCCGAGAGCCGCCACCAGCGCCAGCGCCAGAACGAGTTTGGGGAAAGCCAGAAAAATATCCGTGATGCGCATCAGCACCGCATCCACCCAGCCACCGGCATAACCGGCGACCGTGCCGACGATGAGGCCGACGGGTGCGGCGATGATGGCAACCAGCAGCACCACGAACAGCGTCAGCCGCGAACCATGGATGAGGCGCGAGAGAATATCGCGGCCCTGATCGTCGGTGCCGAGCAGATAGCCGTCACTGCCGGGGGCCAGCAGGCGGGCATTGCGCAGATCACCCTGCACGGCGGAATGCGGGGCCAGCACATCGGCGAAGATGGCGACGAGAACCAGCGCTAGGATGATGCCGAGACCGGCGAGCGCCAGCCGGTTTTCCGAAAACCGCCGCCAGATGACATAGGCACGGCCAAGCCTCGCCTGACCACGCGATGCCGGACGGTCTGAGAGCAGCCATTCGCGGCTGTAGGGTTTCAAGTGCGTTGAAGCTGTCGTCATCGGCTGCGCGTCCTTGGATCGAGCGTCCGGTAGAGCAGATCGGACAGGAGATTGATGCTGATGAACACAGCGCCAATCACGATGGTACCGCCGAGAACAGCATTCATATCCGCATTCTGCAGGGAGTTGGTGATGTAAAGGCCAAGCCCCGGCCAGGAGAAGATGGTTTCCGTCAGCACCGAGCCTTCCAGCAGACCGGCATAGGAGAGCACGATGACGGTGAGCAGCGGCACGGCGGCATTGCGAAGCGCGTGGAACCAGATGATGCGGGTTTCCGACAGACCCTTGGCCCGCGCCGCCACGATATATTCCTGCGCGAGTTCGTTGAGCATGAAGGAGCGCGTCATGCGGCTGATATAGGCCAGCGAAAAATAGCCGAGCAGACCGGCAGGCAGGATGATGTGGCGGAAGAGGTCCCACAGCACATCCCACTGCCCCTGCCAGAAGGCATCCAGCAAATAAAAGCCTGTCACGGGCGTGAAGGTGAACTCGTAGACGATATCCATGCGGCCGGGATAGGCGACCCAGTTCAGCTTGGCGTAGAACACCAGAAGCGCCAGCAGGCCGAGCCAGAAGATCGGCACGGAATAACCGACAAGGCCGATGATGCGCACAATCTGGTCGATGATGCTGCCACGCTTGACGGCGGCGAGAACACCGAGCGGAATGCCGAAGACGGCACCGATCAGCGTGCCGATGGTGGCAAGCTCGATGGTAGCAGGAAAGACGCGGATAATATCGGCCATGACAGGGTTGGTGGTCAGCACCGATGTGCCGAAATCGCCTGACAGGGCCTGCTTGATATAGAAGAAAAATTGCTGCCAGAGCGGCAGGTTGAGGCCGAGTTCCTCGCGCACACGCTCCACCACATGGGCAGGCGCACGGTCTCCCACGATCGCCAGAGCGGGATCGATGGGAATGACGCGACCAATGAAGAATGTGACCGCCAGCAACCCTAAAAAGGTGGTGATGACGGTAACGAGGAAGCCGAGAACGGCCGTCAGGCGCCTGTTGGCGCGGCTCTTGCCGCGCCTTGCCCTTGGTACTGTGTCGATGATGGTCACTGGATCAATCCTGCCGGATCATTCCTTGGAGACCGGGAAGACATAGTTGGTGTCGAAGCTTGGCCCGAGCTTCAAACCTTTGACCTTGTTGGAGAAACCGGCAATTTCCGTTTTCTGTTCGAGCACGACGAAAGGCCCGCTTTCCAGAACCTTCTTCTGCAGATCCTGATACATGGCGGCGCGCTTGTCGTTGTCTTTTTCCAGCAGTGCAGCCTGTGTCTGCTTCGTCAGTTCAGGAACGTCCCAGGCATTGCGCCAGGCCAGCGTCTTGGTCTTGCCCGCATCGGAATTGTCGTAGTTGATGGTGAAGGTTTCAGCGTTCGAGTTCGGATCGAAATAGTCCGAACCCCAGTCGCCGATGTAGATATCGTGCTGGCGCGCACGGTACTTCGTCAGCGTCTGCTTGCCATCGCCGGGAATGATTTCCAGCTTGATGCCCGCCTGCGCCAATGTCTGCTGGATGTTTTCGGCAATGCCCGTGACCGGCTGGGTGTTGCGCACATCCATGGAAACGGTAAAGCCGTCCTTGAGGCCAGCCTTTGCCAGCAATTCCTTGGCCTTGGCGACATCCAGCTTGAATGGGTTCTCGTCCAGTGCGCCGAGCTGACCCTTGGGCAGGAAGGTCTGGTGGATCTCACCAATGCCCTTGATGATGGTTGCGCCAATGCCTTCATAATCGATGAGATATTTGAAGGCTTCCACGACTTCAGGCTTCTTCAGATATTCGTTCTTCTGGTTGAGGCCGAGATAATAGACGGTGCCTTTCGGCGCAGAAATGACGGTGAAGCCTTCCTTCTTGGACACGGCATCCATATCGCCGGGCTCAAGGTTGCGGGCAACGTCGATATCGCCATTTTCGAGCGCCAGACGCTGGCCGGAGCTTTCCTTCATGTGGCGATAGATGACGCGCTTGAGCTTCGGCTTTTCGCCGTAATAATTCGGGTTCACTTCCAGAATGACGGCCTCATTGGCCTTCCAGCCAAGGATCTTGTAAGGGCCTGAACCGGCATAACCGGTCTTGAGAAACTCGTTGCCGAAGTCGCTTTCATATTTGTAATCGGCGCTTGGCGTAACGGGCTTGGCCTTTTCCATGACCAGCTTCTTGTCCACCACGGAGGCAACGGTTGCCGTCAAAACGTTAAGAACGAAGCTTGGTGCATAGGGCTTGTCGACCGTCAGCACGAATGTGTTGGCATCTGTGGCCTTTGCCTTTTCGGTGACGTTATCGCCGTTGAGGCCAAATTGCGTCAGAAGAAATGCTGGCGACTTGTCCAGCTTGACCGCGCGCTCCATGGAGAAGGCGACGTCTTCTGCCGTTACCGGGTTGCCGGATGCGAATTTGAGGCCCTGCTTTAGCTTGAAGGTATAGGTCAGGCCATCATCCGATGTCGTCCAGCTCTCGGCCAGATCGCCCACGACCTTGGACGTATCGGTGATATCGATGGAAACGAGCTTGCTGTAGGTGTTGCCGGTGACCTCGGCAGTCGTGATCTCGAAGGCTTCGCCCGGATCGAGCGAGATGATGTCATCGATGGCGAAACCTTCTACCAGCGTATCGGCAGGGGTTGCGGCAAAGGCCTGTGGCGCGGCCAGAGTGAGCATCGAGAGAGCCACGCTTGTGGCGAGGATGCGGGCGGCTTTGTTGAGCGATTTGTTCATCGTCTTCCCCTGTTGTCTTTTCTTTGGTTCACTTGTCTCAGGCGGGCTCGTGCCATGCCTGAGACAAAACGCGCAGCCAGTTTTCCCGGCAAATTTTAGCAAGTTCTGTATCAGCGTATCCTGCGGATTTCAGAGCCGCAACAAGATTGTTGTTGCCGCCAGCATCGCGAATTTCCGCCGGAACCGTTGCTCCGTCGAAGTCGGAACCGAGCGCCACGCAGTCGATGCCCATGCGCTCGACCATGTAATCGATGTGCTGAACCATCAGAGAAAGCGGCGTATTGGCATCATCGCGCGCATCCGGGCGCAGCATTGTCACGGCATAGTTGAGGCCGACGAGGCCGTTGCTTTCCTTGATGGCGTCCAGTTGCCTGTCGGTGAGATTACGCGCGACAGGTGTCAGGGCGTGAACATTGGAATGGCTGGATACGAGCGGTTGATCCGTGGTCTTTGCCACGTCCCAGAAGCCCTTTTCGGTGATATGGGCGAGATCGATGAGGATGCCGAGCTGGTTGCAGCGTTTGACCAGTTCAAATCCCGCATCCGTCAGACCCGGCGCGGTATCCGGCGACATGGGATAGGCGAAGGGCACGCCATGGCCGAAAATATTGTGGCGGCTCCAGACCGGCCCCAAGGAGCGCAAGCCTGCCGCATAAAACACATCCAGCGCGTCGAGATCCGCGGCGATCGGCTCGCAACCCTCAATGTGCAGAACGGCAGCAAAGATGCCATCCGCCATCGCCTTGCGAATATCTGCCGTGGAGCGACAGAGTTTCCAGCCGCCCGACCGCTCCAGCCGAAGGGCAATTGCTGCCTTTTCCAGCGCAATATCGAGCGACGGCTGGCGCTCCAGCGGCGCGGCAAGCGGGGTGACGTAATGGCCGGATGCATCCGGCTCCTGAAGGATCAGGTCTCCGGAAGGAATATAGATGGCGCAGATACCACCGGCCAACCCGCCTGCCCTGGCGCGCGGCGCATCGATATGGCCTTCCCACGTTCCCTGCATGAATTCAGCAACGGGATCGCTCCCCTTCTTGCTGTTGCGCCACAGGCGAAGGAGAACATCATTGTGACCATCAAAAACCAGTTGCATGCAATATATTCCAAGGGGGCAGGTGGAGAATTGTGGATAGAAAACAGGGGCTTGCGCAAAGATAAGGAATTTTCGGCGCCAGGATTGCGATATTTGGCCTATCACGAGCCTCTTGCGTCGCGACCGATCCTAGGCCCAACATTTGGCCTTCCGCAAGTCAGAAATTATGCAGGACTAAAAAATAATCACATGTCGCCAATCGGCGATTGTCAGCGGCTCATGCCAGCCAACCGTCACCTGCATGTTTGAGGAGTGGCGTTGCAAAAACGCCTCTTACCCGGTCCGGCCATTTGGCGGAAACGGCGGAGAGGCTTTCACGCCATCTGTCCGATTGCAACATGGCGGCGCCGATCACCACGGGCTCGATACCGGATGCGGCGAGGAGGGAAAGACCGGCGATGATAGATGCTCCGCTTGAAATCACATCATCCACAAGGGCGACCCGCTTGCCTTGAAGCAGCGGCAACATGCGCGGATCGATATAGAGCCGCTTTGGCTGTTGCGTGGTGATGGACGACATCGGCACGGAGAGGTCGTCCAGGTACCAGAACTTTCGCGACGTCCCCAGCGGCACATACCGGCTGTGACCCAGATGCCGCGCCACCTCGCTGGCAAGCGTAAGCCCAAGCGTGGGAAGGCCGACGACAACGTCGACATTGCAGCTCTCAAGCTTTCGCGCCAACTCCTTCGCCAGCGCTTCCACAACCGCAAAGGATGCCTGATTGATGATGAGCGATGCCAATGCGTGCTGACCATCCGCCAAGGGCCGGATCGGCAGTTGCAGTTGACGGCCATCCTCGAAAACAGCCGGATAGAAAGTGGAATGCGGACCGTCGACATCGAAGCTGTCAGGCGCGTGGATTTCCTGCCAGAATTCGTGCGGTGTCATGACCATTCCTTCCCCGGACAATAAAATTGAGTTCGTCAGGAGGTTCCTATTAATTTTGAGGGGTTTGTGCATTAGAAAAAAGCTGTCTCGCATAGCAAGGATGATTTGCCCATGTCACCGCTCTCCCGGTTTGGAAACGACCTGCCCTTTCTGACCGCTTTGCGGCACGATCTGCACGCCCATCCGGAACTGGGTTTCGAGGAGGAACGCACGAGCGCGATTGTGGCAAGGCATCTGGAGGAAGCGGGCCTGACCGTTCATCGCGGCCTCGGCAAAACCGGCGTCGTCGCAACGCTGCAGGTTGGCAACGGCCAGAGGCGCATTGGTCTTCGCGCCGACATGGATGCCCTTGCCATGCCGGAAAAACCGGACCGGCCCTACAAATCCACCGTTCCCGGCAAGATGCATGCCTGCGGACATGACGGCCACACGACCATGCTGCTGGGTGCTGCCCGCCATCTTGCGGCAAGCCGCAACTTTTCCGGCACGGTGCATTTTATCTTCCAGCCTGCCGAAGAGGGGCGCGGCGGCGCGAGAAAGATGGTGGAGGACGGGCTGTTTGACCGTTTCCCCTGCGATGCGGTCTATGGCCTGCACAATATGCCGGGTCTTGATGTGGACGAGATGGCCGTGGTCGAGGGTCCGCAACTGGCCTCTTCCGACAGCTGGCGGTTGACCTTCAAAGGTATCGGTACCCATGGCGCAAAGCCGCATCTGGGCCGTGACCCGATCACGGCGGCAGGCAGCTTTCTGGCCGCCTTGCAAAGCATTGTCGGGCGCGTGGTCGATCCGCTGCAACCCGCTGTCGTCAGCGCCTGTTCCGTGCAAGCAGGTGATCCGCAGGCGCTGAATGTCATTCCCGATCTGGTCGAAATCGGCGGGACGGCCCGTGCCTATTCCCCCCATGTTCGCGACCAACTGGAAGAAGAGATCGGGCGGCTGGCGCATGGCACCGCCGCCATGTTCGGCATCGAAGTCCATTACGATTTCATTCGCCGCATTCCGCCCGTCATCAATGATGCAGACGCAACACGACGCGCATTGACGGCAGCGCGAACCGTCTTTGGCGAGAAGGCCAGAACCGCATTTCCACCCTCGACGGCAGGGGACGACTTCTCATTCTTTGCCGCAGAAGCACCCGGCTGCTACGTGTGGCTGGGCAATGGCCCGGCAATCGACGGGGCGCTGCACCACAACACGTCCTATGATTTCAACGACGATGCGATTGCCGCAGGCGTCGCCTTCTGGACAACGCTGGTGGAACAGGAACTGGCGGGGGAGTAGGACGCGAACTTCCCCTCATATTCCGTCACCCCGCACTTGCTGCGGGGTCCAGCCGACGCGGGTCTGCGCGGCAACAAAGGTTCGGTCAGACCAAGGCTTGGCCTGACTGGGGCCTGCATCGAGGGCGGAATGATGGTGGTGCGAGCGGTGTACGCCTAGTCCAACACCTCAAGCACCGGCGTTTCCATCACCCTGCCCGTCAGCACATCCGCGATGCCCATATCGGTCTGATGCGGGCCGATGTTGCAGGCAAGCGTTGCGCCGAAGCAGGCCTTGAACACGAGATAGGGCGGCTGCCATTCCACGATCTGCCCGACCGCCTCGCGAACAGCCTCAAAGCCGGATGCGACATCTTCCAAAGCTGCACCCGATACGAGGCCGGAAAGTGGCAGCGGCAACAATGCCGTGACCTTGCCGCCCGAGGCCGCAGCCATGCCGCCACCCGCCTTGATGACGGCATTGGCGGCGACAGCCATATCCGCGGCATTGCCACCGAACACGGTCAGGTTATGGCTGTCATGCGCAACCGTCGTTGCAAAAGCCCCGTTCCATTTGCCCCAGCCCGTCAGGAATCCCGTTCTGGTGACAGGGTCAGCCTTGCCGTGCCGATGGGTTACGGAAATCATGGTTGCGTCCTGCGGCGGCACGACGAAACCATCTTCCACAGCAGCCTCCGCCTGTGCCCAGCGGGTAAAGCGCGGCTGGTCGATCGTCGCAACCCGGACCCGCTTTCCCTCTGCCGGGACCTTGAAATCCGAAGGTGTGCGCGGCGTAAGCTTCATGGAGTTCTTGAGAGGTGCCGCATCCATCTGCTCCATCTCGACCAGCAGCTTGCCATCCTTTGCGACCGGTGTGCCGCTGGCCAGCACATGCCGGGCGGAAAATTGCGCCAGATCCTCAAAGACGGCAATGTCTGCGCGCCTGCCCGCAGCAATCAGGCCCAGATCGCCGCGAAGCAGCCGCATCGCCGCATTCAGCGTGGCGGCGCGAAGCGCCCATTCGGGCTTGAGGCCATAGCGCACCAGACGACGCACGACATCATCGAGACCGCCACTCTTCAAGAGATCATCGGGAAACACATCGTCGGTGCAGAGTGTCAGCGTTTGCGGCAGATGGCCGAGCGTGTTCAAGGCTTCCACGAATTCAGGCAGCAGATGGTCGTGCGAGCCCCGCAGCTCGATTGTCAGCCCTGCCCGCAACTTCGCCATGAGATCGGCAGCAGAGGTCAGCTCATGGTCCGAGGTGATGCCCGCCGCCATGAAGGCGTTGAGATCGGCACCTTCCAGCCCGCGCGCATGGCCGCAAATCAGCTTGTCGGCAAACAGGCCTTCCTGCAGGATAGCGCTCATGCGTGGATCACGCTCTATGACGCCGCGCATGTTCATGACCTCGGCAACACCGGCCACCTCGGGCCAGAACAGCAGTTCAGCCATAGCAGAGGCATCGAAATCGGCACCGGCCATTTCCAGCCCCGGGGCGGACGGTACCGAAGAGGGTGCAAGGATTAGCGCGCGCAAGGGAAGGCCCTTCGATGTGCGCGCAGCCCAACAGACACCATCGATACCGTGGACGTTGCCGAATTCGTGCGGGTCCCAGACAACCGTCGTCACGCCGCGCGGAACGACCGCTGCGGCGTAGGCTGCGGGGCTGACCATGGAGCTTTCGACATGCATATGGGTGTCGATCAGGCCGGGCGACACGAAGGCGCCGGAGGCATCGAGCACGAGCCCGGCGTCCTTGCGGCTGCCGGTTTCATGTACGCTGGCAATCAGCGGCCCGACGATGCCGATATCAGCGGGACGAAGCTCGCCCGTGACCATGTCGACAAGCGTACCGCCTGCAATCAGGATATCGAAGGGCTGGTCGCCGCGCGCGGCAGCCACGGTGCGGGCGCGCAGCGTATCCTCGTTCATTCCGTCGCGATCAATGATAATGCTCTGTTCTTTCATCGGCTGGCCTCCTGACGCAGGGCGTCGAGAATGATGGATTTTGCGGCTGCGGCATCGACCGTTTCGGCATAGCGCGCGTTGAACCGGGCCGCATGGGCCTGACGTGTTTCGACAACCGTGCGTCCGCGCGTCAGGGCACCGTGAAGCTCGACCTCGATATGCGCGTCCCTCCAGACGATGCTGTCTGGTGCGACAAGAGCGACGGCGGCGCAGGGATCGTAAAGCGCCATGGCATCCCTGCCCCTGACCGTGGCTATCCGGATAAAGCCTTCCAGCATGTCTGCAAGCAATTGAGCATTTCTGCCGCCAGCAGCGCGGACAGGTGCGACATCGTCCGGTCGGGCCGTCACCTTGCGGCAAAGATCAAGATCGACCATGCGCAAGGGCAAACCGTGGGCGATGACGATGGCGAGCGCCTCCGGATCGGCAAAGGCATTGAATTCGGCGGATGCGGTATGGTTTCCGGCTGTTACACCGCCACCCATCCAGACAAGCTCGGTTATGCGTGCGGCAAGATCGGGCCGTGCAAGGCACAGGGCGGCAATATTGGTAAGCGGCCCGAGCGCCAGAACGCGCTTGTCCCCGGCTGCATCTCCCAACCAGTCGCACAGCGCGTCAAAGGCATCGCTTGGATGCAGATCGCCGGCATCGGGCAGCGTGGTGCCGCTGGTGGGAATTCCGGTTTCACCAAGAATAGTCTGTGCTGTCTCCAGCTTGCCCAGAACCGGGTGCTGCCGCCCGATATGGATAGGGAAGCTCCAGCCGAAAGCTGCAGCCGCACCCGCGGCGTTGCGGCAAACCTGGGCCAGCGGCGCATTGCCGAAAACCAGCGACAGGCCATCGATCGGCACGGCAGACGCATTGACCACCAGAATGGCGGCAATGTCGTCAAAGCCCATATCGGTATCGATCCAGATACCCATGATCAGCTGAACACCTTGAGGCTGGCTGCCTTTTCGACAGGCAGATCGAAAGCAAGCCGCGTGCCCAGATCATGCAGCGGCAGTGCCGCATCCGTTTCAGCCTTGATGGGCCCAAGCGCTGTGTCCAGCAGATATTCCCGGGTGTTGCCGGCAAATGATGCGCCGCGCACGGTTCCCTCGAAAGGTCCTGAACCGAGGGTTACCATGCGCGGCCTCCATGCCAGTCCCGCCGTACTCGGAACATGGCCAGAAAGGGCAATACGTCCATTGTCCGTCTTAAGCTCCGAACCTTCCAGACGGAAGATGTTCTCAAAGCCGACGAAATCAGCCACGAAGGACGAAACGGGCGCGTTGTAAATTTCTTCCGGCGTGCCGATCTGCTCGATGGCGCCGCTCTTCATCACCACGATGCGGTCAGCCAGCGCCAGCGCCTCGACCTGATCATGGGTAACGAAAATCATGGTGACCCCGGTGGCCTTCTGCACGCGCTGAAGCTCGGTGCGCATTTCCAGCCGCAGCCGCGCATCGAGGTTCGATAGTGGCTCATCCAGCAACAGAACCTTCGGGTCCATGACCATGGAACGGGCAAGCGCCACGCGCTGTTGCTGGCCGCCGGAGAGTTCCGCCGGTTTACGGGAGGCGAAGGAGGACAGGCCGACGGATTTGAGACCGGATGCGACTTTGTCATCCAGGGCCGAACCCTTCATACCCTTCAGCTTGAGGCCGAAGGCGACATTCTCATAGACGGTGAGATGCGGAAACAGCGCATAGGACTGGAACACCAGACCCACCGCCCGCTTGTTGGCGGACACGCGGGTGATATCGGCACCGTCAAGATCGATGCGGCCACCCGCCACCGGCATGAGCCCGGCAATGGCCCGCATGGTCGTGGTCTTGCCGCAGCCGGAGGGGCCGAGCAGCGCCAGAAGTTCACCCTTGCGGATATCGAGATTGAGGTCCTTGACGGCTATCGAATTGCCATAGGCGAGCGACAGGTTCTGCAGCGAGAGGTATTTTGCATCAGACATAACGGGAGAACCCCAGAAAACGTTCGGCCATGAAGACAATGCCGATGGACAGGAAGGCGAGCAGCGAAGAAAGCGCCGCAACGGATGGGTCGAACACGATTTCCATGTAGCCCAGCATATCGATGGGCAGGGTGCGCACGCCGGGACCAGACAGGAACAGCGAGACCGGCACCTGATTGAAGCTGGTGACGAAGCCCAGAATGAATGCCGAGAGAATGCCGCCCCGGATATTGGGCAGCACCACCCGGAAGAATGCGCCGAGCCGCGACGAACCGAGCAGCACGGCGGCCTCCTCGATATCAGAGCGCAGATTGGTGAGACTGGCCGACACC
This sequence comes from Hyphomicrobiales bacterium, assembly GCA_900468285.1. Lineage (GTDB taxonomy): Bacteria > Pseudomonadota > Alphaproteobacteria > Rhizobiales > Rhizobiaceae > Agrobacterium. The sequence goes on along the minus strand of UBTF01000006.1, from coordinate 58,226 downwards.
ACCCGCACCGCATAGGGCAGGATCAGCGCGGTGTGGGCCAGAAACAGCGCAAGCGTTATGCCGATGCCGAAGGGCACGACGAAATAGCGCAGCAACGCCAGACCAACGATGATGCCGGGAACGATGATTGGGGCAGAGACGATGGTGCGGATGGTTTCCGAAAAGGGCAGCTTGTAGCGCGACATGGCGTAGGCTGCGGGAATGCCGAGAATGAGTGCGGCGAATGTACCGCCAATGGCCAGAAACATCGACATGGCAAAGCTCTCGCGAAAGCTTTCGACCGTAAAGACCTTGGCGATCCATTTCAGCGAAAAGCCCTGTGGCGGAAAGGCCAGCGTATCGCCCGCCGAAAAGGAGGCGGCGACGATAATAAGAAACGGGCCGATCAGAAAACCGATGACCAGCGCCAGCGTGAGCGGAATGAAGAGGTTGCGGGTCATTTCTTGTTCCTTGCCGTGGCGATGCGCTTGAGCAGGATGTTGGCCGCAAAGCTCATGACGATGAGGATGAAGGCGATGACGCTGGCCGCGACGAAATTGTTGGAGACCGTGACCTGCTGATAAAGCAGCGTTTCCAGCATCAGCACCTTGGAGCCGCCCAGAATGGCGGGGGTGATATAGGCCGTGAGCGAGCCGGTAAAGACCAGCGTTCCACCGACGACGAGACCTTCCTTGGTGAGCGGCAGAATGACCTTCCAGAACACCTGCAGCCAGTTCGCACCCAGCACCCGCGACGCCGCGATGACGTCTTTCGGCATGTTTTCGAGCGCGCTGATGAGCGAGATGATCATCAGCGGCAGGAAGAGTTGCAAAAGCCCGATGAAGACAGCCGTTTCGGAAAACAGGATGCGGATTGGCGCATCGGTCAGTCCGACCGCCTTCAAGGCTTCGTTGACAATGCCGGTGCGGCCCAGAATGACGATCCATGCATAGGTGCGGGCAACCGGCGAGATCATCAGCGGCAGAATGACCAGATTGATCATGTGGCCCTTGGAACTGGCCGGCAGGTTGACGATGGCAAAGGCCGCCGCATAACCGATAATGGCCGAGACAACCGTCACCAGCGCACCCAGCTTCAGGGTGCGTAGAAACACGGCCCGGTTCAGCGGATCGAGAAAGAAATCCGTGTAGGCGCGAAACGTCCAGCCATCGGCCGTGCGGAACCCTTCCGACAGCAGAATGAAAACGGGCACCAGAAACACCGCCGCCGCAAAGATCGCGGCGGGCAAGGCAAGCGCCAAGGCTTCAGCCCGGTTTTGAAACATTCACTTTATCCTTTGACCGGCACGTCGGCCGTCCGACAGTCGCCATCCTCGCAACAAGCGTGAGGATGACGTTGGAGCGAGAGCCTTACTGACCAACCTTCGCGTTCCACTCCGACAACCACTTGTCGCGATTATCCAGCGTCGCAGCGGATGGAATCAGCTGCAGGCTTTTCGCCGTTTCATCGCCATAGGTGATGTTGTTTGCGACTTCGTCGGAGACCTTCACTTCCTTGTTGGTCGGGCTATCGACCAGCTTTTCGGCCAGCGCCTTCTGCACATCTGTGGAGAGCCAGAAATCCATGAATTGCAGCGCCAGATCTTCGTTCTTGCCGTTCTTGGGAACGATCAAAACATTCATGCCGCCCGTCTGGCCTTCCTTCGGTGTTGCCCATGCCAGCGGCAGGTCAAGCTTTGTAAAAGGTGCCCAGGAGAAACGTCCGATCGGGGCGGCCCAGATTTCTTCCTGCTGCATGAGCTGCACCAGCTGCGAGGACTTGACGTAGAAGGTGACGATCTCGTCCTTCTTTTCACCGACAGCCTCGATGGCGCCGGAGAGGTCAGGCGTATCCTTGCCGAGCGCCTTGCCCAGCATATAAAGCGCTGGCGGGCCCTGATTGGTGGTGACGTTGGGGAAGGCGACGTGATCGACCACGCCGTCCTTCAGAAGATCGGCCCAGCTGTCGATCTTCATCTTGTCGGTGCGATAGACGATGGAGGTGGCGTAGAAGTTGACGCCGACGCTCATGCCGTCGCCATTCGGGTCCTTGGCGATATCGTAAAGCTTTTCGATATTCGGCACCTTGCTCGCATCGATCTTCTGGACGAGATCCTTGCGGGCGGCGGACAGCGCGTCGGCCATGGAAACGATGGCAAGGTCGATGACCGGGCTTGCCTTGTTGGCTTCCATCTTGGCAAGACGCTCGACGCTGTTGCCGGTTTCCACCACCAGCTTGCAGCCGCATTTGGCTTCGAAAGGCGTGTAGACCAGTTCCTTGAATTCGTCCTGCGCAAAGGCATAAACGGAAATGGTCAGCGTCTTGTCCTGCGCCTGCGCGGCACCCATGGACAGCATCAGCGCCGTGCCAGATGCCAGAATGATCTTCTTCATGATGTGAGTTCTCCTGCTGTCGAGGTTTTCTTTGACGTCTGCGTCTTCTTATTTGGCCCGGAAGAATGGCGTATGACCAGTTCCATCGCAACTTTTGGTATATCGGCCGCAACACCACCCGTGGCGGTGCGGTCCGCCGGGTTTTCCGCATCGATGCTGCGGACCAGTGCCGTAATCGCGAGATCGGCAATTCGCAGCATGTCCATGCGGATGGTCGTTAGCGCGGGGGTAACGACGGGTGCCCAGATGAGATCGTCGAAACCGGTGACACTGACCTGTTCCGGCACGGTGATGCCACCCTGCTGCAGCTCGGTGAGAACGCGAAGCGCGTGAAGATCGGAGACTGCCGCGAAAGCCGTAAAGCCCTGCGAGACCTTGGCCGCAACACCCAGAGGGCAGCCAGCGCCATTCTGCTTTTCCAGGGAGGCAATCCACAGCGTCTCTGTTTCGGCCACGCCGGAAAGGCCGGAACGTATGCCGCCGACGCGGTCGTTCTGCACATTGGAGTCAGGATTATTGCCGATGATCACCACCTTGCGGTGGCAAAGCTGCGCCAGATGACGACCGATCTGGACGCCGCCGTCCCAATGATCGGCCGCGACCGTGTTGCCGGGGGTAGAGGGAGAATCGATCACCGCAACCGGGCAACCAACATTGCCGATGCGCGTGCCGCGACGCGGCACCACCACCATGCCCTCGACGCCGCGCTCGATCAGCCGGTTGATGGCATCCGTCTGCTTTGCGACATCACCGTGGCTGTCCGCAATCAGCACGCCGTAGCCGGCTTTGTCGGCGGCCTTTTCGATGGCCTGCGCGATCTGCGGGAAAAGCGGATTGGCGATGTCAGGCAGCACAAGGCCGAGAACACCGCTTTTGCCGGTGCGCAGCGCACGACCGGCAACGCTTGGGACATAACCCAACTCGCCAGCCTTGAGGCGGATTTTTTCGGACAGCTCGTTGGAGACCCGGCCCTTGCCGGAAAGCGCATTCGACACGGTCGCTGCCGACACACCCAGTGCCGAAGCGATTGCCGTCAGATTTGCTCCTGCACGACCCGAAGTCATGGCGCGCCACTCTCGTGATTAAACGTTTAATCAGACTTAACGGCAAAAGCCATTCTTGTCGAGTCGGCAGCGGGCAGGTCGTCGGGAGAAAACCTTAAGTAGCGGCAGGAACAGCGAAATTATCGCTCGTTGTCGGCGCGAAATCCCTCGACTTCAGCCAGTAACCACTGCCTGAACAGGACCACAGGCGCGTGGTTGATGCGCGAGAGCGGCGCCACCGCATAGTATGAGCTGGGGCTTTTGACCTGATGATCGAAGGCGGCGACCAGTTGCCCGGCCTTCAGTTCGATATCGATGAGAAAGAGAGGCATGAGCGCAACGCCAAGCCCGGCAATGCAGCCCTGGGCGACGCTGGAAAACTGCTCGAACCGCATCGCAGGCGCATTCTGGACGGCGAGCCCGAGGCTCTGGAACCAGTGATCCCACGCGCCGGGACGCGAGGCCATATGCAGCAATGGCAGGGTGGAAATATCCTGCGCCCTTGAAATGGGGTGCTGCGCCAGAAAAGACGGGCTGCAGACGGGTGCCACCATCTCGTCCATCAGGAACGTGCTTTCAGCCGCAGGCCAATCCGGCTGGCCGATATGGATGGCCATATCCAGCCCTTCCTTTTCGAAATCGAACTGGCCGATGCGGGTTGCGAAATTGAGCGTGATTTCCGGATGGGCCGCCACGAATTTGGGAATGCGCGGCAACAGCCAGCGCGTACCGAAGGTGGGCAGCATGGCAAGGTTGAGCGTATTGCCATGCGTTTTGGTCATAATCTGCAGGGAGGCGGAGCGGATATCACCAAGCGCGGTGCCGACGGCCTTGGCATAGGTCTGCCCTTCTGCTGTCAGCGCCACGCCCCGTGCGCCGCGCTCGAACAGCCGCACCCCAAGCTGCTCCTCCAGCGACATAACCTGCCGGCTGATAGCGCCTTGCGTTAGCGAAAGCTCATCTGCGGCCAGCGAAAAGCTGCCCAGCCGCGCCACGGAATCGAATGCGGCGAGAGCGCTGGTGGACGGCAGGAGTTTGCGGCTGAGCGAGGTCATGGCGCATTCCTATCTGTAATAGCAAAATGAGTAAACATGGCTTGCCGCTTCGCCCACAAATGCCAATACTTGCCCCAGCAATTGTGGAGATTTACTGTGAGCGAACGCGCATCATTCAATTGGCAGGATCCGTTTCTGCTGGAAGACCAGCTGACCGAAGACGAGCGGATGATCCGCGATACGGCGGCAGCCTTTGCACAATCCGAGCTTCTGCCACGCATCAACGAAGCCTATCTCGGCGAAACGACCGAACCTGAGCTTTTCCGTCTGATGGGCCAGACCGGCCTTCTGGGCGTGACGCTGCCTGAAAAATACGGCGCAGCCGAAGCCAGCTACGTGGCCTATGGCCTTGTGGCCCGCGAAGTCGAGCGTATCGACAGCGGCTATCGCTCGATGATGAGCGTGCAGTCCTCGCTCGTCATCTACCCGATCTTTGCCTATGGCTCGGAAGAGCAGAAGGACAAGTATCTGCCCGGCCTCGTCTCCGGCGAACTGATCGGCTGCTTTGGCCTGACGGAGCCGGATGCCGGTTCCGACCCGAACGGCATGAAGACCCGCGCTGAGAAGATCGAAGGCGGATATCGCCTGCGCGGCTCCAAGATGTGGATTTCCAATTCGCCGATTGCCGACGTCTTCGTCGTCTGGGCAAAATCCGAAGCCCATGACAATCAGATCCGCGGCTTCATCCTTGAAAAGGGCATGAAGGGCCTGTCCGCCCCCAAGATCGGCGGCAAGCTGTCGCTGCGCGCCTCCATCACCGGCGAAATCGTGATGGATGGCGTGGAAGTGGGCGAAGACGCTCTGCTGCCCAACGTCTCGGGCCTAAAGGGTCCGTTCGGCTGCCTCAACCGCGCCCGCTATGGCATTTCCTGGGGTGTTCTGGGCGCTGCCGAAGATTGCTGGTTCCGTGCCCACCAATACGGCATGGACCGCAAGCAATTCGGCAAGCCGCTGGCCGGCATGCAGCTTTACCAGAAAAAGCTGGCGGATATGCAGACGGAAATCACGCTCGGCCTTCAGGCATCGCTGCGCGTCGGTCGCCTGTTTGATGAGCACAAGATGGCGCCGGAAATGATCTCCATCGTCAAGCGCAACAATTGCGGCAAGGCGCTGGATATCGCTCGTCAGGCTCGCGACATGCACGGCGGCAACGGCATCCAGATCGAATACCATGTCATGCGCCACGCGCAGAACCTGGAAACGGTCAACACCTACGAAGGCACCCATGACGTTCATGCGCTGATCCTGGGCCGCGCCCAGACCGGCCTTCAGGCTTTCTTCTAAGATCGCTGATTTAAGCAACCGGCGGCGCCCTGCCGCCGGTTTTGCTGCGACGCGAAATAAATAATACTTTTTAATCCGGCTGGCGGTTGAAACCGCCGCTATACGAATTAATATAGAGACGTCATCATCGTCTCTGGCAATTCATTTGCCATATCCGGTTTCGCTGCCTTCGATAGTCCCACCACGGAAGACATGTCATGCAGCGCCGGTAAATTCCGAGACCGCATATTAAACGAAGGCTCCGGCATCCCTGCCGTTCGGTCAAGTCACGAAGGTATTTCGAATGCACAGCTATCCCGACATCAAGCTCCTCATCAACGGCGAATGGCGCGATGCCCTTTCGGGCAAGACCATCGCCGTTTCCGATCCAGCCACCGACGAGATCATCGGTGCAATCGCCCATGCGGAGAAGGCAGACCTGGATCTGGCCCTGGATGCTGCCGACAAGGGCTTCAAGATCTGGCGCGATACGTCGCCCTATGACCGTTCCAAGATCATGCGCAAGGCCGCCGATCTGCTGCGTGAACGCAAGGACAAGATCGCCTGGTTGATGACCCGCGAACAAGGCAAGCCGCTGGCACAATCTGCCATGGAAGTCATGGGCGCTGCCGACACCATCGACTGGTTTGCCGAAGAAGCGCGCCGCACCTACGGCCAGGTCATCCCTGCCCGCGCAACCGGCGTTTCGCAGCTGGCCATCAAGCTGCCGGTCGGCCCTGTTGCCGCCTTCACGCCCTGGAACTTCCCGATCAACCAGATCGTGCGCAAGCTTTCCGCAGCGCTTGCAACCGGCTGCTCCATCATCGTCAAGGCGCCTGAGGAAACACCGGCCTCTCCGGCTGAGCTGATCCGCGCTTTCGTGGATGCTGGCGTGCCCGCTGGTGTCGTCAACCTCGTTTACGGCGTTCCGGCCGAAATCTCCGAATATCTGATCCCGCATCCCGTGATCCGCAAGATTTCCTTCACCGGTTCGACGCCGGTCGGCAAGCATCTGGCGGCATTGGCCGGCAAGCACATGAAGCGCGCCACGATGGAACTGGGCGGCCACGCACCTGTGATGATTTTCGACGACGCCGATATCGAAAAGGCCATCGAAGTCACGTCCATGTCCAAATTCCGCAATGCTGGCCAGGTCTGCGTCGCGCCAACCCGCTTCCTCGTGCAGGAAGGTGTTGCCGACCGTTTCCTTGAAGGCTTCGTTGAAGCGGCAAAGGCGATCAAGGTCGGAAACGGCCTCGAAGAGGGCGTCGGCATGGGACCGCTTGCCAATGAACGCCGCATCCCCGCCATGGAAGCTCTCATTCAGGACGCCGTGTCCAACGGTGCCGAACTGAAGACCGGCGGCAAGCGTATCGGCAACAAGGGCAACTTCTTCGAGCCGACCGTTCTGGCGAATGTGCCTGTGTCTGCCAAGATCATGAACGACGAGCCATTTGGCCCGGTCGCCATCGTCAACCGCTTCAAGACCTATGACGACGCCATCACCGAAGCCAACCGCCTGCCCTTCGGCCTTGCATCCTACGCCTTCACCGGCTCGGTCAAGACCGCACACGCGCTTGGTCGTCAGGTCGAGGCTGGCATGCTAACCATCAACCACAATGGCCTTGCCCTGCCGGAAGTCCCCTTCGGCGGCGTCAAGGATTCGGGCTACGGCACCGAAGGCGGTTCGGAGGCTGTTCAGGCCTATCTCGAAACCCGCTTCGTCAGCCAGATGAACTGATAGAAAATAAAACAAGGCCCGGTGGAAACACCGGGCTTTTTGCATGAACGACCTTCAACCCCGGGCCTGTCCCGATCATGTAACGACCCACGACATCAGCCGCGGACAAATCCCCGGGACAAGCCCTGACATGACGTGCGTGAGGTTCGTTTAAAGTACTTTCGCTTACGTCCGGTCAGCCGGAAAAATCTTCGCCCTTCGGATGACGATATGGCCGTGGTCGCCCGCCTCGACGGCGGTTTCTGGGGGAACGTCGAATTCCAGCTGGTCGCCTTCCATCGTGGACGCAATCACACGGCGGTCGCCTGCGCGGTCCAGCACCCGGGTGACCTGCGCCGGGATACCATCATGCAAATCTTCCCATTCCAGATCGTTGGGGCGGGCATAGATATCGACGGGGCCATCGTCACGGCTATAGGCAAACGGCACTTCTGCCTTGCCCACGAAGACCTTGCCCCCACGCGCGATGCCTGAAATTCGATTGGCATCTCCCAGAAAGCGCATGACGAAGGATGAGTTTGGCTGTCGGCAGACCTCCTTCGGCGTGCCCTGCTGCACGATTTCACCCTGATTGAGGATGACGACGCGGTCGGCGAGATCGAGTGCCTCTTCCTGGTCATGCGTCACGAAGATGGTGGTAATGCCAAGCTCGTTGTGGATTTCGCGAAGCCAGCGGCGCAGGTCGCGGCGCACATTGGCGTCGAGCGCGCCGAAGGGCTCGTCCAGCAAAAGGACCTTGGGATCGACCGACAGCGCACGGGCCAAAGCCACGCGCTGGCGCTGACCGCCGGAAATCTGCGCAGGGAACCGATCTCCCAAACCGTCCAGCTTGACCAGCCGCAGCAGTTCATCCACCCGCGCATCGATGGCGGCCTTGTCGCGCTTGACCTTGGAGACCTTCATGCCGAAGGCGATATTCTCATGGAGCGTCATATGCGGGAAAAGGGCGTAATGCTGGAAGACGAAGCCCACACCGCGATCACGCACCGGAATGTTGGTGGCGTCTTCATCACCGAAATAGATCTGGCCACCATCGGCATATTCCAGCCCCGCCACCATGCGCAGGATCGTCGTCTTGCCGGAGCCGGAAGGACCAAGCAGGGCCAGCAATTCGCCGCTTTCGATATCGAGCGACACATCGCGCACCGCGCGGAACGTGTCGAAGGTTTTCACCACGTTTTCGAGGCGGATTTTCATGCATGTATCTCCGTAACGGTGTCGGTCTTGTCGGCCGCGCGTCTGGCGCCACGGCCCGCCCCGCGCTTTTCGAGCGCCACCTTGGCGATGATCGTGACGACGGCAAGAGCCGCGAGTATGGAGGCTGAGGCGAAGGCGCCAGCGGCCTGATAATCATGATAAAGAAGTTCGATATGCAGCGGCAGCGTGTTGGTCTGGCCACGAATATTGCCCGAGACAACCGATACCGCGCCGAATTCCCCCATCACACGGGCGTTGCACAGCACAACGCCGTAAAGCAGCGCCCATTTGATATTGGGCAGCGTCACCGACATGAAGGTTCTCCAGCCGGATGCACCGAGCGATGTGGCCGCTTCTTCCAGATCGCGCCCCTGCGCCTGCATCAGCGGTATCAGTTCACGGGCAACAAAGGGCGCGGTGACGAACATGGATGCGATGACGATGCCCGGCAGGGCAAACAGCACCTTGATGTCATAGGCGGCAAAGAAGGGTCCGAGCAGCCCTTGCAGGCCATAGACGAAGAGATAGGCCACACCCGCGACGATGGGCGAGATGGAAAACGGGATTTCGATGAGCACCAGCAGAAAGCGCCTTCCCCGAAAATCGAATTTCGTAATCGCCCATGCGGCGGCAATGCCGAAAGCCGTGTTGACGGGAACGGCAATCAGCGCGGTGACGACCGTCAACATGATGGCGTGACGCGTATCCGGGTGGCCGATGGTTGCCGAGTAGGTTTTCCACCCCTGGGAAAAGGCTTCCACGCCAATGACCACCAGTGGCGCCACGATGAGCAATGCGCCGACCACAAGCACAAAGGCGATGAGCGAACGCCGCACCCATGCTGCGTCCCCCACGCGCGGTGGCTTGCGACGGGATGAATGAACGTCCATCCGCTCAGCTCCTTACCGTATAGCGCAATGCGCGGGATTGAAGGTAGTTGGTGACAGCCAGCATGATGAATGCCGTAATCAGAAGCACGGAGGCAATCGCGGCGGCGGCCTGATAATCATATTCTTCCAAGCGGATGAAGACGAGAAGCGAGGTGATTTCAGTCGAGAATGGCTGATTACCGGCGATGAAGATGATCGCCCCGAACTCGCCGAGACTTCTGGCAAAGGAGAGCGACAGGCCCGCGAGAATGGCGGGAGTCAGCAAAGGCAGCATGACCTTCCGGAAGATCTGCAGATCCGATCCGCCAAGCGATTGCGCGGCTTCCTCAAGGGCGGGATCCATATCTTCCAGCACCGGCTGAACCGTGCGCACGATGAAGGGAAGGCTGGTAAAGGCCATGGCGATGATGATGCCGAGCGGCGTATAGGCGACCTTGATACCGGCATGGGCAAGGACAGAGCCGAACCAGCCATTACCGGCAAACAAGGCGGTCAGCGCAATGCCCGCAACGGCGGTGGGCAAGGCAAAGGGAAGATCAACGATTGCATCGACAATGCGCCAACCGGGGAAGCGATAGCGCGTCAGCACCCATGCCAGCGCAAGGCCGAACACGACATTGAACAACGTTGCCGCAAGCGCGCACAGCACGGTAACCCGGTAGCTTGCGACCGCACGGGGCGACGATACGATCGCCCAGTACTCAGCCGGGCCCAGACTTGCTGCCTTGAAGACCAGCGCCGCCAGCGGAAGAACGACGATGATGCCCACATAAAGCAGGGTAACGCCAAGGGATAACCGAAGCCCCGGCAGAACATTGCGTTTCAAACCCATCCCCCATCACGGAAAAATCGATCCGGCGGACAAGCCACCGGATCGATATCAAAATCAGCCATTCAGCGATTAGCGGCTGCCGTAGAGCGTATCAAGCACCGCACCCGACGCGAAATGATCTTTCTGGATCTTGTCCCAGCCGCCGAAGACATCGTCGACATTGACCAGACGAATTTCAGGGAACTGGTCCTTGAATTCGGCGGCCACCTTCGGGTCATGGACGCGGTGGCCGAACTGCGCAGCAACGCGCTGCCCCTCTTCCGTGTAGAGGAAATCGAGGTAGGTCTTTGCCAGCGCCCGCGAACCGCGCTTGTCGACGACCTTGTCTACGATCGCAACCGGAAATTCCGCCAGAAGGCTGACCGAGGGCACAACGCTTTCGAATTTGTCCGTCCCATACTGCTTGGCAATACCGCGCGTTTCTGCCTCAAACGTAATCAGCACGTCGCCGACTTCACGCTCCACGAAGGTTGTTGTCGCAGCGCGTCCCCCGGTATCGAAGACCGGCGTGTTGGCGAAGACCTTCTTGATGAAGTCCTGCACCTTGGCGTCATCGCCGCCAAACTTCTCTTTCGCGAAAGCGGTTGCGGCCAGATAGGTGTAGCGGGCGTTGCCGGATGTCTTGGGATTAGGGAAAACGATCTTTACGTCGTCACGCACCAGATCGTCCCAGTCCTTGATGTTCTTGGGATTGCCTGCGCGCACCAGAAAGGATGGGAAGGAATAGAAAGGCGAAGCGTTGTTGGCAAAGCCCTTCTGCCAGTCCGCCGACACGAAACCCTGCTTGACGAGGAAATCGATGTCGGTGACCTGATTGAAGGTGACGACATCGGCCTCAAGACCTTCCACAATGGCGCGGGCCTGCTTGGAGGTACCGGCATGTGACTGGTCGATGGTTACGCCGGGATGTGTCTTGACGAAGGCTTCGTTCTCAGCAGCAAAGACTTCGCGCGCAACGTCATAGGAGGCATTGAGAAGCGTCTTCGGCTCCTGCGCAAATGCAGACGTGGACAGAAGCGCCGCCAAGGCGGCACCGACTAGCATGATCCGTTTCATGAAAAACCCCAAAGCACCAGATATGGGGCACACAATAGGCAACTGGTCTCTTGGCAGCGAGGAATCCTGCTCCGCGAGCCGTCGCGAAGTTAGATTTTTTTACCCCGTTGCAGCGCGCTGTGAAACGGAAGTTGCGCGGCGTGCGGCATCAGAGCCGGTGATCAGGAAAAAGTGGCGTGAGCGAGGAAACGAAGTACCGGTCCAGCGCCTCACTGCTTACCGCCTGCAGAGTGTCGGGACGCCATTTCGGGTCACGGTCCTTGTCGATCAATGCGGCACGCACACCCTCGTAGAAATCATGGTTGCGAAGAACCTCGCAGCCAGCCACAAATTCACGCTCGAGACACTCCACCAGGCCAGAGCTCTGCCCTCCCATACGCAGCAGGCGAAGCGTCAGCTTGAGACTTGTCGGAGACCGGGATTGAAGCGTGGCCAGCGTTTCGCGCGCGAAATCATTGTCCAGGGCGGACAGCGCCGCAATGATTGCCTCGACGCTCTCGCCAGTGAAGGCAGCATCGATCAGGTCACGGTTCTCAGCAAGCTGGCCTGTCCCTTCGGCCGGGGTTGCGAAGCTCTCTATGACGGCACCGATGTCTGCCGAGAAAGACACTCGCCCAAGCGCTTCCATCAGCTCCAAAAGGCGGGCAGAGGGGATGTGGTAGTCGCCAAGACCGAGATAGATGGCATCGGCCGCGCCAACTTCGCGGCCCGTCAGGCCAAGCCAGGTGCCCGCCTCGCCCGGCGCCTTCGGCAAAAGCCATGTCGCACCGACATCGGGAAAATAGCCGATGGCCGTTTCGGGCATGGCAAGCCGGGTCCGCTCGGTCACGATGCGATACCGGCCATGTGCGGAAACCCCGACGCCACCGCCCATCACGATACCGTCCATGAAGGCGATGAAGGGTTTGGGATAATGCGCGATGGCATAGTTGAGCGGAAATTCCTCACGCCAGAAGCGTGTGCGGTCCGCTTCGCTTGCTGTCCTCGCCGCGTAGATCTGGCGGACATCGCCTCCTGCGCAAAGCCCGCGCTCACCCTCCCCGCACAGGATGACGCTGGTTATCTCAGGGTTTTGAGCAAATGCGCCAAGCCCTGCCTTGATGTCACGGACCATCGCTTCATTGAGACTGTTGATGGCCTTTGCCCGATTGAGACGAATCACCCCGGCACTGCCGAGGCTTTCGATGATGATTTCGCCCTGATCCGAGCTCTGCTGCATCATGCTCCTCCTCAAAAACAATGCGCTGCGGCATCAGTTTGAAGCTCGCGGGAACTTCACGCAACATTTATTGTTTTGTTGTCGACAGTCTCGGTGCAAACACGGTTGAAAACATTCAGAAAAACAACTTTGCCAGGTTGTCGCAGTGCAGCAATTTCACTTGACGTCCCTGCCTGGCATGGCATGTAATGAGTTGGTGAAATACCGGCGCGCTATCTTAGTCAAGCGTTGCAGCCGGCTGCATACAGACAGCCATCCCCTGGCTGATGGTTCTAATGGGAGATAGATATGCCGGTTTCAGAAAATGATTGGATCAGTAAACGCGCTTACACCCTGTGGGAGAATGAGGGACGTCCGCATGGACGCGACTCCGACCATTGGGCGCAGGCAAAGCAGGAATATTCACTGCTGCAAAATTCCAAGGCCACCAAGCCCGCACACCGCAAGAAGGCAGATGTCGATCTGGCTCTGGCGGCAGAAGCGGCAAAGCCAAAAACGAAGGCGCGACGCGCTTCCGCTAAGTAAGTTCCTCCCAAGCAGCTTACGGGCCAGATGATACAAAAAGCCCCGGCAGATGAACTGACCGGGGCTTTTTTGTGCTCATTGGATCAGAATGACAGGGCGCGATCGCCGTTCTCATCCTTGATGCGGCTTGGCAGGCCGATCTTGTTCAGAATGTTGAGGAATGGCTGTGGTGGAAGCTCTTCCACATTCGCCATCTGCTTGACATCCCACTCGCCCGTCGCGATCAGCATGGCTGCAGCAACCGGTGGCACGCCCGCGGTGTAGGAAATGCCCTGGCTGCCGACTTCTTCATAGGCTTCCTTGTGGTCAGCCACGTTGTAGATGAAGACTTCCCGCTCCTTGCCATCCTTGGTGCCCTTGACGATATCGCCAATGCAGGTCTTGCCGACATAATCGGGCGCAAGCGAGGATGGATCGGGCAGCACGGCCTTTACGACCTTGAGCGGCACGACTTCCAGACCTTCCGCCGTCTTGACCGGCTTTTCGGAGAGAAGGCCGAGGTTCTTCAGCACCGTGAAGACGTTGATGTAGTGGTCGCCGAAGCCCATCCAGAAACGCACGTCCGCACCATCCATATTCTTGGACAGCGAATGCACTTCGTCATGGCCCGTCATATAGGCCTTCTGCTTGCCGACGACGGGCAGATCGAATTCCTGACCGACCTCGAACATCTGGTTCGTCTGCCACTGGTTGTTCTGCCAGGAATAGACGACGCCGGTAAATTCACGGAAATTGATTTCCGGATCGAAGTTGGTGGAGAACCAGCGACCATGGCTGCCAGCGTTGATATCGACGATATCGACTGACGTGACCTTGTCGAAATACTCATCCTTGGCAAGACGCGCATAGGCGTTGACGACGCCGGGATCGAAGCCGACGCCCAGAATGGCGGTGACGCCCTTTTCCTTGCATTCGGCAGCGCGCTGCCATTCGTAATTGCCATACCATGGCGGATTTTCGCAGATCTTGGTTGGATCCTCGTGGATCGCCGTATCCATATAGGCAACACCTGTGTCCATGCAGGCACGAAGAACGGACATGTTGACGAAGGCCGAGCCGACATTGATGACGATCTGAACGCCGGTCTTAGCAATCAAGGCTTTCGTCGCCTCGATATCCATCGCGTCAAGCGCATGGGCCTCAAGCTTTACGTCTGTCTTGAGGCTCTTCTTTTCGCGTACGGATTCGACAATCTTGCGGCACTTTTCAAGCGTGCGTGACGCAATATGAATGTCTCCCAATACATCGCTGTTCTGGGCGCACTTATGCGCCACGACCTGTGCTACGCCACCGGCGCCGATGATGAGAACGTTCTTCTTCATTTCAGGTGATGCCTCCTTTTCCCCGCAGGGGTGAGTTTGTGGATAGATCAAGACAGACTTTGCTGGAAATCGGCAAAGTCGAATTCACGGACTGCACGAACCGTGCCATCGAGTTCCTTGATGGCGATTGTCGGCATTTTGACGCCATTGAACCAGTTCTTTTTGACCATGGTGTAACCGGCCGCATCCTGGAAAGACACGCGGTCACCAACCTTCAGTTCATGGTCAAAACGGAATTCGCCGAACACATCGCCCGCAAGGCAGGACTTGCCACATACCATATAGGCATGGTCGCCTTCATCAGGCGAAACCTTGGCGCTTTCGCGGTAGATCAAGAGATCAAGCATGTGCGCTTCGATGGAACTGTCGACGATGGCAAGGTTCTTGCCGTTAAACAGCGTGTCGAGCACCGTTACCTCAAGCGTCGTGCTCTTGGTGATCGAGGCTTCGCCGGGCTCAAGATAGACCTGTACGCCATATTTTTCCGAAAACGCCTTGAGGCGATCGCAGAAACGGTCGATCGGATAATTGTCGCCGGTGAAGTGAATGCCACCACCAAGGCTGACCCATTCCGCCCGCGACAGAAGCGTGCCGAATTTTTCCTCGATCTGCGACAACATGCGGTCGAACAGTTCGAAATCACCGTTTTCGCAATTGTTGTGGATCATGAAGCCGGAAATGCGGTCCATGACCTTTTCGACCTTCGCCACATCCCATTCGCCCAGACGGCTGAAGGGACGGGCCGGATCGGCGAGATCGAAGGTGGAGGAGCTGACCTGCGGGTTGAGCCGCAGACCGCGCGTGATCCCCGATGCCTTGTCGGCAAAACGCTCCAGCTGGCTGATGGAATTGAAGATGATCTTGTCGGCGTTGGAGATGACCTCATCGATCTCGTAATCGGCATAGGCAACGCTATAGGCGTGCGTCTCGCCGCCGAATTTCTCGCGGCCCAATCGAACTTCGTAAAGCGAAGATGAGGTTGTGCCATCCATATATTGCGACATGAAATCGAACACGGACCACGTTGCAAAGCACTTCAGCGCCAGCAGGGCCTTGGCACCGGATTTTTCGCGCACATAGGCAATCTTCTCCATGTTGCGGAGAAGCCTGGTCTTGTCGATGAGGTAATACGGTGTCTGAAGCATTGGCGGATCACATGTTGATGGAAGTCAAAGACGGTTCTGAATGACCGGCCTTATATGATGCTTGTGACAGGAAAACAAACCCGCAGAGAAGATTCTGTGCGACCGTTCTTTTTTCTGTCTGCTGAGGGAAGCTGGGGAACCAAACCTTGCCCGGCACGTTGTGAAACTACGCGTGGGCCGTTTACACGGCGTTTTGTGTCATCACTTCAGAAAAGGAAATATCATGGCGACGGTTCGCAACGTGGACGATAAAGTACGTGAAACCCTCGAAGGTGGCGATGTAGCTGATGTTTCCGCACAGCTTTCGCAACTGCGTGAAGACCTTGCAAACCTCGCCGGCAGCGTAAAAGCTCTGGGCGTCGGCGTTTCCTCCGAGGTCAAGGCGCGCGCATCGCGCGTTGCAGATGATGCGATGGCTGCGGGCGAAGAGACCGTTGACAATGTTCGCCACGAAATTCAGTCAATCAACGACAATCTGGTCTATCAGGTGCAGAAAAACCCTCTTCAATCTCTTGGTATTGCGGTTGCCGCAGGTTTCCTTATCGCCCTCGTCACACGGCGTTAAGGTTTCACCATGATTGAAGCGCTGCTGCTCTATCTTGGCGATACCCAGCGAGAAGGCCAACTCGTTACCAGACGCATCAAGACCAAGCTGTTGCTGTGGACGCTGGCCGGGGTGTTCTTCGCAATCGCTTTCATTGCGCTCTGCGTCGGCGGCGCCATTTACCTGGCCAAGGAACTGGGCGCGGGGCCAGCGGCTTTCGTCATTGGCGGCGTCGCCTTTTTCCTCGGGGTCGTCATGCTCGTTAGTCTGGCGATCATGCGCAGGCCAAGGGTCTATGCGACTCGACCTGTCGTTAGCCCTTTTGCACCGCTTGCGGCCGCACCTCTTGCGGTTCAGGCCGTTGCGGCGGGTGCCCTCAGAAACCGTCCCTATGTGACCTTGCTGACGGCGCTTGCGCTGGGCTACATCGCTTCTCGCATCACCGTACTGAAGAAAAAATAATTGGCACATGCCGACGAATACAAAGGCCGCCCCTTCGCAGAGCGGCCTTTGTGCGTTGTGGGCGATAAATTTCCGCTGCCCTTCTGCCGACAAAATGATAGGCAGTTTTCCAGACGTCTGTTCAACGGAGAAAATGCTGGATGCGGAAGAAAGTTCTTGTTGTCGGCGGAGCCGGTTATATCGGTTCACATACATGCCTGCTGCTTGCCGAACGGGGCTATGAACCTGTCGTCTTCGACAACCTATCCAATGGACACGAGGAATTCGTCCGCTGGGGACCGTTCGAGCACGGAGATATTCGCGATCGCGCCCGGCTTGATGAGGTCTTTTCCAAACACCAGCCGGAAGCCGTTCTGCATTTCGCTGCGCTGATCGAAGTGGGCGAGTCGGTAAAGAACCCGGTGGCGTTTTACGACAACAACGTCCTCGGTGCCTTGACCCTTCTGTCTGCAACGATGGATGCGGGCGTCAAGGCTTTTGTCTTTTCGTCGACTTGCGCCACCTATGGCTTGCCAGAGCGCGTTCCACTCGACGAAACCCATCCCCAGGCGCCCATCAATCCCTATGGTCGCACAAAGTGGGTTGTGGAACAGGCGCTCAAGGATTTCAGCACCTACAAGGGTTTGAAATCCGTGATGTTGCGCTATTTCAACGCGGCGGGTGCGGATTTTGAAGGCCGAATCGGCGAGTGGCACAAGCCTGAAACCCATGCCATCCCGCTCGCCATCGAGGCGGCGCTCGGCCGTCGCCAAGGCTTCAAGGTTTTCGGCACGGACTATGATACGCGCGACGGAACATGCGTGCGCGATTATATTCACATCCTTGATCTCGCCGACGCGCATGTTCGCGCTGTCGACTATCTCCTGGCTGGAGGCGAGACGGTTGAGCTTAATCTTGGCACCGGGACCGGAACGACCGTGAAGGAATTGCTGGACACGATATCAGAGGTTTCCGGCAGACCTTTCCCGGTCGAATATACGGAACGCCGCGAGGGCGATTCCACCACGCTGGTTGCCAATAACGACAAGGCGCGTGAGGTGTTGGGCTGGGAGCCACAATATACGCTAACCGACATCATTCGTTCGGCATGGCGCTGGCATTCTTCCCGCAACGAAACAATGTGACCGGGACCAGCGCAGTTTTCGGCTGCGACAACTGAAGTTCCAACAAAAGAAAACACCGGCCCCGATGGACCGGTGTTCCGCTACGATATGTCGTAGCTCCTCTCTCCCAGGAAAGGTTAGTTCTTGGGCGCAGTGGTCGCTGCACCATTCGTTGCCGGTGCGGCAGGAGCAGCGGCACCTTCGCCAGCGCTCTTGTCCTTCATCGTAACGAATTCCGGCGCGGCCTTGAGGGTTTCCGCTGTTTCCGTCGTCGTCAGACGGATCGTGCCGTTCTCCGTGTCACGGGTGACGGTGATCTTGTCCATCGGCACTGCCACATCCTTGGCACCGAGGCCCAGGAAGCCACCGACGCCGACCACGGCTGCGACGATGCCGCCGTTTTCTTCCATGATCAGGTTGGTGACGCTGCCGATGCTTTCGTCAGCCGAGGTATAAACGGCATTGCCGATATAGTCATTCGCGCTGATCTGGTTTGCAGCCTGTTCGGTGAGGTAGCTGCCAGAGGCCGCGGATGTTGTGCCGGTCATCGCTGGCGCTGCAGGTTCAGCTGTCGTTGCTGGTGCAGTCGTGCTTGGCGCTGCCGGTGCTGGCTGGGTAGACGTCTGGGCCATAGCAAGGGGTGCGAATGTCGTGGAACCCAAGAGAGCGGCGGTAACGATCGTGGTGAGTGTCTTTTTCATTTCGTGCCTTCCTATTGTATCTTTTCGAAAACCTGCTCGTGACGGTTTTTCCGTTTCTTTGTGAGCCTGTTGGTTTGCAAACGACGACAGGTCAAAAATGGTTCCGCCACCTTTTTAGGCAATCAGGACGAAATCAACGACAAGAAATGATGCTTCTTAAGGCAATGAATTGCATTGCGCAGCCGCCACGCTTAAGCCATTCTGCATATGCCAGACACGATTTGCGCACCCGGTGAATTCCAGCGAAAACATGCAGAACCGAATCATTTCAAGACTGAGACAACGGCTTGCTGGATTCTTCCCGACCGCGCCCATAAGCGTTTATCTCGTTGTAATGACAACGGTAATTACCCTGCCTCTGGTCATCTTCGTTGGTTATCTGATGCTGAGGCTGGAAGCCAACGAGCGCGACGACCTTCAGCGCGAGGCCGTTGAGGACGCCAGAGCAATCAGCCGCAATGTCGAGCGGCGGCTGCAGGAAATGTCGACCTCCCTCAATCTGCTGTCGCAGTTTCCAGAGCTGGAAAACGGCGACCTCTCGGCTTTTCACAAGCGAGTGAGCGAGAGCCTGGAAAAACAGGGTCTCTATGTCATCATCGCAAATCTCGATGGGAAGCAGCGCCTGAACAGCCGCGTTGCCTTCGATCAACCCCTCGGTCCAGTGCCCCAACACCTCAAGCTTGCGGAGGTGATTGCGGGTGGAAGGACCGCCGTCTCCAACATCTTCTTCGGGAATACCAGCAAGCAATGGGTATTCAACGTCATGCGGCCTCTGCCCAAGGCGCTCTCGGCGGCAGGCGATGCCTTGATCATGACTCAGAATGCCGAAGACCTGATGGGGCTGACATCGACAGACGGTCTGCCGCCGGGATGGTCCGTGGCGATCCTCGATGGAGGCAATCACATCGTCGCCTCCAGTGCGCCGGAGGCCAATGCTGCCGGAGCGCCCTTTGCCAACAGCGATGCCACCAGCCGGATGACATCTTTCAGCGGCAGCTTTGAAGATGACAATGGCATCATCTACGCCCACTCCCAGCTTCCGGGCTGGTCATGGAAGGCGGTGATCTGGGGACCGGCTGACAACAGCCAGTCTGCCCTGATGAGCACCTGGCGAAAGATGATGGTCGGCAGTTTCCTCCTCATCATGATTGCCATCGCCGGTGCCTATCTTGTCGGACGACAGATGCGCGGCTCCATAAGAGCGCTGGTGGCGATGGCCCAACGGATCGGCGAAGGCGAGATCGTTGCGCCGGTCGATACCAAGATCAAGGAAGCCAATCAGGTTGCCGTCGCGCTTTCCAACGCCTCCTTCGACCGCAGTCAGGCGGAGGACCACACGCATCTCATTTTGCACGAGCTCGTCCATCGCTCGAAAAATATGCTGACCCTTGTGCAAGCCATGATGCGTCAGCTCGCGCGGGAGAACACCACTATCCCGGAATTTCAGAAAGCCGTCGATCACCGTCTTCGCGGCCTTGGAATGTCGATCACCGCGCTTTCCGAGGTTCAATGGCAGGGCCTGCCCATGCGTCGCTTGATCGAAACCCATATCAATGTGTTCGGGCCCGCCGCAGATCAGGTGCGGTTAAGCGGCGAAGACTTCATGCTCTCGCCGGAGGCAGCGCAGAACCTGGGACTGGTACTGCATGAGCTGACGACGAATTCCATCAAATACGGCGCCCTTTCCCGCAAAACCGCACATGTGGAGCTTAGCTGGACGCGGCATCAGGACGGCGCCCATGACATGCTGACGGTCGACTGGAACGAGGTTGGCGGCCCCGCAGCCGTGGCCCCGACCCGGAGCGGCTTTGGGTCAACCATTATCAAACGTCACGCCGAAAGCTCATTTTCCGCAAACATTACAATGGATTACGCTGAGGACGGCTTCAGATGGACGCTAACGGCACCATTGCGCCATTTCATCACCCGGAAAAATTCTGCGACCGTCGAAAAAATTTAATCATCGCGGGAACGGAAAAAGGGGTTTCGCGTTATTCCTGCAAGCCAAGCCACTCCCCGTCCCCGCCTGAGGCTTGGCGATGCAGGTTTTGCCCCTGAAAACCTGCCACAGATAGCACGGCTCTACGGAGCCGTGCTTTTGCGTTTCTGGGACTAGGTTCTTCCAAAAAAGCTTGAGGCTCCCGCAATGTGAGCTCCCCCATGCACCAAACCTCGGGCAGAGTTTCGGTGCATGTCGAAGATCAGGTCGGTAGAGGCGCTGGAAATCTCAGGAAATAGTCGATGTTATCGCCGCTCACGGAATAGGTCGCCTCGCCTCCTAGGGCTGCTGGAACGACCTTTTCAAGCACCACGCTGCCAAAGTGGCTGCGTTTGTCTCCATCAGCGGAAACCGGTTGCGAAACGTCTATGGCAAGCGGCTCTGTCCAACGCACTTCGAAGAAATCGACATCCTTGCGACAATCGAGCGTGATGGGAAGGTGGCGTGAGAGGTTGCCGCCGTGGCTGACGGTGTTGACCACGAGCTCGTGGAACGCCAGCCCCACATAGAGAGCGCCATTGGGGTTGAGCAGCAGGTTTTCTCCCACCATTTTGATCAGGTTGGGATATTCCGGCAGGTACAGATCGGACTGCTGGCGAAGCAGGTCGAATATCTCAGCACCACGCCAGTCGGAATCCGTGATCAGGTCCTGCGACTGCGCCAAGGCGTGAAGCCTGCCGCGGAACTTGCGCAGGAAATCTTCCTTGGTGAAGCTGAAACGGGCTGTCTGGGCGGAAAGGCTTTGGATGATGGCGAGGAGGTTCTTGGAGCGGTGACTGACTTCACGCAGAAGCGAGCGAAGCAATTGCTCGCGCCGTCGTTCAACCGTAATTTCACGGATCGTCGTCTTGAGAACACGCTGTCCCGACATATTGACCGTCGAATAGACATGGAACTGGAACACGCGATCCTTGCCGGCACTGACCTCCAGCATTCCACGGCTGCCGGCGGATGTGAGGTCCTTCTTCAACTCTGCCAGGCGGACGGCAAGATCCTTACCGAACATCGTCAGATCGGTAGGGTCTTCACCGGCCTCAGTCGGCAGGCTCCACACGTCGGGAAGATTGGCGATAAAGATATACTCTCTATCGCGGTCCTGAAGCATGACCGTCTCATCAGAGTCCAGCAGGGCAAGCACGAGAGAATCGTGCAGATCTCCCTCGTCCCGCTCCGCATTATGCCACGCCAGCCGATGCAATATGGTCTCCTAACGGGGAAGCGGCGAAGAGTGTCGCGATGCCTGTGAAACATTCCGACGTCAACGCCGGGCCTGAACCCGAGTTCCAAATCTTTTCCGAATCAGTGAAGTTTAAGCGGCGACACGTGAACTTTCATTGAAGAAAAGAGCCTGGCTGATAAGTGCCTTGACCATATCCGGGTTGAACGGCTTGGTAACAAGGAAGGTCGGCTCAGGGCGCTCGCCCGTCAGAAGGCGTTCTGGGAAGGCCGTGATGAAGATGACCGGCAGCGTGGTCATCTGCAGGATTTCCTTCATTGCTTCGAGACCCGAGCTTCCATCGGCAAGCTGGATATCGGCAAGGATCATCTTTGGCTGTGTGCGATGGAAGAGTTCGAGCGCTTCCTTATGTGTGCGCGCAATGCCGGTCACGTTGTGGCCGAGGTCGGTGACCATCTGCTCGATATCCATGGCGATCAGAGGCTCGTCCTCGATGATCATGATATCGGTAGCAACCTGACGTGCAATCTCGGACGCCGCTTCATCGATGAGCTGGCTGACTTCGCTTTCCGGCACGCGCAGCACTTCGGCCACTTCCGCAAGGGAAAACTCCTCGACCGTCGTCAGCAGGAACGC
Organism: Hyphomicrobiales bacterium; assembly: GCA_900468285.1. Lineage (GTDB taxonomy): Bacteria > Pseudomonadota > Alphaproteobacteria > Rhizobiales > Rhizobiaceae > Agrobacterium. The sequence continues at coordinate 35,944 of UBTF01000006.1, read as the reverse complement.
CTGGCGCGGGACGGCGGGCACGGCGGAAAGGTTCGCGGAAGCGCGCTTTTCCCAGCCTGTGAGGTTCTCGTCATTCTTAATATTGATGGTGACGGAACTAAAGATGGAGACAAACAATTGGTAAAGCGAAACACGATCGCTGCTTGTCTGCGGAAAAATGCTGACATCGGCAATCAATGCTTCAAGGCTGGCAGCCACATATGCGTCGCCGGTGGACTGAGAACCGCAAACAGCACGGGCAAACCTGCGGAGGTAGGGCAGATGCGGTGCGATGCGTGTAGAAACTGACATGGAATTCTCCCCTGTTCATGCGGTTTGCAGCGCAAACCTGAACGAAAAAACGCGGCGTTGCGAAAATAGTTCCCTTTTCCTGGAACTATTTTTATTGCCATGCATTATAGACGACGTCACCAGAGGAATACCGGAAATCATGAGCATGTTTCAATCGGACCAGGATCCATCTGACAAGGGAACGTCGCCGACCGTCCCCGATTCGGGTCGCGCTGTTATCTCGCGAAAATTACGTGAATTATATGACGCAGTGCAGGATGAAGGCATTCCGGACAAATTTCTCGATCTTCTCGAAAAGCTCGACGAAGCTGAAAACAACGCAAAAGCTTCGAGGGGATGATGGCCACAGATCCGAGCAAGAACGAATACAATTTCAAGCGCGAAATGCTGGCCGCTCTGCCAAATCTCCGCGCATTTGCCATCTCTCTCATCAGATCCCGCGACCGTGCTGACGACCTCGTACAGGATACGATCATGAAGGCATGGGCAAAACAGGAAAGCTACCAGCCCGGCACCAATATGCGTGCATGGCTTGTGACAATCCTGCGCAACGAGTTTTACAGCCAGATCAGAAAATCCGGCCGCGAAGTTCAGGATACCGACGGCGCATACACATCGCGCCTGTCCGTGCCTCCGGAACAGCATGGGTCTGTCGATCTTGCAGACTTCAAGACAGCGCTTGCCAAGCTTCCCGAAGACCAGCGCGAAGCCATCCTGTTGATCGGTGCATCCGGCTTTGCCTATGAGGAAGCTGCGGAAATCTGCGGTTGCCCTGTCGGCACCATCAAGAGCCGTGTCAGCCGTGCCCGCCTTCGCCTGCAGGAACTGCTTGGCATCGAGGACGAGAATGAGTTTGGCCCTGACGCACAGATGACCGCAGTCACCGCCGCCGCTGCCGTTCGCTAACCTTCGGCAACCAGAATATGAAACGGCGTAGCCCAAGGCTGCGCCGTTTTTTACATCCCGACATCCTTGACCGATTGCATGACGACAAAGGTCGACGTGTTGGCCACGCTTGGCAGGCTGGAGATTTTCTCTCCCAGAACGCGGCGGTATTTGCGTATGTCGGTCGTACGCACCTTCAACAGATAATCGAACGCGCCTGCGATCATGTGGCACTCTTCCACTTCCTTGATCTTGCGAACCGCCGCGTTGAAATCCTCCAACGCCTTTTCCCGCGTGTCCGACAGCTTAACTTCGGTAAAGGCAATGTGCTCCAGACCGAGCTTTGCCGGGTTGAGCATGGCACGAAAGCCAAGAATGTAACCTTCATCGACCAGCCGCTTCAGCCGTGTCTGGCAGGGTGTCTTGGAAAGGCCTACCCGCCTGGAAAGCTCCAGAATCGACATGCGCCCATCATCGCTCATCGCTTCCAGTATCTTCATGTCGAAGTGATCGAGATTGCCTGTTTCTTGTGGTTTTGGCATCCATATTGCCTTTTCTGATGCGAATTATAAGTCATTTCGTCCTGATATATCGCTAAAATAGGACCATAGCAATTTTTGCAGCAATGATATTCTCAGTGCTGAAACGGAGCGACGGAAATGTGCGCTCGCGGCAGAACTTCAGGGACCGGGCCATGTCGGAAAACGCAGCGACCATCACGACACATGAGACAAATGACACCGGCGGGCTCTTCGAGCATTTCGCACCGCCAGCGCAACCGCAAAGCGCGCTCCGTCAAGCCATAACCGCCGCCTATCGCCGGGCCGAGCGCGAATGCATGGTGCCGCTGCTTGAAGCTGCGGCCGTCTTGCCGGAGCAGGCCGCCGCCATCCGCACGACGGCACGCAAGCTGGTGCAGGCCCTTCGCTCCAAGGCGAAGGGCACTGGCGTCGAAGGGCTGGTGCAGGAATATTCGCTGTCCAGCCAGGAGGGCGTGGCGCTGATGTGCCTTGCCGAAGCGCTGCTGCGTATTCCCGATGCTGCCACCCGCGATGCGCTGATCCGCGACAAGATCGCCACCGGAGACTGGCGCTCGCATCTGGGTGGTGGCCGGTCGCTCTTCGTTAACGCCGCTACCTGGGGGCTGGTCATTACCGGCAAGCTGACATCGACGGTCAATGACAGGGGGCTATCGGCGGCTCTGACCAAGCTCATCTCGCGAGCCGGAGAGCCGGTCATCCGCCGCGGCGTCGACATGGCCATGCGGATGATGGGCGAGCAGTTCGTGACCGGACAGACGATTGGCGAAGCCATCAACCGTTCCAAGCCGCTGGAGGCGCAGGGTTTCCAATATTCCTATGACATGCTGGGCGAGGCCGCGACCACGGCAAAGGATGCGCAGCGCTACTACCGTGATTACGAGAACGCCATCCACGCCATCGGCAAGGCTTCCGCCGGTCGCGGCGTCTATGGCGGCCCGGGCATTTCCATCAAGCTGTCCGCGCTTCATCCGCGCTATAGCCGTTCGCAGGTCGAACGCGTCATGGCCGAGCTTTTGCCCAGGGTCAAATCGCTGATGATGCTGGCAAAACGCTACGACATCGGCCTCAACATCGATGCCGAAGAGGCAGACCGGCTGGAACTGTCGCTCGACCTTCTGGAAACGCTTTCGCTGGACCCGGAGCTGAACAACTGGCACGGCCTTGGCTTTGTGGTGCAGGCCTATAGCCGCCGTTGCCCCTTCGTGCTGGACTACATCGTTGATCTCGCCAGACGCTCCAACCGTCGCATCATGGTGCGGCTGGTCAAGGGGGCCTATTGGGACGCGGAGATCAAGCGCGCGCAGCTGGATGGTCTCGAAGACTTCCCCGTTTTCACACGCAAGGTCCACACGGATGTGTCCTATATTGCCTGTGCGCGCAAACTGCTGGCCGCCCGCGATGTGATCTTCCCGCAGTTCGCCACCCACAATGCGCAGTCTTTGGCAACGATCTACCACCTTGCCGGGCCAGACTTCAAAATCGGCGACTACGAATTCCAGTGCCTGCATGGCATGGGAGAGCCGCTCTATGGCGAAGTCGTCGGCAAGCAGAACCTTGACCGGCCGTGCCGCTTCTACGCGCCGGTTGGAACCCACGAAACGCTGCTTGCCTATCTGGTCCGTCGCCTGCTGGAAAACGGTGCCAACTCTTCCTTCGTCAACCGCATAGCCGACCCGAACGTACCCGTCGATTCCTTGCTGGAAGACCCTGTCGCAGTTGTCAGATCCATGTCGGCTCCGGGTGCGCAGCATGACAAGATCGTCAAACCCGCCCGTCTCTATGGCACGCGAGAGAATTCATCCGGGCTCGATCTCTCCAACGAAGAAACGCTCGCTTCGCTGGGTGATGCGCTTCGTGCCAGTGCACAGATGGAGTGGAAGGCTGCATCGCGAAACGCTTCCGGCCCAACGAGGCCTGTATTGAACCCCGGCGACCTCAACGATGTCGTGGGCTATGTGACCGAACCCACGCCCGGCGATGTCGATGCGGCACTTGAAGCCGCCGCTGCTTCCACATGGCAGCAGACCAGTGCGGAAGAGCGTGCAGCCTGCCTTGAAAAGGCAGCCGACATGATGCAGGCAAAGCTTCCCGTCCTGCTTGGCCTGATCATGCGCGAAGCCGGAAAATCCGCACCCAATGCCATTGCCGAAGTCCGCGAGGCCATCGACTTCCTGCGCTATTATGCCGCCGAGGCGCGCAAAACGTTTGGCGCGGAGCAACACGCCCTTGGGCCGGTGGTCTGCATCAGCCCATGGAATTTCCCGCTCGCCATCTTTATCGGACAGGTGGCGGCGGCACTGGTGGCCGGAAATCCGGTTCTGGCAAAGCCTGCCGAGGAAACACCGCTGATTGCCGCAGAAGGCATCCGCCTGCTGCACGCCGCAGGCATTCCGGCGGATGCGGTGCAACTGCTGCCGGGTGACGGCAAGACGGGTGCGCAGCTTGTCGGCGCTTCGCAAACGGCAGGCGTCATGTTTACCGGCTCCACCGAGGTTGCCCGGTTGATCCAGAAGCAGTTGGCCGCGCGCGTTTCACGAAACGGACAGCCCATTCCATTGATCGCGGAGACGGGTGGACAGAACGCCATGATCGTCGATTCCTCTGCTCTGGCCGAACAGGTGGTGGCAGACGTGATTGCATCGGCCTTCGACAGCGCAGGGCAGCGATGCTCGGCGCTGCGCGTGCTCTGCCTTCAGGACGATGTGGCTGACAGAACGCTGACGATGCTGAAAGGCGCGCTACACGAATTGCGCATCGGTAGGACGGACCGGCTTTCTGTCGATGTCGGGCCTGTGATCACGCAGGAAGCCAAGGACAATATCGAAAAGCACATCGAGGCGATGCGCGCGCTTGGCAATTCCATCGAGCAGATCACGCTTGCCGGTGAGACCGACAAGGGCACATTCGTTCCCCCCACCATCATCGAATTGCGGGCGCTCTCCGACCTCAAGCGCGAAGTCTTCGGGCCGGTGCTGCACGTCATCCGCTTCAAGCGCGAGAAGCTCGACCGCCTCATCGACGATATCAACGCAACGGGCTATGGCCTGACCTTCGGCCTGCACACCCGCCTCGACACAACGATCGCGCATGTGCTGTCGCGAGTGAAGGCTGGCAATCTCTACGTCAATCGCAACATCATCGGTGCGGTCGTGGGTGTGCAGCCTTTCGGCGGGCGTGGACTTTCCGGCACCGGGCCGAAAGCTGGTGGACCGCTCTATCTGGGACGGTTGACGGATACACCGCCCCTCACCGGCTTTGACGGCGCGCAGGACAATGCCGCTCTTGCGGAGCTAATCCGCTGGCTCGAGGAGAAGGGTAAGACACAAGCCGTGCAGGTCGCTCGCCATCAGGGACAGATTTCCGGGCTTGGCTTCGAAACCGAGCTTGCCGGACCAGTGGGCGAACGCAATCTCTATGCCCTGCATCCGCGTGGCCACGTTCTTCTGGCCCCGCTGACGGCAAACGGGCTGTTTTGCCAGCTGGCGGCGGCACTTGCGACAGGCAACAGGGTCACAATCGACAAGGCCTCCGGTCTGGAGGCAGAGCTGAAGGGCTTACCATCCACCGTGGCAACACTTGTGACATGGTCGGATGACTGGGCGGGCTCCGGCCCATTCGCCGGCGCCTTGGTTGAGGGCGATGCCGACCGGGTGCGGCAGATCAATGCCCGCATCGCCGAGTTGCCCGGCCCGCTGGTTCTCGTTCAGGCCGCAACGACTGCGATGCTGGAGACAGGCCAGCAGCCCTACAATCTCAACTGGTTGCTTGAGGAAGTCTCCGTCAGCGTCAACACGACGGCAGCGGGCGGCAATGCCAGCCTGATGTCGATAGGCTAAAAAAAACGCTGGCGAGAACCCAATCTCGCCAGCGGTTGTTTTGAAGCTTATTCGACGAAGCCAGATTATTCGATATCGAATGTCACGCCCTGCGCCAGCGGCAGTGCCTTGGAATAGTTCACGGTGTTGGTGGCGCGGCGCATATAGGCTTTCCACGAGTCAGAACCGGATTCGCGACCGCCACCCGTTTCCTTCTCACCGCCAAAGGCCCCGCCGATTTCCGCACCCGATGTGCCGATATTGACGTTGGCGATACCGCAATCGGAACCGTCAGCCGCCAGGAAACGCTCGGCTTCCTGCAGATCGCGGGTGAAAATGGAGGAGGACAGGCCAGCGGCAACAGCGTTGTGATCGGCGACGGCCTGGTCGAAATCGCTGTATTTCATCACATAGAGAATGGGCGCGAAGGTTTCTTCCAGCACAGGGCCGACCTGTTTTGGCATTTCGACCAATGCTGGCTTGACGTAATAGGCCGTGTCCTTGCCCGCGTCGGCAACACGTTCGCCACCAGCGATGACACCACCATGCGCCTTGGCCTCATCAAGTGCCTTCTGCATGCCGTCGAAAGCAGCCTTGTCGATCAGCGGGCCGACAAGTGCGGGGGTTTCCAGCGGGTTGCCAACGGAGACGGATGCATAGGCCTTCTTCAGGCGCGGAACGAGCTGGTCATAGACGCTGTCATGCACGAAAAGACGGCGAAGCGTCGTGCAGCGCTGACCGGCGGTGCCCATGGCGCCGAAGGCGATGGCGCGCAACGCCATGTCGAGATCGGCGGAAGGGCAGACGATACCGGCATTGTTGCCGCCAAGTTCCAGAATGGCGCGGGCGAAACGCTTGGCAAGGCGCGGACCCACGTCACGGCCCATGCGGGTGGAGCCGGTGGCCGACACCAGCGGCACCTTGGGATGATCGACGAGCGCTTCGCCAACGGTACGATCACCGATGATAAGCTGGCTCAATCCATCAGGCGCATCACCGAAGCGGGCGACGGCACGCTCGAAAATGCCCTGAACGGCCAGCGCCGTCAGCGGTGTCTTTTCCGATGGTTTCCAGACGACCGAGTTACCGCAGACGAGCGCGAGTGCTGCATTCCACGACCAGACGGCGACGGGGAAGTTGAAGGCGGAGATGACGCCGACAACACCAAGGGGATGCCAGGTTTCCATCATGCGGTGGCCGGGACGTTCGGTGGCGATGGTGAGACCATAAAGCTGGCGGGACAGGCCGACCGCGAAATCGCAGATGTCGATCATTTCCTGGACTTCACCCAGACCTTCGGACGGGATCTTGCCGGCTTCGAGCGAGACGAGACGACCGAGGTCATCCTTGGCGGCACGCAGTTCTTCACCCAGCAGGCGCACCAGCTCGCCGCGCTTTGGCGCTGGCACCAGACGCCATGTCTTGAAAGCAGCATCGGCCTTTTCGATGATGGCAGCGACATCGCCAGCCGATACCGTCTTTAGCCGTGCGATCTCTTCGCCGCTGACAGGGCTGAAAGACGCCATGTCACCACCCTGATAGAGTTCAGGGGAAACGCCCATCTTTGCCAGAAGCGCTGCGGCTTCCTTGACGACATCGACCTTCGTTGCTGATTGGCTCATGACAATGGCTCCTTGGTTGCGCTGACAGGACATTGACGCGACGCAATACCCGTTTCATTCTCTTTCCTGATGATATACGGCTTCAAGCGCCGTTTTCAAATGAGTAAAGCGGTTGGGTTGATGCGAGACTGGAATGGACACACGCAGACGGCTGGTTCCCGACATTGTCACCCTGCAGGCATTTGAGTGTGCCGCAAGGCACGGCAACTTTACGCGCGCTGCGGAAGAACTGAACCTGACGCAGAGCGCCGTCAGCCGCCAGATCAGCGATCTGGAAGCCCAGACGGGGATGCTGCTGTTCGAGCGCATTCGCCGCCGCGTGGTTCTCTCCGATGCAGGACGCAAATTCCTGCCCGGCGTTCAGAAGCTGCTGCAGCAATCGGAACAGTTGATGGTGCGCGCGGTAACGTCAGGCGCGTCAAGCGCGTCGCTGACAATAGCGACACTGCCAACCTTCGGCAGCCGCTGGCTTACGCCGCGCTTGCACAAGTTCCTCGCCGCGCAGCCGGAAACGGTGCTGACCGTGGGATCGCGGTCCCAGCCCTTCGATTTCGACGAGGAAGGCTTCGACATCGCCATTCACTATGGTCAGCCTGTCTGGGCGCATGGGACCTGCACTTTCCTCTGTGATGAGGTGATTGTGCCGGTTGCCAGCCCAGCGCTCTTGGCATCGCGCCCCGTCGAAAATCATGAAAAGCTGATCGAAGGTCCGTTGCTGCACGTGACAACACGCCCGAAGCTGTGGACGGAGTGGTTCGAAATGAACCGCATTGCGTCGGATCAGGCTTATCGCGGCAGCCGTTTCGATCAGTTTTCAATGCTCATCGAAGCTGCCGTCAGCAGCCTTGGATTTGCGCTGCTTCCGAAGTACCTCATCGAAGCCGAGCTGAAATCCGGTCTCCTGGAGGTGGTTTTTGATGTGCCGCTGCAGACGGAAAACAGCTACTACATCGCCCTGCCCGAAGGCCGGCAGGACAATGTTCTGGCGCGCGCCTTCCAGAACTGGCTGCTGGAAGAGGTCGGCAGGCCCGTTTAGGCGGGCTGAGGCGAGCGTTTACAGGCGGTTGCGGAAAAACGGGTTCCAGCGGACGACCCCAAGGCGAATTCTCTCGCGCATCATCGTCAAAAGGCCAGCCGAGGCGATGACCACAAGTCCGCAGATCGCCAGCGTATCCGGGTACTCTGCGAAGAAGAACGCACCAATCGCCACCGCCCACAGGATCTGGGAATAATGCGATGGAGCAATCTGGCTTGCGGGTGCAATCTTCGTTGCCGTCAGCAACGTCATCTGGCCAACCGCGGTGCACAGGCCGATGATGATGAAGGCTGCAATCTGCTGAAGCGTCGGCACCTGAAACTCCGGTATCATCAAGACACCGTTGAATGTGAGGCCGTAGATGATCAGCACACCCATGATTGACGTGCGTTTTTCCCGCCCGGCAAGCGAGCGCAACAGGACGATGGTAAGCCCGGCCAGAAAGGCCACGCACAGAGCTGCGATATGGCCAAGCTCCAGCGTCTTGAAGCCGGGGCGCACCACCAGGAGCACACCGACAATTCCCGCCATGACGGCAGACCAGCGCCAAAGGCCGATATCCTCCTTCAGCACCAGCGCCGAGAGAATGGTAACGAAGAGCGGCGAGAGAAAGATAAGCGCATAGGCTTCCGCCAGCGGCACGCTCGTGAAGGCGTAAATACCGAGAATACCTGCAAAAAGGCCCGATATTGCCCGCCCGTGCACCGCAAAGGGTCGGCTCATGCGCCAGAAATGGCGCCATCTTTCCTCTTTCGGTTTCAGGAAGAAGATCAGCGATGCTGAAGACAGGATACTGAAAAAGCCGATTTCGAAGACGCTGACCTGAGAGCCGAGCGACTTGATGGTGGCATCTCCCCAGGAAAAGCTGGCATAGGCAAGCAATCCCAGTAGAAAACCTCTTTGCATGGCGACCGATCCCGACCGGAGAAAAGGTAACCGCCCGACAGCGAAACGATGCCAAGTTGACGGTGATGTGACGATAGCCCCCTCACCTCGCTACGCCTGACATCGTTGATTCACAAGGCACGAAAGCGGAAAAATCGTTCCCTCGAGTCGCAAGCCAGTCGTTGCGTCAGGAAATTTCAGGATCGATGGTGAAAAGCTCGTGCGCCCGGGCAAAACCGCGCAAGGCATAGCGCCCGATTGAAACCATGAGGCCCCGCATCTCTTCGGGACAGGAGGCGGTAAATTCGCGCGACATCACGGTATCCCGGTCGACCGAGCTGCACAGGCTGCTGATGCGGCTGACCATGTTGACCGCCGGTCCCACGACCGTGAAATCGAGGCGATTTCGGCTGCCGATATTGCCGTAGAAAACCTCCCCCACATGCAGGCCGAGATAAACATCCGTCGTCGGCAGACCTTCCATTTTGCGGCGATGGTTGAGCACGGTCAGGTTGGTTCGCATGGTGATCTCGGCCGCCAGCGCCGATGCACAGTCGGATTGCTGGTCACCGTCACGAAAGATCGCCAGAACGCCATCGCCGATCAGTTTCAAGACACTGCCGCCATGCGCGTGAATGGCATCGATGACCAGACCGGCATAGTCGTTGAGGAAGGGGATGATCTGGTCAGGCTCCGCCCTGTCGGAAATGCCGGTAAAATCCCGCAGGTCCGAAAACCAGAGAACAGCCTCTATCTTTTCCACCTCTCCTCTGGTGATCGTGCCGCTCATGACCTTTCGGCCAGCGTCACGGCCCAGATAGACATCGCTGATGGTTTCTATGATCCTCATGCAGCAGGCCGCCTTGAACGCCAGCGCGAGTGTCGGCAGCAATATACGCAGTGCCGCCAGCTCATCATCATGAAAGCCTTCCGGATGCCGCGTCAGCCACTGCGAATAGAACGCATTCATTTCGCCGATGCTGCCGCGATCCGTAAAGCGGTGGATCGCCGCCAGATAATCGGTGTGTCCCGCGCTTTTCAGCTCGGAAAGCTTCGGAAACTTGAGTTCGTCATCCAGATGAAACCGGTGTCTGGCCTCATGGGCATTTTCCTTGATGAGATGGAAAAACACCGAACTTTCCCAGTCCTCGCGCGCCTTTCCATCATCGGTAAAGTCATAGACGGTCGATGGGTCGAAAACATCATGGCTGTCCCAGCGGAAAGCGTGCCCTTCAAAATCGGGATGCAGCGTATCCATCAGGATAAGCGCCGAGGAAATGCTGATGCCGGCGGCGTTGCATCGCTCGCAAAAGCCAGAAAGCAGCGCTTCTTCCGCCACCCCTTCGTATCCCTGCTGCGAAAGCCAGAGTGAAATGTCCGAAAGGCGGGATTGATCGACCATGAGTGCCTTTGTCCTTAACGGGAAATCTGATGAGATACGGTTGATCAACGCTTCGCAAGAGCGACGGTGCCGCTAATTTGGCGTGACAGGCAAGAAATTCTGGAAATCGACCTTTGCAGTATGGCGCTACGCTTGGCCACGGCGGTGAAGACGGTTAAACAGCTACTCAAAATTCTGTTTGACGCACAAGCACGGCTGGGCGATTTCCAGCCCTGATCCCGAAAGGTTTTTCGATGCGTATAGTAATGATTGGCTCCGGTTATGTCGGGCTTGTTTCCGGTGCCTGCTTTGCCGATTTTGGCCACGACGTCATCTGCGTCGACAAGATGCCGGAAAAGATCGAGGCATTGAAGAATGGGCAGATCCCGATTTTCGAACCGGGCCTGGATGTCATCGTTGCCAATAATGCCAAGGCTGGCCGCCTGAGCTTTACGACCGATCTGAAAAGCGCCGTTGCCGATGCCGATGTGGTCTTCATTGCTGTCGGCACGCCGTCGCGCCGTGGCGATGGCCATGCCGATCTGGGCTATGTCTATGCTGCAGCCCGCGAAATTGCCGCAGCCGTTACCGGATTTACCGTCATCGTAACCAAGTCGACCGTGCCTGTCGGCACCGGTGACGAGGTGGAGCGCATCATCCGCGAGGAAAATCCGCAAGCCGATATCGCCGTCGTGTCCAACCCGGAATTCCTGCGTGAAGGCGCTGCAATCGATGACTTCAAGCGTCCGGATCGCATCGTCGTCGGTCTTTCGGACGAGCGTGCCCGCCCGGTCATGACCGAAGTCTATCGCCCGCTTTACCTCAACCAGTCGCCGCTCTTGTTTACCACGCGCCGCACATCCGAACTGATCAAATACGCCGCCAACGCCTTTCTCGCCATGAAGATAACCTTCATCAACGAAATGGCCGATCTGTGCGAAAAGGTCGGCGGCGACATTCAGGACGTCTCACGCGGCATCGGGCTTGATGGCCGTATCGGCGCAAAGTTCCTGCACGCAGGTCCCGGCTATGGCGGCTCCTGCTTCCCGAAGGACACGCTGGCGCTTGCCAAGACCGCGCAGGATTACGACAGCCCCGTGCGTCTCATCGAAACGACCATTGCCATCAATGACAACCGCAAGCGCGCCATGGGCCGCAAGGTGATTGCCGCCGTGGGTGGCGATATCAGAGGCAAGAAAATTGCCGTGCTGGGCCTGACCTTCAAGCCGAACACGGATGACATGCGCGACAGCCCGGCCATTGCCGTCGTTCAGACATTGCAGGATGCCGGAGCGAAAGTTACCGGTTACGATCCTGAAGGCATGGCAAACGCACGTCCCCTGATGGATGGTATGGACTATGCCGCGGGCCCTTACGAGGCGGCGCAGGGTGCCGATGCCGTGGTTATCGTTACCGAGTGGAACCAGTTCCGTGCGCTCGATCTCGACCGCCTCAAATCGATCATGGCAGCGCCCGTTTTCGTGGATCTGCGCAACATCTACCGCCCGGAAGAGGTCACCGCCCACGGCTTCACCTATGCCGGCATTGGCCGTTCATCATAACAAGGCGATACTATGCGATATCTGATTACCGGAACGGCTGGCTTCATTGGCTTTCATCTGGCAAAGCGACTGCTGGACGACGGCCATTTCGTCGTCGGCTTCGATGGAATGACGCAATATTACGATGTTGCCCTGAAGGAAAAACGCCACGCGATTCTGGCGCGCTCCAACGGCTTCAAGGCCCAGATCGGAATGCTGGAAGATGCCGATGCGCTGAACCGCGCCGCAGATCTCGCCGAGCCTGAGGTCATCATCCACCTCGCCGCCCAGGCCGGTGTCCGCTACAGCATCGAATGCCCGAAGGACTACGTGAACTCGAACCTCGTCGGTTCATGGAATATTCTGGAATTGGCCAAGACGCTCCAGCCAAAGCATCTGCTGCTGGCATCGACCTCTTCCATTTATGGCTCCAATGAAAAAGTGCCTTTCGCCGAGAGCGACCGGGCCGATGAGCCGATGACGATCTATGCCGCCACCAAGAAGTCGATGGAGCTGATGGCGCATAGCTACGCTCATCTGCACAAGGTGCCGACCACGGCTTTTCGCTTCTTCACCGTCTACGGCCCATGGGGCCGCCCGGATATGGCGCTGTTCAAATTCGTGGATGCGATCCTGAAGGGTCAGCCCATCGATATCTATGGCGAAGGCAGGATGAGTCGTGACTTCACCTATATCGACGATCTCGTGGAAGGCATCATCCGGCTGAGCCACATTGCGCCATCGGAAGACAACCGCGTCACGCAAGAGGGCGTGACCGACACATTGTCAAAACACGCACCTTTCCGTGTCGTCAATATTGGCGGCGGCCAGCCGGTAGAGCTGATGCGCTTTGTCGAAACGGTTGAGGACGTCCTTGGCCAGAAGGCCATTCGCAACATGCTGCCCATGCAGCAGGGCGATGTGCCGCGCACCTTTGCCTCGCCCGATCTGCTGCGAGCGTTGACCGGCTATGCGCCCGACATCACCATAGAAAAAGGCGTCGCCTCCTTCGTGGAATGGTACCGCAACTGGCAGTCCGGCAAGGCCTGATCGTCAGGCCTGCCGGTCTCTAAAGCAAATTAGCTGTTTGCCTCTTCGTTCTCACCGGCCTGCAACAGGCGGGTGAGTTCGGCGCAATTCGGGTCGCTTGCGTCAAGCAGTTGCGTCGGAGACGTCCAGCCAAATGTGTAGCCTGCCGCCGTTGCGATCGCCCAGGCCGTGTCTTCACCGGCGCGTTGCAAGAGCTTTGGGCCCTGCGCGGAAATGCACTGCTGCGATTGCTGGATGGATTGGGCGGATGCATTGGCACCCTGAATCCGGTCCTGCACCTCGGCCTGAATGGGGTTGAGAATAAAAAGCGTGACGAACCACGCGGCAATATCGGAAAACATGCGCTAACCTCTGCACACTCGGCGAAGACATCGGAAAAGGTCCGACATCGTGAAAGCGCCGAGACTTTCACCAGAGGGGCCCGGACCAGCGGGTTGAGTGAGATGTGGGAGGCCGTCTCTCCAATTCAAGGGATAAACGGCCCCAAATATTCAACTCATCGCGCGAGGTGCCGGGCGCAGTTCAGGGTTTTGCCTCTGCCGCGGCAAGCAGAGCATCGAAGCGCGGCTTTGCCCGGGCAGGATGCACCACCGCCTTGTAGCTATCAGGAAGCTGCGCATCTCCGACCTTGATCAGCATCACCATGCCCATGCCGTAATGCGGCGAGCATTTGATGCCATAAAAGCCGGGGTGATCGAGGGCTATCTCGAATGCCTCATTGATCTTGCTCTTGAAGCCGCTCGCGCTCTCTGGCACCATGCCATCGATGGTCGCAACATTGTGGCTCTTGTGGGTGGGAATGAACCTCACCGTGTCACCCGGCTTCAATGCCACGAAATCCGGTTCAAAGACCATTGAACCTTTTTCGCCCTGATTGAGCATCTTCACCTCGAATGTTTCGGCAAGCGCCGCAGACATGGCAAGGCAGGAGAAAAGTGCGGCAGCGGAAAATGTCTTGAGACTATCCATCTGATGTCCTTGGAATAAAATCTTTATCGCGAGGAGGCTGATAGCGGATGTGGCAGATGTCCCCCTCCCCCCGCTCGACAAGCACCTCCACGCCGAAGACGTCGCCAATCAGACCGGCGGTAAAAATGCTGGAGGGTGGGCCGAGCGCAACGAGTTCTCCGCCTTTCATCACCGCCACACGATCGCAGAACATGGCCGCATGGTTGAGGTCATGCAGGGCTGCGGCAACGGTCAGCCGCTGTTTGCGCACCAGATGCAAAAGGGCAATCTGGTGACCGATGTCGAGATGGTTGGTCGGCTCGTCCAGAAGCAGGATATTGGGCTTTTGCGCAAGAGCCCGGGCGATGTGAAGCCGTTGCCGCTCCCCGCCTGACAGGGTGTGCCACATGCGTTTGGCCAGATGTCCGGCATCCACGTCGCGCAATGCCTGATCCACAATGGCATCATCCTGCGCCGACCAGGGGGACAGTGCGCCGATATGCGGGGTGCGGCCAAGCTCCACGGCCTGACGGGCATCGATCCGCTCCTGCGTTTCGGCCTGTTGCTCAACAAAGGCGATGGAGCGGGCCACGTCTCTGCGGCTGAGGCTCTGGATTGCCTTGCCGTCCAATACAACCTCACCCTGTCGAGGTTTTCTGATCCCGCAAAGAAGCGACATCAGGCTGGTCTTACCCGAGCCGTTCGGTCCGACAATGCCGAGAAACTCACCGGGCCTGATATCGAGACTGACATTTCTGACAATGTCCACGCCACCCGCCGACCAATGGAGATTTCGTGCTGAAAGGATCATGGCGTGCTCCGGCGCTGGCACAGGATGAGTGCGAATGCGGGCGCACCGAACAGGGCCGTGATGACACCGATAGGCAGCACCTGCCCCGGTATCATGGTTCGCGACACAATATCGGCACCGATCATGAAGATTGCGCCGATAAGCGCGGCAAAGGGCAACAGCCGACCGTGCCGCACCCCGACGATCATGCGCGCCGCATGCGGGATGACCAGCCCGATAAAGCCGATGGAACCGACAATGCTGACCATGATGGCCGTCATCAGCGCCGATATGCCCGCCAGAACAATATAGACGCGGCGAACGGGAATGCCGAGCGAGGCCGCCGATTGCGAACCGAAGGTGAAAGCATCAAGCGCACGCGCATGCCACAGGCAAATGGCAAGGCCGAGCACCGTTGCAGGCAGCGCCAGCCAGACATCCGGCCAGCGAACGCCTGAGAGATTGCCGAGCAGCCAGAACATGATGCCGCGCGCCTGCTCGGCATTGGCGGCCTTGGTCACGATGAAGGATGTGAGTGCGTTGAAAAGCTGCGACCCCGCCACACCGGCCAGAATGATCGCGCTATTGCCGCGCCCGGCACGCAGTGCCAGAAGGCTGACGAGGGTAAAGGCCAGAAGTGCGCCCAGAAACGCGCCGAGCGGCATGGTCAAAAGCCCGGCACCGAAACCCATGATGGCAACGCCGACCGCGCCCATCGATGCACCTGCCGATATGCCGAGAATATAGGGATCGGCCAGCGGATTGCGCAAAAGCGCCTGCAGGACGACACCTGATACCGCCAGTGCCGCACCACAACAGGCCGCGACCACCGCCCGACTGAGGCGATAGTTCCAGATGATGCCCTCATCGATGGCATCAAGCGGATAATCCGCATGAAAGACGCGATTGGCGACCGTTCTGGCGACGACATCCATGGAAATGGATGTCTCGCCAATGGCTGCGCCAAGCCAGAGCGCAAGGCCCAGGAACCCGGCCGCCAGCAGGACGGCACGGGTGATGGTGAAGCAAGCGCGCATGATTACCTGGCAAGGCCAAGTTGAACGACCGCATTGGCCAGAACTTCTATGCCATCGATGGTACGGATTGTCGGGTTCATCGCCTGCGCATCCATGACAACGACATGGCCTTGGCTGACCGCAGGCATCAGGCTCGTAACCGGATCTTGCTTCAGGAACTTCTCCTTGACGACAACATCGTCAGCCGGAAAGCGTCTGCGGTCCATCTTGCCGACAACCACCAACGACGGCTGAGACTTGGCGATGGTTTCCCAGCCCACAGTTGGCCACTCTTCTTCGCTGTCGATGACGTTTTTGATGCCGAGCGCCGACATGATGTAGCCCGGCGCGCCATTTTTGCCTGCGACATAGGGATCGATATCCAGCTCTGCGCTGGAGAACCAGAAGACGGCAGAGAGCTTGCCATCGACGGAGGCAATCTTTTTGCGTGCGGTTTCTTCGCGTGCCCTAAGATCGGCCACCAGCTTTTCGCCCCGGTCCTGAACATCGAAAATCTGCGCGAGATCGGTGATTTCCTGATAGATCAGATCCATGGTGAAGACGGAATGACGCACGCCATCACCGCCGCCGGTATTGTCCTTGCCGACGCAATCGGCAGGCGATGTATAGACGGGTATCTTGAGTTCCTCGAACTGCTCGGGCTTTGCCACCACGCCTTCCGGGCCGACATGCCACTGGAATTGCGCCGTCACCAGATCCGGCTTCTTGGCGAGAACGCTTTCGAAACTCGGATCATTGTCCGCCAGACGGTCGATCTTCGCATTGGCCTCTTCATAGCCCTTGATGACAGGGCCGATCCAGACCGCTGTTCCGACGACCTTGTCGGCAAGGCCGAGCATATAGAGAATTTCCGTGGTGCTCTGGCCGACGGAGACCGTGCGCTCCGGCGCGTGGGTGAAGGTCACGTCCCTGCCGCAATTCTTGAGCGTCAAGGGATAGGTGGTCGCAGCAGCGAAGGCGCCGCTTGCAGAGATGCCAAAAGCGGCGGCAGCAAAAATCGCAGAGCTTACGGCTCTTTTGAAATTGAATATCATTTCGATAGTCCCCGATCGTCAGCGTCTGCGCATCCAGGCAGACATGATTCAACACGTTTGAACGTCAATCCGTAACGACGCGCGTCAGGATGATCCGAAACCGGGACATGGCAAAAGGAATAGAGCGCCGGCGGGCGCAAGATGCAATCACGATGATCTCCTGTTCCGGGCATCCCCGCCCGTGAATTGGATTGAACACATGACGGCAGGTCTCCTGGCTCACGGATTGACGTCTTGACCCGACCTTCCCGCGATGTTGCTTCGCAGTGGCATGGCGCCAGAAAAACCAGCGCCAAAAGGGTTAGACAATCCGCTCACAGTTGCGGGGGCAGCTACGGCATCAGGCCCGAAAGCCCTCACCGTATTCCCTATTATTCCTTGCGATTGCTCGCTCGAAACCGTCGCGACCAGATAGCCGTATTCCAAACCCGCCGTCAAGCGGAGCTTTTTGTTATGTTATTACATTTCAATTGAGAAGCCTAATTCTTCTTTCACAATGAAAAAAGCCGGGAATCTCTTCCCGGCTTTCGATCATGGAGGGTTTTTGCCGTTTCAGGGCAAGGTGTAAGCGATGACATAGTCACCCGGCTTGGTTCCGACAGATCCATGCCCACCGGCAACCATGACGACATATTGCTTGCCGTCATCCGTGGCATAGGTCATGGGCGTCGCCTGTCCGCCTGCAGGAAGCCGCCCCTCCCAGAGCTGCTTGCCCGATGTCAGATCATAGGCGCGCAGATAGTTGTCGACGGCGGCACCGAGGAAAGCCACGCCACCCTTGGTAATCATCGGTCCACCGATGCCGGGCACGCCGACCTTGAAGGGCAGAGGCAGCGGCGTCATGTCATAGACGGTGCCGTTCTTGTGCTTGTAGGCAACGTCACCGGTGCGGAGATCCGCGCCTGCCACATAGCCCCATGGTGGAGCCTGGCAAGGAATTCCAAGCGGTCCGAGGAACGGGCCCATCAGCACGCCATAAGGAGCGCCATCATTGCGATTCAGGCCCTGTTCGCTGCCCTTTTCATCCTGGCCGCGCGGGGGAATCTCGCTGCGAGGCACGAGCTGCGATGTGAAGGCAAGGTAGGTCGGCATTCCGAACATAACCTGCCGTTCCGGGTCGACCGCCACGCTGCCCCAGTTGAACGTCCCGAAATTGCCCGGGTAGACCAGCGTTCCATTCAGCGACGGAGGCGTATAGCGGCCCTCATAGTTTAGCTGGTGGAACTTGATGCGGCAGGCCAGCTGGTCGAACATGGAGACGCCCCACATGTTGCTTTCCTGCAGCGGATCCGGCTTGAACGACAGAGCCGATGTCGGCTGGGTCGGCGCGCTGAAATCCTCGGGGATCGCGCCGCCCGGCGCTTTCTCCTCGGTCACGGCGAGAATCGGCTCGCCAGTGCGCCGGTCGAGCACGTAGATGTCGCCCTGCTTGGTGGGTCCCACCAGCGCAGGAACCGTCTGGCCGTCCTTCTTCGTGATATCAAGCAACACTGGCTGTGCCGGGACGTCCATGTCCCAGAGGTCGTGGTGCACCGTCTGGCGCACCCAGCGATCCTGCCCGGTGTTTACATCGAGCGCGACGATGGACGACGAATATTTCTCGACATTGGCGCTGCGGCCCATACCAAGCTGGTCGGGAACCTGATTGCCAAGCGGAATGTATACGAGCCCCAGCGCTTCATCGACGCTGAAGACCGACCAGCTGTTGGGCGAGTTCGTCGTATAGGTCTGGCCCGGCTGAAGCGGTTGGGTCTGGGTAGGATTGCCCGAGTCCCAGTTCCAGATCAATGCGCCGCTATTGACGTCAAACGCTCTGATAACGCCGGATTGCTCCTGTGTCGAATAGTTGTCGTTGACGGCACCACCAATGATGATCTTGTTGCCCGCAATGGCGGGTGGGGATGTGGAGTAGTAATATCCGGCCGGATTGTGCTCCATGCCGCTTTCCAGATGCAGCGTTCCCTGGTCGGCAAAGCCTGTGCAGACCTGGCCGTTTTCGGCATCCAGAGCAATTAGACGCGCGTCCGATGTCGGCAGGTAGACGCGGGTGGCGCAGGGCGAACCGGCCTGTGCCGTTGGCTCAGCGTAGTAGGTCACACCGCGGCATGTCTGATGCTGGCGATCCGGGTTCAGACCGGCATTGGGATCGTATTTCCACTTTTCCTTGCCGGTGGCCGCGTCAATGGCAATGGCCCAGTTGTGTGGTGTGCAGAGGTAAAGCGAATTGCCCACTTTCAACGGAGTCACCTGATAGGTGGTCTCGCCCACATCATCGGGCAGTTTCACATCGCCCGTCTGATAGCGCCATGCTTCCTTGAGCTCGCCGACATTGTTTGCCGTGATCTGCGTAAGCGGCGAATAACGCTGGCCGTAATTGGTGCGTCCATACTGATGCCATTCATTATCAGGCACCGCATTCCCATAGGAAGGCGCAGCCGTCACGATCTCCTGCGGAAGGTTGCCTTCCATGTCATGCGGGTCCTGCGTCATCGCAAAGGCGGCAGCGCCGACCGATACGAGAACAGCGGTCAGAAGAGGCACCGCATTGGCGCCATAGGACGTGCCAGTCGGGCTGGTAAAGCCGAGCGGCTTTCTGATCCAGGGCATCAACAGCCACATGCCGACGACAATGATGAAACCGCCACGTGGTCCCAGCTGCCACCAGTCAAAACCGACTTCCCACAAGGCCCAGAGAAGAGTTGCGACAACGAAGGCGGCATAGAAATGCAATGCCACCTTGTTTCTTTGAAACAGTAAGACGGCCGTCACGACAAATGCGACGCCCGCCAACGCGTAATAAAAACTTCCGCCCAGCATGACGAGCTGAGAACCAAAGCCGAAAATTGCAAGTCCAATAAGAGTCAGGACGACTGCAGTCGATGTTACTGCCATAAAAGGCCCCCGGTGGTCTCCCAGCCGGTGAAACGACATCAGGCCACAAAGGTTCCTGAAAAAATCATGGTTTCGCCACTTTTTGGAAATCGTTGAACGCAGCCACCATCTCGTCCCGGCTTTTCGAAGACGCGATCATTGCGGCAAGAAGGATTCTGGCCTGCCCTGCCCGCAGGGTGCGACAGTGGATGGCGCCCGCCTCTCCCAGATCGTGACCGCCGCCGCCGCCGCCATAACCGGCCACCAGCCCGCCAACCGGAACCCGGCTGGAAACGACGACCGGAACCCCCTGGCTGGCGCAGCGACTGACCGCATCCACCACCAGTGCGTTGGCATTGCCGGAACCCAGCGCCGAAAGGACGATGCCTTTGGCGCTCGCAGCCAGGCTCGCATCGATATGGATCGCATCGCAGCCGGGATAGATGGCAACGATATCGACCCTGATATCACTGACGCTTGCCGAAAAGCCGGGGCTTTTCAGGCAGCCGGGTTGCCCGGAAAGATCGAAGGCATCCCGCTCGTCGGCAGAACGTTTGTAGAGCCCCCACACGGGCAGCAGCCTGCCTCCAAAACACAGAAGGACACCCTTTTGCGTATTGGATGGATCAACCGCCGCTGCGATGGCGGCCGACAGATTGCCTGGCCCATCGGCCTGAGGATGATCGGCGGTAAATTGCGCGCCAGTAAAAATGACCGGCTTGCTCAGGCCATGCTGCAGATGCACGAGCATAGCGCTCTCTTCCATTGCATCGGTACCATGGAGAATGACGACGCCTGATACTGCCGGGTCGGCAAGTTCCCGCCCCACGGCATCGCTGATGTCCTGCATGTCCTTGATGGAAAGGCTGGACGAATCCTTCGCCATCAGCTCGACCGGCTTGACCGCAACATCGGCATCGGAAAGGCCGGAAATAAGATTTTCGCCTGAAAGACTAGGCTTTGCGGCACCGCTCTCATCGCGTTTGCTGGCAATGGTGCCGCCGGTGGCTATGACAGCCACCAGCAATTTCGATTCAACAATGCTCACTTCTGTCCCCGCGCGGCTGCGCTTCCTAACGTGTCTGCCTTCGCCAGCTCATGTATGCGATTGCGCAACAGATACCACCCTGCAACAAGAGCGGGCACGATGACGATGAGCGAACCCACGGTCCATGTGCCTGCCGGATAATCAAGCGCCATCAGTACCAACACAGCGAAGAGAAAGACAAGCGTAAGAAGCCCGGTATAGGGCGCGCCAATCATTCTGAAATCCGGACGTTTCATTTCCCCCCGCCGGGCCAGGTGCCACAGCTTGAGTTGGCATAACACGATGGCACCCCACGCGCAAATGATGCCGAGCGCCGCTACATTGAGGGCAATTTCGAAGGCGGCAGAAGGGACGATGGCGTTGAGAATGACGCCGATGACGGTAACGACAGCCGTCACCGCAATGCCGCCATAGGGAACGCCCGCCTTGTTCATCTTGGCGAGAGCCGCAGGCGCCGAGCCGGAAACCGCCATCGAATGCAGGATGCGTCCGGTGGAATAAAGCCCGGCATTGAGCGAAGACAGAACGGCCGTCAGAACGACCAGATTCATGATGATATCTGCGCCTTCGATGCCGATAGAGCCGAAGAAGGTGACGAAGGGGCTCTCGCCAGCCTTATATGCCGTGTAAGGCAGGAGAAGGGTCAGGAGCAGGACGGAGCCGACATAAAAGACCAGCAGGCGGAAAACCACGGTGCGGATTGCGCCGGGAATGACCTTGCGCGGATCTTCGGTTTCACCCGCCGTCGTGCCGATCAGCTCGATGGAGGCATAGGCAAACAGGACGCCCTGCACGATGATGAAAGCGGGAAGTATGCCATTGGGGAAGAACCCGCCATTATCGGTAATAAGGCTGAAACCGGTGACATGGCCTTCGATGGGCGTGCCGAAGATGACGAAATAAACGCCAACGACCAGGAATATCGCAAGCGCCACCACCTTGATGAGGCTGAACCAGAATTCCAGCTCTCCGAATACCTTGACCGACAGCATGTTCATGCCCAGCACGATGATCAGCGCGCCAAGGGCAAAGACCCACTGGTCGATACCCTGCATCCACGGCACATATTGCTTGAAGAAATTCATGTAGATGGCGACCGCCGTCACATCGGCGACCGATGTCATGGCCCAGTTCAGCCAGTACATCCAGCCAACAGCAAAGGCCATTTTCTCGCCGTAGAATTCACGGGCGTAGGAAACGAAGGAGCCCGAGGTCGGGCGGTGCATGATCAATTCGCCAAGCGCGCGCAAAACGAGAAACGCAAACAATCCGCATAGGGCATAAACGAAAATGAGCGAAGGGCCTGCGACGGCAAGACGACCGCCCGCCCCCAGAAACAGACCCGTTCCAATTGCCCCGCCAATGGCGATCATCTGGATCTGACGCGGCTTCAGTGCCTTGTGGTATCCTTGATCTTCCTGGATTTCCACGTCACGTTCGTGGCTGGCCTTGTCCAACTTGTTCACTGACATCGCCCCTCCCTCAGAGCTTTTGTCATCGACGGGTGCCGTTTGTCTCGGACAGCTGTTCCGATCGGACCAACCCGACGATCATCGGTTTCAAATTTAAATATCAGGCGTCGCTGCAATAAGCTTTTCTGTAATGCTGTAAGACAGCTGATGTCCAGATACTGACGTCGTCATCTTCGGTCAACCCTTAGCTCCCACCCGTTGACGACCTGTGATAGTAGGCGTACAAAATCAAAATCTGTCAAGCAGCTTTACAGATTTATATGTTTTGTCGTTGAGGAGGAAACAGTGGTCACGACGCGCAGGGAATACGATCTTCTGGGGGAAAAAGAGGTACCGGCTGACGCCTATTGGGGTGTCCACACGGCGCGCGCCGCCGAGAATTTTCAGATAACCGGCATTCCCATCGGCCATTATGGCTACCTCATTCGTGGGCTGGCCTATGTGAAGGAAGCCGCTGCGAGGGCAAACAACGAACTGGGGCTGCTGGACGGCGAAAAGCTGGGTGCTATTGTCCAGGCCTGCCGGGAAATTCGCGAGGGCGCTCTGCACGACCAGTTCATCATCGACGTCATTCAGGGCGGTGCCGGCACCTCGACGAACATGAACGCCAATGAGGTCATTGCCAACAGGGCGCTGGAAATCCTCGGCCACGACAAGGGCGATTACGTGCATCTGCACCCGAATGATCACGTCAATCTCAGCCAGTCCACCAATGATGCCTATCCGACGGCGATCAATGTCGCCATGATCGAGGCGATCGACGGGCTGGCGGCCTCCATGCTGATCCTGCAGGAAGCCTTCGAACGCAAGGCGCGCGAGTTCGACGGCATTCTCAAGGTTGGCCGTACCCAGTTGCAGGACGCCGTGCCAATGACCCTTGGCCAGGAATTCCGCACCTTTGCCGTGATGCTGGGAGAGGATCGCCTGCGCCTGATCGAGTCCGCCGCCTTGCTGCATGAGATCAACCTCGGCGCAACCGCCATCGGCACACGGCTGAATGCACCGGCAGGCTATGCGGAGGTTGCGTGCAAACATCTCGTCGCATTGACCGGTCGCCCGCTTGTCACCGCAGCAGACCTCATCGAAGCCACGCAGGACCCCGGCGCGTTCGTACATCTCTCCGGCGTGTTGAAGCGTGTTGCGGTCAAATTGTCGAAGACCTGCAACGATCTGCGGCTGCTGTCTTCAGGACCGCGCGCAGGCATTGGCGAAATCAACCTTCCGCCCGTTCAGGCCGGTTCCAGCATCATGCCGGGCAAGGTCAACCCGGTCATTCCGGAGGTGGTCAATCAGGTCGCGTTTTCTGTCATCGGCAATGACATCACGATTACCATGGCGGCTGAGGGCGGACAGCTTCAGCTCAACGCCTTCGAACCGGTCATTGTGCGCTCGCTTTGCGACAGCATTGCGCAGCTGAGCGCAGCCTGCGTGACGCTGGCAGAACGTTGCGTGGACGGCATTACGGCAAATGTCGAGATCATGGCGCGCAGGCTTGACGAATCCCTGGGTCTGGCAACCGCACTCAACCCCTTGATCGGCTATTACGCGGCAACGGAAGTGGCGAGGGAAGCCCTCCTGTCCGGTCGCACTGTCGCGCAGGTGGTTCTGGAAAAGGGTTACTTGAGCGCCGAGCAGTTGAGCGCGGCACTAAAGCCAGAACTGCTGGCGAATGCCCCGGCGCTGCAACGCCTTGCTGAAGCGGAAGGCACCCATTAGCCGAGCTCTGTTTCCTCACCGATGATAGCGGTGACGACCTGCTTGACCTGCCCCAGATGCGCCTCCATGGCGCTTCTGGCGGTCTCGCTCGACCCTGCGGCAATCGCCTCGGCAATGAGGCGATGCTCGACATTCGAGGCGATACGGCGGTGCGCCATGATATTCAGCAATTCGGATTGCTGGCTGAGCGAACCGCGTGCGTCGAGGACAACCTTGGCAAAGAGCGCATTTCCCGATGCTTCGGCAATGGTGCTGTGAAACTCCGAGTCGAGCTTGACCCATTTATGGGGATCTTCCTGCTCGTCCATGGCATCGCAGAGACCCAGTATCTTTTCGAGCTGAGCGCTTGATCGTCTTACCGCCGCCCATCCGGCTGCGGGCACTTCAATGAAGGGACGCGCCTCGATAAGATCGCGGGCGGAGTATCCGCCATAGCTCAATTCCCGGCTTGGCCTGTCGGTCAGAACGAATGTGCCACTGCCCGTGCGCGTCTGCGTCATGCCCAGCGTCTGCAAAGACCGCAAGGCTTCCCGCACGATGGGCCTGCTGACGCCGTAACGTCCAGCCAGATCCGTTTCTGCAGGCAGGCGTGTGCCCACGGCCAACCGTCCAGAGACGATTGCCGACCGCAAATCTTCAAACACCGATTCAGCAGCACTTTTGCGGCTTATCGGGTTTGGCTCAGATAACCATTCCGCCCCTGCACTCATACGGTCAACATTTTCTAAACATGGTTGCTTGTCAAGCCGCGCTCAGGTGCCAGAAATGTATTGGTACAAAAGATTTTAGCGCCGATGCCTGATTTTTATGCAAGATTAAAAAGATTGCAAAAATGCAAGGGTTACGGCATCTATGCAGCCATGACGCTCCGCGACCTGACAATTCTCGTAATTGATGAAAACGCCATCCGCGCCTCGATTATCGAGGAAGGATTGCGCGAGGCGGGGCATGATCGGGTTACGGTTATTCACGAGGTCCATGGCGTTGCGAGAATCATCGATACGCTCTGTCCTGATGTGATCGTGATTGACATAGAAAATCCAAATCGTGACATGATGGAACATTTATTCCAATTGACCCGCACCGTCGGCAGACCCATCGCCATGTTCGTTGATCGCTCCGATACCGCCTCCATCGAAGCGGCGGTTGAGGCCGGGGTTTCCGCCTATATCGTTGACGGCCTGAAGAAAGAGCGCGTCAAACCCATTCTCGACATGGCGGTCAGCCGCTTCAACGCCTTCAGCCGCCTGCAGCGGGAGCTTGCCGAAGCCAGATCGGCGCTTGAAGAACGCAAGGTCGTCGAGCGGGCCAAAGGCATTCTGATGAAAATGCGTGGCCTTTCGGAGGAGGAGGCTTTTGCCCTGATGCGCCAGACGGCCATGAACGAGAAGAAGAAGCTTTCCGACATCGCGCAAAGTGTCGTGACGGCCGCCAGCTTGCTGATGTGAGCGTGAAGATCCAATGGAGCATGTGAGATGACGATCACGGCCAGCGAGGCAACGAAAAGCGGCAAGGGCGAGACCGGGCCTGCCTTGATCGGCAACGACCGCCAGCGCACCCTGCGGGCCGGTTTCATTCCGCTGGTCGATGCTTCAGTGCTGATTGCGGCCGCCGAATTCGGCTTTGCTGCCCGCGAAGGTCTGCATCTTGATCTGGTCAAGGATGTTTCATGGGCCAATGTGCGTGACCGGCTGGCATTCCGCCAGTTCGATATCGCGCATATGCTCTCTCCCATGCCCGTGGCCTCCATGCTGGACCTCGGATCCAACCCCTCACCCACCATCACGCCCTTTTCGCTGGGTCGCGGCGGCAATGCCATTACCCTTTCCACCCGACTTTTCGCACGTATGCGCGACATTGCTGGCATTTCCGAAACGGCAAGCGCCCTCGACAATGCCAAGGCGCTGAAAACTCTGCTCGATGACATGCGTGCGCGTGGAGAGCCAGCGCCGACCTTCGGCGTGACCTATCCCTTCTCGTCGCACAATTACGAATTCCGTTACTGGCTGGCAGCGGGTGGCATTCACCCAGATCGGGACGTCAGGCTCGTCGTTGTGCCACCGCCCCTGACCTCGGATGCACTTGCGGCTGGCGCCATCGATGGTTTTTGCGTCGGCGCACCGTGGAACATGATGGCGAGCGAGCGCGGGATTGGCCGGATTGTCGCCGCCAAGCAGGACATATGGCCATCGGCGCCTGAAAAGGTCATAGGCATGAGGCCGGACTGGGCAAGCTCCCAGCCCGAGGCCGTTTCACGCCTGCTGGTGGCGCTCGATGCGGCAGCCCGGTGGTGCGACCGCGCCGACAATCACGCTGCTCTGGCCGAAACATTGGCGGATGCGAAATATATCGCGGCCCCGGTCGATATTATAAGGCAGGTCCTTGCCGGTCGCTTCAATGTCGACGCGCAGGGCAACCAGCGCGTGATCGAGCGCTATTTTACCTTCCATGACAATTTTGCCAATTTCCCGCGAAAAAGTCAGGCCCTGTGGATTTATAGCCAGATGATCCGCTGGGGCCAGGCACGCTTTTCAAAGGAGGGCGCGCAGGCTGCCGCATCGGCCTATCAGTGCGACATCTACCGAAACGCACTGGGGCCCGACAGCGTCCCGCCGCAAACGGAAGGGCGCATCGAAGGCGCAAGCGAAGGCGACCGCTTCATGGATGGCCACACCTTCGATCCCGCCGCAATCGAAGCCTATGTCAAGGCATTCGCTGTGAGCGCCGACAATGCGCAACCCTCCACATCCGAAGAAAACTGACAGTAACGCGCTGCACAAATGCTACGCATCATAGGGGTGCAGCCCCCAAAACTGCGCAAAATATAAGCCAGCCCATGTCAGGCATCGAGCGACGGTAGTGAGTGCTCTTCAACAATCGCATTAGATCTATCAACGACTTATCCGCATATTTCAAAACTGGCATGGCGATTGCTTACTAGTCTTCATCCGGTCAACGGCGATCGGACTAAAAGCGCGTAACCGCTGCTTACCAACGACACAGACGTCGCAAGGTTTTTGCTGCCCGGGGGCTAACCCTCCAGGCAAATGCAATCTCCGAGCGGCGTTTTTTTTATTTCTGACTTTGCCAACGCACGCCGGAACGGCGGCCAAAATGGGGAACATGCGAATGAAACCGACATTCACAGGCAATATAAGCCGCCGCGGCATATTGAAGACGACAGCAACCGCCGCCCTGATCACCGCCATCCGCTCGGCCTTCCCATCCGGCGCATTCGCCGCAGCGGCAGCGCCTGAAGTGACCGGCGCAAAGCTTGGCTATATCGCGCTGACCGATGCCGCCCCTCTCGTCGTTGCCGCCGAAAAAGGCCTTTTCGCCAAATATGGAATGCCCGATGTCGAAGTGGCCAAGCAGGCGTCCTGGGGTGCCACCCGCGACAACCTCGTTCTCGGTGGCGCATCAAACGGCATTGATGGCGCGCATATTCTCACCCCCATGCCCTACCTCATGCACACCGGCAAGGTGACGCAGAACAATGTGCCCGTGCCGATGGCTATTCTCGCCCGCCTCAATCTCGACAGCCAGGGCATTTCGGTTGCCAAGGACTATGCCGATACCGGCGTTGAGCTGGATGCATCCAAACTGAAGGCCGCCTTCGAGAAGAAGAAGGCCGAGGGCAAGGAGATCAAGGCCGCCATGACCTTCCCCGGCGGCACGCATGATCTGTGGATCCGCTATTGGCTGGCCGCAGGCGGCATCGACCCCGACAAGGACGTCTCCACCATCGTCGTTCCGCCACCGCAGATGGTTGCCAATATGAAGGTTGGCAACATGGATGTGTTCTGCGTGGGCGAACCCTGGAACGAGCAGCTGGTCAATCAGGGCATCGGCTTTACAGCCTGTACGACAGGCGAACTCTGGAAGGGCCACCCTGAAAAGGCGCTGGGTATGCGCGCCGACTGGGTGGAGAAAAACCCGAATGCCGCAAAGGCCATTCTCATGGCCGTGATGGAAGCCCAACAATGGTGCGACAGCATGGACAACAAGCAAGAGATGTCGGCCATTCTGGGCAAGCGCCAATGGTTCAACGTGCCGCCAAAGGATGTTCTCGGCCGCCTGAAGGGTGACATCAATTACGGCAACGGCCGCGTGGCGCAAGGCACCGATCTGCAGATGAAATTCTGGAAGGACGGTGCGTCCTACCCGTTCCAGAGCCATGACAGCTGGTTCCTGGCCGAGAATATCCGCTGGGGCAAGTTCGCGCCCGATACGGACATCAAGGCGCTGGTATCGCAGGTCAACCGCGAAGACCTGTGGCGCGAGGCTGCAAAGGAACTGGGCGTTGCCGCATCAGATATTCCGGCATCCAAGTCACGCGGCAAGGAGACCTTCTTCGATGGCAAGGTCTTCGATCCGGAAAACCCATCCGCCTATCTCGACAGCCTTTCGATCAAGGCCGCCTCGTAATCACGACAGGATAGAACCATGACCGCAACTGCCCGCAAGACAGACAGCATGGCAACGGCCACCCCAATCCCGAAAGGCGGCACCGTGATTGCGATTGCCCGCCGCCCGTCAAAAGGCTTCAACGCGCGAAAGATTGCCGGGGCCATCGCCCGCAATGTTCTGCCGCCGCTCGTCGTGCTGGTGCTGCTGCTCGGCATCTGGCAGGCGCTCTGTTCCGCCCCCGGCGCAACCCTGCCCCCGCCAAGCCAGGTGTTTCAGGAAAGCTATGACCTGATTGTCTATCCCTTCTTCGTCTATGGCTCGCAGGATATCGGCCTTGGCTGGCGGGTGCTGATTTCGCTGGAACGCGTCGCCTATGGCTTCGGTCTTGCCGCCATTGCCGGCGTCATCTTGGGTGCGGTCGTCGGTCAGTCCATCTGGGCCATGCGCGGGCTCGATCCCATCTTTCAGGTGCTGCGCACCGTGCCCCCTCTTGCATGGCTGCCGCTGTCTCTGGCTGCCTTTCAGGACAGCAATCCATCGGCCATCTTCGTGATCTTCATCACCTCCATCTGGCCCGTCATCATCAACACCGCCGTTGGCGTGCGCAACATTCCTCAGGATTATCGCAACGTGGCGCAGGTACTGCGGCTGAACCAGCTGGAATTCTTTTACAAGATCATGCTGCCTTCTGCCGCCCCCTACATCTTCACCGGCCTTCGCATCGGTGTCGGCCTCTCGTGGCTCGCCATTGTTGCGGCGGAAATGCTGACCGGTGGCGTCGGCATCGGCTTCTTCATCTGGGATGCGTGGAATTCCTCGCGCCTGCCCGACATCATCGTTGCACTCGCTTACATCGGCGTCGTCGGCTTCGTCCTCGATAAGCTCGTCGCTGCCCTCGGCAATATCGTCACCCGCGGCGCTGCGGCCAACTGAGGAGGAGAACAACATGAACGCCTATCTCAAGCTCGACCAGATCGACAAATATTTCGACAAGGGCGGCGTCCGCGCCGAGGTGCTGAAGGGCATCAACCTGACCATCGACAAGGGAGAATTCGTCTCCGTCATCGGTCATTCCGGCTGCGGCAAGTCCACCATGCTGAACCTGATTGCCGGTCTGACAAAGGTGTCTTCCGGCGTCGTGCTGCTTGAAAACCGGGAGGTGAACCAACCCGGCCCGGAACGCGCGGTGGTGTTTCAGAACCACAGCCTGCTGCCGTGGCTGAGCGTCTATGAAAACGTCAATCTCGGCGTCGAGAAGGTCTTTCGCTACACCAAGACCAAGGCGGAGCGCCATGACTGGGTGATGCGCAATCTCGATCTCGTGCAGATGGCCCATGCCAAGGACAAGAAGCCGTCTGAAATCTCCGGCGGCATGAAGCAGCGCGTCGGCATTGCCCGGGCGCTGGCCATGGAGCCGAAAATCCTGTTGCTGGATGAGCCTTTCGGCGCGCTGGATGCGCTGACCCGCGCCCATTTGCAGGATGCGGTGATGGAAATCCACGCGCGTCTTGGCAACACCATGGTCATGATTACCCATGATGTCGATGAGGCCGTCCTTCTGTCGGACCGCATCGTGATGATGACCAACGGACCTGCCGCCCATATCGGTGAAATCCTCGATGTGCCGCTGCCAAGGCCGCGCCATCGCATCGAGCTTGCTTCCGACCGAACCTACCTCAAATGCCGCGAGGCCGTGCTGAAGTTCCTCTACGAACGTCACCGCTTCGTCGAAGCTGCGGAGTAACCACCCATGACCGAAAAACTTGTCATCATTGGAAACGGCATGGCCCCGGGGCGGATGCTGGAAGAACTCTTCGAGAAAGCACCTGATCACTATCAGGTCACGATTTTCAACGCCGAGCCACGCGTCAATTACGACCGCATCATGCTCTCGCCGGTTCTCTCAGGCGAGAAGACCTATGAGGATATCATCATCCATGGCGACGGCTGGTACATCCAGCACGGCATTACGCTCTACAAGGGCCACCGCATCGTCAATATCGACCGCGCCGCCAAGACCGTGACGTCGGATCAGGGCGTGACCGAAAGCTACGACAAGCTGGTGATTGCCACCGGCTCCGTTCCCTTCATCATTCCCGTGCCCGGCAAGGATCTGCCCGGCGTCATCACCTATCGCGATCTCGATGATGTCGATGCCATGCTGCTGGCCGCCCAATCCCGCGCCAAGGCCGTTGTCATCGGCGGCGGCCTGCTTGGGCTGGAAGCCGCTGCCGGTCTTGCCATGCGCGGCATGGACGTGACCGTGCTGCATGTGATGCCGACGCTGATGGAGCGCCAGCTCGATCCGGCAGCGGGCTACCTGCTGCAAAAGGCCATGGAAGACCGTGGCATCAAGGTCATCACCAAGGCCAATACCAAGCAGATCGTCGGCACTGAAAAGGTCGAGGGCATCGAGCTCGACAACGGCACCATCATTCCAGCATCGCTGGTGGTGATGGCGGTTGGTATCAGGCCAAATGCGGGTCTGGCGAAAGAGGCAGGTCTGGCGGTCAATCGCGGTATCGTTGTGGATGCGGGTATGCAGACATCTGATGGAGATATTCTCTCTGTCGGTGAATGCGCCGAAGTGGATGGCATGGTCTATGGCCTTGTCGCACCGCTCTATGAAATGGCGCGGGTGGCAGCGGCACATCTGGCAGGCGATACCACACCGGCCTTCGTCCATGCGGACACCCCGACCAAGCTGAAAGTCACTGGCATCAACCTCTTCTCCATCGGTGATTTCGCCGATGGTGATGATCGTGAGGAAATCGTGCTGCGCGATGCCACCGCAGGCATCTACAAGCGCGTCATCCTCAAGGACAACCGCATTATCGGCACCGTGCTTTACGGCGAAACCTCCGATGGCGCCTGGTTCAACGACCTGAAGAAAAAGGGCGTCGATATCTCAGCCATGCGCGATACTCTCATTTTCGGCCAGTCCTATCAGGGAGGGTCCCCACTGGACCCTATGGCGGCCGTTGCAGCCTTGCCGGATGATGCGGAAATCTGTGGCTGTAACGGCGTTTGCAAGGGCAAGATCACCTCGACCATCACGGGCAAGGGCCTGACATCGCTTGATGACGTGCGCGCTCACACCAAGGCGTCGGCGTCCTGCGGCTCCTGCACCGGCCTTGTCGAGCAATTGATGACGCTGACACTGGGCGACAGCTACAATCCCGCCGCCGTTCAGCCCATGTGCAACTGCACCGATCTCGGCCATGACGATGTACGCCGCCTGATCAAGGCCAAGGGGCTGAAGACCATTCCGGCCGTGATGCAGGAACTGGAGTGGAAGACCTCCTGCGGCTGCGCCAAATGCCGCCCTGCGCTCAACTATTACCTCGTCTGCGACTGGCCGGATGAATATGCCGATGATTACCAGTCGCGCTATATCAATGAGCGCGTGCACGCCAATATCCAGAAGGATGGCACCTATTCCGTCGTGCCGCGCATGTGGGGCGGCGTGACCAATGCCAATGAATTGCGCGCCATTGCCGATGTGGTCGACAAGTTCGAAATACCGATGGTGAAGATGACCGGCGGCCAGCGTATCGACCTTCTCGGCATCGAAAAGGAAGACCTGCCCGCCGTCTGGGCCGATCTCGGCAAGGCCGGTTTCATCTCCGGTCAGGCCTATGCCAAGGGCCTGCGCACCGTCAAAACCTGCGTGGGTTCGGACTGGTGCCGCTTCGGCACGCAGGATTCGACCGGCTTCGGCGTTCGCCTTGAGAAATTCATGTGGGGTTCCTGGACACCGGCCAAGCTGAAGCTTGCCGTCTCCGGCTGTCCGCGAAACTGCGCGGAAGCAACCTGCAAGGATATCGGCGTCATCTGCGTCGATAGTGGCTATGAAATCCACTTTGCCGGTGCCGCCGGTCTCGACATTAAGGGCACCGAGGTTCTGGGCCTCGTCAAAACCGAGGATGAGGCACTCGAACATATCGTGGCGCTGACGCAGATGTACCGCGAACAGGCGCGCTATCTGGAACGCATCTACAAATGGGCCAAGCGCATCGGCTACGACGAGGTTCGCCGCCAGATCATTGATGATGCCGACAAGCGCAAGGCCTATTTCGAGCGTTTCGTCTTCAGCCAGAAATTCGCGCAGGTCGATCCCTGGTCTGAGCGTGTGTCCGGCGAGCACAAGCACGAGTTCAAACCGATGGCGACCATCGGCTTCAATCAAGCCGCGGAGTGACCGACCGCCGCAAGGCAGGACGGCCATTTGGGCAGTCGGGTGGGGCGAAAGGAGGAGTTTCGCCCCACCTCAAGATTTCATCGACAAGAGCAGGATGGAAAGCACATGAACTGGGTCGATATTGGCGACATCTCCGACATTCCCCTGCGCGGCGCACGCTGCGTGAAAACGCCCTCCGGCAAGATCGCTGTTTTCCGCACGGCGGAAAACGACGTCTATGCCATCGAAGATCACTGCCCGCACAAGGGCGGCCCCTTGAGCCAAGGCATTGTTCATGGCGCGTCGGTCACCTGCCCGCTGCACAACTGGGTTATTTCGCTGGAAACCGGCAAGGCCCTGGGTGCCGATGAGGGCGCGGTGCGCACCATTCCGGTTCGCAATGTCGACGGCAAGCTGTCGATTGCTATCGAAAGCCTGATGATCGCCGCGGAGTGAGCATGGCTAACGAGGTCAAGACCACCTGTCCCTATTGCGGCGTCGGCTGCGGCGTGATCGCGAAGATCGAAGACGATGGCGCTGTTACCGTCAAAGGCGATCCTGATCATCCTGCCAACTTGGGACGGCTCTGTTCCAAGGGTTCGGCACTGGCCGAAACGATCGATCTCGACGGGCGCCTGCTCTATCCGCAAGTCAGTGGCGAGCAGGTAACATGGGACAGTGCGCTTGACCTCGTGGCCTCGAAATTTTCCGATGCCATTGCCGAACATGGAGCTGATGCTGTCGCATTCTATGTCTCAGGCCAATTGCTGACGGAAGATTATTACGTTGCCAACAAGCTGATGAAGGGCTTCATCGGCTCGGCCAATATCGATACGAATTCGCGGCTGTGCATGTCGTCTTCCGTCGCAGGCCACCGCCGCGCTTTCGGCTCGGACACGGTGCCGGGGCTTTATGAGGACATATTCGAAGCCGATCTTGTCATCCTCACCGGCTCCAATCTGGCATGGTGCCATCCTGTCATCTATCAGCGTCTCGCCGCCGCCAAGGCTGAGCGTCCGGATATGCGCATCGTCGTCATCGACCCGCGCCGCACCATGACCTGCGATATCGCCGACATGCATCTGGCCATTCGGCCTGATGGAGATGTCGCGCTGTTTACCGGTCTTCTGGCACATCTGGCCAACGGGCCCGCCATCGACACGACCTATGTCGAAAGCTTCACCAACGGCTTTGATGCCGCCATGCAATCGGCCTGCGAATACAGCCTTCCGGAGATAGCGGACGCAACGGGGCTGACCATTGCCGAACTGATCCAGTTCTACGAACTCTTCGAGCGCACGGAAAAGTCCGTCACCTGCTACAGCCAGGGCGTCAACCAATCGGCGAGCGGCACGGACAAGGTCAACGCCATCATCAACTGCCATCTGGCAACCGGCCGCATCGGCAGACCCGGCATGGGACCGTTTTCACTCACCGGACAGCCCAACGCCATGGGTGGCCGCGAGGTGGGTGGGCTCGCCAATATGCTGGCAGCCCATATGGACATTGAAAAAGCCGATGACCGCGACCGCGTCCAGCGCTTCTGGGGTTCACCCGCCATTGCAGACAAACCGGGCCTCAAGGCCGTCGATCTGTTTCAGGCGGTGGCCGAGGGCCGCATCAAGGCGCTGTGGATCATGGCAACCAACCCCGTCGTTTCAATGCCGGATGCCAGCGCCGTCGAGGCCGCGCTGAAGGCCTGCCCCTTCGTGGTCGTATCGGACATGTATGCCACGACAGACACGGCAAAATTCGCGCACGTCCTCCTGCCCTCGCTGGGATGGGGCGAAAAGGATGGGACCGTCACCAATTCGGAACGGCGCATTTCCCGCCAGCGCGGTTATCTGCCCGCACCGGGAGAAGCGAGGGCTGACTGGTGGCAACTGGCGCAGGTCGGTCAGCGCATGGGGTTCGCACAGGCTTTCGATTATGCAGGTCCAGCCGATATTTTTGCCGAACACGCCAGGCTTTCCGCCTTCGAAAACAACGGCTCGCGGGATTTCGACATCGGCGCGTACTCCGCCCTGACAAGGAGAGACTACGACACCCTGCCGCCCTTTAACTGGCCACAGCCCGCCTCCGGGGATCGCGAAACGACACGCTTCTTCGCAGATGGCAAATTCTATCATGCCGATGGAAAGGCGCGCTTCGTCAGCACCGCCCTGCCGCAGACATCCCGCATAAATGCCGACTACCCGCTGACCCTCAACACTGGCCGCATCCGCGACCAGTGGCACACCATGACACGGACGGGAAAAAGCGCGCGACTTTCCTCCCATCTCGCTGAGCCCTTTGCCGAGCTGCATCCATGTGATGCCATCGATCTGCACATCGAGAGCGCTGATCTGGTGCAAATCGAAAGCCCGCTCGGCAAGATCATCGTGCGCGCGCTGGTCACCGAGCGTCAGGCGCGCGGCAATATCTTCGTGCCGATGCATTGGAACGATCAGTTCGCCGCAAATGCCCGCGTCGACCGGCTGGTGCCACCTCTGACAGACCCATATTCCGGCCAGCCAGCATCGAAAAACATTGCCGTCGTGGCCCGGCCTTTTCAGGCGAAAGCCTATGCCTTTGCCGTGACGCAGACCAGACCGCAAAACCTCGATTGCCCCTATTGGGCGCTGGCGAAGGCTGACGGAGGGTATCGTCTGGAAATGGCCTTTGACGAGGTCGCCGAGGACTGGATCGGCTGGGCGCGTGCCGTGTTCGGCATTGATGCCAGCATTGAGCCGATCGGTTACGCCGATAACAGCGCCGCACAGACCCGCCTCGCCTTCTTCGATGGAGAAACCTTGTTGGTAGCACTCTACGTCGCCAGCAAGCCCGTCGCCGTCGCCCGCAACTGGGCGATTTCCCAGCTTTCCGCCCGCCAAGATGACGTTCGCACACGCTTTGCCATGGTCGCCGGTCGCCCCGGCGCAGGCACGCCAGACCCCGGCGCAACCGTCTGCTCCTGCTTTAATGTCGGCATCAACCAGATCACGGCAGCCATCCGCGATGGCTGCCACAGCGTCGAAGCCATCGGCACGAGTTTGAGCGCGGGCACCAATTGCGGCTCCTGCCGCGCAGAAATTCGCGGCATCATCGATGGTTGCCTGAAGGTCGCAGCCGAATAAATCCGCCATCGCACTAGGGAATGAATGGAATGAAAGGGTTGCGATTATCCTGAATATGGACTGAGGTGCCGGGCAACCGAATCTCAAAGAAGATGCAATTGAATACCGATCCATTCCACATTCTGAAAACCATCTACGGCTATGACACATTCCGCGGACAGCAGGCCGACATCGTTGAGCATGTCATCGCTGGCAATAATGCCTTCGTGTTGATGCCGACCGGCGGCGGAAAATCGCTCTGCTACCAGATCCCCGCCCTTTCCCGCCCTGGCAT
>UBTF01000009.1 GCA_900468285.1 Hyphomicrobiales bacterium | reverse complement strand
CCTCAAACAAGTCAACACTGACAATCCAAAAAAATACAGATTTTATGTAAGTGACTGATTAGCCAGGGGTATTTCGGCTCGACTCAAAATCCGACCCCACCAACGGCCTCGCGGGCCTTCATATTTGGTCTCTGACTTCACCAGACAGCGTCGCCTTGCTAAGGTCTCTCTATCCAGATCATCCGGGAGACCTCTATGCTTGTTCTCAATGAAGACGAAACGCGCCGTGCCTTGCCCTGGCCTGCTCTTATAGGGGCTATAGAGAACATGTTCCGGGTGGGCTGCGAAACGCCCTTGAGGCACCATCATGACGTAGAGGTGCCCGGTGAAAGAAACGCAACGCTCCTGATGATGCCCGCATGGGTTCCGGGTTCTTATCTTGGCGTGAAAATCCTGTCCGTCTTTCCCGACAACGCTCAAAGAGCCCTGCCAGCTATCTTTGGTACCTATCTTCTGTCGTCCGGAAAGACAGGCGAGATGCTTGCGGCGATTGAAGGTGGCGAACTGACGGCACGACGGACGGCGGCCACTTCGGCGCTCGCCGCGCGCCATCTGGCACGGGAGGACGCCTCCGCGATGCTGATGGTGGGAACAGGGCGCTTGTCGCTTAATCTGATGGAGGCCCATGCCGCGGTCCGCCCCCTCACCTCTTTTACGGTCTGGGGTCGCAATGCCGACGCGGCGGCAGCAATGGCCCAGAAGGCACGTGAGATCGGTCTGGACGCGCAGCCTTGTGACGATCTGGAGCAGAGCGCTCGGGAGGCTGATATAATTTCCTGCGCCACACTGTCTGACCAACCGCTTATCAAAGGCGAATGGCTGAAACCGGGTGCGCATCTCGACCTCGTCGGGGCCTTTAAACCATCAATGCGGGAGAGCGACGACATTGCGGTTCAACGCGCGACGATTTTCGTCGATACCTATGACGGCGCGCTGACGGAAGGTGGCGACCTTGTTCAGCCCCTCGGTTCCGGGGCAATCGAGCGCAGCGAAGTTGTCGCGGAGCTTTCCGAGCTTGTTTCCGGACGCTATGGAGGCCGCAAGAGCAAGGATGAAATTACGCTGTTCAAATCGGTAGGTGCTGCGCTGGAGGATCTGGCCGGCGCGATACTCGCTTACGAAAGCGTCATTGCAGAAAACCATTTGTGAATGAAATGTCGCAGACAAACATGATGATGCTGCCGGAATTGCCTGTAACGGAGGTTCTCGCTGAGATTAGCGGCGCTTTGGCCGACTTCGGTCAGGCGATCTTGTCGGCACCGCCGGGCGCGGGCAAGACCACACTGGTGCCGCTTTACCTCCTGCATCAGCCATGGCGCGGAGATGGCAAGATTATCCTGCTGGAACCGCGACGGCTCGCGGCGCGCGCAGCTGCAAGCCGCATGGCGTCACTGCTTGGCGAAACCGTCGGCGAAACCGTCGGCTATCGTATGCGGCTGGACAATCGCATATCCGCGAAAACACGCATTGAGGTCGTAACGGAGGGTGTTTTCGCCCGCATGATACTAGACGACCCCGAGCTATCAGGTGTTTCGACGGTTATCTTCGACGAATTTCATGAACGTTCGCTGGATGGCGACTTCGGTCTTGCCCTTGCGCTGGATGTCTGCAGTGGACTGCGCGACGATCTTCGCCTTCTCGTCATGTCGGCTACGCTGGACGTGGAGAGAATCAGTGAGCTGCTGAAAGACGCGCCGGTCATCAAGAGCCTGGGACGTAGTTTTCCAATCGATATCCGCTACGACGAACGCAATGGGCAGGAGCGTGTAGAAGACAGGGTTGCCAGGGCCATTATCGCCGCCCATCAATCGGAAGCCGGTTCCATTCTTGCTTTTCTGCCAGGACAGGGAGAAATTACGCGGACAGCCGAACGGCTTGAGGGAAAGTTCGCTGGAGAGACGAGTGTTATACCTCTATACGGCAACCTTTCGCAGAAAGATCAGGATGCTGCTATACAGCCCACCGGGGCTGGAAGACGCAAGATCGTGCTGGCCACGTCCATTGCCGAGACCTCCATCACCATCGATGGTGTGCGGGTCGTCATAGATAGTGGTCTGCAGCGACTGCCGGTATTCGAACCCTCCACAGGCATGACGAGGCTTGAGACCGTGAAGGTTTCCCGCGCCTCGGCCGATCAGCGCGCTGGCCGCGCGGGACGAACGGAGCCTGGGATTGCAATCAGGCTGTGGCATGCAGGCCAGACGGCTGCGCTCCCTGCTTTCACGCCGCCGCAGATTCTGGCAAGCGATCTTTCTGCTCTTGCGCTGGACCTGGCGCATTGGGGTGTGGCTGATCCCGCTTCGCTATCCTTTCTGGACCAGCCTCCCGAAACTGCACTTCGCGAAGCGCGGAACCTGTTGACGAGCCTTGGCGCGCTGGATGCTGCAGGAGCCATAACCCCGCGTGGCAGGCAGATGCGGGAATTGGCCCTCCCCCCTCGCCTTTCCGCCATGGTCATTGCGGCACAAGAACACGGTCATGGCAATCAGGCAGCTCTGCTGGCGGTCCTCTTGACGGAACAAGGGCTTGGGGGAAGCGACATCGACCTTGAGGAAAGGATGCGTCGCTTCAAGCAGGAAAAGGGAGAAAGAGCGACGGCGGCAAGGGGGCTTGCAGGCAGGATCGCGGCTTCGCTCGGAAAAACCGCTTCCGTCGATCCTGTGACTGCAGGACAGCTGCTGCTTCATGCCTATCCCGATCGCATCGCTTTTCAACGTGGCGGACGCGGGCGCTATGTCATGGCCAATGGGCGCGGTGCGGAACTTTCAGAAACGGAGCGTCTCGCTGCCGAGAAAATGCTCGTTGTGGCTGACGTCACTGGCCGCGCAGCGCAGCCACGTATTCTGGCTGCCGCTTCCATCAGGCGCGAAGATGTCGAGGATTATTTGCCGGATTCTATCGCCAGGGAAGATCAGCTGTTTTTTGACAAGGCCAGCGGTCAGGTCCGCGCACGTCGCGTCACGCGCATCGGCGCGATCATTCTTGAAGAGGCACCGCTTGGAAAACCGGCTGGCGAGAAGGCCGCGCTCGCTCTTGCCAGTGGCATTCGAGAGCATGGGTTGGGCCTTGTGAATTTCTCCAGGGAAGCGCAGCAATTGCGGCAACGTCTTGGTTTCCTGCATCGGACGATAGGTGATCCGTGGCCGGATACGCGTGATGAGGCACTTCTGGCTCGGCTTGAAGAGTGGTTCGTTCCGTTCCAGCATGACGTCAACAGCATTCAGGCCATCAAGAGTGGTGCCTTGATGGAAGGGCTGATGTCTCTTGTTCCGCATTCGGCGCAGCGCGAGCTTGGCAAATTGCTTCCCTCCCATTTCGAAGCGCCGACGGGACAACGGCACCCTATAAGCTATGAGGGGGAAGAACCGACGTTGACCATTCGCGTCCAGGAGCTTTTCGGCCTGCGGCAACACCCAACACTGGCGGGCGGCAAATTGCCACTGCTTCTGGAATTGACCTCGCCCGCCCACAGGCCGATACAGACAACACGGGATCTGCCGGGTTTCTGGGCTGGATCCTGGAAGGACGTTCGCTCGGATATGAGGGGGCGATATCCGCGTCACCCATGGCCGGAAGATCCGGCCTCTGCGCAACCGACCACTCGCGTGAAACCACGCGGGACCTGAAAAAGGAAGACGGCAAATGGCAGCCCAGCCAGAAGAAAACACACGGCTTGGCCGCGCCAGCCGTCACATCCGCCTGCAAACGATCGTCTGGTTACGTTGGCTGGCCGTGGCAGGGCAGACGGCAACTATTCTTCTGGTCGGCTTCGGGCTTAATTTTCCCTTGCCGCTTCTGACCTGCGCAGTGCTGATCGGCGCGCTGGCGGTTGCAAATCTGTTTCTATCCGCCAGATTTCCGGCTACCTACCTGCTTGAACCCTGGGAAGCGACGCTTCTTCTGGCTTTCGACCTGCTACAATTGACGGCGCTGATCTACATCACGGGTGGTCTTTCCAATCCATTTGCACCGCTCATCTGCGTTCAGGTCATCATTGCCTTTGCCTCGCAGCCCATGAAGCACTCCCTGATGTTGCTGGCATTTGCCCTGGCGTGCGTTACATCCATCGCGTTCTCCCCCTTTCCCGTTCCATGGTATCCCGGCGAAACATTGCCGATCCAGATCATCATCCACATCGGCATCTGGTGCTCCATCGTGGCGATGATGCTGTTTGCCGCCTTCTATGCCTACCGCGTTTCGCATGAGGCCAATCAGCTTGCCGATGCGCTGGCAGCAACTGAACTTGTGCTTGAACGCGAAAAGCACCTCTCTCAGCTCGATGGTCTGGCTGCAGCTGCCGCTCATGAGCTTGGCACCCCCCTGGCGACGATCAGCGTTGTTGCCAAGGAAATGGAGCGGGAACTGGGAAATGACGAACGCTTTGGCGAAGATGTTGCGCTTCTGCGCAGCCAAAGCGAAAGATGCCGCGATATTCTGCGGCGGTTGACATCGCTCTCAGCGGACGGTGAAGAACACCTTCGCAAGCTGCCCCTGTCTTCGCTGATCGAAGAGGTCATTGCACCCCATCGCGAATTCGGGATCAAACTCCGGCTCATCGAGAAGAGCGGCAGAAGCGGCGAGCCTGTTGGCGCCAGAAACGCCGGCATCATCTATGGTCTCGGCAATCTACTCGAAAACGCCGTCGACTATGCCCGTGAGCTTGTGACCGTCACATCCTCCTATGATGCCCATCATGTGAAGGTCATTATCGAGGACGATGGGCAAGGCTATGCGCCGGACATTCTCGCCCGGATCGGGGAGCCCTATGTTACGAAGCGTCAGAACGAAACCCGGGCCGGCGGACTTGGTCTCGGCCTCTTTATCGCAAAGACCCTTCTGGAGCGCTCCGGTGCGGTTCTCACTTTCGAGAACCGGATCGATGATGGACCCGGCGCACGAGTCGCTATCGTCTGGCCGCGCGAAATTATGGAAGATAAGAAGAACAAATGAGTTTATTCTGCCTTCGGGTGCAATAAGGTCGGTTGATAGAAATAGACTGCGGAGAATGCCGGGATGAGTGACGACAAGCGGGACGAAAAGGGTGTAGCGTCGGCGAGCGAGGCTGCTGACGCGATAGGACCGGATAATTCCCTTCTGATCGTTGATGACGATGGCCCATTCCTGCGCCGTCTGGCGCGCGCCATGGAGACACGTGGCTTTGCCGTCGATACTGCCGAGTCGGTGAGCGAAGGCATCGCAAAGTCCAAGCTTTCGCCGCCCAAATACGCCGTGGTGGATTTACGTCTGGGCGATGGAAATGGACTCGAAGTGATCGAGGCGATCCGTCAGCACCGTGACGACACCCAGATCGTCGTCTTGACCGGATATGGCAACATTGCCACCGCTGTGACGGCAGTGAAGCTGGGTGCGCTCGATTATCTGGCCAAGCCCGCGGACGCCGATGACGTGTTCAATGCGCTGACCCAGCGCGAAGGCGACAAGATGGACCTTCCGGAAAATCCCATGTCGGCAGACAGGGTTCGCTGGGAACATATTCAGCGCGTCTATGAAATGTGCGAGCGCAATGTTTCAGAAACGGCACGACGTCTAAACATGCATCGCCGCACCTTGCAGCGCATATTGGCCAAGCGTGCTCCCAAGTAGACTTGTCAGTTGCAACGCCGTCGCGTTCTCAGTCTGAATAGCTTTTGCCGGTGGACCACTCGGCCATCATCAGACGCCTTGCAGCGGTCCTGGAAAAATCGAGCATCAGCGATTTGCGGGCGGCTGGGGGAAGTTTATGCTCCGGTGCTTCACGCACCATATGGGCGCCATAGCCATCGGAAACGAACAATCCGCAGTCTTCCGGGAAAATGTCGAGCGGGACGGCGGTATGGGTGGCAAAGAACAGCCGGTCGCAGTGGGCGCGGTAATCCGGCCATTTTCGATCCACCCTGAAATCCTCTATCGAGGATTTGATCTCCACGATCCATATCTCTCCCTTGGCGGAAACGCTGATCAAATCCGCCCTGCGGCCACTTGAAAGCGAGAGTTCCGGCAAAATGGAATGGCGCATTTCGTTCAGCAATATCTGCACGCCACGCCTGACCAGCATCGCATTTTCCGACTGGCGACCGTCGATTAACGGGTTGTTATTGACGATGGAAAGAATAGTCATGGAAAAATCCGGCTGGTATGGGTCTGTGATGTTGCAAAAAGGCCATCCGAGCGCAATTTCGTGCGCCATATTCTATTGCTGCGGTGCAACGGCTTGCCAAGGCCAGAGTAATCGAAAATAACCCGTCTATTCAATAAGCTTCATGCATCGCCCCGATTTGGTGATATTTCCCGCGAGAACATCATGCGCATTCGCACTTTTTTGACTGCCCTCGGTCTGTCGTCGGTATTTGCTTTGACCGGCTGCGCCTCCACGGCGACCAAGACGACACCTGCCACACCCGCCTCCGCGCCAGCCTTTGTCGAAACGACACAGATTTTCGGTGACGAAGTTTACGGCGCGACAACCGACGCTGGTTACGCATTGCCGGCAATCCCGATCAACAAGGTGGACAAGCGCTTCCACCGCCAGATCGTTGCGTATGAAACACCCGAAAAGCCAGGCACCGTTATCGTCAATACGCGTGAACGCTTCCTGTATTACATTCTGCCCGGCGGCAAGGCCGTGCGTTATGGCATCGGCGTCGGCAAACAGGGCTTCGCATGGGCTGGTGAAGCCTATGTTGCGTGGAAGCAGGAATGGCCAATGTGGCATCCGCCAAAGGAAATGGCTGACCGCAAGCCGGAAGTCGCTCGCTATGTCGAAGCTGGTATGGGCCCGGGCCTGACCAATCCGCTGGGTGCACGCGCCATGTATCTGTTCAACGAAAAAGGTCAGGACACGCTGTTCCGCATCCATGGTTCTCCAGAGTGGAATTCCATCGGCACCGCAGCTTCCTCCGGCTGCATTCGCATGATCAACCAAGACGTCATCGACCTCTACAGCCGCGTCCGTCCGGGCCGCAGTTCCAAGGTTATCGTGATCCAGTAAGGATCATCGATCTCACCAAAAAAGCCGCCGGAACATCTCCGGCGGCTTTTTTATGTCTGGTCTTGTAACTACCCTGCCTGCGTCGCCTTCAACTCCAGACGGCGGCGGTGCAAGACGGGCTCGGTATAACCGTTTGGCTGTTCCCTACCCTTCAGCACCAGCTCAAGCGCCGCCTGAAACGCAATCGAACCATCGAAATCAGTCGCCATTGGCCGGTAAGCCACATCATTTGCGTTCTGCTGATCGACGACGGCTGCCATACGCTTCATCGTTTCAACGATCTGCTCTTGCGAAACCACACCATGGCGCAGCCAGTTGGCCATGTGCTGGGCGGAAATGCGCAGGGTCGCGCGATCTTCCATCAGGCC
This sequence comes from Hyphomicrobiales bacterium, assembly GCA_900468285.1. Lineage (GTDB taxonomy): Bacteria > Pseudomonadota > Alphaproteobacteria > Rhizobiales > Rhizobiaceae > Agrobacterium. The sequence continues at coordinate 183,633 of UBTF01000009.1, read as the reverse complement.
GACATTGTTGATATCGGGCACTTTCGAACATCCAACGCCCTGGTCGACCCAGCGCACGACATAGCCAAGAATGCCCTGCGCGTTGTTGTCGAGCTCGCGCTGGATATCCTCGGCGCTCCAATTCGGACGGACAGCGACCGGCACGGAAAGAATATCCGAGAGCCTAGCACGGTCGCGCGTCTTCAGTCCGTCCTGTACGGCTGCAACATCCACGCTGTGATAATGCGTTGCGTGGAGCGTCGCTGCCGTTGGTGAGGGCACCCAGGCCGTGTTGGCGCCAGCTTTGGGATGCGCGATTTTCTGCTCCAGCATCGCCGCCATCAGGTCGGGCATTGCCCACATTCCCTTGCCGATCTGCGCGTGACCGGCAAGCCCGCATTCAAGCCCGATATCGACGTTCCAGTTTTCATAAGCGGAAATCCAGGCCGCCTGTTTCATATCGCCCTTGCGAATCATCGGACCCGCTTCCATCGAGGTATGGATTTCGTCACCGGTGCGATCGAGGAAGCCGGTATTGATGAAGACAACACGGTTCTTCGCTGCGCGAATGCATTCCTTGAGATTGACCGTCGTGCGGCGTTCCTCATCCATGATGCCCATCTTGATGGTGTTGGGTTCCATCCCGACCAGGGCTTCGACACGCGCGAATATGTCTGCGGCAAACGCAACTTCTTCAGGACCATGCATCTTTGGCTTGACGACATACATGGAGCCCGCGCGTGAATTTTGACGGCGTCCTTCGGCTCCGACGTCATAAAGCGCGATCAAGGCGGTGACGACCGCATCCATGATGCCTTCCGGGATGTCCCGACCGTCCTTGTCGAGGATGGCTGGATTGGTCATGAGGTGGCCCACATTGCGAACCAGCATCAGCGAACGACCGGGCAGTGAAAGCGATGAGCCATCGGCCGCGACATAGTCACGATCCGGGTTGAGGCTGCGGGTAAAGGTCTTGCCACCCTTGGCCACCTCCTCGGTCAGGTCTCCGCGCATGAGGCCCAGCCAATTGCGATAGGCAACGACCTTGTCCTGCGCATCGACCGCGGCCACCGAATCTTCGCAGTCCATGATCGTCGTGAGTGCAGATTCAAGGACGATATCCGAGATGCCAGCCGTGTCGCTTGCACCGATCGCGGTCGACTTGTCGATGATGATTTCGACGTGGAGACCATTCTTGGCAAGCAGGACCGACGACGGGGAGGCAGCCTCGCCCTTGTAGCCGACGAACTGGGCAGCATCGTTGAGGGTCTGCCAATCGCCCCCGATTTCGACATGCAGGACGCCGTCTGCGATCTTCAAGCCGGAAATATCAGACCAGCTGCCATGCGCGAGGGGAGCTGAACGATCAAGAAAATCACGCGCCCAGGCGATGACCTTCTCCCCGCGCTTCGGGTTGTAATCCCGGCCTTTTTCGGCCCCGTCCGCTTCAGAAATCGCATCAGTGCCATAGAGCGCATCGTAGAGCGAGCCCCAGCGCGCATTGGCAGCATTAAGCGCGTATCGCGCGTTCATGACGGGAACGACGAGCTGCGGACCGGCGATCCAGGCAATCTCAGGATCGACGTTTGTAGTCTTTACCGTGAAGTTCTCGCCTTCGGGCAGCAGATAACCGATATCGCGCAGGAATGTCTCGTAGGCAGCAAGGTCTACCGGCGCACCATTGGCGCGGTACCAGTCATCTAGCTGGACCTGAAAAGCGTCACGCTTTTGCAGCAACTCCCGGTTCTTCGGGGAGAGCTGGTGCACGATCTCTGAAAATCCTCGGAAGAAAAGGTCTGCGTCCAGACCTGTGCCGGGCAGAACCTCCTTCGTCAAGAAATTGTAGAGCGTCTGCTCAATGGAAAGTCCGTGCTGCTCGATGCGGCTCACTTTGCGTCTCCCTATCTGCATATTTGCAGACAGAGTGGACGCTCAAACCACCGCTCGTCAATCAGGCATCGCCGCCAAAGTTCTTTTCTTTTTTGGAAACAATCTGGCGCAACCTGTTCCAGCTTTTACAGGAGTCGCTGCAACTCCGGCAGCTTCTCATTGACGAGCCAGCCGTAATAGTTCTCCTCCGGCCAGGCTGGCCCCTCGCCTGCTGCTGCCCTCTGACGGTTTTTCTGCGCGAGAACCGCTGCCCGCTGCTGTGATCCGCCGAGATTGTAGAGCGTCGAGGTCACGCCCGGATTTTTGGAGATGTCCATATCTGCAATCGATTTGTAGTCATCGATCGACTTTCGGATAGCCGCTGCCATATAGGCCAGCGAGTGATCGGGATCCATGATCGCGTTGTAAACCGCTGCGGCATCATTCTCATCCAGCTTTTCATAGCCGGAAATTCTGGCGACGGTGTCGGACAGCATCAAAGCGGTCAGCGGGTTGATCTGCCCGAGCCCGAAGGTCTGACCGGCATAGAATGGCTGGAAGAAGACTGCGCTGAAGCGGTTATCGGGATAACTGACGCCATTGACCTGTTTGCCGCGGAAACTGTCGTCCCAGACATCTTCGCGGCAAGTCCAGAGGCTGACGGATTCCCGCTTGGACTGGCATTTCGAAAACTGCTCATGCGCCAGAAACTGCGCAATGCTTTCGTCCTTGTAGCCGAATCGAAAACTGTTGCCCGCATAGGACGCCGCTTTGACGTAGTAAGATTGAAGCCGGTCATAGGCATCCACATTATATGTGTGTTCACCGACGATTGCGCCAATCATATGAATGGGGTCAATTCCGTAGCGGCCTGCCGTGGATTTGATCTTGGCAATGAGCTGCTTGTCGCCCGACAGCAGATCCAACACTTTCTGATATTTGCGATCAAATGTGGAATTGGAGCCCTTGGTGCGGCGGGAAGACGCGCCGGGCACACCGGGCTGATCTTCGTTGCGATTTCCCGGCGGCACCACGCTTGCAGCCTCCGCAAAGGATTGGGAGACAGCGCTAAAAACCATGACGGCAGCCAGGACCAGAAGAATTTTACGCACGAGCGGATGCCTTTTTCTCGGCCGACGCGAGCGCCGGACCATTCCCTCAAGAGCCATTAACGTTTTCATTAGCGAAAAGCTTGGTCAAATGTCGAGACAAGGCCAGTAAAATAAGAGTGCGGCAAGATTTGCCGCACTCTGCATTATCTTAGAGAATGTAGCGCGACAGATCCGTATCGGCGGCGATATCGCCCACATGCTCCTTGACATAATCCTGGTCGATCTTGACGGCAGAGCCACTGCGATCCGGTGCGTTGAACGAAATTTCGTCCAGTACCCGTTCCATGACGGTTTGCAGACGACGCGCACCGATGTTCTCCACCGAGGAATTGAGATGCACCGCGACGTCGGCCAAAGCATCGATGGCATCATCGGTGAATTCCAGGTTCAACTCCTCCGTAGCCATCAACGCAATATATTGACGGATGAGGCTCGCTTCCGTCTCCGTGAGAATCCTTCGGAAGTCCTCTTTGGTCAGCGGCTTCAGTTCGACGCGAATGGGCAGTCGGCCCTGAAGCTCGGGAAGAAGATCGGAGGGCTTCGAAACGTGGAACGCGCCGGATGCGATGAAGAGAATATGATCGGTCTTGACCGGCCCGTACTTGGTCGAAACCGTCGTTCCCTCCACCAGCGGCAGAAGATCACGCTGGACACCTTCACGAGAAACGCCCGCACCCATGCCGCCGTCGCGTGCGGCGATCTTGTCGATTTCGTCAAGGAAGACGATGCCATCATTCTCTACCGATTTTACGGCTTCGCGCTGGATGAGCTCATTGTCGAGAAGCTTGTCCGACTCGTCGCGAATAAGGTCCGCATAGGATTTCTCGACTGTCGTGCGGACCTTCTTGGTGCGGCCACCCATAGCCTTGCCGAACATGTCTGAAAGATTGAGGACGCCGATATTCGCGCCCGGCATTCCCGGAATTTCGAAACCGGGCATTCCAGAGCCTGCGTCAGCGACTTCGATATCGATTTCCTTCTTGTCCAGCTCTCCATCGCGAAGCTTCTTGCGGAAGCTTTCCCGCGTGGCCGGAGAGGCCGTAGAGCCGACGAGGGCATCCAGCACACGTTCTTCTGCACTGGCATGAGCCTTGGCCTGCACTTCCGTGCGTTTCTTTTCCCGGACGAGGCCGATGCCAATTTCCACGAGATCGCGAATGATCTGCTCGACGTCGCGGCCGACATAGCCGACCTCGGTAAACTTCGTCGCCTCGACCTTGATGAAAGGCGCTCCGGCCAGTTTTGCAAGACGACGGGAAATCTCGGTCTTGCCGACACCCGTCGGCCCGATCATGAGGATGTTCTTCGGCATCACCTCATCGCGCAGGCTGTCATCGAGCTGCTGGCGGCGCCAGCGATTGCGCAGGGCAATTGCCACGGCACGCTTGGCGTCATGCTGACCGATGATGTGGCGGTCGAGTTCTGAAACGATCTCGCGGGGAGAAAAATTCGTCATTGTCTTCCTTTCGGCGTCTCTGTTGCGACCAGCCATGTCGGCCCGGCCCACAGAACCCATATGTTTGGCGGCCGCAGCTTATTCTGCGTCGAGCGTTTCGATTACGAGATTATGATTGGTGTAAACGCAGATATCAGCGGCGATATCGAGTGCCTGTCGTGCCACTTCTTCGGCCGACTTTTCCGAATCCATCAGGGCACGCGCTGCTGCAAAGGCGTAGTTCCCGCCAGATCCGATTGCGATTGCCCCGTGTTCCGGCTCAAGGACATCGCCATTGCCGGTAATGGCCAAGGTTATCGACTTGTCAGCGACAAGCATCATGGCCTCAAGATTGCGCAGATATTTGTCGGTGCGCCAGTCCTTGGCAAGCTCCACGGCAGCGCGCATCAATTGCCCGGGATATTGCTCCAGCTTCTTTTCAAGCCTGTCGAGAAGCGTGAAAGCATCTGCGGTAGCCCCGGCAAAACCGGCAATCACTTCGCCCTTGCCGATGCGGCGCACCTTGCGGGCATTGCCTTTCATGACGGTCTGACCGAGACTGACCTGGCCGTCACCGGCCATGACGACCTTGCCGGCCTTTCTCACAGTAATAATCGTTGTCATCAAACACCTGTTTGCCCAAAATGGGCGTTGTCGGACCGCCCCTGCGGTCCCGTTCGAAGTCTATGTAAGTCCGGTTTTTGCGATTGCAAATCGGCACGCCCGGCTCCACCTTCGGACAATCGGGCCAGGCGATGTCTTGGCTGGATATTTGTGGGTCATGCTGATATGGAACGCCAATATCGATACGGAGCAGCCAGATGGCAGAACGCAGAGCTGAGATTTCCCGCAAGACAAACGAGACGGACGTCTTCGTGCGCGTGAACATCGACGGAACAGGCAAGTCGCAGATTTCCACGGGTGTGGGATTTTTCGACCATATGCTGGACCAGCTCAGCCGCCATTCTCTGATCGACATGGACATCAATGTGAAAGGTGATCTGCACATCGACGATCACCACACCGTGGAAGATACCGGCATTGCCATCGGTCAGGCCATTTCCAAGGCACTCGGAGATCGTCGCGGTATTACCCGCTACGCTTCTCTTGATCTGGCCATGGACGAGACCATGACAAAGGCAGCCGTCGATATTTCCGGTCGCCCTTTTCTGGTCTGGAACGTGATGTTCTCGGCCCCAAAGATCGGCACTTTCGATACTGAGCTTGTTCGGGAATTTTTTCAGGCGCTTGCTCAGAACGGTGGCATTACCTTGCATGTTCTCAACCACTATGGTGCCAACAACCACCATATCGCCGAGACCTGCTTCAAGGCAGTTGCACGTGTTCTGCGCACTGCGACGGAAATCGATCCGCGTCAGGCAGACCGCGTGCCTTCGACAAAGGGTATGCTGGCCTGAAAAGGTCAGGATCTGCACGCAGTGGCGCAAGAGCAATCACGTATTCGTCACTCAGCGCAAAACCACGTCAGGAACGCCAATGATCTCATATATCGTTCTGGAAGCACCCGGTGGTCCGGATCGGGATCACCGCTCGACACGCCTGATTGCCGATCGTTTTTCCTGGCTCGCCTTTCTGTTTCCATGGATATGGTTTGCCGTTCAGCGCCTGTGGTGGGTCGCCATCGGGCTGGTCATTTTGCAAGTCGCAGCGGGGCAGGTTTCTGCGCTTGATGGCTTGGCCGCAACAGGTCTTGTTTTCGCCATTGCCGCGGCCTTGGTAGCCGGATTCGAAGGTCGAAATCTTGTCGTTCGACATCTTTTATCGAGAGGATGGACCTTCAAGACCGTTGTCGCGGCACCAGACCTTGCAACGGCAGAAGATATGTATTTTGCGAGCCTGCCGCTGTCTGAAACAGGTGTGTCCAACACCGTTCCGCATCCAGACTGGAAGCGAGATACAAAGAGCGGAAGTTACAAGACGAGCGATCCGGCAGGGTCGTTTCAGTTCGATCTGAATGGAAGGCGCTGATCATGCGTGTGGCAATTATCGATTACGGCTCCGGCAATCTTCGTTCGGCGACCAAGGCATTTGAGCGGGCGGCGCGCGAAGCCGGTATCGATGCGATCATCGATCTCACCGATGATCCCGATCGCGTTGCATCGGCCGATCGCATCGTTTTGCCGGGTGTTGGCGCCTATGCGGACTGCCGCGCCGGTCTTGCGGCCGTTCCCGGAATGCATCAGGCTTTGACCGACGCGGTGGAGACAAAAGGGCGTCCCTTCATCGGCGTCTGCGTCGGTATGCAGTTGATGTCGTCTCGCGGACTGGAAAAAACGATAAGCCAGGGTCTTGGCTGGATCGAAGGGGATGTCGTGGAGATGACCCCAGCTGACCCGACGTTGAAGGTACCGCAGATCGGCTGGAATACGCTGGAGCTTCACAGGCCGCACCCTGTCTTTGAAGGCATCAAGACCGGCCCGGACGGTCTGCACGCCTACTTCGTCCATTCCTACCACCTTGCCGCAAGAAACGAGCATGACGTTATCGCCACCACCGATTACGGCGGCGCCATGACGGCTTTCGTGGGTCGCGACAACATGGTCGGCGCCCAGTTTCACCCGGAAAAAAGCCAGACACTCGGCCTTGCCCTGATTTCCAATTTCCTGCGCTGGAAGCCCTGACATGATCTTATTTCCCGCAATCGACCTTAAAGATGGCCAGTGCGTTCGCCTCAAGCTGGGTGATATGGAACAGGCCACCGTCTACAACACAGACCCCGGCGCTCAGGCAAAGGCGTTTGAAGACCAGGGTTTCGAATGGCTGCATGTGGTGGACCTGAACGGTGCCTTTGCCGGCCAGACTGTCAATGGTGACGCCGTCGATGCCATTCTAAAGTCCACCAGCAACCCCGTCCAGCTGGGTGGCGGTATTCGTACGCTCGATCACATCGAGGCTTGGCTGTCGCGCGGCCTGGCCCGCGTTATTCTGGGAACCGTTGCCGTGCGCGATCCGGTTCTGGTCATGGAAGCGTGCAAATGTTTCCCCGGTCAGGTGGCCGTTGGTATCGATGCCAAGGGGGGCAAGGTCGCGGTAGAGGGGTGGGCCGAAGCCTCCGAACTCGGGGTCATCGAACTTGCACAGCGTTTCGAGGGCGCTGGTGTTGCCGCAATCATCTACACCGATATCGACAGAGATGGCATTCTGGCTGGCATCAACTGGGCATCCACCCTGGAGTTGGCGAATGCGGTATCGATCCCCGTCATTGCATCGGGTGGATTGGCGTCCATTGAGGACATCAAGAGAATGCTGGAGCCTGACGCGGCAAAGCTCGAGGGTGCGATTTCCGGTCGCGCCCTTTATGACGGGCGCATCGACCCGGCTGAGGCACTGGCTTTGATAAAGGAGGCGCGCGCATGACCCTGAAGGCTCGCATCATACCCTGCCTCGATGTGAAAGATGGCCGCGTGGTCAAAGGCGTAAATTTCGTCGATCTCATCGATGCGGGTGACCCCGTCGAAGCGGCGAAAGCCTATGACGCTGCCGGTGCCGATGAGCTCTGCTTTCTCGATATCACTGCCTCGTCAGACAATCGCGACACCATTTTCGATGTTGTCTCCCGCACGGCCGATCATTGCTTCATGCCTGTTACGGTCGGTGGCGGTGTTCGCGCCGTCGGCGATATCCGAAAGCTACTGCTGTGTGGCGCTGACAAGGTGTCCATCAATTCGGCGGCCGTGAAGGACCCGGATTTTGTCGCGCAGGCCGCCGATAAATTCGGCAATCAGTGCATCGTGGTCTCGATCGACGCCAAGAAAGTTTCGAGCGCCGGTGAGACGGATCGATGGGAGATTTTTACCCATGGCGGTCGCCAGGCCACGGGCATCGACGCGGTGGAATTTGCCATCAAGATGGTTGAGCGTGGCGCCGGCGAATTGCTTGTCACCTCCATGGATCGTGACGGGACAAAGAGCGGCTATGACATCGCCTTGACCAGAACGATTGCAGACCAGGTTCGTGTCCCTGTCGTTGCTTCGGGTGGCGTTGGCACGCTGGATGATCTTGTGGCTGGTGTCAGGGATGGCCACGCGACGGCGGTTCTGGCTGCATCCATCTTCCATTTCGGAACATATTCCATTGGCGAAGCCAAAGCCTACATGGCCGATCACGGCATCGCCATGCGTCTTGATTGATCTCACTAGGATATTGCGAGATGACTGCATTTTCCCTTTCCGATCTGGAGCGTATCGTGGCGCAGCGCGCCAGCGCCTCGCCAGAGGAATCCTGGACTGCGAAACTCGTCGCTTCGGGCCAGCCACGTGCCGCCAAGAAGCTTGGTGAGGAAGCGGTGGAAACCGTTATCGCCGCCATCTCCAACGACCGCAAGAACCTGACGGATGAGGCAGCCGACCTGCTCTATCATCTTCTGGTCGTGCTGAAGATTGCAGACCTGCCCTTGTCGGAGGTGTATGCGGAACTGGAACGGCGCACGGCACAATCAGGCATCAGCGAAAAGGAATCGAGGCCTGGAAAATGACGACTGTGGCACGCATGGGAGGACAAGGCATGCCAAACACGCTCGATCATTTCCGCCCCGATGAATATTCGCCCTATCACTTCTTCAGTTCAGAACAATGGGCAAAATTTCGCGCCGATACGCCGCTTACCCTGTCCGCTGACGAGGTAAAGCGTCTGCGCTCGCTGGATGACCCTATCGATCTCGATGAGGTCCGGCGGATTTACCTGTCTCTGTCTCGCCTGTTATCGACCCACGTGGAGGCTTCGCAGCTGCTGTTTCAGCAGCGGAACCAGTTTCTGAACATGGCCGACGTCAACAAGACGCCGTTCGTGATCGGCATTGCCGGCTCCGTTGCCGTCGGGAAATCGACGACTGCGCGTATATTGAAGGAGCTTCTTGCGCGCTGGCCGTCGAGCCCGAAGGTCGATCTCATCACCACTGACGGCTTTCTTTATCCCAACGACGTCCTGCGGCGCGAAAACATGATGGACCGCAAGGGCTTCCCGGAAAGCTACGACATCGGTGCCCTATTGCGCTTTCTGTCGGCGATCAAAGCCGCGCAGCCGGATGTCCAGGCGCCACGATATTCGCATCTGACCTATGATGTGGTGCCGAACGAATTCACCACCATCGATCGTCCTGACATTCTGATCTTTGAAGGCATCAACGTGCTGCAATCCCGCGACTTGCCAGCGGGTGGGCGGATCGTGCCGATGGTTTCGGATTTCTTCGATTTCTCGATCTATATCGACGCCGATGAGAGCCTGATCCACAACTGGTACGTCAACCGCTTCATGAATCTGCGCCGGACCGCGTTTCGCGATCCTTCCTCTTACTTCAACCGTTACGCCACGATTTCGGAAGAAGCGGCGCTGGCAATCGCCGAAGGGCTTTGGGAAAACATCAATCTGAGAAACCTCAGGCAGAACATCCTGCCATCCCGCCCCCGCGCTGACCTTATTCTGCGCAAGGGCAAGGACCATCTGATCGACACGGTCGCGCTGCGAAAACTCTAGTTTTTCGATGGGGCAAAAAAAGAGAACCCTAGTCGTTATCTGGCCTGCCGCGCATCTTCTTGACGTCAGAGCGGCCGGATTTTTCCTTCAACCGGCGCTCAACCGACCCCTTGGTGGGTTTGGTTGGCCTGCGTACCGGTGGCGGTGGCTCCGCCGCCTTGAGAATCAATTCCTTGAGGCGTTCGCGGGCATCTTCGCGGTTGCGTTCCTGCGTGCGAAACCGGTTGGCCTCGATCATCAGCACGCCATCCTTCGAGACTCGCCTGCCGCCGAGCTGCAGGAGATTGGTCTTCACCCGGTCCGTCAGAGAGGGTGATCCGGCAACATTGAAAAACAGCTGAACGGCGGTAGAGACCTTGTTGACGTTCTGTCCGCCAGGCCCCCCGGCCAGCACGAATTGCTCCGTCAGTTCCCATCCGGCAATCGTTATTCTGTTGCTGATAAAAAGTGGTGCACTGGCCATCTTTATTCTCCGGCGGCGGTGATGCCACAGATCGGGACGAATGGAAACCATCAGCCTCGTGTGAAAAGATCGCAGCGCGCAAGGCTCAGGCCCTCACTGGACGTCACGCAGCGACTTTCCGGCGGGATCCAACCACGGCGATGTTGTGGTTCGCGGAATCCTAAGGACCAGCCCGAGGATAAGGTTGGGAGCGCAGAAAGGTGTCCGACCACGAAAAAACCCGGCACAAGGCCGGGTTTCGTTTCACGTGAATCCAAAAGCGACGTTATTCAGCAGCGATCTTCAGGCCAGGCGCTGCTTCGCGCACCTTGCTGTCGACATGGTCTTCGAACTTGGTGAAGTTCGTGACAAACATGGAAACCAGCTTCTTTGCCTGCGCGTCGTAAGCGGCACCATCTGCCCAGGTTGAACGCGGATCGAGAATGCCGTTATCGATGCCTTCAAGCGCCGTTGGAACAGCAAAACCGAAATTGGCGTCCGTCCGGAACTGCGCGTTCTTGAGTTCACCCTTCAGCGCTGCCGTGAGAAGCGCACGTGTTGCCTTGATGGGCATACGCTTGCCAACGCCATAGGCGCCGCCGGTCCAGCCGGTGTTGACCAGCCAGCAGTCAACGCCATGCTTGCCGATGAGGTCACGCAGCAGATTGCCGTATTCTGCAGGGTGACGTGGCATGAACGGCGCACCGAAGCAGGTCGAGAATGTTGCTTCCGGCTCTGTTACGCCCTTTTCCGTGCCAGCCACCTTTGCCGTGTAACCGGACAGGAAGTGGTACATGGCCTGTTCTGGCGTCAGACGTGCGATCGGAGGCAGGACGCCGAAGGCATCTGCGGTGAGCATGATGATGGTCTTGGGATGACCGGCAATGCCCGTTTCCGATGCATTCGGAATGAAGTGCAGCGGATATGCACTACGGGTGTTTTCCGTCAGCGAGTTGTCGTCGAAATCAGGAACGCGGTTTTCGTCCAGAACGACGTTCTCGAGCACGGTGCCGAAACGACGGGTGGCGGCATAGATTTCAGGCTCTGCCTCTGCCGAAAGCTTGATGGCCTTGGCGTAGCAACCACCTTCGAAATTGAAGATGCCTTCCTCGCCCCAGCCATGCTCATCGTCACCGATCAGTGTGCGCGCAGGGTCAGCCGACAGTGTCGTCTTGCCGGTGCCGGAAAGACCGAAGAATACGGCTGCGTCACCTTCAGGCCCGACATTGGCCGAGCAGTGCATGGGCATCACACCCTTGGCAGGCAGCAGGTAATTCAGAACAGTGAAGACGGATTTCTTGTTTTCACCGGCGTAGGATGTTCCGCCGATAAGAACCAGGCCCTTGGTCAGGTCGCAGGCAATGACGGTCTCTGTCCGCACACCATGACGAGCAGGATCCGCCTTGAAGCTCGGCAGATTGATGATTGTCAGCTTCTGCGTGAAGGAAGACAGCTTCTCGCGCGAAGGGCGGATAAGAAGGTTGCGGATGAAAAGGCCGTGCCATGCCAGTTCCGTAACAACGCGAGTCGGCAAGGCGTTGCCTTCGTCCGCGCCGCCGATCAGATCCTGAACATAGAGGGTCTTGCCAGCAGCGTGAGCGAGCATGTCCTTGTGAAGCAACTCGAAGTGCTCTGGCGAGAGCGGCTTGTTGTTATCCCACCAGATCTTGTCTTCGGTGGAAGCGTCGCGAACGACGAACTTGTCTTTTGGCGAACGGCCCGTGTGCTGACCCGTCACGGCACGCAAGGCACCATCTGCAGTCAGATCGGCTTCACCATTTCGGATGGCGTGCTCGTACAATTCGCTCTCGATGAGATTGTAATGCACGGCGGCTACGGCCGACAAACCAAGCGTCGACACGCCATTTTCAGGATTGTGTACTCCAAGTTCCTTCACGGGCGCATTCCTTTTTCAGACAAAGCCGTTCAAAATTCTCCCGGAAATTAATCTGCGTTTTAAAAAAACACAAGACGGTTACTTTAAAATATCTAATAATTTCAATATATTAATCGATTTAAAAGATTTTATTTCATTTTAAATCGGTTTAGTTCGCAGCTCGTGCCGGAAATACCGTCGGCGCTGGAATTTGATCCCGGCGGAGCAACCGATAATGTGGTATTTTCCTTTGCCACAATTTGTTCCACCTTTATACTCAAGACAAAGGCTCACGGCGCGCAACCTTGGCTGGGATGATGTCGGGAGTATTGATGAATGACGATGGAGACCAATATTATGCAAACGATTGCGCTTGTGGACGACGACCGGAATATTCTGACTTCGGTCTCGATCGCCCTGGAAGCAGAAGGCTATAAGGTCGAAACGTATACGGACGGAGCTTCCGCTCTTGACGGGCTCGTCGCGCGCCCTCCGCAACTGGCGATCTTCGATATCAAGATGCCGCGCATGGATGGGATGGAACTGCTGCGCCGCCTCCGGCAGAAGTCGGATTTGCCGGTGATCTTCCTGACGTCCAAGGACGAGGAGATCGACGAATTGTTCGGCCTGAAGATGGGCGCCGATGATTTCATCACCAAACCCTTCTCGCAAAGACTTCTCGTTGAACGTGTGAAGGCGATTCTGCGTCGCGCAAGCAGCCGTGACGCAGCCGTGCCGGGCGCAAGCCCCCTCAAGCCTACCGCGGACCAGCAGGCTCGCACCCTTGAGCGCGGCCAGCTTGCCATGGATCAGGAACGCCACACCTGCACCTGGAAGGGAGAACCCGTGACCCTGACCGTCACAGAGTTCCTCATCCTGCATTCGCTGGCGCAGCGTCCCGGCGTCGTCAAAAGCCGCGATGCCCTCATGGATGCCGCCTATGACGAACAGGTCTATGTCGATGATCGTACGATCGACAGCCATATCAAGCGGCTTCGCAAGAAGTTCAAATTGGTCGACAACGACTTCGATATGATTGAAACGCTTTACGGCGTAGGATATCGCTTCCGCGAAGCAGCCTGAGACCCGGCTGAAGAGACAATGACGCCGCGATTGGAGCGGCGCTGAGGAATGACGTTGCTGAACAAGGCGCAGGACAGCGTATCGGATCAAACCGATGCCGACGACCGTGATGGCGGGCGGCGCTATCGCATTCATCCGTTGACCATTGTCCGGCGCATCTTCGGCAATGCTGTGTTCTCCAGCCTTACCCGTCGTATCCTGTTCTTCAACGTCGCCGCGACGGTCGTTCTGGTTGGCGGTATTCTCTACCTCAACCAGTTTCGTGAGGGGTTGATCGACGCCCGCGTCGAAAGCCTTCTGACGCAGGGCGAAATCATCGCGGGCGCAGTTTCGGCTTCCGCGTCGGTCGATACCAATTCCATCACCATCAATCCCGAGAAGCTGCTGGAATTGCAGGCGGGGCAGAGCATCACGCCCGTTCCCAATGATGAGGATCTCAGCTTCCCGATCAATCCGGAGCGTGTGGCTCCGGTGCTGAGACGGCTGATTTCTCCGACGCGAACACGCGCAAGACTGTTCGATGCGGACGCCAATATTCTGCTGGATTCGCGCCACCTCTACTCGCGTGGTCAGGTTTTGCGGTACGACCTGCCACCTGTAACGCCGGAAACCCAGACCTGGGGTGACTGGTTCGCCAGCGTCTTCAACCGTATGCTTCAACCCAGCAGTTTGCCGCTCTACAAGGAGACGCCCGGCGGGGATGGCTCGATCTATCCCGAAGTGATGAATGCGTTGACGGGTGTGCGTGGCGCGGTCGTGCGCGTCACGGAAAAGGGAGAATTGATCGTTTCGGTCGCCGTTCCCGTGCAGCGCTTCCGCGCCGTCCTCGGCGTCCTGCTGCTGTCCACACAAGCAGGCGATATCGACAAGATCGTTCATGCCGAGCGTCTGGCAATCATGCGCGTGTTCGGCATTGCGACGCTGGTCAACATCGTGCTTTCCCTGCTTTTGTCGTCTACGATTGCCACGCCACTGAGACGACTTTCGGCAGCTGCCATCCGTGTGCGCCGTGGCGCAAAGGCGCGCGAGGAAATTCCCGATTTTTCGGCACGTCAGGACGAAATCGGCAATCTTTCCATCGCCCTGCGGGAAATGACCAATGCGCTCTACGACCGTATCGACGCCATCGAGAGCTTCGCTGCAGATGTGAGCCATGAGTTGAAGAACCCTCTGACCTCCTTGCGCAGTGCCGTGGAAACGCTTCCTCGCGCCAAGACCGAGGAGTCGAAACAGCGGTTGACCGAGATTATTTTCCACGACGTGCGTCGCCTCGACAGGCTCATCAGCGATATTTCAGACGCCTCGCGCCTGGATGCCGAGCTCGCGCGGGCGGACGCCTCGCCTGTGGATCTTGAAGTGCTGCTGAGCAGTCTGGTGGAAATTTCCAGGCAGATCAGCACCAAGAAGAAGAGCGTCACCATCGATTACGCCGTCGATCACAAGCCCGGGACCAAGGTCAGCTATATCGTCAATGGACACGACCTGCGCATAGGGCAGATCGTTACCAACCTGATCGAAAATGCCCGGTCCTTCGTGTCTCAGGACGGTGGACGGATTTTCGTGCACCTGCTGCGCCATAAGGATCGCTGCATCATCCGCGTCGAAGACAATGGCCCCGGCATTCAGGCCGAGGATATTGACCGGATTTTCGAACGTTTCTATACCGACCGCCCCGCAAGCGAGGGCTTTGGTCAGAATTCCGGCCTTGGTCTTTCGATCAGCCGCCAGATTGCCGAGGCCCATGGCGGCAGCCTGAAAGCAGAAAATATCATCGACAAGTATGGCGTGATTTCCGGCGCTCGCTTCAGCCTCTCGCTTCCCGCAGCGAAGAACGCGCATGAGCGTTGAGCCAACCAATTTTCATGGTACCGCCATCGTCATCGGCAAGACCGGCCTTCTTTTCGTCGGCCCATCCGGCAGCGGTAAAAGCGAGCTCGCCTTCAGTTTCCTGACCGAGGCGGAACGCTGTGGCCTTGATGCCGCCCTTGTCGCCGATGATCAGATCTTCATATCCGTAAGAGATGGTGCCGTTATCGCCAGACGCCCTGCCACTATTGCGGGCCTTCTTGAGCTTCGGGGCAGCGGCATCGTGAAACTTCGAAGCGTTGAAACGGCGCAGATGCATTACGCCATCACGAGCGTTGCATCTCCTGACACGCCCCGCCTGCCTCCCGACAACGAGATGCTGGAAATTGCCGCTGGCGCCCACCTGCCCCTGCTGCGAATTGCTCGTGATAGCATCATGCCCTATGGAAAATTTGCTGCACTTGCTCAGAATCTTTTCATGACAAAGGGAATGTGAACGGATATGCCACATTTTGGGGCTTGCGCTTCGGATTTTCCTCATCAAGATGTTGCCCCACCGATGGACATGATTGCGGCATTGCGATAGTCGGCAATCAAGGTGCGTGTGTAAGGGAGCATTTCATGATCGGACTAGTGCTTGTCACTCATGGCAAGCTGGCCGAGGAGTTTCGTCACGCTGTAGAGCATGTGGTCGGCCCTCAGAAATTGATCGAGACAGTCTGTATTGGTCCCGAAGACGACATGGATCAGCGGCGGCAGGATATCCTCGACGCCGTAACGCGCGCCAATGACGGAAACGGTGTCATTATTCTGACCGACATGTTCGGCGGAACGCCATCCAATCTCGCCATTTCAGTCATGAACAGCGGCAGCGTCGAAGTGATTGCGGGCGTCAATCTGCCCATGCTCATCAAGCTGGCCGGTATCCGTATGGAGGATAACATGGAGAAGGCCTTGCAGGAGGCCTCCGATGCTGGCAGAAAATATATCAACGTCGCCAGCCGCGTTCTTAGCGGCAAATAAAAGAAGCCCAATCGATGTCGCCTGTCTCCCGAGAATTGCTGATCGTCAACAAGCGTGGCCTTCATGCCCGCGCATCTGCGAAATTCGTGCAGATGGTTGATGGCTTCGATGCGGCGATCACGGTTTCCAAGGATGGCATGACCGTGGGTGGCACATCGATCATGGGGTTGATGATGCTGGCGGCAAGTCCCGGCTGCACGGTCCTCGTCGAAGCGTCCGGCAATCAGGCTGAGGAAGCGTTGGCCGCCCTTGAAGCTCTGGTTGCAGACCGTTTCGGCGAAGAGGTTTGATAACCAAACCATATAAAGACATAAAGACTTCTTTATATGCTTATTGCCAGAATGAGCTAGGCCTGCTAAACCGCAGCCTATCATTCCAGGCAGCGGCTGGCCCCTGCCATCTTTGAGCAGGAGACCTTCATGAGCGTTGAGAAAGACTACATCGTCGCCGACATCAACCTTGCAGATTATGGCCGCAAGGAACTCGATATTGCTGAAACGGAAATGCCGGGCCTGATGTCCTGCCGCGCCGAATTCGGCCAGAGCAAGCCTTTGAAGGGTGCCCGCATTTCCGGCTCGCTTCACATGACCATCCAGACTGCCGTTCTGATTGAAACGCTGAAGGAACTTGGTGCCGACATTCGCTGGGCATCCTGCAACATCTTTTCGACTCAGGACCACGCAGCAGCTGCCATCGCGGCATCGGGCATCCCGGTTTTCGCCGTGAAGGGTGAAAGCCTGACCGAATACTGGGAATACACCGACAAGATCTTCCAGTGGGCCGATGGCGGCGTTTCCAACATGATCCTCGATGATGGCGGCGATGCCACCATGTATATCCTCCTCGGCGCACGTGCCGAAGCCGGTGAAGACGTCCTGTCCAACCCAGGCTCGGAAGAGGAAGAAATCCTCGTCGCACAGATCAAGAAGCGCCTTGCCGCTTCGCCCGGCTGGTTCACCAAGCAGCGCGATGCGATCAAGGGCGTTACCGAAGAAACGACGACAGGCGTTCACCGCCTTTACGACCTGTCCAAGAAGGGTCTTCTCCCCTTCCCGGCCATCAACGTCAACGACAGCGTTACCAAGTCGAAGTTCGACAACAAGTATGGCTGCAAGGAATCGCTGGTGGATGGCATCCGTCGCGCAACAGACGTCATGATGGCCGGCAAGGTCGCCGTCGTCTGCGGCTATGGCGATGTTGGTAAGGGCTCTGCCGCTTCTCTGCAGGGCGCTGGCGCCCGCGTGAAGGTAACGGAAATCGATCCGATCTGCGCACTTCAGGCCGCCATGGACGGTTTTGAAGTCGTCCGTCTCGAAGACGTTGTCTCCTCCGCGGATATCTTCATTACCACGACCGGCAACAAGGACGTCATCCGCATCGAACATATGCGCGAGATGAAGGACATGGCGATTGTCGGCAATATCGGCCACTTCGACAACGAAATTCAGGTCGCTGCGCTGAAGAACCTGAAATGGACCAACATCAAGCCACAGGTTGACATGATCGAGTTTGCCAAGGGCAACCGCATGATCCTTCTGTCGGAAGGTCGTCTGCTGAACCTCGGCAACGCAACCGGCCACCCATCCTTCGTCATGTCGGCTTCGTTCACCAACCAGGTTCTGGGTCAGATCGAGCTGTTCACGAAGCAGGGCGAGTACAAGAACGACGTTTACGTGCTGCCAAAGCACCTGGACGAGAAGGTTGCACGCCTCCACCTCGAGAAGCTTGGCGTGAAGCTCACCGAACTTTCTGACGTTCAGGCAGATTATATCGGCGTGTCCAAGCAGGGTCCGTTCAAGGCAGAACACTACAGATATTGATTTTATAGTTAATATCCACACCTAAAGCACTAGATATGGGAATCGCGGACTTGACAAAGTCCGCGATTTCTTTTTGCGCCCTCCCTTCCCGGAGGTTTCCGAAGGCGGTATTGTCTCAAGACTTGATTCGAGTGCGACCCAGCGCTCGGAAATGGGATGTCTTGTCGAAGATGCGGCACATAGGACGGAGACAGACCGGGGATGACGGTAGAAAAATCAAACTCGCAACCGCGGGTTAACATCGACTGTGAGCAAGCTGGCGAGTTCGCGCCTGCGCCTGGACGCGTGGTAAGCGCTGTCGGCGGGGCACTTGGCTTTGTGCGCAGGAAGACTGCAGCCGTTTCGGCATTGATGGCAGGCACTGTTCTGAGTGGCTTCTTCCCATGCGTGGCACAGGCGCAGCAAAACGTGGTTCTCGAAACGGGTGAGCGCCTGTTTTCGTCGTCTGAAACCATCACCTATTCGCTGTTTATCGGCATTGTCTCGGCAACCCTTTTCTCGATCGTCTGGCTTGTGCGCCAACGCGGGAATATCGAAGCCGAAACGAATGAATATCGCGCGGCGCTTGCTGAAGCCAACTCCAAGATTTCCAAATACGAAGCGCTGATTTCCGACAAGTCGCGCCGGATCGTTATCTGGGAAAGTGCTGGCGAAAAGCCTGAATTCATCGGGCAGCTGCCGCCGGAAACCGGCGTGCCCCATGCAGATCAGGATTTTCTGGCTTTTGGTCGCTGGCTGCGACCGGCTTCTGCAGCACCTCTCGAGAAAGCTATCGAGAAACTCCGCAGTCACGCGCAGAGCTTCGACCTGACCATTGAAACGCAGCGTGGAGAGGTCATCGAGGTCGAGGGACGTGTGTCCGGCGGAAAGGCCTTCACACGTTTCGTCGCTCTCAACAATGTTCGCGCCGAGCTTGCCGAGTTGAAGGTGGAGCGCGAGCGCCTTGTCTCATCCATTTCGACCTTTCAGGACCTACTGGATTCGATCGAGCAACCTGTCTGGCGGCGCAATTCAGACGGCGCGCTGACATGGGTCAATCACGCCTATGCGCAGGGTGTCGATGCCCGTGATCCGGAACAGGCGATCGGTGAGCAGCGCGAGTTGCTCAACACGGTCACTCGCCAGAAGATCCGCGCAAGCGCCACGCCCGAATCGCCCTACCACGACCGTATCTCCACCGTTGTGTCAGGCAACAGAACCTTCTTCGATGTCGTCGATATCAAGACGCCGGGTGGTTCTGCAGGCATAGCCATTGATGCGACGGAAGCCGAGACGGTACGCGAAGAGTTGAAGCGCACGCTGAAAAGCCACGCCGAAACACTCGATCATCTGGCGACACCGGTCGCGATCTTTGATGGCCGGCAGCGGCTGCAATTCTACAATCAGGCTTTCGTCAGCCTCTGGGGTCTCGATCTCGTTCTTCTGGAATCCAAACCGGACAATTCCGAGCTTCTTGATCGCCTGCGTTCAGCCGGCAGGCTGCCTGAGCAGTTGAACTGGAAAAGCTGGAAGGAAACCGCGCTGTCCGTCTATCGTTCGCTCGATACGAAGACGGACCTCTGGCACCTTCCTAACGGCCAGACGCTGCGCGTCATCGCCACTGCACATCCGCAGGGCGGCGCCACCTGGGTGTTTGAAAATCTCACCGAGCAGGTCGACCTGCAGATGCGCTACAACACGCTGGTCAAGGTGCAGGGCGAAACCATCGACCACCTTGCCGAAGGCGTGGCGGTGTTTGGCGCGGATGGTCGTATCCGCCTCTCCAACCCCGCCTTCCGTGCGCTCTGGGCGATTACTGCCGAGCAAGCGGAAGCTGGCAAGCATATCCGCTCGATAGAGGAAGCCTGCGCGCAATCCTATGAGAAGCCCGACGGCTGGCGCGCTTTCAGCAAGTTCATTACCAGTTTCGACGATGAACGGCTTTCGAAGCAGGGCACACTGGAACTGTTGTCCGGCCTCGTCCTCGACTACGCGATCATTCCTTTGCCGGATTCGCAGACGATGCTGACCTTCGTCAACATGACTGATAGCGTCAGAGCCGAACGCGCCTTGAAAGAGAAGAACGAGGCGCTTCGCAAGGCGGATGAACTCAAGAATGATTTCGTCCAGCACGTTTCCTACGAACTGCGCTCGCCACTGACGAACATCATCGGTTTTACCGATCTGTTGAAGACCCCCGGCATGGGCGACCTCAACGACCGTCAGGCGGAATACCTTGATCACATCTCCACCTCGTCTTCGGTGTTGCTGACAATCGTCAACGATATCCTGGACCTGGCCACGGTCGATGCGGGCATCATGCATCTCAACTACAGCGAAAACGACCTCAACGACCTGCTGGACGATGTCTCTGTCCAGATTACCGACAGGCTGCAGGAAAGCGGCGTTTCTCTGGAAATTGTGGCTCCTGCCCATCTGGGCATGATCGTTGCGGATCATCAGCGTCTCAAGCAGATTCTCATCAAGCTTCTGACGAACGCCGCCAATTTTGCGCCGGAAGGCACCGTCATTACACTCACCTGCCAGCGCAGTGAGGGTGATTTCGTATTCTCCGTTGCCGACAGGGGCCCGGGAATTCCGGAAGACATGCTGAAAACGGTTTTCGACCGCTTTTCCACACATGGGAATGGTGGTCGCCGCACGGGCGCGGGTCTGGGTCTTTCCATCGTTGAAAGCTTTGTCAGCCTCCATCATGGCAAGGTCACAATCGACAGCCGCCCGGGAGAAGGCACCGTTGTCAGCTGCCGCATCCCATCCGGCAAGCGTCCGCACTCCATCGCCGCCGAATGAACGAGAAGACGTGGCCCCTTTCCATACTCCTTGCCAATGAAGCCGAAACGATCCGGCTTGGCGAGGAACTGGCGCTCACCGTCAAGCCGGGGGACTGCCTGGCACTCTTCGGCGATCTGGGTTCCGGCAAGTCGACGCTGGCGCGGGCCCTGATCAAGGCGATTGCAGATGAGGATGAGCTGGAGGTTCCCAGCCCCACCTTCACCATCGTCCAGTCCTATGCGCTTCGTTTCCCGGTCAGCCATCTCGATCTCTACCGCCTCTCGGATGTCGCCGAACTCGACGAGTTGGGCCTTGATGAAATGCTCTCCGATGGCGTCTGCCTGGTCGAATGGCCTGAGATGGCAGCCGGCGAATTGCCTTCCGACAGCACAATCACCCTGCGGCTTTCACACGTGGGCGAAGGGCGGATTGCGACCATAGATGCGCCGCCCAGGCTAAGAGCGCGGTTCGAACGCGTGCTGGCCATACGGGATTTTCTTCAAGAGGCTGGCAGGGCCAATGTGTCGCGCCGATACTTCAGCGGCGATGCCGCCTACCGTACCTATGAGCGTGTGTGGGACGCTGCCGGTCAATGCCTCCTGATGGACTGGGAACCGCCGCCAGCCGGTCCCGCGATCAAAGACGGCAAGACCTATGCCGAGATCGTCCATCTGGCCCGAAGCGTAACGCCTTTTGTCGCCATCGATCATTTCCTCTCGGGCAACGGCTTTTCCGTGCCTGCGATTATCCACCAGGATCTTGAGCGCGGAATTCTGCTGCTGGAAGATATGGGGCGCGGCGGCGTTCTGGATGACAATGGCGATCCCATCGAAGAGCGGTATTTCTCAAGCGTGGCCTGTCTGGCGGCATTGCATGACACCCCTGCCCCATCCACAATCCGCGTGGACGAAGGCATTACGTATCAGGTCCCGCCCTTTGATGCTGATGCGATGAAAATCGAAACGTCGCTCTTGCTGGACTGGTACTTGCCGCATGTTCGCGGCCATGAAACGCGGAGCGATGAGAGGCAGAGCTTCTTCGCGGTCTGGGACGAGTTGATCGAAAAGCTTGCGGATACCGAGAAGAACCTGCTGCTTCGCGATTTTCATTCTCCAAACATCATCTGGCAGGAGCACGAAACCGGGATCCGCAAGGTCGGCATCATCGATTTTCAGGATGCGATGATCGGGCCAACGGCCTATGATCTGGCGTCAATCATTCAGGATGCACGCGTTACGGTGTCTACCGATCTCCAGGCGCGCCTGATGTCGCATTATCTCGATATTCGTCGCAAGAACCCGACCTTTGACGAAACCGCCTTTCTCAAAGCCTATGCCATCATGGCGGCGCAGCGGAATTGCAAGCTGGTTGGCATCTGGGTCAGGCTGATGAAGCGTGACTCCAAGCCTCACTACATGAAGCATATGCCGCGTACTCTCTCCTATCTTCGCTCGGCGCTCGCCCACCCGGATCTCGGCCCTCTGCGAGCATGGCTTGCGCAAGCTGCTGTCGATATCCAATAGCCGCGGAGTATCCTCAATGACGATCAAACAGGCGATGGTACTGGCCGCAGGTCTCGGAACGAGAATGCGACCGATTACCGACACCATTCCCAAGCCCCTTGTTCCAATCGCCGGACGAGCGATGATCGACTACGTTCTCGATCTCCTGGTCGAGGCGGGCGTTGAGACGGTGGTTATCAACGTGCACCACCATGCAGACCAGATGGTGTCTCATCTGGAAGCGCGACACGATGTCGAAATCCTGATTTCAGACGAGCGCGAGCAACTGATGAATTCCGGCGGTGGGCTGGCGAAGGGGCTAAAACTTTTGTCACCCGGCCCCGTCCTCGTCATGAATGCCGACCTGTTCTGGATTGGCGAGCAGGCGACACAACCAAGCAACCTGAAACAGCTGTCAGCCTTCTTCGATCCTGCCAAAATGGACATGGCTTTGCTGTGCGTCGATATGGACAGGACCACCGGCCATAACGGGAAGAAGGATTTCAGCCTCCCCGACAGCGGCAGACTGACACGATACAATGAAGGCGAACCGCGGCCTGTCGTTTATGCAGGCGCTATTGCGATGGATTCCCGGCTTCTTGAGGATGCCCCGGCGGATGCTTTCAATCTGAACATTTATTTCGACCGAGCCATTTCCCAAAACCGACTTTTTGGGCTCCCACTTGACGGTCAATGGATTACCGTTGGCACACCGGATGCTATAGAGGATGCGGAACGAACAATCGCAGCCGTAGCAACCGACAAGTGAGATACATCATTGGCGAATGCCAAGCGTATACTAACCATAGCCCCGGTAACGCCATTCCTCAAAACGCTTGCGGAAAGCCTATGTGACGGCAGACTGGCGCCCGATTTCCGCTATGACGCGACAGATCCGCTTTCTCTGGCGAAAGTCACCATCTATGTGCCGACCCGCCGTTCGGCGCGTGTGCTGCGTTCCGAATTCGTAGACCTCCTGGGCGGTCAGTCGGCCATTCTGCCGGTGATCAGGCCTCTGGGCGAAACGGATGACGATAGTGGCTTTTTCGATATAGAAACGCCCGCAACGATCGATCTCGCGCCGCCGATTTCCAGCACGGCAAGGCTGGTTGAGTTGGCACGTCTTATCCTCGCATGGCGCAACAGTCTGCCGGATGCGATCCGGGCGGTCCATTCTGATTCGCCTCTGGTGGCACCGGCAAGCCCGGCCGATGCAATCTGGCTTGCTCGTTCGCTCGGTGAAGTCATCGATGCCATGGATACGGAAGACCGGGATTGGGACGCGCTCGCCAAACTCGATACGGCCGACCATGCGCAGTGGTGGCAGTTGACGGCTGACTTTTTAAAGATCGCCAGCGTTTTCTGGCCAGCGCGCCTGGAAGAGCTGAACAAGTCCTCAGCGGGGCGGCACCGCAATGCCATTTTGCGCGCAGAGGCCGAGCGCCTGACAAGAAGTGGTTGGGACGGACCCATCATCGTTGCAGGCTCAACCGGCTCGATTCCAGCGGCAGCGGATTTGATTGCAGCAGTCGCATCCCTGCCGCAGGGCACGATTGTACTGCCGGGGCTGGATGTCGAGATGCCCGAGGATCAATGGCTGGCAATCAACGAACATCCGCATGATCCTTCCAACCGCACCCATTCGCAATATGGGCTTTTCGTCCTTTTGCAGAAGCTCGGCGTGTTGAGAAGCGATGTCGAGCAGATCGGACGCGTGGATAGCGACCTGAAAAACCGGGCGGCGATTTTTTCCACCGCCATGGCACCTGCCAAGGCCACCAGCGAATGGAACGAGTGGCGTACCGACAAGGACGACACGTTCTTCGACAACGCATTCGCCGCTGCCGCCATCATTGAAGCCGCCAATGAGCGGGAAGAGGCGACAGCCATTGCGATTGCGCTCCGGCTCGCACTCGAAAAGCCTGCAAGCACTGGCCAGTCTCAGGCGGCGCTCATCACGCCGGACCGTGGGCTGGCGCGAAGGGTGGCGACCGAGCTTGCCCGCTTTGGCATAGAGGCAGATGATTCCGCCGGTACGCCGCTATCGGCCACGCCACAGGCAGGCCTGCTGCAGCTTGCCCTGGAAGCGATCCTGCGTCCCGGCGATCCCGTCGCGGCCATGTCTCTTCTCAAGCACCCGCTGTCACGTTTCGGTTTCGAAAATGCGAAGGTGAAGTCGGCAGTCGCAGCTCTGGAGTTGCTGGCTCTTCGCGGCGGGAAGACAGAAACGACACTCGATACGCTTGATGCATTGCTTGAGCAGCAGTTGAACCTCCACAAGCTCGACCGGCACCCGCCTCAATGGCGCCAATCTCTGCCGGAAGGCAGCGAAGACCTCGCCGCCACGCTTGCGGCTCGCCTCAAGACTGCAATCGAGCCATTGGACTCAGCCTTTATCCGAAAGACACCCTTTGGTGGCCGTCTGACGGCGCGCCTGACGCTGGCAGATTGGGCCGAGCGCACGGGCCGCGTCCTCGAAGCCATCGCAATCGATGAGGCAGGAGATCTGGCGGCGCTTTGGTCCGGTGAAGCGGGTGAAAAGCTCTCCAGCCTGCTTGCCGAGTTGATGGAATGCGGCAGCGTTCTGGAGGCCGACGGCCCTCAATGGATAGACATCATGACGGCATTGGTGGCGGGTGAATCCATCAAACCGCGGGCAATGCGTCACCCGAGAGTGTTTATCTTCGGTGCCCTCGAAGCCCGTCTCCAAAGCGTCGATACGCTGATCATCGGCGGGTTGAACGAAGGCATCTGGCCCGCACAGACGGCCAACAACCCGTTTCTTTCCCGCAACATGAAGACGGCAATCGGGCTTGAGCCGCCCGAACGGCGGATCGGTCAGCTCGCCCACGACTTTGAGATGGCAAATGGGACGCGCGAGATCTTCTATAGCCGAGCGTTGCGACAGGGCTCCACCCCGGCCGTCGCATCTCGCTGGCTTCAGAGGCTGCTTGCGCTTGGCGGCGATGCATTTACGCAAAAGCTGAAAGAGCGGGGCAACGCTTACCGTCACTGGGCCAACATGCTGGACGAAGGTGAAAGTCAACAGCCTGCGAAGCGTCCTGCACCCACCCCGCCAGCAGAGCTACAACCGAAATCATATTCCTTCAGCGAGGTCGGCAGGCTGCGACGGGATCCCTATTCGATCTATGCGCGTCGCATTCTCAAGCTCGATCCGCTGGACGAATTCAACCGGGATCCCGGCGCTTCGGACCGTGGCACGCTCTATCACCGCATCATGGAAACCTATTCCCGAGAGGGGCACTTACCCGGTACACCCGCCGCTGAAGAAGCGATGTTTCGCGTGCTGCACAGCTGTTTTGACGACGAAAATTTGCCGCCGCACATCGATGTCATCTGGAGACCACGCTTTCTCGCGGTCGCCAGGGAATTTCTGAAATGGGAGAAAGACCGCCGCGCGATCGTGAAACGAAGCCTTATCGAGGCACGGGCCGGTCAGGAAATACCGGAAGCGGGAATTCGTTTGACGGGCGTTGCGGACCGTATCGACATCAAGACCTCAGGGAAAGCCGACATCATCGACTACAAGACCGGCCTGTCGCCATCGGTCAAACAGGCACGTTCACTGCTTGACCCACAATTGGCGCTCGAGGCCGCGGCCCTCATGCGTGGTGCCTTCCGCGATACCGGTTCGGCAATACCGGAAGACCTGATCTATGTCCGTCTGCGTCCGGGGGAACGTTTTGGCGCGGATACGGTCAACAACGAACATGCGAAGGCAACGGCGAAAACGACACCGAAATCCGCTGTTGAACTCGGCACCGATTCAATCGAGCAGCTGGCAAATTTCGTCAAATCCTTGCGGGAAGGCAGAAACGGTTTTGTGTCCCGGCTGATCCCCGAGGAACAGCAGGCTTATGGCGGTGAATACGACCATCTTGCCCGGGTTTCCGAATGGTCGACGGCTGAACCGGGAGATGGCGATGCGGAATGAGATTCTAGATCACGGCCCGGAACGTGATGATCCGGCCAGCTGGATCGACTGGACGAGTGCACAACAGACCCGCGCTTCAGACCCCGCAAGCTCCGCGTGGGTGTCTGCGAATGCAGGTTCCGGAAAGACGCATGTCCTGACACAGAGAGTGATCCGCCTTCTTCTGGCCGGGTGCAGACCCTCCGCTATCCTGTGTCTGACCTATACGAAGGCGGCAGCTTCGGAAATGTCGAGCCGTGTCTTTGACCGTCTGGCAGACTGGGCGACATTATCGAACGCCGAGCTGAGTAACAGGATCGCCGCGATCGAAGGACGTGCTCCCGATCAGATCAAGCTGAAAGAAGCTAGACGACTGTTTGCCAAGGCGCTGGAAACGCCGGGTGGACTGAAAATCCAGACCATCCACGCCTTTTGTGAAGCGCTTCTTCACCAGTTCCCGCTGGAGGCGAATGTTGCGGGGCATTTCTCCGTTCTGGACGACCGCGCGGCCAGTACGCTGCTGGCGGAAGCACGCCGTGCCCTGCTGACTGCCGTATCAACGGAAAACGACAAACCGATCGCGCAGGCTCTGGCCTATGTCCTCGACATCGCCGACGAGAGCGGTCTTGAGTCCTTGCTTTCCTCCATCGATGCCAACCGTAACCCGATCAGGGCTTTTCTCGATCAGGCCCGGCAATCCGGCGGCATCGATGCCATGCTGCGCCAGAAGGCCGGTGTTGGCAGCGACGAGACCGAGGAGACTGCGGCATCGACCTATTGGCCCCTCCCCGGCCTTTCCGGACTGTCACTGGAAACCTATCTGACATTGGCAGACGAAATCGGCGGATCACGCGTGATCGACGTCGCCTATGCGCTGCGCGAGGCCGCAAGAGCGACGGACGTTTTCAAGCGTGCGGAATTCATTGAAGCCGCCCTCCTGACCTCTCAGGGGGCTGCCAAGTCGGATGCCTATGTCATCAACAAAGCCATGCAGAAATCGGCTCCTGCCCTGCTGGATGACCTTATTGTGGCCCGCGCCCATGTGGTGGCCAGCCGGGATCGGTACCGCACCATTCGGATGCTGGAAGCCACAAAACACGCGCTCACCTTGGCGGAACGGCTGATCGGTGACTTCGAGGATCTGAAGAAGCAACGCAGCCAGCTGGATTTCGAGGATCTGATCGAAAGAGCAGCGACACTGCTGAACCGCGACACGGCAGGCGCCTGGGTGCATTACAAGCTCGATCAGGGCATAGATCACATTCTGGTGGACGAGGCGCAGGATACCAGCCCTGTGCAATGGTCCATCATCCAGTCTCTTGCGGCAGATTTCTTCCATGGAGAAACCGCACGCGAAGGCCGCCGAACGCTGTTTGCGGTGGGCGACGAAAAACAGTCGATCTACTCGTTTCAGGGTGCCCGACCTGAGCGATTCTCGCAGGAAAGCCGGGAAACACAGCGCCGCGTCAAGGCCGTGGAACAAACATTCCATTCCGTTCGCCTTCCTCTTTCATTTCGTTCCACGGCGGATGTTCTGGCGGCTGTCGATCAGGTCTTCTCGCTGCCTGAACATGCCGAGGGCCTGAGTGCCGAGCGCGAACCCGTCGAACATCGTTCGAACCGCCAGGGCCAGGCTGGCACGGTGGAACTGTGGAACATGGTTGCAGCTGAACCGACGGAGGACGACGAGGACTGGACAGCGCCCTTCGATGCCCTGCGTGAAACTGCACCGCCTGCTGTTGTGGCGCGACGAATTGCATCTCGCATCGCAGACATGATTGGCCGGGAAACCGTGATTGAGAAGGGTATCGAACGACCCGTCCAGGCAGGCGACATTCTGGTTCTCGTTCGAAAGCGACACGCCTTCGTCAACGCCCTGACGAGGGAGCTGAAACAACGAAAGAACATCCCGGTTGCCGGTGCCGACCGCTTGCGCCTGACCGATCACATTGCAATCCAGGACCTGCTGGCGCTCGGCCGCTTCGTGCTGTTGCCGCAAGACGACCTGTCGCTTTGCGCACTTCTGAAAAGCCCGCTCTTCAATCATTCCGAAGAAGATATTTTTGAGGTCGCGGCAAAGCGCCCGCCGGATATCAGCGTCTGGCAGCATTTGCATGCACTGTCGCAAGAGCAGCCAAACGGTCCGTTCTCGCACTCGGTTGCGCGGCTGACGCACTTTATTGCGCTTTCCACGACGCTGACGATTCATGATTTTTTTGCAGCGGTTCTGACCCTCCATGAGGGGCGGGCGAAGTTTTTGGGACGGCTGGGCAATGAAGCCAGTGACGTTCTGGATGAATTTCTGTCCTTCGCGCTCGACCATGAAAAAGCGGGCCTGCCGGGGCTGCAGTCTTTCATCTCAGTTACGGAAAGTGATGCTCCGGAAATCAAACGTGAGCAGGACAAGGAACGTGGCGAAGTCAGGATCATGACGGTTCACGCCTCCAAGGGCCTGGAAGCCCCTGTCGTCTTTCTGGTGGATGGAGGCTCCAAGGCTTTCATCCATAGCCATCTTCCGAAACTCCGCTTCATTGAAAACAGCGACACCTCGCTGCCAGTCTGGCTGCCGGGCAAGGGCTTCGATAATGCTCTGGTCTCAAAGGACGAGGAGCGGCTGAAGCTTTCAGCCGAGCAGGAATATCGCCGTCTGCTCTATGTAGCCATGACACGCGCTGCCGATCATCTGATCGTTTGCGGATATCGCGGTCCGCGCGAAAACACGGACTGCTGGCATGCGATGATCGCAAGATCGCTGGCTGCCGATGAAGAACGCTGCCAGGCTCACCAATTTTCAGCGGGTGGGGAGGAATGGGATGGTTTGCTGTGGCAATCCACGACACGTGCAGTCAGGTCAGCAGGGATAATCGAACCCCTATCCCCACCGTCTCGCGAGGCGCTGCCGTCGTCGCTTACAACGCCCTTGCCGCCACCGCCGCCGCTCCCGCGGCCCTTGAGCCCTTCCGGTGCCGGCACGATCATCGATGACGGAGCGGAGGATCTGATCGTCAAATCCCCGCTTTTTACGAAGCAGGAAGTCTCATCCGGTCTTGCTTTGCAACGCGGCCGACTGATCCACCGCATGCTACAGACCTTGCCGGACTATCCCCCGGAGGAGAGACCAGCAGCTGCGTTGCGCTATGCAGAGCGCGCTGCGCGATTCTGGCCGAAAAACGAGCGTGAAAAGCTGGTCCAGTCGCCACTTGCCGTGCTCTCGGCACCGGATCTTCAGCCAGCATTTTCCGAAAATAGCCGCGCTGAAATCTCGATCATGGGCACGTTGCGACTGGGCAGGAAAGACTATGCCGTTTCAGGCCGGATCGACCGGCTCGCCGTCGAGGGCGACAGGGTCATATTGATCGACTATAAGACGAACCGCGTTCCACCCGTCAGGGAAGATCAGGTGTCATCGGCGCATATCGCCCAGCTGGCGATCTATAAAAGCATTTTGCAACCTCTCTACCCCGGCAAGTCGTTTACCTGCGCGCTCGTCTATACGGAAAATGCGTCCTTCCTGACCTTGAGCGATGAAGCGCTGTCGGCCGCCCTTGCCGCAATCGAGACAAAGTGAGATACCGGGCATTGAAATCGCCCACGAAGCGCATCACATTCTTGCCAACACAGGTCATCCGACCTCAATGACACTGAAAGGAGAGCCATCCATGGCTACCGTGAAAGTCGACACGTCCAATTTCCAGTCTGAAGTTCTTGATTCCGCAGAACCCGTCGTCGTTGATTTCTGGGCAGAATGGTGCGGTCCTTGCAAAATGATTGCGCCAAGCCTTGAAGAAATCTCCACCGAGCTCGCTGGCAAGGTCAAGGTCGTCAAGCTCAACATCGACGAAAACCCGGAACTGGCCGCACAGTTTGGCGTACGCTCCATCCCTACCCTTGCAATGTTCAAGGGCGGCGAAGTTGCTGACATCAAGGTAGGTGCTGCTCCGAAGACAGCACTCTCCGCCTGGATTTCCAGCGCTGCCTGATGTCTTGAAGGCATGAAAACAATGAAGCCCGGCATTGCCGGGCTTTTGCTTTTATGGGCCACGTTTCGCCTCAAAGGCTACCTCGCCGGTCAGGTCGGCGCTGTGCCGTTCAATGCCAGGGCATTGCCTGCAAGATAGAGCGAGCCACCGATCAGAATACGCGGTGGCTGCTTGCCCGGCGCAAGACGTTTCGTCAGCTCCTCCAGCGCTTCCTCTATTGAGGATGTTGGCGCTGCCACCAGTCCAGCATCAAACACGGCGTGCGCAAGTACAACCGGGTCGATAGCCGCATCAGTCCCTTTGATGGGAACCGTAAACACATAAAGTGCGATATCGGCGAAAGCCTTGAAATACCCGACCTGATCCTTGGTATTGATCATACCGGCAATCAGAAAAAGCGGGCGCGCCTGTTTTTCCTCGAATCCCGCCATTGCTTCAGCAATCACCTCGCCGGCACCGGGATTGTGACCGCCATCGATCCAGATTTCGGAGCCAAGCGGTGCCATGTCGACCAACCGGCCTGACGTGATCCGCTGCAGCCGACCTGGCCATTCAACGGACGCCATGGCCGTTTCTATCATGCGATCGGTCACTTCAAATCCGGCTGCCTTGACGGCTCGGATAGCCGCTGCCGCATTGGCCAGCTGATGACGGCCGGGAAGTCTGGGCAGTGGCGCATCGACGAGACTGAATTCGTCCTGATAGACCAGCCGTCCGAATTCTTCATGCGCCGAGAAGTCCTGTCCATAAACCGCAGTCGGGCATTTAAGCCGCTCGGCGGTCGCTACCAGAACTTCCAATGCCGCATCATATTCCTGGTGACCGATCACAACAGGCGATCCGGCTTTCATGATCCCCGCCTTCTCGGCAGCAATCAGTTCGACACTATCGCCGAGATAGGCCTGGTGATCCAGCGAGATCGGCATGACAACCGAGACCGCCGGATTGGCGATGACGTTGGTGGCATCGAAACGGCCACCAAGGCCGACCTCGATAATGGCAACATCAGCCGGTTGTTCTGCAAACAGTACAAAGGTTACAGCCGTCAGTATCTCGAAGACGGTTATCATTTCCCCGTCATTGGCGGCTGCCACGCGCTCCAGCGCATCCGCCAGAACCGCGTCTTCGACACAGCGGCCTCTTTCACCGCGTACACCGAGGCGATAGCGTTCATGCCAATTGACGAGATGGGGCGAGGTATGAACGTGAACGGCAAGCCCTGCAGCTTCCAGCAAAGCGCGGCAGAACGCGGTGACCGATCCTTTGCCATTGGTTCCGGCAACATGGATGACGGGCGGCAACCGCTTGTGCGGGTTGCCGAGCCTGTCGAGCAGACGGGTGATCCTGTCGAGAGACAGATCGAAGCCCTTGGGATGGAGCCCCAGGAGCCGCTCTATGATCCGTTCTGCCTCGCTATAGGCGGGCGTCGTCATATCCGTCATCTGCTCCTCCGGAGCCAGTTCAGACTTATCAGGCAGAAGCTGCCAAAGG
Source organism: Hyphomicrobiales bacterium (assembly GCA_900468285.1). Lineage (GTDB taxonomy): Bacteria > Pseudomonadota > Alphaproteobacteria > Rhizobiales > Rhizobiaceae > Agrobacterium. Next base: position 152,016 of record UBTF01000009.1, on the reverse strand, counting down.
CACCACGTCCGCCGTTGCCTGAACGTTTGACTTGGTCAGGATTTTAAGAAGGCTTGCCAGCGTATCGGGAATCTCGCGCCGGTCCACGACCATGTCGACCATGCCGTGATCCAAAAGGTATTCAGACGTCTGAAAGCCTTCCGGCAGCTTTTCGCGGATTGTCTGCTCGATAACGCGCTTACCGGCGAAGCAGATTTCGGCACCGGGTTCTGCAATGTGCACATCACCCAGCATGGCATAGGACGCGGTAACGCCGCCCGTTGTCGGGTTGGTGAGAACGACGATATAGGGCTGGCCCGCTTCCTTGAGCATGTTGACCGCAACGGTGGTGCGCGGCAACTGCATCAAGGAAAGAATACCCTCCTGCATACGGGCACCGCCCGATGCCGGGAACATCACAACCGGGCAGCGCTCGGAAATGGCGCGCTCAAACGCCTTGACGATTGCCTCACCGGCCGCAATGCCGAGCGAGCCGCCCATGAACTGGAATTCGTGCACGATCGCGACGATCTTCAGGCCCTTTAGCTTGCCGACGCCCGCAAGGATCGTATCTTCCTGCTCCGTTTTGGTGCGGCTGTCGCGCAGACGGTCGGAATACTTTTTCGAATCGCGAAACTTCAGCGGATCCTGCGCCACCTTCGGCTGCGCAAGGGCTTCGTATTCTCCACCGTCGAAAAGGTCTTCAAGACGTGCCTTGGCTGGCATCTTCATGTGGAAGCCAGACGCCGGAATGACCCACTTGTTTTCTTCCAGGTCCTTGTGAAAGACCATCTCGCCAGTTTCGGGGCACTTGATCCAGAGGTTTTCAGGCGTTTCGCGACGGCCCAGCATGGAGTTGATCCGAGGGCGTACGTAGTTGGTGATCCAGTTCAAGTCTAATACTCCTGCCTATCTGCGCTGAACCGAAAACTTACTCGGCAGCTGCAAGGCGTGATACACGCACGCCTGTTGAAAGCCCCTTTACCAGTGTCGTCACTGAGGGAACGGTGTCATTGGTGGCCTTGCCATCCTTGGTCAAACTTCCGGCAATCTGATTGACGATGGCAGAACCGACGACAACGCCATCTGCAACTGCGCCAATCGCCTTTGCATGGTCTGCCGTCTTGACGCCAAATCCGACGCATACCGGCAGCGCCGTGTGCGATTTGATCCGCTCGACAGCGCCTGAGATCGTCGATGGGTCCGGCAGTGCAGAACCCGTGATCCCGTTCATGGAAACATAATAGACGAAGCCCGACGTGTTCTTGAGAACCGCAGGAAGGCGCTTGTCATCGGTCGTCGGGGTCGCGAGACGAATGAAATTGATACCGCGGGCGAGCGCAGGTACGCAAAGCTCGTCATCCATTTCCGGAGGAAGATCGACAACGATCAGGCCATCTATGCCTGCTTCCAGCGCATCGTCCAGAAACTTCTCAACGCCATAAATATAGATCGGGTTGTAATAGCCCATCAGCACGATCGGCGTGGTGTCGTCCTGCTTGCGGAACTCGCGAGAGAGCGACAGCGTGGTCCTCAGCGTCTGCCCGCCCTTGAGAGCGCGCTGCGCAGCCAGCTGGATCGCAGGGCCGTCTGCCATCGGGTCAGAAAACGGCATTCCAAGCTCGATGACATCGGCACCGGCTTCCGGCAGCGATTTCATGATGCCGAGCGAGGTATCGAAATCCGGATCCCCACCCATGAAGTAAGTAATGAGCGCCGGCCGGTTTTCAGCGCGCAGATCAGCAAAGCGCTTGTCCATACGTGCAGTCATGATCAGGCACCCATTTCCAGAAGTTTCGCCACGGTGAAGATGTCCTTGTCGCCACGTCCGCACAGGTTCATGACGATAATCTCATTCTTGTCCATCTTGGGCGCGCGCTTGACGACTTCCGCCAGCGCATGGCTAGGCTCAAGCGCCGGAATGATCCCTTCTGTGCGGGTCAGAAGCTGGAAAGCATCCAGTGCCTCGGTGTCCATGATGGGCACATATTCGACGCGACCGGTATCCTTCAGCCACGAATGCTCAGGACCGATACCGGGATAGTCGAGGCCAGCCGAGATCGAGTGGCCTTCCTTGATCTGTCCGTCACCGTCCTGCAACAGATAGGTCCGGTTGCCGTGAAGCACGCCTGGCGAGCCCGCTGTCAGGGACGCACAGTGCTCTTCCCCTTCCAGACCCTTGCCGCCCGCCTCTACGCCGACAATCCTGACACTTTCGTCATCGAGGAACGGATGAAACAGCCCGATTGCGTTTGAACCACCGCCGACTGCTGCGACCAGCAGGTCAGGAAGGCGGCCTTCCGCTTTCATCATCTGCTCGCGAACTTCGTGTCCAATGACGGACTGGAACTCTCGGACCATCTCCGGATATGGATGCGGCCCGGCTGCCGTGCCGATCATATAGTAGGTGTCATCGACATTGGTCACCCAATCCCGCAGGGCTTCGTTCATGGCATCCTTCAGCGTGCCATGGCCAGCGGTAACAGGCACGACCTCTGCGCCGAGAAGCTTCATGCGGAACACGTTTGGTGCCTGACGCTCCACATCGGTCGCGCCCATATAAACGACGCAGGGTATGCCAAAACGGGCGGCCACGGTGGCCGAGGCAACGCCGTGCTGTCCAGCGCCGGTTTCCGCGATGATGCGAGTCTTGCCCATGCGCTTGGCAAGCAGGATCTGCCCTAGGCAATTGTTAATCTTGTGCGAACCGGTGTGGTTCAGCTCATCGCGCTTGAAGTAGATCTTTGCGCCGCCGAGCTCCTGCGTCAGTCGTTCGGCAAAATAGAGCGGGCTGGGACGGCCGGTATAATGGGTGTTGAGATGGGAAAGCTCGGCCTGAAATTCAGGGTCCGTCTTGGCCTTGTCCCACTGAGTCTGAAGCTCGAGAATGAGCGGCATCAGGGTTTCGGCCACAAAGCGGCCTCCATAGATACCAAATCTGCCGTCCTCATCGGGACCGGCGCGGAAAGAGTTGGGTTTCGGCGTCTCGTTCACTCTCAAACTCCCTGCGGCCTGGCCGATCTGATCGCATCGAAAAATGCGTCGATCATGGCAAGATCCTTGACACCCGGCGCGCTTTCGACACCGGAAGATGCATCTATTCCCAGAGCCCCGGTCACTTCCAGGGCTTCAGCGACGTTATTTTTGTTCAATCCCCCGGAAAGCATGTAATCGACGCCTTCGTCAAGAGAGCGCAACAAGGTCCAGTCGAACGACACGCCGTTGCCGCCTGGCAGGTCCGAACCTGCGGGTGGCTTGGCATCGAAAAGAAACTTGTCGGCAATTCCTATATAGGGATCAATTTTGGCGAGATCATCGCCATCGCGGATGGAAAAGGCTTTTATGACAGGCAGTCCATAGACGGCCTTGACGTTCAGCACCCGCTCCGGGCTTTCGCTCCCATGCAATTGCAGCATGTCCGGTTTCAACAGGTCGATGATCTCATCGAGCTCGTCATTATCCGCATCGACAGTAACGGCGACGATCTTGACGCTACCGCGCACGGCATCTGCCAACTGGCCCGCAACATCGGGCTCGATATTGCGCGGGCTCTTCTCAAAAAAGATGAAGCCTAAGTGGCTGGCGCCCCGTCTTACAGCGCGCTCGATCGCGTCCGCCGACTTCAATCCGCAAATCTTGATATCCGGTTTCATGGCTTTGGAGGTGCCACGAAACAGCCCGTGAGTCGAGCCCTATCGATACGGGGAAACAAAGAGCGGTGATGTTTCACGTGAATCCAAACCGTTTCTGCAGCAACTTAACCGAAATCGATGGCGTGGAGCTGCGACCCGTGCCGTTTCAACCAGGCTTTCGACGCTTCCATGTCCGGACACAGCCTGTTGCAGAGTGCCCAGAAATTGGGACCGTGGTTCATTTCTTTCAGATGCGCAACCTCATGCGCCGCCAGATAGTCGATGACACCTTCCGGCGCCATGACGATCCTCCAGGAAAAACTCAGATTGCCGTCATGGGAGCAGGATCCCCAGCGGCTGCGGGTATCCTTCATGGAAATGGAGCGTACAGGCTTACCAATGGCTCCGGCATGGAGGGCAACCAATCTTTCCAGGTCGGCGCGGGCTTCTTTCTTGAGAAAGGTAGCGATGCGGCGACCCATGTGTTCCGGCGCGCCACTGACCCTGAGGACTGCCTCCCCCTCTGCATTTCTCGCCAGCTGCGTAACACCGCGCAATGTGCCGGTATGTTCGATCCGGTGAGCAACGCCGCGAATGGCGATCATTCCGCCATCCCTGATACTGCCCTCTTCCTGCGAAAACTTCGAGAGCTTGGCCTTTAGCCAGCCATTATGGCGCTCCAGGAAGTCATCGACCTCGCGGTGATGCAAACCATATGGAATTGTCATTTTCAGCGCCTTGCCGCCCGGTTCGATGCGAAGCGTTATGCGTGTGGCGCGCTGATTTTCCTTGATAGTGATGGGTACGCTTCTATTTCCGACGTCCACCAAGCGTTGAGCGGGCGGTGCTTTGCCGGATGAAGACGGTCTCAAGGATTTTCGAAGCAGGGAGAACATGCCCTTTCATAACGATTCGGCGCTGAAAAAGCTATTGGCTCGCCATCAACGCGCGCGGCCATGTTTGTTCATGAAGGCGAGCATTCTGGGGACAATGTCTCGCCGGAAACGGGAGCCGTTGAAAACGCCATAGTGTCCCACGTCCGGCTGCATGTAATGATCCCGCTTGTCAGCCGGAATATTCCTACAGAGGTCATGGGCGGCCTTCGTCTGACCCAGACCGGAGATATCGTCGTTTTCTCCTTCCACCGTCAACAACGCCACACGCGTGATGGACGCGGGATCGACCGGTACTCCCTGGTGAATCATCGTGCCCTTGGGCAAGGCATGTTCGATAAATACCCTTTCCACGGTCTGCAGATAAAACTCCGCCGTAAGATCCATGACGGCGAGATATTCGTCATAGAACTCGCGATGCTTCTCTGCCGAGTCCCCATCATTCTTGACGAGATTGAGATAGAAGTCCTTATGCGCTGTCATGTGCCGGTCGAGATTCATGGACATGAAGCCCGATAATTGCAGGAAGCCGGGATAGACGTTGCGACCAAATCCCGGTTGTGGCCACGGCACCTGCATGACGACATTGTCTCGAAACCAGTCGATTGATTTCCCCTTGGCCAGTTCGTTCACCGCAGTGGGATTGATACGCGTATCGATGGGGCCACCCATGAGTGTCATGGAGGCCGGCGCAAATGTATCGCCATTTGCTTCCATCAACGAAACTGCCGCCAGAACGGGGACCGATGGCTGGCAGACAGCGACCACATGCACGCCCTCACCCATGTGGTGCAGGATGTCGATGATGTAGGTGATATAGTCATCGAGATCGAAACCACCCTCAGTCACGGGCACAACCCGCGCATCCGTCCAATCGGTGATGTAGATATCGCCCGAAGGCAGAAGCGCTTCGACCGTTCCGCGCAGCAGCGTCGCATAATGCCCCGACATGGGAGCAACCAGCAGGATCTTGGGATCTGCTTTTCTGCCCGCAGGCAAATCCCGCTTGAAGTGAACGAGGTTACAGAAGGGTTTGGAGAAGGTGATTTCTTCTTCAACGGCAACTGAACGCTCGTCTACGGTGGTGGAGGACAGCCCGAAGGCCGGCTTTCCGTAGCGTCGCGTCAGCCGCTCGAAAACCTCAAAACCGGCGTCCAGGCTGCGCCCGAAAGCAGTGTTGGACAAAGGGTTCATTGAATTGTTGCAGGCGTGACGCATGAGTTCAGCGCTGGCTCTCAGCGGTGCCATGGCCGCGTGGTTCATTTCATAGAGGTGATAAAACACGAATGAACGCCTCCCGTCGTTGATCGCAGTCTTTTTGACAGGATAGCACCTTTTCGCAGCTGCACAAAATGCAACAAGCGCCAGCGGTTTTTCCGCAGGCGCTTGTCATATCAAACTCATCAAAGATGAGGTGTTATACCTAGTTGTCGGCGACAAAGGTCTGCTTTTGGGTGCCGAGACCTTCGATACCAAGTTCCACGACATCGCCTGCCTTCAGGAAGCGCGGCGGCTTCATGCCGAGGCCGACGCCGGGAGGGGTGCCGGTGGAAATGACGTCACCGGGATGCAGCGACATGAACTGGCTGAGATAGGACACAACATTTGCGACGCCATAGACCATCGTCTGGCTCGAACCGTTCTGCATCGTCTCGCCATTGACCTTGAGCCACATGCCTAGATTTTGAGGATCGGCGACTTCATCCTTCGTGACGAGCCAAGGGCCGATCGGGCCGAAGGTGTCGCAGGATTTCCCTTTGGTCCACTGTCCCTGACGTTCGGACTGGAAGGCGCGTTCGGAAACATCGTGGGAGACGCAATAGCCGGCAACATAGTCGAGAGCATCGGCTTCTGACACATATTTGGCAGTCTTGCCGATGACAACGCCAAGCTCGACTTCCCAATCGGTCTTTTCGGAGCCGCGGGGAATGATGACGTCATCATTAGGGCCGACGATTGCAGAGGTTGCCTTCATGAAGATAACGGGTTCTGGTGGTACCTTCGCGCCTGTCTCTGCCGCATGGTCGGAATAATTCAGGCCGATGCAGATAAACTTTCCCGTACCTGCAACGCAGGCGCCTATGCGGTCGTCAGAAAGAATTGGAAGCGACGCCAAGTCGATCCGTGCGATCTTTTCCAGCCCCTCTGGAGAAATGGCTTCGCCACCAATGTCTTTCACATGAGCCGAAAGATCGCGGATATGTCCATCTGCGTCCAGAATGGCGGGCTTTTCCTGGCCCGGCTGGCCAACACGCATCAACTTCATAATATCACTCCCAATTGCTGAACGGATTATGCATATATGAACGAACTATTTATCCTTGTCACCCCTCGCGTCCTCATCCGGCGAATGCGTAAATTCTTCTGGCACCAGCCACGCGCTTGACACGTTGTTATCGAAATGTCCTATGAGGTTTTACCGATATGAGCCAAAGTTGATGTTCCAGTTTTTCGAGGAAACAATATGACCCACAGCAATACCCGCCAGTCCGAATATCCGGTTGATCCCCTTTTTCTGGATCGATGGTCACCGCGCGCTTTTGATGGCGCGAATATGCCAAAAGAACATCTTCTGACCATTCTGGATGCGGCACACTGGGCGCCATCGGCTTCCAATCTTCAGCCGTGGCGCTTCGTCTATGCCCATAAGGGCAGCGCGCAGTGGGACACATTTTCCGAGCTGCTCATGGAAGGCAATCGGGTCTGGGCGAAGAACGCTTCCGTCCTGTTGTTCATCATCTCTCGCACCTACAGCATCTCCCGCGACGGAGAGAAGAAGCCAGCGGCAACCCATTCATTCGATGCGGGAGCAGCCTGGTTCTCGCTCGCCATGCAGGCACATCTTCTCGGCTATCACGCGCACGGAATGGCCGGCATCTTTACCGACAAGATCGTGGAGACGCTGAACGTGCCGGAAGGCTATGTTGTGGAAGCCGCGGTGGCGATCGGCACACTCACGGACAAAAGCACGCTGCCGGAAAATCTCGCCGAACGTGAGACTCCCAGCAAGCGGTTGCCACTGGCTGACGTTGCATTTGAAGGAAGCTTCACAGGAAAGGCAGACTAGTTCTTTTCTGAGGAGGCTAGCACCGAGCCACTCCTAATTCTGCTTTCCAAAAACATAGGCCCGACAGAGCATCCGTCGGGCCTTTTGTTAATTTTCTGTTTCACGTGAATCGCCCTGACGGAGATCCACAGAGAAATATCAGATATCGAGGTTTGCAACGCTCAGAGCATTTTCCTGGATGAAATCCCTGCGTGGCTCCACTTCGTCGCCCATGAGACGAGCGAACAACCCGTCCGCATCAGTCGCGTCAGGAATCTTGACCTGCAGCAACGAACGGACGTTGGCGTCCAGAGTCGTCTCCCACAACTGTTCCGCATTCATCTCGCCGAGACCCTTGTAGCGCTGCATGGAAAGACCCTTGCGCCCTGCAGCAAAAATGGAATCGAGAAGAGCGCGCGGTCCGGAGATTGTCTGGCTGCCGTCCTTGCGCTGCAGGACAGGCGGTGTCGCGTAGATTTCAGCCATGCGGGAAGCCAGCTGGTCGATATGGCGGGCATCCGCGGAGCCGAGCAGTCCCATATCCAATGTCGATACTTCCTTGACGCCGCGCACCATGCGCCAGAATCTCAACCCGCCATCGCCAAGGACTTCACCGGTCCAGCCACGTTCCGTTTCTTCTGCGATCATGTCCAGACGACGCGCGACTTCCGCCACTGTGGCTTCCGCCTTGCTGGCATCAGCTGAAAGTTCCGGGTTGAGAGCACCAGCGATTGCAGCCTGTTCGACAATCGAACGGCTGTAACGCGAATGGAGGCTTTCGATGAGCGTCCGCATCCTGACGGCATCCAGAATAACTTCGCGGAGGTCCTCGCCTACGCGCACTTCACCCGAACCGACGGTTAGCGACGCTTCCTCGATACCCATCGAAATCAGATATTCTTCCAGAGCCTTCTCGTCTTTCAGATACTGCACGGACTTCCCGCGTGTGACCTTATAGAGCGGTGGCTGGGCGATATAGAGATGGCCACGCTCGATAAGCTCCGGCATCTGACGGAAGAAGAACGTCAAAAGCAGCGTGCGAATATGCGCGCCGTCCACGTCAGCATCGGTCATGATGATGATCTTGTGGTAGCGAAGCTTGTCGGCGTTGAATTCATCCTTGCCGATGGATGTGCCGAGAGCAGTAATCAGCGTGCCGATTTCCTGGCTGGACAGCATCTTGTCGAAACGAGCGCGTTCGACGTTCAGGATCTTGCCGCGCAAAGGAAGAATGGCCTGCGTTTCACGCGAACGGCCCTGCTTGGCGGAACCACCGGCGGAGTCACCCTCGACGAGGAAGACTTCGGATTTCGCGGGGTCGCGCTCGGAGCAATCGGCAAGCTTGCCGGGCAGCGAGGCGATATCGAGTGCACCCTTGCGACGCGTCAGTTCTCGCGCCTTTCGGGCGGCTTCGCGGGCAATCGCCGCTTCAACGACCTTGCCGACAAGCACTTTTGCTTCTGCCGGATGCTCTTCGAACCAGGTGCTGAGTGCTTCATTCACGAGGTTTTCGACCGCTGGTCTGACTTCCGACGATACGAGCTTGTCCTTCGTCTGCGACGAAAACTTCGGATCCGGGACCTTCACCGACAATACGGCCGTCAGGCCTTCGCGGCAGTCTTCACCCTGAAGTGAGACCTTTTCCTTTTTGGTGATGCCGGAACTGTCCGCATAGGACGTCACCTGACGTGTTAGTGCCCCACGGAAACCGGCCATATGCGTGCCGCCATCGCGCTGGGGAATGTTGTTGGTAAAGCACAGGACGTTTTCGTGGTAGCTATCATTCCACCACATGGCGACCTCGACGGTGATACCGTCCTTTTCGCCCCTGATGGCAACCGGCTTATCGACCAGCGGCTTCTTGGCACGGTCGAGATAACGAACGAAGGCTTCAAGCCCGCCGTCATAGGTCATCTCTTCCTGCTTTATGTCGGAATGGCGCTTGTCTGTCAGAAGAATGCGCACGCCGGAATTGAGGAAGGCCAGTTCGCGCAGGCGGTGCTCGAGCGTGGCGTAATTATATTCCGTCATTGTGAAGGTATCGGAGCTGGCAAGGAAGGTGACTTCAGTGCCTGAACGACCTTCGTAGTCTCCGACAATCTTCAGCGGGCCATCGGCCACGCCGTGGGTGAAGGTGATTTCATGGACCTTGCCGTTGCGCCGGATGCGCAGCTTCAGCCACACAGACAAGGCATTGACAACAGAAACGCCAACGCCGTGGAGGCCGCCGGAAACCTTGTAGGAGTTCTGGTCGAACTTTCCGCCAGCGTGGAGTTGCGTCATGATGACTTCGGCGGCGGAAACGCCCTCGCCCGTATGTATGTCGGTGGGAATACCACGGCCGTTATCTGTCACAGTCACTGAGCCATCGGCATTCAGCGTGACGGTCACCAGATCGGCGTGACCGGCGAGTGCTTCGTCAATGGCGTTATCGACGACTTCGTAGACCATGTGGTGAAGACCGGAACCATCGTCGGTATCGCCGATATACATGCCTGGGCGCTTGCGCACAGCATCGAGGCCCTTCAGGACCTTGATGGAATCGGCTCCATAAGCTGCACTGGCTGCGTTTTCGCTCGACGATGTTTCAGTCATAAGCACTCTTTCCAACTGTGTCTGCCGCAGCGCGTGCCAATGACACGGCGCGACAGCGAATCACTTTCAATCTGACGTGTGACTATAGAAATTCCGCCTCGATAACCAAAGTCCACAAGCGCCAAAACCCTGCACAAAGCAGGGGATAGCGAGGGTTTCAGTCGCAAGAACGGCTTTTTTGCAGCACGGCTGCCAATTCATCTATCACACTTGGTGGCAGCTTGCGAATATCCCGTGCCAATCGGTTGGCGAGAGCCGTATATTCCTTTGGCAACCCGGCGGTATCGATGACAACGCGGGGATCGGAAACGCCCGCCAGCGAAAACAATTCATCGGCCTCGTCCCAGATAATGTTGAAATATCCGGCTATGCGCTGCAAAAGATCAAAGCTCGGCGTGCCTCGCTTTCCATGTTCCAGCGCCGAAAGATAGGCCGGCGAAACACCGATGGCCAAGGCCATCTGCCGTTGAGTGACCCCTTTTTTCTCGCGAAGAACCCGCACGGCTTCCGAGAAAGGCGTCAAGAGGTATCTCCCCGGCGCCGCGCGAGGCGAACATAGAGCGCTCCATCCCCGCCATGGTTCATGGAGGCGTCCTCATAGGACGATATGAGGTAGCGGTACTCCGGTTTGGAAAACCACATGGGCACCGCCCTTTTCAACGCGCCGTCACTGCCAAGGGAGCGTCCCTTGCCGGTAATGACCAGGACATGTCTCAGGCCGCGTTCGTGGGCTCGGACGAGAAAATCCAGAAGAACGGCGTGAGCCTCGCTCTGGAACATTCCGTGCAGATCGATGCGGGCCTCAAGTGGAAGCCTGCCACGGGTCAACTTGCGTTTGACCGGTTTTTCCATGGGGCTATGGATGCGTTTTCGATCAGCGTCGGTTGCCGGAAGTTGGGGCACCGTCTCAACGATCATTTGAGGAAACGGCGGAATGGTCTTTACGGTTTTTGGTTCAGCCACCGGCTGGGCTTCGGCTTCAAGGGCCTCAAATTCCAGCAAGTCTTCAACGCGCCCGGAGACAAGCCTCGTCGTCCTGGCGACCTTTCCCCACAAGATGCGTTCGTCCTTGCCGAGTTTGCGGCCGCCCTTCATTACCGAAACCTTTCCGCCGCCCCACGGGGGATCAGTATATAGAAATCCGCCGCATTGCGCACGGTGCCGGCAAGCTCTCCCGCGACATCCCCTGACCCGGTGAAAATGTCACCGCGGGCTGGCCCGACGATGGCGGAGCCCGTATCGAGTGCCAGCATCAATCGCGCAAAGGATTGCCCATCATCCAGATGCGTAAGGCTTTGCGAGGCGATGTAGAACGGAAAACCGAATGTATGAATAAGCCTGTCTACGGCAAGAGAACGCCCTGCGACCAAAGGCACCTTGGCGGCGGCAATCGGCCCAAGATCGAGACTTTTCACATCAGCTTCGCGAAAGAAAATATAAGACCTGTTGTGCCAGAGAACCTCATCCACCTGCTCGGGATGATCGCGCAGCCATTGACGGATGGTCTGCATTGAAACGGTAGCGGGATCCAGTTCACCCTTATCAAGCAAGAGGCGACCGATCGGGGAAAATGGATGTCCTGCTTTTGCCGAATAGGTAATACGCTTGATCGTCCCATCAGCGTATCTCAATCGCGCTGCGCCCTGTACGTGGACGAAAAACAGATCAACCTTTGACTTTGCCCAGGCAATTTCAAGCCCGCGGCCATCCAGATAGCCGCGATCAATCTCGCCCCTGTCTGGATAAGGCGAAATCTCGCCTTCCCGCTCCAGCCCGAAAGCATAGTATGGATCCATGCCGTCAGGCCGATTGCTTTCGTCGAGGTCGATGAGATCGTCAGGCCGACGATATATAGGGTACTTCCAGACATCATCCGGCGTGTGGGATACTTCCAGTTCCGGTTCGTAAAACGCGGTAACAAAACCCGCCTTGCCTGATGACAATGAAATCTTGAAGGGCAGGCACTGCTCTTCGAAGAATTTGCGAGAAGCGGCAGGGTCCGAGGTATCGACGGATTGCGCCTGTTCCAGGAGTGGCAGCAGGTCAGACGCGGTAAGACCCAGCTTTCCCGTTCGGTAGGGCTTACCCCTGCGCAAATGTTGCAGAATGGCGCTTAATGCCGGAAACAGATCTGCAGGGTCGTCCTGTTGCCAACCCGGCAGGGCGGCAAAAGGCACTTCCTCCAATCGGAATTCCGGATCGACGCCTGTCATTGTTCGGATTCGGTCGCGATCAGCTTCCAGTTCGGATCACGCGAACGGATGTCGCGCGAGAACGTCCAGATGTCATCGACTTCGGAAACATTTTCGGCATCGCCATCAATCAGCTTTCCGTCCTTGTCATAAGTGGCGGAAATTAGCTGGCTGACGATCCTCAAGGTGATCTGCTCTTCCGCATCACGGATGCTGGCATTGGTGATGTCGATCTTTTCAATGCCGACAAAAGTGGACTTCACGACTTCACCACGGCTTTCACGGTCCGTAATCGCCGCATTGAAGCCGTCGTAAACTTCTTTTGAAAGCAGATTCTTAAGCGCTTTACGGTCGCCATCTGCAAAAGCCATCACAATCATTTCGTAAGCCATACGGGCGCCGTTCAAGAATTCTTTCGGGCGGAAGGAAGGATCCGTCTTTGACAGCTCCCGAAGCGAATCATTAAGCGGTGAACCGGCAGGAGCAACGGCATCAATTTCGGCAAATCGGTTCTCTTCGTCGCCTTCTCCCTTTTTCGGCAAGGTCACAACCTTGTTATCGTCAGAGAGTGATTTGGCAGCATCGCGCGGGCTATAGGGATCCATTGGCGGCTTTTCATTGCCTGTACGACGGCCAAGGACGCTACGCAGCTGAAGAAAAATCAGCACCGCAGCCACTAGAAAAAACAATGTTATAAAGTCGCTTGAGCCCATCTTTTACCGAAACCGCCATTTAAATCCAATTTTCTACACATCATATAGTCTGCATCTGCCCATCATTCAAACAGGCAGATTCAATTGCCGGTTTCCTGAGCATGGATTTTGGCAATATGATTTTTGCCGAGGCACCGAATTTTCCGCAAGGAGCAGCGGAAGTGGTTCGGTGTGAGTTTTTTCGATAGGTTGTAGTATCAGCGAATAAGCCATCGCAAGGCTGTTGAACTCCAATACCAAAAGGCAGGATTTATGCGTTTTTCTTTTGTCCCGGTCATCGCTCTTTTGATGCCAATACTGGAAATTGCCGGCTTCATCATTGTCGGCAAGGCTCTGGGCTTGTGGCTGACATTGGGGCTTATCCTGCTGACGTCTTTTATCGGGCTTCTCATTCTCCGTTCAGGCGGTCTTGGAATGGTCCGCGATCTTCAGAACGCCAGCAAGACAGGCGCGGAACCCGCTGCTGCCATGATCAGTGGCGGACTGCGTGTGGTCGCCGGTATTCTTCTTTTCCTGCCCGGCTTCATCACGGATATCCTCGGGCTTCTCCTGCTTGTTCCAGCCTTCAGGGCTTTGATCTGGAAAGCAATGGGCCCGCGGATCGTCGTTGCGACATCCTTCAAGTCGCCAAATTTCCGCTCGGGACCGCAGGGCGCAGGCCAGGGCAAAGTCGTAGACCTCGACGAAGAGGACTTTCGTCGCGACGGCCCAAATTCATCGCCCTGGTCGCCCTCCAGAGATGATCGCGACCTGCCCAAACCGTAACGGCCCAGCAGTTCAAAGGGTTGTAAGCCCCTTGCCTAGGTGATAGACGGGCTTCCAATTATTCAATCCGCGAGGACATATCATGACCACTGAAAATGGTGCGCAGGAGGGGGCAAATCCTTCCCTCAACATACTGACCCAGTACACGAAGGATTTGTCGTTTGAAAATCCAGGGGCTCCGCGGTCGCTTCAGGCACGTGATGGTGCACCTGCCATCAACATCAACGTGAATGTCAACGCGAACCCGATTTCCGGTTCTGACTTCGACGTCGTGCTGACACTGAATGCCGAGGCAAAGGATGGTGACAAGGTTCTCTTCGTTGCCGAGCTGGTTTATGGCGGCGTGTTCCGCATCACCGGTTTCCCGCAGGAGCACATGTTGCCGGTTCTGTTTATCGAGTGCCCTCGCCTACTCTTCCCATTTGCGCGCCAGATCATTGCTGACGTGACACGCAACGGTGGCTTCCCGCCTTTGATGATCGATCCTATCGATTTCTCGCAGATGTTTGCGCAGCGCGTTGCCGAAGAACAGGCCCGCGCCAAGGTTCAGGCCGTTCCGAACTGATTGCAGTAGAGTCTTAAAAAGAAAACCCGGGTCCAGAACCCGGGTTTTTTGTTTGCTCTTACTGAAGGTATTTGTTCCAGATCGCCTTCTCACCCATGGCCTGCACAAGCTTCTCATGCGCGGCGACCGTTGCCGTATCCAGTCTCGGCGGCAAAGGCCGAGTTCTGACAAGTGCTTCCATAGGGACGTCGTCCACCACCTCGGTCACCTTGGACTTGACGGCGCCGCCAAAACCAAGCGCGGTCTGACGCCCACCGATCATTTCGATATAGACTTCAGCCAGGAGTTCGGAGTCGAGCAACGCGCCGTGCTTGGCACGGTGTGAATTGTCTATGCCATAGCGTCGGCACAGGGCGTCCAATGAATTGGGCCCCATCGGATGTTTCCGGCGCGCCATGGACAAGGTATCGGTCACCAGCTCGGGCGACACTGGCTCTATTCCCAACCGCGCAAATTCGGCATTGATGAAGCCCATATCGAAGGTGGCATTATGAGCCACCCAGCGAGCACCCTCGAAGAAGTCGCGGATTTCCTGGACAACCTCTTCGAATTTCGGCTTGTCCTGCAAAAATTCGTCGGTAATGCCGTGCACTGCGAGGGCGTCAGGATGGACCTTGCGGTCTGCCGGATTGATGTAGAGATGGATGGTTCTACCCGTGGGAAAATGATTGAGGAGTTCGATCCCACCAATTTCGATGATGCGGTCAAACTTCGACTCAAGGCCCGTGGTTTCCGTATCGAATATGATTTCGCGCATTTCAAGTCTCACTTCCACGGTCGGATTTCAGCTTGTCGAGAATTGCCTTAACCTGCACTCGTGCATCCGCAATTCCGTTGCTTGTATCTATTATGTAATCCGCGCGTCTTCTTTTTTCCTGGTCTGGCATCTGACGCGCAAGGATCATCTGAAGTTTTTCTTCTGTCATTCCCGGCCGATCCATCACGCGCTGCTTCTGGATCTCCGGTGCACATGTGACAACGACGACGACGTCGACGCGGTTTTCAGCGCCGGTCTCAAACAAGAGAGGAATGTCCAGCAACGCAAAATCGAATCCTGCTTCACTTGAGGCCTGAAGAAAGGCCGCTTGCCGTTTGCGAACGAGCGGATGCACGATCTCTTCAAGGACTTTAAAATTAGCCGGATTCTCGCGCAAGAGATCGCCGAGTATTTTCCTATTTACTTCGCCGTTCTTAACGACCCCTGGAAAAGCCTTCTCGATTGGCTCAACGGCTTCATCCAGATAAAGTTGGTGGACGACAGCATCTGAATCGCAAACGGCCACGCCTTCATCTTCGAAAAGCTTTGAAGTCGTCGACTTACCCATTCCGATCGATCCGGTGAGGCCGATGGTGATCATGCGTGAACGTCCATATCAGCGATTATCAGGCTTCGCAGTTCTTCATCGACATCAGGTTTTTTACCGAACCATTTCTCGAACCCGGGTCTGGCCTGATGAAGAAGCATTCCCAGACCGTCTACAGTCGAAAACCCCTGCTCCTCTGCCATTTTCAGAATGGGTGTTTTCAGCGGTACATAGACAATATCAGTCACCACCGCACCGGAAGCGAGTTTCGAGAAATCAATGAAAGGCGCTTCGCTTCCATCCATGCCCAGGGATGTCGTATTGACGAACAATCCCGCTCCTGCGGAGACTTCGCCGAGTGCAGCCACCGAGTGCGCAAAGATATTGCTTCCAAAGCGGTCACGAAGCTCCTGTGCTTTCGAAACAGTCCGATTAAGCACATGGATTTCACGTACACCACGATTTCGTAGCGCTTGCACCACAGCACGGCTTGCGCCCCCTGCGCCGAATATGACCGCCTTATCTGTGCGGTCCCATCCCTGATGGCATGCATCCAGATTGGCAAGGAAGCCAAAGCCATCTGTATTTGTTGCGTGGATCTGTCCGTCTTCTACCCAAAGTGTGTTAACTGCGCCGAGTTCCTGAGCCAGATCATCAGGACGATCTGCTAGTCGATAGGCGGATTCCTTATGGGGTATCGTGACATTGCCACCGACAAAACCATTGGTGCCAGACCGCAGGCCGTTCATGAAATCAGGCAAGGAAGCGGGTTCGATTGCGACCGCTTCGTAAGAACCGTCTATTTTGAAATGGCTGAGCCAATGACCGTGAATAAGTGGCGACCGCGAATGTTTGACAGGATAGCCGGTGACGAACGCCTTGATGGTTAATGTTTCACGTGAATCAGGCATAGACGAGACCCAGTTCGCGCATTTTCGTTAACAATGGCAAAAGCGGCAGCCCTAGAATGGTGAAATAGTCACCCTTGATGTCAGTGAAAAGCTGAATGCCCTCGCCTTCAAGCTGGTAGGCACCAACGCTTGAAAGGACCTTCGTCCCTACTTGTTCAAGATGACGTGCGACGAATTCGTCGGTCAGTTCCCTTACGGTCATGTCCGCAATCGTCACCACATCCCACAGAATTTCGCCATTCCTCGCAATCGCTGCTCCACAATTCAGGCGGTGCGTCTTGCCCCCGAGCGACATAAGGTGCGCGTGCGCCTCTCTCATATCTTTAGGCTTGTGATAGATGCGTGAACCCAGCGACATCGTCTGGTCGCATCCTATAACGAATGCGTCTGGCTTGAGGATACTGACGGCTGCAGCCTTCGCTTTCGCCAGCTCGCCGGCAATCTCTTGCGGCGAAGCACCGTCTTTCTCGAGTTTTGCATCGATCGCGCGTTCATCGATCTCTGCTGGCTCGACAGAAAATTCCAGGCCCGCATTGCGCATCAGCATCTGGCGCGACGCACTGGACGACGCAAGTATCAGTTCCGGTCTCATCAACCATGGTCTCCGAACAAGGGTGCGAAGGATTAACGCGTCCTCTGGCGAAGAGCAAGAATGGCTGCTGCCGTCTCTTCAATGGAACGTCTCGTCACATCAATGATCGGCCAATTGTTGCGGGCGCATAGCGAGCGAGCATATTTCAGCTCTTCCATGATGGTTGCCCGATCAATATATTGCCCGCGATCAAAGCCGCCGGTCGCTCCAAGTTCCCTGTTTTCACGAACCTGGGAAATGCGATCCGACGTTGCCACGAGGCCGACGATGAGCGGCTTCGTTGCCTTGTAGAGGCTTTCAGGTAGTGGGACATCCGGCACGACAGGAATATTGGCGGTCTTGATACCTCTGTTGGCCAGATAGATACTCGTTGGTGTCTTGGACGTGCGGCTGATCCCCACAATGACGACGTCAGCCTCATCATAACTTTCCGGGAATTGCCCGTCGTCATGGTCCATGGCGAAATTCAACGCTTCGATGCGCGCGAAGTAATCCGCATTCAAGGCGTGCTGCGCCCCGACCCGCCTTCTTGAGGCCGTGCCGAGATAGGTCTGGAAGATGCCGATAACAGGCTCGAGGACGTTGACGCAGGGAACACCTATGGCGTGACAGCGCAGATCGAGAAACGCGGCAAGCTGTTCATCAACGATCGTATAGAGAACGATCCCGGGCTTCTCATCGATGCTGTCTATCACCTTTTGCAGCTGTTTCTGGTTCCGGATCATCGGATACACATGCTCGAGTGGCATGGCAGAATGAAACTGTGCGGAGACAGCCCTACCGGCTGACATCAGAGTCTCGCCCGTCGAGTCAGAAATCAGATGGAGATGAAAGAAACTTTTTTGGTTCTCCACGCTATTTCCGTGCCCCTGTTGATAAAGCTGGACAACATCGTCGCTTTTGCCAGCCAGGGATCAGGCTGAGGGAAAAACCGGCTTTTGTCCACAATTGGAGGGACGGTGTAGCAAGTGAAGCATGCCCTGTGAATTGTGAGGACAAAAACAGTTAAGAAATTCTGCCTAACCGTTATCCACAGGACGGCGCAAAAATACAGAGGATTAAATATTTGAAATTTATGGCGATATACGGGTTTTCAACACAAACCCGGCAGACGTGGCTGGAACATCTTTCATCTTCGTGGCTTAGGTCAGCTTGCGGCATTTCCGCCAGATAGATTTTAATCCTTGCTACCCACAGACTCTAAGAAATAGAAAATCTTATAGATCTCTTAGATTCTTTTTTTAGAAAAGTTGGCCGACATGTCCGAGCGAAGCGTAATGAAGGTTTTAAATGGAGAAGCGCTGTCTCCTCCCCCGATCTGGCTCATGAGGCAGGCAGGTCGTTACCTCCCGGAGTACCGGGAAACGCGGAAGGTTGCCGGAAGTTTCCTTGATCTCTGTTATAACCCTGAACTCGCGACAGAGGTGACGTTGCAGCCAATTCGCCGTTTCGATCTGGATGCGGCCATCCTGTTTTCCGATATCCTGGTGATCCCTGACGCACTGAAGCGGAATGTAACCTTCACAGAGGGTAGAGGGCCAGCGATGGACCCGATCGATGTGGCGGGCATTTCCAGTCTCAAACGTGACGATGTATTGGCCTACCTTCGGCCAGTGTTTGAGGCCGTTAACAGGCTACGTCGCGAGCTTCCTTCTAAAACGACACTTCTCGGTTTCTGTGGTGCGCCCTGGACGGTTGCGACCTACATGATTGCGGGTCATGGCACACCCGATCAGGCACCTGCCCGGCTTTTCGGCTATCAGGAACCAGAAGCGATGGAAAAGCTTCTGGCGTTTCTCGCAGAGGTGTCTGCCGACTACCTTGTCGAGCAACTCGACGCCGGTGCAGATGCCGTGCAGATTTTCGATTCCTGGGCGGGTGTTCTGGGAGAAGCCGAATTCGAGGCTTTTGCGATAAAACCTGTCGCCCGTATCATCGAGTCCGTCAGAGCAAGACGGCCGGGAGCTAAAATCATCGCCTTCGCCAAAGGCGTGGGCATCCTCCTCAAGGACTATCGTCAGAAGACGTCCGCAGATGCCATTGGCCTTGACTGGAGTGTGCCGCTATCCTTCGCGCAAGATCTGCAGAAGGATGGCCCCGTTCAGGGAAATCTCGACCCGATGCGAATGGTTGCTGGAGGCAAGGCGCTGGAGGTAGGGATCGACGCGATCCTAGACAAGCTTGGCCAAGGTCCGTTGATTTTCAATCTAGGCCATGGAATTACGCCGCAGGCTGATCCGGAAAATGTTGCCAGGCTCGTTGCCCGTGTCAGGGCACGCGGGGCAACAGTATGACGACAGGCAAGCAAACGTCGGCAGATGCGGGCCGCAAAACCCGGCTGCGTGCAGCGGTAGCGCTAGGCGCACTCGTTGCCCTGGCGGCCGTCGTTCTTCATGTCGACTCGGCAGACGCCTATCTCTGGATCAAGTCCCTCCACATCATCGCGGTCATTTCCTGGATGGCAGGATTGTTCTACCTGCCCCGGCTTTTCATCTATCACACGGACGCTGCGCCCGGATCTGAAAAGTCCGAAACGTTCAAGGTCATGGAACAGCGGCTGATCAAGGTGATCATGAACCCTGCGATGATGATTTCCTGGGTGTTGGGGCTCTATCTTGCCTGGTCGGCCTTCGGTTTTTCTGGCGGCTGGCTCCATGCGAAAATCGGGCTCGTCGTGCTGATGACGGTGACGCATGTGTATTTCAGCAGAAGTGCACGGCGCTTTGCCCGCGACCAGAACACACGCTCAGCCCGTCACTGGCGGTTGATGAATGAGGTTCCGACCCTGCTGATGATCGCGATAGTCGTACTTGTGGTTGTGAAACCCTTCTCTTAAAGGTCTATCACGATAAATTTCTCGGAATTGGTGCTTTCCTCTTGCGGCTTTCCCGTTCAATCGCTATTTTCGCGTCACTCATCTCAATGGCATGTGAATTATTCAGACGTCTGCGGGGAACTCCCCAGTAGCTGATTCGCGATCACGCCCTTCCCCACACATATTTAAAGACGGTCTTTCTCTTCATGGCTGAAATGAAGCTTCAGGAACTTAAGAGCAAATCTCCTACCGATTTGCTGACTTTTGCCGAATCCCTGGAAGTCGAAAATGCGAGCACGATGCGCAAGCAAGAGCTCATGTTTGCAATCCTCAAGGTACTGGCAAGTCAGGACATCGAGATCATCGGCGAAGGCGTCGTCGAGGTCCTGCAGGATGGTTTCGGCTTCCTGCGTTCGGCGAATGCGAATTATCTCCCGGGCCCTGACGACATTTATATTTCGCCGTCCCAGATACGCCGCTTCTCTCTGAAGACAGGCGATACGGTTGAGGGACCGATCCGTGGACCCAAAGAAGGCGAGCGTTATTTTGCGCTGCTCAAGGTCAACACGATCAATTTCGATGATCCGGAAAAAATCCGTCACAAGGTCCATTTCGACAATCTGACGCCTCTTTATCCGAATGACCGCTTCAAGATGGAGCTGGATGTTCCGACATCCAAGGATCTCTCGGCCCGCGTGATCGATCTCGTTGCACCGCTCGGCAAAGGTCAGCGCGGCCTGATCGTGGCGCCGCCGCGGACTGGTAAAACTGTCCTGCTGCAGAATATTGCGCATTCCATCACGGCGAACCATCCAGAGTGCTATCTGATCGTGCTCCTGATCGATGAACGGCCGGAAGAAGTCACTGACATGCAGCGCTCGGTCAAGGGAGAGGTTGTCTCCTCTACCTTCGACGAACCCGCTGTTCGGCATGTGCAGGTCGCCGAAATGGTCATTGAAAAGGCCAAGCGTCTGGTGGAACACGGCCGTGACGTCGTGATCCTACTGGACTCGATCACCCGCCTTGGCCGCGCCTATAACACGGTTGTTCCCTCTTCCGGTAAGGTTCTGACCGGTGGTGTTGACGCCAATGCCCTTCAGCGCCCCAAGCGCTTCTTCGGCGCGGCGCGTAATATCGAGGAAGGCGGATCGCTCACGATTATCGCTACCGCTCTGATCGATACTGGTAGCCGCATGGACGAAGTCATCTTCGAAGAATTCAAGGGTACGGGTAACTCGGAAATCGTTCTTGACCGCAAGGTTGCAGACAAGCGCATCTTCCCGTCCATGGATATTCTCAAGTCCGGCACGCGTAAGGAAGACCTGCTTGTGCCTCGCCAGGACCTGCAGAAGATTTTCGTGCTACGTCGTATTCTCGCCCCGATGGGCACTACAGATGCCATTGAGTTCCTGATCGACAAACTAAAGCAGACGAAAAACAATGGCGATTTCTTCGACTCCATGAACACTTAAGTCGTCTGTTTTATAAGAAGTGATCAGGCCGCGTCCCATGGGCGCGGCCAATTTCATTGTACTGATGGTGTGAGGTCTTATCGCAGAAAGGTCGTTCCGCTCATCTGCGATGTGAGAGTTGATCTGATGACGATATCGCAAGACACTATTTACGCATTATCGAGCGGCTCACTTCCCGCTGGAGTGGCTGTAATCAGGCTAAGCGGCGCGAAAGCGCAGAGCGCCTTGCGTCAGTTGATTGGCGGCGATCTCCCTAAGCCCCGTTTTGCCGCCTTGAGAACGATTCGTAACCGAAATAATTCTCCAATCGATCAAGCTCTTGTGTTGAATTTCCCGGCGCCAAAATCCTTTACGGGGGAGGATTGCGTAGAGATTCATGTCCACGGCGGACGTGCCGTCGTAGATGCTGTGTTCGCAGAACTTGGCTCCATGGATGGTATGCGTGCAGCGGAAGCAGGAGAGTTCTCCAAAAGGGCCTATGATAACGGAAAGATGGACCTGGTCGAGGTCGAAGGACTTGCTGATCTCCTCAAAGCTGAGACAGAGATGCAACGTCGATTGGCGCTGGAACAGACAAGCGGTAACCTTTCTGAGCTATATGACGACTGGGCTAACAGGCTGACGAGATGTCGAGCGTTCATTGAGGCAGAACTGGACTTTGCCGATGAAGATGATGTTCCTGGCTCGATTTCAGACCGGGTCTGGCTCGAAGTGGGGGCAATTCGCGATGAACTGGTATCTCATCTCCGAGAAGCTGAGCACGCTGCGATTATCCGCGACGGTTTTAAAGTTGCCCTTATTGGCGCACCGAACTCTGGCAAGTCCAGCCTCCTTAATGCCTTAAGCGGTAGAGACATCGCCATCGTTACTGATATCGCGGGCACAACACGTGATGTCCTGAGTGTTGACCTGGATCTTGGTGGCTATCTTGTAACAATCTTCGACACCGCCGGCTTGAGAGAGACTGATGACGTCGTTGAGAAAGAGGGTGTAAGACGGGCAGAGAAAACAGCCGCCGCTGCCGATATGGTAATCCAGCTCTCAGCTTTTGATTCGGCCCCGCAACAATTTAACAACGTGTCAGCCGAAGCTTTTCCAATATGGTCTAAATCAGATTTGGCACCGGGGCGCGACGACGTTGCCGGCCTGCGGGTGTCTTCCAAGACCGGCGATGGGCTAGAGCAACTGAAGAGCCTCATCCGAAATCAGATTAAAAACAGAACAGGCTCCGGCCTCACGCTCGCGCCCGGCAGGCTCAGGCACAAAAATAGGCTTGTAGAGACGCTGAACTATGTTAGTGATGCCCTTAATTCGACCGATACCGATCTAGCAATCAGGTCTGAATATCTTCGTCTCGCTGCGACAGCGCTTGGGCGAATTACTGGCCGTGTTGACGTAGAGCAGTTGCTGGGCGTCATCTTTTCCGAATTCTGCATCGGGAAGTGATTCACGTGAAACATTCGGACTTTTCCGACGAGGCATTGAACAATATGACCTATGACGTTGTTGTTATTGGCGGTGGACACGCCGGATGTGAAGCCGCGGCCGTTTCGGCTCGATACGGCGCTAAGACAGCGTTATTAACCCATAACAAGGCGACGATCGGGGTAATGTCGTGTAACCCCGCCATCGGTGGTCTTGGCAAGGGTCACCTCGTCCGCGAGATCGACGCGATGGACGGTCTCATGGGTAGAATGGCCGACGCTGGCGGTATTCAGTTCAGGATGCTGAACAAAAAGAAGGGACCCGCCGTTCGCGGCCCTCGTACCCAGGCAGATAGACGTCTGTACCGAGAAGCGATGCAGTCCGAAATAGCATCAATGCCCAATCTCACCGTCATCGAAGGGGACGCATGGGACGTTGAGACGCGCGATGGCGCAGTCATTGCTGTCGTTCTCGCGGATGGACAGCGGTTGGCTTGCAAGGCGGTTGTTCTCACGAGCGGTACCTTCCTCCGTGGCCTTATTCATATCGGTTCCGAAAAGACACCTGCGGGAAGAATGGGTGAGAAACCCTCCTTGGGTCTTTCTGCAACGCTCGCTAGGGCAGGCTTGGCGATGGGTCGCCTAAAGACTGGAACGCCCGCGCGACTGGATGGCCGCACCATAGATTGGCTTTCGGTTGAGCGGCAGGGAGCAGATGAGGATCCTGTTCCCTTTTCATTGATGACCGATACGATCGTCAATCCGCAAATCGAGTGTGGGGTAACCCGAACGACTCCCGCTGGGCACAAGATAATTCAGGATAATATCCATCTCTCAGCAATGTATTCCGGGCAGATCGAGGGCGTCGGGCCACGCTATTGCCCGTCTATCGAAGATAAGATCGTCAGATTTGGCGAGCGCGACGGGCATCAGATATTTCTGGAGCCAGAAGGACTGGACGACCACACGATTTACCCTAACGGTATTTCAACGTCACTCCCCCTGTCTGTCCAAGAACGATTTATCAAAACGATACCGGGTTTGGAAAAAGTTACCATCCTTCAGCCTGGTTATGCGATTGAGTATGACTATGTAGATCCTCGCGAATTGCATATGTCGCTGGAAGTAAAGAAAATACCTGGACTCTTCCTCGCCGGTCAAATTAACGGCACGACTGGCTACGAAGAAGCCGCGGCTCAGGGGTTGGTTGCGGGCATCAATGCTTCCAGGCGTGCGTCTGGTGCAGACCCAGTTCATTTTAGCCGAACTGAATCCTATATTGGCGTGATGATTGATGATTTGACGTCAAAGGGAGTCAGCGAACCCTATCGCATGTTCACGTCGAGAGCTGAATATCGACTTTCTCTTAGAGTCGATAATGCGGACCTTCGACTGACGCCACTAGGCATGTCTTTGGGTATTGTTGGAGCGTCTCGCACCAAAAAGTTCTCTGATCTTCTTGAAGAACTCGATGGGGGTCGAAACTATTTGAAGGCATTATCGATTAGCCCTTCTCAAGCCGCCAAACACGGCCTTCAAATCAATCAAGATGGCCAACGCCGTAACGCCTATGAGCTGCTAGCCTATCCTGACATTGATACAGCGAGGCTCAAGATCATTTGGCCAGAGATTGCATCGCTGTCCCCAAAGGTCTCGGAAATTCTGGAGATTGAAGCGAGCTACGCCGTTTACATGCAGCGCCAGAGTGCCGACATCGTCGATATAAAGAGAGATGAACAACGTATCATTCCAGATGATTTCGATTTCTCCGCGATTTCTGGACTGTCAACGGAACTGCGACAGAAGCTGCAAAAAGCGCGGCCAGCCAATATATCACAAGCGACACGGGTCGACGGGATGACCCCGGCTGCCATTTCTTTGATATTGGCCCTCATACGTAAATCTGCGGCCCAAGATCGGTTGCAATCACACTCCTAACGAGTCCTATAATGATTATAAACGGTCAGAGTGTTTCACGTGAAACACAACAGCGCCTAAAGCATTTTGTTGAATTATTTAAGAAATGGAATGCTGTTACCAATCTCGTGGCGCCTTCCACGCTTCAGGATATATGGACGCGCCATATCGCTGATAGTGTGCAAATCTTTCAGCTCCTGCCAGCGCCGATTCGCTGGGCGGACCTAGGCAGCGGCGGCGGATTTCCAGGCGTCATAACCGCCATTTTGCTTGCTGAGACAGGCGGCGGCTGGGTCAATCTGGTTGAGAGTAACCATAAGAAGGCTGGTTTCTTGCGACTCGCTGTGGCTGAAACGGGGGCGAGAGGCAGTATCCATCCGGTCCGAATTGAAACGGCACCGGAAGCCGTCGGCACGGTTGATGCCATCTCGGCTCGAGCGCTTGCAGATCTCGACACTTTGCTAGGATATCTTCATCCTTGGGCGGCGACGAACGAAAAATTGCGTGCACTACTCAACAAAGGCAGGGATTATGAAGCCGAGTTGGAAAAAGCTCGTGGTCGTTGGCAGTTTGATCTGATAAAACACCAAAGCAGCATCGACGCAAACTCCGTTGTTCTGGAGATCAGCAATTTGCATCGACGTGCTGATTGACCAAGTCAGGTGCCGTTCAATGTTGGAAAAGAACCGAATAATAACGATCGCTAATCAAAAAGGCGGTGTCGGTAAAACGACGACTGCCATAAATCTGGCCACCGCCCTTGCTGCGATAGGCGAGAAAGTTCTTGTTATTGATCTTGATCCGCAAGGGAATGCGAGCACGGGACTTGGAATTGATAGGCGTGAGCGCAAGTTCTCCTCCTATGACCTTCTCATTGGCACGAACTCGGTTTCAGAAACGGCGGTCCCAACTGCGGTGCCAAATCTCGATATTGTTCCATCGACAATGGATCTTCTCGGATTCGAGATGGAGGTGGCGAACGCGACAAACCGCGTTTTCCTGCTAAAAAAGGCTCTCGAAACCGCTGACGCCCGCGCATACTCCTATGTATTAGTGGATTGCCCGCCATCCTTCAATTTGCTGACGATGAACGCGATGGCAGCAGCGCACTCTGTCCTCGTTCCTCTTCAGTGCGAATTCTTCGCTCTTGAGGGATTAAGCCAATTGCTCGATACCGTCAGCCAGATAAAGAGCACTGTCAATCCAGCCCTGGATATTCAAGGCATCGTGTTGACGATGTTCGACTCCAGGAACAATCTGGCGCAGCAGGTGGTGAGTGACGTGAGGACCCATCTTGGCGAGAAAGTCTATCATACACTTATACCGCGAAACGTTAGAGTGTCTGAGGCACCCTCTTATGGGAAGCCCGCCATTCTCTACGACCTGAAATGTGCTGGCAGCCAGGCCTATCTGCAACTGGCCTCTGAAGTTATTCAGCGCGAGCGTTTACGCAAGGCGGCATAAGTGCCTTGCGTCCCCTCTTGACCAGATGCAATCGACCCTAGTTAATGTGTGGAGTATCTTATGAGCGATGATCTATCGAAGCGCCGGCTTGGGCGTGGGCTCGCGGCGTTGATCGGCGAGATGGATCAACCCCTTCCTGTTGGGGAACCTCAGCGGACGGTCAACGCCGACCGTACGGTGCCCATCGAATTTGTCGCCAGAAGCCCCCGCAACCCTCGCCGTCACTTCGATGAGAATGAGCTGCAGGATTTGGCATCGTCAATCCGCCAGCACGGGATCGTTCAACCGGTTGTCGTTCGTACCGTCGCAGACAATCGCTTCGAAATCATCGCCGGTGAAAGGCGCTGGCGTGCGGCGCAACTGGCAGGCTTCGCCGAAATACCTGTCATCGTCCGCGATGTAGACGATCGGACCGCGCTCGAACTTGCAATCGTTGAAAACGTTCAGCGTTCAGACCTCAACCCCCTCGAAGAGGCTCTGGGTTATGATCAGCTTATCGCGGAACACGGCTATACCCAGAATGATCTTGGCGAAATCATCGGCAAGAGCCGGAGCCACGTTGCTAACAGTCTGAGGCTGCTCAAGCTTCCGGAGCCTGTCAGAGATATGCTCGCAGAAGGGTCATTGTCGGCGGGTCACGCCCGCGCTCTGGTATCAACGTCAGATCCGGTTCAGCTGGCAAAAACGATTGTCGCTAAGGGGCTCTCTGTACGTGATGCCGAACGGATCGCTCAGGCCGACATCAAACAACAACTCGACCCGACGCAAAGTCGCAAAGCGGAAAATGAAAAAGACTCTGACACCGTGGCGTTGGAGCGCACTTTGAGCGACGCATTGGGGCTTGATGTGAAGATTACCCACAAAGGCAGCAGCGGCAACATCCGGATCAATTACCGGACTCTCGAACAGCTCGAGGCGGTTTGCCGCTTGCTTGAACAAAGATGATGAAGAGCGTAGGTTAAGTCGCCAGGGTAGTTTTTTGCTCTGGCCGAACTGCGCTCTTAATCAAAAGTCGATAGCGCGCCCCTTTATTTCGTAGTCCCCGAAACGAACTGGCTCTGCGCCGCCTCGCCCACCGGTTTCTGGTGGCAGTTCCAGTTCTTTCGCTTTCAAGCGTCGTGCCTCAGCCTCATCAAGCGCACGTTGTGCTGCTGGCGAGATTTTCCTAGGGTTTTCACCCGTGTTGTCGTTGTCGGCATCGTGCATGTCTTCTGGTCCATGGAGTCATTGAAAAACGTATCTCAGTAACCAGATTATACGCTGTGCTAATCTTTGATAAGCAATTTCATATCTGGAAGGAGCGTTTTAGATGAACTTGATGCGTACAGCCATGTTGTTGGCGTTCATGACGGCCTTGTTCATGGGCATCGGGTTTCTCATCGGCGGCAAAGGCGGCATGATGATCGCGTTCCTCGTTGCCGCAGGTATGAACTTCTTCTCCTACTGGAACTCGGACAAAATGGTCTTGAGGGCCTATCGCGCCCAGGAGGTGGATGAGCGCACTGCGCCTGAATTCGTCGTGATGATCCGAGATCTTTCCCAAAATGCCGGTCTGCCTATGCCTAAGGTCTATGTCTATGACAGCCCGCAGCCAAACGCCTTTGCGACGGGCAGGAATCCGCAAAACGCTGCCGTCGCGGCCTCGACGGGCCTGTTGCAAAGTCTAACGCCGCAGGAAGTCGCAGGCGTTATGGCACACGAGCTGGCGCACGTTCAGAACCGAGATACATTGACGATGACGATTACCGCGACATTGGCGGGCGCCATATCGATGCTCGGCAATTTCGCATTCTTCTTCGGAGGAAACAGGGAAAATAACAATCCTCTTGGGTTCATAGGTGTGCTGGTCGCCATGATCGTTGCACCACTTGCGGCGATGCTTGTGCAAATGGCGATAAGCCGTACGCGCGAATATTCCGCCGACCGACGCGGCGCAGAAATATGTGGCAACCCTCTCTGGCTGGCATCAGCACTTCAAAAAATCTCTGGGGCTGCACGACAGATCCATAATGACGATGCGGAGCGTAATCCCGCCACCGCGCATATGTTCATCATCAATCCCCTGTCCGGCGAGCGGATGGACAATCTCTTTTCCACCCACCCCAATACGGAAAACCGGGTTGCAGCCCTTCAAGCTATGTCGCAGGAATTGACGCAGCCATCGACCTACGGTCAATCAGGTGGTACAGCGATGCGAAAATCCCGCTCCGTGCCCAAGGTTGGCGCGTCTGGCGGAAGCAACAGCGATCGCAAAGGGCCTTGGTCTTGACATTGAACAATCCTGCCAAACCGGCAAGGCAACAAAAACGAAATCAGTCTGGCAGGGAGAATGAAGGTTCTGAAGGGAATTCAGATTGGAAGCCCGGACTTGCTGCGCGTGTTGCGGCGGTCAAAATCATCTCTGCGGTTCTCGACAAGAAAACATCTCTCGACGGAATGTTGGACGGCGAAAATGGAAATCCCGCTTATCGCGCACTGAGCCTGGCGGACCGCGCGTTGGTTCGCGCCATTGTCAATACAGCGCTCCGCCACATGCCGCGGATCGAGGCCGCCCTGGCGTCCCTTCTTGACGGGCCACTTCCGCAAGGCGCACGTTCACTACAGCATGTGCTTCTGGTGGGTGCGACGCAGATGCTCTATCTCGATGTTCCCGACCATTCCGCCGTGGATCTGGCCGTGGAGCAGGCTCATCGTGACCCACGAGCAAGACGTTTCGTCAAACTTGTGAACGCTGTATTGCGTCGACTCGGACGAGAGAAGCAGACAGTCATCGGGTCAATTTCGGCCGTTCCAGTCCTTCCCGCTTGGTTTTATTCACGACTGGCGAAGGTGTATGGCGATGATGCGGCCAGCCGTATATCCGACGCTCAGCTTATTCCCTCTGTCATCGATGTCACGGTGAAATCAGATCCTGATTTCTGGGCGGAAAAACTCGATGGCAAAGTCATGCCCAATGGCAGTGTCAGGCTGAATTCCTTTGAAGGTGCAGTTTCTGCTCTGCCTGGTTTTGATGATGGAGAATGGTGGGTTCAGGACTTTTCTGCAAGTATGCCTGTCCGCCTGATGGGCGATCTGACGGGCAAGCGCGTTGCGGATCTCTGTGCCGCGCCGGGTGGGAAAACAGCGCAGCTCATCCTGGCTGGCGCTGAAGTTACCGCTCTCGATCAATCTGGAAATCGCCTTCGCCGGCTGCGCGAAAATCTCAAACGGTTGAAGCTCAACGCCGAAACGATTGAGCTCAACATGTTGAAATTTCAACCTGATGAGTTGTTCGATGCGGTCCTGCTCGATGCGCCCTGCTCTTCCACAGGCACATTGCGCAAGCATCCGGACGTGTGCTGGACAAAGGATACCGACGATATTGCAAAACTGGCAGCCCTTCAGGAGCAGATGCTGCGCCATGCTATCACGCTTGTGAAGCCGGGTGGCATCATTGCCTTTTCCAATTGCTCGCTTGATCCCTCGGAAGGCGAAGAGATGGTGGCCAAAGTTCTCAAAAGCGAGCCGACGCTCGAACGTATCCCGCTGTCGTCCTCTGCCTTTCCTGAAATGGCATGTGCCATTGACGCGAGTGGCGATATGAGAACGACGCCAGATATGTTCGGGGGTGTCGATGGCTTTTACGCGAGCCTTTTGCGCAGACGGTAAGTAGGTCTCGGATTCCGATAGCCATTTTTGGTGTTTGGTACCCGCACGCGGCACCCGCGTGGGGCAGCTGTAGGTTTCTCCGTTAACGAAACATGAAGCTTTTCATGAAAGATTGAATGACTTGTCAAATGCTGCCTGGCAGCCGTAATCATCTGAAATACCACAAGTCCTTGCGTAAACGGGAATTACAGGTTTGGTAGGCTCCCTGAAGAGCGGCTTCGGTGTTGCGAGGTTGTTTTTGCGCATCCTCTGGAACAGTACCATGATTGGTATTGCGCCTCTGCGTATACGATTTTTCACACTCACGGATCGGACGCCCACGGGCCTGGTGGCAGCCCCGACCGATCTCCATGCCGTCGACCCCTATATAGCCGAAGAACTCGTGCGCGGTCGCATCGCGTTGGCAGGGCGCATCCTGGAAACCGGCGGAGTGTCGCCTTTTACAGTGGACATGCCATCGCCGGAATTCGAGGAAGCGCTCCATGCTTTTGGTTGGCTTCGTCATGTCAGGGCCAGTAAATCTGAAGAAGCTTCTGTTCGCGCGCGTATTCTCGTTTCCGACTGGATGGCTGGACATGGACGCAGAATTGTCGGTGCGGCCTGGAAAAGTGAAATCGTCGCTGAGAGATTGATCGCCTGGCTGTCTCACTCTCCCGTTATTCTGCAAACCGCGGATGCGGGCTTCTATCGACGATTTCTGAAGAGCCTCGGCTTTCATGTGCGCTATCTGAGCCTTATTGCGAAGCACGCTCCAGACGGAGAAACGCGGCTCAAGACCCGCATTGCCCTTGCCATGGCATCTATTTCGTTACCCAACCGGCCATCGAGAATTGCCCGCCATGGCATGAAGCTTGATAAGGAACTGGAGCGGCAGATATTGCCGGATGGCGGGCATATTTCTCGCAATCCTCGCATCATGCTGGATCTTCTGCTCGATCTTCTTCCTCTAAGACAAAGCTACATCAATCTGGGACATGATGTACCACCCGGTCTTGTGCCGGCTATTGATCGTATGTTTCCTGCTATCCGCTTCTTTCGACATCAGGATGGCGACCTTGCGCTTTTCAACGGTTCTACAGCAACTCTTGCGAATGAGCTCGCATCTGTGCTGCGATATGATGAGACCTCCGGGCGACCCTCCCGTACTTTGCCTGACATAGGCTATCAGAGGCTTTCGGTTGGTGATACGTCGATACTGGTCGACACCGGAATCCCGTCGCGTCTCGAGCTCTCGAAGGGTGCGCATTGTGGTTGCCTGTCTTTCGAATTTTCGTCCGGCAGAAGCCGATTTATTGTGAACTCGGGTTATCCAGCTTTCGCAGCCCCCGCATTCCAGCGCGCAAGCCGATCCACTGCAGCGCATTCCACAATCACTATTAACGACACCTCATCCTCTCGCATTTCCCGATCCAGCATATTTGGGCCAATCATGTTTCCCGGCGTCACCGACGTCACGGCAACCCGTGAAACAGACGTTAAAGGCTCCGACATCCTTACAGCGTCGCATGACGGCTACCTCAAGATCTTTGGATATATTCATCAGCGTCAGATCGAGTTGAATGCCGATGGGAGCAAGATAAAGGGACGTGACCTGGTGCAGGCCCAACACGACGACCCGAAACGGCTGTCGGTTTCGGATGAGGTCGTCTGTCGGTTTCACATTCATCCCTCCATCGAGCTGGTTTCTCTCGATGAGGAGTCTGTCATGATGCGGGCAACGGACGGGACAAGTTGGGTTCTTGCGGCTCCAGGACATGTCCTCTCCATTGCCGATGATGTGTTCATGGCGCATGCTTCGGGCGTTCGTCCTTCTCAGCAGATAGAAATTTCCTGCATGGTCACAGGCAGCGTTGACATCCGCTGGCTCATAGAGCGACGGCTTTAAGCCTCCGCAAAGGCCACGCACATGCCTGCATGAATTGTAGCTTGGACCGTCCGCTCTGTTTATTATTCGACAAAGCTGTGCTAACGCGGCGGCTATCGCTGGAGGCGTGTCTCCGGCCGGTCCTTTCCGCATCACGGAGTTTCCCGATGGCTGTCGTTTCAAAGAAGATTCCCGCCCCAGATAAAATCAAGATCCGCACTGCTCTGCTATCTGTTTCAGACAAGACCGATATCATCGAGCTGGCCGGTACCTTGGTCAAGCTCGGCGTCAAGCTGCTGTCCACCGGCGGGACATCCAAGGCCATCGCCGATGCGGGCCTGCCAGTAACGGATGTTTCCGACATTACCAATTTTCCGGAGATCATGGACGGGCGGGTAAAGACGTTGCACCCGGCTGTTCATGGCGGCCTTCTCGCCATTCGTGATGACGCAGAACATGTGGAAGCCATGCGCGCGCATGGAATAGAAGGCATCGATCTTGCGGTCATCAACCTCTATCCCTTTGAAGACGTCCGGGCCAAGGGCGGCGATTATCCCACCACAGTCGAAAATATCGATATTGGCGGCCCTGCCATGATCCGCGCCTCGGCAAAGAACCACGCCTATGTCACCGTGATCACCGATCCGTCTGATTATCCTGCACTGCTTGAGGCTCTTCAGTCCGACGATGGCCAGACAAGCTATGCTTTGCGTCAGACATTTGCTGCGAAAGCCTATGCGCGCACCGCAGCTTACGATGCGGCAATTTCGAACTGGTTTGCCGATGCTCTCAAGATCGAAACTCCACATTATCGCGCCATCGGCGGCGTCTTGAAAGAGAAGATGCGCTACGGTGAAAATCCGCACCAAAGCGCTGGTTTTTATCTGACAGGTGAAAAGCGGCCGGGCGTGGCAACAGCCACGCTGTTGCAGGGAAAGCAGCTCTCCTACAACAATATCAACGACACCGACGCAGCCTATGAACTAGTTGCCGAGTTTTTGCCAGAGTCTGCGCCCGCAGTGGCAATCATCAAACACGCCAACCCTTGCGGCGTGGCGACGGGCAGCACTCTTCTGGAAGCCTATAAGCGGGCGCTCGCTTGCGACCCCGTCTCGGCCTTCGGTGGGGTGATCGCGCTCAACCGCACGCTTGACGCTGAGACGGCCGAGGAAATCATCCAGCTCTTTACCGAGGTCATCATTGCCCCTGACGTGACCGAAGAAGCAAAGCTGATTGTTGCTCGCAAGCCCAACCTCAGGCTTCTGTCGGCAGGTGGGCTGCCTGACGCGCGCTCTCCCGGCATCACCGCCAAGACCGTTTCTGGCGGGCTTCTGGTCCAAAGCCGCGACAATGGCATGGTGGAAGACCTCGATTTGAAGGTCGTCACCAAGCGTCCGCCGACGCCGCAAGAACTTGAAGACATGAAGTTCGCCTTCAAGATTGCCAAGCACGTGAAGTCCAACGCGGTGATTTATGCGAAGAACGGCCAGACCGCAGGTATCGGTGCCGGCCAGATGAGCCGTATCGACTCCGCGCGAATTGCAGCACAAAAGGCCGAAGATGCGGCGAAAGCCATGGGCCTTGCAGAGCCGCTGACCAAGGGTTCCGCTGTGGCGTCCGAAGCATTCTATCCATTCGCGGATGGCCTTCTGGCCGCAATTGCAGCGGGCGCAACGGCTGTTATCCAGCCGGGCGGTTCAATGCGTGACCAGGACGTGATTGATGCGGCCAACGAGCATAATGTCGCGATGGTCTTTACCGGTATGCGTCATTTCCGCCATTGATTCATACCTGACCCAATGAAAAAATGCCGCCGTTGATTTGGAGATCACGGCGGCATTTTTCATGGTTTCACGTGAGACATAATTTAGGTGACGGCCCCGACCTGCCACGGCACGAATTCATTGTCGCCATAGTCGTAGATTTCACTGACTGTCTTCTCTCCTGAGGCCACCGCTATGATGTGCTCGAAAATTCTTTCGCCGGATTCTTCTATCGTTTCGTTGCCGGTTACGATCTCCCCGCAGTTGATGTCCATGTCTTCTCGCATGTGCTCGAACATTTCGGAGTTGGTGGCAATCTTGATGCAGGGGGCTGGTTTGAAGCCTGAAACAGAACCTCGTCCCGTGGTAAAACAGATGACGTTGCATCCTCCGGCAACCTGCCCCGTTACGGCCACAGGATCGTAGCCCGGGGTGTCCATGAAGACAAAACCTGGTTCCGTGACTGTCTCTGCGAATTCATAGACGGCCTTCAGCGGCATGGAGCCGCCCTTGGCCACGGCGCCAAGTGATTTTTCGAGGATTGTTGTCAATCCGCCCAGCTTGTTTCCATGCGAGGGATTGTTGTTCAACTCGTCGCCGTTGCGAGCCGTATAGTCTCGCCACCAGTCGATCCGTTGCAGAAGTTTTTCCGCGACGGCAGGTGTTGCCGCCCGGCGCGTCAGCAGATGTTCGGCACCGTAGATTTCGGGTGTTTCCGCCAGAACGGTGGTGCCGCCATTACGGACGATAAGATCGGAGGCATATCCAAGTGCCGGATTGGCCGATATCCCGGAATAGCCGTCGGAGCCTCCGCATTCCAGCGCCACCTTCAAGGCAGACAAGGGTTGTTCGCTCCTTTGCGCGGCATTCACACCGGGCAGCATTTCCTTGATATGGGCGATGGCGGCATCAATGGTTTTGCGGGTGCCACCATGCTGCTGGATTGTCATGGTGCGAAGGCGGTCACCCTCTTCCATTTTGTAGTGCTCGAGGATCGGCGCGATCTGGTTGGTTTCACATCCCAATCCGATCAGCAGAATGCCGCCAAAATTCGGGTGGCGGGCGTATCCCTGGATTGTGCGGATCAGAAGTCGGTAACCTTCGGACTTTGTGTTGATCGCACAACCGCTGCCATGCGTCAGCGCCACAACGCCATCGATGTTGTCATAGCCATCCAGACCGCCATCGCGGTTGAAATAATCTGCTATGTAGCGCGAGACGGTGGCGGAACAGTTTACGGAGGCGATCACGCCGATGTAGTTGCGCGTGCCGACGCCACCTGCCCCGCGGTCAAAGCCCATGAAGGTGCGCCTTTGAGCAAGCGGCAACATTCCCTTTTCTTCAATATCGACGCTGAAATGGTGGGCATGTTCCGAGGGCACCATGGCGAGGTTGTGCAGGTGAACAAGCCGCCCGGCCTCAATGTCCTGCGTGGCCACGCCGATTACCTGGCCATATTTTAGCACCTCTTCGCCGATACCTATCGTCTTCAGGGCAACCTTATGGCCGCGTCCGATTAGATCCAAAGCCTTCAGGCCATTCCTGCCCGTTTCCCCTCCGGCTGGAATGGAGCGGCGCGCCACCGCGACATTGTCGCGCGTGTTGAGCAAAATGGTTGCCTCTGAGTTCTCGGTCACGCGGTTTCCTCCCTCGTCATTCATCGATCAGTTCTCGACCCATCTGCGTCTGGAACTGTCCAGATGCAGATGCATGGCGGCCTGCGCCAGCAGCGGGTCTCGTGCTTCGAGCGCGGCCAATATGGCCTCATGCTCCTGCAAGGCAAAAATCCAGGTGTTCTTGTCTTCGAACTTCACCCGAAATTGCGCGGAAATTGGGCTGTGGCGTTCATCAAACAGATTCTCCACCAGTCTCGCCAGAACGCCGTTGCCAGACTGTTCGGCAATGATCACATGGAACTGGCGGTCCTGATCGAGAGGTTTGCGCCCTGCATCGATCTCGTGGCGCATGGCATCCAGCGTCGCTCGCAGATTTTCCATCGCGGCGGGCGTGATGCGGCTTGACGCCAATTGGACGGAAGCGCCCTCCAGCGCAGCCCTCGCCTGCATCAATTCAGATGGGCTTTCCCCCAGCGACTTCGTGCCAGAGCGAAACTCCGGTGGCTGAACGGAAACATAGACACCTGACCCCATCCGGATTTCGACGCTGCCGTCAATTTCGAGCGCAATCAATGCCTCTCGCAGCGATGGTCTCGAAACCCCGAGCCTCTGCGCAAGCTCACGCTCGGGTGGCAAGCGGGCACCTGGCGCGAACTCGCCGCCATCGACCAGTTCTCGTATCTGATCTGCAATTTGCTGATAGAGCCTTCTAGGCTCCGGTGTTTTGGCCTGACCAGTCATAAATTTCTTTCGATGGCTCTTTGAGACTGCCGAGTGGCCTTACCGTATTCATTGAAATGAAAACACGCAAGGAAATGTTTATCTGATTGAAATTCAATAGGTAATTTTTTATCTCCAAAACCTTCCGACCCTGTCTATGAGTTCGAGTCACAATCATCTGCCAAATTGGCTTGACCAAATTTCAAAAGCGGCCTAACCATTTCGCACATTAGAAATGCCTTGGGTGGAGTTGAGGCATTTCCGGGAGGGTATCATTTGTCGCAGGACATCTCTGTCAATCTGGATTCCTCCGGGAGCGCGCAGTCGCACCTCGAGCACGGTCGCGTCCTGCTCCAGCTTGAGAATATCAGCAAGGAGTTTCCGGGCGTCAAAGCCTTGAGCGATGTGCATTTCGATCTTCGATCTGGCGAGGTTCACGCCATCTGCGGCGAAAATGGTGCTGGCAAGTCCACCCTCATGAAGATTGTCAGCGGCGTCTATCAGCCGACCAGCGGTACAATCCTGCACAAGGGGCGTGCGGTTCAGTATGCGTCTCCGCTGGAGTCGGAAGCCGCGGGCATCGCCATCATCCACCAGGAACTTAATCTCGTCCCCCATCTCAGCATCGCCGAGAACATCTATCTCGCACGTGAGCCCAGACGCGGGTTTCTGGTTGATCGAAAAAGGCTGCGGGCGGATGCAAGCCGGTGTCTCGGCCGTCTCGGCATCGATCTTGATCCCGACCAGTTGGTCCGAGGCCTTTCCGTGGCCCAGTGCCAGATGGTGGAAATCGCCAAGGCACTTTCGCTCAATGCCGAGGTTCTGATCATGGATGAGCCAACCTCCTCCCTGACAGAGCAGGAAACCCGGCTCCTTTTCAAGGTCATCAGGGACCTCAAGGCCTCAGGCGTCGGCATCGTCTATATCTCGCACCGCCTTGATGAAATGGCAGAGATCGTCGACCGGGTGACCATCTTGCGGGATGGCCGCTATATTTCGACGGACGATTTTTCGGCAATGACGGTGGACGATATCGTGACGCGCATGGTGGGGCGTTCGCTTGAAGAGAAGTTCCCGGAGCGGATGTCGAAACCAACGGACGAGGTGATATTTTCGGTAAAGGGTCTGAGCCGGAAGGGTGTGTTCCACGATATCAGCTTCGATCTGAGGCGCGGCGAAATTCTTGGCTTTGCCGGATTGATGGGCGCGGGCCGCACGGAGGTGGCAAGGGCTATCTTCGGTGCAGATGGATTTGATGCCGGCACAATTACATTCGAAGGTCGTGAGCTTGCCATCTCATCACCGCAGGACGCCATCGCCGAAGGAATTGCCTATCTTTCGGAGGATCGCAAAAGCGATGGTCTTGCCATCAAAATGTCGGTGGCCGCCAACACGTCGCTCGCCAACATGGATGCAGTCTCCAACCGCTTCGGCCTTATCGATTTCAAGAAACACGATGATGCCGCCAGGCGTTATGTCGATCTTCTCAACATCCGGACCCCGTCGATAAAGCAGACCGTCCGGCTGTTGTCGGGTGGCAACCAGCAGAAGATCATCATCGGCAAATGGCTGTTTCGGCAATCACGCATCCTGTTTTTCGATGAACCGACCCGCGGCATCGATGTCGGCGCCAAGTTCGCAATCTACAAGATCATGGACGAACTTGCCGCCAAAGGCATTGGCGTCATTCTCATCAGTTCGGAGTTGCCGGAAGTGCTTGGCCTCACGGACCGCATTGCCGTTTTTCACGAGGGCCGGATTACCGGCATCGTTGAAACGGCCAGGACCAATCAGGAAGAAATCATGCGCTATGCCTCCGGCTATAGCAGCGGAGACAGACATGTCAGATAATACGCCCGCGCCAAAGAGCTTTTCCTTCAGCTATCGGCAGAAGGATATCATCCAGAAATTTGCGGCCCTTGGCAGTCTTGTCGTGCTGACAATGGTGTTTTCCGCCACCAGCGATGCGTTTTTTACCGTCAACAACGCCATGACGATAGCGCTGCAGGTAACGTCGATTGCCCTTCTTGGTATCGGTGCGACATGCGTCATCATTACCGGAGGGATCGATCTCTCGGTTGGTTCGGTTCTCGCATTGGCGGGTGTCGTTGCGGCGCTGGCGGTCAAGGAACTGGGGATGCCGGTTCCCGTCGGCATGTTCTTTGGTATCCTGACCGGTTCCCTGTGTGGCCTGATCAACGGAGTGCTTGTGACGCGCTTCAAGCTGCCACCTTTTATCGCTACTCTTGGCATGATGCTGATTGCACGTGGCGTTGCCCTGCAGATCACCGGCGCCCGCGCCGTGTCCGGCCTTGGAGAATCCTTTGGTGAACTCGGTAACGGTTCGCTTTTCAAGGTGGTGACCATTGGTGATGACGGATTCCCGAATGTCGTCTTTCCCGGCATTCCCTACCCGGTCATATTGATGATCGTCATCGCCATTGCGGTGGCCTTCATGCTGAACCGGTCCGTGCTGGGGCGTCACATCTATGCGGTTGGCTCAAATGCCGAAGCGGCGCGTCTGTCGGGTGTCAATGTTGCCCGTGTGACCAACTTCACCTACGTGCTTTCCGGCACGCTTGCCGGGCTGACTGGCTGCGTTCTGATGTCGCGCCTTGTCACCGCCCAGCCCAATGAGGGTGTCATGTACGAGCTCGACGCGATTGCCAGTGCCGTAATCGGCGGCACCTCGCTGATTGGCGGTGTGGGTACCATTTCCGGTACCGCAATCGGCGCTTTCGTTATCGGCATCTTGCGCAATGGCCTGAACATGAACGGCGTTTCCGCCTTCACACAGCAGATCATCATCGGTCTCGTCATTCTCGGTACGGTCTGGATCGACCAGCTCCGTAACCGCCGCTGACGCAGTTTTGATGGCGTATGGTCTCTTTCGCGAGAAGAGAAACATATGAGAGGGTGCGGACCCATTCCGCGGGATGACCGGCGCGCGACGAGGAGATATCGCCTGCTGGTACTATGGAGGACATCATGAAAAGACTGACAACTGCCCTTTTGACGTCGGTTATCGCTCTGTGGAGCGTCTCGACCGTGCAGGCTGGCGAAATCGCCGTCATCGTCAAGACCGTCAATTCCACCTTCTGGCAGAACGTCCAGAAGGGCGCAGATGCGGCGATGAAAAACTCATCCGGCAACACTATGACCTTCCAGGGCCCGGCGTCGGAATCCGCCATCGCAGATCAGGTCAATATGGTTGAAAATGCCGTCAACCGAAAGGTGTCCGGCATCGTGCTTGCCCCTTCTGATCCGGACGCACTTGTCCCAGCCGTCAAGAAGGCGTGGGAAGCCCGCATCCCTGTTGTGATTGTCGACTCGCAGCTCGCCAAGGGTGCCGAGCAGTATTACCAGTCGTTCCTTGCCACCGATAACAAGAAGGCGGGTGAACTGGCGGCTCAGGCCCTGATCGAGAAGGTTGGCAAGGA
The DNA here is from genome assembly GCA_900468285.1 of Hyphomicrobiales bacterium. Taxonomy (GTDB): domain Bacteria; phylum Pseudomonadota; class Alphaproteobacteria; order Rhizobiales; family Rhizobiaceae; genus Agrobacterium. The sequence continues at coordinate 112,686 of UBTF01000009.1, read as the reverse complement.
AGGCAAGATTGCCGTCATGTCCTATGTCGCCGGTGCCGGCTCTGAAATCGGCCGCGTTGGCGGTTTCACTGACTATATCAAGGCCAATTCCAAGCTTGAGATCGTTGGCCCCTACTACTCGCAGTCGCAGATGGCCACCGCCCTGAACCAGACGACAGACGTTCTGGCCGCCAATGCTGATCTCAAGGGCATCTTTGGCGCAAACGAGCCGACGGCCATCGGTGTCGGTCGCGCTCTGGCGCAATCCGGAAAGGCAGGAAAAGTCGTTGCCATGGGCTTCGACGGCAATCAGGATCTGCAGGGCTTCGTCAAGGACGGAACGCTGGCTGGCATCGTCGTTCAGGGCTCGTACCAGATGGGCGAAAAGGGCGTGGAAACCGTCACCAAGCTCATCAAAAAGGAAAAGGTCGAGAAGTTCGTCGATACCGGCGTCGTCGTTGTCACGAAGGACAATATCGACAAGCCGGAAGCCAAGAACGTCCTTTACTAAGCAATAAACCTTGGGAGGGCGACTGCGGTCGCTCTCCCTGCCCTGATCCAGATGTGAGAGTAGCGCGATGAAAGTCTCCGAAAAACGTAAAATTCCGCGCCGGGATGTGGATGTCACGGTCATGGGCCTTGGTTGCGCGCAAATGGGCAATCTTTACCGCGTCACGCCCTATGAAGAATCGAAAGGTGCTTTCGATACGGCCTGGGAACATGGGATGCGATATTTCGATACGGCTCCCTTTTACGGCTACACCCGCTCGGAGCGTCGCCTCGGCACCATGGTGACGGAGCATGAGCGTTCAGACTATACGCTGAGCACCAAAGTTGGACGTGTCATGGTGCCGGATGATACGGTAGGAGCGGAGGAAGACGCCTATGTCGCCCCCCTGCCCTTCCGCCCTGCCTATGATTATTCCTACGACGGAATTCTCCGGTCCTTTGAGGCCAGTCAGCAGCGTCTTGGCATTCTGAAGCCGGATATTCTTTATATTCACGACATCGGTACCGTCACACATGGGGACAGGCACGCGCATTACTGGGACCAGTTGACGAGTGGCGGAGGCTTCAAGGCGCTTGCGAAACTTCGGGATGAAGGCTCCACCGGCGCCGTCGGGTTGGGCGTCAACGAATGGGAAGTCGTCCGCGATGCTATGGAGATTTTCGATATCGACGTGGCGATGCTTGCCGGTCGCTATACGCTGCTGGAGCAGGATAGCCTGACTTTCATGGATACCTGTGCATCGCGGGGCGTCGCCATCGTCGCAGCCGGTGCCTTCAATTCCGGGATTCTCGCGGGAAATCGCAAGTTCAACTATGCCGATGCGCCCTCCGATATCCTTGCAAAGGTCGATGCCCTGCATGACGCCTGCGATGAAATGGGGGTTTCGCTGCAAGCTGCCGCATTGCAATTCCCGTTGGCGCACCCTGCCTGCGTTACGGTTGTCTCCGGCGCGCGCAACGCGGCCCAGCTCTCCTCAAACATTGAATGGTTTGAGCAGGACATTCCCGCCGAGTTCTGGAGCGAACTGGAGAAGCGGGGATTGATTGCCGAAGGGGCACCCGTACCACGGGCCAGGGCGTCATCATGATCATCGATGCCCACCAGCATTTCTGGCGTCTTAAGGACCGTGATGGCCAATGGCCGCCCGCGTCTCTGGACGCGATCTATCGTGACTTTCTGCCCGACGACCTCCTGCCGCTGATCGGAAGGGCCGGGGTGGATGGAACGGTGCTGGTGCAGACGATGGAGACGGATGCCGACACCGACTTCATGCTGGACCTGGCGGGGCGCCATAGCTTCATCAAGGCTGTTGTCGGCTGGGTAGACCTGAGAGCCGAGGATGCGCCGGAGCAGATAGCGCACCGTTCGTCCCATCCGGCCTTCAAGGGTGTCCGTCCCATGCTGCAGGACATTGCAGACATAGGCTGGATCTCTGACGCTGCGTTAGAACCTGCCATCACGGCCCTGATCAACAGCAATCTTGTCTTCGATGCACTGGTTCGCCCGGCGCAGTTGGAAGACCTCCTCCACTTTTCCCGCCGTTACCCAGCGCTTCCGGTCGTTATCGACCACGGCGCCAAGCCCCTGATTGCCAGCGGGCATTATAGTGCCTGGCGTCGCGATATGGCGGCGTTGGCAAGTCTTCCCAACGTTTACTGCAAGCTTTCAGGGTTGTTGACGGAACGGGGAGAACAAAAGCCTGAGGCCGTACGTCCTTACGCTGAAACCATCCTGGATCTTTTCGGGCCGCAGCGCGTGATCTTCGGGAGTGACTGGCCGGTGTTGCGTCTGGCTGGCGACTATCAGGACTGGTTGGATTTCTGCCGGGACATCGTTTCCCCTATCCATCACGAAGCAATTTTTGGCGCAAATGCCGTTCGATTTTATTCTCTTTCTGACAGGTGACCTATGCTGGCGATTTTTTGCGATAAACCCGGACTGCTTTGCGCGAAGGAACTGCCAAAGCCCCATCGTGGCGAAGGTGAGGTTCTCGTGCGCATCCGCCGCATCGGCGTTTGCGGAACAGATCTGCACATTTTCACCGGCAACCAGCCTTACCTCTCTTACCCGCGCATCATGGGGCACGAACTCTCCGGCACGGTAGAGGAGGCTCCACAGGGCAGCGGGTTATCTTCAGGTGATGTCGTCACCATCATGCCCTACATTTCTTGCGGAACGTGCAGCGCCTGCATCAAGGGCAAGAGCAATTGCTGCCGCAATATCGGGGTACTGGGTGTCCACCGTGACGGCGGCATGGTGGAATATCTGAGTGTACCCCAGCAATTCGTCCTCAAGGCTGAAGGCCTCAGTCTCGATCAGGCAGCGATGACCGAGTTCCTTGCCATTGGCGCGCATGCGGTGCGGCGTGCGGCGGTGGAAAAGGATCAGTCGGTTCTTATCGTCGGCGCTGGCCCGATTGGCATGGCTGTTGCGGTCTTCGCCGTGCTGAACGGCGGTGTCGTGACCATGATCGACAGTCGCAGCGACCGGCTGGACTTCTGCAAGGAACAGTTGGGCGTCGCGGATATCGTCCAGCTGGGCGATGGCGACAGGGACGCGCTTTCCAATATCACCGGTGGAGATTTCTTCGACGTGGTTTTCGATGCCACGGGCAATCCGAAGGCCATGGAACGCGGCTTCTCGTTTGTTGGCCATGGTGGCTCCTATGTGCTTGTGTCCATCGTCGCCAGCGACATCACCTTCAACGACCCGGAATTCCACAAGCGCGAAACGACGCTGCTTGGAAGTCGCAATGCGACGATCGAGGACTTTCAGACAGTGCTCGCGGCGCAGCGTGCGGGCAACGTGCCCGAGAGCTTGATTACCCACCGCATGGCGCTTGCCGATGTTCCCTCCCGTTTTGCTGACCTGACGAACCCGAAAGCTGGCGTCATCAAGGGCATGGTTGAAGTGGCCTGATCCATTCACCCTGCCTGCCAGGCATCAGAATTATGACCTCCAGACCGCGAGTAAACGGCCATGACCAAAATCACAGACCTGCGCGTTTTTGACTTGCGCTTTCCCACCTCACAAAGCCTCGATGGCTCCGATGCGATGAACCCGGACCCCGATTATTCGGCGGCCTATGTCATTCTGGATACGGACGACGAGACCCTGAAAGGTCATGGCCTGACATTCACCATCGGGCGCGGGAACGACATCTGCTGCATGGCTATCGAGGCGATGCGTCATCTCGTGGTCGGCACCGAGCTCTCAACGGTCCTCCACAATCCCGGCCAATATTGGCGGCACCTGACCAGCGACAGCCAGCTTCGCTGGATTGGACCGGACAAGGGCGCAATGCATCTGGCGACAGGCGCGGTCGTGAATGCGGTGTGGGATCTCTTGGCAAAAAGCGCCGGCAAGCCGGTGTGGCAACTGGTAGCCGACATGGGGCCGGAAGAGATCGCCGATATCGTTGATTACCGCTACCTCACGGATGTGCTGACGCGGGATGAGGCTGTTGCCATCCTCCGCAAGGCTGAGAGCGGCAAGGCGCAGCGTGTTGAAACCCTCAAAGACGAAGGTTACGCCTGCTATACGACCTCTGCCGGTTGGCTGGGCTATGATGACGAGAAGCTGCGTCGTCTCTGCCAGGAGGCGATTGATGCCGGTTTCAACCACGTCAAGATGAAGGTCGGCCGGGATCTGGCCGACGACATCCGCCGGCTCACCATCGCGCGCGAGGTCATCGGGCCGGACCGGTATCTGATGATCGACGCCAATCAGGTCTGGGAAGTCGATCAGGCCATTGAGTGGGTCAACCAGCTTGCCTTTGCCAGGCCCTTTTTCATCGAAGAGCCGACCAGCCCCGACGACATTGCCGGTCACCGCAAGATTCGCCAGTCCATTGGCGATGTGAAGGTGGCAACCGGCGAAATGTGCCAGAACCGCATCATGTTCAAGCAATTCATAGCCGAGGGCGCGATCGATGTTGTCCAGATCGATTCCTGCCGCATGGGTGGACTGAATGAAGTGTTGGCGGTGCTGCTGATCGCCGCCAAGTATGATCTCCCCGTCTGGCCACATGCAGGCGGCGTCGGGCTTTGTGAATATGTCCAGCACCTGTCGATGATCGATTACCTCGTCATCTCGGGAACCAAGCAGGGACGCGTCATCGAATATGTCGATCACCTGCATGAGCATTTTCTGGAGCCCTGCGACATCAGGAATGCCGCCTATATGCCACCAAAACGTCCCGGATTTTCAATCGAAATGAAGCCGGACTCGATCATGGCCTATACCTTTGCGGGATAACGCTGGCCGCCCGAATTCCTGCCTGGACAGCATCGTCGCCGCGCACTGGTAATTTACCGCCATTTCCGCCATATAGAGGCAATTGCGCCAGCCAGACTGCGCACTTGCCCCTTACAGGTTCACGATGATGGTAAACACGGTAGAATTTGCGAAGATGAACGGTCTTGGAAACAAGATCTTGGTCATTGACATGCGCGGACGCAAGGATCTGGTCACGCCAGAGGCTGCGATTGCGCTGGCCGCCGATGCCGAAACCGCCTTCGATCAGATCATGGCAATCCATGATCCGAAAATCGAGGGAACGGATGCCTATATCGATATCTTGAATTGCGATGGCACGAAGGCGCAGGCCTGTGGCAACGGAACGCGCTGTGTTGTCCAGGCGCTAGCTTCCGAAACAGGCAGGAAGGCTTTCACATTCCAGACGGTCGCTGGCATTCTCAACGCGTCCGAGCATGAGGACGGAATGATATCCGTCGATATGGGAATGCCGCGCTTTCGCTGGAACGACATTCCCCTGGCGGAAGAGTTTCACGATACCAGCCGCATCGAACTGCAGATTGGGCCGATCGACGATCCGATCCTGCACTCGCCCGCCGCCATGTCCATGGGCAACCCGCATGCGGTATTCTGGGTTGATCGCGATCCGATGACCTTTGATCTGGAACGCTTTGGCCCTCTCCTTGAGAGCCATCCAATGTTTCCTGAAAAGGCCAATATCACCTTGGCGCAGGTCATATCCGAAGACGCATTGCGCACCCGTACCTTCGAGCGCGGCGCAGGCTTAACGCTCGCATGTGGCTCTGCTGCCTGTGCCGCCGCCGTTTCAGCAGCCCGCACGGGGCGAACCGGTCGCACCGTTGAAATCGATGTCGCCTCCAGTCCTGTGCGCATCCCGCTTAAAATCGAGTGGCGCGAGGACAACCATGTCGTGATGACCGGGCCTGCAGAATGGGAGTGGTCCGGAACGGTGGATCCGAAAACGGGGACGTGGCAGCGCGACGTGGGCGGCGAAAAGGCGGCCCTATGAGCGGCGTCGAGGTCATAACCTTCGGCTGCCGCCTCAACACCTATGAATCGGAAGTGATGCGGGCAGAGGCCGAGAAGGCGGGGCTGAACAATGCCGTGCTGGTCAACACCTGCGCCGTGACAGGCGAAGCCGTGCGTCAGGCGCGCTCCGCCATTCGCCGTGCACGGCGCGAAAATCCCCACGCTCGTATCATCGTCACCGGCTGTGCCGCGCAGACGGAGAAGGAAACCTTCGCCGAAATGCCGGAAGTCGATGCCGTGCTCGGCAATGAGGAAAAGCTGAAAAGCGCTTCCTACCGCGCCCTTCCCGATTTCGGCGTATCGGCGGAAGAAAAGCTGCGCGTCAACGATATCATGAGCGTGCGCGCCACCGCGCCGCAGATGATCAAGCATATTGACGGGCATGTGCGCGCTTTCATTCAGGTGCAGAATGGCTGCGATCACCGCTGCACCTTCTGCGTCATTCCCTACGGGCGCGGCAATTCCCGCTCGGTGCCGATGGGTGCCGTGGTGGATCAGGCCCGCAAGCTGACGGAAAACGGCTATCGAGAGGTCGTGCTGACCGGCGTCGATGCGACCAGCTACGGTGCTGACCTGCCGGGAGAACCGACGCTCGGCTATCTCGCAAAGACCCTGTTGAAGCAGGTGCCGGAAATCCTGCGCCTCAGACTGTCGTCTATCGACAGCATCGAGGCCGACCGGCATTTGCTGGATCTGATCGCCGACGAGCCCCGCTTCATGCCGCATCTTCACCTCTCTCTCCAGCATGGTGATGACATGATCCTCAAGCGAATGAAGCGTCGGCACATGCGCAGCGATGCCATCCGCTTCTGTCGCGACGTCAGGGCACTCAGGCCCGATATTGCCTTCGGCGCGGATATGATCGCCGGTTTCCCGACCGAAACCGAGGAAATGTTTGAGAACGCAGCAAGTCTGGCCGAGGAATGCGGCCTGTCCAGCCTGCATGTGTTTCCCTATAGTCCGCGTCCCGGCACGCCTGCAGCCCGTATGCCACAACTCGATCGCTCCGTGATCAAGGAAAGAGCTGCGCGGCTTCGCCAGCGCGCCGAGGTGTTGCGGTCTGCTCATATGGATGGAATGGTCGATAGTCATCAGACCATCCTTGTCGAGAATAACGGCTTTGCCCATACCGACAATTTCACCCTTGTCGCGGCGCCCCAACTTGCGCCACGCACCCTTGCGCAGGTGGTGATTACGGGGCACAACGGAAACCATCTAGAGATGAAATGTCTGGCGGCGCAAGCTGCGTGAATGAGAGATGCGGAAACGTTATGGCCCTTGGCTTCATCAAAAAAGTTTTTTCGTTCGGCAAGGAAAAGGCCGAGACGGACAGACCGGATAGCGACGTCACGCCTGAGGGTGTCAGCGAAGCCTCATCATTCGAGCAGGTGCTTGTAGAAGCCGAAGCGCACGCGCCTTTGGCAGAAGATCCCGTTTTACCCGTCGAAATGGAGACTGCAGGAGGCCCTTCTCCTGATGAGCAAGAAGCCAGCGACGGTCCAGACAACGACGGCGAAGACGAAGACGCGCCGCTTCTGCCCGGGCCGGAACAAGTCGGCGATATGGGCATGGTGCCTTTGTCTCTGCTGCAAGCTGAAGCGCAAGCGCTGGATGAAGGCGCTGACCTCAACGAGTCAGTGCCAGCAGCCGACGCGCCGCTGGATGATGCAGCGATGGACAGGTTGCTTGATGAGGCAGAAGACGCGACGGCCACTGACGACATTCCAACCCCTGCCGTCCTTCCGAAGGGCTTCAGCACCGCAAGTGAGCGGATCGAGCCGGTAGAGCCAGAACCCGAGCAGAAGTTGACCTGGTTCCAGCGCCTGCGCGCCGGGCTTTCCCGGACATCGCTGCAACTCACCAGCCAGATCTCGGCTCTCTTTACCAAGCGCAAGCTGGATGAAGATACGCTGGGTGAGCTGGAAGACCTGCTGATTCAGTCCGATCTCGGTGTCGAAACGGCCATGCGCATTACCGGTGCGCTGTCTTCCGAGCGCTATGGCAAGGATGTCAGCGGTGAAGATGTCGCCCGGATCATGGCGGGCGAAATCACCAAGGTTCTTGCGCCGGTGGCCAAACCGCTTGAGCTTGATCTTTCGCACAAGCCGCATGTCATCCTCGTCGTCGGCGTCAATGGTACGGGCAAGACGACGACTATCGGCAAGCTGGCCGCCAAGCTCTCCGGCTCTGGCCTGAAGGTCATGCTGGCAGCAGGCGATACATTCCGCGCTGCGGCCATCGAACAGCTGAAAATCTGGGCGGATCGCACCGGCTCGGAATTCATCGGAACCAAGCTCGGTGCCGATGCTGCGGGCCTCGCCTACGATGCCTACGAGCAGGCGCGCGCCAGGAAAAGCGACGTCCTCATCATCGATACGGCCGGTCGCTTACAAAACAAGACGGAATTGATGGCCGAGCTCGAGAAGATCGTTCGAGTGCTTGGCAAGCTCGATCCCGACGCACCGCATACGGTGCTGCAAACGCTGGACGCGACCACGGGGCAGAACGCTATGAACCAGGTGGAGATATTCCGGAATGTCGCGGGTGTCTCCGGCCTGATTATGACAAAATTGGATGGCACGGCCCGAGGTGGCATTCTGGTTGCTATTGCTGCAAAGCATAAGCTGCCGGTGTATTTCATCGGCGTTGGCGAAGGCGTGGACGATCTGGAGCCCTTCGAGGCGGAAGATTTCGCCAAAGCGATTGCAGGAGTTTGACAATGGATGTGGAAAGCAATCAGCGCGAAAGCGAAAAAATGGTCCGCGAGATCAGCCCGCTGCTCAAGTTCGTGCTGGAGCTCGGTCCGCTGCTGGTATTTTTCTTTGCAAACTCACGTGGGGAGTGGCTGGCGAAGACCTTCCCTGTCTTGACGGAGTTCGGCGGTCCGATATTCATCGCGACCGGCCTTTTCATGTGCGCGACAGCCTTGGCGCTGACGGTGTCCTGGCTTCTTACCCGTACGCTGCCCATGATGCCGCTGATTTCGGGTCTAGTCGTTCTGGTCTTCGGCGCGCTGACGCTCTACCTCCAGAACGACACCTTCATCAAGATGAAGCCGACCATCGTCAATGCGCTCTTCGGCGTCATTCTCCTGGGTGGCCTGCTGTTTGGCCAGTCTCTGCTCGGCTATGTCTTCAACTCCGCCTTCAAGCTGAATGACGAAGGTTGGCGCAAGTTGACCATTCGCTGGGGATTTTTCTTCCTGTTTCTGGCCGTTCTCAATGAGGTTGTCTGGCGCGGCTTCTCTACGGATACATGGGTTGCCTTCAAGGTTTGGGGAACCATGCCGATCACCATCATTTTCACGATGGCCCAGATGCCCCTCATCATGCGGCACTCCGTTGAGCCGCTCAACAAGGACAAGCCATGACGCTCGCCGGGACGTCTCCCTCTCGCTCCTCGTCGCACAGGTGGTATGTCGTGGCAGCAGCGTTGCTTCTGGTACAGGTCCTTGTCCTGTACTTTATGGGGCGTCTTCCCATCTGCGAGTGCGGTTACGTCAAGTTATTTGAGCCGGGCGTAAACACGCCAGGCAATTCCCAGCACCTCGCCGACTGGTACACGCCATCCCACATCATACACGGCTTCCTGTTCTACTGGTTCGCCTGGCTGTTGCTGCGTCAGAAGCCCTTGTCCATGAGGCTGTCGCTCGCTGTTCTCATTGAGGCAGCGTGGGAAATTCTGGAAAACTCACCTGTTATCATCGATCGATATCGCACAGCGACCATGGCGCTCGGCTACGCCGGTGACAGTATCCTCAATTCCGCGATGGACACCGTTTTCATGGTGCTTGGCTTCTTCTTCGCCGCTCGCGTGCCGGTCTGGCTAACAATTCTCGTCGCCATCTTCTTCGAGATACTGACCGCCTGGCTGATCCGGGACAATCTGACGCTGAATGTCCTGATGCTCGTCGCTCCCATCGAATTCATCAAGACGTGGCAAAACGCGCTTTGATGGGCTGACGCACCGCCTCAATCGGCGGCGATTGCCTTTTCGATTGCCGGGATGATGTCGCGCTCATAGGTCGCGGCGTCTATCGGGCCAACCTTCTTGTAGACGATGGTGCCGTTCCTATCGACCAGATAGGTTTCCGGAATGCCATAGACACCCCAATCGATGGCAGCTTTGCCGTTTGGATCCGTGCCGATTGCAGCATAGGGGTTCCCAAGCTCACCTAAGAACCGCAGTGCGTTTTCGGTTTTGTCCTTGTAATTTATGCCGACCACATTCAGCCGCTCGTCTTTAGACATCTCCTTCAACATCGGGTGCTCCTGCCGGCATGGCACGCACCAGGACGCAAAGACGTTCACAAGGGTGACCTTGCCCTTTATGGCCGCATCATCCAGGGCTGGCAGGCCGGAACCGTCAAGCGGTGGCAGGGCCAGTTTGGGTGCCTGTGTATTGATCAGGGCAGAGGGAATGGCGCTGACATCGAGGCCGTTGACGTCTTGCTCGTACAGCATCTTGGCGGCGATGGCGGCGAAACCTGCGAAGGCAACCAGCGGCAGGAAGGCCAGAAATATCCGCGCCTTTTTTCCCGTTGCAGCGGTCGCAGGCTCACTTTTCTCTGTCATGCTTTGGCTTCCGGAGAATTGCGACGAGACCGACGCCGGATGCCCGATGCCTCAAGCTGTGCAAGCTCCTTGCGGCGGGCGCGGCCATCCAGCCATACCCAGGCGATCAGGGCGAACGTGATCAGCCCTGTCAGGGCGTAGGACATGCCAATGTAGAATGCATGGCTCATGGCTGGCTTGCCTCCCTGCTTGCCATGCGTGCTGCGAGACGTCGTTGAGCAGCGATGCGCCTGCGCAGGATTTCGTTGCGCATGGCGGCGATATGGAGCGTAAAGAAAAGAAGCGTGAAGCCCAGCGCCATGACAAGCAGTGGCCAGAGGAACTCAGGCGCAATCGCCGGCCCGCTCATTCTGATGACGCTTGCCGGCTGGTGCAGCGTATTCCACCACTCGACCGAGAACTTGATGATGGGGATATTCACGAACCCGACGAGAATGAGGACAGCGCTCACGCGGGCGGCCTTTGACGGATCATCCATCGCCTTGTTGAAGGCGATAAGGCCCAGATACATCAAGAAGAGAATGAAGACCGAGGTCAGGCGCGCGTCCCAGACCCACCAGGTTCCCCACATGGGCTTTCCCCAAAGCGAACCCGTCACCAGTGCAATCAGTGTAAAGGCCGCGCCGATGGGTGCTGCGGCCCGATGGCTGACATCCGCCAGGGGGTGACGCCAGACCAGTGTGCCGATGGCCGACGCTGCCATGACGGTGTAGCACATCATCGATAGCCAGGCTGCAGGCACATGGACATACATAATGCGGACAGTATTGCCCTGTTGATAATCGCTATCCGTCGTGAACGACAGATAGAGCCCAATGGCCAGACAGAGCGCCGACAGCGCTGCAAGCCAGGGCAGAACACGTGCCACCAGTGCCAGAAACCGAGTGGGATTGGCAAGATCGCTGAATTTGGTGATTGCAAGGCTCGTATCGTTCATGGCGTCTTTCTACAGCGAGACCGGGATTGCCGCAATTGATCCTTATCAATCCATGGAACTGCGCAACGCCAAAGCTGCGAAGAACGGACCGACGACTGATGAAAATAGCGTGATTGCCGCAAGGATAAGCAGGGGTGGCATGAAGGGCGCTGGATCCTCAACTGCCGCATAGGACGCGCTCACGCCGAAGATCAGTACGGGAATGGCAAGCGGCAGCACGAGGATCGATACCAGCAAACCGCCGCGCGGCAAGGCTACGGCCACCGCAGCGCCCACTGCACCAATGAAAGTGAGTGCAGGGGAGCCAAGCAGCAAGGTCAACATCACCGCACCGATGGCAATTTCGCTCATATTCATGAAAAGGCCGAGCAGTGGCGAGGCAATCACCAGCGGCAGGCTGGTTGCCGTCCAATGCGCAAGGCATTTCACCGCAACCGTGAGCACCAGCGGCGTCTCCTGCATCAGGATGATGTCGAGTGATCCGTCATCGCGTTCTGCCTGAAACAGGCGGTCAAGACCGAGCAGAGCCGCCAGAAGCGCGCCAATCCAGATAATGGCGGGGCCGATGCGGGACAGGAGATTAAGGTCAGGCCCAACCCCGAAGGGAATAACGGCGACGACAGTCATGAAGAACAGCACGCCGATCAGCGCCCCGCCGCCAGCGCGGATTGAAAGCTTGAGATCGCGCAGGAAAATTGCGGTCATGACAGAGTGACCTCTTGTCTTGAGACGTCACCACATCGCGTCGCGGGCAACTGGCGTTTCTGCGGTTGCAGGATTGAGTTACTCACCACGCTTCTTCCACTCCTGCAAAGCCGTTCATTTGCAATTGATGGGCATCGCGCAAGCCAAGCGGCTGATGCGTGGCGGCAAGAACGATCCCTCCCCGCTCAAGATGAGATGTGATCAACCCGGCAAAGATGGCATCGGCGTGCGAATCAAGCGCTGCGGTCGGTTCATCCAATATCCAGACGGGTCGCCATGCCACGAGCAACTTCGCCATTGCAAAGCGTCTTTGCTGGCCCGCCGAGAGATAGCCGAAGGGAAGATGGGTGATCCCGGACAGGCCAACCATGTCTGCGGCCTCATCGATCCCGAAGGCTTCACCTTGGTTGAAATTTCCCAGGAAGCTCTTCCAGAACTGGAGGTTTTCCAGAACGGTCAGTTCCTGTTTCATCGCGTTTTTGTGGCCCAGATAATGAGCCGCTTCGCAAGCAGGGATATCATCAGCAATTCCTTTGCCGGCTATCTTTACCGCACCCGTTTCAGGGCGGAGCAGACCTGCAACGACCCGCAGCAAGGTCGATTTTCCCGAACCATTCGGCCCGGTCAACACCAGCGCCTCTCCATTCGTTAACTTGAAGGAAACATTCATGAATATCAGGTCTTCCCCCCGTCGTGCGGAGAGATTTTCTGCTTTCAGCAGCATCTGGCGACCTCGGTTAAGATTTTAATCATCTCGATGCAAAAAAATCGATTTAGGTGTTTTTCCGGTCTGGCACGTTTCGACGAAATTATCTATATGACTTTCAACCACGCCAGCGGTCGGCGTGATCATCATATAGCGCCGGACCTGAAGGTTGTGAAAACAGTCTTCTCGTGCGGACAGCGGAAATGACCGTACCCGCATCCTGATGTGCATGAGTGCATAGGTGTCCGCACGCGCGTGTTGGCTATCAGAGGAAGCGGGGTTTTTATCCGTGGCTAAATCTCTCGACAGTTTCAATTGTCGCTCTATTCTTACCGTTGACGGTAAGAATTATGTTTATTTCAGCCTGCCGAAGGCGGAAGCGAACGGTCTTGCCGGTGTTTCCAAACTTCCATATTCGATGAAGGTTCTGCTTGAGAACCTGCTGCGTTTTGAAGACGGCCAGACCGTTACCAAAGATCATATTCTTGCTGTTGCAGAGTGGCTCAACAACAAGGGCCGTGTTGAAAACGAGATTGCCTACCGCCCTGCCCGCGTTCTGATGCAGGACTTTACCGGCGTTCCCGCGGTCGTCGATCTGGCTGCCATGCGTGATGCGATGGTTGCTCTCGGTGGCGATCCCGAGAAGATCAATCCGCTGGTTCCGGTCGATCTGGTCATCGACCACTCGGTCATCGTTGACGAATTCGGCACGCCAAATGCCTTCGCCCGCAACGTCGAGCTGGAATATCAGCGCAATGGCGAGCGTTACCGCTTCCTCAAGTGGGGCCAGCAGGCGTTCCAGAACTTCCGGGTTGTTCCTCCTGGCACAGGCATCTGTCACCAGGTCAACCTCGAATATCTCGGCCAGACGGTCTGGACCAAGGAAGAAGACGGCGAGACCATCGCTTACCCCGACACATGCGTTGGCACGGACAGCCACACGACCATGATCAACGGTCTGGGCGTTCTGGGCTGGGGCGTTGGCGGTATCGAAGCTGAAGCGGCCATGCTTGGCCAGCCGGTTTCCATGCTTCTGCCTGAAGTCATCGGCTTCAAGCTGACGGGCAAGGTTAAGGAAGGCGTTACCGCGACCGACCTCGTGCTGACAGTCGTTCAGATGCTGCGTAAAAAGGGCGTGGTTTCCAAGTTCGTTGAATTCTTCGGCCCCGGCCTTGATTCGATGACGTTGGCCGACCGTGCGACCATCGGCAACATGGGCCCTGAATACGGCGCGACATGCGGCTTCTTCCCGGTTGACGGCGAAACCATCAACTACCTCACCATGTCTGGCCGCACCAAGGACCGCATCGCGCTGGTCGAAGCCTATTCCAAGGCGCAGGACATGTGGCGTACCGGCGATGGTGCCGACCTCGTCTTCACCGACACGCTGGAACTCGACCTCGGCGACGTTGTGCCATCCATGGCTGGCCCGAAGCGTCCGGAAGGCCGTCTGCCGCTCGAAACCATTGCACCGAATTTCGCAACGGCGCTCGAAAACGACTATAAGAAGCCCGGCCAGCTCGACACGCGCTATGCGGTTGAAGGCGAAGACTTCGATCTGGGCCATGGCGACGTCGCCATCGCAGCGATCACGTCCTGCACCAACACGTCAAACCCATCGGTTCTGATCGCCGCTGGTCTTCTCGCCCGCAACGCCGTTGCAAAGGGTCTGACATCCAAGCCTTGGGTCAAGACATCGCTGGCACCTGGATCTCAGGTCGTTGGTGAATATCTTGCAAAGTCCGGTCTGCAGAAGGATCTGGACGCCATCGGCTTCAACCTTGTTGGCTTTGGCTGCACGACCTGCATCGGCAACTCCGGTCCGCTGCCAGCACCGATCTCAAAGACCATCAACGACAAGGGTCTGATTACCGCGGGCGTCCTCTCTGGCAACCGTAACTTTGAAGGCCGTATCTCGCCCGACGTTCAGGCGAACTACCTCGCTTCGCCTCCGCTCGTCGTTGCCTACGCGCTCGCCGGTACGGTCCAGAAGGATCTGACCAAGGAGCCGATCGGCACGGGTTCTGACGGACAGCCAGTTTTCCTGAAGGATATCTGGCCGACATCGGCAGAAATCCAGGAATTCATCCTGAAATATGTCACGCGTGAACTCTACGAGTCCAAGTACGCGGACGTCTTCAAGGGTGATGAAAACTGGCAGGCCGTTCAGGTTCCTCCGGGCCAGACCTATGCGTGGGACGACAAGTCCACCTATGTCCAGAACCCTCCTTACTTCGTGGGCATGGGCAAGACCGGCACAGGCTTGAAGAACATCAAGGGCGCGCGCGTTCTCGGTCTCTTCGGCGACAAGATCACCACCGACCATATTTCTCCGGCCGGTTCGATCAAGGCAGCATCCCCTGCAGGTGCCTACCTCACCGGAAACGGCGTGGCGGTTGCAGACTTCAACCAGTATGGCACGCGCCGTGGTAACCACGAAGTGATGATGCGCGGCACCTTCGCCAACATCCGTATCCGTAACCACATGCTTGGGCCAAACGGCAAGGAAGGCGGCTACACCATCCACTATCCGTCCAAGGAAGAGATGTCGATTTACGATGCGGCCATGCAGTACAAGGCTGAGGGCGTTCCGCTCGTCATCTTTGCCGGTGTGGAATATGGTAACGGCTCTTCGCGTGACTGGGCTGCCAAGGGTACCAATCTTTTGGGCGTGAAGGCCGTGATTGCGCAGTCGTTCGAGCGTATTCACCGCTCCAACCTCGTCGGAATGGGCGTTGTGCCGTTCGTCTTCGAGGAAGGCACGACATGGGCAAGCCTCAACCTCAAGGGCGATGAAACCGTCGAGATCGACGGTCTCGAAGGCGATATCAAGCCACGCGAGAAAAAGATTGCCAAGATCACCTATGGTGACGGCAGCGTGAAGGAAGTTCCGCTTCTTTGCCGCATCGATACGCTGGATGAAGTGATCTACATGAACAATGGTGGCATTCTGCAGACCGTTCTTCGCGATCTGGCCGCCTAAGGCGCACGCCTGATGAAGTTTGAACGCCGGGAGCAATCCCGGCGTTTTTGCGTGAAAGGTAGTGCGATGGTCGTGCTGACTATTGCCTCACCCCATCGTGACTTTCCATTGAAGAGGCTTAGGCGTTATTTTCGCCATCGGCTTCCCGACATGAATTGATTGCATCAATAGTCTGGAAAAATGTCCAGGCAAGGGTTCTCGCAATGTCTCTCAAATACGGGTCTCTGAATTTCGGTCTTTCGGTCTTCGCCTTGAGTATGCTTGCTTCCGTCTCGGTCCAGGCGCAGGAGCAGGTGAAGGGCGTTGTCGAATTGTTCACGTCGCAGGGATGCGCGTCCTGCCCGCCTGCTGATGAGGCCTTGCGCAAGCTCATCCAGAAGGGTGATGTGGTTGGACTGTCTTACCATGTCGATTACTGGAATTATCTTGGCTGGGCAGATTCGCTGGCTTCTAAGGAAAATACTGAGCGTCAGTATGGTTATGCCAGAGCGCTCGGTCGCAACAATGTCTATACCCCTCAAGCGGTCGTCAATGGCCGTGACCACGTGAAAGGGGCGGATGTGCAGGCCATTTATGGCCGCCTGGACGCTTTCACTCGCGCTGGCGAAGGCTTGAGTGTGCCAGTCAAAGCCTCGCGTGTGGCAGATGAGATCGCCATCGATATCGGAGAGGGGAAGGGCAAAGCTGACGTGGTGGTCGCTTACTTCAACCGAGAGCAAGTGGTCGACGTGCAGAAGGGTGAGAACCAGGGAAAGAAGATATCATACTGGCATAGCGTTTATGACGTGCAGACGGTTGGGATGTGGGACGGAAAGTCCATGTCCGTTAAACTTCCCGCCAGCATTCTCAGCAAGGCCAAAAACGGCGGCTGTGCGGTGTTGCTGCAGACGTCCGATGCGCAGGGCAATCCGGCAGCGATCGTCGGGGCGAGTGTCCTGCTGCAGTAAGGGGAAGCATCTCAGGGGGCTGAGGGAGATCCGATCCGGGCATTGGGGGCTGGGGGTAAAGGGTCAATGCACCGGACCGGGTCATCTTGGTGCCTAGGCATCAATTGACAATAGCTATATTCCACTCAATTCAGGCCATGGTTTGACCGAAATAGGGCATTTGCTAATGCACTTCCTGCCCAAATCCTTACCGCGTAAAGCCGGCCAGCCTGGCCAGAACGAAGCTTGCAATTTCGCCGACAGAGCGGCAGACTGTCTTGAAATTGTCATTTGCCGTCGAGCGGGGTTACCTGATGACCGATCAGCCGGATGCGCAGCGCGCAGCTTCTTTTCACAGAGATAGTTCACCCGTTGTCGATCTTCGCGAGTACAAGCAGAGCAAGGACCCCTTGCCGATTACCTTCCACCGGCGTGAACTGGACGCCATCCTGCGCATCTACGGACGCATGGTGGGAGAAGGTGAGTGGCGGGACTATGCTATCGACCATCTGAAAGACAAGGCGGTGTTCTCGGTCTTCAAGCGGTCAGGGGAAATGCCTCTGTTTCGCATCGAGAAGAACCCGAAGCTTGCCGCAAAACAGGGCGCTTTCAGCGTCGTCAATGTCGATGGCCGCATCCTCAAACGCGGACATGAACTGTCACAGGTCCTCAAAGTGTTTGATAAGGTACTGCGACTGATCGAGTGACTGCTCATCTTCGTTGAGCCGAAAGCATAAAAAAAAAGGCGGCCCGAGAGCCGCCTTTCTTGATTCAAGTCTGATCGGTTACTCGTCGCGGTTACCAAGAAACTGCAGAAGGAACGTGAACAGGTTGATGAAGTCGAGGTAGAGCGTCAGTGCGCCCATAATAGCCTTGCGACCAGCAACGGCCACATCGTCACCATCGAAATACATTTCCTTGATCTTCTGCGTGTCATATGCGGTCAGGCCAGCAAAGATCAGCACGCCGATGGCGGAGATCGCAAAGCCCATTGCGGATGACTGCAGGAAGATGTTGACGATGGACGCGATGATCAGGCCGAACAGACCCATGATCAGGAACGAGCCGAGGCCGGAGAGGTCTTTCTTGGTCGTATAGCCGTAAAGCGACAGGGCGCCAAAGGAAGCAGCTGTCACGAAGAACGTCTGTACGATGCTCTCGCCGGTAAAGACGATAAAGATCGACGAAAGGGAGACGCCCATCAGCGCAGCGTAGGCCCAGAAGGTAGCCTGTGCAGCAGGTACGCTCATCTTCTCAATACGGAAGCTCAGGAAGAACACCAGCGCGAGCGGTGCGAACATGATGACCCAGCGCAGCGGCGATGTGTAAAGCAGCTGTGCGAAGGCAGGATTTGAAACCGCCAGAGTGTAGGTGCCGAACGAAGCCACGCCGGTAATGACCAGCGCAAGAGCCATCAGGTTGTAAACCTTCAGCATGTATGTGCGAAGACCTTCATCGATCATCGCACCAGACTGGGCACGGCCTTGGGCCATGCGATTCTGGTAGTTGTTGAAATCAGCCATTGTTTCCTCTTTTGAGCTCCGAAGTTCCTACGGTGTCGGGATATGACCGTACTCGGGATCATAACCCAGGCGCCGCTGCGGAGCTACAGCAAGCCTACCGGAGAATATGAGGATATCCCATTTCAGTTACAAGAGCTTTCAATGTCGAAAAAACACCGTATGCGCGAAAACCGATAACGTTTTGGAGATTGAACTTCCCGATTAATCGCAAAGGTTAAGTTGCGCGCAATTTTCTAGCGCCACGCTATGCATGTGGCCACCCGAAATATTCATTCTCCGCTCAGGCAATTTATCTCACAAGACATGAGAGCTACTCGCCGGTTTGACGCAGCACGGGCGCTGCCTTCTGGCCGAGGATTCGCCATGTCCCGATAAGGCCAATGCCAACCGTCATCACCAAGGCGATAAGGATGGTTGCGATCGCAACATCCGGCAGGAAGCTGGATGGCAGCTTCATAATGCGGGCGACGACAAACCATGCGGAGACCCCACCTGCGAGGAGTGCGAATACCGCAGTGGCCAGACCAAGCATCATATATTCATACGAGAAAGCGCGGATTAGCATGGCACGGGTGCCACCGAGCGTTTTGAGAATGACAGCGTCGTGGGTCCGTGCCCGGTTTCCAGCCGCCAAGGCACCTGCGAGAACCAGGACAGACGCAATCAGGGCAACAGCCGCTGCGGCCCTGATCGCCGTCGCCAACTGTTCAACCAGACTGTTGACCAGATCGAGCGCGTCCTTGACCCTGACCGTGGTGATGGTGGGGTAGCTCGCGGTGACCTTTCTCAATATTTCGCCCTCCTGGGCGGCAGTCGCGCTCGGGTCTGCAAGGGTTGCCAGCCAGGAGTGAGGTGCGCCGCGGAACGTGTTGGGCGAGAAGACCATGACGAAGTTGAGCGAAAGCGACTCCCACTGCACGTCGCGCAGGTTGGCAATTTTTGCGGTAATGTTACGTCCCAATACGTTGACGGTTACGCTGTCGCCGATCTTCAGGCCCAGTTCGCCCGCCTCTTCCGCCGCAAAGGAAACGAGAGGCTCGCCGCTATAATCGCCGCTCCACCACGTGCCCTCTGTCAGCTTGGCATTGTCAGGCATGGTTTGGGCATAGGTGATGCCACGGTCTCCGCGCAGGACCCATCGGCCTGCAGCAGGCACTTCCATCTTGGTCACATCCTGGCCATTGAGAGCAAGGATGCGACCCCGCAGCATGGGTACCTCCGTCAACGTGCCCTCCGGCGCTTCTTTCTGGACAAGCGCCTTGAACCCATCCCGGTCGGCACCTTGAATGTCGACGAAGAAGAAATTCGGTGCCCGCTCTGGCAGACTGCCCGTGAGTTCCCGTCTAAGATTGCCGTCGATCAGCGTGAGCGTGACCAGCAGGGTCAGACCGAGCCCCAGAGACAAGACCACGGAGGGCGTCAAAGCCCCGGGGCGATGAATGTTGCCGATCGCCAGCCGCAGTGCTGCGGAATGGACGCGAGGGCTTCTCTTGGCAACGGCCCTGATGCCCCAGGCCACAAGCCTGAGAACGATAAAAGCGAAAGCGACCGCTCCCAGAAAGACCGACGCGATATATCTCTGTTCAGCCGAATAGATCGCCATGCCGGCCAACAGGGCAAGAAGCAAGCCAGTGGCGGCCAGATAGGGCCATGACGGCAATCGGTTGGCTTCAAATCCCTGCTCGCGGAACAATGCGGTGGCGGGGACTTCGCGAGCCTGACCCAATGGCAAGATCGCGAAGGCCAGTGTCGTCAACAGCCCGAACAGGGCGGCCATGGACAGCGCGCCGGGGTAGATCGCCAATTCTTCCGGAACAGGCAGGACACCTTCGAGAAAGCGCATGGCCACGAGCGGAGTAAACGCCCCCAACGCCAGTCCGATTGCGATACCGATGATGGCAATGAAGGCGATCTGGAAGAGATAGGTTAGTGTCACGATGCTGGCCGGTGCGCCGAGGCATTTGAGTGCTGCTATGGTGGTGCGCTTGGAGTCGAGGAAGGCGCGTACTGCGTTGGCAACCCCAACACCGCCAACGATCAATGCCGTAAGCCCGACCAGTGTCAGGAATTGAGAGAAACGGTTGACGTTTTCCGTGAGCGACGGTGCTGCCCGGTCGCTCGTTCGGATCGACCAGCCGGCACTTGGAAACTCACGATTGGCCTCTTCGGTGATCCCGCTTCGCTTGGCTGTGTCGTTCAAGCGAATCTTGTAGGCGTGCTCTACCAGGCTGCCATTCTGGATGAGCCCGGAGGTTGCGAGCGCTTCGCGGCTGATCAGAAGCCGCGGCGCAAATCCAAAACCATCGGATAGCGCGTCGGGCTCAGTAACCAGCGTCGCTGAGATTTTTAGCCGGACGTTGCCCAGCAGGACCTCATCGCCCCGTTTGATGCCCAGCCGCTCCAGAAGAAGCGGAGCGACGACTGCGCCATAGGCTTCGCCCTGCCTTGCCAGCAGTTGGGGAAGTGGCATTGCGGGGTCTGACTCCAGTTTGCCATAGAGCGGATAGGCTCCGTCGACAGCCTTTACCTCGGCAAGGGTCTGTTGCGACCCATCGGCAAGTCTTGCCATGGACCGCAGACCGGTCGAGACAGCAACGGTCCCCAGATTGTCGAGATAGGCCAATTCATCCGGCGAGGCTTCGCGGTTGCGCAGCTCGAAACGAACATCGCCCGCCAGAATGGATTGCCCCTGCGTTGCGATGGAACTGGTTATGGCGCGGGAGACGGAATTGACTGCAGCAATGGCGCCTGTGCCGAGCGCGATGCAGGCAAGGAAAATGTAAAAGCCGCTGAGGCCGCCGCGTATTTCACGTCTTGCCAGACGCAGCGCATTGCTAAGGCGAAAGAAAAAAAGCGATCTGACCGTCATACCGACGCTGCCTGTCTGGCAACTGAGGTGGCGCTGTCACTTTCGATTTGACCTGACCTGACCTTGATCTGGCGAGAGCAGCGCGCGGCAAGCGACACATCGTGGGTAACCAAAATCATTGTCATGCGGCGCTCCATCTGTTTGGAAAACAGAAGGTCGGCAATCTGCTTGCCGGTATCGGTATCGAGGTTGCCTGTCGGCTCGTCGGCAATCAGGACCGCAGGGGAAGGCGCCAGCGCGCGAGCAATGGCAACGCGCTGCTGTTCGCCCCCGGACAGTTGCCCCGGATAGTGGTTGAGCCTTTCACCCAGGCCCACTGCGACGAGTTCCTTGCGCGCAATATCAAAGGGATTGGCTACATTCGCCAATTCCAGCGGCACGGCAACATTTTCAATGGCCGTCATGTTGGCAATGAGATGGAACGATTGGAAGACGATGCCGACATTGCGGCCGCGAAACTCGGCCAAGGCGTCTTCGCCCAATTTGTGAAGCTCCGTTCCCGCAATTGTGATCTCACCGCTGTCGAGCCGCTCCAACCCGGCAAGAACCATCAGCAGGGTCGACTTTCCCGAGCCGGAAGGGCCGACAATTCCAACCGCTTCGCCTTCATTGATGACGAGGTCGATGCTCTTGAGAACGTGGACGGACGCGGCGGCATTACCGAGGGTTAGATCAGCCTTATTCAGATCTATGATGCTTTTCGTCACAATTCGCGTTCCTATATGTAAGAGACATTGGCAGCTCGATAGCGATCTTGGGCAGCCCGAAAGACATCAAATGTTTCGGCATTGCCAGACAAATTAGGGAGGCCGATATGGGTTTTAAAGCTGCTACCGCTCAATTCATCGTCATATGCGCAGCATTGCTGCCAGCAGGGATCGTGCATTCGCAGTCAAAGCCGGTCGAACTGGTCGGCTTTGGCGACAGCCTGATGGCGGGATATCAGCTGCCGCCGACGGAAAGCTACACGGCTCAACTGGAAGCGGCGCTTCGAAAGAAGGGCATGAACGTTGCCGTTGCCAATGCCGGTGTTTCAGGAGACACGACCGCCGGCGGTCTGGCGCGGGCGGACTGGTCTGTGCCTGACGGAACCGACGGCGTCATTCTCGAACTCGGTGCCAACGATGCTCTTCGCGGTGTTTCGCCTGATGAGACCGAGAAAAATCTCGACCAGATCATTGCCGGTTTCAAGAAACGCAACATCCCTGTTTTGCTCATCGGCATCATGGCTCCTCCCAACATGGGTGGAGATTTTGCGGCCCGGTTCAACGAGATTCATCCGCGGCTTGCCAAAAAATACGATCTGCCGCTCTACCCGTTTTTCCTCGATGGCGTGGTGCTCGATCAGACACTTCAGCTGGAGGACAGGATGCACCCAAATGCAAAGGGCGTGGGCATCATGGTGGAAAGAACGCTTCCGGTTGTTGAGAACTTTGTAAACGCTATTGGTGCTCAATAGAAATAAGCGCTTGCGCTGCGCTGCGTTGCATGATTCGCTAGACTTGTTCTGCCAAGAGATTCGGGGAGCTCGCCATGCCGAGACTGTTTACCGCCCTCGAAATTCCGCGCAATGCGGCCATGAGCCTCTCATTGTTGCGCGGTGGTCTGCCGGGTGCCCGGTGGATTGACGTGGAGAATTACCACATCACATTACGGTTCATCGGGGATATCGATGGTCGAACGGCAGACGAGGTGGTCAATCGCCTGGACCGGATCGACCGCCCCGAATTTGAAGTCAACCTCACGGGCATCGGTTCTTTCGGTTCGAAAAAACCACATTCCATCTGGGCGGGCGTCTCGCAATCTCCAGAAATGACGGCTTTGCAGGGCGAAATCGAAAGGATTTGTCAGCGGCTTGGCCTGCCGCCGGACCCGCGCAAATTCACGCCGCATGTGACACTCGCGAGGCTTCGGAATTCAAGACTGGACGACGTCGTTCACTATCTCTCCGGGCGTGGGGACTTCAGAACGACGACATTCAAGGTCGGCCGCTTCGTTCTCATGTCGTCCAAGGAATCGGTGGGGGGCGGCCCTTACATCGTTGAAGAAGCGTTTCCGCTTCAAGAGGCTTGGCCGATATCGAATTTCTCCGGCGCTGAACTACATCCTTCGAAGGGAATGGTTTAGGCGACGCCTGTCTATTCGCAGATCAACGGCCTAGTTATTGTGGGCTCCTGAAACGCCGATAATAACATTCAAGCAGCGCTACGACGCGTCGAGACGGTTGCGAATGAGCCGCGCTTTTTTGCAAACCGGCGCAAAACTCCCATGCAAACAAAAGAAGCGTTGTGCGTTTGACAAGACGGCAGCGAGCAAAGAGGCAAGGCAATGAAATTTCCCAAACTCGAACAGGCAGCCATAGAGAGCGAACTTGCAAAACTCGACGGCTGGACATTGCGCGACGATGGTCTAGCCATCCTCAAATCGTTCAAGTTTTCAACCTTCGCCGAGGCTTTCGGTTTTATGACGGAGTGCGCCATCGTTGCGGAAAAACTCAATCATCATCCCGAATGGTCAAATGTCTATTCCCGGGTCAAGGTCTGTCTCACCACCCATGATTCCCAAGGAATAACAGAAAGAGATTTCCTTTTGGCCACTGCGATGCAGAAGGCCGCTGCGGGCAGGGGATGATTGAAGTGCTTTCGTCTCGTCCTATATAGTTGGCATGACCAGAGGACCTACGACCATGGATGATGTGAAAATCGGCGAGATACTTCTGCCGGGCGATCCTGACACGCAGGAAAGTCGTGAGCAGCAGGTCCGGGCAAAGTTCTGGCCCAAAATGAAGCGTGTCATCAGCAAGGTGCCATTCGCGCGCGATGCGGCAGCCGCATATTACTGTGCGGTGGACAAAAACACGCCGTTTCGCGCCAAGGGTGTCCTTTTTGCGGCTTTGGGCTACTTCATTTTGCCGATGGACGCCATTCCCGATATTTTTGCTGTCGTTGGGTTCACAGACGACATAGCCGTCTTGACGGCGGCGCTGGCAATGATCCGTGCTCACATCACGATGGAGCATTATGACGCTGCCGATGCGGCGATAGAGGCTATGAAGCAAGAGTAACGCCTCTGTGATTGCCCGTATGAGGCCGCGCTAAAAGCTGACAAATTCTTGCCTGAATTCTTGTGTCATTGCTGATGACGCAGGCTTTTCTCTCGCCTGCTTCGCTGGCGCTTGGAGTGACCAATCTGTAACACGCCGATGCAACCCTCTATTTTTAGCATTGGTGTTGACGGTTTGGTAACCGATCTTTAGCCAATATCAGGATGACGGACTTCACCTAGCATCGGCCCGGCGCAGCCGTTCGGCCAACTGGAAGACAATAAACCCGGCAGGAAATTCAATGTTTGTAAGAAGTGTAGCAACCGCAGTCGCCATTTTGCTGGCCAGCATCAATGTAGCCTCTGCACAGTCGCCCACGCGCATCCAGCAGTTCAATGCATGGGGTGCCTATTCGTACAAGTCGGGTAACAGCACCGTTTGCTATGTTCTTTCCATCCCCACCGCCAAGGAACCTGCAAGCGTTGATCACGGTGATATCTTCTTCATCGTTTCGCAGCGTCCCGGCCAGAACATTTCCTACGAGCCGCAAGCAATGGTCGGCTACACCCTGAAGGAAGGCTCGAAGGTCAATGTGACCATCGACAACAAGAACTTCGTGATGTTCACCAAGGACAAGGCTGCCTGGGTTGAAAATGCTGCAGAAGAGCCAGCGCTTGTTGCCGCCATGAAGGGTGGCAAGTCGATGACGGTCAAGGCCACGTCTGCCCGTGGCACGGCAACATCCTATTCCTATTCGCTTTCGGGCATTTCTGCTGCCTTCAAGCAGATCGAAAGCTGCAAGTAAGCCCAGTCTGCACATGGTTTTTGAATGGCCGGTCTTCGACCGGCCATTTGCGTTTTGGCGATTTTGGTGCTAAAGGCCGCGCCAACACTGACGAGTGTCTGCGCAACAGGCGCGTTACTCTTGATTTTTCTCGACATGCAGACGCTTTCAACCTTTTTCTAGAGGGTGATGCAGCGCTGTATGGGATGATGGGATAAGGACGATGTCCACACTGGAAGCCACTGCTGGTCTTGCAATCAAAGCCCCTCTGATCGCAAATAGCGATCTCATGTCCGGCAAGCCGTCTTTGATCGGCCTGACGCGTGAGGATATGGCCGAGGCTTTGCTGGATGCCGGCGTGCCGCAAAAGCAGGTCAAGATGCGTGTCAGCCAGTTGTGGAACTGGCTCTATGTGCGCGGCGTCTCAGATTTCGACCATATGACCAATGTGGCCAAGGATCTGCGCGAGACGCTGAAGGCGAAGTTCACCATCGCCCGGCCCGAAATCGTCGAGGAGCAGGTCTCCAATGACGGTACGCGCAAATGGCTGATGCGCTTCCCGCCCCGTGGCGCCGGTCGGCCGGTCGAGATCGAAACGGTCTACATTCCCGAAGAAGGTCGCGGCACTCTTTGCATTTCCAGCCAGGTCGGCTGTTCGCTTACGTGTTCTTTCTGCCATACCGGTACGCAGCGTCTGGTTCGCAACCTGACTGCCGAAGAAATTCTGGCGCAGCTTCTTGTGGCGCGTGATCGCCTCGGCGATTTCCCGGATCGCGAAGCACCGCAGGGAACCATCATGCCCGCGGAAGGCCGCAAGGTCTCCAATATCGTGATGATGGGCATGGGCGAGCCGCTCTACAATTTCGACCATGTGAAGACCGCCCTTTTGATTGCCACCGATGGCGATGGCCTGTCGCTTTCCAAGCGACGTGTGACGCTGTCGACCTCGGGCGTGGTGCCGGAAATCTTCCGCACCGGCGACGAAATCGGCGTGATGCTGGCGATCTCGCTTCATGCCGTGCGTGACGAGTTGCGCGACATGCTGGTGCCGATCAACAAGAAATATCCGCTGAAAGAACTGATCGAGGCCTGCCGCAACTATCCCGGCCTGTCGAATGCCCGTCGCATCACCTTCGAATATGTGATGCTCAAAGACGTCAATGACAGTCTGGAAGACGCCAAGATGCTCACGCAGCTTCTGAAAGGCGTTCCGGCCAAGATCAACCTCATCCCGTTCAACCCATGGCCGGGCAGTAATTATCAGTGCTCGGACTGGGCGCAGATCGAGAAATTCGCCGATTTCATCAATCAGGCAGGCTATGCTTCTCCGATCCGTACCCCCAGAGGACGTGATATCCTTGCGGCCTGCGGCCAGCTCAAGTCGGAATCGGAACGTATGCGCAAGACAGAGCGCATGGCATTCGAAGCCATGATGATCGCCAATCACGGTGCGGATGACGACTAAGAAGAAGAATTGATGGGTGACTCTTGGCTTGCGCGATTGATTTCGTTTTAACCCTTTCCTAAAGAAGGCGGCAACAACGAAACAATCGGAGGAATTTCTATGCGCACACTCATTCTGGCGCTTGCCGCTGCCACAGCTCTCATCGTGCCCGCAAAGGCCGAGGACGTGACCGTCGCCGTTACGGCCATCGTTGAGCATCCGGCGCTGGATGCTGCGCGTGATGGCGTAAAGGCCGCACTGGCCGAGGCTGGCTACAAGGAAGGCGAAAACCTGAAATTCGTCTACCAGTCGGCACAGGGAAATCCTGCCACGGCTTCACAGATTGCCCGCCAGTTCGTGGGTGACGCGCCCTCTGTCATCGTGCCGATCTCCACGCCTTCGGCGCAGGCCGTTGTCGGCGCCACGCGTGATATTCCTGTCGTTTTTACAGCCGTCTCTGATCCGGTCGGTGCGCAGCTGATCAAGAGCATGGAAAAGCCGGGCCGCAACGTGACCGGCCTTTCGGATATGTTGCCGGTTGCCGAGCATCTGGCACTGATCAAGGAAATCACGCCGTCGGCAAAGACCATCGGCTACATCTACAATTCCGCAGAGGCAAATTCCGTTTCTACATTGGAGCTTCTGAAGACCGAGGCTGAAAAGGCCGGCCTGAAGGTCGTGGAATCCGTGGCGACGAAATCGGCAGAAGTTCAGGGTGCGACCCGCGCCCTGGTGGGCAAGGCGGACGTGATCTACGTCCCAACCGACAACACCATCGTTTCCGCCTTCGAGGCCGCTGCCGGTGTTGCTGCCGAGGCGAAAATTCCGCTTTACGCCGCCGATACGGATTCCGTTGCCCGTGGTGCCATTGCCGCTCTCGGCTTCAACTATTTCGACGTTGGCAAGCAGACGGGCGCTGTCGTCGTTCGCATCCTCAAGGGTGAAAAGCCCGGTGACATTCCGGCAACCGTTGCTGTCGGTACCGATCTCGTTCTCAACAAGAAGGCTGCCGAGAAAGCCGGCGTGACCTTCCCTGAGAGCGTGACGAAGCGCGCGACGAAGATTATCGACTGATCCTATCCGTCTTTCGGCCATGAGCCGGAATCCAGCAGCGCCGCGTCTGCGGTGCAAGAACCTCTTGCGATCAAGGAATTGATCGCGCTGGATCCCGGCTCAAGTCGGGGATGACGGAAGAGAGACGGCACGACTGGCAGTCTATGACTGTTTCAATTGCAGCCCGTCCGATGGTGGCGGGCAAACCAAGGAATTCTACTGTGAGCCAAATCGCCTTCTGGGGCGCCGTTGAACTGGGGCTGGTCTTTGCCTTCGTTGCTATTGGCGTTTATCTCGCATTTCGCGTTCTCGACTTCCCCGATCTGACCGTCGATGGGTCGTTTCCGCTGGGCGCTGCCGTGGCAGCGGTCATGATTGTTGCGGGGTTCAATCCTTGGCTGGCAACGGGCGTCGCCATGGTTGCCGGTGCTGCGGCTGGTATGGTCACGGCGGTTTTGAACGTCCGCTTCAAGATCCTCAATCTTCTCGCCTCCATCCTGACCATGATTGCGTTGTTTTCCGTGAACCTGCGGGTCATGGGCAAGCCGAATGTCGCGCTGCTCAATCAGGAAACGGTGCTTGAGCCCTTCTATGGAATGGGCGTTCCCGAGTATCTCCTGCGTCCTCTTTTCGTGGGCGTCCTGGTGGTGATCGCGGTCATCCTCGTGTGGCGCTTTCTGGAAAGCGATGCGGGTCTTGCCATGCGTGCAACCGGTGCCAATGCGCGGATGGCGCGGGCGCAGGGCGTCAAGACGGGCAATCAGATCTATCTCGGAATGGCTCTCTCCAATGCTCTGGTGGCATTGGGAGGTGCGTTGTTTGCGCAGACCAACGGTTTTGCCGATGTTACTGCCGGCGTCGGCACGATTGTCGTCGGTCTTGCCGCCGTCATCATCGGTGAGACCTTGTTCGGCTCACGGGGGATATTGGTTGCCCTTATCGGCTGCATACTGGGCTCGATCGCCTATCGTCTCGCCATTCAGCTGGCACTTTCCAGCGATGTGCTTGGACTGAAGGCCTCTGACCTCAATTTCGTGACCGCTGCGCTGGTTGCCGTGGCGCTGATTTTGCCACGCCTGCGTCGTGGGGGAGCCGCATCATGATTTCGCTTTCGGATATCCAGGTCGTCTTCGGGCGAGGAACGCCTTTGCAGAAGCAGGCTTTGGCCAAGATAGACCTGACCATCGAGGATGGTTCCTTTGTCACCGTCATCGGATCCAATGGTGCGGGAAAGTCCACGCTTCTCGGTGTCCTGGCGGGCGATGTGCTTCCCACGGCAGGCAAGGTGATCATCGGTGGTGTGGATGTCACCCGCAAGCCGACTGCGAGCAGGGCAGGGCAGGTGGCCCGTGTTTTCCAGGACCCGCTGGCGGGCAGCTGCGGGGCTCTGACCATTGAAGAAAATCTGGCACTTGCGGCTGCGCGCGGCAAAGCCCGCGGCCTCCTGCCGGCGCTCGGTGGCGGACGACGGTCGTTTTTTCAGGACCGTATCGCTTCCCTCAACCTGGGACTGGAAAACAGACTGAAAGATCGAATGGACCTGTTGTCGGGCGGTCAGCGGCAAGCGGTTTCGCTTGTGATGGCCACCCTTGCGGGGTCGGATGTCCTGCTGCTCGATGAGCACACCGCTGCTCTGGATCCAGGCATGGCCGAGTTCGTGATGGATTTGACGCGCAAGGTCGTGGCAGATCGAAAGCTGACCACCTTGATGGTGACGCACTCCATGCGCCAGGCCCTTGATTACGGCGACCGCACCATCATGCTGCACGCAGGAGAAATCGTGCTGGACGTGGCTGGCGAAAGCCGAAAAGACCTGCAGGTCGAAGATCTGATAGAGATGTTCCGCAATATTCGCGGCCAGACCTTGGATGATGATGAGCTGCTGATCGGTTGATGCGGGCGGCTCGCTGCCCGAGCCGTCTACCTGGCTTGCACGAGGAAGATTTTCACCGCAAACAGCGAGAAAACCCCAGCGATCGTGTAATCGAGCCCGCGCAAAACCTTCCGGTTCTGCTGCAGCCAGGCCGAGAGCTTGTCCGCTCCAACGACGATTCCGATTCCGATCGGAAGCGCAACGATGATGGACCACAGGCCAAGAAAAATGAGTTTTCCGGTTACATGCGGATCGGATGCACTCACGAACTGCGGCAGGAAGGTCATGAAAAAGATGATGATCTTCGGGTTCAGCAAATTGACCCAAAGGCCGTTGAGCAAGGCAGACTTCTTGGACGATCTGGTCTTCTGTTCATCCGGGCGCTCGACCGCAAAATTCGACCCTTTCCGAATGGCCATGATGGCCAGCCAAACGAGGTAGGCGGCACCACCTGTTTTCAGCACCATGAAGGCAGTCGGCGAGGCTACAATCAGTGCCGCTACGCCAAATGCAACAAGCATCGTATGCACTGTAATGCCAAGATTGGTACCGACGAGCGTCATGAAGCCTGATACGCGGCCATCGCGCAGTGAACGGCTTATCCAGAGCGTCATGTCGGGACCAGGGGTCACCGCCAGAAGCAGAATAGCAATTGTGAATCCAATCAATGTCGGCAGGCTGGGTAGCATTTCCATGGGATATCACTCGCGGGATCTGATCCACTTGCTTACCGCCATTTTACGTAACTGCCAACTGCCGGATTGGGTATGCCGCACCTAAGGGTGCGGCGCCCGTGTCAGCTGTTCAGGAAAGACTTGAACTCATTGCTGTATTCTTCGTGCCATCGCGACAGTGGCGGCCTGTTTTCGATGATGTCATTTGCGGCCCAGAGAATACGCTTCTCGTCGGTTTTACGATCCACTTCGCCATCAGGGCAGAGAATGTAGAAATCACCTTTTCCGATGCTGTCGATCATGAAATCAATCGTCTGGTCCGGTGTCCATGCGCCGGTTGGTTTTTCAGTGCGGCCGTTGGCGGTGAGGCCGGTAAAAACAAAACCCGGGATCAGCAGGTGGGATGAGACGCGGCCATTTGGGGCGTTTCTCAGCTCGTACTCAAGTGCCTCCGTAAAGGCCTTCACGCCAGCCTTGGACACGTTATAGGCGGGGTCGCCGGGCGGTGTGGTGATGCCCTGTTTCGATCCCGTGTTGATGATCAGGCCCGGTTCGCCGTGGGCGAGCATTCCGGAACCGAAGACCCGGCTGCCATTTACGACGCCCATGAGGTTCACGCCCAGAACGTTGTCCCAATTTGCCTGCGGTCCGAAGATCGCACTTCCGGGCTGCACTCCGGCATTGTTCATCAAGACATGGACGCGGCCGAACCTCTGAATGACGGCGCTCTCGAGGGAAACGAGTTCATCCAGTTTCGATACATCGGTGGGTATCGAGACGACGTCAGTCGTGCCATCCCTGGCAAGCGCGGCAACTTCCAGCTCGGCTGCCGCAAGTTTTTCTCCGTCGAGATCCACCAGCACGACGCTCATTCCGAAACCGGCGAATTTCCGGGCGGCTGCCAAGCCTATGCCCGATGCCGCACCGGTGATGACGGCGACATTGTCCTGTGCAAATGCGTTGTGAAGGGTCGTCATAGGTTTCTCCTTTTTCGTTGCCGCATGTCATGGCGACAAAACGTTTCCTGGAACCTTGCGCTTTACGAACGCGACGGGAGCTTAGTGTTTTTATCGCGGCAAGTCACATGACAATGAATATGCTCCATGCCTTCACGCCACTGCATTTTTGTTGCACGGGAAGATAAACTCGCTAAAAGTGCCGAAATCCCAAGGAAATGGCGACATCCCAATCTCGCCTGCACGCAAATGGATTTCACTGATGGCTCTTCCGAAAGACGTAAAGAAAGTCGTTCTCGCCTATTCCGGCGGCCTCGATACCTCGATTATCCTCAAATGGCTTCAGACGGAGCTTGGCGCAGAGGTGGTAACATTTACCGCTGATCTGGGGCAGGGCGAAGAGCTTGAGCCTGCACGCAAGAAAGCCGAGATGCTGGGCATCAAGGAGATTTTCGTTGAGGATGTCCGCGAAGAGTTCGTGCGCGACTTCGTCTTTCCAATGTTCCGTGCCAATGCCGTTTATGAAGGCGTCTATCTGCTCGGCACCTCCATTGCCCGTCCGCTGATCTCCAAGCACCTGATCGATATCGCCAAGAAGACCGGAGCTGATGCCATTGCTCATGGCGCGACCGGAAAAGGCAATGACCAGGTTCGCTTCGAACTTTCGGCCTATGCGCTGAACCCCGACATCAAGATCATTGCGCCATGGCGCGACTGGACCTTCAAGAGCCGTACCGATCTTCTCAACTTTGCCGAACAGCACCAGATCCCTGTCGCCAAGGACAAGAAGGGCGAGGCGCCGTTCTCTGTCGACGCCAACCTGCTTCACTCTTCTTCCGAAGGAAAGGTCCTCGAAGACCCCTCCGTCGAGGCGCCGGAATATGTTCACATGCGGACAATTTCGCCGGAAGCTGCACCGGACAAGGCCACCGTCATCAAGGTCGGCTTCCGCAAGGGTGACGCTGTCTCCATCAACGGTGTCGAAATGTCTCCTGCGACCCTGCTGGCCGCGCTCAACGATTACGGTCGGGACAACGGTATCGGTCGCCTCGATCTGGTCGAAAACCGCTTCGTGGGCATGAAGAGCCGTGGCGTGTACGAAACGCCTGGCGGCACCATTCTGCTTGCCGCTCACCGCGCCATCGAATCCATCACGCTTGACCGTGGTGCCGCCCATCTGAAGGATGAGATCATGCCGCGCTATGCGGAACTCATCTATTACGGCTTCTGGTTCTCTCCAGAGCGCGAAATGCTTCAGGCCCTGATCGACAAGAGCCAGGAACACGTCGAGGGTGAAGTCACATTGAAGCTCTACAAGGGCAACGTTATGGTTACCGGCCGTGAGAGCGACAAGTCGCTCTACTCCGACACCCTCGTCACGTTCGAGGATGACCAGGGCGCCTACGACCAGAAGGATGCAGCGGGCTTCATCAAGCTGAATGCGTTGCGTCTGCGCACCCTTGCCAAGCGCAATCTCGGCAAGTAAATTTTCGGCTATGACGTCAAAAGCCCCGCTTGCGGGGCTTTTTTACGTCTGCCTGCATCTGTCGCTCGCGGCTGCCTGCAGATTTCGTTGCAGCAGTTTAAGCATCTCGTAAAAGCGCGACAGGTCGGCTTCACTGCAACCTTCCGTAGCCTGGCCGATGACGCTGTCCACCTCACGCCGTACGGCAATCAGGAGATCGGACGAAGCGTCGGTGAGGAAGATGCATTTGGAGCGGCGGTCATCGGGATTGGGCCTGCGTTCGACTAGGCCGAGAGACTCCAGCTTGTCGAGGTAGGTGCAGACCGTCATCGGTTCCAGCCCTATCCTGCCGGCTATATCGGCCTGCTTGCTGCCATCGATGGCTGCCACGGTCAAAAGAGCACGCGCTTCACCTGGTGTCAGCCCCAGCCCAGCTTCGCTGATGCGTCTCTCAAACACACTGTTGAGAAACCGCGTGCTGCTGTTGAGGAGGAATGCCAAGGACTCTTTTTCGATCGACGTCGTCATGATCCGCCTTTTTCGTAAGGCTCTCTTATTAAAAATTTCCCGTGTGACTGGCAAGCCTCCCGACATGGGTGCGACGGATCGGTTGATGAAAGAAGCGTATTGAAACCGGGCTTGCACCGTGCCCATATGGCGCAAATCGCATTTGCATGAGGACGAACCCATGAAATCCACCACCGCGCTCTACGCTTCTCTTACTCATTGGGACGGGGAAAATGGTCTCCCAAGGTTCGAGAATGTCCGCGACGAAGATTTTGCCGGCGCCTTCGATGCTGCCCTCGTCGCTCACGATGCGGAAATCGACGCAATCGCGCAGGCCGGTGAAGAGCCGAGTTTCGCAAATACCATCACAGCGCTCGAAATCGCCGGTGACGAGCTCTCGCGGGTTTCGGCACTGTTCTGGAACAAGGCAGGCGCACATACCAACCCGGCCATTCAGGCGCTGGAACGCGAGATCGCGCCGAAGATGTCCAGGCATTATTCCAGGATCAGCATGAATGAAGCGCTGTTCAGGCGGATTGACAGCCTATGGGAACAGCGTGAGGCGCTGGGTTTGAGCAGCGAAGAACTGCGCGTTCTGGAGCGTCATTGGAAGGGCTTCGTTAGATCCGGCGCAAAGCTGCCAAAGGATCGCCAGGAAAGGCTTGCTGCCATCAACGAGGAGCTTGCTGGACTCGGTGCGAAGTTTGGACAGAATGTTCTGGCCGACGAGAAGAGTTGGAAGCTCGTTCTCTCCACCGAGGAGGAACTTGCAGGCGTGCCGGACTTCCTGCGCGATGCGATGAAGGGTGCCGCACGCGAGCATGGCGATGACGGTGCTTATGCGATCACGCTGTCGCGCTCGATCATTGAGCCTTTTCTGACGTTTTCAGAGCGCCGCGACTTGCGCGAGCAGGCATTCAAGGCTTGGGTTTCCCGGGGCGCCAACGGCGGAGAAACCGATAATCGCGACACGGTCAAACGGACGCTTGAGTTGCGCGATGAAAAGGCGAAGCTTCTGGGTTACGCCAATTTCGCCGCCTACAAGCTGGACAACACCATGGCGAAAACGCCGGAAGCGGTCAATGATCTGCTGACGCGCGTCTGGACAAAGGCTGTTGAGCGCGCTGGTGAGGAGGAAGCCGAACTGGCCGCCCTCATGCGTGAAGAGGGTAGCAACCACGATGTCATGCCGTGGGACTGGCGTCACTACGCCGAAAAACTGCGGGCAATAAAATTCAATTTCTCCGAGGCCGAGCTGAAGCCATATCTGCAACTGGACAAGATTCTCGAGGCCTGCTTCGAGGTTGCCCATAGACTTTTCGGCATCCGTGCACTCGAAGTCACCGACGTCATCGGCTACCATCCGGACGTGAGAACATTCGAGATTAAGGACGGTAACGGTAAGATCGTTGCGGTGTTTCTTGCCGACTTTTTTGCGCGGCCTTCGAAACGGTCTGGCGCATGGATGAGCTCGTTCCAGTCTCAGCACAAGCTGCGCCTCAAGAACGGCAGGGAGGGCGAGCTGCCGATCATCTACAATGTCTGCAACTTCGCCAAGCCTTCGCAGGGAAAGCCAGCACTTCTCTCACTCGATGACGCCCGCACCCTGTTCCATGAATTCGGGCACGCTTTGCATGGCATGCTATCCAACGTCACCTATCCATCTGTTTCAGGAACCGGTGTCTCACGTGATTTCGTGGAGTTGCCGTCGCAGCTGTACGAACATTGGCTAACGGTCCCGCAGATTCTCGAGACCTACGCGTTGCATTACGAGACCGGCGAGCCGATGCCGAAGGCTTTGCTGGACAAGGTTCTGGCCGCACAGACCTTCAACGCCGGTTTTAACACGGTTGAATATACCTCATCCGCCCTGGTGGACATGGCGTTCCACACGCGTGGTGTTGTTGAAGATCCGATGGCTGTTCAGCGTGACGTTCTGGCTTCGCTGGGAATGCCGAAATCCATGGTCATGCGGCACGCAACGCCGCATTTTCAGCACATATTCTCCGGTGACGGGTATTCGGCAGGCTACTATTCCTACATGTGGTCGGAGGTTCTGGACGCAGACGCGTTTGAGGCTTTCGAAGAAACCGGCAATCCGTTCAACCCGGATGTGGCACGCAGGTTGAGGGACAATGTCTATTCTGTCGGCGGCTCTGTCG
The DNA here is from genome assembly GCA_900468285.1 of Hyphomicrobiales bacterium. Lineage (GTDB taxonomy): Bacteria > Pseudomonadota > Alphaproteobacteria > Rhizobiales > Rhizobiaceae > Agrobacterium. The sequence goes on along the minus strand of UBTF01000009.1, from coordinate 77,705 downwards.
ATGCCGAAGAAACCTACAAGGCGTTCCGTGGCAAGATGCCGAGCCCGGACGCAATGATGAGGAAACGCGGTCTGGTTTGACATCAGGCGGTCAGGCCCGGAAAATCCCGGTTTTGACCACCTCAAAACTGTCATATAAGCCTGTTACGGCATTTTCGCAGGGGGCTTATGTTACAGGCCCCCCTTTCGCATTTGCAAAAAAAAGGTTATGAGCCCGCCAAACTAAATTGGCGCACACCCGTTTGATAGCGCCCAACCTCAGAGATCTTGAACAATGGCACTTCGCAACATCGCGATTATCGCGCACGTTGACCATGGCAAAACGACGCTCGTTGACGAGCTTCTGAAACAGTCCGGCTCGTTCCGCGAAAACCAGCGCGTTGCAGAACGCGTCATGGATTCGAACGACCTCGAAAAAGAACGCGGCATTACCATTCTCGCCAAGGCGACTTCGGTTGAGTGGAAGGGTGTTCGCATCAACATCGTCGACACCCCCGGCCACGCCGACTTCGGCGGTGAAGTCGAGCGTATCCTTTCGATGGTGGATGGCGCGATCGTTCTGGTCGACTCGTCCGAAGGTCCGATGCCACAGACCAAGTTCGTTGTGTCCAAGGCGCTCAAGGTTGGTCTTCGCCCAATCGTTGCGATCAACAAGATCGACCGTCCCGATGGCCGCCATGAGGAAGTCATCAACGAAGTGTTCGACCTTTTCGCGAACCTCGACGCGACCGACGAGCAGCTCGACTTCCCGATCCTTTACGGTTCCGGTCGCGATGGCTGGATGAACGTCAATCCCGAGGGACCAAAGGACGAAGGTCTTGCTCCGCTTCTCGATCTGGTTCTCAAGCACGTTCCTGAGCCAACGGTTGAAGAAGGTCCGTTCCGTCTGATCGGCACGATCCTTGAAGCCAACCCCTTCCTCGGCCGCATCATCACCGGTCGTATTGCTTCCGGTTCGATCAAGCCGAACCAGGCCGTCAAGGTTCTGGGCCAGGATGGCAAGACCATCGAAACCGGTCGTATCTCCAAGATCCTCGCTTTCCGCGGCATCGAGCGCACAGCCATCGAAGAAGCCCATGCGGGCGATATCGTGGCCATCGCCGGTCTGTCCAAGGGCACCGTTGCCGACACCTTCTGTGATCCCTCGGTCAACGAAGCTATGACGGCACAGCCGATCGACCCGCCAACCGTTACCATGTCCTTCATCGTCAATGACAGCCCGCTGGCTGGCACGGAAGGTGACAAGGTTACGTCGCGCGTCATCCGCGACCGACTGTTCAAGGAAGCCGAAGGCAACGTCGCGCTGAAGATCGAAGAAGCCGAAGGCAAGGATTCGTTCTTCGTTTCCGGTCGTGGCGAATTGCAGCTCGCCGTTCTGATCGAAACCATGCGCCGCGAAGGCTTCGAACTTGCTGTCTCGCGTCCACGCGTGGTCATGCACAAGGACGAAAACGGCCAGACCATGGAGCCGATCGAGGAAGTCGTCATCGACGTCGATGAAGAACATTCCGGTATCGTCGTTCAGAAGATGTCCGAGCGTAAGGCTGAAATGACCGAGCTTCGCCCATCCGGCGGCAATCGCGTTCGTCTCAAGTTCCTGGCTCCGACCCGTGGCCTCATCGGCTACCAGTCCGAACTGCTGACAGACACACGCGGCACGGCGATCATGAACCGTCTGTTCCACGACTACCAGCCCTTCAAGGGTGCCATCGGCGGTCGCGTCAACGGCGTTCTCTTGTCGAACGGCGCTGGTGAAGCGGTGGCCTACGCCATGTTCAACCTGGAAGATCGCGGCCCGATGATGATCGAGCCCGGTGAAAAGGTTTATGCTGGCATGATCATCGGCATTCACACGCGTGACAACGACCTCGAAGTCAACGTTCTCAAGGGCAAGCAGCTGACCAACATCCGCGCCGCGGGCAAGGACGAAGCCGTAAAGCTGACGCCGCCGATCCGCATGACGCTCGACCGCGCTCTGTCCTGGATTCAGGACGACGAGCTGATGGAAGTGACGCCAAAGTCGATCCGTCTTCGCAAGATGTATCTGGACGCCAACGACCGCAAGCGCTTCGAAAAGGCTAAGCTTGCCGGCTGATTTTCAGCGTCTATCTCATAATTTCGAAAAACCCGGCCTTCGCGCCGGGTTTTTTGTTGTCCTGACACCGTTAACCCTGTCTCCGTTTTGTTTGGGGGCAAAGCACCATGCTGCTTGCCTCAATGGTAAATTTAGCGTTAATTTTTACCCTTAATCCACATGAATAGGCTGTGGGTAAGCTTCACGCCGTTAACCTTTGCGGCTGGTAAGTTCGCTCCGCTGGGGTCAGAAACGCGTTATGAAAACGTTATCCATAGATATTCGCCGTGCAGAGTCCGACGATGCGTATGCCATTTCAGATGTGCACAGATCATCGTGGCAGCAGGCCTATGGGGGATTGATACCGCACAAGCCGCTGCGGCAAATGCTGGATCGGCGCAATGAGAAATGGTGGCGCAAGGCGACCCGTGGTTCAGCCACCATGCTCGTGGTGGAAGTTGCTGGCGTGATTGCCGGCTACGCAACGCTCGGGCTCAATCGTGCCCGTGGATTGCCCTATGATGGTGAAGTCTATGAGATTTACCTGCGCCCGGAATATCAGGGCATGGGCCTTGGCTCGGTTCTGTTCACCGAGAGCCGTCGGCTTTTAAAGTCGCTGGGCTGCAGGGGCCTCGTCGTCTGGTGCCTTGAAGACAGCGATGTTGCCAGTCGCTTCTTTCGCTCTCACGGAGGCGAAGACGTCGTGGAAGGCATGGAGGATTTCGCCGGGACGCAATTGCGCAAACTTGGCTTTGTTTGGCACTGAAGCAGCGCACGGTAACCGAGACGCTTTCGCAGTTGTTTTCACGACTGTACCGCCTTTGCCCGCTTTGGCCTTCAAATATTCCCGATTTTACGCTATTGCGGGACAAGCGAGCTTTTGGCCGCGCTGCAATTCGCAACATTTCGGAGTGAGAGATGGATAAGTTCACCAAGCTGACGGGCGTTGCCGCTCCTATGCCGGTCGTCAATGTCGATACCGACATGATCATTCCGAAGGATTACCTCAAAACCATCAAGCGCACCGGCCTTGGCAAGGGCCTGTTTGCGGAATCGCGATATCTGGAAGACGGGTCTGACAATCCGGATTTCGTGCTGAACAAGCCAGCCTATCGCAATGCGAAGATCCTTGTCGCCGGGGATAATTTCGGCTGCGGCTCCTCGCGCGAGCACGCCCCATGGGCGCTTCTCGATTTCGGCATTCGCTGCGTCATCTCCACCAGCTTCGCTGACATCTTCTACAACAACTGTTTCAAGAACGGCATTCTGCCCATCATCGTCAGCCCGGAAAATCTGGAAAAGCTGATGGATGATGCATCGCGCGGCTCCAACGCTGTCGTCACCGTCGACCTTGAAAAACTGGAAATCAGCGGACCCGATGGGGGAACGATCGGCTTTGAACTCGACGAATTCAAGCGTCATTGCATGTTGAATGGCCTCGACGACATTGGCCTGACGCTGGAACATGCCGGTGCCATCAAGGGCTTTGAAAAGTCCAACGCCTCTTCCCGCCCCTGGGCTTGAGGTCAACTCATATTCCGCCATCCCTGATCTGATCCGGTATGGCGGATTTGTCGCAGCGGTACTCGCCACCTGAACGCTCTTGCAATGTCGTTTCGAAATCGCTCCATTTCTGCGCGACGTACCAAATCGGCTTTTGCGTTCCTTGAAATGAACCATCGCCAAGGCTAAGAAGCCCGCACGCTGCAGCGACTTACGTTGCAGACATACGGATTTTTAGATGCGCCCCGCCGTTTTGAAACCACCAAGGTTTCGTGGTGTGGCCAAGGAGGGTTTTCATGACGACGCGCACGCTTTTCCTGTTGCCGGGTGATGGCATCGGCCCCGAGGCCATGGCGGAAGTCCGCAAGCTGATCGATTATCTCAACAGCGAAAAGGCCGCAGGCTTCAAGACAGAAGACGGTCTTGTCGGCGGCAGCGCCTATGACGCCCATGGCGTAGCGATCTCCGACGCTGACATGGAGAAGGCGCTGGCCGCCGATGCCATTCTGTTTGGCGCAGTCGGCGGTCCGAAGTGGGATGGTGTTCCCTATGAGGTTCGCCCGGAAGCCGGCCTCCTGCGCCTGCGCAAGGACCTGGAGCTTTTCGCCAACCTGCGCCCTGCCATCTGCTACCCGGCCCTGGCGGCAGCATCGTCACTGAAGCCGGAGCTTGTCGAAGGGCTCGATATTCTGATTGTCCGTGAATTGACCGGTGGCGTCTATTTCGGCGAGCCAAAGCAGATCATCGATCTCGGCAATGGGCAAAAGCGCGGTATCGATACGCAGATCTATGACACGTTCGAAATCGAACGCATCGCCAGCGTTGCTTTCGAACTGGCGCGCACCCGCGACAACCGCGTCTGCTCCATGGAAAAGCGCAATGTCATGAAGTCGGGCGTATTGTGGAACCAGGTCGTTACCGAAACGCACGCAGCCAAATACAAGGACGTTGTGCTTGAGCATATGCTGGCGGATGCCGGTGGCATGCAGCTGGTGCGAAAGCCAAAGCAGTTCGACGTCATCGTCACCGACAACCTGTTCGGCGATATGCTGTCCGACGTGGCGGCCATGCTGACCGGCTCGCTTGGAATGCTGCCTTCCGCTTCACTCGGCGCCCCGGATGCCAAGACCGGCAAGCGCAAGGCCATGTACGAGCCCGTCCACGGCTCGGCGCCTGATATCGCCGGCAAGGGCATTGCGAACCCGATCGCGATGATCGCTTCCTTTGCGATGTGCCTGCGCTACTCCTTCAACATGGTCGATGAAGCCACGAAGCTGGAAGCGGCCATCGCCAACGTTCTCGACAAGGGTATCCGCACCGCCGACATCATGGCGGATGGTTGCCGTCAGGTCAGCACGTCTGAAATGGGCGATGCGGTTCTTGCGGAATTCAAGGCGCTGTCGGCCTGATCGATACGGTCTGGGCAGGCGGCGTTGCTGTCTGCCCACCATCCTGCTCCGTCAGGAGATGCTCGTAGCGCCTGTCGGTCAGCGTTTTCAGGAAGGCCACAATGGCGTCCACCCGCTTGTCGTCAAGCGCAGGCGCTGCCGTCAGTTCTTCAAATGCGATATTCTCCGGGACTTCCGGCGCATCCCACCTTTCGCCAGTTTCCGGATTGATCTGGCGGCTGGGCTTCTTGCTTTTGTATTTCACATAAAACAGCACGACCGTGCGCAGATCCTTGAACACGCCATTGTGCATATAAGGACCCGTCACCGCCACATTGCGCAGGGTCGGCACCTTGAACTTGCCGCGCTGGGCCGGATCGCCCGCGACGGCCGGGTTTTGGTAAAGGCCGAGATCGACGGCATCAGGCTTTGAGCCATTTGCCGCCCTTACCGACTTATTGGCGGGAACGCCGATATTGAAATATTTGTGGTTGGTGAAGACACCGTCGGAGAGACCGCTCTCACCTCTGATTTCATGGCAGGTGTTGCAGTTGGTAAACTGGCTGGACGACATCAGAACGCGGCCCAGTTCTTCCTGGTCGGTGAGCTTTTCCTCGCCACGCAGGAAGCGGTCATATTTGGAATCGAAGGTCGAAAACTCGTCCGAGCGTTCGAAGGCGGCCAGCGCCTTCGTCATCGCCGCAAAGGCGTCGTCGTCGCTCTTGAAGACATCTCCACCGAACTGCGTGCCGAAGGCTGCCGCATAATCCGGGTTTTCCTTGAGACGCTTGGCGATGGTCGCCTTGTCGGGCATTCCCATCTCAACCGGGTTCAAGGGCGGGCCGCCGGCCTGCTCTTCCAATGTCGAAGCACGACCGTCCCAGAAATGGCCGCCGACATATTCGCCTACGGCATTCCTTCCGAATGGTGGCGAGAATTTCGCGTAAGCGGCACTCGGCGCGTTGCGGTCACCCAGAGAGGCGCCATCATCGCCCAGAGAGACATCATGACCGACCTTTTCGCTCTCTCGCGCATCGGTAAAGCCCGCCGCTTCCATGTGGCAGGTGGAGCAGGACATGGTGCGGTTCATGGACAGGTTGGTGTCGTGGAAAAGCGCTGCGCCGAGCTTTTCCAGCGTCGCATAGTCGCCGCCGCCATTGGCAATGTCGCCCGCTCCGGTACCGGCAGGCAGCAGGAGACACGCACTTGCAGTGATGACGCAGAAAATATGCCTGAACATGGCAGATGCCGAAATGGATGAAACTGCGCGCTCTATATCATTTCAGATCGGCAAAGCACAGAATCTTTCTGCCCCCGCTCCACTTTGTCGCAGAGACGGTTTTCAGTCGATCTGAAAATAGTTCTCGAAGGATTCGGGGAAATTCTGCCGTGCAACCCGCTCATCGATGACGAGCATCGCCTCATAGGATGTCGGATCGAAATTCTTCTCAGCAGGTACGACTTCCCGCCCGAACAGCAGACTGAGGCGCGCCGCATCGAGATTGCCACGTTCGAAGGGCTCATTGCCGAAGTGGTGCCACAGGGCGTGCAGGAACGCCGCATCCACCTTGTGTTCAGGCGAATCGTTCCGGGCGCGCCGGGGAATGTGCTTGATGGGCGTTACGCCGCGCGGATTGGCGCGGCGTATGGTGAACTGGATACCCGTGCTCGGCATGCCGGATGGAAAACCGCGATGTTTGGTCATGTCGGGCAGGTTAGCCATTCTCTTCTCCTTAGGCCTTGCCGATTTTGTCCTGTGTCTTCGTGTCGAAGTCGGACGCATCGTGGCGTTCATGCAATTGTTCTGAAGGATCGCCATTGGCCTTGTTGACCATGCGACCTCTTTTCACCGCAGGACGTGCTGCAATGTCTGCTGCCCAGCGCTGAAGGTTCTTGTAGCTTTTCACATCAAGGAAGACATCGGCCTTCGGATAAGACTGCCCGAGCGCCAGATTGCCATACCATGGCCAGACGGCAATATCCGCAATCGAATATTCCGAACCGGCCAGATACTGGTTCTCTGCCAGATGACGGTCCAGCACGTCAAGCTGACGCTTGGCTTCCATGGCGAAACGGTCGATGGCATATTTGATGTGGATCGGCGCATAGGCGTAGAAATGGCCGAAACCGCCGCCGAGATAGGGGCCGGATGCCATTTGCCAGAACAGCCAGTTGATCGCTTCCGTGCGCGACTTGTGATCCTTGGGGAGGAACGCGCCGAATTTTTCCGCGAGATAGAGAAGGATCGAACCGCTTTCGAAAACGCGCGTCGGCTCTGTCGTGGAGTGATCGATGAGAGCGGGAATCTTGGAGTTCGGATTGGCCTTGACGAAACCGGAGCCGAACTGGTCGCCATCGCCGATCTTGATCATCCAGGCGTCGTATTCGGCACCCGTATGGCCTGCGGCCAGCAACTCTTCCAGCATGATGCCGACCTTCTGGCCGTTCGGCGTTGCGAGCGAATAGAGCTGCAGCGGGTGTTTGCCAACCGGCAGTTCCTTGTCATGCGTCGGACCTGCGATCGGGCGGTTGATATTGGCGAACTGACCGCCATTGCCCTTTTCCCATTCCCAGACGTCGGCTGGTTCGTAACCGGCGGGAAAATTATTCTCGGGGGATTTCTCGGTCATGAAAATCTGTCCTTGTTCAACGGATCAAGCGCCAGCGTTCAGCACTCGAAAGCAATATAGGCATCACCGGGGATTTCCTCCACCGCATCATCGATGAGAAAAATTCAACCTTTGGCGATGGCGTGAAAAAATGTCCCCGTAACCCAACCGCGTCTGCCACCGGATGCTCCAAGCGGTTTTCCCTGTCCATCGGCAATCTGCGCGAAGGGCTCGTCATGGCCTGGATCGGTCACTCGCGCATAGTGAAATTCATGGCCGCGCAGGACATCGCCACGCCGTCCCAGCGCTCCATCGGTGGCAATCGTCGCCTGCCGATAGCCGAGGTTCATCTTGCGCTGGGCAAAGCTCGTGGAATGGGAAAGAAGCCCGGTCATGTCATGCGTGACACCGTCAGCATCTTCCAGCGTTTCGCCCAGAACCATATAGCCCCCGCACTCCCCGTGGACCGGCTTTGTCTCGCTGAAGCGCCTGAGCGCGGTCTTGAAGCCGTTTGCGGAGGCGATCCGGCCCGCATGGAGTTCGGGGTAGCCGCCCGGCAGCCAGCAGACATCACAGGACGGGTCCGGCCCTTCATCGGAAAGCGGTGAGAAAGGCATGATCTCGGCACCCGCCTCACGCCAATGCCGGTGCAGGTGGGGATAGAGAAAGGTAAAGGCGGCATCTTGCGCCAGCGCAATACGTTGCCCCGGTGGGGCGATTGCCGCAAGGATGGAGCCGGGCGAGAGATCGACAGGCATGGCCGCGGAATACAGCGCGTCGAGATCAATCGCCTTTTCCATGGCGTCTGCCAGGCGTTCGATATGCGCGTCGATTTCAGGGTGTTCGCTGGCTTGCACCAGCCCCAGATGTCGTTCCGGCAGCACAAGGGATGGATCACGCATCACGCAGCCTGCAACGGGCAAGCCGATCCTTTCGATGGCGTCGGTGCAAAGTGTGCGGTGCCTTTCGCTTCCTGCCCGATTGAGGACCACGGCAGACATTTTCACTGCCGGATCATAATGCGCAAAACCATGGGCGATGGCCGCAGCGGTCTGCGACTGGCCAGAAACATCCAGCACCAGAAGCACGGGAATAGCGAACAGCCGCGCCAGATCGGCCGCAGAGCCGGTGCGATGATCGGGCACCACAATGCCGTCAAACAGGCCCATGGCGCTTTCGATCAGCAACAGCTCGGCATCCTGCGCCTGCTGGGTGAACAGGTGTCTCAGCAGGTCTGGCTCCATCGCCCAGCTATCGAGGTTCAGCCCATCGCTTCGCGCAGCCAGCGTATGAAAACCCGGATCGATGTAATCCGGTCCGGTCTTGATGCCCCGAACCTTCACGCCTCGCCGGGCAAATGCACGCAACAGGCCGATGGTGACGCTGGTTTTGCCTGAACCGGAACGGGGTGCCCCTATGATGATTGCTCTTGCTGTCATTTGCGCTGTCCGTTCGGTTGGTCCTGATTGATCGTTCTCCATCCGATCAGGCCCAGACCTTCTATTGTTGTTTCCCGATGACGGGCAGTTCCGCAACCGCTATAGACATGGAATGGAAACGGATGGAAAAAATCTGCGTCGCGGCTGGACGACCGGAAGCTGCGCCACGGCAGCGGCAAAAGCCGCCTGCAGCGCGCTGCTGACCGGCGAGTTTCCATACCCTGTCGAGATCGAACTTCCAAGCGGCAAGCGCGTCAGCTTTTCCCTGGCAACGAGCAAGCTGGGTGAGGGCATCGCTTCGGCTGGTGTCATCAAGGATGCCGGAGATGATCCCGATGTCACGCATGGCGCCATCGTGGAAAGCACGGTGCGGCCAGGTAAGCCCGGCACCGGGGTTACGTTCAAGGCGGGCCGCGGCGTTGGCATCGTCACCCGGCCGGGCCTTCCCCTTGCAGTGGGCGAACCCGCGATTAATCCTGTGCCGCGCAAGATGATCACGAAGGCTTTGCATGAGGTGGCGGGCGATAATGCTGATTTCGAAGTCGAAATTTCGGTCGAGAATGGCGAGAAAATAGCTGAGAAAACCCTGAATGGCAGGCTCGGGATTGTCGGAGGGCTTTCGATCCTCGGCACCACGGGAGTGGTCATTCCGTTCTCATGCTCATCATGGATACATTCCATCTGGCGCGGCATCGACGTAGCCCGCGCCGAAGGCCTGACCCATATTCTGGGCGCTACGGGAAATACCTCCGAAAAAGCCGGGCAGGCGTTGCATGGCTTGCCGGAAACCGCGCTGATCGACATGGGCGACTTTGTCGGGGGCATGTTGAAATATCTGAAGACGCATCCCATCGAGAGGCTGACCATTGCCGGTGGCGTTGCCAAGATGACCAAGCTTGCCCAAGGAATGCTGGACGTCCATTCCAAGCGCGGCCTGGCTGATCTCGATGCCTTGGCCAAGCTTGCGCTGGAGGCGGGCGCGAATGACGCCCTGGTTGACAGCATTCGTCATGCCAACACCGTTTCTCATGCCTTCACTATGGCCGACGCTGACGGCATAGATCTGGGTGATGTGGTTGCTGAGCGGGCATGGAGGACAGCAGCGGACGCGCTCAACACGCCCGAGACGCAGCTTGAAATTCTGGTCTTCGACAGAGAGGGTTCGTTGAAGGGGCGCTACGGCTTCGCCCCGTCCCATCACGTGCCGGCTTTTCCCTCGGGAGAACGGAACCGGCGGACATAATCGGCGCTGTAGAGTGCGCTTTCGCGGAAATCCTCAGATTGCAGTCCTTTGCCGACGAAGATCAGGGCGGTTCTCTCAACCGGTTCGGCAGCCAGCTTAGCTTCGATGTCGCCGAGGGTGCCTTTGATGATGCGCTCTTCCGGCCAGGATGCGCGCACGACGATCACGACCGGGCAATCGGCGCCGTATAGCGGCGAAAGATCTTCTACCACCGTGGCGATTGCGTGAATTGCAAGATGGATGGCCAGTGTTGCACCCGTTGCGCCGAAGGCCTTCAATGTTTCCGTTTCCGGCATCTTTGATGCACGCCCGGATACGCGTGTCAGGACGAGGCTCTGCGCCAATTCCGGCACTGTCAACTCACGCTTCAGCGTCGCAGCTGCTGCCGCAAAGGAGGGAACGCCGGGCGTAACCGTGTAGGGCAGCTCCAGACGCTCCAGGCGGCGGATTTGCTCGCCCATGGCGCTCCAGACGGAAAGATCGCCGGAATGCAGCCGCGCGACATCGTGGCCCATTTGTGCTGCTGCCACGAACTCTGCTTCGATCTCGTCCAGGGAGAGTGCTGCGGTGTCGATGATACGGGCGCCGGGCGGGCAATAATCCAGCAGCGCTTTGGGCACCAAAGATCCCGCATACAAGCAGACAGGGCTGGCCGCAATCAAATCGCGTCCTCGAACGGTGATGAGATCTGCTGCGCCGGGGCCCGCGCCGATAAAGTGGACTGTCATTCGTCATCTCCAGAGGCGGCGATTGCCACCGTAATGTCACCCATCACCATACGCGGCGCAATGAGTGTTGATCCGGGCCCCAATGCCGCCAAAGCTGACGCTTCGCACAGGCATGGGGAGCCGGAATGTTTGAGGCTTGTTTCTGATCGGGTCATGGTCCGATGCGCGGCGCTCTCGAAGTCCGCCTGGGCCACGACGACAAGAGCGATGTCGAGCCGCGTCGCTGCCTCCAGCAAGCCCGGCTCCTGCGCCTTGATCGGAGCGGTCGCGATAAAGTCGAACTTGACCCCATGCTTGCGGGAAGCATCCTCCAGTGCCGTCAGCACTGCTTCGACGGTCGTATCCTTCCGACATCCTATCCCGGCAACGATCACGGCTTTACCCACGTCCATTGCGTGACTGGCATTGCTGGACGCCAGCCCTGCATCGACCCGACTGGAGACGCACGCGACACATCCAGCCGAATCAGCGATCCACCGAGGCGCGCTCGTGCTGCCAGCAAGATTGCTTCCATCTCCAGCGTTACCGCATTGGCGACCAGACGACCGCCGGATTTCAGGGCCGTTATAGCGCCCTCCATGACGCCCGGCCTGCTGCCGCCGCCACCGATGAAAATCGCGTCAGGGGTCGGCAGTCCTTCGAAGGCGTCCGGTGCCGTTCCAATGACGATTTCAAGCGATGGTACGCCGAAAGCCTCGGCATTGCGGACCGCCCGTTGCGCCCGTTCCAAATCCTGTTCTATTCCGATTGCGCGAAGGGAAGGGTGGGCGAGCATCCATTCTATGCCAATGGAACCGGAGCCAGCGCCAATATCCCAGAGCAACTCACCGTGGCGTGGTGCAAGCGACGACAGGCTGACTGCGCGGATTTCCCGCTTTGTCATCTGGCCGTCATGCTCAAACAATGCATCGTCCAGCCCTTGCGAGAAGGGCAATATCCTGGCCTTTTCACCCGCGACGACCTCGATTGCCGCCACATTCAACGGGTCGATATCGGTCAGGCAAAATTGATCTGCTCTTATATGACGCACCTTCTCGTCAGGGCCACCCAGTGCCTCAAGCAGGATAAACTTCGATGCGTTAAACCCACTCTCTACCAGCAGTCTAGCCAGAAGAGGTGGTGCTTTCTCGTCCGATGTGAGCGCTATCAATCTTGCGCCGGGATGCAGATGCCGTCGCACGAGATCGATGGAGCGGCCATGCAACGAGATACAATCCACCTCCTGCAGAGCCCAGCCAAGGCGCGAGGCAGCCAGGGAAAAGGCAGAGGGAGACGGAAAAGACATCACCTCGTTTGCAGGGATGTGGCGCAGCAGCGTTACACCGACGCCGTAGAAAAACGGATCGCCCGACGCCAGAACGCAAACCTTGCGGCCCCTCAAGGCCAAGACCTCGGTCATCGCCACATCGAAGGGCGCGGGCCAGGGCCGTACTTGCCCCTTGATCGCCGCGGCTGCCAGCGAAAGGTGTCGCTTGCCCCCAAAGACGAAATCCGCATTCTCTATGGCTTGCAGCGCATTCGTACCCAGTCCCGCCAGTCCGTCTTCGCCGATGCCGACGATGGAAAGCCATGGTTGCGATGTCTTTTCACTGGATGCCCCCTGGTTTCCGGCATATTCAGAGGTCATGACACGCTCCATACTCATTCTCGGTGGCACGGCGGATGCCCGTATTCTCGCTGGCAAGCTTGCCGACAAAACCGGATGCCGGATTCTTTTGTCGATGGCCGGACGCACGCGCGAACCGGTGCAGCAACCGGTGCCGATGCGCACGGGAGGCTTTGGCGGCGCCAGCGGTCTGGCTGAGTTCATTACCCAGCATGGGTTCGATCTTCTGGTGGACGCAACGCACCCCTATGCGTCGCGCATCTCTCCCAACGCACGCCAGGCGGCGCGACAGGCCAATATTCCGCTGGTCGCGCTTGAACGACCCGCATGGGAGCGTCATCCGGCTGACAGGTGGGTAAGTGTGGCCGATGTCGAGAGTGCCGTTGTGGCATTGGGTCGTCATGGCACGAGGGCTTTTCTGGCGCTCGGACGTCAGGAGCTTTTGCCCTTCGAGGCCGCGCCGCATCATGACTACCTTATTCGCAGTGTCGACCCGGTCGAGCCGGCGCTCAATCTTCCCCGCGCGCGTTACATCACCGCAAGGGGGCCGTTCACCGTCGAGGATGAGCTTTCCCTGCTCTCGGAAAACCGGATTACGCACATTGTGTCCAAGAATTCCGGCGGCGCAGCGGCCTATGCGAAGATCCAGGCGGCGCGCGAGCTTGGCATCACCATTGTGATGATTGATCGCCCAGTCCGAGGGGAGGGTGCGACGGTGCCAAGTATCGACGCTGCTTTGGCGGCCATTGACCATCAGCTCTCCCTTTTGGAAGAACGTGGGGAGTAAACGATCGGCGCTTGTCCGGCCCGGTCGATCAGCCTGGTTTCCACCGAACCGACGATGATGCAGGTAGCCATATCCGCCATGTCGGATGAGGCCTCCGACAGAGGGACGACGTTGATGCGCTCGTCAACGCGTCCAGCCGCGCGCCCGAATATGACCGGGACGGTGCCTGGAAGATGAGCGCGCAAGACATCAAAGGCGGTGGTCAGTTGATGCGGGCGCGCTTTGCTGACGGGATTGTAGAAGGCCATGACAAAGCCCGCATCCGCAGCCGCAATCAGACGTTTTTCGATCAGCGACCAGGGCTTGAGGTTGTCGGAAAGGGAAATGGCGCAGAAATCATGTCCCAGCGGCGCACCCGCCTTGGCGGCAACAGCCAGCATGGCCGTTACGCCAGGCACAACGCGCAGATCGATCTGCCGCCAGTGCTCCGGACCGTTTTCAATTGCCTCGCAGACCGCTGCAGCCATGGCAAAGACCCCGGGGTCACCGCCGGAGACGACGCAGACCTTGCCGCCCGCCGCTGCGATTGTCAGGGCTGCCTCAGCTCGTGAGATTTCCTCCCTGTTGTCGGATGCATGGCGGCGCTGATGGGGTGCCAGCGAAAGCCGGTCGAGATAGGGGATGTAGCCGAAAAAATCATCCGCCTCGCGGACGGCGTCCAGTGCTTCGGGCGTGATTTGTCCAGTATTTCCCGGGCCAAGGCCGACGACAGTGAGGCGTCCGTTCATTGGGCGTCTCCGCCTGCGGGTCTGTCCTTCCAGCCGGGTACCAAGACGAGCGAGAAATAGGGTGCGGGAGAGCCGTCACGCTCCACCAGCCGCATGGCATGACCGTTTTCCATGGTGCCACGCTCGACATAAAGAGCGCTTTGCAGCTTTCCAACCCTTTCCAGAGCTCGGCGAATTTTTGGCAGGTTGCGGCCAACTTTCATGATGACGGCACCATCAGTGCCGGAAAGGCGCTCGGTGAGCGTTTCCTCACCCAGCGTGCCCGGCAGAACGCTCAGGATATCATCGCCCTGAACAAGCGGCAGGCCAGCCATGGACCAGCAGCCGGACATGGCGGTAATACCCGCCACGACCTCTGCCGGATAGGATGGCGCAAGCCGTAAATGCAGATGCATGTAGGAGCCGTAAAACAGCGGATCGCCTTCCGAGAGCACGGCGACGCTGCGCCCGGCATCCAGATGCACGGCAATGTCCTTGGCGGACTGATCGAAAAAGGAAGCGATGGCCTGACGATAATCGTCGCCGTTCTTGTCGCTTTCGACCGTGACCGGATAAACAAGGGGCATTTCCAGCGTGCCGGGCCGGATGAAGCTTTCCACAATGCCGCGTCCGTTACCCTTGCTGCCCCTCTTGCAGAAAAAAGCGAGGACGTCGGCAGTTTCAATGGCGCGCACGGCTTTGAGCGTCAGAAGTTCCGGATCGCCTGGACCGGTGCCGACGCCAATCAGCTTGCCTTTCAGCGCAGTTCCCGGTGCTGGATCGAACAATGCCGCGCTCATAGGCCGGGCCTCGCGACGGCGTTGATGGCAGCCGCAGTCATCGCCGAACCGCCAAGACGACCCTTGACGATGGCATAGGGGATACGAAGCGGGCTTTCGGCGAGTGCGTCCTTGGATTCCATCGCTCCGACAAACCCCACCGGCATACCGATGATGGCGGCGGGACGGGGTGCCCCGCTTTCCAGCAATTCAAGCAGATAGAACAACGCCGTCGGTGCGTTACCAATCGCGACGACCGCGCCATCGAGCTTTTCGGCCCACAGATTGAGTGCGGCAGCGGAGCGGGTATTGCCGATGGTCTTTGCGATCTCAGGCGTGCGGGGATCGCGGAGTGTGCAGATAACCTCATTGCGGGCGGGCAGACGTGCGCGGGTCACACCGTGGGCCACCATTTCAGCATCGCACAGAACGGGCTTGCCCGCCTCCAGTGCACCGCGTGCGGCGGTGACGAAATCCGGTGAGAACCGAAAATGCTGCGCTGCCTCGACCTGTCCGCAGGCATGGATCATGCGAATGGCGATTTCAGCCTGGTCGGGCGTAAAGCCGGAAAGATCGGCCTCTTCCCGCACCATCGCGAAGGAGCGTTCATAGATCGCGTTGCCGTCGCGAATATAGTCGTATTCAGTCATCGATCATCCTGTCGGAGCGCCGCGACAATCCTTTGTTTGCCGAGGCGGGCAAGCAGGGCGCGGGCATTTTCTCCGGGCTTATGTTCTTTTTCGTATAATCGGGCAAGCCGCGAAAGTGCTGCCCGTTGATCGTTGCGTGGCAAAATCGCATCCGCAACGCCGGAAACACTCCCGGAATGGAAGAACGCCAGCCCTTCTTCATGGCCGGAAAAGGCCAGCGATGCAGCGCCGGGATGGGCGCAACCCTTGCCGCAACCGGAAAGGTGAAGCGTCAACGAGCCGTCAAGCAAATCGCCGCACTCCGCTGCCGCATGGCTCGCCAGTTCGCGTGTGACGATATGGGCCGACGCGCAGCCCGGCTGTCCGGCACAGGCCGCGATGCTGGACCTTGGGTCGCTGGCGATGGTGACAAACTCGTTCTCACGCGCATAGACAAGAAGCGCGTCGCAGGCTGCTTCGTCGCCAATAAAGAAGAGGGCGTGTGCCGGTCCCGGTCTGACGCTTGTCATACCAAGGCTGGACGCGAAGGCGCATAGGAAGGACAGTCTTTCAGCGGGCGTCTGGCCGAATGCAGGAGCAAGGACGGCAGCGAAGCGATTGTTCGAAACATGTCGCAAGCCATAAGGGGATGGTGCTGTTTCTACCTGCGTTTCTTTCCCCGGAACCGCGACCAGCCGGTTGCCGCAGATTGCGACAATCTCGGAAAGAGCAAGGTCGCGTCCACGCGCATTCCGACCGAGGTTGGCAAGATGCGACAGAAGATCGATCACAACGGTGGCCGCGTCTTCTGTCGCAACGAAACCTGCCCGCAAAGTCTTGTCTTCGTTGCCCCCCAGCATCAATTCCCACATGGAGGCTTCGCTGACGCGTGCAGCCTTCAAACGAATATCGGCGAGGAGATCGGCCATGGCGACGTGGCCGCCGCCATCGATGATGACGGACATTTTGGCGGCCAGTTTGTCGTGCAGGGCAAGAGCGGCGGCTGCTTCGCTTATCCGGCTCACTATTTCGCTAGGGTCGCAGATTGCCGTGTCGTCCATTCCAGCGAGCGGAGAGGTTTCCACGGCCAGTCCCTGTCGCAGCGGCAGGCCAAGCGCGAGCACTTCACGCTCCAGATTTGCGGCACTTTCTAATGTCAGGCCACGAAACTGCAGGCCGCCACGAGCGGTTATATCCAGCAGTCCATTGCCGTGCCGGATTGCGAGAGTGCAGAGTGCATGGAGGTCGTCAGGGGAACAATGTTCCGTAAACGCAATGCGGGATAACAGGCCGTCCCCCGTCTGCATGGGCGCAGACAAGGCCGGGCAGAAGCCGCGGCGTGCAAAGGGTTGAACAGGGACGGAAGACAATGCGCTCATGCCTCCATCCTCCTGGATCGAGGCGGGATCAGCATCTCTAACTCAGCGTCAACCGCATTGCGCCGCGTGTGCCAGAGGCCCCGGTTGCGCGCGGAGATGAAACGTCTTGCCATGACCTCCGCTGCCTGCGGATTCTCCCTCAGGATGAAATCGCGAACATCCTCATTTCCGAAATAGGCGTCGTAGAGAGCCTCTATCAGGGACGAGGCGACAGCGTTCGTCGTTTCGGCAAAGGCAATCAGCCTGTCGACGGTTTCGGCGAACTCCGAGGCTCCGCGTGGTCCGTGTCGCATCTGCCCGGAGATAAAGCGTGGGTTGATTGCACGTGCCCGCACCACGCGCGCAACGGCCTGCGCCATTGAGCGGGCCCTGGGGCGGGCAGGGTCTGTCGTGTCAAGCGCGACGATATCCGCTGACAGACCAATCGCAGCCTTTGCCGCTGCATAGCCTCCCATGAAGGCGACGTCGGATGAGCCATCGAGCAAATCCCGTCCGGGATCGTCGCCGGTGTGAACCAGCAGATCGGCCTTGGCTACCTGTATGGCAAAGCCATTATCGACGGTGACGTCGAGGCCGTCCGCTCCACCGAAGGAATGATTTGCCGTCTTAAGGTAGGCCTGACCGAGCTCATCGCGGTCGTTCCAATCTCCGTCCGACAGTTTTTCCTCGATGCCTGCACCATAGGTTCCGGGCGCTGAGCCGAAAATGCGGGACGGTATGTGCCCAAGCCTCTCTGCTTCTTCAGAAAGAGGATTATCCCCCGGCGATTCCGTGCGGCGCGCAATGGCCTTGGCGGCGGCATCCAGCAGCGCGATGAGCGCCGGGAACATGTCGCGGAACAGGCCTGAAATACGAAAGGTCACATCCACCCGTGGGCGCCCGAGAGCCGCTGGCGGCAGGATCTCGACGCCGGTCACGCGACCGGTGCTGCGATCATGGATCGGCCTGGCACCCATCAGATGCAGGGCCTGCCCGACATCCTCACCACCATTGCGCAGGGATGCGGAGCCCCAGAGATCGAAAACGAGGCTCCTGGGCCAGTCGCCATGACTTTGCAGATAATGGCGCAGCACCTCCTCGCCTGCCGCTCGTCCCAATTCGAAGGCGGTTGGCGTCGGCATCGTGCGCGGATCGGCTGCGTACAGATTTCGGCCCGTGGGAAGCACGTCCAGTCGTCCCCGCGCGGGAGCACCCGAGGGACCGGGGCGGATGTGGTGTCCATCAAGTGCTGCCAGCAATGCTGCCTTTTCGGCAATGGCGCTTTCCCGTCTCAACGGGTCTGTTTCCTCCTCCGCACAGCGTGCGAAGACATGCTGCCCATCCTTGATCGCGAAATCCTTGAGATCACACAGAAATGCATCGATCTGCGACAGAGCCGTGTCGGCATCGTCACCGGCAGCCACTCCTGCCTCCGATGCCAGTCCCGTTTCCTGCGCCTTATCCACGATCAGCTTTGCCAGCCGGTCACGGCGGCGGCGATCAAGCCCATCGGCCTGCGCATACTCATCAACGAGCTGCTCCAGTTCCATCTGCTCGGGAGAAAGGCCTGCCTCCATGAGGACGGGAGGAATATGTCCGATGGTGACGGCGGCGATGCGTCTTTTCGCAACCGCGGCTTCACCGGGATTGGACACGATGAAAGGATAGATGACGGGTAAAGCGCCCGTGACGATTTCCGGAAAACAGCTCTCCGACAGCGCCACCGTCTTCCCGGGCAACCATTCCAATGTGCCGTGAGCGCCGACATGGATGACGGCGTGAGCGTCCAGATGAAGCCTCATCCAGGCGCCGAAAGCCACAAGTGCATGGCGCGGCGGCAAGGCGGGATCATGGTAATCGACGCGTCTGTCTGCGTTGCGGCCGCGATCCGGCGCAAGCGCAACCACCACGGACCCAAACTGCGCAGCACGAAACCGGAAGGCGTCGTCTTCTACCGCTTCATCATGGTCAGCCTCGCCCCATGTCTGGCTCAGGGCCGAATTGGCAGCTTCCGGCAATGTTGTTCTGAAGCTTGCGTATTCGCGAAGTCCGAAACGCGCGGTCTCGGTTTCGATCCGGTCCATCAGCGCCCGTGCCGAGGCGGGAATGCCGTCGACAGCGTAGCCTGCGTCACGCAGATCGTGCAGCATTTCCAATACGCTTTGTGGCACGTCGAGCCCGACGGCGTAACCGGTGCGCCCAGGTGCTGCACCGGGATAATCTGGCATGAGTATGACGATACGACGCTTGCGCGGCGGCGTGTTCTTGAGCCTCAAGAATGCGCAGAGACGATCGGCGACCTGCGCGACACGGTCCATTTCCGGCGTGTGGACAAGGCCACGTCCACCTGTGGGATCTGGCTGCTTGAAGGAAATCGCGCCGGAGAGGATTCGACCATCCAGTTCCGGCAGGACCACATGCATGGCAAGGTCGGATGGGTTGAGGCCTCGCATGTTTTCGGCCCAGCCCAGCCGTTGCGTGGTGGCCATGATGACCTGGAATGTCGCGACGCCCAGCCTGTCGAAAAGCGTCATGCCTGAAGCATCAGACTGGCTTGCGAAAGATGTGGCTGTCACCATCGCCGATGGATTTAACCGGCTTAGTGTCTCGGTCAAAAAATGGATCGCGTCTTCGTCTTTCAGGCCGGAGACGAAGATTGGAAGCGGTGAAATTCCGCGCTGATGCAGCGCTTCGTAAAGGGCGTCGATGGGTGCAACGTCACCTGCCATCAGCATCGAGCGATAGAAAAGGACAGGTATAAGCGGCGCGTCCGCAGCAAAGCCTGTCCGTGCTTGCTCAAGCTCGACGACGCCTTGTCCGGGCCTGTAGAACCCGGTTTTTGGCAGTGGCTCAGCCGCAAGGTCAGGCCATTCGCCTTTTGAAAAAGTCGCAAGACCCCGGGCGGCCCTGTCCATGTTTTCGGGGCCTCCCTCGCGGAAGAAGGAAAGAATGGAAGACAGCGTCGGCAAATCGACCGTGGACGCCGCTTCCAGCTTTTCATCGCGTTCGGAGCATTCGCCCGGCAACAGGACGAGCTTGATGCCTCGCCGCTTTGCCACGCGCGAAACCTCTTCGACCCCGTATCGCCAGCGGTCAGCGCCACCGAGTATCCGGATAAGGATCAGTTTGGCATGTTCCGCCGTCTTTTCGATCCAGAGATCGACTGACATCGGGTGACGAAGATCGGTCAGATTCGCTGAAACAAGCGAAACCGATCCGTCCGTTGTCCGCTGCCATGCGCGTTCAAGCCCACCGAGGTCGCTGGCTGAAAATGACAGCACCACCACATCTGCCCGGCCGAGGTTGAGATCAACCGGCTCTGCCAGATCGTCCAGGGACGAGGATGTGGTGGCGAGAATGTGCATGGATCAGGCCGCCAGCATCCGCTCGATCTTTGCACGGTCCAGACCCTTCTCGCCGATGACGACGAGACGGCTGCGACGAACCTCTCCAGCGGCCCAGGGGCGGTCGAAATAGTGATTGACCCTTGAGCCGACCGCTTGAACCTGAAGCCGCATCGGTTTTGACGAAACGTCGACAAAGCCCTTGATGCGCAGAACGTTTTCGGAGGCTGCCGTTTGCGAGATGCGCTCTGCAAGCGCGTCCGGGTCGCTCACGGCGTCAAGCTCCACGACAAAGCTGTCGAACTCGTCGTGATCGTGGTCCTCTTCGTCGTCGTGATGGGTGTGGCGGTTCTCGATGTCGTCTTCGACGGCAAGTCCGAGGCCGATCAGCACGGCTGGATCGATGGCGCCATTGGAGGCGACAACAATCTTGGCAGCTTTTGGCAGATGGGCGTTGATATGGGCCTTGGCGCGCTCCAGACCTTCGGCATCCAGCAGGTCGCCCTTGGTGAGAACGATGAGGTCGGCACAGGCGATCTGGTCCTCGAATACTTCCTCGACCGGATCGTCATGGTCCAGGGCCTCGTCATTCTGGCGCTGGGCAGCAAGGGCTTCGAGATCGTGCGACACCATGCCCTCGGCAAGAGCTGCACCATCGGCCACGGCTACAACAGCATCGACAGTCACGCGACTTTTGATCGCAGGCCACTGAAATGCCTGTACGAGCGGCTTGGGCAGAGCAAGACCGGATGTCTCGATCAGAATATGCTCGACGCGAGGCTCACGGCTGAGAATCTGTTCCAGCGCTGGCTGAAAGTCGTCCGCAACCGTGCAGCAGATGCAGCCATTGGCCAGCTCCACAATGTTTTCTTCCGGGCAGCTTTCGATGCCGCAACCCTTGAGAATCTCTCCGTCGATGCCGACATCGCCGAACTCGTTGACGATGATGGCCAATCGCTTGCCTTCCAGCTTTTCGAGAAGACCTCTCAGCAATGTGGTCTTGCCCGCGCCCAGAAAGCCGGTAACGATGGTGCAGGGAACGCGATTGAGCGTGGTCATGGTGTCTCCTCGGTGTGATGCAAAGGGGGAATGCGGGCAACCATGCCGCGCTTCAAACTGTCGGGCCGTCCACGCCAGGGCATGAGCCCGTCCGGCGCGTTTTCCAGCAGGCGGGCACCGACCAACAGATCTGCGGCATCGTCCTGTGCGAGGCCACCGAAAATGTAGGACCAGCCGTCCTGGGTGCGGATCGCAGCGCTCAGGCCGCGCTTGCAGTTTGCAAGGCAATTGACGCTGCGCACGGTCACGCCTTCGTCCTCGCCAAGAGCCGAAACGGTCTGTGCAAGCGTTGCCCCGGCGCGTGGTTCTGCGGTCGGATCGGCCTCCGCGCGGCAACTGCGGCAGACAAACACGACAACGCCTTGAGCCTTGCTCTTATCCGTCGCGTCCGTCAGGCTGGGTACTGTCGCTGTCATATCCAAGGGTCTGCTTTCCGCGCCTTCACAATGGTCTCGGGGTGCGGAAATCGAAAATGGCACGCGAAGACGCGCAGCCAGGCCCGAACAACCGACTGACCGGAGCACCCCGCCCGGCAGACGTTTTTCCTGAAACGGCAGGTCTCCTGGCTTGCGGCTTCAGCGCCCTTTCGCTGCCTTCCCGGACATTTCGTCCAGTGGCTTCCAGCGTGGGCTCACCGCTTACAGTTGCGGGGGCAGCCACGGATTTATCCGCAAAGCGGGTTACACCGTGTTCCCTCTTAGCTTTTCCCGTTGCCGGAAAAAGACCGTCAGTGCTTAACCCTTATGCCCTGCCATGCTTTTGTGTCAATGGCGCGCGTCATTGCCCGGCGGGACGTTTTGGGTATAGTCGCCGCTTCGAAAACCAAAAATGCCTGTAAGGATCGACCTGCATGACCCGTGATATCAGCGACAGCGAAGCCGAAAGGCACCGCGCCAAGATGGTCAATCGAAAGGCCGTGCAGGATGCGGAGGTTTCGGAAAAGACCATCGAAAAAGGTCTGCTGATGGTCCATACGGGGCCGGGGAAGGGCAAGTCCACGGCAGCCTTCGGACTGGCCCTGCGTATGCTGGGGACGGGCCGTCGCGTCGGTGTCGTCCAGTTCATCAAGGGCGCCTGGTCAACGGGAGAGCAGCAGGCGCTGGCCCTGTTCGGCGACCGTGTTGCATGGCGCACGATGGGCGAAGGCTTCACCTGGGACACGCAGGATCTCAAGCGTGATGTCGCGGCTGCTTCCAAGGCATGGGAGGAGGCGAAGCTTTTCATGGCCGATGGGACGATCGGTCTTGTGGTTCTCGATGAGCTTAATATCGCGCTGCGCTACGATTATCTCTCCCTCGAGGAAGTCGTGGCAACGCTGCAGGCTCGCCGGCCGGGCTTGCATGTTGTGGTGACCGGGCGAAACGCCAAACAGCTGCTTCTCGACGCTGCCGACATGGTCACAGAGATGACGTTGGTGAAGCATCACTTCAAGGCGGGTGTCAAAGCGCAGTCCGGCGTCGAGTTCTAAACCCATGACAGCGCGTGTCTTGATGTTTCAGGGGACCGGCTCGGATGTCGGAAAGTCGTTGATGGTGGCAGGATTGGCGCGCGCCTTCACGCGCCGGGGTCTATCCGTCATGCCGTTCAAGCCCCAGAACATGTCGAACAATGCCGCAGTGACCGAGGATGGTGGAGAGATCGGTCGGGCGCAGGCCTTGCAGGCGCGTGCGGCCGGTGTGGCGCTGTCGGTCCATATGAACCCGGTTCTTTTGAAACCGCAAAGCGAGACCGGTGCGCAGATCGTGGTGCAGGGAAAGGTTATCGGCAGCGCAAAGGCAGCCGACTACCAGCACATGAAGGCGTCTCTCATGGGGCATGTGCTGGATAGCTTTAACCACCTCAAAAGCAAGGCAGACCTCGTTCTGGTCGAAGGGGCGGGCAGTGCCTCGGAGATCAATCTGCGGGCCAATGATATCGCCAATATGGGCTTTGCGCGAGCTGCAAACGCACCGGTCATTCTTATCGGCGATATTGATCGCGGAGGGGTCATCGCAAGTCTTGTCGGCACACGCACGGTTCTTGCCGCCGATGACGCAGCCATGATCAAGGGCTTCATCGTCAACCGTTTTCGCGGAGACGCGAGCCTGTTTGATGAAGGGATGCGCATGATCGCGGACATGACCGGATGGAAAGCGGTTGGTCTTTTGCCGCACTTCGATGATGCGAGCCGCCTGCCAGCTGAAGACGCTCTGGGATTGGTCGGTCCAGGCCATCGGAAGATCGGCGCGAAAATCAGGATTGCCGTACCGATTCTGCCCCATATTTCCAACTTCGATGATCTTGATCCGCTCGATGCCGAGCCGGATGTCGAGCTTGTCAGGGTGCGACGGGGAGACGTCATTCCGACGGATTGCGCCATGGTTTTGCTCTGCGGATCCAAATCCACGATTGCCGATCTGAATGCGTTGGAAGCGGCGGGCCTTGATGTGGATATCAAGGCGCATGTGCGCCGGGGTGGTTATGTGCTTGGCCTTTGCGGTGGCTATCAGATGCTTGGCAAAACCATCTCTGACCCAGAGGGGATAGAAGGCGTGCCATCGACCGTTGACGGACTGGGCCTCCTTGATGTCGACACCGTTCTGACGGGTGACAAGCGGCTGGTTTCCGTCGCGGGCCAGAGCTTCGACGGCAAGTCCTTTGCCGGATATGAAATGCATGTCGGAGTGACGACCGGCCCGGACCGCAGCCGCCCGTTCGCGACCATCGAAAACCATGTGGACGGGGCGTTCTCAGCGGATGGGCGTGTCTTCGGGACATATGTCCACGGTCTTTTTGCCGATGATGGCCAGCGCAGCGCATGGCTGGAACGCTTGGGCTCATCATCCTCTCTTCTGAACTACGAGGAACAGGTCGATACCGTGCTTGATCGCTTGGCCGACCACATGGAGCGTCATCTGGATCTGGACATGCTTCTGTCTATGGCGCGATAGCAAGCGCAAGCAGGCCGAAAAGGGCGATGAGCATGGCATCAGCGATCCGTGCCAGCCGTATTGCTCTCCGGATATCTGCCGCATTCAAATCACGCCGCCCGCCTTCTCCCATGAAACGGGCCTCGATCATCTGCCCGCCATAGGAGCGTGGTCCGGCGAGTGCAAAACCCAGCGCGCCTGCCATTGCCGCTTCGGGCCAGCCGGCATTTGGCGACCGGTGATGGTGAGCGTCGCGAAAAATCGCGCGCAAGGCTCTGCGGGGGGATGCTTCCTTGATAAAGCAGGCCGCCAGCACGAAGAGCAGTCCGGTCAGGCGGGAGGCTGGCAGATTTACGAGGTCATCCAGCCGTGCCGACGCCCAGCCAAACGCCTCGTGGCGTGGTGATCGATGGCCAATCATGCTGTCGGCGGTGTTGATTGCCTTGTAGCCTGCGCCGCCTGGCAGGCCCAATAAGCCAAGCCAGAGGGAGGGTGCCACGATACCGTCGGAGAAGTTTTCCGCCAGACTCTCGATTGCGGCGCGGCAGACTGCCGCTTCATCCAGTTTTTCCGGGTCGCGGCCAACAATCATCGAAACCGCTTTTCGCCCTCCCGTCACGCCATCACGCTCCAGCGCGGTCGCGACTGCCTCGACATGCTGCTCCAGACTCTTCTGTGCTGGCAAAGATGCACCAAGCAGTGCGAGAAGGACCAGGCCAAAGGGAAGAGCAAGGAGAAGGGATTGCAGGCCAAGGGTGATCAAAAGCGAGAGGCCAAGAAATATGGCCAGTGCCGCCAGACCCATCGCCTTGCGACGCAAAAATGAATCGTCCTGCCGGTTCCATTTTTTGTCGAGGAGGGCGATAAGCGAACCGATCCAGGTGACTGGATGACCGATGCGTTGAAACAGCCAATCCGGGTAGCCGACTAGGCGTTCGATCAGCAGGGACAGAAAAGCGAGAGCGAAAAACATGAGCGAGACGGTACCAGACAGAGCGCAATCGGCGATCCGGCATGGTGGCGATCTGGGACGTGCGCGCCAGCTTTTTCCTGATGCGCCAGAGCCATGGATCGATCTTTCCACCGGGATCAGCCCTCACTCCTATCCGCATTCGCCCATTCCTGCCAGCGTCTTTGCCCGCCTGCCGGAACCCTGTGCTCTCGATGCTTTGAAAGAGGTCGCGGCAAGGGCCTTTGCAGCACCCTCTCCCGCCCATGTCGTAGCGGCTCCCGGCACGCAGATGCTGATGCCGCTTCTCGCCCAGCTGGCCCTTGAGCGTGGCGCAAGGCGAGGTGCCGTTTTGTCGCCCGCCTACGCGGAACATGCCCGCACCGCGCGTATGGCAGGATTGCCCGTCACGGAAGTCTCAGCCGTTGAGGATCTTCAAGCCTGCGACTATGCCGTCGTCGTCAATCCGAACAATCCCGATGGTCATGTGACGGAGAGATCGCAGCTTCTGTCACTGGCAGGCGCAATGCGCGAAAAGGGTGGCCTTCTCGTCGTTGATGAAGCCTTTATCGAGACGGGTTGTGGTGAAAGTCTCGGCGGCGATGTCGCTTCAGAGGGGCTCGTTGTCCTCAGGTCTTTCGGAAAATTTTATGGCATGGCGGGTATAAGGCTCGGTTTTGCGGTGGCGCATCCCCATCTTGCTGCGGAACTGGAAGCAAGACTTGGGCCCTGGGCCGTTTCGGGTCCCGCTCTGCACATTGCAACGCAAGCTCTTGCCGATAATGTGTGGAAAAATGCCATGAGAGGCCGGTTGAGACAGGACGCCGAGCGGCTGAACGATGCTTTGCGCCGTGCCGGTCTGGCCGTGGTCGGCGGAACGCCGCTGTTTACTCTTGTCCGTAACGAGCGCGCGCCGGATCTCTTCCGCCATCTCGCACAACACGGGATACTGACCCGCATCTTTGACGAAAGACCGGGCGATATTCGATTTGGTCTGCCCGGAACCGAAGCGGAATGGCTGCGACTGGAGAATGCGCTCTCCAGCTTTGAGGCCGGTGAGGAAATTCGGGCTTAAGCCTGTTCCAGCGGTACGTCGAAGACTTCGCCTGGTCGCATGGGGCGGAAGCGGTCTGGTGCTACGCCGTGTTCGCTCAAGGCAGCTTTCAGGGCGACAACAGGCGCATCGATCGCTTCGTCGGTCAGCTGAACAGTACCCCAATGGTGGCCACAGGCATAGGCTGCGCCGCAGATCTTCATGCCTTCCACGGCTTCAGATGGGTTCTGATGCTGGCCTTTCATGAACCAGCGCGGCTCGTAAGCCCCGAATGGAAGATTGGCGAGGCGGAAGCCACCATGCTTCTTGCGGGCCGCATGGTAATTGAGGCCGCTGTGAAAGCCGGTGTCTCCGATATGATAAATCTTGCCGCCCGGTGTCTCGATGACGAAGGCTGCCCAGAGCGCCATGCGGCGGTCATTGAGGCCTCTGGCTGACCAATGATGGCACGGCTCGAAGTGTATCTTGATATCCGGTGATAGGCTCAGTTCATCGCCCCAATCGCCGGTAGAAATCCTCGCTGCCTCGACGCGCGTGCGGATCACCACGTCATTGCCCAGCGGCGTGATGAAATGTGGCTTGTGGGCAATGTGCAGCTGGTGGAGCGTTTCCAGGTCAAGATGGTCGTAGTGATTGTGCGTAACGAGCACGAGATCGATGGGCGGCAGATCCTTGAACTGAATCCCCGGCGGGTTGACGCGCTTGGGACCGGCAAAGCTGAAGGGGCTCGTCCGTTCCGACCAGACCGGATCGACCAGAATGTTCAATCCCGCCGTCTGTACGAGAAACGAGGCGTGACCCACGAGAGTGACCCGCAGATCCTTGCCGTTCACGCGCTTCTCAGGCACGGCGAAAGGGAAGGGGCTTGGATAGGCGTCTGGCCATGTGGCCTTGTTTCCATCGAATCGCCATTTCATCAGGTCGAGAAAGCCGTTTGGCGCTTCGCCGCCCGGATTGAAGAATCGCACGCCATCGAAATGATCCGACAGGGGGCCGCTGTAATAAGCGCTTGCTTGGGATTGCCGCGCATAGAGGCCGCCGCCAGCAAGCAGGGTGCTGAGAAAGGAAAGTTTGAAGAGCGTGCGTCTTTTCATTCAACAAGCTATAAGCTGTAGCAAAGCTCTCATCAAGGCGCTGGTGAGACTGCACCCCCCATTCGGTCTGGAAGGGTGCCTGTCGCCAGAATCGCGACTTCGGCTTGACTCTTGCGGCATTTTGCTGTTAACCCGCGCCGATCAGCTGGCAGTTTCATGACTCCGAGCCGCCGACCGGGACCCGCAAGGTATAGAAGATCCCGGAGGCAAACATCCGACAGCGCGATGCGCCCTCGGGTGCTTTTTGGCTATGCGTCTTGTTTTTGACAGCAAAAGCACCGACGTTTCGGAAACCCCGGAACGAAGAAGGATGACGCAATGTTTGAAAACCTCCAGGACCGCCTTGGCTCCATTCTGAATGGACTGACCGGCCGTGGCGCGCTTTCGGAAGCCGATGTGACGGCTGCCCTGCGCGAGGTTCGCCGTGCCCTTCTGGAAGCGGACGTGGCGCTCGAAGTGGTGCGCTCCTTCACCGACAAGGTTCGTGAAAAGGCCGTCGGTGCCTCGGTTCTGAAATCCATCAAGCCCGGCCAGATGGTCGTCAAGATCGTCCATGACGAGCTGGTCGAAATGCTGGGCTCCGAAGGCGTGGCGATCGATCTCCATGCAGCCGCCCCCGTCGTCATCATGATGGTGGGTCTGCAGGGCTCTGGTAAGACGACCACAACAGGCAAAATCGCCAAGCGCCTGACAGATCGCGACAAGAAGAAGGTGCTGATGGCATCTCTCGACACGCGTCGTCCGGCAGCGCAGGAACAGCTGCGCCAGCTCGGCGTGCAGACCGGTGTCGACACGCTGCCGATCATCGCCGGGCAATCGCCGACCGATATTGCTTCGCGGGCCGTACAGGCTGCCAAGCTCGGCGGCCATGATGTCGTGATCCTCGACACCGCCGGTCGTACCCACATCGACGAGCCGTTGATGATGGAAATGGCCGACATCAAGAAAAATGCCAGGCCGCATGAAATCCTGCTGGTGGCGGATAGCCTGACCGGTCAGGACGCTGTCAATCTGGCGCGTAACTTCGATGAGCGCGTCGGCATCACCGGCCTCGTGCTGACCCGTATGGACGGCGATGGCCGTGGCGGTGCTGCCCTTTCGATGCGCGCCGTCACCGGCAAGCCGATCAAGCTGATCGGTACCGGCGAGCGCATGGGCGAGCTGGACGAGTTTCACCCCCGCCGTATTGCCGACCGTATTCTCGGCATGGGCGACATTGTTTCGCTGGTTGAGAAGGCTGCTGAAAACATCGATGCGGAAAAAGCCGCAGCGATGGCCAAGAAGATGCAGTCCGGCAAGTTCGATCTCAACGATCTCGCCGATCAGCTGGCACAGATGAAGAAAATGGGCGGCATGGGCGGCATCATGGGTCTGATGCCGGGCATGGCAGGCATGAAGGACAAGATGGCGGCGTCGGGTCTCAATGACAAGATGTTCGATCGCCAGATCGCCATCATCTCGTCCATGACGAAGGTCGAGCGCGCCAACCCTGATATTCTGAAACACAGCCGCAAGAAACGCATCGCTGCCGGTTCCGGCACCGACGCTGCCGAAATCAACAAGCTGCTCAAGATGCATCGCGGCATGGCCGACATGATGAAAGCCATGGGCGGTAAGGGCAAGGGCGGCATCATGAAACAGATGATGGGCGGCCTTGCGGGCAAGATGGGTCTGGGCGGCGGAATGGGCGGCATGCCCGATCTGGCCAATATGGACCCTAAGCAGCTCGAAGCGCTTCAAAAACAGGCCGAGGCCGCAGGTCTCGGTAAACCGGGTGGCATGCCACCGGGTCTGGGCGGCATGGGCGGTATGCCTGGTCTTCCCGGTCTGGGTGGACCAAAGTTGCCGGGCCTTCCCGGCCTGCCTGGTTTCGGCAAGAAGAAGTGAGGGCGGCCATGACCAGTGAAGACGTAAAGGCGCAGCTGTCGCAGTATCGCCAGTCCATCGACAATATCGATGCGGCGCTGGTGCACATGCTGGCGGAACGGTTTCAGCGCACCAAGGCTGTTGGCATCCTCAAGGCCACCTACGAATTGCCGCCGGCGGATCCGGCGCGCGAAGAATTTCAGATCGAACGCCTGCGCCGCCTGGCAAAGGACGCCAATCTGGACCCGGATTTTGCCGAGAAGTTCTTGAACTTCATCATCAAGGAAGTCATCCGGCATCATGAAGCAATCGCCGCTGAACACAACGGCACAGAAAAGTCCGTCTGACGACGGGAAGTCATCCTAAGGAGTATATGACATGGCACTGAAAATTCGTCTCGCACGCGGTGGTTCCAAGAAGCGCCCGTACTACCAGATCGTCGTTGCTGACGCCCGTTCGCCACGCGACGGCCGTTTCCTCGAGAAGCTGGGTTCCTGGAACCCGATGCTTGCCAAGGACAATGCCGACCGCATCCAGATCAATGGCGACCTCGTCAAGGAATGGATTGCAAAGGGCGCACAGCCAACAGACCGCGTTCTGCGCTTCCTCGCAGAAGCTGGCATCGCAACGCGCGACGCACGCAGCAACCCTGAAAAGGCAAAGCCAGGCAAGAAGGCTCTCGAGCGTATCGCCGAGAAGAAGCAGAAGGCTGACGACGCTGCTGCCGCTGCTGCTGAAGCTTCTGCTGCCGAATAATTCCGGTTCGCATTCTGACAAAACGGGTGGCGTGGATTTCCGCGCCACCCGTTTATGTTTCTTTCGGCAGTAATTTGTCGTAAAAAATTCCCGACACGACAACCAGAAGACGGACCACCTATGGCAAAGCTCGAAAATCCCATTCTCATGGCCAAGATTGGCGCGGCGCAGGGTCTGCGTGGCGAGGTGCGGGTGAGCTCCTATACCGAGGATCCAACGGCGCTCGGCGATTACGGAAACCTCGTCGCCGCTGACGGTCGTGTTTTTGAAATCCTTGAGGTTCGTGAAGGCAAGAACGTCGTCATCGTCCGCTTTCGTGGCATCAATGATCGCAATGCCGCAGAAAGCCTGAACGGGATTGAGCTTTTCATCGACCGCGACAACCTGCCGGATGACGATCTCGACGAAGATGAATTCTATTATACCGATCTCGAAGGGCTGGAAGCGGTTGATGCGGAAGGCAAGAGCTACGGTTCTGTGACTGCCGTGCACGATTTCGGTGCTGGCGATCTTCTCGAATTGAAGGGTGCAGGGCGTCGCCCGGCGCTCATTCCCTTTTCCGAAGCAGCGGTGCTTGAAATCGATCTGGAAGGTGGAAAAATCCTGATCGATCCGTTCGCTGCCGGTCTGATCGATAATCCCGAAGACGGCAAGGACGATCCGGATCACCCGATTTTCGGCAAGAAGCAGTAAGATGGCATTCAAGGCGACGGTGTTGACGCTGTACCCGGATATGTTTCCGGGTCATCTCGGATATTCGCTGGCGGGCAAGGCGCTTGAGCGCGGCCAATGGGTAATCGAGCCGGTACAGATCAGGGATTTCGCGCTCGACAAGCATCGCAGCGTGGATGATACGCCAGCCGGTGGCGGCGCTGGCATGGTGCTGAAGCCCGATGTTCTCGCAGCTGCCATCGATTCAGTCTCGACGGACGATACCCGTCCTCGCCTGTTGATGAGCCCGCGTGGCAAACCTTTGACGCAGGAACGCGTGCGGCAACTGGCCGAGGGCGACGGCGTGGTCATCATTTGCGGCCGTTTCGAGGGCGTGGACCAGCGGGTGATCGATGCACGCGGTCTCGAAGAGGTTTGCATCGGCGACTATATTCTTTCCGGCGGAGAACCGGCAGCACTGACGCTGCTGGATGCCGTCGTGCGCATTCTCCCCGGCGTGATGGGCAACGATCTCTCAGGCGTGCATGAAAGCTTTGAGGGCGGGCTGCTGGAACATCCGCACTACACACGCCCGCAGGTGTGGGAAGACCGCGACATTCCCGCCGTCCTCACCTCAGGCAACCACAAGGCCATTGACGCCTGGCGGCACGAGCAGGCGCTGGCTTTGACCAGGGAGCGCCGCCCCGACCTTCTGCAGAAAGCGGCTCAGCCCGAGACGAAATAATAGGCCGACAGCAGCAGCCCCACGGAAATGACGAGCGCGCGGACAATCCATTGCGGCACGCGGCGGGCGATATAGACGCCGCTATAGCCGCCAATGGCCGATGCCGGGATCATGATCAGAGCGGCAGGCCACGTCACGACACCGCCCCCGACGAAGACAACGATGGCAACGGCGGCGATAACGACCGCCAGCAGGTTTTTCAGCGCGTTGAGATGGTGATAGGTGCCGCCAGCTGTCAGCCCAAGCACGGCGAGCATCATGATGCCCATGCCAGCCCCGAAGAAGCCACCATAGATGGAGGTGAGGAATTGGCCGATGAGGCTTGCGGCATTGCCGGGGGAACGCTCGGCGCTTGTACGCGGGCGCAGCCACGGACCGGCGGCGAAAAGCAGCGTTGCGGCAAGCAGCAGCCATGGAACGAGCTGGCGGAAGGCGGGATTGTCCAGCGACAGCAGCAGGAACGCCCCAGCCGTCGATCCGGCGATGGAGAGCAGTGCAAGGAACACTGCCCCTTTCCAATGGGTGCGGATTTCCGGCCAGTAGGCGATGACGGATGTGACATAGCCGGGAAACTGTACGATAGAAGAGGTGGCATTGGCCGAAATCGGCGCGATACCCGCCACCGTCATGGCCCCGAAGGTGAGAAATGTGCCGCCGCCCGCGATGGCATTGACCGCACCGGACAGAAAACCGCTCGCAAAGAGCAGCGAAATAATGAAGAATGACATGGCCCCTCCCGGCGCGTCTTGCGGCGCCTGGACAGTGCATAGCCGTTGACAGCAGTGGCGACAATCCGGCGACGACCGACAAAATAATGTCACAAGAGGG
Organism: Hyphomicrobiales bacterium; assembly: GCA_900468285.1. GTDB lineage: Bacteria > Pseudomonadota > Alphaproteobacteria > Rhizobiales > Rhizobiaceae > Agrobacterium. The sequence goes on along the minus strand of UBTF01000009.1, from coordinate 45,601 downwards.
ATGACAAATGCGTCATCTTGCTGTAATGGCCCGCGTGGAACTGGGGTTTACCCCTTTAACCGCAAGCAAAGAATGGCGAACCCGCTCCTGCCGCAAGGCATGGTCCCGAGACTTGGTTTCAAGGGATGACAGTTGAGCGCTCTGGCTGTTTCAGAAGAAATCAGAGGTTAACATGACCAACATTATCGCACAGCTGGAAGCCGAACAGGCTGCCAAGATCGAAGCAAAGCGTACGCTTCCTGAATTTTCCCCGGGTGACACCGTTCGCGTCAACGTGCGCGTTACGGAAGGTAACCGTACCCGCGTACAGGCTTACGAAGGCGTTGTAATCGCCCGTTCCGGCGGTGGCATCAACGAGAGCTTCACCGTTCGCAAGATTTCCTACGGCGAAGGCGTAGAGCGCGTATTCCCGGTTTACTCGCCGCTGGTTGAAGGCGTTGAGATCGTTCGCCGCGGTAAGGTTCGCCGCGCGAAGCTCTACTACCTGCGCGACCGTCGCGGCAAGTCCGCTCGTATCGTTGAAGACACCGGCGTTCGCGCTCGCAAGCTCAACGACGCTGAGCGTCAGGCCGCTGCCGAAGAAAAGGCACGCATCGAAGCTGAAAAGGTTGCAGCAGCACAGGCTTTGGCCGCCGAAAAGGCAGCAGCAGAAGCCGCTGAAGCCAAGGCAGCCGAAGAAGCTGCAGCAGCAAAGGCTGCTGAAGGCGCAGCTGAATAAGCTTTCGCTTCGGGATTTTTTGAAAAGGCGGTCTTCGGGCCGCCTTTTTCTTTGCCCGCCGGTTGCCGCGCAGGCAGGTCAGCGACGATGGCTGCGGATAGTCATAGCCCAAAATCCCCTGTCTTTTGGTAGGCGATACCTTGCCCGGCTCTGCCAAACCATGTCATTTTCTGCCATTGTCAGCAGGAGAAGCCATATTGTTCCGACGCTCATTTTTCGTTGCCATCGCCTTTGCCGCCGCGACCCTGTCGCCTGCGTTGACCTCAGCCGCCGATCTGCCGGATCTCAAGTGGCGCAAGGTGGTCGTGGTTACCGAGAATGCCTATCCGCCACTGCAATTTGTTGACCCTTCCTCGGGCACGGCAATCGGCTGGGAATATGATGCCGTCAACGAAATGGCCAAGCGGCTGAACTTCAAGGTCGAGTATCAGAACGCCTCCTGGGATGCGATGCTGCAGGCGGTGTCGGACCGGCAGTATGACTTCGGCATGACCGGAATTACCATCAAGGAAGAGCGCAAGGAAAAGGTGGACTTTTCCGATCCCTATATGCGCTCGCAACAGGTGATGCTGGTGCGTGGCGATGAAACCCGCTTTACCGATGCCAAGAGCTTCAAAGCATTTGAAAAGGGCCTTATCGGCGCGCAGCCGGGCACCAGCCCGTTTTACACCTCCGTCTATGAAGTGCTCGATGGCAATGAGCAGAACCCGCGCATCAAGCTGATGGAAACCTTTGGGGCAACCATGCAGGCCCTCAAGACCGGTGACGTCGATCTGGTGCTGAGCGACAGCTTTGCCGGAAAAGCCTATGTGGAAGCCTCCAATGGAGGGCTGAAAATCATTGGTGAGCCGATGGGTGCTGAAGATTTCGGCTTCGTTTTTCCCAAAGGCTCGGACCTGATCCCGCCAATCAATGCAGCCATTGCCGCCATGAAGGCCGATGGCACGATGGACGCGCTGAACCAGAAATGGTTCGTCACCTACAAGATGGGCCAGTAAGCGTCAGGACCTGATATTATGGGACTGCAGACATCGCCGGGCAGCAAGACGGATGATTATCCCTGGTGGCTGGTGGCGCTTGGCCTGATTGCGCTGGCGCTGGCCATTCTCATTGCCGTCAACAACGTCTACCGGCAGGTGTTCGAGACCGTCGCCAACGGCATCGGTATCACCATCTTCGTCACCATCGTCAGCTTTGCGCTGGCCTCCCTGCTGGGCCTGCTGATTGCGCTGGCGGGCATGGCGGATAGCATCATCCTGCGGCAGATGTCCCGATTCTATATCGAGGTCATTCGCGGCATTCCCGTCCTGATCCTGCTGTTCTACATCGCATTTGTGGGCGCGCCCGGCTTTGTGACGCTCTATAATGCGCTCATCGCACCGCTGGTGCAGGCAGGCTGGGCAGAACCGCTGCTGGTGCGGGATGTTTCCTTGATGTGGCGGGCTATCATTGCGCTCAGCATCGGATATTCAGCCTTCGTTGCCGAAGTTTTTCGTGCAGGCATCCAGTCCATCGACAAGGGGCAGACCGAGGCTGCCAAATCGCTCGGCCTCAATCGCTTTCAGCGCTTTCGCCTCATCGTGCTGCCGCAGGCGATCAAGGTGATCTTTCCGCCGCTTTCCAATGATTTTGTCGCCATCGTCAAGGACAGTTCGCTCGTCTCGGTTCTCGGCGTTGCCGACATCAGTCAGGCGGGCAAGATTTACGCCGCCGGAAGTTTTCGCTTTTTTGAGACCTATTCCATCGTGGCCTATATCTACCTCTTCCTGACGATTGGCCTGTCCCTGCTGTTAAGGCGCATTGAAAAGCGGATGCGCGCCCGGGACAGTTCCGGCCACTAGCCTTCCTTATCAGTTGGAGAGACGCTCTAAGCGGAAAGTGTCGCTCCGTCATCATCGTCACTTTGACACATGTCAAAGCGAGCTCAGCGAAACTGCGACATGTTTGCGCATCGTCCATTCTCGCAACGATTTAACCCAATCGGAGATTTGCTTTGATCAAGATGCAGAAACACCTTCTGGTCACGGCCATGCTTGCAGTGGCTCTTGCTCAGCCGAGCGCGGCAGCTGACAATGACAAGGCGCTGAAGAGCCGCTTCGAGGCCCTGTGGAGCCGATTGGCGGGTCAGAAGATCTCGCCCGATATTGCCACATCTAACGGACGGATAGAGGCTCAGCAGATTCTTGTTGCGGCCAAGCTTGGTGGTCGTGTGGCGGAAATCTTCGTTGAAGAGGGCAAGAGCGTCGAGGCAGGCACGGTGCTGGCGCGTATGGATACGGCCGATCTCGATGCGGAACTGGCCGGCGACAAGGCGAAGGTGCGCCAGAGCCTGACCAATGAGGTCGAAGCCGATGCGACCATTGCCCAGCGGCAAAGCGAACTTGCGCTTGCCAGGCAGGAATATGAGCGCGCAAAGACCATGAGCGAAAAGGGCAGCGGCACGCTTCAGCAGCGCGATACCCGCGAAAGCCAGTTGCGGGTTGCCGAAGCCGCGCTGAAATCGGCCATTGCCAGTCGCGCCGATGCGGCGGCAGCGTCTGAAGCGGCGCAGGCCGAAGTGGCGCGAATCCAGTCCCAGATCGACGATTCCGTTCTCAAGGCGCCCACACGCGGACGCATCGAATACAAGCTGGTGCAGAAGGGCGAAGTGGTATCCGCAGGCGCACCGATTGCCACGATGCTCGACCTGACCGATGTGACAATGACCATTTTCGTTCCGGCAAAGGCTGCGGGACAACTGGCCATTGGCGACGATGCCCGCATCATTCTCGATCCCGTCCCGCAATATGTCATCCCGGCCACCGTCTCCTTCGTTGCTTCGGAAGCGCAGTTCACGCCTAAGACCGTGGAGACCGCCGACGAGCGCGAAAAGCTGATGTTCCGCGTCAAGCTCAAGATCGCGCCCGAGCTGTTGAAGGACTATGAAAGCCGGATCAAGACCGGTATTCGCGGCATAGGCTATGTGCGCACCAATCCGGCAACCGTCTGGCCTGGCGAATTGCAGGCAAAGCTGCCGCAATGACAGACTTTGTCGCACGCTTCCAATCCGTTACACACCGCTATGGTGAGGTGACGGCCCTTGATGGGATCGATCTGGATATTCCGGCAGGCTGCATGGTGGGTCTGATTGGCCCTGATGGCGTCGGGAAGTCCACACTTCTGGGCATCATAGCGGGCGTGACGCGTATCCAGCAGGGCAAGGTCGAGGTGCTCGATGGCGATATGGCCGGTTCCAGCCATCGCCGCACCGTTTGCGCCCGTCTGGCCTATATGCCGCAAGGGTTGGGGCGCAATCTCTATCCGACCTTGAGCGTGGCCGAAAATCTCGATTTTTTCGGCAGGCTTTTCGGGCAGGACCACGAGCAGCGCCGCGCACGCATGGACGACCTGCTTCTCGTCACCGGACTGGCGCCCTACCGCGACCGCCCGGCGGGTAAGCTGTCCGGCGGGATGAAGCAGAAGCTCGGCATTTGCGCCTCCCTGCTGCATGATCCCGATCTTCTCATTCTGGATGAGCCGACCACCGGCATCGATCCCCTGTCGCGCCGTCAGTTCTGGCAGTTGATCGAGCGTATCCGCGCCCGGCGGCCGCGCATGAGCGTGATCGTCGCTACCGCCTACATGGAGGAGGCAGAGGGCTTTGACTCGCTCGCTGCGCTTCACGCCGGCCGGATTTTGGGTACGGGAAGCCCCGATGAGATAAAGAAGCTGGCTGGCAAATCCACCCTGGATGAGGCCTTCGCCGAATTGATGCCAGTTGCGCAGAAATCGGAGCCGCTGGTCGCCCTGCCTGCGCGCGTAGTTGCCGATGGGCCGCCTGCCATTGAAGCGGAAGGGCTCACGCGCCGCTTCGGTGATTTCAAGGCTGTCGACAATGTCAGCTTTCGCATTCCAAAAGGCGAAATTTTCGGCTTCCTCGGATCGAATGGCAGCGGCAAGAGCACGACCATGAAAATGCTGACGGGCCTTTTGCCTGCCAGTGAAGGTGTGGCCAAATTATTCGGCCAGCCGCTTCTGGCAAGCGACATGGAAACGCGAAAACGCATTGGCTATATGTCGCAAGCCTTTTCGCTCTATGGCGAATTGACGGTCCGGCAAAACCTGACGCTCCACGCGCAGCTTTACGATTTGCCCCAGCAGGAGGTTGGGCCTCGGGTCGACAAGATGCTGGACGAGTACGACCTCGTCGAGGTGGCGGAAAAGCGCCCGGACGACCTGCCTCTTGGTATTCGCCAAAGACTGCAATTGGCGGCGGCGGTCATTCACCAACCGGAAGTGCTCATTCTGGATGAGCCGACCTCGGGTGTCGATCCTGTTGCACGCGACTCGTTCTGGCGTTCCCTGATGACGCTGTCGCGGACCGATGGCGTCACGATCTTTCTCTCCACCCACTTCATGAATGAAGCTGCTCGATGCGACCGGATCTCGCTGATGCATCAGGGACGGGTTCTGGCCGTTGGCCAACCCGAGGCGTTGTGCAGGCAGCGGCAAAAGGACAGCCTTGAAGAAACCTTCATCGATGTTCTTACCGAAGCGGGCATGGGGGCCGACAGTATCAAGGATACAACAGAGACAATCGAGCACGAGCAGCAGCCTGCACCGTTGGGCAGTTTTGCACCCGGAAGGCTCTGGGCTTACGCGCGGCGAGAAATGCTGGAGGTTCTGCGGGATCGCGCCCGTCTGGTCTTCGCCCTCCTGGGACCTGCCATCCTTCTTCTGACCTTCGGATATGGTGTTTCCTTCGACGTGGAACATCTGCCATTTGCCGTTTACGATCAGGACCAGTCTGCGGAAAGCCGGCAATTGATCGAAAGTCTCCAGGGCTCCCGATATTTCACGGAACGTGCGCCGATTACCTCCTCCCGGGAATTGCAGGAGCGACTGCAGGACGGAAGCCTGAGCGTGGCGGTCGAGATACCGCCGGATTTTGGCCGGGATCTCGAAAGAAACACGACGCCGGAGGTTTCGGTCTGGCTTGATGCAGCAATGCCGTTTCGTGCCGAAACAGCGCGTGGCTATATCACCGGGCTGGTCAACAGCTATCTCGCTGACGTGCAAGCCCGGCACACCGGCAAATACACGTCCTCAGCCGTGGTTCAGATCAGCAGCCGCTATCGCTACAACCAGAGTTTTGAAAGCGCCAATGCCATTGTGCCGAGCGTGATTGTTCTGGTGCTCATTCTCATTCCGGCAATCATGTCGGCGCTGGGCATCGTGAAGGAGAAGGAAACCGGCTCTATCGCCAATTTTCAGGCAACTCCCGTGACGCGGCTCGAATTTCTGCTCGGCAAGCAACTGCCCTATGTCGCCATTTCCTTTGCCAGCTTCATTCTTCTGCTGTTGATCACCCGTTTCATCTTCGAGGTGCATATCAAGGGATCGCTTATCATGCTCGTCCTGTCTTCGCTGGTCTATGTGTTTGCCGCAACCGGGTTCGGTCTGGTCGTCTCAAGCTTCGTGCGCAGTCAGGTGGCGGCGATCTTCGCGACGTCCATCATTGCGATGATCCCCGCTGTCAACTTCTCCGGCCTGCTGGTCCCCGTGTCATCCCTGTCGGGTGGTGGACGCCTGATGGGGCTCGTCTTTCCCTCGGCATGGTATCAGCCCATCAGCGTCGGCATCATCACCAAAGGGCTTGGATTTGCTGAACTCTGGACCAATCTCTTGATGCTTTCGGGCTTTGGCATCGGCTTCATTGTCATGGCGCTTGTGGCCTTGCGCAAGCGGAGTGCGTGACATGAGACAAAGTCTTTCCCGAATTCTGCGCCTCGGCATCAAGGAGCTTTATAGTCTCCGGGCCGATTCCGTGATGCTGGTGCTGATCGTCTATACCTTCACCATTGCCATTTACACCGTGGCGACGGGCGCCAATATGGAGGTCAGGAACGCCTCTGTCGCTGTGGTGGACGAGGATCGCTCCAGATTGTCGGAGCGGCTTCGCGACGGCCTGATCGCGCCGTTCTTCAAGGAGCCGGCACTGATCGACGCCACGGATGTCGATGCCGCGATGGACAGAGGCAAGTATGTCTTCGTTCTGGAAATCCCACCCGGCTTCGAGCAGGACACGATCAAGGGTCTCAAGCCCACGGTTCAGATCGATATCGATGCAACAGCCATGTCCCAGGCGGGCAACGGTGCCGCCTATATCCAGAGCATTGTCCAGCAGGAGGTGGCTGCCGCCCTGCCACAGACCGAGACCTCCTCGCCCATCAATCTGGTGGTCAGTGCCCGTTTCAATCCCAACCTGCTGTCGATGTGGTTCTCCGCCGTCATGCAGGTCATCAACAACGTCACCATGCTGTCGGTGATTTTGACCGGTGCTGCGCTTATTCGTGAACGCGAAAGGGGAACCATCGAGCATCTTCTGGTCATGCCTGTCAGCCCTGGAGAGATCATGTTCGCGAAAATCTGGTCGAATGGCACCGTTATCGTGGTTGCGGCAATCTTATCGCTCGTGGTCGTGGTGGGGCAGGTGTTGAAGGTGCCAGTGGCGGGGTCGCTCGGCCTGTTCATTCTGGCGGCCGTTCTCTACCAGTTCTCGGTGACGTCGCTTGGCATCCTCATCGCCACAGCTTCTACCTCCATGGCGCAGTTCGGTCTCATCGCCATTCCGGTGCTGATTGCCATGAACCTGCTGTCAGGCAGCACCACGCCAATGGAGAGTATGCCGGACTGGCTGCGCTATGTCATGCAGCTATCACCCTCGACGCAATTCGTCGCATTGTCGCAGGCCATCCTGTATCGCGGCGCCGGGTTCCCGCTCGTCTGGCATCTTATGGCAGCGCTGGTGCTGATCGGTGTAGCGTTCTTCACCATCGCGCTGTTCCGTTTCCGCCGCACACTGATGTCTGCGGCTTGATGGACATTCTCCGGTCGGCGTCTGGCAATGTTTGAATTGCCGACGCCCGCGGAAACTGCTAAAAGCTGTGTCATGGGATCGAAATTTGGATGTCTGGCGCAAAACATTTTCGTGCTGCAGGACCACAAGCGTCTGCCGGCACGCTTTTTCGCGGATATTTCCGGGGCGCTTAATACGCGACTTACGTTCGCCTGATAGCCACGCGCTATCAGCCTTTTCGCGAACCCAAATCCTTTTTCAGAAATTCGATGGATATAGCCATGAGCGCACCACGCACCCTGTATGATAAAATCTGGGACGATCACGTCGTCAACCGCGACCCTGATGGAACCTGTCTTCTCTACATCGACCGTCACCTCGTGCATGAGGTGACGAGCCCACAGGCCTTTGAAGGCCTGCGCATGGCCGGTCGCCCGGTTCATTCGCCCAAGCGCACGCTGGCGGTGGTCGATCATAACATACCGACCACGTCCGACCGTCTTGAAGGCATCAAGAACGAGGAAAGCCGCATTCAGGTAGAGGCTCTCGCCCAGAATGCTGCCGAGTTCGGTGTCGAATATTATTCCGAGCGCGACAAACGCCAGGGCATCGTTCACATCGTCGGCCCGGAGCAGGGCTTTACGCTTCCCGGCATGACAATCGTCTGCGGCGATAGCCATACATCGACGCATGGGGCTTTCGGTGCCCTTGCGCATGGTATCGGCACGTCCGAGGTGGAACATGTTCTTGCAACGCAGACGCTCATCCAGAAGAAGGCCAAGAACATGCTGGTGCGTGTGGATGGCAAAATTCCGGACGGCGTTACCGCCAAGGATATCATCCTGGCCATCATCGGTGAGATCGGCACCGCGGGCGGCACTGGCCACGTCATCGAGTTTGCCGGTGAAGCAATCCGTTCTCTTTCCATGGAAGGTCGCATGACGGTCTGCAACATGACCATCGAAGGCGGCGCGCGCGCTGGCCTGATCGCGCCTGACGAAACCACCTTCGACTACATCAAGGACAAGCCGCGCGCGCCCAAGGGTGAAGTGCTGGAGCAGGCGATCGCCTATTGGAAGACATTGAAGTCAGACGAAGGCGCGCATTACGACAAGGTTGTGGTGCTGGACGCCGCCAACCTGCCGCCGATCGTATCGTGGGGATCGTCACCTGAAGACGTGGTGTCGGTGCAGGGCACCGTGCCTGACCCGAATGAAATTGCCGACGAGAACAAGCGCAACTCCAAGCATCGCGCGCTGGAATATATGGGCCTCAAGCCCGGCACCAGGATGACGGACATTGCCATTGACCGCGTCTTCATTGGTTCCTGCACCAACGGTCGTATCGAGGATTTGCGCGCAGCCGCCAAGGTCGTGGAAGGCCGCAAGGTGGCCCCGACCGTGTCAGCCATGATCGTTCCGGGTTCAGGCCTCGTGAAGGAGCAGGCTGAGAAGGAAGGTCTGGACAAGATTTTCCTTGAAGCCGGTTTCGAATGGCGTGAGCCGGGCTGCTCGATGTGTCTCGCCATGAACGATGACCGTCTGGCTCCGGGCGAGCGTTGCGCTTCGACCTCGAACCGGAACTTCGAAGGCCGCCAGGGCTATAAAAGCCGGACCCATCTCGTGTCTCCGGCCATGGCTGCGGCTGCCGCTGTGGCCGGTCACTTCGTCGATATTCGCGAGTGGCAATAAGCGAAAGAGCTCGTGGCCGGTACCATCAGACAGGTCCCGGCCATTTCACACCGAGTGCCTAGAGCACCTTAATTTTCCTGCCCTTGCAGAGATAGGGCAGCACGCGGCGCATGTCGCGTGGATGAAGTGCTATACAGCCAGCCGTCGGCTCATAGCCCGGCCGGATCATATGCATGAAGATGGCCGAACCGGCATTGCGACGCCGCGAGGTGACGTTCCAGTCCAGAACGAGGCAAACGTCGTAAAGTCCATCCTGTCGCAGCATCTCCTCGTGGCTGCTTTTGAACGGGGCTTTGACCAGCCGATTGTAACTCGGGCTTGAAGGCGCATCGCACCACAACATATTCCTCTGAATACGATGCATCGTCAGCGATGTTTTGGCCATCGATCCCTTATCGCCGCGATAGAAGCCGCTCAGTATCGGCAAGGTCGCGATCGGAGTTTTTCCGTCTCCCTCGCGTTTGATGGCTGTTCGTCCGTTGCGGCCGATGGAAACCGGAATGGTAATGTGGCCAAGTTGGAGCAAAGCCCTGCTTTGCTTGCGCGGGGCGGGGCGAACCAAGAGTGCCGATTTTGATTTTTGCGGTTTTGTTGAGCGAGTAACCATCATTCTCACGAGATTTTGCTTTGCAGGTGTGCCAACGTGACTCCATAGCTCGGCGTTATAAGGTGACGGAGGGTTGACGCAGCGGCGCCAAACCGCTGAATTAGCTCACGAAAGCATAGTTATGTCTATAATGCGTGCATCAATGCCCTGAGTGAGGCATATTTGACGATATAAGGAAAGGCTGAGACCATATGACGGCCCGTACACTTCTGCTGGTGGATGATGATGACGACCTGCGCGAAACGCTCGCTGAGCAGTTGTCGCCCTATGAGGAATTCTCTCTTCTGACCGGTGCCAACGCCAATGCCGCTATCCAGACTGCTAAATCCACGCAGGTCGATCTTTTGATCATGGATGTCGGTCTTCCCGATATGGATGGCCGTGAAGCAGTCAAGCTGATGCGCAAGAATGGATTCAAGTCGCCTATCATCATGCTGACCGGGCATGATACCGACTCCGACACCATTCTGGGCCTTGAAGCTGGCGCCAATGATTATGTCACGAAGCCATTTCGTTTTGCCGTGCTGCTTGCCCGCATTCGCGCGCAGTTGCGCCAGTATGAGCAAAGCGAGGACGCCGTCTTTACGGTCGGACCCTATCAGTTCAAGCCCAGTCAGAAATTGCTGACGACCGAGGACGGGAAGAAGATCCGGCTGACTGAAAAGGAAGCGGCGATCATCCGTTACCTCTATCGTGCCGGAAACGCCGTGGTCACGCGCGATGTGCTGCTGGAAGAAGTGTGGGGCTATAACTCAGGCGTTACGACCCATACGCTGGAAACCCACGTTTATCGCCTCCGGCAGAAGATCGAACGCGACCCCTCCAACGCCGAGCTGCTGGTGACGGAGAATGGCGGCTACAAGATCGTTCCCTAAAGTTCGGTAGCTTGCACAGGTGCCCGCCGAGCAATATCTCGGTGCGGCACTTGTCTTGACGGCATTTTTGTTCGAAACCGTTGAGACTGCGGGACTTCAGGACGTGAAACGCGATGGCACTTAACGACGACATTCAGCTTCTGGCGAAAGTGCCATTGTTTCAGGGACTCTCCGACGATCAGCTGCGGCTGATCGCATTCGGCGCAGAGCGAAGAAGAATAAACGAGGGGCAGGCTCTGTTTCGTGAGCACTCTCCCGCGGAATGCGCTTTCGTCATCGCCCGTGGCGGCTTCTCTCTCTACAGCTCCGGACGCGGCGGGCAGCCCGAGCTTCAGGCAACGACCTCCGCCGGCACCATGCTGTCGGAACTTGCCTTGTTTACGCTCTGCGAGCGCAAATACACGGCGGTCGCGGTAGAGGATTCAGAGGTGATCCGCATAACACGGATCCTTTTCCATCGCATGATTGAAGAATTCCCCGACGTCGCCAATGTCGTTATGGCTCGCCTTCGTGACAACATCGCTGCACTAGCGGCAGGCGCGACAGCACTGCAGGGCCGTTTTTCCTGAACCTAGAACTTGAAGTGAGCGGTTACCGGCACGTGGTCGGAGGGGCGGTTCCAGCCACGCGCTTCCTTTAGAATATCGAGGCGGTCAAGCGCCGGTCCAAGATCGTGTGACGACCAGATATGGTCGAGGCGTCGGCCGCGATCGGCAGCCTCCCAATCCTTGGCGCGATAACTCCACCACGTGTAGATTTTCTCGCTTTCGGGAACCTTCAGGCGCATGAGGTCCAGCCAGTTGCCTTCTTCCATAATTTTCAGCAATCCCTCGGTCTCGACCGGCGTATGGCTGACGATCTTCAAGAGTTGCTTGTGAGACCAGACATCGTTTTCGAGAGGTGCGATGTTGAGGTCGCCGACGAGAATGGATGAGGTGCCTGGTACCGTGTCGGCCTTGAGAGCCCTCATCTCTTCGATGAAATCCAGCTTGTGACCGAACTTCGGATTTATCGAGCGGTCCGGCTCATCGCCACCTGCCGGAACGTAGAAATTATGCAGGCGTATGCGGCGTGCGCCGACCTGAACGATGCCGGATATGTGCCGCGCGTCGCCAATGCCGCAATAGTCCTGTCGGTGATCTTCAACGATCGGAAGTTTGGAAGCGATCGCAACGCCATGATATCCCTTCTGACCATGGATGATGACGTGCTCATAACCCAAAGCTTTCAGCGGCTTGAGGGGGAATTCACCGTTCGGGCATTTGGTTTCCTGAAGGCAGATGACATCCGGCTGGTAACGCACAAGAAACTGCTCGACAATCGGCATACGGAGCCTGACCGAGTTGATGTTCCAGGTCGTTATCGAAAAGGTCATGCCTGCGTTCCATTCTTCACGGGGAAAGATGGCGCAGGCTTATATCATCGGTAGGGAAACGGGAATCCCTTTCTCCCGACGTTCACGCCGAAAGAGCAGAGTTGGTCGACTACATTCGGCCCCACAGCGGACGATACGTCGATCAGCCCCTGCCGCGAACTTCTTCGTAGTTGATCGCAAACACCTTGTCGTCCAGGGCCATACCGGTCTGAACGTTGAAGATCATCACCGTCGTGTCCTTGTTCTGGGCATCCGTCGTTGTCCATTGGCGCAGATCGAAGGTCTTGGGGTCGAACATCAGCGTGATGGTCGAATCGCCAAATATGCTCTTGTCGCCCAGGACGATGGTCGTCAGATCGGATTCTTCCTTGACGTCGCGAACCTTCTGGTTGTTGAGGTCGATCTTGTCGGCAAGAAGCAGGCTCAGAGGTGTCTTCGACAAAGGATAAAGATCCCAAGTCTTCAGCTTGTTATTGCCGATGACGACGTTTTTTCCGTCGGAAATCACTCGCATCGGCGAGGGATCCTCGTAGTTGAAACGCAGTTTTCCAGGGCGGGCGATATAGAATTTACCACCGGTCTGTTCACCGCGTGGGCCGAACTGAACGAACTCGCCCATCATGGTTTTCACAGAAGAGAAATGATTTGCAATTTTTTGTGCGGTGGCATCGCCCTGTGCCAAGGCAGCAAATGGCTGCAGCGCTGCAAATGCGGCCGTTGCTGAAAACAAGGTCAGTGCGCCACGTCGCGTCATGTGGCCTTCAAGGCCAGAGGACCGTGCGGAAACGACCGGAATAGTCTTTTTCATTCTTTTCTCCTTCATCGTTTTTTCAATGCCCAAAAAACGCGGCGGCTTCATGACATCAGGGGTTTGCTATAACGCCGAAAGCTTGGCTTGGTTGCCGACATCAGACGGGTAGCGGGTGGTACCCCGCAACCGATCCGTTCGTCAGTCCTGTTCGGTCGGAACCAGGATCTCACGCTTGCCCGCGTGATTGGCGGGGCCGATTATGCCTTCCTGCTCCATGCGTTCGATAAGCGATGCAGCACGGTTATAGCCAATGCCGAGGCGGCGTTGGACGTAAGAGGTTGAAGCCTTTCCATCGCGCAATACCACGGCGACGGCCTGATCGTAGGGATCGTCAGATTCGGCCATGTTGCCTGTCCCGGCGGGGCCGCCGCCATCTTCGTCCTCATCCTCTTCGGTGATGGATTCGAGATATTCCGGTGACCCTTGAGTCTTCAGGTAGGCAACGATGTCTTCAACCTCGTTGTCCGCCACGAATGGACCGTGCACACGCTGGATGCGCCCGCCGCCCGCCATGTAGAGCATGTCGCCCATGCCGAGAAGCTGTTCGGCACCCTGTTCGCCGAGGATCGTGCGGCTGTCGATCTTGGAGGTGACCTGGAAGGAAATGCGGGTCGGGAAGTTGGCCTTGATCGTTCCGGTGATCACGTCGACGGACGGACGCTGCGTGGCCATGATGACGTGGATGCCCGCAGCACGCGCCATCTGCGCCAACCGCTGGACGGCGCCTTCGATGTCCTTGCCCGCCACCATCATCAGGTCGGCCATTTCATCGATGATAACAACGATGTAGGGCAGAGGCTTCAGGTCGAATTCTTCCGTCTCATACATGGCTTCGCCGGTCTGGCGGTCGAAACCGGTCTGGACCGTGCGCGTCAGTACTTCGCCCTTGTCCAGCGCCTGCTGAACGCGGGTATTGAAGCCATCGATGTTGCGCACACCGATCTTCGACATTTTCTTGTAGCGCTCTTCCATCTCGCGCACTGTCCATTTCAGCGCAACAACGGCCTTCTTCGGATCGGTGACGACGGGAGAAAGCAGATGCGGGATGCCGTCATAGACGGAAAGTTCCAGCATTTTTGGATCGATCATGATGAGGCGGCACTGCTCCGGCGTCATGCGGTAGAGCAGCGACAGGATCATGGTGTTGATGGCAACGGATTTACCGGAGCCGGTGGTGCCGGCCACCAGCAGATGCGGCATCTTGGCGAGGTCTGCAATAACGGCTTCGCCGCCGATCGTCTTGCCGAGCGACATGGGAAGCTTGGCCTTGTTGTTCTCGAAATCACGCGATGCAATCAATTCCCGCAGATAGACGGTTTCGCGGATCTTGTTGGGCAACTCGATGCCGATGGCGTTGCGGCCAGGGACCACGGCGACGCGGGCGGCAATCGCGCTCATCGAGCGGGCGATATCATCGGCCAGACCGATGACACGCGAAGACTTGATGCCTGGCGCGGGTTCCAGCTCGTACATTGTGACCACCGGACCGGGGCGCACATGGATGATCTCTCCCTTGACGCCGAAATCTTCCAGAACGCCCTCAAGTCTGCGGGCATTCTGTTCCAGAACGTCGGCGTTCAGGGTGGCATCGCGCACGACGCTTTTCGGCTCTGCGAGAAGATGTACCGAGGGAAGCTGGAAGCCGTCGGAGGCAATGAAGGAAGCCTGGGCATCGCGCGCAACCCGCTCGCTCGGTTTAGGCCGGGCAGAGGGGGCGGTGATCCGCGTCTGTCCCGCGGGCGGTCGGGCGGAGAACTTCGCTTCGCCAGACTGGACGCCGGACAAATCGCTCTCGTCATCCTCATCATCATCGTGGCCCATGGAGATCGGCGGCGGAGACATTTCGCCGCGTGCACGGGCCTCCGCGCGCTCTTCGAAGGAGGGTTCGGCCCGGTCCAGCCTGTTGATGGCTGTCTTGAGGCGCGATGGTTCGTTCAGCGTGCCAAATTCGTAATCATTGAAATCATAGGGCTGCTCGAACTCATTTCGCATGGATTTCGGTTTCATGCCAAACAGCCGGCGGAACCGCGCCTGGGTAATGTACCAATAGTGGGTTACAGCGCCAATCGCCAGGAAGTTGCTGAGGAAGCCTTCGGAATCGTCTTCATCCTCATCGGCGGGCATCTGACCCTTTTTAACCCTTGCGGGCACCGAGGCTTGCGCCAAGGCGAATTCATCCTCTTCATCCGGGTGGCCGAGAAGACCTGCCGCAAACAGCATGAGCCAGGCAGCCGGGGCTGCAAATGCGATGCCCAGGACGGTTGCGAAAGTGCCCGTAGGATAGGCGCCGATGAAAAGGGCAGGAAAGCGCAGGATCATGTCGCCGACAACGCCGCCAATGCCGTTCGGCAGAGGCCATGTCAGCGGAGCGGGAAAGCAGCCAAGGGATGCCGAGGCAATGACTGCACCGCTGATCCATGCGACGAGGCGGGCAGGAATACGGTTGAACCGGCGGCCCGAAATGAGCGCGAAGGCCCATGCGAGGATTGGAAGCATGGCAATCAGAGCTGAAAGGCCGAGAAACTGCATCATCAGGTCGGCGAAGATGGCTCCTCCGTGACCCAGCAGATTGGTGGGCTCGTTACCGGTCGCGTAGGACAGGCTCGGGTCTGCGACATTCCATGTGGCCAAGGCCGTCATGCCGAGCGCCAGAGCGGCAAGGATGCCGAAACCACACAGGGCCATGACCTGGCGCATTACAAATGCCGTCAGCACGAAGCGGTTATCACGACCGTGGAACGTCGCTGAATTCACTCTGTCCATATCTGAACCTGTCATTCTTTCGTTGCTTCCGAGATCCGCGCCATAGGTCACGCGGACGGGGATGACAGGCTAAGGTACCGGTGCGGTGGTTAATATGCCATTAACCATGCAAATTCAGATGCTGTAACAGGTTCCAAAAATGTGAAAGCCCGGCGGTGGCCGGGCTTTCGTGTTTGAGACGGTGTCTCTGTCTGCTTAGGAGTGGTAGGCCGCTTCGCCGTGGGTGGCGAGGTCGAGACCTTCGCGTTCTGCCTCGACAGGGACACGCAGACCAACGACGAGGTCTACAATCTTGTAGAGGATGATCGAGCCGATACCCGACCATGCGATGGTGACGAGAACGCCCTTGAGCTGTGCCCAGACCTGCGTTGCCGTGCCAGCGTAGCTAGCAGCGAAGTCAGCTGTCGAATAATCGACGATGCCTGCGCCACCGAG
Organism: Hyphomicrobiales bacterium; assembly: GCA_900468285.1. Taxonomy (GTDB): domain Bacteria; phylum Pseudomonadota; class Alphaproteobacteria; order Rhizobiales; family Rhizobiaceae; genus Agrobacterium. The sequence goes on along the minus strand of UBTF01000009.1, from coordinate 29,488 downwards.
CGCCGGGTTGACGAACACGCCTGTGAGCAGAGCACCGATGATGCCGCCGACGCCGTGCACGCCGAATACGTCTGCCGTGTCATCGTAGCCGAACTTGTTTTTCACTGTCGACACGAAGAAGTAGCAGACCGGCGAAACGATCAGACCCATGACGATTGCGCCCATTGGACCGACGAAACCGGCTGCCGGGGTGATGACGACGAGGCCTGCAACGGCACCCGAGGCAGCACCAAGCATGGATGCTTTTCCGCGTGTGAAGTTTTCGACCAGTGCCCAGGACACGACGGCCGCTGCCGTTGCAACGAAGGTGTTGATCATGGCAAGAGCGGCATAGGCGTTGGATTCCAGGTTGGAACCGGCGTTGAAGCCGAACCAACCCACCCACAGAAGGGCAGCGCCGACCATGGTCAGGGTCATGGAGTGAGGAGCCATCATGTCCTTGCCAAAGCCGGTACGCTTGCCAACCATGATTGCGCCGACGAGACCTGCAACACCCGCATTGATATGAACCACGGTGCCGCCAGCGAAGTCGATGGCGCCGAAGCTGAAGATCAGGCCAGTTGGGCCATCATAGGCGCTTGGGCCGCCCCAGAACCAGACCATGTGGGCAATCGGGAAGTAAACGAATGTCAGCCAGAGGATCGTAAACAGGATGACGGCAGAGAACTTGATGCGCTCAGCAAATGCACCGACGATCAGCGCGGGCGTAATGGCCGCAAAGGTCATCTGGAAGCAGACGAAAACGAGCTCAGGAATGGCTGCACCCTTGGTGAAGCTTTCCGACAGCGTCGTCGTATCGACGCCCGCCAGGAACATCTTGGAGAAGCCGCCAACGAAGCTGTTGAGCGAACCGCCATCGGTAAAGGCAAGCGAGTAGCCGTATGTGACCCAGACGATCATCGCGACAGCCGCGATCATCATGACCTGCATCAGGACTGACAGCATGTTCTTGGTGCGAACGAGACCGCCGTAAAACAGTGCCAGGCCCGGCACGATCATCAACAGAACCAGGATGGTCGAAATCATCATCCAGGTCGTGTCACCCTTGTCGACTGTCATAGCCGGTGCAGCCGCGGCAGCCGCAGGCGCTGCGGCATCCTGGGCAAATGCAAGCGCCGGGGCAAAGAGAGCCGCCGTGCCAGCGCCGAGCCGACCAAGTGTTGAAAGCTTGTTTAATTGCATGATTGGAAAACTCCCCTGTCAGCCGTGCTTAGAGCGCTTCTGTGTTGGTTTCGCCGGTACGGATGCGCACGGCCTGTTCAATCGAGTAAACGAAAATCTTGCCGTCACCGATCTGCCCAGTCTTCGCGGAGGAGGCGATAGCATCGACGGCCTTCTCCACCAGATCGGACGCAACCGCGATCTCGATCTTGAGCTTGGGAAGAAAGCTCACGGCATATTCGGTGCCGCGATAAATTTCGGTATGTCCCTTCTGGCGTCCGTAACCCTTCACTTCTGTCACGGTCAGGCCCTGGATACCGACTGCAGTCAGTGCCTCGCGCACCTCATCCAGCTTGAACGGCTTGATTATGGCCATCACAATTTTCATCTGGTTTCCCATCCTTTGTTTGCCTCGGCATGAAGCCGGCTCTCCTCGACGCTGGCAGATCAGTAACAGCGACTGATCTCTTACATTCAAGGCGCGTGCCAGTTTGGATGGCTGTGCGTAACTAACTGAAAAATATCGTTTAATTTATAAAAGATCGGAAAATAGGCACGCGTCTCCGCTCAAAAGGCGCAATAACTATGCAGAATCGAAAAAATGCCTAGTATTTAATCATTTGCCAGTTTGCGGATCAGGCCTTCCTGCGCCATCGATGCGACAAGAACGCCGTCCCTTGTAAACAGGCTGCCTCGTGTCAGCCCACGAGCGCCCGATGCGCTTGGGCTGTCCTGTGTGTAGAGCAGCCAGTCATCGAGTTTGCACGGGCGGTGAAACCACATGGCGTGATCGAGACTTGCCGCTTGAACCGCCGGATCGAAGATCGTGGTGCCGTGGGCGTAAAGCGACGTATCAAGCAACGTCATGTCCGAGAGATAGGCGAGAATCGCTGCCTGATAATGGCGGTCGTCTGGAACGTCGCCGGTGGCTCTGACCCAGATGTCCTGTTGGGGATCCAGCTTTTCCTTGGAAATATAATGGGTCAGAGAAACCGGCCGAATTTCAATGGGGCGTCTGTTTTCCCAGTATTTCCTTATGGCAGGCGGCGCCTTGGCGAGGAACGCATCGCGCATTTGATCTTCGCTGAGGAGTTCCTCGGGTTGCGGCACCTGGGGAATGCGAGCCTGATGGTCGAACCCGCCTTCGTCGATCTGGAAGGACGCCGACATGGAGAATATTGCATGGCCATGCTGGATCGCCACGATGCGGCGCGTCGCAAAGCTTGACCCGTCCCTGATGCGATCGACCTGATAGATGATAGGTACTGCAGGGTCGCCTGGGCGCATGAAATAGGCGTGAAGCGAGTGGACGAAGCGATTGTCAGGCACCGTCCTTTGGGCCGCCATGAGCGCCTGTGCGATAACCTGGCCACCAAAAACGCGCTGCCATCCAACCTGGGGGCTCGTTCCCCGATAAAGGTTTTCCTCGAGTTTTTCGAGGTCAAGCGTTGAGATCAGCTTCTGGAGTGGCTCGGTGTTTTCGATAGGGCGCGACATTTTCGACATGCTCCGGCAGTAGGAAGACCTGTGCCTATGGTCTATAGTGCGTGCATGAGATGCACAAGAATGCAGGAGAAGGCGTTATGCTTGACGTGGTTGTAGCGGGCGGCGGATATGTCGGTCTGGGCGTTGCGGTGGCAATCAAACAGGCGGCACCGCATCTGGCCGTCGAAGTCATCGAGGCGGCACCGGAGGGCGTCTGGAAAAACGACATGCGTGCCTCCGCCATTATTGCTGCGGCCACGCGGATGCTCGACGTCTTCGGTATATGGGATGAACTGCTGCCGCAGGCGCAGCCCATCAACAAGATGATCGTTACCGATTCCAGGACCTCCGATCCCGTGCGTCCCGTCTTCCTGACCTTTGACGGAGAGGTCGCGGAAGGTCAGCCTTTTGCTCACATGATCCCGAATGTGGCGATGGTCGGTGCTTTGCGCGGAGTGTGCGAGCGGCTTGGCGTGACGATCCGGCATGGTCTGAGTGTTTCAGGCTTCGACGCTGGCAACCGCAGCAACCAGGTAACACTTTCGGGCGGCTCGACCCTTGAGACCCGGCTTCTGGTGGCGTGCGACGGTGTTCGCTCAGCCCTGCGCAGCATGGCGGGCATCAAGACCGTTCACTGGAATTACGACCAGTCCGGCATTGTCACGACAGTGGAGCATGATCGACCCCACCACGGCTGTGCGGAAGAGCATTTCCTGCCCTCCGGCCCCTTTGCCATCCTGCCGCTGCCAGGAAATCGGTCTTCTCTTGTCTGGACGGAGCGCACGGCGGATGCCGACCGTCTCGTGGCCTCTGATGATCTTATCTTCGAGGAGGAGCTGGAGCGCAGGTTCGGTCACAAGCTTGGTCCCGTGCGCCCGGTTGGGCCAAGGCGCGCCTTTCCGCTGGGGCTGACGCTGGCTCGCGCCTTCGTGGCGCCGCGTCTGGCGCTTGCGGGTGATGCCGCCCATGGAATTCACCCGATTTCGGGGCAGGGCCTCAATCTCGGCTTCAAGGACGTGGCCGCCCTTGCGGAAACAATCGTCGAGGCGGATCGCCTCGGCCTCGACATCGGATCTCTCAATGTACTTGAGCGATATCAGTCTTGGCGCCGGTTCGACACCGTGCGAATGGGGGTCACAACCGATGTGCTCAACCGCCTGTTTTCCAACGATATCGCACCGATCCGCATCGCCCGTGATTTCGGGTTGGGGCTGGTCGACAGAATTCCAGCTCTCAAATCCTATTTCATCAGCCAGGCTGCGGGCACCGCCGATCCGAACGGCCCACGGCTTCTTGCCGGACAGCCTCTTTGAGCCAGTCATGGTGAGCTAGACGGGAGAGAACAAAAGACGAATTGCTGGATAAGCGATTCGTCTCCGATTCGTTCGCTGACTGTTCCGGACCCGGTCCGTTTCACTATTCATGTAAAACGAACGGCTTTTGCAGCTTTTGTGGTTTCTTTCCTTGCCTTTGAGCTGCGCGATTGCCATGTGTGTGGGGCGATGCGGCGGAATCTATTCCGAATGTGTTGTGAAACAATCAGTTAGTCGATTTCACGGATAGTACGTTGAATTTTCGCCCCATGATCTTGAGCGGCCGCGGTGTTACGGCCGTTCTTGGCCCTACCAATACCGGCAAGACGCATTACGCCATCGAGCGGATGGTCGCGCACGGAAGTGGCGTCATCGGATTGCCGTTGCGGCTGCTTGCGCGTGAGGTTTACACCCGGTTGGTGGAAAAGGTCGGCGCTCCGAATGTCGCGCTGGTGACCGGCGAAGAAAAGATTTCACCGCCAAAGGCAAAGTATTCCGTCTGTACTGTGGAAGCGATGCCGCGTGAAACGACAGCCGCCTTCGTCGCTATCGATGAGGTGCAGCTGGCCGGCGATCTTGAGCGCGGCCACATCTTCACAGACCGGATTCTGCATCTGCGCGGACGTGAGGAAACACTGCTTTTGGGCGCAGGCACGATGCGACCCATCCTTGAAAAGCTTTTGCCGGGCATTGTGGTGGTCGAGCGGCCACGCCTCTCCCAGCTGTTCTATGCTGGGCAAAAAAAGATCACCCGCCTGCCGCAACGCACCGCCATCGTCGCCTTTTCCGCTGACGAGGTTTATGCGATTGCCGAGCTGGTGCGCCGCCAGCGCGGCGGTGCCGCCGTTGTGCTGGGCGCGCTTTCTCCCCGCACCCGCAATGCGCAGGTCGGCCTTTATCAAAACGGAGACGTTGAATATCTGGTCGCGACCGATGCGATCGGCATGGGGCTCAACCTCGATGTCGACCATGTCGCCTTTGCGCAGGACCGCAAATTCGACGGCTACCAGTTCCGCAATCTCAATCCCGGCGAAATGGGCCAGATTGCCGGCCGCGCCGGTCGCCATCTGCGCGATGGCACCTTCGGCGTGACGGGTCGGGTCGATCCGCTGGACGATGAACTTGTCGAACGTGTCGAGTCGCACCAGTTCGATGCAGTCAAGGTTCTCCAATGGCGCACGAAGAATTTCGATTTTTCTTCCATTGCCAATTTGCGCGGCAGTCTGGATGCGGCGCCAACCGTGCAGGGACTATCCCGGGCACTGCCCGCCATCGACCAGCAGGCGCTGGAATATCTTTCGCGCTATCCGGAGATCATCGACGTTACCACCAACGCCGAGCGTGTGGAGAAACTGTGGGAAGCCTGCGCGCTGCCGGATTATCGCCGCATCGCTCCTGCACAACACGCCGACCTGATTTCAACGCTCTATTTCGATCTGGTCAAACGCGGCGCCGTGAACGAGGATTTCATGGCGGAACAGGTGCGCAGAGCAGACCGTACAGATGGCGAAATCGATACGTTGTCTGCAAGGATTGCGCAGATCAGAACATGGACGTATGTATCAAACCGCCCAGGATGGCTTGCCGATCCGACACACTGGCAAGAAAAGACGCGGGAAATCGAAGATCGATTGTCCGATGCTCTACATGAAAGGTTGACGAAACGCTTTGTTGATCGCAGGACATCTGTGCTCATGAGGCGCCTAAGAGAGAATGCGATGCTTGAAGCTGAAATCAGTGTGAATGGTGATGTCTTCGTTGAAGGACATCATGTCGGCCAATTGGCGGGTTTCCGGTTTACACCGGTGGCCGGAGCTGAAGGGCCAGATGCCAAGGCTGTGCAAGGCGCAGCGCAGAAGGCGCTTGCGCTGGAATATGAGGCGCGCGCCGCGCGGCTTCATGCCAGCGGGAATGGCGACCTCGCGCTGAGCTCGGATGGTCTCGTCCGCTGGTTGGGTGAGCCTGTCGCTCGCCTTGCAGCCGGTGACAACATCATGAAGCCGCGTGTCATCATGCTGGCCGACGAGCAGTTGAGCGGAAATGCGCGCGACCACGCCGTCGCCCGCATCGAGCGCTTCGTCAATCATCAGATCGCGACCGTGCTGAAGCCGCTGGACGATATTTCCCGTGCGGAAGATCTTCAGGGCCTGGCGAAAGGTCTGGCGTTTCAGCTCGTGGAAAACCTGGGCGTACTCTTCCGTCGCGACGTGACCGAAGAGGTCAAGACGCTGGATCAGGATGCGCGCGCCTCGATGCGCCGCTATGGCATCCGCTTTGGTGCCTATCACGTATTCCTGCCCGCTTTGTTGAAGCCAGCTCCGGCTGAGCTCGTAACGCTGCTTTGGGCCTTGAAGAATGACGGTCTCGGAAAGCCCGGCTATGGCGACCTTATTCCCGTATTGGCGGCTGGACGCACGTCCGTTGTAACCGATCCAAGCTTCGAGCGCATGTTCTACAAGCTTGCAGGCTTCCGTTTCCTCGGCAAGCGCGCGGTTCGTATCGACATTCTCGAACGTCTTGCCGATCTCATCCGTCCACTGTTGCAGTGGAAGCCGGGCACACAGCCGCGTCCGGAAGGCGCCTATGACGGCCGTCGCTTCACCACGACGACAGCCATGCTTTCCATCCTCGGCGCCACGCTCGATGACATGGAAGAAATCCTCAAGGGTCTCGGCTATCGTGCAGATCAGGTCAGCGCCGAAGAGGCTGCTGCTTTCCTCGGCGGTCAATCGGCTGATACTGCCAAGGCAAGTGCCGATGCTGGCGAGATCGTGGCTGAGGCTGCTGGCACGCAAGAGGCCGCTGCTGAGCAAACGTCTCAGGACGATGCCGACGCGCAACCAGCTTCCGAAGAGGCCGCAGCACCTGCCGAAACGCCGGTTGAGGCCAAGGCGGACGATGCGGCTGCGACCGATGCCGTTGCTGCCGAAGCTGCCGAGCCGAAGCCTGTTCTTCTGTGGCGTCCCGGTGGCCGCAATGACAACCAGCGCAGCGACAACCGCCGCCCTGCCAACCGCAACCACGGCGAACGCCGTGCAGACGGTGGCGAGGAGCGTCAGGGCCAGCCGCGTGGCAACAACGCCAACCGCGATGGCGACCGCAAGCGTGACGGTGACCGCAAGCGCGAAGGCGCCCGTCCGGACCGCAATGGCGGCAACAATAACCGCAATGAGCGCCATGACCGTGGCGAGCGCAAGGACCGCCCCGATCGCAATGACCGCGGTGGCAAGCCGCAGGGTCAGCAGCGCTTCGAGGCAAAACCACCGCGCAAGGAGAAGCCGCTGGATCCGGATTCACCTTTCGCAAAGCTGGCTGCTCTCAAGGAACAGCTGAAGAAGTAAGATCAGGGCCTTCTGTTTTCGTGAAAAGCAGAAGGCCTTTTCATTTGCGCCGATGCATGTCCTGCGGGACGCCACGGCGCAATGTTCCTGGAATGCATGATGGGCGAGAAGCAACCAACACAGGACCAAGGACGCCAGCGTCTCGACAAATGGCTGTTCTTTGCCCGCATGGCAAAATCCCGATCCCTTGCGCAGAGCTATATCCAGTCCGGCAATGTGCGGGTGAATGGCGCGCCGGTTCGCCAGCCAAGCCATATGGTGAAGATCGGCGACAGGCTGGATATCAGCTTCGAGCGCATGGATCGCATTCTGGTCGTCAGGGCGTCCGGAGAGCGGCGTGGACCCTATGATGAGGCAAAGCTCCTTTATGACGACGAAACCCCTCCACGCCCGCCCGGTGAGCGCCTGACACTTCTGGAACAGGCGGTCCGGGAACCGGGTAGCGGCAGACCGACAAAGAAGGAGCGCCGCGCCCTTGATCGGTTGATGCCCGAGAATGGCGACGACTAGGGGAGCAGGCTTCCCGATCCGGACGATCTACGCGCCCGCTTATGCCTGAGAGTGCGGCGAACTCGACGTGCAGATTGGAATAAACCACCAAGATCGGCCGGTTTTTCAGTATCGTTTATCCTTGCTAAATCTGGTCAAAGGCATTACCTCACTTGCGAAAATGCCCTGTCTGAATTCCGGGCGATCGCTTGTCTTCCAAGCTATTTGATCCGGCCTGCATATCTGGAGTCCATCATGACGTATGTCGTGACCGATAACTGCATTCGGTGCAAATATACCGACTGCGTCGAAGTCTGCCCGGTTGATTGTTTCTATGAGGGTGAGAACTTTCTGGCGATCAATCCCGACGAATGCATCGATTGTGGTGTATGCGAGCCGGAATGTCCTGCCGAGGCCATCAAGCCCGATACAGAGCCGGGCCTCGACAAGTGGCTGAAGCTGAACGCCGAATATGCGGCTATCTGGCCCAACATTACGGTGAAGCGCGATCCGCTGCCGGAAGCCAAGGAAATGGATGGCGTCGAAGGAAAGCTCGATCTCTATTTTTCGGCAGAGCCTGGCAAGGGCGACTGATTGTTCCAGTTTGCTCCGTCACCCCGGACTCGATCCGGGGGGCCAGTTCGCTCACATCCGTGATCGAAAGAACTCTTCCGTGCCGCAGACACGGCGCTGCTTGATTCCGGCTCAAGGCCGGAATGACGGAAAAACCATAATTCCGTATGCTTTCAAGGCCTCACGTTTCTACCGTGGAGGCTTTTTTAATTTCTCAAGACGCCTAGCCGGCACGCCCGGATTGCAAGGTGGTGGACAGCAGCGTCAGCAATGCCACGCTTTCCTCCAGGCTTTGCCGCTGGCGGCTTTGCAGGATGGCGGCCTGTAGTCGGTTCATTTCACGCGCAATCGCTGCTGGCTGCCATGTACGCAGCGCACGTTCGATAACCGGCTTGCGACGAAAATGGACGCCTCGTCCCATCGTCTGCATGACCTGACCCGCCTGCAGCTTTTTCTCATCCATCTCAGCCCGCATCTGATCCAGAAGCTGGAATTGCCGAAGGCATCCTTGCAGGACCAGGAAGATGGGTGTCTTGGACGCGATGATTTTCTGCGTGGCGTGAAAGAAAGCGTTTCGGTCGCCTTTCAGTATCGCATCCACGGCATCATCCGCTGACACCATGCTGGCATCGCCGATGATCGACATCACGTCATCCTCTTCGATCACATCGCGACCGCGACAATAGAGCGCCAGCTTGCGCACCTCATTGCGAGAGGCAATGCGATCACCACCCAGCGATTCCGTCAGTCTCTGGCGTGCCGCTGGCGAAATGCGCAGGTTCTCGGTCGATAGCTCCTGATCGATCAACGCATTGATGGCCCTTGCGTCGTCGGCATAGCAGGGGATGGCGGCAATCGCGCGGGATGGCTCCGCAATCTTGCGCAGGCCAGTGCCTTTCTTGAGATCGCCTGCTTCGACGATCAGAAAGCTCGATTCGGGGGGATTGTCCGATAGAACCTGAAGGGCGTCTACAAGTGCCTTCTCATTGGCCGCGCCCTTGACCCAGACAAGCTTTTCGCCGCCAAACAGGCCTATCGAGTTCACCTCGTCCAGCAGTCGACCGGGATCGCCTTGCAGGTCGGACGCCGTCAGCTTGAGCGAGGCGAAGGCATCATTGGGATCGATGCCGGTCTTGGCCGCAATGAGGGAGGCCCGTTCTGAGACCAGACCGCGATCAGGGCCGTAGAGCACGAAAACGCGAAAACGCTCCGCCGGTTTTTCGGCGAAGCGTTCGAATTCATGCGACTTGATTTCCGTCATCGAACGGATCTCAGCGGCTGAGAGTGGCGGCGATGTCCGTGCCGATGATTTCGGCAAGCTCACGGGCGGCACGATTTTCACCATCGCGCACGGCGCGGATATTGGCGAATTGCTGCTGCGGAAGATCGATCATTGCCGTGACGTTGCGCGTTGCCGCGCGCAGAACCTGGCCGTCCGAAATGCGGGTCAGCACGTATGAGCCCTTCATATTGACGCGACCGGGATATGGGCCGTCATAATTGTTCTTGCCGATGGAAAGGCTGGTGTCGTCAGTGACTTCCGTCGAGGTCGCGCTCGAGGACACCGTAATCTTGACCTCGTATTCCTTGCGCGTCGGCTCGCCTGCGCCGCCATAGGCCATGAAGACGAGATGATTACGTACTTCCTGTGAGACGCGACTATTGGCCGAGGCGAAATTCACGGTCTCAAGCTTCTGGCGCGTGCCGGATGCTTCGCCATAAAGCGGTCTCACCTGGCATCCGGCCAGAATGCCGGCAAACAGAATGACGGATAGTGCGGCTGCTACGCGGCCCCATCTGGAATAGGCATCAGACAACAATGTTCACAATCCTTTGTGGAACCACAATGATCTTTTTCGGCTCGGCCCCGGCCAGAGCCGCTTTTACAGCATCCAGTTCGACGACAGCCGAGCGCACGGTATCTTGATCCGCATCGCGTGCGATTGTCAATTCGCCGCGTTTCTTGCCGTTGATCTGGACCGGCATGACTACGTCATTTTCTTCCGTGAGAGCCGGCACGAATGTTGGCCATGCCGTTTGTGCAACAAGCCCTTCATTGCCCAACACCTTCCAGCACTCTTCAGCCAGATGCGGTGTCATTGGCGCGATCATGCGGATCAGGATTTCGGCTGCGTCGCGCGCCGCTGCCCTTTCCTGGGTCGACTTGCCGCCACTCGCTACCTCAGCCAGAGGACCAGCCAATGTGTTGACCAACTCGTAAATGCGAGCAATGGCCTTGTTGAAGGCCAGCTTGTCCAGATCGTCCTGAACAGCCTTCAGCGTCTTGTGCGCAGCCTTCGACATAACGAGGCCCTGCCCGTCATTTGCGGGGGCCGGTGTAACAGTCTTCAACTCTTCAGTAGCTTCGCCGATGATGCGCCAGACACGCTGTACGAAACGATGAGCGCCTTCAACGCCAGCTTCCGACCAGATGACGTCACGATCCGGCGGGCTGTCGGACAGCACGAAGAAGCGGGCGGTATCGGCACCGTAGGAAGCGATGATATCGTCGGGATCGACAACGTTCTTCTTCGACTTCGACATTTTTTCGATCGAGCCGATCTGAACTTCGTCGCCGCCAGACAGCAGGAAAGCGCGGCGCTTGCCGTCGACTTCTTCGATACGGATATCAGCGGGCACGATCCACTGACCGTTCTGGCCTTCGCCCAGACGGTAGGTTTCATGCACCACCATGCCCTGGGTGAAGAGGCCCTTGAAGGGCTCCTTCACGTCCACATGGCCGGTCGCCTTCATCGCACGCGTAAAGAAACGCGAGTAGAGCAAGTGCAGGATCGCGTGCTCGATGCCGCCAATATACTGGTCGACAGGCAGCCAGCGATTGGCGATCTTCGGATCGGTCGGCTGCTCCTCCCACGGCGCGGTAAAGCGGGTGAAATACCAGCTGGAATCGACAAAGGTGTCCATCGTGTCGGTTTCACGGCGGGCATCATGACCGCATTGCGGGCATGACACATGCCGCCAGGTTGGGTGACGGTCCAGCGGATTACCGGGGGTGTCGAAAGTGACATCGTCGGGCAGTTTGACCGGCAAGTCCTTCTTCGGGACAGGGACAACACCGCAGACTTCGCAATGGATGACCGGGATCGGGCAACCCCAATAGCGCTGGCGGGAGATACCCCAGTCACGCAGACGGAAGTTCACCTTGCGCTCGGCTTGCACAGCACCGCCGAGCATTTGCGACGAGAGCTTGGAAACGACGGCCTCAAAGGCATCCGTCGTTGTCATGCCGTTCAGGAACTGCGAATTGATCATGACGCCGTCATCGACAAATGCCGTTTCGCCAATGGCGAATGTGTCTGCATTTTCGCCTTCCGGCATGACGACGGGTACGACCGGCAGGCCGTATTTGCGTGCAAAATCGAGGTCGCGCTGGTCGCCGGAAGGGCAGCCGAAGATGGCGCCCGTGCCATATTCCATCAAGACGAAATTGGCGACGTAGACCGGCAGTTCCATCGAGGAATCGAGGGGGTGGACAACCTTGACGCCCGTATCGAAGCCCCGCTTTTCCGCCGTTTCCAACGCAGCCAGCGATGTTCCCTGACGACGGCATTCGTCGCAGAACTCCGCCAGTTCGCTGTTGGACTGGGACAGTGCCTTGGCAAGCGGGTGGTCTGCCGCAATAGCAAGGAAAGATGCGCCGAAGAGCGTGTCCGGCCGGGTCGTATAAACCGTGATGTCATCAAAACCGGCGGGCACGGTGGAGGTGACCGTCTGCCAGCGCAACGACAGGCCTTCCGACTTGCCGATCCAGTTCTTCTGCATCAGCCGCACTTTTTCCGGCCATTGGTCCAGAACGTCAAGTTCGTCGAGCAAATCCTGGCTGAAGTCGGTGATGCGGAAGAACCACTGGGTCAGTTCGCGTTGTTCAACCAACGCGCCAGATCGCCAGCCGCGGCCATCGATGACTTGTTCATTGGCCAGAACGGTATGATCGACAGGGTCCCAGTTGACCTTCGACTGTTTGCGATAAACCAGACCCTTTTCCATGAAATCGATGAAAAGTGCCTGCTGCTTGCTGTAATATTCAACATCGCATGTCGCAAACTCACGGGTCCAGTCGAGAGAGAGGCCCATGGATTTCAGCTGTCCACGCATGGTGGCTATGTTCTGGTAGGTCCAGTCCTTCGGATGAACATTGTTCTGCATGGCGGCATTTTCAGCCGGCATCCCGAATGCATCCCAGCCCATGGGGTGAAGAACGTTGTATCCCCTTGCACGCTTGTAGCGCGCTACGACATCGCCCATGGCATAATTGCGCACATGGCCCATGTGAATGCGACCGGACGGATATGGAAACATTTCAAGAACGTAATATTTCTCGCGCGGATCGCTATTGTCTGTCACGAAAACATTGTCTTCGTTCCATTTTTGCTGCCAGCGCGGCTCGGCGTCGCGAGGATTATAACGTTCGATGGCCATACTTCTGAAATCCGGGTATCAAGGGGAAAATTTGCGCTGACCTTCACCACGAAACTGCCTATGCGTCAAGTTTGGCGGGTCAGGTAAGGGCGCAATCTTGGTAACCGCGTTCAAATGGTGACAATCCGTCTTGGCATCAAGGCCGGTGGCGGCTACTGAAACCGGATCCTGATGGATGCAATAGAGAATGTTGAGGTGGTGTGATGGAAATCGAAGCGCGTCTTGAAGATGTCAGGCAGCGTATCGCGTCGGTAGCGGAAAAGGCCGGGCGCGAGGAGAACAGTGTCAGCCTCGTTGCAGTCTCCAAGACATTCGATGCAGCCACGATCCAGCCGGTAATCGATTGCGGCCAGCGGGTCTTCGGCGAAAATCGCGTTCAGGAAGCCCAGGGCAAGTGGCCTGCGCTGAAAGAGCGCAACCAGGGCATAGAATTGCATCTCATCGGGCCATTGCAATCCAACAAGGCTGCCGAGGCCGTGGCGCTGTTCGACGTGATCCAGAGTGTCGATCGGGAAAAGATCGCAAAGGTGCTCGCGGATGAGTGCCGCAAGCAGGGCAGGACGCTACGTTTTTACGTCCAGGTCAATACCGGGCTTGAACCGCAGAAGGCAGGTCTGGACCCGCGCGAGACGGTCGCTTTTGTGGCCATGTGCCGCAACGAGTTGGAGCTTGATGTCGAGGGATTGATGTGTATTCCGCCAGCCGACGAGTATCCGGGCCCGCACTTCGCGCTTTTGGCCAAGCTTGCGAAAGAGTGTGGCGTGCAGAAGCTTTCCATGGGGATGTCGGGGGACTTCGAGACGGCGATTGAATTCGGTGCCACGAGCGTCAGGGTTGGTTCGGCCATTTTCGGCACGCGATAGTCGGCAGCCATAACGTAGTTCTTCGCCGCATTTGATCGCTGAGTGACGGCAAACGCCTGTCGCCAATCACGTCAGCGGCTTGACGCTAATACGCAACAAAAAGCCACGGCCTCCATTTGGAGCCGTGGCTTTTTGTTTGGCGGTCGGGGCCGTAGCCCCGGTCGCTTAATCGAACGGTATCGCCCTGTCCATGCCTGTCACCGGCTTTCCGTCGAGCGAGACCTCTATATCCGGGCTTCCGGCGGTCCGTTTGACGGCCACTTCGCGCACCTTGCCATCCAGCGTGATCTTGGCGGAGAAGCCATCCCACGCATCAGGAAGCGATGGATCAATGTGCAGAGTACCGTTGACGCGGGTGATCCCGAGAATGCCCTCGACGGCGGCGCGGTACAGCCAACCGGCCGATCCCGTGTACCAGCTCCAGCCGCCGCGACCTGAATAGGCACCGGCACCATAGACGTCCGCCGTTACGACATAGGGCTCGACGCGGTAGGTCTCTGAAGACGGTCTGTCGAGCGCATGATTGACGGGGTTCAGAAGCGAGAAGCACTTCCACGCGTCTTCATGGCGGCCAAGCTTGGCCAGCGCCAGCACGACCCATGTGGCTGCGTGCGTATACTGGCCACCATTCTCGCGAACACCAGGCGGGTAGGCCTTGATGTAGCCCGGATCCTGCGGCGAGCGGGAGAAGGCTGGCGTGAACAGGCGGATGATACCAGCCTCTTCGTCCACCAGTTCCTTCATGACCGCGTCCATTGCCTGAGCCGACCGCTGTTCCTCACCTTCGCCGGAAAGGACGCTCCAGCTCTGGCCGAGCGAATCGATACGGCACTCCTCGCTGGTGATCGAGCCAAGTGGCGTGCCGTCATCGAAGTAGCCACGACGGTAGTAGTCGCCGTCCCAGCCCGCCGTTTCCAGCGCAGCACGCAATTTGTCGCGATGGGTCTTCCATTTCTCGACACGGTCCAGATCGCCACGCTCTTCTGCAATTTCGATGAAATCGCGAAGGGTGCCGGCGAGGAACCAGCCGAGCCACACGCTTGTGCCCTTGCCAGCCACGCCGACACGGTTCATGCCGTCGTTCCAGTCACCGCCAAGGATGAGAGGCAAGCCGTTTTCGCCCGTCCGGTGGATGGCGAGATCGAGGGCAAGTGCTGCATGTTCATACAGGCTTGCAGTCGTTTCGCTGGTTTCCGGCTGGAAGAAGGCGTCGTGCTGGCCAGGGGTCAAGGCCGGTCCCTTGAGGAACGGGATGCTTTCATCAAGGATAGCCTTGTCGCCAGTGGCGGCGATGTACTGGTGGGCGGCGTAAGCCAGCCAGACCACGTCGTCGGAAATCGTGGTTCGTACACCGGCACCCGTCAATGGCAGCCACCAGTGTTGCACGTCGCCTTCCGCAAACTGACGTCCAGCGGCCCGCAGGATCTGCTCGCGGGCAAGTTCCGGCTGGTAGAGCAGGAAGGCGAGCGTGTCCTGCAGCTGGTCTCGGAAGCCGAAAGCACCACTGGACTGATAGAAGGCCGTGCGCGCAAGAATGCGGCACGCAAGCGCCTGATATGGCAGCCAGCTGTTGACCATGTGGTTGAAACCGGCATCGGGCGTGGAGACCTGAAGCTGTCCGCTGAACCCGCTCCAGAAGCGCTTGTTTGCTTCCAGAACATCATCGAAGTCGCTCTGGCGAATGTCCTTCACGAGTGCGCGGGCCTCTTGCGCCGTGTCGGCATCACCCATGTAAATCAGGACATGCCGCTCTTCACCTGGCTTGAGGTGAATTTCCTGCATGAGCGCCGCACAAGGTGCACCGTCAAGCTCAACGCTTCCGGAAAGGGCAGCGCCTGACAGAACAGCCTGCGGTGCCTGAACCGACCCGTAACGTCCGATGAACTCGCGTTTGCTGGTGGTAAAGCCGCTTGCCGGGCCATCGAGAGACAGGAAGGCCGTGCGGGCGTTGTAATCTATGCTGTATGGGTTTGAAGCAAACAGCGCGCCGGTTTCCTCATCATGGTTGCTGAGAATGAACGGCGCCGACTTCTGGGTATTGTTGCCCAGCACCCATTCGACATAGCCATAGGTTCTGAGAAGGCGGTTCTGGGTGCCGACATTTCGAACCGTCAGACGTGACAGCTTTACCGGCTTTTCGCGATCCACCGTCTGGATGACTTCGATATCGAGACCATCGTCAACACTGCGGAAAACCGAATAACCAAGGCCGTGACGGGCTTCGAATACCGCCTCGGGATTTCGCGACAACGCGGCGAAAGGCGAGTGAATCTTGCCGCTGTCGACATCCGACACATAGATCGCTTCACCGGGACGGTTTATGACCGGATCATTGCTCCATGGAGTCAGTTGGTAATCGCGCGAGTTGCGGCTCCATGTGAAACCGGCACCTTCTGCGGAGATGTGGAAACCAAAACGTTCGTTGGAAATCACATTGATCCACGGCTGCGGCGTGGACTGACCGCCGTGAAGCCGCACGACATATTCATCGCCGGTTTTTGCGAAACCGCCGAAGCCGTTCCAGAAATCCAGATCATGCGCGTCTTCGACCGGCTCGCCCTGCGGGAAGACCGGGGCAGGCAGACGTGCCTGTGCCAGATCGCTTCCTTCCGGCCCACGATGGGCGGCAAAGAGCGAGACGGCGCGGTTGACCTGATCAACGATCTTGCCGTTGCGAACGTGAAGAACGACGCGGGAGGCAGCCAGCAGGGCCGACCACGTTTCCTCATCCATCAGGTCGCGACGGACGGAGAAGACGTGCGGTCTGCCGCCATCGGCCGGATTGATACGGCGCTGGGCTTCGGAAATATAATCCAGCGCGTGCTGCATGTCCTGCGCGTAGGATGCTGCGCGTTCATTGACGATGACGAGATCGAAAATGACGCCACGGGCGCGCAGATATTCATGGGCGCTCAAGGCTTCCTTGGCGATGTCCATGTCCATATCATCATTGATACGCAGGCTGAAGATCGGGAAGTCGCCCGAAATCGCCAGCGGCCACAGCGACCGTTGCGAACCAAGACCCGTCTTCAGCGTATCGGCATCCGCACGTAGATGCATATCTGGATAGACGAGATAGCGGGCGAGATGCTGGAAGGCTGCTGCCTGCTGCGAAGTCACGCCCACATGGCGCATCTGCACCTGTGTTCGCGTCCAGGCATGAACGAGTTCATGCGCGAAGGCATCCGGGTGACGGTAACGATCAATCGCCTTGTCGACATCTTCGCGGCTTGGAGCTGCAATCGTCCAGAAGATGACGCTGACCTTCTTGCCGGCGGGAACGCGCACCACGCGTCGCAGTGACAGGATGGGGTCGAGCGTGAAGCCATCGGTGCCGGAAAGTGTGGCACCCGCATCGAATGCAGCCGCCTCACCGAGAGAACGGCCTCGGCCAATGAACTTGGCGCGGTCGGTCTCGAATTCGGTCGGACGCGCCGGGCCGGCATTGTCCGCGGCCAGATGCGCGATCACCGTGCTTGGTTCGCTCGGAGACCGCTTGTTGCGCCATGCACGAATGACATCGCCACGCTTGCCGATTTCCGTCTGCACGAACATGCGGGAGAACAAGGGGTGAGCATTGTCATCGTCTTCATTGGCAATGACGGGCTCCATGTAGGACGTCACTTCGATGTAACGATCCTCAGAACCGACATTGAGAAGGGTCACACGGCGGCCTTCGGCGTCATGCTCCGTCGCCACGATGCACTCGACCACACTCTGAAGATCGCCGACCGTCTTGTGGAATTCGGCCTTGTCGTCGGTAAAGACCGTCTTGGTCTTTTCGCCCAAGGCAACGCGCGGTTCTGCGGTGGCGCTCCACCAGTCGCCCGAAACGGTATCGCGCAGGAACAGGAACGTACCCCAACGGTCTTCTGTCGGATCGGCCTTCCAGCGGGAAATCGCCAGACCGTTCCACTTCGAGTAACCGGCACCTGTCGATGTCAGCATCGTGGAATAGTGACCATTCGAAAGGAACACGACCTCGCGGTCCCGCACGGCAGGATCGGCAATGGTGCGAACTTCTGCGCGCAGCAGGTCGGCCTGTTCCTTGCCGGGTGTCTCCGGCTCGTATTTGGAACTGACCACTGGAACTTCGCGTGGCGCCTTTTCCTGAAGCAGCAGTTCAGCGGCTTCGATAACAGGGTCAGCGTGGAAGAGTTCACGCAACACGCCATCCAGAACCACGTTGGCAACGGCCGCAATCGACATGCCATGGTGGTGGGCATAGTAGTTGTAAACGACAGCGCAGACCTTGCCATCGGGAACGCGGGTCGGTGTGAAATCGACCGCATCATGGAAGCCGTACTGGCCGAGCGCGCCGAGTTTGCGCAACTTCTGCAGGTTTTCAAGCGCTGCATCCGGGTCATATTGCGATGCCAGGATGGAGGCGTAAGGCGCGATGACGGCATTCTGGCCGAGGCCGCGCTTCAGGCCAAGCGTGGGTACACCGAAGTTGGTGTACTGGTAGTTCATGTTGTGGTCGCGCGCATTGAAGGCCGCTTCCGAGATACCCCATGGGGTGCCCAGACGGCGACCGTGATTGACCTGTTCCTTGACGATCAGATTGTTGGTCTGGTTCAGGATACCACCATGACGCTCCTGCATGACAAGGGGCGGCATCAGATATTCGAACATCGAGCCGGACCAGGAAACCAGAGCGCCCTGCGCGCCGATCGGCACGACCTGACGGCCAAGACGATACCAATGTTCGGTCGGCAGATCGCCCTTTGCGATGGCAAAAAGGCTGGTCAGGCGGCATTCGGAAGCGAGGAGGTCGTAGCAGGCCTCGTCAAGCTCCTTGCTGTCGACGCGGTAGCCGATCGACAGAAGACGGCGGTCCTTGCGATAGAGGAAGCCGAAGTCCATCGAGAAGGCGAGGTTGCGGCTGCGGTCGCGCAGCGAGTTCAGCCGGTCACGCAACGGATCGATGGTGGCGAGATCGAAGGCGCTGTCGGAAATATGCGCTTCGCAGCAATCGACCAGCGACTGCGCCCAGCGCGTGACTTCCGCACTTTGCTCCGACTTGACTTCCAGATTGAGGTTGGAAGCCAGCTTCTGGATGTCGCGGGCCAAGACGGCCAGATTGATGACGCGGATCGAGGCGAACTCATGCTCACGCTTGACCGAGGCGAGCGCGTTGGAGAAGCCGATGATACGCTCCTCGAGACGGCGATGCAGGGGGCGCAGGTTCTTGCGATCGTCAGGCAGTTCCTTAAGGGTTTCGCGCAGGATGCCGGCGACATCGCCGATACCGTCGAGATTGCCCTGAAGATGCGCAGACGGCGCTTCCGCCCACTGACGGCAGGCCGACGAGATGGCGATGAGGTGACCGGCAAGGTTACCGCTATCGACCGCGGAAACGTAGCGCGGACCGAGCGTCTGCAGGGTATCGGTGTGGTACCAGTTATAGAGGTGACCACGGTATTTCTCCATCTTCTCGACCGTCTCGATGGTCTTTTCCATCCGCTCGACGGTTTCCGAGAAGCTGATCCAGCCGAATTGACGGGCCGAAATCACAGACAGCAGGTAGACGCCGATATTGGTCGGCGAGGTACGGCTGGCAACGATAGGCTCCGGCGTTTCCTGAAAGTTGTCCGGCGGGAGGTAGTTTTCACCCGATGTGACGAAGGCTTCGTAATAGCGCCATGTGCGACGGGCGATCTTGCGTAGCTCGCTCGAGACATGCTCGGAGACGAAGAGACGATCTTCGGTCTCGGCGGACTGGCTGACATACCAGGCAACGGCGGGCGAGAAGACCCACAGAAGCGCAAAGGGAATGCCGACCAGGAACGCGTTATCACCCGGCAGCGATGCAAACAGCAGGCCGAGCAGCGAAACCACCGGCGCGTGCCACATCTGGCGATAGTAATCGAGAATGCTGCCCTGCGCGCTGGACTGAATGCTGGCGGCGGTGCGCCATTCCAGCATCAGCTTGCCGCTGACGAACAGACGGTAGAGCGAGCGGCCGATGGCATCCGCCATCATGCAGGCACTGTCTGCGATAAAGACGATTCGCAGTGCAACCTGAGCATTGGTGGCGCGGATTTCTGACCACAGCGTATGGAAATGCGCCTGCGGCACGATATCGGTCGAGCGCGGAACGAGGCCCGACAGCAGTGAAAGTGTGGGAGCGACGAAGAGCGAGAAGATCAGCAGAATCTGCCAGATCAGCGCGCCGAGCGGGCCCATGAAGTACCAGCCAAGAACGGAGGCGACGAACCAGGCAATCGGGGTGAGAGAACGACGCAGATTGTCGATCATCTTCCAGCGACCAATGGCGGTCACACCGCGTTTTGCTTCCATGATGTAAGGCAGAAGCTGCCAGTCGCCACGTGCCCAGCGATGCTGGCGCGAAACTTCGACTTCGTAACGGGTTGGGAAGTCTTCGACGAGCTCGACATCCGTTACCAGGGCGCAACGGGCAAACGAGCCTTCCAAGAGGTCGTGAGAGAGAACTGCATTTTCCTCGATCCGGCCCTTCAGCGCCGTCTCGAATGCGTCCACGTCATAAAGACCCTTGCCCGTGAATGTACCTTCGGAGGTCAGGTCCTGATAGACGTCAGATACGGTGAAGACGTAAGGATCGATACCGCGATTGATGGAGAAGACGCGCTGGAAGACGGAGGCGTCCTTGCCTGTTGTCAGCGATGGTGTCACGCGCGGCTGCAACAGGCCGTAACCGTGGATCACACGACCGGTTACAGGGTCGTGAACCGGACGGTTGATCGGATGGTGCATCTTGCCGACGAGCTTGGTCACGGCATCGCGCATCAGGCGTGTGTCGGCGTCCAGCGTCATGACGTATTTGACGTTTTCGGGCACCATATTGGCACCGTTGAGGAATGTCGTGTCCTTGTCGCCGCGAAGCAGCATGTTGAGTTCATGCAGCTTGCCGCGTTTGCGCTCCCAGCCCATCCAGCAATCTTCGGCTGGATTGTATAGACGGCGGCGATGCAGAAGGAAGAAGCGTGTCCTGCCGTCAAACGCATAACGGGCCGACAATGCGGCCACTTCGCGTTTGGCATATTCGAGAATTTCGACATCTTCTGCCGATTGCTCGTATGGGGCATCGCGCCAGTCGCTGATCAGCGCGAAGGAAATCTCACCATGCGGATTGGCGAGATAATGGACCTCGAGATTGCGGACCATTTCATCGACGCTGTCGCGGCTGGTCAACATGCATGGGACGGCCAGCAGCGTGCGGGCGTCTTCTGGAATGCCCTCCTTGAACTCATATCCGACCAGACGGAACGGCTTGACGAAGAAGGTCACCAGCGTGTTGAAAAGTCCCGTCGCACCTTCGGATGCGGGCAGGGCGAACATCAAAAGGAATGCCGTGACAACATACCAGGGCATTCCAGCATCTGCCAGGAACCAGCCGACGATGCACATGGCAAGTGCGGTCAGCGCAATGACGGGAACGGCGACCGAGAGCCAGTTGAACTGGCGCATGAAGCGCACGACGCTTTGCGAGATAAGCGGCGTATATCCAATCCGTCTTTCCAGTTCCTCACGGCGCTGGCCGATCAGGAAGCTGCCGACATTGGGCGCGTGGGGGTGCTTCTCATCCGAATTGGCGGTTTCCGTCACCATGTCGACGGCGGCCTGCGCAACTTCGATTTCTGTCTTGGGCGAGCGGCGGGCGAGAAGCTCGACCGTGTTGCGGTAGGTGTTGCGGGAGCCGAAATCGAGCGTTTCGTAATCGGTCTGCTCACGCAGGACCTTGTCGATATGGCTGACTTCCTCGAACCAGACAGACCATTCGGTATCGTCGATTTCGCGCAGGCTCTTGACGATGTTGCCCATGGTGACGTTGCCGGAGGCGAGGCGGTTATGTTCCGCCATCATCGTGTTCTCGGCATCGGTGCCAGCGCTTTGCAGACGCTCTTCGAGCCAGTTCAGCGCAAAGCCAGACGTCTGCGAACCGTTTCGGAGGCGATACAGGAACTGTGTGGAGAATGTGGGGTCATCGACCAGATTGTCGATCTGCTTGAGAAGAGTGGCGGAGGCTTCGGCATCGTTCAGCCGGATGATCTCGTCCACGACCTCGTTGGCCTTCTGGCGCATCCGGCGAGAGCGTTCGACGCGAATAGAGATCCGTCGCAGATTTTCGATCAGAACGAAACGGAGGATGGAGGGCAACGCCCACAATTCACCGATCTGCAGAGTCTTGGAAGTCTGGTACCCCTCCACCAGCGCCGTCATGCTTTCGCGCGACACCGTGCTGTGGGTATGGGCGACATAAAGCCATGCGAGCGCCATGACGCGCGGGATTTCCGTATTGCCAATCCTGACCGTCGGGAGCTGACGGTAGAACTTGCGCGGAAAGTCGCGCCGGACCTCCTGGATCGCTTCCTCGATCACATAGTGATTGTCGAGCAGCCATTCTGCGGCAGGCGTGATCGTCGCGCCGTTTTCAGAGTCGACGGCGGTCGTTCGATAAACGCGCAGGATTTCCTTTTCGTTTTCACGATGGCGCGCGAAGAAATCGAACTCCATGAAGCCCGGCAAGTCGTCGGCCCCGGTCCTGGAGAGCTCGGCTCCACAGTCCCTCAGCTCATCGATTGTGAAGTAAACGGAGCGTATCGAATCATTGTGATCGATCTGCTTTGCTTCTGAATCACGGGCGGCGGCGGTCGGCGTAATATGAAATGACATCGGCTCGTAT
Organism: Hyphomicrobiales bacterium; assembly: GCA_900468285.1. Lineage (GTDB taxonomy): Bacteria > Pseudomonadota > Alphaproteobacteria > Rhizobiales > Rhizobiaceae > Agrobacterium. The sequence goes on along the minus strand of UBTF01000009.1, from coordinate 7,155 downwards.
TCTGCACTCTGGTGAGGATCTGGCTATTTAACCGGAACTTGTTTCAGATTGCTCTTGGAAATTGAAACAACTTTGGCAGCTTTATTTCTTGCTGATCCTGAACCTTTGCTGAACCATCGCGAACCAGCACACGATGATCGAAGTGAAACTGCTTGCCCATCAACATGGCATTTTTGGGCAGAGCGCGTCACATCTGAAGAAAATCAACTATTTGACACTGGTCTGGCAGATAGAATGCGCCATCGCGCCGTGCTTTTCGTGAAACATTTCGCACACTCCCCCAAAGCGAAACCACGTCATGCTGTGCCCCTGTCGCATTTCTTCATCCAACCCCTCGGGCGCGAGCATCTTTCGATACAAAAGAAGCGACCCAAAGAAGGGAATGAATAAATGCGATATCAGTTCCATGCCACCTGTCGCGCCTCTGCGCAAGCGCCGAAATCAATGGTCACGATCATGGCAATCTTGGCTTGCCCGTCCCTTACCAGACACTGGCAAAACTGCTAGGCATGAACGACGTTACGTCGCTCACATGCAGAATATTCCGGACCTGAAAAAAATGACGATACAGCCAAATAACGCAGCCGCATTCGACAATCACATGCCGGATGTCCGTGCAATCCGTCATCACCTGCATAAAAACCCTGAAATCGGGCTTTCGGAATTCAAAACGTCTGACTTTGTCGCGTCGCAGCTGGAAGCAATGGGATATGAGGTGACCCGCGGGCTTGCCGGAACGGGTGTCGTCGCAACCTTGCGCAACGGCAATAGCAGCAAGACGGTGGGTATCCGCGCCGATATGGACGCCCTGCCGATTGTTGAAGAAACCGGTGCCGATTATGCAAGCGTCAATCCCGGCGTCATGCATGCCTGCGGCCATGACGGGCACACGGCGATGTTGCTGGGCGCAGCGCGGATCATCGCAGAGCGGCGCAATTTCGATGGTACCGTCCACCTGATCTTCCAGCCGGCAGAAGAAAATTTCGGCGGCGCCCGCATCATGATCGATGACGGCCTGTTCGAACGCTTTCCCTGCGACGCGGTCTTTGCGCTTCACAATGAGCCAAGCCTGCCCTTCGGCCACTTCGTGCTGCGTGAAGGGCCGATCATGGCTGCGGTGGATGAATGCAAGATCACCGTCAATGGATATGGCGGCCATGGTGCGGAGCCGCAAGACGCGCTTGATCCCATCGTTGCCGGTGCCAGCATCATCATGGCGCTACAGACCATCGTCTCGCGCAACATTCACCCCTTGACGCCAACGGTCGTGACCGTCGGCGCGTTTCACGCGGGTGTGGCAAGCAATGTCATTCCTGAAACAGCGGAAATGTTGCTGACCATCAGGTCCTTCGACGCTGCCGCGCGCGACGAGCTGGAAAAACGCATTCGTCTGATTGCTGAAGGGCAGGCCGCAAGTTACGGGATGGGTGTCACGCTCGATTACCAGCGTGGCTACAATCCCACGGTTAACCACAAGGCGGAGACCGATTATATCGTTGATCTAGCCACGCGATTTGCTGGAGCCGACAAGGTTATGGAAATGCCTCGGCCTACAATGGGAGCGGAGGATTTCGCCTATATGCTGGAACAGCGCCCCGGCGCTTACTTTTTCCTTGGCACTCAAAGGACCGAAAACGATCCTCCGTTGCATCATCCCAAATTCGATTTCAACGACGATATCCTGCCTGTCGGCACGGCTTTCTGGGTGGAGCTGGTGGAAGATTTCCTCAAGGGAAATAGAGCTTGAGCAATAAGCACGGCTTCGACTCGGCCAGGCTTCTGACGAAGTCGTGTTCTTTCCCGTTTAAGCTCTTGAGCCTTAAGGCACCAGCCCAAGGATCACAGCAGCGACGAAGCCGAAGCAAAGGCTGATGAGGACCGTGTGAACAACCGGCTGCCAGCCACGCGACGGCGTTGTTGCAGGGGTGAAATCTTTGATTTTTCCGGCTTTGGAATAAGACATAGAACCCTCCCTCGTTGATACACTATCGGCCATGCCGACCTTCATAACTTATGTCGAATATCGCCTTTTATGCTGACGTTCTGTAGAGATGTTTTTCCATATGTTGGCCACATCGGGGAAAATACTGATCGTTACATGCCTCCCAACGCGTAATGATCAACCCTTCTGTGCCAGCATAAACGCGCGGCGTGATTTCCGGTTCAATGTGAAAACCAATGGGAGCTAATTTGGTGGATATCGACGTTGTCGTCGTTGGTGCAGGGGTCATAGGACTGGCAACCGCGAGAGCATTTGCGCAGGCGGGCCTGTCCACCGTCGTTCTGGAACAGGGCGATGATTTCGGCACCGAGACGTCTTCGCGCAACAGCGAGGTCATCCATGCGGGCCTGTATTATCCCGCTGGCAGCCTCAAAGCCAGATTGTGCGTCGAGGGCAGGCGGAAGCTCTATGAATTCTGCGATAGCCACGGTGTTGGGTACAGGCAGTGCGGAAAACTGATCGTTGCGACTGACGACGACGAGGTCCCGCTTCTCGATACATTGCTGGCGCGTGGCAGCCAGAACGGCTGCGACGATCTTCACTTGCTCGATGCGGCGCAGGCGCGAAATCTCGAGCCGTCGCTCTCATGCCTCGCAGCCCTCTTTTCACCATCGACCGGTATCATCGATAGCCATGGCTACATGCTGGCGCTGCTGGGCGATGCCGAGGATGCCGGTGCCGCGATAGCCTATCAAACGCCGTTCATCCGTGCGGATAAAATTGACGGGGGTTTCAATGTGGAAGCTGGTGGTTGCCAGCCGATGCGTCTGACCTGTCGCATTCTCATCAACGCGGCAGGGCTCCACGCTCCCCGGCTTGCCGGCGCGATCAACGGACTTCCAGCCAGTCACGTGCCGGTAGCGCGTTTCGCCAAGGGATCGTATTTTTCCCTGGCAGCAAGGTCGCCCTTTTCACACCTGATTTATCCGGCCCCGCAAAGTCATGGGCTGGGCGTGCACCTGACGTTCGATCTGGCAGGGCAGGCGCGCTTTGGCCCTGATGTTGAGTGGGTGGAGACCATCGATTATGCGGTCGATCCACGGCGCTCGGAAGGTTTCGACGAAGCCATCCGGCGGTATTGGCCAGGATTGCCTGATAATGCGCTGGTGCCTGCATATTCCGGCATCAGACCCAAGATTTCGGGCCCGGAGGACATCGCGATGGATTTTCGGATCGACGGCCCGCAAGTCCACGGTGTCGAGGGGCTTGTCAATCTGTTCGGCATCGAGAGCCCGGGACTGACCGCCTCTCTGGCCATTGCAGAAGAGGTCTATCGAAGGCTTTCCTAATGGCCGAAGCGGGAAAGCGCGTGCGCCATGATTTCGGGATCGACATTGCCGCCGGAGGCGACGGCAATGATCGTATCGCTCTTGAGCTCTGCTCCATGGAAGAGCGCTGCCGCGAGAGCGACGGCACCGCCTGGCTCCACAACCACCTTCAACCGCAGAAACGCCAGCACCATCGCGTGCAATGCCTCATCTTCGGTCACCGCAATGCCTGGGCCGCAATGGTGTGTCATGATCGGAAACGTGATGTTGCCGGGCTGAGGTGTGATGATGGCATCGCAAACCGAGCCGGCCAGTTTCTCATTGCGTTCGATCCTGCCTGAGGCTAGAGAGCGCGCAACATCATCAAACGCCTGCGGCTCGCAGGTCCTGACCGTGTATCCGGGCGCCTTGGCGTTCAGCGCAATGGCGGTGCCTGATGTCAGCCCGCCGCCGCCACAGGGCACGAGAACCTCGGCATTTTCGATGCCGAGTTCGCGGCCCTGTTCAGCGATTTCCAGACCCACCGTGCCCTGACCCGCGATGACCAGAGGCTCGTCATAGGGTCGGATCAGCGTGAGGCCACGGTCCTTGGAAAGGGTGGCGCCGATGGCGTCCCTGTCATCTTTCGATCTATCGAACAGAACGACCTCGGCCCCATAGGCTCGGGTGTTTTCGATTTTAATTTTTGGCGCGTCGTCAGGCATGATGATGACGGATGGAATGTCGTGCAGCGCTGCGGCAAGAGCCACGCCTTGCGCATGATTGCCGGAAGAGAAAGCGATGACGCCCCGTTTGCGGATCTCGGGAGCAAGCCCTGAAACGGCTGACCAGCCACCGCGAAACTTGAACGAGCCGGTGCGCTGAAGGCATTCTGCTTTGACCAGAATTCTGCGACCGGCAATGTCGTCCAGAAAGGGTGATGACAGAAAAGGTGTGCGAATTGCTTCAGCGCCGATGCGTTCGCGCGCAGCCTCGATCATGGCGATGTCTGTCATCTCGTCTCCGACTTGCCGACTATATTCTGGAGCTAGGATAAGCAGGCATCGTGCATCTGAAAACCCCGGCCGTGAGCCGGGGTTGGTCTTTTTGGTGTCGGATCAGGCGAGTGTATAGGCCGTCTTTACCGTGGTGAAGAACTCGCTGGCATAACGCCCCTGTTCACGCGGACCGAAGGATGATGCCTTGCGGCCTCCGAAAGGAACATGAAAATCGACCCCTGCCGTTGGCAGGTTGACCATGACCATGCCGGCTTCCGCATTGCGCTTGAAATGGGTGGCGTGCTTCAGGCTTGTGGTCGCGATGCCGGATGACAGGCCAAAGGGCGTATCATTGGCAACCGCCAGCGCTTCATCATAGTCTTTCACCCGGATGACGGCGGCGACAGGTCCGAAGATTTCTTCCTGCGAGATGCGCATATCGTTGGTCGCTTCGGTAAACAGCGTTGGCTGCAGGAAGAAGCCAGGCGTTTCCCGCTTGATGAGATCGCCACCGAAGGCAACTTTCGCGCCTTCCTTTTTGCCGATTTCGATGTAGTCGGTATCCTGCTTCAGCTGTTTTTCATCAACGACCGGGCCGACATGGGTTTCCTTGTCCATGGCGTGTCCGACATTGATCTTGGCCAGACGTTCCGTCAGGGCTGCAACAAACCGGTCGTGGATACCCTCGGTCACGATGATTCGCGACGATGCGGTGCAGCGCTGGCCGGTGGAATAGAAACCGGAATTGGCCGCAGCCTCCACGGCGACGCCAAGATCGGCATCATCAAGCACGACGAACGGATTTTTGCCGCCCATTTCCAGCTGGAACTTGCGGTTGAAAGGAAGCGATGATGCCGCCACGCGCTGGCCGGTGCCGGTGGAGCCCGTGAAGGTGATGCCTGCAAGATGCGGGCTGTCGAGCATGGCCTGCCCGACGATGGAGCCGCGGCCCATGACCAGATTGAGGACGCCCTTCGGCAGACCGGCGCGGTGCAGGATATCGACGATGGCCCAGGAGCAGCCGGGAACCAGTTCCGCTGGTTTGAAGACAATCGTGTTGCCGTAGCAAAGGGCCGGGGCAATCTTCCAGGCCGGGATGGCAATCGGGAAGTTCCACGGCGTGATGATGCCGATGACGCCGAGCGGCTCGCGGGTGACTTCGACGCCGATATTGGGACGGGCAGACGGAATGACCTCTCCTGCCAGACGAAGCGCTTCGCCAGCAAAGAAATCGAATATCTGGGCAGCACGAATGGTTTCACCAATGCCTTCTGCCAGAACCTTGCCTTCCTCTCGAGCCAGGAGCGCGCCAAGCTCGTCCTTGCGTGCCAGGATTTCGTCAGCAGTCTTTTTCAGGATCGCGTGACGTTCCAGAATGCCGGATCGCGACCATGCCGGGAACGCGGCCTTGGCAGCGGCGATGGCGCGCTTCGCATCGTCGGCATTTGCCTGCGCATAAAGGCCCACGATTTCCTTGGTGTCGGACGGATTGATGTTTTCCGACGTCTCGGCACCGATCCATTCGCCGTCGATGAGGTTCTGGTGGATGGTCATGAACTGTTCCCTTTCAAGTGAACCGGGCAGCTACGCGCCACCGTTCTGATGAGATTTGTGGATCGCCGCGTGTCAGATCGCATCCGCCCACGGTCGCTGCGATCTGTGATATGATCTGTTCAAGAAAATTGCCATATAAGAGATGTAACAAATTCTCTCAGGCAATAGAAATAACCGCGAAGAGTGGTGATGCGATCAGGCTCGGCGACTGTTGAGTTTTTCCAGATATAGCAAGATGCCGCTGTGGTCGACGTCGGCACCACCGTCATGAACGAACTCGGCAAATTCCTGGGTGATTTTCTGGGTGAGGGGTAGATCCAGCGATAGATCTTCCGCTGTCGCGAGCACGCCGTTCAGGTCTTTCAATTGGAACTTTGAAGGTCCGCCGGGCTCGAAATCGCGCTTTACCATGCGCTCACCGTGCAATTCCAATATGCGGCTTTCGGCAAATCCGCCGCGTATGGCATTGCGAAAGCCTTCCCGCGATGCGCCTCCGGCTTCAACCAGCATCATGGCTTCGGCAACGGCGCCGATGGTGATGGCGACGATCTGCTGGTTGGCAAGCTTGCACAATTGCCCCGCACCCGAGGGGCCGACATAGGTCAGCCGACCCATGGGCGCGAAAACGTCAGACAGAGTTGCGATAAGCTGCTCATCGCCACCCGCCATGATGGCAAGCGTACCCGCTTTCGCCCCGACAACGCCGCCTGAAACCGGGGCGTCGATGTGATGAAGGCCGAGCTCTTCGAGTTTCTTTGCGTGAGCCCGTGCAATAGATGGGGCAATCGAGCTGCTGTCAATAATGATCGCGCCCTTTTCGAGCGCATTTGCCACGCCGGCACCGAACAGAACGTCGCCGACCGCATCGCCATCGCTCAGCATCGTCACGACGATGCTTGCGCCGCTTGCCGCCTCAGCCGCAGATGACGCGATAACCGCTCCTTCAGAGGCAAGTGCCTGGGCTTTTTCGGTGCTGCGGTTCCAGACACGGAGGCTGAAGCCGGCGCCAAGAAGGTTTTTCGCCATTGGCCCGCCCATCAGGCCCGTCCCGATAAAGGCAATTACGCGGCTATTGTCTTTCGTCATGTCAATTCTCCTCCGACTGCTGCCCAATGTGCACAGAAAAAATCACGCCGAAAGTGCAGTTTTTGAAAGGTTGGTTCGAGCAGGATGGAAGCTTGCGGCAAAGCCGGTGTTTTTACCGGGACTCGGTGTCGAAGGGGCAGTCCAGGGATTCCAAAGCCCGGCAGCGGTAAAACCGCCGGGCTTAGGTCTTAGGCGCCTGTCACGCGGCTTCTTGCCTGTTCTGCCTGTTTTCGATGAGGTCATCGACGACGGCTGGGTCTGCGAGGGT
>UBTF01000001.1 GCA_900468285.1 Hyphomicrobiales bacterium | reverse complement strand
CGCCGCCATTGCCGCCGCCGCCATTGCCGCCGCCGCCGTTATCGCCGCCACCGCCGCCGCTGCTGCCGCCTCCGCCGTTATTTCCCCCGCCCTGATTTTGACCGCCGCTGCCCGAGGTGCCGCTTCCGCCATTCCTGCCGGACCGTGAGCCTCTGTCATTCCTGTCGCTGTCTCCCTGCCTGCCGGTCACGGTCTGGATCGTGGCTGTTGGCTTGCAGAGAGCATATTCCAGGGTGCCAGGTTTGGCCCGGTCACAGCGTTGCACACGTGTTTGCGCTCCCACCAGTGCAGTGCTGGACAGCAAGATTGCAATACACGAAAACACAGTTGTTATCTTACTGCTCATGATAGTCCTCCTAAAGTGATCGCAAAAAACGTCACGATAAAAGGTTATGTTACTTAAAAATAACCCGCAATATATCATATATACTGTCACTGTTATGGGCTAGTACGAAATAGGTAAGCAGTATTTGCTATTAATTTCTGGAATTTTACATCGGTTGTTTGGAGTATTTACTCGTTTTTCTGTCTTTCCAGAGTCGGCAAACCGAAAGCGGGCCGGCGCGTCGGTTCGTCTGTGTTGAATGCGTCTCAATGGGCTACGTTAATTTTATTTTGAAATTTTGGGCTAATCATGCAATTGGGTGGCGCAAGGCGCGTTCAAAGGTGTTGTTGGTTTCAGCGTCGGCTTCGGCTTTGGCGTAGTTTGGTCCACCTTCAGTGTAATGCCTAGTTTCATAAGCGAGCGGGACACCTATGGAGTCCCCGTCATTTCAGGCAATATTGAAGGGCGTGGCATGATCAAAAAGATTTCTGTTCTGGCTTGCGCGTTGATTGGCGCATCAGGCCTAAATGCGCCTGCATTTGCGGGGCAACTCCAAGCAACACGCGCCATTTCGGCGCCAGAGGGCTTCTCATCCGCCTGTCAGCGTTACAGCTGGTTGTGCTCCTCCAGAGGCGGCGCGACCATGAGCGATGACAAGGCGTTGGAGTTGCTCTCGCGGGTTAACCGCAAGGTCAATTCCTCAATTCGTCCGGCAGAAGACAGTGCCGTTTATGGTCGAAGCAATTACTGGTCGATGCCAGAAGGCGGGCGAGGCGATTGCGAAGACTATGCAATGGCCAAAACCAAGGCGCTGCTGGATGCCGGATTTCAAGCGAGCAAGATGGCCGTCTCGGTCGTGCTGGATCGCGGCGGCAATAATCACGCCGTGCTATTGGTTCGCCTGTCCGGGGGGGATTTCGTTCTCGACAGCCTGACAAGCACGATCAAACCGTGGGATCAAACGGGCTATACATTTCTTGCGCGTCAAAAATTCGACCACAAGGCCGCTTGGGAAGTCACTCTGTCGGGACCTCGCGCCAAGCAATTCAACGAGATCTAGCGACTTCCTGAAGCTGGCACGTCTGCAACGGGGCGCTGTCTTTATTGATTGCGCAGTGTCAATTTGTCCGTCTGCATCTGAAGCGAGCCGAGGGTGGACAGGAATGTCATCCCCAGCAAACTCTGCTCAAGCTGTCCGTCTTGCGCGACCAGCGCTGAGACGTTGCGCCTGACGATTGGACCAATGGCAATTTCTGACAGGCGAACGGGCGCGACGGACGTGCGGCCATTGGCTGTCATGACGGAAACCGTATAGGCCAGATTGTCCACGTCGATGCCCACGGCTTCGGCATCGCTTTTTGAGAGAACGACGGAACTCGCGCCGGTGTCGACCAGCATATGAACTGGCGCTCCATTGACCAGAGCATCGGTCTGGAAATGCCCGCTCATGGACTTGTTGAGAATGACTTCCTGCGTGCCGTCCTGCGCCGTGACAACGACCGCACGACCCGGTATCAGCCCCGCCAGAAGCGTTTCACCGAAACGTTGGAAATCATAGCGATACAGATAGGCTGAGACGAGGCCGAGGATGATGACGAGCCAGATGGCAAGCTGGCGGATGACTGTCGCCAAGCCTCCACGGTTGCCTGCCAATATACCGACCGAGAGAAGGGCCGCGATGGGAAGCAGATAGACCGCTTCTCCGAATTGATCGTTGTTGATGCCGAATGTCTGGCCGCTTTCGTGGTTGAAGATGAGCAAGGCCAGGCCTATTCCCATCAAAAGAAAAACGAAGGTCAGCCTGTTCATGCGCAAACGGTCTCCTCGCCACTCATTGTGTCTCGCGCTGCAGATCGCTGAGGAAGGTCGTCCATGATCCGGCGGCGCTGCTGGCTGCTGTAACCTGACCAGGCCATGATTTCCTGTATCGTGCGGTAGCAACCGTCACAGAGCCCATCAACGGGATCGAGCGAGCAGATATTTATACAAGGCGTTTCCATCAAACCTATATCTGACCTTCAGGCAAAGAGAGCAAGTGAGGCCAGCATCACGATCTCTGTGATCTGCTGCGTTGCGCCAATGGTATCACCGGTATGACCATCGATCTTGCGTCTGCAGAATCGGCTGAAAAGGTAGGTCGCAGCAATTGATGCGGCAAGAGCGGCTATACAAGCTTTGAGGGAGATAATAGGCAGGGCAATCAGGATTGCGGCAGCGAAACCGAAGGCGAGGGCGGTCCTGGCCTCCGCCTTGCCGGGCTGTCCTGCAGCAACGGCAATGCCTGCCGCCTTTGCCGGCGGCAGAGATTGCCAGTGCCACACCATCAAGGCGCGGCTCACGCAGGCTATTGCCAGCAGAATCGCTGCCACGGAAAGCGCCGAGGCCTCTCGGACAAGGGCAGCCAGACACGCCGCTCTGATGACAAAGGACGAAATGAGGGCCATGGCACCATAGGTGCCGATGCGGCTGTCCTTCATGATTGCGAGGGCTCTCGTCTTGTCGTTACCGCCGCCGAAGCCATCTGCCGTGTCGGCAAGGCCGTCTTCATGCAGGGCGCCGGTTACAAGGGTCGCCACAACGAGCACGATGACGGAAATGACGAGCGCATCGGCACCGGTCGAGGCAAGGCAGGAGGCGAGAATGGCAATTGGCAGGGTGATGAAGAGACCAGCCAAGGGAAATGCCCCGGCAGTCTCTGCTATGCTTCGCTGCGGTCCTTCAAAGAAGATATCATGCACCGGAATGCGGCTGAGAAAGCTCACGGAACGCATCGCATCGTTCAGAAATTCACCGGCCCGCAATCGCATCTCCAACAGTTGAGGCGGCGCATGTCGTATTTGAGGTTGTTCCTCTTCGCGTCCCCGATTATGAGAGGCGCAACAAACCCCGATTTGCTGGAAAACACAAGCGTCCGGCGCGACCAGAAAGACCGATATCATGAGCATGAGCGGATTGCCCTTTGATGATTTTCGTACGCTGCTTCGAGACCTGCCGGGACCGGATACGCACGCTCTCGTGGCTGCCAAGGAGCGCAATGCGCAACTGACAAAGCCTGCTGGATCGCTCGGACGTCTTGAGGAAATCGCCATGTGGCTGGCGGCCTGGACGGGGCGTGCACCCGCAGTCAACCGTCCGCTCGTGGCGATCTTTGCTGGCAATCATGGCGTGACCCGTCATGGTGTCACGCCCTATCCGTCTTCCGTGACGCAGCAGATGGTGGAAAATTTTGCCGCTGGCGGTGCCGCGATCAACCAGATCTGCGTGGCAAATGACCTTGGGCTCAAGATATTCGATCTCGCGCTTGACTATCCAACCGGCGACATCACGTGCGAGCCGGCCCTTTCCGAGCGTGATTGTGCAGCCACCATGGCGTTCGGCATGGAAGCGATTGCGGGCGGCACAGACCTTCTTTGCATCGGCGAAATGGGCATCGGCAACACCACGATTGCGGCTGCGATCAATCTTGCTCTGTATGGCGGCAGCGCCGAGCAGTGGACCGGCCCGGGCACGGGCTCTGAAGGCGAGGTTATGGCCCGTAAGATTGCAGCGGTGAAGGCGGCTGTGGAATTCCACAAGGACCACCTTTCCGACCCGCTGGAAATCATGCGGCGTCTTGGTGGTCGTGAGATTGCGGCTATGGCAGGGGCCATACTCGCTGCACGCGTTGAAAAGATTCCGGTCCTGATCGATGGTTATGTCGCCACCGCTGCTGCGGCTTTGCTGAAGGCTGCGAACCCGGCTGCGCTCGACCACTGCCTCATCGGCCATGTTTCCGGGGAGCCCGGCCATCTGGCCGCAGTCGAAAAGCTGGGCAAGACCCCGTTGCTGGCCTTGGGCATGCGACTTGGCGAAGGCACGGGTGCCGCGCTTGCCGCAGCTATCGTCAAATCTGCCGCCGCGTGCCATTCTGGCATGGCGACATTTGAAATGGCGGGTGTCGATACTCGCCGAGATAACTGAGCCAGCCATGGATAACGCTCCATTCACGCCGTCACCAGAGCCGGTTTTCCGCAAGGAAACCGGTTTTCGGCACCTCTTTGCTGCTGCGCGCTACTCCGCGCAGGGGCTGGCGCGTTTGTGGAAGGAAGCCGCATTTCGTCACGAGGTGCTGGCATTCGGCGCCGGGCTGGTACTGCTGGGCGTGATCGGAGCGCCATTGGCGCATTATCTGATCTTTTCGGTGCTGATGCTTCTGCTGTTTTCCGTCGAGGCGCTGAACACCGCAATCGAAGAAATTGTAGATCGCGTTTCGCCGGAGTTTTCGTCCGCCGCTCGCCACGCAAAGGATCTCGGCTCGTTCGCGGTTTTCTGTCTGCTGCTCGCCAATGGCGGCTTCGTGCTGTTTTCGCTTGTCAGCACGTTGTTCTTTTCACCCGTAACGCTTTAAGCAAATGAGCGTTTGCGCGGCTGTACGAGTGTAACATCCTCGACTGCGGGAATGCTTTGCAGAACGCGCTTTGCGGGCAGAATGGCGATGACTTCCGTGCCTTCACGCAACCTTGACTTCAAAACGAACTGACCATCATGCTTGGCTAGAATTGCCTGAACGATTGGCAGACCCAGGCCGGTGCCCTGTTCCGCACTCTTTATCGCAATCGAGCCCTGACCGAAGGCGGATAGAACGATCGGGATTTCTTCCTCGGGAATGCCGGGGCCATTGTCCTTGATGGACACATATTGTCCACCGCCCGCAGTCCAGCCCGCCTTGATGGTGATCTCGCCGCCCTGGGGGGTGAACTTCACTGCGTTGGACAGCAGGTTAAGGACAACCTGGCGGATGGATTTTTCATCTGCCCAGACCTGCGGAAGGCTGGTCTCGAATTGCTGCGAAATGCGGATATTCTTGGCTCGCGCGCGCAATTGGATCATGCCCACGCAATCTTCTGCGATTTCTAGAAGCGCTATTGCTTCTTCATGGAGGTCGTAGCGGCCTGCTTCAATGCGCGAAAGATCCAGAATCTCGTTGATGAGATCGAGAAGATGCTGGCCGGAGCGGTGAATGTCGCCGGAATATTCCTTGTAGAGCGGATTGTTGAGCGGCCCCAGAACCTCAGACGCCATGACTTCGGAAAAGCCCAGGATAGCGTTTAGTGGTGTCCGAAGTTCGTGCGACATGGAGGCCAGAAAGCGGGATTTGGCCATATTGGCTTCTTCCGCCCGTCTGCGCGCCTCGTCTGACATGGACTTGGCGACTTCCAGTTCGGCAATCAGGTCGTCCTTTTCCGATTGGAAGGAGAGAAGCTTGATGCTGGATTGATAGAGGCGTTTGGTCACATGGTTGCAGAACAGCATGGCCAACGAGAACATCAAGGCCAGACCGATATCCAACGGATTGCGAGAAAACACCGCCGTTACGCCGAGCGCGACCAGAACAGGCAGAAAGGTCATCAGCGTCGCACGCCGCAACAAAACGTTAGACGATGCGGTGATGGAAAGCGCAATCAGCAGCGTAGCGCCTTTGTAGAACATGATGAGCGATGCGTCGCCCGGCTCTATCTTCTGAATGGCAAACAGAACCCAGACCAGCCCTATGACGATCTGCGTGCCCAGGAAGATGTTGTTCCAGCCTGCCAGATTTGCGGGGGTGAGTTCCTGTCGCGATGCACGACGGGCAAACAGCAAAGAAATCGCGTGGATCGTCAGCGCCAGAAGCGACCAGCCCAGGATTTGCGGATCTCGGCTGATGTAAATGCCAACGCCGGTGGCGAGCACGATGAACAGCGGCATGATCGTGGCGCTTTGCAGTGTTTCTGCAATGTGCATCTGGAGCATGTCGCGCTCGAATGCATTGACGCTGATCGGGCCGTACTGAAGTCGCTCACGGGTCGATTTGACCGTATCGAACACAGCCTTGTTGCGTCGCGTCCGGGACCGGTCGACGATATTCTTGTCGGCAGTGGTGCTGGCGTTCTTACTCATGACACAACGCATTTCATCTAAAGACTTGCAGCCTAGTGGCAAAATCTTAAGAAGATGCTGATGTGAAAGGATTTGTTTGCCATCTATAACAAGGATTTGTTGTTACATGCGACGAAAGTCAGGCAGAGCCTTCCGATTGAAGGACGGCATCATCGCCGCGCTTATCCTTACGATGGGCACATTGATCGCCGCGAAGCTGGATGGTCTCGGTCAGGAGCGTTTTTCAGGCCGTTTTTACGCCGTGGATGGTGATACGCTTTCCCGCAGTGACGAACGTTTTCGTCTGGTCGGCGTCGATGCTCCGGAATTGCAGCAGACCTGTGGACGTGGCGAGCGGCAATGGCCCTGCGGCGCAGAGGCGAAGGCCTATCTCGCAACGCTCCTGAAGCGCGACGTTGTAGAATGCTCCGGCAACAAGCGCGATCGTTATAAACGTCGTCTCGTGCGGTGTTCGGTCGAGGGCAGGGATGTGGCCGCGCAGCTCGTTGCTGCGGGTTTTGCCGTCGCGACCGAATATTTCCTGTTTTCCGAAGAACAGACGCTGGCGCAATCGGAAAGGGCGGGCATCTGGTCTGGACCTTTCATGCAGCCCAGGGACTGGCGGCGTGAGCACAAGGCTGCGGAGATGGATGCACCGTTTGCAGGGTTTCTTTCCCTGGTCCGTCATTTGCTGGGATGGTAAGACAGGAAATGACGGGGACTTCACGCCAGGATGACGCATTAATAGCCGCACTGCGTCGCGATATCAGCGCATGTCGAATTTGCCGCGACGCGCCCTTGAAGGGCGAGGGGGACCGTCTGCCGCATGAACCGCGTCCCGTCGCCGTTATCTCGACGAAGGCGCGGATACTGATTGCCGGTCAGGCGCCGGGCCTGAGGGTTCATGAAAGCGGGTTGCCATTCAATGATGCTTCCGGCAACCGGCTGCGCGAGTGGATGAATGTAAGCCGTGACGAATTTTACGATTCTAACCGCTTTGCGATAGTCCCCATGGGGTTCTGTTTTCCGGGCTATGACGCGAAGGGATCTGACCTGCCGCCGCGGCTCGAATGTGCGCCTCAGTGGCGTCATACCGTGCTCGACGCCATGCCGCAGACAGAGCTCGTCCTTGCCGTCGGGCAATATGCACAGGCGTGGCATCTAGGTGCGGGCAGAATGAAGACGATGACCGAAACCGTCCATAACTGGCGAAATTATTTCCTTGTCAATCAAGGGATTCCGGTCCTGCCGCTTCCGCATCCAAGCTGGCGAAACAGCGCTTGGCTCAAGAAAAATCCATGGTTCGGCGAGGAAATGTTGCCGGTGCTGAGACGATGTGTGGACAGATTGACGCGCTGAAACAAAATTCTTTTTTTCAGTTTTTTTTAGTGTAAATAGAGGAAAATAATTCCGGAGGAGAATGGATTGGACCGCCTCGATCGAAAAATACTTCGTATTCTGCAAGAAGACTCCACTTTGGCTGTCGCCGATCTGGCAAAGAAGGTAGGTCTCTCCACCACGCCATGCTGGCGGCGTATTCAGAAGATGGAAGAGGACGGCGTTATCCGTCGCCGTGTTGCCATTCTGGATGCTGCCAAGGTCAACACCAAGGTCACCGTCTTCGTTTCGATCAGGACCGCGTCGCACTCCATTGAATGGCTGAAGCGCTTCTCCGAAGTGGTCTCGGAATTTCCTGAAGTGGTCGAGTTCTACCGCATGAGCGGCGATGTGGATTATCTGCTGCGGGTCGTCGTGCCTGATATCGCTGCCTACGACGCTTTCTACAAGCGGCTCATCGCCAAGATCGAAATCCGCGATGTGTCTTCCGTTTTCGCGATGGAGCAGATCAAATACACGACCGAACTGCCGCTTGATTACATGCTGCTGGATAATCCGAAGTCCGGCGAAGAGTGAAACAGAAAAGGCGCGCTGGTGGCGCGCCTTGGGACTGCTGACGAAGCTCTTTCAAGGATTGAGACTTCTGTCACTGACATTCCGGCCTTGAGCCCTAATCCAGCTGCGCCGCGGTGGCGGCGCAAACAGCCTTCATCAGCCGTTGAGCTTCGCGATCACGAGATGACCAGGCGTCGGGTGGCCTTCCTGCATTCTGACATTGATGTCGGTAACTTCGACAACGTCAAAACCCGTGGATGCAAGGCGTTCGCGGATATAGGCCTCTGAATGCGCAAAGCGTTGATGGGGGCCGACCATATAGGCGCGGCCTGCCAGAACCTCATCCGGTAGCGTTTCTGAGGAAAACACGAAGATGCCGCCCTCGACCATGTTTTCAGCTGCTCCGAAGAAGAGCGGCTCCAGGGCGCCGAGATATGGAAGAACGTCCGTGGCCGTGATCAGATCGAAGGGCTCGTCGTCATTGTCTTCCAGAAAATCCTCGACCTCTGCTACGTAAAGCGTTTCATAGAGATCTTTTTCATGGGCGATTTCGACCATGTTTTCGGAGAGGTCGATACCGGTCATGTCGGCCGCCATGTCGCGCAAGGCCTCGCCTGTAAGCCCAGTACCGCAGCCCAGATCGAGCATCCGTTTGAACGAGCCCAACTCCAGAGCCTGGAGGCGCTGCCGCACGATCATAGGTACGGCATAGCCCAACTGTTCTACAAGAATATCCTCGAAGGCTTCCGCCTGCTGGTCGAACAGCGTCTCAACATAGGCGTCCGGTGCCTTTGGCGGCGTTTCCCCGCGACCCATGGCGGCAATGCGAACGGCAGCGCCGCCATGATCCTCGGGATCAATAGCCAGAACCTCTTCGTAAGCCTTTACCGCAGCGTCGATATCGCCAGCCTTTTCCAGGGCTAGAGCGCGGTTATAGGCTTCGGCCAGAGCCTCTTCATCGACCTTCTGGTTCTTCATCATTGCACGCTTCCGGGCTTTCGTCAGGGTTTTGACGCCTGCTTAGTCGCCAATTCCTTCAGGTGCAATGCTTGATTTGACTCAATGAAGAATGAACTCTCCTTTGAGTGAACGCCATTCCTGCGCGGATATCAGCTGGCGGTGGACATATCGAACGGAGTGGAGTGGGCCGTCCAGCTTTTCCTTCCAGAACTTGAGAAAGCCCTTCATCTCGGGGAAGTCCGGCGCGATATCGTAATGTTGCCACAGGTAGGTCTGCAAGACCGTCGGATGATCGGGCATGTGATACAGAATTTCGGCCGTGGTCACGCCGTAGCCCTTCATCATCATTTCCATATCTTTGTTCATTGCATCTGCTCCCGTCGTTGGTGGTCGCCGATACCGAGAGGTATCACCTGCAATGGGAACATGAGATGATTAACCCAAGCTTGACAAGAACACGGGTTGTCACAATTTTGTAAAATAAAATCAGCGTGTTAGCAGCGTTTTTGGGTGAGTGCTGCCAACGGTTTAGCGAATGAGATGGCGGGTGAGGCGGGCTTCGAGATACGCCCAGGTGTGGCGTAAAATCTCGACCATCGAAAGGTAGAAGATGGCCGCCCAAAGATAGGCCTGATAATCGAAGGTGCGCGAGAACGCGTAGCGTGTCTGGCCCATCAGATCATACACCGTCACGATGGATACGACAGCCGACCCTTTGATCATCAGGATGATCTCGTTTCCGTAGGGACGCAATGCGACGATGAGCGCCTGCGGCAGGATGATCTTGAAGAATGTCACAGGCTTGGAGATACCGAGCGACGCCGCACCCTCCAACTGGCCTTTCGGCACACTCTGGATAGCGCCTCTAAGTATCTCAGCTTGATAGGCGGCGGTGTTGAGCGTCAGCGAGAGGAGACCGCAATACCATGCCTCCCGGAAGAACCACCAGAGACCGACGGCTTCCATCTCTGGCCGGAAACTGCCTAGCCCGTAATAGATGAGGAAGAGCTGCGCCAGCAACGGAGTGCTGCGGAATACATAGACGTAGGCATAGGACAATGTGTTCAGGACACGATTTCCGGACATCCGCGCAAAGGCGATAGGTGCGGACAGAAGCGCGCCGATGAAGATGGATGTTCCAACCAGCGTAATCGTGGTGATGAGACCATCGATATAACGCGGGCCATAGCGTGTGAACTTGTCCATGTCCCAGCCGGCAAACATGCTGTAGGCAAGTCCGAGCGCGAGAAGCAGCCACAGGCCAGAAACAGAAACGCCGATAACCTTGGAAAGGGACAGCGACTTGACTGCGGCTGGCGGGGCCGGGCGGGGCGGGATGAGGTGTTCGGCGTGGCTCATCGCGGCACCTCCGAGCGCCG
Organism: Hyphomicrobiales bacterium; assembly: GCA_900468285.1. GTDB lineage: Bacteria > Pseudomonadota > Alphaproteobacteria > Rhizobiales > Rhizobiaceae > Agrobacterium. The sequence continues at coordinate 491,060 of UBTF01000001.1, read as the reverse complement.
AGACCAACGGTCGATGAAGCCCAGGCCGAAGGAAGAGATAAGCGCAAGGATCAGATAGAGCAGGCAGGCAATGCCGTAGAAAAAGAATGCCTCTTTGCTCACCCGTGCGGCAATGCCGGTCTGGCGCAGAATGTCTGATAGCCCGATGATGGACACATAGGACGTATCCTTGAGCAGGATCATCCAGAGGTTCGTCATTCCCGGCAGGGCAATCCGAACAAGTTGCGGGATGATGATGAGCACCATCGTGCGATTGCGTGGCATTCCCAGCGCGTCGCCAGCCTCATATTGCCCCTTGGGAATGGCGCGGAATGCTGAAAGCAGAACTTCCGCCGCATAGGACGAAAAAACCACCGAGAGGGCAATCATCCCGGCTACGAAGGCATTGATTTCGATGGGGCCGGTGATGCCGATATAGCCTCCAGCCGATTGCAACAGCATCTGGATGCCGTAATACACGATGAAGAGCGTGAGCAGTTCCGGAAGGCCGCGAAAAATCGTGGTGTAAATGCCCGCAGCCAGGCGAAGCGATTTTTCTTCGGATTGAGCCGCAAGGGCAATCAGAAATCCGATGATGAGCCCGACCGGTAGCGTCGCAAGTGCCACAGATATTGTGATCTTGACGCCGAAGGCAATTTCATCGCCCCAGCCCGCATCGCCACAGGCAACGAGTGTTCCGTTGCCGAAAAGAGAGAAGATGCCGACCGGTCCGCAGAATGGATCCAAGAGATGAGTGAGATAGGTCCAGAACGAACCTATGGCGGAAAGTGCTCCGCTCATGCCAATTTCCCCTGCGGACTTTGCCGCGCTTCTCGTATTGTTTTATTACCCTGTTCTCAAACAAAAATGGCGGAAGGGCAAGCCTTCCGCCACAATATTCAACAAACAAATCGCTTACTTGCCGTAAACGTCGAAGTCGAAATACTTGTCGTTGATCTTCTTGTATTCGCCGTTTGCGCGAATCGCGGCGATGGCGGCGGTCAATTTGTCAGCCAGCGCCTTGTCGCCCTTGCGAACGGCAATCCCTGCACCCTGGCCATTGATGGCCTCGTCAACAGGCATCGGCGTCAGGATCTTGCAGCAGCTGCCAGCATCGGATTTGACCCATTCCGAGAGCACAACGATATCGTCGATAACGCCATCGATACGGCCGTTGGTGATATCGAGCTTGTACTCGTCAGCCGTTGGGTAAAGCTTGAGCTCGGAATCGGCGAGATGCTTTTCGGCATAGTTGGCGTGGGTGGTGGAACCCTGTGCGCCGATGGTCTTGCCCTTCAGCTCTTCGACGGACTTGATCGGCGAGTCCTTCGGCACGGCAATGGCGGGCGGTGTGTTGTAGTATTTCTTGGAGAAATCGACTTTCTCAAGGCGCTCAGGCGTGATCGACATCGAAGCAACGATGGCGTCGAACTTCTTGGCCTGCAATGCAGGAATGATTCCGTCCCAGTCGTTGGTGACGAATGTGCACTCTGCCTTCATCTCAGTGCAAAGCGCCTTGGCGATATCGATGTCGAAACCGGTCAAGGTGCCGTCTGCTTCAAGAACGTTGAAGGGTGGGTAGGCGCCTTCCGTGCCAATGACCAGCTTGTCCTGCGCCATGGCGGCACCGGAGAAAAGCGACATCGCGGCAATCGATGCAGCAGCAAGCAGACGGGTGGAAATACGCATTTCGATCCTCTCTTTCGGCGAGTCTTCCGCACGGTTTGTTTCTTTTTTCCGGGCGGTAAATGTTTCGCGACGCCGCTGTCTGGGTAACGCTGGCGGCAGCGCTTGGCGGATAGTCTTATCCTTGTCGTGAAAATGCAACCCTAATCGTTTCGCATTGCGATGATCGCCACAATCGCTTCACGAAAAGACCTTGATCTGTTCATTTCCGGTACAGAACGCCTTGGTCATGATTGGAACAAGACCGCACCTCAGGCGTTGTTCACCGCCCGCATGTGCAGAAGGTTTAAAATGGCCGTGAGACAACGGTACAGCAGTATAATTCGTTGATAGGTGAGGAAATACAATGCTCAAAAAGAACAAGCTGCTGACAGGGGTGGTTTTTCCGCTCATTTCGATTGCGATGGTGGCTGAGCCCGCTTTGGCTGCGTCCAATATGGGCTCGGTGCACTACTCGTCACAGCAGAACGCCGCCGATCCTGTGAACGCACCGTTGCTGCTTGCGCAGGCTGATCCTTCCGCCGAAGAGCTTTTGAAGAAGCAACAGCAGGAGCAGCAGAAGGAAGAGCCAAAGGCCGAAAAGCCACAGGAAGAAGCGCCGCGTCCCCGCCGTGAAGCCGCTCCGGAGGCTGCGCCTGAACAGCAGCGCCCGCGCCGTGAAGCGCAGCCGGAAGCTGAGCCTGAACAGCAACAGCGTCCACGCCGTGAAGCAGCACCGGAAGCCGCGCCCGAAGCACCGGCCCGTCCGCGTCGCGAAGCACAACCAGATGCCGCTCCGGCAGAGGCCCAACCAGAACAGCAGCAGGAGCGCCCCAAGCGCCAGCGCGAACAGCAGCCTGCAGCCGAGGGCGAACAGCGCCCGGAACGTCCGCGCCGCGATGCGCAGCCAGACGCAGCCAAGCCCGGCGCAGCCCCGGCAGAATCGCAGTCTGAGCCAGCGCCGGAGCGTCCACGTCGTGCACAGGGCGAGCAGCAGCCGGGAACCGATCAGGAGCAGCCTCGTCGAAACGGTGAAAAGCGCCGTCCTGCATCCGAGACCGCCCCAGCTGCTGGTGAGAACAACGCTGAAAAGCCAGCCGTTCCCGGCAAGAAGCCAGCCGCGCCGGAGCCCGACACAAACACCGCGCCAGTTCCAACCGAACCAACAACTCCGGGTCGCTCTCCGCGTCCGGCGGAACAGCCTAACCCTGCACCGGGTCAGCAGCCTTCCGAACAGCCGCGTCCACCGCGCGCCCAGAGTGGTGAGCCAGCAGCGCCTCTTCCAACATCGCCTACGCCTGCACCACAGGATGGCGCCACGACAGGACAGGCACCAGCAGGCGAACCGGTTCCAAGCCAGGTAGCGACACCGCAGCAGGAAGCGCCAGCGTCCACACCTGAGCAGTTGAACAAGGCAAGGGCCGTTGCAAAGGATCCTTCGAAGTCCGCCGATACGGTTATCTTGCCGGTAGACAAGGGCGCCGCTGTTCTCGACAGCGACAAGGAAGCGGAACGCAGCGGCAACCAGCAGTCCCGCGATCAGCGTCGTCAGGAACGTGAGGCCGTTCGCGACTTCAAGGTTCCGACTTCAGATGCCGAAGCGCAGGCAGCGGCCCGTGGTGACAAGCCAGCACCGCAGATCAACATCCAGGCAATCACCAATATTCAGGGTGAGCGCATCGACCGTCGTCCGGATTACGACCGTCCAGAGGGCGTGCGTGAATGGCAGCCTCGCGACATGCCACGCGGTGGTCCGCGCGACCGTGACATGGGCGACCGGGTGTTCCTGCAGTTCGGTGATCGTGTTGTCGTGCGTGGCAACGATAACGACCGCTTCATTCGTGACGGTGCAAAGCCCTATTACGAGCGACTGCCTGATGACCGTTACCGCGAAACAATCGAACGGTCTGACGGTACGCAGGTCGTGACAGTTCGTAACCGCTATGGCGATGTAATCCAGCGGTCCCGTATCGACAGACGCGGTCGTGAGTATGTCCTGTTCTACGCGCCTGAGCTCGTAGACGAGCCGGACCGCGAATATGTCTATCGCGACCCCGGCCTCGACCTGCCGCCGATGCGCCTGCGTATTCCGGTTGAGGACTACATCATCGACACCTCCACCGATCCGGATCGCGATTACTATCGCTTCCTGGAACAGCCGCCAGTCGAGCCGGTCGAACGTGTCTACACAATGGATGAAGTGCGCTACTCCGCCCGTATTCGTGACAAGGTGCGTCGTATCGACCTCGATACCATCACCTTCACGACGGGAAGCGCAGAAATTCCGATGAGTCAGGCGCAGTCGCTGCGCAAGGTGGCGGACGCGATCAATAAGGTGCTTGAGAACAATCCGGCGGAAACCTTCCTGATCGAAGGCCACACCGATGCGGTTGGCAATGATGAAAGCAACCTTGTCCTTTCGGATGAGCGCGCCGCATCGGTCGCCAACGTCTTGACCGATGTCTATGGCATTCCGCCAGAAAACCTGACGACGCAGGGCTATGGCGAGCGTTTCCTCAAGGTTCAGACACTAGGCGCATCGCAGGAAAACCGACGCGTCACAATCCGCCGCATCACCTCGCTGGTGAAGCCGGTGGCTCAGAAGTAACTTGAAAACGTTCTGATAGACCGATTTATCCAGGTCAACAAAACGCCCCCGAAAGATGATCTGTCTTTCGGGGGCGTTTGATTGTGACGGGCACTTTTAGGCGGCAATATCTGCTTGTTGCGAATAAAAATACGTCGCGGTCATGCCGACACTCGAAAAGAAGTGGCGCGACTCTACCGACGCTTGGCGCTTAGGGGGCGAGTCGCACTTTCCGGTGCAATTGAACCACCCCCGTAAAACCGATCATTTCCGGGGGTGGTTTCATGTAAAAGCAGCGGCCGTTTGATGGCTGTCCGCTCAACCGAGGGCGACGGCAATCTCGGCTGCCAGGCGTGCATTGTTACGCACAAGAGCGATGTTGGTTTCCAGGCTGCGGCCTTCTGTGATCTCGAAAATCTTGGCCAGCAGATAGGGCGTTACAGCTTTGCCAGCAATCTCGTCTTCTTCCGCATAAGAGAGCGCGCGGGTAATATAGATTTCCATCTCCTCGCGCGAGATCTCATCGGCCTCGGGAACAGGATTGGCCACCAGCATTCCGCCATCGATGCCAAGCTGTTCGCGCGTCGACTGGAAATTCGCGATCGCGGCAGGGCTGTTCAGTGAGAGAGGGCTCTTGAGGCCAGATGCTCTGGACCAGAAGGCGGGAAATTCAGTCGAGCCGAACGTCACTACGGGAACGCCGTTGGTTTCCAAAACCTCAAGCGTCTTCGGGATATCGAGTATGGCTTTGGCGCCAGCACAGACAACGATGACGCCAGTCCGCGCGAGCTCCGTCAAATCTGCGGAGATATCGAAGCTCTCTTCTGCCCCGCGATGCACGCCGCCAATACCGCCGGTAGCGAACACTTTGATGCCTGCATGTTCTGCAGCAATCATCGTGGCGGCGACCGTGGTGGCGCCGGTGCGCCTCTCAGCAATCGCAAAAGCGATATCAGCGCGCGACACCTTCATCGCATCCTTGGTTTGCGCCAATGCCTCAAGCTGGCTCTTCTCTAGCCCGATGTGCAGGTTTCCGTGCAGGACGGCGATGGTAGCGGGGACAGCACCCTGATCCCGGATGATCTGCTCGACGCTTTCGGCCATATGGATATTGCCGGGGTAAGGCATTCCATGGGTAATGATTGTCGATTCGAGCGCCACGATTGGTGCACCGCGCTGCTTGGCGGCGGCAACCTCATCCGAGTAGGTGATTGGTAAAAGCGGGGGCAGGGGTTTTGTCATCGTATCATCCAGTTCGAGGTTTGTGCTCTCTTCACAACATTTCGGCGTTTGGAACAAGGGCCAGCATGTTTGCGAGCAAATCCATGTCCAGTTCCGCCGCCGTCGCGCTAAAGGACTGAACAGTTATGGCCGCAGCTGCCGCTCCCCAGCGTAATGCCTCAGATGGCGAGCGGCCTTGGGCAATCGCGGCCAGATAGCCGGACGCCATTGCGTCTCCAGCGCCGGTTACGTCGCAGACATTATCAATGACGGGAGGTCTGAGCACTGCCGTCTCATGCTCCGAAAATGCAATGACATGTTGGGCACCACGGGTGACAACGCCACCGCGCAGTCCAAGTGCTTGCAGGTGGTCGGGCCATTCGCGAATGTCTGTCACAGTTTTGCCGGTCAAGGCGCCTGCTTCCGCCTCGTTCATGAAGAGAACATCGATTTGAGGCAAAGCTTCCTTCAGGCGAACGACTTTCGCAGGCGAGATGGCAATCGCCGCCAAAGGCTTTTGGTTCGCCACGGCGGCGGTTGCTATTGCCTGCAATGTATCCTGCGGCAGGTTCGCGTCACAAAGCAGGATGTCGCTTTCCATAACGGCTTCGCGAACAGCGCGTACCCGCAGTCGACGCGGCGTGAACAGCTTGTAAAGGTCCATATCCGCGATGGCGATGACCAGATTGCCGTCCCGCTCCAGAATTGCGGTGTAGCTCGGCGTACGACGATCAAGGAATGTAAAAGGCATGTCCGCCACGCCGGCCTCTCTCGCCGCTGTGGCAACGGTTTCGCCATTGGCATCACCGCCGCGCGGAGCAATGATCCTGACGCTGAAGCCCAGCCTTGAAAGATTGCGTGCCGCATTGAAGCCACCGCCTCCGGCTTCTTCCATCCAGGAACCGGGATTGCTGGCACCGGCGATGGTTTCACTCTCGATCATGCCACGGCGGTCCAGATGTGCGCCGCCTAGAACGAGTATCTTCTTCACTGCAGTTTCCTCTTTTTGACCGTTCAGGGGCGGCGCGATTCGTCACGGACGCCGGTACGGTACGCTAGTTCATGGAGCGCTTTTTCCACAGCGCAAAAAGAAAAACAAAAGTAGAACAAAGGACTTATCCATATTTGTTTTCAATGTGATGATCAGCGCTTGTGACATGAGAACAAATAAAGTACAAAATCGACACAGAGAGCTTCATTGCCTGTGCGGCTTCAATAACCTAAAGGTGGTTTACAGATGGCACAAAATTCTTTGCGTCTTGTAGAGGACAAAGCAGTGGATAAAAGCAAGGCACTGGAAGCGGCGCTTTCCCAGATCGAACGTTCGTTCGGCAAGGGATCGATCATGAAGCTCGGTTCCAATGAAAGTATTGTCGAGGTAGAGACCGTTTCGACCGGCTCGCTCAGCCTTGATGTCGCACTTGGTATTGGTGGTCTGCCGAAGGGCCGTATCATCGAGATCTATGGACCGGAGAGCTCCGGTAAGACGACGCTCGCCTTGCAGACCATTGCCGAAGCGCAGAAAAAGGGTGGCATTTGCGCCTTCGTTGACGCGGAGCACGCGCTTGATCCAGTCTACGCCCGCAAGCTGGGAGTCGATCTGCACAATCTGCTCATTTCCCAGCCAGACACGGGTGAGCAGGCCCTTGAAATCACCGATACGCTGGTGCGCTCCGGCGCGGTTGACGTCCTGGTGGTCGACTCGGTGGCGGCGCTCACTCCGCGTGCTGAAATCGAAGGCGAGATGGGCGATAGCCTGCCGGGCCTTCAGGCTCGTCTGATGAGCCAGGCGCTGAGAAAGCTGACGGCTTCGATTTCAAAATCGAAAACGATGGTGATCTTCATCAACCAGATTCGTATGAAGATCGGCATTTCCTACGGTTCGCCCGAAGTGACGACCGGTGGTAACGCGTTGAAGTTCTATGCTTCTGTCCGCCTCGATATCCGCCGCATTGGCGCCGTTAAGGACCGTGAAGAGGTTGTTGGTAACCAGACGCGCGTGAAGGTCGTCAAGAACAAGATGGCGCCTCCCTTCAAGCAGGTCGAATTCGACATCATGTATGGCGAAGGTGTCTCTAAGACCGGTGAACTCGTGGATCTCGGCGTGAAAGCCGGTCTGGTCGAAAAGTCGGGTGCCTGGTTCTCTTATAACAGCCAGCGACTGGGGCAGGGGCGTGAGAACGCCAAGACCTTCCTCAAGGAAAACCCTGCCGTTGCCAACGAGATCGAACTGGCGCTGCGCCAGAATGCCGGTCTTATCGCCGAGCGTTTTCTGGAGAATGGCGGACCCGAAGCAGACGGTGATGCGGTCGATCCAGACGCTTGATCGCGGGCGCAGCCTGGCGACATGTCTTTGTATTTCAGGTTTAGGACGTTCAAGGCCGTGCGATTGTTTCGCGCGGCCTTTATTTGTGACGGAACGTCATCCTCTTTGGCTGGACAGGCAATGACGCGAGCGATAAAAGCCATTGATTTTCATGCTATGGCCGGGTGAATGCGCGGCAATGAAGGACTTCGTATGAGCGGTGTAAATGAAATCCGGTCGACCTTCCTCGACTACTTCAAGAAGAACGGCCACGAAATCGTGCCATCCAGCCCTCTGGTGCCGCGTAATGACCCGACATTGATGTTCACCAATGCGGGCATGGTGCAGTTCAAGAACGTCTTTACCGGATTGGAAAGCCGCCCATATTCCACGGCTGCGTCATCGCAGAAGTGTGTCCGCGCCGGTGGCAAGCACAATGACCTTGATAATGTCGGCTACACCGCCCGCCACCACACATTCTTTGAAATGCTGGGCAATTTCTCTTTTGGGGATTACTTCAAGGAAGAAGCCATCACCCATGCCTGGAACCTGATCACCAAGGAATTCGGGATCGACAAGAACCGGCTGCTGGTCACGGTGTATCATACCGACGATGAGGCCTTCGATCTCTGGAAGAAGATTGCTGGCTTCTCTGATGATCGCATCATCCGCATCCCCACGAGCGACAATTTCTGGGCGATGGGCGATACGGGTCCATGCGGCCCCTGTTCTGAAATCTTCTATGACCATGGCGATCATATCTGGGGCGGACCTCCGGGGTCCGCAGATGAGGATGGCGACCGCTTCATCGAAATCTGGAACCTCGTCTTCATGCAGTATGAGCAGGTGACGAAGGAGGAGCGGATCAATCTTCCGCGTCCATCCATCGATACCGGCATGGGACTTGAGCGTATTTCAGCGCTGTTGCAGGGCAAGCACGACAACTACGATACGGATCTTTTCCGCGCGCTGATCTCTGCCTCGGTGGAAGCGACTGGCGTTCCGGCTGAAGGTGACAAGCGCGCGAGCCACCGCGTGATCGCAGATCACCTTCGTTCTTCGGCGTTTCTGATTGCCGATGGTGTGCTGCCATCGAATGAAGGGCGCGGTTACGTCCTGCGCCGCATCATGCGCCGCGCCATGCGTCATGCCGAATTGCTCGGCTCGCGTGAGCCGCTGATCTGGAAACTCTTGCCGACGCTTGTCCAGCAGATGGGCCGCGCCTATCCGGAACTTGTCCGCGCAGAGCCGTTGATCTCCGAAACGCTCAAGTTGGAAGAAACCCGCTTCCGCAAGACGCTTGAGCGTGGCCTGTCCTTGTTGTCGGACGCAACGTCGTCGCTGCACAAGGGCGATATGCTCGACGGAGAAACGGCATTCAAGCTCTACGACACTTACGGCTTCCCGCTCGATCTGACGCAGGATGCCCTGCGCGCTCGCGAGATCGGCGTCGATGTGTCTGGCTTTACCGACGCAATGCAGCGCCAGAAGGCCGAAGCCCGGTCCCATTGGGCCGGTTCCGGCGACAAGGCAACCGAAACCGTGTGGTTTGAACTCAAGGAAAAGCACGGCGCAACCGAGTTTCTGGGCTACGACACAGAAACGGCAGAAGGCGTCGTGCAGGCAATCGTCAAGGACGGCAAGTCTGTCGATGCAGCGTCCGAGGGCGAAAGCGTTCAGATCGTCGTCAACCAGACGCCATTCTATGGTGAATCCGGTGGCCAGATGGGCGACACCGGTGTCATCTCATCAGACGAAGGCGCTTTTACCGTCAGCGATACGCACAAAAAGGGCGAAGGTCTTTTTGTCCACATTGGCACCGTCGCAAAGGGCGGCATCAAGGTGGGCGATGAAGTGGAGCTGACCGTAGATCACGATCGCCGCTCGCGTCTGCGCGCCAATCACTCCGCAACGCACCTTCTCCATGAGGCGCTGCGCGAAGTCCTGGGCACCCACGTCGCCCAGAAGGGCTCGCTGGTAGCGCCTGAACGCCTGCGCTTTGACGTATCTCATCCCAAGCCCATGTCGGCTGAGGAGTTGAAGATCGTTGAAGACATGGCGAATGAAATCATTCTCCAGAACTCGCCAGTCGTCACCCGCCTGATGAGCGTTGACGATGCGATTGCCGAAGGTGCGATGGCGCTGTTCGGTGAGAAATACGGCGATGAGGTTCGCGTTGTGTCGATGGGCACCGGCATTCACGGTGCAAAGGCCAATCGTCCTTACTCGGTAGAGCTTTGCGGCGGCACTCATGTCTCTGCAACGGGCCAGATTGGCCTTGTTCGCGTTCTCGGCGAAAGCGCTGTTGGCGCTGGCGTTCGTCGTGTTGAGGCTGTGACGGGGGCAGGTGCTCTCGCCTATCTGGCCGAGCAGGATGAACGGGTCAAGGCACTTGCGTCGTCGCTCAGGGTTCAGCCATCGGAAGTGCTTGGCCGGGTCGAGGGCCTGCTGGATGAGCGCAAGAAGCTCGAACGCGAACTCGCCGATGCCCGCCGCAAGCTTGCCATGGGCGGTGGTTCTTCGGAAGGATCTGCCGGCGATGTCAAAGAGATTGGCGGCGTGAAGTTCCTCGCCAAGTCGCTCTCCGGCATTGACGCCAAGGACCTGAAAAGCCTTGCCGATGAAGCCAAAAGCGGGCTTGGTTCAGGCGTTGTTCTGCTGATTGCGGTTTCTGAAGATGGCAAGGCAAGCGCAGTTGCCGCCGTTACCGAGGACCTGACCTCACGTTTCAGCGCGGTTGATCTGGTGCGCACGGCTTCCGCTGCTCTCGGCGGCAAGGGCGGTGGTGGCCGTCCGGATATGGCGCAGGCCGGTGGGCCCGACGGCGCAAAGGCGGATGAGGCCATCGAGGCCGTGGCCGCTTCACTCGCTGCTTGAGTATTTGAAGAAAGGGCGGGTCAAGACCCGCCCTTGTCATATATGGCGCTAGATAGCGTCACGCTGGCTTACTCCGGCAGCGTCACAGTTCGAGGTCGGCGGTCACGCATCTCTGGGGCGAGAAATCAAGTTGGCAGACAGCCGAGGCGCGTTAGCGAGCATTCGAGCCTGTCGGCCGCATCCGATCAGCTCGCCGCCTGCAATTGTTTCGTCGCCTCTTCGTCAATCTGATGTGCGCGCTTGTAGGCCGGGCGCTCGCTCATCTTTCCGAGATAATCCACAAAATGCTGGCGTTTCTCTATCGTGCCGAATTGCAGGCCCCAACTGATATGCGAGGCAACATAGACGTCGGCAGCGGTGAAGTGTTCGCCAGCAACGTAGGGGTTCTCGCTGACGGCGTGCTCAAGTGTCTTCATTACGTCAGCATATGCGCCGCAACCTGCCATCCGTGACTTTTCCAGCGAAATTTCAAATCCCATGGCCTTCATGGTTGCAGCCATTTCCAGCGGGCCCGCCGCGAAAAATAGCCAGCGGTAATACAGGCCACGGTGTTTCAGTGGTGGCGCAAGATCTGCTCCTGGAAAGGCATCAGCCAGATAGGCGCAAATGGCCGCGCATTCGGTGACGACGGTGTCGCCGTGTTTGATGGCAGGAACCTTGCCCATGGGGTTGATCGCCCGGTAAGCGCTTGTTTTCATCTGCTCGCCGAAGCCGAGGATTTCGGTGGTGTAGGGCACACCAACTTCCTCCAACATCCATCGAATGATGCGGCCTCGTGACATCGGGTTGGTGTAGAAAGTCAATTCGCTCATGATGCTCCTCCTTGCTCCATCCGGAACGTCAAACGCCACTGCGTGCGTCCATGCCCGAATATTGCGCCCGACCTGCGACGTATTCAAGACATCGCTTTTGGCAAAGAAAAACCCGGCGCAGTGGCCGGGTTTCTGTTTCTTTCCATATGGCGTGCCAATCAGGCGGCCATTGCCTTCTTCAGGTTTTCGTCGATCTTGTCGAGGAACGCCGTGGTGGAAAGCCATGGCTGATCAGGGCCGATCAGCAGTGCGAGATCCTTGGTCATGAAGCCAGCTTCGACCGTGTCGACGCAAACCTTCTCAAGCGTTTCCGCAAACTTTGCGAGCTCGGCATTGTCGTCCAGCTTGGCGCGGTGTGCGAGACCACGGGTCCAGGCGAAGATCGACGCGATGGAGTTGGTCGAGGTTTCCTGGCCCTTCTGGTGCTGACGGTAGTGACGTGTCACCGTGCCGTGAGCAGCTTCAGCCTCAACCGTGCGACCGTCTGGCGACAGCAGAACGGAGGTCATCAGGCCGAGCGAACCGAAGCCCTGGGCGACGGTGTCAGACTGAACGTCGCCGTCATAGTTTTTGCAGGCCCAGATGTAACCGCCAGACCACTTCAGAGCGGAGGCAACCATGTCATCGATCAGGCGGTGCTCATAGGTGATGCCGAGTTCGTCGAACTTCGCCTTGAATTCGGTCTGATAGACTTCTTCGAAGATGTCCTTGAAGCGACCGTCATAAGCCTTGAGGATCGTGTTCTTCGTGGACAGGTAGACAGGCCACTTGCGCATCAGACCATAGTTCATGGAGGCGCGTGCGAATTCGCGGATCGACTCATCCAAGTTGTACATGGCCAATGCCACGCCAGCGCCGGGAGCGTCGTAAACGTCCTTCTCGATCACCTGGCCGTCTTCACCAACGAACTTGATCGTCAGCTTGCCCTTGCCTGGGAACTTGAAATCGGTTGCCTTGTACTGGTCGCCAAATGCGTGACGGCCGACGACGATCGGCTTGGTCCAGCCGGGAACGAGACGTGGCACGTTTTTGCAGATGATGGGCTCGCGGAAAATAACGCCGCCCAGAATGTTGCGGATTGTGCCGTTCGGGCTCTTCCACATCTGCTTGAGGTTGAATTCCTTGACGCGGTCTTCATCAGGCGTGATCGTTGCGCACTTGATGCCAACGCCGTGCTTCTTGATGGCGTTTGCCGCATCGACCGTTACCTGGTCGTTGGTAGCATCGCGGTTTTCAACGGAAAGATCGTAATATTCGATATCGAGATCGAGGTAAGGCAGGATCAGCTTGTCCTTGATGAGCTGCCAGATGATACGGGTCATTTCGTCGCCGTCGAGATCGACGACCGGATTGGCTACCTTGATCTTTGTCATGAATTCCTCACCTTCGAGAACGATTGCGCCGGGAGGGCGCGATATGCAAAAAATATCCCGTGGCGCTATAGCATCGTGTGCGTAGAAGGCAAAGCCATGCACGTGCTTTTTTGGTTCCGATGCACGCTGAAACACGTTGCCAAAAGCCATTGGAGAATTACAGTCTGGCGAATCGCTTACGTTGGGTAAGCCTTCTACCAGGACACCATCATGCGGAAATTTCTGCTCGCCACCGCCGCCATCCTCATTGCCACCACCGCATCTGCTGCAGACCCGGCGGAGCCCGTCAAAAAGGTGATGGATATCACCGTCAAGAACTGGTCTGGCGAAGCGGATGACTGGAAATACATCTTTGACGAGGACCTGCTGACGACGCAGTTCAGCAAGGGGTTCGTGGCGCAGTACCGCGAAGCTTCAAAGAAGCCCGCGTCAGACGTAGAGAGTGGCGACAAGGGCGACCCCTTTGGCTATGACGTCGTTACCAATTCGCAGGACGGCTGCCCACTGCAGGACGTTACAATAACGCCCGCACCACCCAAGGATGGCGTGACGGATGTGACGGTGAAGTTCAAGCTTTGGGCCTGCATGGACGAAGCCGAAATGAAGGCAACGGTTGATCAGGTCAATTTCGATGTGATCGAGGAAGATGGCCGGCCTGTCATCAACGACATTCACCGCGTAGGCGATGAGGGGCGTGATTCCCTTCTCCAGGAGATGACCAACATCATCAAGGGCGAATAAGCCGCTTTTCGCGGATCGCTGCCTTTGATTTGTCCAGAAAACTGTGCCAGTGAGACGCCGAAATATTGGAAGGCGAAGATGGCAGGTACAAACAGCGAGCTGGAGCTTCTGGCAGAAGGTCCGGCAATCATTCTGGTCGAACCGCAACTGGGTGAAAACATCGGCATGGTGGCGCGTGCCATGGCCAATTTCGGTCTGGCCGAGCTTCGGCTGGTCAATCCGCGTGATGGCTGGCCGAATGAAAAGGCACGTTCCGCCGCATCCAAGGCCGATCACGTCATCGATAATACGCGGGTGTTCGATACGATCGAGGAAGCCACCGCCGACCTGCAATTTACCTATGCGACGACAGCCCGAGAGCGGTACGGTTTCAAACCCGTCCGCGCACCCGTCGTCGCCGCAGAGACCCTTCGCGTCAAATTCAAGTCCGGTGAAAAGACCGGCATTCTCTTTGGTCGCGAAAGATGGGGCCTGACCAATGAGGAAGTGGCGCTGGCTGACGAAATCGTCACTTTCCCGGTCAACCCTGCTTTTGCCTCGCTAAACATCGCCCAGGCCGTGCTTTTGATGTCCTACGAGTGGATGAAATCCGGCATGGAAGATTTGAGCCAGACATTGTTCGAGCCTCTAGAGCAGAAGCAGGCGACGAAAGAGCAGCTTTACGGTCTGTTCGACCAGCTGGAAGAGGCGCTGGACGCACGCGGTTATTTCCGTCCGGAAGGCAAGAAACAGCGTATGATCGAAAATCTGCGAGCTGTTCTGTCTCGTCGGGCGCTGAGTTCCCAGGAAATCAGCGTGCTGCGCGGCGTGTTCGGCACCTTCGATAAATATGGCCGCCAGACACCGCGCGGCAGCAACGGTCCTTATGCTGAGGGGAGCAATGCGGACGATGACGGAAACAACGGGTGATTCCACACAGACGGCCCTCAAACCGGTGCTGGTGCTGGATAGCGGCATCGGTGGGCTGACTGTTCTGCGAGAGGCGCGGGTGCTCATGCCCGAGCGCGGTTTCATCTATGTCGCCGACGATGCAGGCTTTCCCTATGGCGGCTGGGAGGAAGATGCCTTGAGGGAGCGGCTTCTTTCTCTTTTCGGACGGTTGATTGCCATCTATCAGCCGGAAATCTGCATCGTCGCCTGCAACACGGCCTTCACGCTGGCGGGTGCAGCCCTGCGCGAAACATATCCCGACATGACATTTGTCGGCACGGTGCCTGCGATCAAGCCGGCGGCAGAGCGGACGCGTTCGGGCCTTGTCTCCGTTCTGGCTACGCCCGGCACGGTCAAGCGCGCTTATACGCGTGATCTCATTCAATCCTTTGCTTCGCAGTGTCATGTGCGCCTTGTGGGCTCGGAGAACCTGGCACGTATGGCCGAGGCATGGATTCGCGGCGAAACGATTTCCGACGACGCGGTTCTGGCGGAAATCTCGCCCTGTTTCATCGAGGAAGAGGGCAGACGCACCGATATCGTGGTGCTGGCCTGCACACATTATCCCTTCATGGCCAATGTCTTCCGTCGTCTCGCGCCATGGCCGGTGGACTGGCTCGATCCAGCGGAAGCCATAGCGCGACAGGCAAAGCGCAAGATCGGCTCCATGGAGAGCGTCGATCACCCGGAAGGTTTCGATTTCGCGGTTTTCACCTCAGGGCAGCCAGATTTCACAACGCGGCGGCTGATGCAGGGGTTTGGGCTCAAGATCGGTCAAGCCTCGCCCGGAATGTTGTAAATTTGCATCTATTATCATGAAGTGAATGCAATTCGAGATTGCGCATCTTGAAATCTCCAGGTGGCTGTGGCAAAGATCTTGTGCTTGCAACTCAAACCATAGGAGGCGTTAGAATGAACACATTTATGCATCTTTGCCTCCGCGGCGCAGCTCGATGGACGCTACCGGCACTCGCTGGAATTATGGCGCTTACCCATCGATAAAGGTCTCTTAAGTAAGACCTTTCTTCCGCCCTTAGGCAAATCTAACCATATCGTATCGCAGTAGTGTGATGTTTTGGGCCATCTGTGCCCCATCCTGTCCTGCACATCTTTTCCAATTTCAAAAGGACCTGTCGCTTGGTTGCGCCGGGACGGTATCCCTATGTCCAATGATCAATTAATGCGTGTAAATAGTCTTTCCGCGGCGGTGGACGAATTGCTCAAGCAGTTTGGTTTGCGAAGTACGCTGCGCGCTGTATTTTTTGCGGCTTTGCGCAAGAAACGTGTGCAGATGGATGTGTTGCACCTGTCCGATCGGATGCGGAAGGATATCGGTCTTCCTGTGAAGGAACCCGTTTCAAAAATGCCGCCGCTGCCACTCTGGTTGCCGCGCTTTTGAAAAAGCGCCATTCCCGCCGGTCATCTCGGCGGGAATGGTAATCGTACCTTGAAATTTACCGCCAAGACAAGGTTCGAAAAAAGGGTCCCAAATGCAGTTTTCCATTCAGAAATTAGGATCCGCAGATGCCGAAGATTATCGCGCATTGCGGCTCGACGGACTTGCCCGTCACCCGGAAGCATTTTGCGCATCCTTTGAAGAAGAGGACGGCTTGTCGATTGCAGCGTTTGCCGAGCGGCTGGAAGGCGGTCTTGTTTTTGGTGCACGTGCTTGCGATCGAGATGTGCTTTTGGGCACTGTTGGACTGCGAGTTTCCAAAGACATAAAGACCAGGCATCGAGGCTTGATCTGGGGCATGTATGTGGTACCGGACGCGCAGGGTACGGGTATTGGTGCGGCACTTCTCAGGCACGTGATGGACGAAGCTCGCCATCGCGTTGAACAGCTATACCTTGCGGTCGCAGCATCGAACGTTTCGGCGCAAAGGCTCTATGGGAAAGCGGGGTTCAAACAATATGGTCTTGAGCGGCGCGCCATGAAAGTCGGGGCTATCTATCATGACCTCATTCTCATGGACGTAAGGCTGGAGCCATAGATCCGCCATGAGTCTGATCCCCAAAACTTGCATTCTTTGATCCGGTCGAAGTCGCGGACGAAAACACCGACGGCTTATTCGTTATTTTCGAACTTGCTTTCTTGCGCTTGCCACCCGCAACGCTGCGCTTTATGGACTGTTGTCTTGCTGACTGCGGGTCGCAAGCGCGCCGCCGGTCAAGAATGCCGCAATCCCCTTGCGGTCGCGATTGGAAAAACACATGGCAGTGCCGCACATATTCCTTGCCCTCATCACGGTCTTTTTGTGGGGCTTCAACTTCGTGGTCATCAAGGTCGGCGTCATGGATATGCCGCCTTTGTTTTTGACGGCTCTGCGCTATTTCTTCGCTGCCGTCCCGCTCATCTTCTTTCTGCCCAGACCAAAGGTGCCGTGGAAACACATGGTTGTTTACGGAATGGTCATGGGCTGCGCCCAGTTTGGACTGCTCTATACGGCTATCAAATGGGGGCTGCCGGCAGGGCTGGCTTCGCTCGTCATGCAGTCGCAGGCATTTTTCACCATGGCACTGGCGGTAACGCTGCTGGGTGAAATCCCTCTCAAGTCACATATTGCCGGAGCCTCGGTCGCTTTCGGAGGTCTTGCGGTAATCGGCCTGGAACGCTTGAACATTTCCGCCATGGTGCCACTTTTGATGTGCGTCGGTGCAGCGTTCAGCTGGGCAATCGGCAATATCGTCAATCGCAAGGTCGGCCGGGTAAATGCGGTATCCTTCGTGGCCTGGACCAGCCTCGTGCCTGTTTTGCCGCTTTTGGTTCTTTCGCTGGCACTGGAAGGTCCGCAAGCGATCGCCACGGGTATAGCGAACGCGAATGGCTTGACGGTTCTGGTGGTGGTCTACATGGCATATGGCGCAACCATTGTTGGTGCTGGCATCTGGAGCTATCTTCTTTTGCGCTACCCTGCGGGAACGGTCGCGCCGTTTTCATTGCTGGTGCCGATTGTTGGCTTCCTTGGTGCATATTTCGCCTTTGCGGAAGAAATCACGCTTCTGGAAGTCATTGGCAGCGCGATGGTGGTGGCCGGGCTCGCGCTCAACGTTTTTGGCCGACGCTTGAGTCTGCTTCGTGTTCCATCGTGAAGCTGCACATATTCCTTGTGCATTGTGTTGACGCGGCGGGGCATTTGCTGATTTTTTTGGTAAGGAGCGTGCTCGCGGTGGTTTCCACGAATCGCAGCTCATCCATTCGCATTGCAGGGAATTTTTAAATTGCAGGTCGGCATCGACATGGGGACCCTATCGGGCGGGCAAGCTGCCAAGCTCGATATTGAGGAATTGCTTGCCACACGTTTGTTGGTGCAGGGCAATTCCGGGTCTGGCAAATCGCATTTGCTCCGCAGGCTGCTGGAGCAATCCGCGCCTTGGGTGCAGCAGGTCATTATCGATCCGGAAGGCGATTTCGTGACATTGGCCGACAAGTTCGGTCACGTGGTCGTTGATGGCGAACGCACAGAGGGTGAGTTGGCGGGGATTGCCAATCGCATCAGGCAGCACCGCGTTTCCTGCGTCCTGACGCTGGAAGGTCTCGATATCGAGCAGCAGATGCGGGCAGCTGCCGCCTTCCTCAACGGCCTGTTCGATGCGGACCGCGAGTTCTGGTATCCGGTTCTGGTCGTGGTGGACGAAGCGCAGATGTTCGCGCCATCGGTGGCCGGTGAGGTGACGGAAGACGCACGCAAGATGTCGCTGGGCGCCATGACCAACCTCATGTGCCGGGGCCGAAAGCGCGGTCTGGCAGGCGTCATCGCCACGCAGCGTCTGGCTAAGCTTGCCAAGAACGTCGCCGCCGAAGCCTCCAACTTTTTGATGGGCCGTACCTTTCTGGATATCGACATGGCCCGCGCAGCGGACCTCTTGGGGATGGATCGCCGCCAGGCGGAAATGTTCCGCGATTTGCAGCGCGGCAATTTCGTGGCGCTTGGACCTGCGCTGTCGCGCCGTCCGCTACCGATCATCATTGGTGCGGTCGAAACATCGGCTCGTTCGTCTTCACCGAAACTGATGCCGCTTCCCGACTCGCCGCAAGACGTTGAGGACCTTATCTTCACGCCCGACCCGGAAGAGTTTACCCGCGCGCCTGTGCGCCGCACGCCACCCGCACCCCGTCCGACGACAGATATTCTGGCGGAGCTTTCGCGCTCCACACCAGCCATTGGCGGACCAGAGCCGCAGCAACAGGTTCAGCGCAGCAGCCAGGCGGATATGTCGCCCGAGGAGCGTGCCGAGAAGATTTCCGCCGTGCTTGCCGAGATCATGGACGATCCGCAGTCGGCCTATCGCACGGATGCCGTTCTCTATCAGGAATTTCTCGTGCGTGCCCGAATGCGCCGAATTCCCGGCACGCCCATGGCACTGTCTGAGTTCCGTCGTCAGGTGGCCATCACCCGATCCGGCGTTGATCTCGAAATGGCATCGACTGAGGCCTGGGAAAATGCCCTTGAGCTTTCATCAAACGTTTCTGATGATCTCCAAGGTGTCTTTCTGCTTCTGGTCAAGGCCGCACTTGGTGAAGAGCCGTGTCCTTCAGACGCCCGCATCGCCCGTGCCTATGGCACCCATTCCGCCCGTCGCGCCCGCAGGTTGCTGAGCTATTTCGAGGAAAAAGAACTCGTCGTTGTTCATGCCGATTTTTCCGGCAAACGCATTGTGGCTTTCCCAGACCTTGACGCAAAAACCGCGCCCGGGGATGCGGACGCGGCTGAAGATGATGCGAAGCTGGCGGCCGAGTAGGATTACTCGATCGTTTTCGCTTCCTTACGCGTAGCCAGAAGCGAACCGACTACACCCGTTACCAAGATGGCAACCGTGATGCCAAGCGAGAGGGCAGGCGGGATCTTTGCGATGCCCAGCATATCAGCCACGAAGATCTTGGAGCCGACAAAAACCAGAACCGCAGCCAGAGCATATTTCAGGTAAGCGAAGCGGTGCATCAGAGCTGCCAGCGCAAAGTAGAGCGCACGCAGACCAAGGATCGCGAAGATGTTCGACGTATAGACGATGAACGGGTCAGTCGTGATCGCGAAGATCGCAGGGATCGAGTCGACTGCGAAGATCAGGTCGGCGATTTCGACCATCACCAGCGCAAGAAACAGCGGCGTTACGAAGGTCTTCAGCTTGCCGGTTTTCTCATCGACTTCCTTGACGAGGAATTTCTCGCCGTGCAGCGTGTTCGTCACCGGCAGGTGACTGCGCAAAAACTTCAGAATCTTGTTATTGCCGATATCGTTTTCGTCATGGTCGGACGAAAACAGCATCTTGAGACCGGTGAATACAAGGAACGCGGCGAAGATATAAAGAACCCAGTGGAAGTTCTCAACGATGGCAGCGCCAGCAGCAATCATGATGCCGCGCAGGACGATAACGCCGAGGATACCCCACAGCAGCACACGATGCTGGTATTGGCGGGGAATGGCGAAGTAGGAAAAAATCATCGCGATGATGAAGATGTTATCCATCGCGAGGCTTTTTTCTACGACAAAGCCCGTTACATATTCCATCGCCGACTGCTGGCCGGACTGGTACCAGATCCAGCCACCGAAGGCCAAGCCGATGGCAATGTAGAAACCGGACATCAGCATGCTTTCGCGTATGCCGATCTCCTTGGAGTTTTTATGCAGGACGCCAAGGTCGAGGGCAAGAAGTCCCAAAACCAGTGCAATGAAGACGCCCCACATCCAAGCGGGAGTGCCTAAAAAATCGATGAGCAAATAATCCATCAGTCAACCTTTTTCCGGACGAGGTTGGCTTTACGGATGGGGAACGTGTGACAGACATAGACGTGGCCCCAACCTTAAGAGACTCGACATCGCGTATTGTCCGGAATACGCCAGAGGGGCCCGAGTCCTGATCACACTTGAAAAATAACGTGGCGAAAGCCGGATTCAAGAGGTGTCGGAAACTTTTTTCTCATTGACAATTCGATGACACAGACCTAGAAGCCGCATCAACACCGGGCAGCAATGCTCGGTGTGTTTCGTTGACTGCCTTGCAGTTTATAAACTGACGTTCGGTAGTCAACATCACCGACATGTCCCGTGGCTTCTCCATTCGCAAATGTGAGAAACCTGTCAGAGGTTCTTAAACGGACCTCAGAGGAGGGCGTGTTTCCTTGATCCGGTTTGGCAACAAACCGGTGTAACATTCTGAAAGGAAATACGATGAGCAAGCGCGAATCGTCCAAGTATAAAATTGACCGCCGTATGGGCGAAAACATCTGGGGTCGTCCTAAGTCCCCGGTAAACCGTCGCGAATACGGCCCAGGCCAGCACGGCCAGCGCCGCAAGGGCAAGATGAGCGACTTCGGCACGCAGCTGCGCGCCAAGCAGAAGCTCAAGGGTTACTATGGCGAACTGCGCGAAAAGCAGTTCCGCGCAACCTACGACGAAGCAAACCGTCGCAAGGGTGATACATCCGAGAACCTGATCGGTCTGCTCGAGTCCCGTCTGGACGCGATCGTGTACCGCGCAAAGTTCGTACCGACCGTTTTTGCTGCTCGCCAGTTCGTAAACCATGGCCACGTCACGGTTAACGGCGTTCGCGTCAACATCGGTTCTTACCGCTGCAAGGTTGGCGACGTTATCGAAGTTCGTCAGAAGTCCAAGCAGCTCGTAACCGTTCTGGAAGCTGTTGCTCTCGCAGAGCGCGACGTTCCTGACTACATCGAAGTTGATCACAACAAGATGGTTGCGACCTTCGCTCGCGTACCTGCTCTCTCTGACGTTCCATACCCGGTCGTCATGGAACCACACCTCGTGGTCGAATTCTACTCGCGTTAATAAACGCGTGTCACCAATTGAAAAAGCCGCCCTTCGAGGCGGCTTTTTTATGCGTATTTTTGGGGTTTTACGCGACGTCATTCTAGGGCTTGTCCCTAGAATCTAATCACGTTGAATGTCGGGGTTCGTCAGATCCTAGGGACAGGTCCTAGGATGACGGAATAGGGGTTTGCGCCGTATCAAGCCGCAGCAACCCGCTTCGAAATCAGCCGCTCGATCATTGCGGCGTCCAGTTCGTCGTAACTATCTATCACCACAGACGGTTCAAGCTCCGCCATCGGCACATCCGTATAACCGAAGGTGACCCCGACCGATGGGATGGCTGCATTTTTGGCGGATGCGATATCGTTGAAACTGTCACCTACCATCACGCTTTTTGCCGCATCGCCGCCAGCCTTTTCGATTGTGCCGGTGATGTGACGCGCATCAGGCTTGCGCCATTCGAAGGTGTCACCACAGGTGACAGCAGCAAAGTGATGGGCAAGACCCAGCTTTTCGAGAAGAGGCAGCGCCAGTACCGTTGTCTTGTTGGTGCAGACCGCGAGTGTGTAGCCTGAAGCCGTCAATCTTTCCAGCGCAGCAACGATACCGGGGTAGGGCTTGCTGTTACCGGGCATGGTCTCGAGGTAATAGGCAATGAAGCGCTCATAGAGCGGCTCCAGATCGTCATCCGAAAGCGGCGTATTTCGCAGGGCGAATGCCCGTTTGATCATGACGCGTGCGCCGTGGCCAACCAGATGCTTGAGGTCATCATAGCTTGTGGGTGCCAGCCCGGCAGCGGCAATGGCGTAGTTCAAACTGTCGATGAGATCGGGTGCCGTGTCGACCAATGTTCCGTCGAGGTCGAATATAACAAGGGGAGAAGTCAAGGAATGCCTCACAATGAGAAGGGTAGGTCTCTCCAAGGCTAAGCATTGACACGAAGATTTGCAATGAAACCTTTGGATCGTCACCTCATGCATTCCGAGGGGGCTTTTGTTTGGCAGTCGACCCGTGTAAACAGCACGCCAGCGTCCGGCTCAAAGAGTGGCCCCGACGCGGATTGAGTTGTTGTTACACCCGGAGTTTGCAGCCGCATGGATGCCCGCCAAATGAAGATCAAGGCCGCAGAAGCGGCGTTGTCCCATGTCGAAGACGGAATGCGTCTTGGAATTGGTACCGGGTCTACGGCAGAAGAATTCGTCCGGCTTCTGGCGGAAAAAGTATCGGCGGGGCTGCGGGTTCAGGGCGTTCCAACATCCGAGCGGACGGCTCGTCTTTGCGTGGAGCTTGGCGTTCCCCTCCAGTCCCTCGATGACCTTCCGGAACTGGATCTCACGATCGATGGTGCCGATGAGGTCGACCATGCCTTGCGGCTGGTGAAGGGTGGTGGCGGCGCGCTGCTTCGCGAAAAGATCGTTGCCGCAGCATCGACACGCGTCATCGTGATCGCAGATCAGAGCAAGGTCGTTGACACACTGGGCGCGTTTCCGCTCCCCATAGAGATCAACATATTCGGCCAGGTCGCCACCCGCATAGCAATTGAAAAAGTGGCGTCAAGACTTGGCCTTTCCGGCGCTATGACCTTGCGTTCGCTTGAGGATGGACCCTTTAAAACCGACGGCGGACACCTTATTCTCGACGCATCTTTTGGCCGTATTCCTGATGCAGAAGCACTGGCACGCGAGCTGAACGCCATACCGGGTGTTGTCGAGCACGGACTTTTCATTAATCTGGCATCGCTTGCCATTATCGCCGGGCCGGATGGCGCGCGCGTGATGCAGGCGAAAATATAACAGGAGCGAGAGATTTCATGATCAACCTTGCGGGACTCGGCAAAGCTGCCGCTGCTTCGATCCTCATTTCCGGTATCGTCTTCGGTACCACAGTTCGGGCGCAGGAAATTTCCGAAGAGCATGTTGCTGCTGCCAAGCAGGCTATCGCCGCTCTTGGCGTCACGGATCGTTTTGACAACATCCTGCCGGGCCTTGCCGAGCGCCTGAAGGCCGAACTCATCCAGGCCTCGCCAAACGTCCAGGACGCAATCACCGAGACTGTCGATGCGAAGGCTTTGGAGCTTGCGCCTCGCCGTGCCGACCTCGAGCGTGAAGCTGCCCTGACCTATGCGCGCGCTTTCTCGCTGGAAGAACTCAAGGCTATCTCGACATTCTACGGAAGTGAAACCGGCAAGAAGCTCTTGAAGGATGGTCCGATCGCAACGCGCGAGCTGATGAAGGCTGCTGATATCTGGGCTGCGGGCATCAACCGCGATCTGAACACATCGAGCATGAGCGAGCTTCAGAAGGTTGCCGGTGCTGATCTTCAGCCTCTGCCAGCCAACAGCGCCAATGTCGGTGGCGCGCCAGGCGCACCTGCTGCAGCAGGCGCTGCACCTGCAGCCAAGCCGAAGCAATAAGACTTTTCCCAAGGTCAGAATTTTTCAAAGCCCGGATGACAGTCCGGGCTTTTCATTTGTGTGCGGCAACACCTATATGAATGCCCAACGATATGGCCTGCGCCACCATCTCTTTCAGAGGCTTTTCCATGACATCCTATGACTATGATCTCTTCGTTATCGGCGGCGGTTCCGGCGGCGTCCGGAGTGCCCGTGTGGCCGCGTCGCTCGGCAAGCGCGTTGGTATCGCGGAAGAATATCGCTATGGCGGAACCTGCGTCATCAGAGGCTGTGTGCCGAAGAAGCTGTTTGTCTATGCCTCGCAATTTCCCGAGCATTTCGAAGACTCCGCCGGCTTCGGCTGGACTGTGGGCGAGAGCAGCTTCGACTGGAAAAAGCTGGTCGCTGCAAAGGACAAGGAAATCGAGCGTTTAGAGGGGCTTTATCGCCAGGGCCTGGAGAATGCCAAGGCAGAGATATTCAACAGCCGTGCCGAGCTTGTCGATGCGCATACCGTCAAACTCCTGCAAACGGGGAAAACCGTGACGGCGGAACGCATCGTCATCGCCGTGGGCGGCACCCCAAATCCGCACGTGTCACTGCCTGGGCATGAGCTGACAATCTCTTCCAATGAGGCCTTCGACCTCCAGGAATTGCCAAGTTCGATCTTGATTGCCGGCGGTGGTTATATCGCTGTCGAATTCGCCAACATCTTCCACGGTCTCGGCGTCGAGACGACGCTGATTTATCGCGGCAAGGAGATACTTTCCCGCTTCGACAACGACCTGCGGCAGGGTCTGCATGCGGCAATGGTCGAAAAGGGGATCCGCATCATTCTGGAAGATGTGATCCACGAGGTGAAGAAAGACGAAGCCGGTGGACTTGTGGCGCACACCAAGCAGGGACATTCCCTGAATGTGGGGCAGGTGATGCTGGCGCTTGGCCGCGATCCCAACACGCAAGGGCTTGGCTTGGAGAATGCGGGCGTTGCCATCAATGATCGGGGCGCGATCATCGTTGACGAATACTCTCGCACCAACGTACCCAGCATCTTCGCACTCGGTGATGTCACCGATCGGGTACAGCTCACGCCGGTCGCCATTCATGAAGCGATGTGCTTCATTGAGACCGAGTTCAAGAACAACCCCACCAAGCCTGATCATCACCTCATCGCGACTGCGGTGTTCTCGCAGCCTGAAATTGGCACCGTCGGCATTTCCGAGGAGGAAGCCGCTGCCAAGTTCGAGGAAATCGAAGTCTACCGCGCACAGTTCCGGCCAATGAAGGCAACGCTTTCCGGTCGCTCGGAAAAGACGATCATGAAGCTCATCGTCAATGCAGCGGATCGTAAGGTCGTTGGTGCCCATATCCTTGGTCATGAGGCAGGCGAAATGGCCCAGCTTCTTGGCATCATCCTCAAGGCCGGCTGCACCAAGGACGACTTCGACGCCACCATGGCCGTCCACCCGACCGCATCCGAAGAACTGGTAACGATGTATTCGCCGAGCTACCGGATCAAGAACGGGGAAAGGCTATAATCGAACTTTCGCTCCGGATGCTTTTATTCGCTCTGCCACCGAAAAGGTCCTCGTTGCGCTTTAAGAGCGCAGCGAGACGGTCGATGACCGTGCGCATTTCCGGGGTATGGCGGTCGTCATCGTTGACTACCAGCCAGATTGAGTGAGTGAGTTCCTGGATCGGGCCGCCCTCGCGCACTACGCCCGGCAACTCATCTCCGATGTAGCTTGGCAAAATGGCTTTGCCAGCGCCGCTTGAAACCAGTTTCGGCAGCAGTTCGGGGGCATTGGTCCAAGTATGGATCATTCTCTCATGATGGCGAAAGACCCATGTTTCGGCATCGGAGACCGCAACTTCGGTCCCCACTGAAATCCACGGTGCTTCTTCGCCTGCTTGAAGATTTTCTGCGCGGTAGGCGCTGTAGGTAACATTGATGGATTTGAGGGTTGCGACATTGCCGCTTACGGGCGGCTTGTCTAGTATCGCCACCATTCCGCGGCGATAGGTCAGGTCCTCATCTGCAGTGATCATCTTGCAGCACAGCCGAAATGGATCCCGTGGAACGCGAAGCGTTTGCGTGTTGGCTGAAATGAAGCCCATCATCCAGATCGGCCCGCCGATGGATACGATTGGCAGCGAAAATGCATCGCCGTGCCATTCGCTTATTTCGGAAGCTGTGCGGCGCATGTTTTCCACGCGTTCGAAAAGCGTAATGCCATCGGGGGCCAGACGGTAACCTTTCTGGCTGCGAATGAACAATGTGCGTCCCATCGTCCTCTCCAGAAGGAGCATTCGTCGCCCGACTGTCGGTGCGCTGATGCCGGTCCGGCTGGCCGCGCCAGCAAGACCACCCTCCGACGCCACAATGTGGAAGAGCTTCAAATCGTCCCAGTTCACGTCTTTCACGACAATCACCCCCTAAAGCACGGCAAAAAGCTTACTCGATTTTCTCAGCTCCTCGCACCGTCCAAAAATGAAATACCCATTTCGTACCGACGTCTTTGAGGCCTCGACCATCTGCCGTACCTCCCTGTTGAAAAGCAAGGAGGTGGCGCATGTTACCGGAGACGATGTTTCTAATCGAACGTATGCGACGAAACAGGGGTGTTGGCAGACCGGAGTCAGAAGAATTTCAGTTTGCCAACTGGCCGTCTACGAGACTTGAGAGAGCAGTCTTCTGGTGTCTTTGTCGTATCGACGCCTGCAAGCGCTTTTGGAGCTTGGGGCACGGCGGTAAGGGGGACGGATGTGCGTGAAGTTGGCCTTTGCAAGCGGGTTGGAAAATGTTTATAAGCGCGCGATTAACAGGGATAGTTGCGGCCGCGTTGATTACGGGGCTCCACAGGCGAGAACAAAATGGCACAGAATTGGACACCCGGTAGCTGGAGACACAAACCGATCCAGCAGGTTCCCGAATATCCGGATGCGGCAGCACTTTCGGCAACGGAAGCGACGCTTGCAACCTATCCGCCGCTGGTTTTTGCGGGTGAAGCGCGGCGTCTGAAAAAGCAGCTTGCCAGCGTTGCCGAAGGCGAAGCCTTCCTGCTTCAGGGTGGGGATTGCGCAGAGAGCTTCCTTGAGCACGGCGCTGACAATATTCGTGACTTCTTCCGCGCGTTCTTGCAGATGGCGGTCGTTCTGACTTATGGCGCGCAGCTTCCCGTGGTGAAGGTTGGCCGTATCGCTGGCCAGTTTGCCAAGCCACGCTCGTCGAACATCGAAACACTGGATGGCGTCAGCCTTCCGTCTTACCGTGGTGACATCATCAACGGTATCGAGTTCAACGAAGCATCGCGCATTCCAAGCCCTGAACGCCAGCTGGACGCATATCGCCAGTCGGCTGCTACGCTGAACCTTCTGCGCGCCTTCGCTATGGGTGGTTATGCCAATCTCGAAAACGTGCACCAGTGGATGCTCGGTTTCGTCAAGGATAGCCCGCAGGCGGACCGTTATCGCAAGCTTGCCAGCCGCATTTCCGAAACCATGGACTTCATGAAGGCCATTGGCATCACTGCGGAAAACCAGCCCAGCCTGCGCGAAACCGATTTCTTCACCAGCCACGAAGCTTTGCTGCTCGGCTATGAAGAAGCCTTGACCCGTATCGACTCGACATCGGGCGATTGGTACGCGACATCGGGCCACATGCTGTGGATTGGTGATCGTACGCGCCAGCTTGACCACGCCCATGTGGAATATTTCCGTGGCATCAAGAACCCGATCGGCCTGAAGTGCGGCCCGTCCTTGCAGCCGGACAATCTGATCGAGCTCATCGATGCGCTGAACCCATCCAACGAAGCCGGCCGTCTGACGCTGATCTGCCGCTTTGGTCATGACAAGGTTGCCGAGAGCCTGCCGAAGTTGATCCGTGCCGTGGAAAAGGAAGGGCGCAAGGTCGTCTGGTCCTGTGATCCTATGCATGGCAACACGATCACGCTCAATCACTACAAGACGCGTCCATTCGAGCGCATTCTGTCGGAAGTCGAAAGCTTCTTCCAGATCCACCGCGCCGAAGGTACCCATCCAGGTGGCATCCACATCGAGATGACCGGCAAGGACGTGACCGAATGCACCGGTGGTGCGCGTACCGTTACTGCAGATTCGCTATCTGACCGCTACCACACGCATTGTGACCCGCGTCTCAACGCCGACCAGGCGCTGGAACTGGCCTTCCTGCTGTCCGAGCGCATGAAAAGCGGCCGTGACGAAAAGCGTATGGCTGTCGTCAACGGCTGATCGAGATCAATGAAAACGAAAAGCCGTCGGAGCGATCCGGCGGCTTTTTTACGTTTTGGCAGAAACAACAACGCTTATTGGACAAGGGCAGGATGCATACAGCGAAGATCAGTGACGCGAACATCTGCTGCGCCGAGCTTTACGCCCAGAACAAGCAAAGTGTTGTAAAGCAGCGTATCGATCGGCGTCGTCGCGGCTGAGAGTGTTTCCGAGAGTGCCGCCTGGACGGTCGCGTTGGAGCCGAGCGAGATAAAGAGAAGGTTGATATCAATATCAGCATTTTTGAGAAGCGTTTTAATCAGTGAAGTCGAAGCGTCTTTTGTCGATATTGTCTTCGACAAGGCTTGGTCGATCTCACTTTGCCGGAAGGTGAGCTTCGTCTTTGTCAGGTTGGCGCTGTCCACATGGGACAATCCGCTCACCTTGAGAACGAGAGAGTCGACGATGGCCGTTCTGGTTACCCTTGGATCTTTGCCAAAATTGTTGAAGGCTGCCATATCCACCTGACCGAGGGACAGTTCTGCGATGCCCGGCACCACCTCCACATCCACCGAGCCTGTTCCATTGGCACTGCAGCGAACGTCAGACAATTTCGCTTCGCCTGTCGCAACTTCCACATAAAGGGGAATATTGACGGTAAGCCCCAGCAGCGCTTTCAAGCCGTCGACCTTGGTATTGATGGACAGGCGCGTTTGAGCCGTTCTGACGATGGTGCCTGTTGGGCCCACGGCAAGCGGGGGCGTGCCCACCGGGGGCTCACCGATTGCCAGCGTCAGCTGGGTTGAGGCAAGTCCCGGTACAGTGATGCCAGTGTCGAGTGAAAGCTGCTTACCGCCATTGGCAGCTGTGGCCGCGGCGGAAATAAGATCGAAAACGCCGGCTTGCAGGTTGAGATTTTCTGCAGTCCCTATCTTCTTATCGAGAATGGGTTCCAACGCCATCAACCGTTCAAGCCGAAGCTTGACCGTTGTCTTGTTGACCAGCTTTTCGAGAGACTTTAGCGCAGTGTTGACAGCAGGTTTTCCCCCAGACGCCTTGTTGAGTGCTGCCAGAAATTTGCTGTAGGTAATCTCGGTTTGAAGAACATCTCGGTAGGTGCCCGCCGTCAGGTTGATATCGCTAGCCAGCGCGTCGACAACAGCCAGTGCGTTCACGTCAGCGGAAACCAGTGCCTGATAGTCCATCAGATTTAACGATATGTCTGTTCCCAAGAGCCCGCCGAGCAGGCCGTTCAGGAGACCGTTGTTCAAGCTTGCCAGGCGCGTGCCTATGGAAAAGGCTGCCAGCTTCTGGGCTGCAGCCGTGCCTGTCGCGCTGATCGTCGGCGATTGTGCGAAACTGCTGGCAAAATAGATGCGACCCTTTTCAACGATGTTGACCTTCACCGCATTGTAGGGTGTCGCATTCGGAACGAAGCGTTGCCCCACAGCTATGCTGGCGTCGGGATAATATCGGCCTTTGACTATTTCGGCATAGCCATCGGTCGTCGAGAAGACTGTGTCCGGATCGAATGTGACGGTTCCGCTTGTCGTCAAGAGGGTGGAGTTCAACTTGACGCCCAAATTCTCATTGTTGATCTGAAAAAACTGCAGCACGGCCCGTTCGGGATTGATTGCCGACGCCGCCGATACCGCCGCAAGATCAGCGGTATTTTGCAACTGCCGCTTTTGCAGAGTAAGCGAACCGTAATCCACACCCAGCGCCAGAACCCCCATGATGAGCGGGGAGGTGATGGCCGCCATGACAGCTATATTTCCGGAGCGATCCGAGGCGAGATGCCTGAACAAGGTCGTCCATTTCGGCATGTCATACTCCCCCGATACGGATCGTCGAAAAGCGGCGGATTGTCTTGTCAGGAAGGGCGTAGGTGTAGAGGCTCCAAATCGGCAGTTCCGTGGCGTCATATTCGACGGTCACCGTGAACTGGGTTACGTTGAAAGGATCGCTGTCTACGGAAACATTCAGGTGGTTCTTGTCGAGGAAGACGTAATTCAGCGCGCTTTTGTCGATGAAGTCTTTGGCAAGGGCTTGCCGCTCAGGGGTGCTCATGCCAGCAATTGCTGTGCGAGCAGCATCTGCGGCGACCTGTTGCACCGCATAGGCCGCTGTCAGATAGATGCCGTAGGCAATCATGGTCAAAATCACGAGTATGAAGACCGGAGCGACGATCGCAAATTCGACCGCTGCTGATCCAGATCGATTACGGAAGATGTTTGCCATTCCCATGATGGCGCCCCCTGAAAATATGTTATTTTCGAAAAGGCTAAAACACGGAAATTGATTTTCTGTTAAGGAAAAGATTTCAACCCAGGGGCACAGGCGCAAAAAAAATGCAAATGGCGGAACTTTTTTTGGACTAGGTCGTTTTGGGGCGGCGTAGCCGTCAGATCAGCCGTAGGCCCTTGAAGCTAACGTGCCCATCCTTCCCGATTATGATGTGATCATGCACGGCAATTCCCAACGGTTTTGCCGTGTCGACAATTGTCTTGGTCATGTCGATATCGGCTCGGGACGGGGTCGGATCTCCACTGGGATGATTGTGGACGAGGATGATCGCGGTGGAGGAAAGCTCGAGCGCCCGTCTCACAACTTCCCGGGGATAGACCGGCGTGTGATCAACAGTTCCTTGCCCCTGGACCTCGTCTGCGATCAGGACATTTCTCTTGTCGAGAAATAGAATACGAAACTGCTCTCGTGATTCATGCGCCATTGCCGCATGGCAATAGTCAATCACAGAAGACCATGATCCCAAAACCTGCTTGTTTCTGATTTCGCTTTTCAACATTCGTTGTGATGCAGAGGCGATGAGCTTGAGATCGAGCGCAACCGCTTCCCCGACTCCTTTTACCTCTTGTAATAGGGCAACAGGGGCTCCTATGACGCCACCGAACGTGCCGAAGCGAGCAATCAGCGCCTTCGCAATTGGCTTTGTGTCACGCCTGGGAATCAGCCGGAACAGGAGAAGCTCCAGCAACTCATAGTCAGCCAGGGCTGCGTCGCCATTGTCGCGATATTTGGCACGGAGACGCTCACGATGACCGAGATAGTGAGCCCCATCGGCGTCAGGGGCAGGCGTCAACTCGCCCTTCATCTTCTTTGCGACCTGCCTGGGCTCAGCAAAAAAGCCGCGCTCATCCATGACTTCCGCAAGATCGTTGCTGTCGCCTTCCACGCCTGTTTCCGAATTGAACAAAGTCGTCTGATCAGCGGGGCTTTTGGCCATTGGCATCGTCTCTCAAAGATTAGAGCGGCGGTAGTCCAGGGCGGTGGAGACCACCTGGCGAAAGTGTGAAAATCTCGCAGCCTGTTGCTGTCACGCCCACAGCATGTTCGTACTGGGCGGAGAGTGAGCGGTCCCGCGTGACTGCGGTCCATCCATCGGAAAGGACTTTAACATTCGGTTTGCCGAGATTGATCATCGGCTCGATCGTAAAGATCATGCCCTCGCGGATTTCGGGACCGTCGCTCTCCTTGCCATAGTGGAGAATGTTCGGCGTATCATGAAACAGACGCCCCACGCCGTGCCCGCAGAAATCAGTAACGACGGAGCAACGCTCGGCTTCCGCATAGGCCTGGATTGCCGCGCCGATTGCCCCGGTGCGGACGCCCGGCCTTACCGCTGCAATACCACGCATCAGGCACTCATAGGTCACTTCCAGAAGACGCTCCGACGCACGCTTGATCTGGCCGACGGGGTACATGCGGCTGGAGTCGCCGTACCAGCCGTCCAGAATATAGGTCACGTCAATATTGACGATGTCGCCTTCGCGCAGGGGTTTATCATCCGGAATGCCGTGGCAAACGACATGGTTGATGGAGGTGCAGACGGACTTGGTATAGCCGCGATAATTCAACGTTGCGGGAAGGGCGTCGTGATCCATCCCGAATTCGAAGACGAACCGGTCGATCGTATTGGTCGTGACGCCGGGTTTGACAAGGCTGGCCAGTTCATCAAGGCAGCGCGCGGTCAACTGACTGGCCTTGCGCATTCCTGCAAAATCCTCTGCGTTATACAAGCGAATAACGCCGGTATTTTTCATGGGTGCCGATGCTGCGTCGATGTAGGTGACCATTATAAAGCTTTCTTGTCCTTCAATGCTTTGTTTCATAAAGCAGCAGGGTGCCGGTCGTCTATTGCAACCATCTCGTTTGCTGCGATTTCCTGTGCCGAAACGCTACATTTCATGGCGTAAGCCTCTACTCCGCGTCTCATGGCATGTTGGAACGCAACCGAGTAGGCGGGGTCCAGGTCATCGCAGATCCGGAAAAGGTCGCAGTCTGACCGCTGGATGACGTAGAGCATAACCGCGCGATACCCTGCCTGCGCTGCGTCGCCCAACTCTTCCAGGTGCTTGACGCCCCGTTTGGTGGCCGTGTCGGGAAACTCTGCAAGCCCTTTCTGCCGAGTGAAATGTACATTCTTCACCTCGACATAGGCATCAGGCCTGCCATTTGCAGACAGGAGAAAGTCGATTCGCGAATTTTTGCCGTATCTTTGTTCGCGTTTTATTGTCGAATATCCGGCAAGAGATGGAATGGCCGCCGCGCCCAGCGCCTCCTGAACAAGTTTGTTGGGCATCGAGGTGTTGATGCCAACAATCGTCCCATCCGCCTCCACAAGTTCAAGCATGTATCGATGCTTGCGTGTGGCGCTGTCGTGCTGTGACAACCATATGCGTGAGCCTGGCGTCGTCAGACCGCGCATCGACCCGGTGTTGGGGCATGAACCTGTAATGGCCGTGCCATCTTCCAGCACCGCATCGAAGAGAAAGCGTTTGTAACGGGAAACGAGTGTCGCAGCGACAAGTGGCGAATCAAACAACATGCCGCAGTGTCGTGTTCGCGGGTTTCTTATTCAAGAACATAGGTTCCGGGCGCGTCGCAAAGCGGTGGCAGGGCTCCTTCGCCGGGTATGCGGGCGGCAACCTGTTGTGTGTTGTGAGACGCAAGCCATTCCTGCCAGTGCGGCCACCACGAGCCCTTGTGAGCATCTGCGGACTGCTGCCAGTCATCGAAGTCACCTTCGGGTGACAAGTTGCGCGTCCAATACTGGTATTTTCCCGCGTCCGGTGGATTGACCACACCGGCGATGTGGCCCGAAGCGCTGAGCACGAACTCTACCGGTCCGCCAAACAGGGCAGCACCAATAAAGACCGATTTTGCCGGTGCGATGTGGTCTTCCCGGGCAGCGAGATCATAAGCCGGGATTGTGACATCGCTCAGCTTGATGACCTTTCCAGCAACCTTCATCCGGCCTTCAGCAAGATTGTTCTCCAGATAGCAGTTTCGCAGATAGAAGGAATGGTTGGCCGCTGCCACGCGGGTGGAATCAGAATTCCAGTAGAGAAGATCAAAAGGCGGCGGCTGTGCCCCCCGCAGATAATTGTCCACCACGTAAGGCCAGACGAGATCGGATGCTCGGAGCATATTGAAGACACTGGCCATGATGGCGCCATCCAGATATCCGACCGCCTTCATGTGAACATCGAGAGCCGCCAGTTGCTGCTCATCGATAAAGACCTTCAGATCGCCGGCATGGGTGAAATCCGTCTGGGCGGCAAGAAACGTCGCGGTCTTGATGCGGTGGTCGCTCGTCTGGGCGTGCAGGGCAAGAGTAGAGGCGAGCAGGGTTCCGCCAATGCAATATCCCACCGCGTTGACGTCATTTTCGCCTGTCGCCTGTTTGATGCTATCAAGGGCGAATTGGATTCCCTCTTCAATATAGTCATCCCAGCTTTTGTCCGCATGACGGCTGTCCGGATTGACCCAAGAGATCATGAAAACGCTGTGGCCCTGATCGACGCACCATTTCACGAAGGATTTTCGCGCGTTGAGATCGAGAATGTAGAATTTGTTGATCCAGGGCGGAATGATCAGAAGCGGCTCTTTCCACACCGTTTCCGTTGATGGGGTGTATTGGATGATCTCGCACAGTTGGCTGCGGGCTATGACCTTGCCGGGCGTCACCGCAAGATTCTGGCCGATGACGAACTTGCTGTAATCCGTCTGCCGCAGTTTGATGTTGCCATTGCCTGCGGCCATGTCTTCGGCCAGCTGCGCCATTCCCTTGACGAGATTGGCACCGCTGGTTGCCACCGTCTCACGAAAGACCTGCGGGTTCGTAAAGGCGAAATTGGCGGGTGAAATCGCCTCCGTTACCTGCCGCATGTAAAATCGGGCCTTCTGCCGCGTCTTCTCATCCAGACCTTCTGCCTCGCTGACCATTTTTTCCGCCCAGGCGGCCGTTGCGAAGTAAATCTTCTGCAAGAGATCGAAGAACGGGTTCGTCTGCCAGGCCTCATCGGCAAATCGTTTGTGGGTGGTTTGGGCGCGCTCCTGCGCCTTGGTATCGTCCTGCCCGGAAGAATATTGTGAAAGCGATTGTTGCCAGATGTCGAAATAGCTCGAAAGAAGATGCGTTTGCGCCTCGATGGACCGTTTCGGCTCGGCCATCCAGTATTCGGCGACATCGGACATGGTCCGGACGAGATCACTCATCGGGCTGGCAGAGGTCGGTGGAATCTCGCCCCGCTCACGCGGCGCCAGCCATTCCGACGCCGCCCTGCCAAGATTTTCCAGAGCCCGCGCGACGTTCATGGCAAAAGCCTGAGGATCCCGCACGATATAGGCTTCGGCCGATTCGGCGGTAGAGCCCTCGGGCTTCTCCCCCTTGTCGTTCACTTCGCCATTCGTGCCCGCCATACATTGCCCTCCGGCGCATTTTTGTGTTTGCACATTCTGCATGAAAACGAATACAAGTTCCAGCAAAGCGACGCTCTGGATTCCGGCGTCCGGCATTCGAAGACTACGTTACAGGCGGGGCATAGACATGGGCA
The DNA here is from genome assembly GCA_900468285.1 of Hyphomicrobiales bacterium. Classification (GTDB taxonomy): domain Bacteria; phylum Pseudomonadota; class Alphaproteobacteria; order Rhizobiales; family Rhizobiaceae; genus Agrobacterium. The sequence continues at coordinate 456,321 of UBTF01000001.1, read as the reverse complement.
AGCATCTCGAACGCGTAAGAGCGGTAACCGCCCTGTCGATCTGCGGCATTCTTTTGCCACTGATGGGCGGATGCAGGAATCTCGATCCGGTGGTTGCGCCTGCGAATATGAAGCGCCCGGCAGCCCAGGTCGTCGGTCCGAGAACTGTCGATTCGTCGCCAGTTGCACAGAAGCGCGACACGGGAACCTATCCAACATTTGCAACGCCGATGACGGCTGCCTTGCCGCAAATGGAAAATGACGAAGCCAACACGATGGAAACGTCGATGACCCGGCTCGGCAATGCGCGCAGCAAGGGGCAGATTTCCGAAGCGGAATATAAGCGCCGTGTCGCGGAACTGCGCGCACTTTCGGCCCAGCAAAACCCCACGGCCACGCCTGCGGCGTCCCAGTGAGGCTTCGGTTAACGGCGCGTAAAAGCGCCTGATTGAATCCTAACCGTTCGGGTAAGCGCCGGATTACTGCGTTCCTTAAGCCAGCATAGTAAAGTTGGACGTATAATGCCCCCTAATGGCACAGAGTGTCGGTGGCGCTGGGGGGCGTGAAAAAAAATGAAATGCTTCTTTGTCTGTCTGGTGTTTGCCGCTACGCTGTTCAATGCAGCGCAAGCCAAGGCGCCCTACGTGATGGCCGCTCATCTCGGCCATCCAACTTGAGCGCCTTTTTAGACTCAGTCGTTGCCCGCTGCAAAGTTCAGCGCAGCCATGTCCGGCACCGTGATGTGACGGTTATTCTCAATCTGGATAATGTTGTCTTTGCGCAGCTTTGTCATCTGGCGGCTGACCGTTTCAATGGTCAGACCCAGAAAGTCTGCAATGTCGGCGCGTGACAGCGGCAGGTCGAAGCAGGATTTGTCCGTTTTTTCAGGGTCGATATGAGTTGCGATCAGGTAGAGGAAGCTTGCTACTTTCTCCTGAGCGGATTTGCGACCGAGTGTGAGCATCCAATCGCGTGCTTCATCCAGTTCCTTCAGCGACTGGCTGTGAAGCTTGCGCTCCATCCCGGGCACACTGCTAACCATCCTGTCGATCACGCGACGAGGGAAGCTGCAGATTTCAAGGTCCGTAGCCGCTTCTGCACTCATGCTGCTTTCGGCTATGAAGGGCCGCCCAAGAAAATCAGGAGCGAATTGCAAACCGACGATCTGTTGGCGACCGTCCGACATCATTTTTGAAAGCTTTACGACGCCCCTCAATATATTGGCGTAATAGGGAACCTGCTCACCCTGTCCGAGCAGTTCCGTACCCTGATCAATCTTCTTTCGTGCCGAGTGTCGATTGAGCTCCGCCAATTGCTCGGGAACCAATACTCCACACAATCCACCATGCCGCGCTTCGCAAGCACGGCACACGACAGGAATTTCTGAATTATGTACGTTTCGTTGCAGCGTATCCATCGTTCAAGTTCCGATCAAAAGATCAAGGCAATGAAATGCAACTCTCACGATGTGCTCTCGCTCGCCCCGATAAGCCGATATCCCCCTCGGCTTTTAATGCTCGATGTTTACACCGGGACTTGATCGAAGTCAAAGTTGCAAACTGTCGCAGGTTGTATCGCTGGTCGCAGAATTGATACATGCCAAGGGGGGAAACACACCGTGACAGAGCACCTCATTCGGAAATATGCCAATCCCGTACCGCGTTACACGAGCTACCCGACAGCTCCGCATTTTCACGAGGGGGTTGATTCGCAGGTCTATGAGACCTGGCTCCACGCCATCGACGCTGAAAACCGGATTTCGCTCTATCTGCACATTCCCTATTGCGACCGTCTTTGCTGGTTTTGTGCCTGTCACACCAAGCATACGCTAAAGTATGAACCCATAGCGGCGTACCTGAAGTCGTTGCACCGCGAGATCAAGAAGGTCGGCGGCATCGTCTCCAGGGATGCAAGGGTCACCGCCGTGCATTTCGGTGGTGGTTCGCCCACAATGCTTAAGCCGGAGGACATGATTGCGCTGATGGACTGTCTCCGCTCGTCCTTCTCCTTTGGCTCGGATGTTGAAATCAGTGTCGAGATGGACCCGAACGATCTGGATGAAGAGCGTTATGATGCTCTTGCTGCCATCGGCATGACACGGGCAAGTCTGGGGGTTCAGGACTTCGATCCCAAGGTTCAGCGGACGATCAACCGTCTCCAGAGCTTCGAGCAAACCAAAAGCGTGGTCGATGCAGTCCGGGCGAGGGGCGTGCATTCCGTCAACTGCGACATTCTCTATGGATTGCCGCACCAGACGACGGACACCCTGCGCGATACCGTCCGGCAGATTGTCTCGCTTGATCCGGACCGCGTTGCGCTTTTTGGGTACGCTCATGTGCCCTGGATGAAGAAGCATCAGACCTTGATACCGGAAAAGGCGCTGCCGGATGTAGCGGAACGTTACCGTCAAATGGCGACAGCTACCGAAATGCTGATCGCTGCCGGATATGTCAGCATCGGCATCGACCATTTTGCCAAGGCCACCGACACGCTGGCGATAGCCTTGAAAGACGGCGCGTTGAAGCGGAATTTCCAGGGCTATACGGATGACTGCGCGGATGTGCTGATAGGGCTGGGGGCTTCGGCAATCGGCAAGCTGCCTCAAGGTTACGTCCAGAACATGCCTGCCACCGGCGAATATGAACGGATGGCGGATGCTGACGATCTCTGTGTCGTGCGCGGCATCGAACTGTCGCTCGACGACCGGGTGCGAGCTTTTGTCATCGAGCGTCTGATGTGTGATTTTTCGCTGGACCTCGATTCGCTGGCAAGCCTCTACGGTCCGGCCGCTTCAGTTGCAATTGCCGAAGCCAGGCAATTTGCAGAGAGCGAACGAGACGGCCTTGTGACGATGCAGGGCGATGTTTTCAGCCTGACCGATACGGGAAAACCTTTCGCAAGAAGCATCGCAGCATCCTTCGATACCTATCTCTCGAATGGCCGGGGACGCCATTCGGTTGCTGTTTGAGCAACACTTTGCGCTGAAAATTCAATGATCCACCACGAAACCATTGGCTTTTTAGAGCAAGTTGCCTATGTGGTGCGTCTGAATAGATCTAATGGATAAGACACACGAAGGATTATGGGCGTGACAGCTACATTCGACAAGGTTGCAGACATTATCGCTGACACCAGCGAAATCGACCGCGAAACCATTACGCCGGAAAGCCACACGATCGACGATCTGGGCATCGACAGCCTCGACTTTCTGGACATCGTATTTGCAATCGACAAGGAATTCGGCATCAAGATTCCGCTCGAGCAGTGGACGCAGGAAGTCAACGAAGGCAAGGTTTCGACCGAGGAATACTTCGTTCTGAAAAACCTCTGCGCCAAGATCGACGAGCTGAAGGCTGCCAAGGCCTGATTTCGGAAGCCGCGATGACGGGTACATTGTATCTGTCATCACGGCGCCGCACTGAATCGATTGCGGTCAAGTTGATGATCGCATGCGATTTCTCGCCGCGCAGAGGCGCGGCGGCTCGCTCCCGGATCACATCCGGGATGATGGACGTGTCGTGCGGCACCTCTCCGGCGCAGCCGAACCCTCCACACACCTATGTCATGGACGGAACATGCTTCTAGAATATTTTCAGATGGTGGACCGCATCGAGTCGCTGGACAAGTCTGCCCGGGTTCTCAAGGCACGGTCGGTTGTTCCTGCTCAAAGCCCGGTTTTTGAAGGGCACTTTCCCGGGATGCCGCTTGTCCCTGGTGTGTTGCTCATAGAAACGATGGCGCAGGTCTCGGGAATGCTGGTTCTGGCAATGACCGATTTTGCCGCCATGCCATTTCTCATGAGCGTTGATGGCGCTAAGATGCGCACCTTTGTAGAGCCAAATGCCGTTCTCGACATTGAGGCCTATCTGGAGCACGACGGTTCTGGATTTGCCGTGACGAAGGCAAAAATCACATCCGATGGCAAGAAGGTTTGTGACGCACAATTGAAGCTCAGAACCATGCCCTTCAGCGATATTCCCCTTGGCCCCATCGTGCGAAAGCGTGCGGAAGAAGTGGGCCTGATGGCCGCGATTGCGGCCGACCAGTCCGTCTGACCCGGTTTTATGTGACGCGGGCAGGGTGGTACTGCTCCTGACCAATCTCGCTCTCCTGCGTCCCAACTGCTTATAATTGACGAAAACTCATGCGTTGGGCGCGGTCTTTGGGCCTTCGCCATTGCAAAGCCGCATCGTGGGCATTATTCCGCATGGCACACGCGGTAACATACCGTTTTGGAAAGCTCGCCGGACCAAATCTGATCGGCAGGCGACGAAGGATGACAGATGATGAAATCTGACAATGATGTGGTGATCACCGGGGTCGGTATCGTGACGTGCCATGGCGTCGGTGTGGATGCCCATGTTGCGCTTCTTTCTGCACAGGCAGCCCCTGATCCAATCGTCGAGACTGAGAAATTCGCGCCCTATCCCATTCACCCATTGCCAGAGATTGACTGGTCGAGCCAGATTGGCCGCAAGGATCAGCGGCAGATGGAAAACTGGCAGCGGCTCGGTGTTTTTGCAGCCGGTCTCGCACTCGATGATGCCGGATTGAAGGAAGATTCCGAAGCCTGCGGCACGATGGACATGATCGTGGCTGCCGGCGGTGGCGAGCGCGATATCAATGTCGATACGTTGATTGTGGATGAGGGCCTTAAACGCAACGACCGTGAGGTCATGTTGAATGAGAAGCTGACCACCGAACTGCGCCCGACGCTGTTTCTTGCCCAGCTGTCCAATCTCATGGCCGGGAATATCTCCATCGTTCACAAGGTCACCGGATCATCGCGCACTTTCATGGGCGAAGAGGCTGCGGGCATTTCGGCAGTAGAAACGGCGTTTCATCGCATTCGCTCGGGCGAATCCAGCCATGCGCTGGTTGGCGGCGCTTTCGCCGCAGAACGCCCTGACATGACGTTGCTGTTCGAGGCAATCGGTGCACATGCACAAGGCCAATGGCAGCCTTTATGGTCTCGCTCCGAAGGCGAGGGCGGCGGCATGATAACCGGCTCCGTTGGCGCTTTCCTGGTGCTGGAATCCCGCAAGCGTGCCAGCGCGCGCGGTGCCAAGGTCTATGCGCGCATCGACGCCATCGAAGGCGATCGTGGCAGCCGTGAAGACGGAAAGTTCGAGACCCGGCTCGAGCGTTTGCTGGCCCCTGCAAAGGATGGCGCTGAAACGGTGATTTTCTCCGGGGCAAGCGGCTATGACGCGGTAACCACGCGGGAGCGTGACGTTCTCTCGAAGGCTTTGCCTGCATCGGCCATCCGGGGCTTCGGTGGTGTCACCGGGCATGGACTTGAGGCGCAATTTCCGCTGGGGCTCGCCTTGGCGGCACTTGCGCTGGAAAGCGGCGCTGCGGTTCCAGCCTTTGACCCGGCATTTGAAAAGGCTGCAACATCCGCACCGGCACAGGCCGTGGTGACGGCAGTCGGCCATGTTCGCGGCGAAGGCGTTGCCGTTCTTTCCAGAGATGTGTGAGGAGTAGACACCATGGCGTCCAGCAATTTCAAGGACCACCTCGGTCGCCCCATCGTTGCCGTTACCGGCATGGGCATCATCACATCGCTTGGCCAAGGGCTTCAGGACAACTGGGCAGCCTTGACCTCGGGCAAATCCGGCATTCACAAGATCACCCGTTTCCCGACGGAAAACCTTTCGACGAAAATCTGCGGCACGGTCGATTTCATCGACATTCCCAAGCCGAACTCGGTCGAGCGTTCCTTCGCCTTCGCGCGGGAAACAACGATTGAAGCCCTGGCGCAGGCCGGCCTTTCAGGTGACTTCAACGGACCACTCTTTCTGGCAGCTCCTCCCATCGAGCCCGAATGGAGCGCGCGCTTCGAGTTGGCTGACCGTTCGCCACCGGCTGCAAAGCCAGGCGACGCCTATGATCGCTTCATGGCCGCTCTTCGCGAACGTCCAGACCCGCAATTCCAGGAAGCTGCGCTATTTGGCGCTATTTCCGAGCGTCTGGCCGATCGTTTCGGCACGCGTGGTCTGCCCGTTACGCTGTCCACCGCCTGCGCTTCCGGCGCAACGGCCATTCAGCTTGGTGTGGAGGCCATTCGGCAGGGTCGCACAGACCGGGCGCTAACGGTTGCTACCGACGGTTCAGTCAGTGCGGAAGCATTGATCAGGTTCTCGCTACTGTCGGCGTTGTCGACCCAGAACGATCCGCCAGAAAAGGCTTCCAAGCCATTCAGCAAGGATCGTGATGGATTTGTGATTGCAGAGGGCGCAGCCACGCTTGTTCTGGAATCGCTTGAAGCTGCCGTGGCTCGCGGTGCGAAAATCCTCGGCGTCATCAAGGGAGCCGGTGAAAAGGCCGACAGCTTCCATCGCACGCGCTCATCACCGGACGGCGGCCCTGCGATTGCTACGATCCATGCGGCTCTCGCCGATGCGGGTGTTGCTGCAGCAGATATCGGCTACATCAATGCGCATGGCACCTCGACTCCGGAAAATGACAAGATGGAGTACAGCTCGATGCTCGCCGTCTTCGGCGAAGGGCTGAAATCCATTCCCGTATCGTCCAACAAATCGATGATCGGCCACACATTGACTGCGGCGGGTGCGGTTGAAGCCGTATTCTCGCTGCAAACCATGTTGACGGGGACATTGCCGCCAACCATCAATTACAACAATCCGGATCCGACAATTGCGCTGGATGTTGTGCCGAACGTGAAGCGGGATGCGCAGGTCAGCGCTGTCCTTTCGAATTCCTTCGGTTTCGGTGGACAGAACGCAAGCCTTGTCATGACGCGGGAACCCGCTTAATCGGTGTTCCAGTTTAAAAACAAAAACAACGCCTTCGGGCGAAGGACTTCATTATGCGCGCCTTGCAACTCGTAGATGATCGTAAGCTTGAAAAAGTCGAACTGCCCGAACCCGAGGCGCCAGCGCCCGGTGAGGTGACGCTCCGCGTCAAGGCGGTGGCTTTGAACCATATCGATGTCTGGGGTTGGCGTGGCATGGCCTTTGCCAAGCGCAAGATGCCGCTGACAATCGGCGCCGAGGCCTCCGGCGTTGTTGAGGCAATCGGTCCGGGTGTTTCCAACGTTCTGCCGGGTCAGCTTGTTTCCATCTACGGCGCACGCACCTGTGGGCTCTGCCGCCACTGCGTCGAGGGTCGCGACAACCTCTGCGAAAACGTTGCCGGTGTTCACGGATTCCACTTGGACGGCTTCGCTCAGGAAAAGATGAATATTCCAGCCCGTCAGCTCGTCCCGGCGCCGCCAGGCGTTGACGCAATTGGCGCGGCTCTTGCCCCGGTAACATTCGGTACCGTCGAGCACATGTTGTTCGACAATGCCAAGCTGCAGCCAGGCGAGACCATTCTTATTCACGCAGGCGGTTCCGGTATCGGCACTGCGGCAATCCAGCTCGCCAAGAAAATGGGCTGCACCGTCATCACCACCGTTGGTTCTGATGACAAGATCGAGCGCGCCAAGGCGCTGGGTGCTGACCATGTCATCAATTACCGCACAGACCGGTTCGAGGGCGTTGTCCGCAAGCTGACGAAGAAGAAGGGCGTGGACGTTGTTTTCGAACATGTGGGCAAGGACACTTGGGCAGGCTCCATGTTCTCGCTGAAGCGCGGCGGCCGTCTGGTGACTTGCGGCTCCACCTCAGGCGTGTCGACGGACATCAATCTGATGATGCTTTTCCAGCAACAGCTCAAGCTGCTCGGATCCTTCGGATGCCGGATGGAAAACATGGCCGATGCAATGCAGAAAATGGCACGGGGCCTCGTCCACCCGGTTATCGATACGGAAGTGACATTCGACACGATCGAGAAGGCGCTGGAGCGGATGGAAACCCGTCAGGTCTTCGGCAAAATCGTTCTTCGGATGGACTGACGCCATTGAGGATGTTCATTACGCGCGTGGTTCTGGCGCTCGAAAATTTCCGCCAGTGGTTTAACGCGACGCTCGCCTTCAGCGTTCTTAATCTGCTGAAGCTTGCGCCTGCGGATCCTGCAATCCGTTTTGCGGACCAACTCGCGCGGAAAATCGGTCCCAGAACGCCGCGTCACAAGCTGATGCTATACAATCTCAAGCGCGCCTATCCGGAAAAGACGGAGCAGGAGCAGGAGGAGATTGCGCTCGACAGCTGGGGCAATATGGGGCGCCTTGCTGCGGAATATGTTTTTCTGGACCGCCTCTTCGATTTTGATCCGACCAAGACCGAGCCGGGACGCATCGAGGTTGTTGGAACCGATACTTTTCTGGAGTTGCGCGACAATCCGCGTCCATTCATCGTTTTTACCGCCCATACCGGCAACTTCGAGCTGTTGCCCGTCGCGGGCTCCGCTTTCGGCCTGGATACGACGGTGCTGTTCCGCCCGCCGAACAATCCCTATGTGGCGGAGAAGGTCTTCAATTTTCGCAAGGAGCGGATGGGCAATCTCGTACCGTCGCATGCTGGCTCTGCTTTTGCGCTTGCCCGTCAATTGGAAAAAGGTGGCGGTGTTGGCGTGCTTGTGGACCAGAAATTCCGCAAAGGCCTGCCCACCAAGTTTTTCGATAACGACGTCCTGACCAATCCATTGCTGGCAAAGCTTGTAAGGCAATTTGGGTGCGATGTTTTTCCTGCGCGCTGCATCCGTCTGCCAGATAACCGCTATCGGCTGGAAATTGAACCGAAAGTGGATATTCCTCGCGATGCACTCGGAAACGTCGATGTGCAGAAAACCGCACAAATGCTCAACGATAAGGTGGAAAGCTGGGTCCGGGAATATCCCGGGCAATGGCTTTGGTATCATGATCGCTGGAAAATCAAGGCAGCATTAAAGGACTAGAAGATTTAATGTCTGGTCTTGGAATCACAGAAACATCTCAGGATTGTGTATGTATATTTTTCTTCACAATTTCTGGGATTTGTTAAAGACGTTCCGCGTGTGTTAATTTGTCCAATGTTGTGATGGCAGTGCTGTCTCTCGTTACGCCATTCTTCATGGTGATTGTATGTAACGGGTCTCGGGGCCGCTGAACCGGTGTAAGTTTGAAAGTGCGAGTGGCGCACAATCACCCCCGGGGGAGAATCGAGTTGAAAGCTTTGATTGACTTGTTCTGGCAAAGATATTCGGAGCTGAAGGGAGCCGTTGATCGCAACGACGCCCAGAAGATTACTATACTGGATCGCGAGCTCGATCCTTTGCTGGAGAGTATCACAAGCTTTAAGACCAAAAGCTCGTCTGAGGTGCTTGAGCAGTTCCGCTTTGCAATCGATCTTCTGAACGAAGAGGCGGAGGACACAGGCTGCGTCCAGCGGAATTCGGAATTGCTGCGCAAGCTTGTTGATCGTTACATCGGCGCCGGACTTCCCTACGATGGAGCAACACCAGACGGTGAACCCGCATCCTGGAGCCCATACGTCATTCTTGACGAAGACAGGCTCGATGACCTCGACGAGCGTGTCTTCGTCGTTTCGCCAGGGTACCGCATCAACTACACCAACGCTTTGAATGCTCTTTGCTACGAGGCCAAGACCAACGACATTATCGGTCGTCACATTGCCGAATTCATCGGCATCCACCATTTCCAGCAGGCCCTGCGCGAAAAGCTGGATGCGTGCTTCAAAGGCGAAGCGGCGAAATACACCTATGCCGAAGATATCGATGGACGCACCGTAGTGCGTTCCTACGAGATGTCTCCTTGCTATTCTCCCTCCTACAAGCTTGTCGGTGCCATCATCATCGTCAAGGAACTGGCTGACCGGCGCAATAGAGCCGTGGCCTGATCACCATGTCATTTGACATTCTGACGACAGCGCACGTTCAGCACGCGTGCGTTTGAAAATTTACGATTGTCAATTTGAGGCCGTGCGTGCAGAGGTATGTCGGTGGCCATGTCGCAAATAGGCGAATTTTAGCCGCTTCAGACCAAGAAAACAGTATATTTGGCGGTCAATCTAAGTATTGTTTTGGCGGGATGTGTAACAATGTTACACAATAATCCCGGCGCTTCGTTTAAACTTGTTATAACAAATATTAATTCGATATTTTGCGCGCTATAGGTGAAAACTAGTGTATTGACGGACCAGCCAATCGTCGTGTTCATAGTCGCGAGGAATGTCGTTCCAGCGTACTCGATGCCGCGCACGCGCTTTGCTCCAAGTCGCACCTCACGCCATAGCGGAAGGTGAATTTCGACGGGTCCAACAGCAGGCAAGAATGACTGAGCCTCTGGTGAGTCGAAATTAAATAGGATTTTGCGATCGTGTCGAAGACAAGAATTCGTCTTGGGCACGAAGAACGTGTGTGTGGTGACAGGGAGGTGCCATTGCTAGGACTGTTCGACGCTTTCTCGCTCAAATGCACGCAATTGAGACAGGCCGTGGCTTGCGGATATGATGATCTTGTTCGCCTGCTGGACAAGGAACTGGAGCCAATGATCGCGGAAATTCTGGCCTACCGGGCAGAAACGCGAGAGGAGGCTCACATGCAGTTGCAGTTCCTCAACGGCTTGATCCGAGATGAGGCGGATGACAAGTCCACCGTCGTGCGCCGCAGCGCAGCCATGTCCATGTTGATCGATCGGTACTTCCGCAACAGCAGCAACGGAAGAGATGGTTTTCAACAGCCGCCAGTCGGCGGCCCTCAGAACTCTCTCCCGTTTGATAATGTGGAGCAGCCTCTTTTCAATGAGGCTGTTCTCGACTGCTTGCCGGATCGAGTCGGTGTCATCACGCGTGACCACCGGTATTTGTATGCGAACCAGGCCAACGCCCAGTTTATCGGCAAGTCGCCTCTCTCAATGATCGGATGCCACGTCGCCGAATTCATCGGGGAGGAGAGTTTCGAGAAAATGGCGCGTCCCGCCTTCAACAGATGCTTTGAAGGCAATGTTGTGGATTACATTCACAAGGGGCGACGTGGTTGCAGCACTTTCACCACGCGTTGCCGTATGACGCCGCTACGCGGCACCAAAAATGAGATCATTGGTGCCGTAATTGTCCTGCAGGAACCAACGGCGGTGCCCGCCCTGACCGGGTAAGTTCACCCGCCTAAGATGTACCGGGCGACCTCAGCCAAGGTGCCGGAATCGATCAGCAACTTTGTTGCCATGGCGATGCAGGAAATGACCAGAAGTGGACGGATGATCTTTGCTCCGTTCTTCATCGCGAGACGAGAGCCGATCTGAGCACCCACGAATTGGCCTAGACCCATGATCAGGCCCAGCTTCCACATGATGGCGCCGCTGACTGTAAAGACAAGAAAACTTCCAAAGTTGGAGCCGAAGTTCAGAAGCTTGGTGTGGGCTGTGGCCTTTAACATGCCAAAGCCGGCAAGACCCACGAAGGCCAGCATGTAGAATGAGCCTGCGCCAGGCCCAAATATACCGTCGTAGAAACCGACAAGTGGGACGATGGTCAGCCCGAACAGAATCGGCGTGATGCGGCGATGGCTGTCGAGATCGCTGAGGTTGGGTTTGAAGGCGAAATAGATCGCAATGGCGATCAAAAGAAACGGCATGATCATACGCAAGATGTCCGGTGGCACGAATGCCGCTATGATCGCGCCAACAATGCCGCCCAGGAAGGCCATCAGCGCCATTGGAAACTGTTTCTTCAAGTCAACATGGCCGCGCCTGGCATAGGCAATGGTGGCCGACGCGGAACCGAACTGTGCCTGCAATTTGTTTGTCCCCAGGGCTTCAAGCGGAGGGATGCCCAGGATCAGCATGGCTGGCAGCACGATAAGACCGCCGCCTCCTGCAATCGAATCGACGAAACCAGCGAATATGGCGACAAGAAACAGCAGGAAAAACAGATTGAGCGCGACGTCTTGCAAGGCAGGAATTCCGGGAAGGAGAGAGACGGTCGCTTCTGTCACCGATCCGCTGCCTGCGCAATGATTTTTCTGGCGGGTTATCCTGATGCTTTCCGACACAAAAGGACGTGCTCTAAAGCATTGCGCACAATCTCTGTCCGTTTATGCTGAGCAGGTGCGGCGTCTTACAGGCCGATTCCGCCGCGATGTGATTTTGAGGACAGTAATGCACAAGGTAATTTTTGACACGGATCCCGGCATCGATGACGCCATGGCACTGCTTTTCCTGCATCGCCACCCCGATATCGACCTTGTGGGCGTAACGACGGTGTTCGGCAATGCGCCGCTGGATATCACTACGCGCAATGCGCTGTTTCTCAAGCAGCAATGGAACATGTCGTCACCGGTTGCCAAGGGCGCTGGCGTGACGTTCGATCCGTCTCGTCCCGAAGGGCATTGGCCGACGTTTATTCACGGTGAAGACGGTCTGGGCAATATTGGTGTTCCTGATGTCATTCCGCTTCCGCTTGATACGCGGCCCGCGCATCATTTCATCATCGATACGGTCAAGGCGAACCCCGGAGAGGTGACGCTGATCGCGGTGGGTCGCATGACGAACCTCGCGCTGGCCCTGAGGGAAGATCCCGATATTGCTGCCCTTGTGAAGCAGGTCATCGTCATGGGCGGCGCGTTTGACATCAATGGCAACGTAAGCCCTGCGGCAGAGGCCAACATTCACGGCGATCCAGAAGCAGCAGACCTCGTGTTCACCGCGCCCTGGCGGGTGGTCGTGGTCGGTCTCGATGTCACGACCCGCACCGTCATGACATCCAAGTTCATGGCGGATATGGCGCGGGAAGGGGGCCCCGACGTCCAACTCCTGTCCGATCTGTCGCAGTTCTACATCGAGTTCTACAATCAAAGAACGGGCGATGGCATGGTGGTCCATGACAGCTGCGCCTGCGTTTACCTCACCAATCCCGAACTGTTCGAAACCCGCAGTGGCGCAATACGGGTCGTGTGCGGAGGGCTTGCCGATGGGCAGACCATCCAGAAGCCTGATGGCGTTGGATTTCCGCCCGGCAAGTGGGATGGTCATCCCAGCCAGCTGGTGTGCACGGATATCCAGCCCGAACGTGTGCTTTCAGTCATCAACAGCGCAATTGTACGCGGTGAGCGAGGTTGATTGAGCCAAGGCGTCGGCAAACGCTGCCGGTCGCCTTGCATTTTTGAAAAAAGTCGCGTTATGCAACACCATTGTCACCGAAAGGTGCCGCGAGTCTTTTGGTTCGCGGCTGCCCGCTTCCTTAGGGGGATTGGGTAAACTTGACCCCTGCCGAAAACCAATTCGTGTTTTGCGGGCCATGCGGTACAATGAACGATACAGGTCCGATTTGTTCGTGTCGGCTGTGTTTCACATCAAAAACGAACGCTATGTGAGCCGGTTGTTCGGCTCATTTCCATGAGGAAAGAGATGGAAGAGTTTCACAAGGTCAAGCGTCTGCCGCAATACGTGTTCGAACAGGTCAACCGTTTGAAAGCGAGCGCGCGAGCGGGTGGCGCCGATATCATCGACCTTGGAATGGGTAACCCCGACCTTCCTACGCCCAAGGCCATTGTCGATAAGCTGTGCGAAGTCGTGCAGGATCCACGCACGCACCGCTATTCCTCATCAAAGGGAATTCCGGGTCTGCGCCGCGCGCAGGCGGCCTATTACGCTCGTCGTTTTGGCGTCAAGCTGAACCCCGATACGCAGGTCGTGGCCACACTTGGCTCCAAGGAAGGCTTCGCCAATATGGCACAGGCCATCACGGCGCCGGGTGATGTCATTCTTTGTCCGAATCCGACTTATCCCATTCACGCCTTCGGCTTCCTGATGGCGGGCGGTGTCATCCGTTCGATGAATGTCGAGCCGGATGAGACGTTTTTTGGCCCGTTGGAGCGTGCCGTGCGCCACTCCATTCCAAAGCCGCTGGCGCTGATCATCAACTATCCTTCGAACCCGACGGCACATGTGGCATCGCTGGATTTCTACAAGGACGTGATTGCTTTCGCGAAGAAGCACGATCTCATCGTCCTGTCTGATCTGGCCTATTCGGAAATCTATTTCGACGAGAACAATCCGCCACCATCGGTGCTTGAAGTACCGGGCGCCATGGACGTGGCCGTGGAGTTCACCTCCATGTCCAAGACCTTCTCCATGCCGGGCTGGCGCATGGGCTTTGCGGTTGGAAACGAGCGCCTGATCAGCGCCCTGACGCGCGTCAAATCCTACCTGGATTACGGTGCCTTCACCCCGATCCAGGTTGCCGCCACCCACGCGCTTAACGGCGATGGCACCGATATTGCAGAGGTTCGCAATGTCTACCGCCGCCGCCGCGATGTCATGGTCGACACATTTGGCAAGGCCGGCTTTGAAGTGCCGCCGCCAGCGGCCACGATGTTTGCCTGGGCGAAGATTCCGGAAAAATTCCGTCATCTCGGCTCGCTTGAATTCTCCAAGCTGCTGGTTGAAAAGGCCGACATCGCGGTTGCTCCGGGCATCGGCTTTGGAGAAATGGGTGACGACTATGTGCGTCTGGCCCTCGTTGAAAACGAACATCGAATTCGTCAGGCTGCGCGCAATCTCAAGCGCTTCCTATCGACTGCGGACGAAACATTGCACAATGTGGTTTCGCTTAACGCCCATAGATAAGGGCAATCCACCAAGGTGGCCGGTTCCGGCCACCTCTTCACTCAGCAAATCAGGAATATACCAATGGCAGATTCATTGAGAATCGGCATAGCGGGACTCGGCACTGTCGGCTCTTCGCTTGTGCGCATCCTCCAGCAGAGAAGCAACGAACTTGCGATTACCTGCGGACGCGCAATTGAGATTATTGCCGTCAGCGCGCGCGACCGATCGCGCGATCGCGGCATCGATCTCAAAGGTATTACCTGGTTCGATACGCCTGAGGAACTGGCTGAAAAAGCGGAAATCGATGTGTTTGTAGAACTGATGGGTGGAGCTTCTGGCGCTGCCGAAAACGCAGTCCGCGCTGCTTTATCACGTGGTCTCCATGTGGTGACAGCCAACAAGGCACTGCTGGCGAAACACGGCGTCGAGCTTGCCGTGCTGGCAGAAGAGAAGGGGGCCTTGCTCAACTTCGAAGCGGCGGTTGCAGGGGGCATTCCCGTTATCAAGGCCCTGCGTGAATCGCTCACCGGCAACCACGTGTCGCGCATCTACGGCATCATGAATGGCACCTGCAATTACATCCTTACAAAGATGGAAAAGGAAGGCCTGTCCTTCGAGGTCTGCCTGAAGGAAGCACAGCGCCTTGGCTATGCCGAAGCGGACCCGGCTTTTGACATCGAGGGCAATGATACTGCCCACAAGCTTGCCATTCTGACCACGCTCGCATTCGGCAGCAAGATTTCCGCCGACAATATCTACCTCGAAGGCATCACCAACATTTCGATTGAGGATATCCAGGCCGCTGCAGACCTTGGATACCGCATCAAGCTTCTGGGCGTTGCGCAGATGACGGAATCCGGCATCGAGCAACGCGTTCATCCAACGATGGTGCCGCTGGACTCGGTCATCGCGCAGGTGGATGGCGTCACCAATGCTGTTGCGATCGAATCTGACATTCTTGGCGAATTGCTGATGGTTGGCCCCGGCGCAGGCGGCAATGCCACAGCTTCCGCGGTACTGGGTGACATCGCTGATATCGCCAAGAGCCGCCCCGGCGTCCAGCAGGTGCCGGTTTTGGGTCGCCCAGCGAAGTCGCTGACGGAATATCGCCGCGCCAAGATGAAGAGCCACGAAGGCGGCTATTTCATTCGCCTCACGGTCAAGGACAAGGCTGGCGTGTTTGCTTCCATCGCGACTGCGATGGCAGACAACAATATTTCGCTTGAATCGATTGTGCAGCGTCAACGTGTCCAGGTCGAGGGCGCCCCGCAGACCATCATTCTCGTGACCCATGCGACGATGGAAGATGCAATTCGCAAGGCTGTGGCCGCGATCAAGGACAAGAAGTATCTCGTCAGTGAGCCGCAGGTCATCAGGATCGAACGCACCTGACTTCTGGCAGGCGTCGCAAGCATTAAAGCCATCGGCGAAAGCCGGTGGTTTTTTCGTTCAGCGAACGCTGTCTGGCGGCTGAACAATCTTGACAGGCTGGCTTGAGAATCGGGAAATGAGCCTTTGGCTGCGGATGCAGCTTTAACACGTAATGGCGGTCCATTATGCGGCGCCACACTCCGCGTTGGAGAGGAATGTGATCACAATTCGGTCCGCTCGGCAGGCAGACGCCCCCATCCTGTCAGCGATAGGTCTTCTAGCCTGGGCGGAAGCGAGCGCTGCGATTGGCGTGACGGAAGAACTGCGAGGCAATGCCCGCGTTGCGTTTGAGAGTTTCACGCAGTCTGCTTGGGGTGCGATCACACTTGCTGAGTGTGATGGGGCCATTGCTGGTTGGGCTGCCCGTGAAAATTTCGATGACACGATCACGGATTTCTGGATTGCCCCCTCTTTTCAGCGCCGTGGAATCGGTAGCCAGCTCCTGATCGAGGTCGAGCGGCAGATCACTGAGCGGGGATTCGCTTCTGCGAAGCTTGAAAGTCACTCGCAGAACGAAGCAGCGGTTTCATTTTTCTGCAAGCATGGATATCGCGTAAGCTGGCTGTCGGTGAAATATCTGCAGAAGCTGGACCGAGAAGTTCAGTCCATCGGTCTGGAAAAGCAACTCGTTGAATTCGAAAACGAATCCTATGGCTTCGACTTTTAACGGCCAATCCCGAAACTGGCCAGCAGGTCCTTCCACCATCCGGGCGCCAGAACGAAGCTTAAGATGGCCGCCATCTGAACGATTACAATGGCTAGGAGAATCGTCCGGAAGGTTCTTTCTGCGTTTTGTGCCGCAGAAGACGTTGCGCAAGAACGGCACCAGCGCTTCCTCCAATAGCTGCAAGCCACAATAACCTGCTCTCTCTTATGCGGCGTCCGCCGTTTTTTGCCGCAGATTTGTCGAGCCAGTAGATGGCAAAGACCACGACGTTGAAGGCCAGGAAGAATGCGATGGCTGAGAAATATGCCATTATCGTCCCGGTAAGCGAATTCTGGAATGTGAACATCGGATCTTTCAGTCGGTGGCAGAAACGATGCGATATCTCCTAGAGCGTGACAAGCCTTGCGCCAAGTGGCCAATTGTTCTACCTCACAGAGGACAGAAATCCGTATATTAAGAGCTTGATATGACCCTTGTAGACGTGCGCACACCAGACCCGAAACGCTTCATTCCCGGTGCCACCGGCGATTGGGAAATCGTCATCGGCATGGAGGTTCACGCGCAGGTTCTCTCCAATTCCAAGCTGTTTTCCGGCGCCTCCACGACGTTTGGCAATGCGCCAAACTCGAACGTGTCGCTCGTGGATGCCGCAATGCCTGGCATGCTGCCCGTGATCAATGAGGAGTGCGTGGCGCAGGCCGTTCGCACAGGCCTCGGGCTGAAGGCCAAGATCAACAATCGCTCCATCTTCGACCGGAAGAACTATTTCTACCCCGACCTGCCGCAGGGCTACCAGATTTCGCAGTTCAAGGATCCGATCGTCGGCGAAGGCAAGATCATCATCTCGCTAGGCCCTGACCGACAGGGCAATTTCGAAGATATCGAAATCGGCATCGAGCGTCTGCACCTGGAGCAGGACGCGGGCAAGCTGATGCATGACCAGCACCCGACGATGTCCTATGTCGACCTCAACCGCTCCGGCGTGGCTTTGATGGAAATCGTATCCAAGCCTGACATGCGCTCGTCCGACGAGGCGAAGGCCTACATGACGAAGCTGCGGTCCATCGTTCGTTATCTCGGCACTTGCGATGGCAACATGGACGAAGGCTCAATGCGCGCCGACGTCAACGTGTCCGTGCGCAAGCCCGGAGAAGCCTTTGGCACGCGTTGCGAAATCAAGAACGTGAACTCCATCCGCTTCATCGGTCAGGCGATCGAATACGAGGCACGCCGCCAGATTGCGATTCTGGAAGATGGCGGCACCATCGATCAGGAAACGCGCCTGTTCGATCCGGGCAAGGGCGAAACGCGCTCCATGCGCTCCAAGGAAGACGCGCACGACTATCGCTACTTCCCCGACCCGGATCTGTTGCCGCTGGAATTTGACGATGCCTATGTCGCGGCACTGGGCAAGGATTTGCCGGAGTTGCCAGATGACAAGAAGGCGCGCTTCGTGAGCGAGCTTGGCTTGTCTGTCTACGACGCCTCCATCCTTGTTTCGGAAAAGCCGATTGCGGATTATTACGAGCTGGTTGCTGCAGGTCGTGATGGCAAGATTGCCGCGAACTGGGTGATCAACGATCTGCTTGGCGCGCTCAACAAGTCCAGCAAGGGCATCGAGGAAACTCCGGTATCTGCCGATCAGCTCGGCGGTATCATCGATCTCATCAAGGCCAACACCATCTCCGGCAAGATTGCCAAGGATCTCTTCGAAATCGTCTGGAACGAGGGCGGTGTGCCGGCCGAGATCGTGGAAAGCCGCGGCATGAAGCAGGTGACGGATACGGGCGCCATTGAAAAGGCCGTAGACGAAATCATAGCTGCCAATCCGGATCAGGTCGAGAAGGTCAAGGCAAAGCCGACACTGGCCGGCTGGTTCGTGGGTCAGGTCATGAAGGCAACGGGCGGCAAGGCCAATCCGCAGGCCGTCCAGGAGCTCGTGAAGGCCAAGCTTGGCATCGAAGAGTAAGGATTGTTCGGCGGGGCTACTCCGCTGAGCAATCAGAGACAGAAAACATCTCTTCCGTCATTCTCGGGACAAGCCCGAGGATGACGTTGAGGAGAAGCGCAGCCAACCGAGCCGGGATTATTCCCGGCATTTTCATTTTCAGACGGAGTGGACATGGTGTTTTTCATTCGCACGGCCAGTGAGCGCGATATCGAGCCGGTGAGGGCACTTTTGGCGCGGACATGGCACGCCACCTATGACGGCATCTATGGCGCCGACAGGGTCGCTCAACTGATTGCGGAATGGCATTCTCCCAAGGCAATGAAAGAGCGTGTTGAAAAAAAGGGTGGCGAGTTTCTGATCGCGGACGATGGCAAGCGCATCGGCGGCATGGGCTTTGCCGCCATGTCCAGCAAAATGGCAAAGACCGCCTTGCTGCATCAGCTCTATGTCGATCCGCAATTCCAGCGGCAGGGCGTCGGTCGCGATATATTCGCGGAGCTCGAAACCTGCTTTCCAGATGCCGAAATCATGCGCCTGGAAGTCGAGCCGAAAAATGCGGTAGCAATTGCTTTCTACCAAGGTGTCGGCTTTGTTGAGGTTGATCGAGTGGAAAAAATGGCGGGGGTGGCTGGTTTGCCCGGGATCGTCATGGAAAAGACGCTTGCCCGATGAGTGGGGGCATCAACGACCTCGTCATTCGCTTGGCTGAGGAAAGCGATCTAGCGGCGCTCATCGCCATTTTTGCTGCCGATGAAATCGGCGGTCACGGCGACACGACGGACGACGCGGCATATCCGGACTATCTTGCTGCCTTTCGCGCTATCCGCGCTTCCGCCAATGAGGCTCTCTACGTGGCGTGTCTCAATGGAGAGATCATCGGTACGTTCCAGACGGCGATTCTCACAAAGCTTGTGGGTCGGGGTGCGTCATCTCTTAAAATACAGGCCGTGCAGACGCGGGTTGATATGCGAGGCCGGGGAATTGGCGCCATCATGATCAGGCACTGCATTGATGAGGCCCGCAAGCGCGGCGTCAAAACGATAGAATTGGGATCCAACATGGCACGGCAAGACGCTCACCGCTTCTATGAACGGCTTGGTTTTGAAAAGCGGCATTACGGCTTCAGCATGAAATTGAAATAGTGCCGAGATTGCGGGAAATACTGGACAATCGGCCCATGGGGCGGCATAAGCTTCTGCTGTGTTGCGGACGTCATATCATCGCAGCACACTCAAGCCCGAGGAACGGATTATGAAGACTCTCCTGACGCAAATCTTCACCTGGTGGAACGGCCAGACCATTGGAACACGCTTTCATACATGGCGTTTCGGCAAGAAGGTTGGGCAGGATGAGTTGGGAAACACCTATTATGAAGGTGGCACCACATCCTGGGGAATGCCGCGTCGTTGGGTCATCTATAATGGTTATGCCGAAGCCTCGGCGATTCCACCAGGTTGGCACGGCTGGATGCATTACCGCACCGACATCCCGCCGAGCCAGGAGAGCTACACGGCTCGTGAATGGCAGAAGGCTCATAAGCCTAATCTTACCGGCACATCGCAGGCCTATCGCCCACAGGGCTCGCTGGCTGCAACAGGTGAGCGCCCCCGCGTTACTGGCGATTACGACGCATGGACGCCCGGTAGCTGAGTAAAACTGCGAGGGTGGCTGCCGCGTTCTATTGCGGTGTACTGTGCAGCTCATCTGCACCCCTGCCACCCGTTTTCGCCACAATCCGCCTGTAGGCGTTGAGCCCGCACTTGATGGTGCGGGAAATCTTTCTGGAGACGCTTCGATATGGGAAAAATCACGCGAGATCGTTTTTTGCGTGTTATGGCTGTTTCGCTGCTGGCGGTCCTGCCACTTGCCGGTGCTGTCGCTCCCGCATCCGCCGCCCGTATTGAAAATCGCGTCGCCGTCTTTTCCGGCATCGACAAGATTACCGGTCGTATCACTTCATTTGACGTCTATCTGAACGAGACAGTGCAATTTGGTGCCCTTCAGGTGACGCCGAAGGTTTGCTATTCACGAGACGACACCGAAGCGCAGAAGATCGATGCTTTCATCGAGGTCGATGAAATCACGCTTGATCGCAAGATCAAGCGCATCTTCACGGGCTGGATGTTTGCCGATAGCCCCGGCTTGAATGCTGTCGAACACCCGATTTATGACGTCTGGCTAACCGGCTGCAAACAGGAATCGGATGTTCCTGCGCCAACCGCGGCCTCAAAGACGAATTGATTCTCCAAGCCTCAGGTTGAGCCTGCTTGTTTTCGGGCGATAATTCGCGCCAACTCAAACTCAGAACAATATGTCTGCCGAGTTGACAGCGGGCTCCAGCAGCTTCGCGTAATCCGCCTTCGGCACGTCGATTGCGCCAAACGTTTTCAGGTGCTCGGTCGTGAACTGCGTGTCGAGAAGGGTAAAGCCCTTTTCCCTCAATCGCTCGACAAGATAGACGAGGCAGATCTTCGATGCGTTGGTGCGTCTGGAGAACATGCTTTCTCCAAAAAATGCCGAGCCTAGTGAGACACCATAGAGCCCGCCGACCAGTTCCTCGCCCTGCCAGGCTTCGACGCTGTGGGCGTGACCGATTTCATGAAGTTCGGTGTAAAGGCGACGAATGGTTTCGTTGATCCAGGTGCTGGGCCGGTTATCGACTTCGGCTGCACAACCCGCCATCACCCCTTCGAAGTCCGTGTTGAAGCGGATGTCGAACGGCTTTTTTCTGATGACTTTGGCCAGGCTTTTGGAAACGTGGAAATTGTCGAGCGGGATGATGCCGCGCACCTCCGGCTCAACCCAGAACAGCTCTGGGTCGTCGGCTGCATCGGCCATGGGAAAGAGGCCGATGGAATAGGCGCGCAGCAGAATATCGACGGTAATGTCGTTATTTCTGCTGCGCCTCGCCATCAATCAGCTTTTGTCGCCGGCCAGATATTTCTCCAGCCAGTGAATGTCGTAATCGCCTTTCAGGATGTCTTCGTTCTGAAGAAGATCCTGAAACAGGGGCAGGGTCGTCTTGATACCGTCAACCACAAACTCGTCCAGCGCGCGGATCAGACGACGGATGCATTCGTCGCGATTGCGGCCGTGCACGATGAGCTTGCCGATCATGCTGTCGTAGTAAGGCGGGATCTTGTAGCCCTGATAAGCGCCTGAATCCACGCGAACGCCAAGACCGCCGGGCGTGTGGAAATAGGTCAGCGTTCCCGGAGAGGGAACGAAGGTGCGCGGATCTTCAGCATTGATTCGGCATTCGATGGCGTGGCCATTGAACTTAACCTCATCCTGCGTCACCGAAAGTCCCTGGCCGGATGCAACGCGAATTTGCTCCTGCACAAGGTCCATGCCGGTGATGGCTTCGGTTACCGGGTGCTCCACCTGAAGGCGGGTGTTCATTTCGATGAAATAGAACTCGCCGTTTTCATAGAGGAACTCGATGGTGCCGGCGCCACGATACTTCAGCTTGCGCATGGCATCGGCGCAGATTTCACCGATCTTCATGCGCTGCTCGACGGTCAACGCGGGCGAATTGGCTTCTTCCAGTACCTTCTGGTGACGACGCTGCAAGGAGCAATCGCGTTCACCCAGATGGATTGCATTGCCTGCACCATCGCCAAAAACCTGCACTTCGATGTGGCGAGGCTTGCCGAGGTATTTTTCCATGTAGACGGCGTCGTTGCCGAATGCCGCCAGGGCTTCGGAGCGGGCCGTGGACACGGCTTCTTCGACTTCTGTCTCGTCCTTGGCAACCTTCATGCCGCGGCCACCACCGCCAGCGGTTGCCTTGATAAGCACAGGGAAGCCGATCTTGCGGGCGATTTCCAACGCGTTTTCTGGCTTCACTTCGCCGTCCGAACCGGGAACCACGGGAATTCCGAGATCGGCTGCGGTCTGCTTGGCAGTGATCTTGTCGCCCATGATGCGGATGTGGTCGGCGGTCGGTCCGATGAAGGTGATGCCGTGGGCGTCGAGAATATCGGCAAACTTTGCATTCTCAGACAGGAAGCCGTAGCCCGGGTGAACAGCATCCGCGCCGGTAATTTCGCAGGCAGCAACAATCTGATGAATGTTCAGATAGCTGTCGCGCGATGGCGGAGGACCGATGCAGACGCTTTCATCTGCAAGGCGCACATGCATTGCGTCTGCGTCTGCCGTGGAATGGACAGCAACAGTGGGGATGCCGAGCTCCTTTGCAGCGCGCAGCACACGGAGGGCAATTTCGCCGCGATTGGCAATGAGGATCTTGGATACCATGACTGTGCGCCCTTATTCGATGACCACGAGGGCTTCACCATACTCTACAGGCTGGGAGTCGTTGACAATGATTTCCGTTACCTTGCCGGACTTCGGTGCAGGGATCTGGTTCATGGTCTTCATGGCTTCGACGATCAGCAGGGTCTGGCCTTCCTTGACCGAGGCGCCAACCTCGATGAATGGCCGTGCACCTGGTGCCGGGGAAAGATAGGCCGTACCAACCATTGGAGATGAAACGGTGTTGGCCGGGTTGCGCGCAGGTGCTGCGGGTGCCGCGGCGGCAGCCGGTGCGGCCATTGGTGCAGGCTGCGGGGCGGCAGGGGCCTGCTGGTACTGCGGCGGTGCAGCAGCATAGACCGTGGCAGGAGGGGTGGAGCGCGAAACGCGAATACGCAGATCGTCCTGCTCGACTTCGATCTCGGAAAGGTCGGTGTCGTTGAGAATGTTCGCGAGGTCGCGGATCAGTTCCTTATCGATACCGTTTTTCTTTTCAGACATGACAAACCCTATTCTGATTGTTTCTTTTTATGCCGTGATGTTTTTCAAAGCGTTGAGCGCCATGATGTAGCCGTAAGGTCCAAAGCCGCAAATCATTCCCTTTGCGGCAGGCGCTATCATCGATTTATGGCGGAATTCCTCGCGCGCATGGATGTTGGAGATGTGAACTTCCAGCACGGGAACGGAGATGGCGCGAATTGCGTCATGCAGTGCAATGGAGGTGTGTCCATATGCGCCCGGATTGATGATGACGCCCGCGGCGCGCTCACCGGCCTGGTGCATGAGGTCTACCAGCACGCCCTCGTGATTGGACTGGTGACACTCAACGACGAAGCCAAGGGCCTTGCCAGCCTCTTCACATTCGTTCTCGATATCTTTCAGCGTCTTGCCACCGTAAATGCCCGGTTCCCGTTTTCCCAACATGTTGAGATTGGGTCCGTTGAGGACGAAGATCGTGTTGCTCATTTGCCGTTCCGTCAAAAAATCAGCGCCACCTATAGACCGCGCGACCGCGAAGGAAAAGCCCCGAAGCACGTAAAGCACGGGTTGTCCTTAATCTTCTGGGCTTTGGCGGTGTTTCTGGCCTGCTTTTTTAAGAGCAGGTCGCCTTTCCACAGCTGCGCATGTTGGCAATCTTTTCCTTCAGCGGCACCGCACCGACCGCACCGAAGACAGCCTCGTTGCCGATGATGTAGGAGGGCGTGCCGGTGATGCCGAGATTTGTGGCCAGCTGATAGGCTTCCTTGACCTGCTCATCATTGGGATTTGCAGCCATGGATTTGCGGATATCCGCTTCCTTGATGCCAAGCGACTGAGCGACTTCCATCGCGCTTTCTTCATTGGCGCGGCCGGAGCTGCCAAGAAGCGTTCTCTGGAATTGTGGATACTTCTCAGGTGCGATCAGCTTCACGGCATTGGAAACCTTGTGGGCCTCCAGTGATTCCGGCCCAAGGATGGGGAATTCCTTGAGGACGAAGCGCACATTCTTGTCGGTCTTCAGGATCGTGTCGACATCCGCCATGGCCCGTTTGCAATAGCCGCAATTGTAATCGAAAAATTCGACAAGCGTGACATCGCCATTGGGATTGCCGAGCGAAAGGTCATACTTCGACTGGAAAATGGTTTTCTGGTTGTCGGCGACAGCTTCCGCAGCCTTGGCATTGCGGCTTTCATACTGCTTGCGCTCAAGCGCCTCTTGAACCTCCAGCATGATTTCCGGGTTTTCGATCAGGTATTCCTTGATGAACGCACCGAATTCCTTCTTCTGCTGATCATCCAGCGCATGTGCCGGTAGCGAGACGAATAGCGTGGAAAGAGCCGTCATGCAGGCCAGAGCCGTGGATTTGATCGAAAGCGCCATGTCTGTCCTCATAGATGCGGTTTGCGTGATGATTCCGTTATCCCACGCAATTACCGTAATTTAATTTAATTGCCATATCGCAAAGTAATCTGTCCGTTGCGATGTCGCCATTGTGATGACAGCAATAATACGGCAAATCTCCGACAGTTTTCCAAGAAAGAACATGCCTTTGATAACCTTGTCCAAGCGAAGCGCAGTTGAGCCATTTCATGCCATGGATATCCTGGCAGAAGCCAACCGCCGCAGACAGGCGGGTCGACCCGTTATTTCCATGGCGGTAGGTCAACCCTCTCACTCCGCTCCAAAGGTTGCGCTCAAGGCGGCAGAAGCTGCGCTGAAACATGGCCGCATTGGCTATACGGATGCACTGGGGCTTCGGGAATTGCGCGAGGCGATTGCCTCCAGTTATCGCCTGCGCCACGGCGCGATTGTGGACCCGGCGCGTGTTGCTGTGACAACTGGTTCATCCGCGGCATTCAATCTTGCGTTTCTGGCGCTGTTTGATGTCGGCGATGCGGTTGCGATCGCTCGACCGGGCTATCCCGCATATCGTAATATCCTGAAGGCGCTTGGGCTGAACGTTGTCGAAGTTCCCGTAACGGCAGAGACCGGTTACACATTGACTCCGGCCAGCCTGGAGCGGGCGGAAACCAAAGCCGGTTGCAAGCTGAAGGGCGTGCTGCTCGCCAGCCCAGCCAATCCTACGGGCACAGTCACGGGTCGTGAGGCGCTCAAACGTCTGATAGGCTACTGCGACAGCCGGGACATCGCCTTCATTTCCGACGAGATTTACCACGGGCTGACATTTGTTGGTGACGAGACGAGTGCCGTTGAACTCTGCGACAACGCCATCGTCATCAACTCTTTCTCCAAATATTACTGCATGACTGGCTGGCGCATTGGCTGGATGGTCCTGCCGGAAAAGCTGATAAGGCCGATAGAGTGCCTTGCGCAGAGCATGTATATTTCAGCGCCCGAACTGTCGCAGCTTGCAGCAGCGGCTGCTTTTTCCGCAGAGGAAGAACTTGACGTCTACAAGGAAAGCTATCGCACCAATCGCGATTTTCTGACCAGCCGCCTGCCGGAGCTGGGTTTGCCGTTGGCTTCGCCCATGGATGGTGCATTCTACGCCTATGTTGATACCAGTCGCTATTCCAACGACAGCATGGATTTTGCCAAACGCATGTTGGCGGAGATCGATGTCGCGGCAACGCCCGGTCTTGATTTCGATCCGCTGGAAGGTCACCGCGCTCTGCGGTTCTCCTATGCGGGTTCGGTGTCAGATATTGCCGAAGCGATCGGCCGGATTGCGGGCTGGCTCAAATAGATCAGCAGAAAACTAAGGAAGCTTGGAGGAAGCACCATGTCGACGGAAAAAGTTGCAGTCATTACGGCAGGCGGAAGCGGCATGGGTGCTGCGGTGGCGAAACGCATGGCCGCAGATGGTTATAAGGTCGCCATTCTCTCATCATCCGGCAAGGGCGAGGCGCTGGCAAAGGAGCTTGGCGGCATTGGCGTGACCGGCTCCAACCAGTCCACCGACGACCTGCAGAAGCTGGTGGATATGACGCTGCAAACCTTCGGTCGCATCGATGTACTCGTAAACAGCGCGGGTCATGGTCCGCGCGCGCCCATTCTCGAAATTAGCGACGAGCAGTGGCATACCGGCTTGGACGTTTATCTGATGAACGTCATCCGCCCGACGCGCATCGTCACACCTGTGATGGTCGAGCAGAAATCTGGCACCATCATCAACATTTCTACGGCTTGGGCATTTGAGCCAAGCGAAATGTTTCCCACGTCCGCCGTTTTTCGCGCCGGCCTTGCGGCCTACACGAAAATCTTCTCCGACAAATATGCGCCTGACAATGTGCGGATGAACAACGTGCTGCCCGGTTGGATCGACAGTTTGCCCGCGACCGAGCAGCGACGCGAGATGGTGCCCATGCAGCGTTATGGCAGAAGTGAGGAGATAGCGGCAACGGTCGCATTCCTCGCCTCTGACGGCGCGGGTTATATTACTGGCCAGAACCTGCGTGTTGATGGCGGGCTAACCCGTTCTGTCTAAATGAAATTCCCGTAAATGTTGAAATTTTTACGTCCATCTCGGCTGGCTTTTGATGGGCCGGGAAGCCTGTTTCCACAGCTATTGAAGGAACAAGCACCCCATCGGCACGTTGTTCAATCCAAGGGTTAAGGGTTCGAAGAACTCGACGCTTGGATGTGGAAGCAGGTGACTTGATATGGGACAGAGTAATCCATTCGCCAAACAGGTGGTGCTGGTCGTTGAAGACGACCCGCTCTTACGGATGATGGCCGTCGACATGGTCGAGGATGCCGGTTTCAACGCCATCGAAGCCTGCGGTGCAGACGAGGCTGTCGAGATTTTGGAGCATCGCTCGGATGTCGACGTCCTGTTTACCGATGTGGATATGCCCGGTAGCATGAACGGCGTAGCGCTTGCCAACTGGGCAAGGGCGACAGACATGCCACTTGGCATAGTCCTCACCTCCGGCCACCATCGTCCAGACGACGACGCGCTTCCGCCGCGGAGCGTCTTTTTTTCGAAGCCTTATGATTTTCAGAAGGTGGTAGATACGCTAAAGCGCATGACGGTCTAATGTGCACTTAAGCTAAAAAGAGCTTTGAAAATCAGTAACCATAGTTGCGACACAGGTGTCGCAATTAATTATTCCGAAAATACTGTCCCATATAGTGTGTCCAAACAATTGAGGTGTTTTGGGGGCACTATGAATTTTTTGGGTATCACAGGTATGCAGTATTCAGGCGTACCGTTTGACGAAACGAGAATACTGCTGGCTGAAGACTCGAATGTCTTTACCCAGATGATTGGTGCCCGCCTGAAAGAGTTGCTTGGACTCTCAGTCGAAATCTGCAGGAACTTTGAAGAGCTGCAGGAATGTTACGAACATTCCACCGAACCTGTTACTCTCGCTATATCTAATATTAATCTGCCTGGTGCAGAAAACGGAGAAGCGCTCGAATATCTCATTGATCTCTCGATCCCGACAATCGTCTTCACAAGTACCTTCCATGAGGATACGCGCGAAAAGCTGATCACCAAGGAAGTCGTCGACTACATCCTGAAAGACAACGTCTTTGCCGTCGACATGCTGACAGAATCGGTTTGCCGCTTCCTGACAAACCACCGCCACCACGTTCTTATCGTCGATGATAGCCCGACCGCACGCGCGCTTCTTTCGAGCCGCCTGAAGCGGTATAACTTCCGCGTCAGCCTTGCTGAGAGCGGTGCCAAGGCTCTGGACATTCTCAAGAACAATAAGGATATCGGTCTGGTCGTTACCGACTATAACATGCCCGATATCGACGGATTTGAGCTCACACGCCGTATTCGCACCATGCGCGGGTCTCATGAGCTGCGCATTATCGGCGTTTCTTCGTCTACGAACCGCCTGTTGTCCGCGCGCTTCCTGAAAGCTGGCGGTAACGACTTTATGCTGCGGCCCTTCATAGAAGAAGAGTTCTATTGCCGCGTCAACCAGAACCTGGACACGCTGGTACAAATCCAGGCTGCGAAGTTGCTCGGCAAAAAAGCTGCCTGATCGCCATCAGGGTAGGGCAGCTTCTGTGGGCTGCTCTACCGGACGACCTAGTGCCAGCTTCTGGGCAAGTTGGGGTCCAAGCTTTTCGAAGTAGGCCGGGTCCGGTTGGGTGCCCAGCGCATCCAGTGTTTTTGAAAAGAAACAACGTGCTGCCGCTGCTGCGACAATGTCAAAAATTTCGGCGTCTGTCAGCGCGTGCGTCTTGAGCGCATCGATATCCGCCTGGGTGATCGATGTTGCATCATGGACGACCTTCGACGCAAATATCATGATTGCGCGCTCCTGTTCATCCAGTGGCGCGTTTTCTGCATTGGAAATGATGCCAACCAGTTCGTCATCTGTAGCGCCTTCCCGAGCCAGAACAGAGGCGTGTGCCAACATGCAATAAGAGGACCGCAGCTCCCGCGCTGCTGCCAGCGTGATCAGCTCATAGCGGCGCGGCTCGATATTGCCTCGAAGGCTGACAAGAAGCGCACTCCAGCTTTCCATCACCTCCGGTCGATGGCCGAAAGCACGGTACATATTGGGCAAGTAGCCGTAGGTTTCCTCCGCGTTCCTGTACATTTCAGCCGTTTTGCGGCTGGTTTTCGGCTCTGGCGGCGTGATGAACATGTGACTCTCCTGCATTTCAATATTTCTAAAATGCGTGAGGACGAAATTCGATCAGTTGTTCGCAAGCTTTTTTCAAAGCTGTGATTCAAGTGGAAGAAAGCCCATGATTCCAGCAAGTACACGACGGCTGACGCTGGCATATGGCTCGTATCGGTAATGTTGCGGCTTGCCTCGAACAAGGCCGGTCCATCTGAGGTTCTTGCGTTCGTCCAGAGCAAGCTCGAAACTCATTTCCCGGCTTGTTTCCTCCTTGAAGATTTCGTCCATTTCCCGAACCAGTTCTTCAGAAGAGAAGAGAACACCCATTTCGGTGTTGAGAGACATCGACCGGGGATCGAAATTGAGAGACCCGATAAACCCGGTTTCGCCATCACGGGTAAAGGCTTTCGTATGAAGGCTTGCCTGACCCGAGCCTCGCAAAGAAAAGGATTTATGGTCATCTGCGAGCAAGCGAAGCTCATGCAGCTTGATGCCATTGACCAAGAGCGGACGCCTGTACCGTGAATAGCCTGCATGTACTGCCGCGACATCGGTTGCAGCAAGCGAGTTGGTGAGAACGCTGACAGAAACCCCGCTTGCAGACAGGCGCGAAAGCGTTTCCACGCCCTTCTGCCCCGGTATGAAATAGGGGGATGTTATCTTAAGCTTATGCTTTGTCTCTTCCATCAGAGGCAGAAGCGTTTCCATGAGAAAGTTGCGACCGGTGCGTCGCTTTCCGGCTGCTTTCTCAGGCGGGTCGGCAACCACTTGCGCTTTGTCCACCCAATGAAGATTATCGGCCCTCAGGAAGTTGCCGGAATGGTGCTGGCTTTCAACCTGTGCAAGATAGGGCGAAGCGGCGTCGCCTGAGGCGAGTACATCCATGCGGCGCCGAAGTTTTGCAAGTTTGTTTGGCCTCCTTGCAAGAAGGGACCGAACAGGCACGGCAACGGCACTGTTCCAGTAGTCGTCGAAGATTTCCTCTGCCTGCGCAACGCACTCTCCATGCGCGATAACATCGAAGTCGCGGAAATTCGCGCTCTCGGCGGCGTCGAAATAGGCATCTCCAATGTTACGCCCTCCAACGATCAAAACCCGACCATCTGCGATCCAGGCCTTGTTGTGCATACGTCGGTTGACCGAGCGGAAGCGCATGAGTAGCTCCAGCCCTCGACGAATGACGTTCTCCCGTGCCTTTGTCGGGTTGAAGAGGCGCAGTTCAATGTTGGGATGGCTGTCTATGGCATGGAAGGCCCTGTCGGATATGGAGACGCCCAAATCATCGAGGAGCAGGCGAACACGCACACCGCGGTCCGCTGCAGCGATCACCTCACGCATCACCAGCTGTCCGGTGAGGTCGGCGTTCCACATATAGTACATGAGATCAAGGCTGCGCCCTGCGGCGCGCGCGCTGCCAACGCGTACAGCAAAGGCGCCTAGATTGGATTGTATCAGGGAGATGGCGCTAGGTTCGGAATGGACCGAACTGAGGTTGATCCAGTGACGGTCGAGCGGTGTGGCATCGTCTGATTTAGGCAGGGCCGTCGAAGCAATCTTCGTAATGATCTTGTCACGATGGCGGGATGCCAGCGCAAGGCCAGCGAAAATTGCCAGGACGATCAACACTGCAAACAATGTTACGGCACTCACAGCGATCGTTTTATCCGCCCTATCGTAAAGACTTGAAGGTCTTAGTGGATCTCAATGTTCCGCTTGTCAGCTTCCTGCTTGATGATGTCTTCAACCAGCTGGCGTTTCAGCGAAGGGTCGCCCAGCAAATAGTCGTCTGCAAGCTCGAAGATCGATTTTGGACGTTCCATGCGGCTCAACGTATCGAGGTCCGAACCAATCTGCTGCCTAAGTTCGTTGTAATCGTCCATCGTCTTACTCCATTTGCCTATAGAATGCACAGGTGGGCAGCACGGTTCCGCCACCTGCGAAATCGGCCACCAGCGTCTTGCATCTCGATCTCATGGCTTGCATAAGCGCTCGCATCAGGTGCCCGCGCGAGGCGGGAGAATCGGGAACACGGTGAAAATCCGTGACGTGCCCAACGCTGTAAGGCCGAGGCATATTTCCAAATGCCACTGAAGTTTCGGGAAGGCGGAAATGTGTTGAAGAAGCCGAGTCAGAAGACCGGCCTGATACCATGGACCGAAGCGCAAGGACGGCGCCACGTTGTTAATTGGCAGGCGTTAAGCGCTTTGCCATGCATTGTTGGGGAATGACGATGCCGACGGACGAACAGAAGCAGGCACTCAGGCCTGTTTGTAAATTTTCGCAGGACGAGGTCGACGCCGTCTATCGCGCCATACATGAGCGCCGGGACGTCCGCGATCAGTTCCTGCCCGACCCATTGCCGGCCGATCTTATTGAGAGACTGCTTGGCGCTGCGCACGCTGCCCCCTCGGTCGGGTTCATGCAGCCGTGGAACTTCACACTGGTAACCGACGCGGCGACGAAAGAGCGTGCCTGGGAGGCGTTTTCTCGCGCCAATGCAGAAGCGGCCGATATGTTCGAGGGTGAGAAGCAGGCGCTTTACCGAAGTCTGAAGCTCGAAGGCATTCGCAAGGCACCGCTCTCGATCTGCGTGACCTGTGATCCGACACGGGGCGGCGACGTCGTTCTTGGGCGCACACACAATCCCCGCATGGATGTCTATTCCACAGTCTGTGCCGTACAAAACCTGTGGCTGGCAGCAAGGGCGGAAGGTATCGGGGTTGGCTGGGTCAGCATCTTCCACGATGCGGACATCCGGGACATCCTCGGCATTCCCGACCATATTGAAATCGTCGCGTGGCTCTGTCTGGGCCGGGTCGACATGCTCTATCAGGAGCCGGAACTTGCGGTCAAAGGCTGGCGTCAGCGGCTGCCTATTGAAGAGCTGGTGTTCCGCGACAGGTGGGGAAGGTCTTAGCTGGCCATCACTGCTGTTGTGGCTGCGCACCCTTCAAAGCTGGATTTTTCAGATCGATTCGGCTTTGCTCCTCCGGCAGAAACTGTGGTCCAACCATGCGGACCTTGTTCTTCGCCGGATCATAATCTCGCTCGGGAATGGGCGAAGCCGTCTGTTTTTGCGGCTCTTGCGCAGGTTTTGCCGACTCTTCGTTGCCCTTTGGCTTGATCGTTGTGATGCTGGACTGATTTTGCAGCGCTGTGGACTGGGGCGCCTGATCCTGCTTCTTCACTTCATTCTGATAGGTAGCCATGTTGCAGCTGCAAGACGGTGACCTTTCGGAACTGGGCTTGTCTCGATAGGCGAAGGCTGTCGGCATCGAAGAGTAGGGTTGGCCAGTCTTGGCCGAGACCATGTCGGAACTTTCCTGGCCCTCTAGCGCGTGATAAAAGAGTTCCGTCTGGGTGCCTGGACACATGCGCTCGCATTGCGCTGCCTGTGCGCGGAAATCCAGCGGCGTTGCGTTGGACGCAATGGGGAAAAATGCGCCGTCGCAGGTTCTCACGCATAAAGTTCTAAGCCCACCTTGCACAGGCATATCCGGGTTCGGCGCATAGTCGGAATAGCCGGGCTGCTCAAACGGATCACCCGGGCTGCGCATGTCAGGGTCCTGTGACGGGTCGATGGTGGTGATCGATGGTGCCTGCTCGTCAAGACAGCCTTGCGCATCCAGAGCCGCCATAATTTGCTGCCGGTTGTTGCTGCCGCTGCTCTGCCGCCGTTCGGCAAGCATTCTGTCACGCTCTTGCGTAATCATTTCCCGGTCTTCCTGCGCCTGAACGAGCGCATCGCCGATCTCTGCGCAGAGTTCGGCATTGGGATTTCCGTAGACAATGACACTGCCTGACGAGCAGCCGTAGCCGCGCATATCATTCCTGATCCGGCGAATGAGGATATTTTGTTGCGCCAGCGCGTTCGCATATCTGCGCACCTCAGCAGTGTTGCCGATGACCTGCCTTGGCTGCTCCAACTGCGCACGCAGGGAATCGCAGACTGGATCTGCCTGAGCCGAAAACGGCACGGCGAACATCAGCGTAAGCAAGGTACCAATCGCTCGGCGGCGGCGCGGGGTCAATGATACGTCCGTCTTCCTGGCCCGCCTTTATGCGAGCCATCTTCTGTCGTGGGTCGCCCGCGGAATACGGGCGACGCTGTTTAGCTGATGGTAACATAATGCTGCATCGCAGTGCGGCAAGCCGCACCTCAAAATTATGTTAACTCTGGCTTACTCCGACGGATTGGAGGCTTGCACCACCGCAAGGGCAGCCATGTTGACCACGCCGCGCGATGTCACCGTTGGTGACAGGATGTGGACGGGCAGGGCGGAACCAAGAAGAATCGGGCCGACATGCAGGCCTTCCGTCATGGTGCGCACAACGCCAAGCGTGATGTTTGCCGAGTCGAGATTTGGGAACACCAGCAGATTGGCCTCGCCTGACAGGGAGCTGTTTGGCATGGCGCGCTTGCGAAGGGTCTCCGACAGGGCAGAGCCACCCTGCATTTCACCATCGATTTCCAGTTCCGGCGCAGCCTGACGTACCAGCTGAAGGGCGCGGCGCATCTTGCGGGCACTTTCGGAATCACGCGAACCGAAGTTCGAATGGCTTGCCAGTGCAATCTTCGGCGTGATGCCGAAGCGCTTGATTTCCTTGGACGACAGGATCGCCAGTTCAGCGATGTCTTCCGACGTCGGCTCGTAATTGACGAAGGTATCCGTCAGGAACAGCGCACCTTGTTGTGTGATCAGCAGGCTGAGGCCGCCAAACGTATGTGCGCCTTCCTGTTTGCCGATGATCTGGTTGACGTCGCGCAGATGTCTGTCGAAACGGCCTTCGAGGCCGCAGATCAATGCGTCTGCCTCACCGCGCTTGACGGAGAGAGCGCCGATGACCGTGCTGTTGGTACGAACGATTGTGCGGGCAGCTTCCGGGTTGATACCGGCGCGGCCGACAAGCGCAAAATAGTCATCGACATAGTCGCGGTAACGCGGATCGTCTTCCGGGTTCACGACGGCAAAGTCGGTATTTGGCCGAATGCGAAGACCGAACCGCTTCAGACGGGTTTCGATGATCTGCGGACGACCGATGAGGATCGGTATTCCAGTACCTTCTTCGAGCAACACCTGGGCAGCACGCAGCACGCGTTCGTCTTCGCCTTCCGCAAAGATGATCCGCTTTTTCTCGGCGGTCTTCGCCAGGTTGAAGATCGGCTTCATGATAAAGCCGGAGCGCCAGACAAAGCGGTTCAGCTGATCGAGATAGGCGTCAAAATCGGTAATCGGACGGGAGGCAACACCGCTCGCAGCCGCTGCCCGTGCGACAGCCGGAGCAATACGCAGGATGAGCCGCGGATCGAACGGCGAGGGGATGAGGTAGTTCGGACCAAAGATTGGTGTCTCATCGCTGTAAGCTTTCGCCGCAACTTCAGAAACTTCCTCACGCGCCAGTTCAGCGATTGCGTGAACGGCAGCCATTTTCATTTCTTCGTTGATGCTTGTCGCACCACAATCCAGCGCGCCCCTGAAAATATAGGGGAAGCAGAGCACGTTGTTGACCTGATTGGGGAAGTCCGAACGACCAGTGCAAATCATGGCATCCGGGCGGGCCTGGCGGGCAAGTTCCGGCATGATTTCGGGTGTGGGATTGGCGAGCGCCAGAATAAGCGGCTTTTCAGCCATTCGCGCCAGAAGTTCCGGTTTCAGCACGCCAGCAGCGGAAAGGCCGAGGAAGACGTCAGCGCCATCGATGGTCTCGTTGAGCGCGCGCTTGTCGGTCTTCTGGGCGTAGACTTCCTTCCACTCGTCCATGAGCGTGTTACGGCCATCATAGACGAGACCCTCAATATCGTGAACCCAGATGTTCTCGCGCTTGGCGCCCAAAACGACCAGAAGATTGAGGCAGGCGAGCGCGGCAGCGCCCGCACCGGATGCCACGATCTTGACGTCGCCGATCGATTTTCCGGCCAGTTCGAGCGCGTTCGTAACCGCTGCAGCCACAATGATGGCCGTGCCGTGCTGGTCATCGTGGAACACCGGAATGTTCATCTTCTCGCGAAGCTGACGTTCCACTTCGAAGCACTCGGGCGCCTTGATGTCTTCCAGATTGATGCCGCCGAAGGTCGGCTCCAGTGCTGAAATGGTCGAGACCATATCGTTGATGCCGGGCGCATCGATTTCGATGTCGAACACATCGATGCCGGCGAATTTCTTAAACAGGACCGCCTTGCCTTCCATGACGGGCTTGGAAGCCAAAGGCCCGATGTTGCCGAGGCCGAGGACCGCCGTGCCGTTCGAAATCACCGCAACAAGATTGGCTCGCGCCGTGTATTGAGCCGCCGTTTCAGGATTTTCGTGAATGGCAAGGCAGGGTGCTGCAACACCGGGTGAATAGGCAAGCGCCAGATCGCGCTGGTTTCCAAGGGGCTTGGACGCCTGAATTTCAAGTTTTCCCGGGCGCGGGTAACGATGATAGAAAAGCGCCTGTTCTTCCAGATCCGCATTGGCGTTTGTGTTTTGCGTCTTGCCCGTATCCTGAGAACTCATTCTATCCACCGCTTATTTCAAGTTTCTTGGAGGCCTTTGCATACAACAATCGGCCCAGCCGTACAGCCGTTTATTTCATTCGAGAGGCGCAAAAACGGTAGTTTAGGTATCTCGGAAAAATGCCGCGTGGTGGTTGTAAATCTCGGTCTGTCATCTTGCTGAAACACGAGTCTGGTTTTGCAGAGAGGAAAGTTGCCGAGACGGGGGAAGAATTCCATGGCCGCGCAAACCGAAGCCAGACAGTTCAGAACGCTTTTCATTTCCGATGTGCATCTTGGCTCTAAAGCGGCCAAAACGGATTTCCTTCTGGATTTCCTGCGCCATCATGAGGCCGATACCATCATCCTCGTTGGCGATATCATCGATGGCTGGCGTCTGCGCCGCAGCTGGTACTGGCCACAAGGCTGCAATGATGTGGTGCAGAAACTTCTTCGCAAGGCCCGCAAGGGAACGCGCATCGTCTATATTCCCGGAAATCACGACGAATTTCTTCGCGAGTTTCCCGGTACCCATTTCGGTGGGATCGAAGTGGCAGAGCGGATGATCCATGAAGCCGCCGACGGCAAGAAGTATCTTGTCATCCACGGCGACGAATTCGATGTCGTGGTGCGCAACGCAAGGCTTCTGGCCTATCTCGGCGATTGGGCCTATGATGCAGCCATTGCGCTGAACGTGGCAATTGCCGCTGTACGCCGCCGCATCGGCCTTCCTTACTGGTCCTTCTCCGCCTGGGCAAAGCTGCAGGTCAAGCACGCTGTCAACTTCATCGGAGAATTTCAGCGGGTGGTCGCCGACGAAGCCCGCCGCAACAAGGTCGATGGCGTTATCTGTGGTCACATCCATCACGCCGTCATGGAGGATATCGATGGTATCCGCTACATCAACACCGGCGATTGGGTGGAAAGCTGCACGGCCATTGCAGAGAATACCGACGGCTCCTTCGAACTGATCACCTGGATGAAGTCCGATGACAAGACCGAGGATAACACTGTCGGCACACTTGAGCCTGTGGTCTTCCCCAAGCTCATCGATACCTATGCGGCTTGAGCGGTAGCGTCAGTTCATCCCCACAGCTCCGGCTCCGGCGGGTGAACCACCGATCCTTCGTAGAGAAGACCCGGTTCCCTGTCCCTAGCGAGCAGGAGTGGGCCGTCCAGATCGGCAAACTCGGTGTCTTGCGCCAGCATAAGGGCAGGGGCCATGCCTAAGGATGTGCCGAGCATACAGCCAACCATGATGGTGTAGCCCAGGCGCTGCGCCTCCTTTTTCATGATCAGCGCCTCGGTCAGGCCGCCTGTCTTGTCGAGCTTGATGTTGATGGCGTCATAGCGATCACGCAGCGAAGCCAGATCTTTTGTCAGGTGAACGCTTTCGTCGGCGCAGATTGGAACAGTCCGCTCGATGCGCGAGAGAATATCATCTCTTCCGGCTGGCAGTGGTTGCTCGATCAGCGCGATGTCCAGTTCTCTGGCAATTTTCAAGTGATGCTCGATATTGTCGTCCGTCCAGCCTTCATTCGCGTCGATGATGATGCGCGCCTTCGGAGCTGCCGCGCGAACGGCGCGCAGGCGTGCCTCGTCATCCGGTGTCCCGGTCTTTATCTTCAACAGGGGCCGTTGTGCATTGTCCGCCGCCTGGGTGGCCATGGTCTGCGCATCGCCAAGAGAAATCGTGAACGCCGTCACGATTGGCACCGGCTTCGTCGACATCAAGGTCGAAGACACGCTCTTGCCCGTAAGTTTGGCTTCGAGGTCCCACAGCGCACAATCCACCGCATTGCGCGCGGCGCCGGGCTTGATTGCCTGTTGCAGGTCCTGCCGCGTCAGCCCTGCCGCGATCGCCTGTTCCACGCTCATAATATCCGCAAGGACCGCCTCTATCGTTTCGCCATAGCGTTGATAGGGCACGCACTCGCCGGTTCCTCGAACACCATCCTGTTCGATTGTGCAGCGCACGACATGAACCTCCGTTCGGCTTCCGCGTGAAATGGTGAAGCTGCCTGCAACCGGAAATGTTTCAGCTGTTGCTTGAATGTAACGACGCATCAAAATTAGCCTCGGGTCTGTGCATAAACTGGTAAACGAGCGAAAAAACTCCGGATTTCGCCTCCAGTGCTGTGGCTTGGTGATCCGTCACTCGATATGAATCGTTAAGAATCTTTAATAGGCTGCATGCGCTCGGAGCAAGATGCAAGAACTCGAAACACGGCAACAGGCGCAACCGGCGGCGATCTCATCCGATGAGGACGCAAGCGGCGGGGCTGTGCGCTATGCCCTGAGCGGTTCATGGCGCAACGCCAATATAGCCTCGGTTCTTTCCGACATCGAAAAGATCGAAAAATCCAGCCCCTCTGGCTCCATCACCGTTGATCTATCCGATGTCGATAACATCGATACGACGGGCGCCTGGATCTTGCGCCGTATGCGCCACAGAATGGAGCAGGCCGGCACGCAGGTCTCTTTTGAGGGCAACGAGCGAGTAGAGGGCATTATCAGTGCCTTGCCTGACGAGGCGCCGCTTGCACCAAAGGAATCAAATAAAAAGGGCTTGGTTGAGCGGATATTCGATCCGATTGGCAAGAATGTCATTCAGGCTGGCGCGGATTTTCTGGCTGGCATGTACATTCTCGGCTCTGCCGTGCGTGGCGCGCAGATGAAGCTTGGCCGTGGCCGAGGCGTTTCGCCAGCGGCCATCGTCAACCAGATCGATCATATGGGCGTGCGTGCGGTGCCCATCATCCTGCTCATGTCCTTCCTGATTGGCGCGATCATTGCCCAGCAGGGCGCGTTCCAGCTCCGCTATTTCGGCGCGGAAGTCTTCGTCGTGGACCTCGTGGGCATTCTTCAGCTGCGTGAAATTGGTGTTCTCCTGACGGCGATCATGATTGCTGGCCGGTCCGGCAGCGCGATCACCGCTGAAATCGGCTCCATGAAAATGCGTGAGGAAATCGACGCATTGAAGGTCATCGGGTTGAACCCGGTCGGTGTGCTCGTCTTCCCACGGCTGGTGGCGCTGACCATCGCGCTGCCGCTGCTGACCATCATCGCAAACTTCGCGGCCCTGTTCGGCGCGGCTGTTGTTTCGCTTCTTTATTCAGGGATCACTTTCGAAGTCTTCGTGTCCCGCCTTCACTCCGCAGTCGAGGCTTCGACCATCGCTTCGGGCATGATCAAGGCGCCGTTCATGGCGCTGATCATCGGCATCGTCGCGGCTGTCGAGGGCATGAAGGTTGGCGGAAGTGCAGAGTCCCTGGGGCAGCACGTCACGTCGTCAGTGGTTAAATCCATCTTTGTTGTCATTCTGGTCGATGGCGTCTTTGCCATCTTCTATGCAGCCATCGATTTTTAAGGAGAGGCTGTGCAGGATTCGGAAGTAAAGAAAGACAGCAATCAGGAAGATCGGGAAGTGATCCTTTCGGTCGAAGGCGTGACCGTCGCCTTCGGCGACAAGGTTGTGCTCGACAACCTTGATCTGAATGTCTACCGCGGCGAAATTCTTGGTTTTATCGGGCCTTCCGGCGCCGGCAAGTCCGTGTTGATGCGCGCCGTGCTGCGGCTGTTGCCGCGTCAGGATGGCACGATCAAGATTCTGGGTACCGATTACGACAAGGCGACGGAAGAGGAGCGCATGGCGCTGGACACCCGCCTCGGCGTGTTGTTCCAGCAGGGCGCTCTGTTTTCCGGCTTGACGGTGAAGGAAAACATCCAGCTTCCGATGCGGGAGTACCTAGATCTGCCGCAGCAGTTGATGGATGAGCTAGCAGCTCTGAAAATCGAGATGGTCGGTCTGGCAGCCGATGCGGCGGATAAATATCCATCGGAACTGTCGGGCGGCATGATCAAGCGTGCCGCACTGGCGCGCGCGCTGGCGCTCGATCCGGACCTCGTCTTTCTGGACGAGCCCACCTCTGGTCTGGACCCTATCGGCGCTGCAGAATTCGATATGTTGATCGCGCGCTTGCGTGACCAGCTTGGACTGACCGTCTATATGGTGACGCATGACCTGGACAGCCTGTTCTCGGTTTGCGACCGGATAGCCGTACTGGGCAACAAGAAAGTTGCCGTTGAAGGCACGCTCGAGGAAATGTTCGATAGCGACGATCCTTGGGTTCAATCATATTTCCGCGGAAAGCGGGCTCGCGCCGTCGTCCTGCCGGATGGCACGCAACAAATTCCGGGGAGTAACGGATAGCCATGGAAACCAAGGCAAATTACACCATCGTCGGGATTTTCACGCTGATCGTGATCGCAGCCGCCTTTGGCTTCGTTTACTGGATGGCGGAATTTGGACGAGGCGGCCCAACCGCACAGCTGACCATCCGCATCCCAGGCTCAGCCAACGGCCTGTCGGTTGGCTCACCCGTGCGGTTCAACGGCATTCCCGTTGGTACGGTGCGCGGCCTTTCCATCGACCGCGATGACCCCGCCTATTCGATTGCCTTCACAGAGGTGCAGGCGGACGCACCGGTTTTTCCTTCCACCCGTGCCGTGCTTGAAATTCAGGGCCTGACAGGCGCTGCCTATATCGAGCTTTCCGGTGGACGAAACAATGAAGAGCGTATCCTCCAGAAGTCCTTCGATACGGGCGTTCCCGCAGAGCTGACAGCCGACCTTTCCAGCGTAACGAATCTTCTGGCCACGGCCGACAAGATCCTTCGGCGGGCAGATGGCGCCATCGGCGAGTTGCAGGGCTTCGTACAGGACGCGCGCGGTCCGCTCACACAGACGGTTCGCAACGCAGAGAAATTTTCCAATGCGCTGGCTTCCAACTCCGATGGTATCGAGAACTTTCTTGAAAGCCTGAGCTCGCTTTCCACCACCGTTCAATCCGTCTCTGTCCGCCTGGATAGCACGCTGACGGCGGTTGAGGATCTCGTCAAAGCCGTCGACTCCCAGAAGATCGACTCCATTCTGACCAATGTTGACAAGGTG
Source organism: Hyphomicrobiales bacterium (assembly GCA_900468285.1). Lineage (GTDB taxonomy): Bacteria > Pseudomonadota > Alphaproteobacteria > Rhizobiales > Rhizobiaceae > Agrobacterium. The sequence goes on along the minus strand of UBTF01000001.1, from coordinate 416,120 downwards.
ACTGCCGATGTTGCCGCGTCTTCCGGCGGAATTCAGGATGTCATGGAAACGGTGCAGCGGACGTCACGCAATTTCGAACAGGCAAGTGCCGAGGTTCAGGTTGTCGTCAAACGTGCGGATGAGCTGCTGGCGTCTGTAGATGCAGCCAAGGTCAGCAATGCGGTGGAGGATGTGTCTGCTGCTACCGCCGATGCGAGACAGGCCATCTCGACTTTCCGTCAAATTGCTGACGATGTCGGTACGCGTCGCCCGAATATCGATCAGGCAATTGCCGATTTCACCGATATGTCACGCAAGCTGAATTCCGCGTCGAGCCGTGTCGATGGAATTCTTGCGAAAGTTGACGGTCTGCTTGGAACCGATGATGCCAATTCGCTCTTTGCAAAGGCGCGGGAAACGCTGGCGTCCTTCAAGGCCGTCGCGGATAATCTCAACACACGTATCGGTCCGATTGCCGACAATCTGGCGCGGTTCTCCAGCTCAGGCCTGAAGGATTTCCAGGCGCTGATCGGCAGCACCCGTCAGACAGTGGACAATCTCAACAATACGATCACGAATTTCGATCGCGATCCGCAACGCCTGATCTTCGGCGGCGAGAACGTGAAACAGTATGATGGCCGGACAAGGCGTTGACGGGGGTTAGGAATTTGAGAGTTTTGTTGATGCGCAGGCCGGGTGTTCGCGCGGCCAAAACCGGTCTTCTTGTCGTGCTGCCGGTCATGGCTGGCTTGCTCACCGGCTGCGGTGGGAGTGCCAAGAATGATACGTTCGATCTTTCCGTGTCATCGCCGCAGGTCTCGCAGGCACCATCGCTGAAGTCGCGCCAGTTGCTGATTGCGGATCCAACCGCGTTGAAAGCGCTGGACAGCGAGAATATCGTCGTACGCCTGTCGGGCTCCGAGGTGCAATACCTCGCCAGTTCACAGTGGAGCGACAAGCTGCCGCGTATGGTGCAGTCGAAGCTTGTGGAAGCTTTTGAAGATACAGGAAAGCTCGGCGGCGTCGGACGTCCGGGGCAGGGCCTCGCAATCGACTATCAGGTCGTGACCGACATCCGCGCCTTCGAAGTCGATACGACGAAGAACATTGCGTATATCGAGATTTCGGTGAAACTGCTCAACGACAAGAACGGCACGGTCAGGGCGCAGGAAGTTTTCCGCTCGAGCGCGAGGGTTAGCGGCTCCGGCAATGCAAACCTCGTAAAGGCGTTGGACAACGCATTTGCGTCATCGTCGCGAGAGATCGTCAATTGGACGCTCCGCTCGCTTTAAGGCTTTGAATTTCCAGATTTAAACGCCGCGTATCGAAAGATGCGCGGCGTTTTTGTTTTCGTTACTTCGTCTGCATTTCTGTTTTCCATTCGGGTAGCGGAAACAGCCGATCGTAGCACCAGTTGAAGACGAAAGCGTAGACGACGTAGAAAAGGGCGAATGACACGTCCATGACAAGTGCATGCATGAGGGTGATGTTCAGGTACCAAGCTATGAACGGCATCAGCACGACCAGCAGGCCGAGTTCGAACAAGACTGCATGGGCAACGCGTATGACTGTCGTCTTCTGCGTCGTACCCCTGAACCGCTTCATGGCGTGGTCGAAAGCCAGATTATAGAGGTAGTTCCAGGCCGTTGCGATCGTGGCGCTTACAACGCCAACGACGCCAATATCCTCAGCGGGCACTCCAAAAACCCAGGCGCCCAAAGGTATGACAAGGATAAGGCCAATGATTTCGAAGCTGAGTGCGTGGCGGATACGATCTGCGATGGTTCGCATGGGATACTCCCGAAAGTTCCGGGCCGTCCCGTATGCTGTCACCAAAATGGCCGAGGTCGTCCTCGCAACCTCCATATAAATCCTGTGAGGTTTTTCTTCAAGGCATGGTCGAACAGCAAAAAAAAGCCCTCCCGGCAGAACCGGAAGGGCTGTGACTGTTCCCGATGGCGACTTAGTTGAAGCGGCCGGCGGCGTGGGCAAGCATCGTATAGACCTTGCCCGTATCGGATGTCAGGTAAGACTGAGTGACCGTCCGATCGCGATCGGTCCTTGCAACATCTGCAAGCAGCTTTTCGAAATCAGAGATGTAGCGATCGACCGCAGTGCGGAATTCCGCTTCGCGCTCATACTTCCGCTTGATCTCGTCGAAGGTCTGTTGACCCTTCAGCGTGTAGAGGCGGCGGGTGAAGACGTCGCGTTCGCCTCTCTGGTAGCGACCCCAAAGCTCTACCGACGCATCATGGTCAATCGCGCGTGCGATATCGACCGAAAGGGAGTTAAGCGATTCCACCACGTGGCGTGGATTGCGCGGATCCGCTGCACGGGTCTGAGGCTCGGCGGATTGTCTCGGAGCAGCAGCGCTTGCCTCCTGAGCATCACGCGATGCTCCGCGCAAGAGATCGCTGATCCAGCCACCGCCATCTTCACGACGCTGTGCCGGGGCTGCCAAGCCTGCCTGCGGCGGCACAGCACGGGCTTCAGCTGGCTGCGTGGTGCGGAACTGCGGTGCTGATGGCTGTGGCTGCGCAACGGGTTGCTGTGCAGGGCGGGCGAGAGCAGGCGAAGGCGGAACCACGGTGGAGGCCGCTGGCTGAGGACGCGGCTGTTCTGCGCGTGGCTGCGGCTGCGGCTGGATCTGCGGTGCTGGAGCCTGTCTGGTTGCAGCGATCGCACGTGCAGCAGGTTCGGAGATTTCCAGCTGCTGTGTCGAGCGTCCGACGAGCTGAGAAATATCCTGAAGCGCCTTGATCTGTTCGGAAACCGCACGACGCATGGCCGCAGCACTCTCCTTGGCCTCTTCCGGCAGATCGAAGGCACCGCGTTTCAGTTCAGCACGCGTCTGGTCGAGCTCCTTGCGGATATCAACGCTGGAGCGACGGATTTCATCCGTTGCACCCGCAAACCGCGCGACCGCTTCTTCCACGGCTTCACGCAGTGTATCGCGAAGAACGGCGGCTGCGGCGGCAGACTTGTCGGTGGCGTTGCCAAGCAGCTTGTCCACATCCGAGAGCGAGGAGGCGACACCGCCGCGCAGGCGGTTGACCAGTTCGTCGGAGTATTTCTGTGCGTCCGCCATCGTGCCTTCGATAGAACGGCTTGCATCTTCACCGGCAGAGAGCAGCGCACCGCGCATATTCTGTGCCGCGAGCTGCGCGCGATTTTCTGTCTCGTCCAGCGAGCGACCGATGTGGTCAAAGGAAGAACTCAGGTTATCGCGCAGATTACCTGCAACATTGGCCGCACGCTGTTCGGCCTGTGCAAGGGTCTGTTCAACAACGCCCATGACGCCCTTCATGGAGTTCTCGATTTCTTCGGAACGGGTCAGCAGGCCAACGGAAAGCGTGCGAAGTGCCTCCTGGCGTTCTTCCAGTGTTCCGACAAGGCTTGTCTGGGCTGCACTCAGCAGCTCGGAAGCCTGCGAAAGCACGGAGGAATGTTCCTCGAAGCGGCCAACGATCCCTGCAACCTGCGACAATGTCTGGCCGGAGATATTGGACAGGCGATCGATTTTGCCTTCCAGCAGGCGGCTCGAGCTAGAAACCATGTCAGCGGCGCGAGATGCGGAGTCCGAGAAGCTCGTCGCAGCAGTATTGAGCGAGTGATCGGCTGCCTTGAACTCCTGCGAGGCACGCGCGACCGCCACATTGAGGCTGTCTACTGCATCCGTGACGACATTCGCCATGCCGGAATGCGTTTCGGACAGCATCGTCGTGCTCTGGCGGGTAGCCGATACCAGCTTGTCTGCGGCGTCTGCGCCAGCCTTGGCGTAATCGCCGATAGCCTGCTCGACCAGTTGCGCCATGCCGCTGTTGCTTTCCGCCAGCAGGCTTGCGCTCTGCTGTGCTGCCGTCACAATCTTTTCGGCAGCATTCTGGCCAATCGTCGCATATTCATTGACGATAGGCTTCGCTTTTTCTTCGATGAGGCGGGACAACTCGGCAGACCGGCTTGCCAGCATGGAGTTGAGTTCGCGGGTGCGGCTGTCCAGTGTCGAGCGAATCGATTCACCACGGGCGTCCAGCGAGCTCTCTACGCCAGAAAGCGTTTCGGAAATTGCGCCAACCTGTGAACGGACGACAGCCTCGGCCTCCGCCACCTTGTTGACGATGGCATTGCCAGCTTCCGAGAATGTCTGGGCGACCGCTGCGGCCTGGCCCGAGAGGCGACCCTGAGCTTCGGATATACGACCCACGATATCTTCAGAGCGCTGCTCGATGGCGCGGGCAAACTCGTCGTTGCGGGTCTTCATCTGCTCGGCGAAATCGGAACCCGTCTTGGCGAGGATTTCCGTCGACCGCAGGGCTTCACCATCCATGGTCTGAGTGGCGTTGACCACCGCATCCCGCAGGGTGACAGCGAGATTGGTTGCCTTGCCTTCGATGGTACGGTTGACGTTCTCAAGGCCGATATTGAGCGCGCGATCCATGGTGCCGAGACGCTCGTCGATGCGGGCCGTGCCGCTGTCGAGAACACCTGCGATACGCTGCGTGGCATCGTCGCTGGTACGTACAAAATCGGCGGTCTTGCCATCGAGTGTTTCGGAAATCTTGCGGCTGGCATCTTCGATGGAAGAATTGACCGTGCTCAGATCGGCCTGAAGGCGCGTCTGCAGACCGTCGATGTTGGTTTCAAGACGTGCGCCCGTTTCATCAAGGCGGGTGGAAACAGCGGTGACAGACTGCTCGACACGCTGCGAGAGTGCCTCAGCCGCGCCGCCGATTTGCTGTGCGGCGTCATCCATGCGGGCGGAAACGGCACTTGCGCTGTTGCGCAGGCGCTCCTCAAGTGTCGCTCCGCTGGTGTCGATCGTGCGCTGAATGGCTTCTTGCTGTGTCTCCAGAGACATTTCCAGCATACTTGCGCTCGATGCAATCGTCGTGCCGATCGACATGGCCTGTTCGGAGAGCAGATCGTTGATGCGTTCCTGAGCGGAACCCAAGGTTTCCGCGAAGGCTCCGTGGTGCTGATCGAGCGTGGCGCGAAGCTGCTCATGCGAGGAGACCAGATTGTTCTCCAGGCGTGAAACGCCATTTTCCATGGTCTCGGAGAAGCGGCCTGCGCCGCCTTCGATGGCGGTTTCAATGCGTGTCGCAGCAGTGCCGACCGTTTGTTCGATAAGCCCGCTGTTGCGCTCAACCGTTCTCGTTATCGCATCTGCCTGAACGCCAAGCATCGTATCGAGGCGAAGATGGCCAACGGACAACGCTTCTTCAAGAGTTGAAGCGGTGGAGGCAAGACGCTGCTCTGCATCGGTTACAGACTGGGTCAGTGCATGGGCGCGGTTGTCCAGCGTCTCGGTAATCCGCTCTTCAGCGCCCGAAATTGCCATGTCGATTGCCAGCGCGCGGCTGTCCATGACATCGGCGATGCGGTCTTCAACACCGGATACAGCGTTCTGCAGGGCAGATGTACGGCTTTCCAGGGTCTCGGCGAGGCGACCTTCTACACTGTTTACGGTGTTGGTCAGCGCCTGCGCACGATTTTCCAGAGTTTCGGAAAGGCGTTCCTCGGCACCGGCGAATGCCATGTCAATGGCAAGTGTGCGGCTATCAAGCGTGTCGGCGATACGTTCTTCAACGCCAGAAACGGTGTTTCTCAGGGCCGCTGTGCGGCTATCCAGTGTTTCTGCGATGCGTTCTTCCGCACCGGAGAACGCCATGTCGATGGCCATGGTACGGCTGTCGAGTGTATCTGCGAGGCGTTCCTCAACACCCGAAACAACGGAGTTGAGCGCTGCGGTTCTGCTGTCCAGGGTTTTGGCAATGCGGTCTTCGACGCCTGAAACAACGTTGCTCAAGGCAGCCGTCCGTGTATCGAGCGTTCCCGCAATCCGTTCTTCCGCACCGGAGAATGCCATGTCGATGGCCATGGTGCGGCTGTCGAGTGTATCGGCGATACGCTCCTCGACGCCTGATACGACGCTGCTGAGAGCGGCTGTCCGGGAGTCGAGAGTTTCCGCAATACGCTCTTCCGCACCGGAGAACGCCATGTCGATAGCCATGGTGCGGCTGTCGAGTGTATCAGCGATGCGCTCTTCTACACCTGAGACCACGCTATTGAGAGCGGCCGTCCGGCTATCCAGTGTCTCAGCAATCCGGTCTTCAACGCCACTTACGACATTCGTGAGTGAGTTCGTGCCATTCTCGATCGTATCGGAAATGCGGCTTTCCACACCGGATACGATAGTGTTGAGAGCGGCTGTCCGAGAATCGAGAGTTTCCGCGATGCGCTCTTCCGCGCCCGAGAAGGCCATGTCGAGTGCCATGGTACGGCTGTCAAGCGTGTCTGCTATGCGCTCTTCGACACCCGAAACGACCGTGTTCAGAGCCGATGTGCGGTTGTCCAACGTTTCGGAAAGACGTTCTTCAGCAGTCGAAAACGCCATGTCGATGGCCATCGTGCGGCTATCGAGCGTGTCCGCGATGCGTTCTTCCACGCCAGATACGACGCCACTAAGGGCCGCAGTTCTGCTGTCGAGCGTTTCCGCAATCCGGCTTTCCGCACCCGAGACGACATTGGCCAGCGCGGCGGTTCTGCTTTCCAGCGTATCGGCGATACGGTCTTCAACGCCGGCAACGGCGTGGTGGATTGCTGCCGTGCGAACGTCGAGAGTGTCTGCAAGGCGCTCCTCGACGCCGGATACCGCACCAGTGATGGCAGCAGCGCGGCTGTCCAGTGTCTCTGCCAGTCGCCGTTCGACATCTGCCACAATATTGTTGATGGCAGCAGCGCGCTCTTCGAGAAGTGCTGCAAGGTGTTGGGCGGTGCCAGACACGGAGCCGGTAATGGCTTCGGCTCGGTCGGCCAGGGCTAGATCGAAACGATCCTGCGTAGCGGCGAGAGCGCCAAACAGGGCCGTGCTGCGCTCCGCCAGAACCGCGTCAATTTTTTGATGTGTATCGCTAAAGGCGCCTGTAATTTCCGCCGTACGAGCGCCGATGGCCTTGCTGAGTTCAAGGCTGTGGCTTTCCAGCGTGCTTTCCAGCATTTCCTGACCCGTCCCCAGGGCCGTTGCAAGCGCAAAGGACTGGTCTGTGAGGGTGGTGCTGAGGCGTTCGATGCCAGAATTGAGCATGCCATCGATGGAATCGGTACCGCCGGCAACCGTCTCATTGATCCGCGCGAGGCTTTCCATCAATTTGCTGTCGAGAGTGCCAGCGCGCTGGTCGAAGGCGGTCGCGAACTCTGCGACACGCTCATCGAAGGCCGAATTGACAAGGCCGACCGTTGTCTGCAGTTTTTCCTCGAAGAGACCCGAGCGCAGATCCATATCCATGATCGCATCGTCTGCAGAATTCTGCAGGCTCTGGCGGAAAGACAGGCCTTTTTCTTCAAGCGTTGTCGTCAGCTTATCGAGAACATTGTCAAGAGAGCCGCCGATGACCTGCTGCCCACGTTCGATATTCTGGCCGATTTCCAGCGTACGCTTCGAAAGTATGTCGTTGAGAAGCCGGGTCCGCTCTTCGAGAGACCGGTTAAGGTTGTCCGTGCCGGTGCTGAGGTTCGATGCCTGCGTCGCAAACTGCTCCAGAAGCAGTTTACCGCGTTCATCGAGCGTGGTGCTGAGATCATGCAGACGCAGGTCGAATTCGTTCGATAGAGTCGCGCCGGACGTATTGATGGCCTTGAGAAGATTGTCGGTTTTCGCCGAAATCAGGGTGCCCATCGCTTCGGTGGAAATACGCGACTTCTCAAGCAGCGCCGCAGAGCGGGTGTCGATCATCGTCGCAAATGCCTCACCACTCGTGGCAAGACGCATGGAAAGCTCTTCACCGACGATGGAGAGCTCTTCCTTGATCTGATCCTGTGCGCCGACGATGGACGAGCGAATACGCTCGGCGTGATTGATGATTGCGTCGCGTTCTGCGCTCAGTTCCTGTACGAGGCTGCGAACGCGAAGTTCGTTATCGGCGTAGCTACGCTCCAGCGCATTGACTTCGGAATGAACGAGCGTTTCGAGTTCCGTTGCGCGCGCAATCGTCCGTTCGATGCCATCGTTCATCGCCGAAACTTCGCGGCGAACGGCCTGACCCACAGACATGATCCGTTCGGATGCGATGGTTTCTGGTTCAGCAAGGCGAAGCGCGACTTCCGCCATTGAGCGGGCGGCGTTGCGCAGATCGCGGGCGCGCGCCATCATGATCGCAAAGGCAAAGAACAGCATGATCGGCACGATGACGCCGACGATGATGGCCATGACGCCGGGGATGGCGAAGAGCGCCGCGAGGGAACTGACGTTCCAGATGAGGTCGCCATAGATGACATTGGCAAGGCCAACGCCGGCAATGGCCCATAGAACGGAAAAAATCCCTGCATTACGCAGCGCGCCGGCCATCGAGCCGGCGTCAAGGGATTTCAAAATCATGGCGGGGCTGCGCTTCGTCCCATCATTCGCGGCTTCCAGAGATGGCGATCTGGGCGCGGGTTCTGGTGCAGCGCGTGGCGGCGTTGCCGGTTCGGCTGGGCGGGATTTTCTCTGTTCCTGCACTCTTGGCTGTTCTGGCACGCGGGCCTCCGCAGGCTTTGGAGACGATTTCTTCTGAGGCTCAGGCTTGGTTTCGTATGCGCCGAGCTGCAGGGCATCTTCCAATGCCTGAAACGCAGTCTCATCAATCGAGTCGCTTATCTTGTTATTCGCCATACGCTTACGCCTCGTTACTCTACGCCCGGCCTCATGCCATCCATCCATTCGCCGCTTGTGCGCGGATGGACGCCATATTGCCTCAAGACACGGTACCAGCCGGTATATAGTGTCTTGTCTTACCATTTCCTGAGAGCTCGTTGTCGGGCTTTCAGGCGATATTCATCTGCTCGCCGAATTTGCACAACCGGTGTCGAGGTCGTGCAATACGGAAGTATCGTAGTGACACATTTGCGCCTTTGAAACAATTAATGCCGCGAGACTGCGATGGATCACGAATGGCTTGTTAACAGTTTTTAAACCGAGGTCGCGCGCGGAAAGCCTTGTTTCTCCTAAGTTTAGCATAAATTAACCATAGCGAAAGATTTGCCGGCGTCTGGTGCCCCAATTTAAGCTCATCGAAATCCTAGTCTGCGTAATAGCAGGACAGATGTGCCTCAAAACAAGAAACTGGCCCAAACGAGGAATATGCAAAATGGCAGCGTTGAGTATCGCATTCGAAGCTCCGGACAATTATGGCAGCGCGGCACCCGCCAGCAGCAAGCCAATCGACTTCACGCACCTGGCCCGTCAGACAATGGGTGACAAGGAGCTGGAGATCGAAATACTCAAGCTCTTTACCCGTAATGCCCGCACTTTGCTCCATGACCTCGCTGCGGCAGATGACGCCGGAATGAAGGGCATCGCGCATCGTCTGAAGGGTTCTGCGGATGCAGTTGGAGCGTTCAATGTCTCTGCGGCCGCCGAAGCGGTGGAGAACGGCAGTCGCGACAGCGCCGCTCTGGCCAAGGTAGCAACCACCGTCATTGAGGCCGAAAACTTCATCTTGAAGCTCTGCCGCTAACAGGGCCGACCAAATTTTTTAAGGCCGGTTTCGCCTGGCATCCGCATTGACGGGTTGCCAAGCGGACCCGGCCTTTCTATTTGTTTAGAAACATTCTCAAACACTTCTCTGGAATCCCGACATGACCAAACTGACCATCGTCGCCTTCGACGGTACGCCGCATGAACTGGACGTGAGCAACGGCTCCACCGTCATGGAAAATGCCATGCGCAATTCCGTTCCCGGCATTGATGCTGAATGTGGGGGCGCCTGCGCCTGCGCGACCTGTCACGTCTATGTCGATCAGGCATGGAGTGAGCGGGTTGGCCCGCCCGAGCCGATGGAAGAGGATATGCTGGACTTTGCCTTCGACGTCCGGCCTACCTCACGGCTTTCCTGTCAGATCAAAATGACCGACGCTCTGGATGGTCTGGTCGTGCACGTGCCCGAACGGCAGGGTTGATACGGCCTCCAGCCATTTCACTCCAGCTTCCACACACAAAAAGCCTCGCTTTCCGTTTCGCGGGACAAGCGAGGCGAGGTGGGCACATCACCTTCGGGCGAAGGAGGAGACACCCGAGGTGTCATACGTGCCGGGAGACAACGATGATGGTGGAAACAACGCAATTGAATAAAAACCCTCAGGTCAATCGATAAGCGAGTCGGCGTTTCACCGCCACGGCAAGAATTCATTGATCAATATCGACATTGAATCCGTATTAGCCGTTCATGCTGCATGTGAGAAAAAGCGAACAGCTGACTGTTCTGCAATCGAATTCTCTCATCCAAGCAAAGTCTATCGTTGTTGCATCAGCCGGTTTTTGAGCAGGCGCGTCATGCGCGCGTCGAAATTCTTCGACTCCACAACATCGAAGCGAAGCTGATCCTTGTCATGGGCATTCATGACCTCTTGCGTCGTCTTGCCCACCAGCGACTGTATCTCGTCGCAGCTTTTTTGCGGACGCAGCGAAGACAGGCGCTTTTCCAGAATGCGCGCGTAGTTGCGCGCAATTTCGGCGTGGCGTTCTTCATGCCTCTTGATGTCCGCAGCTAGCGTGTCCCATATCAGCGCAAGTTCTGCGGAGGTCCGCTTCCGGTTTGTCCAGCGAGGCAGGAGAATCTTGGTGTGAAGTTTTACCCGCACGCTTCCTACGCCGCATCGGCCATTCTGCTCGATATAGGTCAACTCCCCACCAAACTTGATTTCCGTGGCGCCCGGATGGCGCGCGCCGGTGGATTTGGTCATCGGGCCACGACGGGAAAGCTCCTGGTCCAGATCCTCAGCCGTCTTCCCGCCAATGGTGAAATAGGAGAAGGATTTGCTGATAAGCGCCTCTGCCATAGCCGCCTGTGGACCACAGAATAAAAACGCACCGGCAATGACTGTGCTAAGCACTTGCGACTTATGCTTCATCGGCGGGGTCTTCCGGTTGAACTTGCCCTGCAATTGCTGCATAGGCGCAGTGAACAGATTACGAATGGCGGGGACTCCGTTATTCCGGAAAGGCGTGATGTTACGTGATAACAGCCAGTGACAATGTGTGGCAAGTCGCGCATGGGCGCTCCCTGAAACTTGATGGGGATGGCCTTATTATGGCTATCGTCAATGCAACGCCGGATTCATTTTCGGATGGTGGACTGTATCTGGCGGCTGAAGAGGCGGTCTCGCACGCGCTTTCCTGCGTCCAGGAAGGTGCCCACATCATCGATATAGGCGGCGAATCGACGAGGCCTGGCGCGCAGGCCGTGAGTGACGCGCAGGAGCAGGACCGCGTCCTGCCTGTCATTGAAAAACTGAGGAAAGAGAGCGATGTGGTGATCTCGGTAGACACCTACCGCGCATCAACTGCGAAGCTCGCGCTCAAGGCCGGGGCTCATATCGTCAACGATGTTTTCGGTCTCCAGAAGGATGATGACATGGCCGCCGTGGTTGCGGCTGCCCGCGCCGGCGTCTGCATCATGCATACGGGCCGCGAGCGGCAGAAGCTCGACGATGTCATCGAAGATCAATACGCTTTCCTTAATTCTTCCCTCAATATCGCCCAGAAGGCCGGTATCGAAAGAGGCGCGATAGTCCTGGACCCTGGTTTCGGTTTTGCGAAGGACGAGGCTGAAAATATTGCTCTGATGTCGCGGTTCGATGAGCTTTCCGGCTTCGGATTTCCTATTCTTGCGGGAACGTCCCGGAAGCGATTTATCGGCGCCCTGACGCGCAGGGAAACGGCGGAGGAGCGAGACGTGGGCACAGCCGCAACGACCGCAATTCTCAGGATGGCCGGAGCGGTTGTTTTTCGAGTACATAATGTCGCCATGACGCGCGATGCTCTGGCAATTGCAGATGCCGTTCTCAGGCAGAAACGAAACATAAAAGGGGAGGGCCAACAATGAGCCTTTACACGATACTGCTGAAGAACTGTTCGTTTTTCGCCCGCCACGGACTTCTCGCGCAGGAGGAGACGCTGGGTCAGCGTTTCTTCGTGGATGCGGAGATGGAGGTTGAGGCCGGAAACGCGTTGGAGACGGACGATATTTCCAACACGGTGGACTACGGCGTTGCCTTCGATGTCATCGAGAAAATCGTGGCCGGTCAGCGCCGGTATCTGATCGAAGCATTGGCAAATGATATCGCTACCGCATTGCGGCATCGCTACCCGCAGATCGTCCGCGTCAAGATCACCGTTCGAAAGCCATCGGCACCGGTTCCCGGAATTCTCGACTATGCCCAGGTCAGCGTCGAGCAGCGTGGCTGAGAGCATGACGATCGCGACGCTTGGTCTCGGCGGAAATATTGGCAATCCACCTGCTGCAATGGCGCAGGCTCTTTCAACATTGGCCATGCACGAAGATTGCAACCTCTTGGCCGTCTCGCATCTCTACAGCACGCCACCCTGGGGAAAGACAGATCAGGCGGATTTCTTCAATTGCTGCGTCATGATCGAGACGACGCTGGCCGCCGAAGCCCTGCTCGATCTCTGCCTCGATATCGAACGTGACATGAAGCGTGTGCGTCTTGAGCGCTGGGGACCGCGGACAATCGATATCGATGTATTGACCTTTGGCGATGAGTCGATTGTCACGAAACGTGTCGAGATCCCGCATCCAAGAATGACAGAGCGTGGTTTCGTGCTTTTGCCGCTGGCAGATATCGCGCCCGACATCAGGGTGAAGGGCAGGGATATAGCGTCCTGGCTCAGTGATGCAGACACGACCGGTATCAAACGTGCAAACGAAAAACGGGAGTGGTGGACACTCCCGTTTCCAGAGGTTTGATTAGCGGTTTTCAATCTATTCCTTGATAGACCCGACGGCGATCTGATCGACGTTGCGCGCGAGCGTGAGACCGATAACCGGCACCATCTGATCTGCCACTTTGACGGAGATCGTAATATTCATGGATGTGTTATTGGTCACGCGCGCAACCATGGCGCCGTTCAGCTTTGCCCGGTTGATGCCGACAACGACCTTGTCGCCGCTGACCTGTCCGGAAACGATGTCCAGACCCTTGCCTTCCGCGCCATCAAGAAACTTGCCTTCATAGCTGTTGCCATTCTTGGAGATGACAGCAGACATCGGCTGCTTGAAGACGCCCACGCGGCACGTGCCACCGAGCTTGATGCCGGTGTCTTTGTCGGACAGCGGCTCGCCCGTCAGGTCGCAGGTGAACTTCGTGCCTTTGTATTTGCCAGCAACAATCTCGCCGGGGCCGGACCATACGCCCGCAACAGAACCAAAGAACTGGTCATCGCGCGAAGCAGCCTGAACATCGGAAACTGCCAGTCCACTGCTAAAGGACATGGCGGCGGCAAGTCCGCCAAGTAGCGAAAAGAAGCGCGAATACATGATACTTTCCCTGGCGAATTGGCCGTTTTGTGTTGGGTCAATTTATGCCGGGAATGGTTAATGCTTGGTTTATTTGCTCGATGAAGACATGTCCCGCCGTAACCTTTCGGGCGGTGTAACCCTTTCAAGTCAGGGCTTCGGGCTATTTTTGCCTGACATCAGATCCGGTGTCAGATCGGACACAAAATCGCCTATGCCGGGCCGACGCAGCGCTTTGAATGGCAGGGGTCTACAGAGATCCATGGCTGCGATTCCGATTCGTGCGGTCATCAGTCCGTTTATGACACCTTCACCCAACCGCGCCGAAAGCCTCGATGCAAGCCCATGACCCAGCACCTGCTGCGCAAGACCATCGCCGACGGCGATCGATCCGGTTACCGCCAGATGCGCGATCACGTCGCGCAGCAGCCGCAACATGCCAAGCGTTCCCGGACGACCGCCATAGAGCTCGGCCATCGTTCGAACGAGCCGGGTCACTTCAAACAGGACATAGGCGAGATCAACAACCGCCCGGGGGCTGACTGCGGTGACGACCGAAACACGCTTGGACGAATTGAGGATCAGCGCGCGTGCTTCACGATCAAGCGGTGTCAAAAGCTCGCGTTCAGCAAGCTCAATCAGATGCGGCCCGTCGATGACATCGTTTTCCGTTTCTTTAAGCGCGGCCCGGCCCTTTGCGGTCTCCGCCCTATGGGACAGAACGGCATTCAAGCGGGTGATGATCGCGCGAGCGGCGCCAGGTTTCTTCTCCAATGCGGCAACCGCGGCGTCTTCCTTCAACGACTGGACAGCGTTTAACCTCATGATGCCGATGGTCTCGCGGGCAACCAGCGCCAGTAGGGCAAAGACAGCAATGCCCAAAGCGGCGCTTGCGATGTAGCCCAACCAGTCCGATCGCGAAAAGAGGTCGCGGATGAGCTGATCTGCCCATAGGCCAAAAGCCAGCGACAGGAGAACGCCTATCGCGCCCATCGCCAGTTTCGCGAAGGAAAAACGACGCCTGCGTGGCGCAGCGACTGGCAGCGCGGCGGCGTCCACTTCTTCGGGGGCAAGAAACGGGTCTTCCGCTTCCGGTGTCAGGGAAAAGTCGGTATCGAAACTGCGCGGCGCACGTCTTGCTTCAATTGTGCGAGGTTGAGACCCCTCGCCTTCGAGGGGAAAGGCCGCTGGTCGGCGGCTGGAGTTCTTGTCGTCATCATTCATGCGAGCTTGTCTCCAAACAGAAACTGCATGGCCCGGTCCAACCGGATGTGCGGCACGGACAGTTTCATGCCGCTGCTGGTTTCTTCCAGCTTTGGTGGGCGAAATCTGACAACATTGACGTCCGGTAGATCAGTTCCGGCACCACCGACATCCAGAGCCCGAAACAGAGGTTCCGGGTCTTCGGGCAAATCGCCGGGGAAGATGGCCGTGGTGCGATTGCCGTCGAAGGTTTCGCCGTTGATCTTTTCACCCGCAATCGGTGTTCCCACGATGACGGCAAGCGACTGGCCATCCTGGCGAACGCTCGCCTCTTTGGTCGCTCTTACGGAGGCGAGCGCCATCACATCGATGCCCGCACCGCTCATGCCAATTGTGGTGACGGCGCGATCAACGAGGCGACGGGTAAGGCTCTCCAGCCTGTCGTGGCTTTCATGGTGAAGGTGATCGGCCTTGGTGGCTGCCACCAGAACCTTGTCGATGCGGCGGCCGACGAGCGACGAGAGCAGGCTGTTCTTTCCGGGCCGGAAACATGCAAGCACGTCGCCCAGTGCACGCTCCAGATCCTGCACAGCCTCTGGCCCGCGGTTGACGGCCTGCAGTGCGTCGATCAGCACGATCTGCCTGTCGAGACGCGCGAAATGTTCCCGAAAAAACGGCTTCACGACAATCGTCTTGTAAGCCTCATACCGCCGTTCCATCATGGCGCGAAGGGAACCCTTTGGTGCCTTGCCCTCGGTGAGGCCGGGAAGCGGAGAGAAGGTGAGGGCAGGCGAGCCTTCCAGATCCCCCGGCATCAAGAACCGTCCTGGCGGCAGTGTCGAAAGCGAACGTTCGTCCGATTTGCAGGCGCGCAAATATGTTGCAAAGCTCTCGGCCAGCCGTCTCGCCGTCATCTCGTCTGCGGGAGCGTCAATATCGAGCGAATGAGCGATCTCCAGCCATTCACGCGCCAACTCCGCGCGCACACCGCTTTCAGCCAACGACAGGGTATTATCGCTGAATGTCTTGTAGTCCTGCGACAGAAGCGGAAGGTCGAGAAGCCATTCGCCGGGATAGTCGACGATGTCGATGGCAAGGCGCCCGCGTGAGAAAAAGCGACCCCATCCGCTTGCGCTTTGATAATCGAGCGTGATGCGCAATTCAGAGATGGCGCGTGTCGATTCCGGCCAGATCCGATCCCGAACCAGAGCCTGAATATGGTCCTCATACTGGAAGCGGGGGATTGCGTCGTCAGGCTGCGGTTCCAGCCTCACGTTGGATACCCGACCGGAGCGCATGGCTTCAAAAACCGGAAGACGGCCTCCGTTCAGGAGATTGTGGACCAGAGACGATATGAACACGGTTTTTCCAGCCCTGGAAAGGCCCGTCACGCCAAGTCGCAGGGTAGGGTTCGTCAGTGCGCTCGCACGGTCCGCGAGGTTATCCATCGCAATTAGTGCGCTATCGGTGACGGACGTAAAAGATGGCGGCAATGAACGTTTCCTAAAAATCTCGACAGTGTGAAAACATATAGTGTCGGCCGCTGCTCAAAAAAGAAGCGCAAGGAAAGTTTCGAAAATGCCAAGCCTTCAGGGAGCTAGAAATTCGCTGAGCGTCCAGATGGCGCCGCTAGCGTTTTGCTCGGACTTGGCGTCGAGGACTGCAAGTCCCGCCGTCGGAAAGCCCATCGGCAACAGTGCCGCCATTTTCTGCTGGCCGATAAACGTTTCCAGTGCGGCTTCCATGGCGGGGTTATGGCCTACCAGCATGACGGATTGACTCATTGTCTGGGCGGAAATCAGGGCCAGATAAAGTGCCGCCTCGGCATTGTACATTTCGTCCACATAGGAGACTTCGAATGTATCATTGAAGGCTCTGCGCACCGCCTGTGCGGTCTCACGGCATCTCAGTGCGGTGGAGCTTAGCACAACGTCCGGCGTAAAGCCTTTGTCGGCAGCCTTGTCGGCGATAAGTTCGGCCTCGGCATAGCCCGCGTTATCGAGCGGTCTGTCGAAGTCGCGACTACCTGGTGCAGGCCAGGCAGCGCGCGCGTGGCGCATCAGATATACCCGGAAAGGTGGCGGTTGGAGCACTGGCATTTCCGGCTTTCCTGTCTAGCGGCAAACATCTCAGGATAGCTTTACAGGATTAAAGTGGCGAGCCGCAAGTGGCGAGCGGTATAGACAAGTCCTGATAACGTGATCGAAGAAATAATTCGTGTTCTGCGAATAAAGCATAAAAAATAATCGTTTAGCTGAATTTTGTGACAGATTTAAAAATGCTTGAAAAGCGTTTTGCGCACTTGAACGGCGATACGCCATTGGAGTATACCCGCGCAATATGAGATGTTCTTCGAGGAGAATCGCGTGAGTGAGAAGATCGATCTTAGCAACTATGTGCTCTCGGAAGCCGACGAGTTCATGAATGCCAACCAGCGAGCCTACTTCAGGTCGAAGCTCATTGGTTGGAAAAATGACATTTTGCGAGAAGCAAGAGAGACCCTGGGGCACCTCGCTGAGGAAAGCGCCAATCATCCGGATCTCGCGGATAGAGCATCTTCCGAAACAGACCGCGCCATCGAGCTTCGGGCGCGCGACAGACAGCGAAAGCTGATCTCCAAGATCGATGCTGCACTTCAGCGGATCGAAGACGGCACCTACGGTTACTGCGAAGAGACAGGGGAGCCAATCGGTATCAAGAGACTTGATGCCCGCCCCATTGCCACACTCTCCATCGAAGCCCAGGAACGCCACGAGCGCCGCGAAAAAGTTTATCGCGACGAGTGAGCATTCATCTTCCGTGACATCAGCTGTCACAACATCAAGAAGCCGCTTCGGGTACGAGGCGGCTTTTTTGCTTTCAGGGGCTGCGAAAAGCAGTCCGTGCCAGTTGCAGTCATCTGCCAGTGAGTGGAGATTTAAGCGACGTTGGATGAAGTTCTTCCATCCACGTTCAACTCACGCGAATTGAGCCAGCCTCCAGCCATGATCGCACCATTTGTGGAACGACCCCGATTCCGCACGGGCTTTAGGCGGCGACAAGATTTACCGGAGCGCTTTGGCAATCCCGCATTTCGGACTTGGCGGTTAACCCGACTGGCTGATTGAGTATCAATGTCTAATATCATTACAGGCCTCTATTCGAAGTTTAAGTACAAGTAATTTATATAATTAAATTTTGACAAAAACGAAAATCCGTTTGATTTACGTCAAATCGAATTACCTTATACTATGTTTCAGATTGAAATCACGGGGTCTGCGCTTCCTGTGTTTACCCCATTGGCATTTAGAATTGATCTATATTTCTGACCTTTGAGGTGACATCATGAGTAATTCTAATTTATCGAATCCTATATCTGCATCGCAGACAAACGCTCCGCAGAAAATGGCTGCGCAGCGGGTGAAAGCGGTCAACGAATTGTGCCCACCGCTTTTTGATCCCGTTGGCAGCCTTGCCTTTCGCCCGGATCAACACAGCAACTCGTGGTTCCTGAGTGGCTACCTCGAAACCGCAACTGGCCACAAATTCAATTGCCTTGTTCACCAACTGGTGCGTTCTTCCCCTGGGCAGCCGGTGGAGATCGCCAGCATCCTCAACATCACGGATCTGTCGCGTCTCGAATACCGAAGCGAAGAGCGGGTTCATTCGGCAGGCGAGGTAACGTTGGCAACGGACCGCATGCAGATCGTTACCCCAACTTCCACCATCGAAGGAGATCACCGCTCAGTGCACGCCCAGGCGGAATTTGGTTGGGGCGCGCTTGATTTCACGGCGGAATTTCCCGGGCACATCATGATGAATGGCGGCTCCGGTGTGTTCAATTGCGTGGATAGCTTGCCCACCGTCCAATATTCCATTCCCTGGGGCAAGGGATCTGGCTGGATCACGCTCGATGGTGTCCGCCACGATCTGACGGGAGAGTTCTGGTTTGATCGCCAATGGCTTATTTCGCGCGGCATCATGGAAGAAGGGCACCGGGCACTCGTCGGATCCTCCTACAAATGGGTGTGGATGGACCTCAATCTCAGCAACGGCATCGCACTCGGCCTTTGGGATATAGAGCTATCAGGCGAGCGCCACGGTTGGGTTACTGCACTTCTTCAAGATGGTACGCACATCATTGCCGCGCTGGAGCACTGGCCGATGATGCCAGCGAATTCTGGACAAGCGCAGCATCCGGTCAGCGCTATCCGACCCGCTTTAAAGTCAATGTTCCGGCTCTCGACTGCGTGCTCGAAGTCGCCGCCGTCATGCTCGACCAGGAAGTCGCGTCGCCTGTTCAACCCAAATATGAGGGAGTCGCGAATATCTCAGGCACCTATGGCGGAAAGCCCGTCACCGGCTACACCCTCATAGAGTTGGTGGGTGACTGGAGCGCCTGATTTGCCGAAGGGCGGTGAAATCTCGTTCCTCTGATGCGGGTCCATTGAACGCGGAAACGCGTTCGATGCCCGCGGGGACTTCTTCACCGGCATGATCGGTGAGGTAAAGGACGTTCCCTCGACGAGATGGTCCTGCGATTGCACAAGGAAAGAGCCGTTTCCATTGGCCGTAGGGCGCTCGATATCCGGCTGTGAAGGCGCAGTCGGAAACTGAAACAAGACGGCCCAGGCATTGCAGAAGGATCGCACGACCTCCACCAGCACCGCCGGGGCTGATACGATAGCCAGCTCGACCTCTATCACGCGCGCTTCGTCTCCATCGGTAAAATAGGCCTGAGCACAAAGATATCACGGCTGCGGGGACGAGCCATTTGTAGAGCATGATGCTGCTTTCCGATCCCACACGGGTACCGGATGACCACTCCCTTTAACAGAGCACGCATGCTACTGGCATAACCGCGTCCATGGTCCCGGACGGCGCGACGAAGAGGGTCGCATTTCAAGCCTATCGGCGACAGGTTCTCATTCCCACCTTGGCGCCGGGCCACATCGGCATCGTGGAAATTTGCTCGCGCACAAGGCAGTGCGCATGGGTCAAGCAATTGAAGCTCAGGATGCCGGTTCCTCTATTCCACCTACTGCCCGGACTTCAACCCGTGGAGAAGGCGATTGCCAGCTTGAGGCAGCCTCGCGCGCCAAAGCTGAGCGACGTTAGGGCGTACGGAATACCGTCGGCAAGATCGTCACGCTGTTCGAGCCGCAGGAATGCACCAGCGAGTTCAGATCATGAGATGTGACGCTCAGTAAAATGAACGTGCTCTAGCAGGAAAATAGAAGAGGCCCCGCAATGCGGAGCCCCAATCTTTTTAGCGATGAACTACGGTTTAGAAAAAGCCGCGTCTTTGCCACCAGCCGCCCTTGCGGGGCTTGGACTGATCGCCTTCTCCGCCTTCGTTCGTCGCAGAGGTGACGACCGGCTCTGAGGAAGAGACGTTGTCGCCACGGTTAGCGCGGACCGCCTTGGCTGGTTC
Source organism: Hyphomicrobiales bacterium (assembly GCA_900468285.1). GTDB lineage: Bacteria > Pseudomonadota > Alphaproteobacteria > Rhizobiales > Rhizobiaceae > Agrobacterium. Next base: position 396,230 of record UBTF01000001.1, on the reverse strand, counting down.
CGCAGCAGGAGCCTCGTTGCCGAGATCGGCCGATGCCTGACCGGCTTCCTCGATGGCAACTTCCGCAACCGTGGTATCCACTACAACCGGCTCGACCGTTTCAACGGCAGGTGCAGCAACAGGAGCTTCGGAAGCGACAGCAGGCGCTGCTTCAACCTCTGCAACATCGCCAACCTTTTCCTTTGCCTTGCGGGTCCGGCGCGGCTTCTTTGGCTTTTCAGTCTCTTCAACAGTCGGCGTTGCCGCTTCGGCTTCGACAGCCGCCGCAACTGCGGGCTGGTCTACGCCTTCAATGGCAGCGGCAGCTGCGCCGTCTTCGACCATATCGGAGGTCTCGGACTCGGCTTCCGCCTCAGCGCCGTTTTCTTCGATCATCTCGCCGTTTTCATCGCGATTGCGACGACCGCCGCGCTTGCCACGACGGCGACGCTTGCGTCTGTTTTCTTCAGAGCCAGCAGCTTCTGCGCCATTTTCAGCGGAGACGGTTGCGTCCTCCTCCTGATCGCTATCGCCATCCTCGTCCTGATCGTCGGATGATGTGTCGTCACCGGCCTCAGACTGCGATTCCTGACCATTCTGGCCAGCGCCCTTGCCGCGACGGCGACGACGACGCTTGCGCTTGCGCTTGCCATCTTCGCCATTGTCGGCCTGTGGCTGGCGCGGTTCGCTTGCCTCTGCCTTTACGATCTCTTCCTCTTCGTCATCCTCATCGGCTTCGATGATGATGTCGTCCTCGTCCTCCTCGATTTCGGGAAGCATCTGGATGAGGCTTTCGATCTTGACCGGGTTTTCGACAGCTTCACCACGATCGATGGCGAAGTGCTGTGCACCGACGCTGGCATCGGCTGCGATGATGATGGCGACACCGAAGCGGCCTTCATAATCAACGATGGTACCGCGCTTGTGGTTGAGCAGGTAAAGGGCAGTCTCTGGTGTGCAGCGAACCGTGATGTTGTGGGTCGTGTTGCGCAGCAGATATTCTTCCACGCCGCGCAGAACATGCAGGGCGATGGAGGATTCGGAGCGGACATGGCCGGTTCCGCCGCAATGCGAGCAGACCTGTGTAGTCGATTCCAGTACCGAGGCGCGGATACGCTGGCGCGACATTTCCAGAAGGCCGAAATGCGAGATCCGGCCAACCTGAATGCGGGCGCGGTCGTTTTTCAGGCAATCCTTGAGCTTCTTTTCGACGGCGCGGTTGTTGCGCTTCTCTTCCATGTCGATGAAGTCGATGACCACGAGACCGGCAAGGTCGCGAAGGCGCAGCTGGCGGGCCACTTCTTCTGCCGCTTCCAGGTTCGTCTGAACCGCCGTTTCCTCGATGGAATGCTCACGGGTCGAACGACCGGAGTTCACGTCGATGGAAACCAGCGCTTCCGTCTGGTTGATGATGAGGTAGCCACCGGACTTCAACGTCACCTGAGGCTGCAGCATACGGTCGAGCTGCGCTTCGATGCCGGAGCGCGAGAAGATCGGGTGAATATCGCGATAGGGCTGCACGACCTTGGCATGGCTCGGCATCAGCATCTTCATGAAGTCTTTCGCTTCACGATAGCCTTCTTCGCCAGACACGATGATCTCGCTGATATCCTTGTTGTAGAGATCGCGGATCGAACGCTTGATGAGCGAACCTTCCTCATAGACCAGGCAAGGCGCGGTCGAGTTCAGGGTCAGCGTGCGGACGTTTTCCCACAGGCGCATCAGATATTCGAAGTCTCGCTTGATTTCGACGCGGGTGCGGTTGGCACCGGCGGTACGCAGAATGACGCCCATGCCCTGCGGCACTTCCAGATCGCGCGCGATTTCCTTCAGGCGCTTGCGGTCTGTCGGCTGGGTGATCTTGCGGGAAATGCCGCCGCCACGTGCCGTGTTCGGCATCAGAACCGAGTAACGACCTGCAAGCGAAAGATAGGTTGTCAGAGCTGCGCCCTTGTTGCCGCGCTCTTCTTTTGCGACCTGGACCAGCAGAATCTGGCGGCGCTTGATGACTTCCTGAATGCGGTACTGCTTGCGTGGCTTGCGGGAAATGCGATCCGGAACTTCTTCCATTGCATCTTCCGCACCGACGGACTCGATGACTTCCTTTTCGTGATGATCGTCATCATCGTCGTCGTCATCATCGTCGTTGCGACGGCCAAGCCCTTCGACTTCTTCGGAAATCGAGTCGGTGTCGACCATGGCGGCCATTTCGCCGCCCTTGCCGCCGTCGTCGTCCGAACCGTCCTCGGAGGAAGCTGCGTCGGCGGAAACTTCGTCCGTCTCCGCCTTCTTCTTGGTACGGGGGCGGCGAACGCGCTTCTTTGGCTTTTCTTCTTCTGCCGGTGTTTCCTCAGCGACGATGTCCGCGGCCGCAACATCCGGCGCAGCGTCGACTTCCGCTTCGTCAGCTTCAACCGTGGAAGCCTGTGGCGTTACGCCGTCTTCAACTGCGGGCTCAGTTACGGGTACGATGCCGATATCGGGCTGATCAACCTGCGAAAGATCGATGGCGGGGGAGTGGGCGTCATTTGGCGCATCGGCTGGCTCGAAGTCATCGCCACGACGATGGTCTTCTGCTTCCGCTCTCAGCAGCGCCTGTCTATCGGCCAGCGGGATCTGATAGTAGTCGGGATGAATTTCGGCAAAGGCCAGAAATCCGTGGCGATTGCCGCCGTAATCGACGAAGGCTGCCTGAAGGGATGGTTCTACGCGTGTGACCTTGGCAAGATAGATATTGCCGCGGATTTGCTTCTTGTGTTCGGATTCAAAATCGAATTCCTCAATTCTGTTTCCACGAACAACTACAACGCGCGTCTCCTCTTCATGGGAGGCGTCGATAAGCATTTTGTCTGCCATGTAAGCTGTGCTCCTCGGCGCAGCCCTGTCTTATACGAGAACAGGCCCGCCGCAAGGACAGGCCTTTCATCTATGTTCAAGGGTGTGCCGGATATGAAGTTTCTTGCCCGGCGTCTGTAAACTGGCAGCATCCGGACAACTGGCAAAGCATGATGCCTGCTCCTGGTATCCGGTTCATATGAAAGCTGCTGCAACGACATCATTGGCCAAGCGAGAACGACTATAATAAATAGACCCCGAAGGATCCGATGAAAATGCTCTCCTCGAGCGTGCGGTGGCGTGCCACCGGGTATTGTTCTGGCCACGGCCAGAATTGATCCAGTTTCAGGAGAAAAATGCAGCGACGGCAGATGATTGCCCGATTTTACAGCGCCAGCGTCTTTGGTCGATTGGCAGCCGGCGGGCGTCTATCCCGTCAACACTTTTAACCCTCAATCATGTTGTATGTTTTATCTGTCATAATAGCAATAGGGTGGCTAAATATGCCATATCATTGGTGGAATTTGGTGGTTAAGAATTGCTTCACCAAGGGCTGCGATTGTTGCGCGGCATCGCAAATCAGGCCATTCTGGCTGATATAAGTGCGACGATTGGGCATTTCATGGCGGCTTTTCCGGTTGCCTTGACTGAATTACGGACATGATGTTGGCGACCTTAAAAAACATGATCGATGGTGCGATTGGAGTGCTGAATGCTGTCCGACGACGCCGAATCGTCTGCATTCTGACGCTGGCTTCGTTATCTGCCTCATCCATGCCGCTGGTTGCAGCCGCCACCGACTCGCCGCCGTCTCTTATAGCCAACGCGGCACGTATCATCGGTGACGAGGCACGCACGCGCATCGTGCTGGATTTCAATCAGGAGCCGGAATTCGAGGTTCACTATCTCGATTCGCCCGCCCGTATCGTTGTCGACTTCCCGGCCGTCGGCTTTTCTTTTCCAACCAAAGACCTCGCTCCGACCGGCCTTTTTAGCGACATACGCTTTGGCAGCATGGGTGAGGGGAGCGCCCGCCTTGTCCTGACTGCAAAGAAGCCCGTTCAGGTCGCGATTGCAGAAACGAAATCGGAGGAAGACGGGAAACTGTTTCGTTTCGTGCTGGATACGGAAATCGCAACAAAGCAGAAATTTGCCGATCTTCTCAAGAACCAGAACTGGCAGGCTCTCGCACCGGCAGCGACGGCTTCTGTCACGCCTGATATCATGCCAAAAACGAGTCGCCAGTCCGACTTCATGATCGCCGTAGATGCGGGGCACGGCGGTATTGATGCGGGTGCGAAGGGTGGCGTTACTGGAACGGATGAAAAGGTCATTACGCTGACCTTTGCCAAACAACTGACCGAACGTCTGAACAAGATCCCCGGCATCAAGGCTTTCCTGACCAGAGACGACGATGTGTTCCTTGCGCTTTCCGAGCGCGTCACACTGGCCCGCCAGCAGAATGCAAATCTCTTTATTTCCGTTCATGCCGATACGTTGAAACAAAAAGATATTCGCGGCGCAACCGTTTATACGATCTCCGACCGCGCTTCAGACCGCATGGCGCAAAACCTTGCCGAGCGTGAAAACCTCTCGGACCAGATTGCGGGCGTCGCGGTCCCGAATGCCCAGCCTGAAGTCGCCGACATTCTGCTCGACTTCACCCGTCGCGAAACGCAGGCGTTCTCGGTTACGCTTGCGGAAAACATCGTGAAGTCCTTTGAAGGACAGGTCGGTCTCATCAACAATCCGCATCGCTATGCCGGTTTTCAGGTGTTGCGCGCCCATGACGTTCCATCTGTTCTGTTGGAACTTGGTTTCCTTTCCAATCCGGAAGACGAAAAACTGCTGCTTGACGACAACTGGCGTGCAAAAGTGGCTGATACGCTCGCGGTCGCTGTTACGAAGTATCGTGCACAGGCTTTGGCTAACGGCGGGTAGGGCGATTGCCTAGTGCTGATGTTGGCACCACCTCGGGTGTGACATCTTCGCGACCCATCTGTTGAAAACGGGTCAACTCCTCACGCTCCTGAGAGAATATCGGCGTCGGGCCCTATTTTACTCACATTCAAGACGTTACTCGGCATCAGGAATCGATGGTGATGTCCGCGCATTCCGTGAAGGAAAAACGCGGCATACGGTAACATATAAGAGAATGCCCCTATTGGCAGCTTGTCATCGAGGAAGCGGTGTGCAAAACGGCACGCTATATGCAAGAATGCGCGCGTGACGCGGGCGCACCAGTTACGATTCGAAGTATCGGTAGCTTAATATGATCAGACTTATTGGATATTTCTTCGGCTTGGCCAGTATGCTGTTCCTTGTGGTGGCTGCTGGTATCGCCATTTATTTGGTGACGATAACGAAGGATCTTCCTGACTATGCTGTGCTGAACAGTTATGAGCCGCCGGTGACGACCCGCGTTCATGCGGGCAACGGTGCGTTGATGGCCGAGTATGCCAAGCAGCGACGTCTCTTCCTGCCCATTCAGGCCGTGCCGGATCGTGTCAAGGCAGCGTTTCTCTCCGCCGAAGACAAGAATTTCTACCAGCATCCCGGTATCGACGTGACCGGCTTTGCCCGCGCCGCCGTTGCTTATGTCACGGGCGGTCCGACACAGGGCGGCTCGACCATTACGCAGCAGGTCGCCAAAAACTTTTTGCTGACCAATGAACAGACGATGGAGCGCAAGGCGAAAGAGGCGATCCTGTCCTTCCGCATCGAGCAGGCCTACAGCAAGGAAAAGATTCTCGAGCTTTATCTCAACGAGATTTTCTTCGGGCAAAACTCCTATGGTATCGCCAGCGCAGCGCTGACCTATTTCAACAAGTCCGTGACGGAACTGACAATTGCCGAGACGGCATATCTGGCAGCACTTCCCAAGGGTCCCGCCAACTATCACCCCATTCGCCGCGAAAAGGCAGCTGTCGAGCGTCGTAACTGGGTGATCGACCGCATGGCTGAAAACGGCTACATCACACAGGCTGATGCGGCGGATGCCAAGACACAGCCGCTTGGCGTGAACATTCGCCGTGGCGGTAGCCATATTGCAGCTTCCGATTATTTCTCCGAAGAGGCGCGCCGCCAGATCGTTGAGAAATATGGTGAGAAGGCGTTGCTGGAAGGCGGCCTTTCCGTCCGTACCTCGTTCGATCCCGATATCCAGATGGAAGCCCGCAAGGCACTTCAGGATGGCTTGCTGGATTATGACGAGCGCCGCGGCTTCCATGGCGCCGTTGACCAGATCGAAACCAGCGGCAACTGGAGCGAGGCTCTGTCCAAGCTGAAGCCGTTGCGTGACGTACCCGAGTGGAGAATGGCAGTTGTTCTGGCTGTCTCTGCAGAGGGCGTGGATATCGGCCTGCGGCCTGATAACGACAGCGACAATCCTGATCTTCGCACCCGCGGACGCATCAAGCCGGAAAACATGAAATGGGCCTATCGCGATTCCAAGGGCCAGCGGGCAACCGCAAAATCCCCGACAGGTGTCCTGAAAACCGGCGATGTTATTTATGCGGAACCGCTTTCCGACAAGGGAGACGACTACCGTTTGCGCCAGCCACCCAAGGTGCAGGGCGGCATGGTGGTCATGGACCCGCACACGGGTCGTGTTCTGGCAATGGTTGGCGGCTTCTCCTATGCCCAGTCGGAATTCAACCGCGCAACGCAGGCCATGCGTCAGCCAGGCTCATCCTTCAAGCCGTTCATCTACGCAGCAGCTTTGGATAATGGCTATACGCCTGCCTCGGTGGTGATGGATGCGCCCCTGGAAGTCGTATCCGGCGGTCAGGTCTGGCGTCCGCAGAACTATGGTGGAGAATCGGCTGGTCCGTCCACGCTGCGTCTCGGCATCGAAAAGTCGCGCAACCTCATGACCGTGCGCCTTGCGCAGGATATGGGCATGAATCTGGTTGCTGAATATGCCGAACGCTTCGGTATTTATGACAAGATGCCGCCATTGCTCGCCATGTCGCTCGGTTCGGGTGAAACCACTGTCATGCGGATGGTCTCGGCCTATTCCGTTATCGCCAACGGTGGCAAGCAGATCAATCCGACAGTTATCGACCGCATTCAGGATCGGTACGGCAAGACGATCTTCCGTCACGAGGAGCGTGGCTGCGAGGGTTGCAATGCGACCAACTGGCAGAACCAGGATGAGCCGACGATCGTCGATAATCGCGAGCAGGTTCTCGATCCCATGACGGCCTATCAGACGACGTCGATGCTTCAGGGCGTCGTGCAGCGCGGTACGGCAGCAGGCAAGATCAAGGTCGACCTTCCGGTTGCCGGCAAGACCGGTACCACCAATGATGAAAAAGATGCGTGGTTCGTTGGTTATACGCCAGACCTCGTTGCCGGTCTTTATATCGGTTTCGACAGCCCTGCGCCCCTGGGCCGTGGGGGCACCGGTGGGTCTCTCGCTGCGCCAATCTTCGGAGAATTTATTGCGCAGGCGTCCAAGCATTTGCAGCCTAGCAAGTTCATCGTGCCGAACGGAATGCAGTTCATAGCTGTCAATCGCAAGACCGGCATGGCCGCAATGGAAGGTGAGCCAGACACGATCATGGAAGCCTTTAAACCCGGAACAGGCCCGGCCAGCAGCTTCAACGTGATTGGTATGGATGGCGCCATGTCTCAGGAAGATATTTTGCGCGCTTCACCGCAGGCCCAGCAGGCCATCACCGGCGGTGGCGGCGGCCTCTATTAATTTCAATTGATGGAAAGGCGAGGGGCGCGGGCTTTACATCCGCGCCCCTCGCATTTATTCAGCCCATCGAGTTCAATAGCAATTCCATGAAAGCGAAGTATCTGCGACATGCGCAATGAGATCGTGAATGTAGTCGACGAAATCAGGCAGGCCATAAGCCTGCTGAGGAGGCATCTTTGACTGGGACCAGGCGATAAGACGACTGGACTGGTTGAACAACAAGGCAGAGGATCCAAACCTCTGGAATGATGCCACCGAAGCCCAGAAGCTGATGCGCGAGCGTCAACAGCTGGATGAATCGATCAATGGCGTGAAGGCACTCGAGCAGCAGGTCAACGACAATGTCGAGCTGATCGAAATGGGCGAGGCCGAAGGCGATGCTGACATCGTCAAGGAAGCCGAAGATGCCCTGAAGGCGCTGAAGAACGAGGCCAACCGTCGTCAGGTTGAAGCCATGCTGTCGGGCGAAGCGGATGCCAACGACACCTATGTCGAAGTGCACTCGGGAGCCGGCGGCACGGAAAGCCAGGATTGGGCGAACATCCTGCTGCGCATGTACACGCGCTGGGCGGAACGTCAGGGCTTTAAGGTCGAGGTTCTGGAAGTCCATGAAGGCGAAGAAGCAGGCATCAAGTCCGCAACGATTCTCGTCAAGGGCCACAATGCTTTTGGCTGGATGAAGACCGAATCCGGCGTTCACCGCCTCGTTCGTATTTCTCCCTACGACAGCAATGCGCGTCGCCATACATCCTTCTCGTCCATCTGGGTTTACCCGGTCGTTGATGACTCGATCCAGATCGACATCAATGAAAGCGACTGCCGCATCGATACCTATCGTTCGTCAGGCGCTGGCGGCCAGCACGTCAACACCACGGACTCTGCGGTGCGTATCACCCATATTCCAACCGGTATCGCGGTTGCCTGCCAGCAGGAACGCTCGCAGCACAAAAACCGTGCGAAGGCCTGGGAAATGCTGCGTTCGCGCCTTTACGAAGTCGAACTTCAAAAGCGTGAAGACGCGGCCAATGCGCAGGCGGCTTCCAAGACCGATATCGGTTGGGGTCACCAGATCCGCTCCTACGTGTTGCAGCCTTACCAGCTGGTCAAGGACTTGCGCACCGGTGTGGAAAGCACAGCACCGAGCAACGTCCTTGATGGCGATCTCAACGAGTTCATGGAAGCGGCACTTGCTCACCGCATCAGCGGTGGTGCCAATGTCGAAGTCAGCGATATCGACTGATCGCTGAAAAAGAAGTCCAGAATGATGCCTCTCGCAAGCCCTTGCGGGAGGCATTTTTGAATGAAACGTCGGCCACGTTGTGAACTGGTTGACCGTCCAGACGACAATCTCGACCCAGTGCGGAGATGAATGTGAAGCAGGTGCTGTATATCGTTGATGTCCAACCAAGCTTCAATCCGCCCGGCAAGCTCGTCGAAGACATTGCCAGCCTTGCCAGACACATGCCCAGTGTTGCCAGCGTGGAGCGGCACGATGAAAGCATTACACCCTTCGAGCGCCAGCTTGGCTGGAAACCGGGACCATCTGATACGTCGCTGGTGCCTGCCGATCGCGTTTTTATAAAATACGGCTATGCGCCAACGCGCGAGGCTGTGGACTATCTTCTGTCCTTGACGCCCGATCGGGTTCTCGTATGCGGCATTCAGGCCGATACCTGCGTTCTGGCGGCTGGCTTTGCGCTGTTCGATGCGGGGCTGCATCCCACGCTCATCCCCTGGCTGACTGTCGGCTCAAGCCTTGATCGCTCGGGCGCCCTGGGTGCGCGACTTTGGAAGCATCACTTCGGTGCGGTATTGGAAGGGCCGGATGATCTAGCGCTTTAAGACGGATGAAGGTACCGAGCGACGGGTTAGTTTGAAGCTTTCTCGATTTTCATGTCGCCCAGTTCGTCGATAAGGACGGTCCAGGCATCCGCCTCTTTCTGCTTCGGATCGGTCTTCAGGTGGACGGTCACGAAAAGGCCCGGTACGTCGGAAGCGCCGTTGGAGCTTTCCGGTCTTACATCGGTCACGTAAGCCTTCATCTGTGCAAATTCTTCAAGCTCCACGGTTTCCACAAGCTGTGGGCCGTCTGCGGTATAGGCAATGCGTTGAAGATAGATCTTGGCTGTTCCGTCTGCCTGACGCATGGCGGCAATCTTGTAATAGCCGCGCGTACCCGCCGCATTCTGCTGGCCTTCCTTCTGGGGCAAGGCGTCCTGTTCCCACATGCCGCTGCTTGCCACAAAAATGGTAGAGGTCGGCAGGGCTTCGATGCCTGTCGTCTGCGCCTGGACGCAATAGCTGCTGGCGGCAAGGAAGGCGATGGTAAGGAGTGTTTTCATCATTCTACTATTTCAATTCGTAAACTGTTCGGCAAGGACTCTGTCAGACCACGACCTGTCCGGGTCCGAAAGGATTTTTGCAGTTCTGTCCTCAGACTGCGCGATGCGAACCGTCTGCACCGACTTTACCTCGGTGTGGTCTGCCACGGCATTGACGGGCCGCTTTTCGCTTTCCAGAACGTGAATGTCCACCGTGACATTGTTGGGCAGCAAGGCTCCACGCCAGCGGCGAGGGCGAAAGGCACTGACAGGGGTAAGCGCGAGCAGAGGCGATTCCAGGGGCAGGATTGGGCCATGGGCCGAGAAGTTATAAGCGGTTGATCCAGCTGGCGTCGCCACCATCATGCCATCGCAGATGAGTTCTTCGAGGCGCGTTTTGCCGTCCACATCCACCCGCAACTTCGCGGCCTGATGGGATTGGCGAAAAAGGCTGACTTCATTCATGGCCAGCGCAGAGAACTCATCGCCATTTCCATCTGTTGTGGTCATGCGCAACGGGTGGAAGTCGTTTCCGGTGGCAACGGAAATCCGTCTGGGCAAATCCTTGACCCGGTAATCATTCATCAGAAAACCGACGGAGCCACGATTCATGCCGTAGACCCGCTTGCCGGAATTCATCGTCTCGTTGAGAACCTGCAGCATGAAGCCATCGCCACCGAGCACGACAATGACCTCGGCTTCGTCAAACGCGGCATTTCCATAAAGCTCGATCAGCTCTTGTCTTGCGGCCTGGGCGTCGTCCGTGGTCGAGGCTACAAAACATAATGGCTGTGTTGAACGCGACATGCCGTCACCCCTGTTGACGGTCTTTGGTACATGATGACCCACGGTCAGGACAAGCTCTTTAAGGCACTCATCGGGAATGACCCGATGAATGGCCGCCCAACGCCGAGAAAGTCCACAGCTTCTTCGCCAACGGTTCCCAAACGGGGTTGCGGACGGCGAAGAGGTCGGGCAGTTTGCGCGACAAGCGGAACTGCAGGAGCGGGATGTGGCCATCAGTTACAGCATCTACGACGTTTTCACGCGGCAGAAACTGGCCGGAAATCCACTCGCTGTCATGTTTGGAGCAGAAAACCTCGATGACGCGGCCATGCAGGCCATCGCACGGGAAATGAACCTGTCGGAAACCGTCTTCGTGGGGAAATCGGACAATCCTGCCTATGCTGCATCGCTGAGAATTTTCACGCCCGCGTCTGAACTGCCCTTCGCCGGACATCCGACAGTCGGAACCGCGATTGCCATAGCGGAGGCGAATCATCCTGACGATGATGTCGATATGGTTGCTGTGCTTGAGGAGAAGGTCGGACCGGTTCGTTGCGCAATTCGCATCCGTCAGGGGGAGCCTGGCTTCGCCGAGTTCGATCTGCCACGAAAATCCTCTCGCGTTCATCTCCCTCTGGACCAAGCACAGTTGGCCGATGCCATCGGTCTCGCCACATCGCAAATCGGCTTCGAGAACCACGTGTCTTCAATCTGGACAGCCGGTGTACCGTTTCTGACCATACCCGTGCATAATCTCGCTGCCATGGAAGAGGTTGATTTCGATGCCGGGCTTTGGGTCAAGTCGGCTCCTCTGGTCGAGGGCCGCCTGACATCTGCCTATCTCTATTGTCGTGGCGGTGTTCATCATGCTGCAAAATTTCATGCCCGCATGTTTTCGCCGGATATGGGAATTGCCGAAGACCCTGCTACAGGCGCTGCAGTTGCCGCTCTTTCGGGCGCCATCCATCATTTCGACGGACTGTCGGATGGTCATTATCCGCTCATGATAGAGCAGGGCGTCGAGATGGGGCGGCCTTCGCATATTCACCTGATCATGGACGTGAAGGAAAACGAAATTTCCCGCGCCAGAATTGGTGGTCACGCTGTGCGCATTGCTACCGGCACACTCGATCTCTGATACTTCCCGGCTAAAATCTCGGCTCATATGCCCTTCACACGCATCCGTGAATGCGTGTTGAAGCTTTTCAGCTATAATTGTTAACCTTTACTAACGCGCCACAGGAACCAAAGAGCTTTCCTTCCGTTTGTTCAGCACGAAGGAGAGGTGACATGAAGTCGCAAAACAGTTCAGATAACAGGCGCACGTTACAGGCAGCTAATAGCGCCGTGACCTCTACATATAAGCCGTTGATTGTTCCTCTTAGAGGTACTTACGTCGCAATGATTTTTCGGCGTTCTCTGAAAAATAGACTTGTCGCCCAAAATAGCTAGCAGCTTTGGGCAATGCCTAACCCGACCGCGTTATTTAAAATACCGCAGCAAAGTCGCAATATTTCACCAATACAAAAGATGGGAGAATGACATGAAGACAATTCTCGTAATCGCAGCCATGATCGGCTTTTCTGCCCCGGCGGCATTTGCCGATTGCATCGCTCATGAAAAGATCAACGCATCCATACCTGTGGATCGTGAATTTAAGACCGCAAGCATCACGCCTCCGACGGAACCAGCACAGAAGCCAATCATGGTTTTGCGCAAGACGGACAGATTGCCCGGCGCGACAGAAACAGCAGTTGCTTCCCCGCAGTCAGCCCTTCAGCGTATGCAATAATCCGATGCACGATACAGTTTTGAGAAATCCCGTGCGGTCACAAGCCTGCGCGGGATTTTTGTTTGCTGCCAGTGCGATGTCGAAGCGCCGACATCAACCGACCTGAAGCGACCCGATCATCCAGTCGCCAACGATGGGTCAGCTATCAAGCCGCAGAGACAATTGTCTCCCACCCTTCTTCTTCAAGATATAGACTGGCTTTGCCGTCACCATTTCGGCCCGTCGCTGTAACTCGCGTCGGCGCTCCAAAGCTCTTTCACGAAGGCTGCGCGACTGCGCTACCAGCGACATTGCGTGCTCAATGGTTCTATCTGCTGCGTTCATGGCTGCAACTCCATATGTTCACTTTATGTTCTAATATGTAGGTGCATCTTGCAGATTGTCAAGCGTGGCTAGCGCGAGCAACGTGTGTAGTCAAAAATGGCGGCTTTCGAGAGAAGTGCGGCGAGCAGGCATTAGAAAAAGGCAGCGGGTACTGGTGAATAACCATCCGGAATCAAAAACGGCGCCAATGGCGCCGCTTTCGATTACCTGTCGCTCGGTCTGTCTGCTTCCGTGGGAGGTCGGTCGGCAGGCAGACGGGTACGCTGATTAGCGGAACGAACGGGATGCAACGTTGCGAATGTCGTAGCGTGTCAGGCCGATGTCGTTCAGAGCCTGGCTGGAAAGGTTGCCAAGTTCGTTCATCGTGCGGCGGTAGCTCATCCAGTTCTTAGCGATACGGATAGGGTTCATGATATTTGCCTCAATCTAGGTTCGGTTAATTTTCAAACTCTGTTGCGGAGGCTCAGTTCGCTGCGCTCTCTGCTGTTGATCTGTATATACATATGCAACGCAGTGATGTGGAGTGCAGATTTTAGGCGACTGCCATGCGTTTGTGCAATGTGTCGCATATTTTTGCATCTATTAGGCGATGGTGCGTTATTTTTAGGCGGGTAGGGTTGGGCAATCGGAGGCAGATTTTTGCCGAAAAAGAAAAAGGCCCGGAGCCGAAGCTCAAGACCTTTTTTAGCTGTTCTATATGCGCCGCAGCGAGTGCTGCGAAGCGGTATTAGATGCCTACAGCTGTACGTGCAACGCGACGAATGTCGCTGCGGCCGATGCCGAGGTCGCTCAGTTCGCGGTCGCTCATGCGACCAAGTTCGTTTACGGTCTGACGATACTTGCGCCAGTTGTTCAGCGAGCGGGTGATGTTCATGATCGTTTCCTTCGTTCGTGTGTCGGCGCCGCTTGGGTCGGCCCGAACTCATTTGCTGAACCGGAATATAATCGGTTTAGAAGAAACAAAAACAGACAATGAAGTATGCCACCTATGCACCAGACGCATTGCATTTGCCCGGAACGATGCGGTTTTGTTAACAATTGCATAATTTGTCGTCATTCGAGACGTAAACTGCGCGAATGTGACGCACTCTCATGAGGCCCAGTGGGAGAGTAGTGGCTGGCAAGCTGATAGCAGCGGAGGGGTGCATACAGATGGGCGACTCGCATGGGTCGGACGGCCTAATCGGAATGCGCCGTCACCAAACTTTCCATCGTGGCTTATACATATTGCCATTTCCGCGATGAGACAGAGCAAATAGCGACGTAAAACCGTCATTTTTCCTTTGCGCTCCCGGAAACGGGTGATATAGAGACGCGCGCTCCGGAAGGCCTCATGTGCCAGATGTTGTTTATGCAGGATTCAAGAGCGCGGGTATGGCGGAATTGGTAGACGCACCAGATTTAGGTTCTGGCGACGAGAGTTGTGGGGGTTCGAGTCCCTCTACCCGCACCACATGAATCGCCGGGAAGAATGTGTGAAGTTTGCTTCGCCGCTTCTCTGGCTCAAGTGCAGTTTTTGCCCGGCAAAATGCTTGTGCATGGATTTTATATAGCCACGGCCGGTGAATTTAGGTTCCGGCGCTGTGCTCGAAAGTAAACCAACGGCTGTCTGAGCACCGCCGCCATGATGTGAAGGTATGAAAATGCAGGTTATCGAAACGCTCGCTGAAGGGCTGAAGCGCGAAATCAAGGTCGTTATTCCGGCCGCCGATATGAAGGCTCGCCTCGATGAGCGCCTGATCGACGCGAAGGACAAGGTTCGCATCAATGGCTTCCGTCCCGGCAAGGTACCGGTCGCTCATCTCAAGAAGATGTACGGCAAGTCGATCATGGCTGATCTCGTCAACGAACTCGTTCGCGACAAGCCTTCCGAAATCATTTCCGGTCGCGGCGAAAAGTCTGCAACGCAGCCGGCAATCTCCATGACCGAAGATCAGGCTGAAGCTGAAAAGATCCTGGCCGCAGAAAGCGACCTGGAATTCACGCTCGCCTACGAAGTCATTCCGGCCATCGAGCTGAAGTCGAACGAAGGCATTAAGGTAACGCGTGAAGTCGTTGAAGTCACAGAAGACGAAATCAACGAGCAGATCCTGAAGATTGCTGAAAGCGCCCGCACATACGAGACCAAGGATGGCAAGGCAGCTGAAGGCGACCGCGTCACCATGAACTACCTCGGCAAGGTCGATGGCGTTGCCTTTGAAGGTGGCGCTGCTGACGACGCAGAACTGGTCATCGGCTCCGGTCGCTTCATTCCTGGCTTCGAAGACCAGCTGGTCGGCGTAAAGGCTGGCGATGAGAAGGCGATCACCGTTACCTTCCCAACGGAATATCCGGCCGCAAACCTTGCTGGCAAGGAAGCCGTCTTCGACATCACCGTCAAGGAAGTTGCTTCTGCTGCCGCCGTTGAAATCAACGATGAACTTGCTTCCAAGCTGGGCCTTGAGTCCGCTGAGAAGCTGAAGGAAATCGTTCGCGGCCAGATCGAAAGCCAGTACAGCAACGTCACACGCCAGAAGGTCAAGCGTCAGATCCTCGACCAGCTGGACGAAGTCTACCAGTTCGAAACCCCGGTTGGTCTCGTTGATGCAGAGTTCGAAAACATCTGGCGTCAGATCAACACGGACCTTGCACAGTCCGGCAAGACCTTTGCTGACGAAGACACGACCGAAGAAGAAGCTCGCGAAGAATATCGCAAGCTTGCAGAGCGTCGCGTTCGTCTCGGCCTTGTTCTTTCCGAGATCGGCGAGAAGGCTGGCGTAGAAGTCACCGAAGAAGAAATGCAGCGCGCGCTGTTCCAGCAGCTGCAGCAGTTCCCGGGCCAGCAGAAGGAAATCCTTGATTTCTTCCGCAACACCCCAGGCGCATCTGCTTCGCTCCGCGCTCCGATCTTCGAAGAGAAGGTCATTGACAAGCTGCTCACCGAAATCTCGGTAACGGACAAGACCGTTACCAAGGAAGAGCTTCTGGCTGACGACTCTGAAGAAGGCGAAAAGGCTGAGAAGAAGCCTGCCAAGAAGAAGGCAGCTGCCAAGGCCGACGCCGCTGAAGGCGAAGAAGCCGCTCCTAAGAAGAAGGCTCCTGCAAAGAAGAAGGCCGCCGAAGGCGACGCTGAATAAGCTTCTTCTGCAAAAGATTTTGAAGGGCCGTGGCGAAAGCTGCGGCCTTTTGCTTTTCAGCGACCGTGTCGCTCGGGCCAAGCCATTTCACCGTTGCTGGAAAGCTTGGCCGCAGGGAGCGGGGCAACCGCCATTGCAAGAACCGGCTGACGTGGTGAAGCTATGCCATTTCCGGTGTGCATCGTAGCACCACGATCACAATGCAGCGCACAATGACTTTTTGCTGCATCTGCTCTTGTTCATCTCCCGTTCATCTGGCAGACTCTCCTCATTGATTTGCACGAGACGCTCGTCGCAAATCCGTCGCGAAACATCGCGGCCCGGCATCAAGCCCCAGTTTCAACTCTCCATTTGGCGCTATCGACAGCATCGTTGCGCCGGATGATTTTCATCGCGCCGGTGCAGCCATCAAAGATGTGCTCACTCGGAAATGGCTCTCAAACAGCCATTGCGCGTGGTCTGCCAACTCAAAGCAATCGAGCCGGAAAGACCGATTGCCACAAGCCTTGGTCAAGCACCGTTTTGCCTCCCAGGGGCGGTGCAGCGACAGGCCTGAGGAACAGAGATGATGTGTAAAATGCGTCGTGGCCTGCACGCTGCTGCCGTCAGCGCCATAGTTTTATTCTTGTCAGCGGGTGTGGTTCATGCCCAGGAACGCGGCCTTATCTGGTCTCCTGCAAAGAACTCCGATCAGTCCTATTCCGCCCGCATCGGTGCGAAACTACCCGTTGAAACCCCGATCCGTGCCGGTCTTGAAATGGGCATGGTCGGCTCAGAGGGCGGGGCACTGGTAGACACGCCGGTCAAATTCTGGGGGAACATCACGCTGTTATCTTCCAACCTGCCGGGAGCAAAGATCGCCAGCGATGTTGCCGTCTTGATGAATGCATTGACGGGCTCAAGTGCCTGGACAGTGACGACGTCGCAGAAGCGCATCGCCACTGCGGATCTCGATCTCGAGGCAAACAGGAATATGACGATTCGCTACGATGGCACTGCACAGCAATGGAGCGGGCTGGATGTGTCGCAATCACTCCGGTTGACGCGTTCGCAGACAGGAACCGCTTTCGTTCTTACGGGTGCCACCCGTGATACCTTCGATGAGTTCGAATCGAGTGTGGCGGTAGAGCAGAAGTTCGGCAAGAACTTCACCGTCACCGGGCAGATTAATCAAAATGATGAGGACCGCTTTCGCCCCTCGGTGAACGCGCGCTACAGCATTCGTTGGTAGCGCGCGCCGTCACGTCAGACCGTCGCGTTTTCGTTCTTGATGTCGCCCATCCGGTTCCAGGCGTCCAGACCGGCAATCTTGTATGCCTCGGCAAGCGTCGGATAGTTGAAGGTGTTTTCAACGAAATATTCGACTGTGCCTTTGAGGTTGAGCACAGCCTGACCGATATGGACGAGTTCGGTCGCCCCTTCACCCACGATGTGGACGCCAAGGAGTCGGCGCGTTTTCAGCGAGAAGATCAGCTTCAGCAGACCAGTATCCAGGCCCATGATGTGACCGCGAGATGTTTCGCGGAAACGGGCAATCCCGCATTCATAGGCAATGCCGCGTTCCTTCATTTCCTCTTCGGTAAGACCGCAGGTGGAAATTTCCGGCACTGCATAGATGCCGTAAGGGAAGTACTTCTGGGGCTCCATGGCAATGGCGCCGACGGCGACACGAGCGGCGATTCGCCCCTGTTCCATCGAGGTGGATGCGAGGCTTGGAAAGCCGATGACATCGCCCGCGGCATAGATGCCAGGGACGGATGTCTCAAAGGTTTCCGGGTTCACGGAAAGGCGGCCGCGGCTGTCTGCCTCAAGGCCGGCAGCGGCGAGGTTCAAACTATCGGTCGCTCCCATGCGGCCGGCTGCGAAAAGCACCATTTCTGTTGTCAGCGTGCGCCCGCTATCCAGCGTTACGGCAACCTTGCCTTCCGGCGTGCGCTCCACCTTGTCGGCCTTTTGCCCAAGAAGCAGCTTCATGTTTCTGTCGCGCAGCTGGTAGGTGAAGTCCTCGACGATTTCCTTGTCGATGAAATCCAGCATGGTCGGCTTGGGGTCGATCAACGTAACGGCTGTGTCCAACGCGCTGAAGATGGTGGCATATTCGATGCCGATAACGCCTGCGCCGATGACCACCATTGAGCGTGGCAGCTTTTCCATTTCCAGCAGTTCATCGCTGTCGATGACAGTCTTTCCATCGAAGGGCATGTAATCTGGCCGGAAGGGGCGAGTGCCGACGGCCAGCAGAATGCTTTTGCCTTTGACTGCGACGACTTCACCATCGTCCTTGGTGATCTCCATGGTGTCGGATGTCAGAAATGTCGCCTTGCCGCGCAAATGGGTTACGCGGTTACGGGCGAACTGATGTTCCAGAACATCGACTTCGTGATCCAGCGTAATCAGCAGGCGGCGACGAAGGTCTTCCGCGCTGATTTCCTGTTTGACGCGGTAGGACCGGCCGTAAAAACCGCGCTCGCGCCAGCCGGAAAGATTGAGTGCGGTTTCGCGCATCGTCTTGGATGGGATCGTTCCGGTATGAACGGAAACGCCGCCAACGCGGCGACCCTTTTCGATAACCAGAACAGTCTTGTCCAGCTTCGCGGCCTGAATGGCGGCGCGCCTGCCAGCAGGACCGCTACCGACAACAATGAGATCGTACTGGTTCATGAAGAAGCCTCGGAACAGAATTTGCGGTTACTGGACACGGATGTTCCAGTGCGGAGGCGTCGCTGCTCGGAAAAGCGTGATGCCATTCTGATACGGAAGTGATTCCCGTGTCGCTGCACCAAGAGTGCAATGCAACAAATGCCCGCGTCAATGTGTAGCGGAAGAATCTGACGGATTCGTAACCAGCGCAAAAAAAGACGCAAATTGACCTGACATGACTAAATGGGGCACCGGTTTCTTCATCGAAATCAGGGGAGTTCGCCTTCGTTTTTCCGGCGGTGGTGAAGTTTGGCAATCTCCTGCCTCAGGGCTGCGAGCTCGGCCAGAACTTTCACATCGATCTTTTCATGAAGGGAAAGGACTTCCAACTCTGCTTTCAGATTCACTTCGTAGTCCTTGGCCGCCTCGAAGCGGTCTCGCACAGCCTGCCGATTTTGCGACATCATGATGATAGGTGCCTGAACCGCTGCCAGCATGGAGAGAATGAGATTGAGGAAAATGAAGGGGTAGGGGTCGAACGCGCGGGTTGTGAGGACAATGGTGTTGACCACGGCCCAGACCGCCAGAAAGACGAGGAAGCTTATGATGAAGCCCCACGAGCCGCCAATCCGCGCAATACTGTCGGCCAGTCTTTCTCCAAAGGTCGATTCCTTCGAAAACTCCGCATTCGTATCCGTTGAAATAAGCTTCTTCTGGTGAGCTATATCAACAATGCGCTTCTCCACCTCGCCAATGTCCCGGGAGGAACGCTTGAAATGCGAGGTGATATAATCCGGAATAGCTGCCATTATGGTCTCCAGCCTTACATGAACCGCCGGGAGCCAAAGTCCGGCGCGGATCAAGAGATAAGCTGGCAAGAGTGTCGAATTCAAATGAATTCGGCGGTGTTCAGGATGCCGTTAGCCAGAGGGATTGCCACTGTTCAACCAGTTGAAGCCCGGGAAAAACCGCTCCTTCGCAAACTGCTTGCCAAACATCATGTCGAACTGCAATTGGCGATATTGCGATATCGGAGCGGGTATCTCGCTTGGCCCTGTCAACCAGTCGGGCAACGCAGAGCCGTCTCTTTCCATCAGCATATGCCGATCAATCACGGAGTATGATGCCTGCACCTTGCCCAGGACGCCCGTGTAAAAGGGATCGCCAAGGCCCGCCGTCTTCAAGATGTGGTAGGGCAGCAAGGCCGGGCTGATGGTACCAATGCGGTTTTGAAGTCCTGTTCTGGATGACCAGACCACGAGTGGTGTCTCGTGCTCCTTCTTCATCGTTTCCAGCGGCGCGCGGCGGGTCGCCACCATCTCAGGCATATAGCCGCTTTCCACATAGACGTGTCCGAGCGGCGGGAGGTGGTCTCCAAACAGAACGACAATGGTGTCGCGTTCACGGTTCTTTGCCCAGTCGATCAGCCTTGCGAAGCTGGCGTCCGCCTCTGCCACGCCCTGAGCATAGGTCGCAAGCGATGCCGCTGCACCATTAGAGAGAGCTCCCGTTACGCCAACGGATCTATCAGCATATCGGTCAGCCTCGTAGGGTCCGTGTCCCTGAAGGGTGACAGCGAATAGAAACAGAGGATTGTCCGCTGCCTCCACCGTCTGAATGATTTCCGTTGTGAGGGCCGCGTCTGCAGCAAACATCCCGCGCTTTTCCATTGCTGGCAGCGTTTCTTCCGAACGGAATTCCTCGAAGCCGAGCGATTTGTAGACCTCGGCGCGGTTCCAGAACCAGGATTGGAACGGGTGTAGCGCAATCGAGGAATAGCCCTCGCTGCGAAAGAAGGTCGCGAGGGAAGGCACGTTTCGGCGAATATATTGCTGATAGGGAATGCTGCCATAGGGCAGGAAGGCATTCGAGAAACCGGTCAGCGCCTCAAACTCGACATTGGCAGTCATGCCGCCGAATTCGGGCGAGAAAACATGGCCGGATTGTCTGGCGCGTATCGAAGGCATCGGATCTCTGGACAGAGCCACATCAGGAACCCGGGTAGGGTCCCAGAGCGACTCACTCATGATCATGATGACATCCGGCCGGGTGCTGTGGTTCACGGCAAAGGCAGAGCCATCGGAGGCAATGTCTGCGATTGTGTTTTCACCATAGCCTGCGGGTGCGGAGACATTCGCCATGGGAATGTTGAATGTGAAGGCAAGCAGGAAGCCGTTATGCCGGTAATTCTCCTTCTGATCCCACATCATGGGAATGATGTTGAGCCGGTCACGCACCCAGGAATAGTGCGAATATTCCATCAGCGAACCAAGTCCCGCCAGCAAAGGAAGCGCGAGCACCAGCCGAAGGAAGCGTGCTTTTACCGCCATCGCCGGGGTATACATGCGAATAAAGCGCCAGATCATCACACCGGATGCAACAGCTAGCACAAGGCCTGCCGCGAGTGCGACCGCGGTAACGGGCTGGGCTTTCAGCATGGCTGGCAAAAGCTGTAGAATTTGTCGCCCGAACAACAGATCGGACGGGTAGAGCGGATCTGAAAGATAAAGCTGCTTTTGATGCGACATGAAGGCCGTGACCAGCAAAACCGGGGCGGCCACCAGAAGCGATTGATAGTGTCTGCCGAACAGCGCATCGAGCGCCGTAAGGCAAAGCATGACCGCGACCAAAGTCGTGAAACCGGGGCGCGCTGGTGAAAACAGGAACGTGCCGATGTCATGCAGCGAGCCTCGCGCAATCCACTCCATGCAGACAATCAGCAGCAGGGCGGCAAGCGCAAGATTCAGAACCGGATAGACATCGCCAACAACTCTGTCCGGGTTGCGCGTCAAAGGTTTCGAAAGGACGAGCTTCATCCTTTCGGCAACCGCTCTGGGCACCGAATTCCTCAATTTTCAACTCCGGCAGTGTGTCTGCGCCCGTGAATCAGGCGTCATGAAAGTGTCATGTAACTGTCACATAAGCGGGGTGAATGCGACATGAACTATGCGGAATCCACAGGTGCCCGGAATAACCTTTGCGTGAGGCGCATTGCCAATGTCTGGTCGCCGTTTTTTAAGCCAGTTGAACAGCTTGCGTTGCGTGCCGGACGGGAGCGCGGTAAATGAGAGTCATGAGCCAAGTACACACCAATCCCAATGTTCTGCGAATTGCCGTCGGGCAGTTCAACCCAACCGTCGGCGATGTCGCGGGTAACCTTGCCAAGGCACGTGAAGCGCGTGCCGATGCGGCTGCCCAGGGCGCGGACCTGCTGCTCCTCACCGAGCTTTTCATCTCCGGCTATCCGCCGGAAGATCTCGTCTTGAAGCCATCCTTTCTCAAGGCCTGCCTGCGGGCGGTGGAGGAACTGGCGGCTGAAACGGGAGATGGCGGTCCGGGTGTCATCATTGGCTTTCCGCGCCAGGGCGAAACGGGACGGCACAATTCCGTCGCGCTGCTGGATGGCGGCAAGATCGTTGCGCTGCGTGACAAGGTAGATTTGCCGAATTACGGCGAGTTTGATGAGAAGCGCGTCTTTGCCGAAGGCTCGATTTCCGGCCCCTATAATTTCCGGGGCGTGCGTATCGGCATTCCCATCTGTGAGGAAATCTGGAACGATTTCGGCGTCTGCGAAACACTGGCCGAAAGCGGTGCGGAAATTCTGCTGGTGCCGAATGGCTCGCCCTATTACCGCGGCAAGGTGGATGTGCGGCATCAGGTGGCATTGCGCCAGGTCATCGAAAGCGGGCTGCCGCTCGTCTTCGCCAATCAGGTTGGCGGACAGGATGAGCTTGTTTTCGATGGCGCAAGCTTTGCTTTCAACGCCGACAAGACGCTGGCTTTCCAGATGAGTCAGTTCGAAAGCACCCTTGCGGTGATGGACTGGAAACGAACAGAAAAAGGCTGGCACTGCAGCGAGGGACCCTTTTCCCAGATACCCGAGGGTGAGGAGGCGGATTACCGCGCCTGTATGCTGGGCTTCCGCGATTATGTAAACAAGAATGGCTTCAGGAGCGTCGTGCTGGGCCTTTCCGGCGGCATCGATTCGGCCATCTGCGCCGCCATTGCGGTCGATGCGCTGGGTGAGGAGCGGGTGCGCTGCATCATGCTGCCGTACCGCTACACATCAGACGAATCGCTGAAGGATGCCGCGGAATGCGCCAAGGCACTCGGTTGCCGCTATGACATCGTGCCGATCGCCGAGCCGGTCGATGGCTTCATGACGGCGTTGACGGAGCTTTTTGAAGGTACCGAAGAGGGCATTACCGAAGAAAACCTGCAAAGCCGCGCCCGTGGCACCATTCTAATGGCCATCTCCAACAAGTTCGGCTCCATGGTGGTCACAACCGGCAACAAGTCCGAGATGTCAGTGGGTTATGCCACTCTGTATGGCGATATGAACGGCGGCTTCAACCCCATCAAGGACCTATACAAGATGCAGGTCTACGGCATCTCCAAATGGCGCAACAGCCATGTGCCGCCGGGCGCGCTCGGTCCTTCCGGTGAGGTCATTCCCGCCAACATCATCTCGAAGGCACCTTCTGCGGAGCTTAGACCCAACCAGACCGACCAAGATTCCCTGCCGCCTTATCCCGTTCTCGACGATATCCTCGAGTGCCTTGTTGAACTGGAAATGTCGGTGGAGGAGATTGTGGCGCGCGGTCATGATGTCGCGACCGTGCATCGCATCGAGCACCTGCTATATCTGGCCGAATACAAACGCCGCCAGTCTGCGCCGGGTGTGAAGATCACCAAGAAGAATTTCGGTCGCGACCGCCGCTATCCGATTACCAATCGCTTCCGGGACAGGTAGCGAATAGAGCGGCGCGTCATGAACCGCGCCGCTCGTCTGCCTAGATAACTTGCGCCACATCGATCCGGTTTCCGTCCGGATCCTCGAAAACAAATGCCCGCAAGCCGTAGTCCTTAGTTTCCAGTCTTTTGATGATCCGTAATCCGTAGTCACTGCAAAGGCGGTGGATTGCATCTACGTCGCTTACCAGCATGTGCGCGACGTTGAACGGCGGAGATTTGTGAGCTGGCTGCAGTGTCAGATGCAACTCGGCATCATCTCGCTTCAAGATCATGAAGCCGACGGGATTTCCGTTTTCGAACGTCTTTTGAAAGCCGAGTATGTTGGCGTAGAAATCATGAGCTTTCTGGATATCCTTGACAGGAAGCATTGGCGCCACTCGGCCAAACCGGATGGGTTGATCAGCGATGGTCGTCATCGCGGGACCTCAATATTGGGAAAAACCGGCTCAGAGAATGCGGGCGGTGCCGCAACGCTGCCGTCTTCCGTTTTTAAATTTACAGGACGGTGCCTGCGGCCATAGAGTCATATCCATCATCCTGGCTGATGCAAACAAGTTATCGACTTTTGCCCGTCCAGGATCCGTAATCTAGTGGGAGTCACGATGCGCAGTTCCGTTGAAATCTTCAACATCCGCACCCGGCAGAACCGGGTCATCTGGCAGACGTCGGAACTGTTCGAGGCGCCCAACTGGTCGCCGGACGGGTCTTACCTGCTGCTCAACAGCAATGGTTTGCTTTATCGGTTGTCACTCGGCGGTGAAGCGGTGCTGACGCCTGTCGACACGGGCTTCGCCAGGGAGTGTAACAACGACCACGGCATCTCTCCCGACGGTTCGCTTTATGCCATCTCCGACAAGGTCGAGTTTGGCAAGAGCGCGATTTATCTCGTGCCATCACAGGGCGGTACGCCTCGATTGATGACGCGCAATCTGCCGTCCTACTGGCATGGCTGGTCGCCAGATGGCCGGAACTTCGCCTATTGCGGCATCCGAGATCAGGTTTTCGATATCTACTCGATGGATGTCGAGCATGGCGTTGAAACCCGCCTGACCCATGGTGAAGGCCGCAATGACGGGCCGGATTACTCAGCGGATGGGCAGTGGATTTATTTCAACTCCAGCCGCACCGGCCTGATGCAGATATGGCGCGTGAAGGTCGATGGATCGGTTGTCGAGCGCATCACGGACAGCGAGTATGGAGACTGGTTTCCGCATCCGTCACCCAGCGGTGACAAGGTCGTTTTCATTTCCTACGATGCCGATGTCTTTGACCATCCGCGCGACCTCAACGTCCGTGTTCGGATGATGGATCCAGACGGGGCGAATGTAGAAACACTGTTTGAGCTGTTTGGCGGGCAGGGCACGATGAACTCGCCCAACTGGTCACCTGATGGTGACGAGTTTGCCTATGTCAGGTATTTCGCCGTCTGAAACGGCCATTTACTGTCACGTGGGTCATCCGCAGAAAAGGAAAGCTCCTGACGAGCTTTCCCTGATTTTCACGGCGCTCGATCTTCAGATATCGAGGTTTTCGGCGAAGGCCGAGCGGTCCTGAATGAAGCGGAAACGGGCATCGGGCTTGGTGCCCATGAGATTATCCACCGCCTCGCGCGTACCTTCAAAATCCACATCGTCTATTTCCACGCGCAGCAGGGTGCGCTTGGATGGATCCATGGTGGTTTCTTTCAGCTGCGCCGGCATCATTTCGCCGAGGCCTTTGAAGCGGCCAATTTCCACCTTCTTGCCCTTGAAAACCGTCTCCATGAGTTCGGCGCGGTGCGCGTCATCTCGGGCATAAACTGTCTTGGCACCCTGACGGATGACGTAAAGTGGCGGCACCGCGAGGTAGAGGTGATTGCCACGGATCAGTTCCGGCATTTCCTGATAGAAGAAGGTGATGAGCAGCGACGCGATATGCGCGCCGTCCACGTCGGCATCGGTCATGATGACGATGCGTTCGTAGCGCAGGTCTTCCTCGCGGTATTTGGTGCGCGTTCCACAACCAAGCGCCTGAATGAGATCGGCGATCTGCTGGTTGGCCGAAAGCTTTTCACGGCTGGCACTGCCAACGTTGAGGATTTTGCCACGCAAAGGCAAAATTGCCTGATTGGCGCGGTTGCGCGCCTGTTTGGCAGAACCGCCAGCCGAGTCACCTTCGACGATGAAGAGTTCCGCACCTTCTGCCGTGTTCTGCGAGCAGTCGGCCAGCTTGCCGGGAAGCCGAAGCTTGCGCACAGCGGTCTTGCGGTTGACTTCCTTTTCCTTGCGGCGGCGCAGGCGCTCTTCACACCGCTCGATAACCCAATCCAGCAGCTTGGCCGCTTCGTTCGGGTTACCGGCAAGATAGTGGTCGAAGGGGTCGCGAAGCGCATTCTCGACGATGCGCTGGGCTTCTACCGTCGCCAGCTTGTCCTTGGTCTGGCCCACAAATTCCGGCTCACGGATGAAAACCGAGAGCATACCGACGGCAGAGATCATCACGTCATCGGTGGTGATTTCACGGGCGCGCTTGTTCTGCGTCAGCTCCGCATAGTTCTTGAGGCCCTTGGTCAGCGCGATGCGAAGGCCGGCTTCGTGGGTGCCGCCTTCAGGCGTGGGAATGGTGTTGCAATAGGAATGCAGTTGCGCATCGCCACCATACCAGGTCACCGCCCATTCCATGGCGCCGTGTCCACCGGTCTTTTCCGTCCGCCCGGAGAATATCTCGCGGGTAACGGTGAAGTCCTTGCCAAGCGTTGCCGCCAGATAGTCTTTCAAACCACCGGGGAAGTGGAAAACGGCCTTTTCGGGAATGTCACCGTCCGGGGGCACCATGCCGGGATCGCAGCTCCAGCGAATTTCCACGCCACCAAAAAGGTAGGCCTTGGAACGTGCCATGCGGAAAATGCGGGCCGGATCGAAGCGGGCGTGATCGCCAAAAATCTGCGGATCGGGATGGAAGCGCACACGCGTTCCCCGGCGGTTATGCACATCGCCCAGCTCTTCCAGTCCGCCCTGCGGCACACCGCGCGAGAAACGCTGACGATATAGCTTGCGGTTGCGCGCAACTTCAACTTCCAGAACATCCGAGAGCGCATTGACGACAGACACGCCCACGCCATGCAGACCGCCAGAGGTTTCGTAAGCCTTGCCATCGAATTTACCGCCGGCGTGAAGCTTGGTCATGATGACTTCAAGCGTCGATTTGCCGGGAACCTGGGGATGGTTTTCCACAGGGATACCGCGGCCATTATCGCTCACGGTCAGGAAGCCCTCTGCATCCAGATGGACTTCGATGAAGTTCGCGTGCCCGGCAACGGCTTCGTCCATCGAGTTATCGATGACTTCGGCAAACAGATGGTGAAGTGCTTTCTCGTCCGTGCCGCCAATATACATGCCCGGCCGCATACGCACGGGCTCAAGGCCTTCCAGCACGCGGATGGAGGACGCACCGTAATCATCGCCGGACGATGTGCTGACAAGCGCGGGCTTTGGCGCGGCGGAAACGGCCTTCACGGCTGCCACAGGCGCGGCCTCCCGTTTGTCGATCTCCTGACGTTGCGGTGCGGCTTGGCTTGAAAATAGGTCGTTGCTATCGTCCATTGTACCCAGTTCGATCAGAATTTGGCCATGCGAATCAGTGTGTTTTGCCAGAAACGGCAGAACATGCTGTTACTCAAGCACGGAATAATCGGGTTTGCGTCATCGACAAGGATTGCGCTGCCCCCGCCCGGATGACAAGTGTTCTGGCTCAAATGAAACGGTTACTCAAGGCATGTCCACAGCTATTTTCACCTTTTGTACTCTTTTTTGCCTGTCTGTTGCGATAACGCCCGCCCATGCCCAAAACAGTGGCGGTCCGCTTCGGCCTTTCAAGGATGAGCTGTTTTCCAACCAGACCGTGCTCTCGACTGACGATGGCGGTGCCTCCAATGTTGTCGACTATAATGAGATGCGCGATATCAACGGCCGGGACGAGACCCCGGAACGGCGCGTGAAACGGGACTATGTCGATCTCTCGCCAAAAAAATATCAGGCCATGGAAACGATCGACGCCGGGGGCAGGGCGCTCGAAGTCGGACGGGTCGGGGCTGCATCCGGGCAGGCATTCACGGTCATTTTCATCCACGGCCGCGCCGGGGATCGCAGGCTTGGAATGAACGACTACACATTCGGGGGCAATTTCAATCGCCTGAAGAATCTGGCGGTCGCCAATGGTGGCACTTACTACGCGCCGACCGTCCGCAATTTCGATGAGAAAGGCGTGGCGGATATTGCTGCGCTGATCGCCGATGCGCGTGCAAAATCCGGCGGTCGTCCTGTTATTCTTGCCTGCGCCTCAATGGGCAGCTTCATCTGCTACGGCATCAGCCGCGATCAGAAAGCCGTCTCCGATCTCAAGGGCATGGCCATACTGGGTGGCGCGGTCGATCCCGACTTTCCAAAAAGCGCCTACGTAAAGGCTAAAAAACCGGTCTGGTTTACCCATGGCAGCGAAGACAAGGTCTATTCGGCCGAGCAGCAGGCGACCATTTTCCGCAGCCTTTTGAAAGCCGGCCTGTCAACTCGCTTCACGCTTTATAAAACCGGGACGCATGGTACTCCGGTACGCATGACGGACTGGAAGGCAGTATTGAACTTCCTGCTCGTACACTGAGCGGTGAAGACGCCGCCCGGCGAAAAAAGCGACTTAATGGCACGATTTTAATCAATGTTTTGAGCAAAAATCGTTCTTTTTAGTACCAAATCGAATTTGTAGCCTTTAAGACTCACCTAAACCCTCCATGACAGGTGCCTGACGCGTTTGGGCACCCTATGAAGCAAAAGGAATGGATCGCTTATGACACCTGATGTCCGCCCGCTCGTCGCTGGAAACTGGAAGATGAACGGAACCCGCCAGTCGCTCGATCAGATCAAGACGATGGCCGAAGGTGTCAAAGGATCGCTCGCTGACAAGATTGATGCGCTGATCTGCCCGCCTTCAACGCTGCTCTATGTGGCGACTGCGTTGTGCGATGACAGCCCGCTCCTGATTGGCGCGCAAGATTGCCACCAGAACCCGTCTGGTGCCCATACGGGCGATATCTCTGCTGAAATGATCGCCGATTGCTTCGGCACCCACGTCATTGTCGGCCACTCGGAGCGGCGCACCGACCATGCCGAGACCGACCATCTGGTACGGGCCAAGGCATCTGCCGCCCATGCGGCGGAGCTGGTAGCAATCGTCTGCATCGGTGAGACGGCTGACGAGCGCAAGTCCGGCCAGACGCTCGATGTTCTCAAGCGCCAGCTTGCAGGCTCCCTGCCGGATGAGGCGACGGCCGCCGATACCGTGATTGCCTATGAACCCGTCTGGGCAATCGGCACTGGGCTTACGCCCACCACGGACGATGTGCGCGAAGCTCATGCCTTCATGCGTGAAGAGCTGGTCAAGCGCTTCGGCGCCGAGGGCAAGGTCATGCGCATTCTCTATGGCGGCTCGGTCAAGCCGACCAATGCGCTGGAACTGATGGGCGTAGAGAATGTCGATGGCGCGCTGATTGGCGGCGCCAGCTTGAAAGCAACCGATTTCCTGTCCATCTATGCGGCATATGAGCAATTGACAGCTTGATCACGTCTTTCGTCCTTGAGGGGCTTGGAATACGCTTTCGCCTCATGTAAAGAGCCGCAAACTTCTTCATTGTGCTCCAGTTGGGGCATGGAATGGATTGTCATGCAGAACGTACTGATTGTTATTCACCTCATGATCGTGCTGGCTCTGGTCGGCGTGGTCCTGATCCAGCGGTCCGAAGGCGGTGGTCTTGGTATCGGCGGCGGTTCGGGCTTCATGTCCGCCCGCGGTACCGCAAATGCCCTGACGCGCACCACAGCCATTCTTGCGGCACTGTTTTTCGCAACATCGCTCGGTCTCGGTCTGTTGACCCGGTATGAAGCACGTCCAACCGATATTCTGGATCGCATTCCCGCCACGCAGGGGCAGGGCAATGGCATTCTGGATACGCTTGGTCCTTCGTCCGCTACGCCGCCTGCCAATCAGGCTCCGGCGCAGAATGGCGTTCCGTCCACCAACAACGGTGCAGCCGCACCGGCAACTGGAACGACGCCAGCAGCGCCAGCCACTCCGGCTCCGGCCAATTCCAACGCAGTTCCAACCGGCCAATAAAACCGGTTCAAGCATATCACTCCGGCAGGCCAAAAGCCTGCCGGTTTTCTTTTGTTCACATTCCGGCCAAGCGGACGCGTTCCAGAAATGGAATGTGGATGTTCCAAAATTTGTGCTGGCGGAATCACTCATTTAAAGGTAAGCGGTAAATCCCATGGCGCGATATGTATTCATCACAGGCGGCGTGGTCTCCTCACTTGGTAAGGGCATTGCGGCCGCAGCACTCGGAGCGTTGTTGCAGTCCCGTGGTTATCGGGTTCGGCTTCGCAAACTAGACCCCTATCTCAATGTCGATCCAGGTACGATGAGCCCCACCCAGCACGGTGAGGTTTTCGTGACGGATGACGGAGCGGAGACTGACCTCGATCTCGGTCACTATGAGCGCTTTACCGGGCGTTCGGCCACCAAGACCGACAACATCACCACGGGTCGCATCTACAAGAATATCATCGACAAGGAACGCCGCGGCGATTATCTCGGCGCGACGGTGCAGGTCATTCCCCACGTCACAAACGAAATCAAGAATTTCGTGACCGAGGGAAATGAAGAATACGACTTTGTCATCTGCGAAATCGGCGGCACGGTGGGCGATATCGAAGCCATGCCGTTCATGGAAGCCATCCGTCAGGCCAAGAACGACCTGCCACGCGGCACGGCCATCTTCGTTCATCTGACGCTGATGCCTTACATTCCAGCAGCCGGCGAGTTGAAGACAAAGCCTACTCAGCACTCCGTCAAGGAATTGCAGGCGCTGGGTATTCACCCGGATATTCTGCTGGTGCGCGCCGACCGGGAAATCCCCGAAGCCGAACGCCGCAAGCTTTCGCTGTTCTGCAACGTGCGTCCTTCCGCCGTCATCCAGGCGCTGGATGTTGCCAATATTTACGACGTGCCGATGGCCTACCACAAGGAAGGTCTCGACAATGAGGTTCTGGCGGCGTTCGGCATCGAGCCTGCTCCCAAGCCACGCCTCGAGCTGTGGGAAGAGGTTTGTAACCGCATTCACACGCCGGAAGGCGAGGTCACGATTGCCATCGTTGGCAAATATACCGGCCTGAAGGATGCCTATAAGTCTCTGATCGAAGCCCTGCATCACGGCGGCATTGCCAACCGTGTGAAGGTGAAGCTGGAATGGATCGAGTCGGAGGTCTTCGAAAAAGAAGATCCTTCGCCGTATCTGGAAAAGGTCGACGCCATCCTCGTTCCCGGTGGCTTTGGTGAGCGTGGATCAGAAGGCAAGATCCGTGCGGCGCAGTTCGCACGCGAGCGTCAGGTTCCGTATTTCGGCATCTGCTTTGGTATGCAGATGGCAGTCGTGGAAGCGGCACGCAATCTCGCTGGTATCGAAGACGCATCCTCGACCGAATTCGGTACGACGTCACAGCCGGTTGTTGGCCTGATGACCGAATGGGTAAAGGGCAACGAGCTTGAAAAGCGCAACGCAGCTGGCGACCTCGGTGGCACGATGCGTCTTGGTGCCTACAAGGCATCGCTCAAGAAGGACACCAAGATTGCGGAAATCTACGGCTCCACCGACATTTCCGAACGCCACCGCCACCGTTACGAGGTGAACGTGGATTACAAGGACCGCCTAGAAAGCTGCGGCCTCGTCTTTTCGGGCATGTCTCCGGACGGCGTTCTTCCTGAGACCGTCGAGTATCCCGATCACCCATGGTTTATCGGCGTACAATACCACCCAGAACTCAAGAGCCGTCCGCTCGATCCGCACCCGCTCTTTGCCAGCTTCATCGAAGCGGCGCTGGAGCGCAGCCGGTTGGTTTGAGTTGAGGTTGTTGAGTGAGAATTGGAAAAGGCCGCAGCGATGCGGCCTTTTTCGTTGGTTGCATTCGCGCCAGACTGGACATCGAACACCCGGCCTGACCAACAACGACGACTGGCTTGATGGGGACGAGAGCGGTTTTCCCAAGTATCCCTAACATTTTAACAGTATTTAAATACTGACTGTTTTAGTTATTTACTAGACAGTTTCACCGAGCCGCGATGATCGCGAGCGATGGTTGTCATCAATCATCAACTGCCGATTCTTCCGTAGTGGCACTGGCTTCGCTCAGTGAGCGTCTTCTGGTGTATTGCTGCGCCCTTGGCGATCAACAGGGTTCCCCAGAAATCATGTCATTTCTTAAAAACGCGAGCATACGCACGAAAATACTCGCTCTCGTCCTGCCGCTCTGCGTCGTGGGGTTGGGTGCGACGGCCTTTATGTCGAGCAGCTTCAAGAGTGCTGATAACAGTTACACGGATTTTATTTCCAACGACACGGCCGGCGTGACAGCAATGGCTCGGGCGAACAGAAATCTCGCCGCGACCGCCTATGGTGCATATCAAACTCTCGCCTACGGCCGCGACACTCCCGGCATGAAGGCAGCAGTGACGCTGTATGCGGACGCCAAAGCAAAGCTGTTTGATCGATTGGAGACAACTGCTAAACTTCTACCTGCCGAAAAGCCAACCGTCGACGCCTTTATTTCCAAGGCGAAAGAGGTAACTGCGTTGACGGATGACGCAGTCCGTCTGGGCTCGATGGATCAGGATGATGCTGCGAAGGCGGCACTGGTAAAAGCAGACGCGATGATTGTGCCGCTGGCAGCCGATGCATCCAAATTCCTGGATAAGGTAATGACTGACGTCGCAGAAAGAAGTCACGCGTTGAGCGAACAGGCGGACTCGACGATTCTTTGGTCGCTGATCTTCGTCGGTCTCACATTCGCGCTTGGCATCGTTGCTTCGCTCGTGGTTGCTGCCAAGGGTATTACCACGCCAATCGCGAATTTGTCCAAGCGCATGATAACGCTGGCCAACGGCCAGACAGATGCGCCGGTTGATGGGCAGGATCGTAAAGACGAAGTGGGACAAATGGCGCAGGCGGTCTCGGTCTTTCGTACCAACGCGCTGGAGACCATTCGCCTCGAAAAGGAAGCCGCAGCAAACCGCAGCATGTCTGAAAAAGAACGTGCAGACAACGAAGCCCAGAAGGCGAGGGATGCCTCAGATACCCAGTTTGCTGTCGATCATCTCGCAAAAGCACTTAACCGTCTGGCAGACGGTGATGTCGCCTATCGCATTGAAACGCCATTCGCTGCGCATCTCGATACGCTCCGCGCAAACTTCAACAGCTCCGTAGGCAATCTTAACGACGCACTGCGCGCCGTTGGCCAGAATGCCCGTGGCATTGATGCCGGCGCAAACGAGATCCGCTCCGCCGCAGACGATCTTTCCAAGCGCACCGAACAGCAGGCAGCATCCGTCGAGGAAACCGCAGCTGCTCTGGAAGAAATCACCACCACAGTGAAGGATTCCAGCCGTCGCGCCGAAGAAGTGGGCGGCCTTGTTTCCAAGGCCCGTCAGGGTGCGGAAAAGTCCGGCGAAGTCGTGCGTCAGGCCGTGACTGCCATGAACGAAATCGAGCGCTCTTCAGGCGAGATCACCAACATCATCAGCGTCATCGATGAAATCGCCTTCCAGACCAACCTTTTGGCGCTCAACGCCGGTGTTGAAGCTGCACGTGCCGGTGAAGCCGGCAAGGGCTTTGCCGTCGTTGCCCAGGAAGTGCGCGAACTGGCGCAGCGTTCCGCAAAGGCCGCCAAGGAAATCAAGGCGTTGATCACCACTTCCGGCGAACATGTTCGCTCTGGCGTGGAGCTTGTCGGTGAAACCGGTCGTGCGCTTGAGGTCATCGTTTCCGAAGTTCAGGAAATCAACCGCCACATTCATGCGATCGTCGAATCGTCGCGCGAACAGTCAGTCGGCCTTCAGGAAATCAACACCGCCGTGAACACCATGGATCAGGGCACGCAGCAGAACGCCGCCATGGTCGAGCAGTCGACAGCGGCCAGCCACAGCCTTGCCAAGGAAGCGGCATCGCTGAACCAGCTGCTGCAGCGTTTCAATCTTGGAAACGGTGAGAGCATGGGCCGCTCCATGCCTGCCGCCTCAGCGCCCAAGGCTGCAAGCAACCACTCCGCGCCAGCAGCGTCACCAGCCCGTGCGCTCGGCCGCAAGATCGCCAGCGCCTTCGGCGGCGGCTCATCGTCTGCGGCAGTCGCTCAGGATACGTGGGAAGAGTTCTAAGCTTTTCCCTGCATCGGAGCGACAGGTCAGGCGCTTGAGGGCGCTCGGCCACTCATTTGGCAAGCCATAAACTGAAGTGCAGAGGGCCGCAGCCATGCGGCCCTTTTCTCATTGAGGCGTGCTTTGCGCAAACATCCGGCATCGGCGGCCTGACCAAGGTTATTTTCACGCATCCTTGCGTCGCGCTTCCTTATATCAACCGACAAACTTTCCCGGAGATTGGCCGGTTACCCGCTTGAACGCGGTTCTAAACGCTGCGTCAGAACTATATCCCAGCGACAGCGCGATCTCCGATAGCGGCTCGCGTCTCGCAAGCAGACGGTCGGAAGCCAGTAGCATCCGCCATCGAAGAAGGTAGTCGATCGGCGATACCCCCGTTACGGTCTTGAAACGGTGAGCGAACTTGGATCGCGACATTCCTGCCCGTTCGGCAAGCAATGGCAAGGTCCAGTGGGCGCCGGGGTTTTCGTGCATGGCGATGACGGCAGGCGCGAGGCGGGCATCTCCCAGCGCGAACAACCAGCCGGACACTCTGCCGCTGCCATGAGCCAGATAAAGCCTGAGAGCCTCTACGAGAAGAAGCTGAGCAAGATTCTGCAGGATCAAAGCACCGCCGGGCCGTTTGGCCGTCAGTTCGCGCCGCATGCGGTCCAGCACCCATCGAAGTCCTTCCTTGTCCCCTTCCTCCCGCAATCGGAAAATCGGCGGCATTGCGCCGAGCAGCATTGTGGTGTGGTCGCCTGAGAAGGCGAAGTGACCGCCAAGAACCAAAGTATCTCCGCCGCCTTTTACGGTAGCAATGCCACCGCGCCAGTCCATTTCCGAAAGCTCGGCTATGTCGATCGACTTGAACGCCAAGTCCTTTGCCAAGCTGAAACGGCGCCCGCTCGGCAGCAGCACGCTATCCCCGCTCTTCAGCTGGATCGGCTCGGGGTGGCCCTCGACCTCAAGCCAGCATCGACCGGCGACCACGGCAAAACATTTGATGCCATCGTGCATGTCGTACTGGATGGACCAGTCGCCGCCGAAATCGTAGCCGCCTGCGACGTATGTGCGTGCCTTGAGAAAAGACAGGATTTCGGAGAGGGGATCGCTCAACATTTGGGGACAATCTCAGACAAACTAGGGACGAACGATTATAGATCGTCCCTTTATCTAGCTGCTACCAATCTTCCTGTCATTTAGGAAGCTGAGGTTTGTAATGATAAAGATAGCAATCACGTTCAAGCGGAAACAGGGAATGAGCGTTGAGGAGTTTCGGGCATATCGCCGTGACGTTCACGCGCCAATCCTCTCGCCATTCCCGAAGCAAAGCTCATCAAACGGTTCGTCGTCTCTTTTCCCACACATGCACCCAACTGGCCGGAGCCAAGTTTTGACGCGCTGGTAGAGGCGTGGTTCGAAAAACTCGAAGATATCGACACGCTCTATTTCTGCGAAAATTTCCGCACGAAGGTCGACCCCGACCATATCAACTTCATTGATATATCGACGGCACAACGTATTATCTGTGAAGAACTTGTCGTTGTTTAACTGGCGATCCATCTACGACGGCAGTCGGCCCATTGCGGCGATGTATGCGCCTTGCTCATCTATCGCCTCGTCACGCGGGAAGACGCCCATGCGAAAGCCACAGATCGACGTTACGATCCGTACAGAGATCGACAATCTGCTGGAGCGCTCCGCCAAGCTATTTGCCTCAGGAGCGCTACAGTCGTCTCTCTCCGTCGCGCTGGAAGCTTGGGACCTGATACCGGAGCCTAAGGAGGCCTGGGATTATTACGGGCAGAGCCTGTCAGCAGGTTTTGTCGTGGACTATGCGGACCTCGGCGACAAAAAGAGTTGCCAGAAGTGGGTCGAAATCATGGCGCATATGTACGATGATCCCAACCACGAAGATCATTATGTCCTAATGCAAGAGGGCGAAGCTATGTACAAACTCGGGGACTTGTAAAGGGCCTTTTACGTGTTCTCCCGCATTGAAGAATTGTATGGTCCACGAGGCTTCGAAGGTGAACAACGGGCCTATCTCGCCTTCATCAAGGAGGAACGCGCCAAACGGCCCACCAACGGCTCTCAAGGTGGCGAATGAACCCGTATCTTCCATGGCCTCTTTGGCATGTCCGCTTACCTCAACCTCACCACCACGCACTCGCCACCAACCTCCAACTGCTGCGCAAACGGTGCGCGCACGATCAGGCAATCTGACTGTGCCATGATATTCATCATGGAGGAATCCTGCTTGGTGAAGGCTTCGACGGTGGGTTTGCCGTCTTCCTGGCCAGTGATGCGGGCGCGAAGGTAATCCTGGCGCTGGTCGTTGGCCTTCAGCGTGGTGGCAGTTAGGGCCGTGGTTTCGCGTGACGTGGGTTTGCGGTGGCTGAGTTTGTGGAGGAGGGGTTCCAGAAACAGCAGACTGCAAACGAGGCTGGCGACCGGGTTGCCGGGTAGGCCGAGGACCTGCATGTTACCAATTGAGCCGACCATCAGCGGCTTGCCGGGGCGCATTGCGATGCGCCAGAAATCCAGTTCCATTCCCTGTGCTTTGAGGGCTGCCTGTACCAGATCATGATCGCCGACCGATGCGCCGCCGAGCGTGACGAGGACGTCGGCTTTCGCGACGATGGCCTTGTCGATGGCTGCGCGAATGAGGGCTTCATCATCCACCACGATCCCGAGATCGAGGACTGTCGCGCCCGCCTTGCGCGCCAGCGCTGCCACGCCAAATGTGTTGGAGGCAATGATCTGCGCCGGATTGGGCGCGCCACCGGGGGGCACGAGTTCATCACCGGTGGCGAGAATGGCGACGAGGGGTTTGCGGTAGACGGGCAGTGCGGCATGGTTCATGGCGGCGGCGAGCGTAATATCGGTGAAGGTAAGTTCCGTTCCGGCCTTGAGGACCGTTTGGCCTTCGACAAAATCCTGTCCGCGTGGGCGAATATGTCGCCCCTTGGTGACTTGGAATTTGGTGCGGATTTGCCCCGCCTCCAGCACCTCGGTATCTTCCTGTATGATAACCGCGTCCGCCCCTTCAGGCACCGGCGCGCCCGTGAAGATACGCACGGCCTGACCTTCAGCCACACGTCCGTCAAAGGCGTGGCCAGCCGCTGATTCTCCAATGACTGTCAGAACGGAGCCGATCTGCGGCGCGTCGGCTGCCCTTAACGCGTAGCCATCCATTGCCGAGGAATGAAAGGGAGGCTGGGTGAGGCGGGCGTGAAGATCCTGCGCGAGTACACGCTGATCCGCAAGGTCCAGAGAGACCATGTCGACGTCTGCAACCGGTGTTGCGGCGTCCAGTAAACGCGCTTGCGCGTCCGCGACAGGCAGGAGGGGTTTCATGGCGTTTCCTCTTCCCGGGCCCCGGGGTGAGCTTTATCCGCCACCAGCGCCGGACCCTTACACATTGGTCGGTTGTCTTACGCCTTGAAGTGCCCGGATTTGCCACCGGTCTTTTCAAGAAGGCGGATGGAGCTGATTTCCATACCCTTGTCGGCGGCCTTCGCCATATCGTAGATGGTCAGACACGCAACGGATACGGCTGTCAGTGCCTCCATCTCGACGCCGGTCTTGCCTGTCAATTTGACAGTGGCTTGCACGCGCAGGCCGGGCAGGGCGTCATCTTCGGTAATATCCACCGCAACCTTTGTCAGCATCAAAGGGTGGCAAAGCGGAATGAGATTTGCGGTCTGCTTTGCAGCCATGATACCAGCGAGGCGGGCGGTGCCAATAACATCACCCTTCTTGGCATTGCCTTCGAGGATCAGCGCCAGCGTCTCCGGCTTCATCCTGACGAAACCTTCGGCCACCGCCACACGCGTCGTTTCTGCTTTGTCGCCAACATCGACCATATGCGCCTCGCCGGACGCGCCGATATGGGTGAGCTTCTGATCGGAGCTCATTCGGCAGCCAGACTATCGGTGCGACCTGTAAGCAGTGCGCGCGTGGCTGCGGTGACATCATCCTTGCGCATCAGGCTTTCGCCGACAAGGAAGGTCGTGATGGCTGATTTTTGAAGGCGGATGCAATCCTCATAGGTGAATATGCCGCTTTCACCCACCAGCAGCTTATCGGCAGGTACCATGGCAGCCAGTCGTTCGCTGACATCGAGACTGACCTCGAATGTACGCAGATTGCGATTGTTGATGCCCAGCAGCGGGGAGGCGAGTTTCAGCGCCCGTTCGGTCTCTTCCTCGTCATGCACTTCCACCAGCACATCCATACCGAGCGCAAAGGCTTCGTCTTCCAGCCGCTTGGCCTCATCGTCGGAAAGCGATGCCATGATGAGCAGGATGCAATCGGCTCCCCAGGCGCGGGCTTCATGCACCTGATAAATATCGAACATGAAATCCTTGCGCAAAGCGGGCAGGGCGCAGGCATTGCGGGCAGCCGTCAGGAACTCGGGCGCACCCTGAAAGCTAGGTGTATCCGTCAGAACGGAAAGGCAGGCGGCACCACCTTCTTCATAGGCTTTTGCAAGCGACGGCGGGTCGAAATCAGGACGGATAAGACCCTTGGAAGGGCTTGCCTTCTTGATTTCGGCGATGAGCCCGAAGCTGCCTTCAGATTGGCGACGTTTCAAGGCGTTGTAAAAGCCGCGCGGTGCCGTCTGGTCCGATGCCATGGCTTTCAGATCGTCAAGCGAGACACTGGCTTTCGCAGCCGCAATTTCTTCAAGCTTGTAGGCTTCGATCTTTTTCAGAATGTCGCTCATGGCCTTGCCTTACTCTTCGTTCGAAACGGCAATCAGCCGGTCCAGGGCTGCTGCCGCTCTGCCTTCGTCCAGCGAAGCGCTTGCGATCTTCATACCATCGGCAAGCGTTTCGGCTCTGCCAGCGACGACCAGAGAGGCTGCCGCGTTGCAGAGTGAAACATCGCGATAGGGGTTCCGGCGTCCACCGAGGACCTCGCGCAAGGCCGCGGCATTGGCAACCCCGTCGCCTCCCTTGAGGTCATCGATTTTCACCGATTCGACGCCAAAATCGGCAGGCGTTAACTCGAAGCTTCTGATCTTGCCACCCTCCAGCGCCGCAACTTGCGTCGTGCCCGTGGTGGTTATTTCGTCAAGCCCGTCACCATGGACAACCCAAACGCTTTCGGATCCGAGATCACGCAGCACCTCAGCCAGAGGAACGAGCCAGTGCGGGGCGAAGACGCCAAGCAACTGCTTCTTCACACCAGCAGGGTTGGAAAGCGGGCCGAGGAGATTGAAGATCGTTCGTGTGCCAAGCTCGACCCGGCTCGGGTTCACATGGCGCATGGACGAGTGATGGCGCTGCGCAAACATGAAGCCGAGACCGGCTTCAGCAACGCAGCGGCTGATCAGTTCAGGCTCGATGTCGAGTTTGACGCCGAGCACAGAAAGCGCATCCGCCGTACCCGACTTTGAACTCAAGGCGCGGTTGCCATGTTTGGCGACGGGAACGCCTGCACCTGCCACAATAATGGAGGCGAGGGTCGAGATGTTGTAGGTGCCCAGCCCATCGCCACCTGTGCCGACAATGTCCATGGCATCGGCGGGAGCGGTGACCGGCAACATGCGCGAGCGCATGGAAGAAACGGCGCCTGCGATTTCGCTGACCGTTTCGCCGCGAACGCGAAGCGCCATGAGAAAGCCGCCGACCTGCGATGGTGTTGCCTCACCGGACATCAGAATGTCGAATGCCTGCCGGGCTTCGTCCCGATCAAGACTCTCTCCATTGGCAACTTTCGCAATCAGCGGCTTTAGCTCGGCCATCTCGTCTCGTCCCCCGGAATGCGGCTTAGAATGCAGTCATGGCCTGGTCTGCCAGAGCCTGATTGATGGTCACACCATAATCATTCTGAAGACGGCTGACCATCTGATCAAGCATATCGTCACCGGCAGCCGTCGCCATAGCGGTCAGCTGCTGGTCGTTGTTGTCCAGTGCGTCGGTCGAACCCGTGGTGTTGACCTCTGTGACCTTGAACAGAACGCGGCTGGAGCCTTCCGTATCAGGAGCCGTGCCGACCAGACCGTTTGCGCCTGCAAACACGGCGGCAACCGCCTGCTGGCCCAGCAATGCGTCTTCGCTGGTGCGGCGAAGGCCCATCTTGGTTTCAACGGCAAGACCCATTTCACCGGCAATCGCAGCCAATGTCTCGCCTTTTTCAGCGCGTGCCTTGAGTTCGTCGGCCTTGGCGGCCAGCGCCGTGCGCTGCTGCTCGGCAGTCCAGTCTGCAACGACCTGATCCTTGACTTCGCTCAGAGTGCGATCGCGCGGGGCTGTCACCTGCTGAAGATCGAACCAGACATAACCATCTCGGCCGATGTTGACCGCAGGGGCGTCGACGCCTTGCTCAGCCTTGAACACTTCGGTCAGCAGAGCAGGTGTTGGAAGGCCTTCGACCGCATTGCCCTTGTCATCTTCGCCATTGGCGTCGATGGCGTTGACGGTGACAGGCTTCAGCTTGAGCTGTGTCGCCGCGTCGGAGAGCGAAGAACCACCGCCGCGAACATCCTCATAGCGGTCGTGAACATTGTTCAGCTCTTCGGCAGCAGCTGTCGTGGCGAGATTGGTGCGAATTTCCTCGCGCGCTTCATCGAGGGTCTTCATGCTCTCGTTCTTGATGCCGGTGACGCGCAGGATGACCGGCCCAAAGGCACCATCGAGAACCTGGGACACGCCACCATCTTTCTGGATGGCGAAGGCTGCCTCGGCGACCGACGGGTCAGGGACCGTATCCTTGGTGAACTCACCCAGTGTTACATCTTCAGGGCGCTTGCCCTGATCCTTGACCACCTGATCATAGGTGGTCGTGCCCGCACGTATCTGGGCTGCTGCTGCCTCAGCCATTTCCTTGTCCGCAAATGTCAGCTGCTCGATCGTGCGGCGGCCTGCCGTGCGGAAGCTGTCCTTGTGACCGTCATAATAATCGGAAATCTGCTGATCGGTTATCGCGGCCTGGTCGGCAATATCGGAAGGCTCAAGCTTCACATAGGTGAACTTGCGATATTCCGGAGCGCGGTAATTGGCCTTGTTCTTTTCGAACCAGGCTGCCAGCACATCATCGCCCGGGGCCTTCACAGGATCGATATTTGCGTTCGACAAAAGCACATATTCGATTGAACGCTGTTCGTCACGGTACTGCTTGAGAGCGTTGACCAACACCTGAGGCGGCTTGAAGCCATCGGAAATCGCGTCCACGATCTGGCCTCGGACGGCAACCTTGCTGCGCTCCTTCACGTAGTCGTCTTCATTGAAGCCAGCGCCGCGAAGCCTTTGGCTGAAGAGAGCGCGGTCGAACTGGCCGTTGGGAGACTTGAAGGCGGGGTCTTCCGCAATCAGCGTCGCCAGACGATCTTCTGAAAGCCCGAGATTCATTTCCGATGCAAGCTCATCCAGCGCTGCTCCTGCTGCCAACTGGCTGAACACCTGACGATCGATTCCGAATGCCTTCGCCTGTTCCGTGGTCAGACGCGTGCCGAACTGGCGGCCGACATCCGCCAGCTGCCTTTGATAGGCAAAGCGAAATTCATTCGGCGTAACCGTCTGGTCGCCCACTGTCATCACGGCGTGCGAATTCGTCGAGACCAGAGATGCGGAAACGCCCCACACGCCGAAGGAAACGACAAGAAGCAAAAGAAGGATCTTTGCCGCCAGAGTTCGAGAAGCACTTCTCAGGGAATCGAGCATCGTTATGCAAACCTCACAAAATTCGCCCGTTACGCCGGGTCTGTGGGGCTTCCTTAAATCAATCCACTTTGAAATTGAAGGCTAAATTCAGGTTAAATAACGCGGCTGCTCAAACGATGGCGTGAGTTTCCTCACCTTCGGCTAAATGGGATGTTTCCCTTAGCCAAAAACAATAAAGCCGCCTTGCTGGAGGCGGCTTCTGAAACCATCGACACTGAGATCTGCGCAGCGCGCTGTCAGAACGCCTTGTTGCGCTCCATAGCGACTCTGAAATCCTCATCTTCTTTCCGGGATTCGGTGATGACCGAAACAACCGATGCTACGAACATGACGCTTATAAGTGCTGCTAGAAGTGTCAAGACAGTAAGCATGGCGTAACTCCAAATGCGATGAGTATTTCACTCCCGCCAGATCAATAGTAATTCATATACTGGGTGCGGGACGTAAGCTGAGGAAATTCTGGGCCATTCTGTTCAGGCTTTTGACCGTAAAGGCTGAACGTCATTGCTACCATTGCGATAACCAACATTGTCCAGGCTGTGCTGATAACGCCGATTTTCGCCGAAGTAGACTGTTTTTCTTTGATAAACATGTGTCCGTTCCTTTACTGCGATTTGAACGCGTGACTGGTGATCCGGTTCCGCGTTAATGTTAAAAATCGATTAGCATCGCGCCTCTGAAGCGTTGTTGAATGCTTCGTTCATCTGGCGTTCAGGAAATCGGCAGTTCACGTCAATCCATGAAAACATATTCGACGACGAAGGATGTCGCGATTGTCAGGACCATCATGAATACCAGCATTTCCGTCTCCGTTCGGCATGTCGCCGTCTGCGATGCGATGATGTATGAATAGACGGTGTGCGTTGAAGCTGTGCTGAATGGTGCATTCACCTCGTGTTCATGCGTGCTGCCTTGCCTTGCAGCCTCAGGTCTTGCGAAGACCGGCCTTCCATGACAAAAGGCGGCACAACCAACGTTAAGTATCGAGAGCGATATGACGATTGCCTTTTATCCCGGGTCGTTCGATCCGATGACGAACGGACATCTGGATGTCCTGATTCAGTCTTTGAACGTGGCATCAGAGGTTATCGTTGCGATCGGCATTCACCCGGGCAAGGCTCCGATGTTTACATTCGATGAGCGGGCAGAACTCATTCGCCGCTCGCTGCTGGATGTTTTGCCGGATGCAACTGGTCGCCTGAGAGTCGTTTCCTTCGCCAATCTGGTGGTAGATGCGGCACGCGAGCATGGCGCTTCGCTTCTGGTTCGCGGGCTGCGGGACGGAACTGATCTCGACTACGAAATGCAGATGGCCGGCATGAACAGACAAATGGCGGCCGATATCCAGACGGTTTTTCTACCTGCCGGCACGGCTTCCCGGCCCATTACCGCCACATTGGTTCGGCAGATCGCCGCAATGGGTGGAAATGTGGAGGCGTTCGTGCCGAAAGCCGTTCTTGAAGCCCTCAACAGCAAGCTGAAACAATAGTCTCAGCAATTATTCTGGAGCCAATCCAATGAAACTGCTTCGATTTGCCTTCGCTGGCGCCATGTTCGTCAGCGCCATTGCCGCCAGCACATTCGCATCTGCTGCCGAATTCCTGACCATTCAGTTGAAAGACGGTCCGGTTGTCATTGAGCTGATGCCTGATGTCGCGCCGAAGCATGTCGCACAGATCAAGACGCTGGCGCAGAAGGGTGCCTATGACAACGTGGCCTTCCACCGCGTCATTCCCGGC
Organism: Hyphomicrobiales bacterium; assembly: GCA_900468285.1. Taxonomy (GTDB): domain Bacteria; phylum Pseudomonadota; class Alphaproteobacteria; order Rhizobiales; family Rhizobiaceae; genus Agrobacterium. The sequence continues at coordinate 353,350 of UBTF01000001.1, read as the reverse complement.
TTCATGGCGCAGACCGGCGATGTGCAGTACGGCAATATGAATAAGGGCTATACCGCCCAGCGCGCTGGTACCGGTGGATCCGACCTGCCTGACCTGCCTGCAGAATTCTCCAAGGTTCCGTTCGAACGTGGAACCGTGGGCATGGCGCGTTCGCAGAACCCGAATTCCGCCAATTCGCAATTCTTTATCATGTTCGATCAGGGCGCATTCCTGAACGGCCAGTACACCGTTGTCGGCAAGGTCGTTTCCGGCATGGAATTTGTTGACAAGATCAAGAAGGGCCAGGGCGGTAACGGCGAAGTTTCCGATCCTGACCGCATGGTCAAAGTCACCGTCGGCAAGAAGTAAACCGGGCGGACGAGCCCCAAAAAGGAGAGATATCATGGCCGAGATCAAAGATCCGGAAAACACCCTCATCATGGAAACAACGACCGGCAAGGTCGTCATCCAGCTTCTGCCCGAAGTGGCTCCCGGCCACGTTGCGCGCATCAAGGAACTGGTTTCTGAGCAGGCTTACGATGGCGTCGTGTTTCACCGCGTCATCTCCGATTTCATGGCGCAGACGGGCGACGTGAAGTTCGGCAAGAAGGGCTCCGAGAGCTTCAATCCTGCCCGTGCGGGCATGGGCGGCTCTGAAAAGCCGGACCTGCAGGCTGAGTTTTCTGCCATTCCGCACGTGCGTGGCACATGCTCCATGGCCCGTTCGCAGAGCCCGAACTCGGCCAACTCGCAGTTCTTCATCTGCTTTACGGACAGCCCATGGCTGAACAAGCAGTACACTGTCTGGGGCCAGGTCATCGAAGGCATGGAAGCCATCGACAAGGTCAAGCGCGGTGAGCCTGTGAAGGATCCTGATTCCATCGTATCCATCCGGCTTGCTTCCGCAGCCTGAGCATAGGATAAGGACGTCGGGCCCGTCTCGCAGGCAACTGCGGGGCGGGTTTTGATATTTTCGAGAGCCCCAGAAATGCGTGTAGACCTGTTCGATTTCGACCTTCCTGAAGAAAATATAGCGCTTCGCCCGGCCAGTCCGCGCGATAGTGCACGCTTTCTCGTGGTCGATCCGAATGCAGACCTGATGGCCGATCACCGTGTTTTTGAACTGCCCTCATTCCTGAAGTCGGGCGATGCGCTTGTCTTCAATGATACGCGCGTGATTCCCGCGCAGCTGGAAGGTGTTCGGCTTCGCGAAGGGGCGCCTGAAACAGCGGTGTCTGCGACTTTGCACATGCGTGCCGACGCCAGCCGGTGGAAGGCTTTTGCGCGGCCCGGCAAGCGCATAAAGCAGGGTGACCGCATCCGCTTCGGATACGAGCGCGATAACGCCTGCGGCCTTGCATATCTGGAAGCGACGGTGGAAGAAAAAGGCGAGGAGGGCGAGATCACGCTTCTGTTCGACGTGAGCGGCCCTGTTCTGGATGAGGCCATCGCATCTGTCGGGCACATTCCGCTTCCGCCTTATATCGCCGCCAAGCGCCCCGAAGACGAACAGGACCAGACCGACTATCAGACCATCTATGCCCGCGAAAAAGGTGCCGTGGCTGCGCCCACAGCAGGTCTGCATTTCACGCCCGATCTTTTCGCGGCGCTGGACAAGGCCGGTATCGAGCGACACTTCGTGACTTTGCATGTCGGCGCTGGCACGTTCCTTCCCGTCAAGGCCGATGACACGGAGGAGCACAAGATGCACCTCGAAATCGGCTATGTTTCGGAGGAGACAGCGGCCAGACTGAATGCCGTCAAATCCCGTGGCGGACGCATTGTCTGCGTGGGCACGACATCGCTGCGCCTGATTGAAAGTGCAGCTGGCGATGACGGGCAGATCATGCCCTGGTCCGGTCCAACCGGTATTTTTATTACGCCCGGCTACCGCTTCAAGGCGGTGGATGTGCTGATGACGAATTTTCACCTGCCGAAATCCACGCTGTTCATGCTGGTTTCGGCGTTCTGCGGACTGGAAACAATGCGCGCGGCCTATGCTCACGCCATCGCAACAGGCTACCGCTTCTATTCCTATGGCGACTCCAGCCTCCTTTTCCGGAAAAACTGATGCACGAGAACTTCACCTTCACCCTGAAAGCAACCAGTGGCGGCGCGCGCCTTGGCGAAGTCGCAATGCCGCGCGGCGTTATCCGCACACCGGCCTTCATGCCGGTCGGTACGGTCGGAACCGTCAAGGCCATGTATCTGGATCAGGTGCGGGAACTGGGCGCTGATATTATTCTTGGCAACACCTATCACCTGATGCTGCGGCCCGGCCCGGAGCGCGTTCAACGCCTCGGCGGACTGCACGAATTGATCCGTTGGCCACACCCAATCCTCACCGACAGCGGCGGCTTTCAGGTCATGTCTCTTTCTGGACTGCGCAAGCTGGATGAAAAAGGTGTGACCTTCAAAAGCCACGTGGATGGCTCGTTACACCACATGTCGCCGGAACGTTCTATCGAGATCCAGGGAATGCTCGATTCGGATATCCAGATGCAGCTGGATGAGTGCATAGCGCTGCCGGCCGAGCGCAAGGAAATCGAGCGCGCCATGGAAATGTCGCTGCGTTGGGCAGAGCGTTGCCGTGTGGCCTTTGGCGAGCAGCCCGGCAAGGCCATGTTCGGCATCGTGCAGGGCGGCGACCAGCCGGATCTTCGCATACGTTCGGCAGAAGGCCTGAAGCAGATGGACCTCAAGGGTTATGCTGTAGGTGGTCTGGCTGTGGGAGAGCCGCAGGAGGTGATGCTCGGCATGCTCGATATCACTCTGCCGGTACTGCCAACGGAAAAGCCACGCTATCTCATGGGCGTGGGAACGCCGGACGATATTCTGAAGTCTGTCGCGCGCGGCATCGATATGTTCGACTGCGTCATGCCCACCCGCTCTGGACGCCACGGCCTTGCCTTTACCCGCCGCGGACGCGTGAACATCCGCAACGCCCGTCATGCCGAAGACATGCGCCCACTGGACGAGCAGTCCAACTGCCCGGCATCGCGCGATTATTCACGCGCCTATCTGCATCATCTCGCCCGTTCCAACGAGGCGCTGGGTGGAATGCTGCTTTCCTGGCATAATCTGGCTTATTATCAGGAATTGATGCAGGGTATCCGCAAATCCATCGAAGAAGGTCGCTTTGCGGATTTCTACGCCGAAACCATTGAGATGTGGGCAAAGGGCGATATCGATCCCATCTGACACCCCGGGGACTGAATGGATTTGCTGAACGCGCCTTATGTGCTTTTTGGTGATGACACGACCGGTTCGGTGACGTTGTTTGCCGAGCCGGAAGACATTATCGTTGCGGAAGAGCCCGAGGAGTTTTTCCCCGCCCTTGCCCGAATGGAAAAAGCGCGTTCGGAGGGAAAATACCTTGCCGGATATATGTCCTACGAGGCTGGCTATCTGTTCGAGAAAAAGCTCTCGCCGCGCGTTGGTCCCGCACGTGATGTGCCCTTGTTGAATTTCGGCGTATTTGCAGCGCCCGCCCAGGAGACTGGACGAGCAACGCCTTCTGTTGCACCTAAAGGGACAGGAAATTTCCTGAGCGACTTCAAGCCCGGCTGGACGCTGGAGGAATACCAAACGCGCTTTGCAAGGCTGCACCAGCATCTGCGGCAGGGCGATTGCTACCAGGCCAATCTGACGATGCCCATCGAGGCGCGTTGGACCGGCGATATCCTTACCGCGTTCTGGTCGATGATTGAGCGGCAACCTGTGAAATATGGGGCGCTCGTCAATCTTGGCGGACCTGCGATCCTTTCCCGCTCGCCGGAACTGTTCTTCGCGCTTAGCGATGGCTGGATCGAAACACACCCTATGAAGGGTACGATCCGGCGAGGGGCGTCTCCGGCCGAGGATGCCGATCTCGTTGCGGGAATGTTGAGTGACGAAAAGACGCTCGCTGAAAACCGGATGATCGTCGACCTGTTGCGCAATGATGTTTCCCGCATCGCAGAAGTCGGCACGCTTGATGTGCCGAAGCTGTTCGAAATCGAAACCTACCCGACCGTCCATCAGATGGTCAGCCACGTGCGTGCACGGCTGCTGCCGAATTTGACAATCGCGGATATTTTCTCTGCACTGTTTCCCTGCGGATCGGTGACCGGCGCACCGAAAATGCGAGCGATGGAAATTCTTCACGATCTCGAAATCGGACCACGCAATGTCTATTGCGGCGCCATCGGCATGATTTCACCTGATGGTGACATGCGCTTTTCCGTGGCCATCCGCACGATCACGCTATTTGAAGGCGGCAAGGCAACATTCAACGTTGGCGGAGGTATTGTCTTCGATTCGACGGCTGACGCGGAATATGACGAGTGCCTGTTAAAGGCGAAGTTCGCGACAGGCGATGTGCGTCTGGGGTAAAGAAAACGACATCAGTATCGGAAGGCGAGTCGGCCGCGTCATTTAATGGCGGGTCAGTTCACAGCAATCAGCTTTGATTGAGTGGATAAACAAGTTCCGCCAAACCTGCCTGCGCCCCCCAACATGCGGTCAGGAGCCGCTGTCCCCCGGCGGATGACGCCGAGGGAATTTTGATTGATCGATCAATCAATAAACGACGACGCCGCGAATGCTCTCGCCGGAATGCATCATTTCAAAGCCCTTGTTGATGTCTTCGAGCGGCATCGTGTGGGTGATCATCGGGTCGATCTCGATCTTGCCGTCCATGTACCAGTCAACGATCTTGGGGACATCGGTCCGTCCACGCGCGCCGCCGAATGCCGTGCCCATCCAGGTGCGTCCGGTAACGAGCTGGAACGGGCGGGTCGATATTTCCTGCCCGGCACCCGCCACACCGATGACGACAGACTTGCCCCAGCCGCGATGCGAGGATTCAAGCGCCTGACGCATGACCTTCGTATTGCCCGTGCAATCGAATGTGTAGTCCGCGCCACCAATCTGGTCAGCGCCGCGCTTCGTCAGATTGACGAGGTAGGGCACGATATCGTCGCCCGCATCCTTCGGGTTGACGAAGTGGGTCATGCCGAATTTTTCGCCCCATGCCTTCTTGTCGTTGTTGAGATCGACACCGATGATCATGTCGGCGCCCGCAAGACGAAGACCCTGAATGACGTTGAGGCCGATTCCACCCAGACCGAAAACAATCGCCGTGGAACCGATCTCGACCTTGGCGGTGTTGATGACCGCACCAATGCCGGTGGTTACGCCGCAACCGATGTAGCAAACCTTATCGAAAGGTGCATCCGGGTTGATCTTGGCGACAGCAATCTCAGGCAAAACGGTGTAATTCGCGAAGGTCGAGCAGCCCATATAGTGATGGATCTTGTCCTTGCCGATGGAAAAGCGGCTGGTGCCGTCTGGCATTACGCCCTGTCCCTGCGTGGAGCGGATGGCGGTGCACAGATTGGTCTTGCGCGACAGGCAGGACGGGCACTCACGGCACTCCGGCGTGTAGAGCGGAATGACATGGTCTCCCTTTTTGACCGAGGTGACGCCAGGGCCGACATCAACCACGATGCCCGCGCCTTCGTGGCCGAGAATGGCGGGGAACAGGCCTTCCGGGTCCGCACCCGAGAGGGTGAAATCATCCGTGTGGCAAAGACCGGTCGCCTTGATTTCGATCAGCACTTCGCCCGCACGCGGACCTTCGAGCTGGACTGTCATGATTTCCAGAGGCTTGCCTGCCTGCACAGCGACTGCGGCGCGAACGTCCATTTTTCGTCTCCATCTCTATATCAGTAATGTCGAAAGACTTTTGCCTCACCTGGGCGGCAGGGACAAGGGCAGTTCCCCGTAATCGTCAAACTTCCGGCACCTCGGTGATCCTTCGTGCGGCCCTGCGCTCCCGCCAGATGATGAAAAGGCCGGATGCCACGATAATCACGATACCTATCCACTTGGATGCTGTGGGGAAATCTGAAAACAGCATGTAGCCCAATATGGTGGCCGATATGATCTCGAAATACTGGAAAGGCGCCAGAAGGGAAACGGGCGCAAGACGGAACGCCTTGACGACGAGAAGGTGCATATAGCCGGAGATAGAGCCGAGCAGGATAAGAAGGACAAGGCCATGCCCCCACCCGGGCAACGCCATCTCGAAGTTCTCATCGCCTGCGGCGTGGCCGATCAAGAGTGTCACGCCCATGAACACAGCACCCGCGATGCCGGCCATGGTCTGCATGACCAGCGGACTGTCGCCATCGCCAAGCGCACGGTTGAGGAACAGGTAAAGCGTAAATAGGAATGCACAGGCAACCGGCAGAAGCGAGGTCCAGCCAAACACCTCAAAGCTGGGTTGAATGACAATCATTGCGCCGACAAAGCCAACGGCAATCGCCGTCCAGCGCATCCAGCCGACTTTCTCGCCCAGAAAGAATGCCGACATCATGGTGAGCAGGAAAGGCTCGACGAAATAGATCGCAAAAACGTCCGCGAGCGGCATGTATTTAACCGCAGCAAAGAAGGCGAGACTTGCCGCCGCGTGCAGGGCGCCACGCAGCAGGTTGAGCCATGGACGCTTGGCTGAGAGCAAAGCACGTGGAGACATGATCATCAGCAAGGGCAGGGTGCACACAAGCTGAAAGAAAAACCGGTAGAAGGTGACCTGACCCGGTGACATCCCTTCCGACACCGCCATGTATTTCGCGATCGCGTCCATGACAGGCAGTACGATCATGCACCCGGCCATGATCAACATGCCCTTCAATGCACTTGCATTCGTGATTGTGGAGCTCAAGCGATCACCTTTTGTTCTTGATGGTCAATCCATCAGATTCGTTGACCACTGGCAACATGAGGCTAGGCTGCTTTCGCCAATAACAAGGTCGTAAGCGAGCGCTGGGGTCAGCGGCAGTAAACCGATGCCGGGAGGAATATAGGCGTTGGCGTTTTACAAGGAGCGGCAAATCCGCTCCTCGCGGTCGACAGGTGAACGATCTTACCTTGACGTCATTTGTCTCTTGTGACGGCCATTTCACCGAAGATGCGCGCCATTTCCTTTTGGACATCGGCATCAGACGGTGCGGTTGCGACCGCCGGTGCGACAGGCTCGGGCACGATTTGCTGGTGCGCAGGCTCAAGGCTTACGGATGGTGCGCTGGCCGTATTGTTCTTCTCGATTTCGGCCTGAAGGAAACTCTCGAAATCGCTCGTCAGCTGGTCCCCAAACACGGCACCATTTACATCGGGCGCAAGAGGCTCCGGCTTGGCAGCACTCGCTGTGGCGGTGACGGGCGTTTCTGTCCGAAACGTCGGCAGAACCCGCTCTCTTGCTGCGGCAAGAAAGTCTGCAGCGCTGCTCTCGTCAATCACCGGCTCCTTGATTGCAACAGGTTCAAGTGCCGCCGACGGGCTTGGAGGGGCCACTGCCGCAGGTTCGCTCTGTTCGACGGAGACTGTCTGGACTGGTCTGGCCGTTTCTGCCTGAAGCGACGCGGCTGTGACCGCTGGCACGATTGGAGAAATATCAAGCGTGCTGGCTTCCTTGGAGAAAGACCTGGCGGGCGGCGCAAAGGAGGCGGAGGCCTGGGGTGCTGACGGAGCAGGACGCACGGAGGCTTGCGCGGGAGCAGGAGGAGCGACGGGCTCGGGCCGAGGTCTTTGGGGTGGCGCAACGGGTGCGGCTTGCCTTGGCGCCATGGTCGGTGCAGGTACAGGAGGTGGAGATGCAGGAGCAGGAGCTGGTGATGGAGCCGAAGCTGGGGCCGGGGCTGCGACTGGCGCTGCTACGGGTCTTGGCTCTGGCTGGGGCGCAGGGGCGGATGCGGTCATGGTGGGCGCTGGTCGCACCTCCTGATCACGATCCGGGGAAAGAGCCTTTACGCGGCCCGATGCAAGTGCTCGCTCGGACGACAGGGATTGCAGCATCGCTTCCTGGGGATCGCGCACATCTCTCAAAATGGGAATGGCGCCGATGCCGCTTTCGATGACCACATCCGTCGGGCCACCAATCATGACGAGGTGTTCGACATTGTCACGACGCACGAGAACAAGCCTGCGCCGTGCGTCGACAGCGGTCGCATCGAGAACCTGCAAGCGGGGCTGACGATTTTTTCCACCGCGAATGAAGGGCGAGGAGCCGCCACGTCTGCGAACGAGCCACAGAACAATCGCCAGAGCCAGAAGTGCCACGCCGACACCTACGACAGCAACAATCAGGTTGTTGCCGTAAGTGCCGATAAAATCGTCCATCATTTATCCAGTCCCTTTGGTATTTCCCGGGCAAATGATTGCCGCATCAGAATTTTTGAAAGAGTTTGCGGCGAAAAGACGATTTTTTTGCGCCAAGCACAAGTTTTATCGACACCAGGCCACCAATTTGACCCCAGCTTTCACATTCCCGCCCGTATCCACGTGGCAAAGGTGCCACGCAAGGCCTCATATCGTGCGAAATGCAGTGCATTCGCTGTGTATTGGCAAAGGTTTATGAGGGGCGGAGCTTTTTGATATTTCACCGAATTGCTACAAGAGATAGACAAAAGCGATTCCGTCCGGAGCATTTGTCTTCGGGTTTAGAAGAATTGCCAAAACTGCAAGGGTTAGAGCCTCGATGACCAAGGTCAGCCAAGCCAGCGAAAATGATTTCCCCTTGGTGGACAGGCGCGCCCGATCCGGCACGCTCTTGCGCATACTTCTGCTAGCTCTCGTTCTCGTCGCCGCAGCCGTCGGATTCGTCTTCTTCAAGAATTCGCTCGAAAATGAAGTCGTCCTTGGCATACTCGGCGTTCTCGCAATGCTGGGCATTTTCTTTCTCGTCTCGTCCGCCATCGGCTTCATCGAAGTCATGCCGCAATCGCAATCCGATGGCATGGCCCGCCGCTTCCTGTCGTCCCACCCGGACGGTACCTTGATTACGGATCCAAAGGGACGCCTGGTCTACGCAAACGCAACCTATTGCCAAATGACCGGCGCCAAGAAGGCAACGGATATACAGAGCCTCGAAACGCTTCTGTCCCGTGACCGGGAGTCGACGGAAGCTCTCTACCGGCTCATCAATGGATTGCGCGAGGGCAAGGACGGCTACGAAGAATTTCGTCTCTTGAAGCCTTTGAGCGCCAATACGTCTCAATCCGGGCCGCACTGGTACCGCCTGAAGGCTCGCCTTCTCAAGGACGCCAATAATAACGATCTTCACGTCTTCCAGATTGCCGACATAACGACCGAGCGCGAAGATCAGGAGCGGTTTTTCCGCGAATTGCAGAACGCAATCGACTATCTCGATCACGCCCCTGCGGGTTTCTTCTCGGCAGGCAAGCGAGGCGAGGTTGTCTACCTGAACGCTACGCTTTCGGAATGGCTGGGAATCGATCTCGCACAGTTCTCACCCGGTTCGCTTACCGTGTCGGATCTCGTTGCAGGTGAGGGCATGGCTCTCATCGAATCGGTACAGCCCCATGCGGGGACTAATCGAACGGAAATGCTCGATCTCGACATGCGCCGGGTCAATGGCCAGAGCATGCCTGCAAGGCTCGTGCATCAGGTAACGGCAACACGCGATGGCGCGCCGGGGGAAAGTCGCACAATCGTTCTCATGCGCTCAAAGGGTAAGGCGAACGCCGAATCCGCATCTGCCATGCGCTTCACCCGCTTCTTCAACAATACGCCGATGGCGATTGCTTCGCTGGACGGCGAACGTCGTATTTTGCGGACCAATGCGCCGTTCCTAAAGCTGTTTTCAGGCGTCGTCGGCCGTGACGATATCGACGGCGGCGTGGTACTTGATGCCGTGCTGCTGGATAGCGACAAGCCGAAGCTTCTTGAGGCCATCGATGCTGCCAAGGACCGGCAGGGCGACATTGCCCCCTTCGACAGCCGCCACCCGACGGACGAGACGCGACACTTCCGTTTCTATGTCCATGCCGTTATCGATCAGGATGATGAGGCACCGGAGGAAGTCGCAATTGTCTACGCAATCGAGGTGACCGAGCAGAAGGCGCTCGAGACCCAGATGGCGCAGACGCAGAAGATGAATGCGGTGGGAACGCTCGCAGGCGGTATTGCGCACGACTTCAACAACGTGCTTACGGCCATCCTGCTATCTTCCGATCACCTGTTGCTGCAGGCACGTCCGGCGGATGCCAGCTTTGCCGACCTCATGGAAATCAAGCGCAACGCCAACCGCGCGGCTGTCCTCGTGCGCCAGCTTCTGGCCTTCTCGCGCAAGCAGACCATGCGCCCGGCCGTGTTGAACCTGACGGACGTCATCGGCGATCTGCGAATGCTGGTCGATCGCCTTATCTCCGGGACGAATGTGAAACTCGAGGTCGATTATGGCCGCGATCTGTGGCCGGTCAAAACCGATCTCTCGCAGTTCGAACAGGTTCTCATCAATCTGTGCGTCAATGCGCGTGATGCCATGCCGCAGGGCGGCAAGATCAAGATTATAACGCGCAACATGCCCGCCAATGAGGTTGTTGCGCTCGGCCGTTCCGATCTTCCTTCCGAAGATCTGGTCATGATCGAGGTTGCCGACACGGGCACAGGCATTCCGCCCGAAATCATGGACAAGATTTTCGAGCCCTTCTTCACGACAAAGGAAGTCGGCAAGGGAACCGGTCTTGGCCTTTCGATGGTCTACGGCATCGTCAAGCAGTCGGGCGGCTATATCTACCCGGATTCTGAAGTTGGCCGGGGGACGGCTTTCCGCATATTCCTGCCGCGCCACATCATCGAAGTCGCACCGCCGCTGGAAGGCGAGGCCGCACAGGCTGCTTCCGATGCTGCCGCTGCAAAAGAAGTGGCAAAAGAAGAACCGCTAGACCTGACCGGAAAATCCGCCGTCGTTCTTCTCGTCGAAGATGAGGAAGCCGTTCGTCGCGGTGGAAAGCGTATGCTGGAGACCCGTGGATACACCGTCCACGAGGCTGGTTCCGGTACGGAGGCGCTGGAGGTGCTGGAGGAACTCGAAGGCAAGGTCGACATCGTCGTATCCGATGTCGTCATGCCTGAGATGGATGGACCCTCCCTGCTGCGGGAGCTTCGCAAGACCTATCCAGACATGAAGTTCATTTTCGTGTCCGGCTATGCGGAAGATGCCTTTGCCAAAAATCTTCCCGCCGATGCCAAGTTCGGCTTCTTGCCGAAGCCTTTTTCGCTGAAGCAGCTTGCCGTCGCCGTGCGGGAAATGCTGGATGATGAAAATTGATAGGCTCTTCATGAACGACTGAATTTCACTGTTCAGAATGTTCTGGTAACCTCCCGGGCGTATCATCGGCGGAATGGTGAATTCTCCTTTTCGGTAGAGGCGCAAAATTTCCAGGGACCTGATCAGCAGGATTAGAGTTGCGAAAACGCTGGAAGAAGTCGGCGTGGTCCTATCCGACATTCAGGCGTCCTTTGGCTTTCGCTGCTATTATGTCCTCGACATGTCGCGTCTTGAGGAGGCGGAGCCGGTGTCGGCGCTGTTCCCATTCAATATAGACGCATCGCTCATCTTCATGCTGGAAGAGGGTCTTTCCGGCTTTGCGACGCGGCTCCTGATGCAAAAGCCAGGCACTCTTGGCCCGCTGCGCTGGGATATGGAAGAACTGGAGGAGCAATGTGTATTGGCAACCGCGGTTGTGGCCGCGTTCCGCGCGCATTCGCACATCAGAGGCGTCAGCTTTCCGGCTTTGGGCATTTCCGGTGCGCCGCGCCTTATCGGTTTTGCGGGTGACAGGCCGCATCTGGATGTGGACGAGGTTGAGCGACTCAATGTCTTCATGGTTCATGCGCATGAGCAGCTTGCTCTCATTGGCCACGCCCGCACCGAGGCGCTGCAGCCACTGACGGATCTGGAGCGGCAGATTCTCCTGATGGCCGCCGAGGGTGAAAGTCTGGAGGCAATTGGCGCTGAGGTCGCGCTTTCCAGCAGAACGATCAAATACATCATGGACTCGATCTCCCGAAAAATGGAGGTCGCCAATATCGAACATGCTGTTGCGGTATCGCTGCGGAGACGACTGGACCTCTAGGCTTACCGCCAATGCCGAGGGAAGGTTTTCTCCCACACTTTTGGTGCTCGCGAACGGATTAGTGATTGCAGTGCGTTGCAGGGGGCTTAAAATCACTGACGAACGACCTAAATAAAGGTGAGCGAAATTCCTGCTCGCAACCCTAAAAGACCGGTGCGAGTGCGATCTGGAGAATGATGAAAGATGATCGCTAAGTCGATCTACATGCAGGGCGAGGGTGAAGGGGAAGACGGCGGTGCGAACCGCGGAACGTCTGTTATTACCCGCACCAAACCAAAGACAAAAAAGCCCAATCTCTACCGTGTTCTTTTGCTGAACGACGACTATACTCCCATGGAATTCGTCATTCACATTCTGGAGCGTTTTTTCCAGAAGGACAGGGAAGGGGCAACCCGCATCATGTTGCATGTACACCAGCACGGTGTCGGCGAATGCGGGGTGTTTACATATGAGGTCGCAGAGACAAAAGTAAGTCAGGTCATGGATTTCGCCCGACAGCACCAGCATCCGCTGCAATGCGTCATGGAAAAGAAATGAGGATCGCAACGTGCCAACTTTTTCCCCCAGTCTAGAGAAGGCGCTGCATCAGGCATTGACCTTTGCAAATGAGCGTCACCACGAATATGCGACGCTTGAGCATCTGTTGCTGGCCCTGATCGAAGATGCAGATGCGGCTGCAGTCATGGGCGCGTGCAACGTCGATCTCGACGCCTTGCGCAAGACTGTTGTCGATTACGTCGACAACGAACTGTCCAACCTTGTCACAGGCTACGACGAAGATTCCAAACCAACCTCGGGTTTCCAGCGCGTCATCCAGAGAGCGGTTATTCATGTTCAGTCTTCTGGTCGGGAAGAAGTAACGGGAGCCAACGTCCTTGTTGCCATCTTCGCCGAACGGGAGAGCCATGCCGCCTATTTCCTGCAGGAGCAGGAGATGACACGGTACGACGCCGTCAACTATATCTCCCACGGCATTGGCAAGCGTCCCGGTACATCCCAGACACGCACACCGCGTGGTGCAGATGAGCCGGAGAACGAGGCCAAGCCCGCCCGTAATGGCTCGGAAGAAGACAGTTCCGCGCCCAAGAAGCAGCAAGAGGCGTTGAAGGCCTATTGCGTCAATCTGAATGAGAAAGCCAAGGGCGGCAAGATCGATCCATTGATCGGTCGTCATGCCGAGGTCAACCGTACCATTCAGGTTCTTTGCCGTCGCTCCAAGAACAACCCGCTTTACGTGGGTGATCCGGGTGTGGGCAAGACTGCCATCGCCGAAGGTCTCGCAAAGCGTATCGTTGAGGGCAAGGTTCCGGAAGCGTTGAAGAACGACACGATCTTCTCGCTGGATATGGGCACGCTTCTGGCTGGCACGCGCTACCGCGGCGATTTCGAAGAGCGCCTCAAGCAGGTCGTCAAGGAGCTGGAAGATTTTCCCGGCGCTGTTCTGTTCATCGATGAAATTCATACGGTGATAGGTGCTGGTGCGACGTCCGGTGGCGCCATGGATGCTTCGAACCTCTTGAAGCCTGCCTTGTCCTCCGGCGCGATCCGTTGCATCGGCTCGACCACCTATAAGGAATATCGCCAGTTCTTCGAAAAGGACCGGGCCCTTGTCCGCCGTTTCCAGAAGATCGACGTCAACGAGCCTTCCATCGAAGACGCAATCGAAATCATGAAGGGCCTCAAGCCCTATTATGAAAACTACCACCACCTGCGTTACTCGAATGAAGCGATCAAGGCGGCGGTTGAGCTTTCTGCGCGTTATATCTCTGACCGCAAGCTGCCCGACAAGGCGATCGACGTGATCGATGAGACCGGCGCAGCCCAGATGTTGCTGCCCGCTTCTAAGCGCCGCAAGCTGATCACGGAAAAAGAAATCGAAGTGACGATTGCGACGATGGCGCGTATTCCGGCCAAGACGGTTTCCAAGGATGACGAGATGGTTCTCGCCAATCTTGAAAAGGAACTGCGCTCGGTCGTTTACGGTCAGGACATTGCCATCGAGGCTCTGTCCACCGCGATCAAGCTGGCACGTGCTGGCCTTCGCGAGCCGAACAAGCCGATTGGTTCCTACGTCTTTTCCGGCCCCACGGGCGTCGGCAAGACCGAGGTTGCCAAGCAGCTTGCTGCCTCGCTCGGCGTGGAAATGCTGCGTTTCGACATGTCGGAATACATGGAACGGCACACCGTCTCGCGTCTGCTCGGTGCACCTCCCGGCTATGTCGGCTTCGACCAGGGCGGTCTTCTGACTGATGGCGTCGATCAGCATCCGCATTGCGTGGTGTTGCTGGACGAGATCGAGAAGGCGCATCCTGACATCTACAACATTCTGTTGCAGGTCATGGATCACGGCTCGCTGACGGACCATAACGGGAAGAAGATCGACTTCCGCAACGTCATTCTCATCATGACGACCAATGCGGGCGCGTCGGAAATGGCGAAATCGGCAATCGGTTTCGGCTCTTCCAAACGAACCGGCGAAGACGAGGAGGCACTCAACCGCCTGTTCACACCGGAATTCCGCAACCGTCTGGATGCGATCATTCCATTCTCGCCGCTTCCAACCGCCGTCATTCACAAGGTGGTCCAGAAATTCGTCATGCAGCTGGAAACCCAGCTGTCGGAGCGCAATGTCACCTTCGATCTGCACGAGGACGCAATCGCGTGGCTCGCAGAGAAGGGCTACGACGAGAAAATGGGAGCGCGTCCGCTTGGTCGCGTCATTCAGGAGCACATCAAGAAGCCGCTGGCCAATGAGATCCTGTTTGGCAAACTCAAGAAGGGTGGCGTCGTCAGCGTTACCATAGGCAAGAAGGACGATGGCACCGAAAGTCTCAAGCTTGACGTTATGCCTGAAACGGCGCCCGTAAAGCCCAAGCCAGAGGCTGAACTCAAGGCCGCCAAGTCGCCCGGCAAGTCCAAGGGAAAGACGAAGACGGCGAAGGTTGAAGAGGCCGAGGTCGTTGTGGTGGAAGCTACGAAGACCGAAGAGGATGCCAAGCCCCGTCGCAAGACAAACACGGTGCCAAAGGTGCCCAAAAAGAAGTAAGTCTTCTACTGCGCAGTCAGTATGTGCCGGGCCAAGTGCCCGGCACATTGTTATGTCGATACCGGATTGAGATATGCCCCCAGAACACGCAGTGGAGCCCCATTACCTTTGGTTCGTCAGGGGCATGAGGGGCATATTTTCTTTGCCTGCACTCATTCTCATGACGTCATTCATCGGTTTCAGTGCGTTTGCGCTGGAATCGGGCATCACTCGCAGCGAAGCCGTGTTTATGACGCTTTCCATCTGGGCCTTGCCCGCCAAGATGATTTTGATTGGAGCGATGACGAGCGGCGCGGGGCTCGCGACCTGTTTTCTGGTGGTCACCCTGTCATCAATCCGGATGATGCCCATGGTCGCTTCCATTGTGCCGGAAATGCGCACGGCGAAGACCCCGACATGGCTTCTTCTGTTCCTGTCACACTTCGTGGCCATCACCGCATGGGTGTTCGCCACCCAGAACTTGAGCAAAGTGCCGCGCGAGGCACGTGTTGCATGGTTCGCGGGCTTTGGAATGACCCTGACTGCGGTCAGCGCGACGATTGTTGCAGTCTGTTACGGCGTCGTGGCCGCTTTTCCACCCATCATCGCTGGCATTCTGTTTTTTCTGACGCCCGTCTATTTCGTTTCGTCAATATGGGCCTCGGCCAAGCAGAGCGTTGTCAAGATCGCTTTCGTGGTCGGCATTATCGCAGGTCCGCTTTTTGCAGTCATAGAACCTGAATTCGACATCCTCTATGCAGGCCTTGGCGGAGGCACCTTGGCCTATCTCTTCGATCGTTTCTGGCTTCGCCGTGAGAAGGCGTCTGCAGGCGAGGGCGAAGCATGATGGCCGACAACTGGTGGGCACCCTATCTCTTCATCGCCCTGGCCGGCTGGATTGCGACCGATATCTGGCGCTGGCTCGGCGTACTCGCCGGCAACCGTTTGAAGGAAGGGTCGGAAACTCTCAACTGGGTAAGGGCAGTTGCCACGGCCCTGGTCATGGCTGTCACAGCCAAGCTGATCGTCTTTCCCACCGGTACACTGGCGGATACACCGATGTGGTTGCGGATAGGCGCCGCACTGATTGGCTTCGTTGTGTTTCTTGCAAGTGGACAGAAAGTCTTCATAGGCGTAGCTGCGCCCTTGCTAATACTCGCAATGGGCATGGGATACTTAATGTATTATTGAGTATTTCCTGAGACCGTAGAGATGATTTTTTAGCGTCACTCGGTCCGAATCGATAAAATCGATGATATTTTTGCCGATAGAGAAACTGATATTTACGATAATAACCGCACTACTCGTTTTCGATGTTTTCTGGATTTATCAAAAGTCAATTTACCTTGATGTAGGCGGATATTTTTTCAGCACCATTATGGGGTTGATACCGTTGGCCCTCGGGCAGTTCTATCGGCTGAGGGGGAGGGAAGCTGGTCTTGGAGATGTACTGACCGCATCAGGTCTCTACATTCTCTTCACCATCGCGGCCTCGGTCTTCAACTACATGTTTCTACCAATCAGCTTCGAACCAATCGACGAAATGCTCATGCGTGCCGATAACGCCCTGGGCTATAGCTGGCCAGAGATTGTGACGTGGATTTCTCAATACCCGCTGGTGGGTACGGCTTTGCATTACGTCTATCTAACGTCACTGCCGCAACTGCTTGTCACGATCATCGTTCTGGGTTTTACCGGCAAACAGCGGGCACTGAATTGGTTTCTTCTCACGGGAAGCATTGGCGCCTTGCTGAGTATCTGCTTCTGGATTTTCTTTCCAACCTTCGGCGCAAAAGCGTACCACGATTTAACGCCCGAAGTTGTTGCCGCCATTCCTCTGGCCGTGGATCCGGCCTACGGGCAAGAGCTTATGCGCCTGGGGCGGGAGGGTGTCGCCTATCTCTCACCAAGGAATATTCTTGGGCTGATCGGCTTCCCGTCATTTCATATCTTCATGGCGATGATGTCAGTATTCTTCGTTCCAAGGAACACGTTCTTCATCGCTGTTTTCGGCACACTGAATGCGCTGATGTTACCGGCAGTCTTGATACAGGGTGGTCACCACCTCGTGGATATTTTCGGGGGCATGATCTGCTTTGCAATCACGCTCCCGATATCGCGGTATATTGTTGAAAGGCTGGACGACAAGAAAATGTCCGCCAATCTGAAATCGAACGGCGCAGAGCTCACCGCCGATTGAGCCTTGGGGGCGGGCCGCCCTTGAGAGCACCTTAGAGTGCGGCTTTGATCTTTTCCGCCTGTGACTTCAAAAGGTCAGTATCCGCCAGTGCCCCACTGTGCGGCTTCAGCGGTTCACCATCCTTGCGTGGAACGATGTGGAAGTGAAGGTGAAACACGGTCTGGCCTGCAGCTGCCTCGTTGAACTGCGCGATGTAGACACCATCCGCATCAAAAGCTTCCTTGGCGGCGACAGCCAGTTTTTGAACGACAGCGATCGTTTTCGCCAACACAGCAGGATCAGCATCCAGCATATTGCGCGAACCGGCCTTGGGAACGACCAGCAGATGGCCCGGCGCCTGCGGCATGACATCCATGAATGCCAGAGTGTCGTCGTCCTCGTACACCTTCACCGATGGGATCTCGCCGCGCAGGATTTTAGCGAAGATGTTGTTTGTGTCGTAGGTCATGAAATGCCTCCTCGTCTGAAAACTCGCTTAATCGTCCGCCTCAGGGCGCTCACCCTTTCGAAACGGGCTGTGCTCATCAAGATAATCGCCGATCTGCTCTACTTCATCCCGTTCCCGCTCCAGATAGTCGGCGATGGCGCGGCGCAAGCCCGGATGGGTGATGAAATGCGCCGAATGGGTCGTCACAGGTGTGTATCCACGGGCAAGCTTGTGCTCCCCCTGTGCGCCAGCTTCAACGCGCTTCAGGCCCTTTGAAAGAGCGAAATCGATGGCCTGATGATAGCAGACCTCGAAATGAAGAAAGGGGTGATCCTCGATGCAGCCCCAGTGCCTGCCGTAGATGGCCTCTCCACCGATAAAGTTGATGGCTCCGGCAATATACCGCCCCTCGCGCCGCGCCATGACGAGGAGAATATCGTCGGCCATGCGCTCGCCAATCAATGAATAAAAGGCCCGGGTGAGATAAGGACGGCCCCATTTGCGGCTGCCTGTATCCATATAGAATCGGTAGAACTGGTCCCAGATATCTTCGGTCAGATCCCGACCGGTCAGCCAGTCGATCTCGATTCCGTTTTCCAGCGCCGCACGGCGTTCTTTTTTCAGCCCCTTGCGCTTGCGCGACGAGAGCGCATCCAGAAAATCCGCGTGATCCCGATATCCGTTGTTTATAAAATGGAACTGCTGGTCGGCACGAGCGAGAAATCCCTCATCTGCCAGCGCCTCCATATCGTCGTCGGTGGCAAAGGTGACATGCGAAGAGGATACGCCGATCTTTTCCGTAACCTGCCTAAGCCCGGAGGCCAGGACCTGGCGGAAAGCTGCATCATCGATGCCATTGGTCAACAGCCGCGGACCGGTTGCGGGCGTAAAGGGCACGGCACATTGCAGCTTTGGATAATAATTGCCGCCTGCACGCTCAAGCGCATCCGCCCAGCCGTGGTCAAAGACGTATTCGCCCTGGCTATGACTTTTGAGATAGGCCGGAATGGCACCGGTCAGCCGCCCATCACCATTTTCAAGAAGCAGGTGATGACCACGCCAGCCGGTCTTGGATGTAGCGGATCCAGACTCTTCTAGTGATGAAAGAAAAGCATGAGAAATGAATGGATTAAAGATTTCTTTTCGCGTGTTCTTTGAAGTTCCGGAAAGCATGTTCCAGCTTTCCGGATCAATGTCCTTGAAGGACTTTTCTACGCGAATGGAATATTCATCGCTCATGCGCCGGCTGGTACGCTTTCTCTTGGGTCGAAACCTTCGAACGTCATCTGGTCTGCATATTTATAGGTGGTCGCACGGCCAATTTCATCCCTTACCGTCCACGTAATGACAGGAATACCGAGTTTTCTTTGCGCCTCGATAAAGCTGTTCGGCAAATGTGCCCATGCATAGGAGATGAAATCGACGCCGATCTGCATGGCCTCGTCGTGCTTGAAAAAGTTCTCGGGCTGTGAGCCTTCCGCCGTCAAGCCGATGGGCCAGGGCGAGCCTGCCGCCTTCAGGTCTCGCAAAAGGTGATGATCGAAACTCATCAGGGCAACGTCGCCTTCATAACCCTCAAGCGTTTCCAGCACGGCCTCTGCAAAGCCGTCATCGACACCTTCGCCATCCCGACCCTTCAGCTCAAGCACAAGCGGCACCTTGCCGCCGCAAAGGGTAAGCAGCTGCTTGAGCGTCGGAATACGATCCTTCGTCTGACCGACCGACAAAAGGCCCAGCTCGCCCGCCGTCTTTTCCCGCACATCCCCCTTGATGCCCGTCAGCCGGGACATCTCGTGGTCGTGGAACACGACAGGCACGCTGTCCGCAGCCAACTGCAGGTCGCATTCAATGGCAAAGCCCGCTTCGATAGCGCGGGAGAAAGCCGTCAGGGTGTTTTCCCAAACGGCCTTGTTCTGATCGTGATAACCGCGATGGGCAACGGGGTTCGCGGTCAGCCAGGACAGCTTCAGTGTCATAGCTCGATTTCCACGATGGCATCGATTTCAACGGCGGCATTAAAGGGCAGGGATGCCATGCCGACGGCTGCACGCGCGTGCTTGCCCGCATCACCGAGCACATTGGCGATCAGGTTCGATGCGCCATTGATGACGAGATGCTGCTCTGTGAACTCGGGTACGGAGGCGACGAAGCCGTTCAGCTTCAGCACGCGGCGCACCTTCGAGAGGTCACCGCCGAGGGCGGCTTTGACCTGAGCGAGGATGTTGACGGCACAGAGTTCAGCAGCGCGCTGTGCCGTTGCCACATCCACATCGCGCCCGACATGGCCTGTCACCGCAATCTTGCCGGATTCCATCGGCAATTGACCCGAAATGTAGAGCAGATTGCCGCTGATGGTGAAGGGAACATAGTTTGCAGCGGGTGCTGCAGCAGCGGGCAGGGTGTAGCCCAGGTCTTTCAGGCGAGCTTCGATGGCATCCGACATTTTCGTCTCCGCTTTTGTTGTAAATCTTTCAAAAATCCGGCAGACAGATCATGATGTCCAAAAGCCGGGCTGTTGCTTGTACAATATGAGCGGTGAGTCCAACAGGAGATATTGAATGTTTGTCAGGAACCTTGCTGCTGCTTTTGCTTCCGGCGTCGTTTTCGTCTTGCCGGGTGCCGCAAGTGCCGTGCCTGCCTCAGTTCCCAATCTCATTTCCCACAGGGCTGTCTACGATCTGGAATTGAAGGATGCCTCTGACCGTTCCGGCATCGAGGGAATGACGGGCCGCATGGTCTACGAGTTCACCGGTTCATCCTGCAAGGGCTACAAGACCGACTTTCGCTTCGTAACCCAGATCAACACCGGCGACACCGTAAGGCTGACCGACCAGCAGACGACGACCTTCGAAGATGTCGACTCCAAGAAGTTTACCTTCGAAACCAAGTCTTTCACCGACGACAAGCTGGACAAGGAAGTCACCGGTTCTGCGGAAGACGCAAACGGTGCCATGACGATCGATCTGAAAAAGCCGGACCCAAGGAAAATCGATCTCGCAGCGGGCGAGTTTCCGACCGAGCATATGTATCAGGTCATCGAGAACGCAAAGCTTGGAAAGCGCATCTTCGAATCCCGCGTTTTCGATGGCTCCGATGATGGCGACGAAAGCCTGATCACCTCAACGCTTGTCGGCAAGCAGCAGGCGCCCGCCGATGGCGACGTTGATGCAGGCAAGGCGGGTGACTTCGCCAAGACACCGTTCTGGCCAGTGACGATTGCCTATTACAATGACAAGAGCGGTACCGATTCGCTGCCAATCTACCGCATGTCGTTCAAGCTTTACGAAAACGGAATCACGCGCGATCTGACCATGGATTACGGCGACTTCGTCCTGACCGGCAAACTCGCCAAACTCGATATTCTTCAGCCGGAAAGCTGTGAAAACAAGCCGATGCGCTAAATGGCGCGTCGCGGCATCTCGTAATTTTTCGCATATTTGCTTGCTTTTCATTGGCGCAGGCTGTATGCGGCTCACCATTCCACACGCGAAGCTTGGGATGTTCCGGGAGAAATCCGGATCGTTCCGCCCGGTGGTGCCGCCTTAAAACGGTGCTGTTTGCTTCGCGGGGGTTCAACCGGAAAAGGATAACTAGGCATGGCATTGCCCGATTTCTCTATGCGTCAGCTTCTGGAAGCTGGCGTTCACTTTGGTCACCAGACACACCGCTGGAACCCAAAGATGAAGCCGTACATCTTCGGCGACCGCAGCAACATCCACATCATCGACCTGGCACAGACAGTTCCTTTGCTGTCGCGCGCCCTTCAGGTCGTGTCTGACACGGTTGCCCGTGGCGGTCGCGTTCTGTTCGTCGGCACGAAGCGTCAGGCTTCTGAAATCATCGCAGACAGCGCAAAGCGCTCCGCTCAGTACTACGTCAACTCGCGTTGGCTCGGCGGCATGATGACCAACTGGAAGACGATTTCGAACTCGATCCAGCGCCTGCGCAAGGTCGATGAAATCCTCAACTCCGACGCTTCGGGCTACTCCAAGAAGGAGCGCCTGAACCTTGAGCGCGAACGCGAAAAGCTTGAAAAGGCTCTCGGCGGTATCCGCGATATGGGCGGCGTTCCGGACCTGATGTTCATCATCGACACCAACAAGGAAAAGATTGCGATTGAAGAAGCCAAGCGTCTTGGCATTCCAGTCGTTGCAATCATCGACAGCAACTGCGACCCGGACCAGATCGACTACCCGATCCCAGGTAACGACGACGCATCGCGCGCAATCTCGCTCTATTGCGACCTGATTGCTCGTGCAGCCATCGACGGTATCGCTCGTCAGCAGGGCGCTTCGGGCCGCGACATCGGCGCTTCCGAAGAAGCTCCGATCGAGCCTGCACTGCAGGACGAGGCTGGCGCCTGATCGTTGGCCACCGGGCGGCATTAATATGCCGCCTTCTCTATCAGGATCTGACAAGGCCGTTCTGGACTCAAACAAGTTCGACGGCCTTGTTTGTTTAAATCGCGCCAGCCGCATGGAATGGGCGCGATTTTGAAACTTCGTGGTGGCTGTTTCATCAGCCTGTCACAGTTCCGGGTACATTCGTTCCCAAATTCCGATTTCGGTCGGGCAGCAATCGCGCCGTGACCGACGAACCGACAAGAGGCACACAATGAGCGAAATCACAGCCGCAATGGTAAAGGAACTGCGCGAGAAGTCCGGCGCAGGCATGATGGATTGCAAAAAGGCGCTGGCTGAAACCGGCGGCGACATGGAAGCTGCAATCGACTGGCTGCGCGCCAAGGGTATCGCAAAGGCTGACAAGAAGTCCGGCCGTACGGCTGCCGAAGGTCTCGTTGGTATCGCTTCTGCCGGCCACAAGGCTGTTGTTGTTGAAATCAACTCTGAAACCGACTTCGTTGCTCGTAACGACGCCTTCCAGGATATCGTTCGCGGCGTTGCTTCCGTCGCCCTGACCACGGATGGCTCGGTTGACGCTGTTGCAGCAGCAACCTATCCGGCAACCGGCAAGACCGTTGCAGACACCATCAAGGACGCAATTGCGACCATCGGTGAAAACATGACGCTGCGTCGCTCTGCCCTGCTCGAAGTCGAGCACGGCGTTGTTGCGACCTACGTTCACAACGCTGCTGGCGACGGCATCGGCAAGCTCGGCGTTCTCGTTGCGCTGAAGTCCGAAGGCGACAAGGCTGTTCTGACATCCATCGGCCGTCAGGTTGCCATGCACATTGCTGCGACCAACCCGCTCGCCATCCGCGCTGAAGAAGTTGACGCCGCAGTTGCAGAACGCGAGCGCAACGTATTCATCGAGCAGGCCCGCGAATCCGGCAAGCCAGAAGCCATCATCGAAAAGATGGTTGATGGCCGTATGCGCAAGTTCTTCGAAGAAGTTGCTCTTCTGTCGCAGGCTTTCGTCATCAACCCTGACATCACGGTTGGCGACGCTGTCAAGGAAGCCGAAAAGGAAGCTGGCGCCAAGATCGAAGTCGTCGGCATGGCTCGCCTGCTGCTCGGCGAAGGCATCGAAAAGGAAGAAAGCGACTTCGCTGCCGAAGTTGCTGCGGTCGCCAAGGGCTGATCTCTTCATCCTGTTTGGGAAAACTACGGGGCATCGCGTGACAACGCGGTGCCCTTCGTGTATCCGCGTTCCGGTATATCTCGCAATGCGTGCCAATCCTGCGGATTTGGCAGGCTTGCGATTTCTCTCTAGTTTTCGCGTGTCGTCATTGCGAACAGCCACGTGCCTTTGCGTGACATGCTTTAAGGAGTCATGATGTCTTCCAAGCCGCTTTATAAACGTGTTCTGCTCAAGGCGTCGGGCGAAGCCCTCATGGGCGATCAGGGTTTCGGGATCGACGTCGCCGTCGCTGACCGCATCGCCTCCGACATTGCCGAAGCACGGGCAATGGGCGTCGAGGTTGGCGTCGTTGTCGGTGGCGGCAACATTTTCCGTGGCGTTGCCGTAGCCTCAAAGGGCGGTGACCGCGTTACCGGCGACCACATGGGCATGCTGGCGACCGTCATCAATGCTTTGGCGCTGGCAACATCGCTGCGCAAGCTGGACATCGACACCGTCGTCCTCTCGGCCATTGCCATGCCGGAAATCTGTGAGAGCTTCTCGCAGCGCGCAACCCTGTCGCATCTGGCGCAGGGCCGTGTGGTGATTTTTGCTGGCGGCACAGGAAATCCATTCTTTACAACCGACTCTGCGGCGGCGCTGCGCGCGGCCGAAATGGGCGCTGAAGCAATCTTCAAGGGCACACAGGTAGATGGCATCTATTCCGCCGACCCCAAGAAAGATCCTCACGCCACCCGCTTTGATGAGCTGACGCATTCCGAAGTGCTGGGCAAGGGCCTTGCCGTGATGGACGTGGCCGCTGTTGCACTGGCACGTGAGAACCACATTCCGATCATCGTTTTCTCGATCCACGAAAAGGGCGGCTTTGCGGCAATATTGACCGGTGGCGGTCGCAAGACCATCGTGCACGACAAGTAATTGACGGGGCGTTCATCCCGCGCTGTGACAGTGGCCGTAACGGCCAAATTGATGGAGTATGAAAATGAGTGGTATTGACCTCAACGATATCAAGCGCCGCATGGATGGTGCTATCAATGCGTTCAAGAGCGACATCGCATCGCTGCGCACGGGCCGCGCGTCCGCCAACATTCTGGACCCGGTTACAGTCGACGCCTATGGTTCGCGCGTGCCGCTTTCGCAGGTCGCCAACATTACCGTGCCTGAAGCGCGTATGCTGGGCGTGAACATCTGGGACAAATCGATGGTAGGCGCGGTCGATCGTGCGATCCGCGAGTCCAACCTCGGCCTCAACCCTATCGTTGATGGCCAGAACCTTCGCATCCCTCTGCCTGAGCTTAACGAAGAGCGCCGCAAGTCGCTTGTGAAGGTCGCTCACGATTATGCGGAGAAGGCTAAGGTTGCCATCCGTCACGTTCGCCGCGATGGTATGGACGGCCTGAAAAAAGCCGAAAAGGATGGCGACATCGGCCAGGATGAGAGCCGCGCACAGTCCGACAAGGTTCAGAAAATGACGGACGACACGATTTCAGATATTGATCGCTTGCTTGCAGAGAAGGAAAAGGAAATCATGCAGGTATAACTGGCGGTCGCTCTGCTGTAAGGTTTTCATCATTGTCACGCGCTGCTTAAAACTGGATCGAGATGTCCGACATTACACGTTCCTCATTACCCGAGCATGTTGCCATCATCATGGATGGCAACGGGCGTTGGGCCAAGCAGCGCGGTCTTCCCCGCATCATGGGCCACAGACGTGGCGTCGAAGCCGTGCGCACGACCGTCAGAGCTGCGGGCGAGTGCGGCCTAAAATATCTTACGCTCTTTGCTTTTTCCTCCGAGAACTGGCGCAGGCCGGAATCAGAAGTGAGCGATCTGCTGGGCCTTCTCAAGGCCTTCATCCGTCGCGATCTGGCGGATCTGCACAAGGAAAACGTGCGGGTACGCATCATCGGCGACCGGGAAGGTCTGAAAGAGGATATCAGGAACCTGCTGCTCGAAGCCGAGCAGATGACGCGCGACAACACCGCGCTTACCCTGATCATCGCTTTCAATTACGGATCTCGTGATGAAATTGCGCGCGCAGCTGCTTCTTTGGCCAGGGATATGGCCGAGGGGAAGCTGGAAGCTAGCGCGATCACGCCGGACGCGATCACAGCCAGACTGGATACGAACGGTATTCCAGATCCTGACCTGATCATCCGTACAAGCGGTGAAGAACGCCTCTCGAATTTCCTTCTTTGGCAAGCCGCCTATTCCGAGTTTATTTTCATCCCCGACTACTGGCCTGACTTTTCGCGCGATACGTTTTTTGCGGCGATTGATCAGTACATGGCTCGCGATCGCAGATTTGGCGGTCTTTCCGGCCAAGTCGCTCTGGCAGGCGTCTGATGAGCCGCGAATTAAAGCTGCGGATCATTTCCGCCATTGTGCTTGCAGCAGTCATACTGGCGGCTACCTGGTATGGCGGAATGATGTTCCGCGTCGTTGCAGGCCTGCTTGCGCTGCTCATCTATTACGAATGGAGCACCATCACCAAGCTGGCTGACAGCAACCCGACAGGTTACGCATGGGGTTGGTTTGCCGTCGCTGTCATGAGCGGAAACACCATCTTCGGGGAGTCTTCGCTTGATCTGCCGCTTCTGTCCGGTTTTGCAATCACCGCAGCACTTTTCCCGGTTCTTCGTGGAAAGAACTGGTGGCTTGTCGGCGGCATCATCTATGCAGGGCTGAGTGGCATTTCTCTTGCGGCAATCCGCAGCGAAGAATTGACCGGCTTTGTTGCCACGGTGTTTATCTTCGCGATTGTCTGGGCAACGGACATTCTCGCCTATTTTGTCGGTCGTGCTGTGGGCGGTCCCAAACTCGCTCCGTCCATTTCGCCAGGCAAAACCTGGTCGGGTGCTGCCGGAGGCACGTTTTTCGGCGTGATTGCGGGTTCAACGGTGGCTGCGATCTATCATGGGCGCATCAGCATCGTCATCATCGTCCTTGCTCTCGTGCTGTCCGTTTTCAGCCAGATCGGCGATCTTTTCGAGTCCTTCATCAAACGGCGTTTCAAGGTGAAGGATTCGAGCAATCTCATCCCGGGCCATGGCGGCGTTATGGACCGGGTTGACGGTCTTGTTTTTGCCTGCTTTACCGTATTCCTCATTGCTGTCGTTCACGCGGCGATAACGGGTGATGTGCCAGGGTCTGGCGGCGGTATCGTGCCGGGGTTCTGACACAAGCGAAAGGCTGGGAAATTATGGATATGGTAACGGCAACGGTTGGGTTCTTGACCGGTTACATCGTGCCGTTCGTTCTCGTACTTTCTCTGCTCGTTTTCGTCCACGAGATGGGCCACTATCTCGTAGGTCGCTGGTGCGGCATTCGATCCACAGCTTTTTCGATCGGCTTTGGCCCGGAACTCATCGGCTTTACCGACAAGCACGGCACTCGCTGGAAGATTTCCGCGATCCCGCTCGGTGGCTACGTCAAGTTCTTCGGGGATGAGGATGTATCCAGCAAGCCTGATAGCGATGGCCTTGCTGGCCTGTCGCTGGAGGAGCGGGCCCAGACGCTTGCCGGTGCAAAGCTGTGGAAAAGAGCAGCGACCGTCGCAGCCGGCCCGATTGCCAATTTTCTCCTTGCGATCCTGATCTTTGCGGCCTTGTTCGGCACCTATGGCCGCATGATCTCAGACCCGATCGTTGCTGAGGTGCGTGAAAACAGTGCGGCGCAGACAGCTGGTATCGTGCCGGGCGACCGTCTCGTTTCCATCGATGGCGAAGCCGTCAAGACATTCGACGATGTTCGACGTTACGTGGCAGTTCGCCCAGGAACGCCGATTACAGTCACGGTGGAGCGGAACGGGCAGGAACTCTCCTTGCCAATGGTGCCGACCCGCACCGAGACGACGGACCAGTTCGGCAACAAGATGGAGCTGGGGATCATCGGAATTGTTACCGACCAGACACGCGGCAATTTCCGCCATGTTACCTATTCTCCTACCGAGGCGCTGGTTGAGGGCGTACGCGAGACCGGCCATGTCGTGACAGGGACGTTTGCCTATATCGGCAATCTCGTCACCGGACGCATGAATGCGGACCAGCTAGGCGGGCCGGTGAGGGTCGCGCAGGCGTCAGGACAGATGGCTAGCCTCGGATTTGGTGCGGTTATACAACTTGCGGCCTTGCTTTCTGTCTCGATTGGCCTTCTCAATCTCATGCCGGTCCCGATTCTGGACGGGGGACATCTTGTGTTCTACGCTATTGAAGCGGTGAGGGGCAGACCGTTGGGCGCAGGGGCACAGGAAGTCGCTTTCCGGATCGGATTGGCGATGATTTTCAGTTTGATGGTTTTTGCGACGTGGAATGATATCAGCAGCTTGATCGGCTAAAGAGGGGTTTTAAGCTGTTTTTTTAAGAGGGCGTTTACCTTGTTTTGAAGCCAAAGTGGCGATTGAGCCACGGTGCTTCGCGAAGTAAACAGAAATTAACGGTCGGGCTTGCTTGTAGAGGAAAAGCAGGTAAAACGACGCAGATGGCCGGAGTCGGGTTTTGCCCGCTGAGGGACAACGGGAAAAGGTAAGATTAGAAAATGAAGGCTGGTTCAAGATTTTTGAACGCGGTGTCGGCGGTTGCGCTGTCTGCTGGTGTTTCTTCGGTTGCGGCTCTGGGAGTGGTTGCTTCTTCCAGCGTGGCATATGCGGCGGTGATCAGCAGGATCGATGTTCGTGGCGCTGAGCGCTCCGGCGCGGATGCTGTTCGTTCCAATATCACCATTGCTCCAGGTCGTAACTTTTCCAACGCTGATATCGATGAATCGGTAAAGCGCCTTTATGCGACCGGTTATTTTTCCAATGTCAGCATGAATGTTTCCGGCAGCACCCTGGTCGTGACGGTTAGTGAAAACAACCTCGTCAATCAGGTCGTGTTCAACGGCAACCGCAAGATCAAGGATGACAAGCTCCAGGGCATCGTCCAGACACAGTCTCTCGGCCCATACGATCAGACGATCGTTACGTCCGATATCGCCCGCATCAAGGAAGCATACGCAGCCATCGGCCGTAGCGACATTCAGGTAACGACTCAGGTCGTTCCTGTCGGTCAGGGGCGTGTGAACCTCGCTTTCGTCATCAACGAAGGTGAGCGCACGAAGATTGCGCGCATCGATTTCGTCGGCAACAATGCCTACAGCGATGGCCGCCTTGCCGCCGTCATCAACACGAAGAAATCCAACATGCTGTCGTTCCTGACACGCAAGGATGTCTACAATGAGGACAAGCTGCGCGCTGATGAAGAAGCGCTGCGCCAGTTCTACTATAATCGTGGTTATGCCGACTTCCGCGTGACCGGCTCGAATGCCGTTCTCGACGAGGCAACCAACGAATACACGATCACGATCAATGTTGACGAAGGTCAGCGTTACGCATTCGGCAACGTGGGTGTTGAGTCCACAGTGCCTGGCGTCGATGGCAACGAGCTGCAGACTCTGGTCGATACGCGTCCTGGCTCCAACTACAGCGCCAAGGAAGTTCAGCAGAGCATGGAAGCGATTTCCAAGCGCGTAGCTGCCGAGGGCTATCCATTTGCTCGCGTAACGCCACGTGGCGACCGTGACATGAACGGCAACACGATCGGCGTCACCTACATCGTTGATCAGGGCGAGCGCGCATATGTCGAGCGCATCGAAATTCGCGGTAACACCCGTACGCGTGACTATGTCATCCGTCGCGAATTCGATATCAGCGAAGGCGATGCATTCAACCAGACGATCATTACAGCCGCCAAGCGTCGCCTTGAGGCACTCGGCTACTTCTCCAAGGTAAACATCGGCACATCGCAGGGCAGCGCGCCTGACCGCGTCGTGATCGTTGTTGACGTGGAAGATCAGGCAACCGGTTCGTTCGGTATCGGCGCTGGCTACTCTCAGAACGATGGTGCGCTGCTTGAAGCCTCCATCGAAGAAAAGAACTTCCTCGGTCGCGGCCAGTACATCCGTATCGCTGCTGGCGCAGGCCAGGACGATGCACGCAGCTACAACCTGTCCTTCACCGAGCCTTACTTCCTCGGCTATCGCCTTGCTGCTGGTTTCGACCTGTTCAAGAGCCAGAGTTCGAGCGAAGACTACTATGACTACGACGAGCAGGGCTTTGCGCTTCGCGTAACTGCGCCAATCACCGAAAATCTCGCAACGACGTTCAAGTACACGTACAAGCAGATTAAATACGATGGCGAAGGCGATTATCAGGCAAACCTGGCTCAGCCATATGTCGATCTTATCGATCAGAATAATGGTAAGTGGGTTCAGTCAAGCATTTCGAATACGTTGGCTTACAACACGCTTGACGACCGCAACATGCCGCGTGATGGCTGGCAGGCTGCATTGACAAACGAGTTTGCAGGGCTTGGCGGCGACTCGGAATACTACAAGATCTATGCGAAGGCTCGCTACTATCATACGCTTTCTGACGAATACGATATCATCGGTTCGTTGACGGGGCAGGCTGGTTATGTGGTTCCTACTGGCGACAATCTGCTTGTGTTTGATCAGTTCAAGATCGGTGGCCGCGTGATCCGTGGTTTCGAAAATGATGGCATCGGTCCACGTATCGGTGACGATTCGATCGGTGGTACGACCTACTTCGCTGCCTCTGCTGAAGTGACTGCTCCTATGCCAGGCGTTCCGGAAGACTTTGGTCTTCGCCTTGCCGGCTTCGTGGATGCTGGTACGCTGTATGGTAATAAGGTTGCCAACAGCAGTGGAGTGCAGGATGACAGCTCGATCCGTGCATCTGCCGGTATCGGCATCATGTGGGCATCGCCGTTTGGTCCTCTGCGCGTAGACTACGCAGTGCCCTTCATGAAGGAAGACTACGACGAAGTGCAGAATTTCCGGTTTGGCATGTCCAACACTTTCTGATATCGGCAGTCCAGAACTGCAAGTTTGAACGTTCTGGAGTATCCGTTTGATGGAGTATAACGCCTTTTTTCCGCCCCATGATGGTATGCGATTGAAAGATATCGCGGACCGCCTTGGGGCGGAACTGTCTGATGAGACCGCTGGCGATCGCCTTGTGCGATCCATTGCCCCCGTTTATCGCGCAAAGTCAGATCAGCTCTGCTACATTCTTTCGCGGAAAAACCGTGAGGAATTGCTGACCTGCGAGGCGGCGGCGATCATCTGCGATGAGGCGCTGAAGGGCTTGGTGCCTGCGCATATTCCTGCCCTCATTGCGAAAAACCCTCACACGGTGTTCGCGCAAGCCGGAGCGCTTCTTCACGAATCTGCGATGAAGCCATCTGCCATTCTCGATGGCGCTTCACAGATTTCGTCGGCTGCCCATATCGACCCATCTGCGAAGCTTGAAGCAGGCGTTGTGGTGGAACCGCTTGCGGTCATCGGCGCAAACGCTCATATCGGTGCGGGTTCACGCATCGGCCCGGGCGCTATCATTGGTGCGAATGTGCAGATTGGCCGCGATTGCACGATTGCTGGCGGCGCCAGCATTCTGTCAGCACTGGTCGGCAATAGCGTTATCATCCACAACGGTGCGCGTATCGGGCAGGATGGTTTCGGTTACGCGCCCGGCCCACGCGGCATGATCAAGATTGTTCAGATCGGTCGCGTCATCATTCAGGACCATGTTGAAATCGGTGCAAACACCACAGTTGACCGTGGCACGATGGATGACACCGTTATCGGTGAAGGGACGAAGATCGACAATCAGGTGCAGATCGGACACAACGTCCGCATCGGGCGTCACTGCGGCATTGTCAGCAAGGTTGGCATTGCAGGCAGCACGCGCATTGGCGATGGCGTGATGATTGGCGGTGCCTGCGGGATCAATGGCCACATCACCATTGGGGACGGCGCACAGATCGCCGCTATGAGCGGCGTTGTCGCGGATGTGCCTGCGGGCGCAAAATACGGTGGCGTTCCCGCGAGACCGTTGAAACATTTCCTGCGTGATATGGCCGAGTTGCTTGCGCGCGCAGAAGAGCGAGACAAGAAGACAGGAGAGAAGAATGTCTGAAGAGACAAAGACGACGCTTGGCGCGGCTGACATCCTAGAAGTGATGAAGCTGCTGCCGCATCGTTATCCGTTTTTGCTGATCGACAAGATCATCGATATCGACGCCGATAATTCCGCAACCGGTATCAAGAACGTCACCGTCAACGAACCGCATTTCACAGGTCATTTCCCTGATCGCCCAATCATGCCGGGCGTTCTCATCGTGGAAGCGATGGCGCAGACAGCCGGTGCGATCTGTGCGCGCAAGCAGGGTGATGGCGGTCATCTCGTCTATTTCATGACAATCGACAATGCCCGTTTCCGCAAGCCGGTCATTCCGGGCGACAGGCTGGAAATCTACGTCGTCAAGCAGCGTCAGCGCGGCAATGTCTGGAAATTCCACTGCGATGCCAAGGTGGACGGTGTTCTGGTTGCCGAAGCAGACATCGGTGCCATGATGATCCCTGAGGATCAGCAATGAGCACAATCGCGGCCTCGGCCCAGATACATCCGATGTCATTCATCGAGGACGGCGCCGTTATCGGTGAGAATGTCGTCGTCGGTCCGTTTTGCCACGTCGGGCCAAAAGTCACTTTGCATGATGGTGTAAAGCTGGTCAGCCATGTGGTTGTTCTGGGATGCACCACGGTGGGCAAGGGAACGCAGATCTGGCCATCTGCGGTCATCGGTGGTGACTCGCAGAGCGCGCATCACAGTGCGGTCGATACGACGCTTGTGATAGGCGAGAATTGCACCATTCGTGAAGGCGTCACCATGAACACAGGCACGGTGGAGCATGGCGGCACGACGATTGTCGGAAACAACAACCTGTTTCTGGCTTACGCACATGTGGCGCATGACTGCCGCCTGGGCAACAACATCATTCTCTCCAACAATGTCATGCTGGCAGGCCATGTGACGATTGAGGACCGCGCCATTCTGGGAGGCGGCTCGGCTGTTCACCAGTTCACACGCGTCGGCCGACAGGCCTTTATCGGCGGCCTTTCCGCTGTCAGCTACGATGTCATTCCCTATGGCATGTTGAATGGAAATCCAGGAATCCTGAGCGGGTTGAACATTGTTGGCATGACCCGCGCTGGCATCGAGCGCGCTGAGATGCACAAGGTTCGCCGCGCTTACAAGCAGATCTTCGAAAGCGAAGGCAATGTGCGTGCAAACGCTGCCTCCATTCGTGAGAGCTATCTGGATTGCCCACAGGCACTCGAAATCATCGATTTTATCGCCGCCGCAAATGAACGGGCGATTTCATCGCCTAATCGAGGCAAGTAATCCGTGTCACGGGTTGCGGGGCGACTGGCCATCATCGCGGGCAGCGGATTTCTCCCTTACTATGTAGCGGAGGCTGCCCGGCAGGCCGGTGAAACGCCCTTCATCATTCGCCTGAAGGATGACACAAATCTCGACTGGTCGGGATTTGAGAGCATTACCATCAGTGTCGGCGACGTCACATCTTTGGGAAAAGCGCTTGCGGCGCAACGGATTGACCGCGTCGTGCTGTCCGGCGGCGTATCGCGGCGGCCAGAATGGCGCGAGATCCGCCCCAATCTCAAGATGATCGCCAAAATGCCGTCGATTATTCGCACCCTGCTGTCGGGGGGCGATGATACGGTTCTGCAAATGGTCATCGGCTTGATTGAAGCACAGGGAGCGCGGGTCATTGGCGCCCACGAGATAGCACCTGGGCTTCTGGCGTCGACCGGCGCTTTCGGCGCGCTTGTGCCCGGCGCGGATGATCAAAGGGACATCGACAGGGCCTCCAAGGCGGCACTGGCGCTCGGCGCTC
This sequence comes from Hyphomicrobiales bacterium, assembly GCA_900468285.1. GTDB lineage: Bacteria > Pseudomonadota > Alphaproteobacteria > Rhizobiales > Rhizobiaceae > Agrobacterium. Next base: position 320,496 of record UBTF01000001.1, on the reverse strand, counting down.
TGGATGTGGGACAGGGCGCTGTCAGCGTCGGTGGACGCATTGTTGCTCTGGAAGGCGTGGAAGGGACCGATGGGATGCTCGCCCGCGTGGCTGCATTGCGTGCCGAAGGCAGAATTTCCAGCCGCCGAAAAGGCGTTCTCGTTAAATTATGCAAGCCGCAACAGGACATTCGTGCCGATTTGCCAACCATTGGCCCTTCGACCATAGTAAATGCCTCGAAGGCTGGGTTGGCTGGTATAGCGGTAGAGGCGGGCAGGGCGTTTGTCCTGGATCGAGAAGCCATGCTGAAGGCTGCAGATGAAGCCGGGCTTTTCGTCTGCGGCATCGATCTTGGCGTAACGGGAGGTTGATGTGGCAGAAGGCGTTCTGAAACTGGCCGTAATTGCCGGAGAGGTCTCTGGAGACCTTCTGGGTGCCGACCTCGTTAAAGCCCTCAAAATGCAATATCCCGGGCGGATAGAGTTAATGGGTGTTGGAGGTGAAGCTCTGACAGTCGAAGGCCTGAACTCACTTTACGATTATTCCGAGCTTTCGATCATGGGTTTTACCCAGGTCATCAAGAAGCTGCCGCAGCTTTTGGCGAGGATCCGGGAAACTGCGGATGCTATCATCGCGGGCAGGCCGGATGTACTCTTGATCATCGACAGTCCGGATTTCACGCACCGTGTTGCCAAACGCGTCCGCAAGGCGTTGCCGGATCTGACAGTCATAAACTACGTCTGCCCCAGCGTATGGGCGTGGAAGGAAAAGCGTGCGCCTGCAATGCTTTCCTATGTCGACCATGTGCTTGCCCTCTTGCCCTTCGAACCGGATGCCATGCAGCGTCTCGGCGGACCTCCCACAACCTTTGTCGGACACCGCCTGAGCGTGGACGCAAACGTTTTGGCGGCAAGGGAACAGCGTGCCGCGCGCGCGCTCCCGCAGACCGGCGAACAACGCACCATTCTTCTGCTTCCCGGTTCCCGCTCAACGGAAACAACGCGTTTGATGGAGCCCTTCAGAGATACCGCTGCGGCATTTGTCGAGCGAAATGGCCCTACACGCTTCGTACTTCCAACTGTTCCTCGGCAGGAAGCGCGCATCCGTGAACTCGCGGCGTCATGGCCCGAGCGTATCCGTCCGCAGATAGCCACGGACGCGGCATTCAAGTGGCGATCTTTTGCCGAAGCGGACGCGGCAATCGCAGCTTCCGGCACCGTCATTCTCGAACTCGCGCTCGCCAACGTGCCGGTCGTGTCCGTCTACAAAACCGACTGGATTTTCACCATGCTGAGCAAGCGTGTGAAAACCTGGACAGGTGCATTACCCAATCTCATTGCCGATTACGTGGTTGTGCCTGAATATTTCAATGAAGTGGTCAGGGCAGGGTCCATGCTGCGCTGGATCGAGCGCCTGTCGTCCGACACGCTGCAACGGCGCGCTATGCTTGAAGGCTTCGCCTGCGTTCAGGATCGCCTGCGCACGCCGCGCCCCCCGGGCGAAACTGGCGCGGAAATTCTGCTAGCGGTTTACCAGCAGAAGTCAGAGCGCGCTGGCGCGCGATAAACGGCACAGCATAAAATCTAATCGCTGACGAAATTCGTGACTGGCTAAAAATTAATCAGCCCGCTTTGCGCGACCTATTTCCATGCATGATTTGATTGGCATTGCAGCCATTCGGTAAAGTGGCACGCAAGTTGCGTATCACTCTTGTATGCAAGATAGACATACATTCGAAACCGATCAAAGCGCGATAGAATCTGCCATAGTGTCCGGCATCCTGTCTGCGCGCATTCGCCCGGGCACGCGCCTTGGTGAAAATCAACTTGCTGAAATCTACGGAGTTTCGCGCACCAAGATTCGCGAAGCGATGATGCGGCTTGTGACCCGCGGCGTGGTTCGGTCAAGCCCGCGACGGGGCTGGTTTGTGGTCGAACCTTCGGCTGAGGAGGCCTTGCGGGTCTACAAAGCCCGCCGTGTCATTGAATGCGGCCTTTTGCGCAACATGACCGTGCTTCCGCCAGATGGGCGACAGATCCTCATTGATCATTTGAATGAGGAAAAGCAGGCAATGGCGGTGGCTGACCGCCAGAGGCTGACATGCCTCATGGGCGATTTCCACATTCGCATTGCCGAAATCGCCGGAAACGACATCATCATCGATCTCCTGCGTGATCTGACCGCACGCACAATCCTGATTTGCATGCTCTATCAATCAGATTTTCACGCTGCCCAATCCCATGAAGGCCACTGCCGCATTTTTGAGGCCATGGATGCGGGTGATTTTCTCAGAGCATCGGAGCTTGCCGTAACGCATCTGGATGAGGTCGAGACCGGCCTCGACCTGACACGGCAGCGAGATCGCCACTCAGACCTTCGTAACTCCCTTTCACTTCCGCCACTTCATGCAACTTCATAGGAGATTTAAGATGTTCAATAGACGTGCATTTTTCGCTGCCATCACTGTCGTCCTCGGCGCAGGTTTTTCCGCACCGGTTCTGGCAGATGCCATGACCGATATCACTTCACGCGGCGCCATCCGTGTTGCCGTTCCGCAGGACTTCCCGCCCTTCGGTAGCGTGGGCGTGGACATGGCACCGCGTGGTTACGATATCGATGTTGCCACTCTGATCGCAGAAAAAATGGGGGTGAAGGTAGAATTGGTGCCCGTTACCAGTGCCAACCGCATTCCCTATCTGCAGACCAACAAGGTTGACCTTGTCATTTCCAGCTTGGGCAAAAACCCTGATCGTGAAAAGGTCATCGATTTCTCTTCTGCCTATGCCCCATTCTTCAACGGTGTTTTTGCACCTGATAGCGTCAAGATCGAAAAGGCAGAAGACCTCGCAGGAAAGACAATCGGCGTCACGCGCGGAGCGGTGGAAGATCTTGAGCTGACCAAGATCGCTCCTTCAGATACGACCATCAAGCGGTACGAAGACAATAACGGCACCATCTCAGCCTTCCTTTCCGGCCAGGTCGAAACAGTGGCGACGGGCAACGTGGTTGCAGCGGCTATCCTGGAAAAGAACCCGCCAAAGCGGCCGGAACTCAAGTTCCTCATCAAGAACTCGCCATGCTTCATCGGTCTGAACAAGGAGCAGCCAGCTCTTCTCGAAAAGGTCAATGCCATCATTGCTGCCGCCAAGGCTGATGGAAGCCTCAATGCGATTGCCCAGAAATGGCTAAAAACCGACCTGCCAAAGGATATTTGAACGCATTTTGAATTCGCGTCCCGCGATGTGGCGGGACGCGGTCCCTTGGTTTTTCAGGGAAGGGAACCGTTGTGAATTACACTTTCGAGTTCGGCTGGCTTCTCGAATATTATCCGGCCATCGTGAAGGGCGTGCTCATCACGCTTCAACTGATTGCAGTCGGCGGCGTGCTTGGCATTGCGCTTGGCATTTTCTGCGCTTGGGTGCGCGCCCTGGGGCCGACATGGCTGCGGCCGCCCGTTGCGCTTTATGTGGAACTGATCCGCAACACGCCCTTTCTGATCCAGCTTTTTTTCATCTTTTTTGGCCTGCCATCACTGGGTCTGCAGCTGACGGAACTCACCGCGGCCAATATTGCCATGGTCGTCAACCTCGGCGCCTATAGCTGTGAGATTATCCGCGCCGGCATTCAGGCAACGCCAAAGGGACAGTTCGAGGCGGGGGCGAGCCTCGCCATGAGCCGGTTCGAAACCTTCCGCCACGTGGTGCTCGTGCCCTCACTACAACGCATCTGGCCCGCACTGTCGTCACAAGTGGTTATTGTCATGCTTGGCTCGTCGGTGGTGTCGCAGATTGCGGCGGAGGATTTGACCTTTGCTGCCAACTACATCCAGTCACGCACATTCCGCGCCTTTGAAGCCTATATGGTCTCGACCGTGATTTATCTGGGGCTGGCCATTCTGCTGCGTCAGATTCTGCTCGTCATCGGCGGCTTCGTTTTTCCAAGAAGGAGCGCAAGATGATCGAGTTTTCGACCTGGGATATTCTGCGCAACCTGCTGCTGGCAACCCGCTGGACGGTGCTGCTGTCACTCGTCTCCTTCATTGGCGGCGCCGCTGTTGGTCTTCTTCTGCTGTTCATGCGCATCTCGAAAAAGAAATCGCTACGGACTTTTTCCAAATATTATGTCGAGCTGTTTCAAGGCACGCCGCTTTTGATGCAGCTGTTCATCGCTTTTTTCGGTCTGGGGCTTCTTGGCATCGACGTGCCTTCGTGGCTCGCCGCAGGTTTGACGCTCATCTTGTGGGCCGCAGCCTTCCTGACGGAGATATGGCGCGGCTGTGTCGAAGCGGTTTCCAAGGGGCAGTGGGAGGCATCTGCGAGCCTCGGCATGGGGCGGTTGCAGCAGATGCGATATGTCATTCTGCCACAGGCCATGCGCGTTGCAATTCCGCCCACCGTCGGCTTTGCCGTACAGATCATAAAGGGCACTGCCGTAACCTCGATCATCGGCTTCGTGGAGCTTTCCAAGGCGGGGACCGTCGTTACCAACGCAACCTTCCAACCCTTTACTGTCTATGGCCTCGTTGCCCTCATTTATTTCGCGCTCTGCTGGCCGTTGTCGAAAAGCAGCCAGATTCTCGAAAGGAAGCTTAATGTCGCTCATCGAAATCACTGAAGTCCGTAAGAGCTATGGCACGAACGAGGTGCTGAAAGGCATCAACCTCGATATCGAGCCGGGTGAGGTCATTGCGATCATCGGCAAGAGCGGCTCGGGAAAATCGACCCTGCTGCGTTGCATCAACGGTTTGGAGACCATTTCAGCCGGTGCCATCTCCGTGGCTGGCGCGCAGTTTCTAGACGATGAACTTCACCTGAAAGCGCTCCGGCTGAAAGTCGGGATGATCTTCCAGCAATTCAATCTCTTCCCGCACCTGACTGTCGGCGGCAATGTGATGCTCTCGCAAACAGTCGTCAAGAAAACGCCGAAGGCCGAGGCAGAAATGCTGGCGCGCAAGATGCTGGAACGCGTCGGCCTTGCTCATAAATTCGATGCTTACCCTGACGAACTCTCCGGCGGGCAGCAGCAACGTGTGGCGATTGCCCGCGCACTCGCCATGCAGCCAACGGCGCTTCTCTGCGACGAAATCACCTCCGCGCTCGACCCGGAACTGGTGGCCGAAGTGTTGGCGGTTGTGCGGGAACTTGCGGCAGAAGGCATGACACTGGTCATGGTAACGCATGAGATGAAATTCGCCCGCGACGTCTGCTCACGCGTGGTCTTCATGCACGAAGGCAAAGTCCACGAAATCGGCCCGCCGGAAGAGGTGTTTTCATCGCCGAAGACGCCGGAGCTCAAGCAGTTCTTGGGCGTTGCGGCGCATTGAAAGTGGGTTTAGTCCAGATTTTCCTGGATGAAAACGACGCTGACATGGATATCGAGCGTTTCTAACGGTCCAGGCCCTAGGTTGACATATTTGTGGGGAATATTTGCAGGCCCGAACAGGACCTGTCCGGCCGAGGCGCGGATTTCCTGATCTCCAATTGTAAAGAGTGCATTGCCCTGCCGCATGATGAAGATTTCATCATAAGGGTGTTTGTGCAGTCCCGTGCCTTTGCCCACTTCATTCACCGTGTAGAACATGACGGAAGCGTTCGTTCCGAAGGTGCGCCCTTCAAACTCTCCTTGCCAGAAATCGTCGCCTTCGCTCCAGACTGACCTGTCCAGCATAGTTATAGGCTTTTTCATCATCTTTCCTCCCAACTCACGTGTTTCCGAGGATGGCAAGGCAGCAAATGGCAATCAATAAAAAAGCCGGGTGTTGACCCGGCTTTTTTCGTTCTTTGTTTATAAGCTTAACGCTTGGAGACCGGTGTATAGTCGCGCTTTGCAGCACCGGTGTAGAGCTGGCGTGGGCGGCCGATGCGCTGCTGCGGGTCTTCGATCATTTCGTTCCACTGTGCGATCCAGCCGACGGTGCGGGCGAGAGCGAAGAGAACGGTGAACATGGTTGTGGGGAAGCCGAGCGCCTTCAGCGTAATGCCAGAATAGAAGTCGACATTCGGGTAGAGCTTCTTTTCGACGAAATAAGGGTCGGAAAGCGCGATCTTTTCCAGCTCCAGGGCAACCTGCATGATTGGATCGTCCTGGTTGCCAGTGGCTTCCAGCACTTCGTACATGGTCTTCTGCATGATCTTGGCGCGCGGATCGTAGTTCTTGTACACGCGGTGGCCAAAGCCCATCAGACGGAACGGATCGTTCTTGTCCTTGGCGCGGGCAATGTACTCAGGAATGCGGTCAACGGAGCCGATTTCATTGAGCATGTTGAGCGCAGCTTCATTCGCGCCGCCGTGGGCAGGTCCCCAGAGGCAGGCGATACCGGCTGCGATACATGCGAACGGGTTAGCACCCGAAGAGCCTGCAAGACGAACAGTCGAGGTCGACGCGTTCTGCTCATGGTCGGCATGGAGGATGAAGATGCGGTCCATTGCGCGAGCCAGTACCGGATCGACCTTGTAGTCTTCGCAGGGTACGGCAAAGCACATGTTGAGGAAGTTGGATGCGTAATCCAGATCGTTCTTCGGGTAAACGAATGGCTGGCCGATGTGGTACTTATAGGCCATGGCGGCAATCGTTGGCATCTTGGCGATCATGCGCAGCGAGGCAACCATGCGCTGATGGGGATCGGTGATGTCGGTGGAGTCATGATAGAAAGCAGACAGCGCGCCGACCGTACCGCACATGACGGCCATCGGGTGAGCGTCGCGGCGATAGCCGGTGAAGAAGCGGCTCATCTGCTCATGCACCATGGTGTGGCGCGTAACGCGTGTGTCGAAATCCTTCTTCTGTGCGGTTGTTGGCAGTTCGCCGTAAAGCAGCAGATAGCAGGTTTCAAGGAAATCGCCCTGTTCGGCCAGCTGTTCGATAGGGTAGCCGCGGTGCAGCAAAACGCCTTCGTCGCCGTCGATGTAGGTGATCTTGGATTCGCACGATGCAGTTGATGTAAAGCCGGGATCGTAGGTAAAGGTGCCGGTGTGCTTGTAAAGCGTTCCGATATCAACGACCTTGGGACCGATCGTGCCTTCTCGTACAGGAAGATCGACTTTGGTGTCGCCGAGGGTCACTGTCGCGCTATTTTCCGTCATACCATACCTCCGAAATATGCAGGCGATGCGGGGTGACGCATCAGCCAGTTAAGCGTCAGCGATTTAGCTATATGATCCTTGCGACAAAGCCAAGCTATCGAACGAGCAAATTGTGCATTGCGACACGGCAATATCCCAAAATGAAGCATTTCTACGGCAAAGTGTTTCATTCTAGGTCAATGCTTCCTTAATCGCGCAAGATGTTGCAATATGCCTTCCAGGGTTGCAAACTAGAACCCTTGCGGCAAGGGGCGCCGGGGGTTGAACCAGAGAGAAGAGAACAAGCTTTTCCGTAACCGGGAAACGGACTTCGTTGCGCAAACGGAGCTCGATGCCTTGCTGTTGCCGCTGCATGTCTCGCGAGGCGCGCTGGTGGGGCAGGGGCCGGTCACTCCCCAAAAGGACAGTTTGCAGACCAGGTTTAAACACTGGTGTTTGCGGTGCATCGAAGAGGAGCGCGCATATCGCGGGGGATTTCTTTTCGTCCCCGTTCTTATTGCCGCTGGCGCCGCATTCTGGTTCTGCCTGCCAGCCACCCCACCGTCTCTGCCGCTCTTGATCGCAACTCTTTGCGTCATGATATCAGCTGCCGCCCTTTACCATAGGCCGGATGCCACCTTCATTTTTCTGAAAACCGTTGCACTGCTTCTGCTGGGCATGGTCCTTGCCGATTGGGACACCCAGCGCAGCGCAACAATCATTCTCGATACGCCCGTCACGACACTGGTCAAAGGCACGGTCGAGCGGCGTGAACTGGATGCGCGCGGAAACTGGCGCTACGTCTTGGCACTGACATCGACGTCAGACCCCACAGTGTCTCGTCCGCCCGCTCGAGTGTCAGTCGTGGCACGAAGTCGCCATCAGGCGGCCGAAATCGGCGAAACAATTACGGGCAAGGCGCGCCTCTCGCCACCATCCGGCCCCGCCTTGCCAGGGCTGAATGATTTTGCATTCGCCTCGTTCTTCGAGGGAATCGGCGCAACTGGGTTTTTCTACGGGCCACCGCAACGCGTCAGCGCAGATCCAACTCCGGTGCCTGCATCGGGCCCAGCCAAGATAGCGGGAGAATGGCTTTATGAATTACGCAGCGATATCGCCCAGCGAATTCGGTACCTCATACCGGGTGATGCGGGAGCGTTTGCGGCGTCCATCGTAACCGATGAGAGGCGCGCAATCTCGGGCGAGACCATGGAGGCATTGCGGGTTTCAGGCCTCGCTCATATCGTCGCAATCTCCGGACTGAACATGGCGCTGGCTGCCGGCATTTTCTTTGTCGGAATGCGCACGGTGTTCAGCCTCTTTCCGGGATTTTCCCAACGTTGGCCGGTCAAGAAGATATCCGCCTTTGCGGCACTTCTCATGACGTTTGCCTACTACCTTATCTCCGGCTTTGCCGTTTCAGCGGAAAGAGCATGGTTGATGATGTCGATCATGCTGATCGCGGTTCTGGTTGACCGGCCGTCCATCAGCCTTCGAAATGTGGCGCTCTCCGCATTGATAATCGTGGTGCTTTCCCCGCATGAGGTGATGGGGCCAAGTTTCCAGATGTCCTTCGCTGCGACGCTCGCGCTCGTTTCCGCCTACTCCTTCTGGAGCCGGTGGCGAAACAAGGAGGACGGCCTCTCGATAACCAATCCCCCATGGTGGCTGACGCTGACAACGAAATCGGCGGCGGTTGTCGGAGGCGTCGCTTTGACATCCTTTATCGGCGGCCTTTCGACTGCGGTCTACTCGATTGAACATTTCCACCGCATCACAACCTATGGCCTTGCCGCGAACCTTGCTGCAATGCCGGTCATGTCGCTCATCGTCATGCCTTTCGGGCTCGCTGGAATGCTGCTCATGCCTTTCGGCCTGGATGGCCCATTCCTGAAGATAATGGGCTATGGCATGGAGATTGTCATTGAGATTGCCAAGACGGTTTCGAGCTGGGGTGGGGATGCAACCATCGGCCGGCAACATCCCTGGTTTCTCACCATTTCAACCATTGGATTTCTGCTTCTTTCGCTCCTTCGAACACGACTGGCACTGATCGGCCTGCCATTCATCGCGGCGGGGCTTATCATGCTTGGAACCGTGCGCTGGAGTGCGAAGCCCGACCTGTTGATTTTCGAGGACGGTTCGCTCATTGCTCTTTTGTCCAACGACACGGTCGCGACGACCAAGGCACGCGCGTCGGGCTTCATCTATGATCAATGGGAGAGGGCGGTCCCACTGACGATGGAGCATGTTGCTCCGCATCTGCTAGACACTGCAAAACCGTCCGATGGAGACACCCAGGAGCTTGAAAACCAGCAAGCGTCTCGCTCTGGCTTGAGCGAAGCGGACAAAACGCAGGCGCTGGCTGAAATGAAGACAGCGCTTGCCGGAACGCAGCATTTCACTTGTCGCAAGGATTTGTGGTGCGCGTTGAAATCCCAAAAAGGCGTTCGCATTGCGGTCCTATCCAACTCATTGTTGACGGGAGCCGCCTGTGATCTCGCTGACATAGTGGTGACAAGCCGGGGAGTACCGTTTCCAGCCTGCCGATCAGGTGCGCTGCTCATTACAGGCGATACGTTGCGACGCACCGGCTCGATGGAAATTTGGTTTGGAGGGGAGGGAGCCCCCCGCTACAGCGCCAGAGCAGCATTGGACGGCATCGAGCGACCGTGGACCGCTCACCGCAGCTACCAGTGGCGCAGCAAAACCTATGACGCCACCTTGCCAGAGCATATCGCTGCATTGCTTTCCGCCGAGCGATGAAACCGGTGAACGACACCCGCCGCTTACGAATTCCCTGACATACGAAGATCCGCCAATATCTCTCCGACTGCTTTCGCCTCTTCCTCATGATCGCCGTCGCGCCATGTCTCCAGAAGCGCCGCCTCTTGCCACTCCTGCATTGCAGGCAGTGAGAGAAGACGGTCCTTGTACTCCGTGGACTCCGCAGAAAGCACTGTTCCGTACGTCTGAAAGCGGAAAGCGACCGGGCAGAAAAATGCATCCACGGCGGTAAACGTGCTACCCGCCAGGAATGGGCCACCAAAGGACTTCAGACCCTGCTGCCAGAGAGCGTCGATACGCGCAATGTCCTGTTGCAGCGATCCGCTAATGGAAGCTGGGCGAATGCGAAGGCCGACACTCATAGGATGCTCTTTGCGGAGCGCCTGGAAACCCGAGTGCATTTCCGCAGCTGCTGATCGAGACCACGCGCGAGCGGCAGCATTGTCTGCCCAAACATCGCTATGTCGTTCAGCCAGATATTCCGCAATGGCGAGCGAATCCCATACGGTGAGATCACCATCAACAAGGCAGGGAACTTTGGCAGTGGGAGAAAAGGCTGAGAAGTCCTTCGCCGAATTGCCGAAAGGAAAAAGGCTTTCTTTGAAACCGATGTCCAGCGTCCGCATCAACACCCATGGACGCAACGACCAAGAGGAGTAATTCTTGTTGGCTATATAAAGATCATACATATGGCTGCCCTCCGTTACGAACTCCCGTGCTAGCTGAGACAAGCCTTTTGATACAGACCGTTTCGAAGATAGGCCTCTTCAAAATATTTGATGTGTCATGCAGGAGGGAGCGCGACGCTGGACAGCACGATTGCCCGCCAGTTGACTGCGAGAATGGCTAAAACAGTAAGAGCAATGCCCAGCTTCAGCCTCGCAACGTGACGAACGTCCGCGCGCGAACTAAAACTAGTGAGCCAGCTACATATAGGGACGCAAAAAGCGCCGCATCTGGTGTTCAAGACCTGTTGATATCGGACAGGAGTTCAATGTCCGCGTATCTTTTCTCTAGACAGGCACTGCAAGGGGCAGCGGCCGAGGGCGACCGCTACCTCTAGGCATAGAAAAAGTCACCGCTCAGTGATAGCGGCGGATAAGGCCGACGAGCTTGCCCTGAATTTTGACGCGGTCCGGTCCAAAAATCCGGGTCTCATAGGCAGGGTTCGCAGCCTCAAGCGCGATTGACGCGCCTTTGCGACGAAAGCGCTTCAATGTCGCTTCTTCATCATCCACCAACGCAACGATGATATCTCCTGGATTTGCCGTGCTGACATCGCGGATAATGACCGTGTCGCCGTCAAAAATCCCCGCTTCGATCATCGAATCGCCTTTGACCTCCAGCGCGTAATGTTCGCCCGCACCAATCATGTCGATTGGCACAACGACGTCATGCGTGTTGTTCTGAATGGCCGAAATGGGAACACCCGCTGCGATACGGCCCATGACAGGGACGCTGACCGAGTTCGAATCATTCGACGCGACGGGCAGGGGTGCTGGCTCAGCCGGTTTGGTTTTGCCGAGGCTACCTTCGATGACGCTCGGCGAAAAGCCGCGTTGAGGCTTGCTGGCAGGCGTGTAGGACTCAGGCAGCTTGATGACTTCAAGCGCACGCGCCCTATTCGGTAGCCGACGAATAAAGCCTCGCTCTTCGAGCGCGGTGATCAGGCGGTGGATTCCTGATTTCGATGCCAGATCAAGTGCGTCCTTCATCTCATCGAAAGAAGGCGGCACGCCAGACTCTTTCATTCTCTCATGAATGAACAGTAGCAATTCCTGCTGTTTGCGCGTGAGCATGGAGTAACACCCTTAGAGATTCGAGGCGAAGATTCGTGAAACAAATACAGAACGAACACTATATGTTCCATATGTGTTCTGCAATCCCTTAAAAATCAGTGTGCTTGTGACAATTTACATCCATTATCTTGCCCGGCCATAAAACATGCGGCTTGCAACAGTGAAATGCCGACGCCCGACGAAGCAGAAGGACCCCTCATGGCGCGTGAAATCGATCATATCGTTATGCCCGTTGCAGACCTCGGCCAAGCACGGGCGCGTCTCTTGGCGCTGGGCTTTACGGTCGCTGCAGATGCGAGCCACCCCTTCGGCACCAAAAATGCCTGTGTCTTTCTCAAAGAGGGGCAGTATCTCGAACCCCTGGCAATCGGAGACGCCGCGCAATATTCCAGGGCTTGCGCAGAAGGCAACGCCTTTGTTCGACGCGATGAAGTCTTTCGAAAGCGATACGGGCAGCAGGGGTTTTCCGCAGTCGCCGGAAAAACGCACGACGCAGATGCTGATCATCATAGCTTCGTTGAGGCTGGACTTTCCGGCGGGGACGCATTTTCGTTCAGTCGACCGGTAACATTGCCGGACGGAAGCCGATCTGAAGCAAGCTTTCGCTTGGCTTTTGCGGCAGAAAAGGATGACGGAAATTTGTTCCTTTTCACCTGTGAGCGTGTCAACGCTTTTTCCGCAAAACGGTCCGACCTCACAGCTCACAAAAATGGAGCGACTGGCCTGCGCGAAATAACCCTGCGCTCAGACCGACCGGACGCCTTTGCGCCATTGGTGGAAGCAGCATTTGGTGTGTCGGCAGCAGCCGACTCAACGGGAAACCTCAGCTTTCTTACGCCCGGCGCGATCATCCGCATTGTCCATGCGCAGACGGTTGCGGAAGAGTTTGATGGGGCCGAGCAAGAGAGCATCACTGGCCTTTTCGGTGCCGCAGTCGTATTTGCTGTCGCTGATCTCGCCGTGACAGAGTCGTTTCTTGCTGCTAATGGCGTGGAATACACGCGCAAAGGCTCTCGACTGCTGGTTCAGCGAGCGCCCGGTCAAGGCGCGATATTTGCCTTCGAGGAGTGAAGATGAGCGTCCAGAACAATCTTAATGTGGTCGTCGGTGAAGGTGCCGGTCAGGTTACATTCAGCAATACGAAGCGGTTCTCGCTCATTGCCGGGCCATGCCAGATGGAAAGCCGCGACCATGCCTTCATGATTGCGGAAACGATGGCGGAGCTGTGTGGACGGCTCGGCATCGGATTGGTGTACAAATCATCTTTCGACAAGGCAAACCGCACATCACTATCCGGCCAGCGCGGCATCGGCATCGACAAGGCGCTCGAAGTTTTCGCAGAACTCAAGGCACAGTTCGGTTTCCCCGTGCTGACGGATATTCACACCGAAGAGCAATGCGGCATCGTGTCACCGGTTGTCGACATCCTGCAAATCCCGGCATTTCTCAGCCGCCAGACGGATCTTCTCGTTGCGGCAGCAAAGACTGGCCGGGTCATCAACGTGAAGAAGGGTCAGTTCCTGGCGCCGTGGGACATGAAAAACGTTCTGGCGAAGCTCAATGACAGCGGCAATCCGAATGTTCTTTTGTGCGAACGCGGAGCATCCTTTGGCTACAACACGCTTGTGTCGGACATGCGTTCGCTTCCGATAATGGCGTCGCTTGGCGCGCCGGTCGTCTTCGATGCGACTCATTCCGTGCAGCAGCCGGGCGGGCAGGGTGGCTCGAGCGGCGGCCAGCGGGAGTTTGTCGAAACCCTGGCGCGGGCGGCTATCGCTGTCGGCGTTGCCGGTCTTTTCGTTGAAACGCACGAAGATCCAGACAACGCGCCGTCTGACGGGCCAAACATGGTGCACCTGAAAGACATGCCGAAGCTTTTGGAAAAGCTGCTGGCATTCGATGACATTGCCAAGGCAGCCTGACGGCTTTTGGCCTTAATCGATTTTTATGAAAAGTCGGCCTCTGGAGACGGAGGCCGTCATTGTAAATTCTTCTGCGTCGTCTAACAGCGGCAGAAGAATTCAAATTGAGTCGCTAACCAGTCGCTCTGTTTATCGCTCACCTGTCGGAAAAGCGCTTCACAGTCTTCGGGATGCGCTCTAAGACAGGCAGCGGAAAATCCTGTTCCAGTCCCAAGGGAGAGATCATGACAGCCATTACCGATATCATCGCACGCGAGATTCTCGACAGCCGCGGCAATCCTACCGTTGAAGTCGATGTCTATCTGGAAGACGGCTCTTTCGGTCGTGCGGCAGTTCCATCGGGCGCATCGACAGGCGCGCACGAAGCCGTAGAACTGCGTGATGGCGGCAAGCGCTATCTCGGTAAGGGCGTTGAAAAGGCCGTCGAAGCCGTCAACACGGAAATCTTCGACGCGCTGGGCGGTTTCGACGCAGAAAGCCAGATCCACATCGACCAGACGCTGATTGCGCTCGATGGCACACCGAACAAGTCCCGCCTCGGCGCCAACGCCATTCTCGGCGTTTCGCTGGCCGTTGCCAAAGCTGCTGCCGAAACAACCGGTCTGCCGCTTTATCGTTATGTCGGTGGCCCGAACGCCCATCTTCTGCCAGTCCCGATGATGAACATCATCAACGGCGGCGCACACGCTGATAACCCGATCGACTTCCAGGAATTCATGATCATGCCGGTTGGCGCGGAAAGCATCCGTGACGCCGTTCGCATCGGTGCTGAAATCTTCCACGTTCTCAAAAAGGAACTGGCAGCACAGGGCCACAACACCAATGTGGGTGACGAAGGCGGTTTCGCTCCTGGCCTCAAGAGCGCACCGGAAGCCCTCGACTTCATCATGAAGTCCGTCGAAAAAGCCGGTTATAAGCCAGGCGACGATGTAGCGCTTGCGCTGGACTGCGCATCCACCGAGTTCTTCAAGAACGGCAAGTATGAGATGGAAGGCGAGGGCCGCACGCTCGAGCCGGAAGCCATGGCGGACTACCTCGCTGAACTCGCTGGCAGATATCCGATCATCTCCATCGAAGACGGCATGGCCGAAGACGACTGGGACGGCTGGAAGTACCTCACCGACAAGATCGGCTCCAAGGTTCAGCTCGTCGGCGACGACCTTTTCGTAACGAACTCCGCACGTCTGCGCGATGGCATCAAGATGGGCGTTGCAAACTCCATCCTCGTCAAGGTCAACCAGATCGGCTCGCTGACGGAAACGCTGGATGCCGTCGAAACGGCTCACAAGGCAGGCTACACGGCGGTCATGTCTCACCGCTCCGGCGAAACAGAAGATTCCACGATTGCAGATCTCTCGGTTGCGACAAACTGCGGACAGATCAAGACGGGTTCGCTTTCCCGCTCTGACCGCCTGGCCAAGTACAACCAGTTGATCCGTATCGAAGAAATGCTGGGGCCGCAGGCTGCCTATGCCGGACGTTCGATCCTGCGCGGCCGATAGCTGATCATGAGATTGGAAAGGCCAGCGGTGACGCTGGCCTTTTTTATTTGCCGAACTTCGGCGCGCGGAAGGACCATACCGGTTGGCTGAGGCTTTGCAGAACCGTCGGTGACTTTCCTTCGATTCGGCCCAGTAGCGCCTTGGCGAGTTCACGCCCGGCAAGCTTTATGTCTTCATTCATCGTGTGGATTTCCGGGCGCAACCAGTTCAGGAAGTCGGCCGATTGTTTGGATACCACGTCGATATCCTTGCCGATGCTTTTGCCCGCCTCTTCCACCCCGGCAACAAAGGCAATGGTCGATGTGCCGCTGATCGAGACCAAACCATCCGGAAAATCGCTGCCGCTCATCAGCGCCCGGCTGATTTCCTTGATCTGGTCCAGCGGCGTATCATTGCTGATGATACCGTTCAGTGGAAATTCCGTGAGGCCAAATTCCCGCAGACCACGGTCGAAGCCTCGACGTGCAAAGTCGTGATAAGAAAACTGCCTTGCCGGCAAAAGCACCGCGATGCGCTTGCGTCCGCACTGTGCCAGACGCTTCACCGCCTCGTAGGTGTAGGCTTCGTTGTCGAAGTCATGATAGGGATGCTCGATGCCCATGTCGGTGCGCCCGTGGGCGGCAAACGGCATATTCCG
Organism: Hyphomicrobiales bacterium; assembly: GCA_900468285.1. GTDB lineage: Bacteria > Pseudomonadota > Alphaproteobacteria > Rhizobiales > Rhizobiaceae > Agrobacterium. Next base: position 304,809 of record UBTF01000001.1, on the reverse strand, counting down.
CTCCGTCATGAAACGAACGCGCGGATCGTCCGGCTGCATTTTTGAAATGATCACACCATCCGCCGATCCGGTATCGAGAATATAGCGGATCGGAATCATTGGATCCTTGGCATGGGTGTGCGGCGTCACCACGAGGTGATATTGCGTAGCGGACAAAACCTCCGTGATTCCGAACACCATCTGCGTGGTAAAACCCATCAGCTCTTCATCGACACTGAGAACGAGCGCGATGACATTGGTCTTGCCTGTTCGCAGACGAACACCGGCGCGGTTGGGCTGATACCCGATCTGCTGCGCAACCTGTCTTACACGCTCTTTGGTGTCGGCACCGATATCCGGAGCATCCTTCAAGGCACGAGACACGGTGGTGATTCCGAGCCCTGTCATATAGGCGATGGTTTTTAGGGTAGGGCGCTCATAGCCTGCCAGTGGCTGGCCGCTCGTTCCGGAATTCATGCCATCGTTCATTTCGACACTCACAAAAATATCATTTCTTATGGTAGATCGCTTTTTCGTCGATGCAAAGTGCCGAGCAGCCATCCTCCGGCCCGCTCGCTACGTTTTACCGCAACGATACAGATATGGCCGTTGGACTTGATGTCGTATCTGCGCTGCGAAATACCTGGCTCAATTGCCCTCATCTGCCGCAACAAACACAGCTTTCCGAGGTTAGTCGCTCAGTGTGCAGACACTGGCACGTGACCCGCGCTGCCATTTCCGGTAACGTTGCCGTTGGGAAGGTGAATGGAAAGATCGCGAAACGGTGGAAGATTTGCCGCAGTTTAATGATCGAACAACCACCTGAGGAAACGGAACTGTAGGGCAGGACATGACAGCATCATTTGCGAACGAAACGTTCACAGACCTTCGCGGCGAGTGGACGCTCACTTCCGTCGAAGGGGACCACAGCACGACCATCGAAATTCCGGGAGACGTCCACACGGCGCTCCGTCAGGCGGGCATCATCCCAGACCCTTATTTCGGGCGCAATGAGATCGACGTTCAGTGGGTGGCGCATCGGGATTGGGTTATCGAACGCCATTTCCATATCGATGATGCTGACGCCGAGTGGTATCTCGACGTCGAATATCTCGACACCGTTGCCGTTATTTTCGTAAACGACGTGCCTGTGCTGTCTGCGGACAATTGCTTTCGTCGTTATCGGCCTGATGTTTCCAAGGCGCTTCAGCCGGGAGATAACTCCATCCGCATCCACTTCCATTCCAGCATCAAGGCCGGCGCGGACAGGCAGGCAGCCCAGCCCTTCTACGTTCCCTATCACCCCGGAAACTCTCCCATCCCGCATGGTAATATGCTGCGCAAGCCGCAATGCCATTTCGGCTGGGACTGGAACATCGCCATTGCTCCGCTCGGGCTATATGGAAACATCGCGTTGAGGCGGCTGGATACGGCACGCATCGAGCATGTCTCCACCTCGCAGCACCATCTGGACGGAGGCGTGGAACTGCATGTCGAAGTCACGCTTCATGCCGCCCATGCCGCAAGCGTTCCCGTCCATCTTTCGCTGGATGGAGAAAGGTTGAGACTTGATTGCGGGCTTAACGCCGGCGAAACGGTGTTGCGGCATGTGTTCTTCGTTGAGAAACCGAACTTGTGGTGGCCAGCCGGAAGCGGTGAACAATCACTCTCTACGCTGACGGTCGAACTTCCCGACGAGATCGTCACCAAGCAGATCGGCTTTCGAACCATTGAGCTTCTGACCGACAAGGATGAAGCGGGCAGTCGTTTTGCATTCCGCGTCAACGGAAGGGAAATCTTCTGCCGCGGCGCAAACTGGATACCTGCCGATGCGCTGCATTCGCTTTCCAGCCGGGAAAAGACCGAGGACCTTCTATCTTCAGCTGTTGAAGCGCACATGAACATGATCAGGGTTTGGGGAGGCGGTTTTTACGAAGCGGACTGGTTCTATGATCTCTGCGACCGACTGGGTCTGATGGTCTGGCAGGATTTCATGTTTGCCTGCAATCTATACCCTTGCACGGACGACTTTCTGGACAATGTCGAGCATGAGGTTGCCTATCAGGTCAAACGTCTGTCTTCGCATCCATCTATCGCTCTGTGGTGTGGAGACAATGAGCTTGTCGGTGCGTTGAACTGGTTCGAGGAATCCAGAAACAACCGAGACCGCTACCTCGTCGCTTATGATCGGTTGAACCGGACTATCGAAAATGCCCTGAAGGCTGCTGCTCCAGGGGCCCTCTGGTGGCCCTCCAGCCCGGCCTCCGGATATCTGGATTATGGAGATGCGTGGCACGCAGATGGCTCCGGCGACATGCACTATTGGTCCGTCTGGCACGAGAACAAATCATTCGACAACTATCGCAGCGTTAAACCACGCTTTTGCTCCGAATTCGGTTTTCAGTCTTACACCTCCATGCCTGTCATCAAGACATATGCGGACGAGAAGGACATGAACATTTCTTCGCCAGTCATCGAGCTGCACCAGAAGAATGCCGGTGGTAACGAGCGAATTGCGGGCACCATGTTCCGCTATTTCCGCTTTCCCAAAGACTTCGAGAGTTTCGTCTATATCAGCCAGGTGCAGCAGGCGCTGGCCATAAAGACTGCCGTTGAGTACTGGCGCTCGCTCAAGCCGCACTGCATGGGAACGCTGTACTGGCAGCTAAACGACACATGGCCTGTGGCCTCATGGTCAAGCCTCGACTATGGCGGCAGCTGGAAGGCACTTCATTATGCCGCGCGCCGCTTTTTCCAGCCGGTCACGGTTTCAGCCATTCCCAGCGAGGAGGGCAGCACCGTGCGGTTCGCGATGGTCAACGACATGGCAGAGGAGGTGGATATCGACATGAACATCTTCGCACTGTCCACCGATGGTACACGCACACCGTTGAAGTCTGCCAGTGGCACCTGCGGCCCGGATGCGGCAACCGACATGACGGAAATCGACCTTTCCCAGCTTGCGGAGGGCACCCTGCTATCGTGGAATTTCATAGCCTCGAACGGCATGACCGGCGAGGGGCATCACGTGCCGGAAACGTACAAGGCGCTTGAGCTGCAGCCATCCGGCCTGGAACAACACGTCAAGGCATTGTCAGACGGGCAGTTCGAGATCGAGATATCGGCAAGAGGCCTCGCTCTGTTTGTCATGATCGAGGCGGATATTCCCGGGCGTTACTCGGATAATCTTTTCGATCTGGCGGCCGGCGAAACACGACGCATCGTATTTTCGGCGCGAGACAAGGATTTCCCCTTGCACCCCACATTCAAAATCTTCGATCTCTTCTCGTCTCAGTCGCAAGGTTGAACAAGGCGGGATATCTCAATAGGGTCTACCGACAACACATCGACCGCCGTCGCATTCGCCGACGGCACAATCCACACTTGGAGGAACAAGATGGCCTGGCAACCGGCTGAAAACCGTTACGCGTCCATGAAGTACAATCACTGCGGAACATCGGGCCTGAAGCTTCCGGCAATATCGCTGGGCCTCTGGCACAATTTCGGCAACGACTTCTCACACAAGACGAAGCAGGACATCTGCCGCAAGGCGTTTGATCTGGGTATCACTCATTTCGATCTCGCCAACAACTACGGACCACCTCCGGGCAGCGCAGAGACCGCTTTCGGCGAGATATTGCGGACGGATTTTGCAGGCTATCGCGATGAGCTCGTGATTTCCTCAAAGGCCGGTTACAACATGTGGCCCGGTCCGTATGGCGAATGGGGTAGCCGCAAATACCTGATCTCATCCTGCGACCAGAGCCTCAAGCGAATGGGCCTGGACTACGTGGACATCTTCTATTCCCACCGGTTTGATCCCGATACACCGCTGGAAGAAACCTGCGGTGCGCTTGACCATATCGTCCGATCAGGCCGGGCGCTCTATGTTGGCATCTCTTCCTACAATTCACAGCGCACACGCGAGGCTGCCGCCATTCTCAAGGCACTCGGCACGCCCTGCATCATTCACCAGCCAAGCTATTCGATGATCAACCGCTGGATCGAAGAAGACGGGCTGGTCGATACGCTGGAAGAGCTTGGTATTGGCTCAATCGTTTTCTCACCGCTCGCGCAGGGCATGTTGACCACGAAGTATCTGGGTGGTGTGCCGGAAGCCAGCCGCGCCAGCCAGGGCAAGTCGCTGAACCCCGCTTTCCTCAATGAGCGCAACATCGAGAACATCAGGGGCCTGAATGCGATCGCGGAACGGCGCGGGCAAACGCTTGCGCAGATGGCAATTGCATGGGTTCTGCGCGGCGGACGCATCACCACCGCCCTGATTGGCGCAAGCCGCCCGGAACAGGTGGAAGATTGCGTGAAAGCGCTGGAGAAGCCTGATTTCACACCAGAGGAACTGCTGGAAATCGACCGCTTCGCCAAGGATGCCGACATCAATCTCTGGGCAAAATCTGCCGAACTCAAGTGATCAAAACCTGGCCGCCTCGACCTTCGAGGCGGCTATTTTGCCGGATGAAATCTGATCATAAACTTTAAGTGATTGGTCTAAGCGCAAGCGAACATTACTGATTTTTAATATCCGGCTCACTTTCCATTCATTGTCGTGACGATAGGTTCTGGTCATCACTTCAGTAAAGGACACACCAATGAAAAAGTTTCTATCCGTTCTTCTCGCTGCCACAGTGCTGGCCGCTCCCATGGCACAGGCACAGGGCCGCCATGACGACCGCCCGGGCCGTCATGTTACGGTTGAGAAAACCATCACCAAGAAAAAGGTGACCGTGAATAAACATCGTTGGGATCGCGGCCAGCGCCTATCTGCGAAAGATCGTCGCCACTTTATAGATCGGCGTGATTACCGTCGCCATAACCTGAGAGAACCGCGTCGCGGCGAGCGTTGGGTCCGTGTTGATAATCAGTATCTTCTGATCAATGCCGTCAGTGGCCTCATTATCGGTCTTTCCACCGCGCGTTAAGCGAGCTGTCGAATTCTCCTGTGGCCGCGGATCAACTCCATGGCCACAGTCATTTTCACGGGCGATGTCGTCGGTAATGGCTTCACACCGGAACTTCGATTGCGTCCTCTGGTTCCTCATGCCGCCCGACGCCCCCAGTCGGGGAAGGGATCTTCCAGTGAGCGCCAGGCCTTTGGAGTAAAGGCCGATGCTTCAATCAGGCAAGCGTCCAGTGCGGCGCGAATATCCGCCTCACGCATTGGATCAGCGCCGATAAAGACAATCTCCTGCCGGCGATCTCCCCAGACCTCATCCATGTAAGGCGCCAACATGCGCTCGAACCCAGGGTCTTCCGGCCAGTGCTGCTTTGGAACGGATGACCACCAAAGCCCCATCTTGCCGGTCTTGACCAAGGCTCCGGCCTGGCTGATCTCACCCACATGGTCCGGCCGCGTTGCAATCCAGAAAAACCCCTTGGCACGTATGACGCCGGGCCAATCGCGATTGATGAAGGCGTTGAAGCGGGCGGGATCGAACGGACGTTTGGCGCGGTAGACGAAGGAGCTGATGCCATATTCCTCGGTTTCCGGCACATGGTCCTTGAAACCGTGCAACTCCTTGAACCAGAGAGGATGGGTTTCCGCCTTGGCGAAGTCGAAAAGCCCGGTGCCGAGAACAGCCTTGGTTTCGACCTTTCCAAAATCCGCTTCGATAAGCCGCGCGTCTGGATTAAGCGCAGCAATGATCTTGCGCGCCGCGTCCTGCTGTTCATCCGTCGCGGCGGAGACCTTGTTCAGAATGACGATATCGGCAAACTCAATCTGCTCGACCAGAAGATCGACCAGCGTCCTCTCATCACCTTCGCCTGCCGTTTCACCGCGATCCGAAAGAAAATCCGTGGATCCGTAGTCTTTGAGCAGATTGGCGCAATCGACAACCGTTACCATCGTATCCAGCCGCGCGACGTCGGAGAGGCTATGGCCGTTCTCATCCCGAAAGTCGAATGTTGCGGCAACGGGGAGGGGTTCTGCAATTCCGGTGGACTCGATCAGGAGATAGTCGAACCTGTCCTGCTCTGCCAGCTGACGGACTTCGTTGAGAAGATCATCCCGCAACGTGCAACAGATGCAGCCGTTGGTCATTTCGACAAGCTGTTCCTGCGTTCTGGATAGATTGGCACCGCCATCCCTGACCAACGCCGCATCGATATTCACTTCACTCATGTCGTTGACGATGACTGCCACCCTCAGGCCATCCCGATTGCTCAGAATATGGTTGAGGACGGTCGTCTTTCCGGCGCCCAAAAAACCCGACAAAACCGTGACTGGGAGTTTCCGCATCACATCGCGCTCCAAATATGTTATACCATTACATTTATGTAAAAAATGAAAGGCGGCACAGGCCACCCTTCATCCTCGTCCGATCGTTAAGACAGGCAGTTTTTCAGTGAATTTGCGACACCGCGCATCAGCTTGAAATAGAGATCTGGGCCCGCCTCAAGCGTTGCAGCTTCCGGATCGAGCGTACCAGATTTCGCCTTCGTGCCCTCAATGACAACATTGACGAGCTTGGGCTCGAACTGGGGTTCTGCAAATACGCAGGTCGCATTCAGTTCCTGAACCTTGGCATGGATCTTCTTGATGCGGTCTGCGCCGGGTGTGTTTTCAGGGCTGACGGTGATCGAACCGGCGGTCTTAACGCCATAGCGGTGCTCGAAATACTGATAGGCATCATGGAAGACAATGAACGGCTTATCCTTGATGGGGGCAACCGTTTCCTTGATCTCCTTATCCAGAGAATCCAGATTTTCGACCAGCTTCTTAGTGTTACCCTGATAGGACTTCGCGTTGGCCGGATCTGCCGTCATCAAGGTCTTTTCGATTTCGATAGCCATGGCCTTTGCATTGGCGGGATCGAGCCACAGATGCATATCGAACTCGCCTTCGTCGTGGTCGTGACCTCCAGCGTGCTCATGCTCATGTTCATGCTTGTGTTCGCCCTTGTGGCCTTCGCCGTCCTTGGCTTCTTCCCCCTGATCGTGGTCTCCATGTTCGCCGTGGTCATGAGCCTCGAAAGGTCCGCCTTCACGGAATGGGAGCTTCTCGATGCCGCTCGCATTGTCCAGTTCCACGACGGTCGCCTTGCCAGCCAGCGAGTGCAGGGGCTTTTCCAGGAATTTTTCAAGGCCATCACCAACCCAGAAAACGACATCTGCATTTTCAATTGCCCGGGCATTGGAAGGCTTGAGGCTGTAGGTGTGAGGAGATGCGCCGCCATCGACAATCAATTGCGGATCGGCCACGCCCTGCATGATTGCGGCCACAAGCGAATGGATCGGCTTGATCGACACAACGACGTTCGGGGCTGCCATGGCATTCGATGATGCGATTGCTGCGGCAGAAGCCAGAAGAAGCGTAGCGATAGTTTTCATGCGGTATGCTCCACTTGAGAAAGTATGTTATGTTATTACATATGTTGCGTAACGCTATAACGTATGCGATAGCCATAGGCAACACCGACAATTGGAAAAACAAATGCTTTATTCAGCGCCCGCACGTGATGGGCATCTCGTCTCTCTTTCCAATGCGGGCATTCGCCGCAATGGCCGTTGGCTGGTGCGTGGTGTGGAATTCTCTGTCAGCCGCGGCGAAATCGTGACGCTGATCGGACCCAACGGTTCCGGCAAATCCACCAGCGCGAAAATGGCAACGGGCGTGCTGAAACCGGACGAGGGCCGAGTTTCGCAAATTCCCGGGCTCAAGGTGGGTTACGTACCGCAGAAGCTCTCTGTCGACTGGACGATGCCTTTGACTGTCCGAAGATTGATGACGCTGACCGGTGCGCTGCCGCCGCGCGAAATCGATGCCGCACTTGATGCCACCGGCATCACTCACCTTGCCAAGGCAGAAGTACAGCATCTGTCCGGCGGCGAGTTTCAGCGCGCGCTACTGGCACGCGCCATCGCCCGGAAGCCAGATCTTCTCGTTCTCGATGAGCCGGTCCAGGGCGTCGATTTCTCAGGTGAGATTGCGCTTTATGATCTGATCAAGACGATCCGCAATTCAACGGGCTGCGGCATTCTGCTGATCTCCCACGATCTGCATGTGGTGATGGCCGAGACCGACACGGTCATCTGCCTGAACGGCCATATTTGTTGCCGCGGAACACCGCAGGCTGTCAGCCAGAGCCCGGAATATATGAAGCTCTTCGGTGGAGCGGGCGCGCGGGGCCTTGCGGTTTACAGCCATCACCATGACCACACCCATTTGCCGGACGGTCGCGTGCAGCACGCGGATGGCTCGGTCACAGATCATTGTCATCCAGACGACGGCCACCATCACGACGCACATGGGCACGATGACGATGAGATGGATGGTTGCGGCTGTGGTCAGCACGATCACGATCACACCCATGATCACGGCCACCATGCCCACGGAGCCAAACATGTTTGACGATTTCTTCGTAAGAGCGATGGTGGCCGGAATAGGCGTGGCGCTCATGGCTGGCCCGCTGGGCTGTTTCGTCGTCTGGCGGCGCATGGCTTATTTCGGCGATACGATGGCCCATTCGGCGCTGCTGGGTGTCGCGCTATCACTGCTGTTTCAATTGAACCTGATCATCAGCGTTTTTCTGGTCGCAACGGTCGTGTCCTTGCTTCTGCTCTTCCTGCAGCGTCGTCAGGCTCTGTCGGCAGACGCCCTGCTTGGCATTCTCTCGCATTCTGCGCTGGCCTTCGGCCTTGTGATCGTGGCTTTCATGACCTGGGTCCGCATCGACCTCGTGGCATTTCTCTTTGGCGATATTCTCGCCGTTACGCCGTCGGACATTTACCTCATCTGGGGCGGCGGCGTGGTGGTGCTGGTTGCGATTGCCTTGCTTTGGAAGCCCTTGCTCGCGTCAACCGTCAATGCGGAACTGGCGGAAGCAGAGGGAATGCGTCCCGAGCGTTCCAAATTGTTGTTCATGCTGCTGATGGCACTTGTGATTGCCATTGCCATGAAGATTGTCGGCATCATGCTCATCACGTCGCTGCTCATCATTCCGGCGGCCACGGCGCGCCGCTTTTCGGCAACGCCGGAAATCATGGCTGTGCTAGCGTCGCTTATTGGCGCGGTCGCCGTGGCAGGCGGGCTTATGGGCTCGTTGCATTACGATACGCCGTCCGGCCCATCCATCGTCGTTGCCGCAGTTATGCTTTTCATCGTGAGTCTTTTGCCTTCGCCCAAGCTTGGACGCAGCGCAGAGCAAGGAGGTCGTCCATGACAACTCAAAATCTCACCAAGAACCAGTCTCTCGTTTACGATGCCCTCACGAGATCGCAGGCGCCGCTTAGTGCCTATGTCATACTCGACAAGCTGCGGGATGCCGGTTTTCGTGCGCCGCTGCAGGTCTACAGGGCGCTGGAAAAGCTGATCGAGTTCGGCCTCGTCCACCGGCTGGAAAGCCTAAATGCATTTGTCGCCTGCTCACACACGCAGACGGATTGCTGCACGCATCACCACGGCACGGTTGCCTTCGCAATCTGCAATGCCTGTGGTCAGGTAACGGAGTTTCACGATCACCAGATCGACCACCGCCTGGGAGATTGGGTCAAGAACCAGAAATTCAAGGCAGAAAAGACGACAATCGAGATCAGAGGTCTCTGCGAGGCCTGCGCCGCCTGACCATAGTCAGACTTGCTGCAGGTCTTTCGCAAAGCGTTGCCAGTTGCGGATATAGCTCTGCGCCGACGCCTTCAACGCCTCTACCGCTTTATCATCCAGCGTGCGTATGGCCCGCGCGGGCGACCCGACGATCAGCGAATTATCAGGAAATTCCTTTCCTTCGGTGATCAGCGCATTGGCACCCACTAGACAGTTATTACCGATTTTTGCGCCGTTCAGCACCGTGGCACCCATGCCGATCAAGGAATTGTCGCCAATGGTACAGCCATGGATAATCGCATGGTGACCGATCGTGCAGCCTTCTCCGATCGTCGCTGGAAAGCCGAGATCGGAATGGATCATCACACCATCCTGAATGTTGCTACCACCGCCCACCGTGATGGGCTCGTTATCACCGCGCAAGGTGGCACCAAACCAGACGCCGACATCCTCACCAAGGATAACAGAACCGATGACATTGGCATCGGGCGCCACCCAGAAACGATCCGGGGCAGGGGTCTGCGGCACCCTGTCAGCAAGGCGGTAAATCGGCATCTCGCACCTCCTCTCACGCAACCCTTACGGACAGGGTGCCAACACCTTCGACCCCGCAATCGATGCGATCGCCGCGCACGATTGGTCCGACGCCCGCAGGTGTACCTGTCATGATGACATCACCAGCGGCAAGCGTGAACATCTTGGAAAGTTCGGCGATGATTTCAGCCGTCTTCCAGATCATCTGGGCCAGATCGCCGGTTTGTTTGCGCTCGCCATTCACATCAAGCCAGACATCGCCTTTCGCCGGGTGACCGATTTTCGATGCCGGGACGATTGGTGAAACAGGAGCGGAAAATTCGAATGCCTTTGCGCTTTCCCAGGATCGACCCATCTTCTTGAGCGCATCCTGCATATCGCGCCGCGTCATATCGATCCCGACCGCGTAACCCCAGACGTGATCGAGGGCATCGTCAATGGAGATATCGGAGCCGCCGCTTTTCAGCGCGACCACGCATTCAACCTCATAATGCACATTTGACGACAAGGCCGGATAGGGAAAATCCTTACCCGCAGGCAGAAGGTTGTCGGGGTTTTTCTGGAAAAAGAACGGCGGCTCGCGGGATGGATCGTGGCCCATCTCAATTGCATGATCGGCATAATTGCGGCCAACGCAATAGACGCGCCGAACAGGAAATGTTTCGGCAGTACCCTCCACCGGCAGCAAAGTTGTCGGCGGAACGGGAATAACGGTCGCAGTCATAGGCGTGGCTCCTCATTTTCAGGCCCTGTTTGTCCCGCGATTCTGCCCCGATTTCCAGTTTAAAATCCCGCCCCTTAGAAAACTGGCTTTATGAGCAACATTGGGTTAGAAGCCCACGCAAGAAAAGGTTTCTCGATCCATGTATGAAAAAGCACTCGCCAACGGCAGCAAGATCTTCGCAGTCGCCCCGATGATCGACTGGACGGATACGCATTGCCGTTTTCTGCATCGGCAGCTTTCCGCCCACGCGCTTCTCTATACGGAGATGATCGTAGCGGATGCGATCATTCATGGTCAGAGAGACAGGCTGCTTGGTTACCACGCTGAAGAACATCCCGTGGCATTGCAGCTCGGCGGGTCGGACCCGGCCAAGCTTGCCGAGGCCGTAAGGATAGCGGCTGATTATGGCTATGACGAAATCAACCTCAATGTCGGCTGCCCTTCTGACCGGGTGCAGTCCGGTACATTCGGCGCGTGCCTCATGCGCGAGCCCCAGACTGTTGCACGATGCGTAGAAGCCATGAACGCGGTGGCGGCAGTGCCTGTGACGGTAAAATGCCGCATCGGCGTAGATGATCAGGAGCCGGAGACCGTGTTGCCGGATTTCATTGACCAGGTTGTTTCGGCAGGCGCGCAGGCGATCTGGATCCATGCCCGCAAGGCCTGGCTGCAGGGACTATCCCCCAAAGAAAACCGCGATATCCCACCATTAGACTACAGCCTTGCCTACCGAATGAAGCAGGATCATCCCGATGTCTTCATTGGAATCAATGGAGGAATTACCGATCTCGATCAGGCCGATGACCATCTGAAACATATGGATGGCGTGATGATTGGCCGTGCGGCTTACCACAACACATCCATTCTCGCCGATGTCGACAGCCGGATATACGGCGAAACGGCGGTTGAACCGGACTGGCTCGGCGTACGGGACAAGATGATGGCCTATGCCGAAAATTATGTCGCTAAGGGCGGCCGCCTGAACCACGTTACCCGCCATATGGTTGGGTTGTTCCAGGGACTGCCTGGCGCCCGCCGGTTCCGTCAAATTCTCTCGAGCGACGCTACGCGCCCGGGCGCAGGGCCGGAAGTCATCGCGGCAGCTTTTGCCGCCATCAATTTCGAAAACTCACCAGAGACTGTCGCAGTCTGAACGTCTTTTCAGGGCCGAAAACTGGCCGATCTTGACTGCGGCTTGTTTCAAACAACCGATATCTGCTTCCTGCTGCTGAGACCGCACGGCACAGACACAAAGTGACCAGACTGTCTCGCATGAGACCAACTGCGCTGTTTCGCAGCACCACCGCGCGCGTTGGTTTGGATTGGCTGATTACGTCGCAAGCGACGTCATATCGGTTCTCCGTTGAACCGGTTCACTCAGACCATGCTCTGCAACAGTTGGGCGCCCCGCGGTGCATTGACCTTGCCACCGCTGATGAAGAAGGCGAAAACATCGCGGGCCTTCTTCTCAATCTTCCTCTCCGGTGCAATCAAAGACAGATCGTGGGGGACACCACCTTTCGCATAGGTTTCGAGACGCTTGCTCCACGCTTCAACATCCTTTTGGGGGTAGCAAGTCTCGATGTCATCCTCGCCTTTTTGCAGACGGCAATAGACGAAATCCGCCGTCACATCCGGCAGCATTGGATAGTCGTGGTGATCCGCGCAGACGACAGCGACCTTGTGGCGCGCAAGAAGCTCTATAAATTCAGGTACTTGGAAACTCGGGTTCCGAACCTCCACGACGTGCTGAAGCGTTATCCCATCCTGTTTTTCCGGCAAGAGTTCGAGAAAGGCCGAGAAATCATCCGGCTCGAACTTCTTAGTTGGAGCAAACTGCCACAAGATAGGCCCGAGGTGGTCACCAAGCTCGGTCAGCCCTTGCGTTAGAAATTTGGCGACGGATTCTCCCGCTTCTGCAAGCACTTTGCGGTTCGTAACAAAGCGGCTGGCTTTAAGCGAGAATATGAATCCGTCAGGGACTTCGGATGCCCATTTCGCGAATGTCGCAGGCTTCTGGCTTCCGTAATAGGTGCCGTTCACTTCAATCGCCGCAAGATGACTGCTGGCATGTTCTAACTGCCGCCTCTTGGGAAGCTTGTCGGGATAGAACGTGCCCTCCCAGGGCTCAAAGGTCCAACCGCCGATGCCGGTCCGGATCGTGCCTGCTTTACTCATCTCATTCCCCATCCCTTAGCAATGACTTGCGTCCAGCCTCACTCAGCCGCCTGAACCTTCTTGTCCGGACGACGCTCCAGCAACTCCTTGAGGAATTGGCCGGTATAGGAACGCTTTTCCTTGACGATCTGCTCCGGCGTACCCGTCGCGACGATTTCGCCACCACCCGTTCCGCCTTCGGGACCGATATCGATCACCCAGTCTGCCGTCTTGATGACTTCGAGATTATGCTCGATGACGACGACCGAATTGCCCTGATTTACCAGCTCATGCAGCATTTCAAGCAGCTTGTTCACGTCGTGGAAGTGAAGGCCTGTCGTCGGCTCGTCGAGAATATAAAGTGTGCGACCGGTTGAGCGCTTCGACAATTCCTTGGCAAGCTTGACGCGCTGGGCCTCGCCGCCCGAAAGCGTATTGGCCTGCTGCCCGACCTTGATGTAGCCGAGACCAACGTCGAACAGCGACTGCAACTTGTCGCGAACGGCCGGAACGGCAGAGAAGAACTCGACCCCTTCCTCAACCGTCATATCCAGCACGTCGGCGATCGACTTGCTCTTGAATGTGACATCCAGCGTCTCGCGGTTATAGCGCTTCCCATGGCAAACGTCGCAGGTCACATAGACATCCGGCAAGAAGTGCATCTCGATCTTGATGACGCCATCGCCCTGGCACGCCTCGCAACGGCCACCCTTGACGTTGAAGGAGAAGCGACCGGGCGCATAGCCTCTTGCCTTGGCTTCCGGCAGGCCCGCAAACCAATCGCGAATAGGCGTGAATGCTCCAGTGTAAGTCGCAGGGTTGGAACGCGGCGTACGACCGATCGGTGACTGGTCGATATCGATGACCTTATCGATGAATTCGAAGCCGTCGATCCGATCATGGTCTGCCGGTATCTCGCGCGCACCCATGACGCGGCGCGCTGCCGATTTATAAAGCGTCTCGATGAGGAAAGTGGATTTGCCGCCGCCCGATACGCCGGTAACGGCTGTGAAGACACCAAGCGGGACTGACGCGGTTACGTTCTTGAGATTGTTACCCCGAGCACCGACGACCTTGATTTCCTTGCCCTTCTTCGCCTTGCGGCGCTCGCTTGGCACGGCAACACCCAGCTCACCGGAAAGGTATTTGCCAGTGAGCGACTTGGGGTTGGCCATCACCTCCTGCGGCGTCCCCTCGGCAATGACCTCACCGCCGTGAATGCCGGCAGCCGGACCAATATCGACAACGTAGTCAGCCGTCAGGATGGCGTCTTCATCATGTTCCACCACGATAACCGTATTGCCGATGTCTCGAAGGTGTTTCAGCGTATCAAGCAGCCGGGCATTGTCGCGCTGGTGGAGGCCGATGGACGGTTCGTCCAAGACATAGAGAACGCCAGTCAGGCCCGAGCCGATCTGAGACGCCAGACGAATACGCTGGCTTTCGCCGCCAGACAACGTCCCGGAATTTCGCGAAAGGCTGAGATAATCCAGTCCGACATCATTGAGAAAGCGGAGGCGTTCACGAATTTCCTTGAGGATACGGACAGCGATTTCATTCTGTTTCGCGTTAAGGAACTCAGGCAACGCCTCGAACCAGTCACGCGCAATCCGGATCGACATTTCCGTAACCTGACCGATATGCAGCGTGTTGATCTTGACTGCGAGAGCCTCAGGCTTGAGGCGATAACCGGCACAGGCGGGGCAGGGTGCCGCTGACATGTAACGCTCGATCTCCTCACGTGCCCAGGCACTGTCGGTTTCCTTCCAGCGGCGCTCCAGATTGGGAACGATGCCCTCGAAGTTCTTCACCGTCTTGTATGACCGCGCGCCATCCTGATACTCGAATTCTATCTTGTCATCTGTGCCGTGCAGGATAGCCTTCTTTGCGGAGTCCGAGAGGTCGTTCCAGCGGCTCGAAAGCTTGAAGCCGAAGGCTTTGCCAAGCGCTTCTAGCGTCTGGTTATAATAGGGCGACGATGATTTTGCCCAAGGTGCCACCGCGCCATCTTTGAGCGTGCGTGCAGGCTCCGGCACGATGAGCGCCACATCGACCTTCTGCTGGGAACCAAGCCCGTCACAGGTTGGGCAGGCACCGAATGGATTGTTGAAGGAAAACAGCCGCGGCTCGATTTCCGGAATGGTGAAACCGGAAACGGGGCAGGCGAATTTTTCGGAAAACAGCACCCGCTCGTGTGTCTCGTTCAGCGATTTATTAGCGGAGCCACCGGCCGAAGTTTCGCCGGCAGGCAGGGGCTTGTCGGCAAATTCCGCGACGGCGAGGCCATCTGCCAGTTTCAAACAGGTCTCCAGGCTGTCGGCCAGACGCGCTGCCATATCCGGTCGCACGACTGCGCGGTCGACGACGACATCGATATCGTGCTTGTATTTCTTGTCGAGAGCGGGAACATCGGCAATTTCGTAGAATTGCCCGTCTACCTTGACGCGCTGGAAGCCTTTCTTCATCAGCTCCGCCAGCTCTTTCTTGTACTCACCCTTCCGGCCACGCACCATGGGCGCGAGAATGTAAAGGCGTGTTCCTCCCTCAAAGGCGAGGATACGATCCACCATCTGGCTGATGGTCTGGCTTTCGATGGGCAACCCCGTCGCGGGCGAATAGGGAACGCCGACGCGCGCAAAGAGCAGGCGCATGTAATCGTAGATTTCGGTAACCGTGCCCACCGTGGAACGCGGGTTGCGCGACGTCGTCTTCTGCTCGATGGAAATCGCCGGGGAAAGACCTTCGATCTGGTCAACGTCCGGCTTCTGCATCATCTCCAGAAACTGTCGCGCATAGGCAGAGAGACTTTCCACATATCGCCGCTGGCCCTCAGCATAGATCGTATCGAAAGCAAGCGACGACTTTCCCGAGCCGGACAGCCCCGTCATGACGATAAGCTTGTTGCGTGGCAAATCCAGATCGATACCCTTGAGATTGTGCTCGCGGGCGCCGCGGATCGAAATCGTCTTTAATTCACTCATGAGGAGGCTCGGAATTACTCGTTGGGAGGCGTTGGGCTCTTATGTAATGACGGTGAACGGCGTGTCGAGGTATATCGCGCTTTTCTTGTCTGCATTTCGCTGCGCTTGACTCATCAATCGGTGTTTAATAGAACAAAATAGGAACGATTAGCAAGTGGGCATGTTGTGAAGAACATTCCTTGTGGATTGTCGTTCCATTTTCTGCCCATGGCGGCACACCATGGTCTATGGTGCTCAAAATTTTGAACCGGAGAATGCTGGCTGGAAAGGCCAGTGGACAGGATAAGAAGATGGCTGGCAGCGTAAACAAGGTAATTCTGATCGGGAACGTCGGTGCAGATCCGGAAATTCGCCGCACGCAGGACGGTCGGCCCATTGCCAACCTGCGCATCGCCACATCCGAAAGCTGGCGCGACCGCAATTCCGGCGAACGCAAAGAAAAGACGGAATGGCATTCTGTCGTCGTTTTCAACGAAGGTCTTTGCAAGGTCATCGAGCAATACGTAAAGAAGGGCGCCAAGCTTTACATCGAAGGTGCGCTTCAGACCCGCAAATGGCAGGACCAGACCGGTGCTGACCGTTACTCGACGGAAATCGTGCTGCAGGGCTTCAACTCCACACTGACAATGCTTGATGGTCGCGGCGAAGGTGGCGGTGGCGGTGCAAGCCGTGGCGGCGACGACTTCGGTGGCGGCTCCTATGGCGGTGGCAATTACGGCGGCGGCAACGACCAGCCATCGTCCTCTCGCGGCGGCTCATCGCGTGGCGGCCAGCCAGCGGGCAACTTCTCCAACGATATGGATGACGATATCCCGTTCTGATTTTCAGAACATCAATTTGAGAGGCAAGCATGACAGAACCGGCGACATCTAGCAGTCAACCCGCTACCTGGCGCATCGTACTTGCCTTCATTTTGGATTTCTTCACCGCCTTCTGGGTCTTCGGCTTCCTCGTGGCCACCTTGTTCGGAGGGCGGACGGAAAATGGCTTCGAGCTTAACGGGATGCCCGCTTTGCTAGCCTTCGTCCTAATGGTTTCCTACTTCCTGGTCTTCAACAAGTTTCTTGGTGGCACCATCTGGAAGCGGATTTTGAAGGCCAAGCGATAGGCACGGCCTGATCAAAAGGATTGCGAAAGGCGTGTGATGCGCCTCGCAGCTCCATTCAGCGGTTTACCTGCTTTCAGCCCGGCGAAAGAGAATTGGCGATCATGGATTGCCCGACGTTCCGGCATAGCTCCATGGCCCGATCTGTCCTCAGTCTTGGCTTTCCGCCTTATCTGCCAGCATTCCCACCATCACATCCGACTGTGAAATGATGCCTGAGAGCTTGTTGTTGTCATCAACGACCGGCAGGTAATGCAGGCCCTGTTCGGCAAGAATGATGATGACCTCTTCTATCGGCGTCGTCGGTGACACGGTTTTGACCGGCGATGTCATGATGTCCTTGACGGTATCATTCGGGGCGCTTCGTCCCGATGAGATCAGCTTTACGCGCTGAAGCAGGCCGATGGTAGGGCGGCCGTTTGTCCAGCTTGCCTTGTCGAGCAGATCCGTCTGGGTGACTATGCCGACGACTTCTGCGCTGTCGTTTGTTACCGGCAAGGCCTTGAAATGGTGGCTTCGCATCAACTCATGGGCGGTTTTCAGCGCATCATCGGGAGCAACGCCCACCACATCGCGGGACATGATGCTGGCGCAATCGAGATGCGTAGCGCGGCGGCGGTAGGAGCGTAGTTCCGTTCGACGTAGAATGGTCTCCAGATCGTCGCGGTCGATATCCAGAACCTGATCGAAATCCTTCAAGACGTCATCCAGGTCAGCGGACGAAAATCCAATGCGCTCTATGGGCGCCGGGTCTTTTGTACCGTGGCCTGCGGCTTTAGCTCGCATGGCATGAGGATAGCGCCTGCCAGAGAGATTGTTGAAAATGACGGCGACGGCCAGAAGTGCCAGCGAATTTCCCGCCACGGGCCAGAGCACAAAACCATAGCCGAGTTGATGGATGGCGGGCCCGCCCAGAACCGCCGTCAGCGCGACCGCTCCGCTTGGCGGATGCAGGCAACGAAGCGCCATCATGGCCGCGATAGCGATGCTGATGGCAAGCGCTGCAGCAACGAAGGGATCGGTCACCAGCATGGCAACCGTCACGCCCACGACAGCCGAGAGAATATTGCCGCAGAGTATGGACCAGGGCTGCGCAAGCGGGCTGGAGGGCACGGCAAACAGCAGCACGGCTGATGCACCCATGGGTGCGATGAGAGCCGGCAGAGCAGCGCTGTTGCCGACAGTCACATGCCCGATAAACCCCGTAATGAAAATGCCGATCAACGCGCCTGAGGCGGAGCGAATCCGTTCTCTGTAACTGACCGGCATCGTTTCGGGCACAATCAGGCGCAGCAGATTTCGCATGGGGCAAACTCTCGATTCTCGGCGGGAATTTGCCTTCTAGCAGAAAAGCGTCTGCTGTCCCTATTCCATCAGGATGCCATGGCGGATTTCACACCATCAACCACGAACTGAACCGATAGCGCTGCGAGAAGAACGCCAAGAAGGCGGGTGAGGATGGCGCGTCCCGTATTGCCGAGAAAACGATCCAGCCGATCTGCGGCCAGTAGCGCTGCGAAAACCAGCAGCATGCTGAAAGCCAGAAGAAGAATGAAAATGATCTTCTCGAATGTGTTCTGCATCGAGCCTGAGATCAGGACGGTCGCCGATATCGCGCCCGGACCGGCAATCAACGGCAGTGCCAGCGGAAAGACGGCGATATTCTGGATATGATCCAGCGTGATCGCCATCTCGGAGGTCTTTTCCTTCCGCTCCTGGCGTTTCTCGAAAATCATCTCGAAGGAAATCCAGAACAGCAACAGACCACCCGAAATCCGGAATGCGCCGAGGGAAATGCCAAGCACATTAAGGATGGAAGCACCGAACAACGCAAACAGCGCCAGGATGCCAAAGGCGATGATCGAGCCGCGAAGCGCGACCTGACCGCGCTGGGCGCGCGTCATGCCAGCCGTGAGGGCCAGGAAGACAGGCGCAAGGCCCGGCGGGTCGAGCGTTACCAGCATGGTGGTCAGTGCATTGACCAGGAGTTCTGTGCTTGCCATGTTTTTCCCATTTATGGGCAGCGCGCCGATGAAACGTTGGTCGGGTCCGCAGCCTGTTTTCTTTCGATGGTAGGTAAGTCGTGACGCGTTTGAAACCCCGATTTGGCGGATTTTGCCGCAGGGAGGGAGAAAACTGTGTATCGTCTTGCAAATGACGCAAAAGACTGTTCAAAACTGCTCTGGAAATTGGCGCTTTCGTGCTGTTTCCGCTATAAAAATCCATCCGATTCTTAACATAGAATGTGATCCGATTTGACTGACCAGAGCCCCCCAGGCGGCGGAAAACTTCCGCCAGGCATAGAGCCGATTTCCATCATGGAGGAAATGCAGCGGTCGTATCTCGATTACGCCATGAGCGTTATCGTCAGCCGCGCGCTTCCAGACGTTCGTGACGGACTGAAACCAGTTCATCGCCGTATTCTCTATGGCATGTCCGAGCTTGGCATCGACTGGAACAAGAAATACGTAAAGTGCGCCCGTGTCACCGGGGACGTGATGGGTAAATATCACCCGCACGGCAACTCCGCGATTTACGACGCGCTGGCGCGTATGGCGCAGGACTGGTCCTTGCGGCTGCCATTGATCGACGGGCAGGGCAACTTCGGCTCCATCGATGGCGACCCACCGGCGGCTGAACGTTACACCGAGTGCCGTCTGGAAAAGGCCGCGCATTCGCTGCTCGATGACCTCGACAAGGAAACCGTCGACTTCCGCGACAACTATGACGGCACTCTGTCCGAGCCGGTGGTTGTTCCCGCCAAGTTCCCGAACCTTTTGGTCAACGGCGCGGGCGGTATCGCCGTCGGCATGGCCACGAATATTCCGCCGCACAATCTTTCCGAAGTCGTCGAGGGCTGCATTGCGCTGATCGACAATCCGGAAATCGAGCTGCCGGAAATCATGCAGATCATTCCCGGACCGGATTTCCCGACGGGTGCCTTCATTCTGGGTCGCTCCGGCATTCGCTCCGCATACGAAACGGGCCGTGGCTCCGTCATCATGCGCGGCCGTGCCACCATCGAACCGATGCGCGGCGACCGCGAGCAGATCATCATCACGGAAGTTCCGTTCCAGGTGAACAAGTCCTCGATGATCGAGAAGATGGCCGAACTGGTCAAGGATAAGCGTATCGAAGGCATTTCCGACCTTCGCGACGAGTCCGACCGCCAGGGATACCGCGTCGTCGTCGAGTTGAAGCGCGATGCCAATGCCGAAGTCATTCTGAACCAGCTTTATCGCTACACGCCATTGCAGACCTCGTTCGGCTGCAACATGGTGGCGCTGAATGGCGGCAAGCCGGAACAGATGACGCTGCTGGACATGCTGCGCGCCTTCGTTTCCTTCCGCGAGGAGGTCGTCAGCCGCCGCACCAAGTACCTGCTGCGCAAGGCGCGTGATCGCGCGCATGTGTTGGTTGGTCTCGCAATCGCCGTCGCCAATATCGACGAAGTCATTCGCGTCATTCGTCAGGCTCCGGACCCGGCAACCGCGCGTGAGCAGCTGATGACACGCCGTTGGCCGGCTGAAGATGTGGAAAGCCTGATCCTGCTGATCGACGACCCGCGTCACCGCATCAACGAAGATGGCACCTATAACCTCTCGGAAGAACAGGCGCGCGCCATTCTCGAATTGCGTCTGGCCCGCCTGACAGCGCTTGGCCGCGATGAAATCAGCGACGAACTGAACAAGATCGGCGCCGAGATCAGCGAATATCTCGACATTCTGTCGTCGCGCATCCGCATTCAGCAGATCGTCAAGGACGAGCTTGCTGCGATCAAGGATGAGTTTGGCACGCCACGTCGAAGCGAGATCATGGAAGGCGGCCCTGACATGGACGATGAGGATCTCATCGCCCGCGAAGACATGGTCGTTACCGTTTCGCACCTTGGCTATATCAAGCGCGTTCCGCTGACGACCTATAAGGCGCAGCGTCGTGGCGGCAAGGGCCGCTCCGGCATGGCAACCCGCGACGAGGATTTCGTCAACCGCCTGTTCGTGGCCAATACGCACACGCCGGTTCTGTTCTTCTCCTCGCGCGGCATTGTCTATAAGGAAAAGGTCTGGCGTCTGCCAATCGGCACACCTCAGTCCAAGGGCAAGGCACTGATCAACATGCTGCCGCTCGAGGCGGGCGAACGCATCACCACCATCATGCCGCTGCCAGAAGACGAGACAACGTGGGAAACGCTGGACGTGATGTTCTCCACAACACGTGGAACCGTGCGTCGTAACAAGCTTTCCGATTTCGTACAGGTCAACCGCAACGGCAAGATCGCGATGAAGCTGGACGAGGAGGGCGATGAAATCCTCTCCGTCGAAACCTGCACCGATCGCGATGATGTACTGCTGACGACTGCGCTTGGGCAGTGCATTCGCTTCTCCGTCGATGATGTTCGCGTCTTTGCTGGCCGTAATTCGGTTGGCGTGCGCGGTATCAACATGGGCGAGGGTGACCGCATCATCTCCATGACCATTGTTGGCAGCAGCGATGCCCAGCCATGGGAGCGTGCAGCCTACCTCAAGCGTTCGGCAGCAGAACGCCGCGCCGCCGGCGTTGACGAAGAAGATATCACGCTGGTTGGCGAAGAGGTTGCGGAAGAGGGTGAACTCAGCGACGAGCGCTACAAGGAGCTCAAGGCCCGCGAACAGTTCGTCCTTACCGTTTCCCAGAAGGGCTTCGGCAAGCGGTCTTCCTCTTACGACTTCCGTACATCTGGACGCGGCGGCAAGGGCATTCGCGCCACCGATACGTCCAAGACGGCAGAAATCGGAGAGCTGGTTGCAGCCTTCCCGGTTGAGGATAACGATCAGATCATGCTCGTTTCCGATGGTGGCCAGCTGATCCGTGTGCCCGTGAACGGCATTCGCATCGCCAGCCGCGCCACGAAGGGTGTGACGATCTTCTCCACCGCCAAGGACGAAAAGGTCGTGTCGGTCGAGCGCATCAACGAGCCGGAAGGTGAGGAAGAAGTTGAAGCGATTGGCGAGGCGGAAGCCGACGGCCTGATCGCTGACGCGAATGACGACGCTGCACCTGAGGGTGATAGCTGATAGCAAAAGAAGGCGGCGGAAAGATCATCCGCCGCTTTTTTTGGGACAGATGCCGGCGGTTAGACCGGGAAAACATGACAAGAAAAAGCCCTGCGAAACATATGTTTTGCAGGGCTTTTTTATGGGCTGTACTCGCTTAGCGCAGACGCATATGGATAGCGCTTTGCCCTGAGCGGGATGCGATATGAAGATGAATCTTCGCAACGGGTTGGTTGCTGCGCCAGGCGCGGGCGCCATGGCAAAGCAGGAGATTGACCAAGTCGCGCGTCTTGTGGCGTGATCTGTTCAACCCCAAGTCCGCAATTCTCATTGCTGCTTCATGGATCGGATGCAGCACGGAAAGACTCTGTTGTCTGCCTTTGCCTGCTGCAATGTCCGAATAGTTTTCGTTGATCGCCATCTGGAAAGCCTCGTTACACAATACAATTCGAGGAAAGGAACCGGCCATGAATTTGAATCAGCATCACCGGCTCCCGAAACGTCTTCCGCTTACTGGAGCGATGCCCAGCAGCTGATGCCTTTCTTTTTGAGAACATTACAAGCGTTCACCGCTTGGTTCTGGTCACCGAAGCCGCCGAAACGGGCACGATACATCTGGGCGCCATCCTTGTTGAAAGCGACCGTGAAAGGTTTTGCCGTACGGAGCAGACTGCCGCCCTTGTCCTGTGCGGACTGGAGCAGATTGCGGGCAGAGCCTTCGTCAGGAGAGGCACCAATCTGAATGACCCATCCAGCATTTGCGGAGGTAGATGGGGCAGGGGCCGTCGATGCCGTCACGATGTTGTCGACCTTCGTCGAATTCGTCACCAGAGAGCGGTCCGGCTTCATGTTGACCGGTGCGGCTGACGTAGGACGAACGGCTTGCTTGTTGCGGGTGGCCATG
This sequence comes from Hyphomicrobiales bacterium, assembly GCA_900468285.1. Taxonomy (GTDB): domain Bacteria; phylum Pseudomonadota; class Alphaproteobacteria; order Rhizobiales; family Rhizobiaceae; genus Agrobacterium. Next base: position 281,833 of record UBTF01000001.1, on the reverse strand, counting down.
TCCATTGCCGCAACAGCAGCATTTGCAGGGGCTGGCGCAAAGGCGGAAACTGGAGTCTCATCTGCGTAACGAGCCTGCGGAACCGGACCGGCATTTGGAAGGCCGCTTGCAGCAGGAGCCGCTGCAACAACCGCGACGGGCTCTTCGATCGGCGCAGAAGGCGTTGCTGCGATAAGGTTGCTTTCGCCACCACGAGACGCCTTCGGAAGATATTCCGCCACGAGCTTGCGCATCGTTGCATCGCGAGCAGCACTGGAACGTCCACCAAGCACGACGGCAACGATCGAGCGGCCATCGAGCTGCGCGGATGTCGCCAGATTGCTTCCGGCTGCACGGGTATAACCGGTCTTGATCCCATCAACACCGCGAACGGTTCCGACAAGCCTGTTGTGGTTGCCGATGACCTGCTTGCCGAATGTAAACGTGCGGGTATTGAAGTACCCATAATATTGCGGGAAATGCTGGCGCAGAGCGACACTGAGGCGGGCCTGGTCGCGAGCGGTGGTCATCTGTGCCGTATTGGGCAGACCATGCGCATTGCGATAGGTGGTGCGCGTCATGCCCAGAGCGCGAGCCTTGGCAGTCATGATGCGACCAAAACGCTCTTCCGAACCACCAATATATTCACCAAGCGCGGTGGCGACATCGTTTGCGGAGCGGGTGACCAAAGCGAGGATCGCCTGTTCGACAGTAATACTGTTGCCCGGACGAACTCCAAGCTTCGAAGGAGGCTCCTTGGCAGCATTCGCGGAAATCGGAACCCGCGAATCGAGCGTGAAGCGGCCAGCATTCAAGGCCTCAAACGTCAGGTACAACGTCATCATCTTGGTCAGCGAGGCTGGATAGCGCAAACCATCGGGATCTTCACTATAAAGAACCTTGCCGGTTTTCGCATCCACGACGATGCCCGCATATTTGGGGTCAGCCTTCGCAATCTGCGTGGTGGCGGTCGTTGCCGTCGCCATAGCCATCGCAAACATGAAAACCTTCACGAAAGACTTGGCGCTTACCGCACGCCCTAGTACCTCAGATAGTTTTTTCAACACGGTTGAACTCATTAATCGCATGCCACTGTTCCGTCCGACACGCCCCGCCAGACTTTTCAACTGCCAACTTTAGAGCGATGGCGTTACCAAGTGGTTTATGAATGGTATCTGAAGCCGATAAAATGCTGGGCGTGTCTGAAAACAAGACGGTGTGAACCGGGCAACAGAAAGGCAATATCTATTGAACTGCCGACGTGCTGTTGCTACCTGTCCCGAAACCAAAGGACGGACCATGGCTTCTCGCGATCGATATTCCCGGAAACTAGAATGTTCCAAATGCGGCCATAGTGGCTTTGCCGAGGCATCCGAGATCGATGAGAAGAGCCATTCGGATGTCGATTTTCGTATAGATGAAATGCCAGCTGGCTTTCGGGCGGAACGGCCATCGGGCAATCCCGCCGAATACATGATACGCTGTGCGCAGTGTGGAAACATCTTCCGTTTTCAGCAGAAAGCCGCCTATGCCCCTGGCGGAGAACCTCGATACCAAAACAGGTAACGCAGCAATCGAAGGTGTTTGCACAATGACCGACGAGCGTCATACAGAAGTTCAAAGACGACGCAAACCGCTGTGGCCCTGGCTTTTGCTTCTTATCTTCACGCTGGTAGCCATCTATTCGTGGAATAGAGCCAACGAGATATTCGACGAATTCTCCAGAAACCTGCCGCCCGCGATTGGCGAGCTTTTTCGCGACCTGCTGAACGAGCGGCGCAATGCACAGCCGGGCCTAGACGTTCACACTTACATCTATCTGCGCTCTTAGCCTTCGAAGGCTCCAGAAACAAAAAAGCCCCGCATGTCGAAGCGGGGCAGGTTGGTCGCTCGGGGAAAAACGGGCAAGGCCCTTGAGCGATGCGCGGATATTAATACGAGCTTTGCCTAGCCAGTAGTGCACTTCACGCCAGTGCGGTACGCTTCTAGAAATAATTGCGTCAGTAGGTTTGACGTAATTTGCAAAAAGAAACCCGCTCATGGCGGGTCATAGTCGAGAGGGGAACCGAGACTTAGTCTCGGTCGCATAACTGGTGAAATGCAAATCGGTTGCGTGTCGACTGAGAAAAAAGATTTCAGCGCATTAGCTGAGAAAAAAAGGCCCCACCTCAGAGGCGGGGCTAAGATGTTGCCTGATTGGCTTTCAGGACTTGGGAGCTCCTCCCGTGGAGGAAGCAATTGACGCATAGCTACTATAACCTGGACGCGAAAGGTCAGTGTCCCGGCTAACGGTACGCTTACTGACAAAAGACCAAAAGCGAGGGGAAGACGGTGGCATCGCAGGCCTTCTGCGTTCAGCACTTGTTCATCAATTGCGTGCCATTTTACGGGCATATTGAGGCGTTACCGCACAATGGTTCGGCTCACATGGAGAAGCCCGCAATGAAAAAGATTCTTCTCACAGCGCTTGCCGGTGTCATCGCAAGCGGCGCAGTTCTAGCCAGTGTTCAGACCGCATCGGCGCAATATTACGATGGTCCCTATCGTTATGATCGCCGCGGTCCACCACCGCCACCCTATCGCGATCCGCCTCGCAGACATCGTGACCATGATGGCCGGGTTATCGCTGGCGGCATTGCTGCAGGCGTTCTTGGCGGTATCATCGGTGGCGCCTTGGCCAGGGACAGCGGCCCACGCTATGTCGAGCCACCACCACCGCCACCGCGCTGCTGGTTTGAGGACCGCCAGGTCCGCAACGCCTATGACGGCGGCTGGCACATGGAAAGCATCCGCGTCTGCCGCTAAAGCTGTCGGCAGCAAGCCAATATAGAATTTGAAAGCCGGCCATCTGGTCGGCTTTTTCTTTTGAAAATCCGACATTTTCAACATTCACAGCAATGCCGCATTATTCAGTGAAAACTCAGCCAACAATTCATTTCAACAAAAGGAATAAAGACATGCGCACTGCATCTCATGACGTTTTCGGGGAACCTCAAGACGTATTGCACCTTGCAGAGACCCCGACGCCAGAACCGGGTAAAGGCCAGGTCCTTATCCGCATGATACTTTCGCCGATACATAATCATGACATCTGGACCGTGCGCGGAAGCTATGGCTACAAGCCGCCATTGCCGGGTGCAGTCGGCGGCAGCGAAGCGGTGGGCACGGTTGAGGCAGTGGGCGAGGGTGTAGACAGCGCGCTGATTGGAAAGCGCGTTACAGCCGCCGGCGTGCACGGTGCCTGGGCCGAGTTCTTCCTTGCTCCTGCTGCAGGCCTCGTGCCCGTGCCAGACGCAATATCCGATGAAGCCGCAGCCCAACTTATCGCCATGCCATTCAGCGCCATGGCGCTACTCGAGTTCCTGGGAGTCAAACCGAATCAATGGATCATCCAGAACACGGCCAATGGTGCAGTCGGAAAAGCTGTCGCGATGCTTGCACAGGCGCGGGGCATCCATGTCATCAACCTGGTCCGGCGCGATGAAGGTGTAAAGGAGCTCGAAGAGCTGGGCATCAAGAACGCCGTTTCCACCGCTCAGAACAATTGGCGGGAGACCGTGCGGACGCTCACCGGGGAACAGCCCATCAAAGCGGGTGTTGATTCCATCGGAGGCTCTGCCAGCAAGGATATTGTCGAGCTATTAGGAGAGGACGGCTTGCTGGTATCCTTTGGCAGCATGACGGGCGAACCCATGCAGATCCCCTCCGGACCGGTTATTTTCAAGCAGCTCACCATCAAGGGGTTCTGGGGCAGCACAGTCATCGGCACCATGGAGCCGGACACACGCCGCCGCCTGATTGGCGAATTGATCCAGCATGTCGCCAGCGGCACCATCATTCTTCCGGTGGAGGGCGTATATGGCCTTGCCGACATTTCCCAGGCGGTCAAGGCATCGCTAGCTTCAGGTAAGTCCGGCAAGGTATTGCTGAAGCCATAAATGTCGCAGTCGAAGCTCGCTTCGGGTTAAATGCCCTGGGCGCATCCTCGGCGCGCCAAAGCGTCGAGGAGGGCGTATATTGATTGCCAATCTATTGATCGTGCTGATTGCCGTCTTGCATATTTATATATTGATCCTGCAGACGGCACTCTGGACAAAACCCGCTGGGCGCAGGGCTTTCGGACTTACGGAAGAGTTTGCAAAGTCCAGCAAGGTCTTGGCCGCCAATCAGGGGCTCTATAATGGATTTCTCGCCGCAGGTCTCTTATTCGGCTTGATGCAAGGAGAGCAGGGATACCTGTTTTCAGTCTTCTTCCTGACCTGCATCCTAGTCGCGGGGCTGTTTGGTGCCGCGACGGCCAGCAGGAAGATCCTGTTCGTTCAATCCGTGCCGGCGGCCCTTGCTCTCGCCGCCGTTTTTGCTGGCATATAACCTTACTTCGGCGCCGCCGCATGAAGACGGGCGACGATGTAGTCATAGCTCTCCATGACATGAACCCGCTCATTCCCAAGCCGCAGCACCAGCGTGCCCTGGGAAAGCGGAGAAATTTGCGTGACATGATCAAAATTGATAGCCAGCTTCTGATTGTTACTCACCGCCGTCACTTCAATCCACATACTGCAAACGCCTTTCAACAATCACCGTTTTAAGCGCACCTTATAAAGGGCTGCACTGGACTCACAACTGCTTTTGACGAGATCCCAAGGTACCTATCGATCCGACCGTAAAACGCACGTGACCCGCTTTGCCACAACGAAAGCAGCCGTTTACTATCAATGATTGTGGTGGCAACGCGTCAACGGGACGCCATAATTTCAGCAGTCTGACCATGCTGGCGGATGGGGTGGGATTCGAACCCACGGTACGGTCTCCCGCACGCCGGTTTTCAAGACCGGTTCCTTAAACCACTCGGACACCCATCCGTTTCCAGCGAGGCTTTACAACTGTTTGCGTCGTTTCGTCAATCCATCTGAAGGCGCAATGCGCAAGGTCTCCACAGGCTGAGCGTCAACCAATGGTTAACCACGTTACGTACAATTTTATCGAAATCGCATGTGCCATTCGCAATTTCGCCATGTTACGGGCAAGATTAAGGGCCTGTTAGGTGCTTCGGTGTCAGGGGCATATCCATCGAGGCGAGAGAGGGGTTGTCGAAAGACAATCCAGCAGCAGCACGGGGCATAGGATTTGAATTCCACGTTTATGAAAGTTGGTGTGAGCGCCAGATGGCTCGGCCTTGCCGTTCTCTGTGCAGCGACAGCATCCTGTTCGACGACGTCGAAAACTGAGACCAAGCCGAAGCGCAGCAAGGAATATTTTTCCGAGTCCGAGTATGGCGTAAAGGCAAGCCCGCGTGTGGCTGATGGTGCAAACATTCCTAAGGGCGGCGGTCGCTTCCTGGTCGGGAATGCCTACACTGTCAAAGGCCGCCGTTACTTCCCCAAGGAAGAGCAGAATTACGACAAATCCGGCTTGGCATCCTGGTATGGTTCCGCATTCCATGGGCGTTTGACGGCCAATGGTGAGGCCTATGACAAGGAGCATCTGTCGGCTGCCCATCCTACATTTCCGCTGCCAAGCTACGCTCGCGTCACCAATGTCGAAAACGGCTCTTCCGTCATCGTTCGCGTCAACGACCGTGGGCCTTTCCATGAGGGTCGCCTTATCGACGTGTCCAGCAAGACGGCCGATCTTTTGGACATGAAGCGGACGGGCACTGCCAGCGTGCGCGTTCAATATGTCGGGCGTGCTCCGCTCGATGGGCATGACATGCCGTATCTGATGGCATCCTACGTGCCGAAGGGCGCGCGTGGACCGGGCATCAACCCCGAGGGGCAGATTGCAACAGGCGTCATGGTTGCTTCCGCTTCGCCTAACAATATTCCTATTCCGCAGAGCCCCGCCTATGGCGGCTCCGCGCAGATGGCACTGGTCGGCTCCAAGAAGAGCCAGGCACTGCAAGCCATGCCGTTGGTCAATGGACCAGCCCCTGTCATGGGACAAAGTGCTGAGCAGTTCGTTATCCTGCCGGAAATCGGTCCATTCATCACCGAACGGCCGGAGGGCAACTATCTTCGCGCGCCAACACCCTCGGCACGATTTGCCTCTGCCTATTCCGAGGATGCACCTGTTTCAAAGTCGGCTAGCGCATTTGACGCTGTACTCGTCAAGCGTGGTGAACTGACGGAACAGTCGATCCTGTCATTCGTGAAAAACAAGCAGGGCAAGGCTCGCTGAGCTTTGCCCTTTTTCGAAGTGTTGCGCATACAATGCCAGCCTGCGTCATGATTCTGGATAGGCGTGTCGCCGGGGCGGCAACGTCGATCAAACCAGGTCACGCAGGCTTAACAACTTATGACGGCGGGCAACGTCCTGATGCGCGAAACAATCAAACGATATCTTAGATCTGCTGTTCTTGCTGCCGTTTGTCTGAACATCGGTGCAGTGGCTGCGAATGCGCAAACGGCCCCGGTCGTTACCAAGGCGCAACAGGCCTATATGATTGATGCAGAGACAGGCACAGTCCTTCTTTCGGTCAATGAAAACACCCCGTTTCCGCCCGCATCCCTTGCCAAACTCATGACGGTGGAGCTCGTTGTCAGTGCGCTTTCAAAGGGTGAGGTAAGCCCTGAAACCAGCTATCCGGTTTCCGAATATGCCTGGCGTACCGGCGGCGCGCCGTCACGCACTTCCACCATGTTTGCAGCGCTGAAATCCTCGGTCAGCATCAATGACCTGCTGACCGGCATCATCGTACAGAACGCCAATGACGGCTGCCTGATTGTGGCTGAGGGGATGGCGGGATCCGACGGCGCATTTGCCAAGAGGATGACGGCTCGGGCGAAAGAGCTCGGCATGGCCAACAGTTCCTTCGCAAACTCAACCGGATTGCCCGATCAGGTCAGCCAGACAACCGCAAAAGACATGGTGGTTCTCGCCAGCCACATTCATCGCAGCTTCGGCGATCGCTACGGCCTGTTCAGCAAGCCAGACTTCGAATGGAACCGGATTTTCCAGCGAAACAAGAACTCGCTTCTCGGCAATGGTATAGACGGGATGGGCCTTGGCTTTGCCGAGGGCCACGGCTTCTCCACCGTGGTTTCTGCAGAACGTGACGGCAGGCGCATCTATCTCGCGCTCGCAGGCCTGCCGGATGACAAGACCAGACAGGAAGAGGCGCGTCGCGTCGTTGAATTGGGTCTGACGGCTTTTGAAAAGCGTAACCTCTTCAAGGATCAGGAGGCCGTCGGGACAATTGCCGTGTATGGCGGGGCGGTGTCATCCATCGATCTTGCCGTGCATGAGGACGTCAGCGTGCTGGTGCCGATCAACAATCCCGAAAGACTTTCGGGTCGCATCGTCTATAACTGGCCGCTCAACGCCCCGCTTGAAGCTGATCACAAGGCCGCAACGCTAAAAATATTTTCTGGAGAGAAGCTTCTGCGTGAGGTGCCGCTTTACACGCAACAGGCCGTCGCCAAGGGCACACTCACTCAGAACGCGACTGGCGCATTGAAAGAACTGCTGTTTTTCTGGCTGTAGTCTTCATGGTTTCGCAACCGGGCGATATGCGTTAAATACAAATCGGCATAGAGTGCTGTAGTCAGGAAGAAACATTGCCCGAAAATACCGGATTGTTCATTAGCTTCGAAGGTGGAGAGGGCGCAGGCAAATCCACCCAGATTCGCGTTCTTGCCGAGACCTTGCGTGCGCGTGGGCTTGAAGTCGTCGTGACGCGGGAGCCGGGCGGCTCCCCCGGCGCGGAGGCAGTTCGGCATGTTCTTCTCTCGGGCGCTGCTGAACCCTTCGGTGTGCGAATGGAAGCAATGCTGTTTGCCGCCGCGCGCAATGACCATGTCGAAGAGGTCATACGTCCGGCGTTGCAGAGAGGCGCGGTTGTTCTGTGTGACCGCTTCCTTGATTCCTCTCGCGTCTATCAGGGCACAACAGGCAATCTTGAGCCGGAATTCATCGAGACACTTCAACGCATCGCAATTGACGGGACGATGCCCGACCTGACTCTGATCTTCGACATTGCCGCCACGGCAGGACTGGCGAGAGCGCGCAAACGTGCCGATATTGGGGCGACACCCGATCGCTTCGAAAAGGAAGAGCTGGAAACGCATGAGAAGCGCCGCGAAGCCTATCTCGACATAGCACTCAACGAGCCGCGCCGCTGTCGCATCGTCAATGCCGAACAGCCGCAGGAAAAGGTGGCGGAAGACGTGCTGTCCTTCGTTGAGCCGATGGTTTCCAAATTGACCGCCATTTCGGACGTAGCGGAATGAGCGAGACACCGGGCGTGCTGGATGGCGCAATAGCGCCGCAGGAAAACACCAGATTGTTCGGCCACGAAGAGGCCGAGCTTTTTCTCGCGCAGTCTTATCGCTCGGGTAAAGGCCACCATGCCATTTTGATCGAGGGGCCGGAAGGCATCGGCAAGGCAACGCTGGCCTTTCGCTTTGCCAACCATGTCCTCTCTCACCCGGAGCCATCGGAAGCGCCGGAGCGGCTGCCGGACCCCGATATGGGCTCTGTCGTCAGCCGCCAGATTTCATCTGGTGCCTCGCACAATCTGCTGCATTTGACGCGACCAGTCGATGAGAAAACCGGCAAGGTCAAGTCGGCTATTACGGTGGACGAAGTACGCAGGGCAGGGCATTTCTTTTCGCAAACATCTGGCACCGGCAACTGGCGCATCGTTATCATCGACCCGGCCGACGACCTTAACCGCAATGCGGCAAACGCGATCCTTAAGATCCTTGAAGAGCCGCCGAAGCGGGCGCTGTTCCTCGTGCTTTCCCACGCGCCGGGAAAGCTGCTGCCCACAATTCGCTCACGCTGTATGCCGCTGCGTCTTACTCCCTTGGGCAATGACGACATGGAAAAGGCACTTCAGCATCTGGGCCTTTCCATGTCTGCGGAAAAGCGCGATACGCTTCAGGAAGCATCCAAGGGCAGCGTTTCCCAGGCGCTGAAACTGCTCAATTACGGCGGTTCGGATATTATCGATGTCTTCGGCGAGGTCATGACGGCGACCGGGCCTTCAGCACGCAAGCAGATGCACAAGCTGGCGGATGTTCTGGCGCAAAAAGACGGTGACATCGTGCTCGGCTTCTTCATGGAACATGCGACCGAAGCGCTGATGGAGCGGGCGAGGGCGGCCGCCATGGCGGGAGACCTCAGCACCGCGGAGCGCCATGCCCGCCTGTCGTCATCCTTGACGGAGCGCATCACAATTGCTCAGGCCTATAATCTCGACAAGAAGCAGATGGTGCTTTCCATTCTGGAAGACATGCGCTCGGCCTGAAGCCGGACAATTTTACGGCTTTCGCTTTCGCTTGTGCGAACAATAGGCTAAGAGCGGTCTATCTCAAAAACAGTCCGTAAAAATCGATCGAGCGTCATGACAGACAAGACACCTTTCTACATCACAACAGCGATTTCCTACCCCAATGGCAAGCCGCATATCGGCCATGCCTATGAACTGATCGCGACGGATGCCATGGCGCGGTTTCAGCGTCTGGACGGGAAGGACGTCTTCTTTCTGACCGGCACGGACGAGCATGGCCAGAAGATGCAGCAGACGGCGCGCGCCGAGGGCATCACGCCTGAAGAACTGGCACAGCGCAACTCCGATCAGTTCCGCGAAATGGGCAAGCTGCTCAATGCCTCCAATGACGATTTCATCCGCACAACGGAAGAGCGTCACCATGAGACGTCGCGCAACATCTGGAAATTGATGGCTCAGAAGGGCGACATCTATAAGGACAGCTATGCCGGCTGGTATTCCGTGCGCGACGAAGCCTATTATGCTGAAGACGAAACGGAAGTCCGCGCCGATGGCGTTCGCTATGGACCCCAGGGGTCGCCGGTCGAATGGGTCGAGGAAGAAAGCTACTTCTTCAAGCTATCCGAGTATCAGGACAAGCTGTTGAAGCTCTATGAGGATCAGCCGGATTTCATCGGTCCCGCAGAGCGACGCAACGAGATCATCTCCTTCGTCAAATCCGGCCTCAAGGACCTCTCGGTATCGCGCACCACGTTTGATTGGGGCATCAAGGTACCGGATGATGCAAAGCACGTGATGTATGTCTGGGTCGACGCACTGACCAACTACATCACCGCGACCGGCTATATCGAAGACAAGAACGGCGCTCGCGCGAAGTACTGGCCTGCCGACGTTCATATCATCGGCAAGGATATCATCCGGTTCCACGCCGTATACTGGCCTGCATTCCTCATGAGCGCCGGCTTGCCGCTCCCAAAGCGCGTCTATGCCCATGGCTTTTTGCTCAACAAGGGCGAGAAGATGTCGAAGTCGGTTGGCAACGTTGTCGATCCCGTCAATCTGGTCAACCATTTTGGTCTGGATCAGGTGCGCTACTTCTTCCTGCGCGAAGTGTCTTTCGGACAGGATGGCAGCTACAGCGAAGAGGGCATCGCCACCCGCATCAATGCAGATCTCGCAAATGGTATCGGCAATCTCGCCAGCCGCTCCTTGTCGATGATCGTCAAGAACTGCGACGGACAGGTGCCGACACCCGGCGCCTTCACCGATGAAGACAAGGCGATGCTGGCCGCGGCTGATGCCCTGCAGGCAACATGCCGCGAAGAAATGAACCGGCAGATGATCCACAAGGCGCTGGCCGCCATTATCGCCGTCGTTTCCGAAACGGACCGCTATTTCGCGGGCCAGGAACCCTGGGCTCTGAAAAAGACCGACCCGGAGCGCATGGGCACAGTCCTGTACGTGACGGCAGAGGTGGTTCGCCAGATCGGTATTCTGTTGCAGCCTTTCATGCCCGGCTCCTGTGAAAAGCTGCTGGACCTCGTTGCCGCACCTGCCGACAAGCGCGACTTCGCCGCTTTGGGTGAGGGTGGGCGTCTCGTTCCCGGCACTCCGCTTGAGGCACCAAAGCCGGTGTTCCCGCGCTATGTGGCGCCAGAGGCTTAACGCAGATGCTGATCGATACCCATTGCCATCTGGACTTCGCCGATTTCGATGCGGAGCGCGACGATATCATCGCACGCGCTCACGCATCCGGCGTCAGCCAGATGGTGACGATCTCCACCCGCGTCGCCCGGCTGCCGGAATTGCTGAAGATCGCGGAGAAATACCCGTCGGTCTTCTGTTCCGTTGGCACGCATCCCAACAATGCCGACGAAGAACTCGACATTACCGCTGACGATCTGGTGCGGCTTGCCAACAGCCATGAAAAGATCGTGGCGATCGGCGAGGCGGGGCTGGACTATTTCTACGACACGCAGAAGCCGGAAGACCAGAAAACCGGCCTGCGACGCCACATCGAAGCAGCGCGCATCACCCAACTTCCGCTCGTCATCCACAGCCGCAGCGCTGATGACGACATGATTGCGATTTTGCGGGAAGAAAGCGGGAAGGGTGCTTTCCCCTTCATCCTTCATTGCTTTTCAGCGGGCCCAGAGTTGGCGCAAGCCGGCGTAGAACTCGGCGGTTACGTGTCGTTCTCCGGCATTCTCACATTCCCGAAGTCTCAGGACATTCGCGACATCGCAGCCACCATCCCAGTGGATCGGTTGCTGGTGGAAACGGACGCGCCCTATCTCGCACCGAAGCGCTGGCGCGGCAAACGCAACGAACCCTCCTATGTCGTCAACACGGCGGAAGTCCTGGCGGAAGTCCATGGCATCTCCTACGAGCAAATGGCTGAACTGACCACGCAGAATGCATTTCGCTGCTTCTCCAAGATGACGAAGGTGTAGCTGTGGCAGGCTTTCGGCGGAGGTTCACGATACTCGGTTGTGGTTCGTCTCCCGGAGTGCCGCGCATCAACGGGGATTGGGGCGATTGCAATCCCGACAATCCCAAGAACCAGCGCACCCGGGCCGCATTCATGGTTGAGCAGATTGCGCCGGATGGCGGTACCACCACCGTTGTCATCGACACAGGGCCTGATCTACGCACGCAGCTGATTGCCGCGAGGGTCACGCATATCGACGCTGTGCTCTATACCCACGCTCACGCCGATCACCTACATGGCATAGACGATCTGCGCGGCTTCTTCATCTCGACACGCAAGCGAATCCCCATCTATGCCGACGTAGCGACGATGCAGCGCATTCGCGATGGCTTTCCCTACTGCCTCGAAACGCCGCCGGGCAGCAATTATCCGCCAATCGTCGAGCCTCATCTGATCGAGGATCTGGACGCGCCTATCACCATTACGGGTGAAGGCGGGGCGATCTCTTTCGGGCCGCACATGCAGCAGCATGGCGACACGCACTCACTCGGATTTCGAATCGGCTCCGTCGCTTATTGCACCGATGTCAGCGACTTTCCGGCGGACTCCGTTTTAAAGTTGAGCGGGCTTGACGTGCTGGTCATCGATACGCTGCAATATCGCTATCATCCAAGCCATCTCTCCATGGAGCAAGCGCTGGAGTGGATTGGAAAACTTCGCCCCCGCCGCGCCATCCTAACCCACATGCATACGCCTCTCGATTATGACATAGTCATGCGCGAAACACCTGAGCACGTGGAACCGGGCTACGACCAGATGCAGTTTGAACTTGAAGTCTCGGGCGACCTGACGGTTTGAACTGAAAACCGCAGCGCACCAACGGCCTATATTTGCTGGAGTGGCGACCAGAGGCACAGCAATTCGCCGGAGGAATCAACATGTCGTCCAAGCCTTTCCGTGCTCCCAGTATGGCAAGCTTCTTCGACAATCTTCGCTCCAGCAGACTGCGCGCCGTATTCCGGCGCGGCGAAGTTGCACTTGTCGTTCTCGCCATCTTCGTGGGCGCCGCGGCCGGTCTTTTCGTTGCTCTGATTGGCGCTATAACGACGGCGCTCCATGTCCTTGTCTTTGGCGTCGAGCGACTGAGCAGCAGTGATCTTTCCGGCTACATTGTCCTGGTAGGCCCGCTCGCTGGCGGCATTATTCTGGGCGTCATGATCTTCGTGATCTCAAAGACACGCAAGAAACCGATGATCGACCCGATCGAAGCCAACGCTTTGCACGGTGGTCGCTTATCACTGACGGACAGTGTTATCGTCTGCGTACAGAACATCATCTCGAACGGCTTCGGGGCATCCGTTGGCCTGGAAGCCGGCTATACGCAGGTTGCCAGTGGCATCGCATCCAAGCTCGGCCTGAACCTGAAGCTGAGGCGAGGGGACATGCGCATACTCGTCGGCTGTGGTGCCGCCGGAGCTATTGCAGCAGCCTTCAATGCCCCGTTGACGGGTGCATTCTATGCCATTGAACTGATTATAGGCACCTACACGATCGTCACGCTGGCGCCGCTGGTCGTATCCGCCTTGGTCGCAACGATCGTCACCGGACTTTTATCGCAGCATGGGCTCAGCATCGATATTGCTGGCTCAAACACAGTCACGCCGCCCGATTACGTGCCGGCAATTTTCCTCGGTGCTGTCTGCGCTGGCATCGGCATCATTCTCATGCAGGCGGTTTCCTTTATTGAAGAGACAGCCAGGAAAAGCCGCATACCCATTTGGCTAAGACCGGCCATGGGTGGCATTGTTGTTGGAGCATTGGCGCTGATTTCGCCGCAGGTTCTTTCCAGCGGGCATGGCGCGCTCCATATCAACCTCAATGCAGATATGACGATTGCGGGCCTCGCGGGACTTTTCCTTCTCAAGGCTTCCGCCAGCGCGATCTCCATCGGCTCCAGTTTCCGCGGAGGCCTGTTCTTCGCGTCGCTGTTCATGGGCTCTCTGCTGGGCAAGATTTTCGCGATTTGCGCACCTTATATCGGTTACGGCGACACGCAGCCCGTTGTCTACGCCGTCATCGGGATGAGCGCCTTTGCCGCCGCCATCATTGGCGGGCCTTTGACCATGACATTCCTGGCGCTGGAATTGACCGGCGACTTTCAGATCACTGTTCTCGTCCTCGCTGCCGTGATGACCACTTCGCTGGTGGTACGCACAACCTTCGGCTATTCCTTCGCGACCTGGCGTTTTCATCTTCGGGGCGAAAGCATCCGCAGCGCCCACGACATTGGCTGGATCCGTGATCTGACGGTTGGCAAGATGATGCGCGCCGACATTCGCAAAGAGCGTGTCAGCATCGGCCTTGCGGCCTTCAAGGAGAAATACCCGCTTGGCTCAACCCAACGCGTCATCATGACCCACGACGACGGACGTTACGCCGGGATCATCCTGGTACCGGAAATCTACGCCGACCCGATGGAGCGGGACTCCAAGACAATCAGCCTTGAGAGCTATCTGCGATACAAGAGCGATGTTCTTCTACCAACAATGAACGCCCGCCAGGCCGCAGCAGCCTTCGACGCCACGGAAAGCGAAGCACTGGCCGTCGTCAACGACAAAATCGAAAACAGACCAGTGGGCCAACTCACAGAAAGCCACACGCTCAGGCGCTACAGCGAAGAACTAGAAATCCGTCGTAGGGAAACCTCGGGAGAAATATAGAACATGAGAAATTCGCTATAAGGCATTGATTTAATGTTTTTATCGATTGCCAAAGATATAGCAATCCTGACAACCACATCGATCGAAAAGTTCCATAATCTATCTTATGCGATAATCGGATGTGGGTGCGTTTCGTCCACATCACAGTGTCGCCTCTTGCCGTACTGATCAAATCGAAGCAGCAAAATGGCGACGTCAAACTGGTAGACCGTTGAACAATTGCATATCTGCGGCCCGCTCGCTCATCCGCTCTTCAATTAGATTTCGCGCTTCCGCGATAGGTATTGGGCGTCGCGCCGGTAAGTCGGGCGAATATTTTGCGGAATGCTGCCGGATCCGCGTAGCCAACCGTCCAGGCAATGCTCTCCACGGAATTGTTCGTCGTTTCAAGCAGTTGCCGCGCTTTCATGATGCGGACATTTTGAAGGTACTCTGTCACCTTCAATCCCGTTGCGCGAAAGAAGCGCCGCTGGAGTGTTCGCTCGGAAAGATTGACGCTGTCTGCCAAGGCGGCGATGGACTTTTGTAGCTCGGGTGCCGCATGGAACTGGTGCTGAAGATGAACCACATCAGCGTCCCCATGGTCGAAGCGAGGTATGAAAGTCTTATAACGGCTCTGGCTGCGACGAGGCGGATCGACGATGAGGAAGCGGGCAGTCTCAAGCATTACCGCCTGCCCTAGAAGTTTTTCGACGATGAGAAGACCCAGATCAGCCCAAGCAAGGATTCCGCCCGCGGTGATCACATCGCCATCGTCAATGATCATATGTTCAGAAGCAACACTGATGTTCGGAAACTGCTCTGCCAGCCTGTCTGCAAAGGCCCAATGGGTGGTTGCCCGCCTGCCGTCGATCAATCCGGTTTCCGCCAGGACAAAAGCGCCCGCGCAGACGGAGCAGACGATGGCACCCTTTGCGTGATGCGTTGATATCCACTCGGATGCTGGCGCCATTCTCTCCATTTTCTCGGGCATGATGATGCTGGGTGGAGAAATGATGTAGTCGAGTACATGAGGTTTGTCTGAATGAGAATCCCATGTACAGTGAACACCACCCTCCTCCAGCGTCCAGTGACTGACTCTCAACGAAGGTCGATTGGTGGTGGTAAGCATATCCGGATACCACTCGCAAGCAATACGAAACAGGTCTGTAAGCCCATAGATCGCAGCAAGCTGGCATCCGGGGTAGATCAGAAGGCCAATCTCGATCAGTTTTTGTTCGTTCTTACGCATTGTCGCTTTTGCCGCCGATAAAGTCATTTCTGCCACGTGGCAGCATTAGGTCACCGCGTTAGTTTGCTCAAGTCAAAAGCAACTCCCAAGGCGCAAGGAACAGACGAAGATGGCATCTTTTCAAGACGACTTCTCGGTGTCGAGACGCAACCTGTTAATTGGAAGCGCGGCCATTGCGAGCCTGAACCTCACCTCGCTCGCCTTCGCGCAACCACAAATCCAATCAACTTCAATAGGAGATCATACCATGAGCAGCGCATTCGTAACGACCAAGGACGGCACTGAAATCTTCTACAAAGACTGGGGTCCAAAGGACGCACAGCCAATCGTCTTCCATCACGGCTGGCCGCTGTCTTCGGACGATTGGGATGCGCAGATGCTGTTCTTCCTTTCCAAGGGCTACCGTGTCGTAGCGCATGACCGGCGCGGTCATGGCCGTTCTGCACAGGTTTCGGAAGGTCACGACATGGACCACTACGCGTCCGACGCCTTCGCGGTCGTTGAAGCGCTGGACCTGAAGAACGCCGTTCACATCGGTCACTCCACCGGCGGCGGTGAAGTTGCGCGCTACGTGGCCAAGCATGGCGAGCCTGCCGGTCGCGTTGCCAAGGCGGTTCTCGTTTCTGCCGTTCCGCCAATCATGGTCAAGACCGCCTCCAATCCGGAAGGCCTGCCCATGGAAGTCTTCGATGGCTTCCGCTCTGCACTTGCTGCCAACCGCGCACAGTTCTTCCGCGATGTTCCGGCTGGTCCTTTCTATGGCTTCAATCGCGATGGCGCGACAGTGCATGAAGGCGTGATCCAGAACTGGTGGCGTCAGGGCATGATGGGTGGCGCGAAGGCCCATTATGACGGCATCAAGGCTTTCTCCGAAACGGACCAGACGGAAGACCTGAAAAACATCAGCGTTCCGACACTGGTTCTGCACGGCGAAGACGACCAGATCGTCCCGATCGCTGACTCGGCCCACAAGTCGGTCAAGCTGTTGAAGAACGGCACGCTGAAGACCTACCCTGGCTTCTCGCATGGTATGCTGACGGTTAATGCCGATGTGCTGAATGCTGACCTGCTCGCCTTCATCAAGGGCTGACGCCACTGCCCGCGGCCGGTGTGTTTGAAACACCGGTCGCGCCTTCTCGTGAGAGCTCACTGCTATTTGACGGCCGAGTTCCCACCGTCTGCGAATAATGCAGAACCGGCGACAAAGCTTGCCATGGGGCTGGCAAGAAACAGCGCGGCTTTCGCGATTTCCTCCGGTTGCGCTATGCGTTTCATGGCATGTAGGCCGGCGGCCCACTCCTTCTGCGCGTCATCGCCAGCCATCGCAGTATCCGATCCGCCGGGCAGCAGGGCATTGGCCCTGATCCCTCTGCCCGCATAGTCCGCAGTGATGCCCTTTACCAGCCCCATCAATCCCGCCTTGGAAGCCGCATAGGCACCCATTGCCGGAAGACCGACACTGGTTCCCACGAAACTGGATGTGAATATGATGGAGCCACCGCCCCTTTCGAGCATGGCGGGGATGTGGCTTCGGCTTGCCATGAAAGCTGCCGTCAGGTTTGTCGCAAGCGTTTCTTGCCATTCTGACACGGAAACGTCCGCAAGTGGTTTCAATGGTCCAACCATTCCAGCATTGTTAAAAGCGATATCCAGACCGCCGAACATTCGCAGCGCTTCAGCGGTGAGTTCGTCATGCGTCTCCGCACGACTGACGTCACCAGCCACGATATGAGCTCTCCCGCCTTGACCGCGTATCGTATCAGCGACTTTTTCCAAACCCGGACCGCCTCTGGCGTTGAGAACGACGGCAGCACCTTCGCCAGCAAACAGCAACGCTGCAGCACGACCTATCCCGGATGATGCGCCTGTAATGATGGCTACTTTGTCTTGTAACATTCCCATGATTTGCTCCTTGCGTGGAGCTTAGCCATAGGCGACTGGGCAAGGCGGCGACCACCCGTTTCTTGCAGTGACACCTGATGTCAGTGAGAGCGCGGCAGCGACGTCAAGCGCCGCCCTGCCCTGTCGACAGCCACCTGACGCTAATCGATGACCGTTGATGCCGAACAGGTCACCTTCTTGAGGTCTCGCTCGATTTCAATCAGTCGCTGCTTGCGCCAAAGCCCGCCACCGTAGCCGGTCAGAGAACCGTCGGCCCCGATGACGCGATGACAAGGGATCATGATGGCTATTTGATTTGCGCCGTTGGCACGGGCCACGGCGCGTGTGGCAGCAGGATGCCCGATCTGGCGGGCAATGTCTGAGTAGCTTCGGGTTTCGCCTGCCGGTATCTGCCGCAGGGCATCCCAAACGTGCTGGGTAAAAGCGCTTGCCGGTGCCGCGAGTGGCGTCAGAAACCTGGCAGAGCGGGCAGCGAAGTACTCGGCAAGCTCTGCCGCAGCCTGCTCCGAAGGAGGCATGATGCCAATACCGATGCCCTCTTTAGAGTTCTGCTCAAGCTTTTTCAGCTCGGCGGGCAGCCCCTTTCGATCCACGAATTCCAGAAGATGAAGGTGGTTTCGGCTACTGACGGCGATCATGTCGCCAAGCGGCGTTGGTATCCATGTTGCCCGCAGCAGCTTATCGGATTGCAGCTCCGCTGGCGATTTGCCAAGCAGACGAGCAAATGCGGCACGAAACGCGCTGGCAGAGTCAAAGCTGGCCTCATGCTGCGCGGTAATGACCTTTCCGCCCAGAGCCAGCGTCTCAAAGCCCTCCCGTATGCGGCGCTGGCGAGCCATTTCGAGAAATGTCATCCCGAATTGCCGCTTGAAGCTTCGTCGCACCGTCGAGAGGTCATAACCGAGCTTTGCCACATGGTCTTCGGACCACCGCAGATAAGGACGCTTGTCCAGTTCCTGCAGCAGGGCGGCAATTGTAGGATCTGCAAGCGCGGCGGCCTGAAGCGGATGGCAGCGCTTGCAAGGGCGGAAACCAGCCTCGATGCACTGGCCGATCGTGGGAAAGAACGTGCAGTTCTCCCGCTTCGGCTTTCGTGCAGGGCACGTCAACCGGCAAAAAACGCCGGTTGACGAGACGCAAACAAAGGCTTGGCCGTCGAAACTTTCGTTTCTGGCAAGCAGGGCGGCGTAAAGTGTATCAGGGTCAGGAAGATCAAACAGCATGTGGAAATCCTAGAATCGCTTGCAGCAGATTGCCGCCGTTTTTCAGGCGTCTATTTTTTCTTCGTGACCACCCGTTTCCTGTCATTTCAGTGCAAAGGCCTGAGAAAATTGCCTCATCCGCTTTGAAATCACACCCCGCCTCATCGTAACAAGCCTGGTCCGAACATCAATGATCTGTGGGCATTGACGCCCGCCAGGCTTCCATCGCCTACAGCCAGAGCAACCGATGCCATGGGACGGGCTGCGTCGCCGCAGGCGAAGATGCCGGGCGCGCTTGTTGCCTTCATTGCATCGGTCTTGATCGTCGAGCCCAAAGGTCCGTGCTCCATATCGAGGCCGAGCTGTTGTGGGATCGATGTCGCAATTTCGAACGGTGCAAGCGCAAACAGACCGGCAAAGGGTAAAATGCGACCGTCGCCGAGTTGCACATCGGCGTGGCCCGTAATCGCCTCCACTGGCGTTGTATCAATGGTAACACCACGAGCTGCAAGGGCTGCGACCTGATCCGAAGTCGGGTCGAATGCCCCGTTGACGAGCAAGGTTGTCGGCCCCCAATCCGGAAGCATCAAGGCGTGATGCATGGAAAGCTCCGAGCCCGCGAGAACACCGATCTCGCCCTGGTTCAATTCATAGCCATGGCAATAGGGGCAATGGAACACGCTCTTTCCCCATCGCTCGCTCAAGCCGGAAATGCCGGGAAGAATGTCCCTCACCCCGAGAGCGAGGACCAGGCGACGGGAGATGAATTTATCTGTCCCAACAGTCACTTCGAAAGAAAACGATTCTGCATCGGAATCTTCGCGGCGCTGTGCGGTCTCTGCGCGCCCCGCCAACCAACCCACCGTGCTGTACCGCATGACTTGTTCGCGAGCCTTCGCGGCAATCGCTGCGGGATCCGCGCCATCTTGCGTAATGAACCCATGTGAGTGTGAAGCAAAGCGATTGCGCCTTTTGCCTTCGTCAATGATCAGCACCTTTCGACGGGCACGCCCCAGCTGCATGGCCGCAGAGAGCCCCCCATAGCTGCCGCCTATTATGATGACGTCGTAAATATTCTCGCTCATGACACACTCCTTTTTCTCGCAACATCATAAGTATCGTGAATTTTGATGTCAACGCTTCACGACACTTCGATTGTAACTTGAAAATTGATTGTGCTAGAGTGCCTCCACCAGATGCGATGAGGACAACAACATGCGGCAAGACAGTCGGCTTTCACGGATGCTTCACGTCCTTATTCATATGGGCCGTCATGACGGGGCGATGACCTCCGAGATGATCGCGCATATGCTGGATGCCAATCCCGTGGTGATCAGGCGGACGATGGCGGGTTTGCGGGACAGAGGTTATGTCAGCTCCGTTAAGGGTCACGGCGGAGGCTGGACACTGGCACGCCCCCTTAGCGAGCTCACTCTTCTCGATGTCTACCAAGCCGTTGGCGAGCCATCGATCTTTGCCGTCGGACCCGCCTATGACATGCCCGGATGCCCTATCGAGCAGGCAGTCAACGGGACGTTGAAGGGCGTTTTTAATGAGGCAGAAGAGCTTTTGCGCCGAAGATTTGCAAG
Organism: Hyphomicrobiales bacterium; assembly: GCA_900468285.1. GTDB lineage: Bacteria > Pseudomonadota > Alphaproteobacteria > Rhizobiales > Rhizobiaceae > Agrobacterium. The sequence continues at coordinate 261,547 of UBTF01000001.1, read as the reverse complement.
CGTGACGCTGTCTGACATCGCCGAGGCATTTCCAGACCACGGACAGCACGATGGTGACTGCCAGCGGCAGGATAAAAGCACGTTGGGATGAAGCCGCTTTGACACACCTTCCATTTGATATAGGCACGGTCGTATTTGGATGACGCAAGCGGCCTGCCACATGAAATTTCGAGAAAGCCTGATTCTCTATGCATCTTTGACCTCGTTGACAGCGCTCAGTATCGACGCTCTTTTGCCAGGTCTGCGCGCAATCGGAGAGGAGTTCGGCACCACGCCGCTTCTTTCGACGCAGCATGTCATTTCGCTTTTCATCTTCGGCATGGCATTTGGTGAACTGTTGCTCGGGCCTTTGTCAGACGCGATCGGAAGAAAGCGCGCCCTCCTGCTTGGGCTCGGGCTCTACGCAATCGGTACGCTCATCGCTCTGTCATCCCAATCTCTGGAAATGGTTGTTCTGGGGCGGTTCTTACAGGGTGCCGGTGTCTCCGGTCCGAAGATCGCGACACGCGCCATGATCCGCGATCAATTCGACGGCAGCGCGATGGCGCGCGTCATGTCACTCATGTTTACGCTCTTTATTCTGGTTCCTATGATTGCCCCTGCTCTTGCCATGGGGCTGATTTCCGTCGCTGGCTGGCGCAGCATCTTCGTCGCTTATCTGTTGATTGCGCTGATCCTCGGTCTTTGGCTGGCCATCCGCCATCCGGAAACTCTTCCCGCGCACCGGCGCATTCCTGTACGCCCTCGCCTTCTCCTGACCAACGGCTTTAGAATAGTTGCCAATGCCCGCGTGATGTTGCTGACCGTGGCGACCGGCCTCGTTTTCGGCGCTCAGTTGCTCTATCTCAGCACGGCTGCGGATATTTTCCACGATGCCTATGGCGTCACAGAGAGCCTGCCCCTGTATTTCGCTGGCCTTGCCATCTCCATGGCACTGGCATTCTTTCTCAATTCAAGACTGGTCCAACGCTTCGGCATGGAGGCCATGGCGCGCGCGGCCTTCATCGGCTTTGCTGGTTCAGCCGTGTCGATGATGTCGGCCTGCCTTTTGCTCGATAACGAACTGCCCTTCCCGGCCTTTCTTTCAACGCTCTTCGTCACCTTCTTTGCGACCGGACTGCTTTTTGGCAATCTCAACGCGCTGGCCATGCAGTCTCTGGGCGAAATTGCAGGCTTTGGCGCGTCCATCATCGCATCAGGATCAAGCCTCGTTTCGACAGTCTTTGCTCTCGTATTTGGCCGTTTCTATGATGGAACTTCACTCTATCTTGCAACCGGCTTCGTCGTCGCCAGCATTTGCTCGCTGATGCTTGCGGAGATCGGCCTGCGAAGCGACGCCTCGCCTGTACGTGCCGCACAGCCTGCTCATAATTAGCGCTTGGGAATTTCCGGCTGCCCTTCTAAAAGACATTCAACGCCTGATCTTCAGAAGAAAGACTGATGCCGCAAATCTATGTCGATGCCGATGCCTGTCCGGTAAAGCCGGAAATATTGAAAGTTGCCGAACGCCACGGGCTGGAGGTGACATTCGTCGCCAATTCCGGGCTTCGACCGTCCCGCGACCCCATGGTCAAGAACGTTATCGTTTCCGGCTCTTTTGACGCTGCCGATGACTGGATCGCAGAGCGTGCAGGACCGGAAGACATCGTCATTACGGCGGATGTACCGCTGGCGGGTCGTTGCGTTGCTAATGGCGCTCAAGTCACCGGACCAACGGGTCGCGTCTTCGACAAGAGCAATATCGGTATGGCAACGGCAATGCGCGATCTGGGTGCCCATTTGCGCGAAACCGGGGAAAGCAAGGGCTATAACGCCGCTTTTTCACCGAAGGATCGCTCTCAATTTCTTGAAACGCTTGACCGCATGTGCCGCCGCATCAAGAAGTAGCGCGTACGGAGACCACGTCGATGACAAAGCCGCAGTCCAAAGCCAGAAATTACGCCAGGCACAGACCTTTTCTGATTGCGGCCGGGCTGAGCCTTGCCACGCTGGCGGCTCTCCTCGTTCTCAGCCCCTCAATCGCCATCGAGGGTGCAGCTATTGTCTTCTTCGTGACCTATCTCGCAATTTTCTCTTCGCACGTGCCTCGCCTAACAGCCGCGCATTTGAAAGCACATGCGGACAGTGACGATCTGCCAGCAGTTGCCATCATCGCCATTACATTTTTTGCGGTCGCCGTCTCCGTCGCGTCGCTGTTCGTTGCCCTCAACCACACGGCGGGAGAAACCGTGTGGTCACTGACACTTGCGTTTCTCTCAGTCTTTCTGGGCTGGCTGACCATTCACACCATGACGGCCGTCCACTACGCCCACCTGTTCTGGCGCCCTTCGGCAAGTGCCGGAAAAACTGAACCTCGCGGCGGTATGGACTTTCCCGAGACAGACAATCCCGGCATCCACGAGTTCCTCTATTTCTCCGTTGTCATCGGCATGACGGCCCAGACATCGGATGTCGCCGTTACCAGAACATCGATGCGCAAGGTCGTTCTCCTGCATTCCATCGTTTCTTTCTTCTTCAACACCGTGCTTGTGGCTGCGGCGGTCAACGCTGCCGTTTCGCTGGCGGGCTGAACTCATTCTCTACATAAGGAATACGCCATGAAAATCATCTCCCAAAACTCTGCGTTCGGCGGCATGCAAGGCGTGTTTTCCCATGAATCCGAGACCACGAATTGCGAGATGACGTTTGCGGTTTATGTTCCGCCAAAAGCCATTCAGGAGCCCTGCCCGGTGCTCTGGTATCTTTCGGGCCTGACATGCACCCACGCCAACGTCATGGACAAGGGCGAGTACCGCCGCATGGCGTCGGAGCTTGGCTTGATCGTGGTTTGCCCGGATACGAGCCCGCGTGGCAATGACGTGCCGGATGAACTGACCAACTGGCAGATGGGCAAGGGCGCGGGCTTCTACCTAAACGCAACCGAAACACCCTGGTCCAGACATTACCAGATGTACGACTACATCACCGAGGAACTGCCGGCTCTGATTGGAGAACAGTTCCGCGTCGATATGAGCCGGCAGGGCATTTTCGGCCATTCCATGGGCGGCCACGGCGCAATGACGATTGCGCTGAAAAACCCTGATCGCTTCAAAAGCTGTTCAGCCTTCGCCCCCATCGTCGCGCCCTCCTCCGCCGACTGGTCGGAGCCCGCTTTCGAGAAATATCTGGGAGCCGACAAGACAGCGTGGCGGCAATATGATGCTTGCGCGCTGGTAGAGGATGGCGCGCGCTTCCCGGAATTCTTCATAGATCAGGGCAAGGCTGACAACTTCCTGGAAAAGGGACTTCGCCCCTGGTTGTTTGAGGAAGCGGTCAAGGAAACGGACATCTCGCTGACCTTGCGGATGCACGAACGCTATGACCACTCCTACTATTTCATTTCCACATTCATGGACGACCACCTGAAATGGCACGCGGAGCGTCTGGGCTGAGACACGCTTTCAGACGTCAATCGGGCTTGCGGTATTCCAGCCGCAGGCCCTTGGCTGTGCGGTTGGCAAAGCCGTTCCAATAGCTGTGCTCCGGCTTGAAGCTGCCATCCTTGTTTGCCGCCCACACACCCTTGTCGGAATCCTCGACCAGTTCAAGAAACGGCGCCGTGCTCTGGTCATTCTTGAGCTTGAGATCGAACCACGCGGTTGCGAAATGCTGCGCGATATTGTTCATCCGCACGGTGTCCCACACCGGGTCGGCGTAATGTTCAAAGGGCGCAAAACCGAGCTTCTCGCTCATCTGCCAGCTTTCGACAGGTGCGGGCATGGGCGCTGCCGCGTTGTGGTTTGCATCGGCAAATGTCAACAGATAACGGTCGACGGGCATCTTACCTTCGAAGATGCGCCTTATGCCCCTGGAGTAGTCAGAAACATCATCGGCGCTGCCTGCCATGAAGAAGATTGGCACCTTTACTTCCGAGAGGCCCTTATCGTCCCACATGTCGCGCTGCATTCCCCAGGGCGCGATTGAGATGATGGCCTTGAAACGGGGATCGAACAGATCCGCATGGTCCTTGCTTCCCGCCGCGTGAACAGCAAGGGCACGCTGCTTTGCACTCCAGTCCGCCGCGATTGCCTTTTCGGAAACGCCAGCGCCAGCGGTGACGACAGCGCCGTAGCCACCCATGGAATATCCGATCAGTCCCGTATGCGAGACATCGACAAGACCGGAAAGGAAGCTGGCCTTGTCATCGCCCAGCCGCGCCATTTCCTGCAACACGAAGCGCTGGTCGAGCGGCCTGTTGACCAATGTGCTGCCGAATGCGCCCTGGTCGTTATATGTGCTGTCGGTATGATCGATGGACGCGACAACGTAACCTTTGCTGGCAAGGTTTTCCGCAAGCGGCGTCAACAGATAACGATTGCCGGGATAACCATGTGAAACGATGATGAGCGGAAATATCTTGCCGTCCTGTTTCAGGGGTTCCGCATCTCGTTGCGCCCGCCCCTTGATGGGAACCTCGGTTTTTCCATCCCGTAAGAAGACATGATAGTCATCCCCCTGCCCGGCCTTGCTGGCCGGATACCAGACTTCCAAAGCGAGCTTGCGATCATATCGCGGAAATGGTTTGCCGGGCTCAATGTTAACGACATCGACCTGATCCGCATTCACGGCGGTAATCGTGCGTACGCCAACCGGATAATTGCCATAGGCCGCCAGAGCGGGTGCATCTGGCCTGATGCGATCGACACGGTTTTCGGTAGCCTGCACACTAAAAGGCATGACAAGCAGAACTGCCAAACCAACGACGCCGGTGTATTTCATCATATGCTCCCAAGGTCACGAACGCGCTCCCTAACTCAAGTATATGACGGTCTATTAAAATCGCCCCGGAAACAAGGCTGTTGCAAGCGGGGCCGGACGGGTGAGACGAAACTCCGTGATGACGCGCTCTGCGATGCCGGTGGCCAGCTCGTGATCGATGAGGGATTTATCGATACCCAGAATGGATGCAGTAAAGGCCGCCTGCGCAATGACTTCACCCGTCTGCACCGCAGCCGCGCGAACAACGACGCGGGCGGATGCGCGCTCCCCAAGAATGAAGGATCCCCTGGATACATTCATGACGCGAATGGTCAGCACGACGCGCGGACGCCCCCGGTCCCGGGTTGTGGAGCGAATGGCGTTCGAAATCTGGTATTGGATGGATTGCATCAGCTCGCCGGAAACGTCTGGCCGCGCGGCAACGAAAGCACCACGCACGTCAAACAGCAGCTTGTCGCTGTCGCTCACTTCAGGCTCCAGCCTGAAAGACATGAGCGCGAAAGACGCCAGCAAAACAATGCCGAGGCGCTTGAGCGAGTGATGCATGGATAGACGCTCCCCTAACGTCAGGTTCAGCGTCCACCATCTACGATTACGGTTAGAAAAGCGTTAAGAGGCTACACGCCTGCGTCTCTGGAAGCCTTGAGAACATCAACCGCAGCGCGCATTTCAACCAGCCGCTTTGCGCGCCTGATCTGCGCTTCTTCGTCCTCGCCCCATTGTTCGGCAGTCCAGTCCTCGTCCAGATGCGCCAACGCCCATCCTTCTTCAAGGCTGCGTTCGCCTTCTGCAAGCGCAAGCGCCAGAATGGCTGATCCCGTCAGCGTCGTCATGGTGTGAAGAGCCGCAAGCTCAATCGGCGTGTCGTATTTGCGCAGGGTCACAGCAAAAGCCGCAATTGCCTCGCGGGGCTGTTCCTGATGCATCACGCCTTCGACCAGAATGAAGCGCGCTCCAAGCTTATGCGATGCCCAATCGATGACAGGGTCCCAATGCTCCGCCTGACGCGCGACCAGCGCCTCGGGCTCGCCAGCGCGATAACAGAGAAGATCGCTGGACGAGAAGCGCAGTATGTCCTCGAAAACCGCCTGCGTATCGGCGGCAATGCCGTCGATTGCTGTGTTGATGTGGCGCGAGACCGGCATAAGGTTCGGGTCTATGACGTCGACCTGTGCGTCCCACTCATCGCGCAGCAACTGGGCAAGTGCCCGCGTCGGCACGACCATGGCACTCTTTGCAGGCGTACGCATGGCTTTACCGTCGAGAAGAACATTGAATGCACCCTCTTCCGTCTCGCCTACCGTGACCTCCTTGTAGAAACGCTTTGGCAAAGGTTTCTGCATCTGGATTTGGGAACGGCGGATGGGATCCGGGTGGCTCAGGCCTTCCGTCAGATCATTCAACAGGTCGCGCATGATACGTCCTTCTCAGCCCGGAATATTTCCGGGAATTTCGCTTGGATGATGGACAATGGCATCGGCTCCGGCTTTCCAGAGATCATCCACCGAGGCATAGCCCCAGGCAACACCAATTGCCGTGGCGCCGGCTGCCTTTGCCATCTGCATATCGTAAATCGCATCGCCGATAACAATGGTGTCGGCAGGCAACATTCCAGTTTCGTCACAGCATTCCGTCACCATGCCCGGATGCGGCTTGGAAGGGCAATCATCTGCAGTCCGAGATACGATGAAATGCTTGCGAAAGCCGTGCGTATCCATGATGAGGTTGAGACCACGCCGGGACTTGCCCGTAACCGCGCCCATCAATATTTCCTGGCGCTGGGCGAGTTTCGAAATCATCGCACTGATGCCATCGAACAGAGGCTCTTCGAAACCTGGCTCTGCCCTCGTCTCGGCGAAGATAGCCTTGTAATGTGCGGTCATGGCGGTCGCCTCGTCATCGACATGAGGCTTGCCCTGCATACGCGCAATGGCGATATCGAGCGTCAGGCCTATGATCGATTTCGTCAGCGCCACATCAGGGCGGTCGAAACCGAAATGCACGAAGGTCCGCGCCATGACCTCATGAATGAGACCCACGCTGTCGACCAGCGTGCCATCGCAATCGAAAAGAACCAGCTTCATTCGTCGTCCCTGTCGCCATCGGCCACGTCAAGACCCAGCAGGTTCCAGCTTTGCACCATGTGCGGCGGCAAGGGTGCGGTTACGCGCAGACGCCCACCGGAGGGATGCGGAATGTCGATACGACGAGCGTGCAGGTGCAGCCGCTTCTGAATGCCGCCCGGGAAGTCCCAGTTCGGATCTTCGACATAATATTTGGGATCGCCGATTATGGGGTGGCCCATGTGCAACGCATGAACGCGCAGCTGGTGGGTTCGGCCCGTATAGGGCTCCATCTCCAGCCATGCGAGGTTCTGCGCGGCAGTATCGATCACGCGGTAGTAGGACACGGCATGGTCCGCGCCCTCCTCGCCATGTTTGGCAATGCGCATCCGGTCCCCATCCGGCGTCTGTTCCTTGACCAGCCAGGATGAGATCTTGTCGCTGTGCTTGCGCGGCACGCCCTTGACCAGCGACCAGTAGGTCTTCTTTGTATCGCGTTCACGGAAGGCTGCTGTCAGCTTCTGTGCGGCACCTCTGGTGCGGGCGACGACAAGCACGCCGGACGTATCACGGTCAATACGGTGAACCAGACGCGGCTTCTCACCCTTGGAACTGGTCCAAGCTTCAAGAAGCCCATCGATATGGCGGTTGACGCCGGAACCACCCTGAACCGCAATGCCCGCAGGCTTGTTGAAGACAAAGACTTTCTCGTCTTCGTGCAGCAACATACGCTTCAAAAGCTCGACATCGTCGGAATTCTTGAGGTCGCTGGAGCTGATGGGGCCGCCCTTGACCTTGGCGTCAACATCCAGCGGCGGCACACGTACGGTCTGTCCCGCTTCCACGCGCGCATCGGTTTTCACCCGGCCACCATCGACGCGAACCTGACCGGAACGCAACAGCTTCTGAAGCGGACCAAAGCCAAGACCTGGATAGTGGATCTTGAACCAGCGATCGAGGCGCATTCCGGCTTCTTCGGCTTCGACCTTGATGTGCTCGATACCTGCCATGGCAATTCCAGTCTTTCTTTTCTCGTGCCCGCATCGTCAGCGTGCGGTATTTTCCGTTGCCTTTAGAACAAAGCGCGGCCTAAGGCCAGCCCGGCGAAGATTGCCGCAAAAGAAACGAACAGACTTGCCGCGAGATAAACCGCCGCCAGCCCCAGATCTCCGCGCTCAAAAAGAACGACAGCATCCAGCGTGAATGAAGACCATGTGGTGAAACCACCGAGGATACCGGTGACGATAAAGACCCTCATTTCCGCGGAAGCGTCGAAACGGCGCGCGATCATCTCCACCATCAACCCTATCAGAAAAGCGCCTGCGACATTGACGGTCAAGGTACCCCAGGGAAAATTGGGGCCGCCAAGGCGCAAACCCCAGATACCCACGAGATAGCGGGCGACGGAACCGATTGCGCCGCCCAGGGCAACAAGCGCGATGTTGAGCATGAAGAATCTCCAGAAGCGGTATGTTTGTTGTTTCTACGACAAACGGTGAAAAAGAGAAATTCCCGCAGCCCACTCACGCGGAAAAGCGGCCCCAATAACTCATTAAATTTCTCATAAAATGCACTCGCAGGATTTAATCGGGGCAAAAGCCGGGGGTGATACGCTTGATCAATTGAAGACCAGGAGGGTGATCGCATGGTGCAAGTCTTGACAGTTTCGGCGACCACCGCCGGCTATGTCGCCGACTCCATCAAGGCGATCCAGCGTCCTTCCAGAAAGACAGAAGTCGAGCAAGCCGCCCGCGAACTGGCCGTCAAAACCGGCAACGTGGATGATTCCGACGTCGGGCAGCCGCCGATCGTCGTCCAGCAAAACGCGCTTTCGCTTCATTTCCTCACAGCGGGCCAACAGCAGAACCCGCAAGCGACCCTTGAAGAGGTCATCGAGGCCTATGAGGACAACAAGGAACGCCAGGAAATTCCGCAACAAGATCCGGATTGAAAAGTGACCGGGCCTGAATGTCAGCCCCGGTCGCTCTTTCATCAATTGTGGTGATGATGCTCCTGCTCACCCTTGGCAGACCCGACATCCATCATCACATCGACCTTACCGGCCTTCTCGAACGTCAACGTGACCGGCACCTTGTCTCCTTCGGCGAAAGGCTTGCTGACATTGAAGAACATGAAGTGCAGGCCGCCCGGCGTCAGTTCGACCGTCTTGCCTGCGGGAATGACGATGCCTGCATCCAGTTTGCGCATCTTCATGACATCGTTGACCATGGCCATTTCGTGAATTTCAGCGCGGCCAGCGAGTGGCGAGGCCACGGCCACCAGCCGGTCGTCAGACGTTCCATCATTCTTGATCGTGACAAAGCCGCCGCCAACAGGCTGTCCCGGCAGCATTGCCTTAGATGCAGCATCTGAAACTTCCAGTGCGCCGACCTTCACGACGTCAGCCATATGATCAGCAGCACCATGATCGTGCCCGGCAGCTCCCGCCTTTTTAGCGACAACCTTGATGGTCGGTGCGGGGTTGTCCAGGGAATGCGGATCCTGACCTGCCTCGGCAATCTGATCCCACTTGACGCTACCCTTGGCGCCGCATAACTGCGTTACCTTGAATGGCAACGCGGTTCCGGCATCCACTCCGGCAACCTTCCCCTGGATATTGAAGGTGTCGTAAAAGGCCTCGGGCAAATCGCCATCCTTCCAGCGTATTTCCACCGGACCGCTTTTCACGTCCTTTCCGTGGTTGCTGTAGGTTTTCTTGTAGTCGGCGGAAATGATTTCCAGCTCCCAGCCCGGCTTCGGCTGCGGCTTGGCCGCAATGAACCCCTCAGGCAGCTCGACCCGCACCTCGGTGGTTGCCAGCCCGCCTTCGCAGCCATGCGGCACCTGAAGCGCTGCAACAATGGTGCTGTCCTGCTCGGCTGTGGGATTGACGAAGCTGGTATGGGCAAGTGCGGGAATGGAGAAGGTTACCGCGGCAAGCGCGCCAAGGGCGGTGACTTTGCGAATGGTCATGTCTTGATCCTTTAGATGGCGGCTCTCAAAGGCAGCGCCAATCGTGCATTTTTTTAGGAAACCCTGTCGGGCTAGTGTCCAAGATCAAGCGAAAGAGGGAGGCGCACGCGCACGCGGTCTTGGATCATCGACATGACGCGCGGCGGCGACCACGAGATTGGGCCGATTCAGGAGCCAGGCGAATTGCGTCCTCACCCATGAATTTGCATCAGGGGCCGGCAGCAGAATCGAGGATGCCAGAAGGCAGGCCTCACAAAACAGCAAGGGCATGTCGGAATGGTTTGCCCTGCCCCGTTCATGTGCCGTCTGCACACCTGCATGCCCCTCGCAGATCTCCGCAAAACTTCCATCCGGAAGGCGGTAGGATTCGTCCAGGACTACTGTTGTGGCGGCAATTGCGACGGCGGGCTTATGAGCAAAACCAAGCGACAGCATCAGCGTGGCGCATAATATGCGCAGCAGCTTTATCGATGGTGCCGGTTTTTTGCTCATGAAACCTCTCATGCCACGAAGCGATATCGCGCTTTTTGCTGTAAATCAAAGTGCAATTGCGAGAGTGCGGAACCGGTCCGTCAAAAGACACGTTCTTTGCCTGGTCAAAGACAGCAAGGAGGCCGTTTCCATGCCCGCAAAATCCAAATCTCAACAGAAAGCCGCCGGCGCTGCACTTGCCGCCAAGCGTGGCGACATGCCAAAATCACGTTTACAAGGTGCTTCAAAAAGCATGGCTAAGTCCATGACAGAAAAAGAACTTGAAGACATGGCATCGACAAAACGCAAGACGCTGCCGGAAAAGAAAGACAGTTAAAGCCTACATTGCCTAACCAATGTCGTGTGCGCTGCGGCTCAATCACGCTATGGCGCAAGCTGAACAAAAAACTGTTTGGCTGCGTCATTTGGTCCTTGCCAAGAAAGAGGCTTAGCAGATAATGAGCTTCCATCCCGTTGGGAGAAACCGCTTGAATGCGGTGCCGAAGGAGCAACCGCCCCGGAAACTCTCAGGCAAAAGGACCAACGGATGGGACGGAACTCTGGAGAGAAGCCACCTGCATAAGGACGGCTCGCCGAAGGGATAACAATCTCAGGCGAAAAGGACAGAGGGGGCTCTTGAACCCGGCACTTTTAACAGTGTCTTGACATGAGCCCGCGCGAAATCGCGCTACCCTGGAGGCGTTCTTGGCCGATACCGCCGCGCTACAAGTCACCCCGCTTCATTCCCTTCATCTGTCGCTTGGCGCCCGCATGGTTCCTTTCGCGGGCTACGACATGCCTGTGCAGTATCCGGCAGGCGTGATGAAAGAGCACTTGCACACCCGCGCGTCCGCTGGCCTGTTCGACGTCTCCCACATGGGGCAAGTCATCGTGAAGGCAAAGTCCGGCAAGCTGGAAGATGCTGCGCTCGCTTTGGAAAAGCTGGTGCCGGTCGATATTCTGGGCCTGAAGGAAGGCCGCCAGCGTTACGGCTTCTTCACCGATGAAGCCGGCGGCATCCTCGACGACCTCATGATTACCAACCGCGGCGACGATTTGTTCGTCGTGGTCAATGCGGCCTGCAAGGACGCCGATCTCAGCCATATGAAAGCGCACCTGTCTGACACGTGCGACGTAACGCTGCTTGAAGACCGCGCACTCATCGCCCTTCAGGGCCCCCGTGCGGAAGCCGTTCTTGCCGAATTGTGGGCGGGCGTCTCAGGCATGAAGTTCATGGATGTGCGCGAAGTGCCGTTGCTGGACGTGCCCTGCATCGTCTCCCGGTCTGGATATTCCGGCGAAGACGGTTTTGAAATTTCCATTCCATCCGACAAGGCCGAAACAATTGCTCGCGCCTTGCTGGAGCACCCTGACTGCGAGCCGATCGGCCTTGGTGCCCGCGACAGCCTGCGCCTCGAAGCTGGCCTGTGCCTCTACGGCAACGATATCGACACGACGACGTCCCCCATCGAGGCATCGCTGGAATGGGCAATCCAGAAAGCCCGCCGGACGGGTGGCGATCGCGCAGGCGGCTTCCCCGGTGCCGAACGTATCTTGGGTGAACTGACCAACGGAACCTCCCGTCGTCGCGTGGGTCTGAAGCCGGAAGGCAAGGCACCGGTGCGCGGCCACGCAAAGCTGTTTGCGGATGCCGAAGGCAAGACGGAACTGGGTGAAGTCACCTCGGGTGGCTTCGGTCCAACCATCGAAGGCCCGGTTGCCATGGGCTACGTCCCACAGGACTTTGCCGCACCCGGCACAGAGATTTTCGCAGAAGTGCGCGGCAAGTACCTGCCGGTGACAGTCGCCGCCCTGCCCTTCATCACCCCCACATACAAACGCTAATCCGCGGAGATTCCCATGCTGAAATTTACTCAAGAACATGAGTGGCTGAAGATTGAAGGCGACGTCGCCACTGTCGGCATTACCAGCCACGCAGCAGAACAGCTTGGCGACCTCGTCTTCGTTGAACTGCCGGAAGTCGGCTCGACCTTCTCCAAGGATGGCGATGCTGCAACGGTGGAAAGCGTGAAGGCTGCCTCCGACGTTTATTGTCCTCTGGATGGCGAAGTTGTCGAGATCAACCAGGCCATCGTTGACGATCCGTCGCTGGTCAACTCCGACCCGCAGGGAGCCGGCTGGTTCTTCAAGCTGAAGCTGTCCAATGCAGCCGACGCCGACGCGCTTCTGGACGAAGCCGCCTATAAGGAGCTTATCGCGTAATGACGACTCCCACAGAGTTCCATTTCACCGACTACCAGCCCTACGACTTCGCGAACCGTCGTCACATCGGGCCGTCTCCGTCGGAAATGACGGATATGCTCAAGGTCATCGGCTATAACAGCCTCGATGGCCTTATTGACGCAACCGTGCCGTCCTCCATCCGCCAAAAGACGCCGCTTGCCTGGGGCGCTGCGCTGACGGAGCGTGAGGCGCTTGATCGCCTCCGCGAAACGGCAAACAAGAACAAGGTTCTGACCTCGCTCATCGGTCAGGGCTATTACGGCACGATCACGCCACCGGTCATCCAGCGCAATATTTTGGAAAATCCTGCCTGGTACACGGCCTATACGCCCTATCAGCCGGAAATCTCGCAGGGTCGCCTCGAAGCGCTCCTGAACTTCCAGACCATGATTACCGATCTGACGGGCCTGGATGTTGCCAACGCATCGCTTCTGGATGAGGCGACCGCCGCTGCCGAAGCCATGGCGATGTGCCAACGCGTCGCCAAGTCCAAGGCAACCTCCTTCTTCGTGGATGAAAATTGTCATCCTCAGACGATTGCCCTTATCGAAACGCGTGCTGAGCCGCTCGGCTGGAAGGTCATTGTCGGCAATCCGTTCACCGATCTCGATCCTGTCGATGTCTTCGGCGCGATCTTCCAGTATCCGGGCACCCACGGCCATGTCAGCGATTTCTCGGGCCTGATTGCCCGTCTGCACCAGACAGGCGCCATTGCCGCCGTGGCCGCAGATCTTCTGGCTCTGACGCTCTTGAAGTCTCCAGGTGAAATGGGTGCAGATATCGCCATCGGCTCGTCCCAGCGCTTCGGCGTTCCGGTCGGCTACGGCGGTCCGCACGCCGCCTATATGTCGGTCAAGGACACCCATAAGCGCAACATGCCCGGCCGTCTCGTCGGCGTGTCCGTCGATGCACGTGGCAACCGTGCTTACCGCCTGTCGCTGCAGACTCGCGAACAGCATATCCGCCGCGAAAAGGCCACCTCCAACATCTGCACCGCGCAGGTGCTGCTGGCGGTCATGGCGTCCATGTACGGCGTTTTCCACGGACCGCAGGGCATCAAGGCCATTGCCCAGCAGACCCACCAGAAGGCCGTCCTCATGGCCAAGGGTCTGGAAAAGCTCGGCTACAAAATTGAACCTGAAACCTTCTTCGACACCATTACGGTCGACGTCGGCCACATGCAGGCTCTCATCTTGCGGGCAGCCGTGGCCGAAGGTGTAAACCTTCGCAAGGTTGGCTCCACCAAAATCGGCATGAGCCTTGACGAGCGTACACGGCCTGCCACGCTAGAGGCAGTGTGGCGCGCATTCGGCGGAAACTTCTCGATTTCCGATTTCGAGCCCGAATACAGACTGCCAAAAGATCTATTGCGTACAAGTGCTTACATGACGCACCCGATCTTCCACATGAACCGCGCCGAAAGTGAGATGACCCGCTATATCCGCCGTCTTTCGGACCGCGATCTGGCGCTTGACCGCTCCATGATCCCGCTCGGTTCATGCACCATGAAGCTGAATGCGACGGCTGAAATGCTGCCCATCACCTGGCCTGAATTTTCCGACATCCACCCCTTCGTGCCAGCCGATCAGGCGCTAGGCTACAAGGAAATGATCGATGACCTCTCGGCGAAGCTTTGCCAGGTCACCGGTTATGACGCCTTCTCCATGCAGCCCAATTCAGGCGCGCAGGGCGAGTATGCGGGGCTTCTGACCATCCGCAACTACCACCTTGCCCGTGGCGATGCCCATCGCGACGTGTGCCTCATTCCAACCTCGGCGCATGGCACCAACCCTGCCTCGGCGCAGATGGTGGGTATGCGTGTGGTTCCTGTTCGCGCCATGGAAAACGGCGATATCGATATCGAAGATTTCCGTGCAAAAGCAGAGCAGTACGCGGAAAACCTCTCGTGCTGCATGATCACCTATCCGTCCACTCACGGCGTGTTTGAAGAAACCGTGCGCGAAATCTGCGATATCACGCATACGCATGGCGGACAGGTCTATCTTGATGGCGCCAACATGAACGCCATGGTCGGTCTTTCCCGCCCCGGCGACATCGGCTCGGACGTTTCCCACCTCAACCTGCACAAGACATTCTGCATTCCGCATGGCGGCGGTGGTCCCGGCATGGGCCCGATTGGCGTCAAGGCACATCTTGCCCCATACCTGCCCGGCCATCCGGCCAGCGACGGGCGTACAGGCGCAGTTTCCGCCGCCCCGTTCGGTTCTCCCTCGATCCTGCCGATCTCCTGGAGCTACTGCCTGATGATGGGTGGCGAAGGACTGACGCAGGCAACCAAGGTCGCGATCCTGAATGCGAACTACATCGCCGCCCGCCTGAAGGGAGCCTATGACGTTCTCTACAAGTCTCAGGCCGGACGCGTGGCGCATGAATGCATCATCGACACACGGCCGCTGAACGAAAGCTGTGGCGTGACGGTAGATGACGTGGCCAAGCGTCTGATCGACTGCGGTTTTCACGCACCCACCATGAGCTGGCCGGTTGCGGGAACGCTGATGGTTGAACCGACGGAATCCGAAACCAAGGCCGAACTCGACCGCTTCTGCGATGCGCTTCTCGCCATTCGCGAGGAAGCACGCGATATCGAGGAAGGCCGTTCGGACAAGCTCAATAACCCCTTGAAGAACGCCCCGCACACTGTCGAAGATCTCGTCGGTGAATGGGACCGTCCGTATTCTCGGGAAAAGGGCTGCTTCCCGCCCGGCGCTTTCCGCATCGACAAATATTGGTCGCCCGTCAACCGTATCGACAATGTCTATGGTGACCGCAACCTCGTCTGCACCTGCCCGCCAATGAGCGAATACGCGGAAGCAGCAGAGTAACTCCAAAATAAGACTGGCCCGCCATTGGCGGGCCAGTTGCTATTACCGGTGCGGTTAGCGGGTCAGATTGATGTCTGCAGTCACCACCGTCGGACCACCTGCGCCATCCTTGTCGGTCGTGCGCAAGCGCAGTCCGCTGTTACCAACCTTCGTAATCGTCATGGCAGCCTCACGGTCTCCATTGATGTCCCGCGTCCAGCGAATGGCGAGGTTGATGGAGTTGCCGTTGCGGCTGCCCGACAGGGCCGATGGGCGACCGGACGGTCCGACATAGTTTCCGCGGTAGCGCGGTCCGTTGGCACTCAGGTCGGCCGAAATCGCCCGCCGCACTACGACCAGTCCCCGGCATGTTCCGTTCATGCGCAAGGATGGTCCAGAAGCGGCGGAATCGAACGTGCAGTTCACCTTGATGGGGCGCGCACCGATGCGGGTTGTAACGGTACCGGTGCCTTTCCAGCTGCCTTTCAATGTAGACAGAAACTGGGCCTCGTCGGCTATGGCAGGAGGCGCTACAAGCGCCG
Source organism: Hyphomicrobiales bacterium (assembly GCA_900468285.1). Lineage (GTDB taxonomy): Bacteria > Pseudomonadota > Alphaproteobacteria > Rhizobiales > Rhizobiaceae > Agrobacterium. The sequence goes on along the minus strand of UBTF01000001.1, from coordinate 245,674 downwards.
TCGCGAGTGCAATGATGGATATCAGTCTGCGATTCATGCGCGTGTTCCTTGTTGTGAGGTCCGAACGCCCTGCAGTCTCGAATGTTCCGCAACGGTGAAAGTTATAGGGGCTAGCAACCTAAATCGGGCAGGCGCGTTTTTCGGCAGCCCGCCCCACCTGTCTCCCGGAGATCCTCAGTGACAACAATCACCAAACCTGTCCATGCGGCCGGTCGCCCCGCTGAGGGATCACCTCAGCGAGGGATTTCGGACCGCTCGCTTTTTGCTCTGGCACTGCTCAATTTCTTCCTCGCAGACGCGCGAGACGGCCTTGGACCATTCCTCGACGCTTTCCTGGCGACCAACGGCTGGTCGGCCATGCAGCTTGGCCTCATCGCCACCGTTGGCGGGTTGGTCGGTCTGGTTGCGACGCCTCTTTGCGGCGCGCTGGTAGATGGCTCAAGCTGGAAGCGGGCGCTGATTGCGCTGCCGGTGGTGCTGGTGACGATCGGCGCCCTGATCACTCTCATCTTCACCAATGAGGTAGTGGTCTGGACGGGGCAGATCATGACCGCCGTTGTCGGCGCGGTCATCGGACCTGCACTGGCGGGTCTGACGCTCGGCCTTGTTGGCGAAAAGATGTTTTCCGGGCAGATATCCCGCAACGAGTTCTGGAATCATGGCGGCAACTTCGTGTCGCTGTTTGCTACCTATTTTGCAGTGACTGCATTCGGCATCAATGGCGTCATCGGACTGATGATCGTCACCGCGCTTGGTGCCCTCGCAGCCATCTCCGCAATAGATCCTGACCGGATCGATCACAAGGTGGCCCGCGGTCTTGCCCAGGACAAGGGCGAGCCGGGCCCTTCCGGCTTCAAGGTATTGGTGAAAGAGCGCGGACTGATCTTTCTCTCGATCATCCTGCTGATTTTCCATTTCGGCAATGCGCCTATGGGCCGACTGCTCGCGCAGGATTTCGCCATAGAACTGAATACGCCGTTTCGCACAACAGCCATCATCACCGGCGTTGCCCAGTTCGCCATGATCTTCGTCGCGGCTCTTGCGCCATGGCTCATCCGTCGCTTCGGGCTATCCTCCGTTTTCATTCTGGCCTTGATGGCACTGCCCATACGTGGTGTCCTCGCCGCCTCCTTCGACAGCTTCTGGGTCATTTACCCTGTTCAGCTTCTGGATGGCATCGGCGCTGGTCTTCTTGGAATTGCCACGCCGGTTGCGGTGGAACGCATATTGAAAGGCACCGGCCGCTTCAATGTCGGCCTTGCAAGCGTCATGACCGTTCAGGGCATTGGCGCATCACTCAGCAATGGCGTGGCCGGCTGGCTGACCACCAAGGGCGGCTATGCGCTATCGCATCTCGTGGGAGGCGGCATTGCTGCCATCGCCATCGTCATGTTCCTGATCTACCGGCACGAGATTGCGCCAAAACAGGCCACAGACGGCTGAAACAAAAAGGAGGCCTTGCGGCCTCCCGATTTCTGTCTGCGGTGAACGATCAACCGACGAATGCGCGCTCGATGACGAATTCGGCTGGCTTGTTGTTTGCACCCTCGGTTAGTCCGGCTTTTTCAAGCAGCGCTTCCGTATCCTTGAGCATGGCCGATGAGCCGCAGATCATGCCGCGATCGACAGCAGGATCGAAAGCTGGAACGCCAAGGTCCGCAAACATCTTGCCGTTTTCGATAAGATCGGTGATGCGGCCCGTAAACGCGTAATCCTGCCGGGTAACAGTTGCGTAATGCTTCAGCTTGTCGCCGACAAGCTCGCTCAGGAACTCATGGTTCTTGATTTCGTCAACCAGATCGAAGCCATATTTCAGTTCGGCAACATCCCGGCATGTATGCGTCAGGATGACTTCCTCGAACTTCTCATAGGTTTCCGGGTCGCGGATCAGGCTTGCGAAAGGCGCTATCCCGGTGCCGGTTGAGAACATGTAGAGACGCTTGCCGGGGGTGAGCGCGTCAAGCACGAGGGTGCCTGTCGGCTTCTTGCGCATGAGGACCGTGTCACCGGGCTTTATCTGCTGCAGATGTGATGTCAGCGGGCCATCGGGCACCTTGATGGAGAAGAACTCAAGCTCTTCGTCCCAGGAAGGGCTGGCAATGGAATAGGCGCGATAGATCGGCTTGTCGCCAACCATCAGGCCAATCATCGCAAATTCACCCGATCGGAAGCGGAAACCGGCAGGGCGTGTCATACGAAAACGGAACAGGTGATCGGTGTAGTGCTCCACGGAAAGCACTGTTTCGGCATAGACGCCGTCAGGGATTTTCACCGCAAATTCTTCCGTCTTGGCTGGAGCGTTCATTCTCTATCCGTCCATTTTCACATTCTGTGCAATATTGAGCAGATGGGAGATATACCATCCGAACCGGGTTTTGAAGGCACAGGAAAATCATTGTAGCCATGCGCGCGGAAATATGTACTCAAAACTCATATTTCCGCACAATGTCGCATATCGCCGCATGGCGATCAGCTCAGACCGCAGCGCGGCGACGCCAGCTATATCCCTCGCCCGCAGGCGCTGCCTTGGCAGCAGGCTGATAATGCTCGTCAATCCCGGGAAGCCGGTTCTGCGAGAGCCGACGGATCGCTGTCTCATTGGTCACGGCAAAGCTGTCAAAGCCCGTCCGCAACATCAGCGGCACCTGGTCAATCAGCACATCGCCCACGGCGCGCAATTCGCCCGCATAATTCAGCCGCGTGCGCAGCAGCGACGCATGGCTGAACCCGCGGCCATCGTTAAATGCCGGGAAGCTGACTGCAACCAGACCAACGCGGTCGATGAAAGGGCGCAGCCGCTCGACATCATCGGCTGGCTTGATGAGAACACCAAGGCCAACATCGTTGCTTTCCTCGGCGCGGGCAACAAACGCATCCAGGTCAAGAATGGCCTTTTGCCCGTCCTGCGCCTTGACTTCCTCTGTTTCGACGATCCATGGATCATCGCCCACGAAGCCGCTCTCGTTCCAAATCTTCGTCATGATACTGGTCCTTACGCGGCTGCGGCGGTTGCCGGATAGAGCGCTTCCTTGAAAGGCTGCGCGCCAACGCGGCGATAGGCTTGAAGGAAGGTCTCTTCTTTGGAGAGACGCAAGCCGAGATAGGTATCGACAATGGTCTCCACCGCGTCCGTCACCTTCTCCGGCTCAAACCCGCGCCCGATGATTTCGCCGATGGACGAGTTCTCATCGCCTGATCCGCCAAGCGTGATCTGGTAGAGTTCCGCGCCCTTCTTCTCCACACCCAGAAGCCCGATATGGCCGACATGGTGGTGACCGCAGGCGTTGATGCAGCCGGATATCTTTATCTTCAACTCGCCGATTTCCGCCTGCCGTTCAGGCGATCCAAAGCGGTTGGAGATTTCCTGCGAAACCGGAATGGAGCGCGCATTGGCAAGCGCGCAGTAATCCAGCCCGGGACAGGCAATGATATCGGTTATCAGTCCTGCGTTGGCGGTAGCGAGGCCAGCGCCCTGCAGCGCACGGTAGACCGGCTCCAGATCAGCCAGCGCAACATGCGGCAGGATGATATTCTGCTCATGGCTGATGCGCAGCTCATCCATCGCATACTCCTCGGCAATATCGGCAACGATCTCCATCTGCTCGTCGGTCGCATCACCCGGAATGCCACCGATGGGTTTCAGCGAAACCGTGACCATGCCGTAATCGGGGTGCTTGTGCGGCTGCACGTTCTGGTCCACCCAGCGCGCGAACTCGGCATCCGCCTTTTTCCAGCGCGCAACGCTCTCCCAACCTTCCGGACGCTCTTTCAGCGAAGGCATCGCGAAATAGGATGTGATTGCGGCGATGTCGGCATCCGGCAGCTTCAGCTCGCCGTTTTTCAGCTGAGCAAATTCAACTTCCACCTGCCGCGCCAGTTCTTCAGCACCGGTTTCGTGCACGAGAATCTTGATGCGTGCCTTGTACTTGTTGTCGCGGCGGCCATGCAGATTGTAAACGCGCATGATGGCAGTCGTGTAGGACAAGAGGTCTTCTTCCGGCAGGAAGTCCTTGATCTTCTTGGCGATCATTGGCGTTCTGCCCTGCCCGCCACCGACGTAAACGGCAAAGCCGATCTCGCCACTGTCATTCTTCTTCAGATGCAGCCCGATGTCGTGGACCTGAATGGCGGCGCGGTCGCGCTCGGCACCCGTCACGGCAATCTTGAACTTGCGCGGCAGGAAGGAGAATTCCGGATGGACGGAAGACCATTGGCGCAATATCTCGGCGTAAGGACGCGGATCGGCAACTTCGTCTGCTGCCGCACCCGCAAAATGGTCAGCGGTCACGTTGCGGATACAGTTGCCCGATGTCTGAAGCGCGTGCATCTCCACGCTGGCAAGCTCGGCCAGAATGTCCGGCGTATCGGAAAGCCGCGGCCAGTTGTACTGGATGTTCTGCCGCGTGGTGAAATGGCCATATCCACGGTCATATTTGCGCGCGATATGGGCAAGCATCCGCATCTGCTTTGAATTGAGCGTGCCATAGGGAATAGCGACGCGCAGCATGTAGGCGTGAAGCTGAAGATAGACACCGTTCATCAGGCGCAGCGGCTTGAACGCGTCCTCGGCGAGTTCACCGGACAGGCGCCGTTCCACCTGATCACGGAACTGCTCAACGCGGCCCTGAACGAAAGCGTGGTCGAACTCATCGTAGCGATACATGATATTCCTCAGACTGCGATAAAAGCTGCGTCCGCTGGCTTGAAGCCATCGGCATAATGCATGGTTGGGCCCGCCGCGCGAATGCGTTCGCGCAGCCTGATTGGCCAGAGCTGGCCGTTTTCTTCGGACACATCGACGATGTTCACATCCACCACCTTGTTGGCGGAGAAATCGCGCTTGCCGATTTCTTCCAGCGAGGCTTCTGCCTCGGCATGGCGTGCAACCAGGGCCGACTGAAGATCTTCCGACCACTGGCCGCTTGCGTCGAGCCAGACGGCGATGCCATCGCTCAGACGGTTGGCCGTCAAAACCTTGTCAACCATTTGCATACTCCTGTTTCAGGTCAGATGGCGCCCCTGCGAGGGACAGCGCTTCCGACCGGCCTAAATTCGCGCCTGCGACGGCATCTCCGATGATGACCATGACCGGGCCGGTCAATTCATCGCGATGCTCGAGAGCAGGCAAGTCCCTCAAGGTGCCGTGCATGAGACGGCGATATGAGCGGCTGGCATTCTCGATAACCGCAACCGTCGTATCAGCGTTCAATCCGGCACTCATCAACCGGGTCGCAACCGAGGCAGCCACGGAACGCCCCATATAGACGGCAATCGTTGCGCCGGACACGGCAAGGCGCGCCCAGTCGGGCAGGATGTCACCCGCCAGATCGTGTCCGGTCGTGAAAATCAGCGAGGATGCAACGCCGCGCAATGTCAGCGGAAGCTCGAAATCTGCTGCCGCAGCAAAGGCGGAGGTGATGCCCGGCACGATTTCATAACCGATACCCGCTTCCCGAAGCGCCGCCATCTCTTCTGCCGCACGACCATACACCAATGGGTCGCCGGACTTCAGACGCACGACGCGTTTGCCCTCTTGTCCCAGCGACACCAGAAGCTTGTTGATGTCGGACTGGGACTTGGAATGACAGCCCTTGCGCTTGCCGACAGACAGCCGCTCCGCATCGCGGCGGCCCATATTGACGATCTCCAGCGGTACCAGTGCGTCATAGACGATGACATCCGCCTGCATCAGGACGCGCTGCGCCCGCAATGTCAGCAGATCCTCGGCACCCGGACCAGCACCGACAAGCCAGACATAGCCTTCCGGCCGTTCAGGCGTGGCAAGAAGTTGCTCTGCCGCCTTATGGGCCGCTTCGATATCATTCAGAGCAACAGCATCGGCGACGCTGCCCGAAAAGAAACGACGCCAGAAATTGCGGCGCAAGGCCCCTTTGGTAATATTCTGTTCCGCTGCATCCCGATACTCGACAGCCAGACGCGCAAGCCGGCCAAGCGACGGCGCCAGCATCTGGTCGATACGCGCGCGAACGATCTGACCGAGCACGGGGCCTGCCCCTTCCGTGCAAATGGCAACGGAAAGCGGCGCACGCGCCACAAGGCCGGGCGTATAAAAATCACAATAACCGGGCTGGTCAACGGCGTTTGCCGGGATAGACCGTGCCCTTGCGGCGTCCACGATCTCGCGATCAAGAGCTTCGTCGCCCGTCGCCGCAAATACCAGCACCATCCCGTCCAGCAGATCGGCAGAGAACGGTATGGCGTGATGCTTTACCTTGCCCTGCCCCAGCAGCACCGCATAATCATCCTGCGGCGCATCCGAGAAGGCAAGAATATCGGCGCTCGTATTGAGCAGCAGGCGCACCTTCGCAAAGGCCTCATCGCCATTGCCAAAAACGGCCACAGGCTTTCCCTCTACCTTGAAAAAGGCAGGAAAAGTCGTAAGCCGATGGTCAGCTTTATCTGAGGGGTCTTGCAGCATTCCCATAATATGTCCGATCAAGCATGAGGAATGAAGGTACAGAAATTCGCTTGCCATATTGCAGTAGATTTTTATTTCTCGGCAAGCGCTGATTTGGAGGAAAACAAACCGCGGTGACGTATTCGTCACGCTGTTGTAATTCCACACATATTCTTCAAATATTGTTTATTTTATCAGCAGTTTCGGCAATAAGCCGTCCAACAAACAGGCATCACCGAAGTGGAAAGAAAATTTGGCTGAGAACACAATAGCATCGCGATTGCTTGACGTCATCGAGAACGACATTCTGCCTCTCACCACGCAAGGCGTTGCACAGGGCAACAAGGTTTTCGGAGCGGCGATCCTGCGCAAATCCGATCTGTCGCTGGTGCTGGCTGAAACCAACAACGAGCTGGAAAACCCGCTCTGGCATGGAGAGGTCCATGCGCTGAAGCGTTTCTACGAACTGGGAGAGAAGCCCGCCACGCGCGACCTCATTTTCCTGTCCACCCATGAACCCTGCACCATGTGCATGTCGGCGATAACCTGGGCAGGTTTCGACAATTTCTATTCCTTCTTCAGCCATGAGGATTCCCGTGATGCTTTCGCCATTCCGCACGATCTGAAGATTCTGAAAGAGGTTTTCGGTCTTGAGCCGGGCGGCTATCGGCGCAATAACGCGTTCTGGAATTCCTTCTTTATCGCCGATTTGGTGGAAACCGAGAATGAGCCGCTCAAATCCGGACTTCTGGCACAGACGGCCCGAATAAAGGCCGCCTATAATGCGCTTTCCAGCACCTACCAGTCATCCAAAGACGACAACGCCATTCCCTTGAACTGATCGGCAACAGAAAGCACGACAATATGGAAGCCTCGAAGGATATCTCTCGCCTCATCGAGATCATGGAAGCGTTGCGGCAGCCGGAAACAGGCTGCCCGTGGGACATCGTCCAGACGTTCGAAACCATCAAGCCCTACACCATCGAGGAAGCCTACGAGGTGGCCGATGCGATAGAGCGTAAGGATATGGATGATCTATGCGAGGAACTTGGCGACCTGTTGCTGCAGGTCGTGTTTCATTCGCGTATCGCCGAGGAAGAGGGAAAATTTTCGTTCGGAGACGTCGTTCATGCCGTGACCGCGAAGATGATCCGTCGCCACCCGCATGTCTTTGCCGCTTCTGATGCCGACACGCCCGAAACCGTGAAGGTGCAATGGGATGAGATCAAGGCTCAGGAAAAGCGCGACCGTGCAATGCGGCGTGCCGCAAGCGGCATCAGCGAGGATTTCAAGGCCGGGTTCCTGGGCTCGGTGCACCGCACGCAACCGGCGCTGACGGAAGCGTTGAAACTGCAGGAACAGGCGGCGCGTGTCGGCTTCGATTGGTCCGAACCCGAACCGATCCTCGACAAGATCGAGGAGGAAATCAGGGAATTGCGCGAGGCCATGGCGGGCGGTAACCCTGCAAAGGTGAAAGACGAGTTGGGTGACCTGATCTTCGCACTCGTCAATATCGGCCGCCACGTGAAGGCTGACCCGGAAAATGCCCTTCGCGGAACCAACACGAAATTCCGCCGTCGCTTTCGTCACATCGAAACATCGCTCGCGCAATCAAACGAAACGCTAGAAGGCGCGACGCTTGAGAGAATGGAAGAGCTTTGGCAGGCGGCAAAGGCCATTGAACGGCAGCTCGGCGATTGAGGCTGACTTCGCCTTAACCTGCGTGGCGAACCCTGGTTGTTGCCGAGGAATCTGCCGAAAAATCTTCGGGCCGGTATACGGTCAGCCTGTCTCGCCCGGAGGCCTTGGAAGCATATAGCGCCATATCCGCCAGCTTCATCAAAGCATGTGGCGTGCAGTGTTTTTCTTCGCAAACCGCCAGTCCCATGCTCAAGGTGGCCACGACCTTCTGGTCTTCTATGGGGTGTCGTATGGCGCTTACGGACTGTCGAGCCCTGTCAGCCAGTGACACCGCGTCTTCCAGCCCCGTTGCGGGCATGAAGAGGATGAATTCTTCGCCGCCAAACCGCGCAAAACTGTCATTTGGCCGTATCCGCTGCGATAATTCCCTTGCAACACGCACAAGCACCTCATCGCCAGCCAGATGACCAAAGCCGTCATTGATGCGTTTGAAATGATCGATGTCGATCATCACGATCGCATCGCCCTGCCGCATCTGCTCCGGAAGGCGCAGAGAGAAGGAGCGCCGGTTGGGTACACCGGTCAGAACATCGAGATCGGCCAGCCGCCTCAGCCCCTCCTCCGCCCGCTCCTTTACCAGCGCCAGAACAAACACGGCGATCGCGAAATGGCAGACGATGGAAACGAAGAATGCGTTTCTGGCGGAAACGAAGGTGATATCCGGAAAGAGGATACCCACGAACACGAGCGCACTCAAAAATGCAGCAAACGCAATCGTGCCTGCCAATGCCTTTCTGACGGGAAGCGGCTCGATCAGCCTGTCGGTATAAACCGTGTAGGCAGCGGCAAAAAGCAGGGATGCAGCGGTGATCTGGAAGACGCAGGTTCTCACCTGCATGGATACGTAGAGACCCGAGAAGAACAATCCTGCACACACCGAGACCGGTAGCAACAGCACCAGCCACTCCCTGCGTTTGCGGGCCTGTGTGCTGATCCTGCACATGCCGATCCAGAAAAGCGAATAGCCCACAAGCCCGGCGAAATTGCCGGCAAGCGCTAACACATATTCAAGTCCCTGGAATGCCTTGCCAACGCTGACCAAGGTCGATGACATCGCGACGAGAAAGAAGCCGATGGCCAGAAAACCCAGGCCGACGCTTTCTCGCGATTGAGACCGAACATAGAGAAAGCACAGCGCAGCCACGAAGAAGGAAAGCTTGTGCAGGAGCAAAACTGTCGGCAAATCAAGGGGGTGCAGCATGTACGTCGGCTCATGAGAATTCGATCACATTATCACACGCCGACGATTACGGAACCCTAACAAGAAAGGGACAATTGATTGCATCTACCGCATAACTGATATGCAATAAAATGATCCGAGGAGTGGCCTCACCTACAGCGCGGGTCCATAACCGTGCATATCAAGCCAACGGCCCTCAAGGGCGCTACCGTTCCCAGTCCTCGACAACAGGCTTCTGATTCTTGCCAAGTCGCTGCTCGAGCTCAAGCGTCTGCGCTTCGGAAAGCCGCACATCAAGCGTAACGGACCCATCCTCATTGTCTTCGCGGGCGTCGACAACGGCGTTGTTGTAAACCCATGGCAGGAATTGCAGCTGATCGGCAGTCAGGACCACCGTCGTTTCCGTCAGCACACCTGAAAGCCTGCGTGAAATCTCTTCCATCAACGCATCGACGCCCTCGCCCGTGATGGCGGAGACGGCGCGCACGTTGGCGCGGCCCTCTGCCTTGTGCATGATGGCGTCATGGGTTTCCGCATCCAGCCTGTCGACCTTGTTCCACACTTCGACGATGCGCTCATCTGCCACTTTCTCGTTAATGCCGAGATCGCTGAGGATCCGCATGACATCGGCAGACTGTGCGCCGTTGTCAGGGTCGGCCATATCGCGGACATGGAGAATGAGATCGGCTTCCAGCACCTCTTCAAGCGTGGCACGGAACGCGGCAACAAGATGGGTCGGCAAATCAGAAATGAAGCCCACCGTATCCGACAGGATGACCGTGCGGCCATGCGGCAGCTTCATGCGCCGCAAGGTCGGGTCCAGCGTGGCAAACAGCATGTCTTCTGCCAATACACCCGCACCGGTGATGCGGTTGAACAGGGTGGATTTGCCAGCGTTCGTATAGCCCACCAGTGCCACGATGGGGTGCGGAACCTTGCGGCGCTTGGCACGGTGAAGCTGGCGTGTCCGCACGACCTGTTCCAGCTCTCGTTCAAGCCGAACGATACGCTCCTGCAACAGCCGACGGTCGGCCTCGATCTGGGTTTCACCGGGACCGCCCATGAAGCCCGCGCCACCGCGCTGACGTTCAAGGTGGGTCCAGCTTCTGACGAGGCGGCCCTTCTGGTAATTGAGGTGGGCGAGGTCCACCTGCAGCGTACCTTCCTTGGTGGAAGCACGGCGACCGAAGATTTCAAGGATGAGACCGGTGCGGTCGATAACCTTGGAGTTCCACTGCTTTTCGAGATTGCGCTGCTGGACCGGGGTCAAAGGGTGATCGATGATGACAAGGCCGGAATTGGTCTCTTCAAGAAGATGGCCGATTTCCTCGATCTTGCCCGTACCGAAAAGCGTTGCTGGCCGCGGCTGATTGACAGGCACGATCAAGCCTTCGGAAATATGCAAGTCAATGGCAAGCGCCAGACCCTTGGCTTCCTCGAGCTTTGCCTCCATGGAGCGCGGCGGCGTGGTGGCGGAGGCATCTTTCGGGTTACGACCCTGTTTCAAAACCGGGATGATGACCACCGCGCGCATATCGTCCCGGCGCTTTTCGAGCTCAGGAATAATGGATTCATTCGATGTGTCGCGCGTAGAAATGTGCCCGCACCTTTCCGATATTTGAGAAATCAATAGGCCGAACGGATGCCGCTACGATGAAAGCCTATTACGCAAAACAACGGACCCTCGCTAAGGTTCCGTTGCTCGCAAGTTCAATACTGTGCTGAACGACCTGTGGTTGAACGCGCTGTTACGCCGCGCCCTCTTCCGATTCGAACATCTGCATTGGCTGGCCCGGCATGATCGTGGAAATCGCGTGCTTGTAAACAAGCTGCGAGTGCCCGTCCCGGCGCAGCAGAACACAGAAGTTGTCGAAAGATGTAACAACACCGGTGAGCTTGACGCCGTTGATCAGGAAAATAGTCAACGAAATCTTCTGCTTGCGTACAGTGTTGAGAAAAAGATCTTGCAGGTTTTGAGAACGTTCCGCCATGGCGCCGATTCTTTCTTTTTTGCCCGGATGGGAGACCGGGAAATAAACAATCAATAATAGGACCGGTTGAACCTTGCCCCCCGTCAGCCGATCTGAAACTCTGGTATCAAATCACGATCTGTTCCGCAATGTCGAAAAACTTACCCGGATTTAGTGGGATAGGCTTTTTCCCTTTCAAACCCAATGTATTAGAAATATTGAATAGATACACGGAATAGCTGTTCCACTTCCCGCACGACATGGGCCGAGGCAAAAAGGATGACACGGTCTTTCGCCTTGATTTTCGTGTTTCCGTCTGGACGAATGACTTTCTTGTCGCGGTAGATGACGCCGATGCGGATTCCCTCTGGCAGATCCAGATCACGCAGGGCCTGGCCCACCAGTGGTGACGTTTCCAAGGCTTCCGCCTCTATGATCTCGCCATTGCCCCTCTGCACCGCATAGACGGAACGGATGCGCCCTTTTCTGACGTGTTGTAGCACGCGCGAGATCGTCACCGCCCGGGGATTGATATAGGCATCGAGCGAAAGCGATTTTGCCACATCATGAAACGATGGTCCGTTGAGCAGCGCCAAGTTGGATTTGCAGCCCATCTGCTTTGCCATGACGGCACCCAGAATGTTGGTCTGATCATTGTTCGTCAACGTGACGATCAGATCGGCATCCTGAATATCGGCCTGATGAAGGATTTTCTGGTCGAGCACTGAGCCGTTCAGCACGATGGTCGTGTTCAGTTTCTCGGATGCGGCGATTGCTCGCTCGCGGTCCGACTCAATGATCTTGACGCGCGTCTTTGGCTGGAGGCTTTCAATGGAACGGGCGACATATTGTCCGATGTTGCCACCGCCGGCGATAACGATGCGGCTCGCTTCCTTTTCCTCATGACCGAAAAGGCCAAGCGTTCTGCGCGCATGTTGCTGCTGGCAGATGACATAGGCGAGATCGCCAGTCCGCAACTGTTCCGATGAGTCGATCGCCTTCAGATGGCCGTTGCGATAGACGCCGACGACTGTCGCCACCAGGTCCGGAAACAGATGGCTGAGCTGCTGCAGCGGCGTGTTGACGACCGGGCAATCCTCCATGCATTCGATTGCCAGCATATAGACGTTGTCATCGGCAAAACGAACGACATCCGTCGCGCCGGGAAACGCGATGCGCCGCAAGACCATCTTGCCGACCTCGATTTCTGGCGAAATCGTCACGTCGATGGACATGTTTTCACGGCTGAACAGGTCGCCATATTCAGGCGCCAGGTAACTCTGGTCCCTGATACGCGCGACCTTCGTCGGCACACTGAACAAAGCGTGAGCCACCTCGCAGGCAACGATGTTGATCTCGTCATAGAGCGTGACGGCGATGATCATGTCGGCCTGATCGGCCCCGGCCTTGGCCAGCATGTCGGGATGCGCGCCATGGCCGACATAGCCGCGCACATCGAGCGTTTCGGTGATCGCCGAAATCAACGCAGCCGAAGTATCGATGACCGACACGTCATTGTCTTCGCGCGACAATTGCTCCGCAATGCCGTAACCCACCTGGCCTGCGCCGCAAATGATGACTTTCATACGCTCTCTCTAGACCGTGAATCGCAACTGCGGATCGTTATACGCCGAGCGATTTCAATTTGCGATGCAGGGCCGAGCGTTCCATGCCGACAAATTCCGCCGTTCGCGAAATATTGCCGCCAAACCGGTTGATCTGCGCAACGAGATAATCCCGCTCGAACATTTCCCGGGCTTCGCGCAGAGGAAGCGTCATGATGTGCTGGTCGCCCTGCGCGGCAATCTTGGGCAACATGTCGCCGATATCGGCGGGCAACATATCGGCGGAAATCGGCGCATCGCCGCCTTCCGGACGTGCCAGAATCATCAGGCGCTCGATATTGTTGCGCAGTTGTCTGATGTTGCCCGGCCAGTCATGGGTCTGCAGCACGGCCATGGCATCATCGCCAATCTTGCGCGGACGGATGCCCGCCTGCTCCGAGATCTGCCGCATGAACATATCCACGAGAAAGGGAATGTCCTCACGGCGCTCGGACAGGGCCGGCACCTTGACTGGAACGACGGCCAGCCGGTGATACAGATCCTCGCGAAACAGGCCGTCAGCGATCAGCCCTTCAAGATTATGCGCCGTCGATGAGATGATGCGCACATCGACCTTCACGCGCTTGCCGCCGCCAACACGCTCGAATTGCTGGTCAACGAGCACGCGCAGGATCTTGTTCTGCGTCTCGCGCGGCATCTCGCCGACCTCATCGAGGTAAAGAACACCCCGATGCGCCTCCTCGAGTGCGCCAACCTTGCGCGGCTGTCCCGGCAGGCCCTCAGTGCCGAAAAGGGCAATCTCCATGCGATCAGGCGTGATGGTTGCGGCGTTGAGTGCAACGAATGGTCCCGTCGCCCGCGATGACTTCTTGTGGATCATCCGCGCCACAAGTTCCTTGCCGGAACCGGATGGACCCAAAATCATGATGCGGCTGTTGGTGGGCGAAACGCGGTCGATGGTCTGGCGCAGCTGAGACACAGCCAGCGATGCACCGATCAGCTCAACGGCATCGCCGGTGCGTTTCTTCAACTCGGAAACCTCGCGTTTCAGCTTGGAATTTTCGAGTGCACGCTCTGCAATCAGAATGAGGCGGTCAGCCTTGAATGGCTTTTCGATGAAGTCGAAAGCGCCTCTTTTGATGGCATTGACCGCAGTTTCGATATTGCCGTGACCGGAAATCATCACCACAGGCAGCTCAGGGTGACGGCTCTTTATCTCGTCGAGCAGAGCCAGACCGTCCAGCTTGCTGCCCTGCATCCAGATGTCGAGAAATATCAGGCGCGGAACGCGCTCCGAAATGGCCGCAAGCGCACTGTCGCTATCGAACGCCATGCGTGTCTCATGGCCCTCGTCGGACAAGATGCCTGCGACGATCTCGCGAATATCCGCTTCGTCATCCACGACCAGAATATCAGACGCCATATGCAACTTCCTTGTCTAGTTCGCTGCTCGCCACTTCAATGCGCGGCAACAGCACTCTGATCATGGCGCCGTGGCCATGATCGAAATCGGCGGGTGCATCATGCAGCTCCAGATGACCGCCGTGTTCTTCAATAATCTTCTTGACGATGGCGAGACCGAGACCCGTGCCCTTTTCCCGCATCGTCATGTAGGGTTCCAGAATGCGGTGACGGTTCTCGACGGGCAGACCGCGACCATTATCGATCACCTCGGCCACGAAGCGGTTGTTCTCTTCGTCAAAGAACGCCTTCACAAGGATCTTGCCCGCGCGCGGGTCGTCGCCCGTTTCGACGGAATCGATGGCCTCGGTCGCATTCTTGATGAGGTTGCCGAAGGCTTGCCCCAGCATACGCGCATCGAACATCCCTTCCAGCGGCTCATCCCCAAGCTCGGTGCTGAAGCTGACATGCGCCGCACCCATTTCCCGCAGGAATGTGGCGTCCTTGAGAATGACGCGCAGATCGGACATTTCCTTCGTCGGCTTCGGCATTCGTGCGAAAGCCGAGAACTCATCGACCATACGTCCGATATCACCGACCTGCCGAACGATGGTATCCGTGCATTGATCAAAGACGGTACGATCCGCTTCGTCAGTGATCTGCTTGCCGAAGCGCCGCTTGATGCGCTCTGCGGACAGCTGGATGGGCGTTAGCGGGTTCTTGATTTCATGCGCGATGCGTCGCGCAACCTCAGACCATGCAGTCGAGCGCTGAGCGATCACGAGGTCGGTGATATCGTCAAGCGTGATGACGTAGGACTCATGGCCATCACGCGCATCTTCGCGCGTTACCTGCACATTGAGCGTACGCTCCTTGCCGCGTCTGATGATGTTGATCTGGTGGCGGAAATCCATGCGCGCAGACGCAGCCGCCTCGGTCACGACATGTTCGATTTCCGGCGCGACCTCCACCAGCGGAGACCCTACCAGCCTCTCTGAAGACACGGCCAGGAACTCCTCGGCAGACGGGTTGGCGATGGTGATGTTTCGATGCTCGTCAACGCCGATGACGGCAGCCGTGACGCCCGACAGCACCGCTTCGATGAAGCGGCGGCGGTTGTCGATGTCATCCTTTGCCTCGATGATTTCGTCCTGCTGACTGCGGATTTCGGAGATCATCTTGTTGAATGTCCGGGCCAGACGACCAACGTCGCCGTCCACGGCGCGCACGGGAACCAGCACGTGCATGTTGCCCATGGCAACACTGTCTGCGGCGCTGATCAGCAGCCGGATGGGGCGCACGATGCGGTCGGCCACGGCAATCGCCGTCCAGATTGCGGCCAAAAGCACGATCAGTGCAAAGCCAAGGTAGAGAATGGCGAAGGCGATCTGCAGCGGCGCGCGCCCGGCCTCCATGGCGTTATATTCGGCGCGGTTTTCTTCCATCAGCCGCATGGCAGACATGACCTTGGGGTCAACAGCGCGCACGGTATACAGAAACGTGCCGCCAATGCCCTCAAGTTTGATGATGGCCCCCACGAGATTGGTCACACCGGGAGGAATAAGGGTTGGCTGGCCTGCGCCCGCCTTTTCCAATGCATCCTGCGGGATAGCGGGAAGCGGCCGCTCGGTCTTTATGTCGGCCTGGACCACGGCATCGCCATCTTCCTGCACAAGAAACGCACCCAGAAGCCCACGCCCTTTAGCCTGCCGGGTCATCAACTCAACGAAGCCGGTTCGATCCAGATAGAAAAGCGCCCGGTTGCGGTCGAGGTCGGTTGCCATGGACAGCGTCTGGCCCTGCAGATAGCCCGCATTCTCAAGCATATAGGCTTGCGCAATGTTGCTGGAGGAATCCACGATTGCCTGTGTGCGAAGCGCAAACCAGCGATCCAGCCCCACATTCAGCGTGATACTCGCAAAGATAGCCACCAGAACGGCTGGCGTGATGGCGACGATGGAGAACAGAGCAACGATGCGAACGTGCAGTCTGGCCGCCGCCCTGCCCCGGCGTCTTGCCTTCATCAACCGGCTGATCTCACGCCCGATCAGATACATCAGGCCGATGACGAAGAGAGAGTTGATGACAACGGAGGCGATGACGACGTTTGTCGTCGGCGCAATCGGGGTCAGGCCAAGCAGCACGAAAAGCGTGAGCATGGCGCAAACCAGCGCAACACCGGCAAGCACGAGCCCCGGGAAAGCAAACGACATGCGTCGGTCAGCAATGACTATATCGGCCGCCGCACGGTCCGAAGCCCTATCGGTGACAGGTTTGCGCATCGATCATTTTCCCATGCCACTCTGTGCCGCATCATTTTCTTGAAGAGAGAGAACGCGATCCGCACCCTGACGAATCTACGCTCCCGTGATTTTCAAGCAACACTTTGTGGCGAAAATGCAACGACACCTATAACTTGTCAACACGCTCAGGCAGTTCTTGAACTGCGATACACAGATACGCCCAGCTCCCGGATCTTCTTGCGAAGCGTGTTGCGGTTCAGGCCAAGGAGGTCGGCTGCCTTGATCTGGTTCCCGCGTGTAGCCGTCAATGCAGCGAGAATGAGCGGATACTCCATTTCGCGCAAGACGCGATCATAGAGGCCCGGGGGCGGCAGGCTCTCCCCGAAACCGGAGAAATAATCCCGCATATTTTCTTCGACAGCCTGGGATATGGTCATCGATCCATTGCGCACGGCGGTGCGGTCAATAGGACTGTCAGGCACATCAGATTGCAACTCCTGCTCGATGATTTCGCGGGTGATGACTTCCTGTGGATAAAGCGCCATCAGACGACGGATGAGGTTTTCCAGCTCGCGCACGTTGCCCGGCCAGGCATAGGCTTTCATCAGCTCCAGGGCTTCGGTCTCGAAACGCTTGCCCTCCAGCCCCTCCTTCTCGCCAGTCTGGATGAAATGGCGAACGAGGTCCGGAATGTCTTCCGCACGATCCCGCAAGGGCGGCAGACGAAGCGGCACCACATTGAGGCGGTAATAGAGATCTTCACGGAAGAGACCCTGATTGATGGATGTTTTCAGGTCCTTGTTGGTCGCGGCGACGATGCGGACATCGGTGCGAATGGGCGTGCGACCGCCAACAGTCGTATATTCGCCCTGCTGCAGAACGCGTAAGAGCCGCGTCTGCGCATCCATGGGCATGTCGCCGATTTCATCGAGAAACAGCGTTCCGCCCTCAGCCTGCTCGAAGCGGCCCGTTGAACGATTCTGTGCGCCTGTAAACGCGCCTTTCTCATGGCCGAAAAGTTCCGACTCGATCAGGTCACGCGGGATAGCGGCCATGTTGATCGCCACGAAGGGACCGTTGCGACGCTTGCCGTAATCATGCAGCGCGCGTGCTACCAGTTCCTTGCCGGTGCCGGACTCGCCGGTAATCATCAGCGTCAGGTCCGTCTGCATCAGGCGGGCCAGCACGCGGTAGATTTCCTGCATGGCGGCGGAACGGCCCACCAGCGGCATTCCGTCCTGCATGTCATCGTCAAGCTTGGCCGGTTTACGCTTCGGCTCGGACAGGGCTCGACCAATGATGGCGATGAGCTCGGTCAGGTCGAAGGGCTTTGGCAGATAGTCATAGGCACCCTTTTCCGAGGCCTTGATGGCCGTCATGAAGGTGTTTTGCGCGCTCATGACAAGAACGGGCAGATCGGGGCGCGCTTTCTTGATGCGCGGCAGAAGATCGAACGCGTTTTCGTCCGGCATGACGACATCGGTAACAACCAGATCGCCCTCACCGGCAGACACCCAGCGCCACAGCGTTGCGGCGTTGGAGGTGATGCGCACGTCGTACCCGGCACGGCTGAGCGCCTGATTGAGGACGGTGCGGATTGCCGCATCATCATCGGCCACAAGAATCGTTGCTGTCATCGATTTGGTCCTGTCGGGTTCGGCAAAATGCTGTCGTCTGCCACGACCTCGGTCGAGACGGGCATCAATACGCGGAAGGTCGTGCGGTGGTTCTGGCTATCGCATTCCACGATGCCGCCATGGGCACCGATGAGTTTGGCGACAAGTGCCAGGCCAAGGCCGGAGCCGTTGGTCTTTGTTGTAATGAACGGATCGAACAGATGTGGCAGAAGGTCCGCAGGCACACCTGGGCCATTATCGTGAACGCAGAATTCAAGCGGCAGCGAAATGCGCTCCCGCGTTCCCGCCACGGAAAGCCTTATCCCCGGACGGTAGGCCGTCGTCAGCATGACTTCGCCGTCTGGCTGATTGCCCACGGCTTCGGCAGCATTCTTCACGAGGTTGAGGAAGACCTGCACCAGCTGGTCCCTGTTGGCATAGACCGGCGGCAGGGACGGATCGTAATTCTCGCTGATCTTGATGTTGCGGGCAAAGCCAGCCTTCGCCACGGCTTTCACGTGATCAAGAACAGAGTGGATGTTGATGGGCATTCGGTCGACCGGTCGCTCGTCGGAGAATATCTCCATGCGGTCGACCAGAGAGACGATGCGGTCTGTCTCGTCGCAGATCAGCCGGGTCAGTGCACGGTCTTCGTCCGGCACCGAGGTTTCCAGCAACTGGGCCGCACCGCGTATGCCGGAGAGCGGGTTCTTGATCTCATGCGCCAGCATGGAGGCAAGGCCCGTCACCGAACGGGCTGCCGCGCGATGCGTCAGCTGCCGGTCGATCTTGTCTGCCATGGAGCGTTCCTGAAACACCACCACGACCGAACCCGGCTCGCTGACGACAGGCGCGACATAGAGATCCACCAGCTTGTCCTGCCCCAGACGTGGCGATGAAAGATCGACCCGGTATTCGTTGACGGGCGCGCGACGCTCCCGTACCTGATCGATCAGCGCCAGCAAAGGACTGCCGAAGGGAATGAAGGTGGAGATACGGTAGCGGGCCAGATGCGTCGCGCTCGCACCGAAAAACGCCTCCGCTTCCCAGTTGGCAAAGGCCACGAAACCTTCGCCATCTACGAGGATGACGGGGTTCTGGACCGCATTGAGAACGGCCATCGCAAGCGCGTTGCCGCCGGGCGCTGTGGGTTCGGCGCTCATGCGGCCTTCCTCGCGGACTGACGTTCCGCGCCCTGCTGCAGGGCGCTTCGCAGCAACGCGACAACCTGCCCCGTGTTTTTCGATGTCATGATAGCAACCTTGTCATCTGTCTTCATGTCCGGCGCAAAGCGATCCAGGTACCAGCCTAGATGTTTGCGCGCGTGACGAAGCCCGGCTTCGATGCCGTAAAACTCCAGCATCATTTCATAGTGTTCCACCGCGATGTCAGCGATCTCTCCGGGAGCAGGTGGCGCGTGACCGGCAAGTACGGCGGGCAACCAGGGCTGCCCCTGCGCCCCTCGCCCCACCATCACGGCATCCGCGCCGGAGCGGCGCAATATTTCCGATGCATCCGTCGATGTCTCGACATCGCCATTGGCGATCAGCGGAACGGAAATGACGTCACGAACGGCCTTGATGGCGTCCCAGTCCGCACGCCCTTCGTAAAACTGCATCCGCGTGCGTCCGTGAATGGTAATGAGCTTTACGCCAGCCGCCTGCGCGCGCGCTGCAATTTCCGGAGCGTTGATGGAATCGCTATCCCAACCAAGCCGCATTTTCAGCGTCACCGGCACATCCACGGCCTTTACCGTCGCCTCGATGAGGCTGAGCGCGTGATCCGGCTCGCGCATCAGCGCCGATCCGGAATATCCGCCTGTTACCTTCTTTGCCGGACAACCCATATTGATATCGATGATGCCTGCACCATTATCCGCCGAAATCTTGGCAGCTTCCGCCATCCAGTAGGCTTCTCGCCCGGCAAGCTGGACCATATGCGGAACCATGCCCGCGTTCTTCAGCCGCGCCCAGGACTCACCACGGTTGGCAACCAGCTCGCGGCTGGCAACCATTTCGGTTACCACCAGCCCTGCCCCAAACCGCCATGCCAGCCAGCGAAACGGCAGATCCGTCACCCCGGACATAGGCGCAAGCACAGACCGGTTACGAATGGTAACGGAACCAATATCGAAGGGATCTGAGAGCGCGGGCAAAGTCAAATGGTGATCTTTCATGCATTTTTGAATATTGCATTATTTTTAGACAGCGTTTGCGTCGTTGCCAAGCACTTTCGCACAGAATTTCCGTGTTTTTCGCAACTGCGTTTTACGGCGTCCAGAGCGTGAAAAAGGGCTGCATCAAAGCGGTGGGGAGCCTTTGGAATAGCGCATTCACGCTGGCTATTCGTTTTTTAAAGCGCTAGAGCAAAGCTGTAAACCTTTGAAGAAATGCATAGATAGCATGGGTCCAATGCAGGAAGTGGCTATGAAGATCGGTATTGTCATTGTTGCCGCCGGGCGTGGTGAACGCGCTGGCGCACCCGAAGAGGGGCCAAAACAATACCGGTCGATTGGCGGCAGAGCCGTCATTGAACACACGCTTGCCCGCTTTCTCGATTGGCCACATGCAGGCCCGATCACGGTCGTCATCCACGCGGATGACAAGGCGCTGTTCCAGCCTATCATCGAGCGCCTGGGCGCAAAGGACCGCATTCGGGTGGTCGAGGGTGGCGCAACGCGCCAGATTTCGGTTCTTACCGGCCTTGAGGATCTGGAAGACCAGGGTGTCACCCATGTCATGATCCATGATGCCGTACGCCCGTTCTTCGACTCAAGCCTGCTTGACCGCATTGCCCATTGCCTGCGCGAGGGTGAGAATGCTGTTCTGCCGGTGATGCCGGTGGCCGATACGTTGAAACGCGGCGTGCAGGGCTTCGTAACAGAAACGGTATCGCGCAGTGACCTCTATGCGGCACAGACGCCACAATCCTTCCACTACCCGTCCATTCTGAAGGCCCATCGTCAGGCCGCCTCCACGGGCCGCAGTGATTTCACCGACGATGCTTCGATTGCAGAGTGGGCAGGCTTGGCCGTAAAGCTTGTGGAAGGCATGGCCGACAATGTGAAGCTGACCTTGAAGAGAGATATTGCCATGGCTGACGAAAAACTATCCTCCGCATTGCCGGACGTTCGCACCGGCAATGGTTATGACGTGCACCAGCTGGGTGAAGGCGACGGCGTAACGCTGTGCGGCATCTTCATTCCCCATGACCAGAAGCTCATGGGCCATTCGGACGCGGATGTGGCGCTTCATGCCTTGACGGATGCGCTTCTGGCCACCTGCGGAGCGGGCGACATCGGTGATCATTTCCCGCCATCCGACCCGCAATGGAAGGGTGCAGCATCGCGCATCTTCCTGGAGCACGCAGCCAAACTCGTGCGCGACAATGGCGGTACGATCATGAATGCCGATGTCTCGCTGATAGCTGAAGCCCCACGTGTGGGCCCGCATCGGCAGGCCATGCGCGAAAATCTTGCAGCCATCCTCGATATCACGCTTGACCGTTGCTCGGTTAAGGCAACGACAAACGAAACGATTGGCTTCGTCGGGCGTCGCGAAGGCATCGCCGCCATCGCAACGGCAACAGTCGTCTATCGAAAGAGACCGCTGTGAGCCTCTTTCCCGCAGAGACTGCCCTTCTTGCGCAAAAGATCGTCACGGACTTCACGCAGAGGGGGCACATGCTCTCGACGGCGGAAAGCTGCACCGGTGGCTTGATCGCAGGAGCACTCACCGACGTCTCCGGCTCCTCCGCCGTGGTCGACCGAGGTTTCGTGACCTATACGAATGACGCGAAGATGGAGATGCTCGGCGTCACGGCGGCGACGCTTGAAGCTTATGGCGCGGTGTCACGGCAGACGGCGTTACAGATGGCAAATGGGGCGCTATTTCGCTCGAAGGCAGAGTTTTCCGTGGCCGTCACGGGCATCGCGGGGCCAGGCGGCGGCACGTCTGAAAAGCCGGTCGGCCTCGTGCACCTTGCGGCACAACGGCGCTCCGGTCGCATCATCCATCGTCAGATGCTCTATGGCGATATCGGTCGTGATAATGTCAGGCTTGCCACTGTCAGAACGGCGCTGGAAATGCTGCTGGAACTGTCTCAGGCCGTGTAAATCTTGTCAGCCCGCGCCTCGAAGGCTTCGGCAAACATGCGGAATGCGCGATCGAACATCGAGCCCATGACCGCACCGAGAATGCGGCTCTTGAATTCGTAGTCGATGAAGAAATAGACCGAGCATCCGCCGTTGTCGGTCGGCTCGAAGCGCCAGCGATTATCGAGATATTTGAACGGCCCATCGAGATATTTGACGTCTATGGCGTGCTCTTCCGGCTTCAGCAGAACCTGCGTGGTAAAGGTCTCGCGGAAAGCCTTGTAGCCAACGGTCATGTCTGCCACCAGAAGCGTCTTGGTGTCACGCTCCTTGCGGGAACGGATACTCAGCCCTTCGCAGAGCGGCAAAAATTCGGGATACTTCTCCACATCGGCAACGAGATTGAACATCTGTTCTGGAGAATGTCTGACGGGACGGCGGGTTTCAAATTGCGGCATGACGCGCAGTTAATGTGCTGCGCCAATAAGATCAAGAAGCGCACGGGCCTGAGCTCTGGATTTCACCTGAAATATCGGCACTTCGGGGCCGTAACGATCAAAATTGCGGATGAAGACAGGGGCGTGGCGCTTCTCGAAATGCCAGATGTAGTCAAGGAACTCCATATCGGGAAGTTTTTCCCTGCAGCCATCGGCCATTTCGGGTCGCACCGTTCCGTAATGTCTGGCAACCCGCTTTGCGACACCCATCATGCAGGAAATGCGCGGAAGACGCATCCAGATGACCAGCTGCGTGCGTGGAAGCCGCATCTCGAAGGTAGATGGATTGGATCCATCCAGCACCCAGCGATCGCGAGACACAATATCTTGGAGAATGCGGTGCTGTTCATCCCTGCCTCTTTGCGCCCAGCCTGAAATCCAGCGCACATCACGGTCGATTGAGACGTAGTCGAGATCTCGGTGTGCTGCGATGTAACGCGAAAGTGTCGATTTCCCCGCGCCGGACGAGCCGACAACCATGATGCGCGATGCGCTTGCAACACGGCCCGCAGCTTCTTCGATGGTGTCGATTTCCAGCATCCCGCCTCCGTTGCATAGCAGTTTCTAGAAATTGACTATTGCAACCTTATTGGGGCGGTTGCTATCTAGACGCAAGATTGATTGCAGCCGCGCGATGCAACCGAACAACCAGGCCACAGCGCCATGCAGAGTGACAAGATGGACGACTTTTCCAATATCATCAACCTTCTCGAATCCGCAAAGCAGCTCGCATCCATGAACAGTATGCCGGTATTGGCATACCTCATAGACGTAGCAAAGTGCGAGGCGCGTGAGAACAAGCCAGTTTTGCGCAAACGCAAGCGCGGCGAGTCGACGGTAAAGCAGGAAGCAGAAGCCTGAGATTCCGGCTGGCGCTTTTGGCGACGGCATGAAATCATTAAGGAAAGCGTGGCCGCATCGCGGCCATCTTTCATTCGGGCCTGGGAGGAATAACGAATGCACGATGCGTCCGTCCACCTGCGCTCCTATCGCGGCAATCCGCCGGATGAAAGCCACCCCTTTGTGCAGATCGTCCTGCCCGTTGCCGGGACATTTGAAATAGACGTCGGCGGCCGCCAGAGCGTCCTTTCGCGCTCTATTGGCACTCTCATTTACAGGCAGACATCACATGAGCTGAGTTCGAGCGGCTTCAACCGTTCGCTCATTCTCGATATCGATGAACGGACCATCTCAGCACAGCTTCTGGACAAATTCTCTTCGAGCCCTTTTTTCGAGATCGGACAGCGTACTGCCATGCTTTCACGGCATATGGCTGATGTCCTTCAAAAAGGTGAGCAGTACGAGACATCCGGCAATGTTTGGGCGCCAATCCTTATCGAAAGCCTGGCGGACGGCAAAACCGACACGCTCACGCGGCTTTGTTCGCTGAGGGCGATGATCGAAATCGATCCCTTCATGCCGTGGAGCATCGAACGCATGGCAGATCATGTCGGCGTCAGCCTTAGCCGCTTGCAGACAGTTTTCCGCGACCAGTTCGATGAAACGCCGCATCTTTGGCTCGCCAATCTACGTATGGAAAAGATCTGCAGACTTCTTTCAAACTCGCCTTTGCCCATCGCAGAGATTGCAGACAGGTCAGGCTTTTCCGATCAGACCGCGCTGACCCGCGCCATGAAAAATGCCATGGGCATTACGCCCGCCGCCTATCGTCGCGCGTTTTCGCAACGACCGCAGTAGTTTATGTCAAGACAGCCCATCCCCGCCATGGCAGATAACGCCGGGCAACGAATGGACATGACATGAACAAGACAGGACTGGGCGTATTTTACGGAATGCTGGCGGGCGCGCTCTGGGGCGGGATTTTTCTGGCTCCAAAGCTGATCCCAGACGGTTTTACGCCCTTGCAGCTCTCAACCGCGCGGTACCTGACTTACGGCCTCTTCGCGCTCATCCTGATCGGCCCGAAGTTCCGGCGTGTCGCATCGCGCTTTGGCAAAGCCGAATGGATCGCTCTGGGGTGGCTCAGCCTCATCGGAAATATCGTTTATTACGTCCTGATTTCGACGGCGGTGCAACTGAGCGGCGTCGCCTTCACCTCCATCATCATCGGATTTCTGCCCGTGGCGGTTACCATTATCGGCAGCCGCGACCATGGCGCAGTCTCGCTCAAACGGCTTTGGCCCTCTCTTCTATTCGGAGCCATCGGCATTTTTGGCATTTCCTGGCAGTCGCTCTCGCAGGGCCAAGGCGCGTTCGATCTGACGCGCATTGTCGGCCTTGCCTGCGCGCTTGGGGCGCTCGCCTCCTGGACAGCCTTTGCAGTCGGCAATGCCCGCTGGCTGACGCGGCTGCATGATGTCAGCGCCGACGAATGGAACCTGATGACCGGCGTCGTGACCGGTGGCCTCGCCCTGCTGCTCGCCATCCCCGCCTTCGGCTTCAGCACAGATATTCACAGCGGCGCGGACTGGCTGCAATTCACCTCCGTCGCCATCGGCCTCGGCATCACCGCATCCATCCTCGGCAATGCGCTCTGGAACCGGATGAGCCGCCTGCTGCCGTTGACCATGGTCGGGCAGATGATCCTGTTCGAAACGCTGTTCGCCCTGCTCTACGGCTTCATCTGGGAGCAGCGCGGACCGACGCTGATCGAGAGTGCAGCGATTGTGTCTGTTGTGGTGAGTGTGTTGCTATGTATGCGGGCGCACCGGCCGCCCAAGGCAAATGGGTGATTTCCTTGGCTACGTCACCCCGCACTTGATGCGGGGTCCAGTGACCGGACGTCTGTCAGGTCAAAAGACTTAGTCGCGCCGCAGACGTGGCGCGACTGCATACTGGCTCAAGGCCGGCATGACGGAGGAAAAAACCTTACTCAGCCGCAGCCAGAAGCTTTCTCTCGCGGTTGGCACGCAGCCGTTCGAAGTCATCGCCGGCATGGTGCGAAGAACGCGTCAACGGGCTGGACGAAACCATCAGAAAGCCCTTGGTATAGGCAATCGTCTCGTAGGATTTGAATTCCTCAGGCGTGACGAATTTCTCGACCTTGTGGTGCTTGCGCGTCGGCTGCAGATACTGGCCGATGGTCAGGAAGTCGACATCTGCTGTGCGCAGGTCATCCATCAACTGCAGCACTTCGTTGCGCTCTTCACCGAGGCCAACCATGATGCCCGACTTGGTGAACATTGTCGGGTCCAGTTCCTTCACGCGCTGCAGCAGACGCACGGAATGGAAGTAGCGCGCGCCGGGGCGAACGGTCAGATAGTTGCCTGGAACGGTTTCCATATTGTGGTTGAACACGTCAGGCTTTGCAGCAACGACACGCTCCAGTGCGCCGGGCTTCTTCAGGAAGTCAGGCGTCAGAATTTCAATCGTGGTGTTGGGTGAAGCGGCACGAATAGCCCAGATCACCTTCTCGAAATGCTCCGCACCGCCGTCTTCCAGGTCGTCGCGGTCAACGGAGGTAATGACAACGTGGCTCAGGCCCATCTGCTTGACGGCCTTGGCGACATTTTCAGGCTCCAGCATATCGAGCGCATTCGGCTTGCCGGTCGAGACGTTGCAGAAGGCGCAGGCGCGGGTGCAGATTTCGCCCATGATCATGAAGGTGGCGTGCTTCTTTTCCCAGCACTCGCCGATATTTGGACAGCCCGCTTCCTCGCACACCGTGACCAGCTTGTGGGAACGAACCAGCTCGCGCGTTTCATGGTAGCCCTTGGACGTCGGCGCCTTCACGCGAATCCATTCCGGCTTGCGCATGACTTCCGTGTCTGGACGATGCGCCTTCTCCGGGTGACGGATACGCTTTTCGTCCAGTGCTGTCCTGTCGAGAATAGTGACCATAGAAACCTGCTTCCACCGTAACGATACGGTCTAACGCCTTACCAGCTTTGCCAGAAATAACAGAAGGCTTGCGCCCAGGAAAGATGTGACGAAATAGCCAAGGCGGCTATCCTGAACGAACACGTCGAACGTCCGCAACACGGCAACCGCCACGACCGAACCGACGATACCCAAAACGATATTCATGAAAATGCCAAAGCGCATATCCATGAGCTTGCCTGCGAGCCAACCGGCCAGACCACCGATGAATATTGCCGCTATCCAGCCTACACTTTCCATCTTCAAACTCCGTCAACCGACATTGGACGACATATGGTGTACCCGGCCTTGCAAGGCAATGCCGGGTACGGCCAGGCTGTTATGCGTTCAGCACGCGGCCATAGGCGTCCAGCACGCTTTCCTTCATCATTTCAGACAACGTCGGATGCGGGAAGATCGTGTGCATCAGCTCTTCTTCGGTCGTCTCAAGGTTCATGGCAACCACGAATCCCTGAATGAGTTCGGTAACTTCCGCACCCACCATATGCGCGCCGATCAGCTCGCCAGTCTTCTTGTCGAAGATGGTCTTGACCATGCCCTGATCTTCACCGAGCGCAATCGCCTTGCCGTTGGCAGCGAAGGAATAACGGCCAACGCGGATTTCACGGCCCTGCTCCTTCGCCTTGGCTTCCGTCAGGCCGACCGAGGCGACCTGCGGGTTGCAGTAGGTGCAGCCGGGAATCTTCAGCTTGTCCATGGGGTGAACATTCGGCAGACCGGCAATCTTCTCGATGCAGATCACGCCTTCATGCTCGGCCTTATGAGCCAGCATTGGTGGGCCAGCGACATCGCCAATGGCGTAAAGGCCGGGAACATTGGTCTTGCCGTAGCCGTCAATGACCACGCAGCCGCGGTCCGTCTTGACGCCCAGCGCTTCCAGACCAAGATTTTCGATGTTGCCCTGTACACCGACAGCCGAGATCAGGCGGTCTGCGGTAATCTTTTGAACCTTTCCGTCCTTGGTCTCGACATGGGCAGTGATCGAGTCCGAACCCTTCTCGACCTTGGAAACCTTGGCTTCGGTGATAATCTTCAGCCCGCGCTTTTCCAGCTGCTTGCGGGCGAAAGCCGAGATTTCGGCATCTTCGACAGGCATGACATTGGCCATGAGTTCAACGACCGTCACATCCACGCCCATGGAGCGGTAGAAGGAGGCAAACTCGATGCCGATGGCGCCAGAGCCCATGACGACGATGGATTTCGGCATGAAATCAGGCTTCATAGCTTCGAAATAGGTCCAGATCAGCTTGCCATCCGGCTCGATGCCGGGCAGTGCACGTGGACGTGCGCCGGTCGCAACGATGATGTGCTTGGCCGTATAGGTGCCCTCGCCCAGAACGCCCTTCGGAACAGGGTTTTGAGGCTGAACGATTGGTTTGGAAATCTTGCCGACGACGATTTCGTTCGGCTTTGTCAGCTTGGCCTCGCCCCAGATAACGTCGATCTTGTTCTTCTTCATCAGGAAGGCGACGCCGCCATTGAGGCGCGCGGAAACGCCACGCGAACGGGCAACGACTTCCTTTACGTCAGGCGTGATGGTGCCTTCCAGCTTCAAGCCGTAATTCTTGGCGTGATGAGCATTATCAAGCACTTCGGCAGAACGCAGCAGCGCCTTGGTGGGAATGCAGCCCCAGTTCAGGCAGATACCGCCCAGATGCTCGCGCTCCACGATTGCCGTCTTGAGGCCCAGTTGGGCGGCGCGGATGGCAGTGACGTAACCGCCAGGACCCGAACCGATGATGATGACGTCATAAGACTGAGCCATGTCTGTTTCCTGCCTTTGTCTTCTTGAGGGCGAAACCATGCCGCCGCTTCAGTCGATTTGTCTTAATGTCGTGACGCGTCGTGCTGTCCAGAAACCGCTTCCGGTTTCCGTGCCGACGCACTAAATTCCAAGCATCATGCGAACGACGGGCTCCAGCCCACGACCAATCGCACGTGTATTTTCGGCATCCAGATGGACGCCGTCGACGGGCGTCGTTACCGCAACGGAAGCGGCGTCGAAAAAGCCGCAACCCTTTTCATCCGCCAGATCGCGGTAAAGCGAACCCATCATCTGCGATTGCTCGATGGCGCCTGCGAACATGGCCGCAAACATCTCATTGCCGGTTTCGCAAATATGCGGTGCGGAGACGATCAGAATTTCCGGCTGTTCGCAGTCGAACGACCAGACGTGGCTGCGCACCAGATTGATGAGCCGCTCGACACCCTTCACCGCACCAATGGCATTGCCGCTGCCGATGCCGCGTTTCAGGTCATTGGTGCCCAGCATGATGATGACGAGATCAAGAGGGCCGTGACTGTGCAGCAATGTTGGCAGAATGCGCGCACCATTGCGGTCGCTATCGGAAAGATGGTCGTCGTAAGCCGTGGTTCTACCGTTCAGCCCTTCGGCAATGACATTGACGTCAGCACCGAGCGCCTTTTGCAAAACGCTGGGCCAGCGATCTTCAAAGGCATGACGCCCAAGATTTTCGGCGTCGAAACCCCATGTCAGACTGTCGCCATAGCAGAGAACGGTTTTCGTCACGTCCAACTCCTCGATTGGAGCGAGCCGAAAACCGTCATCCGGCTTTCGGCTCCCCGGTTTTTAGACCAACATGCCCATCGGGTTTTCGATGTAGCGCTTGAAGGCAGACGCAAGTTCTGCACCCAGCGCACCGTCGATGACGCGGTGGTCGAAGGCGAAGGTCGCTGTCATGACCGTGCCCACTTCAATCTTGCCGCCACGGACAACCGGCTTCTCGACGCCAGCGCCGATGGAAACGATGGATGCCTGTGGCAGGTTGACGATGGAGGTGAAGGAAGAAACGCCGAACATGCCGAGGTTGGACACCGATGTCGTGCCTCCCTGATATTCTTCCGGCTTCAGCTTCTTGTCACGCGCACGCTTGGCAAGATCCTTGACCTCGTTGGAGATGGCGGAAAGCGTCTTTGTCTCGGCGTTGCGGACGATGGGCGTGATCAAACCGTCCGGGATCGACACGGCAACACCGACATCGGCGTGCTTGTGCAGAACACGGGCCGTGGACGTCCAGGAGGCATTCGCCATTGGAACATCACGCAGCGCAAGCGCCATTGCCTTGATGATGAAGTCGTTGACGGAAAGCTTGAAGGCTGGAACCTCGCCCTTTTCGGTCTTCTTCACCGGCGCCGATGCATTGATTTCGGCGCGCAGCTTGAGCATCGCATCGAGTTCGCATTCCATCGAAACCGTATAGGAAGGAACGGTTTGCGTGGACTCCGTCAGGCGCGACGCAATGGTCTTGCGCATGCCGTCATGCGGCAGAAGCTCGTAGGAACCTTCCGCAAACAGCTTGAGGATGTTTTCGTCGGATGCACCCTTGGCAGGAGCCGGAGCGGCGGCACCAGCGGACTGTGCAGCTGCAGGAGCAGCCTTTGCACCGCCGGAGGCAGCCGCCTTTTCGACGTCGGTCTTGACGATACGGCCATGCGGACCGGAGCCAGACACGGCGGAGAGATCAAGGCCGGCATCCTTTGCCAGACGGCGCGCCAGCGGAGACGCAAAGATGCGCTCGCCGGATTTAGAGACAGGCGCTGGAGTCGAAGGTGCTGGCCCCTGGTCGGCGATGGGCTTGTCAGCCTTTGCCGGTGCAGCTTCCGCCTTCTCTTCCTTCGGCGCTTCGGCCTTGGCAGCTTCCTGCTTCGGAGCCTCTGCCTTGGCTTCTGCCTTTGCAGGCGCAGCATCGCCGCCCTTGGCGGCGTCAGCTACGTCTTCGCCTTCAGCGGCCAGAATGGCGATCAGGGCATTGACCTTGACCGCTTCCGTACCGGCTGGAACGACGAGCTTTGCAACGGTGCCTTCGTCCACGGCTTCCACTTCCATGGTCGCCTTGTCGGTCTCGATCTCGGCAATCACATCGCCGGGAGCAACCTTATCGCCTTCCTTGACCAGCCACTTGGCCAGATTGCCCTCTTCCATCGTCGGCGAAAGGGCAGGCATGGTAATGTTGATAGGCATCGAAACGCCCTCCCCTTATTTGTAGCAGACGGTTTTGACCGCCTGAACGACTTCGTCGACGTTCGGCAAAGCCAGCTTTTCGAGGTTCGCAGCATAGGGCATCGGAACGTCCTTGCCAGCAATCGTCAGGATCGGCGCATCGAGATAATCGAATGCAGCGCGCTGAACGCTGTTGGAAATGAAGTCACCGACCGATGACTGCGGGAAGCCTTCTTCCACGGTCACCAGACGACCGGTCTTCTTGACGGATTCGATAACCGTCGGAAGATCCATCGGACGGATGGTGCGCAGATCGATCAGTTCGACATCGATGCCGAGCTTTTCGAGTTCGGCAACAGCCTTGACGGCGTAGGTCATGCCGATACCGAAGGAAACGATTGTCGCATCCTTGCCCTTGCGATGAATGCGCGCCTTGCCGATCGGCAGAACGAAATCGTCCATCTTCGGAACTTCGAAGCTCTGACCATACAGAATTTCGTTTTCGAGGAAGATGATCGGGTTCGGATCGCGGATAGCAGCCTTCAAGAGACCCTTCGCATCAGCAGCCGTGTAGGGCATGATGACCTTGAGGCCAGGAATATGGCTGTACCATGCGGCGTAGCACTGCGAGTGCTGGGCGGCCACGCGGGCAGCAGCGCCCGAAGGACCACGGAACACCATCGGCGCGCCCATCTGACCACCAGACATGTAGAGCGTCTTGGCAGCAGAGTTGACGATCTGGTCGATCGCCTGCATGGCGAAGTTGAATGTCATGAATTCAACAATCGGGCGCAGACCCGTCATCGCCGCACCGACGCCGATACCGGCAAAGCCATGTTCGGTGATAGGCGTATCGATAACGCGCTTGGCGCCGAATTCCTGCAGCAGGCCCTGAGTGATCTTGTAGGCGCCCTGGTATTCAGCAACTTCTTCACCCATGACGAAGACGTTTTCGTCAGAGCGCATTTCTTCGGCCATCGCATCGCGCAGCGCTTCACGCACTGTCTGCGTCACGAACTCGGTGCCCTCAGGAATATCAGGATCGGCAGCAACTTCGATCTTCGGCGCAGCCGGAACCTTGGCTGCTTCCTTGGAAGCGGAAGGTTCTTCGCTGGCTTCGCGGGTCTTGCCGCCAGCAGCGTCAGAACCGGAATTGGCAGCGTCCGCCTTCGGCGCTTCCTTGCTTGCGGAAGAGGACGACATGTCGTCAGCGCTTTCGCCTTCCTGAAGCAGCACGGCAATGGCAGTGTTGACCTTGACGCCTTCGGTGCCGGCTTCGATCAGCAGCTTGCCAATCGTGCCTTCATCGACGGCTTCGACTTCCATCGTTGCCTTGTCAGTTTCGATTTCAGCGATCACGTCGCCGGAGGTAACCTTGTCACCCTCTTTCTTCAGCCACTTGGAAAGCTTGCCTTCCTCCATGGTCGGGGAAAGGGCGGGCATGAGAATTTCTATAGGCATGATATCTCCCTTCCCAAATCAGAGCAGAATGTCGGTGTAGAGCTCGGATACATCCGGCTCCGGATCGTTCTGGGCGAACTCGGCGCTATCGGCCACGATGTCACGGACATCCTTGTCGATTGCCTTCAGCTCATCCTCAGTGGCCCAACCCTTTTCAAGGAGTCGTGCCTTCACCTGCTCGATTGGGTCATGTTCCGCGCGCATCTTCTGCACTTCGTCCTTGGAACGGTACTTGGCCGGGTCGGACATGGAGTGACCGCGGTAGCGATAGGTCAGCATTTCCAGAATGATCGGACCCTTGCCGGAACGGCAATGTTCAAGCGCCTCGTCGGCCGCAGCCTTGACGGCGCGAACGTCCATGCCATCCACCTGCATACCGGGAATGCCGAAGCCAGAACCGCGCAGCGAGTAGTTGGACTGCGCCGTGGCGCGGGCTGTCGACGTACCCATCGCATAATGGTTGTTTTCGACGATATAAACGATCGGAAGCTTCCAGAGAGCAGCCATGTTGAAGCTCTCATAGACCTGGCCCTGGTTGGCCGCACCGTCACCAAAGTAGGCGACGGACACATTGTCATTGCCGCGATACTTGTTAGCGAAGGCCAAACCGGTTCCGAGCGAAACCTGTGCGCCAACGATGCCATGGCCGCCGTAGAAATGCTTTTCCTTGGAGAACATGTGCATGGAGCCGCCCTTGCCCTTGGACAAGCCGCCCTGGCGTCCGGTCAACTCGGCCATGACGCCACGCGCGCTCATGCCAGCAGCCAGCATGTGGCCGTGGTCACGGTAAGCGGTGATGACCTGATCGCCTTCCTTCTGCGACATCTGCATGCCGACAACGACAGCTTCCTGGCCGATGTAGAGGTGACAGAAGCCGCCGATGAAGCCCATGCCATAAAGCTGACCGGCCTTTTCTTCGAATCGACGGATCAGCAGCATCTCGCGATATGCGTGCAGCTCCTCATCCTGGCCGAAGTCCGGCGTATTCTTGCCGGTAAATTCCTTGCCGGCAGTCTTTGCCGTGGTCTTGCGGCCGGATACGGTCGCGGTTTTTCGCGGCGCCATTCATCCCTCCCTGAGTTGCCATTAGAATGGTTGGATTGGGGGGCACCATATGCAAGAAAAGTGAAAGCAGCAATGCCATAAACGCATGGCTCGTATTCTGCCTAAGTTGCTGTGAATAAATTATAAAACTCGATTAACCAGAATCCGGTTAATCAGAAATAGGTGTTCATGATGACGATTTCATCGGCACGAGACATGTTCAGCTGGTAGCGGGATATCTCATCGATCATGTCACGCTCGAGCGATCCATCACTCATCAACTCGACCTGCCGCTCCAGGGCCACGCGGCTCTTTGTAAGCTTCGCAAGCTCGGCAGTTCTGGCAATGCGCTGGCGCTCCAGACGCTCCGTGGCCTGAAGCCCGAAATCGCCATGGATGCAATGATAACCGAAATAGGAAAGAAAAGCGACGGTGATTGCCGGTACGACAAGACGGCCAAAACGTCTCTTCTTGTGATGCTTGGTCCACATACTCTTAAAACAGCCTTCAAACGCGTTACTGGGAATCACATTAGCCGCATTTGTTTAACCATCCGTTGACCTTAACTGCGCCTGTCGCCAAAGGCGCAGCTTTCGGAAAAGAAAAAGCCCCCGATGTCTTGCGGCATCGAGGGCTTCATGTTTTCAGGTGACTTTCACTCAGGACTGGAAGATATCCAGACCACTGCCCCATGGGCCGTGCGGCTTGTCTA
Organism: Hyphomicrobiales bacterium; assembly: GCA_900468285.1. Taxonomy (GTDB): domain Bacteria; phylum Pseudomonadota; class Alphaproteobacteria; order Rhizobiales; family Rhizobiaceae; genus Agrobacterium. The sequence goes on along the minus strand of UBTF01000001.1, from coordinate 211,972 downwards.
CGCCGTCGGTCCGCTCGAAACCGTGCGCGCCAAAGAAGTCACGCTGTGCCTGGATGAGGTTTGCGCTGCCACGTGCACGGCGATAGGCGTCGAAATAGCCGAGAGCCGATGCCAGCGCCGGAACCGGCAGACCCGACAGCACGGCGTGCGAAACAACGCGGCGCAGAGGCGCATCCGTATCCTTCACCATCTGCGCAAAGGCAGGCGTGACGATCAGGTTTGCGACATGCGGGTCCTTGGTAAAGGCGGAGGTGATTTCATCCAGGAACTGCGAACGGATGATGCAGCCTGCGCGCCAGATGCGCGCAATGGTCGGCATGGGAAGATCCCAGCCAAACTCCTTGGAAGCAGCCGACATGACGGCAAAGCCCTGCGCATAGGCGCCGATCTTTGCGGCCAGAAGCGCGTTTTCAAGGTCAGCGATAAATGCCTTCTTGTCGGCAGGTGCAGGCAGCGCAGCAGGCAGACCCAGAATGGTCTCAGCGGAAACACGCTCATCTTTCTGCGAGGACAGAATGCGGGCAGCGACAGCAGCTTCGATTGCCGTTGCGGCGACACCCATGTTCTGCGCTTCGATGACAGACCACTTGCCGGTGCCCTTCTGGCCAGCCTTGTCCAGAATGAGGTCCACCATCGGCTTGCCGGTGATGGGGTCTGCGGCGCGAAGAACCTTCTCGGTGATTTCGATGAGATAGGAGTTCAGACGACCCTTGTTCCACTCACCGAAGACATCGGCAATTTCTGCGGCGCTAAGCTTCAGACCATCGCGCAGGATGCCGTAGATTTCGGCAATCATCTGCATGTCGGCATATTCGATGCCGTTGTGGATGGTCTTGACGAAGTGACCGGCACCGTCATTGCCCAGCCATGCAACGCAGGGCTCATTGTCGTATTTGGCCGAAATGGAGGTCAGCACCTTTTCAACGCGCTTCCAGCTCTCTTCGGTACCGCCAACCATGATGGATGGTCCGTGGCGCGCACCTTCTTCACCGCCGGATACGCCCATGCCGATGAAGGTCAGGTCGGTATCTTCAAGGGTTTCGAAGCGGCGAATCGTGTCACGGAAATTGGCATTGCCCGCATCGATCATGATGTCGCCGTTTTCGAGATGCGGCTTGAGCATTTCCATCTGCTGATCGACCGGATCGCCAGCCTTGATCATGATGATGATCGGGCGCGGAGGGCGAATGGCAGCAATGAATTCCTCGATGGTTTCGCAAGGAATGATCTGCCCCTGCAACGCGCCGGCATCGGCGTAGAATTTTTTCGTGACTTCCGGGGTTCGGTTGAAAACAGCAATCTTGTTGCCTTTTTCCGCGATGTTGAGCGCGAGGTTCGACCCCATTACGCCAAGACCGATCAAACCGATTTCTGCCTGTTCCACGGATGTGCCTCCATATTTCATATAACGGCGGATGTTGTGGCACTCTAATGTGAAAACGGCAAGGCTACAGCGATCTCAAACGATTAAATTTTGATGACGCAGGTCAGCTTTGCAATAAGACGTTCTCTCACAGTGCTGGCCTGTCATCTCCATCATCCAGTGCCCGCCAGGCAGAGCCATCCATGTCGTCATACTGGCCGCTCTTGAGTGACCACAGAAACGCGAACAACCCCAGCCCGCCAAGGAAAAGCGCAACGGGAATGAGATAGACCAGCATGTTCATGCGTAACGCGCCTCCGCATTTTGGCTTCCAGCGGCGTTGGTGGCCACCGCCTCTTCCGGAGCTGTCAGGTTTCTTGCACTGTTGAGGCGCAGCGCGTTGGCAACCACGATGATTGAAGACGTGGACATGGCAATGGCCGCGATCATGGGCGTGGCAAAGCCGGCAAGCGCGATCGGCACGGCCAGCACGTTGTAGCCGATGGCGAGCGCGAAGTTCTGACGGATGAGCTGTCCCGCTTTCTTAGACGTATCGATCGCCAGCGCCACAGCCCGCAAATCGTCGCGCATGAACACGAAATCCGCCGCCTGTCGGCCAATATCTGCGGCGGTCGCAGGCGCCATCGACACATGCGCAGCGGCAAGGGCCGGTGCGTCGTTGATGCCATCTCCCACCATCAAGACCTTGCGCCCTGCTCTTGTTAGCTCGGCGCAGCGATTGGCCTTGTCTGCGGGCGACAGCGCGCCCTGCCCGGCATCGACCCCGACGCGCGACGCAAGTGCTGCGACGGCTGCGGGCCTGTCTCCAGATACGATCTGCGTTGCGAACCCGTCCTGATGGAGTTGCGCGATGGCCGCTGCCGCACCCGGCCTGATACTGTCTTCAAACAGGAATTGCGCCATCTCCTGCCCGTCGCGCGACAGCACCACCTCTGATGTCGAAGCCCGGTCATCTTCCTTCACGGGAACGTCGGGACATGCAAAGCGACGATTGCCAAGGCGGTAGAGGCCGGATGGCGTCTTTACTTCGACGCCCGACCCCGGAATTTCGCTGACATCATCGAAAACTGCGTAGGTGCCACTCACTTCACGGCAAAGGCTCTGCGAAAGCGGATGGCGCGAATGAACCGCAATGCCGGCAGCAAGGCGCACCGTCTCCGGAGAAATCCGGCCACCGTTCACCAGTTGTGGTTGGCCAAGCGTCAACGTGCCGGTCTTGTCAAACAGAACGGTATCGGCCTCGGCCAGTCGCTCCATGGCGGAACCGTCCTTCACCATGATGCCGTTCTTGAACAGGTGCCCGGCGGCAACCACCTGCACCACGGGCACCGCAATACCAAGCGCGCAGGGGCAGGTAATGATCAGCACCGAAATCGCAATCAGCATTGCCTGCTTCCAGTCCCCACCAAGAACACCCCAGGCGATGAAGGAAACGATGGCCAGCAAATGCACCACCGGCGAATAATATTGCGCGGCCCGGTCCGCCAGACGGCGATATCGCGCACGTCCACCCTCTGCCGCTTCCATGAGGCCGATGATTTCGGAAAGAAACGAATCGCGGGCAAGCGCCGTCGCTTCCATGATGAGCGGTCCGGTCAGGTTCATCGTTCCAGCCTGAACGATATCCCCCGGCCGCACGATGCGCGGTGCGCTCTCACCATTGGCGATGGACACGTCGAGATCGCTGCTGCCGCTGACAATCTTCCCGTCAACCGGTATCCGGTCACCGACGGAGATTGCGACCCGGTCACCCGGCACGATATCGCTGACGGGGCGATATTCCCTGCTGTCGTCGGGCAGAAGCACCGTTGCACCACGCGGTGACAACCTCGCCAGCCCGGCAATGGCCGAGCGCGCCCTGTCTCTCATGACGTGATCCAGCGTGCGCCCGATCAGGAGGAAAAACAACAGGGATACCGTCGCATCAAACCAGGCATGGGCACCGCTGTGCATCGTCTCCCAGATCGAAACGCTGTAGGACAGCGTAATCGCCAGAGCAATCGGCACATCCATGTTGGTGCGGCCGTGTTTCAACGCATTATAGGCGGAGCTGTAAAAGAAACGGCCACCGTAAATCAGGGCGGGCGCAGCAATAAGTGCCGATATCCAGTGAAACATGTCCCGCGTTGCCGCATCCGCGCCGGACCAGACAGAAATCGAAAGTAGCATGATGTTGACGGCAGCAAAGCCGGTAAGTCCGACAGCGCGGATCAACTGGTTGCGCAATTCATCCGAGGCCTCCTCGGCGGAACTGAAAAGATGTGTTTCATACCCCGTGGATGCAACGGCACGGGCAATATCGGCGGGGTCGGTGCTGAGACCGTCCACCTTTTCCTTCCAGACCACGGAAACCCGCTTTGACGAAAGATTGACCCTGGCGCGCTCCACCTGCGGCAAGCGGACAAGCGCGCTCTCAAGCGTGGTGATACAGGCACCGCAATAGACCGCCGGGACGGAAAGATCAGTCTGCCGCAACCCCTGCCCCAGATCGCGGCTTGCCAGCATCAGTTCTTCTGAGGAAGGCAGGGGCCGCTTCAACCCCGCCTGTTCGAGAGCCATCTCGGTGCCGGGCGCGCAGCAGCTCATCTCACACCTCCGGCAATGTCGATGCGCGTTCCCTCGTGGACGATGATGGCGCCGTTCTTGACGGCTGTCGCCTCGACAATCCAGTCCCCGGCGGCAAGCTCATGTTGCGCAATGAAAGTGTTGGAGGATTTCTTTTCCATGTTGAGCGAAAAATCCTGCCTTTCACCTACAGGCCGCCGAAAGTTCAATGTCACGGCGTCCGTATCGATTGCCCCGCGCTGCGGATGCGAAACGATGTATTGGATTGTTGTTCCGTCTATCTGCAATTTTCCGACGATGCCGCTTGCAGCACGCGCTTTTGCGGCTTCCGCCTTGCCGTTGAATTGCTGGCTGGCGACATAGGTGTTCTGCACCACAAGGCCGCTCCAGCTTGTTACCGCGTTCCAGGCCATCGTTACATTCACAGAAATCACGGTGCCGAAGAACAGCAGCATGATGATCAGCATGTGCCAGCCGGTGAAGACGAAATGTTGCTTTTCGCTTGGCTTAGCGCTCATTTCTTTGCTCCCGGACCGTTGAATACGGCCTTGTAATGGGCGGTTTCGGAGTATTCCCCGTCCACCGCTATGAAGTTGAAATCCTCTGTCGGCTTCACGGAAGCGCCGCTCGGCAGCGTCACAAAAACCCGCAGATTGGTGACTTCGTCTGGCTTGACGTCGATCGTGAAGGACCGCGAGGACGTGTTGGGCAGCCCGTTGATCTTCATCACCGCCTCCGGCAATCCATCCAGCGAAAACGTGATGGTGCGTGGCTGTGCAATCATGTTCAGCAGCCGAACGGTATAGCCGTTGCGGATAGAGCCATCCGATTCCATGACATATTGCGGATTGCGATCATGCAGAACGTTGACGGACAGGCGTTCGCGCGTTGCCAGTGTCACCAGCATGACAACGCCGACCAGACACCACACGGTCATGTAAAACACCGTGCGTGGACGGAAGATGATGCGCCAGTCGAAATGCCTGATGGCATCGACAAAGCTGCCATCGGCGTTGCGCACATAGGAGGGGCGGATTTCGTGGGCGCCGCCACCGGTCGCCAGCGCCATGTTCGATTCGTATTCGTTGAGCGTCGCATAGGCGATAAGCCCGCGCGGCTTGGAAAGCTTGTCCATCACACCGTCACAGGCATCGATACACAAGGCGCAGGTAATGCATTCCAGCTGCTGCCCGTCCCTGATGTCGATGCCCATCGGACAGACCGCAACACAGGCGTTGCAATCGACGCAATCGCCCACAGGTTCGCCAGCGGCAATCGCCTTTTTCGCATGGCGCGAGCGGTTTTCGCCACGCCAGTCATTATAGGTCACGACAAGCGAATGCTCATCCAGCATCGCCGCCTGGATACGCGGCCAGGGGCACATATAGGTGCATACCTGTTCCCGCATCAGCCCACCGAGCACATAGGTCGAAGCGGTCAGCGTGGCGACGGTGTAATAGGCGATCATAGCCGCCTGCCCCGTCATGAACTGCATGGCAAGCGTCGGCGCATCCGCAAAATAGAAGATCCACGCACCGCCGGTCAAAACGCCGATGACGAGCCATATCGAATGCTTGAGCACGCGCTTCTTGATCTTGTCGAATGTCCACGGCCCGGCATCCAGCTTCATGCGGGCGTTTCTGTCACCCTCCACCGCGCGCTCGACCACCAGAAACAGATCGACCCACACCGTCTGCGGACAGGTGTAGCCGCACCATGCGCGCCCGACGGCCGATGTCAGCAGAAACAGCCCGAACCCCGCCATCACAAGCAATCCGGCGACGTAATAGAATTCCTGAGGCCAGATTTCGATGAAGAAGAAATAGAACCGGCGGTTGGCAATATCGACAAGCACCGCCTGGTCCGGCGCGTAAGGCCCACGATCCCAGCGGATCCAGGGCGTCAGATAGTAGATGCCGAGCGTGATCAGCATCACGATCCATTTGAACCGCCGGAACCGGCCTTCCGCCCGCTTCGGAAATATCTTTCGCCGCGCTTCGTAAAGCGGTTCCCTGATCTTTGCAGAGTTCACAGGCTGGGCGTTCAATCTTTCGACTGTGCCTGCGGTGATTTCGTCCTGTCCGGCGCTATATATATTCATTGTCTCGGGGGTCCGGTTTTGTACCCTTGCGTTCTGGCACTTCGCCGGGCAACCATCCTTGACTTAGGTCAAATCGAGACAAAGTAGCGCAGGCCGCCAGGTCGCCGGAGGAACACGCATGTCCGTCATGGAATCGAAAATCATTCACCTCTCGATAGAGCGTCCGTGGAAAGAGGTTTATGCCTTCGCATCCGACCCTGTCAGGATGCCGGAATGGGCAGGCGGTCTTGCCAATGGCTTGAGGAAGGACGGCGAGGAATGGATAGCGACGGGTCCGCTTGGCGCGGCGCGCATCGCCTTTGCGCCACCCAATGAATACGGCGTAATCGACCACATCGTCACGCTGCCAAATGGATCGAAGGTCTTCAATGCACTGCGTGTCATGCCGAATGGGGATGGTGCGGAGATCGCATTCACGCTGCTGAGGCAACCACAGATGACGCAGGCCGATTTCGAGCAGGATGCGGCGGCAGTACTGGCGGACCTCAACACGTTAAAGGCCATGCTTGAGCGCCCATAAGAGCAAATATGGAAAGGGCCGCACGTGGCGGCCCTTTCTGTTCCGGGTGGTCCTCGTTATTCTCCACCACCCAGAGAATGTACGAACAATGTCAACTGCTTGACCGTCGTATCGCCAAGTCTTGCGCCCCAGGCGGGCATCACGCCATGCTTTGGCAAGCGCACCTGTGCAGCAATGCCCTCTTCACCGTGAGATTTCAGCCAGATCGAGTCCGCAAGATTGGGCGCACCCATGTCGCGGTTACCCTTGGCATCTTCACCATGGCAGGACGCACAGTTGTCAGCGAAAATCTGGGCACCAGGCGCAACCAGAGAAGCATCGTGCGGCGTTCCGTTCAGGCTGACCACATAGGCTGCAACCTCACGGATTTCGTCATTTTTCAGCATTTCTCCAAAGGCCGGCATTTCAGACAGCCGCGTATCGCTATCCTCGGTAAAACGAATGCCGTGGGTGATGGTGGTCTGGATGTCGCCAACCTTTCCGCCCCAGAGCCAATCATCGTCGTTGAGGTTGGGATAGCCGTTGCCACCTTCAGCACCCGAGCCATGGCACTGGATGCAGTTGATCTTGAAGGCAGCGGCACCGCCCGCAACGGCAAACTGCATGAGTTCGCTGTCGGCCTGGATTTCTTCGAGCGAAGACGACGCGATCTTGTCCAGATAGACATTCTGCGCGGCTTTCGCATCGGCGCTTTCCGCGACAAACTCCGCCCGGCTGTGCCAGCCAAGAAGCCCTTGGGTACTGCCGCTGATCAAAGGCCATGCCGGAAAGGCGATGGTATAGGCAATACCCCACAGGATCGTGGCGTAGAAGGTCCACACCCACCAGCGTGGCATGGGATTGTTGAGCTCGCGGATGCCATCCCACTCGTGACCGGTGGTTTCGACGCCGCTGATATCGTCAATGTGTTTTTCGGACATGATCAGTCCTCCTTGAGCGGGATGCTGGCGGCATCGTCAGCGAATTTTTTCGATCCGGGTCGCAGCGTGAAGACCACGACACCGGCAAAGAACAGAGTCATGACGAGCAGGCCCCAGCTATCGGCGAAGTGCCGCATGGCGGTATAGGTTTCCATGATGCTTCCCCTTACCGATAACCGGCGGCATCGTCGTAGGTCGAGAAATCGACCAGCGTGCCGAGCATTTGCAGATAGGCAACCAGCGCATCCATCTCCGTGACCTTTGATGGATCGCCATCGAAGTCACCGACTTTCGCCTTGGGGTATCGCGCCTCAAGTCCCGATGCATCGGCGTTGGGATCAGCCTGCGCCTTAAGGTCGGCAGATGCGTTTTCAATCATCTCGTCGCTGTAGGGAACGCCAACGGCACGGTTGGATTTCAACTCCATCGCAACATCGGTGATCTGCAAAGGCGTCGTCTTGAGGAACGAATAGCTTGGCATGACGGACTCAGGCACGACGGCCCGAGGCTCCACCAGATGCTGAACATGCCACTCGTTCGAATAGCGACCGCCAACGCGCGCAAGGTCTGGCCCCGTGCGCTTGGAGCCCCACTGGAACGGGTGGTCGTACATGCTTTCCGCAGCAAGGCTGTAGTGACCATAGCGTTCGACCTCGTCACGGAAGGGACGGATCATCTGGCTATGGCAGACATAACAGCCTTCGCGGATGTAGATGTTGCGACCGGCCAGTTCCAGCGGTGCGTAAGGACGCATCCCTTCCACTTTCTCGATGGTGTTTTCGAGGTAGAAGAGCGGAGCGATTTCCACGATACCGCCGATGGCAACCACAGCCAGTGAGCCAACAAGCAGCAAGGTCGCGTTTCGTTCGATGACGCCGTGTTTTTCAAGAATAGACATCGTTGAAACTCCTTATTCTGCAGGCTGCAGCTTGGGCGTTGCCGCCTTGAAGCCCGCTTCGTCGCGCTGGTAGCCGAGAATTGTCATCGTGACGTTGTAGGCCATGATCAGTGCGCCTGAGAGGAACAGGGCACCGCCCACCGCACGCAACACGTAGTATGGGAAGAGTGCAGCTACGGTTTCGGCGAACGAGTAGACCAGGAAGCCCTGAGCATCATATTCGCGCCACATCAGACCCTGCTGGATGCCGGCAACCCACATGACGGCGGCGTAGACGACGATGCCGAGTGTCGCCAGCCAGAAGTGCCAGTTGACCATCGCCATGCTGTAGAGACGCTCGCGGCCCCAGAGCTTTGGTGTGAGATAGTAGATGGCACCGAAGGTGATCATGCCGTTCCAGCCAAGTGCGCCGGAATGAACGTGTCCAATGGTCCAGTCAGTATAGTGGCTCAGCGAATTGACCGCCTTGATCGACATCATCGGACCTTCAAAGGTCGCCATGCCGTAGAAGGCAACAGCCATCACCATCATGCGAACGATCGGGTCGGTGCGGATCTTGTCCCATGCGCCCGAAAGCGTCATCAGACCGTTGATCATGCCGCCCCAGGAAGGCATCCACAACATGATCGAGAACACCATGCCCAGCGTCTGCGCCCAGTCAGGCAAAGCCGTGTAGTGGAGGTGGTGAGGACCTGCCCAGATATACATGAAGATCAGGGCCCAGAAGTGGATGATCGACAGACGGTAGGAAAAGACCGGACGGTTCACCTGCTTGGGAATGAAGTAGTACATCATTCCAAGGAAGCCAGCGGTAAGGAAGAAGCCGACGGCGTTGTGGCCGTACCACCATTGCGTCAACGCATCCTGCACGCCGGAGAAGGCCGAATAGCTCTTGACGCCAAGGAATGAAACCGGAACCGCCAGGTTGTTGACGATATGCAGCATCGCGATGGTAACGATGAAGCCCAGATAGAACCAGTTCGCCACGTAGATATGGGGTTCCTTGCGCTTCAGGATCGTGCCGAGGAAGGTCAGCAGATACGCCACCCAGACGATGGTGAGCCAGATATCGACATACCATTCGGGTTCGGCATATTCCTTGCCCTGGGTGATGCCCAGCAGATAGCCGGTTGCGGCCATCACTATGAAAAGATTGTATCCCCAGAACACGAACCAGCCCAAATCGCCGCCGAAGAGACGCGCGCGGGAGGTGCGCTGAACGACGTAAAAGGACGTCGCGATGAGCGCATTTCCGCCGAAGGCGAAGATAACGGCAGAGGTATGGAGCGGACGGACACGACCGAAATTGAGCCAGGGCTCGATATTGAGGTCAGGAAAGGCCAGTTGCAGCGCAACGACAACGCCGACCAGGAAGCCCACGACTCCCCAGAACACCGTGGCGATGACGCCGTAACGCACCACTTCGTCGAAATATTCAGATTGCAGCTGCTCTTTCGAAACGGCCTTGGCGGGAGCGAAGGACACGCGGCGCAGCATCAGGACCGTGCCCACGAGAAGCACGAAAAACAGCACCCACATATGGGCGGCGAAAAGATTGTCGTGAGCGAAGGCCGCCCCGAGCAAGGCGAGGAAGGCCCCCACGGCCACCATCGCTATTCCTAAAACAGAGTTCATTGTTGGTTTCCCCCAACGTCATCGCAGATACGACGCGGCTGGACGAACCACTCTGAAGGCGGCAAACGTGCTTTCGCGTCGTTTGCAGCTTTGCCACCGCAAGGGGCAAGCAGCCTTGATCCATATCAAGTCAGGCGGGAGGCGCTTCCGAAGCTGAATCCCGGGACGGAGAGACCCGGATTACCCCTTCATTTTGAGGGGTAGACCTGCAGCGATAAAATATACCTGCGCAGACATGGCGGCGATGTCCTGGTGAAGCCTCCCGGCAAGATCGCGGAACTGCCGCGCCATCCGGTTATCCGGCACGATGCCGAGCCCGACTTCATTGGAAACAAACACGATTTTCGCACGGGCAGAGGCCGCGTGTTGCGCAAGCGCTGAGAAAGCCGCATCGATATCGGCACCCTCTTCCATCATGAGATTGGTGACCCATAATGTCAGGCAATCGACAAGAATGACGTTTTCGGGCGAGTCGAGCTGGCTCAGAAGTGCGGTCAGTGCCAGCGGCTCTTCATGCGTCGTCCAGAGTTCGCCACGCCTTTCGCGATGCTGCGAGATTCGATCCCGCATCTCTTCGTCCCAGGCGCGACCGGTGGCGATGTAATGCGCCCGCCCCTCGCCCGAGAGAACAAGGCGTTCGGCAAAGGCCGACTTGCCGGAGCGTGCTCCGCCCAGCACAAGAACGGCGCGAGAAACATCAGACATGAGGATGATCACAAAGGTGAGGTAAGAACGATCCGGCCGCCAATGCGATATGCGTCGCAAGCCTTGCAGAACCCAGCATGAAAAGAGAACGATTCGTAGATATGGAGGCGTTCTCCCGGTCAATCATGCCGTTCTGGTTCGGTTGTCTATCGGCCTCGTTTACCCGCCCGCACCATGCAGGCATGTCGACAAACGCATTCGATAGAAAAGCGCCGGATCGTATGACTGAAGGTAGATACGGACAGGCCGATTGTCAATTTCCGCCCAAGCAAAAACCGCGCTGCACAAGGTACAAACGCGGCTTTGGTAGCCTTTTCAACTTAAAAAAGCAATGGCAACACCGGTACGCAAAACCAATCCGGCGTGCAGGCATAGTCATAGCGGTACATTGTTACCGGATCGTTAGCACACATAATAAATTTGCCTGAGAGATGGAATTTTTCGCCAAGATTGCCATAGATCGAAATCGCATCAATATTGGCAGGCACCGAGATTCGAAATGCATGTGACCAAAGGTAATCTGACACCATGACGACCATCGATTATGTAGCACTTGTCGTGTTCGTGGTGCTCTGGTCATCCTACACGCACATCACCACCAAGCGCCGGCCCTTCTCCCGCACCAGTCTCAATCAGGCCATGGCTGAACGCCGTCGCAAATGGATCTATAATTCGCTGACGCGCGATCTGAAGATGATCGACACGCAGATCATGGCTGGACTTCAGAATGGCACGGCATTCTTTGCCTCCACCTCCATTTTCGCCATTGGCGGATGCTTTGCCTTGCTGGGTGCCACCGATCAGGTCGAATCGGTGTTCCGCGACATGCCCTTCGTGCATTATGCTGGCCGCACCGCCTTCGAGATGAAGGTCATCGGCCTGACCTGCCTGTTTGGCTATGCCTTTTTCAAGTTCGGCTGGTCCTACCGGCTGTTTAACTATTGTACCATCCTCTTCGGTGCGATGCCGATGCTGCATGAGACAAATGCAGACAGGGAGGCAGCGGAGCGCGCGGCAGAAAACGTCATCCGCATGAACATCATCGCCGCCAAAAACTTCAATGATGGCCTGCGCACCATATTTCTTTCGATCGGTTATCTCGGCTGGTTCATCAGCCCCTATGTCTTCATTGCCTCCACGGTCATCATAACCGTTGCCCTGCTGCGCAGGCAGTTTTTCTCCGAAGCCCGCCGCGCCATCATGGACAACCAGTAACGGCCATGAAATCGCCGCAGTTGAAGGGCGAAGCGCTGGCAGCGAAAAGTAACCGTTGCAAAGGACGGATGAATGAGTGACGTGTCGGCAAACGCGACGATGACACAGCCAAAAGGCCGGATCGGCGCACTGGACACGCTGCGGGGCATCGCCCTTCTGGCCATGGCCAGCTATCATTTCACCTGGGATCTGGAGATGTTCGCCTATCTCGAACCGGGTACGGCCACGCAGGGCTGGTGGCGCATCTACGCCCGTGCCATCGCCAGCTCATTCCTGTTTCTTGCCGGTTTCAGCCTCTACCTCGCCCATCGCCGCGGCATCAACTGGCCGTCCTTCGGCAAGCGTTTCGCAATGGTCGCGGGCGCTGCGCTTCTGATATCGGTCGCCACCTATTTTGCCGTGCCGGATGGCTGGATCTTCTTCGGGATTCTCCACAATATCGCCGCCGCGAGCCTGATCGGGCTTCTGTTCCTGCGTCTGCCCTTTTTCATCACGCTGGGCTGCGCGGCCCTTGCCCTCATAGCCCCGCAATATCTGAGTTCGGACGCCTTCAACCCAGTCTGGCTGTCGTGGATCGGGCTCTCGACGGTGCCGCCGCGCTCCAATGATTATGTTCCGGTGCTGCCGTTTCTAGCGCCCTTCCTGCTTGGACTGGCAACATCGCAATTCGTCACGCCTCGCGGCTGGCTGGACCGGTTCCGCAAGCCAAGCCGCAGGGGCAATGTGCTCGCACTTTTCGGTCGTCACAGCCTGTTGTTCTATCTGGTGCACCAGCCGATCCTGATCGGCATCGTCTATCTGGCAACGCTCATCGCGCCGCCACCACCGATAGACCAGGTGGAAGCCTACAAGAAGAGCTGTGAGGCAAGCTGCATTCAACAGCAGAACGGTGTCGAGTTATGCCAGGCTTTCTGTGGTTGCACGCTGGAAACGCTGCAGGCCGAAAACCTGTTCGACCCCATGATGGCAAACGCACTTGCGGCGCAACAGCAGTCTCGGATCGGCGAGATCGCCGCCCAATGCTCGGCGTCGCTTCAGTAAGGCTTACGTCCCGACGCCGATTTCTGCCAGACGCGTCAGGCAGGCTTCCTCGACATTGTCGAGTTCGGCAAGCGTCTCCTCGATATCCTTGCGCTTCTGGCGCAGATCGGCGCGCTTTTCGTCCACCTTTTTCATCAGGAGCTCCAGCTGCCCGGACTCGCCCGGCGGCTCCTTGTAGACCTGAATGATCTCGCGGATTTCAGCAATGGTGAAGCCAATGCGGCGTCCGCGCAGGATTTCCTGAATAAGCCTGCGATCAGCCATACGGAACAGTCTGGTCCGCCCGCGCCGCTCCGGGTGGATCAACCCCTCGTCCTCGTAAAAGCGAAGAGTGCGAGTGGAGACCCCGAATTCACGCGTCAGTTCCGTTATGCTATAATACTTATTCAAGGCTTCATCCGATTCTGGAGCATGAACCGGAAACGACAGACAGGTTCCGGAACATTCGCAGCTCAAACAACAGGATAGAATGAGAAGCGAAGGCCGCCTCAAAACTCTCCCTCATTGATCTCACTATGATTGACCTTCACGTAAAAGTCAATTTTGCCGAGATCAGATGGGAACGCCGAACCACCATGTCGCAAGGCCGAGGAAGGAAAAGAAGCCGACAATGTCGGTAACGGCGGTCACGAAGACGGCGGAGGAAACCGCCGGGTCCGCTCCAAACTTGTCCAGCAGCAGCGGAATGATGATACCGGCGATGGCAGCGGCGAACATGTTGATCAGCATGGCGGTGGCAATGATGCCACCCAGATTGACATCCTTGAACCACAGACCCGCAATGATACCGATGGCACAGCCAAACAGGGCACCATTGAGCAAACCGACGCCCGCCTCACGGCGAATGATTCTGGCCGCGTTGTGAATGTCCAGATTTTTGGTCGCAAGCGCCCGCACCGAAACGGTCATGGTCTGGGACCCCGCATTGCCGCCCATGCCCGCGACAATCGGCATGAGAACGGCCAGTGCCACGATCTGCTCGATCGTCGCATCGAAGAGACCGATGACGGATGCCGCCATGAAGGCAGTAATCAGATTGACCGCCAGCCAGGGCACGCGTGAACGCGACGTTACAGCGATGGTATCGGAAAGTTCTTCGTCGCCCACGCCGCCAAGGCGCAGAAGGTCTTCTTCCGCCTCTTCCTGAATGACGTCAACAACGTCATCGATGGTCAGCACGCCGACGAGCCGGCCATTATCGTCCACCACGGCAGCGGACAGAAGGTCGTATTGCTCGAACAGCTGCGCCGCCTCTTCCTGGTCCATCTCGGCGGCAATCGGATGGTTGGTTTCGTGCATGATCGATTCGACCTTCACCTGCCGCTTGGAGCGCAGCAGCCGGTCGAGATCCATGGCACCCACCAGCTTGAAGGTGGGGTCAACGACGAAAATCTGCGAAAACGATTCCGGCAGTTCCTCCTCTTCGCGCATGTAGTCGATTGTCTGGCCCACCGTCCAGAACGGCGGGACGGCGACAAACTCCGTCTGCATACGGCGTCCTGCCGAGCTTTCCGGATAATCCAGCGCGCGCAACAGCCGCACCCGCTCCGTAAACGGCATTTGCGAGAGAATGTCTTCGCGGTCTTCCCGGTCGAGGTCTTCAAGAATGTAGACGGCGTCATCCGAATCCATTTCGCCGATACCGGCGGCAATCTGGTCATTCGGCATCTGCTCGACGATATCGAGGCGGATCGCTTCATCCACCTCGGTCAGCGCGGTCATGTCGAAGTCTGAGCCCAGCAGCCGCACCATGGAGTGGCGCTGTTCCGGCAGGATCGATTCAAGCAGATCGCCCAGCTCCGATTCGTGCAGCCTTGCCACGTTCTGACGCAGGAAAAGCACATCCCGATCGGCGATTGCGGCACCGACCATCGCCAGGAAATCAGACCTGATCGAACCGTCCTCGGCATAGATGTCGGCCATGATTTCCGGCCTTTTGGCATCTTCGCGCACGGAATGATGGTCGTCGGTCTGTGTCAACTTGCGTCCCTTTTCCGGCTGAGTGCGGTGCTATGCGAAAGCGCAGGAGAATGGCTTTTAAAAGCACAATGTCAACAACAGGATAGGACAAAAGAAGTTGCAAATTCCTATCTCTGCTTCGCTTTCTGGCTGAGCCTGACGTTAACCTGTCATGAAACAGTCTCAGCGAATTGAACGCGATGCGGATGCCATCGTAAAGTTACAAGTTGACATATGGCAGTTATACAGGAATCTGAAGCAAAGAGCTGCGCCAACAATCGCTGCGGATGGCACCGCAAGCGAGCAGCACGACAAGAACAAGATCAGAAAGAGACCTGTCAAATGGGCAAGATGGATTTCATCGGCAAGGCCTCCTCCGCAGCAGGCGGTTGGGGCGCACTCAAGAGCGTGGGAAAGCGCCTTCTGGAATCGGGCGCGCCCATTTCCGGCGCACGGACCCTGCTTAAGGCAAATCAACCCGATGGTTTCGATTGCCCCGGTTGCGCCTGGGGTGACCCGGAGCACGGCTCGTCCTTCGAATTCTGCGAAAACGGCGTGAAGGCAGTTGCCTGGGAAGCAACGGAAGCGCGCGTGCCACCGGATTTCTTCGCCAGCCATAAGGTCTCGCAATTGCGGACATGGTCGGATTACGATCTGGAAAAGCAGGGTCGCCTGACTGATCCACTGCGCTACGACCGTGCGACCGATAAATATCTGCCCGTATCCTGGGACGATGCCTTCAATGAAATCGGTCGCGTTTTGAGGAGCCTCGACAGCCCCGATCGTGCCGAGTTCTACACATCCGGCCGCGCCTCCAATGAAGCCGCGTTCCTCTATCAATTGATGGTGCGTCTCTACGGCACCAACAATTTCCCCGACTGTTCCAACATGTGCCATGAAGCCAGCGGCGTCGGCCTGAAGGCCTCCGTCGGCGTTGGCAAGGGCACGGTTCTGCTGGAAGACTTCGAAAAGGCGGATGCGATTTTCGTCATCGGCCAGAACCCCGGCACCAACCACCCGCGCATGTTGGGCGATCTTCGTCGCGCCGCCATTCGCGGTGCGCGCATCGCTGTCTTCAACCCGATCCGCGAAAAGGGCCTGGAGCGTTTTACCGACCCGCAGGACAAGCTGGAAATGATCACAGGGGGCAACACCAAGATTGCCACCAATTATTACCAGCCGCGCCAAGGCGGCGACATGGCCGCCGTGCGCGGCATGAGCAAGGCAGTCTTTGCGGCTGACGATGCCGCGCGTGCCGCTGGCAAGCCTGCCATTATCGATTACGACTTCCTCGCCGAACATGCGGTGGAGTTCGAAGCCTATCGCGCCGCCGTGGAGGCGACCAGCTGGGAAACCATTCTCGACCAGTCGGGTCTTACCCGCGAGCAGATCGAGGAAGCCGCTTCCATCTACATGGCGTCCAACGCCGTCATCACCACCTGGGCGATGGGCGTTACGCAGCACAAGCACTCGGTCATCACGATCCGTGAAATCACCAACTTCATGCTGCTGCGCGGCAATATCGGACGTCCCGGCGCTGGTCTTTGCCCCGTGCGCGGACATTCCAACGTGCAGGGTGACCGCACGGTCGGCATCGATGAAAAGGCCCCGCCTGCCCTGCTCGATGCGCTGGAAAAGGAACTCGGCGTGCCGATGCCCCGCAACCGGGGCCACAACACCGTTGAAGCCATCAGCGCGATGCTGGATGGCAAGGCGCAGGCTTTCATCGCTCTGGGTGGCAACTTCCTGCGCGCCACGCCTGATAGCCCGCTCATCATCAAGGCTTTCGAAAAGCAGAAGCTGACCGTCAACATCGCCACCAAGCTCAACCACTCGCATCTGGTGCCGGGTGAAGTCTCTTTCATCCTGCCCTGCCTTGGCCGCACGGAAATCGACCGTAACTCGCAGGGCAAGTCGCAGATCGTAACGGTCGAAGACTCCATGAGCATGGTTCACGGCTCCGGTGGTATCAACGAACCCGCCTCGCCGGAACTGCGCTCCGAAGTCGCCATTATCGCCGGCATGGCCGAAGCGACGCTTGGCAATGAGCGTGTCCAGTGGGCCAAGCTCGCCGACGATTACGACCTCATCCGCGATATGATCTCGCGCGTTCTGCCGGGCTTCCATGAATTCAACGAGCGTGTGCGCGTTCCGCGCGGCTTCCACCTGCGCAATGCCGCAGCCGAGCGTGAGTGGAATACGCCAGCCAAGAAGGCAACCTTCTTCACCGGCCCGCTGCCGGAGAAGACGGAACATCAGGAAGCACTCGGCAAGGAAGGCGTTTTCGTTCTGCAAACCTTCCGCAGCCACGACCAGTACAACACCACCATTTACGGCATGGATGACCGCTACCGTGGCGTCTATGGCGAGCGGCAGGTCATCTTCATGAACCCCAAGGACATGGAAGCGCTGGGCGCCCACGCCAAGCAGCGCGTCGATGTCATCGGTGAATATGGTGATGGCGTAGAGCGCATTGCCGAGAACTTCCGTCTCGTGCCCTATAACATTCCGGAAGGAAGCGTCGGCGGCTACTATCCGGAACTCAACGTTCTGGTTCCGCTGCACAGCTATGGCGAAGGCAGCTTCACCCCGACCTCCAAGTCCGTTCTCGTGTCGGTTCGCCTGCGCAAAGACGCAGAGGCTGCCTGATGCGTGACGACGATCCCGCCGCGCGCTTTCTGGCCGTGGCGGACCGGATCAGCCAAACGGCCCCGGTTGCTCTCGATGCAACCGGGGCCGCATTGATTGCGGCCGTGCATCTGGGCGTCGGCAGCGACAGTCGCAGCCTCGCCAACAAACTCGGCATCGCCCACGCCCTTGTCCTGCGCGAAATCAATGCTCTTGACGGTCGGATGATGACGACAGAGAAACGGGATGCCCGCACGCAGCGCACATGGGTCAAACTAACCGATGAAGCGTCGGCGCTGGCACTCGCAGCCTCGGACGTTCTCCTGAAACCGTCGCTCGAAGATCCTGCCCATAGCCAAATGGAATAAATGGAACGCCCCATGGCACTTCGTTCTATCGTGACATATCCACATCCGGCGCTCGCATCGCCGTGCGAGCCAGTCACGGAATTCGACGCCGACCTCGCGCAGCTTGCCGATGATCTCCTGGAAACGATGCGGGCCGCACCCGGCGTCGGCATCACCGCCGCCCATATTGGCATCCTCAAGCGCATCTTCGTGCTGGAACTGACACCGGGCGACATCAGAACCTATGTCAATCCGCAGCTTCTCGATGTGTCGGCGCAGACCATGCGGCATATGGAAGGCAGCGTATCCATGCCGGGCTTCACCGAAGAGGTGGAGCGACCCGCCTCGGTGCGCCTGCGCTTTCAGGATGTCACCGGCCAGTGGCACGAAGACGACACCAACGGCTTCCACGCCATATGCATCCAGCACGAGGTCGATCAGTTGGATGGCATCTTCTGGCTGAAGCGTCTGTCCAGACTGAAGCGCGACCGTCTTATCCGCAAATGGGACAAGGCGCGGGCCTGACTATTTGACGGTCAGATTGAAATCCGCATTGCCGCGCAAAGTGTTGCTGACCGTGCAGATTTCCTCGGCCCTGTGGGCGATCTCCTGCCGGACCCCATCATTGAAATCGCCCGATATCGTCAGCTGCATCTCGAAGCGCGTGATACGTGCGGGCTCACCTTCCGATTTTTCGCCCGACACCCGCGCCTCGACGCTGTGAAACCGGTCGAGCACACCCATCTGGCTTGCGGCAATCCGGGCGCTGAGCACGAGACAGGCGGCCAGTGAGGAGTAGAGAAGATCGAGTGGGTTGAAGCCCGGCTCGGACGCAGCAGTGACGACGGCAAGAGACCCGCCGGTTGGCGTCTCGATGGTCGGATGCCCATTGCGCCCCAGTATCGCGGTTGCGCCCGTGGCGCGCTTTTTTACCCTTGCCTCGACCACATCAACTCCCAAATTTAGAAATTGCAAAAATTACATTTTGCACAATGGAACCAAATTCCCGGCTTTCGGTTTTACTCACGGAACGGTGATCAACCGTTATAGATTTGAAATAGGAGCTGGGACATATGGTTACTGGGACACTCGTTAGCATTCTGATTACATTTCTGGTCATCGTACTTATTCTGTGGCTGATCAACCGCCTGCCCGTCGGCGGCAGCGCCAAGCAGATCGCACAGGTCATCGTGATCATCATCGGTATCATTTCGCTGCTGAAATATCTCGCTGTATTCTAGGATTTGAAAAATCCTCATGTGGCTCGAAACGAAAGTTTCGGGCCATTTTTTATGGCGGATACACCATGTGGTGACATGGCCTTCGCCTAAGCGGCTTTCCCGCCCGCTCATATGCGTCGTTCACACAATGCCTCGGTAACAACATGTCGCCACTGCCTTGATTTTTTGCCAATCATGGCTGGAAATCACGCGCCACCATGTTATCTAAGGACAAACGAAGCAGCGGCCTTGAACCGCATGTGAAAGGAAATGGCCATGAGCGGCATTCACGATATGATCGACGGCGAGGTGAAGGGCAACGATATCGTTCTCTTCATGAAGGGTACCCCCCAATTCCCACAATGTGGTTTCTCCGGTCAGGTCGTCCAGATTCTTGATTACCTCGGCGTGGAATACAAGGGCGTAAACGTTCTTGCGGATGCTGATCTGCGCCAGGGTATCAAGGACTACTCCAACTGGCCCACCATTCCACAGCTCTACATCAAGGGTGAATTTCTCGGCGGCTGCGACATCATCAGAGAGATGTTCCAGTCCGGCGAACTTCAGGAACAACTTCAGGAACAGGGTATCAGCGTCCGCGGCGCGGCATGATTTCGGCCGGGAAACCGGCCCCCCTACTTTTCTAAAACTTGTACAGGCGTTGCCCCAAGCAACGCCTTTGCCGTTCTTTCAGGACCAAGCCTGTGACAAATCCTTTACAATCAGAGTCGACCCCAAAAGTTGCCATGGGACGTACGGAATTTATTGGCCTTGCGGCAGCGCTGATGGCGTTGAACGCTCTGGCAATCGACATCATGCTTCCCGGCCTGCAGGAGATCGGGGCGGCGCTCGGCGTTGATAATGAAAATCACCGCCAATATGTGGTTTCGGCCTATCTTATCGGCTTTGGCGTAGCGCAGCTCTTCTACGGACCCATCGCCGACCGGTTCGGTCGCCGCAAGCCAATGCTGTTCGGCCTCGCCATCTACATCCTCTCTTCAATCGCCGTGGTTTTCGTACCGTCCTTCGCGGGGCTGCTCGTCCTGCGGTTCATTCAGGGCATCGGGTCGGCTGCGACGCGCGTCATCACGATTTCGATCGTTCGCGACATTTACGGCGGCAGGCAGATGGCCGAAGTCATGTCGTTGATCATGATGGTCTTCATGGTTGTCCCGGTCATCGCCCCCGGTACAGGACAGATCGTGCTCTTCTTCGGGGATTGGCACCTGATTTTCGGTTTCATGGCAGCAATCGCCGCTGTCGTTACGGTCTGGATGTATGTGCGCCTGCCGGAAACCCTGCACGAAAAAGACGTTCGTCCGCTCACGCTGGCCTCCGTCCTCCAGGGCTTCAAGATCGTTCTGACCAACCGGGTGGCGCTGTGCTACACCATCGCCAGCACGATCATCTTCGGCGCCCTGTTCGGCTTCATCAATTCTGCCGAACAGGTCTATAAGGGCATCTACGATCTCGGCGCATGGTTTGCGGCGGCCTTTGCCGGCGTGGCCATCTTCATGGCCGCATCGTCCTTCCTCAACTCCCGGCTTGTCGGTCGCTTCGGCATGAGAAAGCTGTCCCACGGCTCGCTCCTGCTGTTCATCGCGATCACCTTCATCTGGCTCATGGCGCAAATCTTCGGCCCGCAGCCCATGCCATTTGTGCTGTTCATCGCCATGTTTGCGCTGTCGATGTTCCAGTTCGGCCTGATTGGCTCCAACTTCAACTCGCTGGCCATGGAGCCGCTTGGCCACGTTGCCGGCACGGCGTCCTCCGTCATCGGCTTCATGAGCACCATTGGCGGCTCGTTGATCGGCGCGGTCATCGGCCAGGCGTTCAACGGCACGGCCCTGCCCATGGTTGCAGGCTTCTGCGTCGTGTCTGTCCTTGGCCTTATCTTCGTGCTGATCGGTGAAAAGGGCGTGCTTTTCCAGCCGCAGAACAAGCCGACTCATTGATCGTCGTCACAAACAGGAAGGGCGCGGATGATAGCATCCGCGCCCTTTTTTAATGCCTGCAAGGCGGTCGCTCAGACCGTGAAAATCTTCTCGCGCAGCAGTTCCCAGGTTTCCTGATCCGGCGTCAGCAGAAGACCGCCGCTCGTATGGTGCGGAAGATAAGGCGAGCCATCGAAACGGGCGGCATAGGCACCCGCTTCCTGCGAAATCAGCGTTCCCGCGAGGTGGTCCCAGGGCATCAGCTTGTTATACATCAGGAAGTGCATGTGGCCGCCGCAGAAGATGCGGTATTCATGCGCAGCACATCGATAGCTGGTAAACAGACGCACATCGGCCAGATTGTTGAGCAAACGGCGGCGTATATCGCCCTCGAAATAGCCGGTATTGGCGATGCCGACCATCTGTGAAAGTTCTGGCGCTGGTACGACATTCATCTGCGTCTGGGAGCCATCGGCGCTGCACATCCATGCGCCGGAGCCCTTTTCAGCGATCACCCAGTCATTGCCCATGGGATCGTAGATCAGCCCGGCAACGGTCTCGCCCTTGGAGACCACGCTCAGCATCACACCGAACAGCGGCAGGCCGGAGGCAAAATTGAAGGTGCCGTCGATGGGATCCACGATGACAGCGAGATCGGCATCTCCGATCTTTTCCAGAAGCGAAGGGTCTGCGGCAACCGCTTCCTCCCCCACAAACAGGGCGTCCGGCATAAATTCTGCAACTCGGGCGCGGATCAACCGCTCCGCCGCTTCGTCCGCCTCGGTGACAAGATCGATCGCCTCGGTCTTCACGCGCACATCGCCCTCGCCGAGATTGCGAAATCTCGGAAGAATCTCCACGGCTGCTGCCTCCTGCAGGGCATTGGCAAGAGATGCGATGTCGATTTCCACGCTCATGGGTATTCCTTCCTGTATGTCAAAATCAAAGGCCGACGATTTCGCGGCGGAGCATTTTCCAGCTCTCCTTGTCGGGAGCGGACAGAATTCCGCCGGTCAGGTCGCCGGGACGGTAGGGCGTACCATCGAATTTTGCCGTAAATCCGCCCGCTTCCTGATGGGTCAGCACGCCAGCCAGATGATCCCACGGCATGAGCTTCTCATGGCCGATGAAATGCAGCTTGCCCGCTGAGACCAGCCAGTATTCATGTGCCGAGCAATTCAGCGACAGCGCCATCTTGGCCTTGGTCATGTTTGCGGCAATGACAGGACGGCGCTCCTCGAAACTGTGCCCCCAGGAAAAGACGCCCACCATCTGCGAGAGATTGACGGCATCTGCCACACGCAGCTTCGCTTCGCTTCCGCTCTTGCGCTTCAACACTGCGCCCGCGCCCTTGCCGGAAAGAATGGTGTCGCCCATGACCGGATCATGAATGATGCCCGCGACCGTCTCACCCTTGACCGTTACCGCAAGCAGCGTGCCGAAGGCTGGAAAGCCGGAGGCATAGTTGAACGTTCCATCGATAGGGTCGATCACAAAGGCCAGTTCCGCGGTGGTCAGAGCGGGAATGACCGACTTGTCGGCATCATAGCTCTCTTCGCCAACAATGTGCGCCTTTGGAAAACGCGAGAGCAAAGCAGCCGTGATACGCTTTTCCGCCTGGATATCCGCCTCTGTTACAAGATCCACGACGGAGGTCTTTTCGGCGATGTCGGATGCACTGAGGTTTCTGAAGCGCGGAAGAATTTCGGTTTCGCCAGCCTCGGCAACCGTTGCGACGAGGAAATCAAGATCGGTATCGGAAAGGGTCATGAAGGGGTTCTTTGAAAAGGTGGTACATGAGCTTCACGACCTAATCCCCTAGCGTGACGGATCGGTGACAGTCAGGCCTGAGAAGTCGAAAAGCTTGGTGTCGAGCAGATGCGACGGATTGACATGCGCCATGGCGCGCAACATCACGTCCTTGCGACCCGGCATCCGGCGCTCGATATCGGCCAGCATGTCCTTCATCGCGTTACGCTGCAGCCCGTCCTGCGAGCCGCAGAGATCGCAGGGGATGATCGGGAATTCCATGGCCGCAGCAAATTTCGCCATGTCGTCTTCTGCGCAATAGGCCAGCGGACGCAGCAGCATAAGGTCGCCCTCGTCATTCAAAAGCTTTGGCGGCATTGCGGCCAGCCTGCCCCCGTGGAAGAAGTTCATGAAGAATGTTTCAAGAATATCCTCGCGATGATGGCCGAGAACCAGCGCATCGCAGCCCTCTTCGCGGGCGATGCGGTAGAGATTGCCCCGCCTAAGACGTGAACAGAGCGAACAATAGGTCCCGCCCTGCGGCACCTTTTCCTTCACGATGGAATAGGTATCGCGATACTCGATCCGGTGCGGCACGCCGATCTTGGTCAGATAATCCGGCAGGATATGCTTGGGGAAGTTCGGCTGGCCCTGGTCAAGATTGCAGGCAATAAGTTCGACCGGCAGCAGCCCTCGCCATTTGAGGTCCAGCAGCAGCGCCAGAAGCCCGTAGCTGTCCTTGCCGCCCGAAAGTCCCACCAGCCAGCGCTTCTGGCCCTTCAACATGTCGAAATCGTCAAATGCCTGGCGCACATTGCGCAGCAGCCGTTTGCGCAGCTTGTTGAACGACACGGAACGCGGCGCATTGGCAAACAGCGGATGCGCGCCACCCTGCTCCTCGGGCTCGACGCCCTCAGGCATGTCATCGATATCTGCGGCAATGTTCATGGGTGGTCTCGCTCGTTCCAGAACGCGTATCGGCGTTTCAGCCTGAGGGAATGCCCTCATATGCCCTCAAGATCAAGCCCCGAATACCGACCAGCCCATTTCGTTGGCCAGCATTTCCAGCGCTTCGGACCCCAGCGCCGAGTTGCCCACCTCGTTCAACCCGGGGGACCAGACGGCGATGGAAGCCTTGCCCGGCGCTACCACAAGAATGCCGCCGCCCACGCCGCTCTTGCCCGGCAGGCCCACGTGATAGGCGAAATCACCGGAGCCATCGTAATGGCCACAGGTCAGCATCAGCGCGTTGATGCGTCGTGCCCGCCGCTCGGAAACGACCGAATGTCCGGTTATGGGATTGCGCCCCCGACTGGCGAGAAACAGCCCTGCCCGCGCCAGCTGGACGCAGTTCATGGATATGGCGCATTGGTGGAAATAGACACCCAGCGTGTGTTCCACCGGATGGTGCAGATTGCCGAAGCTGCGCATGAAGTTTGCCAGTGCAAGATTTCTATAGCCCGTCGCCTGCTCGGACTTGGCCACCGTGTCGTCGATTGAAATGGTTTCATCATCGGCAAGATAGCGGATGAAGCGCAGCAGTTCACCAATCGCCTCGCGCGGCTGGTGCCCCGCCAGAACCATATCCGTGACCACGATGGCGCCTGCATTGACGAAAGGGTTGCGCGGGATACCGGATTCGCGCTCCAGCTGGACGATGGAGTTGAAGGCAGAACCGGAAGGCTCGCGCCCAACGCGCTTCCAGACATTTTCGCCGGTCTTGCCAAGCGCCAGCGTCAGCATGAAAACCTTGGAAATACTCTGGATGGAAAAGGGTGTCTGCGCGTTTCCAGCCACGAAGGTGTCACCTTCCACGGTGGTAACGGCAATGCCGAACTGCTTCGGATCGACCTTGGCAAGCTCGGGAATATAGTCGGCAACCTTGCCCTCACCCAGCCTGGGCTGCATCACCTCATAGATGGAATCGATGACCGCCTGAATGTCCTGCATTGCCCGCCCCTGATAAAGAAAAAGCGCCCGTGAAGGCGCTTTTGAGATGTGTTGACGTGCCTCAGATGGAAGAGGCCCGCGCCTTCGTCGTTGCGTCGAAGGCCTTTACGACATAGCTGTCGCGGTCATAGACGTCATCGAAATACTGGACATTCCCGTCCTTGTCCGGCCAGGCGGTGAAGTAGGCCACATAGACCGGAATCTTGGCTGGCACCTGCACGGCGCGGTTCTCGCCAGCGGCAATCTGCTTGTTGACGTTATCAAGGCTTGTGCCAAGCACCGCGGCGGCCATGCGCCGTGGATCGACCAGACGAATGCAGCCATGGCTCAACGCGCGCATGTCGCGGTTGAAGAAGCTCTTGGCAGGCGTATCGTGCATGTAGATCGCGTGGGCATTCGGGAACAGGATCTTCAGGTCACCGAGCGCATTGTCACTGCTTGGTGGCTGACGTACCGATACCGATTGCGTGGAACCATACCAGTTGACGCTGGACGATGAAACCGGACGACCATTGACCGAAACCTCATATCCCAGACGATCCAGATAGGAAGGATCGTTGCGCAGCTTCGGCAGCATCTCGTTGATGATGATGGACTGCGGCACGCCCCAGTAGGGGTTGAATTCAACGGTCTGGATTTCATCCTGGAAGAAGTATGTCTGGTTGGCCTTGGAGCCGATGACAACCTTCATGCCGAAGTCTTCTTTGCCCTCATTGTGGTAGTAGGCCATGAAAGCGGGCTGGTTGATGAAGACGAAACGGTCGCCCAGATCGGCTGGCAGCCAGCGCACCTGCTCCATTGCCACTTCCAGCTTGGCAATCTTGGCTTCGTTGCTGTCGCCGGTCATTGCCCGCACGGTTGCCCGGCCGATAACGCCGTCAGCCTTCAGGCCGTTTTCGCTCTGGAACGCTTTCACAAGATCGACCAGCTCAGGCGTGTATTCCGATGTCTGCTGATATCCAGCAAGCGTCGCCGCATGGTCAGTCTTCAATCCGGTGGAAGAACGGTGCTCGATCGCCTTGACGACCGTTGCCATCTCCACATTGTTCTCACCCGGCTTCAGCACCAGATCTCCGGGAACGACAGGCTTGTTTCCGGTATCCTTGTCTTCGTTGCGCAGCTTCGCCAGTTCGGCCTTCAGCGCCTGATATTCAGGGTTGGAAGGCTCACGGCTGCGCAGGTAGGCGGCAACATCCGGGCTCATGCTGGCGAGTTTGAGCACCGGCGCGAGATTGACGGTCTTGCGCTTGAAATCGTGGTAGCCGGAAAGCTTGTTCGGGTCGACACGGCCACGGGCGGTATCCTGCACATAGGCAAGCACCTTGGCCGAAAGAGCCAGTTCGAACTGCATCATGGCTGGCGGAATGTTCTGCTCTTGCGCAAGTGCTGCATTTTGCACCTGGGCCTGCGGCTCGGACGAAATGCTGGCAGTGACATCCTGCGACGGTGCGGAGATGCTGTAATCGGCAGGATTCAGCCCGCTATCACCAACGGTCTCAAAGAAGGCGAGAACAGCGCTGGCGCGCTCGTTCAGATCACCATTCGAAACCCAGATCGGCTGGCCACCGGCATTGTAATAAGCCTCCAGCGCCTTGGCGACGTCAGGCGTGGCGGACATCTTCACGCCGGCGAGACCGGAGGAGAATTTGGAGGTATCGACAGCGCGGGT
Source organism: Hyphomicrobiales bacterium (assembly GCA_900468285.1). Taxonomy (GTDB): domain Bacteria; phylum Pseudomonadota; class Alphaproteobacteria; order Rhizobiales; family Rhizobiaceae; genus Agrobacterium. The sequence goes on along the minus strand of UBTF01000001.1, from coordinate 185,532 downwards.
AGCGTCCGTCTTGTAGGTGTAATAGCGAGGGCCGGAAACGCGCGGCAGCGGCTCCGGGTCGACATCACGCGCAGCGGCGGCGGCATTTCCCTGCTGGGTCACACCCGGGAAGCCCCGGTCCTGACGCTCACGCTCGACCTTGCCCGGGCCGCCACGCAGAAGGTCCATAAGCGTCACCGCGCCAGCCGTGCCCGGCGCACCAACAGAGACGGAAAGACCGAGAGCCAGTATCCATGCTGCCGACGTTTTTCCTGATGTAATATGCAATTTGGTCCTCGCCGCGTCCGCGCCATCATTCATCGAGGCGCATATAAAGGGTCTGTGTCTGTCTAGCTGATTGGTCTTCTTTTGGGAAGAAACGCACGAAGTCCAATAGGGTGCCAGACATGGGTTTCCATCACGACAGAAATCGCTTTGGCATGAGCTCCACGTTTGGCGAGAATAGTTAAATTTCTCTTTAAATTCCTAATATTGACAGAACAAGTTTTTGACAACGATCACGTAAAGGCCCGCTTTTCACAGCCATTTTCGCGCGTGGCGCAAAAGCCACTAGGATCGTTTTTCGAAAACAGGCATCGACGCTCCGAAACTCTTGCGAAATATGGCGATAGCCCGCTCGACAGGCTTTCCATGGCTGCGGGATGGCTTTATATGTCGGCGCGCGCAAGGCTGGCGGGGACGCCGGCTTGCCGGAGGACACACAGGAGAGGCAGGACTGATGACAGCCACACGCACCGAAACCGATACATTTGGCCCGATTGAAGTTGCAAGCGACCGTTACTGGGGCGCTCAGGCACAACGCTCGCTCGGAAACTTCAAGATCGGCTGGGAAAAACAGCCCGCATCGGTCGTCCGTGCGTTGGGCATCGTCAAGCAGGCAGCCGCCCGCACCAACATGGCGCTGGCCGGGCTCGACAGCCAGATCGGTGAAACCATCATCAAGGCTGCACAGGAAGTCATCGACGGCAAGCTCGACGACCACTTCCCCCTCGTCGTCTGGCAGACGGGTTCCGGCACCCAGTCCAACATGAACGCCAACGAAGTGATCTCCAACCGTGCAATCGAAATGCTCGGCGGCGAGATGGGCTCCAAGAAGCCCGTCCACCCGAATGATCACGTCAATATGAGCCAGTCGTCCAACGATACCTACCCGACGGCCATGCATATCGCCTGCGCCGAACAGATCGTCCACCACCTTCTCCCCGGCCTCAAGCATCTCCACCAGGCGCTGGATGCCAAGGCGAAGTCCTTTGCGCATATCATCAAGATCGGCCGCACCCACACGCAGGATGCAACACCGCTGACGCTCGGCCAGGAATTCTCAGGTTACGCCGCTCAGGTTGCCTCTTCCATCAAGCGCATCGAGATGACGTTGCCGGGTCTGTGCGAACTGGCGCAGGGCGGCACCGCAGTCGGTACCGGCCTCAACGCACCAATAGGCTTTGCAGAACAAGTGGCAGAAGAGATCGCCAAGATCACCGGCCTGCCCTTCGTCACCGCGCCAAACAAGTTCGAAGCGCTCGCTGCACATGACTCCATGGTGTTTGCGCATGGCGCCATCAACGCAGCAGCCGCAGCACTCTTCAAGATCGCCAATGACATTCGCTTCCTGGGCTCTGGCCCGCGCGCTGGCCTCGGTGAACTCGCCCTGCCTGAAAATGAACCCGGTTCGTCCATCATGCCGGGCAAGGTCAACCCCACGCAGTCGGAAGCACTGACGCAGGTTTGCGCCCATATTTTCGGAAACCAGGCAGCGATCACATTCGCCGGCAGCCAGGGTCATTTCGAACTGAACGTCTACAACCCTATGATGGCCTATAACTTCCTTCAGTCCGTACAACTTCTGGGTGATGCAGCCGTGTCCTTCACAGACAATTGCGTGGTCGGCATCGAAGCGCGCGAAGACAATATCAAGAAGGGCGTCGAAAACTCGCTCATGCTGGTTACCGCGCTCAACAGCAAGCTGGGCTATGACGCCTGCGCAAAGATCGCAAAGACGGCGCACAAGAACGGCACGACCCTGCGCGACGAGGCCGTTGGCGGTGGATACCTGACCAATGAAGAGTTCGATCAGTATGTCCGCCCGGAAAATATGATCGGCCCTAAATAACTAATGGTTGCGGAGGTGGCATGAATGTGCCATCTCCCGCCACGGCTTGAAATCAGAACCGGCCGGCATGATCTTTCTCGTAAAAAGGGAAAGAAATACTACGGAATTTTTTTTAAATATAAGAATTTACCTCTACAAACTTACCCACGAAGTGCTATGGAAGCGCAGTTTCCTGCTTTAGTCGATTCTAAATAAAAACAGCACTAAAGCACGGGGGGAAATGTACTGGGCTATCTCTTTTACAAAATAAAAAAATTATTCCGTCAGGTAAGATTTTTACTGAATTTGTAGGATCAGGTAGCAAGATACCAAATCTGTTTTTTCGGGAGTGACTTGATGAGTCCGACATCAATGCCCAAGGCGCCGGGTACGGATATTGCGGCGCAAATATTGTTTGCGATGCGCAATATGGGGGTCGTGCCCATTCCCCGGAACTACAATCTCTTTTACGAGGCCTATATTGGCTCCAATCCTGCGCTTACGCGTGATCTGGCCGCGCTTGGCGGTAGAGCAACGCAGGAGGAGCTGGACGAGCTGAGCGCTCGCTACTTCGACTACACGCATATCCAGTTGATCGAGGCTGCGCGGGACCGGCTCCATTCGGAATTGAGCACGGTGCTCATGGTTCTACAGAACGAACAGACATGTCTGGAAAACTATAACCGTATTCTGGATGAGACCCGCGCCGGTATCGCCGACAAGAACCATACGAGCACCCATTTGCTTCGTACCGCCATCTCGATGCTGGTGGAGGCGACGACCAACAAGATCGCCGAAAACGAAAGCGCCTCCAAAGACTTCGACCGCCACGCGGAAGAGATGCAACAGGTCCGCCTCGAACTCGACGAATACAAGCGCATCGCCAACACCGATTCACTCACCAGACTTTCCAACCGCAGGGCCTTCGACGACAAGCTGTCCTCCATCTATGACGTCAGCATAGGACTTCACATGACGTCTCTGGTGTTGCTGGACGTCGACAACTTCAAGCGCATCAATGATACGTTCGGCCATCCTGTCGGCGACAAGATCCTTGCGAGTGTCGCGTCGGTCATCAAATCAAACGTGCGCAAGGATGTCTTCGTCGCCCGCAGCGGCGGCGAGGAATTTGCCATCGTTCTCGAAAACAATACCCAGGACGAGATTCACGTCATGTGCGAGCGCATCCGTACATCGCTCGAAAGGACGCCTTTCCGCAATTCCAAGTCTGGCGTTGATTACGGTCAAGTGACGATATCCATCGGCTACGCGCTTGCATCACAGGCACAAAACGCGGGAGAGCTGTACGCCCTTGCCGATACCGCCATGTACCACGCAAAGGAAACGGGACGTAACCGAACCGTATTCTTCGAAGACGGTATGCAAAAGAACTACACCGGAAAAAGCTGGCTGATCTACAAGCAGTGATGACGTCGGCGGGGTACCGGGCGATTGCTCACCACAAGGTACTCACCGCACGTGCGGGCCATTCCCGGTCATAGGTGTCCTTGTCGAAATCCTGCTTTGCGGCTTTGAGCATCGCCCCCGGAGTGGGCAGCGAAGCCGGATCCACGAAATTATCCGGGTTCCAGAGTTCTGAGCGCATCAGTGCCCGCGCGCATTGGAAGTAAACCTCGTCAACAGTAATGACGATGACCGTGCGGGGATGCTTTCCATCCATCTCGAAGCTTTGCAAAAGCTCGGGAGCGATGGAAACGACCGCCTTTCCATTGATCCTCATCGTGGTGTTCGATCCGGGCACCAGAAACATCAGGGCAACACGCGGGTCGCGCACGATGTTGATCAGGGAATCGACCCGGTTATTGCCGCGCCAGTCCGGCAGCAAAATTGTCCTTTCATCCTCGACGCGCACGACGCCACCCTTGTCACCGCGCGGTGAACAATCGGCACCTTCCGGCCCAACGGTTGCCAGCGCCACGAAAGGCGCCGCTTCGATCATCCTGCGATATTCGGGCGTCAGGAAGGGCGTCACCTTGAGGTTGGAGGCCTCTGAGCCAGAGCCATAAATCGCCTTCAGATCATCAACCGAACGGATAATTGTCACCAGAGTCTCCTTGCTCTTGAGTTCAACATCAGACCGGCGTGGCGGCCTAACTTTCCTGTGCCGCCTCTTCCCGAGCTTCCCGTTCGGCACGTTCACGCGCGGTGCGGGCAGCGACGATATCGGCGGGCTGGGCGTTGCCGCGAATGAGAGAGCGACCGGCATAGACCCCGCCGACAACCTCAAGCGCAAAACGCTCCTTGTCCACGTCCCGGAATTCTTCCACCAGCCGTTCTGCCAGCTCGATTTCCTCGCCAACCGCGGTCAGCACCTTTTCACTGAAATTGAGGGCAGACTCATATGTCTCGCGGATCTGGTAGTCCACACCGGCCTTCAAAAGGTCGAGCGCATGGCCGCGATCATAGGCACGAGCAAGAACGGGCACCAGAGGAAACTCGTGCTTGACGATCTCGGCGATGCGAATTGCCGCTTCCTTGTCATCGACGCAGATCAGCACAGCGCGGGCTGATCCGGCGCCTGCAGCGTGCAGGATTTCCGCGCGCGACCCGTCGCCGTAGTAGACCTTGAAGCCGAAGCTCGACGCATCGCGAACGAAGTCGGCATCCTTGTCGACCAGTGAGAGCGTGTAGCCCCGCGCCAGAAGCGGCTGGCTGACAATCTGCCCGAAGCGGCCAAAGCCGATCATCAATATGCTGCCTTCGACATTTTCCGGCAGGTCCAGGTCGCCCGTCTCGGGTAGCTTCTTCGGCATGATGCGGTCATGCGCAATGACCATCAGCGGTGTGAGAATCATCGAGATGATGATTGTTGCCGTCAGCACGGCATTGGCTTCGGCATCGAGAATACCGGCGGCAGCAGCCGCAGAATAGAGCACGAAGGCGAATTCGCCGCCCTGCGCCATCAGCACGGCGCGTTCGATGCTTTCGCGCTGGCAGGTGCCCAGAACGCGCGCGACGCAATAGATCAGCAGCGCCTTGACCAGCATGTAGGCAACGACGCTCATCATCACGAGCTGCCAGTTTGCGGCAATCACCGTCAGGTCGATCGCCATGCCGACGCCGAGGAAGAATAGGCCAAGCAGGATGCCGCGAAAAGGCTCGATATCCGCTTCCAGCTGATGCCGGAACGACGATTCCGACAAAAGCACACCCGCCAGAAACGCGCCCATGGCCATGGAAAGACCGCTGACCTGCATCAAGAGTGCAGATCCGAGTACGACCAGCAGCGCTGCCGCGGTCATGACTTCTCGCGCACCGGACGCAGCCAGAAGTCGGAAAAAGGGATTAAGCAGGTAGCGGCCCGCAACGATGAGCGCAACGATTGCAGCCAGTGCGATACCAATCGAAAGAAGTCGCTCACTCAGCGTGACTGCTTCACCACCGGCCCCCAGAAAGGCGACCAGCACAAGAAGCGGCACGATGGCCAGATCCTCGAACAGGAGAATGGCAATGATACGCTGACCTTTCAGCGTCGACATGCTGTTGCGCTCCTGCAGCATCTGCATGACGATGGCCGTTGAGGTGAGCACGAAACCGGTGCCGGCCACAAAGGACGGTATAAGCGAAAAGCCCAGCGCAAGGCCGATCAACGTCAGCCCCGCCATGCAGGTGACGACCTGAAGCGCGCCAAGGCCAAAGATATCCTTGCGCATCGACCACAGACGCGAAGGCTGCATTTCAAGCCCGATGATGAAAAGAAACATCACCACGCCCAGTTCGGCGATGTGAATAATGGCCTGCGGATCGGAGAATGCGCCAAGACCGAATGGGCCAATCACCAGACCGGCAGCCAGATAGCCCAGAACCGACCCTAAGCCTATTCTTTTGAACAATGGGGCCGCAACGACGCCCGCCGCCAACAGCACGACTACTTGCGCCAGATCATTCGCATTTCCCTCGACCGCCAAGTGCCACCCCTGTCTTTGCCTGAATATGCATTTCTGCTAACGGATTTTAGGTTCTCGGCTCAAGCCTTTTTCGGCCAGTTCCTGCTCGTAAGCTGTGAACAGTGCGTCACCACGCTCGCCCAGCTCGAACAAATACCTCCAGGTGAAGATGCCGCTGTCGTGGCCATCATCGAAGGCTATACGGACGGCGTAGTTTCCGGTCGCAACAACCGCCTTGATGCCGACATTGCGTTTGCCCGGAACGGTGATCTTCTGGCCGGGTCCGTGCCCCTGCACTTCGGCTGACGGTGAAAGAACTCTCATCATTTCGGCGGGCAGGTCGAACGAAACACCGGTGTCGAACGTTACCACGATGTTCTTCCTGTCTTTCGATATGCGCAGTTCCGTTGGCCAGGGCTCACTCATTTTTCATTTCCGCAACATGATAATATACTGCACACTTATGACCTTGCCCGCCCCCGGGCAAGCCACTACATGAAGACATCAGCGCGCACGCACCCCAAGAATGCACTGGAGATTACAGCTTGAACAGCTTCCTCGGATCGCTTCCCAAGGCGGATACCCTGACGGAAAGCAAGGCGCCGATGGTGGACCCCTTTGGTCGCGCTGTCACCTACCTGCGCGTCTCGGTAACGGATCGCTGCGATTTTCGCTGCACCTACTGCATGTCCGAGCATATGACGTTCCTGCCGAAAAAGGATCTTCTGACGCTTGAAGAGCTCAACCGGCTCTGTTCCGCCTTCATTGAAAAGGGTGTGCGCAAGATCCGCCTGACGGGCGGTGAGCCTCTGGTTCGCAAAAACATCATGCATCTGGTGCGTGATCTCGGCCGCCATGTTCAAGCGGGTAGGCTTGATGAACTGACGCTGACGACCAACGGCTCGCAACTGGCAAACCACGCAGCCGAGCTGCATGATTGCGGCGTGCGCCGCATCAATGTCTCGCTCGACACACTGGACCCGGACAAATTCAAGCAGATCACCCGCTGGGGCGACTTTTCCAAAGTCATGGCCGGCATCGACGCCGCATTGGCCGCAGGCATCAAGATCAAGCTCAACGCGGTGGCGCTCAAGGATTTCAACGAGCACGAAATCCCTGAACTCATGCGTTTCGCCCATGCGCGTGGCATGGACCTGACGGTCATCGAAACCATGCCCATGGGCGAGATCGAGGAAGATCGCACCGACAGGTATCTGCCTCTTTCGCAGGTCCGGGCCTCGCTGGCGCAGCAATTCACACTCGATGATATCGGCTATCAGACCGGCGGCCCTGCCCGCTACGTCCACGTCAAGGAAACCGGCGGCAGGCTGGGCTTCATCACGCCGATGACCCATAATTTCTGCGAGAGCTGCAACCGCGTGCGCCTGACTTGCACGGGCACGCTTTACATGTGTTTGGGTCAGGACGATGCCGCAGACCTTCGCACCGCCTTGCGCGCATCCGAGGACAATGCGCTGCTGTCACAGGCGATCGATGATGCGATCCTGCGCAAGCCGAAGGGGCACGACTTCATCATCGACCGCACCCACAAGCGCCCGGCCGTCGCACGCCACATGAGCGTGACGGGCGGGTGAGCCTGCTTTATTCGATGTTGCTGAAATTATTCGATTGAAATCCCGGTAGCCACGTGCGACCCATTCACTGTAAGAGGAGTGGGCGGAGTCGTCATATGTGCACTTAGCGCGTCTTGGCAGCCCCGTTTGGGATCTGGGATTTGGAATAATGGCATTGACGGAGAATATGCGCGGCGCTTTGCTCATGGCGCTCGCGATGGCTTGCTTTACGATCAACGACGCATTCACCAAGTCCGTCACGCCCTACATCAACACCGGCCAGATCCTTTTTGTGCGTGGCGTCATGACCTGTGTTCTGGTCTATTTCATCGCACGCCACATGGGCGCGCTGCGTCCGCTAAAGACGATCCTGCGCCCCATCATCCTGCTTCGCTGCCTCTGTGAAGTCGTGGCATCCATCCTTTATCTCAGTGCACTTGCGTCCATGGGCTTTGCCAATGTGTCGGCCATCATGCAATCGCTGCCGCTGGCGGTTACGCTGGGCGCCGCCATCTTCCTCAAGGAACCGGTCGGCTGGCGGCGCTGGACGGCCATCCTCGTCGGATTTATTGGCGTACTGATCATTCTGCGGCCTGGCCCGGATGGGTTTACGACGGCAGCCCTTCTGGTCGTGGGCGCCGTCTTCGTCACCGCCGGGCGCGATCTCCTGACGCGGCGCATGTATACCGATGTGCCGTCACTGACGGTGACAATGACGACAGCTGTGGTCAACACCTTGTTCGGCGCAGCCCTCATTCTGCCCTTTGGTGGATGGCAGCCGATGGACAGCTATGTGTGGTCTCATCTTTTCATGGCCGCCATTCTGGTCGTCATCGGCTATCAGGCCGTCATTCTTTCCATGCGCAGCGGTGATATCGCTTTCGTCGCGCCCTTCCGCTACACCAGCATGATATGGGCATTTTCCATCGGCTATTTCGTGTTTGGAGAAAAGATGACGGCGTGGATCCTGCTCGGCACGGTCATCATTGTTGCGTCTGGCCTTTACACCTTTTATCGCGAGAGCCGCCGCAAACAGCCGCCACTGGCAAAGACAGCGACGAGAATTCAATGACCGGCGTCAAGTTTCTCGATCGCACTACGCCGCCGCACATCGCAACGCTGGTGCTCGTCTCGGGCGTCGCCGCCCTTTGCGTGAACATCTTCCTGCCCTCGCTGGCGGCAATGGCCGTCTATTTCGAGACAGATTACGCCGTCATGCAATTTGCCGTTTCCGGATATCTGGCAGCGACGGCCATCCTGCAGCTCGTCATCGGCCCGCTTTCGGACCTGTTTGGCCGTCGCCCGGTGCTGCTGGCCGCACTGGTCATCATGATTGCGGCCACTATTGTCTGTGCGCTGGCTCCCAATGTCACCGTCTTCATGATTGGCCGCGTTTCCCAGGCGGTCATTGCATCCGGCTTCGTGCTTTCGCGCGCCATCGTCCGTGATATGGTGCCTGCGGATCGTGCGGCCTCGATGATTGGCTATGTCACCATGGGCATGTCCGTCGTGCCGATGATCGGTCCCACCATTGGCGGCTTTCTCAATGATTTCTCCGGCTGGCAATCCAGTTTCCTGCTTGTCGCCTGTTGCGGGCTGGCCATCCTCTTTCTTGTCTTCTTCGACCTTGGGGAAACCAACCGCCAGAAATCCGCAAGCTTTTCGGAACAGTTTCAGGCATGGCCACAATTGCTGCGCTCTGCCCGCTTCTGGGGCTATGCCATGACCTCGACCTTCACGTCAGGGCTGTTCTTCTCCTTTCTCGGTGGCGCGCCCTTTGTCGGCTCGGTCCTGTATGAGCTGACGCCTGCCATTCTTGGAATGCAGTTCTTCTTCATGGCCGGTGGTTACATGCTTGGAAACTTCCTGTCGGGGCGTTATGCGCGGCAGATCGGCATTCCCGTCATGATGCTCGCCGGAAACGTCATCTCCACAATCGGCATCATGGGCGCCATCGCCCTGCCCTTTCTCGGCCTGAATAGCCACTACGAGTTCTTCCTGCCGCTTGCGCTGATTGGCGTCGGTAATGGCGTCACATTGCCCAGCGCCAATGCAGGCATGGTCAATGTCCAGCCGCATCTGGCGGGCTCCGCGTCTGGCCTTGGCGGTGCGCTGACCATCGGCGGTGGCGCGGCACTTTCTGTCCTTGCCTCCTCGCTGCTGTCGAAAGAGGCGGGCACCATGCCGCTCCTCATGGTGATGTTGCTCAATGCTGTTCTTGCCCTTATGGCAAGTGCCTATACCGGCATTCAGGAACGCCGACACCAGGAAGCCATGCAGCAAGGCAAAGCATGATGACATCAAGACCAGAAACGCCCGGCCTCATTCTGGCCGGCGGCCTTTCCAGACGTATGGGAACGAACAAGGCGCTGAGCTTGCTTGGCGACAGACCGCTTCTTTCGCATGTCATTGAACGCATTGCCCCGCAGGTTTCCCGGCTCGCCCTCAACGCGCCCTCAGGCTGGGCTGACACCTTCAACCTGCCCTTGGTGCCCGACACCAAGACCGGTCATGCCGGTCCGCTGGCGGGCATTCTGGCAGGTATGCGCCACTTTGCGGCCAATGCGGCGCAGGCAACGCATTTTCTCACCGTCCCGGCAGACAGCCCGTTTTTCCCGGAGGATCTGGCATCGCGCCTTGGCGAGCATGTCACCGGCCAAGACGCGATCGTCATTGCGGCATCCAGCGGCCATGTCCACCCGGTCATCGGCCTTTGGCCCGTCTCCATTGCCGATGATCTGGAGCTTTGGCTGGCGGATGACAACAACCGCCGCATCCGCAGCTTTCTGGCCCGGCACGCGACGCTTGGCGTCTCCTTCTCTCCGCTCGAAAGCGCCACCGCCAGCATCGACCCGTTCTACAACATCAATACGCCGGACGAACTTGCAACAGCCGAAACATTCCTCAAGAGCATGACCGCATGACCCAGAAAGTATTCGGAATTTCCGGTTGGAAGAACTCGGGCAAAACAGGCCTTGCCGTCCGCATCGTTACCGAACTGACGGCGCGCGGCTATCGCGTCTCCACCATCAAACACGCCCACCACGACTTCGATATCGACAAGGTGGGCGCCGATAGCTGGCGTCACAGGCAGGCGGGCGCCCATGAGGTGACAATCGTATCCGGCACGCGATTTGCCATCATGCATGAGCTTCGCGGCGGCCCGGAACCCTCGTTCGAGGACATTCTCGCGCGCATCGCACCCTGCGACCTTGTCCTCATCGAAGGATACAAATACGAGCCGGTGCCCAAGATCGAGGCGCGGCGGCTGGAGGCCGCCAAGACAGAGCCGCTTGCGCCAACCGATCCGCACATTGTCGCAATTGCCGCCGATCATGCCATACCGGACGCGACGCTTCCGGTTTTCGATCTGGACGACACGTCCTCCATTGCTGATTTCATCGAAAAGACGGTCGCCCTTTCGCGCGGCTGAACGCAAAAAAGCCGGGCAATTACCCGGCTTTTTCGACCCTTGAGACGCAAAACCTATTCAAGGAAAGAGGAAGGGTTCACCGGTGTCGCATCCTTGCGGACTTCGAAGTGAACCTGTGGACGCTTGGCGCTGCCGGTCATACCTGATGTGGCGATGGTCTGGCCGCGCTGAACCTTCTGGCCACGCTGGACATCAAGGTTCGCGGCATTGCCGTAAACCGTGACGCGGCCGTCGTCGTGGCGGATCAGAACCGTGTTGCCAAGCTGCTTCAGACCGTTGCCGGAGTAGATGACGACACCATTTTCCGCAGCCTTGATCGGCGTACCCTCAGGCACGGAGATGTTGATACCGTCATTGCGGCTGCCATCGACATTTTCGCCGAAGCCGGAGATTACAGCGCCGCGCACTGGCCAGCGATATTTGCCGATGCCGGTGGATTCAGGTGCAAGAGAAGCCATGTCGGACTTCTTCTCGACATCGCTGACGCTTGCTTCGGCCGCAGGCGCCTTCGGCACTTCTGCCTTTGCAACGGCTGGAGTTTCAGCAGCCTTTGGTGCTGCAGGCTGGGCTGCCGGCTGCTGCTGCACGGATGCCGTCTTGATGCCATCTGTCGCAGCACCAGGAATTTTCAGCGTCTGGCCGATGCGGATGCTGCCATCCGTAATACCATTGGCCGCCTTCAGGTCTGCAACGGATACGCCATTTGCACGTGCAATCTTGGCAAGGCTGTCGCCGGTCTGAACCTTGTAGCCTCCGGTTGGCGGAAGTGGCTTGCCGCCGGGAGGCGTCAACTTGCCTGCTTCTGCCGAAGCCTTGTCACGTGCAGCACCCTGTGAAGGCAGTACGGCCACGTTCTGCTCCGGACCGCGCGTTGGCGTCGGGCCGTTGTTGTTCTTGCTCAGATCGATATTGCCCGATGCAGCGCGGGCCGCGTTGCGGGACTGACCGAACTTAGGAATGATGATCGACTGGCCGGGTGCCGCTGCAGACGCGCTGGAAAGACCATTGGCCTCTACGAGCGCCTTTTCAGGAACGCCGTAACGCTTCGACAGCGTTGCAATCGTTTCGCCAGACTTCAAGGTAACAGACGACGCACCATCGGTATGCCAGCCATTTCCATCGGCCTTGATCGAGCCGGTGGACAGCTTGTCCGCCACTGGAGCCGCGCTGCGTGCCGAAGCCATAGATGGGCTTGCGCTTGCTGTTGCCGAAGGCAGCGGCTGCGACATGGCCTGGCTGCGAGACGAGGAATCGCGGCTGGAAGAAGGAGAAGGCGGTGAAAGTTCCGCACGCTGCACAGGCGCCGAAGAAGAAGCAGCCCGCGCCGATGATGGTTGCACCGAACCGTAGCCGCCCGAAGAGGCGGGATATTGCTGGTTGCCAGCCATATTCTGGTTCGCGTAGCCGCCCTGCGGGCCAGACGCCGCATAGCCGCCGCTATTGACATCACCCTGCGGCACAGGGGCCTGACCGTACGCGCCACCGGCTGCACGGTTGGGTATGGAAGCCGTCGTCATCTGGTCCGGTCCACTGGAGAAGAGGCCGCCAAATCGCGTGGCGTCCGAGCTACAACCTGTTGCGACGCTTGCCAGCAATGCCGCTGCGAGCATCTTTGCGATTGATTTTCCGATTTTGGGCGAATTACTCATACGCATGACTCGATCTACACTGACGCCAACCGCCGCATCGGGATCGATCCGGCTCTAACCACACTCTGCAAGGCCCCTCTCCCAGATCGGGAAAACCATGCGTCGATGGATATGATTAAAGCGCGTTAGTGTTACCACGCCGTTAAAGCGTTAAGCAGTTTGCGATTTTTTTGACACTTCGATAACCATGAAACGCCCATGAAACGGGCCTTCGGCGCGAGTAAATCCGCTAAAACAGTTATAAATCAGATAGTTGGAAAAAACCGACCTTCGTTCCACATCGCCATGGGAAATTGCGATTTATCATAAATAGCGCGCGATGTGGCTTTCGATGGGCAGATAGGGCGTTTCGAACATTTCCTCGCGCTCGAAACGGCTGCCGGTCTTGGAAAAGCGGGTCATCACGCAGCGTCCGTCTTCCAGAATGATGGGCGCTATCATCATTCCGCCGGAGACGATCTGCTCGGTAAAGAAGCGGGGCATGGCGGTGAACGCCGCCGTCGAGATGATTCGGTCAAAGGTGCCCTCGCCGACAAGACCGTTTGTGCCGTCCGCCTGACGAATGACGACGTTGCGGATACCCAGATCGTCCATCCGGTTCTGGGCCAGCAGCACGAGTGTCTTGTAGCGGTCGATCGAAACCACGCGTTCCGCGCGTCTCCCCAGAACGGCCGTCATGAAACCGCTGCCGGTACCGATTTCCAGCACGCGCTGGCCTGGCTTGACCTGAAGCCGGTGGACCGCCTTCACCGCCATGTCGGCGCTTTCCATGAAGGCACCGCAGTCTATGGGGATGGTGCGGCTGGAATAGGCATCGGCGGCGAACTGTGCTGGCACGAATTGCGAGCGCGGCGTCTGCTCTACCGCCGTCAACAGGTCGATATCGGAGATGCCTTCGGCTCTCAACCGCAGCACGAGGGACGCAAACCCCTCCTTCTCCACCATCGCCGATTTCACTGTTTCACTCCCAGACCAAGGGCTGCCGCAACGCGATCCTTGACCGTGTAATCGGTCAGATCAAGCTTGAGCGGGGTAACGGAAATCTTGCCGTCCTTGACAGCGTGAATATCGGTGCCATCACGGAAATTGCCGAGGCGTTCGCCAAAGCGGAGCCAGTAATAGGGAATGCCACGGCCATCCTGCCGTTGGTCGACCGTCAGGCCAAAATCCAGCTTGCCCTGCTCGGTGACGCTCACGCCCTTCACATCGGCAGGCGCGCAATTGGGGAAGTTGAGATTGAGGAAGGTTTCGCTGGGAAGATCTACGTCGATCAGTTTGCGAATGAGATCTGGCGCATGGGTCTCTGCCACTTCCCAGGGGACGACTCGTTCCGCGTGGCCGGTATAGGCAAAGGCCTGGCTCAGCGCAAAGGAGCGCACACCCTGCAATGTGCCCTCGATGGCACCGGCAATGGTGCCGGAATAGGTCACGTCATCGGCCATGTTCGCACCGGCATTGACACCGGACAGGATCAAATCCGGCTTGCCCGGCAGCACTTCCCGCACACCCATGATGACACAGTCCGTTGGCGTGCCGCGCAAGGCGAAGTGCTTGTCGGAAATCTTGCGAAGACGTAGCGGCTCGGACAGCGTCAGCGAATGCGCAAGACCGCTCTGGTCCGTTTCCGGCGCCACGATCCAGACATCGTCGGAAATCGTGCGGGCGATACGCTCCAGCACCGCCAGACCTTCGGCATGAATACCATCGTCGTTCGTCAGCAATATCCGCATGGTGTTCTCCCGCTTCAGTTCTTTCAACAGCATTCCCCCCTTCCGTCATTCCGGCCTTGAGCCGGAATCCAGCCGCTGCGCGTCTGCGCAGCGAGAAGGTTCTTACCAGACCAAAGACTTGGTCTGACTGGATCCCGCATCAAGTGCGGGATGACGAGACTGGGTTCGCTACGCAGCCTTCTCAATTCGCTTGAGGCCGCCCATGTATGGCAGCAGCACCTCAGGGATCGTTACCGATCCGTCTTCATTCAAATAGTTCTCGAGAACCGCGATCAGGCAGCGACCGACAGCCGTGCCGGAACCATTGAGCGTATGGACGAACTTCGTCGCCTTCTCGCCCTTGGCACGGTAACGGGCATCCATGCGGCGTGCCTGGAAGTCGCCGCAGACCGAGCAGGACGAAATCTCCCGGTAGGTATTCTGGCCGGGCAGCCACACTTCGAGATCGTAGGTCTTGCGTGCGCTAAAGCCCATGTCACCAGTGCACAGTGTTATGGTGCGGAAATGCAGGCCCAGACGCTTCAGCACTTCTTCAGCGCAAGCCGTCATACGTTCCAGCTCCTCGATCGAGCTTTCGGCATCCGTGATCGATACGAGTTCGCATTTCCAGAACTGGTGCTGGCGCAACATGCCGCGCGTGTCGCGACCCGCCGATCCGGCTTCGGAACGGAAGGACGGCGACAAGGCGGTAAAACGCAGAGGCAGCTTTTCGCCTTCCAGAATTTCGCCGGCAACGAGATTTGTCAGCGTCACTTCGGCAGTCGGGATCAGCCAGCGACCATCCGTCGTCTTGAACAGGTCTTCGGCAAATTTTGGCAACTGGCCGGTTCCATACATCACCTCGTCGCGCACCATCAGCGGCGACGACACTTCCGTATAACCGTGCTCGCCTGTGTGCAGATCGATCATGAACTGGCCCAGCGCACGCTCCAGACGCGCAATCTGGCTGGTCAGAACGGTAAAGCGCGAACCGGAAAGCTTGGCGGCACGGTCGAAGTCCATGTAGCCGAGTGCTTCACCGATTTCGAAATGCTCCTTGGCTGCATGGTTCCAGCCGGGCTTCTGGCCGACAACGCGGGCAACGACATTGTCATGCTCGTCCTTGCCCACGGGAACATCATCAAGGGGAATGTTTGGAATGCGCGACAGGGCGTCGGTCAGCTCAGCCGAAACCTGGCGGTCCTCTTCCTCAAGCCGGGGCATGGTCTCCTTGATATCGGAAACCTCTGCCTTCAGCTTTTCAGCAAGCTCGGCATTATTCTGCGCCATGGCAGCGCCAATTTCCTTGGAGGCAAGGTTGCGGCGCGATTGCATGTCCTGAAGGGTCTGAATGACGGAACGGCGCTTTTCATCGAGCGCAATCAGGCTGGCGGATTGCGGCTCGGCATTGCGGCGGGCAAGGCCTGCATCGAAAGCTTCTGGGTTTTCGCGTATCCATTTAATGTCGTGCATTGTGGTTCCAGACCGTAATTTGCATCATGCTTTAAAAACAAAACGCCGGGGCAATGGACCCGGCGTCTGGAGAAAAGCTGGCGGATGGTTGACCGTCAGACGTCAGCGGGACTTTCAAGCTCCCGGCCTGCGATCTCCTCAGCGCGCTTTTTCTCCACGAGTCGAGCCAAATAGATGGAAATCTCGTAGAGAAGGATCGCTGGCAAAGCAAGACCGATCTGGGACATCGGATCCGGCGGCGTCAGCACAGCGGCAACGACGAAAGCTGCAACGATCGCGAATTTGCGCTTTTCACGCAGCCACTGGCTGGTCAAAAGTCCGACACGCGCCAGAAGCGTCGTTACCACGGGCAACTGGAACACCAGACCGAAGGACAGAACCAGCGTCATGATGAGGCTGAGATATTCCGATACTTTCGGCATCAGCGAAATGGCAACTTCGCCGTCCTCAGGCAGCTGCTGCATGGCGAGGAAGAACCACATGACCATGGGCGTGAAGAAGAAGTAGACCAGCGCGCCGCCCAGCAGAAACAGAAGCGGTGATGCGATGAGAAACGGCAGAAATGCCGCCCGCTCGTTCTTGTAAAGGCCCGGCGCCACGAATTTGTAAAGCTGCGAGGCGATGACAGGAAATGAAATCACCAAAGCGCCAAACATGGCCACCTTGATCTGCGTGAAGAAGAATTCCTGCGGTGCGGTATAGATCAGCGAAGACTTGGCAACATCCAGCCCGGCCCATATCACAGCCCATTTGTAGGGAATGACAAGCAGGTTGAAGAGATGCTTGGCTACCGCGAAGCAGGCGATGAAGGCGACAAAGAAAGCGCCGAGCGACCAGATCAGTCGCGTGCGCAATTCCATGAGGTGCTCGATAAGCGGCTGTGGCTTATCTTCGGTGTCCTCACTCATGCTTCACCCTTCTTGGCCTTCGCCGTCTTTGCTGTTTTCGCAGGCGTCGGGCCAGCTATTGTCTCCGCACTGCCCTGATCGACAATGGCCTTGGCCAACTCGACCATCGGCTTGCCAGCCGCGACGGTAGCCTTGGCGGCCTTGGCCTTGCCAATCTTCGCACCGGCCTCAGTCAACGTCTTCGGTTTGCTGCTTTTGGGAACGACCGTCTTTGCACTTGTCGTGTCCAGAGCATCGGCCTTGGCGGAAACGGTTTTCGCCACCCGCTTCGGCTTTGCTGCCACCTTTTCAGCCTCGACTTCCTGCACGGATTTGGTGGGAGCGCGCTTGCGCACAGCCTTTGGCTTTTCCGCAACACCGGGCTGAACCTGGGCTGTGGCTGCGGCGACGGCTGCGGGCGCAACGGTCGCCGGGACCGTGGCAGGAGCAGCCGTGGCCGGGCCCGTTGCAGGCGTGGGGTTTGCGGTCGAAGCCTCTGTCGCAATTACCGGGGGACCATCCGGCAGCTTCATTTCAGGCTCGGAGAGGCTGACAGCGGATAGATCAGCTGGAGCACTGGTTGCTGGCGAGCTTGGCGGTGTCGTTGCACCCTGCAGATCGGAGCGGATTTCATTTCCCAGCTGGCGAAGCGGGTTCATGGCATCGCGCAGCGAGTTTGTGGGGTTGAGATTGCGAACGTCCGAGATCGTCTGGCGCACATCGTCCATGTCGGCCTCTTTCAAGGCCTCATCGAACTGGGAGCGAAAATCGCCCGCCATCTTGCGCAGCCCGGCCATCGTCTTGCCGAAGGCGCGTATCATGGGCGGCAGGTCTTTCGGGCCCACGACCACGATCAGCACGACCGCGATCACAAGCAGCTCGCTCCAGCCGATATCTAACATCACAAAGCTCCTGACACGCCTGAGGGTGCGGCCTGCTGATCAGGCCGCGCCGAAAGATCCATCACTTGATCTCGTCAGCCTTGTGGTCGACCGTTCTGGAATTGACGTTGCTGTTGGGGTCTGCCGGCGGAGGCGTCGTGTCATCGTCGGCCATGCCCTTCTTGAAGCTCTTGATGCCCTTTGCGACATCGCCCATCAGTTCGGGAATCTTGCCGCGACCGAAAAGGACCAGCACGATGACCAAAACGATCAGCCAATGCCACACACTAAAAGAACCCATAACGCAAACTCCCTGAATTTTGCTTTGAACCGATGTAAGACGTTTGCGGAGGTTTTTCAAACACCAAAATGGCTATTCAACAAACGATGGCGCACTATAAATCGGCAGATTGTCAAATGTTGGCAACTCTTTGTGATCACGCTGCAATCGGGGCGAGATCATCTGTCCGGCTCATCACCACGTGGTGCAAGCAGACCCAGCTCCTCCAGATCGAGCTGGGTGATGGGATCCTCGTCTTCCGTCAGTTCGTCGCTCATCGACGGCAGGGGAATCCCGAAATTGGATGGGATACGGCCGGACAGAAGCCCTGCCCCCTTCAATTCGTCCAGACCCGGCAGATCGCGCAATTCCTCAAGGCCGAAATAGTCGAGAAATTCCACGGTCGTTCCCATCGTCACAGGCCGTCCCGGCGTCCTGCGGCGTCCGCGGAATCTCACCCAGCCAGCCTCCATCAGCACATCCAGCGTTCCTCGTGACGTCTGGACACCCCTGATATCCTCGATTTCGGCACGCGTCACCGGCTGGTGATAGGCAATGATCGCCAGAACTTCCAAGGCTGCGCGAGAGAGCTTCTTCGGCTCCTTTTCGTCTGCCCGGATGACGAAGGAGAGATCCCCCGCCGTTCGGAACGCCCAGCTTCCACCCACCTGCACAAGGTTGACGCCACGGTCGCTATAAAGCGCTTTGAGCCTCGCCATAATCGCCGCGACATCCACGCCCTTCGGCAGTCGCTCAGCAAGAAATGCTTCGGTCACGGGCTGTGCGGAGGCAAACACAAGCGCTTCCGCAATGCGCTCTGCTTCGCGCATCTGCCGTTCGCCGATGCCTGATGCCCTTGCGTTTTCCTCGTTCGGTGCGGCGGGGTGGTCCGCTTCCGTCTCAATCGACATCCTGTGTCCTTTTCGTCATGCGCTCGCCCGCGCGCGTTCCCTTACGCATATAGATGGGCTGGAAGGCGCCGTCCTGGCGAATCTCGAGCGTGCCTTCCCGTACCAGCTCCAGCGATGCGGCAAAGGCGCTGGCCATGGCCGTGGCACGCATGGCGGGTTCCGGGACATATTGCAGAAGGTAGCGATCAAGCTCCGTCCAGTCCCCGATGTCGCCGAGCATCGAGGTCAGCAATTCGCGTGCATCGACCAGCGACCAGACCTGTCGCTTTTCAATCGTGACCTGGGTAATGGCCTGCCTTTGGCGCAGCGTCGCATAGGCGCTGAGCATGTCATAAAGACTGGCCTCGAAGGAAGAGCGGCTCTTGTGGGGAATATGCTCCGGTGCACCGCGCGCAAACACGTCCCGGCCCAGCTGGTGGCGGTTGACGAGCCTTTCGGCGGCTTCGCGCATGGCTTCCAGCCGCTTCAGGCGGAAGGCCAGTGTTGCGGCCATTTCCTCGCCGCTTGGTCCGTCATCCTTGCTTTGCTGTGGGATGAGCAGCTTGGATTTGAGAAAAGCCAGCCATGCGGCCATGACGAGGTAATCGGCGGCGAGCTCAATGCGCACCCGCCGCGCCCGCTCAACGAAAATGAGATATTGTTCAGCCAGCGCCAGCACGGAAATACGCGAAAGGTCCACCTTCTGCGTGCGGGCGAGATGCAGCAGCAGATCGAGCGGGCCTTCAAAGCCCGCAACATCGATCATCAGGGCAGATTCGCCGGTGGCACGCTCAGGTTTGATATCTTCCCAGAGCTTTTCCATCGGCGCGCCGCCGCGCGATTTATCTGCTGCCATTCACCTGTCCACCGGGCCTGAAATCTTGGATACCGCCCGGCTGGATTGCGGATCAGGCAACCGCCAGCATGGCGTTGAATTCGTCCCTGAGCGCCGCTTCATCGGAACCGTCAACCGCCGGGAAACCGGCCTCGACAGCCCGAACACGCTCCAGAGCCTTGCCGGAAAGAACAGGCACTTCCTTCACGACCTCAAGCATTTCACTCATCACGCCATTGCAATGCAAGACTATATCGCAACCACCCGCAACAATATTGGCGGCGCGTTCACCCAGTGTGCCCTTAAGGGCATTCATCGAGCTGTCGTCCGATATGAGCAGGCCGTCAAAGCCGATCCTTCCACGGATGATCTCATCGATGACCGTTGGCGAGGTCGTTGCCGGGCGTTCCGCATCGATTGCGGTGAAGACAAGATGCGCGCTCATGGCCATCAATTCCCGGTTCAGTGCCCGGAACGGCACGAAGTCGTGGGCGTCCAGATCGTCGATGCTCACATCCACCACCGGCAGCTCATGATGCGAATCGACAAGGCCCCGGCCATGGCCGGGCATGTGCTTCATCACGGGCAACATGCCGCCCGCCTTCAACCCGTCCGCTGCCGCCTGCCCCATGGCGGCAACAAGTGCCGGATCGAAACCATAGGCTCGGTTGCCGATGACATTGCTTGCCCCCTCCACCGGCACATCAAGAACCGGCAGGCAATCGACGTTGATCCCGAACTTCATCAGATCGAAAGCGTGAAGGCGCGACATCAGCCATGCGGCGCGCAGGCCCTGAGCCTTGTCACGCAGATAGATTTCACCCAGCGCCTGCGCGTTGGGATAGGATTGCAGCAGAGGTGGCCGAATGCGCTGCACGCGCCCGCCCTCCTGATCGATCAGCACCGGCGCGTCGGGGCGACCGACAGCATCACGCATCGAAGCCACAAGGTCTGTGATCTGCTGCGCATCGCCGATGTTGCGCCCGAACAGAATGAAGCCCCACGGACGTTCTGCCTTGTACAGTGCAATTTCGTCCTGCGTCAGTGTCAGGCCGCTACAGCCAAGGATCATAGCTTTCGTGTCGGTCATGGATGTGTCCTGCTGGTTCTGGGGCGTAAGTGTCGAGAGCGATAGCGATCCGGGCCCAAGGCCTTTCCCTTTGTCCCGTCATCCCTTGGGCTTGTCCCGAGGATCTAACGAACCACAACATTCAACGTGGTCGGATCCTCGGGACAAGCCCGAGGATGACGTCGCAGTTGGGGAGACGCGGCGAGACCTGCCATCAATAAAGCCGGGACAGCAGAACTATCCCGGCTCCAATTCTTGTAAGGCCTAAAAATCAGCGCGCAATCAGGCAGCTGCCGCCTGCAGAGCGGAGGCGCTCGCACAATGCGGCGGCTTCGTTCTTGTCGCCTGCTGGGATGCGAACGCGGTAGAACGTACCCTTGCCAGCAATTTCCGCTGCCTTGATGTCGACGCCGCGTCCGCCAATGACGGAGCCGAACTTCGCGGAGAGGTTCACATAGGACTTCTGCGCTTCAGCCTGGCTTGGCAGGGATGCGACCTGCACGAAGTAGCCTCCGGTAGACGAGCTGTTCGTCGCAGCCGTCGGAGCGGCTGCAGTTTCCTGTGCGGGCTGCGATGCAGGCGCCGGGCGGACATTACCCTGGTTGGTCACAGTCGCCACCACATTGGCAGGCTGCGAGGCCGGGCGCGATGCAGGCATCGGTGCCGCCGTCTGGGTTGGCTTTGGCGCGGCGGCTACAGGTGCAGCCGGGGTGGCAGCAGGAGCAGGTGCCTGAGCCGCTGGCTGTTCCGGGGCAACCGGCACACGCGATGCGGCGATGACAGCCGGAGCATTTTCTGCAGGCGTATTTGCCTGCGGCGCCGCCAGCTCCTCGACCTTTTCGGCCTGCGGGGCAGAAGCTGCCGGTGCAGGCACTTCCTGCGCCACCAGCGTGCCGTCAGGCTTGACGATCATGGTGCGGACCTTGCGAGGCGAAACATTGACGGGCGATCCGCCGTTGTTCTGTGCTTCCTGGGCCTTTTCTTCCGGCGAGAGCAGACGTGGATCTTCCGTTTCACCGACAGGAGTAGACGTCGCTGCTTCCATATCTTCGTTTTCGCCTTCAAGCGGCAACTGCTCCGGAATGAGCGTGCGCTGGACGACATCCACAGGCTGCTCATTGGTGGAAATCAGCGAAGGCTGCTTGGGGTCTGCGGGCGCGCCACCGGCAACACGGTCATAAACCGCCTTGTCCTGGTTAGGCACAACACGACCGCCGGGATTTTCCGGCACGACCTTGGTTGGTTCGCTATCGGCAGAAATGATGACGGGCGCTCCGCTGGAACCCTGGCTTCCCGCACCACCAAACATCAGAGCGTATGTACCGCCACCGACAAGGACAACGCCGATAACGGCAGCCATTGGAACGAACCAGCGGCGCATACCGCCACGATCTTCATCTGTGTAACGCACCTGGCTTGCCAGATCGGTTGGCGCCATTCTTTCGCCGGACGCGCGCGTTTCTGCGGCTTCCTGCATGCTGCGGCGGAAATCCTGCTCCAGAGCGCGCTCGAATTCGTCGACCTCTTCCTGGCTTGGCTGAGGCTGGCGCGGCGCGGTATTTCGGTTGCGATCAAGCCCGCCAGAAACGACCGGCGCAAACAGGGTCGCAAGCTCGGTGTCGAGATCAAGATCCTCTTCCTGACGGCGCGGCGCAGGCTTCGGTTCGAAAACGCCGACTGGCAGTTCCGGAACTTCCATCTCCGTGATGGTCTCGGGCTGGTCTTCCGTTTCGCCGATCTGCGAAGGATCGAATGGTAGGCTTTCCAGTGTGGCTGGCGGTGCAGCGACAACCGGCGCGGCGGGCCGTGGTGCTTCCTGACGCATGACAGGTGCTGCCGCAACAGGCTGCGGACGGGCCGGAGCAGCCGCAACTGGTGCAGGAGCAACAACGGGCTTTGGTGCCAAGACAGGAGCCTGCGCTACCGGTGCAGGCTGAGGCTTGGCAACAGGTGCCGGTGCTGGCGCCACGGGCACGTCGATATTGGCAATTTCGGAAAGATCGATATCAAAGTCGATATCATCGAGAGCAAGCTCGAAATCATCATCCTTGAAGCCGTCGAAGTCGCCCAGATCGAGATCAGGCTCTTGCTTTGCGGATGCGGGCTCGAACTCGGGCTCGGCACGCTTGGCAACGACCGGCTGCGCAGCCACAGGCGCGGGAGCAGCAGCGACGACTGGTGCAGCAACCATTGGCTTTGCAGTAGCGACGGGCGGCGCAACAGGCGCTGCGGGCTCGAAACGAGCTGCCGGAGCAGTCACGGTCCCGATTTCATACTTGGACACGTCGTAGATCAGTTCGTCCATGGCCGACAGCTTCTGACCGACAGGAGCTGCAGGTTCGGCATGGTTGACGGGCGCTTCGATGGGCTGGGTGAACTGCGCGGCCACGGGCGCGGGAGCAGCCATTGCAGGCTCGACTTTCGGCGCAACCGGCGTCGCACGTGGCGCCCCGAAATTGGCAAGCGGAAGGCGAAGGCTGGAGTAATCCAGCGAAGACCGTCGTGCGATGGGCGGCGATGACTGGAGCGGCGCTGGAGCTTCGTCAGCGACCGACATTTCCAGTTCGCTGGCAAGATCGATGGCCACTTCGCCGGAGGTCTCAGCCATATGTTCCCAGTTTGGCTGGTAGGATGCCGCTGGCTCTACGTAGGACTCGGCAGGAACCTCCACAGCAGCTGCATCGATGCGCTGCTCATAGGCTGCTACCGGCTCTGGAACGTCGGCGTAGCTGACGGGCTCGATATAGGCCTCAGGCTCGATATGCGCTGGTGCCTCGACGTGCATGGCAGCATGTGGAGCAACGCTCTCGACATCTTCATGCGACGGAGCACTGCGATGCGCGACATCGAACAGGGCCGCAACCGATTCGGGATCGTCACTGAAATCGTCGCGAAGATTGGAAGCCGGAACTGCGGCATGGTCTGCAACGAGGTAATCTTCTGTCTCAGCCGGTGCATAGTGCTCGGCGGGCGCAGTAGCTGCTGCCGCAACCTCGGGCTCCCTGCGAGCGAAAACCGATTCGACCCGCTGCATGAACTCACCGGCAGGAACCGGCGAACGAACATCGTTGGCGGCATCCAGCACGACTGGCTCATGACGGGGCGAATCATAGATCGCGAATTCGCGAAGCAACTCGTCTTCGAGATTGAACTCAGGCTCCCGACGTGCGCCTGGTTGTGGCGCAGCCGGGGAAGCGACATGGGAAGGACGATCCTCTTGAGCGACTAGGCGCGCAAGCTGCGCCAAGGGATCGTTGTCAGCGAATTCATCTGCCCGGTTATCCCGGTTATACGCGACATTTTTTTCGACCATTACGTGTTCCACCATCTACGCATCACAGCACTTGCCAGCGTATTGTGAGCAAATAATGGTGAGATGTCATCGCATTTCGTCAGGTGCGTTTGCCCCAAGGAGCGTCAGTCCAGACTTCAGTACATTAGCGACAGCATTCACCAGCCCGAGTCTGGCAACACTTAATTCTCGGTTTTTATCGTTAACAAAACGTAATTCTGGCTGATCTTTACCTTTATTCCAATGGCCATGGAAAGAACTGGCCAGATCGTACAGGTAAAATGCCAGGCGGTGCGGCTCATGATTGAGGGCCGCGGACTCGATCAGACGAGGGTATTCGGCCAGTTTAGCAATCAGCTGCAACTCATTGACATCGCTAATCAAAGCGGTGCTGGCGGCCATGTTGATTTGCGATACGTCAAGATCTGGAAATGCTTCATTAGCCTGGCGGAAAACAGACTTGCAACGGGCATGTGCATACTGCACATAAAATACGGGATTGTCCTTGGATTGCTCCGTAACCTTGGCAAAATCGAAGTCCAGAGGCTCGGAATTCTTCCGGTAGAGCATCATGAATCGCACCGGGTCGCGGCCGACCTCGTCCACGACATCGCGCAATGTCACGAAATCGCCGGAGCGCTTCGACATTTTTACCGGCTCGCCATCACGGAAAAGTTTGACCATCTGGCACAAAAGCACGGTCAGTTTTGACTTGCCTTCGGAGACCGCGCGCGCGACCGCCTCCAGACGCTTCACATAACCGCCGTGGTCGGCACCCAGAACATAGATCATTTCGCCGAAGCCACGATCATACTTGTCCTTGAAGTAGGCAACGTCTGCGGCAAAATAGGTATAGGAACCGTCTGACTTGATCAGCGCGCGATCCATATCGTCACCGACCTCCGTGGAGCGGAACAATGTCTGCTCGCGATCTTCCCAATCATCCGGCAATTCGCCCTTTGGTGGCGGCAGGGTGCCCTTGTAGACGTGGCCCTTGAAGGTCAGATCGTTGATGGCAGACAGGATGGGCCCGGCATTGCCAGCGTGCAGCGTCCGCTCGGAGTAGAACACGTCGTGTTTCACGTTCAAGGCGGCCAGATCCTCGCGAATCATCACCATCATCGCGTCGATGGCCTTATCCTTGACGATTGGCAGCCACTGCTCTTCCGGCATGGCGCGCAGCTTGATACCGAATTCCTCGGCCAGCGACTTGCCAAGGGGCACCAGATAGTCACCCGGGTAAAGACCCGGTGGAATGGCGCCGACATCTTCGCCGAGCGCCTCGCGGTAACGCAGGAATACGGAGCGTGCCAGCACGTCAATCTGCGAGCCCGCATCATTGATGTAATATTCCTTCGTCACCTCATAGCCGGTGAAGGCCAGAACATTGGCCAGCGTATCGCCCACGACCGCGCCGCGGCAATGGCCGACATGCATGGGTCCGGTCGGGTTCGCAGAGACATATTCGACATTGATCTTTTTGCCGGTTCCAACGGTGGAGCGACCGTAATCGACGCCCTGCTCTATCATGCCCGCAAGAAGACGCTGCCAATAGGCAACCGAGACACGGATATTGATGAAGCCGGGGCCCGCAACATTGACGCTGTCCACATCCGCATCCTGCTCAAGTGCGGGAACGATCAGTTCGGCCAGCGCCCGGGGGTTGGTACCAAGCGACTTCGCCAGCACCATGGCGGCATTGGTGGCAACATCGCCGTGGCTGGGATCGCGTGGAGATTCCACCGTAATGCGCCCGAAATCGACAGTATCGCGATGGGCTTTGACGAGGTCTATCGTCTCGAGCGCGTTTTTGATTCTGGTGTCGAAATCGGCAAAAAGGTTCATGATCATATACCTGCGCGAAAGGCTTGCATCTCATTCCGGGCAATCCGGATAGTCGGTTCGCGGTTGGCGCTGCCTATCGCAAATCGGGTGTGTGGTCAAACAGGCGCTGATGGGCTTTCAGTGCATAACTGTCTGTCATGCCGGCAAGGTAATCGCCTACATGCCGGGCTTTTGCGGGCGAACTCATGCCCGGAATGCTGTCTACCCAGTAGTGACTTTGCATTTCGGCTGGCGTTTCCATGTAGCGGTGGAAAAGGTCGGTCACAATCTGTGTCGCGCCTGCGCGGATGCGCATGATTTCGGCATGGCGATAAATATGTGCAAACAGCAACTTCTTGATCTGCTTGTCCGTTTCCGCCATCGCCGGGGAAAATGTCGCGATCGTGTGGTCGGCTGCGCGAATGTCTGCCGCGCATGTCGGCTTCAGCAGGGAAAGATTGTGCTGGGCGACGCCAATCACATCCTCGACCATGCGGGTAATCTGCCTGCGCATGATTTCATGGGCGAACCGGTCATCATCGAGTTTGGGGTATTTCGCGCGCACTTCCGCCATCAGCCCGCTGAGGAAAGGTACTTCCTCAAGCATGTCGAAGGTCAGATATCCCGCCCGCAGGCCATCATCGATGTCATGGGTGTTGTAGGCGATGTCGTCGGCAATGGCCGCCACCTGCGCTTCCAGGCTCGCGAAGGTGCCAATCTCAAGGTCCTGCATCTCGCAATATTCAAGGATCGGCAGCGGCACGGCCCCATGCGTGCCCTGCCCGCTTCTGCTTACCAGCGGACCGTTATGCTTGACCAAGCCTTCCAGCGTTTCCCATGTCAGGTTGATACCGTCATATTCCGCATAACGCCGCTCAAGCTTCGCAACGATGCGAAGCGACTGGGCGTTATGGTCAAACCCGCCATAGGGCTTCAGCACGGCATCAAGCGCGTCCTCGCCCGTATGGCCGAAGGGCGTGTGGCCGAAGTCGTGAACCAGCGCCACGCCTTCGGCGAGATCCTCATCCAGCCGCAAAGCGCGGGCGAGAGCGCGGGCAATCTGCGCAACCTCGATCGTGTGCGTCAGCCGGGTGCGATAATGGTCGCCATCGGGGCTGATGAAAACCTGCGTCTTGTGCTTCAGCCGACGGAAAGCCGTCGTGTGAACGATACGGTCGCGGTCGCGCTGAAATTCGGACCGTGTCAGGCTGGAGGCTTCCGGGAACAGGCGGCCGCGCGTGGTCCATGGATCGGTGGCATAGACCGCCCTCTCTCCGCTTCCGAACCCCAATGCACGCTGATCGATTATCATTCCATATCCTGCTGACTTTTATCACGCGGTCTTGCCATTGACCTTTTCATCTACCCTTCATACCTATCCCGAAGGTTGCCGCAAAGCGTCATCGCAGCGCAACAAGGCTATAGACCGTTAATTTGACTGGTTTATAATCGACTTTATACAAAACACAGCTCTCCGGTTCTTGACCCCGGTTGGAGAAACGACATGACCACAGCCATTACACTTTCAGAATCCGCCGCAAAGCGAATCGCCCAGATTGTCGCCGCAGAAGAAGGCAAGCAGTCCCTGCGGGTCTCCGTCGAGGGCGGCGGCTGCTCCGGTTTTTCCTACAAGTTCGACCTGGACGGCGAACCGACACAGGACGACCTCGTCATCGCGCGCGATAACGCCAAGGTGCTGATCGACAGCATGTCCGTGATCTACATGGAAGGTTCAGAAATCGATTTCGTCGACAATCTTCTCGGCCAGTCCTTCCAGATCAAGAACCCAAACGCCGTTGCAAGCTGTGGCTGCGGGACCAGCTTTTCCATCTGAGCCAAATGCACATCGCGCCTGTTGATACCGTGAAAACGGGTGGCATTCGGCTGCGCATCGGTTAAAACGGTTTCCATCTGAGAATGGAACATCCGATGAAGATTGCCACCTGGAACATCAACGGCGTCAAGGCGCGCATCGAAAACCTTTGCCAATGGCTGAAGGATTCCGACCCCGATATCGCCTGCCTTCAGGAAATCAAATCCGTCGATGAGAATTTTCCGCGTCAGGAAATCGAGGCGCTCGGCTACCATGTGGAGACGCATGGCCAGAAGGGCTTCAACGGCGTGGCGCTACTTTCCAAGATGACGCCGGACGAGGTCAATCGCGGCTTGCCGGGTGACGAGAGCGATGAACAGGCCCGCTTCATCGAAGGCGTGTTCTCTGTGTCCGGTGGCGTCATCCGTGTGTGCTCGCTCTACCTTCCCAATGGCAATCCGCCGGATGATCCCGTCAAATACCCCTACAAGCTGGCGTGGATGGAACGGTTGAGACGATTTGCCGCGAACCGGCTGCTGCTCGAGGAACCGCTGATCCTCGCCGGAGACTACAACGTCATCCCAGAACCCTTCGATTGCTACGATCCGCGCGCATGGGAGGGAGACGCACTCTTCCTGCCGCAAACCCGCGCCGCTTTCCGCAAGCTTGAAAATCTGGGCTTTACCGATGCTGCCCGCGCCACAACCGATGAGGCCGGTCTTTATACGTTCTGGGATTACCAAGCCGGTGCCTGGCCGAAGAACAACGGCATCCGCATCGATCACCTGATGCTGTCATCGGAGGCTGCGGACAGATTGCAATCCGTTTCGGTAGAGAAGCATGTCCGCGCATGGGAAAAGCCATCAGACCATGTTCCCGTCTGCGGCTATTTTGATTTCAAGCCCGTCTGAGGAACACAGCCAGCGGCACACGGTGCCAGTGCTGGCCAACCTCGCCCAGGATCAGTCCGCATCACCCAGCGCGATATTCTGCGCTAGCGAAATCGCCACGCGGCGATCGTCTTCGGCTGCAACAGAGAAGGCCTGTTCCTGCAGGTTCTGTATCCACTTGCAATTGACGGCGGAACACTTGTCCAGCGCAGCCGTCATGAAAGCAAGCCCGCGCACGGTCTGGCCTTCCTGAAACAGCAGATTGCCGAAGATGGACATGGCACCGGCATGGCCGTGCTTGCGCGCCTGATTGAGCCATTTCTTGGCCTGCTGCGCGTCTGCGCGCCCACCCTCGCCCGCCAGTATCATCTGTGCGAGTTCGAACTGGGCCTCAGCCACGCCGAAGGTGGAAGCAACCTGGAAATAGAGCTGGCGGGCCTGCGACAGGTCGGTCTTGACCGGGCTGCCAGGAATGCCATGGCGGTAGTAGTCGGCCAGCGAAAGCAGCGCGTTGACGAAAAAGCCCGTATCCTCGGAACCGGGCTCCACGCCTTGGCTGGCAATTTCGCTGTAAATCTTGAAGGCTTCGAAATCATTCTTGGGCACGCCGTCGCCGAAGGCATACATATTGGCAAGCGCCCAGCGAGAGCCGGTATGACCCTTTTCCGCCGCATAACGATAGGCCTCGACAGCATCTTCCTTCTTGCCGCTCTTGTAGGACTTGAAGCCGAACTTGAACAGGTCGAAAGGGCCGGATTCCTTCGTCACGCCGGAATTGATATCGAAAGCCGCAGCGGGCATTGCAAGCACCGCCAGCAACATGCCCGTACACAGTGGCCTAAAAACGTTGATGTCACATTTCAGCATTTCAACGGACTTCTCTCACTCTTCCCGGCGTATAGCGAATACTTGCGCGATACTGCAAAGCCAATTCGAGGCCGGGCTGCGAATTTAGAACACACTGCGTCTTTCCAGCCGCACTTTTCATCGTGCTGCCAGTGATCATTTGCGGCGGTCGATCAGTATTTGCATGAAAACGAATGTAAGCGCCGTTTCCGGCAACATAACGGCGTTTGGCAGCCGTTTGAATCGATCCAAGCAATAGAGGGAGAACCTTTCCCGTTTCTACTTGCTTAGATACTGAATCTACACCAGTTTTCACATTAACCACTTCCGCAGAACCACTTTCGAAGCCTGCATATTCTTCCCATTCCCGCGATCTCAAAAACAAGCAAGCAACTTGTTTGTGGCGGGAAATGGACAAATAAGCCCGCATTCTTACGCTACGTGAAGGTTGCAGAAATATGTTGCCAAATCGTCACAATATTGCGAGCAGGCAACAAAAAACCCGGTCTCGAAAGACCGGGTCCATTTTGTCCTCAATAAGCCTTAGAATTTGACTTTGAGCGAGGTGGAGACGGCGGTGACGATATCGTTGCCGAAGTCGTAGGAAACGTCGTCGCCGTAGGTGAAGCCACCACGGGTGACCGCACCAGAGCTTCCGCTCGTCAGAAGGCCGATAGCGCCGGCAAGACGCAGTTCCACATTCTCGTTGACGGCATATGACACGCCCGTACCGAGGGTCCAGCTATCGGTCTGCGTACCAACGCCCGTGCTTGTGCCTCTGTCCCATGTCAGGCTGACAGCGCCAGACCACTGTTCGTTGAACTTGTGCCCGATACCGCCAGATACGGTCCAGCCATCACGATAGAGAAGGTCGAGCGATGTGACGCCGCCCGGAGGGCAAGGCAGGCCTGTGGATGCGACCGGGCAGAAGCCGATGGACTGGATGAGGCTCCAGTTGGTCCACTTTACAGAACCGAAGGCAAGCCAGTCTGGTGCGATACCGCTTTGAACCTTCAGTTCCAGAGAGTCCGGCGCTTCAGCAGAGCCAACGACGCCGAAACGGCGACCGAGGAAAGGGTTCAGCGGGTTAACGGCAGTCGGCACCTGTGTCAGGTCAAGCGTGCCGGATAGGTTGTCGTATTTCACCCGGCTGTTATAGACGAGGCTTGCACGCAGGGCATATTCCGGAATTTCGTAGGCAACACCGGCTCTCCAGCCCGGTGCTTCGTCGCTCATCTCAAGACGACCGACGCCACTGTAGAGTGCGGATGCTGGTCCCGTGATCGGCGCAACGAGGCGTGTCTTGGAACCTTCAATTTCCTGATAGAAACCGCCGCCGATGACGCGGAATTGTCCCGGACCGACGTCAAACTTGTAGGAGCATGTCAGGCCGTAATTATCGGTACGAACTTTCGTTTCGATGTTGCTTTGTGCACCCACCCAACCGGCGCCGGGTTCCAGATGCGCACCGAAGGGCTGCGAGTAGTCCACCAGACAGTCGATGGCGTCATAGCCGCCCTTTATCCCTACATAGGGAATCGCATAATTCTCGGAGTCATCAGCATAGGTGGTGCCTGCACCCAATCCGTTCGTTCCAGATCCGTCTGACAGATCGGTGTCACGCGCATTTTTCAGCTTCCGCTGTGGCATTACATAAGTAACGCCGGAGGAAAATGTGAAAGGCGATGCATCGAACAATTGGTCGATATTGTATCCGCCTCTGTCCAGGCCGCCCGCGAACGCAGGTGTGATCGACGTGATACCGATAGCAAGGCTCAATGCGCCTTTTATGATATGATTTTGTGTTGCCATCTCTCTCCCCAATCAAGGCAATGTCGTGGCAGTGAAACTGAAGGGCTTTGAAAAAAAAGACAATCTGTCGCAGGACAGTGCATTGATTTTGCAGTGCAAAAAGAATTTACGTAAAATGCTGATGAACATGGGGACATCTGTCTAATATAGGCGATTTTTCTAATTCCTACGGATTAATCCTTATTTCGGAGAAAGATATATCAATCTCGCGAATTAGTGTGACCATCTCACAACATCCACAATTTTCACACGCAAAAACACCGCATTCGCCTTTTTGGAACGGAACGGTCGGAGATACCTGACCATCTCCCCGCTTTGCATCTTCGAATCCATCCCATTTCACACGGATCGAACGGTCGTGGAGACACAAAAAAGCCGCCCCTGAAACAAGGGCGGCTCCAATTCTGGTCTGGCGATGAATTCAGCCCGCTTCGTTGACGCGCTCAAGCGCCACTCTCAGGCTCTTGATCTGGACCTCAAGCTCGGCCTTGCGCTCGCGGTCTGCAGCCACGACTTCCGGATCGGCATTGGCCACAAACTTCTCGTTCGACAGTTTCTTGTCGATCCGCTCCAGTTCGGCGTCTGCTTTGCCAATCGCCTTTTCAAGGCGCGACTTTTCAGCAGCGATATCGATGAGATTGCCGAGCGGAATGCACACGGTCGCCTCACCCAGCACCAGCTGTGCCGAACCCTTGGGAGCCACGTCTGCCGCCAGAATTTCGTCGGCTCTCGCCAACCGGCGGATAGCAGCAGAATGACGATCCAGACGCATTTCTGTCGTCGGGTTTGCAGCTACGATGACCAGCGGCGCTGTCGCACCCGGAGGTACGTTCATTTCCGAGCGAGTCGAGCGAATGCCCGAGACGAGATCCACAAGCCAGTTGATTTCCGCCGCAGCCGCATCATCGCGGAACTGCGGAGCTGGCCAGTCGGTGTGGCACAGCAGGTCCGCACGGCTTTCGCCCTCACCTGCCGAATGCGCCCACAGCTCTTCCGTCATGAACGGCATGAAGGGATGAAGCAGCTTGTAGATCTCTTCCAGAACATAGGCCACGCAAGCCTGCGCCTCTGCCTTGGCAACTTCGTCGTCGCCGCTGAAAACAGGCTTCAGCAGTTCCAGATACCAATCGCAGACCTGGTTCCAGACGAAGCGGTACAGAGAACTTGCAGCGTCGTTGAAGCGATAGTTCTCGATTGCGGTCGTGACATCCTTTGCCGTATTGGCGAGTTCCGTCAGAATCCAGCGGTTGATTGTCAGCGTTGCCGCTTCCGGAAGGAAATGCGGATCGCGCTTGACGCCGTTCATCTCGGCAAAACGCGTTGCGTTCCACAGCTTCGTGCCGAAGTTGCGGTAACCGGCGATGCGGGCCGGGTCCAGCTTCACGTCGCGGCCCTGCGCGGCCATCACAGCCAGCGTAAAGCGCAGCGCATCGGCACCATACTCGTCGATCAGTTCCAGCGGGTCGATGACGTTGCCCTTGGACTTCGACATCTTCTGGCCGTTCTTGTCGCGAACCAGCGCATGAACATAGACCGTGTTGAACGGCTCTACAGCGTGGCCTGCGTCGTCCTTCATGAAATGAAGGCCCATCATCATCATGCGGGCAACCCAGAAGAAGATGATGTCGAAGCCGGTAACGAGAACATTGGTCGGATAATAGCGCGCCAGTTCCGGCGTCTTGTCCGGCCAGCCGAGCGTCGAAAACGGCCAGAGCGCAGACGAGAACCACGTATCCAGCACGTCTTCATCACGGGTCAGGATTTCGTCCGGCTTGAAGTTTTCAAGCTTCTCCTCGACCCAGGCCTTCCATGGGCCCTCGTGGGAAATATAGTGCTGGATTGCTGCGTTCAGCGCCTCTTCTTCCGTTTTCTCAACGAAAACCTGTCCATCGGGACCATACCATGCGGGAATCTGGTGTCCCCACCACAGCTGGCGGGAAACGCACCACGGCTGGATGTTTTCCATCCACTCGTAATAGGTCTTGTCCCAGTTCTTCGGCACGAAATTGGTGCGGCCTTCGCGCACGCTCTCAATCGCGGGCTTGGCGAGCGTCTTGGCGTCCACATACCACTGCTCCGTCAGGCGCGGCTCGATAGGCACCCCGCCACGGTCGCCATGCGGCACCATGTGCTTGTGCGGTTCGATCTTGTCGAGAAGACCGGCCTCTTCGAAAATTTCCACGATGATCTTGCGCGCGGCAAAACGGTCCTGCCCTTCAAGACGGTCCCATGCGCCATGCAGCGCGGCGGGATGATCCAGCCCTTCGAGGAAATCCTCGTTTTCCTTGATGCAGATCGTGCCATCGATATTCATGATGTTGATGGCGCGGAGACCTGTGCGCTTGCCGACCTCAAAGTCGTTGAAGTCATGCGCAGGCGTAATCTTCACCGCACCGGTTCCGGCAGCCGGATCGGCGTAGTCATCCGCGACAATCGGGATCTTGCGACCGACGATTGGCAGAATAACATGCTTGCCGACAATACCCATGTAACGCCGGTCTTCCGGATTGACGGCAATGCCGGTATCACCCAGCATCGTCTCGGGACGGGTGGTCGCAACGACGATATAGTCGCGGGTCTCGTATTCCGTCGGCTCTCCACGGTCATCCCATGCACACGGGTATTGGTAGGTTACGCCCTTCTCCAGCGGATAGCGGAAGTGCCACAGATTGCCCTTGATCTCCTGTGGCTCGACTTCCAGATCGGAAATCGCCGTCAGCAGCTTGGGGTCCCAGTTCACAAGGCGCTTGTCCTTGTAGATCAGACCCTGCTTGTAAAGCGTGACGAAGACCTCGAGAACGGCCTGCGAAAGCCCCTCGTCCATGGTGAAGCGTTCACGTGACCAGTCGCAGGACGCGCCCAGACGCTTCAGCTGATTGAAGATCAATCCGCCGGATTCGTCCTTCCACTCCCAGATTTTCTCGACAAAGGCTTCACGTCCCATCGTGCGACGGTCTGGAAGCTGGTTTTCCATCAGCTTGCGCTCGACAACCATCTGCGTCGCGATGCCGGCATGGTCCATGCCCGGCTGCCACAGCACATCCTTCCCGCGCATACGCTCGAACCGGACCATGATGTCCTGAAGCGTGTTGTTGAGCGCGTGGCCCATATGCAGGGAGCCCGTCACGTTTGGCGGCGGAATGACGATCGTGAAGGTTTCCGCGCCCGGCTTGGCATTTGCGCCAGCGCGAAACGCGTTGGCATCATCCCAGGCTTTGGCGATTTTCGGTTCTACAGATGCGGAATCGTAGGTCTTTTCGAGCATTTACTGACCTGAATTTTAGAGTTCTGGAGCATATCGCGCAAAATGTGCAGCGGTTTTGCGAAAACGACATGCGACAATAGGATCTGTTCACGGCGCGCCCCGACCGCTGGAGATCGCGATGCGCCGTAATCTTGATTT
Source organism: Hyphomicrobiales bacterium (assembly GCA_900468285.1). GTDB lineage: Bacteria > Pseudomonadota > Alphaproteobacteria > Rhizobiales > Rhizobiaceae > Agrobacterium. The sequence goes on along the minus strand of UBTF01000001.1, from coordinate 150,975 downwards.
TTTAAATAAGGATGGGCGGGGGAGAGTCAACAGAAACCGGATATTTCAACGGTAAAGCCCGCCAAACGCCGCACGATGCGGATGCGATATAGTGGCCCTGCCCCGATTCGCGGGCTTGAGACACCAGACCCGGCGCAAAAGCGAACCCGTGTTTGCTCAACATCGGCCATAAAGAGAATCGGCGTGGAGGATAAGAGTCGCCTCTGGCAAAGCTGAACGCGAATGTTGAAAAACATCCAACAGATCACTGACCCATTGGAAGGTGTCCATCTGCAAGAGGGCATATATTGGCGGCACGAACCGCCAATATATCTGCGATTGGCTTAGCGGCGTGGACCGCGCGCCACGCGTTCGATTTCTTCGCGCACAAGACGCTCGACCAGTGTTGGAAGGTTGTCTTCCAGCCAGTCTTTCAGCATCGGACGCAACATGTCCTGCGCCATTTCCTCGACGGTTGGACGCTCCACACCATCGAAAAGATCAGCCAGCTCACCAAAGGACTGTGCGATCTGGGCGCCGGCGGCGGCGGAGATGAGGTTGAGCGAAAGGCCGCCCTCTTCCGACTGGCGGCGCGGCTCTTCCGTGATCATCGGCTGCGACATCCGTTCTTCGGCGATCGGCTCTCTCTGCACAGCAGCTGGAATCGGCGCAGCCACCGGCTGCTCGGGCTCGACGGCACCGCGAAGCGCCATGTTTTCCCACAAGGGCGCTTGCTGTTGGGGCTCTGGTGCAACTGCGACAGGACGTGCAAAATTCGAAGCCGGCACAGGCGCAGCCGGCAACTCCTGCTGTGGGCGCGAAGGTGTCTGCGCAGCATTCAGAAGCGGGCGCATGTCCGTTGGCCGGATGGGCGTGGCAGCCGCTGCAGCCGCGCGTTCCTGCTGGAACGGGGGGTGCGAAACAGGCGCAGGCTCAACCAGCCTTTGGGCTGCATAGCCCTGGGGTCCAAGGGCAGCATTTCTATCGGCGGCGGCGCGCACACGGGCCGCGACATCCGCAAGCGACATGGACTTGTCCGCGCCGTCCGATACGGATGCTGCATCCTGGCGCTCAGAATAGGAGAACTCAGGCTGGCGGGCACCATAACCCTGATTGGCAGCCGGAGGCACATGTGCCGGAGGGCTTGCAAGCTCGGCAGAGAAGGGCGACCCCTCTTCTTCTTCCTCGTCGTAAACCGGCGGCAACTGCGCTGAGAAGGCATCGGGAGACGCAGGTTCATTGCTTTCAATGATCCTGCGAATGGACGCCAGAATTTCTTCCATGGATGGTTCGCGCGCTACACTTGGCTGAGCCATTTTTATCCCCGGTTTCACGTTCAAGAGGGCACGGAGCAAAATACGCACTCCGAATCACCATGAGTGTAGGGCAGTCGGGAACGGAATTGAATCGGGTGAAGCGCACTAAGTGGCTTGTTACACAGCTTTATTCGCGTGTCACAAAACAAAAATGCCGGGCTGAGCGGCCCGGCATCGCATCGACCTCTGTGAGGTAGCTCGATCAGAATACGAAATCGCGCGCCTTGGCAAAGCCTGGAACCGGCTTGACGGAAGCGTTGAAGAACGACGTGGAGGATGTGCCCTTCCCGTCCCGGCGATAAACGGTCGCCTTGGCCGAATTGCCATAGCCGACGACAGCAATCAGGCGTCCGCCATCATGCAACTGGTCCAGCAGCGCGGCAGGAACTTCCTCGACAGAACCATTGATGAAAATGAGATCATATGGCGCTTCCGCCGCATGACCCTTGTCCAGCGGGCCCGTGACGGTCGCGACATTGTCATAGCCCAGCGACGACAAGGTGGCCGTGGCAGCAGCGCTCAATTCCTCGTCCGACTCGAGCGAAACGACGGAACCGGCGAGCTGCGAAAGGATCGCCGTGACATAGCCCAGTCCGCCACCGATTTCGAGTACGACATCATCCTTGGTAATGGCGGCCAGCTGAAGCAGCTTGGCCAGTGGCGATGCCTTCATGACGTAACGGGCACCAAGCCCGTCCTTTGCAGGACAGATCTGCAGGTCCTCGTCCGCATAGGCAATCTGCTTGACGTTGGCGGGCACGAACTCTTCCCGCGGCACGGCCAGAAATGCCTTCAGCACGGAATGTGACGTCACATCGGTGGTGCGCAACTGGCTGTCCACCATCTTGCCGCGTGCGGTCTCGAAATCCATCATGTCGTTTTCGCCTCAAATTCAAGCTCGAGAGCAGCCCGGAACTCCGGGTGCCGTGGGCTACCGTCTTAATTGCGTCAGCGTTGGCTTTCAAGCGCAAGCAAGCCGCAGATCGTGGAAAAAGACGCGCTGCGGCATTCACCACCCGCCTTTTTGCGCTTCACACCTGCGAAACGTCTTCGATCAGGAACTTTTTATCCGCCTAATCATTTATAAGCGACTGGAAACGCTCAACAACATCAGGAGGCCAGAATGCTCGGCACAATCCTCATCATCCTGCTCGTACTCTTCCTCATCGGCGCCCTGCCAAACTGGGGCTACCACAATTACGGGTATGGCCTCTCGGGCGGCCTCGGCCTCGTCCTCGTCATCGTGCTGATCCTGGTCCTTCTCGGCCGAATTTGACGCATCTGGAAAAGCCGCGCGCAGCATTGCTGAAGCGCGGCTTTTCCACAAAACTTCTTCCGCTTTTTCAAACCTACCCTATTGCGTGGAATATGGATTCGTTCTAAATCCCCGCCACGGTTCGAGACATCGGGCCAGTGAGGCCTCGTGGCGGAGTGGTGACGCAGAGGACTGCAAATCCTTGTACCCCGGTTCAATTCCGGGCGAGGCCTCCAAACTTAAATCCACTCCCTCGAGATTTTCAAACTGCCAATATTTCCGCCAGCTAGCGGTTGTCTCGGTGTGACCGCAATTGCACCCAGGAACTGGGCTTCGGCGTGACAAAAGATGCCTTTCTTCACAGCCTGTATTCCTAACCGTATTGACTCCCTTCATGAGAAGAACATAATAAGAACATAGCGGGTGCCGGGGCGGGTACCTTCTTCACATCATGCGGCATTTATGGCTCTGGAATATGGAGAATGAGAACGTGCGCCCGAAAACAGGACAGACACTGGTAGATGTTGCAGACTATATTTTGCTTTGCCACGACGGCAACGCAAAGTCCGCCATTCAGGCGATGCAGGATGAGATCGAGCATCTTCAGCACCAGCTGAATCTCGCGGTGGTGGCTATGGGACGAGGATATACAAGAGGATGGGTGCCGGATGCAGAGCGCGCCGTTACCGGAGACGAGGCTTGACTGCGAGGCGCGAGCCGTCTCATCGTCAAAGTGGTGAGATCGGGCGCTTTTCAGGTATCGTCCCCCGGAGCGCAGGCTTCCCCATGCGGAACATCGGAGATATCGAGGAGTTAAAGCCTCAGAGAATCGATTGCCGCAAAGGCACTATATCTGGAGAGCATCATGAAATTGATCGTTGCAGCCTTGAGTGCAGGTCTGGCACTGGGCCTGGCGGGATGTACAGCGAGTGGGTTTGCCGAAAGATCCATCTCGTCCTACAGCCTGGAGCCTATTCCCGGCAGCATCACCTATCGCGGCCAGCCGCGCACCAAACTGACCAAATCGCCCATCGGCAGCACCTTCACGCATAATTTCCGTCGTTTCGACGATCGCGTCATCGAAACCTATCAGATCCAGCCGGACCGCTCGCTCAAGATTATCGACCGCCGCATCATCAGAGACTGGTCGTTCTTCGGACGGGACGATTGAGATTTTCGCCAGCCAGGCCGACAGGGCACAGATTGGCATTGAACAGCGGTCCGTAACCTTTTAAACCGCGCTGATTGTCCACTGTTACGGGAAAAGCCATTGCAAACGCCTTGGAAGAAGCCAGTCCTTATCGCTCTGGAAGAGCCGGGCGTCTATGTCAGCATCGAGTCAACCCAGGCGGCATCCTGGGCGCTCATTGAGGACTGGCCAGAGGAAGACGGCGAGATGCTGGACCGCGCCCTTCTCGTGTTTGCGGCTGTCGGTGCTGGCAAGAAAACACCGGAAGAGGCGCGAAAAGCCTTTGTCGATGCCGCGATCGAAGCAGGCCTTGACGTCAAGTCATAGTGACGCAGGTGAAGTTGTCGGCTTATCCTTCGCTGTGAACAGCTATAGGATATGACGAAAATCAAGATTGCTGAGGCCCATTCCCGAATGAAGAAGTTTGTTTTCATCCTGCTCGTTGCCTGCCTGCTGCTGAGCATCGTCGGTCACTGGATCTTTGCCCTTCTTGTGACGTGAGATTTGGATTGCCGGGATTGATGAGGACTGAAAACCAAATTTGGCGACACGCGCCTCTTTTCCTAACAATTCACGCTCACGTCACGGAACCCCGTTAAGATTTGCACGTTCTTCTTCCACAAACATGGAGGGTAAAGCGATGCGCGACGGTCTCAACAGTATTCTTGAAGTTTCATTGCTAGGTTTTGTTGTCATTACCTGCTTGATGATGGTTAATCCTATCATCTGATAGTTTCTCAGAGAACCAGATTTGCTGCCAATGTAAAACGGCAGAATCAAAAATGCGGCTTTTCAGCCGCATTTTGCTTTTTCGGCATAGGCCACTCCCACCGTAAATTCTCGCTAGCCCCCTAAATCTGAAGGGTGACGGCTCACCAGCAAGGTCCGATAACGGGTGCTTTAAAGTCTCGCGGCGGGGTGAGCATGAGGCAACTGGGTGGCGTAACGGTTCTCATCACCGGAGGGGCATCGGGAATCGGGCGTCTCATGGGGCGCAAATTCCTGGAGGATGGCGCAGCCCACATCGTCATCTGGGATGTCAACCAACAGGCCATGAACGACACCATAGCCGAGTGGAGTGCCGCCGGTTATGGCGCAAGCGGTTATCTGGTTAACCTCGCAGACCCGGAAGCCATTGCAAAAACCGCAGCGGAAATGAAGGCTAAGGCAATTACCGTCGATATACTGGTGAACAATGCCGGTGTGATCGTCGGCAAAACATTTGTCGACCATACAGATGCCGATATTGCATTGACCATCGATGTGAACGTCCTCGCTCCGATCTACATGACAAAGCAATTCCTGCCGGACATGATCGCCCGCAAGCGAGGGCACATCGTCAACATCGCTTCGGCAGCAGCACTCGTTTCCAATCCGAAAATGTCCGTTTACTGCGGCAGCAAATGGGCGGTCACGGGCTGGTCGGACTCGCTGCGGATAGAAATGGAGCAGGCCAAAACCGGCGTGAAGGTCACCACCGTCAACCCGTTTTACATCAACACCGGCATGTTTGACGGGGTCCGCTCGCCCTTCATCCCCATACTGGACGCCGATTACGTTGCGCGCCGGATCATTGCGGCGGTGAAGTCTGATCGCATTTTCCTTCGGCTGCCTTCCATCATCAATTTCGTGCCCCTGCTCCGCGGCATCTTGCCCGTGCGCTGGTTCGACAGGATCGGTGGCGAGTGGCTTGGGATTTATCACTCGATGGACAGGTTTAAAGGTCGCAGATAGCGCAGGGCGCTGGCTATTCCTCGCAACCATGCTGCGGAAACGAAACGCGTGTCGCATGGATTTTTTCCCGCGCTGGCTTCTTGCATTCGGCGCTGTGGGCGCTAACTTCAGCAGATATCCCCTTGTGAGTGACCTTCATGTCCGCACCTACCTCCCCCGCATCCGTCGTTACTGCTGCCATGCTCGCCATTGGCGATGAGCTTCTGTCAGGACGGACGAAAGACAAGAATATCGGGCATCTGGCCGATGTGATGACCATGTCCGGCATTGATCTCAAGGAAGTCCGTATTGTTGCGGATGAAGAGGAAGACATCGTTGAAGCGCTCAATGCGCTGCGTAAGCGATATGATTACGTCTTCACCTCCGGCGGCATAGGCCCCACCCATGATGACATCACGGCAGATGCCGTTTCAGCGGCCTTTGGTCTGCCCTGCGAACACGATGCCGAGGCCATGCGTCTGCTTGGCGATATGTACCGCACGCGTGAGATGGAGTTTACCGATGCGCGCAAACGCATGGCACGGATGCCACGCGGCGCGGCCCATATCGCAAACCCCGTTTCAGTCGCGCCGGGTTTCATCGTGGAGAATGTTTATGTCATGGCGGGCGTACCACAGGTTTTCCAGGCCATGCTGGACAATGTCATTCCGACTTTGAAGACGGGTTCTAAAATCCTCTCGCACGCGGTGTCGTCGCCCTATGGTGAAGGCGATATTGGCACCTTGCTCGCAAATGTGCAAAAGGCGCATCCGGAAACCAGCATTGGTTCATACCCACGATATTTCGGGAAGAAATTCTCAACCGAAATCGTGGTGCGTGCGCGCGATATTGCGGCTGTGGACGCAGCCGCGCAAGACGTGGCGGCCATGATAGAGAGCATCGGCCGTGAGAAGGCAGCACAGGCCAATTGAACGCTTGTATCGCTCGGGCGTTGAATCTCACGCAGGCAGCTTTCGCACCGGCATTTGATCACAATCAAGGTGACGTCTTGCCAAGGAAAGCACTCTGCAGGCGTAAACAATAGCGGAAGGCGGCCATGCCTTCTCGCTTTGCCACAACGAGGAGCCCGACCATGGGTTACAGAACGATACTTGCCGTCATGGACACTGCCGAAAACGCGAGGACGCTGGGCGAATTTACGACGTCTCTTGCGAATAGTTTTTCTGCTCACGTCATCGGGCTGCATATGGAGGCATTCGCCGCCGTTCCGCTTGTCGCGCCCATGGAAATGCCGGATCCCGCAACAGTTCAGGCCATGCAGGAAGTCGCGCAGAAAGAAACCTCCGATATCGGCGCCATCTTCGAGCGGAAGATGGCGAGTGAGGGCGTCTCGCACGAGTGGCGTAGCTTCGTTTCGTCGATCGGCTACTCATCCAACAGCGCCGTTCAAAGCGCCCGCTGCGCAGATATTGTCGTCGTGCGTCAGACAAAAGCCGCCGCCATGTCCGACAGCCGCGCAGAATTCGACAACTTTCTCTACGAAAGCGGCCGTCCCGTCCTTCTCGTGCCCCACGTCCTGCAGCAGCCAAAGCCCATTGAACGCGTGCTCGTTGCCTGGAACGGCTCACGGGAAGCGACTCGTGCCGTCTTCGATGCTCTGCCATTCATGATTGCCGCCAAAAGCGTGGAGATTTTCACGGTGGGCAAGGAAGAGGGCGACGACCAGTCGGACACACTCGCGGGCACGGAAATCGCATCCACCCTCGCCCGCCACGGCATCAACGTGTCTGTGACGTCACAGGAAAAGGCCCACGGCATGTCGGCAGAAAAGGCCATCGAGCAACGCCTCTTCGACAACAGCATCGACCTGCTGGTCATGGGGGCTTATGGGCACTCGCGGTGGTGGGAAATGCTGTTTGGCGGCGTAACCCGCTCGGTTCTCGACAAGACAACCGCCCTCACCCTGCTTTCCAGGTGAAGAAACCCGGAACAGCCACGAAAAAGACCCGCCAGAGCACTGACGGGTCTTAAATCTTTTTCATTTCGCATCGGCGAATATGGCAGTGAAGCAAATCTTCAAGTCCTCCGTCATCCCGCACTTGATGCGGGATCCAGTGCGATCAAGTCCTTGATCGCGACAGACTTGCGAACTTCAAAAGCGACGCCAATGGTCTCTGACCCGGGGCCAGATATCGGCGATGGAACCTCTCGACAGAGCTTTCTCGGCATTCGCAGGCCCGACACATAAGTGAGGCGCCTTTTCGAAAAAAGCCGAACACGTGACCCTGCCCATTCTCGTCACGCGCGTCACCCGAGACAAATGCTGTGCCTATCGGCGCAGCTCCGCTCAAGCGGTCGGCCACCCCGGTTCTTAACCGGAATGGCCGTGTGCAATCCTAGTGAAGGATCTGGCTGAGGAACAGCTTGGTGCGCTCATGCTGCGGGTTGTCGAAGAACTCGGCAGGCGAATTCTGCTCGACGATCTGGCCCTGGTCCATGAAGATCACGCGGTTGGCGACCTGGCGGGCAAATCCCATTTCATGCGTCACGCACAGCATGGTCATGCCGTCTTCGGCAAGGCTCACCATGGTGTCGAGCACTTCCTTGACCATTTCCGGGTCGAGCGCCGATGTCGGCTCATCAAACAGCATGATCTTTGGCTTCATGCAGAGCGAACGGGCAATTGCCACGCGCTGCTGCTGACCGCCCGAAAGCTGGCCCGGATATTTGTGAGCCTGCTCGGGAATCTTGACGCGCTTGAGGTAATGCATCGCGATTTCTTCGGCTTCCTTCTTGGGTGTCTTGCGAACCCAGATCGGCGCTAGCGTGCAGTTCTCAAGAATGGTCAGATGCGGGAAGAGGTTGAAGTGCTGGAACACCATGCCGACTTCGCGGCGCACTTCATCGATCTTCTTCAGGTCGTTGGTCAGCTCTATGCCATCGACTTCGATCCTGCCGGACTGGTGCTCTTCCAGACGGTTGATGCAGCGGATCATCGTGGATTTGCCCGAACCCGAAGGACCGGCGATAACGATGCGCTCGCCCTTCATGACCTTCAGATTGATGTCGCGCAGCACGTGGAAATCGCCGTACCACTTGTTCATGCCGGTGATTTCGATTGCAACGTCGGTCGTGGAAACGGCCAGTTTCTTTGCTTGGGTTTCTGCCATGAGTTTTTCCCTTATTTTTTATGTCCGGTGTCGAGGTGCCGTTCCATGAACAGCGAATAACGCGACATGCCGAAGCAGAAGATCCAGAATACGAAGCCGGCGAAGATGTAGCCGGTGACGGGCGTCACGGGGGTGGCCCAGTTCGCATCAGACTGGTTGAGGTTAACGATGCCCAAGAGGTCGAACATGCCGATGATCGACACGAGCGATGTATCCTTGAACAGACCGATAAAGGTGTTGACGATGCCGGGGATGACGAGCTTCAGCGCCTGCGGAAGAACGATCAGACGCGTCTTCTGCCAGTAGTTCAGGCCGAGCGAATCCGCACCTTCATACTGTCCCTTCGGAATGGCCTGCAAGCCGCCGCGAATGACTTCCGCCATATAGGCAGATGCAAACAGCGACACACCCACAAGCGCGCGCAGGAACTTGTCGAAGGTCCAGCCATCGGGCAGGAACAGCGGCAGCATGATGCTGGCGAAGAACAGCACCGTAATCAACGGAATGCCGCGGATGACTTCGATGAAGGTGACGCAAAGCGTTTTGATGACCGGCATGGTCGAACGACGACCGAGCGCCAGAAGAATGCCGAGAGGCAGCGACACGGTAATCCCGAAAAACGACAGGATCAGCGTTACCATCAAGCCGCCCCAGAGCTGCGTTTCCACCTGTGGCAGGCCGAAATAGCCGCCGACCAGCAGGAAGAACGAGACGAAGGGCAGAACGATGAACAGAAGGATTCCGTTCAGCGACTTGTGCGGCGCCTTGGGGATCAGCATCGGAATGAGCAGAACGACAAAGGCTGCAAGAACCAGCAGCGGACGCCAGCGCTCTTCGAGTGGGTAACGGCCGAACATGAACTGTTCGAACTTGGCATTGACGAAGGCCCAGCACGCCCCGGACTGGCCGTCCGGCAAGGCTCCGCCCTGCGCGACCGTCAGGCAGGCAGTGCGGTCCGTGCCGGTCCATGTGGCATGAAGAAACAGCCACTGGATCATGGGCGGGATGATGTAGACCAGAAACGCAATCGCCAGCAACGTGAAGATCACGTCCTTGGGCGTAGCGAACAGCTTGGTACGCAGCCAGTGCACGACGCCGACCTGACTGGACGGAGCGGGCTCTGGCTGAACCATGGTCGGGCGAACATAGGAGATTTGATTGGTTGTCATTGCTTATCTCTCCACCAGCGCCATCTTCGCGTTGAACCAGTTCATGATCAGCGCAGTCGTAAGCGACAATGAAAGGTAGACCAGCAACCATATGGCCACGACCTCGACGGCCTGCCCTGTCTGGTTGAGGATGGTACCACCAACCGCGACCAGGTCCGAAAAGCCGACGGCAACCGCGAGCGACGAGTTCTTGGTCAGGTTGAGATACTGGCTGGTCAGCGGCGGAATGATGATCCGCATGGCCTGGGGTACGATGATCAGGCGCGTCGTGGTGTTGCCGCGCAGACCAAGCGCATTGGCGGCTTCCGTCTGTCCCTTTGGCACAGCCTTGATGCCACCGCGCACGATTTCGGCGATGAAGGAAGCCGTGTAGAAGGAAAGAGCCAGGTAGAGCGACAGGAATTCAGGTGCGACAACCGCACCGCCCGTCAGGTTGAAACGGCCAGCGACGGGATAGTCGAAGGTCAACGGTGCGCCGAGCGCCAGAAATGTCAGCACCGGCAGGCCGATGATGATCGCCGTTCCGACCAGTCCGGTGCGAAATGGCTGGCCTGTCCGCATCTGCCGCGCCTTTGCCCAGCGATAGACGAAATACGTGATGACGATGCCGACAAGAAACGCCACCGGAATGAGCCACGCGCCTTCGCCCCACACGGACTTCGGGTAAAACAGGCCGCGATTGTTGACGAATGTTCCAAGCGGCATGGCCACCGAGTCCCGCGCCTGAGGCAGGATGGTGATGACGCCCTTGTACCAGAAGAAGATGACAAGCAGCGGCGGCAGGTTACGGAAGATTTCGACATAGGCCTGCGCCAGTTTCGAGATCAGCCAGTTGTGAGACAGTCTGGCGATACCAACGATGAAACCGATAATCGATGCCGTTATGATACCGAGAATAGCGACCTGCAACGTGTTCAGCAGGCCAACGAGAAAGGCCCGGCCAAAGGTGTTGTCATTGTTGTAGTCAATCAACGACTGACCGATATCGAAGCCCGCTCTGCCGTTTAGAAAGCCGAAGCCCGAAGAAATATTGGACCGCTGAAGATTATGAATGGTGTTGCTCGTGATTATCCAGACAAAGAAAGCCAGAATAGCCAGGGTCACAACTTGATAGAATATCCCGCGCATACGCGGATCATTGATAATGGATGTCGCGCTTTTTGAGCTGGACTCCGGGTGGAGCGCTTTGCCTGCCATCGGCACCTTTCCCTCTGTGTGCTCTTTGCGAGCTTCTTTTAACTTTTTTGCATTGCGGGTCGAGCGGTACGGAAACAGCTCTCGACCATCATGCCAATGCTATTCGGGAGGCAAGACATTCGTCCCGCCTCCCGCATAAAGCTGCCGTGAAGCGGCTATTAGCGGATTGGCGGAGCGTACTGCAGGCCGCCCTTCGTCCACAGAGCGTTCTGGCCGCGTTCGATCTTCAGCGGCGAACCAGCGCCAACGTTGCGATCGAAGACTTCGCCGTAGTTACCAACCTTCTTGATGATGTTGTAAGCCCACTCGTTGGTCAGGCCGAGATCGGTACCGATCTTGGTGCCTTCTTCCGTGCCGAGCAGACGCTTCAGGTCGGGGTTGTTGGCGCTCTTCTGTTCGTCAACGTTCTTGGATGTCACGCCAAGTTCTTCAGCGTTGATCATCGCGTAGTGAACCCAGCTGACGATGTCGAACCACTGCTCATCACCCTGGCGAACGGCTGGTCCAAGCGGCTCCTTGGAGATGACTTCAGGCAGAACGACGTTCTCGTCCGGAGCCTTCATCTTCAGACGGATGGCATAGAGGCCCGACTGGTCGGTGGTGTAAACGTCGCAACGGCCGCTGTCATAAGCGGAAGTGGCGTCGGATTCCTTTTCGAACACGACCGGGTTGTACTGAAGGTTGTTGGTCTTGAAGTAGTCGGCAAGGTTGAGCTCGGTCGTCGTGCCCTGCTGAACGCAGACGGCAGCGCCGGACAGTTCAAGCGCAGACTTCACGTTCAGGCTCTTCTTTACGATGAAGCCCTGGCCGTCATAGTAGTTGACGGTGCGGAAGTTGAAGCCGAGCGACGTATCGCGGCTGATCGTCCAGGTGGTGTTACGTGTGAGAACGTCGACTTCACCGGACTGAAGCGCAGGGAAACGGTCCTTGGAAGACAGGGCGACGAATTTCGCCTTGGATGGGTCACCGAAGACGGCGGAAGCGATACCGCGGCAGTAATCAACATCGATACCGGACCATTCACCCTTGTCGTCAGGGTTCGAGAAGCCTGGAATACCAGAGCTCACGCCGCATGTGACGAAACCCTTTGCCTTGACGTCTGCGAGCGTGGCGGCAGATGCAGCCGATGCAGCCGCGAAAACCGCTGCGCCAATGGCGGCTGTCAGAAGTGCCTTTTTCATTTTTTCCCAACCTTTGTTTCTTATTCGTAATAGAAGATGCCGCATATCTTGTCGCATACGACCGGCTCCCCGCTTCACCTCCCGGTGCGCGTTTCTATCACAATCGCAATTGCCGTCACGGTCAAGTCTCGCCCACAAGAATTGTGTCCAAAAAACGGATTTTTTCAAAAAACGACCTTTTTATGGGCAAATGTCCAATATTTACGCTTAAAAGGGCTAAAATCTGCTCAGGCTGTCAGGCAGGTAGACTGAAATATCCTCTCCCGACTCCTCCTGGAGTAGCAAACAGGAGCGAAATTTGGAGCCGGTGCAATGTTGAGTATCAATTCCGGCTTCTGTGTGCACATCAAAAGCTCGAAATAACGAAGTCTTGACCGCAGGCGGTTTTGAAGACCATCTTCCGCTGCATCGATGAGTGAAAGATGAAGTGAGCATGACACATAAAGACGCGATCCTGAACGCCGCCGGCACCAATACCCGCCTGGCTCATCTTGGCAACGATCCGGCCAGCTACCACGGCTTTGTAAACCCGCCCATCGCGCGCGGTTCCACCGTGTTGTTTCCCGATGCCCGAACCCTGGTTGCGGAGGATCAGGCCTATACCTATGGCACGCATGGCACGCCGACAACGGATGCGCTGTGCGACATGGTCAACAGTCTCGAAGGTTCAGCCGGCACCATTCTTCTGCCATCCGGGCTCGCTGCCGTCACCGTGCCGTTCCTTGCCTATTTGTCGGCGGGCGACCACGCATTGATCGTTGATTCCGTCTATTTTCCCACCCGCCGCTTCTGCAACACCATGCTGAAACGGCTCGGTGTCGAGGTGGAATATTACGATCCGGCCATCGGTGCGGACATCGAAACCCTGATCCGACCCAACACGCGTCTGATCCATCTGGAAGCACCCGGCTCCAACACATTCGAGATGCAGGATGTGTCGCTCATGACCTCCATCGCCCACGCCCATGATTGCGTGGTGACCATGGACAATACCTGGGCGACACCGCTCTATTTCAAACCACTGGATCACGGTGTCGATGTGTCCATCCACGCCGCCACGAAATATCCGGCTGGCCATTCGGATGTCCTCATGGGCTTCGTCTCATCCAATGAAAAGCACTGGCAGAAGCTTCACGATGCCAACCGCGACCTCGGCCTGTGCGTGACGTCCGACGATGCCTACCAGGTGCTGCGCGGAATGCGCACCATGGGTGTGCGGCTGGAACACCACCGCAAGAGCGCGCTCGATATTGCGCAATGGCTGGAAGGGCGCGAAGACGTGGCGCAGGTTCTGCACCCTGCGCTGGAAAGCTTTGCCAGCCACGATCTCTGGAAGCGCGATTTCAAGGGTTCGAGCGGCGTATTCTCCTTCGTGCTGAAGGCACCCGAAGGTCGCTTCAGGGAAAAATCGCACGCCTTTCTCGACGCTCTGTCGATCTTTGGACTTGGCTTTTCCTGGGGCGGTTACGAATCGCTTGCGGTGCCGGTCTCATTGCGCGACCGCACAGTTGCGAAAGGACCTACGGACGGTCCGCTTATCCGCCTGCAAATCGGCCTTGAAGATGTTGCAGACATCAAGCGCGATCTGGAGGCGGGCTTTGCCGCTGCAGCGCTGGCCTGAAGGAAGCGCTCTTTAAAGCCCTTCCGCGCGATACCCGTAAAGCCAGTCGAGGTCCGCCAGAAACGCTTCTGGCGGTCTTATCGACAGCAGAATATCGCGGCCCAGACGCAATGGGCCGCTGGCATGATAGGCAAATTTGTTGAGTTCCGCCCGTTTGCGCGCTTTTTCGATGCGTGGAAGGCGATGCGCCTCGAAGCGTTGCAGCGCTTCGCCAAGCGAGGCATGGCGATGAACAAAAGCCGCAAGCTCGAAGGCGTCTTCCATGGCCATGGCAGCACCCTGCGCAGCAAAAGGCATCATTGCGTGGGCGGCATCGCCGATGATCACCGTATCGCTACCATTATGCCACCTGCCCTGCCCCGCGTGAAACAGCGGCCAGAAGGTGGGCCTTGAAATGGTCTTCAGCATTTCGGCAAAAGCAGGGTTCCAGCGCCGGAACTGGTTGAGAAGAAGCGTGTGCTGCTTGCCCTGCGCTTCGGCCTTCCAGGTGTCTCCAGGATTGGTCCCTGCGGCAATTGCCACAATATTGAAGCCGCTCTTTTCCGCCAGTGGATAAGCCACCAGATGCGCGGAGGGCCCGAGGAAACCCTTGACCGATTGACTTAACAGAAAGTCAGGCACATCGCTCTGGGCAACCGTGAAGCGCCACGCGATGTTGCCAGAGAAGGTGGCCACCGGACTTGCGGGCACGGCAAAACGTGCGCAGGACCAGACCCCGTCTGCTCCGACAATCAGGTCGTGCTCCTGAAAGGTGATGGCGGCAACGATCGATTTATTGACGGCATCCAGGCGCTTGCCCAGATGCAGGGTGCACAGTGGATTGCCTTGCACGGCGCGAAGAAGTGCCGCCTGCAGCGTGGCCCTGTGCAGCACGCCGTAGGGCGCGCCCCACCGGCTTCGCGCAACTTCCCGCATCGGCAAGGATACAAGACGCTTCAGCGAACGTCCGGATTGCAGATCGACCGTTTCCGGCTCGAGCCACTGGGCTTCGAGCGTGGGCAGCACGTCCAGCGCAGAAAGGATGCGCGCTGCGTTGGGAGAGACCTGCAGGCCCGCCCCAACCTCTTCCAGGCTTTCCGCCTGCTCTATGATATCGCAGCGCACGCCATAGCGGGCAAAAGAAAGAGCGGCGGTCAATCCGGCAACGCCGGCACCGATGATCGCAACCGATTTCACGGGCATGGAAAGCCCCAAGTCTTGAATGTGAGTTAAGCTGCCTTAACGTGGAAGACGCAGCCGGGCGGGTTTGTCTGCGTTGCCTTCAGCGACGGATTGTAGCGGTACAATGTCGAGCAGTAGGAACAGACTTTTTCGTTGTCATCGCCCATATCGATGAAGATATGCGGATGATCGAAAGGAACGGACGCGCCCGTGCACATGAATTCCTTGACCCCGATTTCGATCGCGCTGTGTCCGCCATCGTTCTGGAAGTGGGGAATGGTATGACCGGCCATGTTCGTCTCCAAATGCAAAATCGTGATTGAGCCATGCTCTGCTTTTGCGGATATGTAGCGCCAAATGCGCGCCACCTCCACAGAAAACATTGCAGAATCTGTTCAACCTTGCGATTTCCTGACATATGCTGCGTCAAAAAGGATGTCCTTGATGAATCTCAATGTTCCGCACTATTCTCACTTCCTTCGCGATGGCGTTCAGCTTTCCTATTTCGATGAGGGCGACCCTTCCGGTGCGCCGGTGCTGCTGATCCACGGCTTTGCCTCCAGCGCCGCCGTCAACTGGGTGCATCCCGGCTGGGTAAAGACTTTGGGAGAAGCCGGTTACCGGGTCATTGGCATCGATAATCGCGGACATGGCAACAGCGACAAGCCGCATGATCCAGGCGCTTATTACCCCGCCATCATGGCGGATGATGCGGTTGGCCTGTTGAACCATCTCGGCATTCCTCAGGCGCATGTCATGGGTTACTCCATGGGCGCGCGCATATCCGCCTTCGTCGCCATGGCGCATCCCGAGCGCGTTCAGTCGCTGGTCTTCGGTGGTCTTGGCATCGGCATGGTGGATGGCGTGGGCGATTGGGACCCGATTGCCGAGGCCCTGCGCGCCCCCTCGCTCGATGTCGTCACCCATGAACGTGGCCGCATGTTCCGCGCCTTTGCCGACCAGACCAGGAGCGACCGCATTGCGCTTGCCGCCTGCATCGAAACGTCCCGCGTTCTCGTCACCCGCGAAGAGGCGGCAAAAATCGATGTCCCGACATTGATCGCCGTTGGCACCAAGGATGATATTGCCGGTTCCGGCCAGGAGCTTGCCGATCTGATGCCACATGCCAGGGCCATCGATATTCCCGGACGCGACCATATGCTGGCCGTGGGTGATCGAGTGTTCAAGGCTGCGGTGCTGGAGTTTTACCGGGGTATTGCTGAATAATTGCCTGGCAGGCGAATCATTTTCCAAAAAGCTTTCAGAAAAACTGATGCTTTCGCGTCTTTAACCGCGTTGTTAAATCACCATTTCAAGGTGACGCATTTTTCTGTATAAAAGAACGGCACCAATCAAGGGAGACCAGTCATGGTCGCACGCACAGAGGCACGCCAGCAGGATCAGCTTTCCGTTGTCGATCCCATCTGGGGAAGTTTGCAGAATGAGGCAAGGGCAGCGGCAGCGCAGGATCCCCTCCTCTCCGCTTTCTTCTACTCGACCATTCTGAACCATCACTCCCTGGAAGAATGCGTCATCTATCGTATCTGTGAGCTTCTTGACCATCCCGACATGCAGTCGGTCCTATTGCGACAGACTTTCGAGGAGATGCTCGAAGACTGGCCGGAATGGGGCGCTATCCTGCGCGTCGATATTCAGGCTGTCTACGACCGCGACCCCGCCTGCACCCGCTTTATCGAGCCGGTTCTCTACTTCAAGGGTTTCCACGCCATCCAGACACACCGGCTGGCCCACTGGCTGTGGAACAAGGGGCGACGCGATTTTGCGCTTTACCTGCAAAGCCGGTCCTCAAGCGTTTTCCAGACCGACATTAATCCGGCTGCGCAACTTGGCAAGGGCATGTTCCTTGATCACGCCACGGGTCTGGTGGTCGGCGAAACGGCAGTCATCGGCGACAACGTTTCCATCCTTCATGGTGTCACGCTGGGCGGAACCGGCAAGGAGGGCTCGGATCGCCATCCGAAAATCCGCAGCGGCGTTCTCATCGGCGCTGGCGCCAAAATTCTCGGCAACATCGAGATCGGCCATTGCTCGCGTATTGCCGCAGGCTCCGTCGTGCTCAAGCCCGTACCGCCCAATGCCACGGTTGCAGGCGTACCGGCCAAGGTGATTGGTGAGGCTGGCTGCAGGGAGCCTTCGCGCATCATGGACCAGATCGTCGGCGCAGACATCTAGGCCCGCGGATAATCGCTTAGCGTCGGTGTGAATCACAGCGACGTTTTTTCGCCTAGACTTTACTTTCGCCTTTAAGCCATGCCAAAAGCGGCGCAACGTGAACCGCACAGGAGAACAGTGGTGAAAGCCGAAGAAATCAAAAAGCTCGACGCCTATTTCAAGCGCACCTTCAGCGACAAAATGGTTGTGAAGGCTCGTCCGCGCAAGGACGATTCGGCAGAAGTGTATATCGGCGAAGAATTCCTCGGCGTCGTGTATCTCGATGACGAAGACGGCGACCGCTCCTACAATTTCTCTATGGCGATCCTCGACGTCGACCTCTAGGCACCATTCGGTGACATTAGAATTTGAAAGCCGCTCGCCAGCAATATTGGCGGGCGGCTTTTTTGTTTGGAATGCTGAAAGCCAACTCCGAAATTTTCCTGCAAACGCTCTGGAACAATTTCTGCGTTGTCCCGTTATTCGCTCGTCCCCCGACGAAGCGTGGGATTTAAGAGCACTGGGACACCCCCCTGATTCCCGTCTTAAATCCCACGCTTTCCCCCTTCCCCCGATTTTTCTCGTCAGACAAACGCCCGGCTTTCCACAGCCGGCGGCTTCGTTTTTAAAAAAATGTCATCGAAATGCAAAAAAGTGGAAATAGGCGCTTGCGGAGAATCCGGTGCCTGACTATAAGGGCGCCACACAGCGTACGCGCCCTTCGTCTATCGGTTAGGACGTCAGATTTTCATTCTGAAAAGAGGGGTTCGACTCCCCTAGGGCGTACCACTCTCCCAATAAAATCATTGCAATACAGACGTTTCTTAAAGTGAAACGCAAATGCTGACGCATCGTCAGTCGGCAGGGCTAAGCGTTACAGTCTACGACGCAATGGCGGCATCTAGGATGCGCAGTTGAACCCGGCGTTGCCCCTGCCATTGTTCCGCACCCAGCGTTCCCGCAACATGGATCTGACGACCGCGCGATGACATCAGCATCTGTCCGAGCGGCGCATCGGCGGCGCGGAAGGCGATCCCATCAAGCCGGGAGCCATCCAGAGCTTCAAGAGTAATTTTCACATGCGATGTGCCGACAATGCGGACATCACGCAGACGGTGGGCAGGAACGGCAAAAATAGGCTGGGAGTGGCCGGAGCCGTAGGGACCCGCCTGCTCCATCTGCTCGACAAGCGCAAGCGTCGCACCTGAGGCACCGATGGCTCCGTCGATCTTCAGAACACTGTTCTCAACCAGCTGAGAGACCGTCTTCTGGGCGGCCTCCTCAAAAAATGTACGCAGGCGCCCAAGATTGGCGCGCTCTACCGTAAGTCCCGACGCCATGGCGTGCCCGCCACCCTTGACCAGCAGCCCGGCATCGACAGCGTTGCGCACCATGCGACCCATGTCGAAACCGTTTATGGAGCGCCCTGACCCGGTGCCCTTGCCCTGCGAATCCAGTGCTATTGCGAATGCCGGACGGCGGAAACGATCCTTGAGACGCGACGCCAGCAAACCCACGATGCCCGGATGCCAATTTTCCCGCGCCGTGACGATGACGCCAGCGCCGGAACCGTCTCCATATTCATAGAGGGCCTCAGCCTCCGCCTCCGCCAGCATGGCGGCTTCCATGGCCTGACGTTCGCGGTTCAGCTCATCCAGCTGCTCGGCAATAACCTCAGCCTGGGCTTCATCATCGAGCGTCAGCAGACGGCTACCGAGTGCGGCATCGCCGATGCGGCCACCGGCGTTGATGCGGGGGCCAACAAGAAAGCCGAAATGGTATGGCGTGACCGGCCCGCCTAGACCCGCCTTCTTGAACAGAGCGGCAAGCCCCGCATTCTTCATATGGCGCGCGGCGATCAGACCCTTCACCACATAGGCACGGTTGAGGCCCTTGAGCGGCACCACATCGCACACCGTCGCCAGGGCAACGATATCCAGATAGGACAGGAGATCGAGCATATAGGCGCGGCTGTCCCGCTGGTCTTTCAACAGGCGCAGCGTGGCAACGAGAACGAGAAACACGACGCCAGCGGCGCATAGGTGCCCCTGCCCGGACAGATCGTCCTCGCGGTTGGGATTGACCAGCGCCACCGCAGGCGGCAACTCTGTCCCCACCTGGTGATGATCGATTACGACAACATCCGTTCCGGCATCACGCGCGGCGATGAGCGACTCGTGACTGGTGGAGCCGCAGTCCACGGTTATGATGAGCGTTGCCCCATTGGCTGCAAGCTGCTGCATGGCAACGGGGTTGGGGCCATAACCTTCGAAGATGCGATCCGGAATGTAGATCGTCGGCTCCAGACCGAAATGGTGCAGAAACCGGTACATCAGCGCCGAAGACGATGCGCCATCGACGTCGTAATCCCCGAAGATCGCGACCTTCTCCTGACGCTGGATGGCGGCTGCAATACGCGCCGCAGCCTTTTCGCAATCCGTCAAAGAATGCGGATCGGGCATCAGCGAACGGATCGTGGGATCAAGAAAAGCAAGTGCATCATCGACGCCGACACCGCGCCCGGCAAGAACACGCGCAACGAGTTCCGGTATGCCGTGAACCTGTGACATGGCCAGAGCGCGGTTTTGCCCGGCCTGATCAAGCCGTGACATCCACTTCTGCTCCGTCGCCGACCGCTCCACACCGAGAAACGCTCTCGGCACGGCATCGACCGCTTCAATCATCACCATGCTTCAGCTTATCCATTCAGCCCGCTTGTCCCCATACGGGCTAAAGGCCGAAACCGGCTTTTTCAAGTGTTAATCTCAGCCCGAGTTGACTTACCACAGAGGTGCGAAGATGATGACGGCAAATCCGCAAACGACAGAGGCGACAAGACACAATGCGCGCCAGTCTCTCTCCTGCGCCTCGATCTCGAATTCCAGACTGCGCAGATTGTCGTTTGCACCGACACGGCGCGGTTTTCGGCTGGTTTCAGGACGCACCAAATGGTCGTCCTTGAACATGATCGTTGATTTCACGGTCGCGCCTCCCTTCGCTTGGTGAACTGTTTCGAATATACCATCAACGCCTGGGTTTTTCAAAAGTTTCGATATCAAAAATCGCGCCAGAATGCGCGCACAACAACGTATTCACGCGGCGGAAAACCACCCGTGTTCAAGCTGTTGATCTGAGAGCACACGCGGATGGCGGTTGGTCTCTTGGTGTTTTTGGTCTGTAGCTGCGCATCCGCGTGGCTTCAATTCCGTCATTGCTTTGCTGCCCCGCCAAACCAGCCTTCGCGTGCCTGTTGGGGTGACGAGCCTGCCGCGTCGTGAATGATCGCGGCTTGCCCGTCCCTGCCTTCGTCACAGCGCCTCCGCCTGCATCCGAGCCGTGAATGGTCTCGCATACCGGTGTCCGCACTCCTGCCTTGACGCGTCCTGTCTCCGGCCAAAAACCGAACCCGTCTGCTTCCTGTCCGCAAGCGGCTCGCGATCCGCTGCTTCAAGAAAGCCGGTGAATTTTAATCCGGCCCGGCAGGGTGTGAATGAAATGCAGAAAATAATTTTTGATGGTCTGAGAAACACCGCCAGAAGCACATGGAAATGGCAAATCGACGGTGCGCTACAGCACCTTTTCCAGCCGCACTTTCGGCAGCTCGATCTGCATGTGTTCCGACCAGCTGGTGCCACTCCAGACGATCTCAAAACCGCATCGTTCATAGAGCTTGATGGCATTCTCGTTTCTGGCATGGGTCGCGATCTTTGCGATGGAGATATCAGCCCCGCGCATCCGGTCGACGAAGTGCTCGACCAGACGTCGCCCGATCCCACGGCCCTGCCATTGGGGATGCACCCATATGTCGGAGATATAGTCGGGCGCACCTTCGCGGGCACCCCAACCGACCACCACGCCGTCCAGCTTGACAACGGCAACATCGCCTGAGGCTTCAAGGGCGAAACTCTCAAACGCCTTGCGCACGCGCTCGATCACCGCCGGATCGAGGTGGGTATCCTTAAAGGCACCGCTGGATTGCCAGGCCGCAAAACCCACAAGGGCGACCGCTTCGCGATCGCCCTCGTTCAAATCGGTAATGTCAGCTTCGGTTACCACCACTTTGCGGGCGTGAACTTGCCCGCTGCCTGCTCGATTGCGTAAGCCGTCTTGAAGAGGGTCTCTTCCTCAAATGGCTTGCCAATGAGCTGGAGGCCGAGCGGCAGGCCCTTGCCGTCCAGACCTGCTGGAACCGAAAGGCCCGGAAGCCCCGCCATGTTGACGGTGATGGTGAAGACGTCCTGCAGGTACATCTTGACCGGATCTGCAGCCAGTTCCTTGTCGCCAATCTCGAACGCAGATGATGGCGTGATCGGGGCCAGGATGGCATCGACACCTTCGTGGAAAACATTCTCGAAGTCGCGCTTGATCAGCGTGCGGACCTTCTGCGCTCTGAGATAATAGGCGTCGTAATAACCAGCCGAGAGAACATAGGTGCCGACCATGATACGGCGCTTGACTTCCGAGCCGAAGCCGGCGGCCCGGGTCTGCTCGTACATGTCGGCAATGTCCTTGCCGTCGACGCGAAGGCCGTAGCGAACGCCATCGTAGCGGGCCAGGTTGGACGAGGCCTCGGCGGGCGCAACGATGTAATAGGCTGGCAGAGCGTATTTCGTGTGCGGCAGCGAGATATCGACAATCTCGGCACCAGCATCCTTCAGCCATGCAATGCCCTGCTGCCAAAGTTTTTCGATTTCTTCCGGCATGTTGTCGACGCGGTACTCCCTGGGAATACCGATCTTGAGGCCCTTCAGGGACTGGCCGATAGCCTGTTCGTAATCGGGCACCGGCATATCGACGGATGTCGTGTCCTTGGCGTCGACGCTTGCCATGGACTTCAGGAGAATAGCGGCATCGCGCACATCACGCGCAATTGGACCAGCCTGATCGAGCGAGGAAGCAAAGGCGACAATGCCCCAACGCGAGCAGCGGCCATAGGTTGGCTTGATGCCGACCGTGCCTGTAAAGGCCGCGGGCTGACGGATGGAACCGCCGGTATCGGTGGCGGTTGCACCGGCGCAAAGATGCGCTGCAACCGCAGCAGCCGACCCGCCGGATGAGCCGCCGGGCACGAGGCCCTTGTCCGAACCATTGGCGCGCCACGGATTGACGACCGGGCCGTAATAGGAGCTTTCATTGGACGAGCCCATGGCGAATTCGTCCATGTTGAGCTTGCCCAGCATGACCGCGCCCGCATCCCACAGGTTCTGGGTTACCGTCGATTCATAGGTGGGCTTGAAGCCGTCAAGAACATGCGAGCAGGCCTGGGTATGGATATCGCGAACCGCGAAAAGATCCTTGACGCCGAGGGGAATTCCTTCCAGAGCGCCCGCTTTTCCACCCGCACGTCTTTCGTCGGAGGCCTTGGCCATGTCGCGCGCCTTTTCAGGCGTGGTTGCCACATAGGCGTTCAGCTTTTCATTGGCGGCATCGATGGCAGACAGATAGGCATTCGTCAGTTCAACAGACGTAAATTCCTTGGCATCAAGCTTATCGCGCGCTTCGGCAATGGTCAGGCTGGTCAGGTCGGTCATATCGGCAACGGCTTTCGAAATATTTTAAGATCGGACGGGCGGGAGAAACCTTCGATAGGGTTTACTCAACCACCTTCGGGACGAGGAAGAAGTTGCGGTCCGTCGAGGGAGCGTTGGCGACGATGGTATCGGCCTTGTTGCCGTCATTCACCTCGTCGGTGCGCTTCTTCATTGCCACTGGTGTGACTGACGTCATCGGCTCCACGCCATCGACATTCACTTCCGAAAGCTGCTCCACAAAACCGAGAATGCCATTCAACTGACCAAGCATGATGTTGGCCTCTTCTTCGTTGACGGCAATACGGGCAAGATGCGCAACGCGCTTCACGGTGGCTAGATCAACGGACATGGTGCGACTCCGGACAAGAATTTTCCTACCCGCTATAATCACCATGTCCGTTCTTCGCAACGGTAGAATGTCAGAACGACAGTGTCTGCCCTACGCTCGGCGTATCGACGCGCGTTTCAGAGCCTTCCATTCCATTCACGAATTTTTCCGGCGTCTGCTCGATGATCGGGAACGAGCCATAGTGGCACGGGATGACATTGCGGAACTTGAAGAAACGCTGGCAGGCCAGTGCCGCAACTGCGCCGCCCATGGTGAAGCGATCACCGACGGGCACAAGGCCGATATCGGGCTCGTGCAGCTCATTGATGAGAGCCATGTCCGAGAAGATATCGGTATCGCCCATATGGAAAACGGTCGGGCCATCCTCGAAATGCAGCATCAGGCCATTGGCATTGCCAAGCGCGTGGGAAACGCCGTCTTCGGTAATCTGGGCGGAGGAATGAAGTGCGTTGGTGAAGGTGGCCGAAAAGCCATCAAAGGTGACCGTGCCGCCGGTATTGCCCATTTCCAGCTTCGAAACGCCCTTGGAGCCGAGCCATGCCGCGAGATCGGCATTGGCCAGAACTGTTGCGCCAGTGTCTTTTGCCAGCTGGATGGTATCGCCCACATGGTCGCCGTGACCATGGGTGAGAAGAATGTGGGTAATGCCGCTGGCGGCGTCCTTGGCATCCTGACCGGCAAAGCCGGGATTTCCGGTGAAAAACGGGTCGATGAGGATTTTTGCCTTGCCGGTTTCAAGCCGAAACGCGGAATGGCCAAGCCAGGTAAGTTTCATGAAGTTCTCCTTTGTATTGAAGATATATTATGACATAGGACGGGCCAGACAACCGGCAGCCTCAAATATTTGGACACAGCACCATGGCAACAGATGACGACGAATATGTGTATGACGAAGCCACGGGTGAATGGCGCCCCGCATCGGAAGTTGCAGCCCAGGCCGCAAAGGCAAATGAAGTGCGCGACGCCAGCGGCACGCTGCTTGTGGACGGCGATTCGGTAACGCTGATCAAGGACTTGAAGGTCAAGGGCGCTGGAACGACCCTGAAGCAGGGCACCGTCATAAAATCCATTCGCCTGACAGACAATCCCGAAGAAATCGATTGCCGCCACGATGCCATCAAGGGCCTCGTGCTGCGCACGGAATTTGTTCGCAAACGCTGAGACAAGACCCATGGCGACGCTGACGATCGAAGAACTTCCAGCTTTTCTTCAGGCCGGACAGGCCATTGCAGGGCTGGACCTCGGCACCAAGACGATCGGCCTTGCCATGTCCGATCTATCGAGACGCTTCGCGACCCCTCGCCCCGTCATCAAGCGTGTGAAATTCACACAGGATGCGCAGGTTCTGCTGGAATTTGCCCAGAAGGAAAAAGTAGCGGCCTTCATCATCGGTCTGCCCATGAATATGGACGGTTCCTCCGGGCCGCGCGTGCAGGCAACACGGGCTTTCGTGCGGGCCATGAGCGAAAAGACCGATCTGCCTTTCGTCTACTGGGACGAGCGGCTTTCAACTGTTGCCGCCGAACGCGCGCTTCTGGAAATGGATGTGTCTCGTGCCAAGCGGGCAGAGCGGATTGATTCCGCCGCCGCCAGTTTCATTCTTCAGGGAGCTCTGGACAGGCTTTCCGCGCTTGGCAGAGTACCAGGTGTCTTCGAAGACTGATTGCCGCGCCACCAGGCGACAAGCGACTTGCGCTTGCGAAAGCCGATGAGTGCGAACACGATGAGGCTATCCACCACAATCGCACGGGCAACCAGCGGCGGGATAGTCTCTGGCGGAATGCCGAGCACATTTCCATAGATCTGGAAAACGAGGTCATGCGCCTGCCTGGTGAGCATGAAAATGCCGAAGCTCATGTCGTTGTAGGACAGGCTATACCAGCTGCCGAGAAGAACAATCGGGCCTGCCCAGAGGATGAGAAACCACTTCATGCGACCTGCTCCCGTTGAAAGCTGGCAGCGGGAACGGCAGCCAGAACAGCCCAGCGCAGGCAGGCCATGAGGCACAGATTGACCGTTGGCGCATCGATGTCCAACGGCAACATTGCGAAGAACGTCATCATGACGATCAAGGATATCCAGCGGGTCACGGCGGTTCCTTTTCACACGTCCACAGACGCATGGTTAACAATTTCTTAACACAATGATCCCGGCCGTCCTCCTGGGCAAACGGAACTTGCTGTTATGGTTAACGAATGCCCTAGGGCTGTGGAAAAGTCATTGTGTAAGGCGCAGAACGCCACGGGCGCCGGTTGGCTCCCTTAATATTCGTATTTTCTAATATTAATTGATCAGCCGTAAACGCCGCGCACGATTCGCTTCACCGCCGTTGCAATCTTGTCCCAATCCTTCTCGTTTTTAAGCGCAACGCCGGCAAACTGGCCATTGGTGGCCCCCGCGATGACAAGATGCTGGATGGCGGCGAAGATGACGGCATTGACGGCGGCGGTATCGACGTTTTTCGGTGCTTGTAGCGATCCGCGCATTCGATCCAGCCACTTGGCAAGCGCCTTTGCCCTGGCATCGGCCAATTGCTTGACCTGCGGCGTGTTCTCCGACACTTCCCAGGCAATGATCTTGCACACCAGCGGATCGCTGCGCAGCGCCTCGATGTAATAGATCGCAAGACGCTCCATCAGATCGCCGTAGGTGAGCAGAAACATGCCGCCCGTATCCTCGGGAATGCGCTCCTTGACCCACGAACCGAGATCCGCGCCGATGGCTGCGACCAGACCCTCCAGACCGCCGAAATAGCGATAGATCAGTTGCTTGTCGCACCCGGCCCTGCGCGCCACGGCATTGATGCCGAAGCCCTGAAACCCCTCTTCCGCCAACAGGCTTTTGGCCGCTGCGAAGATGGCCTTTTCGGTGGCGGCGCGATCCTTGACGCGCTTTTCCGGCGTCGATGACGCAGTCAGGGCAACATTGCCATCGATGGCCAGCATATCAGGCGATTCTCCAAGTGGTGACGTGACCAAAGGAGTTAGCAAAGGGTTAATTTCCGAGCAATGCGGGGCACCGCGATGACGCGAAGGTAGCTGTGGATGAAATTGTCGCATCCATCAGAATGCTTTTGGAAGGCCCGCTTGCTTTAGCGTCTCATTGGCAGTGTGGCGGGACTTGGTGCCATGGTCGATCGTGAAGTGCCTGTTTGTCAAAGGGCTGAACCAAATTTCATGATCACCCTTGCCTGCCCTGACAAAATAGCATCCAGCTTCTGTCAAAAGGAATTTCAACTCTCGCAGAAAGCCAGCCATGGTGCTTAGAATGCCGGGTTTGGAATTTTTGCCAGATGTTCAGCCATGAAGTGAATGGGAATTTCTGGGAGATCGGAATCAACACCATTGAGTTCGATCAGATCTGCAATCGCGGCCAAGGCCTTTTTTTCAAGCAGCTCCACGGTTTCGGCTTCAACAGACAGGCCATCGATATCGTGACTCGAGGCGACCCAGACACCTGCTTCTTCATCCCAAAAGGCACGCACGATTATAGTAACGGTCTTCATGCGAGGTCACTCTCCGAATTGCTCAAAACCTGTCTTACTATTTAAGAGAAAGTCTTCCTGATTCATATGGTGCTGCGAAAAATAGAAACGGATTTCTACCATTACGCCACAGGCGGATACAGCAAGTCTATGATGTAGGTCGGGTCGAAGCGGCTATCGAGCATACCATAGGTGTGGCGCCAGCCGCCTGCCAGGCGGGTTTCGAGAAAGGCGTCTGCGATGCGGCCCGCACCGATGCGGCAGAGTTCTGCGGCGGCGGCGGCAAGCGCGAACTGTTCGACAAGCAGACGGGCAGCCCCTTCGTCGCGTTCGCACAGTGCGATGGCCGCGCGCAGCACTTCAGTGGTCTTTTTGCCGGATGGACCGAGATCCCGTTCCAGCGTTTCGAAAACCAGATCGAACAGATCCTTGCCGCGCTGTAGCACGCGCAGCACATCCAGCGCCATGACGTTGCCGGAGCCTTCCCAAATGGCGTTGACAGGGGCTTCGCGGTAATGGCGCGCAATCGGGCGGTCTTCGACATATCCGTTGCCGCCAAGGCTTTCCATGGCTTCATAGATCAGTGCCGGCGCAATCTTGCAGCACCAGTATTTGACGATGGGCGTCATGACCCGTGCATAGGCCGCTTCCGCCGGATTGTTGCGAGCAGCGTCGAATGCAGCAGCGAGGCGGAACGAAAGCGCGGTCGATGCGGCGACATCCAGCGCCATATCGCCCAGAACGCGCGTCATCACCGGCTGGCTGACCAGCGGTTTGCCGAAGACGTTGCGACCACGGGCAAAGTGTACAGCTTCCGCCAGCGAGGCGCGCATCATGCCGGAGGAAGCCAGCGCGCAATCCAGCCGCGTCAACGTCACCATGTCGAGGATGGTGCGGATACCGGCACCGGGATCCCCCAGCAGATAGCCGAATGCGTCGGAGAATTCGACTTCGGCAGAGGCATTGGAGCGGTTGCCGAGCTTGTCTTTCAGTCGCTGGAAATGCAGGCCGTTGGCAGAGCCATCTTCCAGAAAACGCGGAACGAGGAAGCAACCCATGCCTTCGCCCATCTGGGCCAGCATGACGAAGCCATCGCTCATGGGCGCAGACAGGAACCATTTGTGGCCTGAGAGGCGGTAGATGCCCTCGCCGACGCGCTCCGCCGTCGTGCGGTTGGCCCGCACATCCGTGCCGCCCTGCTTTTCCGTCATGCCCATGCCGATGGTAACGGCGGTTTTCTGCATGGCGGGCTTTTGCGACGAATCATATTTGCGCGAGAGGATTTTCGGCGCCCATTCCTTCTGCACCCGCGGCGAAGCCATCATCGCAGCGACCGACGCATGGGTCATGGTCAGCGGACACAGATGGCCCGCCTCAAGCTGCGAAGTGAGATAGAATTTGGTGGCGCGCGCCTTGTGCTCGTTGCCGCGCGTTTCTGGCGCATTTTCCCAGGCGCTGCTGTGCAGACCTGATGACATGGAACGGCGCATCAGCGCGTGCCATGCCGGGTGAAACTCCACCTGATCCAGCCGTTCGCCGCGCGGCCCATGGGTGTGCAGCTTCGGCGTGCTGACATTGGCCATACGCGCCAGTTCCTGCGCCTCGGAAGAGGTCACATAGCGTCCGATCTGATCGAACTCATCACGCAACGGGCGCGAAAGACTGGAGGTCAAATCCACGATCAACGGGTCTGAGCGGTAGGCATTGATGCCGGACCAGAGGCTGGGCTGGTTCAAATCGGCAAGCTGTTCTTCGTTCCGGTTCATATTCGTCATCGCGTGGCTATATCGGGATTCGCATTTTATTGCATGTATTAGGTCTGGCACGGCTTATCCCATGCTTGCCGACAAAGCCACCTGTCTTTATAGACCCGGTGACTAAAGCGAGCAGCATTGCCAGATGCTCTATTGCGACCCGGAGGACATATTCCATGGTCTATTATCCCCACCGCCACCTGCTTGGCATCAAGGGGCTTTCCCATCAGGATATCACCACTCTTCTCGACAAGGCCGATGAGGCGGTGAAAATAAGCCGTCAGCGCGAGAAGAAGACGTCGACCCTGCGCGGTCTGACCCAGATCAACCTGTTCTTCGAAGCATCCACGCGCACGCAATCATCCTTCGAACTGGCGGGCAAGCGGCTGGGCGCTGACGTGATGAACATGTCGGTCGGCAATTCATCCGTCAAGAAAGGCGAAACGCTGATCGATACGGCCATGACGCTGAACGCCATGCGCCCGGACGTGCTGGTGGTGCGCCACTCGTCAGCCGGTGCCGCCGCCCTTCTTGCGCAAAAGGTGGCGTGCTCGGTGGTCAATGCCGGAGACGGACAGCACGAACACCCGACACAGGCGCTTCTGGACGCACTCACCATCCGCCGCGCCAAGGGCACGCTTTCAGGCATGACGGTGGCAATCTGCGGTGACGTGCTGCATTCGCGCGTTGCCCGCTCCAACATCATTCTGCTGAACCAGATGGGTGCGCGCGTTCGGGTGGTTGCGCCACCGACGCTTCTTCCATCAGGCATCGGCCAGATGAGCGTGGAGGTCTATCACGACATGAAGGAAGGTCTCAAAGGTGCCGACGTGGTGATGATGCTGCGCCTGCAGCGTGAGCGCATGTCCGGCTCCTTCGTGCCTTCGGTGCGCGAATATTTTCATTATTACGGACTGGACGCCGAAAAGCTGAAAGCCGCCAAGGAAGATGCGCTGGTGATGCACCCCGGCCCTATGAACCGCGGCGTCGAAATCGCATCCGAAGTGGCCGATGGCCCGCAGAGCGTGATTGAAAGCCAGGTGGAAATGGGTGTGGCCGTGCGAATGGCGGTTATGGAAACCCTTCTTCTTTCGCAAAATCAGGGAGAGCGCGCATGAGTACCGTTCTCAAGAATGTCCGCATCATCGATCCTTCCCGCAATCTGGATGAGGTCGGCACGATCATCATCGGAGCTGACGGCACTATCCTGGCGGCTGGCAAGGATGCGCAGAATCAGGGTGCACCCGAAGGCGCTGTAGTGCGCGACGGACGCGGCGTGGTTGCAGCACCCGGTCTGGTGGATGCCCGTGTGTTTGTGGGTGAGCCCGGTGCGGAACACCGCGAAACCATCGAATCCGCATCGCGCGCAGCGGCAGCGGGTGGCGTGACCAGCATGATCGTGATGCCGGATACCGATCCCGTCATCGACGACATTGCCCTTGTGGAATTCGTGAAAAAGACCGCACGCGACAAGGCGCTGGTCAATATCTATCCGGCAGCGGCGCTGACAAAGGGTCTGCGCGGCGAGGAAATGACCGAATTCGGCATGTTGCGCGAAGCCGGGGCGGTTGCCTTCACCAATGGCCGCAAGGCCATGCCTGACACCGCCGTGCTGCGCCGGGCCATGACCTATGCCCGGGAACTGGGCGTGGTGATTCCGCTTGAAACGCGTGACCCCTATATTGGCCATGGCGACATGAATGAGGGCCTGTTTGCAAGCTGGCTCGGCCTTTCAGGCATTCCCCGCGAAGCAGAAATCATTCCGCTGGAACGCGATTTGCGCATCGCCGCACTGACCCGCGCCAACTACCACGCCGCCAAGATTTCCGTGCGGGAATCGGCAGAAGCGATGGCCCACGCAAAATCGCGCGGCGTAAAGGCCACCTGCGGCATTTCCATCAACCATCTGACGCTGAACGAGAACGATATCGGCGAATACCGCACCTTCTTCAAGCTATCCCCACCGCTGCGCTCGGAAGACGATCGCATGGCGATGGTGGATGCTCTGAAGAACGGCACGATCGATATCATCGTCTCATCGCACGACCCGCAGGACGTGGACACCAAGCGCCTGCCGTTTTCGGATGCGGCAAGCGGTGCGATTGGTCTGGAAACCATGCTTGCAGCGGCCCTTCGGTTGTATCACAGCGATCAGGTGCCGCTAATGCGCCTAATCGATGCGCTCTCCACCCGCCCTGCCCAGATTTTCGGGCTGGACGCGGGAACGCTGAAGGTGGGCGCGAAGGCGGATATCACGCTGATCGATCTTGATGAGCCGTGGCTGGTTTCCGAAAAGAATCTGGTTTCCAGGTCCAAGAACACACCATTTGAAGATGCTCGCTTTACCGGCCGCGCCGTTGCAACCTATGTTGCGGGCAAGCTGGTGCATTCCGCACAATAAGACCAAATAGACTGGATTGAGGGGACCTTTCCATGACCGAATTGACTGTTTGGGAGACTGCGCCGGCCCTGCTCGCGCTCGCGGCTGTGGTGGGATACCTGCTCGGCTCCATTCCCTTCGGGCTGATCCTCACCCGCGCCGCAGGGCTGGGTGACGTCCGCAAGATCGGCTCCGGCAATATCGGCGCGACCAATGTGCTGCGCACCGGCAACAAGAAGCTGGCCGCCGCAACATTGCTGCTGGATGCGCTCAAGGGCACAGCTGCCGTTCTCCTCGCAAACGCCCTGTGGGGTTACGAGGCCTCACTGGTTGCAGGTTTCTTTGCCTTCCTCGGTCATCTCTTTCCAGTGTGGCTTGGCTTTAAGGGCGGCAAGGGCGTTGCGGTCTATATCGGCGTCCTCTTGGGGATTGCGCCCATCATGATGCTGGCTTTCGCGGCAGTCTGGCTGGCAACCGCCTTTATTACGAAATATTCCTCCCTGTCCGCATTGGTTGCAATGCTTGTCATCCCGGTTGCAATGTGGCTATTAGGCCCGCACAAGACGGCGCTGGCGGTGACGCTGCTCAGCATCATTTCCTGGTACATGCACCGGGAAAACATCAAGCGCCTGCTTGCGGGAACGGAAAGCAAGATCGGCAAGAAGGGCTGAGACGGGGGCGTCTCGTCCGGTTCGGGGGACGAGACATGGGGACAGAAGGCGAGACAAGACGCGGCATCCCGCTGACGGACAGGCAGCGCGTGGCTTGGTTGCGGCTGATCCGCAGCGACAACATCGGTCCCGTCACCTTCCGTGAACTCATCAACCACTTCGGCAGCGCGGAAAAGGCACTGGATGCATTGCCGGATCTCTCACGGCGTGGCGGCTCTGCCCGCAGCCCGCGCGTCGCCTCTCCTGCAGAAGCCGAACGTGAAATCGAAGCCGCGGCAAAATTCGGCGCCCGCTTTGTCGGGATTGGTGAGCCCGATTATCCGCCTGCTCTGCGTGAAATCGACGGTGCGCCGCCGATCATCTCCATGAAGGGCTCGGCATCACCCGCGATCCGCCCCTCCCTTGGAATTGTCGGCTCACGCAACGCTTCCATCAACGGCGCGAAATTCGCCGCCATGCTGGCGCGGCAGTGCGGTCAGGCCGGGTATACCATAGCTTCGGGCCTTGCCAGAGGCATAGATGCAGCAGCCCACGCCGCCAGCCTCTCTACGGGCACCGTTGCCATGCTCGCCGGCGGGCTGGACAAGCCCTACCCGCCTGAAAACCTGCGGCTGCTGGACGATATCTATGCCAATGGCGGCGCAACCATCAGCGAAATGCCGTTTGGCTGGGAGCCGCGCGCACGCGATTTCCCCCGTCGAAACCGGTTGATCGCGGGCGTATCCATGGGCGTTCTCATCGTTGAAGCGGCGGATCGCTCCGGCTCTTTGATCACGGCACGTCTGGCTGGCGAATTCGGACGGCTGGTCTTTGCTGTTCCCGGATCTCCGCTGGACGCGCGTTGCCACGGCACCAACCGGCTGATCAAGGACGGCGCCATGCTGGTAACGGAAGCCAGGGATATTCTCGATGCCCTGCGACCAATGATGGAGCCGACCCTGCCCATTCAGCACATTGCCAAGGAAGGCCGCGACGATGTCGAGATATCGCCACCGGGTGACGACGATCGCAGCATCATTGCTTCCGCCCTTGGGCCCTCGCCCGTGGAAACGGACGACATTATTCGCCACACCGGACTTCCAGCAGCAACTGTCTATCTCGTGCTGTTGGAGCTCGATATCGCGGGCCGACTAAATCGGCATTCCTCGGGGCGAGTTTCGCTTATTATGGCCGGCTGAGAGTTTGCGCCGACCTGTCTGGATATCGGTGGCCTCAATATAGGCCATTTCTATCAGGTAACATAACATCTCCGCACCCTCGCGCTCCGCAACAAAGCGCAGCTCAGCGAGAATTTGCCTGATATAGGCGAGACTTTCAGATGTCTGTAGATCCTTGCTCTGGTTGCTGTCTTGTGCACTCACGACAATGGTAACCTCAATTAAACCTGAATAATGGCGACACTCAAAAAGGCGTATCACTTCAATGGGGCAACCATAGCTTGTTTATCTATAATTGCAAATGAGAATTGCGTCCCCGATAGGTTGCATCTGGATGTTATGGCAGAAAAACGCCACTTGCCTCTTGACCCAAACGCATTACCTGTCCATGTCGAAATAAAGGGCGCCCTTTCGCAGATCGAAAATCGCAGGGCATGTTTAACGGGCAAGTTCCGAAAGAAGAAAATATGAATGTCGTCGTCGTAGAATCACCGGCAAAAGCCAAGACGATCAACAAGTATCTTGGCCCCGGCTACAAGGTGCTTGCATCGTTCGGCCACGTTCGCGATCTGCCCGCGAAAGACGGGTCCGTGCTGCCCGACGAGGACTTTGCAATGTCCTGGGAAGTCGATCCGGCCTCGCAGAAGCGCATGAAGGAAATTGCCGACGCCGTAAAAGCCTCCGACGGCCTGTTTCTCGCAACCGACCCTGATCGCGAAGGTGAAGCGATTTCCTGGCATGTTCTCGACCTCTTGAAAAAGAAGAAGGTGCTGGGCGACAAGCCGGTAAAGCGCGTCGTGTTCAACGCCATCACCAAGAAGGCCGTTCTCGATGCGATGGCCGATCCGCGTGACATCGACATTCCCCTGGTGGATGCCTATCTCGCACGCCGGGCGCTGGACTATCTCGTCGGCTTCAATCTTTCGCCGGTTCTCTGGCGCAAGCTGCCCGGCTCCCGCTCCGCCGGTCGCGTGCAGTCCGTATCGCTGCGGTTGGTATGCGATCGGGAATCGGAAATTGAACGTTTCGTTTCCGAGGAATACTGGACCATCTCGGCGCTGTTGAAGACGCCGCGCGGTGATGACTTCGAAGCAAGACTCGTGTCTGCCGATGGCAAGCGCCTTCAGGCCCGCGCGATCAAGACCGGCGACGACGCAAACCGCCTCAAGACCCTGCTGGAAGGCGCGACCTACAGCGTCGATACGGTTGAGGCAAAGCCAGTCAAGCGCAACCCCGGCCCTCCCTTCACCACCTCTACGCTGCAGCAGGCGGCCTCATCCCGCATGGGCTTTTCGGCGTCGCGCACCATGCAGGTGGCACAGAAGCTTTACGAAGGTATCGACATCGGTGGCGAGACCGTGGGTCTCATTACCTATATGCGTACCGACGGCGTGCAGATGGCACCTGAAGCCATAGAGGCCGCCCGTCGCGCCATTGGCGACCAGTTTGGCGACAGATATGTGCCTGAAAAGGCGCGGTTCTATTCGACCAAGGCCAAGAACGCGCAGGAAGCGCACGAAGCCATTCGCCCAACCGATTTCAGCCGCACGCCCGATCAGGTAAAGAAGTATCTCGATGCCGACCAGTTGCGCTTGTACGAGCTGGTCTGGAAGCGCGGCATCGCCAGCCAGATGGCATCTGCCGAAATCGAGCGGACCACTGTCGAAATCCTGGCTGAGAACAAGGGCGAGAAGGCTGGGCTTCGCGCTGTCGGCTCTGTCATCCGCTTCGACGGCTTCATCGCCGCCTATACCGATCAGAAGGAAGATGGCGAGCAGAGCGACGACAGCGAAGATGGTGGACGTCTGCCGCAGATCAACGCAAATGACGATCTTGCCAAGCAGAAGATCAACGCCAGCCAGCACTTCACCGAGCCGCCACCGCGCTATTCCGAAGCATCGCTGATCAAGAAGATGGAAGAGCTCGGCATTGGCCGTCCTTCCACCTATGCAGCAACGCTGAAGACGCTGAGTGACCGCGAATATATCATTGTCGACAAGCGCAAGCTCGTGCCGCATTCACGCGGGCGGCTGGTGACGGCTTTCCTCGAAAGCTTCTTCACGAAATATGTGGAATACGACTTCACCGCCGACCTGGAAGAAAAGCTCGACCGCATCTCGGCTGGCGAGCTGGACTGGAAGCAGGTTCTTCGCGATTTCTGGAAGGATTTCTTCGCCCAGATCGAAGACACCAAGGAACTGCGCGTTACCAACGTGCTGGATGCACTGAACGAAGTGCTGGCGCCGCTGGTCTTCCCCAAGCGCGAAGACGGTTCCGATCCGCGCATCTGTCAGGTTTGCGGCACCGGCAACCTTTCGCTGAAGCTTGGCAAATACGGCGCCTTCGTCGGCTGCTCCAACTACCCCGAATGCAACTATACGCGGCAGCTGAATTCGGATGGCGCAGAGGCTGAAGCCGCTGCGATCAACGAACCCAAGGCGCTGGGTGCAGACCCCCATACGGGCGAAGAGCTGACCTTGCGTTCCGGCCGTTTCGGACCCTATATCCAGCGCGGCGAAGGCAAGGAAGCCAAGCGCTCCTCGCTGCCGAAGGGCTGGAAGCCCGAGGATATCGACCACGAAAAGGCGCTGGCGCTGATCAACCTGCCGCGCGATATCGGCAAGCACCCCGAAACGGGCAAGATGATTTCCGCCGGACTTGGTCGCTACGGACCGTTCCTGATGCATGACGGTGGCTATGCCAACCTGGAAAGCATCGAGGACGTCTTCTCCATCGGGCTTAACCGCGCCGTGACCGTGATTGCCGAGAAGAAGGCCGCACCGGGCCGTGGGCGTTCTTCCACGCCAGCGGCGCTGAAGGAACTGGGCGACCATCCGGACGGCGGTGCGATTACGGTTCGCGACGGCAAATACGGCCCTTACGTCAACTGGGGTAAGGTCAACGCCACCATTCCAAAGGCGCAGGCACCCGACACGGTGACGCTTGAAGAGGCGCTTGTGCTGATTGCCGAACGCATTGCCAAGACCGGAACGGGAGCCAATGGCAAGCCTGTGAAGGCCAAGAAGGCGGCAGCACCGAAAAAGGCCGCCAAGGCGGATGCCGCCGATGGCGAAACGAAGACCAAGGCCAAGCCGAAGGCAGCTGCAAAGAGCAAAACGGCTGCGAAATCAAAAGCTGCTGCCAAACCCAAGGCGGCACCAAAAGCAAAGAAAGCAGAATCTTGAGCAAAGCACCGCGTAAAACACCCGGTTCTGCGGGAGATGGCTTCGGCCGAACCGGACGCGGGAAAAAAGTTCTGGAATCTCAAGGCATCATCCACGGCGAGGTTCCTCCCCGCGACGTGCTGCTGAAATTCATTGCCGAGCATCCCGATCAGGCTTCCAAGCGGGAAATTGCCAAGGCTTTCGGGCTGAAGGGTGAGGCCCGCATCGTGCTGAAGGCTCTGCTGAAAGAGCTGGAAACCGACGGCATGCTGCACAAGAGCCGCAAGTCGCTGATGCGACCGGGCGGACTTCCGCCGGTTACCGTGCTTGATATCACCACCCGCGACAAGGATGGCGGGTTGATTGGACGGCCAGCCGAATGGCCGGAAGATCAGGGCGCGGCGCCTGCTGTCTCGATCCGCCAGTCTTCGGCAGATCGTCACAAGGGCAAGACACCGGTCGGCGGCATTGGCGACCGGGTGCTGGCCAAGATCTTCCCATCCAAGGAAGTTGCCGGACCGCCCTATACCGCTCGCATCATCAAGCTGATCGATCGCCGTCAGGGCGCGTCCTTGGGCGTCTTCAAGGAAACGCCCGGCGGTGGCGGACGCCTGATGCCGATCGAGCGTCGCGGCGATGAAATGGTCATCGATCCCGATGGCGTGGGCGATGCCAAGGACGGCGATCTGGTCGAGGTCGAAACCTCACGCAACAGCGGCCGCTATGGCCTGCCGCGTGCCAAGGTCCTCTCTGTCGTCGGCTCCGTGGCGTCTGAAAAGGCAATCTCGATGATTGCCATTCACGCCCATGGCATTCCGCACATCTTCCCGCAGGACGTTCTGGCGGCAGCCGATGAGGCCAAGCCCGCGACGATGTCGCACCGTGAAGACTGGCGCAAGCTGCCGCTCATCACCATCGATCCGGCGGATGCCAAGGACCATGACGACGCCGTCTTTGCCGAGCTGGACCCCTCGCCCGACAATCCGGATGGCGTTATCGTCACCGTCGCCATTGCCGATGTATCCTGGTATGTGCGTTCCGGCTCTGCGCTGGACCGCGAGGCACTGAAGCGCGGCAATTCGGTCTATTTCCCTGACCGCGTCGTGCCGATGCTGCCGGAGCGGATCTCCAACGATCTCTGCTCGCTGAAGGAAGGCGTCGACCGCCCCGCGCTTGCCGTGCGGATGGTGTTTTCCAAGGAAGGCCGCAAGGCCAGCCACACCTTCCACCGCATCATTATGAAGAGCGCAGCCAAGCTCTCCTACCAGCAGGCGCAGGCCGCCATCGACGGCAATCCCGACGACAAGACCGGCCCTATGCTGGAGCCTATCCTGAAGCCGCTGTGGCACGCCTACGAAGTGATGAAGATCGGTCGCGACCGCCGCCAGCCACTTGAGCTGGACATGCCGGAACGCAAGATCATCCTCAAGGCCGATGGCACTGTGGACCGCGTGCATATTCCCGATCGTCTCGACGCCCACAAGCTGATCGAAGAGATGATGATTCAGGCCAATGTCTGCGCTGCCGAAACACTGGAAGTGAAGAAGCAGCGGCTGGTCTACCGCGTCCATGATGCGCCGACGATTGCAAAGCAGGAAGTGTTGCGCGAGTTTCTGAACACGATCGGCTTCTCGCTGGTCAAGGGGGGGCAGGTTCGCGCCAATTCCTTCAACGGCATTCTGGCGCGCGCGCTGGATACACCACATCAGATCATGGTCAACGAGATGGTCCTTCGTTCCCAGAGCCAGGCCATCTACAGCCCTGAAAATATCGGCCACTTCGGGCTGAACCTGATGAAATACGCGCATTTCACCTCGCCGATCCGCCGTTACGCCGACCTCATCGTGCACCGTGCACTGGTCGGTTCGCTCGGCTTCGGCGAAGGCGGCATCACGCCACAGGAAGAGGCCACGCTTGACAACATCGCGGCGGAAATCTCCACCTTCGAGCGGCGCGCCATGGCAGCCGAACGCGATACCGTGAACCGTCTGATTGCCCACCACCTCTCGCAGCGCGTGGGCGAGGAATTCGAAGGTCGCGTAGGCGGTGTCACCAAGGCGGGACTTTTTGTCGCGCTGCCACAGTTTGGCGCTGACGGATTCGTCCCTATATCTACTCTGGGGACGGACTATTACATCTATGACGAGGCCCATCAGGCCCTGACAGGTGAAAAGACCGGACTTGGTTACCAGCTTGGTGACACGGTGAAGGTACGTCTGGCAGAGGCCGTTCCGCTGGCCGGGGCCTTGAGGTTCGAGATTTTGAGCGACGGCAAGAAGATGCCGACCGCGACACGCTCCTTCCACAAGACCACACGGCGCAGCGGGCCGACGCCAGGGACAAGACCGCCGCGAAGACGCAGATAACTGCCAAAAGGCATTTAAGGACAAGCCCATGACGACGACAGAGACAGTGCAGTATGGTGGAAAACCGGAAGAACGTCCGCTCGGCCGTTCGATCATGCGCGGCATACTCAGCCGCTGTCCGGCCTGCGGCAGTGGTCGCCTTTTCCGTGCCTGGCTGAAGCCGGTGGACGCCTGCGCTGCCTGTGGCGAAGACATGCACCACCAGCGCTCCGACGATCTTCCACCATACATCTCCATCATGATCCTCGGCCACGTTGCCGTGGGTGGCTTCATGATGACCGACACCGTGTTTATCGTGCCGATGTGGGTCCATTTTGCCATCTGGGTGCCGATTACGATCCTGGTTGCGCTCTTGACGATCCAGCCGATCAAAGGCGGTGTCATCGGCCTGCAATGGGCCTTGAGAATGCACGGCTTCGGGAATGAGCCTGAGAAAAAGCAGATCGACGGATCGTCCCACTGAACTGGCAGAACACAAGTGTCATCCGATAGTCCTGCGGGAAAATCCCCTTACCTGCGTCCAAAGGACGCCGCATCGATCCTGATCTTCGACCGTTCTACCCCAGACCTTCGTGTGCTGATGGGAAAACGATCGAGCGCGCATGTCTTCATGCCCGATGTCTATGTTTTTCCGGGCGGCAGGCGAGACCCTTCAGACCGCACCCTGCCCTATGGTGCGGATTTGCATCCGACCGTAATGAGCAATCTTTTGCGGGCAACATCGCGTCCGCTGAGCGAAACGGGCGCACGCGCGCTTGCTCTGGCTGCGCTGCGGGAGCTGCAGGAGGAAACCGGCCTGCGGTTTCGCAAGGATGGGCAGGAACAGGACCGGCCTGATCTGGCCTCCCTGCGGTTCGTCGCCCGCGCGATCACGCCGCCCGGCAGGGTGCGGCGGTTCGATACCCGTTTCTTCTGCTGCTTTACTGACGAGGCCGGCATAAACCCGGCTGATGCGATGGCCTCGGAAGAGCTGGAAGACCTTGCATGGCTTGACATCGAGACCGCATCCGGTGTGAACATGGCACCCATTACACGCATGGTTCTCGAAGATGTCACAAAGTTCATGATAGGTGATCCCTCCATACAACTCGAAAGCCCGGTGCGACAATATTTTGAGCGTCGTGGCAGTTTCATTCGTGGCTTTTTATAAAGGTCTCCATGCCCCATCCGAATTGCGACGCCGACGATATTCACTGGCCCTCGCTCATCGCCGCCATCTCTGCAATCAGCGCCGTCGGTATAGCCATCGGGCTTGGCCTGCCGCTGCTCAGCATCATTCTTGAGAAGCGTGGCATCTCATCCAGCATGATCGGTCTCAACACCGCCATGGCGGGTGTGGCAGCCATGATCGCCGCGCCTGTCACCAGCCGTCTGGCACATGAATTTGGCGTGGCGCGCACGATGATGACAGCCGTCGTCATATCCGCGATCAGCGCGCTTGGCTTTTATTTCGCCGAAGCCTTCTGGATGTGGTTTCCCTTGAGAATCGTCTTCCATGGCGCCACGACCATGCTGTTTATCCTTTCGGAATTCTGGATCAATGCGGCAGCACCTCCCAAGCGTCGGGGCCTAGTGCTGGGCATGTATGCGACAGGCATGGCCGTGGGATTTGCGGGTGGCCCGCTTCTGTTTTCGGCCATCGGCAGCGAGGGGATCACCCCCTTCCTGATTGGCTCGGCAATCATCCTGCTGGCGGCCATACCCATCTTTCTGGCACGGCACGAAAGCCCTGATCTCGACGAGAAGCCCAACCACCATTTCGTGCGCTATATCTGGCTGGTGCCAATGGCGTCCGCGGCGGCCTTCGTCTACGGCTCCGTGCAGGCTGGCGGTCTGTCTCTTTTTCCCATCTATGCAACGCGCGAAGGCTTCACCGAATCGCAGGCCGCATTGCTGCTGACGGTCATGGCCATCGGAAACATGGCATTTCAGATCCCCATCGGAATGCTGTCAGACCGGATCAAGGACCGGCGCATCCTTCTGGGCCTCATGGCGCTGACGGGCGTCATCGGCACGCTTGCACTGCCCTTGCTGGTGGATAGCTGGGTGCTGCTGTCATCGCTGCTGCTGCTCTGGGGTGGCTGCGTGTCCGGCATGTACACGGTGGGACTGACGCATCTGGGCTCGCGACTCGTCGGCTCAGACTTGGTTGCCGCCAATGCAGCTTTCATTTTCTGCTACGCGGTGGGCACGATTGCAGGGCCGCAAACGGTGGGTATTTCCATGGATTTCCTCGGCACAGACGGCTTTGCCTGGGCTTTGGCCATGTTTTTCGCCCTCTATGTGGTTCTTTCCATTGCGCGTTCGGTTTTCGGATCAAATCGGACTTGACTTTTCAGGCGCGATCCGTAGTTTCGCGCCAGATTTAGCCGGAGCCAAACAGCTCCGCGGCTTCACTATTTGTTAAAGGCAGGACGACCATGGCGAAAGCTACAACAATCAAGATCAAGCTGCTGTCGACGGCCGACACCGGTACTTTCTACGTCACCACCAAGAACAGCCGTACATTCACGGACAAGATGACGAAGACGAAGTACGACCCGGTCGTACGCAAGCACGTTGAATTCAAGGAAACGAAGATCAAGTAATTTCCTTTGCATCCCATGCACAGAAACGCGCCCTTGTGGCGCGTTTTTTGTTTTGAGGCTTTCGCAACATTCCAGCCAGCTACGCCAGCTTGCGTCGCAAGCGAAATCGCGTGGCAAAGAATGATGATGATTGAGGGTGTGAATGCAGCGCCGGTTGGCGGACTAGAAAAGTGGGTCGACCGGGACAGCTAGGACAGCACGAGGAACCGTTCACTAGCGTCGCCGGTCGACCACCCCAAGACCCAGGAGATGCGGCGGACCTGAGCACCATGGGGTATTCGAAAGACTGGCCCTCCATCTGGAAGACCAGCCGTCTAGTACCTTTCTGACAGGTTGTCCCACTTAAAGTGTGACAAGTGCAGAAGTTGTATTCTGAAAGTAAGTGTCGCGTATCAAGTGAAGAAAATCAACAAATTATTAATGCAGAACCGAGTTCACCGCGAAATATGGTTAAATATCCAGCCTTGGGACAGAGGAATAACTAAAATACGCCAAAACAATACACAATTAGCCCCTTAGTTTTGAAGGGTTTTGATTGTTATTATAAAATAATAATTTCTAATCTACTTGACGACCTGTGGTTGCCATCAAGTCTCAGAGATGGCGTCATCGAGTATGACAGGCGTCAACGGGCTTTTAACTATAGAAATATCCCGACGAATTTCTCCGCCATCGCAGCAGGCCGCGCAGTATCGGGAATTATTCTTCCAGTTTTGACAGATCACAAATGCGATATCGACCTGGCCGTATGGAGGCGGCAAGCTGTGGCCGGGCGGTTTGTCAGAAAGTCGGCCTAAGCGGCAGATGCGACGACGCGGTTGCGGCCAGCATTTTTGGCTTCATACAAAGCCATGTCCGCCTGTCGCATCAGCTGCTCCGGCGTTTCCACGCTTGGCGAATTGGAGGCGATGCCTAGGGATGCGGTGATGTGCAGCTCCCTGCCAGACCGCAGCACAAAGGGCCGATCTTCCACGATTGATCGTAAGCGCTCGGCCACGGCTGCCGCCAACTCCACCGGGGTGTCCGGCATGACGACGACGAACTCTTCTCCGCCATAGCGGCAGGCCAGATCCGCGCCGCGCACGGTGGAGCGGATACGGCTTGCAAATTCCCGCAGCACCTCGTCACCGGCATCATGGCCATAGGTATCGTTGACCTGCTTGAACCGGTCAATGTCGGTCATGCAGATGGACAGCGCCCTCTGGCGTGCGGCTGCGCGGTCGAACAGTATCTTGAGATGATTGTCGAGATAGCGGCGATTGTTGAGGCCCGTCAGGTCGTCAATCACGGCCATTTCGATGGTGAGATTGAGATTTTCCCGCAGGCGGTTGTTGTAGCGCTTGCGCTTGATCTGGGTCAGCGTCCGCGCAACCAGCTCGTTAGGATCGATGGGGCGCACGATATAGTCGTTCACGCCAAGCTCCAGCGCCCGCACGATCATGGCTTCGTCACCCTGTTCAGTAACCAGAAGCAGCGGAAGGAACCGCGTGCGTTCAAGCGAACGCAGCTGCGAACACAGCCGCAGCGGATCGAAGTTGTCGAAGTTCGAGTTGACGATGACCATCTCATAGTCATTTTCCGCAGCTTCAAACAGCGCATTGGCGGGATCCGCAAGTGCGGTGATATCCGCCACCGGCTTCAACGCCTTGATGATGCGCTCCTGCGAGCTTGGACGACCGTCCACAAGCAGCACGCGGCCAGGAAGCGCAATCTGCGCGCCTTCCACGATCGGTTCACCGACGCCAATCGTCGATGCCGTTTCGGCGCGCATCCGCAGTTCGTCACTCATGGTCTTGAGGCGCACAAGGCTTTTCACACGCGAAATAAGCTGCAGGTCGTTGACCGGCTTGGTCAGAAAATCATCCGCGCCTGCTTTAAGGCCTCGCACGCGGTCGGAGGGCTGGTCCAGTGCCGTGACCATGACGACGGGAATGTGGGCGGTCTTCGGATCGGCCTTCAATCGCTCGCAGACTTCGAACCCGTCCATATCAGGCATCATCACGTCCAGCAGGACGATATCCACCTGCTCCGTGCCACATATGGCAAGCGCGGTCTTTCCGTCCTCTGCGCACAGCACATCGAAATACTCGGCCGAAAGCCTGGCTTCGAGAAGCTTCACATTTGCAGGGA
This sequence comes from Hyphomicrobiales bacterium, assembly GCA_900468285.1. Classification (GTDB taxonomy): domain Bacteria; phylum Pseudomonadota; class Alphaproteobacteria; order Rhizobiales; family Rhizobiaceae; genus Agrobacterium. The sequence continues at coordinate 108,317 of UBTF01000001.1, read as the reverse complement.
TGTCATCAACGACCAGAATTCTCGCAGTCATTCGCCTGCCTTTGCCCTATGCATCGCCAAGATAAGTTTTAATTGTTTCTATGAATTTTGGTACGGAAATCGGTTTGGAAACATAGGCCTCGCAACCGCCCTGGCGAATGCGTTCCTCGTCACCCTTCATCGCAAACGCCGTCACAGCAATGACGGGAATGACATGAAGTTCGTCGTCTTCCTTGAGCCACTTGGTAACTTCGAGGCCGGAGACCTCAGGCAGCTGAATATCCATCAAAATAAGATCGGGGCGATGCTTGCGGGCCAGGTCCAGTGCTTCCATGCCATTGCGGGTCTGGATGGTTGTATAGCCAGACGCCTCGATCAGGTCGCGAAAGAGCTTCATGTTCAGCTCGTTGTCTTCAACTATCATGACCTGTTTAGGCATGGGATGAGTCCTTGTTTCGCTTTGAAACCATTTCATAGGCATATAGTGTGCCAGAGAACCGATTCCATTATCCCCCAACGCGTTACGCTAGTGAGATTTGGTTGAGAAATAGGTAACTGCGGTAAACAAATGTTGCGTGATAAAAAAAATGACAGGCAGCCCGTGAAGGATCCGCATGAAACGGCGGTCGCCATACTTGGCTGGCTTGCCGGTGAACCGGATATGCTTGCCCGTTTTCTGGCACTGACGGGGGTGCAGCCCAACATGTTGCGCCAGGCCGTCAATGATACTGGCTTTCTTGCCGCGCTCACCGATTTTCTAATGAGCCACGAACCCGATCTGCTCGCCTTTTGCGAAGCGACCGGAACCAGGCCGGAAGACGTTCAAGCTGCATGGCACCATTTCTCCGGACCGGGTTTGAGTTCTGGCGAATATTGAGTGTGAGTCGTCCTCTATTGAGGTGTCTCTCATATCATATTATGGTGCAGAATGTTCTCTTTTTGTTTCTGAGCCATGGCCCCTGCACTCTCGCATTACGATCCCGGTTTTTGCCGTGACTGTCTGGCTGGCCAGCCGGAGGGATTGAGGCGTTGCCGCACCTGCGGCAGCCCTCGCCTCGTCTATCACGACGAACTCTACGATCTGCCGATCGCCCATATCGATTGTGATGCGTTCTACGCCGCAGTGGAGAAGCGGGATAATCCCGATCTTGCCGACAAGCCCGTCATCATCGGCGGTGGCAAGCGCGGCGTTGTCTCGACCGCCTGCTACATTGCCCGCATTCACGGTGTCCGCTCCGCCATGCCCATGTTCAAGGCGCTGGAAGCCTGTCCGCAGGCCGTGGTGGTGAAGCCAAACATGGAGAAATACGTCAAGGTGGGACGCGAAATCCGCCTGATGATGCAGGACCTGACACCACTGGTACAGCCCATTTCCATAGACGAGGCCTTTCTCGATCTCTCCGGCACCGAGCGGCTGCACCATGACCCGCCAGCGCGGGTTCTTGCCGCTTTTGCGCGACGGGTCGAGAAGGAAATCGGCATTACTGTTTCGGTCGGCCTTTCCTACTGCAAGTTCCTGGCGAAGGTGGCTTCCGACCTTAGAAAACCGCGCGGCTTTTCGGTCATCGGCGAAAAGGAAGCAGTCAGCTTTCTCGGTCCCCGACCGGTGACAACCATCTGGGGCGTGGGCAAAGCCTTCGCGGCAACGCTGGAAGCCGATGGCATCCGCGTCATCTCCCAGTTACAGGAGATGCAGGAAGCCGACCTGATGCGCCGCTATGGCATGATGGGTCAGCGCCTGTTCCGGCTCTCGCGCGGGATTGATGACCGCGATGTCCACACCAACGACCCGGCCAAGAGCGTCTCTTCCGAGACGACCTTTTTCAACGACATCTCACGCTATGAGGATCTCGTTCCCGTCTTGCGCTCACTCTCCGAAAAAGTCGCATGGCGACTGAAGAAGAACGAGGTTGCGGGCCACACCGTCGTTCTCAAGATGAAGACCGCGGATTTCAAATCCCGCACGCGCAACAAGCGTTTGGAAGATCCGACACAGCTTGCCGACCGAATCTTCCGCACCGGAATTTCACTGCTGGAAAAGGAAACGGATGGCACGAGCTTCCGGCTGATCGGAATTGGCGTTGCGGACCTGTGTAACCCTACCCTTGCCGATCCGCCCGACCTGGTGGACCAGCACGCCGGACGCCGTGCAGCAGCGGAGGCCGCCATGGACAAGCTGCGTGACAAATTTGGCAAGGGTGCGGTGGAAACCGGCTACACCTTCGGCGCTAAAAAATAGCGCGATACACATAGTCGTGATGACATTTAAAAGTTTCCTTAAATTTGATCCCATAGGCTGAAGCAGAACAGTTCGCGAAGGGTTTGAAACCCTGTCGCGGCTCCCGTGCCGTTCATCATGGCATGTCTTGTATTGCGTTGGAGTGACATGATGTTGCGTGCCTTTTTGGGAGCCTGTCTCCTTTCGACATCCGTTTTTGCACAGACAGCTTTCGCCGACGATGCGCGAAGCCTGCAGGTCGTGGTTTCCAAGAGCGAGCAGACTTTGTCGCTCTATGAAGACGGCACGCTTGTTGCGACATCATCCGTGTCGACCGGCAAGGCAGGCCATGAGACGCCAAGCGGCATCTTCTCCATTCTCGACAAGCGCAAGTACCACGAATCCAACATTTATTCGGCAGCCCCCATGCCCTTCATGCAGCGGCTGACATGGTCTGGTATTGCGCTGCACGAGGGCCACGTCCCGAATTACCCGGCTTCGCACGGCTGTATCCGTCTGCCTGCAAAATTCGCCAAGACGCTGTATGGGCAGACCGGGCGCGGCGTTCACGTCATCATTTCCGATGCGGCCGTTTCGCTTCGCTGGGTGGATCACCCTGCCCTGCTACAGCCCAAGGACACGTCGCAGGATGGGCTGATGCTTTCGGATGTGGAGCTTCGCCCAGCAAGTTTCGATGCCTCGTTGAAGTTGGTCGAGGTCGCCGTCAACGAGACCACCAGTTCCGTCAAGCCTAAGCCCGTTGCCGAGAAAAACCGCTCACCTCTGCGCATTCTCATTACCAGGCGCGGCGACCGGGAAAAGATCATGGATGTGCAGCATCTGCTCACCAGCATCGGCTTCGATGCGGGCGCGGCGGATGGCTATATCGGCCAGATGACAATCAGCGCCGTCAATGGCTTCAAACGCTGGAAAGAGATGAAGACAACCGGGCCACTGCTGACGGACGATTTCATCGACGCGCTCTATGCATCCACAGGCGCCGACGCGCCACCGAACGGCCAGATCATGGTGCGCAGGGACTTCAAGCCGTTGTTCGAAGCGCCAATCCATATCAAGGACCCGCATGTGGCTCTCGGCACCCACTTTTTTGAAGTCATTGATATCGACCACGATAGCGGTAAGGCGCAGTGGAACGGGCTGACGCTGGACAATCACCTGCCAGCGGCAGCGCGTCGGCGGCTGGGAATCGAGACTGCAGAGGCGCCGGGCGGCTCCGAACAGTTGCGGGCGGTTCTCGACCGGATCGAAATACCGCAGACGATCCGCGACCGGCTGGAAGCGGAGCTTGCCACCGGCAGTTCCATCACCGTTGCCGACCTCAGCCACGGGCTGGAAACCGGTCAGGGAACCGATTTCATTACACTGACGAGAGACGGTTCTCTGTAAGCCAGCAGCAGGCTGGGGAACTGGAAGGGTTACGCGGGAACGGAATTCCGACCCGCCGCGTTGACATGGCTCTTACCAAAGCTTGGGAGCCGGGAAATGAAAATCAGATATTTGGCTGCGGCAGTTCTGGGACTGGCCTGCGTTTCGGCAGCGGAATCACCGAAAAATTACAGCGTCTACGCCGGACCGGATGTGGTGAGCGACCCCATTCTTGTCGACGTCTATGATCGCGCCGTCATGAAGTGCTCGGCGGAAGCCGCCACACCACCACGCGGCACGCCTTACACCACATCCTACTACTATAATGCGGCGCTGCGATCCTGCCTGTCGCGCCACGGCTTTACCGACAAGGGCGCGTTTGCCTATCCCGCAAACAGCCTGTTCTAAAGCCGGTCTATAGTTTCAGGCCAGCTAGATGAGCTCGACATCGATTACACCGGAAGCGGAGCGGAAAGCCGCTCCGATTTCCGGTGAGATGCGATATTTCCCGGGCAGTTCGACCTCGATTTCCCGCTGACCATCATCCTTGATCAAAACAAAATAGACCGAGCCGTCTCCCTTGTTGAGATGGTGCGCCAAGGTCTTCATCGGCCCGGAATCGCGCAGGTAAACCCGAAGCGCCTTCTGCATCTGCACGGATTTTTCTTCCAGCGATTGAGCGGTCTGGATGCGCAGACCAATGCCTTCCGGACGCTCTTCCGCCTGCACCGTGATAACCAGCGATTTTCCGACCTCAAGGAGATCGCGATATTGGCCGAGTCCCTCGGAAAACAGTACCGCTTCGTACTGCCCGGAGGCATCGGAGAAGGTCACGATACCCATCTTGTTGCCGGTTCTGGTCTTGCGCTCCTGCTTGCCGGTGACCGTGCCCGCGAGACGGCCGGCGGTCGCACCCTGTTTCACCGAGGCGGTAAAATCGGCGATGTTCTGCACACGCAGCTTGTCCAGAATGGCGCGGTAGGTATCGAGCGGATGCGCGGTGAGGTAAAAGCCGAGAACCTGATATTCCCGCAGCAGCTTTTCCGATGCGAGCCACGGTTGATAGGCTGGCAGAACCAGCTTTTCAGGGCCGCTCGCGCTGCCGGAGCCGAACATGTCATGCTGGCCGCTGACGCGACGGCTCTGCGCCAGCTGCGCATAGCCGATGATGCGATCCAGCCCGCCGATAAGCTCTGCCCGGTCCTTGCCAAAGCAATCAAAAGCACCGGCATTGATGAGACTTTCCAGAACGCGCCGATTGACGTGCTTGGGGTCTATCCGCAGGCAGAAATCCTCAAGACTTGCGAATGGCTGGTCGCCACGCACTTCCACGATATGATCGACCGCGCCTTCGCCAACGCCTTTGAGAGCCGCCAGCGAATAATAGATGCGGTTTTCGCCCGGTTCGAACCGGCGGTGTGACGTCTGCACCGATGGCGCAACGATCTCGATACCCATCCGCCCGGCATCCTGACGGAAATCATTGAGCTTTTCCGTGTTCGCCATATCCAGCGTCATGGACGCTGCGAGGAACTCGACCGGAAAATGGGCCTTCATATAGGCCGTCTGATAAGACACGATGGCATAAGCCGCCGCGTGGGATTTGTTGAAGCCGTAATTGGCGAACTTGGCCAGAAGATCGAAAATCGTGTCGGACTGGGCCTTGGACACGGAGTTGCGCATTGCGCCTTCCACGAAACGCTCGCGCTGCTTGTCCATCTCCTCCTTGATCTTCTTACCCATGGCGCGGCGCAGAAGATCGGCTTCGCCCAGCGAATAGCCGGACAGGACCTGGGCGATCTGCATCACCTGTTCCTGATAAACGATAACGCCCTGCGTTTCCTTGAGAAGATGATCGATGGTCGGATGGATCGACTCGATTTCCTCTTCGCCGTGCTTGCGGGCGTTATAGACGGGGATATTCTCCATCGGACCCGGGCGATAAAGCGCCACCAGCGCAATGATATCCTCAATACAGTCCGGCTTCATGCCAATGAGAGCCTTGCGCATACCGGCACTTTCCACCTGGAAAACGCCGATGGTTTCACCGCGCGACAGCATCTCATAGGTCTTCTGGTCATCCAACGGGATAGCCGCCAGATCCACCTTTACGCCCTTCTTGGCAACGAAATCCACCGCGACCTTGAGAACGGTGAGCGTCTTCAGACCCAGAAAGTCGAACTTGACCAGACCAGCGCTTTCCACCCATTTCATGTTGAACTGGGTTACCGGCATGTCCGAGCGCGGATCTCGATACATCGGCACCAGCTTGGAAAGCGGGCGGTCGCCGATGACGATACCGGCAGCGTGCGTGGACGCGTGGCGGTAAAGCCCCTCAATCTTCTGGGCGATATCCAGAAGCCGGGCAACGACGGGTTCCTTGTCGGCCTCTTCCTGAAGCCGCGGCTCTTCCTCGATGGCTTTGGAAAGCGGCGTGGGATTGGCCGGATTGTTGGGCACCAGCTTGCAGATCTTGTCGACCTGACCATAGGGCATTTCGAGCACGCGGCCCACGTCGCGCAACGCCGCACGGGCCTGCAACGAACCGAAGGTAATGATCTGCGCCACCTGTTCGCGCCCGTATTTACGCTGGACGTAACGGATAACCTCTTCGCGTCGATCCTGACAGAAGTCGATATCGAAGTCGGGCATCGAGACGCGTTCCGGATTGAGGAAGCGCTCGAACAGGAGCGAGAAACGCAGCGGATCGACATCGGTAATGGTCAGCGCGTAAGCCACCAGCGAGCCCGCACCGGAACCACGGCCCGGACCGACAGGAATATCCTGCTGCTTTGCCCATTTGATGAAGTCGGCAACGATGAGGAAGTAACCGGGGAACTTCATGCGTTCGATAACGCCGAGTTCAAAATCCAGCCTGTCGCGATATTCCTGCTCGGTATATCCCGGCGCCATTCCCAGCGAAGCCAGTCGATGGTCAAGCCCCTCGACGGCCTGACGTCGAAGCTCGAGCGACTCGGCGCGCTCTGCCTCCTCCGGGTCGTCGCTGGCACCGGTAAAGCGTGGCAAAATCGGCCCGCGCTTTTTCAGGACATAGGAGCAGCGCTGCGCAATTTCGATCGTGTTTTCAAGCGCCTCGGGAATATCGGCAAACAGCGCCATCATCTCTTCGCGGCTTTTCAGATAATGGTCCGGCGTCAACCGAAAGCGCGTGTCGTCAGACACGATGGCATTGTGGGCAACGGCCATCAGCGCATCATGCGCTTCATAATCGGCGCGCGAGGGAAAGAAAGCCTCGTTGGTGGCAACCAGCGGCAGATTGTGCTCGAAGGCAAGCGAGATCACGCGGCGCTCATGCGCACGGTCAAAATTTCCCTGACGCTGCAGTTCGACGTAAAGACGGTCGCCAAACAGGTCTTTCAGGGTCAACAGCCGTTTTGCGGCAAGACCGGCATGACCGTCTCTCAGCGCCATATCGATGGGCCCGGTGGATGCGCCCGTCAGAACGATCAGCCCGCTATTGTCACCCTCTTCCAGCCAGGATTTCGTAATGCTGACCGCATGACCTGTGCCCTCTCCATCGAGATAGGCACGGCTGATCAGATCCACCAGCCGCTCATAGCCCTGCGCATCCGCAGCAAGAACCACGATAGAGGGCAGCTTGGCGAGATTGTTATTGCCCCGCTTGTCGTCGGTGGCATCCTGCATGTCGATGGACATCTGGCAGCCGATGATAGGCTGCAAACCTTCGTCACGCGCCTTCTCCGAAAACTCAAGCGCGACGAAAAGATTGTTCGTATCGGTAATGGCGATGGCGGGCTGGCCATCGCTGACGGCTTTCGCCATGATCTTCTTGAGCGGCAGAGCGCCTTCAAGAAGCGAATAGGCAGAGTGCACCCTAAGGTGAACGAATCCGGGTGTTTTCAACCTATCTGCGGTCTGTGATCCGCCGACAATAATCTCACCCATATGCACAAATCCCGCTTATTCTGAATCAACGGGATTTTCGGATTTCCTGGAGGCAAAGTCCACTGCCTCAGGCAAAGTTTACATGCCAAATCCAAGGGAATCGGCTATTCCCGATCACATGGAAGTGAGAATGACCGAGAAGCTGGCGACGAAGACAGCGATGGAAGCGAATGCAGCGATGTCACGGATGATGTCAGTCATTTGTCTCTCCATACTCTTTATGTTCTAACTTTGTTCTCATTTGGTTCTATTGTCAACTGCTTATTTGCGCGTGTCATATTGCGAACGCCGATGGAGTCGCGGCGGTTCCGCTCTCACGTCGCGGCAAGCCGTTGAGTCCCAAATGAAAAACCCCGCACAGCGGATGCTGTACGGGGCTCAAGGATCAGACGTTCTGTGATGCGCGAGGGTGGCAGAGTTCCCTCAGAACTCGATGATCTTGCCTTCGCTGAGCGTTACACGGCGGTCCATGCGACCGGCAAGTTCGTGGTTGTGGGTCGCGATCAGCGCCGCCAGGCCCGACTGGCGCACCAGCGCTTCCAGCGCGCCGAAAACGTAAGACGCGGTTTCAGGATCAAGGTTGCCCGTCGGTTCATCAGCGAGCAGAAGAAGCGGTGCGTTGGCGACGGCACGGGCAATGGCAACGCGCTGCTGTTCACCGCCAGAAAGTTCCGACGGACGATGATCGGCCCGGTGACCGATGCGCATGTAATCAAGCAGCGCCTTGGCGCGCTCGCTGGCTTCCGCGTGCTTCAAGCCGGAAATCAGCTGCGGCATCATGATGTTTTCGAGCGCGGTAAACTCCGGCAGGAGATGATGGAACTGATAGACGAAGCCAATATCGCTGCGGCGGATGAGTGTCCGCTCCTCATCCGTCAAGTCACCGCAAGACCGTCCGTTGATGACCACTTCGCCCGCATCCGGGTGTTCCAGCAAACCCGCAAGATGAAGCAATGTCGACTTGCCCGTGCCCGAGGGCGCGACAAGCGCGACGATTTCGCCGCTCTTGAGTTCCAGATCGGCATTCTTCAGGATGGAGAGGCTATGCTCGCCCTGCCCGTAGGTCCGTTCCACGCCGGAAAGCTTCAACGCTGTTTTTTGTGCCATGGTGTGGGGCAGTCCTTATTCGTATCGCAGGGCTTGGACCGGATCGAGCTTGGATGCCCGCCATGCCGGAAAGATCGTGGCCAGGAAAGACAGACCCAGCGCCATGAAGACCACGGTCATCGTCTCGCTCAACTGCATTTCCGCCGGTAGCTGGCTGAGGAAGTACAATTGCGGATCGAACAGCACCGTCCCTGATATCCACGAGAAGAACTGGCGGATCGATTCCACATTCAGACAGACGAGCACGCCGAGGCCGACGCCCGCAAAGGTTCCGACGATGCCGATCGCAGCACCCGTCATGAAGAATATCCGCATGATCGAGCCGGAGCTTGCGCCCATGGTGCGCAGGATGGCGATATCGCTGCCCTTATCCTTCACCAGCATGATGAGGCCGGAGATAATGTTGAGCGCCGCCACAAGCACGATGAGCGTCAGGATCATGAACATGACGTTGCGCTCCACCTGAAGGGCGGAGAAGAAGGTCTGGTTTCGCTGTCTCCAGTCGGTGATATAAATCTGCCGACCGGCAGCCGTCTCCACCAGCGGCCTGATGCCATCGACATTGTCCGGGTTGGAAACAAAGAGTTCAATCGACTGAACGATGCCCTCGTTGTTGAAATAGAGCTGTGCCTCGGACAGCGGCATATAGATCATCGACGCGTCATATTCCGACATGCCGATCTCGAAGACGCCGGAAATCGTATAGGACTTCACACGCGGATTGACGCCCATCGGCGTTACGTCACCCTCCGGTGATATCAGCGTTATTTGATCACCCGCCGTCACGCCCAGCGAAGACGCCAACCGCGAGCCGACAAGAACGCCCTGCCCCGACATGAAGCCGACGAGATCGCCCACCTTGATGTTGCCGGAGACTTCCTTGATCTTCTCGATATCTTCCGAGCGCACGCCGCGCACAAGTGCGCCGCTGCCAGCGCCGCCGCGACCGGATGCCAGCGTCTGTCCTTCGACCAACGGCAGGGCCATGGTTACGCCGGGCACGGCTGCAAACTTCTTGGCCAGATCGTCATAGTCCTTCAACGGCTGATCGATTGGCTGGACAATCATGTGGCCGTTGATGCCGAGAATCCGGGAGATCAACTCCGTACGAAAACCGTTCATGACAGCCATGACGATGATGAGAGTCGCAACGCCCAGCATGATGCCGACGAAGGAAAACCCTGCGATGACGGAAATGAACGCTTCCTTGCGGCGCGAGCGCAGGTAGCGCCAGGCTACCATGCGCTCGAAGGCCGAAAATGGCCGGGCGGCTGCGCCCTTTACGGAGGAGCCTGCACCGTTATCAGCCTCGGCTTTTGCCATGTTTTCTCCCTGTCGGCTTCTCAGCCAAGTACCCTGTTCATTGCCGCTTCAACGGTCACGGTTTCGCGTGCGCCCGTCTTGCGGTCCTTGACTTCAACCTCGCCGGAAGCAACGCTGCGCGGCCCGACGATGATCTGCACCGGCACGCCGATGAGATCGGCGGTGGCAAATTTCTGACCGGCGCGGTCGTCCGTATCATCATACAGAACATCCTTGCCAGCGTTGGACAGCGAGTAATAGAGCTTCTCGCAGGCGGCATCACAGGCCGCGTCGCCAGCCTTCATATTGATGATGACAACATCGAATGGCGCGACCGATTCTGGCCAGATGATTCCGTTTTCATCATGCGATGCTTCAATGATGGCGGGAACAAGGCGGGTTGGTCCGATGCCATAGGAGCCCATGTGGACAAGGTGTTCCTTGCCGTCAGGCCCCTGCACCTTCGCACCCATCGGCTCGGAATATTTCGTGCCGAAATAGAAGATGTGACCGACTTCGATGCCGCGCGCCGACAGGCGTTCGCCTTCGGGAATGGCATTGAAGGCAGCTTCATCATGCATTTCGGAGGTGGCGGCGTAATCCGTCGTCCACTCGTCGAATATACCCTGCAAGCCTGCAACATCATCAAAATTGGTATCGTCGGCAGGAATACCGCGATCCAGGAAGCTCTTGTGGCAGAACACTTCCGACTCACCGGTATCCGCCAGAATGATGAACTCATGGCTGTGGTTGCCGCCAATCGGGCCGGTATCGGCACGCATTGGAATGGCGCGCAGTCCCAGACGCGAGAAGGTGCGCAGGTAAGCCGTGAACATCTTGTTATAGGAGTGGATCGCGTCTTCCTTGGTCAGGTCGAAGGAATAGGCATCCTTCATCAGGAATTCGCGCGAACGCATGGTGCCGAAACGCGGCCGCACCTCGTCACGGAATTTCAGCTGGATGTGATAGAGGTTCAGCGGAAGGGTCTTGTAGGACTTCACGTATGAACGGAAGATATCCGTGATCATCTCTTCATTGGTGGGACCATACAGCATCTGGCGATCCTGACGGTCCTTGATGCGCAGCATTTCCTTGCCGTAATCGTCGTAACGCCCGCTTTCCTGCCACAGCTCTGCAGACTGCAAGGTTGGCATCAGAAGTTCGATGGCGCCAGAGCGATCCTGCTCTTCGCGGATGATCTTGTTGACCTTGTCCATGACGCGTTTGCCGAGCGGCAACCATGAATAAATGCCCTGGCTCTGCTGACGCACCATGCCGGCACGCAGCATGAGGCGGTGCGAGACGATTTCCGCTTCCTTGGGATTTTCCTTGAGAATGGGCAAAAAGTAACGGCTGAGACGCATGGCAGTTTCCATTTTGTGACGAACCCTCGCGCCTGCGCGGGAATCGCCGGAATAACGGGATAATTGCGCCGTACATAGCGGTTTCCTTACCAGAAGGAAACCCGCGTCGAGCGGCGGAACAGCGCTTGCCGCACCGCTGAGACATCAAGGCCAAGAGAAACAGAAGAAAACCATTTTTTCGCGTTTTTTCGGCCATCAACATCGCGGGTATGTCAGCTTTATGTCAGTTTCGCGATACAGCTTTCGCCCCGGAACGGTTACAGGAGGAATAATTTTGCACGGATGGTGCGACATATCGCATCAAGAGAAATTTTTTGCCGACTGTAACAAAAATGCAAAAAATTTGATGACAAGTTTCACTCTTTGGGCTAGTTTCAGCTCACAAAAGAGGCAGGAAGTCTAAATTCTTGCCGATTTCGCGGTCAGTCTTGGGAGGATGAGATCTTAGGCGCGTTCATTCGCTGCCCCGGCAACGGTTACAGATCACGCGAAACTGAAAAACAAGGCTGAAATGCCTTGTTTTTTTTTGCCTTTTTGCAAGATGGCACCAAATCGCCAAAACAAATCAAGGCTATTTCATGTCTGTCAACGCGTGGCGCCGCTTCTGCGCGATGTATGGCGGTTATACATGACAACCAGATGACAAAAATCAGTCGTAAACGGGGATAATCCGTGGCAGGTCATCAAGGCTGACCCCAAAGTACCAGGTTCCCAGATACCAGAGGCCGCAGATAACTGCTGCAACCACCGTCGTCGTCAGGATGATCTGCACGCCCTTGAAGCGCGCCGGGGCGCTGGCCACCGTTCCCACAGCCACGTCGCCATCCTCGGACTGCGTGCGCAGGCCGATGGGCAGCACAATGAACAGGACTGTCCACCAGACGATGAAATAGACGGCAAATGTTGAAAGCCACTGCATAACCAACGTCCTCACAAAATCCCGGATGGTCTTCCGGCTTCTCCGGCCTGCCCACCGGATATCGCACTTAGCGCAAAATCACGTCGGCCTGAAGCCAGCCTGTGTTCAAATCTGCTCAAGCTCTATCAGGGTGCCACAAAAATCCTTGGGATGCAGAAACAGGACAGGCTTGCCGTGCGCCCCGGTTTTTGGCGATCCATCACCCAGCACGCGGGCACCCTCGCTTTTCAGGCGGTTGCTTGCTGCGGTGATGTCATCGACCTCATAGCATATATGGTGCATCCCACCCGCCGGATTCTTGGCAAGAAAGGCGGCGATTGGAGATCCCTCGCCCAATGGCTCCAGCAATTCCACCTTGGTGTTGGGCAGTTCCACAAAGACAACTGTCACGCCATGTTCGGGCAGCGCCTGGGGCTGCGAGACCGCAGCACCCAAAGTGTCCCGGTAGGTCGCGACAGCCGCTTTCAGATCCGGCACGGCAATCGCGACATGGTTGATACGACCCAGCATGTTTCCTCCCCGAAACCTTGCTTGAAACCGGCCGTCAGACCTTCGTCACGAAAACCGTAACGATGGGCTTCTTGCCCCAGACCTGATTGGCGGTTGCGCGAACGGCACGGCGCACCGACTCGCGAACGACATTCAAATCCTTGCGACGCGCCCGCGGTATGCTTTCGACAGCACCGAGAACGGCGTCATACAGCGTGTCTTCCATGGCTTCGCCTTCATCATCGAACTCCGGCAAACCAAAGGGAACGACATCGGGATCACCGAGGAAGTCATACCGGCTGTCCAGCACAACATTGACCGAGACATGACCGGCAAAGGAAAGCTTGCGCCGATCGCCGATACCCATCTCCTCGAAATCGCCCACCAGACGGCCATCCTTGAAGACGCGACCATGCGGCGCATCATCGATCACCTCTGCAGGGCCCGGTGCCAGACGCAGAATATTGCCGTTGCGGACCTTGGGAACCTGCGCAATACCGGCCTGCTCCGCCAGTTCCTTCTGGGCGACGAGATGAGCGGCCTCGCCGTGCACCGGCACAAGAATCTGTGGCTTCACCCACTCATACATCTGCAGCAATTCATTGCGGCGCGGATGGCCAGACACATGGACCAGCGCCTCATTATCCGTGATGATATGGACGCCCTGCTCTATCAGGCCATTTTTGATATCGAGGATGGCCTTCTCATTTCCCGGGATGGCGCGCGAGGAAAACACGACGGTATCGCCCGATGCCAAGGCCACATTGCGCATTTCATCGCGCGACAGCTTGGCGAGTGCGGCGCGGGATTCGCCTTGCGAACCCGTCAGGATGACCACGACCTTGTTGCGCGGAATATAGCCGAACTCATCTTCGGCCAGAAACGGCTTGATGCCTTCCATGATGCCAAGATCATGGGACACGTTGACGACGCGCTTCAAGGACGATCCCAGTAGCAGTACTTCGCGCCCTGCCCGCTCGGCGGCCTGGGCAATGGAGCGAATACGCCCAACATTCGACGAGAAGGTGGTGATCGCCACGCGCCCCTCGGCATTCTCGATGATCTGGCGAAGCCCCTCCGACACCTGTTCCTCGGACGGCGAAACACCATCGCGCAGGGCATTGGTGCTGTCGCACATCATTGCCAATACGCCCTCCTGACCGATGGCACGAAACCGCGCTTCGTCAGTCAGCGGACCCAGAGATGGGGCGTGGTCGATCTTCCAGTCGCCCGTGTGGACGGCATTGCCAAGCGGTGTGCGGATGACAAGCGACATGGGCTCCGGGATCGAATGGTTGACGCCAATGGCTTCGATCTCGAACGGGCCCACATTGATGCGATCTCCCGCCTTGAACGGGGTGATCGGAATTTCGGCCCGCGTTCCCTCATAATCCCGCTTGGCTTCCAGCATCCCGGCAGTGAAGCCGGATGCATAGACCGGCACGTTCAGGCCAGGCCACAGATCATTCAGCGCGCCGTAATGATCTTCATGCGCGTGGGTGATGATGATGGCCTTGAGGCTGCCGCGCTGCTCCTCGATGAAGCGGATATCGGGAAGCACGAGATCCACGCCCGGCAGATCCAGCCCGGCGAAAGTAACGCCGCAGTCCACCATGATCCACTGCCGCTTTGCAGCAGGCCCATAGCCATACAGCGCCAGGTTCATGCCGATTTCGCCTACGCCGCCAAGCGGCAGGAATACAAATTCGTCGTTCGTGGTCATCAGCTTCTACATCCAATCATGCGATGCATCGCCACGTCTCCCGACACGGCAATGGGGGAATGCACCATTTTGTCATTCGCACGAACGGCCGATGCCAGCCGCCGCGCTCCTGCATTTACCGAGCAGCAGGAATGCTCCAGATCACCATGGTGAACTTCGGCGCTTCAAGCACCGCCCGGCTCACCCCAAAACACATCGCCAGCCGCAATCGAGCGCAGTTGGCCCTCATCTTCCTGCAGCAGAAGAAAACCCTTATCATCAATTCCGGCAAAACGCCCGCGGAGAGAGCGATCGGGAAGATTGACCGTGATCGCTTCCCCGATGCCGCAGGCTGCGGACCGCCATAGGCGCATAACTTCGGCCACACCCTCGCCGCCGTTCCATATCGAGAGAATGTAAGCTATTTCCCGAAAAAGATGTGCAAAAACCTCTTCCGGGCTGGCTGAAACACCGTGCTCGCCAAGCCGCGTAACCGGATAGGCCGGGCTATCCGGCATATGCGCTATATTTATACCAATGCCGATCACCAGCGCCATGCGTCCATCTGGAAGCGTTTCGGCCTCCAGCAGAATACCGCAGGTCTTTTTACGGCCAATCAGAATATCGTTCGGCCACTTGATTTCCAGCGGCGCGCCGCCGGGCGGAAGGACCGCCCCGACCGCCCGGTAAACGGCAAGCGCAACAGCGAGTGGCAGGGAACCAATGTGTTCGGGAGGAGCAGGATCGATCAGGAGGAGTGAGGCATAGAGGTTGCCAGCTTCGGAAACCCATAATCTGCCGCGACGGCCACGACCACCGGTCTGACGCACCGCCGTGATCCAGAGATTGCCAGCGTCACCCGCCTTAGCTCTCGCAAAGCACTCGGCATTGGTGGATGACGTCTCGCCTAAAGCTTCGTGCCGGAAGTCTTCAAGTGACACCCGGCCCGTTTTCATGCGTCTATCGCTCAAAAGAACGTCTTTGCTGCGGCTGTGACCGCGTTGGTGAACATGCCACCAAAGAGGATGAAGCCGACAACGAAGAGACCCGACAAGGCGTAAACGACGCGCAACTCGCCCGCAGCCTTTTCAAAGCCACCCTTCGCCTCATCGAACCACATGACCTTGACGATGCGCAGATAATAGTAAGCACCGACAACCGAGGCGATGACACCGATAACCGCAAGCGGATAAAGATGTGCTTCGATGGCAGCAAGGAACACATAGTACTTGCCGAAGAATCCAGCCAGCGGAGGAATGCCCGCAAGCGAGAACATCAGGATCGTCAGCACCAGCGCCATTAAAGGATTGGTCGAGGCAAGACCAGCCAGATCGTTCACATCCTCGACATTGCCGACGTCCTTGCGGCGCATGGCCAGGATGCAGGCGAATGTACCAAGTGTCATGCCCATATAGACGGCCATGTACCACAATACGCCCGACACGCCGGACTGACTGCCGGCCGCAAGGCCAACCAGCGCATAACCCATGTGGCTGATGGAAGAATAGGCCATCAGACGCTTGATGTTGCGCTGGCCAATGGCAGCAAAGGCACCGAGCAGCATGGAGGCGATCGAAACGAAGACGACAATCTGCTGCCAGTCGGCAAAGACGGGCTGGAACGCATCGACCACGATCCTAACGAAGATCGCCATGGCGCCAACCTTCGGTGCCGCAGCCAGGAACGCAGTAACCGTTGTCGGTGCGCCTTCATAAACGTCCGGTGTCCACATGTGGAATGGCACAGCAGAAATCTTGAATGCCAGACCGGCCAGCACGAAAACCAGACCGAAGACGAGGCCGAGCGAGCGCGTTTCGGAAGAAAGGACCGCCGCAATTTCGCTAAATCCGGTGTTGCCGGTAAAGCCGTAGACCAGCGACATGCCATAGAGCAACATGCCCGACGACAAAGCGCCCAGAACGAAATATTTCAGGCCAGCCTCGGTCGAGCGCAGGCTCTCGCGATTGATCGCGCAGATGACATAAAGAGCAAGCGACTGAAGCTCGAGCGCCATGTAGAGCGAAATCAGGTTGTTGGCCGAGATCATCAGGAGAATGCCGAGAGTGGCAAGAACCAGCAGCACGGGATATTCGAAACGACCAATCGGCTCCACACGGCTGTGGCCAATCGACAGGATCATGGCGACGATGGAGCCAATCAGCGCCAGCACCTTCATGAAGTTGCCGAAGGCATCGGCGACGTAAACGCCGCCGAATGCTTCGCCCGTTGCAGGCGCGAAGATGATCCACAGACCGACGACCACCAGAAGAGCCATGGAAAGACCCATGACCGTGTTGGTCGACTTGTCCCCGGAGAAGACCCCAATCATGAGCAGCACCAGAGCGCCGACCGCAAGGATCAGCTCGGGCGTCGCGATGCGCAGACTGGCAAAAAGAATTTCAGCGGTCATGTCCAACGGGTCCTGTCGTCAGTTCAAAGAAAGCGCAACATTCTGCGCTGCCTGCAATGCGGCGGTATAATTATTGATCAGAAGGTCCACAGATGCTGCCGTGGCATCGAAAACCGGTGCCGGATAGACGCCGAAGAAGATCGTCAGCACAACCAGCGGATAGAGGATGACCTTTTCGCGAGCCGACAGGTCAAGCATGGATTTGAGGCTTTCCTTTTCCAGCGCACCGAAAATGACCCGGCGGTAGAGCCACAGAGCGTAGGACGCCGAAAGAATGACGCCAGTCGCTGCAAACAGCGCGACCCAGGTGTTGGCGCGGAAAACGCCGATGATCGTCAGGAATTCACCAACGAAACCGGAGGTACCAGGCAAGCCCACATTGGCCATGGTAAAGACCATGAAAGCCACGGCATATTTCGGCATGTTGTTGACGAGACCGCCATAGGCCGAGATCTCGCGGGTATGAAGCCGGTCATAGACCACGCCGACGCACAGGAAGAGCGCGCCCGACACGATACCGTGCGACAGCATCTGGAAGATGGCACCCTGCACGCCCTGAACATTGGCCGCGAAGATACCCATCGTCACATAGCCCATATGCGCAACCGACGAATAGGCGATCAGCTTCTTGATGTCGTCCTGCATCATCGCAACCAGCGACGTGTAGATGATGGCCAGCACGGACAGCGTGAAGACGAAGGGCGCAAAATAGTCAGATGCGAGCGGGAACATCGACAGCGAGAAGCGGATGAAGCCGTAACCACCCAGCTTCAGCATGACGCCAGCCAGAATGACCGAACCTGCCGTCGGCGCCTGGACGTGAGCGTCCGGCAACCATGTGTGCACAGGCCACATCGGCATCTTGACCGCAAAAGCCGCAAAGCACGCAAGCCAGAGCCAGGTCTGCATTCCAGCCGGGAAACCAAACTTCAGCAGTTCCGTCATGTCGGTGGTGCCAGCCTGCCAGTACATCGCCATGATGGCGAGCATCGTCAGAACCGAGCCCAGTAGCGTGTAAAGGAAGAACTTATAGGAGGCGTAAACGCGATCCTTGCCGCCCCACACGCCGATGATGATGAACATCGGGATCAGCGTTGCTTCGAAGAAGACGTAGAAAAGAACGGTATCCAGCGCGACGAACACGCCGACCATGACCACTTCCAGCAGAAGGAAGGCGATCATGTATTCCTTGATGCGCTTCTCGATGGCGTTCCAGCTTGCGAGCACGCAAAATGGCATCAGGAATGTCGTCAGGATGACAAACAGCATCGAGATGCCGTCAACACCAAGGTGATAGGCAGCGATATCGCCGAACCAGGCGTGCTTTTCCACCATCTGGAAGCCGGGGTTGGAATTGTCAAACCCGATCCAGATGAACAGCGACACGATAAATGTGAAGACGGTGGTCAGCAGCGAGACGTTGAGCACGTTGCGACGGCCGTAAGGTCCGTTCGCATTTGTCAGAAGCAGGAGCACCACGCCGACCAGCGGCAAGAAGGTGACCGTTGAAAGAATTGGCCAATCGGTCATCAGAAGGCACTCCCGAGCATCATCCATGTGACAAGCGCCGCGATGCCAATCAACATCGCAAAGGCATAATGATAAAGGTAACCGGATTGCAGGCGAACGACGCGGTTGGTCACATCAGCCACCCGTGCTGCAATACCGTTCGGTCCGTAGTGATCGATGACTGCGACATCGCCCTTCTTCCACAGGAAGCGACCAAGCGCCTTTGCGGAACGAACGAAGAGGAAGTCATAGAGCTCGTCGAAATACCACTTGTTGAGAAGGAACTGGTAGAGGCCACGATGGGTCGCTGCCAGACGCTTCGGCGTTTCAGGCGACTTGATATACATGTACCAGGCGGTCACGAAACCAAGGGCCATCGCAAAGAACGGGCTCCACTTCACCCACAATGGAACATGGTGGAACTCTTCGAGGATTTCATTGGACGGAAGCGTAAACAGAGCGCCTTTCCAGAATTCCGCATATTCGTGGCCGAAGAAGTAGCCTTCAAAAACGACACCGGCGAGAACCGCACCAACCGTCAACACGAAAAGCGGGATCAGCATAACCATCGGAGATTCATGGACGTGGTGCATGACATCTGCGGAAGCGCGCGGCTTGCCGAAGAAGGTCAGGAAGGCCAGGCGCCAGGAATAGAAGCTGGTAAACAGCGCGGCAACGACGAGCAGCACGAAAGCAAAGCCAGCAACCGCATTGTGCGACGCATAGGCCGACTCGATGATCACGTCCTTGGAGAAGAAGCCAGCAAAGCCGATCATCGTTCCGGGGATACCAACGCCGGTCAGGGCCAGCGTGCCGACAGTCATCGTCCAGAAGGTAATGGGAATATGCTTGCGCAGACCACCCATGAACCGCATGTCCTGCTCACCATCCACGGCGTGAATGACCGAACCGGCGCAAAGGAACAGCAGCGCCTTGAAGAAAGCGTGCGTGAACAGATGGAACACGGCTGCACCATAGGCGCCAACGCCGAGCGCAACGAACATGTAGCCGAGCTGCGAACAGGTCGAGTAGGCAATCACCCGCTTGATGTCGTTCTGAACCAGACCGACCGTCGCTGCAAAGAACGCCGTGATCGCACCGATCAGCGTGACAAATGTCAGTGCATCCGGTGACAGTTCGAAAATCGGCGACATGCGTGCGACGAGGAAGACGCCGGCCGTGACCATGGTCGCGGCGTGGATGAGAGCCGACACAGGGGTCGGGCCTTCCATGGCATCAGGCAGCCATGTGTGCAGAAGGAACTGCGCCGACTTACCCATTGAGCCCATGAAGAGCAGCAGGCACACGCCGGTCAATGCATGAGCCTTGTCCAGCTGCATACCGAACAGATTGATGACGACATCAGTCGACGCGGCGCCATCTGCTGGCAGATAGGTGCCGGCAGCAGCAAAGATCGTTTCGAAGTTCACCGATCCGAACAGCACGAAAAGGCCGGAAATACCGAGAATGAAACCGAAGTCACCGACGCGGTTGACGATGAAGGCCTTCATGGCAGCAGCCGAAGCAGACGGCTTCTTGAACCAGAAGCCGATGAGCAGGTAGGATGCCAGACCCACGCCTTCCCAGCCGAAGAACATCTGCAACAGGTTGTCAGACGTAACCAGCATGAGCATGGCGAAGGTGAAGAGCGAAAGGTAGGCGAAGAAACGCGGACGATGCGGATCGTGATGCATGTAACCAATGGAATACAGATGCACGAGGCATGAAACCGTATTGACCACCACGAACATGACGGCGGTCAGCGTGTCGATGCGGAAAGCCCACTCGACATCGATACCACCGGACTGGATCCAGCGCAGCACAGTCACCTTTATGACTTCGCCAGCTTCATGGCTCAGAAGCGCCACATCAAAGAAGACAACCCAAGACAGGATCGCGACAACGATCATCAGGCCGGTTGTGACATATTCGGAAGCCTTGGCACCGATGGAGCGGCCAAACAGGCCAGCGATCAGAAAACCGATCAGCGGAAGAAAGACGATAGCTTTGTAGATCATAGCCTTATCAGCCCTTCATCATATTGACGTCTTCCACGGCAATCGAACCGCGGTTGCGATAGAAGACAACGAGTATTGCAAGACCGATGGCAGCTTCCGCAGCAGCAACGGTCAGAATGAACAGTGCGAAGACCTGGCCAACAATATCATTCAGGAAGGACGAGAACGCGACCATGTTGAGGTTGACCGCAAGCAGGATCAGTTCGATCGACATCAGGATGACGATGACATTCTTACGGTTGAGAAAGATACCGAAGATGCCGATCGTAAAGAGGACCGCGCTGACCGTGAGGTAATGGGAAAGACCGATTTCCATAATATGTTTTCCTTGGATCCGTTCGCGCCTTAGATGCCCTGACCCGGCTTGACCTTGACTGTGGTAACAGCGGTCTTGGGATCGCGACCGACCTGGGTGGCAATATCCTGCCGCTTGATATCGGTGCGGTGGCGAAGTGTCAGCACGATTGCGCCGATCATTGCCACCAGCAGCACCAGACCGGCGAGCTGGAAGAAGTAAACGTAGTTGGTGTAGAGCACGTCGCCGAGTGCCGCGGTATTGGTGCGCTCCAGCGGGTTCGGGATCGGCATGGTGATGGATTTCGCTGCCTGCGGGTTCAGCACGCTGCCGCCCACGACGATGATGAGCTCAGCAGCAAGGATGATGCCGATCAAAGCGCCGATCGGCGCATATTGCAGCACGCCGGAGCGCAGTTCGGCAAAATCCACGTCCAGCATCATGACGACGAAAAGGAACAACACCGCCACGGCGCCGACATAAACGACGAGCAGGATCATCGCCAGGAATTCAGCGCCGGTCAGCAGGAAGAGAGCTGCGGCATTGAAAAAGGTCAAGATAAGGAACAGCACCGAGTGAACGGGGTTCTTTGAAGCGATGACCATGAACGCAGACGCCACGGCGACGAAAGCGAAGATGTAAAAAAATACAGCGTGCAGACCCATGTTGGTGCCTTTTTGTCCTCACCGGACAAACGCGACCCTGAAGTCGCATGCCCGTTTCGTTCCCGCCAGCGATAACCGACGGGCATTGACTGTTTTACCCCCTCCGAAGCACTGCTGCGGAGACATCATGCTGCCTTAACGGTAAGGCGCATCCAGAGCAAGGTTGCGAGCGATTTCACGCTCCCAGCGATCGCCATTATCGAGAAGCTTCTGCTTGTCGAAATACAGTTCCTCGCGGGTTTCCGTCGCGAATTCGAAGTTTGGACCCTCGACGATCGCATCGACAGGGCATGCTTCCTGGCAGAAGCCGCAATAAATGCACTTCACCATGTCGATATCGTAACGAACCGTGCGGCGCGTGCCATCGTTGCGGCGTGGGCCAGCTTCGATCGTAATGGCCTGGGCAGGACAGATCGCCTCACACAATTTGCAGGCAATGCACCGCTCTTCGCCGTTGGGATAACGACGCAAAGCGTGCTCACCACGAAAACGCGGGCTGACCGGACCTTTTTCGAACGGATAGTTTACCGTTGCCTTCTGCTTAAAGAAGTGACGCATGGTCAGAAAAAAGGCGCCGACGAATTCCTTCAGGAACAGTGAATTGACGGCTTGGGAAAGACTGGCCATCTCAACCTCCAGATCTGCAAGCGAGGGCTGCGCACATCATCATGCGCCTGCCGTCAGCTTGAGTACGAATGCAACAATAATAACCATGGCGAGCGACAGCGGCAGGAACACCTTCCAGCCAAGACGCATCAACTGGTCATAGCGGTAGCGTGGAACGAATGCCTTAACGAGACCGAACATGAAGAAGACCATGCCGCCCTTCAGCGCAAACCACACGATACCCGGTACCCAGTTGAGGAACCAGACATCCACGATGGGAAGCCAGCCTCCGAGGAACAGGATGGTCGTCAGGCAGCACATCAGAACGATGGCGGCATATTCACCCAGCATGAACATCATGTACGGGGTGGAGCCATACTCCACCATGTGACCGGCTACAAGTTCCGATTCCGCTTCCGGCAGATCGAACGGTGGACGGTTGGTCTCGGCCAGCGACGAAATGAAGAAGATGATGAACATCGGGAACAGCGGCAGCCAATGCCAATCCAGGAAGGAGGCAGGCAGACCGAGCGACGTGCCGATACCGGAATGCTGCGCATTGACGATATCCGTCAGGTTCAACGAACCCACGCAAAGCAACACAGTGACGATGACGAGGCCAATCGAGACTTCGTAGGACACCATCTGCGCCGCAGAGCGCAACGCGCCGAGGAACGGGTACTTGGAGTTAGACGCCCAGCCACCCATGATGATGCCATACACTTCAAGCGACGAAATCGCGAAAATGTAGAGAATGCCGACATTGATGTTGGCCACCACCCATCCATCCGCAAACGGAATGACGGCATAGGTCGCCAGAGCCAGTGTCACGGCAACCAGCGGCGCCAGCAGGAACACGGCCTTGTTGGCACCGGACGGAATGACGGGTTCTTTCAGAATGAACTTCAAAAGGTCGGCAAAGGACTGGAACAGACCGAATGGACCAACCACATTGGGGCCACGGCGCAGCTGCACCGCCGCCCAGATCTTACGGTCGGCAAGAAGAAGGAAGGCGATAGACACCAGCAACAAAACGAGAAGCAGCAGAGACTGGCCGACAATAATCAGCGCTGGCCAGACGTAGCTCCAGAAAAACGAGTCCATAATCCCCTACCCTTACTCTGCCGCAGCCTTGAAGTTGTTGCGGGCCAATGCGGAACATTCGGCCATCACGGCGGACGCTCTCGCAATCGGGTTCGTCAAATAAAAATCCTTCACCGGCGAAGCAAAGCCTGCCTTGCCAAGCGCACCGCCTGTGGTCGCGAGCGCCTCGATATCAGATGCATTGGCAACCGTTACAGCGTCCACATCGGCAAAATGCGGATGAGCGACGTAGAGCTGCGCGCGCAGAGCCGACAGAGAGTCGAATGGCAGCTTGTGGCCAAGCACATCGGATAATGCCCGCAGGATCGCCCAGTCTTCGCGAGCTTCGCCCGGTGCGAAGCCTGCGCGGTTGCCCATCTGGACACGACCTTCGGTGTTGACCCATGTGCCCGACTTTTCGGTATAGGCAGCACCCGGCAGGATGACATCGGCATTCATGGCGCCATTGTCGCCGTGGGAACCAATATACACGGTGAGCTTTGCGGATTTGCTCGAAAGATCGATCTCGTCCGCACCCAGCAGGAACAGCACTTCAGCCGATGCCACGATGGAGGCGGCGTTGAGCGACTTGTCTGCCGGCACGAAGCCGAGATCAAGTCCGCCGACGCGGGCAGCAGCCGTATGCAGGACGCAGAAACCATTCCACTCAGCCGAAACAGCGCCGACAGCCAAGGCCAGCTTTGCCGCCGCGCCGAGGACCGCAGCACCATCTTCACGCGACAGAGCGCCCTGACCTACGATGATCAACGGGTTCTTCGCAGCCTTCAACTTTTCGATGAAGCTGTGCGAACCGTTTGTCAGATCGGACAGCGTGTCGGTGCCGGAACCGAGATATTCATAGTCATAGCGCAGCTCACCCGCCTCGCCGATAACGGCAATTGGCAGGCCGCCGCGACGCCAGCGCTTGCGAATACGCGCGTTGAGCACCGAGGCTTCGTAGCGCGGATTGGAGCCGATGATCAGAACCGCATCCGCATGATCGATGCCTTCGATCGTCGCGTTGAACAGATAGCTGGCGCGACCAAGCGATGGATCAAGCGCCGTGCCATCCTGACGGCAATCCACGTTGGTCGATCCGAGCGATGCCAGCAGCGACTTCAGCGCAAACATTTCCTCGACCGAAGCGAGATCGCCAGCGATGGCGCCGATCTTTTCACTCGGTGTCGAACCGACGGCTGCCTTGATGGCGCCGAAAGCCTCAGCCCAGCTGGCGGGCTGCAGACGGCCATCCTTGCGGACGTAAGGCCGGTCCAGACGCTGGGTCTTGAGACCATCCCAGATGAAGCGGCTCTTGTCGGAAATCCACTCTTCGTTGATGGCTTCGTTGACGCGTGGCATAACACGCATGACTTCGCGGCCACGCGTATCGACCCGAATGGCAGAACCGAGAGCGTCCATCACATCGATGGTTTCGGTCTTGCCGAGTTCCCATGGGCGGGCGGTAAAGGCGAAAGGCTTTGATGTCAGCGCACCGACGGGGCAGAGGTCAACCACGTTGCCCTGCAGCTCGGACGTCATCGCCTGCTCAAGATAGGTTGTGATTTCAGCATCTTCACCGCGACCGATGAGGCCGAGTTCGGAAATGCCGGCGACTTCGGTGGTGAAGCGGACGCAGCGCGTGCAGTGAATGCAGCGGTTCATCACCGTCTTGACGAGCGGTCCGATATATTTGTCTTCCACGGCGCGCTTGTTTTCAGAGTAGCGCGAACCGGGAATACCGAAGGCCATCGCCTGGTCCTGAAGATCGCATTCGCCGCCCTGGTCACAGATAGGACAATCCAGCGGATGGTTGATGAGCAGGAATTCCATCACGCCTTCGCGGGCCTTCTTGACCATCGGCGTGTTGGTGAAAACTTCCGGCAATTCGCCATTCGGGCCGCCGCGAATATCGCGCACCCCCATGGCGCAGGAAGCCGCAGGCTTTGGCGGTCCGCCCTTTACCTCGATGAGACACATGCGGCAGTTACCCGCGACCGACAAACGCTCATGAAAACAAAAGCGCGGAACTTCAGCACCGGCCTCCTCGCACGCCTGCAGCAGCGTGAAATGATCCGGAACTTCGATCTCTTTACCGTCAACCTTGAGCTTTGTCATGGTCCTACTTACGTCCTGTTGCCTGTCCATCTCGCATCAGCGCGGTCGCGGACAAATCCTGATCGCATCCGGCAAGACTCACAAGGCGCCAGATGCTTTAACGATGTAAGGGACCGGTACACCCGATCCCCGCCCCTCGCAACACCCTTGAGGTGTTACTTTGGCCGGTGTTACTCGGCAGCCTCAAGCACAGCGCCATCATCCATGGCTCTGTAGGTATATTGATCGATCCGCTTTTCGATTTCCGGACGGAAATTGCGGATCAGCGCCTGAACCGGCCATGCAGCCGCATCACCCAACGCGCAGATGGTGTGACCCTCGATCTGCTTGGTGACTTCAAACAGCATGTCGATCTCGCGCTTCTGCGCGTTGCCCTTGACCATGCGCTCCAGCACGCGCCACATCCAGCCCGTACCTTCACGGCAAGGGGTGCACTGGCCACAGCTTTCATGCTTGAAGAAGGCAGCGATACGGGCGATGGCCTTGATGACGTCGGTGGACTTGTCCATGACAATCATGCCGCCGGTACCGAAGGACGACTTCACTTCGCGCATACCGTCGAAGTCCATGATGGCGTCCTTCATGTCTTCACCGCGAACGATGGGGCACGATGCGCCGCCTGGAATGACGCCGAGCAGATTATCCCAGCCACCACGGATACCGCCACAGTGACGCTCGATCAGTTCCTTGAAGGACAGGCCAAGCGCATCTTCAAACGTGCAGGGGCGCTCGACATGGCCGGACACCATGAACAGCTTTGTGCCGACATTGTTCGGACGGCCGATGGACGAGAACCACGATGCACCGCGACGCAGGATGGTTGGCGCAACAGCGATTGACTCGACGTTATTGACCGTTGTCGGGCAGCCATAGAGACCCATATTGGCCGGGAATGGCGGCTTGAGGCGCGGCTGGCCCTTCTTGCCTTCGAGGCTTTCGAGAAGCGCCGTTTCCTCGCCGCAGATATAGGCACCTGCGCCGTGGTGAACGTAGATATCGAAATCCCAGCCGTTCTTGTTGTTCTTGCCCAGCAAGCCGGCATCGTAGCATTCGTCGATCGCCGCCTGCAGCGCTTCACGCTCACGCATATATTCGCCGCGAACATAGATGTAAGCGGTGTGGGCGCCCATAGCAAAACCGGCGATCACGCAACCTTCGATCAGCGTGTGCGGATCATGGCGCAGAATTTCGCGGTCCTTGCAGGTACCGGGTTCCGACTCGTCGGCGTTGACGACGAGGTAATGCGGACGGCCATCGTTTTCCTTCGGCATGAAGGACCACTTGAGGCCCGTCGGGAAGCCAGCACCACCGCGACCACGCAGGCCCGACGCTTTCATCTCATTGATGATCCAGTCACGACCCTTTTCGATGATCTGCTTCGTGCCGTCCCAGTGACCGCGTGCGAGCACGCCCTTCAACGAGGTGTCCTTAAGGCCGTAGAGATTGGTAAAGATGCGATCTTGATCTTTTAACATGATTCAACCCCTCACTTCGGCGTCTTGCCGGAGTTTTCCGACTCGGAAGCCTTGACGTTGGCCTCTGCTGCCTTCGGCTCCGTTGCGGGTGTCTTTAGCTTCGGATCCGTTTCCGGTGCGTCCGTCTTTGCCCTTGCGGCATTTGAAGGTGGAGTCTGCACAGCGTCTGGCGCAGCCTCTTCCTTCTTGTCGAGGTTGGAACGATCGGGCCTGGTTTCCTCGGTCAGCGTCGTCAGGCCGCCAATGGGCGCCGAGAGATGCCGGTCGATTTGCGGACCAGGCTTGATGGTGTCACCCTTGCCGGCCTCGAACGTATCGATAATCTCTTCCAGACGCTCAGGCGTCAGATCTTCATAGGCATCCTTGAAGATGATGACCATCGGCGCATTGACGCAGGCGCCCTGACATTCCACCTCTTCCCAGGACAGCGTGCCGCTCTCATTGGGTGTTAGCGGATCATGATGGATCTTGTGGCGACACACATCCATCAGTGCCTCGGAGCCACGCAACATGCAGGGCGTCGTGCCGCAGACCTGGATATGCGCCTTGGTACCAACAGGCTTCAACTGGAACTGCGTATAGAAAGTCGCGACTTCAAGAACACGGATATAGGCCATGTCCAGCATGTCGGCAATTTTCTCGATACAGGCGCGGGTTACCCAGCCATCCTGCTCCTGCGCACGCATCAACAGCGGGATAACCGCCGATTGCTGGCGTCCGGCGGGATATTTCTGGATCGTTTTTTCCGCCCAGGCAGAATTCTCCGCGTTAAACGCGAAGCCCGTGGGCTGGAACTGATCTTCGGCTAGTCGACGAACGGACATACTTCCTCACGCCCCATCAATTGAGCGACTCGCAACGCGATTTCGTCACCGTGACGAATTCGCAAGCATAGGCCGCTTTGTCTTTTTGCATGAACACAATGAATTTTCCGCCATTGGGAAGCGAGGATTTAATCTCGTATCCTTGTGACAGAAGCTGCTTGACAGAAGATGAACCGCCGCTTGCCTGCGACGAAACGCCGTCCTGCGCCGTTTGGGCGCAAAGCGGTGTAGTCGCGGCACAGAGAGCCAGAATGGCCAGCGGCAAACGCATCAGCGGTCAACCTCCCCGAACACGATGTCGAGAGAGCCGAGAACAGCGGTTACGTCGGCAAGCTGGTGTCCCTTGCACAGGAAATCCATGGCTTGCAGATGCGCGTAACCCGGAGCGCGGATCTTGCAGCGATAAGGCTTGTTGGAACCATCGGCGACCACGTAGACGCCGAACTCGCCCTTGGGCGCTTCAACAGCTGCGTACACTTCGCCGGCAGGCACGTGATAGCCTTCCGTGTAAAGCTTGAAGTGGTGGATCAAGGCTTCCATGGAGCGCTTCATTTCGCCACGCTTTGGCGGAACGACCTTGCCATCTAGAGACGACACGGGGCCAATACGGTGCTTGCCCTGCAAAAGCTCGACGCACTGCTTCATGATCTTGATCGATTCACGCATTTCCTGCATGCGGATCAAATAACGGTCATAGCAATCGCCGTTCTTGCCGACGGGAATGTCAAATTCGAGATCGGAATAGCATTCGTAGGGCTGCGAACGGCGCAAATCCCACGCCGCACCCGAACCGCGAACCATGACGCCGGTAAAGCCCCAGGCAAGCGCGTCTTCGAGCGACACGACGCCGATATCGACGTTACGCTGCTTGTAGATACGGTTCTCGGTCAGAAGACCTTCGACATTGTCGAGGAATGTAATGAACGGATCGCACCATTTGCCGATGTCATCGACGAGCTCCGGCGGCAGGTCCTGATGGACACCACCCGGGCGGAAATAGGCGGCATGGAGACGGGCGCCGGACGCGCGCTCGTAAAACACCATGAGCTTTTCGCGCTCTTCGAAGCCCCAGACCGGCGGCGTCATGGCACCAACGTCCATCGCCTGGGTCGTGACGTTCATGATATGCGACAGGATACGGCCGATCTCGGAGAAAAGGACGCGGATCAACTGCCCGCGCATCGGAATCTCGAGACCCATCAGCTTTTCCACGGCAAGCGCAAAAGCATGTTCCTGGTTCATCGGCGCGACGTAATCAAGACGGTCGAAATACGGAACGGCCTGGAGATAGGTCTTGGTCTCGATCAGCTTTTCCGTACCACGGTGCAGCAGGCCGATATGCGGGTCAACGCGCTCGACGATTTCGCCATCGAGTTCGAGAACCAGACGCAACACGCCGTGCGCGGAAGGATGCTCCGGGCCGAAGTTGATCGTAAAATTGCGAACGTTATGTTCAGTCATCAGTGTTGCTCCGCCGACGTGATCATGGCGATAAATTCGGGGCCAGTCATCGTTTTCGTGGCCTCGGCGAACGAATAGCTCGTCGGCTTTTCGTCTATGAAGATCTCAGATACCAAGCTAAAGCTTGAAGGATCGTCAAAGGCCTGCACAGAAACGACCTTATGTGCGCCATCTTTCGACCGCCACATCAAGGTGCTGCCACAGCTGTTGCAAAAGCAGCGCTCGCCCCACTCGGAAGACGAAAAGACGCCGAGATGGCTGTCATCCTCGATCGATACGCTTTCGCATTCGACGCCGAGAAAAACACCGCCGGACCAGCGACGGCACATGGAACAGTGGCAAACACCAATCTCCCGGGCGCCGATCTTCGCTGTGAAGCGAACAGCGCCGCAAAGACATTGTCCTTGCTCTGTGGCGGCAACGTCGCTCATTGCTTGGCCTTTTCGTCACCAGGAAGAACGTAATCCGTTCCTTCCCAAGGGGAGAGGAAATCGAAGTTGCGGAATTCCTGCTTCAACTCGACGGGTTCGTAAAGAACGCGCTTCAGGACGTCGTCGTAGCGAACTTCAACGAAGCCGGTAACGGGGAAGTCCTTGCGGAGCGGATGACCCTCGAATCCGTAGTCGGTGAGAATGCGGCGCAGGTCAGAGTGGCCTTCGAAAGGAATGCCATACATGTCCCATGCTTCGCGCTCGAACCATTCCGCCCCATAGAAGACAGAGGTTGCAGACGGCACGGCTTCGTCTTCGGCCACCTGCAGCTTGAGGCGAACGCGCAGATTCTGACGCGGCGACAACAGGTGATAGACCACATCGAAACGCTTTTCGCGGCTCGGCCAGTCGACACCGCAGATATCAATGATGTTGACGAAACCGCACTGCACGTCGTCACGCAGGAAGGTCAACAGCGCGATGACATTGTCCGGCGTCGTGTTCAGCGTCAGTTCGCCATAGGCAATAACGGCGGATTCGATCAGAGAACCGCGCGCGTCCTGCACATAGGCCGAGAGGTCGTTGAGAGCTTCGCTCATTCCTTATCCGTCCTTTGCCCTTAACGCTCGATCGTACCGGTGCGCCGGATCTTCTTCTGCAGCAGCAGCACGCCGTAAAGCAGTGCCTCTGCCGTGGGGGGACAGCCCGGCACATAGATATCGACAGGAACCACGCGGTCGCAACCGCGCACCACAGCGTAGGAATAATGATAATAGCCGCCGCCATTGGCGCAAGAGCCCATGGAGATGACATAACGTGGCTCCGGCATCTGGTCATAGACCTTGCGAAGCGCGGGCGCCATCTTGTTGGTCAGCGTGCCGGCAACAATCATCACGTCAGACTGACGTGGCGATGCGCGCGGAGCCACACCAAAGCGCTCCATGTCGTAACGCGGGCCGGATGCCTGCATCAGACCCTCAACGGCGCAACAGGCGAGACCGAACTGCATCCACATCAGCGAGCCCGTGCGCGCCCAGGTGATCAGCTCGTCCGTAGAGGTGACGAGAAAGCCCTTATCGGCAAGCTCGTCGTTGATTTCGGTGAAATAGCCATCATCGCTGCCGACAGGCTTGCCCGTCGACGGATCGATAATGCCTTTGGGCTGTGGCGCGACAAGCGTCGTATTGTTCTGAACTACGCCCATTCCAGTGCCCCCTTCTTCCATTCATAGATGAAACCAATGGTGAGAACACCAAGGAATACCATCATCGACCAGAAACCGAACCAGCCCATTTCACCGAAGGACACCGCCCAGGGAAACAGGAATGCGACTTCGAGATCGAAGATGATAAAGAGAATCGACACCAGATAGAAGCGAATGTCGAACTTCATGCGCGCATCATCAAACGCGTTGAAACCGCACTCGAAAGCAGACAGCTTTTCCGGGTCGGGGTTCTTGTAGGCAACGGCAAAAGGCGCAATCAACAGCGCCAGACCGATGACAAGCGCGATACCAATGAAGATTGCGATCGGAATGTAGGAACTGAGGAGTTCAGTCATTGTCTCTTCCTTGCCCGACCGAGCGTCGGGCACAGCCCATTGGAGTGAAGAATCCGCAGGGTCGATATTATGTTGCAACGCCGCAGTGGTTATCGCAGCCAAGCCCTCTCTGCAAGAGTTTAAGTGCCATTTCAAGTCAATCGTGACTTGGAATATCGACCATGTCGCAAACCGCCCCGCGCAACAGGCCGGACACAATTCAACAAACCGTTGAAAACAATTGAAAATTAGGGAATGCGGTACGGGGATACGAACCGCGTGCAGTCCATTGGCAGCAGATGTTTTTTTTGGCCCGTAGCGCGACGAAAACATGACCTGAAAGAACAGGAATTTTCTTTTCCACACCACGCAAATCAGGCCGCTCTCGGCGACATGATGACATCGCGACGAGCGATCTGACGTTTATCAAAAGCAAGCACAAGGGCAGAAAAACAAAACACGCCAATGCCATGTAGCGGCAGAGGCGTTATAAGGAGATGACATTAAAGATTGTAAAATGGCGCGAGTGACGGGGCTCGAACCCGCGACCTCCGGCGTGACAGGCCGGCACTCTAACCAACTGAGCTACACCCGCGCATTTTATGGATCTCGAAGATCCGTCTTTTCGAGGAAGGAATGGCGCGAGTGACGGGGCTCGAACCCGCGACCTCCGGCGTGACAGGCCGGCACTCTAACCAACTGAGCTACACCCGCACATTCCCTAAAGACTGGCCGAAACCGGTCTTACGAACTCGCCTCGGCTGTTCGTTGAGCGGCTAACTAAGGCGTTCGCGTTGGGGTGTCAAGCAGGTTTCACGACAAAAGATTATGCTCATGCATTTTGATTTGCCAAAGACGTGAAGACGCCCGGTTTCCCGGCATTTTTCGTTATCAGTTTTTTTTCGCCATTCGTGCCCACTTATCCACAGACGGTCTCCGTGGATGCCTGAGGCGGCCCGCCTGCCCTCCTAACCGGTCCGCTTGAGCATTTCCGCGATAGGATTCGGCCTGGATCTGACGCACGGCAGATCCCGCTTGAGATCGTGGCCTGAGGTCGCACAGTTGTGGATAAGTTTTCATACCGGTCTCAAACGCGGCAAACTTCCCGGATTTGCTGGGATTAAGACGATAGCCCGCCGCCAAACCAGCGAACCGGTCCGGACAAAAATCGAAAAAAACAAAAAAACTTCATAAAAGCTCTTGCGGTTTTTTTCCGATCCGAATAGATCACGGCCACCGACGCGGCGGACACGATCCGCAAGACGCGAAGGGCGATTAGCTCAGTTGGTAGAGCGCCTCGTTTACACCGAGGATGTCGGGAGTTCGAGTCTCTCATCGCCCACCATTTTCCCAGTTAAGACATCATCAAAACTGTTACGCAGCTCTTTTGAGCACGCCCCATGAGCGATCGCGCGTCTCGGCAATCGTTGCCGCCTCAATGATTCTCGTTCGGTTGCCCAGCTTTTCAGCCCGAAACACAGGCTGCCGCTCGTCAGAAATGGCGCGGGAGGTCTTCTTCGATGAGTATGTCGCTTGAGAACTGTTCGCGCAGGGCGCGGATGGCTGCGGCATTGGCTTTGATGCGGCTTTGGCGGCCGAGTATCGAGATGACTGTAACGCCGGGGATGTCAGCGACGATTTGCTGCCAGGCTGGCGGTTGCTCGGCATTGTGGCGGAACGTCATGATGTAGTGTTTCTGCGGGTCGGTCATCGTGTTTGCCGCCTTTTGTAATGAGGTTGTCCTCCCCACCTTGGGTGAGTCTGGGATGGCGCGCAGACTTGCCTCGCGCCATCCTTGAATCAGGCATCAGTTCACGCGGCTTAGGCCCTCTCCCTGATAGGGTTGAGAAAGACCGATGGACAAGGCTGCCCCTTCGAGTTTCGATCTGGCATATTTTGCGCGGGCCTGAGTTCTTTGCAAGCTCCTGTAGATTGCATCTCGAGAGAGCATGGCAGCCAGCGTAGCAGTTGTGATGGGCGTCGCCATGGAGGTGCCAGACATATCGGCATAGGGGGCCTCGTCCCCTTCCCATGCGGGCACCGTAGAGATGACCGCTGATCCACCCGCCGTGACTGCAATCTCCTTGCCGACATTGGCGTAGGTCGGCAGGAACAGGCCGCCGGTACCGAAGTGATCGGCCTGATTGGGAATGGTGAGACTGGCCATATTGTTCAAAGGGTAGGTTCCGGGCCGTCCGACGGCAGACACCGCCACCGCCAGCGGGTAGCTTGCCGGAGCAAGAACCGGCTGCCCGAAATTGTTGCCCGCCGCACATATGCACAGCGTGCCACGCGCATAAGCCGCGAGCACGGCATCATATTCAATGGCAGACGGATCACCGCCCAGGCTCAGATTGATCAGATCCACCTCGTGCGCAATCGACATGGCATCTATCGCAGACGCGATGTCACCCTGATTTGCACCCTGCCCCGGCGCGAATACGCGGGCCACGAACACCTCTGCGGCAGGCGCCAGCCCGGCATAGTCACCGGTGCCCAGCGGCGGGCGCGCGCCAATCAGCCCCGACACATGCGTGCCATGCCACTGAACATCTGCAGTGGCCTCAGGGCCCGGCTGAAAGCAGCCATCGATAAAGGAGCCAGCCGGAATCATATGGTTGAGATAAGGATGCGGCCCCAGCCCGGAATCGATCACACCAATGCGGATACCCTCGCCAGCGGACGGATCGTAAAGGCTGATCCCGGCAAGCTGGTGCCACCATCCCAACGGGCCGCTTTTCGGAAGACAGTCGAGATTGACCGACGTAGCCGTCACCGGATGGACGACAACGCCTGACCAGGCTCCACCGTGCGGCGAGATCTGTGCAGACATCGGGTACCACTGTGCCGGATCAAAGGGAAAAACTGCCAGCCCGTTTGAATCTGTTACCGCGCTGAGACTGCTCGCTTGCGACTGCGCCGATGGCGTGAGTGCGACCAGGCCAAGCTCCACCAGCACGCCAGAAAGCGGTGAGCCCGAAGAGGTCACGGTCATGGTGAACGCAGGCGCTGGTGGAACGGCATTCTCTTCAACCGCTTCAATGTCGATAAAGGGGGCTGCCGGAGAACCCCATGGAGCCATACGCAACGCGGCTGGCCAGCGCAGAAACTCCCTCTCGATTATCGTGTCCGGTGAAAGATCACTGCTCTTCGCTCGCAACTCCGCTTCTTCGGCATTGACGACCAGAACACGGCGCAAATCGTCACGGTCGGCACCGCTGTCGCTGACGATCTGCATCGATCCGCCAAGCGTCCGCATCAGTCTTTCGCTGAAATTGCCCTTCGCAGTGCGTCTCGCCCGCCCGTCGCGGTAGGGGGCTATACGATGGGAGATGATGAAGCGTCCTGTCGGACTTTTATGTTCAGGAGGCTGTTCTGAATGATCGGTGGTGTCGGTGGTCATCGCTCGTTTCCCTGATGGCTTACAAGTGGCCGGAACCCTGGTTTTTCAGGCATAATCAAAATTTCAAATACACGCATAACGACTTCTGCGCTTAACAATTACTCGTTATAAATGTATTTTGGGTTTGCACAACTTTAAAAAGTGCAATATGGGTTTTCGCGTTATGAGGGTGTACGGGTCAATTTAGCGATTACCGGTGGTTGCTTCCCATGACCTAGCTTACATTCCGAACACGTCACAAAGCCCTTTCAACTTTGATTTTGGGAATTGAACCATGACTATCACTACATCTTATGGTTGCACTACAGTGACAACCACAGTCGTTGGCCCGACCGGCTATCTGCATTGCCCACAGACCAATATGCCAGGCTGCAACACGGCAACTGCCGCGAACCTCGGCCCAACCGCATATCTGCATTGCCCGCCGACCAACATCCCAGGCTGCACCACGGTGACTGCCGCAAACCTCGGCCCGACCGCATATTTGAATTGCCCACAGAGCAGCATCCCAGGTTGCCAAACCTCTGTGCAAGGATGCATCGGGCCGCAGATTACCTCCACGCCGATTTGCCCGGTTACAGCCGTCCCCATCTGCTTGAGCGGCCTTCCTATCATATGCGACGGCGCGGCTGCTGCGCCTCAGGCTGCAGCACAGCCACAGGGCATCACGTTCACGCCAATTTGCCAGGTCACGATTACACCCGTCTGCTCGACCGGTATCCCAGTCATCTGCAATGGTGCAGCCGCGCAGCCACAGGCAACGGTCACCCCTCCGACATCTATCGGATGCGGCACCTTCGCCACGATCTGCAAGCCGACGCATATGCATTGCACAGGACCGCAGGCCAATGATCAGCCGCAGAACGTGACCTTCACGCCGATTTGCCAGATCACCAACATCACACCCGTATGCTCGACCGGCATTCCGGTTGTGTGCAATGGCGCAGCCGCTGCTCCTCAGGCCGCAGCACAGCCGCAGGGCATCACCTTCTCGCCGATTTGCCAGGGTACCATCACGCCCGTATGCGCAACTGGCATTCAGTATATCTGCAATGGCGCAGCCGCTGCTCCTCAGGCTGCAGCACAGCCGCAGAACCTGACCTTCACGCCAATTTGCCAGGTCACCAACATCACACCCGTGTGCTCGACAGGCATTCCGGTTGTGTGCAATGGTGCAGCCGCCGCTCCTCAGGCCGCAGCACAGCCTCAGAACCTGACCTTCACGCCAATTTGCCAGGTCACCAACATCACACCTGTGTGCTCGACGGGCATTCCGGTCGTGTGCAATGGTGCCGCTGCTGCACCACAGGCCGCAGCACAGCCACAGGGCATTACGTTTACACCAATTTGCCAGGTTACCCTCACACCCGTGTGCGCAACCGGTATTCCAGTCATCTGCAATGGTGCCGCCGCCGCTCCTCAGGCAGCAGCACAGCCACAGGGCATTACGTTTACACCAATTTGCCAGGTTACCCTCACACCCGTCTGCGCAACCGGTATTCCAGTCATCTGCAACGGTGCCGCCGCCGCTCCTCAGGCAGCAGCACAGCCGCAAAACCTGACCTTCACACCGATTTGCCAGATCACCAACGTGCCGGTCATTTGCTCCACAGGTCTGCCTGTCGTGTGCAACGGTGCCGCCGCGCAGACCCAGGCAACGGTCACTCCCGCGACGTCAATCGGATGCGGCACGTTCGCAACGATCTGCAACCCGACGCACATGCACTGCACTGGAAACTAATCGGCTTGAACGACCATCGCCACACTTGATGTGACGTCAACGCACCCCATCGGCCTGCAGCGGCCGATGGGACTTTCTCGAGGGATGCCGGCCTGCGGTCCCACGAGCTCTCAACAAACCAGATTGTCCGGCCTTGGGGAAAAACATGTATCTTACCAGTAGCACGCTTGTGCCTTATCTCGTCGACCGCAGCGTACTGACACCAGCCGAGATCGTCGGCGATGATTTCACCATTCTTGACGCAGGCCGCCGCAACCGCAATTTCAAGATATCTCGTCGTGATGGCTCTGGCATTTTCGTCAAGCAGGTGCCTGTCATGGCAGTCGAGACAACGCAGTCATTGCAAAGAGAAGCCACACTCTACGCGCTGGCCGATAAGGATGTTTCAGCAGATCGCCTGAAGCCGCTCATGCCGCGCCTTCGCCACTACGACCGCAGCCGCCATCTTCTGGCGGTTGATCTGGTGCCGAATTCCCAAAGCCTTACCTTCTACCAGATGCAAGTTGCAGCTGTTCCCGGCGCGATGGAAGACATCGCAGCCCAGATCGGAACTCTCCTTGCTCTCTGCCACTCCCAGTCCCCTGACCTTCTGGCGGAGACGACGAAACAGGGTATCTTTCCCGCTGCCCTCCCCTGGATCCTGAACTTCCCGGAAGCCGGGGAAAAGATTATCCCGACCATGAGCGGAGGCGCGCGCACCATTCTGGCCACGCTGCGTCAAGAGCCTGGCCTGGCAGCCAACTTTAGCCGCCTGAGAGAGGAGTGGGCACGCACCAGCCTCATTCATGGTGACCTGAAATGGGAGAACTTCCTCGTCTCCCAGAAAGATGACTCCGACGGCACCGCCAAGGTGGAACTGATCGATTGGGAGCTTGCCGACCTGGGTGACGCCGCCTGGGATGTCGCATGTGTGCTTGCAAGCTTCATCCAGCCCATCATCGTCGGGCGCTTCTCCGCCCAGGGACAACATATGGGACCGGCCACCGCAGACGATATCATGCGTGCGCAGGCCTGCTGCCGCGCATTCTGGCGGACCTATACCGCAGCATTCACGCTGACCCCAGAACAGCAGATGCTTGCCATGGAACGTTGCGTACGCTTCGCCGCCGTCCGTTTTGTCCTCACCGCCTATGAAATTGCCCAATCCATCACAGAGATGCCGCCTTCCGCTCAACTCGCCATTCGCACCGCGGCTGACATTCTAAACGATCCACGCAGCGCGGTACGCCAGCTGTTTGCGCTCGACACCGGAGCTTGACATGAACGCCCTCCCCAAGACCTTACATTCGGTAACGCCGGACATCGCTTCGACCGCTGACACGCTGGAAGGCCAGTTGATGCAGATTTTCGAGGCGGTCGACATCATCAGCCTTTCGCGCTTTCAGATCGGCAATCGCCCCGTGGTGTCGCTGCCCGCAATGTCGACGACGGATACGCCACGCTCGGTAACCACCCGTCTGACAGAGTACCTCTGGCCCGCACTTTACGATGCAGCCTATGCCCGCCCCTTCAGCGTCGAGCCGCCAGCGGCCAGATCCGTTCAGCCCGCACCAGATCTGCTATCGCAACTGCGCGCGGTCTTTCCCGAGGGGTCGCGCTGGTCGAACAACTGGCAGATCTACAAGAACGATGCCAACGGCGCGGCGCATGTGAGAAAGGGAGATTGCTGCCGCCAGGTCATGCCAGGCACCTTTGCAATCACCTCAGCCGGGCAGGCGCAAGCCAGCGCAATCGCTTCCATCCTGCTGCCAACGGCCTCTTCGCAGCAGCAAGCGGGCTTCTACCATATCCACAGTCACGCTCCATACAGCGACCATGACGATGCATCTCTGGCGCGGCTCTACCTTAACACCCGCCCGGAAACGGTGGTCTCCGTCATGTCGCAAATCGCGGGCTTGCTGAACGCCTATGCTGTACCGTTCAGGGCGAAAACGCTGCTAGACCCGGCAGCCTATGACCGGACCGACAGCACGGTCTTTTATCTCGCCCGCCGCCACCTCGCCTTTACACTTGCGTTGCTGCGCGACCTGTTTCCAGTTCCGCCAGCCGAACTCGCGCCGGACGTGCCGTTATTCTCGAAGTCACTGACCAGTGGCATCGGCGGAGCCGATGACCCCGGCTATGGCATGAGCTTCGGGCAAACGCGCGCAATGATGATGGCGGATGCGATCGTCAGTGCCTGGGCAGACGGCAGTCAATCACCTTCCATTCGGCTCGAGCGTCTTCGCAAACGCTTTGATGAATCCGGCATGACATTGAATGCACCGCACCTGAATGCTGGCAACAGCGACATATATTGCCTACCCGCCTGAGGAGATTTTCGGACATGACTTTGATGACACTTCCCAAGGCATCAACCGTTGGCGGCAACGCATCCTTTCTGGAAGCGGCCACAAGAATCGGCCAGCAACTGTGCCGCGACGCGATCTGGCACGAGGACCGCTGCACCTGGATGGGCTGGGCCATGACACTGGCGGATGGCAATGCCATACCTGCGTATCGCACCGCTTCCGTTTCTCTCTATGATGGCGTGGCGGGCATTGCTCTGTTCCTGGGCAAGCTGGCCGCCCTTGCACCCTCCCCTCGGCTTGAGGCAACAGTCAAAGGGGCGGTCCAGCAGGTTTTGGCACGATTGCCCGATCTCGACACACCGCCGCAAAGAGGGCTCTATACGGGCACGCTCGGTGCCGCGCATATGTTGTGCGAAGTCGGCAGCACGCTCGACAGGCTGGACTGGGTTGAGAAAGGGTTGGCGCTGGCGACAGAGCATGCCCCTCATCCATACGCGGATGACGCTTTGGATATCATCGCCGGTTGCGCAAGCGCCGTTCCGGCGCTCATCCATCTCGGCAAACGTTATGACCGTCCCGATCTGGTTCAGTCCGCAATCGGCCATGCAGAGCGGTTGATGGCAGCCGGAGTGATGGATACGAGCGGTCTTTCCTGGCCCTCAATCATGCCGAAGCACCGCAACCTTCTAGGTTATGCCCATGGCACATCCGGCATGGGGATGGCCTTGCTGGAAGCCCACGCGATCAGCGGCAACGAAGCGTTGCTGCACGGTGCAAAGGAAGCATTTCGCTATGAGCGAAGCTGGTTCGATGCACAGCAGCAGGGTTGGCCGGATTTCCGCATAGACCATATTACCCCTGGCGCAGCGGCCCTTCCCCCTTCCTGCAATTGCAGCTGGTGCGCCGGTTCTAGCGGCATCGGATTAACGCGGCTGCGCATGATGGAGCTCATGCCAACCGACGAAATGGCTGCAGTGGAGGTCAATACCGCCCTGCAGGATGCCTCGCGTCTACTGACCACGCCCGTCGTGCCACAGGACCTGTGCCTATGCCACGGCCTTGCGGGCATTGCCGATTTTGTCCTCTCAGCCGGGATACAGCTGAAACAGGATGCCATATCCGTGCATGCGGAACAGGTCGGGAGATTCATCATCGATCAGTATCTGGATGCCGAAATCCCTTTGCCTTGCGGGGTCCAGCAAAGGGGTGAAGCGCCGGGCTTGATGCTTGGCATTGCTGGTATCGGCTATTTCCTCTTGCGGCTTGCCGAGCGGGAGAAGTTGCCTTCGGTTCTCCTGTTGCGGCCCTGACAGCGATCCGGGCGTTAACCTCTTGCAAACCACAGCCGAGCAAATGCGGTAAACGCCCGTTTTGATACAGTTTTAGGCCAATTATGGCTTTGGTAACCATGGCTGATTCAACAAATTTAAATCATTGATCTTTTATAGTCACGACCGCCGATTTCATGATGAATTCGGGTTTTGTGGGATGAACCATGCTTGCGAACTCTATCGTCACGCTGGCGCTGATTGCGCTGCCGATCTATCTTTTCTTCCGCTGGGTCCAATATGACTCGGAAAGGCAGGACGGAAAGAAGTAGATCCTGACCTTTCCCTTCTGTGACTATCTTACAATCAACCATCTGCAGGATGGCGGAGCTTTGTGAAACCGCCACCCTGATAGATATGTGCGGGGTCGGTGGGGTCTTCCTTGCCGGCCTCGGCAAGAATTTCTGCGCGCCATTTCGCTGAGCTATCACTGGGTTTCCACCCCAGAAACGCGGCGTAGCTGTTGTCCCACCAGTTCTCAAGATTGTCGGAAGCGCCGTAGACGACCGCATTTCCAAGACGCGGCGCTTCGAAACCACGCGCGCACAGGGA
This sequence comes from Hyphomicrobiales bacterium, assembly GCA_900468285.1. Classification (GTDB taxonomy): domain Bacteria; phylum Pseudomonadota; class Alphaproteobacteria; order Rhizobiales; family Rhizobiaceae; genus Agrobacterium. The sequence continues at coordinate 68,178 of UBTF01000001.1, read as the reverse complement.
GACGAAATCCTGCGCGCTTAGCCACGTGGCCAGCATTCGGCTATTCTGAGGCTTTGCGGTCAATGAGCCGATCCGGACCGACAATGTCTCCTGCCCGAACTTGTCGAAATAGAAACTGGCAAGATTCTCACCGAAGCATTTCGAAACCCCGTAAAGCGTGTCGGGCCTTACAGGCGACTTCCCATCCAGCTTTTCATCCCGTCGGTGAAAACCGATCGTATGGTTGGAGCTGGCAAAGATGATTCTTGGTTGGCCGTTATGACGCGCGGCTTCATAGAGATTATAGACGCCCTCGATATTGCCCTTGAGAATCAGCTCGAACGGTCTTTCGACGGATATTCCACCCAGGTGAATAATGCCGTCCACACCCGCCACGGCGGCATCGACCTCCTCGCGGATGGACAAGTCGCATTTGACGAATGTCTCATGGGACGCAAGATCAGCAATATCGACCATATCGGAAAGGACGACCTTTTCCGCGATCTCCCTTAACAGGGGACGAATGGCTTTTCCTACGCCCCCGGCAGCTCCGGTCAGCAGCAACGTTTTCAGCATATTCACTCCATGTCGCCGATTGCGCACCCGGAAGAGCGGGAACCACGGCCAAAAAACCAACTCATCTGTTATCTTATCTCTACGCCAAAGCTGCCTGCCATTTCAAGGAGAGCGCGCGGCGTACCCTGTAAATACTGGCAAAACACCAAAAACCGGCCTGACTTCCGCCTGACGACCCAATCTGCACCAAGCATACCAAAAATCAACTCATATTATAAGTTCTTGACGAAGGTAATATCTCGAATATGATCCGCCGCAAATGATTACAGGAGATTTGGATTCACATGGCTATGGACCCGCAGGAACTCAAAAAGGCGCTTGGTGCCGGACTTCTTTCCTTTCCCGTCACGCCTTTTACGAAGGATGGCGAATTCAATGAAAAGCCCTATCTCGAGCATGTTGGCTGGCTATCCGGTTTCGATGCCAGTGTACTGTTTGCCGCCGGGGGCACAGGTGAATTCTTTTCGCTCGCGCCTGAAGAAGTCGCCAGCGTCGTCAAGGCGGCCAAATCCGCAGCCGGTTCCGTACCAATCGTTTCAGGCTGCGGTTACGGCACCAAGATTGCCATCCAGATCGCCCAGAGCGCGGAAGCTGCCGGTGCAGACGGCATTCTGCTGCTGCCTCACTACCTGATGGACGCCTCTCAGGCCGGTCTTTACGCGCATATCAGAGCCGTTTGCGACTCCGTTTCGATTGGCGTGATGGTCTATAATCGCGACAACTCCATTCTGACGGCGGAAACGCTGCAGAAGCTGTGCGACAGCTGCCCCAACCTCGTGGGCTTCAAGGATGGCTCGGGAGACATCGGGCTTGTGCGCAAGATAACGGCGACGATCGGCGAGCGACTGACCTATCTCGGCGGTATGCCGACTGCCGAACTTTTTGCCGACGCCTATCTCGGCGCAGGCGTGACGACATACTCCTCCGCCGTCTTCAACTTCGTCCCGGCACTTGCCCAGCAATTCTACAAGGCCTTGCGTGCAGGTGACAGAACGACAACGGATCGCATTCTCATAGACTTTTTCTACCCGTTCATGGACATTCGCAACCGCCAAAAAGGCTACGCCGTCTCTGCCATCAAGGCGGGCGTCCGGCTGATCGGTTTCGATGCGGGGCCAGTTCGCGCACCGCTCACGGATTTGACCGAGGAGGAAGTTGGAATGCTGCAAAGCCTGATTGGACCTTACAAGTCATGAAGATAGAAGCGGTTCGCACACATCTGCTCGATTACAAGTTGGGTCATGCGTTCGAAAGCGCCTCGATGCGTTTTGACAGGCGCATTCATTGTCTTGTCGAGATCATCTGCGACGATGGTACCGTGGGCTGGGGCGAATGCCTCGGCCCGGCGAAACCCAACGCAGCCGTGGTGGCCGCTTACACCCCTCACCTGATTGGAAAAGACCCGCTCGATATCGAGGTCATCTGGCATCAGCTCTACAATCTCTTGCGGGACCAAGGCCAACGCGGGCTCACCGTCACGGCGCTGAGCGGCATCGATATTGCGCTCTGGGACATCAAGGGCAAACGTTTCGGCACGTCCATATCCCGTCTTCTGGGTGGCCGCTTCCGCGAAAGCGTTCAAGCCTACGCAACCGGCTCTTTCCGCAAGGATGGTGTGGACGCCGTTTCCGACGTGGCGGCGGAAGTGGCTGGCTATGCGGCCCAAGGCTTTCATGCGGTCAAGATAAAGATCGGCTTCGATGTCGCTGAAGATATTGCCGTCATCAAAGCTGCGCGCGAAGCCGTCGGCCCTGATGTCAAAATCATGATCGACGCCAATCACGGTTATGATGCATTGGAGGCCATTGAAGTCGGCAAGGCGCTTGCCCCGCTTGGCATCGACTGGTTCGAGGAACCGGTGGTTCCGGAGCAGCTGGATGCGTATCAGGCCGTGCGTGCCGGTCAGCCTATCCCTGTTGCGGGCGGTGAGACATGGCACGGACGCTATGGAATGCGCGCGCCGCTGGAAAGCCGTGCTGTCGATATTCTCCAGCCTGATCTTGCCGGTGCTGGCGGCTTTTCCGAAACGAAGCGCATTGTCGATCTGGCCAGCCTTTACGGTGTGCGTGTCATTCCCCACGTCTGGGGCACGGGCGTTGCCATTGCCGCTGCGCTGCAATTCATGGCCTATCTTCCGCCAGACCCGGCACGTCGCAATCCTCGCCCGCCGATTCTGGAATTCGACCGGACCGAGAACCCATACCGCCAGGCGGTTCTGACAAGCCCGTTGGAGCACGTCGCGGGCGTGGTTCAGATACCCGATGGCCCAGGCCTCGGCATTGAGATCAACCGCGATGCGCTGGAGCAATATGCTTTGAAAGACGCGTGATCTCTGGGTGAAGGGATCGCGATAAAAAAGCCGGGCGTCAGAGATGACGCCCGGCTTTTTTGTTCTTCACATTCCGTCACACCGCACTTGAGCTGCACCGCAACTGCGACCCGGCAAGTCTGGTGCCGTGCAGACGAGCGCGGCAGGGTCATGCCGGATCAAGCCCGGCACGACGTATCGCGGATAATCAGTTCGTAGCCTTCAGATCGACCGGGAAGAACAGCGTCTCGCCCGAAGAATCGTCCACGCCGTCATTGTCCGTAACCGCGAATGCCTTGCCGGACTTGTCGAAGCCGAAGCCTTCCAGTTTGTCCACGACATAGCCGTTTGTCTGGGCTTTCAGCACGGCCAGGAAGTCGTAGACTTCTGTCTTCTTGACGAGCGGCAGTTCGCCACCGATCTTGCCGGGCTTGAGGTCAGAGATTGCGACGGTGTAAAGCTTCTTCAGCTTTGCCTTGTCGCCCATCTGGTTGTCACGCTCTACGATGTAAACCTGATCGCCATGGGCAGTGATTTCGGAAAGGCCGACCCAGCCCTCGCCAGCCTTCTCCAATGGATAGCGAACTGCGCCCCATTCCTTGGACTTCGGATTATAGGACACGAGCTTCACTGTGCCCTTTTCATCCTTGCCCCATTCGCGTTGAACGGCCATCCACAGCGTGGCGTCATCGGCCTTGCCGATCATGGTCACGCCTTCAAAGCCGAAGCGTGTCTCACCTTCCAGCAATTCCTTGGGAAGAGCGATCTCGGCCTTGATCTCACCCTTGGCGCTGATGTTGTAGAGAGCGTGCGGAACGAGTTTCTCACTATTGCCTTCGGATGCCACCCAGTAGCCGCCCTTCCCGTCCAGCGTGATGCCTTCGAGATCCAGTTTCTGAGCGGCAGTGCCATCGCGCTTGACGCGGAGGACGCTGGTGATGACAGCCGGTTGCTTCGTAGCATCTATGGTGAAGATGGATGGCGGATTGCCGTAAACCGAATCTGAAACGGCGTAGAAAATGCCGTCTTTCTCGGAATCACCAACGAGACCAGACAGGGCGCCCCATCCAATCGGCATTCCATCTTTCTGCGCCGATACGATTTGCGGATAGGCTGCCTTGGCTTCGGAACGCTCGTAGATCATGACGTGCGAGCGCGCTCCGCCATCTTTCGCCAAATCAGCTTCGTTGGCGGTGACCAGCAGGTTTCGCGATGGAATGGCTACCGCACCTTCCGGTGACACGCCCGATGGCAGGATCTGAGTGAGGGTCGGCTCACCGCCGGTATCCTTGTAGACGCCGACGACAGAAGCGCGCTCCGCCAGGACGAAGAAATATTTGTCTTCTCCGAATGTCGCGGCTTCAAGCCCTTCAGGCTCGATACCCTTGGATTTTGAACGCTTTTCCGGGTAGTGGCCAAGCGCGGCTACGGCATGTTCGAATGACGAACCAGCTTCGTAGACAACCTTGCCGGCCTTGTCGAAAATCGTAAAGCCGCGGGCGCCACCTTCCCAGTCGCCTTCATTGGCAACGACGATGCGGTCATTGCCGAGCCATTTCACGGCATCCGGCTCACGCTTGCGCGCATCCTGCTTGTCGGAAAACGCCAACTGTCCATCGCTCTTGGTATCGATGTCCTTGAGATCGACGGTCCCGGCAGAGAAGTGGCTGGTTACCTTGCCGCTCTTGCCGTCGATGATAACAATATGGTTGTTTTCCTGAAGTGTCAGCGCAATTTCGCCATTGCCGTTGATCGACACGAATTCTGGCTCGGGGTCTTCCGGGGCAATCTCTGCCAGACCCGTCACATCGATCTTCTTCAGCGTTCCGCAATCCGGCGCACCATCCTTCAAGCCGATGGTAACGAGGAAACCGGCGGGCATCTGCGGCAAGGCGCCGTCATTGGTTTTCTCATCCCGCTCATTTTCAATCGCGATGGCGATGAAGCTCTTGTCCGGCGAGATGGCAACGGAGTCAGGCTGGCCGCCCAGGTCGCAACTGGTCTCGATTTTGCGAGAAGCGATGTCTACCGTAACCAGCTTGCCCGCTGGCTTCACATAGCTCTCGGACGTATTGACGGCCGCGAGGACCTTGGCTCCGGATGCCGTGACCGAGGTTGGCTCTCCGTCCATCATCAGCGCGCCCAGGGCTTTCGGTGCCTTGGCGTCGCTGATGTCGATAAAGCCGATCGCGCCCAGCGGGCTATCGGAATAGATCAGCGTCTTGCCATCACCACTGGCAGTAATGATTTCCGCAGAGGTGACGGTCTCTTCCTTCTTGTCGGAAGGAAGGTTCAACGCCACCGGAAAAGACGCAATGCGGTTGAAAACCTGTTCAGCCGCAGCAGGAAAAGCGGCAGAGGCGAAGAGTGCCGCAGTCAACGCAGCACAGGAAAAACGAAGTGTCATGGTGTCCCCTTCAATGCACCCCAAAATGCATGGATGCGTTTTTGCGACATGGACGTGACAGGGACATGACAGTGCGAACTTGATGATAAACAAAAAGCCCGGCGCGTGGCCGGGCTTTCAGCATTTTGTGGCAACCATTCGCAAGACTGCGCAAAGAGCCAAAATTTTCCTCGTCTACCTCAAATTCCGTCCGCACGCCGCAGGCGCAGACAGCCAGGGCGAATTAGGAATTAACAGCGTCCTTCAGGCCCTTGCCTGCGGAGAACTTTGGAACGTTGCGAGCCGGAATATCGACTTCTGCACCCGTAGATGGGTTACGGCCCTTGGAGGCTTCGCGACGGCTTACGGTAAAGCTGCCGAAGCCTGCGAGACGGATGTCGCCACCAGCCTTCAATTCGCTCTGGACGGTTTCGAATACTGCGTCGACGGCAGAAGCGGCATCAGCCTTGGTGAGACCAGCCTTTTCGGCAACTGCAGAAACGAGCTCGTTCTTGTTCATGTTTCCACCCCTTTCAATGGTATGAAACGACTCAAATTGGATCGGCGCAGAATACTTATCTATTCGCGCACCGCCACCCAAAAGCGCTGGAATGGCCTGAAAAACAAGGGGTCTAGCGTTCTTTTCACAAAAAAGGCTGGCATTACTGCCAGCCTTTCAACGATTTTGTGCTAAATTAGCACCATCGATCACAGCAACGCATCAATGTGCGATTGTCTGACTGCCGTCATCTACACCTTCAACGGTTGCAATGACCGGCGTCTCGATGCTGCCATCCCACTCGATGGGCTCTGGCATACGCACAAGCGCATGTTGCAGGACCTCACCCATGCGGGCAACCGGAATGATTTCCATTCCGTTTTTGACGTTATCAGGAATATCAGCCAGATCCTTGGCATTCTCTTCCGGAATAAGTACCTTCTTGATGCCACCGCGAAGTGCGGCGAGCAGCTTTTCCTTCAGGCCACCGATTGGCAGCACGCGTCCGCGAAGAGTGATTTCACCCGTCATCGCGACGTTGCGGTCAACGGCAATGCCCGTCATGATGGACACGATGGCGGTTGCCATCGCCACACCCGCAGATGGACCATCCTTCGGTGTCGCGCCTTCCGGCACGTGCACGTGAATGTCCGACTTGTCGAAGCGCGGCGGTTCGATGCCGAAATCCACAGCGCGCGAGCGGACATAGGAAGCCGCTGCCGAAATGGATTCCTTCATGACTTCCTTCAGATTGCCCGTCACCGTCATGCGGCCCTTGCCGGGCATCATCACCCCTTCGATCGTCAGGAGTTCGCCACCAACCTCTGTCCAGGCCAGACCGGTGACAACACCAACCTGATCTTCGCGTTCGGCTTCGCCATGGCGGAAGCGCGGAACACCCAGATAGTCATGGATGTTTTCGGCAGTCACTTCGACAGATTTGGTCTTGCCCTTGATGATCTCCGTCACGGCCTTACGTGCCAGCTTCATCAATTCGCGTTCGAAGTTACGTACGCCGGCTTCACGTGTGTACTGCTGGATAACCGCCATCAAGGCACCATCCGTTACAGAGAACTCTTCCGGACGCAGGGCGTGTTCCTTGATTGCCTTTGGCAGGAGGTGACGCTTGGCGATTTCGCGCTTTTCGTCTTCCGTGTACCCGGCAATACGGATGACTTCCATACGGTCCATCAATGGGCCTGGAATGTTCAGCGTATTGGCCGTCGTTACGAACATGACGTCCGACAGGTCATACTCCACTTCGAGATAGTGGTCCATGAATGTCGAGTTCTGTTCCGGATCCAGCACCTCCAGCAGAGCAGATGATGGATCGCCGCGGAAATCCTGTCCCATCTTGTCGATTTCATCGAGCAGGAAGAGCGGGTTTGCCTTCTTTGCCTTCTTCATCGACTGGACGATCTTGCCCGGCATCGAACCGATATAGGTACGGCGGTGACCACGGATTTCAGCTTCGTCACGAACGCCACCGAGCGCCATACGCACATATTCGCGTCCGGTTGCCTTGGCGATAGACTTTGCCAGCGAGGTCTTGCCGACGCCCGGAGGGCCGACGAGGCACAGGATCGGGCCACGAATCTTCGTCGCACGGGCCTGCACGGCCAGATACTCGACGATGCGCTCCTTGACCTTGTCGAGACCGAAGTGATCCAGCTCGAGAACCTTCTCGGCCGCATTCAGATCGGTCTTGATCTTGGACTTCTTGCCCCATGGCAGGCCGAGCAGCCAATCCAGATAGTTGCGGACGACTGTCGCTTCCGCAGACATCGGGCTCATCTGACGAAGCTTCTTCATTTCGGCTTCCGCCTTTTCGCGGGCCTCCTTGGAGAGCTTTGTCTTGGCAACGCGTTCTTCCAGTTCGGCCATCTCGTCGCGGCCATCCTCGCCGTCGCCAAGCTCCTTCTGGATCGCCTTCATCTGCTCGTTCAGGTAATATTCGCGCTGCGTCTTTTCCATCTGGCGCTTGACGCGCGAGCGGATACGCTTCTCGACCTGAAGAACGGAAATTTCGCCTTCCATGAAGCCGAGTGCCTTTTCAAGGCGCTGCTTCACACTCACCGTTTCAAGCATTTCCTGCTTTTCGGTGATCTTGATGGAAAGATGCGAGGCAACCGTATCGGCCAGCTTCGAATAGTCATCGATCTGGCCAGCAGCACCGACAACTTCCGGCGAAATCTTCTTGTTGAGCTTCACATAGCTTTCGAACTCGGAAACAACCGAACGAGACAGAGCCTCGATCTCAACGGGGTCTTCTTCCGGCTCGTCCAGAAGAACGGCAGTTGCTTCGTAGAAGTCTTCCCGATCGGTGTATTCATCGATCTTCGCACGGCCCTTGCCCTCAACGAGCACCTTGACGGTGCCATCGGGAAGCTTGAGCAGCTGAAGCACGTTGGCAACAGTGCCGACGCGGTGAATTGCGGATGTGTCTGGGTCGTCATCGCTGGCGTTGATCTGGGTGACCAGCATGATCTGCTTGTCGGAACCCATGACTTCTTCCAGTGCGCGGATGGACTTTTCCCGCCCGACGAACAGTGGGACAATCATATGCGGGAAAACGACAATGTCGCGCAGGGGAAGTACGGGATATGTACCACCAGATGCAGCAGACGTAATGTTCGTCATATCATTTCCTTTCAATGGTCCCCCGAAGAGGACGCTTGCCGGACTGTCTTGGGGAGGTTCCGGCATATTCTCAGTCGTGACTAGAAGTGGAGTTCGCCACGGCCATTTTCAAGTCACAAGGTCAGATACCCTTTGGCACAGGCAGGATAAGCCCTCGAATACGCAACAACGCCTGACACATCAGAACTTTTCCGTTGCCCGCACCTGGCGGCAAATAGGAAAAACGACGCAGCTTCAAAAAAACGTCATGTCGCGCTGCAAATCACTTCTAAAACTTTATCAGGAAAGCGCAATCGGCTCCAAACGCAAAATGGCCGCGCGGGTTCTTATTGCTGTCTTTCCTGCGCATAAAACGCGAAAAAGCCCGCAGGTTGCGGGCTTTTCCATCCATATCCGCTCAGGTTGTTCAAGCCGAAACGTTGGCTTTTTCTTCCTGACGGTCCGCATAGATGTAGAGCGGACGCGCAGCGCCGCTGACCACTTCGTCGGAAATAACCACCTCGCGCACACCTTCCAGCGTAGGCAGCTCGAACATGGTGTCGAGCAGGATCTTCTCCATGATCGACCGCAGTCCGCGCGCACCGGTCTTGCGGGTGATTGCCTTGCGAGCGATCTCACGCAGAGCGTCACCCTGGAATGTCAGCTCGACGTCTTCCATCTCGAACAGGCGCTGGTACTGCTTGATCAATGCATTCTTCGGCTCAGACAGGATCTGGATCAGTGCGTCCTCATCGAGATCCTCGAGCGTTGCCAGAACGGGCAGACGACCGATAAATTCAGGAATGAGGCCGAACTTGACGAGATCTTCCGGCTCGAGTTCGCGCAAGACTTCACCTACGCGACGATCGTCCTCAGCCTTGACCGTTGCGCCAAAACCGATCGAGGTCTTTTCGCCACGGGCCGAGATGATCTTGTCGAGGCCCGCAAAGGCGCCGCCGCAGATGAACAGGATGTTCGTCGTATCCACCTGCAGGAATTCCTGCTGCGGATGCTTGCGTCCACCCTGCGGAGGAACGGATGCAACCGTGCCTTCCATGATCTTGAGAAGTGCCTGCTGGACGCCTTCGCCCGATACGTCGCGGGTGATCGAAGGATTGTCCGACTTGCGCGAAATCTTGTCGACTTCGTCGATGTAGACGATGCCGCGCTGCGCCCGCTCGACGTTGTAGTCGGCAGACTGGAGCAGCTTGAGAATGATGTTCTCAACATCCTCGCCCACGTAGCCGGCTTCCGTCAGCGTTGTCGCGTCAGCCATGGTGAATGGCACATCGATGATGCGGGCAAGTGTCTGCGCGAGATAGGTCTTGCCGCAGCCGGTTGGACCGACAAGCATGATGTTCGACTTCGCCAACTCCACATCGCCATTCTTGGAGGCGTGTGCGAGGCGCTTGTAGTGGTTGTGAACGGCAACAGACAGAATTTTCTTCGCCTGCTTCTGGCCGATGACATATTCATCCAGGATCTTGATGATGTCCTGCGGGGTAGGAACACCCTCGCGCGATTTCACCATCGAGGTCTTGTTCTCCTCGCGGATGATGTCCATGCACAATTCGACGCATTCATCGCAAATGAATACTGTCGGCCCGGCAATCAGTTTCCGGACTTCGTGCTGGCTCTTGCCGCAGAATGAACAATAGAGTGTGTTCTTAGAGTCGCCGCCGTTGCTGCCGCTGACTTTGCTCATATCTCTTTCCTTCCAGCACGCCGCAGGTCCGCAAGGCGGATCGCGGTCAACTTACCGTATGCAGACCGGTCGCTTCCCATAAGCATCCATGTCTGCCTCGTTCCCGGGGTACTAACCGCATCAGATGGTCGTCTGACGAGCGGCGGCAACGAATTCCCCTTTCAACTCCGAAGCGGTAACGCCTCGGCATATTGCTTCTGTACCAATCCCAAACCCAATTACGGCTTTTGTTGGATTGACCCATGCTATGTCATAAAAATTCAACACAGCCTTAATATCTACTATTAGCGCTTTATTTTTCGGATTAAACCCCGAATTTGAAGTCGGGGTTTGCAACCGTAGCCCAAAAGCGCCTGTATCAGCCTGCTGTGGCGCCTTCAATTTCCTGACGCGATGTCAGGATTTTGTCGACAACACCCCAGTTCTTCGCCTCGTCGGCATCCATGAAGTGGTCACGGTCAAGCGTGTTTTCAACTTCTTCGAGCGTGCGGCCCGTGTGCTTCACGTAGACTTCATTGAGGCGACGCTTCATCTTGATGATGTCGCGTGCATGGCGCTCGATATCCGATGCCTGTCCCTGGAAGCCGCCCGACGGCTGGTGGACCATGATGCGGGCATTCGGCGTGCAGAAGCGCATGCCCTTCTCACCGGCTGCCAGAAGAAGCGAGCCCATGGAAGCGGCCTGACCGACGCAAAGCGTTGAAACGGCAGGGCGAATGAACTGCATCGTATCGTAGATCGCCATACCAGCGGTAACGACGCCACCTGGCGAATTGATGTAGAGCGCGATTTCCTTCTTCGGATTTTCCGATTCCAGGAACAGCAGCTGCGCGCAGACGAGCGATGCCATGTGATCTTCGACCGGACCGGTGAGGAAGATGATGCGTTCCTTGAGAAGGCGCGAATAGATGTCATAGGACCGTTCGCCGCGGTTGGTCTGCTCTACGACCATCGGCACCAGAGCCATGGCGGTATCAACTGGATTTGTCATGTCCGTCCTTTGTCAACTCTTACCCGGGAGCATTCGCCCCCGGAATCAATTCTATTCGTCTACTCTCTACATAGAGTGTCATTGCCCGGTTCTTCAAGACTCAGGTGGCGGATATCCTTAATGACGCACCGGCAAATGTTTCCTGCCGCCTTAGCGCGCCACGGCATCGGGCACCACCGGCTTTCGTTCAGCACGCTGCGTCATCAACGCCGAAAGATAAATGTGGTCAACCATTGGTTAAACCCAGAATGTTTATTTGCAAAGTGGCTCTCGTAACGTCAGGTAGAAACCACTTCTTAGCTATTCATGAAGATAGTACCGCCGAAATGTTTTTCGTCATTATCGTTGTGTGATGGCTGTTACGACCGTTCGCTACCTGAAAACGGACATACGTATAGCCGCAGATATGCCATGCAGCCATCCAAAAGCAACTAGACAAACGGGGTTAGGTCAGTGTTCGACGCCAAGACGGGCATGTTACTTTGGTCAATGGAAACATTGACGCTTTCGGCGGTTCTTGCTGTCCTGTGGCTGCATAATACGTCCAAGAGACATCATCTTTGTTTTTCGATGGGCTTTGCGCTTGTCGGCCTCGGAGCCATCCTCGTTGGCCTTCGCGGCCTGATCCCCGATTTCATTTCGATACAGCTTGCCAATATTTCGGCTCTGATGGGTTTCAGCTTCTGGATCATGGGCCTGTTGATGCTGGAGAGCAGAAAGGTCGAAGGCTGGGTCGCGATCCCGCCCCTCGTCTGGATTGCCTTCATGTTCCTTCCTGCTGTGCGCGACAACATTGGCGCACGGGTCATTCTTCACCATGTATGTGCCGGCATCGGCTATTTCATGCTGGCGGGCGTGCTCATGACGTCCAGGGAGTATATCTCGAAGACGCGCAAGGTGCTTGCGCGCGCGCTTGTCGTGCAGGCGTTTGCGGGTGCGGCTGCGGCCTGCATCGTGGTGCCCTATACGATGGCATCGGGCCGGATCGTGCCGTTGACCCTGCCGACCGCGGTTGTTGGAGCGCTTGGTTTCACCATTCTGATGATGATCAGCGTCAAGATGTTCATGGAAGACTCCGAGCGCAGGCTGCACAAGCTGACGATCACGGACCACCTGACGGGCACCTTGAACCGTCGGGGCCTGATCCAGACCTTCGACGCCTTGAAATCAAGACTGGCGGGCACATCGAAGCACATCGGCTTCATTCTTTTCGATGTCGACCATTTCAAAAAGATCAACGATGAATACGGGCATCAGTGCGGCGATGATGTGCTGATCCGCTTTTGCGCACAGGCGAGCGTCATTGCCGATGGTCAAGGCGCCATCATTCGCATGGGCGGCGAGGAGTTCGGTTGCCTCGTGGAGACCGATGATCCCTCGAAAGTCGCCATCCTTGCCGAGGCCATCAGGATACAGTTCAGCCGCATGGAAGTTGTTGCGGATGGCAAGCAATTCTCTCCCACGGTCAGTGCCGGTGTCTTTTGTCAGATCGCCGCCGAAGCCGAGCTGGACACGATGCTGACGATGTCTGACCGCGCGCTTTACGGCGCAAAGAAGGAAGGCCGCAACCGGACCGTGGTTCGTGAAGGCTCGATCAATATCGTCGTGCCCGCGACGGATCGTGACGAAGATCCCTGCGATAACAACGCCGATCGTCAGGTGGCCGCACTCACCCGCATTGCCCACATTGCCAAAAGATAAGCCTTTGGCTTGACCTTCATGGGCTGTCGCTCCCATCATGGGTGCTTCGGCAACGGAGGTTTCGTCATGCATGTGAGGTTCTTTACCGGCCTTTTGGTATCCGCAACGCTTCTGGCAGGACCCGCCGTCGCCCAGCAGGCCTCGGATCTGCTTGCGCCGGAGCGATCAACAGGCACGAAGACCGCCAGCCGCGTTGAGACCCGGAACTTCATGGTCGCGGCTGCCAATCCACTTGCGGCAGAAGCCGGGAAAAAGGTGATTGCCGAAGGCGGCAACGCCATCGATGCAATGGTGGCGGTACAGACCGTGCTCGGCCTCGTAGAGCCCCAGAGCTCCGGCCTCGGCGGCGGCAGTTTCCTGGTCTATTACGATGCCGAGAAAAACAGGATGACGACCTTCGATGGCCGCGAAACCGCGCCCATGGAAGCGACGCCGAAGCTTTTTCTGGACGGCAGCGGACAGCCCATGAAGTTCATGGATGCCGTGATTGGCGGGCGCTCGGTCGGCACCCCGGGCACCGTGAGGCTTCTGGCGGATGTGCACGAAAAGCTGGGCACGAAACCCTGGCCCGATTTGCTGAAACCCGCAGAAACGCTGGCGACGGACGGCTTCGCAGTCTCGCCCCGCCTTGCATCGCTGATCGCCGCTGAAGGCGACAGGCTCAAGAAAAACGATCAGGCCAGAACCTATTTCTTTGACGCGGCCGGAGCCCCGCTCAAGGCTGGCACCATCCTCAAGAATCCGGACTATGCGCAGACGCTGACAACGCTTGCGCAACAGGGCGCAGATGCGTTTTACAGCGGTCCTTTGGCTCAATCCATCGTCAAGACCGTCCGGGAAGCGGCGGGCAATCCGGGAGTTTTGTCCCTGCCCGATCTTGCAAATTACCGCATCAAGGAGCGTGAGCCCGTCTGCGCGGCCTATCGCGGCCTCGACATATGCGGCATGGGACCGCCCTCCTCCGGTGCCGTGGCCATCGGCCAGATGCTCGGCATTCTCGAAAACTTCGACATCAAGGCACTGGGTCCCGACAATGTTGAAAGCTGGAGAATGATCGGCGATGCCCAGCGGCTGGCCTTTGCCGACCGCGAACGCTATGTCGCCGATCCCGATTTCACTCCGCTGCCGATCAAGGGACTGTTGAGCAAGACCTATCTCGGGACCCGCGCATCGCTCATGGATGGGGGCCGTGCACTTGATGGCGCAGCCGTCAAGGCCGGGGAACCGGAGTGGGACCACGCCCTGCTGTTCGGGCGCGGCCCGACGCTGGAAATGCCCTCTACCAGCCATTTCGTGATTGTCGACAAGCAGGGCAATGTCGTGTCGATGACCACGACCATCGAGAGCGGCTTCGGTTCGCGCCTCATGACCAATGGTTTCCTCCTGAACAACGAGTTGACGGATTTTTCCTTCAAGACCCATGATGGTGCCTTGCCCGTCGCCAACCGCGTCGAACCCGGCAAACGGCCACGCTCTTCCATGGCGCCAACAATCGTCATGAAGGACGGAAAGCCGCTTCTCGCCATCGGTTCTCCCGGTGGCAGCCAGATCATCGGCTATGTTGCACAGGCGCTGGTCGCCTATATCGACTGGGGAATGCCTGTAGAACAAATCGTCGCGCAGCCTCACCTCATCAATCGTTTCGGTACCTATGATATCGAGGCCGGAACAGACGCGGAAAAATTCGCAGCGCCATTGAAAGCTCTGGGATATGACGTAAAGGCCGGAGAGATGAATTCAGGTCTCCACGCCATCGAAATCACCGGCACCGGTCTCGTTGGCAGTGCCGATCCTCGCCGGGAAGGCGTTGCTGTTGGCGACTAGAGGGACTTCCCCGGCCTAAGGCTTTGCGATAGAAATCGGCCATGACAGACATGCCCGATTTCCTCCGCATCGATACATCCAAACGTTCGGTTTCGCTCGACGCCCGTCACCCCGGCTTTTACGGCGACCCCAACGCCGTCTATGCAGCGCTGCACGCGCAATGCCCGACCTTTTACTGGGAAGAACAGAAGCAATGGTTCTTCACAGGCTATGATCACGTCAACGCGCTTCTGCGGGACCGCCGCTTTGGTCGGCAGATACTCCACATCGCGAGCCGTGAAGAACTGGGCCTGGCACCGCCCTGCGAACATACCCGCCATTTCGATGCTGCCGAGCGTCATTCGCTGCTGGAAATCGAACCGCCCGAACATACGAGACTTCGCACGCTGGTAAACCGGGCTTTCGTGTCGCGCCATGTCGAAAAGATGAAGCCGGAAATCGAAGCGCTGGCGCATGGGCTGATCGACCGCTTCGAACAGGACGGTAGGACGGAATTGCTATCGTCTTTCGCCGACATCATCCCCGTAACGATGATTGCGCGGATGATCGGCATTCCCGAAGAGATGGGCCCGCAGCTGCTGAAATGGTCCCATGCCTATGTTGGCATGTACATGTTCAAGCGAACGCGTGAGGACGAGCTTGCCGCCGATCAGGCCGCAAGGGAATTTGCCGATTATGTCCGCAGCATCATCGACGAACGTCGCAGGGAGCCGAAAGACGACCTGCTCAGCCATATGATCCACACTGAGCACAAGGGCCAGTATCTGACCGATGACGAGCTGATATCCACGACAATCGTTCTGCTGAATGCGGGCCACGAGGCCACCGTTCACCAGATCGGCAATTCCGTGCGTGTCATTCTGGAAAGCGGAAAAGACCCGGCGCCACTGTTTCAGGATGAGAAGTCGACTGAGAGGACTGTTGAAGAGACGCTGCGGATTTGTGCGCCGGTCCACATTTTCCAACGGTGGGCATTGGAGTCCACGGAGATAGACGGCATCCCGTTCAAGCGAGGCGATAAGGTCAGCCTCATTCTGGCCGCCGCCAATCTCGATCCCGCGAAATTTACCGAGCCGTTGGTCTTCAAGCCCGAGCGTGCCGAAGCGCCAAATCTTTCCTTCGGTGCGGGCATTCATTTCTGCATCGGCGCGCCGCTTGCGCGGCTGGAACTCAACATTGTCTTGCCGTTGCTCTTCAAGCGATTGCCCGGACTTCGCATCGACAAGAAGCCAATGGTCAAGGATGTCTATCATTTTCACGGGCTGGAGCGGCTGGATCTGGCCTGGTAACAGGCTGCGCTGAGAACTACAGCCTGATCACATAGTCCTTGCGGGTCGTCTCAACGACCTCCCATGTACCCTTGAAGCCCGGACGGATGATGTGGCGGTCTCCGGGCCGGAGATGAACGGGCTGACCGCCCTCCTCCGTTAAGATGGAGTGGCCTTCGAGAATGTGGAAATACTCCCACTCGTCATATTCGACGCGCCACTTGCCGGGCGTCGATTGCCAGATACCGGCATAGATTCCGCCGGACGCTTCTTCCAGGTTCCATGTGGTGAATTTCGGGTCGCCGGAGATCAACCTTCCGGGTGCGGGTGCGCCTTCTTCCGGCTGGACGGCGGCGAGGTCGCCCTCTGACTTGAAGTTGAGAATATGCGTCATGGGCGACCTTTCTGCTTTATCAGACCTTGGCGAGCGACTGCTCGAGATCTGCAATGATGTCTTTCACGTCTTCGATGCCGATGGACAGGCGCACGACATCGGGGCCGGCACCGGCCGCAGTCTGCTGTTCCGGCGTCAACTGGGCATGGGTTGTCGAGGCCGGGTGAATGACTAGAGACCGCGTATCGCCGATATTGGCAAGGTGCGAGAACAGCTGCAGACCTTCCACCAATGTCTTTCCGGCCGCATATCCGCCCTTGACGCCAAAGGTGAAGACTGAGCCCGCTCCCTTTGGAGAATAACGCTGTTGCAGGGCATGGTTCGGGCTGTCTTCCAGACCGGCATAATTGACCCAGCCCACCTTTGGATGTGCCTTGAGCCACTTTGCCACAGCCAAAGCATTGTCCGAGTGGCGCTGGACGCGAAGCGGAAGTGTTTCGATGCCTGTGAGGATGAGGAATGCGTTGAATGGCGCAATCGAAGGCCCAAGGTCACGCAGACCGAGGACACGCGCAGCAATCGCAAATGCGAAATTGCCGAAGGTCTGATGCAGGACAACGCCCGAATATTCCGGGCGGGGCTGCGAAAGCGCCGGGTATCTGTCACTCGCAGACCAGTCGAACGTGCCGCCATCGACAATGATGCCGCCCATGGAGTTGCCGTGACCGCCCAGGAATTTTGTGAGCGAATGGACAACGATATCAGCGCCGTGTTCGATTGGCCGCAGGAGATAGGGGCTGGCCATGGTATTATCGACAATGAGCGGGAGCCCGTGCTTGTGGGCAACCTCGGCAATGGCGGCGATATCGACAAAGGTGCCGCCCGGATTGGCAAGGCTTTCGATGAAGATCGCCTTGGTCCGCTCATCGATATGGCTTTCGAAACTTTGCGGATCGGCAGCATCGGCCCAGCGCACCTGCCAGCCGAAATTCTGGAAGGAATGGCCGAACTGATTGATCGATCCGCCATAGAGCTGTTTTGCGGCTACGAAGTTGTCGCCAGAGGTCAGGAGCGTGTGAAATACCAGCATCTGCGCCGCGTGACCGGACGCCACAGCCAAGGCTGCCGTGCCGCCTTCCAGTGCCGCGACACGTTCTTCCAGCACGGCCTGGGTCGGATTCATGATGCGTGTGTAGATGTTGCCGAATTCCTTGAGACCAAAGAGAGCGGCGGCATGGTCGGAATCACGAAACGCATAGGCCGTGGTCTGGTAGATCGGCGTGGCGCGCGCGCCGGTCGTCGGATCAGGTTCTGCACCGGCGTGAATGGCCAGCGTGGAAAACCCCGGATTGTTCTCTGACATGTGTCCCTCCAATATCTTTTCTTCGCCTCTCGCGGCTACGGGAAAGCATAGAGCCTCACCGTGAAATGATAAGTGCGACTTGTGCTAACTATCAGCTAATTTTGAGACGCGGATGCTCAATTGCCGGGCAGCGGTCCATGATCACGTCTATGCCATAAGCCTCGGCTTTTGCCGCAGCATCGTCGTGCCTTACACCCAATTGTCCCCAGACAACTTTCGGCCGCGGCGTCAGCAGAATAACCTCATCGACAAGGGAAGGCAGGTTTTCCGCAGCACGGAAGACATCGACCATGTCGATTGGAACGGGAACATCGGCAAGTTTGGCAAAGACATGCTGGCCGAGTATCTCCTTGCCCTCATGCCCCGGATTGATGGGGAAGACGCGGTATCCTGCGGAGAGAAGAAATTCCATGACCCGGTAGCTCGGCCGAGAAGGATTTGGCGACGCTCCCACCAACGCGATGGTCTTCGTTTCCGACAGGATCCTTGCGATATGATCGTCTTCGTAGGCATCATGATTCATTCCGGTGCTCCTCATTCCGATGCAGTCATTATCCGCGCTCACGTCCGTCAACGAAAGCTTTTTGTCAAAGAGACGTTGCTTCACAAAAGCCGAGCCGATCACGAAGCCTGCGCAAATTGCTGGGCTAGTCATTACTTGTACCACATATGTACCATATTTGTTCATGTACAATTTAGCAACTACTTATAGTTACATTAGAAAACATGCGGGGACCGTAATGGCGCGATCGAGCGCCAGTCGAGCCGTTGGAAACACCGCCTTTCGACCTTAAAACTATCTCGAAAAACTCAATTTTTCTTCATATCAATCGGAACGAATCGATTGAAAATTTCCCAACGCCTGAAAACGGTCAAATCGCCGAACATCCAGGCTGAACGTCCGGCTAAATCAAAAGTTGCAGACACATCAAGAATGGGGCGCGTCACCTGGATGCTTCGCAGAATTTTTGCCGTTCCCTGACTGTATTTCCCGCGACTTGGCTGCAGGAAAGCCGTAAGAACGGGGTGTCATTAGAGACTCAGGTTGCCATGCCGATTGATGTATTGTTTCTGGTATTGCTGGGTGCGCTGCTGCACGCCAGCTGGAACGCCCTTGTAAAAGCGGGCAGCGACAAGGCGCTCGACGCGACATTGATCGCAGCGGGAGCCGCCGCCTGCTCCATCCCCTTCCTGCCGTTTCTGCCGCTTCCCGGCGCCGCTGCCGTCCCCTTCCTGTTTGCGTCCGCCGTGCTGCAATTTCTATACTTCCGCCTCGTCGCAGCCGCCTATACGGCAGGGGATATCAGCCTCGTCTACCCGATCATGCGCGGGGTCGCGCCCTTGATCGTCGCTGCAGCCAGCAATCTCCTTCTGGGTGAGGCCGTTAGCCCGGCGGCGCTGGCCGGCATCATCATCATTTCGGCGGGCATTCTCACCCTTGTCTTTGAAGCGAGGCGCGGCGGTCGGCGTGCCATCATCCTGTCACTGGCGAACGCCGTGGTGATTGCAGGCTACACATTCGTAGACGGTGTCGGCGCTCGCCTGTCGTCAAATCCCGTGTCCTATACGTTATGGATGTCGCTGCTGCCGCCAGCGCTTCTTTTCTCTTGGGCCTTTTATCAGCGCGGCTGGGCCCCGGTCACAAACCATGTCAGGCGAAATTGGTGGCGCGGACTTGCGGGAGGATGCGGCTCGATCCTGTCCTATGGTTTTGCGCTTTGGGCAATGACGAAAGCCCCGGTCGCCGTCGTCGCGGCACTGAGGGAAACATCCATTCTTTTTGCCGTAGCCATCTCGGTTTTCATCCTCAAGGAAAGCGCGAGCCATTGGCGATATGTCGCGGCAGCCGTCATCGCGATGGGTGTTCTTGTGATGCGGCTTGGCTGAATCTCACGCAATTTCGTGTGGTATTATAAAACCACACATGTAAGCATATGTTTTTAAACGATTATTTTTACGGCCTCAACTTTTCAGGCCGTTGACGGCATTTCACTCCCGGAATATAAGCACGCCAGACAGAATTTCCCCGGAAATACGGTCATTCCGGCTTTCGCGCATGCGCCAAGCCTCAAGCAACAAGAAACGCCCGCATACTTCGTTTGAGTGTGACGGGTCCAAAAGAAAGTGAAAAGAATGTCTACTTTCGTTCAGAAGCCTGCTGAGGTGGAGAAGAAGTGGGTCATCATCGACGCCGAAGGCCTCGTTGTTGGTCGTCTCGCCACCATCGTTGCAACCCGCCTGCGCGGCAAGCACAAGGCAACCTACACACCTCACGTTGACGACGGCGACAACGTCATCATCATCAATGCTGAAAAGTGCGTTTTCACCGGCAAGAAGTACTCCGACAAGAAGTACTACTGGCACACCGGTTACCCAGGTGGCATCAAGGAACGTACAGTTCGCCAGATCATCGAAGGCCGCTTCCCGGAGCGCGTTCTCGAGAAGGCTATCGAGCGTATGATTCCGCGTGGTCCTCTTGGCCGTCGCCAGATGAAGAACCTCCGCGTTTACGCCGGTTCCAACCATCCGCATGAAGCACAGCAGCCAGTCGTTCTCGAAGTGGCACAGCTGAACAGCAAGAACACAAGGAGCGCCTGATAATGGCCGATCTTTCCTCTCTGAAAGACCTCGCCCCGGCATCGGAAGCTTCGGCTCCCGTACACGTCCGCAAGGTTGACACTCTCGGCCGTTCCTACGCGACCGGCAAGCGCAAGAACGCCGTCGCCCGCGTATGGGTCAAGGCTGGTTCTGGCAAGATCATCATCAATGGCCGTGACTTCTCTGCGTATTTCGCACGTCCGGTTCTTCAGATGATCCTGCAGCAGCCGCTCGTTGCAGCTGCTCGCGCTGGTCAGTTCGACATCATCGCGACTGTTGCTGGCGGTGGCCTCTCCGGTCAGGCTGGTGCCGTTCGTCACGGTCTTTCCAAGGCTCTCACCTACTTCGAACCAGGCCTTCGTGGCGTGTTGAAGAAGGGCGGCTTCCTGACTCGCGACAGCCGTGTTGTTGAACGTAAGAAGTACGGTAAGGCCAAGGCTCGCCGTTCCTTCCAGTTCTCCAAGCGTTAATCGCTTCATCGATACGATGTTCGAAAAGGCGGGGCTTCGGCTCCGCCTTTTTGTTTGTGCCAGGCCGTTACGGGCCGAAGATGGAATGAGGCAAATGTCTCAAGGGCTGAGCGAAGCGCTGCCCTCAGCGGGTCGATCGTCCTCGATTTCATCCAGAATGCGATCCACCACGAGTTCGGCGCCTTTGCGTGTGTAGTGGCTCTTGTCTGCGATGAAAGCCACGCCATCGCGCCCGAAGTAGCAGGACGCGGCACCGCCTGCTTCGCAAAACAGTGATTCCGGCAGAACCTTTTCGATCTTGGTATCGGCAGCTGTATCGAGAACCGCGTATGCGCGTGCTGTCTCTGCCTTGAAGCGAGAGACGGGATAAGCGAAATCCGGCGTGTCATCGCCCTTGATGATGTTTGCCGCCATGACTTCCGCAACGGATTTCTTGAAGCGTGGCGTGGGATAGACAAGCACGACACGCTTGCCAGCCTGTTCAAGCTTTTCCATGGTTTCCCTCAGATTATCGGCCAGCACCGGAACGGTCAGCTCCGGTTCCCGCATTGGCTTTCCATCCACGGACATATAACCGGATCCGAAAAAATTGACCCAAGAGGCCGCCATGACGACGACATCGACCTTGCTTGCCAACAGGTAGTCCATGGCGCGCCGGTTAAACTCGCTGCAATTGACCGCTTGATCGTTCTGGGCATTCCAGACATCGACAATGGGGGCGCAATGGCCGTGGGTCAGCTGAATCAATCCAACGTTCCGCTCCCGCAATTTATCAACCAGTGCCGGTGAAATGGCAGCAGAAATAGAGTCGCCCCAGACTGCATAGGTCTTTTGCGCACTCTCCGTGTTGAAAGAGCATTTTTTATCGGGAAGCGAGGGTAATCCATCACGAATCTGGAACAGGCATTTGCCGCTCCACGTCGCGGCATCCATGAAACTGTCCACCTTTGGGTCCACTCTGAACGGCAAACCATCCTGCGCACCCCAGACACCGAAACCGACAAATGCGACAAGGCCCGCCGCAACCGTCGTAAATATCTTTCGCCCGCCAGGTTGCGCGCGCCGGAAAGGCTGCTCGACAAAGCGCCAGCTTAGCGCGGCAAGAACAAGCACTAGAGCGGTCAAGCCCAGCATCATCACAGGCGTTGGTGGCTCCAGGCTTCTGATTCTCGAGAAAGCAAAAACCGGTTGGTGCCAGAGATATGCGCTGAAGCTGACGCGGCCGATCCAGACCAAAGGTGACAGGGAGAGAAGCCGTCCTGCCACGTCCTTCTCATGGGAACAGAGGATGAGCAGCATCGTCCCACCAACGGGCAGAAGCGCAGCAAGAGAGGGAACGCGCGTGGAGGGTTCGAAGAGAAATATCGCGCAGGCTATGCAGACGAGCCCCAGGGCCGCAAGATAACCATTCTTCGGCCGTGCCCTGCCCTGCAGATAGAAGGCACAGAGAGAGCCCGCCAGTATCTCCCAGGCCCTTGTCGGCAAAAGATAGTAATTGGCGGAGGGAAACCGCCAAGCGCCTATTTCACTGGCAATCAGGCTGGCGACGGCCAGAGCCGCGACAAAGGCGAAGATCGTGCGTATCCGCAGCCTGAACAGAAAGAGCAGCGGAAACAGAAGGTAAAACTGCTCTTCGACGCCAAGGCTCCATGTGTGCAGAAGCGGCACCTCGGCCGCGTCGGCAGCAAAATAGTCGGTCTTTTTCAGAAAGTAGAAATTTGAAACGGAAAGCGCCGTCAGCATCAGGCTTTTTGAAAAGTCTTCATATGCGCCCGGCAAAAGCCAGAACCAGGCCACTGCCGCCGAACAGGCCAGAACGAAAAACAGGGCGGGCAGAATGCGCTTGGCCCGCCGCTGATAAAATCGCGCAAGAGAAAAATCGCCGCGAGAATACTCCTCCAGAATGATGCTGGTGATGAGATATCCACTGAGGACGAAGAAGACATCGACCCCGATAAATCCTCCGCCGAATGCGGTAAAATTTGCATGGGAGAGGATGACAGCAAGGACAGCGACGGCACGCAATCCGTCAATTTCAGGCCGATAATTCATAATAAAAAACCAAAAGCACAACCAATGGTAACGGTTTATCGCAAGCCTGTTTGCCCGTAAAGCGCGGCAGATTAGCTTGTCCACGGCGTTGATCATTCAAATCAGGCATTATTTGGGGTATGCAGGTCGTGTGCGCGTTGTCGCAACCGGGGAGGATTTCATGCCGTCAACATCCATAGACCATGCTTTTACCGGCGCTTCCCTCACCTCTGCCGCCAGCGACCCGACCTATGCCGGTGCACTCTCCTTCATGCGGCGGCGCTTGACCAAGGAGCTGAGCGGCGCTTCGACCGTGGTCTGGGGCATCCCTTTCGATGCGGCCACCTCCAACAGGCCCGGTGCCCGGTTCGGTCCTCAGGCCATACGGCGCGCTTCGGCCATTTTCGACAATGATCCGCAATATCCCTTCAATCGGGATCTCTTCGCCGACATGCCGACCATCGACTACGGCGATTGCCTTCTGGATTATGGCAACCATTGGCAGACGCCTGAAACGATCGAGAAAGAGGCAGGCGCCATCCTCTCAGCGGCAGATTTCCTGCTGACCCTTGGCGGGGATCACTTTATCACATGGCCTCTGCTCAAGGCTCACGCTGCCAAACACGGTCCTCTTGCACTCGTCCAGTTCGATGCACATCAGGACACATGGTTCGATGACGGCAGACGGATTGACCACGGCTCATTCGTGGCGCGCGCTGTCCGGGAGGGGCTTATCGATCCCGATCGATCCATTCAGATCGGCATCCGGACACATGCGCCAGACGATTGCGGAATCCAGATTCTTCATGGCTATGAGTTGGAAGACATGCGGGCAGCCGATATTTCTGCGCTGATCATCAGGCGCACCGGCGGACGTCCGGCCTACCTCACATTCGATATCGATTGCCTCGACCCCGCTTTCGCGCCCGGCACCGGCACGCCCGTTGCGGGCGGTCCGACCAGCGCAAAGGTGCTTTCCATTTTGCGCGGTCTGCAACGTCTCGATCTGAGAGGCGCTGATGTGGTTGAGGTGGCACCCGCTTACGACCACGCGGATATTACCGCCATTGCCGGAGCGACGGTTGCGATGTATATGCTTGGCCTGCGGGCAGAACGGCTTGCCAAGGCGGCTGACGCGCAGCAGGCGACCTGTTGATCCGACACCGACGTTTCCCCAATCTCTTCAAAATCAGGACAAGGACATGACAGCAAAAATCTTCATCGATGGCGAACACGGCACGACTGGCTTGCAAATTCGCACACGCCTTGCCGACCGCCGCGATATCGAGCTGCTGTCCATTCCCGAGGCAGAGCGGCGCAATACCGCCATGCGGGAAGATATGTTGAACGGTGCTGACATCTCCATTCTGTGCCTGCCGGACGACGCATCGCGCGAGGCCGTGTCCATGGTGGAGGGCAACAACAAGGTTCGCATCATCGATACGTCCACAGCCTATCGGACGCATCAGGAGTGGGCCTATGGCTTTGCTGAAATGGACAAGGCACAGGCAGAGAAAGTGCGTTCAGCCCGTTTTGTCGCCAATCCCGGATGCTATCCCACCGGTGCCATCGGCCTCATCCGCCCCTTGCGCGTGTCCGGCATTCTGCCGGATGGCTACCCCGTGAGTGTGAATGCGGTTTCCGGCTATACCGGCGGCGGCAAGCAAATGATTGCGCAGATGGAAGACCCAAGCCGCGAAGACGCGATCAGCGCCAACAATTTTCTCTATGGCCTGACCTTGAAACACAAGCACGTTCCGGAAATGAAGATCCACGGCCAGCTTGATCGCTCACCGCTGTTTTCACCTTCCGTCGGTCGCTTCCCGCAAGGCATGATCGTTCAGGTGCCGCTCTTCATTGAAAATCTCAAGGACGGCGCAACAGTCGAGACGATCCACGCCGCACTTGTCGAGCATTATGCCGGGCAGAATATCGTCAATGTGGTTCCGCTTGCTGAAAGCCAGTCTCTTTCCCGCATCGATGCAGAGGAACTGGCCAATCAGGACACGATGAAGCTTTACGTGTTCGGCAATGGCGAGCATGTCAATCTCGTCGCCGTTCTCGACAATCTCGGCAAGGGCGCCTCCGGCGCGGCGGTCCAGAACATGGAACTCATGCTTTCGGCATGACCTGAAACATCCGCATATCCATTACAAAAAAGGCGACGGTTATTTCCGTCGCCTTTTTTCATGTCCGTTTCAAGGACTGATAGCACTGGGCCTCACCGCCGCTCGGCAGCAGGTTCCGAGAAAGGGTATTCGCCGAGGAAGCCGCGCCAATGAGCGATGGAAAAGGCGAGGACGAGAAGGGCCATGCCCTGATGGGCGAGCGCGACATGAATATCCACATGCATAAGCAGAGTGGTGATGCCGAGCGCAGCCTGAAGACAGATGAGCAGAAAAAGCAGGACGGAGCGGCGCGCGTGTGGCGTTCCAGGCACAGCCCGCGCCAGGCTGATCATGTTCCACAAGCTGACGGCCAGAAGCACATAGGCACCCAACCGGTGCACGAATTGCACGGTCTTTGGATTTTCAAACAGATTGATCCACCATGGCTGCTGGAGAAAAAGATCACCAGGTATGAGCGAGCCATCCATCAGCGGCCAGGTATTGTAGGAAAGCCCGGCATTCAGCCCCGCCACCAGAGCGCCGAGATAGATCTGGAAAAGACAGAGGCAAGCCAGGAGCGCGGCAAAGCCCCTGCCCTTCTGTACGTTGGCCGCCTGCGCCGAATGCATGGAAAGCCCGCGCAATATCCACATGCAACCGGCAAAGATCAGACAGGCGATCGTCAGGTGAGTGGCAAGACGATATTGAGAGACATCCGTGCGATTGACCAGCCCGGACGACACCATCCACCAGCCCACAAAGCCCTGAAACCCGCCAAGTGCCAGCAAACCGATAAACGCAGGTTTCAGGCGCTTCTCAACCCGGCCCGTCAGCCAGAAATAGGCCAGAGGAAGGGCGAATATCAGGCCGATGGCGCGCGCCAGAAACCGATGCGCCCATTCCCACCAGAATATCGTCTTGAACTCATCAAGGGACATGCCCTTGTTGATTTCCTGATATTGCGGAATGCGCTTGTAAAGATCGAATTCTTCCTGCCACTCGGCAACGGAAAGCGGCGGAATTGCACCATGGATGGGCTTCCATTCGGTAATCGAAAGGCCGGATTCAGTCAGCCGCGTGGCGCCGCCCACAAGCACGAGACAGAACAGCGTAAAGAGCACGACCCGCAGCCACGCGCGCAGAAGGCGGCGATTCTTCTCCTGCGTTTCACGACGCTGCTTCACAGAGGTTTCGACATTCGCCGCCGTGTTCGCCTGCATTCTTGACACTCCACAAGTCTTTGCGTTGGTTTGCAACAACGCATCGTGCAAAACAAGCCCCGGGCCCACCTCCACCTGCCATAAAGATTTGCGGCATTGGGTCGCGCCTGTATACTGACACCCGGATCAAGAAGACGGGAAACGGTATGCCCACGCGCCTGAAATCATTCATCGGCACCATTGTCATCATCGGCCTGGTGGTGCTCTACGCGCTGATCGCCACCACATTCGCGTCGGCCACGCTGGCGACGCAGCCCTGGTGGGTGCATCTGGCATATTTCGTTTTTTCAGGCTTGCTCTGGATTTTACCAGCCATGCTCATCATAAAGTGGATGGCTGGCCCCAAGCGCAGCAAGTGAGCGTCAAGCGGCAGAACGCTCGCGAGACGACTGTTCGCTCATGGTCATGATGTCGTTGTAGCCGAAGCTGGCGAGTTCCAGAAGCGCCTCGTCAGCCCGCTCGTCGTCGGCGACAGGCAGAGACAGAACAATTTCAGCGTCCACATATTTCATCAGGCGGAGAACGCCCGAAATATCGGCAGACCCAAATTCCAGCAGCACCGTGTCATAGGTATCAGAGAGAGCACCGACAATCATCATCAGCCGCTCGGTGATCTTGCCGGAAGGCAGCACCGTGGACAGGCCCTGAGGGACGACATGGGCGTTTGACAGGCGATCATGATGGATGGTTTCGCCGAACGCCGTTTCGCCGAACAAAAGGTCCGCCATTCCTGGCAGGTCGGGCTCTGCCGCCATCAGCCGTGTCGGGCATCCCGATACCGTCATATCGACCAGCACCACGCTGCGCCCGAGCTCCGCCATGGACCGCGCGAGCATGACGCTGGCCGTGGACCCATCGTCACCAGTTGGCGACAAGACGAGAACGGTCGACTTTGCGCCTCGCATAGAGAGGAAGTCCGCCACCCCATGCACGGGAAGAACGAAACGCTCCTGTGGCGTTTCACTCAAGTCGTCAGTATGGGATGCATCTCTCTGCACGGCGTTTTCTCTGCTTTCCTGTAGGCAGCTCGTCTGCTTGCCCGGGACCTTACGGGCTGGCGGTAACGCAAGCGTTAAGCTGCTGATGGGGGAATGCGAAAAAGACATTCGAGCGGAATGGAAACCTGCGATCTTTACTGGCCATTAACCATACAGGCCGATAACTGGCTCATGAATGATTTTGGAGCATGATTGCGGATGACCTTCGCTGCCCCACGCCTGATGTCCGCATTTCTCGTCGCCCTTACGGCGACGCTCTGCGGCTGCTCGGCGTACAAGCCCGCACCACGCGCCTTCAACGAGGCAGCCCTTCAACCCTATCGACTCGATAGTGGTGACCGCTTGCGCGTTACCGTTTTCGATCAGGCGGCGCTGACAAATACCTATACGATCGATCAGGCAGGCTATGTCGCGTTCCCGCTCGTCGGGCAGGTTCCGGCCAGGGCCAAGACGGTCTCCCAGCTCGAATCGGCTATTGCGCAGAAGCTACGTCAGGGTTTCCTCAAAAACCCGGATGTCACGATCGAGATCGATCGCTACCGCCCGGTTTTCGTCATGGGCGAAGTCGGTCGTCCAGGGCAATATTCCTACGTCCCCGGCATGACGGCACAGAATGCCATCGCTGTCGCCGGTGGGTTCACGGCCCGCGCCAACCAGCGCGACATCGATATTACGCGCAAGATCAACGCGAATGTCCTCACGGGCAGGGTCATCATCTCAGCGCCCGTTATTGCGGGCGATACGATCTATGTGCGGGAGCGGTTCTTCTGAACGGCTTTAAGGCGCTTCGCCGCCACGCCCTCCGAATAGAATCGGGTCTCAAAGTTTGCGGCCGAAGCGGCACTGCCACCCAGTGTCGTTCGGCTCACCGTTGCGGGAAAAAAGGTATTGCGTATCCCGCCCCTTGTTCGTGCCTCAGTGCCACAGAGAGAAGCGCGTGAACTTGCGTCATTGGTAATGTTCATTCACCATTTGCTGCTATAGTGTGCGGCTATGGAACAGTTGATGTCAAACCCGACACACGTATCCATCATCGCGCCGAAATTGATTACGCGGAAAGTCATAGATGAGTAAGGCTGGAGGGGGCAGTGATCCGATAGATCTGAACAGCTTGCGCAAGAAACTCTCTCGCTCAACTTCTGAACGCGAAGATCAGACGCCGCAACCCGTGACGCTCAATCCACTCGCTCGCCAGGTCGCCAATCAGCTCCGCGCAACAAGCCATTCACCCAACATCGTCATCGGCCAACTGCGCCTTCTTGAGTTCGCCGTGTTGGCCGTCATGGGCATCGTCGTCAACGCGATTGAGGTCCCAGACGCGATCACGTCGAAGCTGGCGCTGATCGGAATGTGCATCTGCAATGCGGTCATCTGCGCAACGATGCTGCAGCTAACGGATGCCTACCAGCTACCGAACCTTCGTCGCGCACTGCAGACGATGGCACGTGTGCAGGGAGCATTGCTGGCATCCTTCGCGCTTACCTGCCTGCTGACCACCCTCCTGCCCGTTGGCATTTTGTCCTGGAAGACCTTTGGTATCTGGTATGGCGCAAGCGCGGTCTTCCTTTTCATCGAAAGAATCATCGTCGGCCTCATGATAAGACATTGGGGCCGAAACGGCGTGATGGAGCGGCGCGCCGTCATCGTCGGCGGAGGCCAGTCCGCCAAAGAACTGATCCGCTCCCTTGAGCATCATGACAACGATATCCGCATCTGCGGAATTTTTGACGACCGCAAAAGCGCGCGCTCGCCGGATGTTGTTGCCGGTTATCCCAAACTCGGCACATTCGCCGAACTCGTGGAATTTGCACGGCTGACGAAGCTCGACATGCTGATCATCTCCATCCCTATGAGTGCGGAGGCACGCATACTGGAGTTGATTCGCCAATTGTGGGTCTTGCCGGTCGACATCCGCATCGCCGCCCACGCCAACAAACTGCGCTTCAGACCCCGCTCCTATTCCCATATCGGCAGCGTACCCATGCTCGATGTCATGGATAAACCCATACGGGACTGGGACTTCGTGGCCAAGCGCACTTTCGATATCGTGTTCAGCATCATCTGCATCGCGCTTCTGTGGCCCATCATGCTGGCAGCAGCGGTTGCTGTAAAATCGACCTCCAAGGGTCCCGTTCTGTTCAAGCAGAAGCGCCACGGCTTCAACAACGAAACGATCAACATCTGGAAGTTCCGTTCCATGTATGTGGAAATGAGCGACCCGACGGCCAAGATGGCGGTGACGAAAAACGATCCGCGCGTCACGCCCGTAGGCCGCTTTCTTCGCAAATCCTCGATCGATGAACTGCCCCAGCTTTTCAACGTTCTTGCGGGCGATCTCTCGCTCGTTGGACCGCGCCCTCACGCGATCCACGCGCAGACGGGCGATCTGAAATATACCGAGGTCGTCGAGCACTATTTTGCACGTCATAAGGTCAAGCCCGGTGTAACGGGCTGGGCCCAGATCAACGGCTGGCGCGGCGAAATCGACCATGATGACAAGATCAAGAACCGAACGGCGCATGATCTCTACTACATAGAGAATTGGTCACTGCTGCTGGACCTCAAGATACTGATTCTCACGCCGATCCGATTGCTGAAATCGGAAAATGCTTACTAGGCGACTGGAACCTCTTTTGATTTCATCCGTTTAGCTGCGCATTTATGACCGCAGGGGAATCCATATGACACGGACAAATAATCTTTATCTCGTTATCGGCGCGCTGGTCGTCGCAGTCATCGGCCTTGGCGCCTATGTCTGGCATGAGGAAAGCAAGCCCAAGGGCATCGAAATGAATATCGGTCCAAACGGCGTTTCCGTCCAGGAGAATTGATAGAATCCAGCTTCGCGCAGGTTGAGAAATCTAGACCGGTTTGTGCCAGTTTCGTGACGGGCAAAACCGGTCTTTTCATGAGAAGAGATCAGAAAATGATCGCTTCGCATGAAGTGATGGCTTGGCGCAGATGACGTGCGACAGGCCGCAGACAGGATTTAGTCAAACATGGTTTCTGGGCTCGGTTCACACGTACAGCTCTTCTCCACGGAGCTGGCGCTTAAGGCCATCAGCAAACAGGAAGCGGTCAGCGCATCGCTCCCCCAGCACTCAACGATCGACCCATCCTTATTGGCTCGCTGTATCCCTACCCCCGAGGTCGAGACAATGCGCAAAGCAGGCCGCATATCCCTGAGCGAACAGGCAGAGACCCTCGATCTGTCGCCAAAGGTCACATCTGCCAGCTTTATGAGGGAACTCAAATTGTGGCTTGCGGATCTATCGTGCGATCGGATGAATTTCAGCCGTGGCTGCGCCATGCTGCAGGCCTTCGCATCCAGCACACTCAAGGTGTTCGATCCCGTTGAAGGCGTCGTTGTGAAAGCAGGCGACCGCGACACCGAGGTCAGCAGCGAACAGATAAGCGCGGTTGGTTGGAGCCAGTTTCTCAAGTCGCGAGTCAAGCGCGAGGCCGATAACGCTTATTCGAAAGACGAGGACGGCAACTACGTCGACCTGATCTCAGGCGAGCAGGCCTATTTCGGCGCGGTGGGCAGCAAATTCTACTACTTCACCTGGCCGTAATCATTTTGATCTGAGAGATGAAATGGGAGACCCGCCGCTGTCCCACCCAGCATATGGCGGGTCTCAACCGTTTACCCCTTCCAGTCAGGGCATTGACAGAGAACCACGGAAATTGAATTACGGCAAGATCGTGGCAGCCGTTTTGAGTAAAAATTATCCACACTGCATTTTGCGTGATCAGTTTTACCTTCTGCGAGACCAGCAACCGGTCATCCGCACAGAGGTTTCTTCAGCTGTTTTTCAGGCGACTGCGATTTTCCGCTTGCGCAAGAACGACCATCTATATAAACGCCTGTCCTGTGTCGGAGCGTAGCGCAGCCCGGTAGCGCACTTGACTGGGGGTCAAGGGGTCGTGGGTTCGAATCCCGCCGCTCCGACCATTTCCTCCGAGGTATCCCCCATACCTCGTTCGCCTGAAGAATCAGGCCGCAGCCTCTTCAACCCTCAAATCATATCCTTTGGCACGTCGGTCATTGATGTGAGCGTTTGCACGTGCTCGAGCTCTTCCCAGCTTCTATCCATGGCATAGGCGGACGACAGGTAAGGTATGCCGAGATGGCCATAGCGAATTGAGAGCTGCTGTTCCGCCGTTTCCTCATCCAGACCGGCCACACGGCTGACATAGATAGCGGATGCGAGGCCTGTGCGGTCGGCACCGGACTTACAGTGGATGAGGATAGGCTTTGGCGCGTCACGCATGATCTGCGCCAGCTGCGTCATGCGGGCCAGCGCAAGCTGCTTGCGGGCAGACATTCCAAAGTCGATGTGCTGCACACCCAGTTTTTCAGCGGTCTGTGTTTCGTGCCTGTACCAAGACGATCTTTCGTTCTCACCACGGAGATTGATGATCGTCTTTATGCCGTTTGCTTTGACATACTGCGCCAGTTGGCTGTCGCTCAACTGGCTTGAGCGGTAAACCTGCCCGGGGATGACTTCGTGGAAATTTCCCGAAACCAGCAGCAATCCGAAATAGGTGAAAAAGATTGCAGGTAGAGCCAAAGCAATCGCAAAGCCACGGACCAAAAGAATGCGCATATTCATCTTTCCTGTTGTTCAACAGGACGATGGCCATCATTTCTGACAGCAAGCTGAACACGGAAACCCTTTGCATCCGGCGGTCAGGCCATGGGCGCAATAGGTGTCACCGGGCAAAGACATAGACGGCATAGACCGCAATCAAGGCCCCTGCGCCCACCGCGGTAATAACCGCAAGGCGCTTTTCAATGAAGTGCCTGATCGACTCGCCATATCGCTGCAACAGCCCAGCCAGAATGAAGAAGCGGGCGGCGCGTGTGACAACGGCAGACAGGATGAACAGGCCAAGGCTGATATTGGCGGCACCGGAAAGAATGGTCACGACCTTGATTGGTGGAAGATGCGCAAGGCCCGATGTGACCAGAAGCAGCAAGATCGTTTCATAATCGACCGATGCCTTCATGTGCTCAAAGCTTTCCAGCTTCCCATAGAACTCCAGCACAGGCCGCGCTATGCTTTCAAAGGCGTAGTGCCCCAGATACCAGCCACCGATGCCCCCTAATACGGATGCGATCGTCGCAACTGCCGCATAGAACATCGCACGCCGTGGCTTTGCCAACACCATGGGAATGAAGAGGACATCGGCGGGAACGACGAAGATGGAGCTTTCCACGAAAGCAACGATGGCGAGCCACCATACAGCTGTCTTTCGCGCGGCAAGCGCCATCGTCCAAGCATATAATCCTTTGAGCATCGCGCACCTCTTACACACGGCCGTTCTAGCCGCCGTCATGCCCGGTGGCAAATGCTGCGGAGCAGTAAATCATCTAACATCGACCATTATTTTGCATTGCAGCAGAATTAAGCCCCCGCAAACCCGGGGGCAACAGTAAACCATATGTTGCACCACGGAAAAAAATCCATTTTTACTGGCAGCGGAGGTCAATCTGAACTATAATTTGAGCGGGACGCATGGAGGAGGAAATAGTTATGGACTATGTCGGCTTCGTTACTTCTATCAACCCGTTCATCATCGGCATTCTTCTGGCGGTTCTGGCCATCGGCGCATATAATTCCTGGGTCTCGCACTAGACTGTCGCGCCATCCCAGCAGGCATCGAGGCCCGACGATGGTGTGAAGCGGGTTGGTTTGCCATAGGCATGACATATCGACGATGCTATCTATCCGGCAGGAAAAATAGCCTCAGGATAAGTAATGACGCAAAACTTCACCTTTACGGACACGTCTGAAAGTCTCAGCACGGTATTGCAGAGATTGATCGGAAACCTGAGTGGAAAAACGATCACACTGCGGGATTTGATGGAAGCAATCGGCGAGCAGGGCTTGCTGCTGATGTGCGCCATTGCCTGCCTGCCGTTTCTCATCCCCGTTTCCATACCGGGTGTTAGCACTGTGTTCGGTGCAGCGATCGTCATGATCAGTCTTGCAATCACGCTCAACCGTCTTCCGTGGCTTCCCAAACGCATTCTGGACAAGGAAATGGAAACCGCCCGTCTGGTGCCGGCGCTTGAGAAGGGCGTCAACATCGTCTCGAAGCTGGATCGATATATGCGCCCTCGCCTGCCCGGCCTGACAACAGGGACTGTTATGGCGCGGGTCAACGGCCTTGCGATCATGACGGCAGGCGTGCTCTTGATGATGCCGCTCGGTTTTGTGCCCTTCTCCAACACCCTGCCCGGCGTTGCCATTCTGCTGTTTTCCGCAGGGATGATCCAGCGCGACGGCGCGACCGTTCTTGGCGGCTATCTGTTCCTTGTCCTCACGACAATCTACTTCGCCATTCTGGCTTATGGTGCCTTCTGGGCAGGACAAGGCCTCAGCAACTCTCTCACGGGCGCGTAGTGCCTCCACGGCGCGCTTGCCTGTCGCGCCGCCTGGTTGCCCACCACACCGTAAGGCGCCGCCTCTGGCGCCTTACAAACGGCAAATCCTGTGACAGGACGAGGAGGCCGAGCGGCACCATCCAGAAGCCGAGGATCGGAAGAAATCCGAGCACACCGCCGACGATCAGCAAAACGCCGATAATGATGCGCCCGACTCGCGAACGCGGCATCGCAACACTCCATTTTCCCAAATGAAGCCGCCCGGTTTTCGGGTGAATGCCAAAAGTCATCGCAAAACACCCCCGCTAAAGAAGACGATGTGAATTTTTTTTGAGGTCAACATTCCCAGAAACGTGGGGACTTCGGTGGATAAAACAAGACTGATGCATTTTTTTTAAAAAAACCGCTTGGCAAAAGGGAAAAGCATTTGTATTACCCCGCTCACACCGCGCCAAGCAGCGCACGTTCCCTGGTAGCTCAGCGGTAGAGCATTCGACTGTTAATCGACAGGTCGCCGGTTCGAATCCGGCCCGGGGAGCCACTTCTACCAATATGGTCAAGTGGTACGCTGCAAAATCAGCAAACATACTTTACATAACATCCCCACACTGATCGGCTGAGACCGTTTTGCTGCCTCAACCACTGTTGTCAGTGATTCCTGAACAATAGCGTTCTCTGTCTTCTCCTTCCAAGACAGCACCGGCACAATGAGGCTCACCGCCATACGGTTTAAGCTTCGATTCGACTGTCCTTACTTATCTGGATGCTGAGATCCCGGCGAAATCTGGCGTCGGCTTCCCTTCATGCAAATGTATAAAAAGAATGAACCCCGACAATCCAGCAAATCGGCGATGGAAGGTCCGGTATTTGACTTTTGACAAAGTCCAAAACTGAAAAGTGCGAAATTTGCGGTCAGCTGTACTGAAAAATTGACGAATGACTAAACGACAAACCTATAAATTAACAATTCATTCCGCAATAAAATACAACTATTCGCAAATTTAATTAATATAGTATTTGCAATTTACTTAATAAAAAATGGTCAGATTTTCGCAGTTAAATCAATTGCGCATCCACCCATTTATAGGAAAACCCTAGGGGACAAAAAGTGAAAAACCTGCCAATATTAACTAAATTTATGATAATCATGGCACTTAGCACAGTATTTTGCATAGGTGTTGCAATTTATACTTCAAATAAAATGAAAAATATTGACGATTCTTACAGTGGCCTTCTGGAAGAGGAAGTTAATGCCGCGATTGCATCTTCTCGAGCAAATCGTAGCTTTCAGTCAATGCGCGGCTCTGTTGGCGAGGTGCTTATGGCAACCGATCAGGCTGCCTTAAATAAGTCCAAGGCCGAATTTGATGCTTCTCGCGCACGCTTCATCGAGCAGATGGACGTGGCAGCGAAGGCCTTACCTGCCGACAAGTTGCTGGTGGAGGCCAAGAACGAAGGTCTGCGTGTTGCTGACACGGTGTGCAGTGGTTTGGTCGCAGCAGGCATGGCAACGACTGACCCAGAAGAAAACAAGCAACTTCAACAGAAGTTCTTTGAGAAGTGTCAGCCAGAAATTGCGCGCGTATCTGCAATGATGACGGAGAACACAGCTCGCATTATCAAGCTGACCGACGTCCAAAGCGTGGAACTGACGTCTCAAACAGAATCGATCGTCATGTCGTCGCTGGCTGGTATTGTTCTTGGAATGGGCATCGTGCTGGCCTTTGGAACATTCGTCATTCGCTCCTCAGTATCAAGCCCCATTCGCCAGTTGGCATCGACAATGGGCATTCTTGCCGGGGGCAATCTTTCCGCCGAGGTAGAAGGCACGGAACGTCGCGATGAAGTGGGCACCATGGCCAAGGCCGTGCAGGTGTTCAAGGATACCGGCCTCAAGGCTCGCGAGCTGGAGACACAGGCGGCCAGCGAACGCAACATGTCGGAAGCGGAACGCGCCCGTGTGGCAGAAGCCGATCGTCAGCGCGCCGCGGACATGGCAGAAGCCACCACCGGTCTTGCAGAAGGTCTGCAGCATCTGGCCAGCGGTAACCTCGGCTTTGAGCTGAGCCGCCCATTTGCGGCCGACTTCGAAGGCCTGCGCAGCAACTTCAATGCCGCCGTCGCCCAGTTGCGTGAAACCCTGTCTTCCGTGGCTGATGCAACCCGCGCCATCGATAGCGGCTCACGGGAACTCTCTGCCAGCGCCAACGACCTGTCCAAGCGTACCGAGCAGCAGGCCGCAGCACTGGAAGAAACCGCAGCTGCGCTCGACGAAATCACGGTCAACGTCAAGAATTCCACACATCGCACCGAGGAAGCTCGCGAGATGGCGGTCGACGCCAACAAGTCGGCACGTCAGTCGGGTGAGGTCGTGGCCAATGCGGTCAACGCCATGCAGCGCATCGAGGCTTCGTCCAACCAGATTTCCAACATCATCGGAGTCATCGACGAAATCGCATTCCAGACCAACCTCCTGGCGTTGAATGCCGGTGTTGAAGCCGCCCGCGCGGGTGAAGCCGGCAAGGGCTTTGCCGTCGTTGCCCAGGAAGTGCGCGAACTGGCACAGCGCTCGGCGCAGGCGGCAAAGGAGATCAAGGATCTTATCCGTACGTCTGCCGACGAAGTGGAAAGTGGCGTCAAACTCGTCACGGCAACCGGCGAGGCGCTGAAGGTGATCGATGACCACGTAGCCGCCATCAACGGCCAGCTGGACGCGATCTCGACATCGGCCCGCGAACAGTCTGTCGGTCTCTCAGAGGTCAACACCGCCGTAAACCAGATGGACCAGACCACGCAGCAGAACGCCGCCATGGTAGAACAGGCCACAGCCGCCAGCAGTACCTTGGCCAACGAAGCCGATAAGCTGCGCCAGCTCGTCAGTCGCTTCCAGCTCGGCAATAGCGGAACGGGCCGTGCAGGTGCAGCGCCCATGGCCGTCGCCTCCCCGGCACGCCACGTCGCAGCTCCCTCGCCCGCACGCAATCTGGTCAACAAACTGGCCCGCGCTGTCGGCGGTGGTGGATCGGCAGCGGTCGCAGTGCAGAACTGGGAAGAATTTTAAGCCGCTTGCCCTTTAAAGACATCAGCATAAGCAAAGGCCTGGCATATTAATCTGCCGGGCCTTTGTTCTGGCGGAGAAGCTTCCGAACCGTTTTGCCATTCAGATATTTTAGGCACATCGACAGATTGATGGAAAATTCGTCAGAGAGAGTTTCGCGAAGCTTGGCTAAACTAGGGGTGGTTGGCGGGACCTGGGCTTTCTCGCGCCTATCTTCGCAGTAGGTGATTTCAAGGACGGCAGAACGCGGCTCCAGAGGTCCCGTCTGCCTCTCAACTCACCTTCACTGCCACCGATGAAAACTGGCCTTGAGATCACGCAACGGATTCCTTGCCGAAATGGTCTGCTTAATGCTGATGCTTCGGACGGCATGACAAAAGGCGCCATTCTTGGAATGACGCCTTGTGTTTTCGCATTAAGCTGCAAGTGCAGGCGTTAGCGGCGCTGCGCAGAACTCTTGCTGTTCATGTTATTATTCGCGCTGCCCGATGTTGTCGTCGATGTAGCCGAGATGGGGTCGCTGGCTGGGAAGCTATCTTCCAGGCCCTCCTCCAGATCCTCGTCCTTGCTGTTGTTGTGAGCGTCTGCCTGCTCATTTTTCATCGACTGGGCTGCGGGAGACTTTTCTTCTCCAGTAAAGCCTACTTCCTGTTCGGCCTCGCTCCAGTGGCGCTCGTGGTCGCCTTCGCGGCGGCCCTCCTGCTCCCACTTCTCGTAGGCCTTCCTGCGAATTTCTGCGTCACGATCAACCATGTCGTCCTCCTTAAGGTTTGATTGTGGGAGAAACAAATGATCAGCAAGGTTGGTTCCTGAGGGCACCAACAATCCTTTTGCGGAACCTCAGGGGTGCCCGCCCGTTGTTCCTTCATACCAAGGAGAATTACAATGGACGAGAAGCACAAAAACGCGCTGGACATTGACGACAAGGATGTCGCTGATTTTCATACTGAGCGCGAACTCAAGGGCGATCCGGAAGAAGTGGACCCCGATGGCGATATGAACCTGAGGGCGCGTCGTCAGGCCGCTCGACAGCATGAGGACGCCTTTATTGTCGCCACGGATCTCGAAGATGACGATCAGCGCGATGCTGCTCCCGGCACACGAGAGCAGCCTTAACCGCATACGTTCTAGCGGCGCACAGAAACGATGGACTTCCTGCTGAAGTTCGACACCTGAACGCGACCGGACTGATTGCCGCCCAGAATCTGGGCGGTATTTTTATTGAGGCTCTTCAGTATGCCGGCATGATAACTCCTGCCGCTTCTGACCACCACAACGTCACCGGGCTTAGCACCACTTGTGGGTACAGCGTAACCGAATGACGTCCAGGACTTTGCAAATCCAGAAGATTTAGGTGGCTGGCGGCCTGATTTTTCTGCAACGACACTGAGGAAATGGCCACACCAGGGTGTCTTGCGTGGGTTTACACCCAGGATTGCCTTCAAGGTCTTGTTGTTTTTGCCCTCATGAAGGCCGGAATACCGCTCAGCTTGATTGAGCATTCCAGCAGATGCAGGAGCAGTGAACGCTGCGAAAAGTGACGCAGCCAGAACGAACGCAGTTACTTTCAAATTCTCGCCCTTTAGAAGCACGCAAACACATCGGCCCTGCCCCGTCGGAAGTGTTGTGTGCATATTCAGAGTACAGCGGCGGAAAGCGCTCATTCATTTTGCGCTGGCCGCCGATGAGGGTCGATCTATTCCGCCAATCCAGCGAGAATTTGACCAGATATAGGCGAAAATTAGAACGTTTCTTAAGGGATTTTCTTAAGGTTATCTTAAGTATTCTGCAAGTCGGTTTTTGTGCTCTGCCACATTTCAAGATCATTGAGTGGCGGATGCCCGAAAAGCAAAAGCCACCCGGCTTTTATGGCGGGTGGCTGTCGTTGCGATCAATCCGTAAATCTGGTTCAGGAGGCGAGTTTCTGCGTATCCACAAGGCAGTGCGCATCGCGGCTGGCCTCGATGAAGGCGATGCGGGCGATCTCGCCTGCCACGCTTCCAAGAAGCGAGGCTCTGCACAGCCTCAGCGCCTGCTCATAGACCTTGCCAGAACGGCTTGGCCACTCATGCTGCAAAAAATCAAAAGCCTCGTAAACGCCGTTGAAGGTTCTGGGTGCGCCATTTTCCAGGGAAATAATAACGGGGGCTTCCCATTTGACGTCGTTCAGCATCATTGATTGGACTTCCATACTCAATTAACCCGCCTCTAACGCCGGACCCGACATATGGTTCCGGTGCAAATGGTTTCAAGAGATAATAATTTACCCCTTGAAAACCATGTTCGTAGAGGGCGTGATTGTAGACTGTTTGACGGAACAAAGCTCTTCAACAATCATTCAAGGTCCAGTGAACCGAGGGGCATATGACGAAGACGAAAAATTCCGTTCTAGTGTGGTTTCGTAAGGACTTACGCCTTGCAGACAATCGAGCGCTACGGGCAGCAATCGACCATGGTGATACCGTGGTGCCTGTCTATATCCGCGAGGACGAGGCCACGACAAATGGACCTCTGGGAGCGGCACAGACCTGGTGGCTGCACCACTCGCTCGACACATTGTCGAAGGCGATGGAGAAGGCGGGATCCAGGCTGATCCTGCGTTCGGGAAAGCCGGAGTCGGTTCTCAAATCGCTTTGCGAGGAGACCGGAGCGAGCAGCATATTCTGGAACCGCCGATACGATCCCGCAGGTATGGAAACCGACCAGACGATCAAAAAGACGTTTCGTGACGATGGTTTCGAAGTCGAAAGTTTCGCCGGATATCTCCTGCATGAACCCTCGCAGCTCAAGACGAAAAGCGGCGGGCCCTACCGGGTTTACACGCCATTCTGGCGGGCGCTCGAAGGCGGCAAGGAGCCGGACGATCCCCTGCCCGCGCCAAAATCCATACCCTCCCCATCCAATTGGCCAAAATCCGAGAAACTAGCGGATTGGAAGCTGCTCCCCACCAAACCAAACTGGGCCAAGGATTTTGACAAGGTCTGGACGCCGGGTGAGGCCGCGGCAGCGGACAAGCTGAAAGACTTCGTGGATGGCGCCTTGAAAGGCTACGAGGAAGGCCGCGACTTTCCCGCAAAGCCCGCCACCTCGATGCTGTCGCCGTATCTGACCATGGGCGAAATATCGCCTGCCCAGCTTTGGGCTGCCACGCAGGGCCTTTCACGGCATGTAAGTTCAAACGACGTCAGCCGCTTTCGCAAGGAGATAGCCTGGCGGGAATTCTGTTATCACCTGCTGTTCCACTTCCCGCACCTGGATAAGAAAAACTGGAACGACGCCTTCGATGCCTTCGAGTGGCAGACCGACAGAGCCGAATTCGACGCGTGGAAGAAGGGCAAGACGGGATATCCAATCGTGGATGCCGGTATGCGCCAGCTGTGGAAACATGGCGTCATGCACAATCGCGTGCGGATGATCACGGCCTCTTTCCTGATCAAGCATCTCCTGATCGATTGGCGCAAGGGCGAAGAGTGGTTCCGCGATACGCTCGTTGATGCCGACCCCGCCTCCAATGCCGCCAATTGGCAGTGGGTCGCGGGCTCTGGCGCAGATGCGTCGCCGTTTTTCAGGATCTTCAACCCTATTTTGCAGGGCGAGAAATTCGACCCCGAAGGCGAATACGTCAAAACCTTCGTTCCCGAGCTTTCCAAGATGGAAAAGAAGTTTATTCACAAGCCGTTCGAAGCGCCCAAGGCGGCGTTGGAGAAAGCAGGGGTGGAACTTGGCAAGACTTACCCGCAGCCGCTTGTTCACCACGATACGGCTCGGAAACGGGCGCTCGCCGCCTATTCGGACATCAAGAAAGGTGGATAAGCGGCGCTATCGGGAAGATTTTGCGCAAGAGCCCTATTCACCGGAAGATAATTTCTTGTCACAACGCCTGTAGACGAGGAGATAACGGCATCATCTTCGCGACAGATTAAAAGGCCCCATCATGACCATTCATAGCTCTGTGATCACAGCCATTGGCAACACGCCGCTTATCCGCTTGAATGCAGCGTCTGAGGCAACCGGGTGCGAAATTCTCGGCAAGGCCGAATTCATGAATCCCGGCCAGTCCGTCAAGGATCGTGCCGCGCTCTATATTATCAGGGATGCCGAACGCCGCGGCCAGTTGCGCCCCGGCGGCACCATCGTGGAAGGCACGGCCGGCAATACCGGTATCGGCCTGTCTCTTGTCGCAAATGCACTGGGCTACAAGACCGTCATCGTCATTCCGGAAACCCAGAGCCAGGAAAAGAAAGACGCATTGAAGCTGCTTGGTGCGCAGCTGATCGAAGTGCCGGCAGCGCCCTATTCCAACCCCAACAATTACGTCAAGGTTTCCGGCCGACTGGCAAAGCAGCTTGCGGCCACCGATCCGAACGGAGCAATCTGGGCCAACCAGTTCGACAATATCGCCAACCGACAGGCGCATATCGAAACCACCGCTCCGGAAATCTGGGATCAGACCGATGGCAAGGTGGATGGCTTTGTCTGCGCGGTCGGTTCTGGTGGCACCCTTGCGGGTGTGGCGGATGGCTTGCGCGACTTCAATTCGGACATCAAGATTGGCCTGGCGGACCCGGAAGGCGCTGCCCTCTATGAATTCTACAAGAATGGCACACTGAAATCCGAGGGATCGTCCATCACGGAAGGTATTGGACAGGGCCGCATCACGGCCAATCTGGAAGGTTTCCAGCCGGATTTTGCCTATCGCATTCCAGATGCAGAGGCCCTGCCGATTGTGTTTGATCTCGTCATGAACGAAGGACTGTCGCTGGGCGGTTCATCCGGAATTAACGTTGCCGGTGCGATTAGGCTTGCCCGCGACCTCGGTCCGGGGCATACAATCGCCACCATTCTTTGTGACTATGGCAACCGTTATCAATCGAAGCTTTTCAACCCTGCCTTCCTGCTGTCCAAGGGGCTGCCCCTTCCAGTCTGGCTCACGGAGAAGCGGGAGATTTCGGTGCCCTACGAAACTGCCTGAGGTGAGTGTCAATGCCCGTGAATGCCCTGTTTCGTGACGACTTCTACCTGTCCACATGCGAAGCGGTTGTAACGGCAGTTCACGAAGATGGTGGCATAGAGCTGGATCAGACCTGTTTCTATGCCACATCCGGCGGCCAGCCCGGAGATTCCGGTTTCCTCGAACGCGCCGACGGCGCTAAGATAGAGATCGGACTGACGAAACACGGCGCGGATAAGAGCATCATCATTCATGTCCCCACCGAGGGACAAGCCGCTCCAGAGCTTGGCGAAAAGCTGACCCTCCATATAGACTGGCAACGCCGCTACAGGCTGATGCGTATGCATACGGCCTGTCACCTCCTGTCTGTGGTCTGCCCGTGGCCCATTACGGGTGCTGCGGTGGGGGAGGACGAATCGCGTGTCGACTTCGATATGTCCGAGACTATCGACAAGGATGAGGTTACCTCAAAGCTGATGGACCTCGTTCAGCAGAACCACCCGGTTTTTCTGAAATGGATCACCGACGAAGAACTTGCCGCCAATCCTGATATCGTCAAATCCAAGAATGTCCGGCCGCCGCTTGGCCTGGGCCGCGTAAGCCTTGTCTGTATCGGCGAGGATTCGGCAGTTGACAGCCAACCCTGCGGCGGCACTCATGTGTCCGAGACGCAGGAAGTCGGCGAGATCTACATCGCCAAGATCGAAAAAAAGGGCAAGGAGAACCGTCGCTTCCGAATTCGCTTTGGAAAGCCCGACGCATCCGCCTGATTGTGGGAGAATTATCGTGAGCACGGATAAAAGCCGCTTCGTCGTTTCGGCGGATTGGGTAGAGCAGCAGCTCGGCACCCCGCATTTTCGTCTGGTCGATGCCTCCTGGTATCTGCCGGCGCACAAGCGCAACGGCAAGGAAGAGTATCTGGCCGGTCATCTGCCCGGCGCAGTGTTCTTCGATCAGGATGTCATCGCAGACCACGATACCGGCCTGCCGCACTCCCTGCCCTCACCCCAGTTTTTTGCCGATGAAGTCGGAAAGCTCGGAATTGGCGAGCATGACACCATCGTTGTTTACGATGGTCCGGGCTTTTTCTCCGCGCCCCGCGTGTGGTGGATGCTGCGCGTCATGGGCGCAGAACAGGTTTACGTGCTGGATGGTGGGCTGGACGGCTGGAAGGCCGCAGGCAAGCCACTGGAGACTGGTACACCCGTCATAGAGCCCGCCACTTTCGATCCGCATTTCAAGCCCAAGCGCGTCGTTTCCTTTTCGGCAATGCGCGCCCTCGTTGACAGCGGCGAAGAGCAGATTGCCGATGCCCGAGGCGCCGGTCGTTTCACTGGCGAAGAGGCAGAGCCACGCGCCGGAATGCGCTCAGGCCATATGCCGGGTGCACGCAATCTGCCTGCCACGGCCTTTTCCGAGAACGGCCAGTTCAAGGACCTGCCGACAATCCGCAAGATGATTACAGAAGCGGGCATCGATCTGTCTCAGCCCGTCGTCACCAGCTGTGGCTCTGGCGTAACCGCTGCCGTCATTACGCTGGCACTGGAATCGCTTGGGCACACGGACAATGCGCTCTATGATGGATCCTGGTCGGAATGGGGCAGCAAGGACGACACGCCTGTCGTAACCGGCCCGGCAGAGCCCATCCCGACGCAGGTCCATGGCCCGCTGAAGGCACATGTGACACAGCTGGAAATGACATCCGCACCGAAGGTCAGCCTGCCGGTGCCGGTCAACATCCAGACCGCCATCATGCGCACGACGAATATCCCCCTGCATTTCTACCGCTACCTCTACTGGCGTGTGGGAAAACGCTGGCATTGGCACAGGCGAATGCGCATGAGCGATGCAGAGCTTTCGGCAACGCTGCGCGATCCAGCCAATTGCGTGACCGTGCTCTACATGAACGGTGCGCCAGCAGGCTTCTTCGAACTCCAGAAACTCGACGCCGATGTCACCGAGCTCGCCTATTTCGGATTGATGGAAGAAGCGATTGGTGCGGGCGTTGGCAAATGGTTCCTCCTACAGGCGCTCTATTCCGCGTGGCAGGATAATCCAAAGAAAGTCATCGTCTCCACCAACACGCTGGACCACCCCCGCGCGCTGCAGCTTTACCAGATGATGGGCTTTTCACCCGTCAGCACCTATCAGGCATGGGTAGAGCCTCTGACAGATAGCGAGTATCTGGAAATTTCCCGCCGCAA
The DNA here is from genome assembly GCA_900468285.1 of Hyphomicrobiales bacterium. GTDB lineage: Bacteria > Pseudomonadota > Alphaproteobacteria > Rhizobiales > Rhizobiaceae > Agrobacterium. The sequence continues at coordinate 24,593 of UBTF01000001.1, read as the reverse complement.
TTGATCGGCAAACGATAAACGGTGCGTGGGGTCTCTCCAGGCACCGTTTTCACATCAGCGACACGATTCTTGTCAAAGGCGCAGATACAAGAGATACGCGCGGCCCTCAGGTTACAGCTCCTGCCCCAGATTGACGGCGGTCGGAATTTCCTGAGCAGGATTGCTGTCCTTTTCGTTGCCCGCGGCTGCGAGATGAGCGGCTATCAGTTCGCCATGGAACCTCGCCATTTCATAGCAATAGGTGATTTCCCGCTTCTCGGCTGACCAGTAGACATCAGGTCTGCCGCAGGTGCGGGCCGTCAGCTTGACCTCGCCCTTCAGCGCATAGCCGGTAAAGCTGCGTGCAATCAGGTCCAGAACCTTGGATTCCTTCAGGATCGTGGCATAGATATCCAGAAATGGATCGCGAACCGGCTCGTAGCGCGACACGAATTTCGTGGCACCGGCCTTTGCAACATGCGGCTTCAGCAGCTCGTTCCAATGGGATACTGTCTGTGGATAAGAGGCCTCGCAGGCCTTCCAGTCGCCTTTCGGCAGCCCCATCATATCGGCCAGATCACCGTAACCACCAGCGTCCTTGCCAACCATCAGGCACGCCATCTGGCGATCACGCGTGGGGTTTGGCACCAGAACCGAATAGAGCGGCGCATTATGATCCGGCAACGCACCTGCCGAACGGGCGAGATACCAGCTGTCGGTGGCGTTGACGATGGCTGTATCCAGCCATTCCTCATTCGCCTCCAGCATCATGGTCCCAGCGAGCTGATCCGCGGAATCGCGGCCTGCTCCCGCATCGGGCAAGGCCAGATCGGAGATGAGCATACGCGATGCTTCGTGAAAGAGGCTGAAGATCGCATTTCCGATGACGAAATTGACCGTCTGCTGCAGCTGCTCATCGGAAAGGCCATCCAGCGCGGGAGCGGTTTGCGCATGGGCTGCAGGTGAAACGAACGAAAAAACCGTGACCAGGGAAGCGGTCATCAACCTGCGCAGCATGGACGTCAACTTTCAAAAACGAGGACGTTCGATTGATTGCCACACTCAACGATTCAAGCAATGGGCTAGTTGCGTCTTTACGCAAGAAACGGGTGGATACACGACTCTTTGAAGCGCATAGCGACAAACAAGCAACGCAGGAGAGCCGATATGACCCGAATTACTTTTACCGCAATGCCAGCAGAGGAAGCCGAGGCCTATCGCAACGGAAAGTTGGACGCCTATGGGCAACAACCCGAATCCTCGATCGCAAGCGGATCTCTCCCCTGCCGCGCCTGTCTCGGCCAGATCAGAGACGGTGAACGCGTGCTGCTGCTTGCCTATCGACCTTTTCCAGACCTGCAACCTTTTGCTGAAACGGGTCCGATTTTCATTCACGCTGAAGCCTGTGCGACCTATGTCGCCGAGGAGGTCCTGCCGCCCATGCTCGACAGCACGGATTACATCGTCCGCGGCTACAGCGCCTCCAACCGCATAATCTATGGCACTGGCGCGGTCACGCCAACAGACGCCATCAGGGACCGCGCAAAAGAGCTTCTGATACGCGGCGACGTTTCCTATGTGCATGTGCGCTCGGCGCGCAACAATTGCTACCAGTGCCGGATCGACAGGGTATAAATGGGCGATTGCGGTAGATTTTACCGAAATCGATAAGCGGGCTTCAAATTTTCCATGCGATTTTGACCCGTAGTCAAAAGGGAATGGCAATGTCCGGCACATTGAGCACGCATAAGCGCGGCGCAGACCGCAGCAAGACACGCATCTTCGGAACGGTCCACTACGTCAATCAGTCTGTGAAAGGTCGCGTCGTCGATCTCTCAGCCACAGGGATGGCGCTTGAACTTGAAGGCCCCTTTGCCGCCGCAAAGGGAAGCCGGGTCAAGGTTCAGAGCGAAGATCTGGGCCACATCGAAGGCATCGTCCAGTGGCAGCACAGAAACAGGCTCGGGCTGCAGCTGCAGCTTTCAACCAATACGCTGGCGCAGATTTCGTCCTATTTCCGCTTCTTCCATGAAGACGTGAAGCCGACACTTGCCGGATAGGAATTTTGACAAGACCGCCCGAAAATACGGGGCAAATCATACGCATGTCATTTTGATGATGGACTCCTCGGCAATTCGTTTTACGCTGACACCTTCCCATGCAGCCTGAAATCATTGCAGGAGTTTCCATGTCTTCCCTTATCGGCCTTCATCCCATCACGCGACGTTCTCTGCTGGGAGGCATCGCCGCCTCCTCGGCGTTGGTCATGCTTCATCCCTTTGCGGCGCGTGCACAGGCCAATCAGGCGCATCTGCGCATCATGGAAACCACCGATATCCACGTCCATGTCTTTCCCTATGATTATTACGCCGACAAGCCGAACGACACCTTGGGCCTTGCGCGCACCGCATCCATCATAGACAGCATCCGCGCCGAGGCAGGCAATACGATGCTGGTCGACAATGGCGACTTTCTACAGGGCAACCCGCTGGGTGATTACATTGCCTATGAGCGTGGAATGAAGGCGGGAGACAAGCACCCGGTCATCAACGCCATGAATGTTCTGGGTTATGATTGCGGCACGCTGGGCAATCACGAGTTCAATTACGGCCTCGACTTCATGTTCAACACCTTGGCCGGCGCAGGCTTTCCATATGTCTGCGCGAACCTGACCAAGGGTCAACTCGCATCCGACCCAAAGCAGGACGACCTGTTCTTCAAGCCCTACGTCATCCTCGAAAAACAGATAAAGGACGGCTCCGGGGCAACCAGCCCAGTCAAGATCGGTGTCATCGGCTTCGTGCCGCCGCAGATCATGATGTGGGATGCCAAGAATCTGGAAGGCAAGGCGCAGACCCGCGATATCGTCGAAGCTGCCAAGGCCTGGGTTCCTGTCATGAAGGAACAAGGCGCCGATATCATCATCGCGCTGTCCCACTCCGGCATCGAGGGCAAGGGCCAGAGCGAGCGCATGGAAAACGCTTCACTCTATCTGGCTGGCGTCAAAGACATTGATGCCGTCTTTACCGGCCACCAGCACCTCGTCTTCCCCGGCCCCAAGACCTGGGACGGGATAGAGGGCGCCGATCCAGTCAAGGGCACGTTGATGGGCAAGCCTGCCGTCATGGCTGGCTTCTGGGGCTCCCATATGGGCCTCATCGACCTGCTGCTGGAGAAGGACGGCAAGAGCTGGAAGATCGTGGATTTCACCACCGAAGCGCGCCCGATCTATCACCGTGACGACAACCGCAAGATCGTGGCTGACGTGAAGGACAAGGCCGAAGTCATAACCGCCGTCAAGGCTGACCACGAGGCAGCACTTGCCTATGTCCGCCGCCCCGTGGGCAAAACATCCGCGCCGCTCTATTCCTATTTTGCGCTGGTGGCAGACGATCCATCCGTGCAGATCGTGTCCAACGCCCAGACCTGGTACATCAAGGACATGCTGAAGGATGGCCAATATAAGGATCTGCCGGTGCTGTCGGCAGCAGCTCCGTTCAAGGCAGGCGGCCGTGGCGGCTCGGACTACTACACCGATGTCCCCGCCGGTGACATTGCGATCAAGAACGTGGCGGACCTTTATCTCTATCCAAACACAGTGCAGGCGGTCCTCATCACCGGTGCCCAGGTCAAGGACTGGCTGGAGATGTCTTCGGGCATGTTCAACACGGTCGAAGTGGGGGCAAAGGACGCGCCGCTGCTCAACAACGATTTCCCGTCCTATAATTTCGATGTGATCGACGGGGTCACCTATCAGATCGATATCTCGAAACCTGCGAAGTTCGACAAGGATGGCAAGGCAGTCAATCCGCCAAGCAGCCGCATCGTCAATCTTCAATTCGAAGGCAAACCCATCGATCCCGAGCAGAAATTTGTCGTTGCGACAAACAATTACCGCGCCAGTGGCGGCGGAAAGTTCCCGGGTATTTCCTCCGACAAGATCATCTTTGTGGCACCCGACACCAACCGGGACGTGATCGTCCGCTACATCATTGCCGAGGGGACCATCAACCCCGCCGCCGATGACAACTGGTCTTTCGCGCCCGTCGCAAACACGACAGCCATTTTCGAAACCGGACCGAAGGCGCGTCAATACGCCAAGGATGTGAAGGGGGCGAAAATCGAGGAGGCGGGCGATGGAGCCGAGGGGTTTGCCAAATTCAGGCTGACGCTCTGATGAAATTGATGCCGGGGCGCGCAGACCGCTGCCGCCCCGTTACTGGCTGGCGTCCGAGATGCACATTTCTATCGGTGTTCTCGGAAATTTGTTTTTAGAACATGCTCCAATTCCTTCTTTTTCTCGTATTGTGAAACATACTTACAGTGCCAATGGAGCAGGTATTGAATGGCAATACTTCGACTTGGCGTCTTCAGGAGGTTTCAATGCCCGCCTACCGTCCGCCACGCATCTCTGCTGCCGAAATAACACCACGCGACGTCTATCTTTCCAGACGACATTTTCTGGGAACGGCTGCCGGTCTCGCCACGATAGGCCTGACGGCTGGCAATGCGCTGGCCGCGCCACTTGTTGCAAAGCCCGGCGCCTACAAGCTGGATGAAAAGCTCACACCGCTGGACGCCGTTACCAGCTACAATAATTTCTATGAATTCGGCACGGGCAAGTCAGACCCGAAGGAAAATGCCGGCAGCTTCAAGCCCACACCTTGGACCGTGAAGGTCGATGGTCTCGTGGGTAAGCCGCAGGAATTCGGCATCGAGGACCTGCTGAAATATCCATTGGAAGATCGCACCTATCGAATGCGCTGCGTCGAAGGCTGGTCGATGGTCATTCCCTGGATCGGCTTTTCGCTGTCCACGATTCTCGACAAGGTCGAGCCATTGGGCAGCGCCAAATACGTCAAGTTCGAAACCGTGGTGCGCCCGGAAGAAATGCCCGGCCAGAGCGGTCTTTTCCAGCCACTGGATTGGCCCTATGTCGAAGGCTTGCGCCTGGACGAAGCGCGCCACCCGCTGACAATTCTGGCGGTCGGTCTCTATGGCGAAACATTGCCCAACCAGAACGGCGCACCTATTCGCCTTGTTGTTCCCTGGAAGTATGGGTTCAAGGGCATCAAATCGATCGTGCGTATCTCACTCGTGGAAAAACAGCCTGAGACAACGTGGAAAAACTCCAACGCACGCGAATATGGTTTCTATTCCAACGTTAATCCGAATGTGGACCATCCGCGCTGGAGCCAGGCGACAGAGCAGCGAATCGGTGAAGGCGGCTTCTTCAGCACGCAAAATCGCCCGACGCTGATGTTTAACGGTTATGAGGAAGTTGCGAGCCTCTATTCCGGGCTGGATCTGAAGGCGAATTACTGACCATGGCATTTGCGCTTTCGCTTCCCGCCCTTCCCAAGCGATACCAGCCAGCAGCCATCTGGGCGCTCTATGTCGTCGGGCTCTGTCCCGGCGTCTGGTATTTTTATCTCGCCGCCACTGGCGGGCTAGGGTTCAATCCGGTCAAGGATTTCGAACACCTGCTTGGCATATGGGCTTTGCGCTTCCTGTGCCTCGGCCTCTGCGTCACACCGCTACGCGACCTCTTCAACGTCAATCTCATCGCCTACCGCCGGGCCCTGGGCCTGATTGCCTTTTATTATGTGCTGGCGCATTTCGCAGTCTATCTCGTTCTGGACCGCGGGCTGGTCATGAGCTCAATCATCGCAGATGTCCTCAAGCGCCCCTATATCATGTTCGGCATGGCGGGGCTGGTTATGCTTGTACCCCTGGCTCTCACGTCCAACCGATGGTCGATTCGCAATCTGGGCTCGCGCTGGAACACGCTGCACAAGTTGTCCTATTTCGTCCTCATCGCTGGCATCCTGCATTTCGTGCTCGCCCGCAAATCGCTGACGCTGGAGCCTGTCTTCTACATATCGGTGATGGTCATCCTGCTCGGATATCGAAGCGTCAGACCGGCAATCATGGCCCGCAAACGGGCGCGCAAGGCTGCCCTCTCACCCGGACGTGCCGGACGATGAACGCAGCCAGCATTATCCCCACGACATAACAGGCAATATTCCAGAGCGAGAAAACGCGGCCAAGCAGCAATGCCCCGGCTGTGGTTGCCCGAAACGCATCCAGCGCAGGAAAATGCACCAGCCGCAGCAATTCCACAGCGATTGCCAGCCCGCAGGCCAACGCTACAGCCAGGTGCCGTTTGCGCAATGGCATAATGGCTGCCACGAGCAGGTAGACCATCGATCCCCACAGCACCGACCCACCGTATTTCACGACCACAAAGGGCAGCCCGGCCATATAGCCATATCGTCGCAGCAGCAGACCGGCGGCAATCACGCCGCATGCGCAGATAAGAAGCGCCAGTCGGCTGTCATAAAATCGGTGGGCATCCTTCATCATCATGTCGCTTTATTTCCGGTTTGTTGTAGAGATACAATCCTGCCGAGCAAGAGGACCGATGGCTTTGACAAGCGAAACCACCTACCCCGCCAGCCGCCTTGCAACGCTTGACGCCCTTTTATGCGATCGGCAGCCATGGGGCGAGTTGAAAGGCATAAAGCGTTTCATCGTCGAGTTTCTCTATTTCGGCATCAAGGAAGCGCGCGCCTGCATGTTTGCCGGCTTGTTCTTCATCTCCATCTTTCTTGTGCCGCGCGGCGGTCTGTTCGGTCTGCCGCGCTATGATGTTCTCCTGGTCGTCGCCCTGGGCATCCAGTTCTTCATGATCTGGAGCAAACTGGAGACATGGGACGAAGCCAAGGCTATTTTGCTTTTTCACGTCGTGGGTTTTGCGCTCGAAGTCTTCAAGACATCCAGCGCGATCCAGTCATGGTCCTATACGGATTTTGCCTACACCAAGGTTTTCGGCGTACCGCTGTTTTCCGGCTTCATGTATGCCGCCGTCGGAAGCTATATTATCCAGGCATGGCGTCTGCTTGATGTTCGCATTCGCCATCACCCGCCTTACTGGATGGCGTCGATGATCGGCATCGCAATCTACGCCAACTTCTTCACCCACCACTTCATCGGCGATTATCGCTGGTACATCGCCGCCTGCGCGCTGGGCCTCTACGCCCGCGCCACCGTCATCTACCGCCCCTATGATCGTGAACGGAAAATGCCGCTTCTCTTGTCCTTCATCCTGATCGGCTTTTTCGTCTGGCTCGCAGAAAACATCTCCACCTTCTTCGGCATCTGGAGCTACCCAAACCAACTCGGCGCGTGGTCGGCAGTGCATATCGGAAAATGGAGTTCGTGGTCGCTCCTCGTCATCATGACCTTCTCCATCGTCTCTTACCTGAAGCACATCAAAGGGCGCATCTCAGTGCCGGAGTGAACCGGAGCCTTTCATGAAAATCGCAGCCGCGCAGAGTGTCGTTACAAAAGACGTTGCCGAAAATGGCCGGACGATACGTGCGCTCATTCACCAGGCTGCGAAGGACGGTGCCCGCCTCGTCAATTTTTGCGAAGGTGCTTTGTCTGGCTATGCGAAGGCGCAGATTGCTTCTCCCGAAGACTGGCAAAACTTCTGTTGGGATGCCCATGCCGACGAACTCAATGCCATCGCCGAGACATGCAGAGAAAACCGCATCTTCGCCGTCATTGGTTCTGCATCTCCACTGCCTTTGCCACACCCACCAAACAACAGTCAGTATGTCATTAGTGATCAGGGTGAGATGACCGCTCGATACGACAAGCGCTATCTTTCCAATTCCGAGCTTGAGCAGGGGTGGTACACGCCGGGAAAACATCCCACAGTTTTTGAGGTCGATGGCTACCGTTTCGGTTGCCTGACCTGCATCGAAGTTCAGTTTCCTGAACTGTTCATGGAATATGAACGTCTGGATGTGGATGCAATTCTGTTTTCATCCTACGGAATCGGCAACTTCTTTCAGATTGCGCTGCGTGCACACGCCGGTTTCAATTGCATCTGGATCAGTGGTGCAACGCCCGCACAAAAAGCAGCTCAAGGCCTGCCATTATTGTTGCGCCAGATGGAAAGATCATCGCCTCATGCGGTGGGACGCCCGCCAACGAACTCGCTTTCGCGACGCTAGATCGCGAAGACGCCAACTATGACATTCCCCTCAACAAGGCGCGTCCATGGCGCAGATCCGTAAGGCTAGGCATGATAGATTCGCAAAAGCAGCCCCCTATTGATTGACCCGAGCCGGTGCCAATGAGGGAAGGCAAGGAAACATCGCGCCGGAGTAGTCGCTGGTGCGTGATTTTATCGTTTCTACTCCATGCTTTGCTCTTGCCTGCCTTCTTTCTAAGTCCTGCGCGTGAACCGAATTCGGTCTCGCCAGACAGAAGCATCACCGTGGAGATTATCACCCAGGCCCCTGCCCCGCCGCAGCCTAATAGGTCGGGTATATCTCCTGCAGACAGCCTGCCGACCCCGCCTCCGCCAGCCGCGACTTACTCGCCGAACGACAGTAAGGCGAGCACCCCGCCAACTGAAAGCTCGAATACGCCGCCGCAGAAGGCCCTAGTGAACGACAACGAAAAGACATTCGTGAAGCCGTCGCATATGCTCTCGCAGGAAGTCCTCGCGGACCACCGCAGCAGACAGGCGCAAGACGAGCTGAAACAGCTCGCACCGGCAGATCAGATTGAACAGCTCTGTAATCTCGAGGCCATGGCGCAGGTTGGCACGTGGAGCAAGAGCCTCAAACCAGACCGGGTTGTGGCCTATGCCATGGCTGACCTTGAATTTTCTGGCACCGATTTCATCGCCAAGGGTGCCGCGATCCACAGTGAGCAGGACTGGTACCGCCTTCAATTCAAGTGCCAGCTGACCCCGGATAAAGAGAAAGTCGTAGCCTTCGAATTTCGAATGGGAGACGCGATCCCAAGAGACATCTGGGCCGAGCACAGTTTGCCGGACGAAGACGGCGCATCCGATTAAAGGCAACCGCCGCTGTTCCTGGACGCCCAGCCGACCCACTACAAAATATTTCCCTAAAACGAAAAAGCCGGGTGATTTCTCACCCGGCTTTCAATCATCAAGCGCTCTTCAGCGCTTTCAATTATGCAGCTTCGGCTTCTGCAGCTTCTGCAGCAACGCGTGCCTTGTCGGCCTTGCCCTTGGCGTCTACGTCGCGCTCAACGAACTCGACAACAGCCATGGCAGCGTTGTCGCCCTGACGGTAGCCAGCCTTCATGATACGCAGGTAGCCGCCGTTGCGGGTTGCGTAACGTTCAGCAATGGCGTCGAACAGCTTGCGAACAGCGTCCTGATCCTTGATCTGCGAGATGGCCTGACGACGAGCGTGCAGGTCGCCACGCTTGCCGAGCGTAACCAGCTTTTCAACGATCGGCCGGATTTCCTTCGCCTTAGGAAGCGTCGTTACGATCTGCTCATGCGTGATGAGCGAAGCCGCCATGTTGGCAAACATTGCCTTGCGGTGGCTGGCGGTTCTATTGAGCTTGCGGCCTGAATTTCCGTGGCGCATTGCTATTCTCCTTTAATGCAGGCTTCCTGTCCGGGCCTGCCGTTTCCTGGCACATGCAGGCAACCAGTCTTTCGTGACGGCGCCTGTTGTTTGACGGGGAAAGGCAGTCTTTAAAGGGCCTGCCTTTTTATTGGTTAATATTGATCTTCGTAACGCTTGGCGAGATCTTCGATGTTCTCTGGCGGCCATGCTGGCACTTCCATGCCGAGATGCAGACCCATGGAAGCGAGAACTTCCTTGATTTCGTTCAGCGACTTGCGGCCAAAGTTCGGAGTACGAAGCATTTCGGCTTCCGTCTTCTGAATGAGGTCGCCAATGTAGACGATGTTGTCGTTCTTCAGGCAGTTTGCCGAACGAACAGACAGTTCCAACTCGTCGACCTTCTTGAGAAGCGCCGGGTTGAACGCCAATTCGGTTACAGATTCTTCTTCTGCTTCCTTCTGTGGCTCATCGAAGTTGACGAAGACGCCGAGCTGGTCCTGAAGAATACGAGCAGCAAATGCTACTGCGTCTTCGCCGGAAACCGAACCGTTGGTTTCGATCGTCATGATCAGCTTGTCGTAGTCGAGAACCTGGCCTTCACGGGTGTTTTCCACCTTGTAGGACACTTTCTTGACCGGCGAATACAGGCTGTCGACCGGTATAAGGCCGATCGGCGCATCTTCAGCACGGTTACGCTCTGCAGGCACGTAGCCCTTGCCGTTGTTGACGGTGAATTCCATGCGGATTTCAGCGCCATCATCGAGCGTGCAGATAACGTGATCCGGGTTGAGGATCTCGATGTCGCCTACGGTCTGGATATCACCAGCGGTGACAGCACCAGGACCCTGCTTGCGTACGACCATGCGCTTGGAATCGTCACCATCCATCTTGATGGCGATTTCCTTGATGTTTAGCACGATGTCCGTCACGTCTTCCCGAACGCCGGGAATGGAAGAGAACTCGTGCAAAACACCGTCGATCTGAACCGCTGTCACAGCGGCGCCACGCAGAGACGACAAGAGAACGCGACGGAGCGCGTTGCCAAGCGTTAGACCGAAACCGCGTTCCAGCGGCTCGGCAACCAGCGTTGCCTTGGTGCGGCTGGAAGACGTGAACTCGACCTTGTTCGGCTTGATCAGTTCCTGCCAATTCTTTTGAATCATCTTTAAACCTTCCGTTCGCCGCCACCATCCAATCGTGACGGACCGAGCATGATCACCGAGAGGAACCAAAAAGTTCATCGGAGGGTTTGAAAGCGTTGGTTTGCCGGATGAACCAGCACCACACGCCGAATACGCGAAAATTCCGCCAAACCGAGGGTGAGGCGGAATTCCCAGACAGAAGCGCGTTAGACGCGGCGCTTCTTGCGCGGACGGCAACCATTGTGCGGGATCGGCGTCACGTCGCGGATGGAGGTGATCATGAAACCGGCAGCCTGCAGAGCGCGAAGTGCAGATTCACGACCCGAACCTGGACCGCAAACTTCTACCTCAAGCGACTTCATGCCGTGTTCCTGAGCCTTCTTGGCGCAATCTTCAGCAGCGATCTGGGCAGCAAAAGGAGTCGACTTACGCGAACCCTTGAAGCCCTTTGCACCAGCAGACGACCAGGCAATCGCGTTGCCCTGTGCGTCGGTGATGGTGATCATCGTGTTGTTGAAGGTCGAGTTGACGTGCGCAACACCCGACGTGATATTTTTGCGTTCGCGACGGCGTACGCGTGTGGCTTCCTTGGCCATGATATACCTTTCATTGATCTCTTCACCGCCGTAACACCAGCGGCTACACCGGCGAAAAGCCCAGAAGACCTTTCGCCAAACTCAGAAAGGCTGGTGCGGCCTGCACCAGCCTCCCCTTCCGGAAGACCGGAAAATTACTTCTTCTTACCAGCGATCGCCTTCGCCGGACCCTTGCGGGTGCGGGCGTTGGTGTGCGTGCGCTGACCGCGGACCGGAAGGCCACGACGGTGACGCAGGCCACGGTAGCAACCAAGGTCCATCAGGCGCTTGATGTTCATCGCGGTTTCGCGACGAAGATCACCCTCGACGCGATAGTCGCGGTCGATGGTTTCGCGGATCTGAAGGACTTCGGCATCCGTCAGCTGATGAACGCGCTTTTCAGCCGGAAGACCGACCTTTTCCATGATTTCCTGCGCGAATTTCGGACCGATCCCGTGAATATAGGTCAAAGCGATAACAACGCGCTTAGCCGTCGGGATGTTGACGCCAGCGATACGTGCCACGTCTATTCTCCTTGCGTTCCAGTTGCCATCCGGCAAGTGGTGCTTTCATTTGAGCGGCACGATTTTGCCGCCAGTTCAAATTCCTGTTCGTCACAAGTCAAAACGACCGAACCCGGACTTTCCTTCCCTAAAGGAAAATCCGCGCCAGTCGCTTGGGTTGTCGCGAGTTGGCGCGGTGTTTAACGGAATCGGTTCAAAAAAGCAACCGGCTCCGCCAAGATTCTTTAGATACGCGCGGCTGAAGCAGATGATCCCGCATCTTTTTCAAGCACAGCCTCAATAGCGGCCGTCACGTCATCGACGTCAGCCATGCCATCAAGCACCACGAGCTCTCCCTGCTCCTGGTAGTAGGCGGACAAGGGTGCCGTCTTCTCACGGTACTCAGAAAGCCGCTTACGGAACGATTCGGGGTTATCGTCGGAACGGACGGTTCCACCTGCGGCAATCGTTTCTGCCACACGGTTTTCGATTCGGCGTATCAGCGCTTCCTGATCGACCTTTAATTCAATGACGGCATCCAGAACGAGATCCTTCTGCCGAAGGTTTTCGGAGAGCGCCTTTGCCTGTGGAACGGTGCGCGGATAACCATCCAGGATGAACCCATTGGCACAGTCCGCCTGCTCGACCCTTTCGGAAACGATCTGGTTGACGATGTCATCCGACACGAGACCGCCGGAGTCCATGACTTCCTTGGCACGCTTACCGATTTCAGAACCGGCACTCACGGCAGCACGGAGCATGTCGCCCGTGGAAAGCTGTGGGATACCGTATTTGTCTGTCAGACGCTTCGCCTGGGTCCCCTTGCCGGCCCCAGGTGGTCCCAAAAATATCAGTCTCATCGTCCCCTCTTTCCTCCACGCAGTTTCGATTTCTTGATGAGCCCCTCATACTGCTGGGCAATCAAGTGACCCTGAATCTGTGCCACTGTATCTAGCGTTACACTGACAACGATCAAAAGCGAAGTACCACCAAGGGCTAATGGGATGCCTGTACGGGCGATAAGCGTCTCAGGAAGGATACAGACGAAGACCAGGTAGATCGCACCCACGACCGTGATACGGGTCAGGACGTAATCGATATACTCCGCTGTCCGCTCACCTGGGCGAATGCCCGGGATGAAGCCGCCATGTTTCTTGAGATTGTCTGCCGTATCCTTCGGATTAAACACGATAGCTGTATAGAAGAATGCGAAGAACGCGATGAGCAGACCGTAGAACAGCATGAACAGAGGCTGGCCGTGCTGCAGCGACGCAATGACCGTCGTTGCCCAAGTCGGCAATTTCGTGCTGTCGGTAAAGCCCGCAGCCGTTGCTGGCAGCAAAAGCAGCGATGACGCAAAGATTGCCGGAATGACGCCCGCCGTATTCAGCTTCAGCGGAAGATGCGAGGTATCGCCCTGGAACATCCGGTTACCGACCTGACGCTTCGGATACTGGATCAGCAGGCGCCGCTGCGCTCTCTCGACGAAGACGATGAGCGCGATGACACCGATGCAGACCACGAGTACCGTCAACATCAATGGCGTAGACAGCGATCCTGTCTTGCCGAGATCAAGAGTACGCGCCAGTGCGCCGGGAAGGCCCGCTGCAATGCCGGCGAAAATGATCAGAGAAATGCCATTGCCGATGCCGCGTGACGTGATCTGCTCGCCAAGCCACATCAGGAACATGGTGCCGCCGAGAAGAGTAATGACAGTGGAGACACGGAAGAACCAGCCTGGATCGATAACGAGCCCTGCCCCGCTCTCAAGACCGGCAGCAATGCCGTAGGCCTGAAGCGTACCGAGCAGAACCGTGCCGTAGCGTGTGTACTGGTTGATGATCTTGCGGCCTGCTTCGCCTTCCTTCTTCAACGCTTCGAGCGACGGCACGACCGACGTCATGAGCTGCACGATAATCGAAGCGGAAATGTAGGGCATGATGCCGAGAGCGAAGATCGCCATACGCTCGACAGCGCCACCTGCAAACATGTTGAAAAGGCCGAGAATACCGTTGGCCTGGCCCTGGAATGCCTGTGCATAGGCTTCCGGGTTTAGACCGGGAAGCGGAATATGCGTGCCAAGACGGTAAACGAGAAGTGCGGCAAGGGTAAACCAGAGTCGCTTTTTCAGATCTTCAGCTTTCGCGAAGGTCGAAAAGTTCAGGTTTGAGGCCAGTTGTTCCGCTGCTGAAGCCATAAATTTCTCCGCATGACCCTTGTCCAGCGGCACGGAAACCGGCAATTCCGGAAAAGGTCGTAAAGATACTGGTTCAAAAACCGGGCTTCGGACGGATCACGGCTCTAACGCCGAAATCATGCCTCACCCTGTTTTCGTTCGTTCGCTCCACATTCAACTGAATGCTTCGGAACTGTGAGGCTCTCCCCGCAACATTCACACATTGCTTGAGAGTATCCGCATAAGACATTCTAATCGATTAGGATTCAAAAACTTATGCGACTGTAGAACATGAAAGCCCGGAGTGAAACACCCCGGGCGTTCGTCATCTTATATTACTCTGCGGCTTCGGCTGCAACAACCAGAAGCTTGATGGAACCACCAGACTTCTCGATCTTTTCAACAGCAGGCTTGGAAGCGCCAGCAACTTCGAAGGAAACCTTCGTCGTCAACTCGCCGTCAGCCAGGATACGAACGCCATCCTTCGGACGACGGATCACGCCAGCGGCCTTCAGAGCTGCTGCGTCGATCGTTGCCTTGGCGTCGAGCTTGCCAGCATCGATAGCAGCCTGAACGCGACCGAGAGAAACGGTGACGAATTCAGATGCGAAGATGTTGTTGAAGCCGCGCTTTGGCAGACGACGGTAGATTGGCATCTGGCCGCCTTCGAAGCCGTTGATGGCAACGCCCGAACGAGCCTTCTGACCCTTGACGCCGCGACCACCGGTCTTGCCCTTGCCGGAACCAATACCGCGACCTACGCGGATGCGGTTCTTCGTCGAGCCTTCGTTGTCTTTAATTTCATTGAGTTTCATGATGACTTCCTCCGTCTCACTTCTCGTCTACGACGCGAACGAGATGCTGGACAGCACGGATCATGCCGCGAACAGCTGGAGTGTCTTCCAGAGTGCGCTGACGGTGCATCTTGTTGAGACCCAGGCCGATCAGCGTCTGGCGCTGAACCGCAGGGCGGCGAATTGGGCTGCCGATCTGTTCGACCGTAACAGTCGTCTTGGCTTCAGTAGTCTTCTTGGCCATGATACTGCTCCTTATTCTTCAGTCGCGTTGCCGGAAGCGGCGCGACGGGACTGAAGGGTCGCATACTTGAGACCACGCTGTGCAGCGATGTCCTTCGGATGAACCTGGTGCTTCAGAGCGTCGAAAGTTGCGCGAACCATGTTGTATGGGTTCGAGGAACCGGTCGACTTTGCAACAACGTCATGAACGCCGAGCGTTTCGAAAACAGCGCGCATCGGACCACCAGCGATGATACCGGTACCAGCCTTGGCCGAGCGCAGCAGAACCTTGCCGGCGCCGTGACGACCGTTGACATCGTGATGCAGCGTGCGGCCATCGCGAAGCGGAACGAAGATCAGATCGCGCTTTGCGCTTTCAGTTGCCTTGCGGATCGCTTCAGGAACTTCACGAGCCTTACCGTGACCGAAGCCAACGCGACCCTTCTGGTCGCCGACGACGACGAGAGCAGCAAAACCGAAACGACGGCCGCCCTTGACAACTTTCGCAACGCGGTTGATCGCGACCAGCTTGTCGACAAACTCGCTATCGCGCTCTTCACGGTTCTGGCGGTCGTCGCGAGAACCTCTTTTTTCTTGTGCCATTGTCCTTTTCCTTTTTCTTTTACGGGTGGAACGGCGAACGAAAAGACCATCGGCTTCATTTCTGAAACCCGCATGGTCCGGTGAAACCTGCCCGGACAAAGCCCGGGCAGGAAATGATGATTAGAAGTTCAGACCGCCTTCGCGGGCTGCTTCAGCCAGAGCCTTGATGCGGCCGTGGTAGATGAAAGCGCCGCGGTCGAATACGACATCCTTGATACCAGCCTTGCTGGCGCGCTCTGCAACGAGCTTGCCAACAACGGCAGCTGCTGCAACGTCCGCACCCGTCTTCAAGGACGAGCGCAGATCAGCCTCGAGCGTGGAGGCAGACGCAAGCGTCTTTCCAGCCACATCATCGATGACCTGAACGTAGATGTTCTTCGACGAGCGATGAACCGACAGGCGCGGGCGACCGTTGGCAACCGCCTTGATCTGGCGGCGCACGCGGTTCGCGCGACGTGCAAGTGCTTCTTTCCTGCTAGCCATTTCGCGTGATCCTTACTTCTTCTTGCCTTCTTTGCGGATGATCCGTTCTTCAGCGTACTTGACGCCTTTGCCCTTGTAGGGCTCGGGACCACGGTATTCGCGGATTTCCGCGGCAACCTGACCGACCTGCTGCTTGTTGATACCCGAAACAATGATTTCCGTTGGCTTCGGAACGGCAATCGTGATGCCTTCCGGAGTCTGGTAAATCACGTCGTGGCTGAAACCGAGTGCCAGCTGCAGGTTCTTGCCCTGCATGGCAGCACGATAACCAACGCCGTTGATTTCGAGCTTGCGTTCGTAACCGTCCTTGACACCCTTGAAGATGTTCTCGACCATCGTGCGGGACATGCCCCACTTGGAACGAGCTTCCTTGGAGTCGTTGGCTGGCGTTACGGAAACCGCGTTTTCTTCCAGTTTAACCTGGACTTCGTCATTGGCGACGAAGAACAGTTCACCCTTAGGACCCTTGGCAGTAATCTTCTGGCCGTCGACAGTGGCCGTCACACCTGCAGGAACCTGAACGGGCTTTTTACCGATACGAGACATATTTCTATCCTGTCTGTCCGTTAAGGAGATCCCTGCTCAGTCTTAGAAGACCGAGCAAAGAACCTCGCCACCAACGTTCTGTTCGCGAGCCTGATGATCGGCCATAACACCTTTCGGAGTCGAAAGAATGCTAATGCCGAGGCCGTTCGCGACCTGCGGAATGGACTTGACCGAGACATAAACCCGGCGGCCCGGCTTGGAAACGCGGCCGATCTCACGGATCACGGACGCGCCTTCGTAGTACTTCAGTTCGATGGTGAGCTCGGACTTGCCGTTCTCGAAATCGACCTTGGAATAACCGCGAATGTAGCCTTCAGCCTGCAGCACGTCGAGAACGCGTGCGCGAAGGCTGGATGCTGGCGTGTTGACCGACGACTTGCGACGGGCAGCACCATTGCGGATTCGGGTGAGCATATCACCCAACGGATCAGTCATTGTCATGTGCCCGTCTCCTTACCAGCTCGACTTGACAATACCCGGCACCTTGCCGGAGTTGCCCAACTCGCGAAGCGCAATACGCGACATTCCGAGTTTGCGGTAGAACGCGCGCGGACGGCCCGTTACTTCGCAGCGGTTGCGGATACGCGTCTTCGAGCCGTCACGCGGCAGCGAAGCGAGCTTCAGAGTTGCCTGGAACCGCTCTTCGATCGGAAGGGACTGGTTCATGACAATTGCCTTCAGGGCGGCACGCTTGCCGGCCTGCGAGGCCACTGTCTTGCGGCGGCGCTTGTTCTTTTCAACTGCGCTTGTTTTCGCCATATCGGAGTTCCTTTTCTACGCTCGTCGTTACGGTTATTGACGGAACGGGAAGTTGAACTCTGTCAAAAGAGCCCGTGCTTCGTCGTCCGAAGTCGCCGTCGTGCAAACGATGATGTCCATGCCCCACATCTGATCAACCTTATCGTAGTTGATCTCAGGGAACACAATGTGCTCCTTGATGCCCATGGCGAAGTTGCCACGGCCGTCAAAGCTCTTGGGGTTCAGGCCCCGGAAGTCGCGAACGCGCGGAAGCGCGATGTTGACCAGACGATCAAGGAATTCGTACATGCGGGCGCCACGAAGAGTAACCTTCGCACCGATCGGCATGCCTTCGCGAACCTTGAAGCCCGCGATGGAATTGCGAGCCTTGGTTACAACCGGCTTCTGACCTGCGATAGCAGCCAGATCGCCTGCGGCAACCGTTGGCTTCTTCGAATCAGCGGTCGCCTCACCAACGCCCATGTTGATGACGATCTTGTCCAGCTTGGGGATCATCATAACGTTGGCGTAGGAGAACTTCTCCTGCATTGCGCCACGAATACGGGAAACGTATTCAGTCTTGAGACGCGGCTCGTACTTGGACTCAGCCATCGATCACTTCTCCCGAACGCTTGGCCACGCGGACCTTCTTGCCGTCAACAACCTTGAAACCAACGCGAGTTGGCTTGCCATCCTTATCGGCGATGGCGAGGTTGGAAATGTGCAAGGAAGCTTCCTTGTTGATGATGCCGGCTTCCTGGCTCTGGGTCTGGCGCTGGTGACGCTTCACCATGTTCACGCCACTCACGATAGCCCGGTCTTCTTTCGGCAAAACCTGTTTTACTTCGCCGGTACGGCCCTTGTCCTTACCGGTCAATACGACAACCTTGTCGCCTTTGCGGATCTTCTGCATCGCTATCGCTCCTTACAGTACTTCTGGAGCCAGCGAGATGATCTTCATGTGGTTCTTAGCGCGAAGTTCGCGTGGAACCGGTCCGAAGATACGGGTGCCGATCGGCTCTTTCTTGTTGTCGATAAGAACGGCTGCGTTGTTATCGAAACGGATGACGCTGCCGTCAGCGCGGCGGATGTCCTTGGCGGTACGAACAACGACCGCCTTCATCACGTCGCCCTTTTTGACGCGGCCGCGCGGAATGGCTTCCTTGATAGAAACGACGATAATGTCGCCAACGGAAGCATACTTACGCTTCGAGCCGCCCAGCACCTTGATGCACATGACACGACGTGCGCCGGAATTATCCGCCACGTCGAGGTTTGTTTGCATCTGAATCATGTCAGGTCGCCTTCTTGTTGTTACCGGACCGGTTGGGCGAGTCTATGAGACCGCCCCCTGCTCCAGCTTATGAAATGTCTCTGTTTTCGCGCGGAATAATCGTGACAGGGTGGTTTCCTAACGGACCTTCCGTGCGCATCAAAGCAAAAGAACGCCCGTGAACGAGCGTCCTTGCGCTGCTTCATACAGACTTTCGCGCATATAGCAAGTGCTGCGCGAAAATCAGTTGAAATTATGCCTGGGCGGAAACGACCGTCCAGCGCTTATCCTTGGAAATCGGTGCGCATTCCTCGATGGAAACGACATCGCCGATCTTATATTGGTTGTTTTCGTCGTGCGCCTTGTACTTCTTCGAACGGCGAACGGTCTTCTGAAGCAGCGGGTGAGCGAATCGGCGCTCAACACGGACTACGACAGTCTTCTCGTTCTTGTCGGACACAACGACGCCCTGCAGAATGCGTTTAGGCATATTATTCTTCCTTTAGGCCTTGGCTTCTGCCGCCTTCTGGCGGGCAATGGTTTTCACGCGGGCGATGTCCTTGCGAACTTCGTCGATGCGCGAGGACTTTTCCAACTGGCCGGTTGCCTTCTGGAAGCGCAGGTTGAACTGCTCCTTCTTCAGGTCGGCGAGCTTGTCCTTGAGCTGATCGGCGCTGAGGCCGCGAACGTCTTCGGCTTTCATGGTGCCTGCTCCTTACTCTGCGATGCGCTGAACGAAGCGCGTCTTAACCGAGAGCTTGGCAGCGCCGAGACGGAGCGCCTCGCGGGCGATCTCCTCGGAAACACCGTCGATCTCGAACATCATACGACCGGGCTTGACCTTGCATGCCCAGTATTCAACAGAACCCTTGCCCTTACCCATACGGACTTCGGTCGGCTTCGCCGTAACCGGAGTGTCTGGGAATACGCGGATCCACACACGACCAGCGCGCTTCATGTAACGCGTGATCGCGCGGCGGGCCGCCTCGATCTCGCGCGCGTTCACGCGGTTCGGTTCCTGCGACTTCAAGCCGAATTCACCGAATGCCAGGTCAAAGCCGCCCTTGGCCACACCCTTGATGCGACCCTTAAACTGCTTACGGTACTTAGTACGCTTTGGCTGCAACATTTTCTAACTTCTCCGAGCTTATCTTTCGCCAGCGTCAATCAAGCGTTTTCGCGGCGACGGTCGCCACGATCGCCGCGCTCGCGGCTTGCCGGACCCTGTGCATCGCCTTCGAGCGCACGACGCTCGGAAGCCATCGGATCGTGCTCAAGGATTTCGCCCTTGAAGATCCAGACCTTGATGCCGCAGATGCCGAATGCGGTTTCGGCTTCAGCCGTACCGTAATCGATGTCCGCACGCAGGGTATGCAAAGGAACGCGACCTTCGCGGTACCATTCGGTACGAGCGATTTCAGCACCGCCGAGACGGCCACCGCAGGTGATCTTGATGCCTTCGGCGCCAAGACGCAGTGCGGACTGAACAGCGCGCTTCATTGCACGGCGGAATGCCACGCGGCGCTCAAGCTGCTGAGCGATCGACTGTGCAACAAGCGTTGCGTCGATTTCAGGCTTGCGCACTTCAACGATGTTGAGGTGCGTTTCAGAAGCGGTCATCTCGGAAATCTTCTTGCGAAGCTTCTCGATGTCTGCACCCTTCTTGCCGATGATCAGACCCGGACGAGCCGAGTGAATGGTCACGCGGCACTTCTTGTGCGGACGCTCGATGATAACCTTAGCGATGCCAGCCTGCTTCAATTCCTTGATCAGGTAAGCGCGGATAGCAAGGTCTTCGTGCAGCAGCTTGCCGTATTCGGCAGTGTCCGCATACCAGCGGCTGTCCCACGTACGGTTAATGCCGAGGCGGAAGCCGATTGGATTGATTTTCTGACCCATTATGCGGCCTCCCCTTTTTCTTCCACTTCACGAACAACGATCGTCAAGTGAGAGAACGGCTTTTCGATACGCGATGCACGACCACGGCCACGAGCGTGGAAACGCTTCATGGTGATGGACTTGCCGACATAGGCCTCGGCGACAACAAGAGCGTCGACGTCGAGGTCATGGTTGTTTTCGGCGTTCGCAATAGCCGATTCCAGCGTCTTCTTGACGGTGGAAGCGATACGCTTGCGGGAGAACTCGAGCTCGGCGAGAGCGCGATCAACCTTCTTGCCACGGATAAGAGCGGCAACCAGGTTCAGTTTCTGGGGGCTGACGCGGAGCGTACGGGCAATGGCCTGAGCCTCATTGTCCTTCAGCCGGCGTTCGGTCTTAGCCTTCGCCATGATTACTTCCTCTTTGCCTTCTTGTCCGCACCATGACCGTAATAGGTCCGGGTCGGAGAGAATTCACCGAACTTGTGTCCGACCATGTCTTCGTTGACCGAGACGGGCACATGCTTGCTGCCGTTGTAGACGCCGAATGTCAGACCAACGAACTGCGGCAGGATCGTGGAGCGACGGCTCCAGATCTTGATCACTTCATTGCGTCCGCCTTCGCGCACCTTCTCAGCCTTAGTGAGAAGATAGCCGTCAACAAACGGACCTTTCCATACTGAACGAGCCACTTGAGACTTCCTCTCTTACTTCTTGCGCTGATGGCGCGAACGCATGATGAACTTGTCGGTCGACTTGTTCGAGCGGGTGCGCTTGCCCTTGGTAGGTTTACCCCAAGGGGTAACCGGGTGACGACCACCCGACGTGCGACCTTCACCACCACCGTGAGGGTGGTCAACCGGGTTCATCACGACGCCGCGAACGTGTGGACGCTTACCGCGCCAGCGCGAACGACCGGCTTTACCGTCGTTGATGTTGCCATGATCGGCGTTAGAGACAGCGCCGATGGATGCAAGGCAAGAGCCATGAACCAGACGCTGCTCACCGGAGTTCAAGCGAAGGATCGCCATCCCGGCATCGCGGCCAACGAGCTGAACATAGGTACCGGCGGAGCGAGCGATCTGACCGCCCTTGCCCGGCTTCATCTCGACGTTGTGGATGATCGAGCCGACTGGAATGTACTGAAGCGGCATTGTGTTGCCTGGCTTCACGTCCACTGCCTTGTCGGAGGCGATCACCTTGTCACCAGCAGCGAGACGCTGTGGCGCGAGAATGTAAGCCTGTTCTCCGTCCGTGTATGTCACGAGCGCGATGAATGCGGTGCGGTTAGGGTCATATTCCAGACGCTCGACCGTACCTTCAACGTCGAACTTACGACGTTTGAAGTCAACCAGACGGTAGGTCCGCTTGTGACCGCCGCCCTGAAAACGAACGGTGATCCGGCCCTGGTTGTTACGGCCACCCTTCGAGCTGAGGCCCTCTGTAAGAGCCTTTACCGGCTTGCCCTTGTAGAGCGAAGCGCGGTCCACGATAACCAGCTGACGCTGGCTTGGCGTGGTCGGATTGAAACTTTTCAATGCCATTTTACTTGTTCCCTTTTGGGTCTTTGCCCGCTTGGGCCTAACCTTTAGAGTCCGGTGGACACGTCGATGGATTGACCTTCGGCGAGTGTGACGACGGCTTTCTTGACGTCCTTACGCTTACCGGCGAACCCACGGAAACGACGGGTCTTACCCTTGCGGATAAGCGTGTTCACTGCCGTGACCTTGACGCCGAAGAGTGCTTCGATCGCAGCCTTGATTTCAGGCTTCGAAGCGTCCTTGGCGACGTTGAATACGACCTGGTTCTGTTCGGATACCAGCGTCGACTTTTCCGTGATCGAAGGAGATACGATCACATCGTAGTGGCGAAGATCCGTCATTTGAACCGCTCCTCCAGAGCCTCTACAGCAGCCTTGGAAAGCACCAGCTTGCCACGGCGCAGGATGTCGTAAACATTGATGCCCTGAATCGGCAGAACGTCCACGTTTGGAATGTTCTGAGCTGCGAGCTTGAAGTTGCCATCAAGTTCAGCGCCACCGATAACGAGAGCGTTGGTCAGGCCAAGCGTAGCAAAATTGCCCAGCAGAGCCTTTGTCTTTGCATCGCTGGCAACGAGCTGATCGACGATGATCAAGTCTTCTGCCTTGAGCTTTGCAGAGAGTGCGTGACGCAGAGCAAGCGCACGAACCTTCTTTGGAAGGTCATGAGCGTGGCTGCGAACGACTGGGCCATGAGCCTTGCCGCCGCCGCGGAACTGCGGTGCGCGAGCCGAATGGTGACGAGCGCGGCCCGTACCCTTCTGCTTGTACATCTTAGCACCCGTGCGGGAAACTTCCGAACGGTTCTTGGACTTGTGCGTTCCCTGCTGCTTCTTGGCGAGCTGGTAACGAACCATGCGGGCCAGGATGTCCTGGCGTGGGTCGAGGCCGAAAATTTCGTCCGACAGGGATACCTTGCCGGCGTCTTTTCCCTCGAGGGTTTTGACGTTCAATTCCATTGCTGAGGCTCCCTTACTTCGCTGCCGACTTAACGGCGTCGCGGACGATGATCCAGGAACCCTTGGAACCGGGAACGGCGCCCTTCACGAGGATCAGACCACGACCTTCATCGGTCGAGACCACTTCCAGGTTCTGGGTGGTGACGCGTGTCTGGCCCATGTGACCGGCCATGCGCTTGCCCTTCCAGACCTTGCCCGGATCCTGGTTCGAACCAGTCGAACCATGTGCACGGTGCGAGATCGAGTTACCATGCGAAGCGCGACCACCACCGAAGTTGTGGCGCTTCATGGAACCGGCGAAGCCCTTACCGATCGTGGTGCCGGTAACGTCTACCAGCTGGCCTGCCTGGAAATGATCTGCGGTCAGTGTTGCACCGACGTCGATGAGGTTCTCGGGGGAAACCCGGAACTCGACGAGCTTTGCTTTCGGCTCGACGCTGGCGGCAGCGAAATGACCGCGGAGCGCCTTCGACGTGTTCTTGACCTTGGACTGGCCTGCACCGAGCTGAACTGCGGTGTAGCCATTCTTGTCTTCCGTGCGCTGTGAAACAACCTGAAGGTTGTCCAAACGCAATACTGTTACTGGGATATGCTCCCCGGCGTCGTTATAGACGCGGGTCATACCCACTTTCTGTGCAATCACACCTGAACGCATTGGTTCAATCCTCTTGCGAGCCTTGAAGGGAAAACCCTCTCTGGCCTTTGTTAAGGAGTTCCCTTCGACATCTCACGATGTTTCCGGTCTCCGGATTGGAAGACGTTGGATTACTCCACGTACCTTCCTTGTTATATCGGCCCTTACTTTCGCAAGGTCAGGCCGAGGTCTTAGAGCTTGATTTCCACATCAACGCCAGCAGCGAGGTCGAGCTTCATAAGAGCATCGACAGTCTGCGGGGTTGGGTCAACGATATCGAGAAGACGCTTGTGCGTCCGCATTTCGAACTGCTCACGGCTCTTCTTGTCAACGTGGGGAGAGCGGTTGACAGTAAACTTTTCGATGCGGGTAGGCAGCGGAACCGGGCCGCGAACGCTGGCGCCGGTGCGCTTGGCGGTCGACACGATTTCACGGGTAGAGGCATCGAGGATCCGGTGATCAAACGCCTTGAGGCGGATACGGATATTCTGGCCGTTCATTCGTCTTGTCCTTGTTCTTTGTTATTGATTTCCGCACGCGGAAATACATGAACCTAGTTGATCGTGGCGCCGCAGATTTTCAAAAATCAAGAGGAGTGCTTAGCGCACCCCAATCATTTCGGTAGTCTGTATTGCTGAACCGCCGAACCGCGCAATGACTTGCGAATCCGGCATCTAACTGTGAGTGCGCGTTTACGCGCTTTCACTGCATTTTTCAAGCACTAAAAGTGCAACGCCATGACGCTTTTTCTCAAACGTCCAATGGCGGTGCTTTTCACACCGCCATTGTCCAGAATTATCCCGCCAGGATATTGCCCGGCGTTGTCTGCGACGATGCCGAGGCACCGTCAGCCAACATTACTCGACGATCGAGGCAACGATGCCAGCGCCGACGGTACGGCCGCCTTCGCGAATAGCGAAGCGCAGCTTTTCTTCCATCGCGATCGGAACGATCAGCTCAACAGCAACGGTAACGTTGTCGCCTGGCATAACCATTTCCGTGCCTTCTGGAAGCGAAACAATACCGGTCACGTCAGTCGTACGGAAGTAGAACTGTGGGCGGTAGTTCGTGAAGAACGGCGTATGACGGCCGCCTTCTTCCTTTGTCAGGATGTAGGCTTCTGCCATGAACTTCTTGTGCGG
>UBTF01000008.1 GCA_900468285.1 Hyphomicrobiales bacterium | reverse complement strand
CCAGCGATCCGACGTCTGTCGGATCAAAAGACTCCCCCTCAGCCAAGAGACGATATCTGTCCGGTCAAGAAACTCCCCTCAGCCCAAAGACTTGGGCTGACTGGATTCCGGCTCAAGGCCGGAATGACGGGTTAGTTGAGATGTCTAGTGGGACAGAGGGGGGAAGCCCCGCCGCCACGTCAGACTTGAGGCATCCCGCCCACCGCAACTGCGATAAAAACAGTCCTAGCGATCCAGAACGCGGCAAAGGCGGGCGGGACTGGTGGTGGCCTGCGGGGTTATGGCACGGCGCAGGTCGCGGCTGTTGATGTGCAGGCTGCGGTCTGCGGGCAGAGCGAGGCGGGTGATTTTGGTGGTGGCGGCGCTGAGGAATGCGGCTTTGTTTGCCGTAAAATAGGCAAGGCAGGCGCCTCGTTGCGGCTCGACTGCCAGAAGCGCCCGGAAGGCCAGCCGGTGCATGACGCAGCGGCCGGCATGGTTGGGGACAGGGAAACTCAGCGCATCGAGCCTATCGCTCCATTCGGCGTCGTCATTTCCCTGCCCTGTCATTCTACCGTGCCGCCTCGAACCGCTTGAGGAACAGGCCGCTGAGAGCGCCGAGAATAAGCCAGAAAACGAAGCTTGTGACGGTGGCCAGCACCACGAAGCGGCGTTCCAGCGGCAGGGGCGCCAGCGCATGTTCGCCCTCCGGCGGCAGCGGTGCGCCGATGATGTGCGGTGCCGCAATCAGCGCCACGGCGAGAATGGCGGCCCATGGTTCTGCGCGCTTGAAGGCCAGCAGCGCAAGCCCGCTTGCCGTGGCGGCAACGGTGCCCACCCACCACATCTGGCGTGCGCCGAGTTCGGCTGCCGGGCTGCCGGGCAGCTCTGGCGGCAGGCCGATCATAGGGGCCAGCATGACGGCGGCAAAGCCCGCAAGGCCCCAGAACAGGCCCTCGCGCCAGCCATTTGCCGGGCCGCGCAAGGAAATCAGTGCGGTCAGCACCAGCGCATAGCCGATGGCCGTCAGCACATTGGCAGCGATGGTATAGGCATTGCGCTCGAACCCATCTGCCGGAGCCCAGGCTTCGGCATCATGGTGATGGTCCGAAGGCGTGGCGGCGTCATGGTGGTGATCTGCGGGTGCTGCTGCGGCATCATGTCCGTGGACATGCGCGGCCTCGCCACCCGCATTTTCAAAGGTTTCGGCCTGCAGAATAAGCGGTGTGGTGCCGATTGCCTGCATGGCGCTGACGGCCAGACCGGCAATCAGCCCAACCAGAACGGCGGTAAAAACGATATTACGGAAAAAAGGCATGTCTCGTCTCCCCTCAATGGCAAGGGAAGGCGTTTGCATGGCGCGTATCATGCGCGGCATTGTGCACGGCCTCGACATGCGAAAAGCCGACGAAACCGACGATGAACAGGCCGAGTGCGGCGGCTGTCAGCGCCTGTGCGATTTTTGCTGTGGTTGACGATACGGCCGATGAAGCCGTGTTCTGCTGTATGGACATGGTGACCCTCTCATGTGCGGCCGGGCCATTGCTGATCAAAGCCCACAACCGCATTCAACATTCACCACGGGGAAAGAGACACATGGTTTTAAAGGCGGGAATACCCGACCTGCCAACCGTGCTTACCCGGACACCCCGCCGGTATTGACGACACTTCATGTGATGGCAGGTCTCCTGGCTTGCGGGTCACAACCTTGAAAACACCTTCCCGATCCTCCTGGTCCGCATCGTATTTTACGAGATCGAAAACGATTTCGCGTCGATGCGCCAGATCAGTGGCTTTTGTTTTCAGGCTCTCCGCTCACAGTTGCGGGGGCAGCCACGAATCAAGGTTTTCACACCCCTATCGTGTTCCCTTTTCACTTTCCGGGCGAACCGGAAAGACCATCACACAACCGTTATCCGGCGATCGGGCGCTCGAGTCAATGGGCAATTACCGCGCGGGCACGGCCTTGAGATAGGCCGCGATGGCATCACGGTCTTCCGCTGTCAGACGCGCCATGTTCTGCTGCACCTTGACCATGGAGCCACCGGCGCTGTCGAAGTCCGGCGTAAAGCCGGTTTCGAGATAGCTGGCAATATCGGCCCGTGTCCATGAACCGATGGTATCGGAGCCCGGGGTGATATCGGGAATACGTCCCTCGCCTTCCGGGTTTGGTCCGCCGGCAAGCCACTGGTCTTTCAGGAAACCGCCCAACGCATCGCGCGGGGTGTGGCATTCGCCGCAATGGCCGGGACCCTCCACCAGATATTGCCCGCGAACGACCTGCGCGTCGGCATTGGCGATCTGCACCCTTGGCTGCCCCTTGTCGAAATAGAGGAACTTCCAGCCACCCAGGCTCAGGCGAATGTTGAAGGGAAATGGCAGGTCATGCGCCGGTGCATCATTGGTGCTGGCGGGCAATGTTTTCAGATAGGCGAAGAGATCGTTGATATCCTGCGGCGTCATCCGCGCATAGGACGCATAGGGGAAGGATGGGTAGAGATGCTCACCATCCTTGCCAACACCGCGCGTCATCGCATCGCCGAATTGCGCCACCGTCCAGCCGCCTATGCCATGCTGAGGGTCGGAGGATATATTGGGCATGTGGAAGGTTCCGAACGGGCTTGGCAGCGCCTGCCCGCCGGACAGTGTCTTCAAGCCGTCTCCGGTCGCATCCGGGGCGGCATGGCAGCTTGCGCAACCGCCTGCCCAGAACAGGGTTTCGCCATTGGCAAGGTTGGGCTCGCCCTGATTGGCCCAGTGGCTTGGAGGTTGACGCTGCGGCGCGGTGACCCACATGAAAACGCCGAACCCGGCAATGCCAGCAACAACGACTCCACCCGCCAGCTTCGTCCAGATGGAAGCCATCGCCTTCTCCGCTTCAATCAAAATTCAAAATGCAAAAAGGCCCGCCGGTTGAGTGGCGGACCTGATGGGCGTGTATTACTTCTTCAGACGGTAGGTCTGGTGGCAGCTGCTGCAATCGGCGCCCAGCGTCTTCAGGGCCGCGCCAACGCTTGCCTGGTCTGTCGGCAACTGTGCCAGAACCATATCTGCATCCGAACCCAGCTTTTCTGACTTCGACTTGAAATCCGCAAAGTTCTGCCAGATGGCAGGTGCCGCAGCGCCGCCTTCGGAGCCAGCCGGGAACTGGTCCGGGAAGGCTTTCGCATTGGCGCTGATTGTCGTTACCGCTGTCTTGACGGTTTCTGCGTCATAGGGCTTTTCACCCTTGGCGATCGCGCCCAGCGCGCCCATGGCTCCGCCGATGCCCTTCATCAGGCCTTCGCGCTTTTCCATCTCGCCGGCTGCGGAAACCGCACCGGCGCAAAGACAGCCAATCATAATGGATGCGGCAATGGTTCTAAGCTTCATTATCTCTCTCTCCTGATCCGCACGAAGGCGGCATGTATGATCTATATGGTCACATAATATTCATCGCAAAACCTCTGCACAGTTTTGCGACACGCGCAATGAACGCACAGGAAGATGCCCGTTTCAAATGGCAAAAAGAAGTCACATTCCGGTGATTTTTGAAGCGAAATCAGGCGTATATCAATGACTGACAATTCCTTCCCAAGCGGTGAAACCGGCAACCACGATCAGCAGCAGACCTGCGGCGCGGCCAATGAAAACCGTCACATGCGGTGAAGACACCAGCAAATCGCGGCTTTTGCCTGCCGTCATTGCCAGCGTGCCATAGACGGCAAGCTGCGTGGCCGCTGTCATCAACCCCATGATGACGCCCTGTATCCAGATGGGGCCAAAGGCAGGCTTGAGAAACTGCGGGTAGACGGCCATCATGAAGAGATAGGCTTTTGGATTGCTGAGACACGTGACAATACCGCGGCGGAACGCGCGCCAGGCGGATGCGCTGGCATCGGCCTCCCCCCCTTCGATGACGATGGAGCTGCGCACCAGTCCGAAGCCCACCCAGATCATATAGGCCGCACCGAAGATGAGAAGCGGCTTGAACAGCACCGGAATGAGGCTTGCCAGCAGCCCCACGCCGATTGCGCCATAAAGCGAGTGAACGACCCCGCCCGCCACGATGCCCGACGTTGCCGCAAGGCCCGTCCGTTTTCCACCCGTCAGGGAACTGGCCAGAACAAACAGCATATCGACCCCGGGCAGGATGATGATGCCGAATAAAAGCGTGAAATAAAGCCAGAGATTTTCCGTGTAAGACATCTCGAATATTCCTGAAAATACAGCATTGGTCAAACATTGGATGTGCGATATCGCGTCGATAGCCATCCGTTTTTCCAGGAAATATCAAATGAATAAGTGTGGTCGATCCATCTCGCTGGCGATGCGTTTCAGCAAAGGCCGCACTGCCATCTTCTCAGAGGGCCAGTGTTCAGAAGATTAGCGTTCGGCTTTCTTCCCGCCCGAACCCGGTGATTTCGATGCGATTCTCGTAGACATCGGCAATGGCGAAGGTGTTTTCGTCGGGCGTATCCACCATGCCCTTGAAATTGACGAAATGCGTGTGGCCGAGCTGGCCGTAATTGCCGGTGTGGTTATGGCCGCAGAACCAGGCTTTCGCGCTTGGGTGAGCCGCAAGCAGAGACAGGATTTCCGGTGCGTCCCACATATTGTGAGCATTTTGCGGGTAGAGCGGATAGTGGCAGAACAGGATGGCATGTTCGCCTGCCGCATCTGCGGCGGTCAGGGTCTGATCGAGCCAGTTTAGCTGGTCCCGGCTGAAGGAAGCGTTCCACTCCTGCGCGTTGATGGCACCTGCCTCTTGCAGCGCGGCCAGACGTGCGCTGGCCAGTTCCCGGCGGGCATCGCCGGGCGGCGGTGCAAACAGGCTGACATCATTGCCATCAAGCACCACGAAGCGGACGCCGCCGACTTTGAAATCATACCATGGTGCAGGCATGTTCAGGCGGGCATGAATGCGATCCAGATATTCGGGCGCGACGGAAAAGTCGTGGTTGCCCGGCAACAGCACGCAGCGATGCTCAAGCGCATCATAGCAGCCCATGATAGCGTCGAAATTCTCCCATCCACGGTCGATGATATCGCCAAGCGTCACTACGAATTCAAGCTCGTGGGCATTGAATGTTTCAATGGCCTGCGAGAGCTTGCCCCGGCTTTCCGCATAATAACGGTTCATTTCCGGGCGGGCCGGAACATCGGCATATTGAGGATCGGCGACGATGCCGAAGGAGAAGAGCGGCTTGGATGTGTCTGTCATGATGCCCCCGCATAGGCCGGGCGAATGACACCCTTATGACAGAACGAAAACACCCGGCACATGGCCGGGCGTTTCCTGTTCTCGTATGCGAGACGCTTACTTGGAAGCGGCCTCGTAGCGCTCCAGAACGTAATCCCAGTTGATGAGATTATCGACGAAGGCTTCGAGGTACTTCGGACGCAGGTTGCGGTAGTCGATGTAGTAGGAATGTTCCCATACGTCGACGCCGAGGATCGGCTCTGCGCCGTGAACCAGCGGGTTCTCGCCATTGGCCGTCTTGGAAATTTCGAGCTTGCCGTTCTTGACGGACACCCATGCCCAGCCGGAGCCGAACTGTGTTGTACCGGCTGCGACGAAATCGGACTTGAACTTGTCATAGCCGCCGAGGTCGGAGGCAAATGCCTGTTCCAGCTTGCCAGGCAGCTTGTTGCCGCCGCCGTCCTTCTTCATCCACTTCCAGAAATGGACGTGGTTGTAGTGCTGGGCAGCATTGTTGAACAGGCCGGCATTGGTGCCGAAGGACTTCTTGACCACTTCTTCCAGCGAAAGATCCGCAAGACCGGCTTCGGCCGCGAGCTTGTTGCCGTTGTCCACGTAGGCCTTGTGATGCTTGTCGTGGTGAAACTCAAGCGTTTCGCGCGACATGTAAGGCGCGAGCGCATCGTAATCGTAAGGCAGTTCGGGAAGTTCAAAGGCCATGGTTTTACTCCTTGTTGCAGCGGCGTGGCCGCTCCTTGAAACCTTGTGCGCGGACCATAAGAGCGGACGCCATCCGAGGCAACCTGTGAAATATCAAAATGTTCCGGCAAAAGAGAAAATTCCACCAATGCCTCTCGAAAAACATTTTTGACAGCAAGGCTGGCGTACCAAACACGAAAAATCCGTTCGATTTCCGGATGATGACACAGCAGGGAGATTTTCATGAAACGCATGGTTCTGGCCGCATGTCTCGCAAGCCTCGCCGCCTTGCCCGCCGCCGCATCGTCCGGCGATGCCTGGCAGGAATTTGCGGCCGACGTGCAGGCAAAATGTCTTGCCGCATCGAAAGACTTGCTTGAGGATGCCAAGGCCGTGGTCGACCCGACCGGCAGCGAGCATTTCGGCCTGGCCATCATGACCGGCAAGGCAAAGGGCACTGATACAGTCGTCAGCCACATCTGCGTTTATGACAAGAAGAGCAAAGCCGTGGAACTCGGCAGCGAGCTTTCCGCAGATACGGTCAAGGTCGAAATGCCGGGCTCCACCAAGCCCTGATAGCGCGGTTCAAAAGCGAGGCGTGCTGTCCGCTTCACCCAGCGGGCGTTGCATGAGCACGATATCCAGCCAACGCCCGTGCTTCCAGCCAACCGATTTCAGCGTGCCGACCATGTCGAAACCGGCGGCACGGTGAACGCCGATAGAGGCTGCATTGTCTGAATCGCCGACGACGGCCACCATCTGGCGAAAGCCACGCGATGTCGCATCCTCTATCAGAGCCAGCAACAGCGTCTTGCCGATGCCCAGACCCTTGCGGGCAGGATCGACATAGATTGAATCCTCGACGGTTGCGCCATAGGCTGGGCGTGCGCGGTGCGGCCCGGCATAGGCATAGCCCGCGACGGTGCCTTCCACCTCCGCAACGATATATGAAAAGCCACCCTCGACCAGCGCCCGCCTGCGCTCCAGCATCGTCTCTGCAGAGGGTGGCTCGATCTCGAAACTGGCGCTGCCGTGAAGGACCGCGTCGCGGTAGATTTCAGTGATGACGGAGATGTCGGCCTCTTCGCAGGGGCGGATCAAGACGGCAGGTTTTTGCTGGGAATGCATTTCAATGTCCTGGGAAAATCGTTGCACGCAGTTTGCACCAGACGGGAACCAAAATAAAGCTTATCCATCTTATGCAAACCATAAGGAATTCTTTGTTTCATGGATTTCGATCTCAAGCAGCTGCGCAGCTTTATCGACGTGGCGGATCTGGGAAGTTTTTCGGCTGCGGCGCAAAAGGTCGGCATGACGCAGCCCGCCATCAGCCTGCATGTCCGCTTGCTGGAAAAGCAGCTGGGCACACGGCTGATCGAGCG
Source organism: Hyphomicrobiales bacterium (assembly GCA_900468285.1). GTDB lineage: Bacteria > Pseudomonadota > Alphaproteobacteria > Rhizobiales > Rhizobiaceae > Agrobacterium. The sequence continues at coordinate 390,261 of UBTF01000008.1, read as the reverse complement.
TGTCGGGCGGCGCGCGCAGCCCACTTTGGCCGGACGTGATCTTCTGGTGCATGCGCGACGCATAGCCGAGGATGTGGCGCAGGCCATGGAGGCGATTGCGCCCCATCGCAGTGGCGCCGCTGGCCGGCTGCGGATCGGCACCGGCGCAACGGCGCTGATCTACTTCCTGCCCGCTATTCTGGGCCAGATACGCCATTCCATGCCTGACATCGAGATCAAGGTTCAGACGGGCAACACGCCGGATATCCTGAGGCTTTTGGAAGACAATATGATAGACGCGGCTATCGTGACCCTGCCCGCCAGCGCGCGCAGCATCGACCTGCGCGACATCAACTGCGAGGAACTGGTGGCGATCTTTCCGCCAGACGCCCCCGTGCCGCGCGGCGATATTACCGCCGACTATCTCTGCGACCAGCCGCTTTTGCTCTACGAGGGCGGAAACACGCGGCGGCTGGTGGATGACTGGCTGCGGGCAAGCGGTAAGCGCCTGCAGCCGGTGATGGAGCTGGGCAGTGTTGAAGCCCTGAAGAAGCTGTCGCAAGCCGGGCTTGGTGTCGCCATCGTTCCATCCATGGCCGTGCAGGATGAGGCCGCTTCGGCATCGCTGGTGATACGGTCCCTCTCTCCAAGGCTGGAGCGCAGGCTGGCCCTTGCTCTTCGTCGCGACAAACATATGACCGCTCCCTTGCGCGCGCTCAGCGCACTTCTCAGCCACCGGTCAGAAGCGTAATGGCAATGAGCAGCATGGTCACCGCAATGACGCCTTCCAAAATGCGCCACGCCTGCGGACTGGCAAAAATGGGGCGCAGCCAGCGCGCGCCATAGCCAAGGGAGAAGAAGAACAGCACGGAAGCGCTGACAGCGCCTGCCCCAAACGATGCTTCCTTGCCGGGAAACTGGCTGGAGATGCTGCCAAGCAGGATGACCGTATCGAGATAGACATGCGGATTGAGCCACGTCAGCGCAAGGCATGTCGCCAGGGTGGGTGCGAGCGGTGTCACGTTGCCGGATGCGGCAAGAAGGACGCTGGACGAGCCCAGCGCAGATTGCAGGTTTTTGGCGGCGTACCACAACAGAAAGGCGGCCCCCGCATAGCGCATGACCGGCTCAAGCCCCGGCAGGATCGCGGCGATGCGGCTGAACGCCGTCACGCCGACCGTGACCAGAATGGCCTCCGATATGGCGCAGGTCAAAACCACGGCCAGAACATGCTCTCCGCGCAGGCCCTGTCGCAACACAAAGGCGTTCTGCGCTCCGATCGCGACAATCAAGGTCAACCCGACGGTAAGCCCAGTCACATAAATCGAGAAATCCATCCGTACCCCCTGTTCGAAGGCTTGGATAATCGCCGCAATCGGATTAATCCAGTTAATGTTCCTAAGCACAATTAAGTCAGGCTAATTCGAATGATGGATTATGCAGCATTTCGCGCCGTCGCCATGGTGGTACAGACCGGCAGTTTCGAGAAGGCGGCTCTGGCGCTTCGGGTCACGCCCTCGGCCATATCCCAGCGCGTCAAGCAGTTGGAAGAGAAGCTCGGCACGGTGCTCATCCTGCGCGGGCACCCGTGCACGGCATCTGAAAAGGGAGAATGGGTCTGCCGCCACATGGAACATGTCGGCATGCTGGAGATGGAGCTTCTCGACCAGCTTCCATCCCTGATGACAGAGGATGAGCCGGGGCAAAAAGTGACGCTAAACATCGCCACCAACTCCGACAGCCTCGGCACATGGTTCATGAATGCCATTGCCGGTTTTGCGACCGATACGGACTATCTGCTGAATATCGCCGTTGATGATGAGGATTACACGGCTGACTGGCTGCTACGGGGACGGGTTCTGGCGGCGGTGACGAGTTTGGAAAAGCCGGTGCAGGGCTGTCGCGTGGTGCCGCTTGGCGCCTTGCGTTACCACGCAACGGCAAGCCCCGCCTTCATAGACCGGCATTTCCGGGGCGGCGTCACGCAGGCGAACCTTGGCCAGGCGCCTGCCCTCACCTTCAGCCAGAAGGACCGGCTGCAAATGACATGGGTTACCAAGCATTTCGGCCCGTCCATTGTCTACCCCACCCACTGGCTTCCTTCCACGCACAGCTTTGTGGACGCCTCGCTGCTGGGGATGGGCTGGGGCATGAACCCGCAACTCTTGGTGCGGGATCATCTGGCCGAGGGCCGTCTTGAGGAGCTGGTGCCGGAAACACCGCTCGATATTCCGCTCTACTGGCAGGTCAACCGGCTGGCGGCAGACCGGTTGAAGCCATTGACGCAGGCGCTGGTGGATGTGGCGAGAGGTGTTCTGATCCAGAAATGAGGGCGCCAGCCCTCACTCGGCCCCGGCACCCGGCTTTGCCGACCATTCCATGTAGAGATCCAGAGCCTTGCGAGCCACCGGCCCGGCCTGCAATTCCCTGTCATCCAGCTTGGTGACCGGCGAGACCTTGGAATAATTGCCCGAGCAGAAAATCTCGTCGGCTTCGCGGAAATCCTGAACCGACAATGTCGCCTCGCGCACGTCGAAGCCCGCCTGTCGCAAAAGACCCATGACGCGGGAACGGGTGATGCCGGCAAGGAAGGTACGGTTTGGAACGGGTGTGAAAACAACGCCATCCTTGACCATGAAGACGTTGGCCGACGAGGTTTCAGCCACATTGCCGTTCATATCCAGCATCAAGGCGCCACCGAAGCCGCGCGAGCGTGCCTCAAGAATGGCGCGGCCGCTATTGGGATAGAGGCTGCCAGCCTTGGCGTCGGTCATGGCGGTTTCGGGCGACGGGCGACGCAGGGACGATACAGTGAGCGTGACCGGTGAACCGGCATCCATCGGCGCTTCGAACAGGCACAGCGCAAAACGGGTGGAGGCTGCGTCAGGGGCAACGATGCTGCCGGGCATTCCGTGTTCTGCCCAGTACATGGGCTTGATGTAGATGGCCGTGTTGCCATCGAACCTGGTGACGCCTTCCAGCGCCAGTTGCTCGATCTCCTCAGGCGTCATCGTCGGCTTCATGCCCATGGCGATGGCCGAGCGATTGACACGCTGGCAATGGAGATCGAGATCCGGCGCCAGACCGTTGAACCAGCGCGCGCCATCGAACACCGTGGAGGCGAGCCACATGGCGTGCGACGTCGGTCCGATCAAAGGCGGATTGCCGGGCAGCCACTGGCCATCAACATAGGTCCAGGTTGGGGAACGCGGCGCAGTATCGACGGACATGATATTCTCCTTGAACATTTGCGGGGAATGAAAGCCCCCACATGTTTTGCGTCAAGGCCAAATTCAGCTGTTCGCAGAAATTGATGGAAAGTTACGGGAAAATAGCGGATCGCTTGGACAATATTGCGCAACGCTCAAATCATATCGATCCACTCATCATCCTTTTTGATGGATCTTTGGATGGCGCACCCGCTTTTGCCATGCAATTCTTTATTCGGCAAAGGAGTGCATCATGGTCTGGTCGGCGCAACAATATCTGAAATTCGAAAACGAACGCACCCGTCCCGCCAGCGACCTTCTGGCCCAGGTGCCGCTGGAGCGCTTGAGTGCAGCCTATGATCTCGGATGCGGCCCCGGCAATTCCACCGAACTTCTGGCCGAGCGCTACGGCGTCAACGTCGTAACCGGGATAGACAGCGATGCCGACATGCTGGAAAAGGCTCAGCTGAGAATGCCCAATACCACGTTCCAGCGGGCGGACCTTGCCACGTGGCGGCCAAAGCAACCGGCTGATCTGCTGTATGCTAACGCCGTTTTCCAGTGGCTGCCGAACCACCTCGACATTCTTGTGGCATTGATGGCCCACCTCAAGCCCGGTGGTGTGCTGGCCGTGCAGATGCCGGATAATCTGGCTGAACCCACCCATCTCATGATGGAGGAAAGCAGTGCGGCCGGAGACTGGAAATCGGCCTTCGAAGGCAAGTCCCTGAGACGGCAACCGCTGCCCGCCCCCGCCACATATTTCGACCGTTTGTCGCCCATGTCGTCGCGGGTCGATGTCTGGCACAGCATTTACAATCACCCGATGCAGAATGCGCAGGCGATTGTTGAATGGGTCAAGGGCACAGGTCTGCGACCCTATCTGGAGACAGCGGGTGAGACCCATCGCACGGCATTTCTTGCGGATTATCTTGCCCGCATCGACGCCGCATACCCGGCCATGGCGGATGGGCGTCGGCTTTTGCGTTTTCCTCGCCTTTTCGTCGTTGCCATCAAGGCGTGACGAGGCGGTGCTCCGTCATTTCCGCTTGCACTCCACCCTCATTTGCGCAATTACTTTAAAAGCACGTTTTAATGTATCGATATCAATAAGTTGACCTAATTTTTTCACTCTTGGTTAGTTATTTTAAGAAACCAGTTTTCAATTTTATCTGGCTATTCTTTCCGGTGAATTTTATCGCTGGGGTATATTGTGCGTAATTTCTGGAAAGAGACATCAGGTAACTTCGGTATTCTTACCGCGCTATTGATTGTGCCTGTTTTTGGCGCTGCCGGTGTTGCGCTCGATCTCAGCCAGGCCCTCTCGGTGAAGGAAGATCTGCAACAGGCTGCCGATGCCGCAGTTCTGTCATCGGTAGCCAAGATGTCGCCGCAGGTCATCGCAGCCAGAAAAATGTCCGGCGATGGCACGATCGAGCTGCCAAAGGACGAAGCCGAGGAATTTTTCAAAAACGATTCCGTTGGTCGCGACGATTTCGAAATCGAATCCGTTGCGGTGACCGTCGAGAAAATCGGCAATTCGGTGCAGGCCGCCGTCAGCTTCAAAGCCACGGTGAAAACGACGCTGACGCGCGTTCTGGGCAAGGATTTCGTAACGGTCGGGGGCAAGGCCACGGCTGTTTACCAGACGGAAGCCTATAGCGATTTCTATCTCCTGCTCGACAACACCCCTTCGATGGGCGTAGGCGCCACCCCGGCTGACGTCAAGCTGATGATGGACAACACAAAGGACCAGTGCGCCTTTGCCTGCCACGTCGTCAGCAAGGATGGCGTCGACGATACCAACAGCTACTATCATCTCGCCAAGAAGCTGGGTGTGACGACGCGCATCAATGTCGTTGCCCAGGCAACGGCATCGTTGATGGACACCGCCACCAATATGCGCACGGTTACCGACCAGTATCGCATGGCAGTCTATACGTTCGGCGAAAAGTCACAGGACCCGAAGCTTCTGGAAGTCGTGCCTTTGACGACCAATCTGGCAATGGCGAAAAAGAAAGCGGCGACGATCGACCTGATGTCGGCGACCTCGAAGAAGTCGGATGAGAGCAAGTTGACGGACTTCGACAATACGCTGACGGAGCTTGGCAACCAGATGGGTTTGCCCGGCAACGGCACCAGCTCTTCCTCACCGAACAAGGTCGTGTTTTTCGTTTCCGATGGCGTGGGCGACAGCCACAAGCCATCCACCTGCACGAAGAAAAGCAATGGCGGACGATGCCAGGAACCAATCGACACCCGCTTCTGCACGGCCCTGAAGGACAAGGGATACAAGATCGCCGTTCTCTATACGACCTACCTGCCCCTGCCCCATGACGACTGGTACAACACCTGGATCAGCCCGTTCCAATCGCAGATCAGCACCCGCATGCAGGAATGCGCAACCCCAGGCCTCTTCTTCGAAGTCAGCCCGACTCAGGGCATCTCGGAGGCCATGACGGCACTGTTCAAGCGCATCATCACCTCGCCACGCTTGACGAGCTGAATTCCAGCGCGATCTGGTGGCATCCAGCGTTGGGTGTCACCGGCCAAATTGGCTAAAACCGTGCTCACGGCTTGAACCAATTTCCCGCTGCCCACTTATTCCCTTGTCATCCCGGCCCGCATTTCCTGCAGGGCTGAATTCACACGGGAGTAAATCCATGCACACAGTTACCGCCAATGGCGCACATATTCCGGCGCTCGGCTTCGGCACGTTCCGCATGCCTGACGAAGACGTCCATCGTATTCTTCCAAAGGCGCTCGATCTCGGTTTTCGCCATGTCGATACGGCGCAGGTCTACAAGAATGAGGCATCCGTGGGCGATGTCATCGCCAACTCGGGCATTGCGCGCGGCGATATCTTCCTGACGACAAAGGTCTGGGTCGATCAGTACAGGCACGATGACTTCATCCAATCGGTCGATGAAAGCCTGAAAAAACTGAAGACGGATTACGTCGATCTTCTGTTGCTGCATTGGCCGAAGAGCGATGTGCCACTGGCAGAACGCATCGGCGCGCTGAACGAAGTCCACAAGGCCGGTAAAGTCCGCAATATCGGTATTTCTAACTTCAACGTCGCCTTGATGGATGAGGCCGTAAAGCTTTCCGATGCGCCGATTGCCAACAACCAGATCGAGTACCACCCCTATCTGGACCAGACGAAAGTCATCGAAGCAGCCCGCAGAAACGGTATTTCTGTCACCGCCTATTATCTGATGGCAGACGGAAAGGTGCCTGGCGATGCAACGTTAAAGGACATCGGCGCAAAGCACGGCAAGACCGCAGCACAGGTCGCTCTGCGCTGGGCCGTACAACAGCCCGATCTCATCGCGCTTTCCAAGACGGCGACCGAAAGCCGTCTGCAGGAAAACTACGATATTTTCGATTTCGAACTGTCCAGCGATGAGATGCAGGCGATCCACGCGCTCGCTAAGGCGGATGGACGGATTGTCAATCCGGGCCATCTGGCACCAGAATGGGACAAGTAGTCTCGCACTGATCCACGACTTGAGCGCCATGACTGGCCGGCACTTTCAGTCATTCCTGCCTTAACGTTGCAGAGCGTCTGCCAGGTCAAGCAAGCTGCCAACCCAATGACTTGGGTTGGCGAAACCCGGCTCAAGGCCGGGGCTATGGTGTTGTCGAAAGACGAGATATCAGCCGTTCTGCGGCTTAGGAATGCAGACCGTTCACCATCCCGAAGACCTGATCGAAATTGCCGTTCCGGGCGGCAAAGCGGAGCGGCTTGCAGCGTTCGACGACAACTTCCGTTGCCTGCGGCTGGTTGGTCAGAATGTCCATGACCTCTGAGATATAGACATCGAGCGGCATGGCACGCTCGTCTGTGGCCTGATGGTCGCCCTGCAACGTGGTCTGCACATAGGGCGGGATGATTTCGATGACGTCGACCGACGTGCCCTTGAGCTGCTCACGGATGGCCACGGAATATGCGTGGATGGCGGATTTGGTGGCGCTGTAGGTGGGCGTGGCCACCATGGGAACGAAGGCGAGACCGGAAGAAACCGTCAACACCGTCGCCTTGGGCTTCGTCAGAAAATGCGGCAGCAACGCTGCTGTCAGGCGAATGGGCGCGAGAAGATTGGTGGCAATCGTTTCCTCGGCAATGTCCAGATAGGTCGGCGCGGCCTTGATATCTTCGTTCTTCATGATGCCGGCATTGTTGATGACGGCGTTGAGATCAGGATGGTCGGCGATGAGCCTGTCTGCAAACGCCTTGATGCCTTCGGCATCGGTCGCATCCATCGTAGCCCAGGCCATGCCCGGATTTGCGGCGGAGACCTCCTTCAGGACGTCTGCACGACGGCCGGAAATGATGACCTTGTTGCCAAGTGCGTGAAACGCTTGCGCAAGCGCGCGGCCAATGCCGGAGCCGCCGCCGGTGATGAGGATGGTGTTGCCTGTGATTTGCATGAGGGTGCCTTCCTTGTTGTCCTGCCAAAACCTAGGTAGATTGCTCTCCAATGGATAGTAGGCACTGGAAAGATTTATACGCACCCAAAGGAGAGTGTCGGAATGACAGGGCATCTGAAAGATCAACCCATCGAAACAAGTCGCCGACCGGCCCCGCCGTGCAGAGCTGATGCGGCCATCGAAGCACTGGTGCGCGACATTATCGCCAAGGTGGCGGACAAGTGGACGATGCTCATTCTGGAAATTCTGGAAGAACACGGCACGCTGCGCTTCACGCAGATTGGCCAGCACGTTTCAGGCATCAGCCAGAAAATGCTGACAAAGACGCTAAGAAAGATGGAATGCGACGGGCTGGTCACCCGCGTCATCCATCCCGTCATTCCGCCGCATGTTGACTATAGCCTGACCACGCTCGGCAAGAGCCTCGGCAGCGCCTTCTGCGGCGTCTGGATCTGGGCGGAAACGCATCACGCAGATATAGAAAAGGCGCGCAAGGCGTTCAGCGAACACCCCGCGCGCCCTGCGATTTGAGACTGGCTATCAGGCGAACTGGCTAAGGCCGGGAACAGAGGAAATGACCTGATCCACTGTTTCGTCGCCTGCGTGCTGGCGGGCGATTGCGATGGTTTCTTTGGCAAGAGCGGAGATTTCGCCCATGCCGAGGCCCTGGCTCATCAGCTGCTGGCCGAGACCCATGATGCCGCCGCCACCGATGGCGCTCATCAGGCCGCCCAGAAGGCCGCCGCCGCCCTGGCCTTCACCGTTGAAACGGGCCACAAGCTCTGGTGCGCCGGGGATCGATTCGATCATCTTTGCCACAGGCGCATCATCAGCTTCGCGCTGGAGAAATCCAAGCATCATGCCAAGAGCTTTTTCGGCCTGCTCGGGCGCTATGCCCACCTTGTCAGCCACCTGCGTTACGATCTCGCTCATATATTCCTCCTGATGCGAAAATTACGTTCACGTCAACGTAAAACAATTGCCCTGCAGACTCAAGGCCGTGAAAGGGCGTGGCAGAAGCTTTTATGCCGCCTTTCTTTGAACCCTATCAAACAGTTGTCGAGGCTGGAAACAGTTCCTATAAGTATATTGCAAAGAATGGATAAAGGGCATCACGCCCGCGTCACCGGAGGGATTGCCAGATGCTGCAGGACGGAAAGCTTTACATCGGCACGAGCCGCAATCCTGACGACACGCTCAACAAGGGTGAATATCTGGACCTGAAATTCGGCAATCGCCACGGCCTGATTACCGGCGCGACGGGCACCGGCAAAACGGTTTCCCTGCAGGTCATGGCGGAAGGATTTGCGCGCGCGGGCGTTCCCGTTCTCTGCGCCGATATCAAGGGCGATCTGTCCGGCATTGCCGCAAAGGGCGAGGCGAAAGACTGGGTGATGAAACGCGCCGAGCAGATCGGATTCTCCGACCTGTCCTTCGAGCAGTTTCCGGTTATTTTCTGGGATCTTTACGGCGAAAAAGGCCACCGCGTTCGGGCCACTATCGCAGAAATGGGGCCGCTTCTCTTGGCGCGCCTCATGGATGCCTCGGAAGCGCAGGAAGGCGTGCTTAACATTGCCTTCAAGATTGCCGATCAGGGCGGCTTGCCGCTGCTGGATCTGAAAGACCTGCAGGCTCTCCTCAACTACATGGGCGAACACGCATCCGAACTATCCAACCAGTTCGGCCTGATTTCCAAGGCATCTGTCGGCTCGCTGCAGCGCGGGTTGCTGGTTCTGGAGCAGCAGGGTGCCGAGCATTTCTTTGGCGAACCGGCACTGAAGATTTCCGACATCATGCGCGTGACGCCCGATGGCCGCGGCACGATCTCCGTGCTTGCCGCCGACAAGCTGATGATGAACCCGCGCCTCTACGGCACCTTCCTGTTATGGATGCTTTCGGAACTGTTCGAGGAACTGCCTGAGGTTGGAGACCCTGAAAAGCCAAGGCTGGTCTTCTTCTTCGATGAAGCCCATCTGCTGTTCAACGATGCGCCCCGCGTGCTGGTGGAACGCGTGGAGCAGGTAGTGCGGCTCATCCGCTCCAAGGGCGTCGGCGTTTATTTCGTGACCCAGAACCCGCTCGATGTGCCGGAAACCGTACTGGCCCAGTTGGGCAACCGGGTGCAACATGCGCTGCGCGCCTACACGCCGCGCGAACAGAAGGCCGTAAAGACGGCAGCCGAAACATTCCGGCAGAACCCCGGCTTCAGCACGGCAGATGCGATCACCACGCTGGGCACAGGCGAAGCGCTGGTTTCAACGCTTGGCGACAAGGGAGCCCCCTCCATTGTCGAGCGCACGCTGGTGCGTCCGCCATCCGGCCGGGTCGGGCCCGTCAGCGACGAGGAACGCCGCACGATCATGAGCACGAGCCCTGTTGCCGGTGTCTATGATCAGGATCTCGACCGAGAATCGGCCTTTGAGATGCTCGCGGCCCGCGCCCGCAAGGCGGCCGAGGCAGAAGCTGCGAAGCGAGCCGCAGAGGAACAGGCGCGCCAGCAGCCGGATACGGCAGCCGGTCGCTGGACCCTTCCCGGCTTCGGCGACGACGAGCCCGCCCAGACGAAGAAAGGCGGCGGCACCCACAAGACGAGCGGTTACCAGCGCGAAACCGTCATCGAGGCCGCCATGAAAAGCGCTGCTCGCACCGTTGCAAGCTCTGTCGGACGGGCGCTGGTGCGCGGTATTCTGGGCAGTTTGCGGCGGTAACGTCCCTAACGGGTGCGCTGGAAATCAGACGACATGAATTGCTGGAAGCTGCCGTCGGGTTGGATCACGCTGCCGGAGAACGTGCGACTGTCGTCATCGTGCAATGTCACGACGTCACGATAGGTCGTCGTCTCACCGCTGCCGTCGAATTTTGGGCCCTTCGCTTCCAGCACCAGCGTCTTGCCATCCGGCTCCAGCCAGCCCTTGTAGGTCCAGAAGGTCGTCATCATGGAACCGATCCAGGATCCGACATAATGTCCGCTGGCCGGATCGAAGCCAAGTGTCAGGACCATCGTGGTGGGCGTGCCATCCGGCATCCTGCCCTTGCCCTCCGAGACGATCCACAGCCCGCCGATGGACTTTACCGTTTCCGTAAATCGCATTTGCGGATCATTGGGATCGTATTCCTGACAGCCGGTGGCTGAAACCATATGCCACTCGCCGACCAATCTTTGCAAAAACGCGTGTTCTGCCTGTGGCTTTGCGTCTTCCATCTCACGTTTCCTCCCTCTCGCTTCAGTGACAGCAGCCGGATGCTTTCGGTGCATCCTCATACTGGTCGTGTCGGCGCACCCAGTTCATCGTGCCCTCTTCGTTGCGGCCCTTTGGCATGAAATCCAGCAGCATGAGGGTTGAGATGACCTGCTCCGCCCCGCGGGCGTAGGTGGAATAGGTGTGATAAATCCTGCCATCCTCACCTTTCGCAAAGGCGCTGGCACCGGGCAGATCCTTCAGTTCGCCCATGGCGGGTATATCCCGGTAATTATAGGTAATGGTTCCGGAGGCTACGTCCTCATCGCGGAACGAGACTTGATAGTCGTAGCTGAAATCGTTTCCGTTTGATGAGACCCAGGGGAATTTCCAGCCCATGCGCGCCTTGTAAGCCTCGATCTTTTCCAGCGGAGCGCGGGAGACGGAGACAAAAGCCGCATCGCCTGCCTTGAGATGAACGACTGCGCCGTCGAGATGATCCGCCAGGAAAGAACAGCCCACACAGCCTTCTTCCCAATCCGGCGCCAGCATGAAGTGGTAGACCAGCAATTGACTGCAGTGTCCAAAGAGTTCGCCAAGCGACTTTGGGCCCGAGGCCGTGTCGAAAACATAGTCGCGCGTCACCGGCTCCCAGGGCAGCGCGCGGCGCGCCTCGTTCAACCTGTCGCGGGCACGCGTCAGTTCCTTCTCCTTGAGCAGAAGCGCCTTGCGGGCTTCCAGCCACTCCTGTCTCGAAACAACAGCATTCGGCATGACCTTATCCTCCTTCGATCGTCCATCTGCCTGCCTGACGCCAAACCATCACGACCAGCCCCGCTCCTGCGGCGACTGGTGCGATTTTGCTTGACTAATTACGTTGATATCAACATATATTACGCATGTCAAATATGCCGGTGATTCCCTTTTCGACAACGCTTTTTGTGCGAGACACCTGTCTCTGCCTTCACGCGCAACGTGCCGCACGCGCGCTTGCCCGCCGCTTCGACGCGGCATTGAAACCGGCGGGACTGACCAATGGGCAGTTTTCGCTTCTGATGTCTCTGAACCGGCCTGAACCGCCGCCGATGGGGCCGGTGGCGCAGCTTCTGGCCATGGATCGAACAACCCTGACAGCGGCGCTGAAGCCGCTGCAAAAGCGTGGGCTGGTATCGGTAGAGCCGGACCCGAAGGACAAGCGCGGCAAACGACTTCGATTGACGGAAGAAGGCCTGGCTGTGCTTGTCCACGCACTACCGATCTGGACGCAGACCCATGTGGAAGTGGAAGCGCAGATTGCAAGCGGCGATGCCAATCGCCTCAGGCAAGACCTGATCGATCTCGGCTAGCGGCTGCCCTCGCCGAGTTGGGCAATACGCGGGTCTCCTGCAAAATCCTCAAGCGCAAACCCAATCCTGCGCATCGGAAATTCGCAGAGCGCCTGAACACCGGAATTTGCCAGCCGGATGCGCCAGTTGGTGCGCTCTACCGGCTGCTTGCGGGAAAAGCCAAGCGGCGTCAGTAGGGCGATGTTCAGCCCTTCTTTCGGATCACGGACAGACTGGTAGAGGATGGCATCAACATCCGCCTCGCGCGCGCAGTCAGCCACGCCCTGGCAGGGTTCATAATTCGTCGGGTCCGTCCAGATGGTCTTGTCGCGTGAAAGAGGTGGCTGCGTGAGATCCAGCGCGGACGGCGTGTCGATGGCGGCCGAAAAGGCCGTGTATTCCGCCGCATTGGCAGGTAGCGGCGTTGACGGCGACTCCGCATAAAAGAGCAGCCGGTAAAAGGCCATTTCGGCCAGTGCCGTTTCCACCGCCGCAGACGCGTAATAAACGCCCTTGGTAAAACCCGCCCTGCGAAAACGCGATCCGTGCGGATAGGCGGCATCGTACCGGAAGGGCGTGGCGAGAAGGTAATCGAGGCCATCACATTCAGGCGGAAAGCGTCTTTTGCTGTTTTCTAGCAGATCCTCAAGCAGGGACTGTTCCTCGACCGTATCGACAAGCTTCATGGTCGAAACACGGTGCTGCGCCTCCACCAGCCGCCACCAGCGTCCGGAAATTTCCCGTCTTTCAGAGCGGAGCGCGTCGGGCGTCCAGGTATGCAAGGACATCGAGCAATCCGGTAATGGTTGTGAGTTTATCGGCTGGCGCAGCGGCCAGAGCAATATTGTGGTTTTTCAGCCAGCCGCGCGCGACGCCTTCGTCCCCGCCGACAACAGCATCCAGAGAGCGAAAGACGCGAATGAGCAGCACCGCAAGCTCAAATGATTTGCTGGCTGGATCGAGAACGAAATCGAGCTTCTTCATGCGGGAAACAGTTGGTGCCGAGACGCCCAGAATGTCTGCGACACGCGCGGCACTGAGGCCCAACCTATCAGCTGCGGCAATGACGGCTTTCGTCACGACCCTGCCCTGCTCTGCGGGCGCTGCCTCTGCTTTCACGCGGATATTCATGGCATATCCTTTCCTTGGAAAGAATATAGCAGATTTCTTTCTGAAAACAAGAAGGGCTGGCAATGAGCCAGCCCTTGATGCGTCATGTCCTGGGAAAACCAGATTACGCCAGAGAGACCGGAACCTCGGTCGAGGTGCGCATGGCGTGGGAGTATGGGCAAACGATATGCGCCTTCTGGACGAGACCTTCCGCGGTTTCCTTGTCGAGACCGGGAATGTTGACCTTCAGGGACACTTCGATGCCGAAGCCGGTGCCATCATCACGCGGGCCGATGCCAACGGTTGCGGTTACTGTCGTGTCCTCGGGGATCTTGACCTTTTCCTTGCCAGCGACGTTCTTCAGCGCGCCGAGGAAGCAAGCGGAATATCCGGCTGCGAAAAGCTGCTCCGGGTTTGTGCCGGTTGCACCGTCGCCACCCAGTTCCTTCGGAACCGTCAAGGTGACATCCAGATTGCCGTCTGCGGACTTGGCGTTGCCTGCACGGCCGCCCGTTGCGGATGCCTGTGTTGTGTAGAGAATTGCCATGTCGATCACTTCCTTTGGTTGATGTTATCAGTCATATAGCCCACAATTAAATTGTGCGCAATATAATTTTGCACATTGAGAAATTTTCCCGTTTCTGCAATATGTGTTGAGTAGATTGCGTCGCACTTTTGCATAGTGCAGGAACCGAGTGACAGGATAAATTGTTCCCTCTCCAGCAGCATTTTGGAGCTCACATGATGGACGACGGAACGATGGACGGCCTGCTGAGGCTCGACCTGCAAATATGCTTCGCGCTATACGGCGCAGCACATGCCTTCAACCGCGCCTATAAACCGCTGCTAGAGCCACTGGGCCTGACATATCCGCAATATCTCGTCATGATGGCCCTTTGGGAGAAGGAAACGGCAACCGTCAAAACACTCGGCGAAATGCTGGGGCTGGATTCAGGCACCCTCTCCCCGCTCCTCAAGCGGCTTGAACAGGCAGGCCTGATCACCCGCAAGCGCGGCACCGTGGATGAGCGTCAGGTTCTGATAGCCCTTACGCAGGAAGGTGCCGGTATGAAACAAAAAGCCACAAACGTGATGCGCTCCATCGGGCAAGCAACCGGGTGCAGCCTGGAGGAGCTGGGGCAGCTGCGAGACAGGCTGAATGCGTTGAAGGAGAACTTGGTGAAGGACTGACGCGGGGGCGGCCTGTCATCGAGTCTTGGTTTCAGCGAAACAAATTACCGTTGAAAGTGTCGATATTGAAATGACTTAATCGGAGTGTGCTCGCAGAGAGACTGAGCATTGCAGAAGCAACTCTAATCGATGCGGGACAACTGTAAGCGATTCCCTGCAGTCAGCCGCAGAGGATGAAAGCGCGAAGCCTAAAACAACTGCGTCCGGGATACGATCACTTGTCGGAAGTCGCCAGAATCAATATGCTCTAGGGACGGGCCAGACTCAGGCCTCCCCCCTCCTAAAGGGAAAGCATTTCACATGCCGGGTGACTGAATAATATCGAACCGTCTGTTCGAGCATCGCATTAGGAGGGGTTGCGGTTTGGCTCGTAATGGAGGTTTTCAATGAGGCTTTCTGCACCCGTATTTCAGCTCAAGCGCAAGGCGAAGTTGATGGCTCGTCGCCACGGCGTCACGCTAAATGAGGCTCTTGACCAGATTGCGCGCGAGGAGGGATTTCCAAGATGGAGCGCGCTTTCAGCCGCCCTATCCGGCGGCACGTCATCTTTGCCGCTATTGTCTGCGCTTTCCTGTGGTGACTTGCTTTTGCTTGCTGGTCGACCCGGCCAAGGTAAAACCAAGCTGGGCCTCCAACTTCTCCTTGACGCAGTAAGAGAGGGCCGACAGGCTTTCCTCTTCACCTTGGACTTCACTGCATCGCAGGCGAAAAAGCATCTCCAAACTCTCGATGCGTCTGGTGGCAGCTTGGCCGAAAGCGTGCAGATTTTCACCTCGGACCAGATCAGCGCCGAATATATCGTTCAGCATATGTCTGGCCAGCGACCTGGGACGATTGCGGTCATCGATTTCTTGCAGTTGCTTGAACAGCAACGCAGCAAACCAGCGCTCAGCGCACAACTGGAAACTCTGTCAGCATTTGCGCGCGGCGCCGGTGTCATTCTGGGATTTATGTCGCAGATCGACAGATCGTACCTGGCTTCGGACAAAGAGTTTCCGGGAATGGAAGACGTCCGCTTACCTAATCACGCCGATCTAAGCCATTTTACCAAGGCGTGCTTCCTCCAAGATGGGAAAGCTCATTTCCAGGCCGTCTGATGACACTCATGCACGGTACCGGATTGGAGAGGCCCTGTCGCAGACAAGGCCTCCCTTAAATCTAGAGCAGCGTTAATTACTGCCACACCACAACCCGCGCCTTGTTCGGCACGCGGTCGTAGAGGTCGATGATGTCCTGGTTCATGAGGCGCACGCAGCCGGAAGAGACGGCCTTGCCGATGGAGTTCCATTCTGGCGAGCCGTGCAGGCGATAGAGTGTGTCCTTGCCGTTCTGGAAGATGTAAAGCGCGCGCGCGCCGAGCGGGTTTTTGAGGCCCGGTGGCATGCCGCCATTCTTGGAGGAGAACTTAACCAGTTCCGGCTGGCGGGCGACCATTTCATCCGGCGGGGTCCATTTCGGCCATTTCTGACGCCACTGGATGACGCCCTCGCCAGACCATGCGAAGCCTTCGCGGCCGATGCCGACACCGTAGCGCATGGCGGAACCGCCAGCCTCTACGACATAGAGGAAGCGCGAGCGCGTATCCACGACGATGGTTCCGGCAGGTTCGCCTGTCGGGTCGACAACGCGCTGGCGATAGTAGCGGCGGTCGATCTTCTGGTAGGGAACGGCAGGAATGACGTAGCCGCCATCTTCAACCGTGCCATACATGACGGCAAGTTCGTCATCGGAAATGCCACCGGCAAACATCGAGCGCATATCGCCCGCGAAATTGCTTGCGAGGGTTCCAGGCTGAACGCTGTTGAAAGGCCGAGCGCTGTAGGAAGCGCAGCCCGTCAGAAGCGATGCAGAGGAAAGGCCGAGAAGGGAAAGAAGTCTACGTCTGGAAATATTTGTGTCGGTGCTCATCATAAGGCCGTTTTTCTCACATCGAAGCGACTAGGCGGATGTACGCGGGGTTGCAGAACCATCCTTCAATCTCGCTGTACGTCGTTTGTTCCACAGCAGATCAGCTATTGGTATAGCAGTTAACAGATAGCTAAGGGACAGTTGCTGTTGCGCAACAATGGCACTTTTGGCCTGCTTTATTTCAGTGCGTGATCAGATAACCACAATCGGCGCACCCTGCGGCACGCGGTCATAGAGATCGATGACATCCTGATTGAGCATTCGCACGCATCCCGATGACGTGGCCTTGCCGACCGATTGCCAATCGGGCGTGCCGTGGACGCGGTAAAGCGTGTCCTTGCCATCCTTGAAAATGTAAAGCGCCCGGGCACCGAGCGGATTGTTGAGACCAGGAACCATGCCGCCATTGGCGGAAGAAATCGACGCCAGCTCCGGTTGTCGCTGGACCATTTCATCGGGCGGCGTCCAGCGCGGCCATTTGGCCTTCCATTGGATCTTGCCACGTCCGGCCCAGGCATAGCCTTCCCGGCCAAGACCCACGCCATAGCGAACAGCCTTTCCACCGGGCTGAACGAGATAAAGGAAATGCTGCTTGGTATCGACGACGATCGTTCCCGGCGCCTCGGCGGTCTGATAATCGACATCCTGCCGCAAAAAGCGCGGATCGACGCGAGAGTAAGGGATGGCGGGAAGCGTATGGCCATCATCGCTGATCTGGTCATACATGACACGATGCAGCGGGTTGCTCACCGGCAGGCCGTATCCCAGCACCTGCGTGCTGTAGGCTGGTGATTGGCCCGAACCGGAAGGCCGCGTTGTGGATGGCGGACCATATTGCTGCTGGAATTGCGACCGGAAAAGGTCCGGCGGGCGGCTGTTGATCGAGCCCGGCGTGGGCGGAAGCGGCGGACGCGGGATCGAGCCGACATTGTTGTAATTGAAGACGGGTGCTGTTTCCTGCACGAACACATCCGGGTTCATGCGGCTCGTATCGGTTATGAACAGGCACCCGCTCAGGCCCGGCAAAAGGGAAAGCACCGCGAGAGAGAGAAGGCGACGGCAGTGTTTCAGGGATAGAACTGTCATTGAACCGCTTCAAAGGGAGTCATCGTTGCGATGACCATGCCCTGCCCGGCTGGCGCGAAGCTGGAGAAACGGTCAGTTTGGCGCTTCTTCAGCCAAACTGACTGAAGAAGCGTATGCTTTCCGCCACCGCACCCGGCACCACGCCATTATGCGTGCCCTGCAGCAGCATGTTGTCGATCCGCATTCCGGCGGAACGGGCGCGCTCCATCAGCAATTTATGATCGGCATCAAAGGGCCGCTCTTCCGTTCCACGCAACAGCAGAGTCGGGCATTTCAGGCTTGGCCCAAAGCAGACCGACGAGCGCATGATGAATTCCTGCGGATTGCTCTCGTCGAAACACAGCTCATCGGAATAACGATTGAAATAGCGCCAGGAATTGACACCGGCTGAAATCGGAACCGAGGCGCGGAACTGCCGCACCATGGATGCGAGCAGCGACAGGGTGCCGCCATTGGAGTGGCCGGCGAGATAGATGCGGTCCTTGTCCACTCCCGGCAGGTTTTCGAGATAGGTCGCTGCGGCAAGCGCATCGGATGTTTCGTCATAAAAGCCGGAATAATTACCCTGCTGGCCGTTTTCACCGCGGAAGGTGGGCAAAAGGACGACATATCCCGCTTCCCAATAAGGCCTCATCAGCGCCCAGTGCCCCTCCCCGGTGGCGTTACCGCCATGGAGAAACAGGACTGCCGGTTTCAGCTTGGTCGCGGGCGTGTAGTCGGAAAGCCAGGCAACGAGCTCGATGGATCCGTTCGGGCCGCCGGGATAGGTCACACGACGTCCACCCTCGGGTGTGCCGAGCGGGGATGATTTTTCCGGAGCCGAGATCTTTTTGACGAGATGGGTGTGGAAGCGCTTTCTGGCGTGCGCGTAGTCATCATGCTCGAACGGCATGACATCGGGCATCACAAGGCTGGCACCGGCAATTTTGGGAAGACATGCCGCTGCGGTCAAACCTGCGGCACCCGCAAGGATGGAGCGTCGCGATAGGGAACTGCCCATGGCAGATGGCGGTGATCGATCTTTCATATGCGATGACCCAAACAGCGTTGCGCACAGTGCAATTTCACCACTCCGTTTCGCGATTGTCTAGTTAATGTTTCGAAAGGGTAAATTCATCACTCGGCCTTTTCATCGATCATGGCGACGAGTGTCGACAGGCGGTCTGCCTCTGACGGAAGCTTGTCGGCGCGCAATCTGGCAATGCGTGGAAACCGCATGGCGACACCGGATTTATGGCGATTGGAGCGGTTGATCCCTTCGAACGCCACCTCCAAAACGAAGCCAAATTCCGGCGTTGCGCGAACGGCGCGGACCGGACCGAAACGCTCGACGGTGTTGTCGCGCACAAACTTGTCCAGCACTTCGAGTTCTGCGTCCGTGAAACCGAAATAGGCTTTGCCCACGGGCACAAGCTGCTCGCCATCCTCGTTTTCCGACCAGACGCCGAAGGTGAAATCCGAATAATAGCTGGAGCGTTTGCCGTGACCGCGCTGCGCGTACATCATCACCGCATCGATGTTGAAGGGGTCGCGCTTCCACTTGAACCACGGACCTTTGGCGCGCCCGGCCTGATAGATGCTGTCCTTGCGCTTGATCATGACGCCTTCAATCACAGGATCGGGCGGTGCTTTGCGCAGCATCTCCAATTCGTCCCAACTCGTGAATGGCACGAGCGGAGACAGATCGAAACGATCATGCGGTGCACCGTCGATGAGCCCCTTCAGCTTTTCTCGCCGCTGGAGGAAAGTCTCGCCGCGGATATCCTCCTCCCCGTCAAACAGAAGATCGTAGGCGCGGATGAAGGCGGGATATTCCTCCAGCATCTTGCCCGTCACGGTCTTGCGGTTCAGACGCTGTTGAAGGTCGGAAAAGGTGCGCGTGGCGTTGTTGGAGCGCGCGGTACCGCCAATCAGCAACTCGCCATCCATCACGCCCTCGAAATTGACCGTTTCGAGAATGTCCGGGAAGGCCCCCGAAATGTCGTCGCCGGAGCGGGAGTATAGCTTTTTCGTATCGCCCGAGCGGGAAAGCTGAACGCGAATCCCGTCCCACTTCCACTCCGCGACAAAATCCTCCGGGAGGAGGTTTTGCAGATCGTTGTCGCCGACGGGCGTTGACAGCATGACGGAATGAAAGATCGCGGGAGTAGCCAGAATCGGGCGCTCTGCCTTGCCCTCAAGCCAGGCAAAGAGCGGCTCATAAGGCGGTTCAAGACCATGCCAAAGGGTTTCGATTTCCGTGATATCGCGCTCGCCGAAATCAGCCAGGGCCTGCCGCGCAAGCCGCGCCGAGACGCCGATGCGCAGTCCGCCAGTGACGAGCTTTAGAAAAGCAAAGCGAGACGATGTGTCGAGCCTGTCCAGGAGATCGCGCACGGCGGAACGGACTTCGGTGCGGCCCAGCGAATTCATCATGGCAATGACTTCGCCAAGACCGGGATCATCGGCTTGCGGAACGTCCGCATTCTGGCTGGTGTCCCAGACAAGCGAGATGGTCTCGGCAAGGTCGCCCACATAGTCATAGGAATAGCGAAACAGGACATCGTCCATTCGCTCGAGAACCAGCTCGCGCAGCATGGCAGGCTTGATGCTCTTGAGGTCGAGCGTACCCGCGATAGCGGCCAGCCCATATCCCCTGTCGGGATCGGGCGCATCGCGGAAATAATCTGTCAGCAGCTTCAGCTTGCCATTGCGAGATGGGGTCAGCACCAGGCGGTCGAGGAGGTTTGCAAAAGACTTCATGCCATCAATCCCCCTCATCCTCGTAGCCGACAAGATGCAGCGGCCTTGCCGGAATGCCCTGCAACTCGCACCATCGCACCAGCGCCTCCTCGCGCCCATGCGTGACCCAGACCTGAGACGGCGCAACTTCCTTGATCGTTTCCAGCAGTTCCGGCCAGTCGCAGTGATCGGAGATAACAAGAGGCAATTCCACGCCGCCCTGCTTTGCCCGCTGGCGCACCATCATCCAACCTGACGCGAAGGAAATCAGCGGTTCGTTGAAGCGACGGGCCCATTTTTCCTGAAAGGCGGATGGAGGCCCAACGACGATTGCGCCCTTGAACTGGGCCGGATTGCTCTTTTCAAGCGTGGCTGGCTTGAGCTCTCCCAGGTCGATACCCTGAGAAATATAGTAGTCGCACAGCCGTGCCAGCGCGCCATGGATATAGACGGGCTCGCGATAACCATTGTCGCGCAGGAGGCGCAGCACCCGCTGCGCCTTGCCGAGGGAGTAGGCCCCGACTAGATGCGTTCTTTCGGGAAACTGCCGAATGGATGTCAGCAGCTTGGCAATCTCGCGGGCGGGTTTGGGATGGTGAAAGACCGGCAGACCGAAGGTCGCCTCGGTGATGAAGACATCGCATTTGACCGGCTCAAAGGGTGCGCAGGTGGGGTCGACACCACGCTTGTAATCCCCTGACGCAACGATGCGGGTGCCAGCGTGTTCGATGGAAATCTGGGCCGAACCAAGGACATGCCCGGCCGGGTGGAAGCCAACTCTTACGCCGTTTACCTCAACCGTCTCGCCAAAGCCTACCGCCTGCTCGCCCGATGTGAAATCCTCGCCGTAGCGGATGCGCATGATGTCGAGCGTCTGGCGCGTCGCCAGCACCTTCTCATGTCCCGCGCGGGCATGGTCAGAGTGACCGTGCGTGATCAAGGCGCGCGGAACCGGACGAACAGGATCCACGTAAAAGTCGCCTACCGGGCAATAAAGCCCCTTTGGCGTGGGGTAGAGCAATTTGTCTGGCTTCATGGGCTCATTCGATGACGGCGTGGATGGAAGAAACGCTCACATTGGCAACCCGTTCCTCACCCGCCATGTTTTCGATGAGCCTACTCTACCGCAGCCGTCGGTTTTTCAACCACTGCGGCTGGCAGCCGGACATTTTTCAGGGAGAGCGCAGCAATCAGACCGATAACGGCTGTGGCGGCGGCGGCGAGAAATAGCGGCGTGAACGCACCGGCATAAAGATTTGCCACCGCAGCCTGCGAAGCCGCCGGCAGTTCTGCCAGCATCTTCGGCGTCAGTTCCTGTATCTTGCCGACGCCGGGAATGTCGCCACCCGCCCCCGTCAGATTGGCGGAGATGATTGCGCCATAGATGGAGATGGTGATGGCCGCTCCGCCCATGCGGGTCAGGGATACGGCCCCGCTTGCGGCACCCACATCCGTGCGGGGTGCCGAATTCTGGACCCCGATGATGGGCGCCTGTTGGCCGAGGCCAACGCCCAGACCCTGGGCAAACAGAATGATGGCGATGACGAAAAGCGGTGTGCCGGCGTGGGCCTGCGACAGGCACAGCATGGCCACGACAGCAATCGACAGGCTGATGATGGAGAATATCTTGTAGCTGCCGGTTTTCGAAATCAGCCGCCCTGCGGTCAAAGACCCCATGACGATGCCGCCAGCCACGGCGATGAAGAACAGGCCGGCAGACGACGGCGACAGGCCGGTGGTCGTTTGCAGGAACAGCGCATAGTAGTTGACCATGCCGATGCCCAAACCGCCGCTGACCAGCGAAATAATCATGAACAGCGGGAAGGTGCTGTCCTTGAACAACCGCAGCGGCACGACAGGTTCAGGCGCGCGGCGCTCCACCTGTACCCACAGATAGGCGGTCACGGCTCCGAAGGCGACAATGCCAAGGCTCTGCCACGCGAAGATGGAGCCGAAAAGCTGCGAGCTGTCGGCCCAGAGGACGACGCTGGAAATGGTCAGCGCAAGAAGAATGGCGCCGAGATAGTCGATCTTCGGCTGCCGGTCCGGTCTGCGATAGGGCAGCATGAAGGCCAGTCCAGTCAGCACGATGATGCCGATGGGCAGGTTGATCAGGAAGATGGAGCGCCATCCGAACAGATCGCTCATGGTACCGCCCAGAATGGGACCGACGCTGCCGGACGCCATGATAACAAGGCTGGAATAGCTCTGATACCGGGCTCTTTCGCGGGGCTCGAACAGATCCGCATTGACGGAGAATATGGACACCATGATGCCGCCGCCGCCTAGACCTTGCAGCACGCGGGCGGCAATCAGCGAGTCCATGGACCATGCAAGCCCGCAGGCCAGCGAACCCGCCGTAAAGATGACGATGGAGGCCATCATCACATATTTGCGTCCAAAGAGGTCTCCCAGCTTGCCATAGACGGGCATGACCGTGCTCATGGCCAGAAGATAGGCCGAGCCAATCCAGCCAAACCGCTCCAGCGCACCAAATTCCCCGACAATCGTCGGCAGTGCCGTCGATACAATCTGGTTGTCGAGCGTCGCCATGAACATGGCAAACATCAGAAAGAAGAAAACAACGAGCCTGCGACGGCGGTCCGGAACAAGAGGCGCCACAGGCGTAACAGACATATCCATGGGAGGGTCTCACGCTTGATGTGCAATTTATGTGACTTTAGCACATATATGTCAATGGCACATTATCGTGTGTGTGCTATAGTTACGGATGAGTTGTTCGGGGATTGCAGGGATATGAACGAGCACGCAGCAGCGGCACAGAATTTGGGAAAGGCTGATCCCGACATGGTGCTGGATATCAGCAATACGATGACACGTATGCGTTTGATGATCGGGCGGCGGGTGATCGGCCGCATGGCCATTGCCAAGCTGGCACCGGGGCTGGAGCTTTCCCATATCGATGTGCTCGATATCGTTCGCCGCGCAGACATGCCATCGACCGTCGGTTCGATTGCCGAAGCAATGCGGCTCGATCCGTCGCGCGGCAGTCGCGTCGTCGCGGAAATGGTAGGCCGGGGCCTACTGAAACGTGATGTCTGTCAGGAGGACGGACGCCGCAGCGTGATCGAGATCACCCCCCTGGGCAGCAGCATTCTGGCGGAAATGCACAGCGCAAAGATCAGCCTCATCAACGATGTCGTCAGCGACTGGCCCGCCGACGATGTGGAAGCCTTTGCCAGATTGTTCGATCGCTTCATCGGTCGATTCGAAAAGCGCCTGATGCCGGATGCCGTCAGCCTGACGGGCGAGACAAGGGTCTGCCCTCCCCGCAGCTAGTCCTCAAATTCAGCTGACAGGCGAAAGGCGCATTCAGGGCAGCGCAGCTTTCACGCTGGCTGAAGCCGCCGTTTTGACCGGGCCGTCCTTGCGCAACGCAGCCTGCGTCTGGTGGTGGCGGCGCGATTTCTGCCATGCATCAACCTGCCGGACAGACAGGAGCAGCGCGATTGCAGCGCCCGCATAGACGGGCGTCATCATGCTATCGAAAACTGTCTGCGAATCTCTCATCGGAATCTCCATCTTTTGTCGATGGCAGAGTACGATATGCTCGATTGCTGAAATTGCGCGAGATCAAACGCGGGTCGTCGAACGGCGCTCTGCGCCTTGTTCGACTTGCATAATAATCAATTATGACTATAGCTTACGCCAGAATTTCATACGCTTTGAGGCAAACTGCCGCAGGCGTCAGATGCCCGATCCGAAGGTCTGGTCGAAGAAGCGCACACCGTTCCTGCCCTGCTTCTTGGCCTGATACATGGCCGCATCCGCCTTTGCGAGCAAAGCCTCCGGCGTGTCTCCATCGCCGGGGTAAAAAGCCGTGCCGGACGAACAGGTGACGCTGACCGATCCGTTTTCGATTGGAATGGGCTCTGCCGCGCGTTTGCGGATGCTCTCCAACCTGTTCAATATCCCGATTTCATCATGCCTCGGGTTGCTGAAGATGATGGCAAACTCGTCACCGCCAAGCCTGACGGCAATATCGGAGGCGCGAATGCAGCTGGTGATCCGTTCTGCAAGAGTGCGCAATACGAGGTCTCCGACCGCATGTCCGTGCAGATCGTTGATTTCCTTGAAATTATCGAGATCGATATAGCTGACCGCAACCAGCCGGTCTTCGCGTCTGGCTTCGTGGATGGCCCGATGAAACTGGCTCCAGAACAGGTTACGGTTGGAAAGCCCCGTCAGAGGATCGTGATGCGCGAGGAAATGCACACGGTCTTCAGCGCGGCGTCGGTCAATCGCGATCCCGGCGATATTCGTCGCCATCTCGATGATTTCTTTTTCAATCTGGGTCGGCATCCTGACAGTGCCGGAATAAAGCGCAAACGTGCCGAGAAGCACTCCGCCATTTCCAAAGATGGGCGTGGACCAACAGGAGCGCAGACCGTGAAGCATTGCGGTGTCCACATAGTTTTTCCAGAGCCTGTCCTGATAGGTATCGCTGACATAGACGGGCTCTCTATGCCAGGCTGCCGTGCCGCAGGAGCCCACCTCGGGTCCTATCTCGATGCCATCGATGAGTGCCGTATAGGCCGCAGGCAGCGATGGCGCTGCGCCGTTTCGCAGGCGCCCCTGCTCGACCAGCAGAACGGAACCGCGCAGATTATCCAGAATGTTTTCGACAGTATTGACCGCACCCTCAAGAATTGTCGGCAAGGGCTGACCGTGGACAATCATCTCCAGCAGCGAGGCGTGGCTGCGGCGCAATGTTTCCTGCCATTTGGCGGCGGTGATATCGCGCGAGATACCGGCCAGGCCGATGATGTTTCCCTGCGCGTCGCGAATGGGAATGCGACTGGCTGAAAACCAGCGGATATTTCCATCCTTGCAGATGCGCTCCTCTGCGTCATAAACGCTTTCGCCGGTCTCCATGATACGGCGTTCCATGGCGTCTATAGCCCGCGCGGCATCCGGCGGAACCATGTCGAATATTGTCAATCTTCCCTTCTTGAAGGGGACATGGTCGAGGCCCGCGAGTGCAGCGGCATTCAGGTAGGTGAAGTAGCCATCCATATCCTTGAGGAATACAATTTCGGGAATGTTGTCGAGCAGGTAAGCGAGCCGAGGATCGGCTATCCCAGGTTCAAGAAGATTTGCAGCCAGTGCCTGCACGTCAAGCAAGCGAGCGCTATTTTCTTCACGCATTGCGCAAGGATCCTTAACTGTTCCACCTTCGCCGGTCATTATTGCCCCACGATCGCCACCATGCCCTAGCAAACAGTGCTGCGCCAGCGATATTGGCATAGAATTACTTATGCCTTATTAAAGTAGATCTTAAACTGACCCCAGCGGAAAGTATATTTGGAATTGAACTATTATGCTGCAATATAGTCGCAGATAGCTATGATTCGACTTAAATGCAATCGAAAGCTGTGAGCTAGATTTAGAAAAAACGTGTATAGGAAGAACAATCCCGCTTCCGTTTTGGCGCTACCGGCAATAGCTTGGCCGCAGCGATCGAAGGGGGTTTCAAATGCTGAAAATTTACGGTGTCTACCGGTCTCGCGCCACGCGCACCTTGTGGCTGGCGGGCGAGTTGGGGCTGAATTTCAAACTGGTGCCTGTCATTCAGGCCAGACGGGTGGAAGATCCACTGGCAGCCAACGCTCCGATGAACACGCTGACGCCATCCTTTCTGGCGATCAACCCCATGGGCACCATTCCCTGCATAGAAGATGACGGCATGGTTCTTTATGAATCCATGGCCATCAACCTCTAT
Organism: Hyphomicrobiales bacterium; assembly: GCA_900468285.1. Taxonomy (GTDB): domain Bacteria; phylum Pseudomonadota; class Alphaproteobacteria; order Rhizobiales; family Rhizobiaceae; genus Agrobacterium. The sequence goes on along the minus strand of UBTF01000008.1, from coordinate 364,376 downwards.
CTTGCCCGCAAGCACGGCACCGCCGTTGCGCCCGCTGATCTGGCCGAAGACGCGCAAATGATGCAGTGGTCCTTCTTCGCGGCAACGGAAATCGAAACCAATGCGCTGAAGATTTCGTCCACCGTGTCGGAGGGGCTTGCCAATACAGATGCGGGCCAGGCCGTCATAGAAGTGGCCGCGCGCCTTCTGCGCCGTCCTTTCAAGGTTCTGGAACAGCATCTTTCCGAAAATGAGTATCTCGTCGGAAACCGCTTCAGCGTTGCCGATATCAATGTTGCCGAGGTCGTGCGCTATGCGCAGGCGCACACGCCGTTGTTTGAGGCAAACCCGGTCGTTAAGGCCTGGCTGGACCGGTGCCAGAGCCGCGCCGCCTTCAAGGCGATGTGGAGCGCCCGCGACAGCGAAGCGGCGTGATCAGAGCGCTGAGGTAACCCGGATTTCGCCAACGGTGATGCCGTTCCAGTTCTTCATGGAACGGTTTGCCATGGCCATCATCCTGTTCTGCGCGGCGCTGTCCTTTTCCATGTAGCGCGCAAGCAGGGCTGCAATCATGGCTTCGGCGGCACGCGTGGTGCCGTCTTCGCATTTCACCGCCATGGCCAGCCCCTGTTGCGGAAGCGCCGCGACGAAGACGCCTTCCGCCCCCGTCTTGGCAAAGATCCTGCCGGGGTCAATTTCCATCAGCCTCGTGCAGGTGCGGCCAGTTCCAGCCACATAGAAGGGTTCTGCCATGCAGGCCTCCATCAAACGACGGGATGCCTGCGCACGGACCGCCTCCAGCCCCCGCCCCGTCGCCATTCTGGCAAAGCCGTACGCGAGGCTTTTCAGCGGAATGGCATAATTGGGAATGGAGCATCCATCGATGCCGCAATTGTCGTGGCCAATGGCTTCGCCCATCAGGCTTTGCATGGTCGCACGAATTTGCTGCTGGAGAGGATGGTCATAGCCCACATATCCCTGCGGATCGGTGCCGGTATGGCAGCATGTGCAGACGAAACCGGAGTGCTTGCCCGAGCAGTTGTTATGCAGTGCCGTCGGCTTTTCCAGGGTCCGGGCCTGATGAATGATGGTTTTCTGGTCCGAAGACCAGTGCGCGCCGCATTCCAGGCTGTCGACATCGCGTCCCGCCTTGGCGAGCATGGCGGCGGCAAGTTCCACATGGGCGTCCTCGCCGGAATGGGAGGAACAGGCAAGGGCAAGCTCGCGATTGCCGAACCCGTAGGCATCAGCAGCGCCGCTTTCGATCAGTGGCAGCGCCTGCATTGCCTTGCAGGCAGAACGCGGAAACACGGCAGCATCCACATCCCCTGCCGACAGCAGCACTGAACCATCGCCATCCACGACCACCGCCATGCCCCGATGGCGGCTTTCGACAATATTGCCGCGGGTGACTTCGACGGTAACGGGGTTGTGCATGGTCTGGCCTCAAAAAATACGGATTTGACACCATTGTTTAGAGCAATTGTCTCCACGATGCACGAGATCGCCCAATTGAAATTCGCCAAACGTTTCGTCGTTGCCGTTTTCCTCATTTATCTTCTGCCCGCGCTGGCGTCAGCCGGTTTATGGGCGATGAAGGAACACCCGACAGGCTACCGCAATGCGCGCTGGTCCTCGGCGGGCATTCTGCCGGAAGCCAAAGCCGACAACCCCGCTGCCATTTATGTCTATTCGGCCATGACCGGCGGGCTCAAGGGCTCAATTGCAAGCCATGCCTGGATCGTGACGAAGCAGGAGGGGGCTGCGCGTTACGAACGATATGACAAGGTTGGCTGGGGCACGCCCATTCGCCGCAACGCCTATCCGCCGGACGCCTATTGGTATTCCAACATGCCAAGACGCGTGCTGGAGCTGCATGGCGAGGAAGCAGCAAGGCTGATACCGAAAATCGAAAAAGCGATTGAAGACTATCCCTATGGGGAACCCGGTGGCTACCACATCTATCCCGGCCCGAACTCGAACACCTTCGTTGCTCATGTGCTGCGCAGCGTGCCGGAACTGGGCGTCGTCCTGCCGCCCGATGCTGTCGGTCGCGATTATCTTCCCAATGGCGCGTTCATCCATGTCGCCGATGACTGGAAGGACATCAGCCTTTCGCTTGGCGGCTTGCTGGGTGTCTCTGCGGGCGTGCGCAGCGGTTTTGAGCTGAATTTTCTAGGGCTCGTCGCAGGGTTTGACGTGGTCAATCCCGGGATAAAGATCCCCGGCCTCGGCTACTTCGGCACCGGTTATCAGCTGGGCGTGTGACGTTCCTCGCCGCTGCGATTGGCCCGCTTTGCCCTTATGCCCTGCGCGATGAAGACGCGCGACAGGCCGTGATAGAGCGGCTCTGCTGAAACCATGCGCGATGTGAGATAGCCAAGCATCGATGCGGCCATGATGGGGATCAGCGCCTCATGGTTTCCCGTCATCTCCAGAATGATGACGAAGGCCGTCATGGGCGCCTGAACCACGCCCGCAAAATAACCCGCCATGCCCAGTATGGCACCAAGCCCGATGCTGGTGCCCAGAACCGACGCCACGGTGCTGCCGAAGCCCGCCCCGACAGACAGGGAAGGCGCAAATATGCCGCCTGGAATCCCTGACATCATCGACAGGAAGGTGGCCGCCAGCTTTTCGAGAAAGAAGAAGCTTGGGGCAGCATGACCCTCGATAGCGGAACGCGCCTGTTCGTAACCGGTGCCGAAGGTCGCGCCACCGGTGGCAACACCAATCACGGCTGAGGCCAGTCCGCAGAGAGCGGCAACGATAAGCATACGCTTGAGAGGCACGCTATGGCTCCAGCGGCGAATGCGCTGCGAAGCCTTGAGTGCGAAGGCGCTGAAAACGGCACCGAACAATCCGCCTCCGATCCCGCAGACCAGCACCAGCCCCCAGTCGGCTGCGGTCTGGGCCGAGACGCTGCTCGTTCCGAAATAGGTATAGGTGCCGACGAGGCCAAGCGACGCCAGACCAGAGAGAATGACCGCCGTGAGCACGAGCCCGTTGGACCGCGCTTCATAGGTACGGCCCATTTCCTCGATGGCGAAGACAATGCCTGCGAGCGGCGTGTTGAAAGCGGCAGCGATGCCGGCGGCGGAGCCCGCCAGAATAAGACCTCTGGCCTGCGCCATGCCGCCAAGCCTTGCTGCCTGCAGCATGATGGAGGCCCCCACCTGCACGGTCGGCCCCTCACGCCCTATCGATGCCCCGGACAGAAGCCCTGCAATCGTCAGAATAATCTTGCCGAATGCCAGTTTCAGCGACAGCAGGCGGGAGCGATCCTCATCCTCGTGGAAATGTCGCGCCGCGATGGCCTGCGGGATGCCGCTGCCGCCGGAATTGGGGAAGACCTTGATGGACAGCCAGGCGCAAAGGGCAAAGCCAATCGGCGTGATGAGAAGCGGCAGCAGAAAGGCCCACGTACCCGACGATGTTACCGAGAAAAACAGATGCTGCGCCCAGTCCGCCATTTTCGCAAAGGCGACACTGATCACACCGACGGCAAGCGCACCGGTCCAGAAAATCGCACGCGGCTTCCAGACCTGCCAGTTACCCCACACCACACGGGTACGGCGCAACATCTTCATTTTTCTATATCTGGCGGGCATGGCAGCTTTTCTGTCGTCTGGGAGAGACCTTCCTTATCGAACCGCAGCGCCGCGATTGCAACCTTAACCCTGACAATTATCAAGAAGACTTGAGTGCCAGTGGCTTTTACCGATCACTGACTGCTGCGCGCGGGTTGCTCCATGGCTCCTGATTTGAGCGGGGCAAAGGCTGTTTTCCGAGAATATGGTCGGAGGCCTTTTCTCCGGTCATGATCGACGGGCCATTGAGATTGCCATAGGTCACATGCGGAAAGATGGAACTGTCGGCGACGCGAAGACCCTCCACGCCGATGACCCTGCATTCCGGATCGACCACCGCCAGCGGGTCGTTGCGGTCACCCATTCTGCAGGTGCCGCAGGGATGGTAGGCGCTTTCCAGATGCTCGCGCAGGAAGGCATCGATATCCTCATCGGACTGGACACCCTCGCCCGGCTGGATTTCCGGTCCGCGATAGTCGTCGAATGCCTTCTGGCTGAAGATTTCCCGCGTCAGGCGCACGCAATGGCGGAACTTCTCCCAGTCTTGCCGATGGCTCATATAGTTGAAGCGGATCACCGGATCGTCGCTCGGATTGCTGGAGCGTAGCGTGACATTGCCGCGCGATTTCGACAGATTATAGCCGACATGAACCTGAAAACCGTGGCTTTTCGCCGCTGCCTTGCCATCATAGGAAATGGCGACGGGCAGGAAGTGGAACTGAATATCGGGCTGCTTCAGCCCCGGCTCGGAGCGCAGGAAGGCGCAGGCCTCGAACTGGTTGGAAGCGCCAAGCCCACCCTTCGTCACCAGCCATTGCGCGCCCGCCACGCCCTGCCAGAACCATGGCAGCCATGAATAAAGCGAGACCGGCTTGGTCGAAACCTGCTGGAAATAGAACTCCATATGATCCTGGAGATTTTCGCCCACACCGGGCCGGTCTGCCTTCACCTCGATGCCGAGTTCCTGCAGGTGCCGGGCGGGGCCGATGCCCGACAACATCAGCAGCTTGGGCGAATTGAAGGATGAGGCAGCGACGATGACCTCGCGGTTTGCGCCGATGGTCTCGATGGCACCCCGGCGCTCCACCTCAACGCCGGTTGCGCGACCGTTTTCAATGATGATCTTGCGGGCGAAGCCCTTGACCAGTGTGACATTGCCGCGTTTCAGCGCCGGTCTGAGATAGGCGTTGGCGGCTGACCAGCGGCGACCATTGTGAATGGTCTGCTCCATCAGGCCGAAGCCCTCCTGCTTGGAGCCATTATAATCGTCCGTCAGTTCGAAACCCGCCTGTGCGCCTGCCTGCACGAAGGCATGGAACAGCGGGTTCTTCACCGGCCCGCGCTGCACATGCAAGGGCCCGTCCGTGCCACGCCAACCCTCTTCGCCGCCATGGCTGGTTTCCATTCGCTTGAAATAGGGCAGCACATCCGCATAGGACCAGCCGTGCGCGCCAAGTTCCTCCCAGCGGTTGAAGTCTTCGGCATGGCCGCGGACATAGACCAGACCATTGATGGATGATGACCCACCAATGACCTTGCCGCGCGGAGCGGTGATGCGGCGATTGTTGAGGTTCGGCTCCGGCTCGGAGTAATAGCCCCAATTGTAACGCTTCATGCTCATTGGCCAGGCGAGCGCGGCGGGCATCTGGATGAAGGGACCGAAATCCGTCCCGCCTGCCTCGATGACGATGACCGAGTAACGCCCGTCTTCCGACAGACGATATGCCATGGCGGACCCTGCGGAACCCGACCCGACGATGACGAAATCTGCTTGCTGCATTGCGGTTGCTCTCTAAAAAATCAGCGTGGGTCCGGGTGGGGTGTACGCTCCGACTGGCGGGTCAGTAAGGCGCGTCTACCTTGCCCGTCGCTACATAGACCGTCTTCAACTCGCTATAATGACTGAGGGCAGCCGCAGAGTTCTCCCGCCCGAAGCCGGACTGCTTGGAGCCGCCGAAAGGCATTTCGACAGGGCAGAGATTGTAGGTGTTGATCCACAGCGTGCCCGCCTCCAGCTGGTCAACCACGCGGTGGGCACGGGAAATGTCAGCGGTGAAAACGCCGCCCGCAAGACCGAACTCGGTGTTATTGGCGCGGGCGATGACCTCGTCCTCATCATCGAAATCCAGAACGCACATGACAGGCCCGAAGATTTCCTCGCGCGCAATGGTCATGCCATCCGTCACGTCCGCAAAGACAGTCGGCTGGACATAGGCGCCCTCGCCCGCAACATGGTTGGGAATACCGCCGCCGGTAATCAGCGTTGCGCCTTCGGCCTTGCCCTTTTCGATATAGGCGAGCACCTTTTCCTGCTGCGCTTTGGAAACCAGCGGACCGATCTGCGTTGCCTCATCCATGGGGTCGCCGATGACCATGGCATCCGTGCGGCTTTTCAGGTTTTCGAGGAAACGCTGCTTTGCGCCGCGCTGGACAAAGACGCGCGTGCCGTTGGAGCAGACCTGACCGGAGGAATAGAAGTTGCCGAGCATCGCACCGCCAACCGCGCTGTCGATATCGGCATCATCGAACACGATGAGTGGCGATTTGCCGCCCAGTTCCATCGTGACATGCTTGAGGTGGCCGGCAGCGGCAGCGGCCACCTTTCGACCTGTTGGCACCGAGCCTGTCAGAGAGACCTTGGCCACGTCAGGATGCTGCACCAGCAGAGGGCCCGTTTCGCGGTCGCCCTGAATAACGTTGAACAAGCCCTTCGGCAGACCGGCCTCGACCAGAATTTCGGCAATCTTCAGCGCGCCGAGCGGGGTATTTTCCGATGGCTTGAAGACCATGGCATTGCCCGCGACCAGGGCCGGGGCCGCCTTCCAGCAGGCGATCTGCTGCGGATAGTTCCACGCGCCGATGCCGACGCAGACGCCGAGCGGAACGCGCTTCGTATAGGCAAAATCGCCGCCAAGCGGGATATAGTCGCCGTTGAGGGCCGATGGCGCGATGCCGCCGAAGAACTCGAATGAATCCGCGCCCGAGGTGGAATCGGCAACGATTGTTTCCTGAATGGGCTTGCCGGTATCGAGCGTTTCCAGCTCTGACAGTTCGCGGTTGCGCTCGCGGATGATATCGGCGGCACGGCGCAGGATGCGGCCGCGTGCGGTGGGGCTCATGGCCGCCCATTCCTTCTGCGCCCGCTTGGCGGATGCTACCGCGCGCTCCACGATGGCCGGGGTGGCCGCGTGCAGCCGCGCCACGACCTCACCCGTCGCAGGGTAGATGCTCTCGAAGATCGCGCCATCTGCGTCCTCGACATAGGCACCGTCGATGAAGTGCGAGGCTTTCGGTTGGGCTTTCAGTGTCATGTCGTGGTCCTCAAAGAATGCGAATGGACGGTTTGCCGTCTGTTGCGGGCGCGTCCGAAAAGGGTTTGAGCTGCGTATCGAAATAATTTTCGACCAGCGCCGGGGCTGCGGCCAGTCCGAGCGGAGCGGCGTGAAGGCTGTGGCGAATGTAGAGCCCATCGATCAATGCCGCGGCCCCCTCGGCAATCCGTGCCGCATCATCGGGTGGGCAGAGGCGGTTGAGACTATCCATGATGTTGGAGCGCAGACGCCGCGTATAGGTGATCAGCAGCCGACGCATCTCATCGGAACGCTGCGCTTCGACGTAAAAGGCCAGCCACGCCGCCACGGTCTCGCTGGTGAACTGGTCGCTCTGGAACGACACACGGACGATGGCGCTCAACCGCGCGCGCGGACCGGATGCCTGCGCGAGCGCCGCAATCGCATCTCGGCGCAGGGCGCGCAGCAGACTGCGGATGGTTTCGAGAAGCAGCTTCTGCTTGCTGCCGAAATAATGATGCGCAAGCGCTGCCGAGACCCCTGCTTCGCGGGCGATATCTGACATGGTGACGTTGAGGGACCCGTTTTGACCGATGGTCCGCAAGGCGGCATCCATCAGGGCCTTTTTGCGCAAGGGCTCCATTCCGAGTTTTGGCATTGGCCTTCTCCTTTGGCGGTCAATTTATTATTGATTGACTGATCAATCAATAATAAATGCGACACGGAAAAGTGTGCTTTGCGCCATGTCAAAGCGGTCTGAACACGTTGTTCTATGGTGCGATTGTGATAGGCTCTGACCAACTGGCAGATGGAAGGTCGCATCGCATGACCGATCGCATTCGCTTGACAATACACACCCACGGCCTGTCGCAGACCTGTGCTGGCGAAGACATTCGCTTGGACGGCCCCGTCGCTGGTCCGCTTTTCATATCGATTTCAAGACTTTGCAGGAACCGAACCGGGGGATGAACGTTCCTCCCGGCGCATCTGTGAAATATGCGCCATCCAGACAGTAAAGTCCGCTGCAAAAGGCCGGCGACGGACGAGAAAAAAGGCCAAAACGATGCTGCCCGGCACCTGTGCCGAACGGCTCGTCAAAAAGGGAGAGAGATGATGCCAATGGTAACCGTATCCATTTCGCCGGAGCAGGCGGCAAAAATGCGCGAAGCCGTGATGGCTGGTGACTATGCCTCAGGTAGCGAAGTCGTTCGCGCGGCATTGCGGCTTTGGGTAGACACCGTCGCCGCCAGCAGCAACCGCCACCGCAACGAGCGGACAACACCTCTTCCCCATGATGAACAGCTAAATGTCGCAGAGCTTTACGCGGCACATGCGCAGAAACGGCGCCAAGCCTAGCATCTTGATGTTTCTCAATGATGTCTGTTTTAGTGCGTCGCAGAGACGTCATGAAAAATTCAAAAAAGCTTCATCAACGAGAAAGTATTTGTTGAGAAGTTTCGACCACCTTCTCCATAAAAAGCGTCCATAAAATCCCCAAAAAGGACGCGACCGTGGAGAAAATTCATGCAGTCGACGGCGATCGACCCCGATATTATCAGGCGATTTGCCAGTGGGCAGATCGCTTCCATGGCGAAGCTCGTCCTGGAAACAGCCTTCCAACCCATCGTCGAAGCATCCACGGGCACCGTCTTTGGCTATGAGTCGCTGATGCGCGGCTTCGACCGCATTGGTTTTTCCAGCCCTCTGGACCTGCTTGACCATATCGAAACGGACGGACAGCTGGTGGCTGTCGAGCAGATGCTGGCCGGCCGCGCGCTGGCGAAATTCTCGACGCTGCCGGAATTCTCATCTGCAACGCTGTTTCTCAATCTCGACGTCCGTCTCATTCCCCACGGCAATGCCATTCTGGACACGCTTCTGGAGCATTTGGGCAAGGCGTCCATTCCGCCCTCCTCCATCTGTTTCGAGCTTTCCGAGCGGTTTGATAATACCAGCGTTCCGGAGTTCAGTGCGCTGATTGCACGGATGCGCAAGGAAGGCTTCAAGCTGGCCATCGATGATTTCGGGGTTGGTCATGGCGAGATGAAGCTGCTCTGCGACTTCCCCGTCGACTACCTCAAGATCGACCGCTACTTCATCGATGGGGTCGATCGCAATCCCAGAAAGCGTCACCTCGTCAAGAACATCGTCAACATCGCGCATGTCCTCGGCGTCCGGGTCATTGCCGAAGGCATCGAGACAGAGCAGGAATTTCTGGCCTGCCGCGAACATGGCGTCGATCTGGTGCAGGGCTGGTTCATCTCCCGCCCTACCACTTTCGTCAGCGAGTTGCAGAGCGCTTTTCCGCATCTGCAGCATCTGGGTGAAACCCGCCGCAGCAGCCAGAAACTGGACGAAATCCTCATTCGACGGCAAATCGAGCGGCTGCCGACGGTTTTTGAGAACGACACGATCGACAGCGTCTTCGAACTGTTTCGCCGCAATCCTGCCCAGGCCTTTTTCCCGGTTCTCAATGCCAATGGCGAACCGCGCGGCGTCATCAACGAACATCATCTGAAGGAATATATCTACCAGCCATTCGGTCGCGACCTGCTCAAGAACAAGGTCTATGAGCGCACGATCTCGCACTTCGTGGATGGCGCGCCGATTGTGGGGCTGGATGCGGATGCAGAACAGTTGATGAGCGTCTTTGCCAATACGGCTGGTAGCGCCTGCGTCATTCTGACGGAGAACATGCGCTATATCGGCGTCGTTTCGGCAGCATCCCTCATCAAGGTCATGAACGAGAAGCAACTGAAGCTGGCGCAGGAACAGAACCCGCTGACGGCGCTTCCCGGCAACCGCGCCATCAGCAGCTTCATCGAGGACAGTTGCCGCGACAGCGACGACAACCGTTTCTTCTGCTACTGCGATTTCGACAACTTCAAACCCTTCAACGACAAATACGGCTTCCACATTGGCGACCACGCCATCACGCTGTTTTCTGCGCTGATGAAGCGTTATTTCTTCTCAGGCGACTGCTTCCTCGGCCACATTGGCGGCGACGATTTCTTCATCGGCGTGCGTGACTGGAACAAGGAAGAGGTCACCGAAATCCTGGAACGCTTGCTGAGCGATTTCCACGACGATGTGGTGCAGCTCTATTCTGACGAAGACCGTGCCGCAGGCCAGATCACCGGCTATGACCGTTTCGGCAATGAGCGGGAGTTTGCCCTGTTACGCTGCTCGATCGGCGTTCTGGAGCTTTCCAAGGGGCTTATTCTCGGCAACCCCGAGCGAATCGGCAGCGAGATCGCGACAGTCAAAAAGGCGGCCAAGGAGAGCGAAAACGGATTCATCATCCGCACTTTCGGCGACAGGTCCTGATGCGGTGCCTGCGTCGTCTCGCTCGCCTGATTGCCAGCGCGCGGCTTTAAGACGCGGTGCCATGGCGCAAACGCACGCTTCCATCCCGGTCGCTTCTCGCATAGGTTTCCGCCATTGAAAGCAATGGAGGCCTCCATGACACTGCCCACGACGATGCGATTTGTTGACCTGCCAAGTTTTGGCGAACCCGACGTGATGGTGTTTGCGACTGGTCCCCTCCCGACGCCACGCGCGGGCGAAATTCTGGTGAAGGTGCAAGCCGCTGGCATCAACCGGCCCGATGTTGCCCAAAGACAGGGTGCCTATCCGCCGCCGAAAGACGCAAGCCCTGTTCTGGGACTGGAGGTTGCTGGAGAGGTTGTGGCTCTTGGCGATGGCGTCAGTGAATTTGCGGTCGGCGATCACGTCTGTGCACTGGCCAACGGCGGCGGCTATGCGGAATATTGCGTCGTGCCTGCGGGCCAGGCCCTTCCCTTCCCCAAAGGCTACGATGCCGTCAAGGCTGCAGCCGTGCCGGAGACATTCTTCACGGTCTGGGCAAATCTCTTTCAGATGGCCGGGTTGACCGAAGGTGAAAGCGTGCTGATCCATGGCGGAACCAGCGGCATCGGCACGACGGCCATCCAGCTGGCGACAGCCTTTGGTGCCGAGGTTTACGCCACTGCCGGTTCTGCGGAAAAATGCGAGGCCTGCGAAAAGCTGGGCGTCAAGCGGGCGATCAACTACCGGGAAGAGGATTTCCTTGAGGTCATCAAGGCTGAAACGGATGGCAAAGGCGTGGACGTCATCCTCGACATGATCGGCGCCTCCTACTTTGCAAAGAACCTCTCTGCGCTCGCCAAGGATGGCTGTCTGTCGATGATCGCGTTTCTGGGCGGCAACGTAGCGGAGAATGTCGATCTACGGCCAATCATGGTCAAGCGGCTGACTGTGACCGGCTCTACCATGCGCCCACGCACCGCAGACGAGAAGAGAGCGATCCGCGACGAGCTGGTGGCGGAAGTCTGGCCGCTTCTGGAAGCCGGAAAGATTGCACCTGTCATCCACGATGTGATTGCCTTTGATGATGTAGCCGAGGGTCACAGGCTGATGGAAAGCAGCAACCATATCGGCAAGATCGTCATGCGTGTGGCTTGACGCAAAATCGGTGCTGTTGTTACAATTGACAACAGCACCCTGTTGTTATAGAAAACAACATGGCCGCAAAACTCCTCGAAAAATCCAGAAAGGTCATTGATGAAACGACCTTTTTTGAGGTGGTGCTATGGCATCTGCCCGAGCCTGTCCCTGGCAGCGCCCATCCATTCGAGTACCGTCTGGCGCTCGTTGTGAATGGTGAGTGCGTTCTTCGATATGACAATGAGCGCGGCAAGGGAGACCACCGCCATCTCGGTGATCAAGAAGAAAACATAACATTCACCACCCTTGGGGCGCTGTTCGAAGCCTTTCAGACCGACATGGAGAGGATCTTGAAATGACGAGTTTGACGATACGTTTAAGCACGATGGATGATATGAAGGCGCGGTTTGTGGCGGCAGGAAATTCTGCCCTTTCCGGTAACGCGACGGAAGCGACGCCATCCATCGAGTTTTCCAGCTACGACGATCTGCATCGTATTCTCGCACCCTTGCGGCTCAATATTGTTAGAAGCCTGGTTGGGCAAGGTCCGCTTGCCATTCGCGAAGTGGCGCGACGTGTGGGTCGTGACGTGCAGGCGGTGCATAGAGATGTCACGACGCTGGTTAATGCCGGCATCATTGACAGGCATGAAAGTGGCGTCACCTTTCCCTATGACAATATCCACTTCGAGTTCGACATGCAGGCCGGAAAGGCGGCGTAATTCTGACACCCCTTGCAATCTCGGCGAATCGTATTACCTTCTTCTTATGTTCAACGTAGTGAAAGGAAGGTGATCCAATGTCTAATGAGATTTCGGTCTTCGTAGCAGGCAATGGAAAGGATTTGATTTTGACGAGGCAGCCCTCGGCCTGATCCGCCTTCCCTTGAAAACGTTGATTGCGTTTTCGGTCTGAAACAACGACCAAACTCATGGAAGGGCCGCCAAAAGCGGCCCTTTTCCTATTTCCGCTTGTTATGCGCGAAATATTTTCCAGCGCGTGGGTCGGAAGCGCAGTTCGTTTCCGACGGATACGGACGCATCGAGTGGCACCTCGATTTCCAGATGGTAGGGCTCGTGCCCGTCATTGGCGATATCGATCTCGGCAATCCGGGTTCCCGCAAGGCGGCGACAGGTGGTAACCTTGCCGTAGAGCGCATCGCGGTCGCTGGTCAGCACCACATCCTCCGGGCGGAAGAACAGGTCGCCCTGGCCATCATTGGCCTCCCTGATGCCGATGCTCTCACCCTGAAACAGCACGTGACCATCGCGGATCGTTACAGGCAGGTTCGACGACTCACCGATGAAGGAAAAGACGAAGGGTGAGTTGGGAGTGTCATAGACATCATCGGCCGTGCCGACCTGCTCGATCTTGCCCTGGCTCATGACCACCACGCGGTCGGCCAGCTCCAGTGCTTCTTCCTGATCATGCGTAACGAAGACGGTGGTATGGCCGGTGCGGTCATGAAACTCGCGCAGCCAGCGGCGCAGTTCCTTGCGCACCTTGGCATCCAGCGCACCGAATGGCTCATCCAGCAGCAGCACCCGCGGTTCGATGGCGACCGCACGCGCAAGCGCAACGCGCTGACGCTGGCCGCCCGACAACTGGTTGGGGTAACGTTTTTCCAGACCCTGGAGATGCACCATATCGAGAAGCTCGGAGACGCGCTTGCGGATTTCCGCCTTGGGCGGGCGGGTGGCTGAAGGGCGCACTTTCAGACCGAAGCCGATATTTTCAGCCACCGTCATATGACGAAAAAGCGCGTAATGCTGGAACACGAAGCCGACATTGCGCTCCTGCACGGAACGATGAGATGCGTCTTCATCGCCAAAAAAGATCTGCCCCTGCGTGGGCTGCTCAAGACCGGCGATGAGGCGCAGCAGCGTGGTCTTGCCGGAGCCGGATGGGCCCAGCAGCGCAATCAACTCGCCGGAACGGATGTTGAGCGACACGTCGTTCAAGGCGGGAAAACGGTCGAACTGCTTTGTAATGCCGGAAACTTTGACTTCCATAAAAATGCCCTTCAATGCTTGCCGGCAGCGTTGCCCGCGCCAAAGCGTATTTCAAGAATTGTTTTCAAGACGAGGGTAACGAGCGCCAACCCGGCAAGCAGGGTCGCCACCGCAAAGGCCGCACCGATATTATACTCATTATAGAGTATCTCGACATGCAGCGGCATGGTGTTGGTTTCGCCCCTGATATGGCCCGACACGACGGAAACGGCACCGAATTCCCCCATGGCGCGGGCGTTGCAGAGCAACACACCGTATAGCAGACCCCATTTGATATTGGGCAGCGTGACGAACCAGAAGGTCTGCCAGCCGGATGCACCAAGCGAAATGGCGGCTTCCTCATCGCCCGTTCCCTGATCCTGCATGAGCGGAATGAGTTCGCGCGCAACGAAGGGGAAGGTCACGAAGATGGTGGCAAGCACGATGCCGGGAACGGCAAAGAGGATTTCGATGCCGTAACTTTTCAGCCAGGGGCCGAGCACGCTGTGCGAGGAAAACAGGATGACATAGACCAAGCCGGAAATGACGGGTGAGATGGAGAAAGGCAGGTCGATCAGGGTGATCAGAAATGCCTTGCCCTTGAATTCGAACTTCGCAATGCACCAGGCCGCGGCAACACCGAAGACGAGGTTGAGCGGCACGGCGATGGCCGCAACGAGAAGTGTGAGGCGGATGGCCGATAGCGCATCCTGCTCGACAATGGCTTCCCAGAAGGACTCGAAGCCCTTGCGGAAGGCTTCCACGAAAACCGCCACCAGCGGCAGGACGAGGAACAGCGCAAGAAACAGGAAGGCGATACCGACCAGCATCAGCTTTGCAGGCAGCGTTTCGCTGGCGGGATCCCGGAACGGGCGGGAAGGAACGGTGGGCGCGTGATCAGGCATAACCGTACCTCTTGCGGCTCCAGGCCTGAATGAGATTGATGACGAACAGCATGGCGAAGGAAATGATCAGCATGATCGTGGCGATGCCGGTTGCGGCTGCATAATTAAACTCCTCCAACCGGATGACGATCAGCAGCGGGGCGATTTCCGAGACATAGGGAATATTGCCGGCAATGAAGATGACCGAACCATATTCCCCGACGCCGCGGGCGAAGGCCAGCGCAAAGCCGGTGAGGATGGCCGGGACCAGCCCCGGCAGAAGAATGCGGGTGATGGTCTGGAAACGGTTGGCGCCCAGCGTTGCAGCCACCTCTTCCACCTGACGGTCGATCTCTTCCATGACAGGCTGCACGGTGCGAACGACGAAGGGCAGTCCGATGAAGATCAGCGCAATGACGATGCCGGAAGGGGTAAAGGCAATCTTGATGCCGAAGGGTTCAAACAACTGCCCGACCCAACCTCGATTGGAGTAAAGCGCGGTGAGCGCAATGCCGGCAACGGCGGTGGGAAGCGCAAAGGGCAGATCGACAATGGCATCCACGAAGCGGCGCCCGGGAAAGCGATAACGCACCAGCACCCAGGCAATCAGCACACCGAAGACGGCGTTGACGAAGGCTGCGACAAAGGCCGTGCTGAAACTGATGCGCAGCGCGTTCAAGGTGCGGCTATCGGTTGCGATGGCAAGAAAGTCCGAAAAGCCAAGCTTGGCGGTGGACCAGACCAGACCGGCCAGGGGGATGAGAATAATGAGAAAAAGATAGGTGATGGTATAGCCGAGCGTGAGGCCGAAACCAGGCAACACGCTCGATTGACGCCACTTCCATTTCGCTGGCGATGGGGTACTGCTCATCAAGGCTCCGGTAAAATGGGGGCCATCGTCAGCCGCCCTCTGATGCGTTTTCGACCGGCTTGCGGCCGGTCGATCTTGTATCCGGTCCGAACAAAGCCCTGGTGTGGGCCTGTTCGGCGTTTTGCATCATCCGCTTACTTTGCGGGCTTGTAAATCTGGTCGAAGATGCCGCCGTCACCAAAATGTTCAGGCTGTGCCTTGGCCCATCCGCCAAACTGCGGATCGTCGATGGTGACGAGCTTGATGTCAGGCAGCTGCTTCAGGAGATCCTTGGAAACAACAGACGGGTTTGACGGACGGTAGAAGTGCTTGGCGGCGATGTTCTGGCCTTCGTCAGAATAGAGATACTGAAGATAGGCTTCGGCAACCTTGCGGGTGCCCTTGGCATCGACATTGGCGTCAACCACGGCAACGGGTGGTTCTGCGAGGATGGAGATCGGCGGAACGACAATATCGAATTCGTCCTTGCCGAATTCCTCGCCAGCCAGATAGGCCTCGTTCTCCCAGGCCAGCAAGACGTCGCCGATCTGGCGCTGGGCAAAGGTAACGGTAGAGCCACGCGCGCCGGTATCGAGCACCGGAGCCCGCTTGTAGAGTTCACCGACATAGGCCTTTATCTTGTCCTGATCGCCCTTGTATTCCTCATTGGCCCAGGCCCAGGCGGCCAGATAGTTCCAGCGCGCGCCGCCTGATGTTTTCGGGTTCGGCGTTACGATCTGGATATCGCCCTTCACAAGGTCACCCCAGTTGTGGATGCCCTTCGGGTTGCCCTTGCGGACCAGGAAGACGATGGTGGACGTATAAGGAGAGGAATTGTGCGGCAGGCGGCTGCGCCAGTCTTCCTTGATCTTGCCGCTGTTCTTGACGATGGCATCGATATCGCTCTGAAGCGCCAGTGTGACCACGTCGGCTTCCAGACCATCGATAACGGAACGGGCCTGCTTGCCGGAGCCGCCATGCGACTGCTGTACGGAAACGTCTTCACCCGTGTCGGCCTTCCACTTCTTGGCGAAGGCTGCGTTGAAGTCCTTGTAGAGTTCGCGGGTCGGATCATAGGAAACATTGAGCAGCTTGGTATCTGCCCATGCCGTCCCGGCAGCGCCGAGCGTAATGGACAGGGTGAGCGCCACGGCGCTGAGGCTGGAAAGAAGTTTCGACATGTTGAACCCTCCTGGATGTCTTGCCCTTAACACTACCGGATCAGTAGAGTTGGTCAATCAGGGCAATGACGATCGCAAAAGTGTTTCCCTTGTCTTGTCATCGGCGGCAACAAACACAGCGCGGCAACTTCGAAACGCGCAACAAGCACCGTTCAAAACATCGGCTTCACGCAAAACCAGTTCGGGATTTTTACCAATATTGGCGCAAATTGCCGGATGCGCGATGACTTTGAATGCCGGGAAGTGGGTTGCGGCTTCACGCCGTCAGCAATTCCGCAACGTCGGTGCCGCTGATTGCGTCTGCAATGGTCGTATTGAACAGGATATTGCGCGTGGCATCCGCTACCCGTGCAAAGACGTGGCGAATTTCGCACCCGGTTTCGCCGTCGCAATCTTCGCAGCGCTTATAGGCCGTCTTTGAAAGGCATGGCAGCGGCGCCACTGGCCCATCGATGAGCCGTAGCACCTCTCCAAACGAGATATCGCTGGACGAACGGCGCAGCAGATACCCGCCCTGCTTGCCGCGACGACTGGCCACCAGCCCGTCCCGTTTCAGCTCCAGCAATATCTGCTCCAGGAATTTCTTTGGAATGACCTGACTGCGCGCAATGTCGGAAATCTGGACAGGACAGCCCTCATCAGCTCTCGCTAATGCGATGAGGGCGCGCAGCGCATATTTTGCCTTCTGGGAAATCATTCTGAATTACCGAAACGGGATAAGCTGGTTGTGTTTTTCTACGAATGACATTCTTTTACCAGTGTAAATCTGAACCGGGCTTGAGCGATTGGGAGTCTTTTGCGCCTAAGAAGC
Source organism: Hyphomicrobiales bacterium (assembly GCA_900468285.1). Classification (GTDB taxonomy): domain Bacteria; phylum Pseudomonadota; class Alphaproteobacteria; order Rhizobiales; family Rhizobiaceae; genus Agrobacterium. The sequence continues at coordinate 347,355 of UBTF01000008.1, read as the reverse complement.
GCGCAAGAGAGATATTTGCTCAGCAAGGCCATGCAGAAGCATAGCCATTCCTGTCAAAAAACCCGGATTTCAGGGATTATCCGCAACAGTAGAGTTCGGATACGATGAAATGACCATCAATACATCTGCGCATAGCTTTTCCAGCCAGGAAGTCTCTTCTCTGGACGATACACTTGCCGGTCTCGACCTGGCGCAGCGGCTCGCCTTTATCGCCGGACTTGGCGGGCGCGCGGTGTTTACCACCAGCCTTGGTATTGAGGATCAGGTCATTACCGCAGCAATCGGCACGCACCGCTTGCCAATTGAGATCGCCACACTGGAAACGGGCCGCCTGTTTGCAGAGACGGTCAAGCTCATCGACGAGACCGAAGAGAGATACAACCTCACGATCCGGCGGTTTTACCCGCAGCAGGACGATATCGACGCCTTTGCGGCCAAGTACGGGTTGAACGGCTTCTATGACAGCGTCGAGGCTCGCCATGCCTGCTGTCATGTGCGCAAGCTGGTGCCGTTGGCCAAGGCGCTCGAAGGTGCAAGCTTCTGGGTCACCGGCCTTCGCCGTGGCCAGTCCGGCAACCGTGCAACAACGCCCTTTGCCGAGTTTGACGCCGAGCGCAATCTCATCAAGATCAACCCTCTGGCGGACTGGGACATTGACCTCATCAATGCCCATGTCGCAGCGGAGAATGTCCCCATCAACCCTCTTCATGCGCGTGGCTACCCCTCCATCGGCTGTGAGCCGTGTACGCGCGCCATCAAGCCCGGCGAGCCTGAACGCGCCGGCCGGTGGTGGTGGGAAAATGACGAGAAGCGCGAATGCGGCCTGCATGTGGCCGAGGCAGCGCAAGCCTCGATAATACCCACCGCATCATAACGATCATAGAAATCAGTACATTGCCGGAGTTTACAATGTCCAATGCAGTTCCGGAGACGGAAAGCAAAAGTGTCGCCTCACCCAAGCAGCCACTTGACCCGCACCTGAAGGCCCTCGAAAACGAAGCCATCCACATTTTCCGTGAAGTCGCCGCCGAGTTCGAGCGACCGGTAATGCTCTACTCCATCGGCAAGGACTCGTCCGTGCTGCTGCATCTGGCGCGCAAGGCATTTTTCCCCGGCCGCATCCCCTTCCCGCTTCTGCACGTCAACACGGGCTGGAAGTTCAAGGAGATGATCGAGTTTCGCGACAATATCGTCAAGGAATATGATCTCGACCTGATCTCCCACACCAACCCGCGCGGTGCTGAGGAAAATGTCACGCCGTTCAGCCACGGCTCTGCGCTCTATACCGATATCATGAAGACGGAAGCGCTTCGCCAGGCACTGGATGCCGGCAAATTCGACGCCGCCTTCGGCGGTGCGCGCCGCGATGAGGAAGCCAGCCGTGCGAAGGAACGCATCTATTCCTTCCGCACGCCCGACCACAAATGGGACCCGCGCAACCAGCGTCCGGAACTGTGGAATATCTATAACGGCATGGTCCGTCAGGGTGAGAGCGTGCGCGCCTTCCCCCTGTCCAACTGGACTGAGGTCGATATCTGGCGTTACATCCAGGCGGAAAACATTCCGCTCGTGCCACTCTACTACGCCGCGGAACGCCCCTATGTGGAACGCGACGGCATGATGATTCTTGCCGAAGACGAGCGTCTGGAACTGCAGCCCGGCGAAGTCGTGCAGCGCGGCATGATCCGTTTCCGCACACTTGGCTGTTTCCCGCTGACCGGCGCCATCAACTCTCATGCGACGACGCTGGACGAAGTGATTTCCGAGCTGGAGATCGCAACCGTCTCCGAGCGTCAGGGCCGCGCAATCGACCGCGACCAGTCGGGCTCCATGGAAAAGAAAAAACGCGAGGGCTATTTCTGATGAGCCAGAACGCCGCACAATCTGCAACAATTCTGCCATTCGTTGAACCTGCAAAGGCCGTGAAAGACGCACGCCCCTTGCGTCTCATCACCTGCGGCAGCGTCGATGATGGCAAATCGACGCTCATCGGCCGCCTGTTATGGGATACGAAGGCCGTCAAGGAAGATCAGGCCGCCACGCTGCACCGCGATAGCGGCAAGCAGAACGATCTGGGCCTGCCGGATTTCGCGCTGCTGCTGGATGGCCTGCAGGCCGAGCGCGAACAGGGCATCACCATCGATGTGGCCTATCGTTATTTCGCCACCGACAAGCGTGCCTTCATCGTGGCCGACACACCCGGCCATGAGCAATATACCCGCAACATGGCAACGGGAGCATCGACGGCGGATCTCGCCGTGCTTCTGGTCGATGCTCGTACCGGCATTCTGGAACAGACCCGCCGCCACGCGACGATTGCGGCCCTGATGGGCATCCGCCAGTTCGTGCTGGCCGTCAACAAGATCGACCTGACCGACTACGACAAGGCAGGGTTCGAGCTGATTGCCCATGAGTTCCGCGAATTTGCCCTGTCGCTTGGCATCAAGCAGATTACTGCTATTCCCATGTCTGCGCTGAAGGGCGAGAATGTCGTGCTGTCCGGCAAGACATCCATGCCGTGGTATGAAGGCCCGACGCTGGCAGAAACGCTGGAGCTTGCCACCGTTCGCACGACCCAGACCGGCGGCTTCCGCCTTCCGGTGCAGCGTGTATCGCGCCCCGGCGAAAGCTTTCGCGGCTATCAGGGCACGGTTGCCGGTGGCGCCGTAAAACCCGGCGATTCCGTTGTCATCCTGCCATCGGGCATGGTGGCGAATGTGAAGCAGATCGTCACCTTCGACCTCGTTCGCAATGCAGCCGTCGCAGGCGATGCCGTGACGCTCGTTCTTGACCGGCAGGTGGACGTATCGCGCGGTGACATGATCGTTTCCATCGATGCGCAGCCGCAGACAGGACATGCCTTCGATGCGCAGATCGTGGCGCTGCAGCCCGGCGGTATCGAGCCCGGCAAGCGCTACTGGCTGAAAAGCGGCAGCCGCCGCCAGCGCGTGACAGTGCAGCCGACAACACAGCTTGACCTGAAGAACGGCCAATGGCTGCCCCATGCCGAAACCTTGTCCATGAACGCCATCGGTAAGGTGCGCCTGTCCTTCGATGAAACGGCCATCTTCGACCCCTACGACCAGAACCGTTCGACCGGCTCCTTCATCCTGATCGACCCCGATACCAACAACACGGTCGCGGGCGGCATGATCCTTGGAAAACGCAGCGATACCGGCAAGATATCGCAGGGCGAGCGCGTGATCATGTCTCTGCCTGCCGATCTGGCGGAAGCACTTCTGGCCAGCGAGCAGTTCTCCAGCCGCCGCGACGAGATCGACATCCGCCGGACCAGCAGCGCCACCGCGTCTCGAGTTTTTGACGAGCTGGATTGAGAACCTTCACAACACTCAAATGAAAAAGGCCGCCGATCATGATCGGCGGCCTTTTACGTTCCGGAGGTCAGTCCAGACTTAATCACGTGTCAGCGTGAAATAGCGCTGTGTTGTTTCGGTGCGATTGCGCAGGGCGGGCGGGAAAGCATATTCGCCACAGACTTCGTAACGGAAGCCATCCGCAATGAGAGTGTCATCCATGACGGCCTTCAGTTCTGCGGTTGTTCTGTAGATGGCGTTGTAGACGTCATCCAGCTCGTCTGAGAAATGCTCTTTCAGGGTCAGGCGAATGTCCATGTCGGACAGAGATTCGCGGACATAGATCTTGGCTTTCGGAGCTGCCAGTTTTGCAAGCAGCTTGAACGAATCCAGCACCGCTTCATCGTTGAGGTAAATCATCAGCCCCGTCACGACCAGCATGTCGAATGGCGGTTCGAGCTTCAGCTCTTCCACTTTGACATAGGGGACTTCAGCAACCTGAAAATGGATCGAGCCACTGGCCATCGCCTCTGCATTCGCACGCGCGATCAATTCGTCCGAGAAGTCGAGGCCGAGATATTGATGGCCAGCTGCGCCGTAAAATGGCGCCAGACGGCCAGCGCCGCATCCCAGTTCCACGACCTTTGCTGGCTTATCGAGCCTTGGCAGCAGGTTTTCCCGCTCGAACTTGTCGCGATCCGTTGCCAGTGTCGAACCCGCAGATTGCAGCATGACGGCATCAACCGCATTTGCTTCCTTCTTCGCACGCGAATTGAAGAAGGTCTGGACCTGCTTTCCGTCGATCGTTTCTTTCGTATCGTAGATTCTGCTCATATGCGGACTCTCTCCTGCTCCACCATTCCTGCCCCAGGCGTCTCTAGCTTGCGAGAGCACTCAGACTGAAAAGGTGGAGGTTTTCTTTGGCCAGCGACAGATCCTGTTCGCTATCGATTTCATAGGCGATCAATTCCTGCGTCTCCATGGGCAGGAACTGGCGCAGCTGCTCGTAGACGGCCGTATTGCCGATGTCCGAGAAGAAGGCGTTCGGCAACCAGGAAATGTTTGCCCACTCATATTCTGTCGGGTCGTCACGGCGGAAACTGGTCGCAATGCCATTTTCGATGGTGGTGAACACGGCATCGCGCGTCTTGGTCTTGGTAATGGCCAGACGCGGCGTATTCGGTTTGCAGGACGCAAGGAAAGCCTTGAAGCTTGCCTCTTCGATCAGCATGTCGCCATCCATGAATAGGCAGTCACCCTTGATATGGCGCGCGCCGAGCTCATAGCTGTGCAATGTCGTCGTTGCCCGAAAGCCGGGGTTGCGAACGACCATGACATCAGAGCGAATTTTACGGATTTCGTTGATGACTTCCTTTTCCTCGAAGCCAACGACGACTCGCACATCTTCCACATCGCTCAAGAGAGACAGAAGGTGGCGAAGGATCTTCACCCCCTCGATCTCGACAAGGCATTTTGGCTTGCCATGGCCAAGCCGGGAGCCGAGTCCGGCGGCTGCGATTACAGCGTGTTTAACAGGCGACATAAAGATTTCCCATCCAGCGCGACGTAGTTTGAAACTGAAATCAGCGCGTCAGGGGCGCTATGAAGTCCTGCAAAGGCGATGCCGATATCTGCGACATCGAAGATTGGGATGTCGTTGAAGCCATCGCCGATGGATACGAGCCTGTCAAAGCGCTCTTTCAACTCAAGCCCGGCAACGTTTTTCCGCATGACGGTATCGAGGCCCGTGATGCGGCCCTCTGCGTCCGTAATGGCGGTAGACGTGTAGAACTGGCACTTGAGGCGCTCCATCAGCGGCTGAACCCACAGATCCAGATTGCCGGTCACGACAAAGCACCGCTCTACATTTTCGCGAATGAAGGCTTCGATATCGGGATCAAACTCGACCTGGGAAACGATTGAGCGGATGCGATCAATCCCGGCGCTGCGCAAAATGGCGAAACGCAGACGAAACGAATCTTCAAAGGGAATGACGCCAGCCATTGTCAGCTCGGTCAGAAGCCGCATCTCGGCCTCCAGACCCAACTCCGAAGCAATCATCGGAAGAAGCTCTGCGCGGGTAATGGTTCCGTCTAGGTCGAATGCGAAAGCGGTCTGGATTTCCTCTCCCTTGAGGAGAGCCGGACTGCGCTGAAAGGTCAATGTCTGGGCGTGGGTCGCTTGGCGATACATATAACAACCTTCATGTACGAATACCGCTCGTCCCAATGCTGCAAGGCGCCCTCCAAAGTCGCGCCCGACAGGCACGCGCAATCCGGATATGTGCTTTAGAGCATCAAAACAGATGTGAATTCATCACTAGGAACATAACCTTTCCTCAGCCTGACCAGACCGCCCACAAAGAAAAGCGCCGGCTGGAACCGACGCTTTTTTCAGAATTTCGTGTTCTGCGATGCTTCTAGAAGAAGAACATCCACAGCAGCGCGACTACAACCAGGGGCACGCCCATCGCCCACAATACCACAGCTTTCAACATCATATCTCTCCTCTATTATGTGGCTAGTTAACGCGCGGGGACACGCAATGGTTCCTGCCGCCCACACCCTTGAGGATGCGCAGTACAGGTCGGCGCAAGCAAACCCTGAGATAGCTTCAAAAAATTGGGTGAGAGTTTTACAATGGATTCGACAACGAACGGCGCATCTCCGGCCTCCGTCAACGCAAAGCTCGACCAGGTCATCGCCGACCTGTCATCGCTGGCGCAAAGGCAGCAAATCCAGGATGAAATCATGCTGGAACTGGTCAATTTCCTTGCTCGCTTCCGCGAGGACACCATCGGCCTGCAACAGACGACCGCCCAGAAACTGCATGAAGCATCGCAGGATATTGCCAGAAACGTCAGAGACCTTTCATCCTCTAACAACTCGTTCGCAAACAACCTGGTCGAGAGCGTCAAGAACCTCGCCCGGTCGAATGAAGCCAGTGCGGCGAACAATTTCGCGCAGTTGCGGCAGATCGTCCATACCGGCATCCGCAAGATGCCGACGACATCGGGCAAGATCCGCTGCGTCTTCCTCGTTCATCTGATCGAGGCGTGGGATGCACAGATCGACATTTTCCATGCCATGCAGAAGGATGATCGTTTCGATCCGATCGTCATCAGCATCGACAGGGTCTTCCCCGGCGACAATGTTTGCGGCGGCGAGAGTTCCATCAGCGAGTCGCTGACAAATCTCGGCGTTCCCCATCTTCGCCTGGGCATGCCCAATTCGTTCGAGGGGCTGGATGTGCTGCGCGCGCTGATGCCCGACGTCATCTTCCGTCAGTCGCATTGGGACAGAGACTACCCTCCTGCCTTCCGCACCCCGGAGCTTGGCTTTGCACGGCTTTGCGCAATCACCTACGGCGTTTCCATTGTTGCGAAATTCAGCCATTCTGAACCCAGCAACGAGATATCGCCTATGGCCTTCGATCAGCCCTATCACAGATCGGCATGGCGGGTCTTTTGCGAGACGGAACAGACGCAATCCTACTTTCGAAGCTTCCAGCACTCGGATCCCAACAAATTCGTTCTCTCCGGCTACCCGAAGCATGAGAGGCTCGCGAGCTTCATCGGCAAGGGTTCATGGCCGATAAAGAATGACGGCGAGAAAGCCTTTCGCGTCATCTGGGCGCCGCACCATTCCGTTGGCAGCGACTGGCTTGCATTCGGCGTGTTCCATCGCATCTACCGGGACATGCTGAGCTGGGCCCAACGCTCGCCCCGCATCGAATTCGTGCTGAAGCCTCACCCGGCGCTTTTTGCGCTTGTCGTCAAAATGGGTCTGATTTCCCAGGCCGATATCAACGACTTCAGGGCACGATGGGAAAGCCTGCCCAACTGCACAATTGTTGACGGACAGTACGGAGAGCTTTTCGATGCGTCCGACCTGATGTTGACGGATGGCATCTCGTTCCTGACCGAGTACCAGCTCTTCAACAAGCCCCTGGTCTTCATCGATTCCCAGCGTCGCGTTCCCTTCAACGCCTTGGGAGAGCTTGCATCCGCCTGCGCTGAACATGTTACCACCATGCCGCAGATCGAAGCTGCCGTTACGGCCTACGCCAACGGCAAGCCGTGGCAGCAGGGTGAAGAACGCGCCCGCCTGCTGGAAAAGCTGCTTCCCAACGAACGTCCTTCAACGGACATCGTGCTCGACGCCATTGCCGGAGGCTTTAAAGTCTAGGCCGATTGAACGTCAAAAAGCAGCAAGCCAGCATAAAATAACCCTCTCCAGACGAAGCGACGATTTCGCCTATGTCTGGAGAGGGTTTTTCGTTTCTGGACGGTTCTTGAAGAGAGTAACTTGCTTTTGCGCTCAGCAGAGTGGGCAACAGCACCGAGTGCCGGCCGCTGGGTAGACTCGTCGTTTATCTATGTCTTGAAGAAGTAAAGCCTCCATCCGGCGGGAGGGAGGCTTCAAACTCGCTCAAATGAATTGATCGAGATAGGTCGGCAGATCGAATGCCGCATCGGTCCGTCTGAGAGGCTCCCCGAAGCGCGGGTCCAGCCGAAGCCAGGCACGGGGCCCATCGTCATAGCTGGGGACATCGCGCGTGATGCGCTCCTTGACTGCCACCGGCAGCAGTTCCACGATATCGTTGCCGACGGCAGGGTCGAGGATTATCGGCAGATCGCTGAAAGCTGCGGCCTCTTTTGCCGCCACCACCAGCCCGGCGAGCTTCTGCAACGTGCCGATTGACGTGCCCGCCAGCGGCACTGTCTGATAGGCCGCCATCCTGTTGTAGAGGATATAGGCTTCTGGCCAGTTGCGCGCCTCGATATGCAGCCGCAAGGCAACGCCCTGTCGCACCATCATGAATTCGACGAGCCGGCGGAAGAACTCATCACGCTCATGGGTCGAGGGTATCTTGTTCTTCCACATCTGTGCGGCGAGGTATTCGATACCGCCGCGGTAGGTATCCCACTGGAACATGCATTCATTGTTGCCCTGCTGCATTCTGGGATCGTCAGAAATGGCGGTGACGCGAGCAAAGGGCTCCGGCATGAACAGAACATCGGCCTTGTCGAGCGCCCGCACCGTGTAAAGATAGGCCCAGAAGATGAAGGGCGTTGCACTCGATATGGATCTTGCCAGGACGTCGCGGCGAACGATCAGAAACTCGGGGAACACATGGTGATTGAAGACGAAATTGAGGAATGAGGAAAAATCGCCCCTCGATTGCCGCGTTGGTCCCGGAATCCGATAAAAAGGCCCCAGATCGCGCTGCCCGCCTCTTGCATCGACCAGCAGCCACGGCGCCTGCACCATGCCGATGCCAGGTTCCGCTTCCATGATGCCGACATATTCCCTGACCTTTTCCGGGATCAGCAGGTCGTCATCGCCCAGGAATACGGCATAGCGACCACGCGCCCGGCGCATTGCGAAGGCATAGTTGCTGACAAAGCCGGAATTCCTGGTGCGCCTGTAGGGGCTTACCTCGGGAACATCGGCGAGTGTTGCTATGTAATTGGCGGTACCGTCTGTAGAGCAGTCATCGACAATGACGATTTCAAAAGACATGCCCATCTTGCGAAACCACTCAAGATGGAAATTGACATTCCGCTCAAGCAGGAACTGCCTGTTATAGGTCGGCACACAAATGGATAGAAGAACTTCTGAATTGGACATTGCAACCGCCTGTGAATGACGCTCCGGCATTGTCCCGTGTGAAGAATTGTCTCTGAAACGACAGCAGAACTTGCCCCTCGCCGACAGTCAATTCTCAAGCCCGAGGACAGACGCGGGGCTAAGTCTCTTGCTACCCGCCAGCGCTGCTCCCCTCACGAACAAACAGCCCGACAGACTATGGCAAAGCGATATAGAGCCCGGCTTTTGCGAAGCTTACGCACGACCCGAGGTCTCTGCGCCACCGCAAGAACAAACAGCAATATCTAAGGAAAGGTGGTCGGAGTGAGAGGATTCGAACCTCCGACCCCGTCGTCCCGAACGACGTGCGCTACCAGACTGCGCTACACTCCGTGACCAGCGGCGCTTCTATAAACCAGCACCGTTTTCTCGACAAGCATGGCGATGAAATTTTTGTGACGGATCTTCTTTTGCAAACTGCGGCTCCTGCCCCTTCGCCGCCTGCGAAAAATCGTTACAAAAAAGCAATTGTGGCAAAAAAACTTCAATCTCGTGGCCGCTGCCACTCCCGCTTCTCGATAAATCTGCTAGGGGAACGTCATCTCCCACAACACACCGGAAACGGCCCAACAAGGATTATTCGACATGCGTTTTCGCAGCGTAACACTGGCAGGTCTGGCAATTGCCCTGTCCGCCTGCACAACCACCGCCCCTTCACTCTCTCCCAAGAGTGCCGTGGAAACACGTTGGGTTGGACAGTCCGCAGGCGTATTCTTCGCAAAGTTCGGTCCACCCTTGAGTGATGTCGATACCGGCGATACGACCACATACAACTGGCGCGGCGGCTACAAGACGGCAAAGGTTCCTGCCAAGTTCGAAGAAGGCAAGGACGGCAAACGCGGTCGCCAGATTTCTCCGGCACGCACATCCTACCTCTCCTGCACGGTGCAATTGGTTGTTGGCGGCGACTACAAGATCCGCTCGATCCGTACCGTGTCCGACCGCCCCGGCGTCAACGGCCCGAGCTATTGCGCGGAATTCCTCGCTGCCGAGTAATATCTCAGCACCACAGTTTCAGTGCCCGCCGGAGTTTATTTCGGCGGGTTTTTTATGTCGTAACTGACCCTGCTCAACGTCGTTGGATGTCACTTTCGTGCCGGATTCCCATGCGCAGATCTGTTATGCGCTCATTGCATGTCTACATATATTAGAAATGCATTTTATACTTGTCTGAGCTTACGCCGCCCTTCGGCAAGTAAGGAATGCCTTTAGGTGCCCGGAAAATAAGGGAAAAATCTCAACCCCCATTCATTGCCGGCATGTGACTTTAGCCAGGGTCCGTCTCGTACCGCTGCCGTGGTCTCTATTTCTGAGCTTCAAGCGACACTTGCCGAGAGTTGTCTTACCGATTTGATTGCGTTATTGCGCCGCACAAATTGAAGATAATCAAGCGTTAGGAAAAGACGTGACCAAAGTAGAACAGGGCAACGGCCTTACCACCGGATTTTCGCAGGACAGCCTCACGATGAACCGCCGACAGGTGCTGGGTACGGCGTTGGCGGGTCTCGCCGCTGCGGCGGTTCCGGGTGCGCCAGCGCTGGCACAGGGCACAACCAAGAAAGTGGACGTTCTCCTCATCGGCGGCGGCATCATGAGCGCGACACTGGGTGTGTGGCTGCATGAGCTGGAGCCCACCTGGTCGATTGAAATGCTCGAGCGTCTGGACGCGGTGGCGCTGGAGAGCTCGAATGGCTGGAACAATGCCGGGACAGGCCATTCTGCGCTTGCAGAACTCAACTACACGCCGGAAACCGCCAATGGCGGCATCGATATTTCCAAGGCAATCGAAATCAACGAATCCTTCCAGATTTCGCGCCAGTTCTGGGCCTGGCAGGTTCGCAACGGCGTCTTGAAAAACCCGCGTTCCTTCATCAACCACACGCCTCACATGAGCTTCGTCTGGGGTGATGAGAACATCTCCTATCTGGAGAAGCGTTATGACGCGTTGAAGGCCAGCCCGCTCTTTGCCGGAATGCAATATTCCAGCGATCCGGAAGAGATCAAAAAATGGGTTCCACTGATGATGGAGGGCCGCGATCCGTCCCAGAAAATCGGCGCGACATGGTCTCCGCTCGGCACGGATATGGAATTTGGCGAGATCACCCGCCAGTTCGTCGCGCATCTGAAAAGCCAGCAGAACTTCAATCTGCAGGTTTCAAGCGAAGTGGATGGCATTGAACGCAACGACGACGGCACATGGCGCGTAAACTACAGCAATTCGAAGGATGGCAGCAGCCACACGGTCGATGCCAAGTTTGTCTTCGTGGGTGCCGGTGGCGGAGCGCTGCATCTGCTTCAGATGTCCGGCATTCCGGAAGGTGACGATTACGCCGGTTTCCCGGTTGGCGGCTCTTTCCTCGTCAATGAAAACCCCGATGTGACGATGCTCCATCTGGCCAAGGCTTACGGCAAGGCGTCCGTCGGCTCTCCGCCAATGTCCGTCCCGCACCTCGACACACGCGTCATCGGCGGCAAGCGTGTCATCCTGTTTGGACCTTTCGCGACCTTCTCTACGAAGTTCCTGAAGGAGGGCTCCTATTTCGACCTCCTGACCTCAACGACCATGAGCAATGCATGGCCAATGATGAGTGTGGGCATGGATGAGTATCCGCTGGTGGAATATCTTGCGGGCCAGTTGATGCTATCCGACGACGATCGCTTTGCAGCGCTGCAGGAATACTTCCCCGGTGCCAAGCAGGGCGAATGGCGCCTGTGGCAGGCCGGCCAGCGTGTGCAGATCATCAAGCGCGACAAGGATAAGGGCGGCGTTCTCAAACTCGGCACGGAAATCGTCAGCGCCAGGGATGGCAGCATCGCGGCCCTGCTCGGTGCCTCCCCAGGCGCCTCTACCGCCGCTCCCATCATGCTGCAGGTTCTGGAAAAGGTCTTTGCCGAAAAGGTTGCCACCCCCGAATGGCAGACCAAGATTCGCCAGATCGTTCCAAGCTATGGCACAAAGCTGAACGCCGACCCTGAAAAGGTCATGCAGGAATGGACCTATACCAGCGAACACCTGCAACTGCCGACACCGCCGCAGATCGACATGGCGGCGATCAAAGCAGCTCCAGGCGCGCCAAACGAATCCGGCATCAAGCGTCCAGACATGGCGCTGTAACGCGCGTTTTTCCCGCCGCAATCACGGCCTGTCGGAAATATCGCAATAGGAGGGCACGCCTACGGGCGTGCCTTTTTCGTTTTGCCAATACTTACAATCCGCAATCTCTGCTTGCATCCGTTGTTGACGGATGGCAAAAATGACTCGTGAGATATCATTCTCATCCGTGCCCCCCCGCGATTGCGGCATTGTCGATCTTCCGAATTCGAGCAGGGAAAACTGAAGTGACCAAGTCAACAGTTCCTTCTATCTGGCGAACTTCGAAAAACGCTGCCTTCACGAAGCAATTCGAAATCAGCATAGAAGACCACCTGGCAGTGCGCTACGCCCGCAGCGAACCTTTACCATTCGGCCGGTTCGCGGGATTTCTTACTCTCTGCACACTTTTCGCGGGCTTCATCATCGCATTTGGCTGGTGGACAAGCGGAGATCGTTTGATAGCTGTCCTTATCGTCATGGGTGCTCTCGCTGCGGGCCCGGCACTGGCTTGGCTGCTTTATGGCTTCTTCCGCGCCCAGTTTCATGGCTTCTGGAAAGGTTTTCTCGAAGCCCGGGAAGCTGTCAATGTTCCACTGGAAATGACAGTTGACGACAAGGGTGTCTCCATTCTTGTCCGGCAACAAACATGGTTCTGTCCATGGGAAAGCCTCTACAGCGTTGAGGAGGATGGAGAACGTTACTATTTCTGGACCTCAAAGACACAGACCCATGTGCTTCCCAAGAGACTATTCGAGCCTACAGAGGCTGAGGAATTTGCCACTACTTTGCGAACGTGGTGGGGTCAGCAACCCGTCTCACCTCCACGCCTTGCAGGCTTCAAAATTCAGGCTTGAAAAGAGCCAAAACACGCAACCAGATTGCTGAAAGAGACAGAGTTTGCTGAGAACGCATGTAATTTCAGAATGGCTGGGGCGCCAGGATTCGAACCTGGGAATGCCGGTACCAAAAACCGGTGCCTTACCGCTTGGCGACGCCCCACCAAGGCTGAGCGCTAAGCGCTGTTGCCTGAACGGCGCCTGATTAGCAAAGCAGGAGGGCAGCGGCAATCATTAAGTTGATGACACGACAATATTTCTTGTGTGTTGTTAAAAGCTTCGTGTTACCTCAGAGCCTATCCGGCCCAAAGGTCTTTTGGTGAAAGCATTTATGAGCAAATATAGTGCCCGTCCTCCCGCCATCCCCACCACGCTACTCGATGACGACGTCGTGCGTATCATTCGCTGGGATTTTGAGCCCGGAGCGGATACGGGGCACCACACGCATGGCCTTGGCTATGTTGTCGTGCCGATGACCGATTGCCATTTTCTGATCGAGGATGATAACGGCAGCCAGCAGGTGGATGTCGCGCGCGGAATGCCTTACCGGCGTGAAGCGGGCGTCTCGCATAATGTCGTCAACGCCGGCAGTGAAGCGATGTCCTTCATCGAGATTGAGTACAAATAGGCGTAGAGACGAAACCGATGGCAGACCCGGATTTCAATCGCGAGTTCGACCCGGCCTATGGCATTGCGGTTCCGGTGGCCGAGGGCGTGCAACGCATGACCGTCAACAACCCGTCGGCTTTCACATTTCACGGCACCAACAGCTATATTGTTGGCGAAAAATCCGTTGCGGTTATTGATCCCGGCCCAGAAGACGAAGCGCATTTCAACGCTCTTATGGCTGCGCTTGAAGGCCGTGAACTCACCCACATCTTCGTCAGCCACACGCATCGCGACCATTCACCGCTTGCTGCACGGCTAAAGCAGGCAACCGGGGCCGTTATCGTTGCCGAAGGGGCCCATCGCGCCGCCCGCCCCTTGCATGAAGGTGAAAAGAACCCCTTCGCGGAAAGCTCGGACACCGACTTCGTGCCCGATATTGCCCTGGCCGATGGAGAAAGCATTACCGGCGACGGGTGGACACTGACGGCGCTTCACACGCCGGGCCATACCGCAAACCACGCTGCTTTCGCCCTTGATGGCACAGGAATCGTCTTTTCCGCAGATCATGTCATGGCATGGGCAACAACAATCGTTGCCCCGCCTGATGGCGCGATGAGCGACTATATGCGCTCCCTCGACAAGCTGCTGATGCGTCAGGACCGGCTGTTTCTTCCCGGCCATGGTGGCCCCGTGACAGAGCCGAGCGCCTTCATGCGCGGCCTTCGCGCCCACCGGCGTATGCGCGAAACCGCCATTCTGGCGCGGATCAAGGCGGGTGACAGAAGCATAGGCGATATGGTGAAGGTCATTTACCGAAACACCGATCCACGCCTGCACGGGGCAGCAGCGCTTTCCGTGCTCGCGCATCTGGAAGACCTGATTGAGAAAGGCGAAGTCCAGACAGACGGACCGCCTGCGCTGACAGGCATCTACTCTCCGGCTTGATGCGCCATCGGCCAATCAGTAAATTCAAAGGCAAAGGGTGAGGACGCGGGGACCGGGCTTGCGCCACCTTCCTCTCAATTCTCGTTGAGGCCCTGCATTTCAGCGTCGAGGGCATTGAGATAGGATCTCGCAATATCTGCGCCCATGCCCAGATCATGCGGACCAAAGCGGGATGCAACGCGGACATCGACCAGGGTGGTTTCCGTATCTTCGCGCAAACGGATAAGAACGTCGAACCGCAGACCCCAGATCAATGTGCGCATTTCGCCCTGCAGCGTTACGGTGCCGCTGCCGTTGAAGAATGTCGGCGCCGGAGCTTCTGCAGGTCTTGCAAGCGGCACCGGAACATTGGCAGGCAGCTCGTCCATCGGTGCATCGGCAGCTGCCTCGGTCTGGTCCTGCGCGGGCACGCCCTGCTGGACATCCGGGAGCGAACCGATGAGGCCGTCGGTATGGAGAATGCGGATGCCCTCGGCTTTTGCTACCTTGCGGGCTGCGGTGTAAACGCGGTCGATGGCACCTTCATAACGATGGCCGGTCAGGGACGGATAGGCTGCCACCTGAAGATCGCGGTCGGCTTTTGTGATCATGGCTGGACGCGGCAGCCACTGCTGGTTGGCGGTGGGGATAGACAGCCAGTCTGGGGCTTCGGCGACATCCGTCGAGACCTCGTAAATGGCCGGTTTTTGCCAGTAAAGGCCCGCGGCAACGCCCACGACCCCCAGCGGCACTGATACCAGCAACAGCGCAGAGAACGACCAGATGCCGCCCTTGGCACCCGCAGACCAGAGCCGTTGCAGGCCGATGATGGCGAGCAGCAGCGCAACCCCTGCAATGGCGGCGGAGAGAAGGGTCAGTGAGACGAAATCGGGCGTGGTCAACGGACCGAAGCGGTGGAGCGGCGCCGCAATGAGAAACAGTCCAAGTGCCGAGAAGCCGAGAGAGCGGGAAAGATATGCCGCATAGGATACGGGCCTGACAAAACGCACAGTCATAGAGCGGCACCTGGATGCGCATATCGTTCCGACAGAACATCTAAGGGTCTGCACGATATGCTGGAGTTTCCTGCAAGCGCTCTCCATGCCGACATGTATCGCGCATGGAATCGCCATTTCTGACCTGTCTTAAAGGGTTTTCCTGTCAAAGGGAATCGCCGGGTGTACTGATCTGCTGAACAGACAGGACATTTCGGGGCCTTGTCTCCGTTGCGCAACCTTTGGCGCGCATCGGACTTTTCCCGGCACAAAAACAGTCGTATCTAGGAGGCGCACAAGCAGCCACCCAGTGCTGCCATCAGGGAGTTATCATCATGCGTGTTTCCGTCGTTCTTGGTCTTCTTGCAACAACGCTTGCGCTTACCGCGTGCCAGACGCTGACCCCTGAAGAGCGACGCGCCCGCGATGAGGCGACATGCCGTGGCTATGGCTTCCGCACCGGCACCGACCAGATGGCCGGCTGCCTTCTGGATCTGGAACTCGACCGGAGAGCCGACGCCCGCGCCTGGCAGGCACAATCCAGCCGCGACATGTTCTACCGGCCCGTGGTGGTTGAACGCCGCATCATCGTGCAGAACCGGTAGGCTCTTACTCAGTCCGCAGGCGGATCCTTACATCTTCGCCGGCAAGGCCCTCAACGGCACCACCTTGGAAGCGACATCGCTTGTGGCTTGCCGGGCCATGGCGAGCGTCGCCTGCGCCGCCGACAATCTGGCAATCGGAACGCGGAATGGCGAGCACGAAACATAATCGAGCCCGGCATCCTCGCAGAAATGAATGGAGGCCGGGTCGCCGCCGTGCTCTCCGCAAATGCCCAGTTTCAACTCAGGTCGCGTCTGGCGGCCACGATCTGCGGCGATGCGGATCAACTCCCCCACACCGTCGAAATCCAGCGAAACGAAGGGGTCACGCTCTATGATACCCTTGCGCTGGTATGTTTCGATGAAGCGTGCGGCATCGTCGCGCGAAATGCCGAATGTCGTCTGCGTCAGGTCGTTGGTGCCGAAGGAAAAGAACTCGGCGGCTTCGGCAATGACATGGGCACGCAGAGCGGCGCGCGGAAGTTCTATCATGGTGCCGGTCAGATATTCGAGGCTCATGCCCGTCTCTGAAGCGACGGCTGCAGCGACGCGATCGATCACGGCGCGAACATAATCGAGCTCTGAACGCAGGCCGACAAGCGGCACCATGATCTCAGGCACGACAGGCGCACCGGTCTGGCGGGCAGCCTCTACCGCCGCTTCGAAAATCGCCCGTGCCTGCATTTCCGCAATTTCGGGATATGAGATGGCAAGACGGCACCCGCGGTGACCAAGCATCGGGTTGAACTCGTGCAGCGCATCCAGCCGCTGCCGGAACAGGCTCTGCGACATGCCCATGGCCGCCGCAACCTCGACGATTTCTCCATCCGTCTTCGGCAGGAATTCGTGCAGGGGCGGATCCAGCAGACGGATGGTCACCGGCAGGCCGTGCATGATGGAAAACAGCTCGGTAAAGTCCTGTCGCTGCATGGGGAGCAGTTGATCGAGTGCCGCTCGCCTACCCTGTTCGTGCTCGGCAAGGATCATTTCGCGCATCACATGGATGCGGTCGCCCTCGAAGAACATATGTTCGGTGCGGCAAAGGCCGATGCCTTCCGCGCCAAAGGCACGGGCTGCGCGCGCATCGGCTGGCGTATCGGCGTTGGTGCGCACCGTCATGCGCCGCGTGCCATCGGCCCATTGCATCAGTTTGGCGAAATCGCCGGAGAGTTCCGGCTGGGTCATGGGAATTTCTCCCTTCAGCACCCGGCCGGACGAGCCGTCGATGGTGATGATATCGCCTTTTCTCAACATGCAGCCAATGCCGACGAGCACGCCGCTCCTCAAGTCCACGCGCATGGAACCGGCGCCGGAAACGCAGGGAATGCCCATGCCGCGTGCCACGACGGCTGCATGGCTGGTCATGCCGCCGCGCGTCGTCAGAATGCCTTCGGCCGCGTGCATTCCGTGGATGTCTTCCGGGCTCGTTTCCATGCGGACGAGAATGACGCGACGTCCCTCGGCCTTGGCAGCGACCGCCTCGTCTGACGTGAAAACGATCTCACCCGTTGCCGCACCCGGAGAGGCAGGCAATCCGGAGCCGATGATCGGGCGCTCGACAGAGGGATCGATGGTGGGATGCAGCAGCTGGTCGAGCGAGGATGGATCGATACGACAGATGGCGTCATCGGTGGTAATCAGCCCCTCCTCCACCATATCGACGGCAATCTTCATCGCAGCCTTTGTGGTGCGCTTGCCCGAACGGGTCTGCAACATCCATAACTTGCCGCGCTCGATCGTGAATTCCATGTCCTGCATGTCGCGGTAATGGCTTTCCAGCCGCTGGCAGATGCCGAGGAATTCCGCGAAGGCTTCCGGCATCAGTTTTTCCATGGAGGGCTTGTCGGAGCCCGAGCAGATGCGCGCATCTTCGGTGATGGATTGCGGCGTGCGAATGCCCGCGACCACATCTTCGCCCTGCGCATTGACGAGAAATTCGCCGTAAAGCTCCTTCTCGCCTGTGGATGGATTGCGGGTGAAGGCGACGCCGGTTGCCGAGGATGATCCAAGATTGCCGAATACCATGGCCTGCACGTTGACAGCCGTCCCCCAGTCTCCGGGAATATTGTGGAGCTGGCGGTAGGTGACGGCGCGGGCGTTCATCCAGCTGGCGAAAACGGCGCCGATGGCGCCCCATAGCTGTACCTGCGTGTCCTGCGGGAAAGGTTCGCCAAGCTCCTCATCGATCAGGCCCTTGTAGAGCGAAACGATGTGCTGCCATTCGCTGGCGGAAAGTTCGGTATCGTATTCGTGGCCGAGGCGGCCCTTCTCGTCTTCGAGAATTTCCTCGAAGATTTCATGATCGAGACCCATGACCACATCGGCATACATCTGGATGAAGCGCCGGTAGCTATCCCAGGCAAAGCGGGCATCACCCGAATCGCTGGCCAGCGCCTGCACGGTCTGGTCATTGAGGCCAAGGTTAAGGACAGTATCCATCATGCCCGGCATGGAGGCGCGGGCACCGGAACGGATCGACAGAAGCAGGGGTTGGCTGCCGGAGCCGAATTTGCGCCCGGTTATGGCTTCCATCGCGCAGATGCCATTGGCAACCTGAAGCTTCAAATCCTCCGGAAGGCAGCCACCACCCTGGTGGTAGCGCGCACATGCCTCGCTGATGATGGTCAGGCCAGGGGGAACGGGCAGGCCAAGGCTTGCCATTTCGGCAAGGTTTGCACCCTTGCCTCCCAATATGGCAACGTCGCTCGCACGGCCTTCGGCGGCACCATCGCCAAAGGTATAGACCCATTTTTTCATTCTACGCTCTCCACCCAGAAGCGTTCTTGTTTTTCAACCCTTTACAGCATTGTGATAATGTTGGGAACGCCAGTTCGTGCAGGGTGGCACCGCAGTGCAGCATAAATGCGGCGTCTGTGTCGATAATATCAAACGCCCGCGACTGGCACGGGCGTTTTTTCAGTTCACATGATGCGTGAGCATGTCCGCTCAGAACTCTTCCCAATCCTGCTTCAATGCCGCATTGCCATTAAAGGCGGATGCGATTTTGCGTCCGAGTGCGCGGGCCGGAGATTGAACCGGACGCTCGGCTGGCGTTGCTGCGCGAACCGGCGCTTCGTAAGCATTTGCGGCAAGCTTGAACTGGCCCAGAAGCTGGTTCAGCGATGCGGCTTCACGCGCAAGACTATGGCTTGCAGCAGTCTGTTCTTCCACCATCGCAGCGTTTTTCTGCGTATCCTGGTCCATCTGGTTGACGGCGTTGTTGATCTGCTGAAGACCCGAGGATTGCTCGTGCGCGGCTTCTACGATCGCGACCACATGCCGGTTGATTTCCTGCACTTCCGTCACGATGGTTTCTAGCGCACGACCCGTTTCGCCAACGAGCTGCACGCCCTGCTCCACCTGCGTGTTAGACGTGGTGATCAAGCTCTTGATGTCCTTGGCCGCACTGGCAGAGCGCTGGGCAAGTTCGCGCACTTCCTGAGCAACCACAGCAAAGCCCTTGCCTGCCTCACCCGCACGAGCAGCTTCAACACCGGCATTGAGCGCCAGAAGGTTGGTCTGGAACGCGATTTCGTCGATAACGCTGATGATGTTGGAGATTTCCGAGGATGATTTCTCGATCTGCTCCATCGCAATCACAGCCTTGCGCACGACTTCGCCAGACTGCTCGGCCCCTGTGCGAGCTTTCGCCACCAGTTGACCGGCTTCCTGCGCGCGCTTGGTGGAGTCCTTCACTGTGGTTGTGATCTCTTCCAGAGCAGCAGCCGTTTCTTCCACCGAAGCTGCCTGCTGCTCGGTGCGCTTCGCCAGATCATCGGCTGCGGCCCGAATCTCATTGGCACCGGCATCGATACCACGCGCATTCTCGGCCACGCGGGAAAGCGCGGACTGGAGCTTTTCGGCAGACGCGTTGAAGTTGTGACGTACGACATCGAGATGTTCGACGAAAGGCTGGCTGATGCGGTAGGACACATCGCCTTCTGAAAGGCGCGAAAGGCCACTTGCGAGATTGTCGACAGCAAATTGGGTATCGGCTGCTTCTCTTGCCTTCTGCTCTTCTCGGGCAATCCGGTCGTTTTCCGACAGGCTGCGATTGGCTTCGGCTTCCCGTTCCAGCCGGGCACGCTCCAGTGCGCTCTCTCGGAATACGGAGACGGCGGCAGACATTGCACCGATCTCGTCTTTTCGGTTGCCATGGGGCACTTCGGAAGACGTGTCATTGGCGGCAAGCCTGTCCATGGACATCGTGATTTCAGCGATAGGTTTCGCGATTTTTCGGAAACTGAACACGGCAGCCAGTGTGCCAATGATGCTGACGATGACGACCATCAGGATGGTTGCGTTGAATGAAAACTCTGCGATACCCGTAGCTTTTGTCAGGGCCGCTTCTCCGGCGGACTTATTCAGCGCAAGCATTTCGGAAAAACGTGCAACCGCCTCGGTACCACGTGCAGTCAATTCCTTGATCGTCGCCTTAGCCTCGTCGTCCTGGCCAGCTTTCTTTTGCTGGATCAGCTTGGCTCCCGCTTTCTTATATTCATCGATAGCAGCTTCCGTTTCGCGCGCTTTTACCTGCATGAGCTCCGAGCTCAAGCTTCCGATATATGCGTTGAAAGCACGCTCCCGCGCTTCGCTTGCCTTGTTGAGATTGGCCTCGGTTTCCGCGATTTCTGTTGCATTGCGCGCGGCAAGCATAAAAGCATACTGGCGGCGGACATCACCGAGCAGCCGATCCAATTCAGCCATTTGCGTCGAGCGCGATAGGCGGTACCCCATATTATCGAGTTCACCCTGAAGCTGACTGACGGAATAAATAGAAAATGCGCCTTGAGCTGCTCCAAAGAAAACGACAACCGCGAAGATAAGTGGCAATAGCGTCTTAATGCGAAAATTGTTGAGCACAATATAACCCTTTGGTTTTAATACGTCATTCCTCCCAAGACGCATGATGAACTTATGTGGTGTGGATAATCTTCGATCAGGTGTCGTGTGCGAGGTGTTTGGCCGTCCTCCCGTAACGAACCTCCTGAGCCTTGCGCAGACCTATTTTCTAATATTCATAACTAAAAAATCTGTTGGTGCAGTTTTCTAAATTACGAGAGCTTCAAACTCCTCGAATCAAAGCGTCAGACAATAGGGTTGAGCACAGTATATCGCCTCGATATCGGCGACTGGCATCGTGCCACAGGCACGGAATGACTTCTTCATGAAGCCTACATAGGCCGGACGTTACTTTGAACTCATTTCCGGAAAGTTAATTGGAATGATGAACAGTTAATAATCGAATATGACGAGCTCGCAAAAACAGGCAGCCTTTTCAACAGGGCTTTCACGCAAGACTTCAATGCAATCCAGATCTCGTTGAGTGACAAGCAACAGACGGAACTTGCGCAAGGGCCACCTTCCGATATCGGACAATCAACCCGCCTCAGCCAATCTCTCCGCCACCTGCAGATCCACGGACACGAGCTGTGATACACCCTGCTCTGCCATGGTCACACCAAAGAGGCGGTCCATGCGCGCCATGGTGATGGGGTTGTGGGTGATGATGACGAAACGGGTCTCAGTCGAAGCCACCATCTCGTCCATGAGATTGCAGTATCGCTCGACGTTGTGATCGTCCAGCGGCGCGTCCACTTCGTCCAGCACGCAGATTGGCGCGGGATTGGTGAGGAAGACGGCGAAGATAAGTGCCATGGCGGTGAGCGCCTGCTCCCCACCCGAAAGCAGTGTCATGGTCTGCGGTTTCTTGCCCGGCGGACGGGCGAGAATTTCAAGGCCCGCTTCCAGCGGATCATCCGATTCGATCAGTTGCAGTTCCGCCGTGCCGCCGCCGAAAAGATGCGTGAATAGACGCTGGAATTGCGTGTTGACGATATCGAACGCAGCAACCAGACGCTCGCGTCCCTCGCGGTTGAGATTGTGAATTCCTGCGCGCAGCTTGCGCACGGCATCGATGATGTCGTCGCGCTCCTTGATCAGCGCCGCCAGCTTTTCAGACAGCTCCGCCTGTTCCTCTTCAGCGCGCAGGTTGACGGCACCGAGCCTCTCGCGCTCGATCTTCAGCCGGTCCAGATCGCGCTCGACATCGCGAATCTCAGGCATCGGCGCGTCGACGGGCAAGCCCGTCAGGCGAAAGGCCAGATGCGGCTCGACATTGAGGGTTTCGTAAATGCGATGTTCGCTTTCCTGCCGCTTTTCCCGGGCCGAGACCAGCCGCTCTTCGGCACGGCCGCGCTTTTCGCGGGCCTCGGCAAGCTCCGACAGGGCAATTGCCGCGACGCGGTCAGCCTCACGCTGCAAACGTTCCGCCTCGACAAGCTGGTCTGCGGCCAGTCGGCGTTCTTCTTCGGTCTTTTGAAGCTGCGTCAGGAGATTGCGGCGCTTTTCGTCGAACTCTTCCGGCGCGATATCCAGTTCCGCAAGCTCGTCGCGGGCTTCATCCTCGCGTGCGCGCAGCGTGGCAATATGGCCGCTGGCATTGTCGGCACGGGCCTGCCATGTCGCACGCTCCTGCGCGATGGCATTGATGCGGCGTTGTTGCGCCTCGGCCTCGCGGCTGAGCCCCTCATGCCGGGCGCGGGCCTCTGCCACCGTGCTGCGGTCGGTCGCAACCTCCAGCTGGCTTTCCCGCAGTCGCGTATCGAGATCGATGAGATCGACCGCCTCTTCCAGTTCGATCCGGGCGTTTTCTTCCTGCATGGCGATGTCATCGATCTGGCCGCTGATCTGGTTGATCGCTTCAGAGACGACATCGCGGCGGCGCAAAAGATCGCCGGACGCACGCTCAGCCACAGACAGCGCCTCGCGCGCTTCAACCAGCTGGCGGGATGCCAGACGGCTGCGTTCGCGCGCTTCGGCAAGCTGGCTTTCCACCAGTCTGATCTGATCGGCGCTGGCAGCCAGCTGTTCTTCGGCTTCCTCCAGCGCGTAACGCGCCTCTTCAACCTCGCCCTCAAGTTCTGCCAGACGGTTTTTCTGGGCCAGCCGCAGGGCTGCGTTGCCGGGAGCATCGGCGCTTGTAATGTGACCGTCCCAGCGGAACAGCGCACCTTCTCTGGTGACGAGGCGCTGGCCTGGTTTGAGGGCAGGCATAAGACGTTTGGCGTCATCCAGGGTCGAGACGATACCCGTCTGGCGCAGCCTGCGATTCAGCGCCTCCGGCCCTGTCACCTGCGCAAGCAGGGAAGGAATGCCATCCGGCAGCGAAGGATCGGCCTCACCTTCGCCATTGGCGGTCCAGTAGGCCGGAGCGGCAGGGTCCAGAGGGCTTTCGAGATCATCGCCCAAGGCGGCACCAAGGGCAGCTTCAAAGCCGCGATTGACCGTCAACTCTTCAGCCACAGGCGTAAACGAGCCGGATACGGCACCGGCAGCCAGCATTCTCGAAATCGTTCTCGATTCGGTTTCCAGAGCATTGAGGCGGCTGCGGGCGGCGTCAACGGGGCCACGCGCCATGGCTTCCGCAGACCGCGCCTCGGCAACGGCCGTTTCCGCTTCTTCTACCACGATCAACGCATCCTCGACGGCGATTTCTGCGGCTTCCACGCTTTCGCGCTTCTCCGAAGGGTCAGGCAGGCCGGAGAGTTTTTCGTCTATGTTTTCGATTTCCGCCGATGCTTCCGACGCCTGACGCTCCAGCCGCGCTTTCCGGTCTGCGAGATCACGGATGGTGCGCTCAAGCTGACTGCGATTGGCGGAAGCTTCGGCGCGCTCTGCCGTGAGGCTTGCGAAAATGCGCTCGCTCTCGGTAAGCTTTGCCGCCGCCAGCTCGAAAGCCTCGCGTGTCTCCTCGAAATAGCGTCCAGAGTCGGCCATGATGTCGCGGATGTCGGCTTCCTCGGCATCCAGCCGGGCGAGGATTTCGGCATTGTCGGAAACCATTCGCTCTTCGCGTTCAATATCTTCACCCAGTTGCGCCAGACGACGGGCAAGCTCATCACGGCGGCGAAGGATGCGGTTGGTTTCTTCGTCCAGCTGCGTGCGGGCAATTTGCAGACGTTGCAGGGCAGCAGCGACCTTGGCCTCGTTTTCGCGCAGTTCCGGCAGCTTGAAACTGGCAATGCCCTGTTCCTTTGCTGCTTCCATCTGCCGCTGCGCCTTTTCGGCGACCACATTGGTGGCCTGATTGAGCGCGCTTTCCGCCTCGCCCTCCGCCTGCTTGGCTTCCACCCAGCGAATGTGCAGCAACGTTGCTTCGCGGGCACGGATATCCGCCGACAGCATCTTGAAGCGGTTCGCCTGACGCGCCTGCCTTTTGAGGCTTTCGATCTGGCTTTCCAGCTGCGCCGTCACATCTTCCAGCCGCTCAAGATTGCTCTCCGCCGCACGCAGGCGCAGTTCCGCCTCGTGCCTGCGCGAATGCAGGCCGGAAATGCCTGCTGCCTCTTCCAGCAATTGCCGGCGCGCCTGCGGCTTGGCATTGATGAGTTCGCCGATACGCCCCTGCCCCACCATGGAGGGCGAGCGCGCGCCGGTGGAAGCATCGGCAAACAGAAGCTGCACATCCTTGGCGCGGGCTTCCTTGCCGTTGATGCGATAGACCGAGCCGTTCTCGCGCTCGATGCGGCGCGTGACCTGAATTTCATCGGCATCGTTGAAGGCAGCAGGCGCGGTGCGGTCGGAATTATCGAGATAAAGGCCGACTTCGGCGGTGTTGCGCGCGGGGCGATTGCCGGAGCCCGAGAAAATCACGTCATCCATGCCGGACGCGCGCATGTTCTTGTAGGAGTTCTCGCCCATCACCCAGCGAAGGGCTTCGACAAGATTTGACTTGCCACAACCATTCGGCCCGACGACGCCGGTCAACCCCGGCTCGATGAGGAATTCGGAAGGCTCACCGAAGGATTTGAAGCCGAGGAGCCGCAGCTTATTGAACTTCATGCCGCCGCCTCAAATGCAAAAAAACGGGCGCACGGAAGCATCCGTCGCCCGTTTTTGTCCGGTAACGTCTTTTAGAGAAGGCTGTCGACCAGAGCCGACATTTTTTCCACAGACATGTCTCCAGCGTAGCGCTTTCCATTGATGATGAAGGTCGGGGTCGAGTTGACGCCAAACTCAGTCGCACCGCGTTGCATCGTTGCGTTCAAATCATCCAGAAGCTTCTGGTTCGTCAAGCAGGCCTCGAATGTCTCCTGTGAAAAACCGGCCAGTTTTGACATTTGCAGCAGGGCGGCGCGTGCATCCTGCGCGGTTGCCCATGTCTGCTGCTGCTTGAACAGCATGGAAACGAACGGATAATACTGCTGTTCAGGTGCGCAACGGGCCAGCATGAAGGCAGCGGCAGCGCGCGGATCGAACGGGAATTCGCGAATGACGAAATAGACTTTGCCGGTGTCGATATACTTCTTCTTGATTTCCTCGAAGGTCGTATTGTGGAAATGCGCGCAGTGCGGGCAGGTCATCGACATGTATTCGACGATCTTTACAGGAGCATTGGCATCACCCAGCGCACGGTCCGGCAGCGGGCCGGGCTTCATGACCTCTGCCATGTCCACATTGCCTGACGATTCAGGCAGTTCCTGCGCAAGCGCCTCATTCGGCAGCAAGGCAAAAGGCAGTGCCGCTGAAACCGCAGCAAGCGCAACGCCGCCCAGGAGGTTGCGACGGGTCATATTGAATTCGGGAAAATGCATGAAAGCACCTGTTTTTGAAAGACTCATTTGTCTGCGATTCCGATATAGCGGCAACCCGTTCATAACAAGCAGCCATTTCTCTTCTTCTTGTCAAAGAATTGTGACCAGTCAAGGACAGCTTGTCGCTAAATTATCCGTCCGCCGGCGCGTTTTTTCTGCATGACGGCTGTGCCCAGACGCTCCACCGCCTTGCGCAGGGCTTCGCTCTCGATGCCTTCCATCATGCCTTCCAGACGCCGGGCGGCCTCGCCGCGCAAAGGCTGTGGCTTTGGACGACGGTTCAGGGTCTGCGATACGGGCTTCTGGACGATCCTGATCTGGCGAACGGCAGGGAAGCCGAAAAAGCCGTTGATGCGGGAAATCAGCTCGCCCTGGGCGTGGGTCAGGAAAAGCGCGCGCGCACCTTCACAGGCAATGGTCAGGACGCCGGGCTGGTAGCCACCACGGTCCGGCCCCTCGTCGCGACGCGGCCAGGTGATCTTTTCCGGGCGCGTGCAATCTGCAAAATCCGCCCCTGCAATCTCGTCCCAGGAACCCAGCAGCGAGGTGCTGATACCGGCTCTCTTTGCCAGAACCGGATCGATGATGCCGTTTGCGATTTCGGCAATCTGGATGACGCCTTTGCGAGGCTTTTTCATTGGATGCTCATGAACTGATGGCTTGATCGACGCAGGCGGATGAACCAAGTATAGCCGCAATAAGAGGGCCACAGCAAACCATGCTTCATAAAATCGAAAATCCGCCTTATGCGGACATGCTGCTGGCATGGTACGACAGACATCATCGCGACCTGCCGTGGCGCACATCGCCGCCCATGACGGCAAAGGGCCTGCGGGCCAATCCCTATCACGTCTGGCTGTCGGAAGTCATGCTTCAGCAGACGACCGTTCAGGCGGTAAAGCCTTACTTCGCCAAGTTTCTGGCGCTGTGGCCGAGGGTCGAGGATCTGGCTGCCGCCCCCAACGAGGACGTAATGGCCGCATGGGCGGGGCTTGGTTATTATGCCCGTGCGCGCAATTTGAAGAAGTGCGCCGAAGCCGTCGCAAGCGAGCATGGCGGCGTCTTTCCCGATACCGAGGAAGGCCTGAAGAAACTGCCCGGCATCGGCGATTATACGGCGGCAGCGGTTGCGGCCATCGCCTTCAACCGGCAATCCGCCGTGCTGGATGGCAATGTCGAACGCGTGATTTCCCGCCTGTTTTGCATCGATGGACCACTGCCCGGCTCCAAGGGCGTGATGCGGGCGAAGGTGGCGGAAATAACCCCTGCCGGCCGTCCAGGTGATTTTGCACAAGCCATGATGGACCTCGGCGCGACGATCTGCACCCCCAAGCGCCCCGCCTGCGCGCTCTGTCCGTTCAACGGCCACTGTCTGGCGCTTTCGCAAGATGAGCCGGAGCGGTTTCCGGTCAAGGCTGCCAAGAAGCAAAAGCCGGTTCGTGTCGGCGCAGCTTTCATCGCGGTCAACGACAGGGGAGAAATCCTGCTGCGCCGCCGCGTCGAAACCGGATTGCTGGGCGGCATGACCGAAGTGCCGACAACCGCATGGACGGCGCGGATCGATGGCGGCATAGACACCGATCACGCACCCTTTGCCGCCGAGTGGGAAGCCGCCGGCACAATCACCCATGTCTTCACCCATTTCGAGCTTCGGCTGTCCATCTTCCGGGCGAAGGTCGCAAGTGCACTAACCACCGGGGCAAATGACGAATGGTGGGAGCCGGTCACAAATCTTGATGCCCAGGCGCTGCCGACAGTGATGAAAAAAGCCATCTCTCAGGCTATTCCTCTGGCATTTGATAAGAGCAGGAAAAATTGATGACCAAGATCAACCACATCGTTTTCGACATCGGCAAGGTTTTGATCCATTACGACCCCAACATTCCCTATAGCCGCCTCATCCCGGATGCGGCGGAGCGGACATGGTTTTTTGAAAATGTCTGCACCCATGAATGGAACCTGGAACAGGACCGCGGCCGGACATGGGCGGATGCCGAGGCGCTGCTTTTGCAGGATCATCCCGACCATGAAGAGACCATCCGCGCCTTCCGCCTGCACTGGCACGAAATGGTTTCGCATTCCTACGACGATTCCGTCGCCATTCTCAAAGGCCTGATCGATGGCGGCCACGACGTGACCATGCTGACGAATTTCGCCTCCGACACTTTTCGCGAGGCGCAGAAGATGTACCCGTTCCTCACGCTTTCCCGTGGCGTGACCGTTTCAGGCGATGTCGGCCTGATCAAGCCCGATGTGGCGATCTATGAATTGCACGCGCAGACATTCGGGCTGGACCCGGCCAGCAGCATTTTCATCGATGACTCATTGGCGAATGTCGAAGGTGCAAAGGCTGCCGGATGGCAGGCTGTGCATTTTACCGGTGCGGAGAAGCTGAAGGCCGACCTAGCCGAATTCGGCATCAAAGTCTGATATCACGGGGACCACGAAACCATGCCAAACGACAAGGTTTATCTCCAAGGCCATATCGATGTGCCGCCAGATCGTCTGCAAGCCGTTGCTGAAGCGTTGCCGCTGCACATCGAACTCACCCTTGCCGAACCGGGCTGCCTGTTCTTCGAAGTCGTGCCCAGCAACGATGTCGCAGGGCGATATCTCGTCTCCGAGATATTCTCAGATCAGGCCGCTTTCGATGCCCATCAACAGCGCACCAAAAGCTCGGAATGGTTTGTGGTGACGCAGGGAATTCCGCGCGATTATACCATTCGCAAAGGCGAATAGACATTCTCTGGCGCTGAGGAAAGAAAAGTGTCTGGTGCAGGCGAAAATGGCGGTCTTCAACCTGCACCAGTCCGTCCGCAAGCGGTCGGATTCGTTAATGTCATATTGGGAAAATGCCGCCCTTATTGATCTTCACCGACAGGATGCGAAACCAGAAAGATTTCGCAAGCGGTGCGGCGCGGCTTGATTGCCTCTCCCTTGGACAAATTAGCTACACACCCTTACTTGCTCCAAACTTGCCATGCAATTGATTTATTTTATAAAATACGTTCATGCTTAATCCGGACGCACTGACGCCCGGCGTCCAGGAAACGCCGGGCGTCAGTCACCCTTCATCCGGGACTGAAGGTACTAAACCGGATGAAGTATGGCAGGCCGTCGGAACGGCCTATCGCTAAGGCGAGGCGGTGGATCGCTTTACTCGGCCTTTGCCATTTCGCTGCGGATAAGGGTTCGCAGGTCATCGATGGGTTTCAGGCTGTCGCCCTCTATCGTGTGCCAGAACGTCCAGCCGTTGCAGGCATCCAGCCCCTGAACTCTTGCGCCGAGGCGATGGATCGATCCTGCCTCTCCACCGGATGCGATGGTGCCATCTGCCCGGATGATGGCGCTGTAACGACGCTTGGCATCGGTCAGCACCTGGCCCGGACGAACAAGACCGCTTTCGAGAAGAACGTTGAAGGCAACGCGCGGCTCGGCCTTCTTGCCGGTCATGACGGTCAGTTCCGCCTTGCCCAGAGGCTCGACGGCGGCGATACGGGCTGATGCCGCATCAATATACTCCTGCTCGCGCTCGATGCCGACGAAATGACGGCCGAGGCGTTTTGCGACGGCGCCCGTTGTGCCGGAGCCGAAGAAGGGGTCCAGCACAACATCGCCGGGCTTCGTGGAGGCCATGATGACGCGGGCCAGCAAGGCTTCCGGCTTCTGGGTCGGGTGAACCTTCTTGCCGTCATCGCCCTTCAGGCGTTCGCCACCGCTGCAAATCGGAAACAGCCAGTCGGAGCGCATCTGCACATCGTCATTGGAGGCCTTCATGGCTTCGTAATTGAACGTATAGCTCTTGGCCTTGGCATCGCGGCTGGCCCAGATCATTGTTTCATGCGCGTTCTGGAACCGGCGACCCTTGAAATTCGGCATCGGGTTGGTCTTGCGCCAGACGATGTCGTTGAGGATCCAGAAATTCATGTCCTGAAGAATGGAGCCGACGCGGTAGATATTGTGATAGGAGCCGATGACCCAGATGGTGCCATTCGGCTTCAACACGCGGCGGCAGGCCAGAAGCCAGGCGCGGGTGAAGGCATCATAGGCTTCGAATGAGGCGAACTGGTCCCAGTCATTATCGACAGCATCGACCAGGGACTGGTCTGGGCGGTGGAGCGTGCCGCCCAGCTGCAGATTGTATGGGGGATCAGCAAAAATCGCATCGACGGACTGGCTGGGAAGTGCCTCTAGCGCGGCGACGCAATCGCCCTTGATGATGCTGTCTTTCCAGGCGTCGCTTTCACCTGCAAGATCAAAACCGGCACGCCGAAAGTCGGCCAGCGGAAACACTGATGCCATAGTTACTCGCTCCATACGCTTACTCAACTGAACTGAGGCTTATGGTTACCGAGTTTGGTTATCAAACCCTGAACGAGCACAACAAAATCACGCTAAGTGCGTAAAAAAATACGCGAACTGCCATCGAGGATTTATTATCAGGGTTAACCGTGGACCTTCTTGATGGATCACTTATCGACACCATGGCATCGATTTAAGCGGAAATGATGGGACGAATTTGCCACCATTCCGGTAATCGGTGGTGCGCAATGGAACCAGTCGTCACTTTTGGCGTTGTGATTTCGGAATTTTGCGCGCCATCTGTGTGGTGAAGCAAAAGGGTAAGGGTTGCAGGGGTCAAGTGAATATGCGCATTTCTCTCATCATCGTTTCGACGCTTCTTGCAGGCAGCGCCTTGGCACAGAGCGCCTCCCCGCCTGTTCCCAAGCCTCAGATCAACGTCAAGACGGATGCGGTGCTGATCAAAGGCGGTCCTTCGCTTGGAGATAGCGACCGGGTGCGGTGGGACTTCTACAAGGCCGACAGCGCGGGCGGCCAGAGCGACGAGAATGTCGGCGGCGCCTATGACGCGACCTTTGAAGAGAAAATTCCGCCGGGCAAATATGTTGCCGTGGCCTCATTGGGGAATATTACCCGCCAAATTCCCGTCGAGATCAAGGACGGTGCAGTTGCCGAAGTCACAGCCGATTTCAACGCCGCACAGTTGACGGTGGTGCCCAAGCGCAGCGCCGACAGCAAGGAAGCGGAGCCGCAGGCCCGTGTCGACGTAAAGCAGGGCGCGACATTCAGCGACAGCATCTATGGCAGCAAGCAGATTTTCGTACCCGCAGGCGAACTGGCGCTGGAAGGTCGCATCGGCCCGGCGCGCGCGCAGGGAACCGTCACCGTCAAGGCCGGTGAAACCATCAGCCATGACCTGATCATTCCAAGTGGTGTCGTCTATGCCAATGCCGTCTACAAGGAAGGCGGCAAGGCTGTCGAGACTGACAATATCCGGTTCGAGACCGTCTCAACGGAAGAGACGCTGGATGGCACCCGCGAAACCCTGACCGGAACCTATGGTGTGAACAAGCTGATGCAGATGCCCGCCGGCAGCTTCATCATGCGTGCGCGCCTCGGGAAGGTCATGGTCGAGACCCCGTTCACCGTGACGGCTGGCCAGCGGGTCAATGTCACCGTCAACCTGAATGCCGGTGTTCTCGCCATAAATGCCAAGGACGCCCAGCGGATCGACATTCTCGAAACGACGAAGGATCTCCAGGGCACGCAAAAGGAGGTTTCAGGCCGCTACGGCACCACGCATCAGGAAACCCTCCATCCCGGCAATTATTCGGTGAAGGTAACCTATGACGACAAGACGAAGCGCGAGCCGAAAATCGTGACCGCCACCGTGACCGCATCCGAGCGGACGGAACTGAACATTACGGACTGATGTCCGGCTGCGGCGCCGTCCTGACGCCGCAGAAATCCATGCTTGCTATATGATCGCACAGTTGCGTCCATTCGCAGCCCGAGCATGGCTTTCGCAGGTCACCCTGCTGGAAGCCTGCGCGCAGCTGTCGAATGAGAGCCGCATCTGGAACGATGCGGCTGCCGATCTCCAGACGAAGGCCGAGCCACTGCGCAACAGCCTCCAAGGCCCTTGCATCGCGGTTCGTCACACTCGCTTTGAAACAATGCGAGTCCCTGTTTGTCAGCAAGGGCCCACAGATGTCGTCGGGTCCGGAAATGATTTCTATCTCTTCCCCATCTCGTAGCCGGGCAGCGACACGGTCATAATTGACCGTAAAGCCCGGTGTGTAGCCCTTGCCGACATAGGTCAGCATACACAGGAGATGGTGTGGCCTCAGACGAACGGTCACTGTGATGCCGGTGTCTTCTGTGCCATGGCCCGCAGGACAGCAGCGGCCAGCGCCGATTTCAGCACTGCGCCGAGGATGAAGGGAGCGACACCCGCCAGCCATGCCTTCTCAGCACCCATGAGCCCCGCAAGCCACGCCCAGCCAAGCGCCAGACCCACCGCATTCGCACCGAAATGCAGCAGGAAACCGGCGACGGGGCGGTGACCGTGGATGCCCCTTTCGGTCATGAACCCAACAAGCACGGCCATGATGGGAAAGGATACGAGATAGCCTGCGGTGGGACCGACGAAGGGCGCAAGACCCGAAGCGCCGCCGGCCAGAACCGGCAAGCCGAGCATGGCTTCGCCCAGCCAAGCAAGCACCGTCAACCCGGCCAGCCGCCAGCCGTACAAAGCACCGATCATGGTGACGGCAAAAGTCTGCATCGTTATCGGCACCGGCACCATCGGCACCTGAATACGTGACGCCAATGCCAGGACCAGCGTTCCCGCAACGACGAACAATGCCTGCTGGACGAAAGATTTTGATGGAAGGTCGAAGAACCCGACCGACGCAGTCCGAAACTGAACACTCATGATGGCTCCCTTTCAAATTATAGATAATTTACGAAGACGACTGTATTGATAGAGGAAATTGAGAACATGAGTCCAGCAAATCTGGATATTGCGCGCAATGCGATGACCCACCCTGTGAATGACTTCCTGATAACCCTAGGAATCACAGTGCGTTAGATCGAATTAAAATTATCTATAATTTACCCGACGATTGCGAATGCGTCGCGCGTTACGCCGGCGGGCGTGCGCAATGCGGTGCGGCCAATCCACTGGACGTGACCATCGAGAATACGGATTGCTTCTTCCGTGCGGTCTGCGCGCAGGGCATCGATGATGGCACGATGATCTGTGTCGGTGCGCCGCTCCCAACCCGTCCGCCATGCCGAAAACAGGAACCGGGCACTTGCCGCATGGAGCCCGTCAATCGCCTCCATCAATCGCGGCATGTTGCAGGGCGCGGTAATCAGCCGATGGAAACGGCGGTTCGCTTCCTCCCACTGGCGCACATCCATGGCGCCATCCCCTGCGATGGTGGCCGCTTCGGCTTCATCGAGAATGGTGGCGGTCATGTGCGGAATGGCGTGACGCAAGGCCAGAACCTCCAGCGCCGCACGCATCTGCGCAACCTCCTGCACATCCGCCAGTCCGAAATCCGCCACACGCACACCACGGCGGGGAATGCTGACCGCAAGCCCCTGCGCCTCCAATCTGCGAAACGCTTCGCGGACGGGCACATGCGACGCGCCGAACTCTTCCGCAACGTGATCCTGTCGCAACCGTGCGCCCGGCCCCAGCTCTCCGCGCATGATGCGATCGGCAAGCGTTCTGCTGATCTTCGCCGCTATCGTGTCGTCAGGTTTGTTCTTCGGAGTTTTGGCCATGACCTGACATAAGGTGCCATTTGAAACTTGTCGAGCAAGGCATCGAGCCGCGCGAAGCGGACCTCGCGCAGGGCTCGTTTGCATCGGTGTCGGTTGAGCTTGCCCGCGACATGGTCTAAAAGCCGCACACGCTTGCGCGATCACTCACTTCTTCACATTCAATCGCTAAGGAGAGCCCATGAGTGGCTTTGACCTCATCATTTTCGACTGCGACGGTGTTCTTGTCGATTCCGAAATAATTGCAGCACAGGTCGAATCCCGCCTGTTGACGGACGCAGGTTACCCAATTTCGACGGAAGAGATGGGCGAACGCTTCTCTGGCATGACCTGGAAAAACATCCTTCTGGCGGTGGAGCGCGAAGCCAGCATCCCCCTCTCCGCCTCCCTGCTGGAAAAATCCGAAAAGCTGCTGGATGCGCGTCTGGAACGCGACGTGAAGATCATCGATGGCGTCAAGATGGCCCTGTCTCGCCTCACGACGCCTCGCTGCATCTGCTCGAACTCGTCAAGCGAAAGGCTGGACATGATGCTGACGAAGGTCGGCCTCAAGCCCTATTTCGACGGTCATATCTATTCTGCCAAGGATCTTGGTGCGGATCGGGTCAAGCCAAAGCCCGATATTTTCCTGCACGGCGCTCAGCAATTCAACGTTTCGCCCGATCGGGTTATCGTTATCGAGGACTCCGTCCATGGCATCACCGGTGCTAGGGCTGCCGGAATGCGTGTTATCGGCTTTACGGGCGCCTCTCACACCTACCCAAGCCATGCCGACCGGCTGACGGATGCGGGCGCCGAAACCGTCATTTCCCGGATGCAAGACCTGCCTGCCACCATTCAGGCGCTGTCCGAGTGGGTCGGCGTTGCCTGAAACGCGCGCGGTCAGCCCTGACAATCAGGGCTGCTCAGCTGGACCGCATAAAAAAGCCCTGGGCGCATCCGCACAGGGCTTTTTCCTTTGTCGTACTTCAAGCCTCGGAAAAGATTATCCGCGGCGACCCTTCTTCGTGCTGACCTTGGAAGCATCATCGAAGGAGATGAAGACGTTGGTCTGACGCGATGCGCCGCCAGGGGCATTGGGAATGGCGACATTGGGATTGTTGAAGATGAACTGCGTACCGGCGCTGCCAGCGGGGACATCGACGGGGAAATTTGTGACCTGCGAGAATATCTCGCCGTTCCCATCCTTAACGGTGACGCGGATGGGCAGGTTGACGCGGCCGGGCTTGGAAAGCGGGCCCGGAACCAACCGGCCCTGTGCCAGCACGTTAACAGTCAGCGTTGCATCGCTCATGCTGCAGGAGCGCGTGGTATCGGAAAGCGATGCCTGATAGATGAGCTTGCTGGGATCATCCTTCGCGCCACCGGCATAGACACGGTGAACTGCGCTGCTATCGAGAATGGTAATGGCGGGGCAGTTTGCCTGCACGACCGGCGCCACGGCCTCGGCAGCAGGCGGGTTCACGGCAAGCGAATCCGATGGATTGGAAGAGTTGCAGCCCGCAAGTACGGCCAGAAGCGATATGGCGGCAGACAAACGCAAAATATGACTTGTCACTCTGTTCAACCCTCTCAAAACTATCCCGATACAGGACCGCAGAAGCTGTTTATTGGCCTTTCAAGCCTGTCGGCGATGGTCTATAGCAGCGACGCTGGAAAAAATCGATTGGCTGAGTTCGGATTTGCTTCAATTTTGCAAAAAGCATGTCAAACAGGCCAAAAGCAGCTTTTCCGCGGACAAGATGCTGACGACATTTGCCTGATAGACGACAAGGGACCATCTCGTGGAATATGTATCGACCAGGGGCAGCGCCCCATCGCTGGGTTTTTCCGACGCGCTTCTGGCGGGTCTGGCGCGTGACGGCGGACTGTATGTTCCGCGCAAATGGCCGACCATGTCCAAAAAGGAAATTCGTGCCCTGCGCGGAAAATCCTATCAGGAAGTCGCCTTCGAGGTTCTCTATCGCTTCACCGGCGATGAAATTCCCGCCGACGTCTTCCGCTCGATGATCGACGATGCTTACGCCACGTTCCGGCACCCGGCCGTTGCTCCCCTGGTTCAGACCGGCCCCAACTCTTTCATTCTAGAGCTGTTCCACGGCACGACGCTCGCGTTCAAGGACGTGGCCATGCAGCTCATCGCCCGCCTGATGGACTACACGCTCGCGCAGCGCAACGAACGCGCGACAATTGTCGGCGCGACCTCGGGCGACACTGGCGGCGCAGCCATCGACGCTTTTGCCGGACGTGAGCGCACCGACATCTTCATCCTGTTTCCGCATGGCAAGGTATCGCCGGTCCAGCAGCGACAGATGACGAGCTCGACGGCATCCAACGTTCATGCCGTGGCTGTTCATGGCAATTTCGATGACTGCCAGAACCTCGTCAAAGAGATGTTCAACGACGTCAAATTCCGCGATAGCGTCAAGCTGTCCGGCGTCAACTCCATCAACTGGGCGCGCATCATGGCGCAGGTGGTCTATTACTTCACCGCCGCCCTTTCGCTTGGCAGCCCGGACCGCAAAGTGTCCTTCACCGTGCCGACCGGCAATTTCGGCGACATTTTCGCGGGCTACGTCGCCAAGCAGATGGGCTTGCCGATCGACAAGCTGGTGATCGCCACCAATGACAACGACATTCTGGCGCGCACGCTTGCAACGGGTCGCTATGAAATGCGCGGCGTGCACGCAACGACCTCGCCTTCCATGGACATTCAGATTTCGTCAAACTTCGAGCGTCTCCTGTTTGAAGCCTATGACCGCGACGCATCCGCCGTCAAACGCTCCATGGACGGGCTCAAGCAATCCGGCGCTTTCGAGATCGGCGACAAGGCCATGAAGTTCATCAAGCGCGACTTCCGGGCTGGCCGCGCCACCGAAAAACAGGTGGCCGACACCATCAGAGACACGCTGGCGCAGACGGGATATCTGCTCGACCCGCACACGGCAACGGCCGTGTTCGTTGCGAAAAAGCATGAGAAATCAAAGAGCCCAATGGTGACTTTGTCCACCGCGCATCCAGCGAAATTTCCTGCAGCTGTAAAATCCGCTTGCGCAATCGATCCTGCCCTTCCACTATGGCTTGCTGATCTTATGAACCGGGAGGAGCGTTTCGATATTCTGGATGCTGAGCTGAACGCCGTTGAAACCTTCATCGGAAACCATGCTCGCGCCAAGAGTTAAGCAACGCGGAAAGACGTGATATGAGTGTAAATGTGACCCGGCTTGCCTCCGGGTTGACCGTTGTTACGGAAAGAATGCCACATCTTGAAAGCGTCGCTCTCGGCGTGTGGATCAAGTCCGGCTCACGCAACGAGACAGACGACGAGCATGGCATCGCCCATCTTCTCGAACATATGGCCTTCAAGGGTACGGCGAGACGTACGGCGAGACAGATTGCCGAGGAAATCGAGAATGTCGGTGGCGAGGTCAATGCTGCCACATCCACCGAAACGACGTCCTACTACGCCCGCGTGCTGAAAGACCACGTGCCGCTTGCGGTCGACATTCTGGCCGACATTTTGACTGAGTCCGCTTTCGAAGAGGCGGAGCTCGAGCGCGAGAAGAATGTCATTCTTCAGGAAATCGGCGCGGCGACCGACACGCCCGACGACGTGATCTTCGACAATTTCTCCGGTGTCGCCTATCGCGACCAGACCATCGGCCGCCCCATTCTCGGCACGCCGGATACCGTCCAGTCCTTTACGACCGGGCAGATCCGCCATTATCTGGCGAGAAACTACACGACTGATCGTATCTTCGTGGTGGCCGCTGGTGCGGTGGATCATGAAAGCTTCGTCAAGCAGGTGGAGCAACGCTTCGCCGGACTGCCGCAGCAGCCAATTGCTACTCCTGTCATGGAAAAAGCCATCTATACGGGCGGCGAAATACGTGAGGCGCGCGATCTCATGGACGCTCAGGTTTTGCTGGGCTTTGAAGGCAAGGCCTATCACGCGCGCGATTTTTATTGTTCGCAGATCCTCGCCAACATTCTCGGCGGTGGCATGTCCTCTCGCCTGTTCCAGGAAGTGCGCGAGAATCGCGGTCTGTGCTACTCGGTCTATGCTTTCCATTGGGGCTTTTCCGATACGGGCATTTTCGGCATCCATGCCGCCACCGGCAGCAACGACCTGCCGGAGCTGGTGCCCGTCATCATCGATGAGCTTCGCAAGTCCTCGCAGACCATTCATCAGGTGGAAATCGACCGCGCCCGTGCCCAGATTCGCGCCCAGCTTCTGATGGGTCAGGAAAGCCCGGCGGCCCGTGCAGGCCAGATCGCACGCCAGATGATGCTCTATGGCCGCCCGATTCCGAATGACGAGATGATGACGCGTCTGGGTGACATCACCACAGAGCGTCTGACCGATCTTGCGGGACGGCTGTTTTTCGATAAGGTTCCGACATTGTCTGCTATCGGCCCGCTGGAAAACCTCTCGCCGCTATCGGACATTACGGCGGAGCTTTCCGCATCGCCGTCCATCAAGATTCAGGCAAACGGCTGACGGCAGGGCATGTGTCCGTGGCAAGTGGGATGAGGTTTGACCTTACATGCTGCGTTTTCTTTCCCGCAACAGTGATACGCCAGAACTTCGCAATGCCGACTACCTGCTGAGACTGCCGCGATATTCGGATTATCGGCAGTGGTACAAGCTGCGTTCGGAAAGCCGGCAGTTTCTGCAGCCGTGGGAACCGACCTGGCGCGCCGACGAGCTGACCGAGAGCTCCTTTCGCGTCAGAGTAACCCGCAACGGCCAGGAATTTGCCTCCGGCCTTGCGGTTTCCATGCTGCTGTTTCAACAGAACACCACGCTTCTGGGCGGCATTACGGTGGGCTATATCAGGCGTGGCGCCGCGCAAAGCTGCATGATCGGATATTGGATTGGCGAGCCATATGCTGCCCAAGGCCATATGTCTGCCGCATTAAAGCTGGTAATACCCTACATCTTCAACGGACTTCAGTTGCACCGAATTGAGGCAGCCTGTATTCCAGAGAACTTCAAAAGCATACGGCTGCTTGAAAATGCCGGATTTCAGCGGGAAGGCCTCTTGCGGGAATATCTTAAAATTAACGGCGAGTGGCGGGACCATGTCATGTTCTCCCTCATCTCCGACAGTCAAAATCCCGTCGGGACGCAGTAGGATAAATGACATATAACAGCCTTGCGTCGCGCCTCATCAGACCTTTCGTGGCCGCAGCGCGCTTCATTTCCCTGCTTTTCGTCTGCGTTTTCTTCGCAGCGCAGGCCCATGCATTCGAGCCCGTCAAAATCTCCCGCGATGACAATGCGCTCGATCTGACGGCCACCACCGACATTTACGCCAATCAGGGCGAAGCCTTTCAGGTTTCGACGGCACCAGGACCGGACGGCATTCGCAGACGCATCGAGGTGCGCGCGTCTTCCCCCACCCACCAGGGCGACTGGGCGGTGTTTGCGCTCGCCAACGTTTCCGAGGAACAGCTGGAGCGGGTGATCGTCGCGCCGCATTTCCGTCTGGTCAATTCCAAGCTTTTCTGGCCTGACCTCGGCTCGCAGCGCATTATCGCTATCACCCCCAGCGAAGGCTTCGCGCTGGACCGACAGCCAAGTGCCGATGCAGACGTCTTTCGCATCACGCTGAACCCGGGTGCCGTCATCACCTTCGTGGCCGAACTTTCCACGCCGCAATTGCCGCAGCTTTATCTCTGGGAACCGGAAGCCTACAAGGACACGATCAACGCGTTCACGCTCTATCGCGGTATCGTGCTTGGCATTGCCGGTCTGCTGGCGGTGTTGCTGACCATTCTCTTCGTGGTCAAGGGCACCTCCGTTTTGCCGGCATCAGCGGCCCTCTCCTGGGCCGTTCTCGCCTATATCTGCGTCGATTTCGGCTTTCTGGAAAAGCTGATCACGGTCACCTCAAGCGACGAGCGAATATGGCGAGCGGGCGCGGAGGTGGCACTTGCGTCCAGTTTCGTCGTCTTCCTGTTCACCTATCTCAACCTCAACAGATGGCACGCCCATCTTGGCTATGCGACATTTGCCTGGATCATCGGGCTTGGCGCGCTGTTCGGCGTCGCCATCTATGATCCCTCCATCGCGTCGGGCATTGCCCGGCTGTCCTTTGCGCTGACGGCAACGGCAGGGATCGTGCTGATCATCTATCTCGGCTTCAACCGCTACGACCGCGCCATTCTGCTTGTGCCCTCATGGGCGCTCATTCTGGTGTGGCTGTTCGGAAGCTGGCTGACGGTGACCGGGCAGCTCGACAATGATATCGTCCAGCCCGCGTTGGGCGGTGGCCTTGTCCTGATCGTGCTTCTGATCGGCTTTACCGTTATTCAACACGCTTTCGCGGGCAGCGCCTATCAACAGGGCCTGTTCTCCGATCTGGAGCGACAATCGCTGGCCCTGACCGGCAGTGGCGATACCGTCTGGGACTGGGATGTGACACGCGACCGGATCGTGACGACGCCCGATGTTTCGGTCAAGCTTGGGCTTAATCCCGGCACGATGCACGGAGCGGCTCGCAACTGGCTGCCGCGGCTGCATCCAGATGACCGCGACCGTTTCAAGGCCACGCTCGATGTGCTCCTGGATCACCGCAAGGGACGCCTGAACCACGAATTTCGCATCCGCGCCGAAGACGGGCATTTTCACTGGCTGCAGATTCGCGCCCGTCCCGTGCTTGGCTCCAACGGCGAAATCATTCGCTGCGTTGGCACCATCACCGATATTACAGAGCAGAAGAATTCCGTTGAGCGGTTGCTTCAGGACGCCTTGAGCGACAACCTGACCGGACTGCCGAATCGCCAGGTCTTTCTCGACCGGCTGCAATCGGTTCTCAACCTTGCGCCGGACGGAGAAACCGTGCGTCCAACGGTCATGGCAATCGACATCGACCGGTACAAGCTGGTCAACGACACGCTTGGCATTGCTGCTGGTGATAACATCCTGATTGCCTTGACGCGCCGTCTGCGCCGCCTTCTCAAGCCCCAGGATACTCTTGCGCGCCTGTCCGGTGATGAATTCGGATTGATTCTCGTCTCCGAACGCGACCCGCAAAGAGTGGCCGATTTTGCCGAAGCGGTGAACAAGGCGATCATGGTGCCGATCAATTTCGCCAATCGCGAAATCATTCTGACGGCATCCATCGGTCTGGTGTCCTGGATAGACCAGCAGGAAAATGCCGCCGGTCTCTTAAGCGATGCCGAACTTGCCATGTACCGGGCAAAACGGGCCGGTGGAAACCGCGTGGAACCGTTCCGTCCCGCCTTCCGCACGTCGGGCACGGACCGTCTGCAGATGGAAAGCGATCTTCGCCGCGCCATTGAGCGCAAGGAGTTGTCGCTTGCCTACCAGCCGATCATCAAGCTGGACAACGGCGCGCTGGCGGGCTTTGAGGCGCTGATGCGATGGGAGCACCCCAAGCGCGGCAACATCCCTCCAAGCGAGTTCATTCCCGTTGCCGAGGCTTCGGGGCTCATTGAGCCGCTTGGCATGTTCGCACTCGAGCGGGCCGCGACCGATCTGATGGACTGGCAGCACGCCATCGATAAGCTGCCGATCTTCATTTCCGTGAACATATCCAGCGCCCAACTCCTCAACAATGAGCTGTACACCGATGTGCGCAGCATGTTGCAACGAACCCGCTGCAACCCGGCACAGTTGAAGCTGGAGCTGACGGAATCGGTGGTCATGGAAAATCCGGAACAGGCACGTCTTGTTCTGGCGAAACTGAAGGATACGGGCCTAAGCCTGGCGCTCGATGACTTCGGAACCGGCTATTCCTCGCTTGCGTATCTGACGCGCTTCCCCTTCGACACGATCAAGCTGGACAAGGCGCTGGTCGCCAATACCAGCGACAAGCGCAATGTTCTTCTTCGCTCTATCATTGCCATGGCGCGGGCGCTCGAGATGCAGGTCGTGGCAGAAGGCATAGAGACGCCGGAAGACGCAGCAGAACTCGCCCGCATGAATTGTCATTACGGGCAGAGCTTCCTGTTTGGCACCCCGGATACGCCGGATGAGGCCTTGCGACTGCTTCGTGAGCGTTTTCAGGTGGTCAAGAGAGCCTGATCCTGTTCTGACTGCATGGGCTGCTGTTGCGGCTGGGACTGCCAGTTGTTCTGCTGCTGGTCCTCGGGAACCTTGCCATGCAGCAGCTTGTGCAGAAATTCCAGCTTGACCATGACGGCGGGTGTCAGGACGAACGGGTAGAGATCCGCCTCGCCCATGCTGCGCTGCATGGAGTTGAGGGCCACGCTCAAGGGAACCCAGGCATTGACGATCTGGCGAGCGCTTCTGGCGCTGTAAGGCTCGAAAGAAACATCCGTTTCCAGCTCTTCATGCCCCTCCGGCTCAATCGCGATACCAAAGGCGTGCGCGGTTTCCAGCGTATCGACAATGTGGAGATAATGGGCAAAGCACTCCGCAAAATCCTCCCAGGGGTGAACTGAGGCATAGGAACTGATGAAATTTTCCTGCCAGCCCGGCTGAGGACCCGACTCATAATTGCGCTTCAGCGCCTCGCCATAATCCT
Organism: Hyphomicrobiales bacterium; assembly: GCA_900468285.1. Classification (GTDB taxonomy): domain Bacteria; phylum Pseudomonadota; class Alphaproteobacteria; order Rhizobiales; family Rhizobiaceae; genus Agrobacterium. Next base: position 305,619 of record UBTF01000008.1, on the reverse strand, counting down.
CACGCTCATCTCCGAACACTTCACGGCAGGCTTCGAGCCGGTTGGCGTCACGCACGAGCTTGTTCCAGATGAAATGGCCGACCTCGTGACGAAAATGCCCGAGCATCGTTCGATAGGGCTCGTTCATGTTGCTGCGAACCTGCTCGCGTGTCGCGTCATCCGCTTCTGCGGCACGAATGGCGATCAGGCCCTCGTCATGACCCGTCATGGCAGGAATGATGGAGCCATCGGGCGCGACTTCATCGACCAAAAAGTCAAAGACGAGGCCGCCCTGCGGGTCCGCATCTCGGTTTGGATGTGGCAGCTTCAATCGCAGCATGGAGTAAAAAAGATGGCGCTGCGCCTGGCTGAGACGACGCCACTGTTCCACGCCCTCTTCAGTCGAAGCATCCGGCACCAGACGGTTATGGCTGCAGGCCGGGCAGAATTTGTGATCGCTGTCGGCCGGTACGGACCAGTTGCAGACATCGTTGACTTCATTTGCGCAGAAACGGATCTGACGCGAAGGATCTGAAACCAGCGACCAGTTCGGGTCACCTGCAGGTTCCAGCGCTTCCATTGAAAGGCTTTCGGGAACGAATACAAGGCGATGTCCGCATTTGACGCAGGAACGATTGTCGAAATGGACAGGCTGCCCACAGGCAGCGCAGGAAAACAGCTGCATTTAACGCTCCGAGAAAACGCGCCGCGCCGAAACTCTTTGGTTCAGACAGAAATGGCGCCAATAATTGTCGATTTGGACGGAAAAAAGCGCATGTGCTTTTTCGTAAACACATGCGCCCTTATTCAATTCGTTTGGCTGGGAAGCCGCAGGATTACATGCGGTCTACAGCGCCCTTGACGGCGTCTTTCGCATCGCCAACAGTCTTCTGGACCTTGCCCTTGGTTTCCTGAGCAGCGCCTTCGGCGCGCATACGGTCGTTGCCTGTTGCAGAACCAACGCCCTGCTTAACCTTGCCAGCAACTTCGTTGGCTGTACCAGCTACTTTATCGGATGTGCTACCCATGGTATTTCTCCCTAGATTATTGACCAGACATGGCGCTGGCAACCGAAGGAAAAACGTAACGACGCGGGTTTGGTTCCGTTCTTATTTATCTCATGCGTGCCCGGCTTCGGCAGACAACATGCGCGGATCTACACCCATCAACCCCAAAGCGCGCTCATACTTGTTGTCGAGCGTTCTGTCGAAAATCAATTCCTCCGATGCGGGGCAGTTGAGCCAGCCGTTGCTGGCAATCTCATTTTCAAGCTGACCGGGTCCCCAGCCCGCATAGCCCAGCAGCATGGTCGCCTTGTCTGGGCCACGCCCGCTGGAAATCGCCCGGACGATATCGAGTGTCGATGTCAGCGAGATATCGTCGCTCACGGGTATGCTGGATTCACTGCTATAGTCATCCGAATGCAGCACGAAGCCCCTGCCGGACTCCACCGGCCCGCCGCACTGGATGGGAAACTCCCGCGTCCGGTTTGGCAGCATGATGGCGTCGTTGCGATCCATCATCTTGAGATGCAGCAACACATCGGTAAACGTGATCTGCTGCGACCGGTTGATGATGAAACCCATGGCACCGGCATTTGAATGAGCGCAGATATAGACCACGGAACGCTCGAACGAGCCGCCCTCCAGTCCCGGCATCGCAATGAGAAAGTGGCCGTCCAGAAAGCCTCTTTCTTTTTTGTCCATGAGGGTTGAATAGGTCACTTGCGCCTCCGGTCTGCGGTACTCTGCAGCGAGCAGGTACGGCATCATGTTGGTCATTGGGCAAGGATGCGGCATAGACGCCAATCAATCAACCGAAAATGATGATTCAATTAAAATCGTAACTGGTCCGACAGTGCATGTTAGGCTAGACCGAAAATATGACATCCAAGCTTTCCACCTTCGCTCGTGCATCTGTCACCCCCATCGCTCTCCTTTTGGCGCTGGCAGGAACATCCACCCCGGCCAATGCCGACACGACCCCATGGGAACAAAGCGAAGGCGGGCGAATGCGCGTCATCAGCCTTCCCGCAGACCAGACCGGCCGGATGGATGCGGTTTTGCAGATAGAGCTGAAACCGGGCTGGATCACCTACTGGCGAGAACCTGGCGAAGCGGGCATTCCGCCAAAAATAACGCTTGAGCCTTCCAGCGGCGCAACGCTGACCTCCCTCTCCTTCCCCGTGCCGGACCTGATTGAGAACGGCGAGATGAAAGACATCGGCTATGACCGGTCCGTCAGCCTGCCCTTCGTGCTCCAGGCACAGCCCGGCTCTGACGAAGCCAATGCAAAATTGACGGCGTTCATCGGTGTATGCCTCAACATCTGCATTCCCTTCGAAGCGAGTTTCGACATCCGCAAGGATCATGGTCAATCCGCCAAGCCCGATGAGGTGGAAGCGATAGAGGCGGCAAAAGCGACTCTGCCGGAAGAAGCAACGGAAGACTTCAAGGTCCAGAACTTCCACATTACGCCTGACAAGACGCTTCTGGGCGTTGAATTGCGGCTGCCTGAAGACGCGCCGAAAGAAACCGAAATCTTCGTCGCCGGCCCCTCCGGCTACGCCTATTTCGAGCCACAGAACATGGTGCGGGACAAACGCAAGTTAACCTTCTACATGAACATTAAAGGCCTGCCGAAAACCTATAACCCCAAGGGTCAACGTTGGACAATTCTGGTCAAATCCGGCCAGAAAGTCATGGAAGCACCGCTGGACTTTCCGCAGTGACATCGGTTGGAAAATCTCTGGCAAGGTGATGATTTAATACTCTATAGTCGCGCCGGATCATTGCCACAGGAGCGAGATTATGACCATCAATATCGGCGATAAGCTGCCATCCGCGACATTCAAGGAAAAAACTGCAGACGGCCCGGTTGAAACAACGACCGACGCGCTGTTCAGCGGCAAGAAAGTCGTCGTCTTTGCCGTTCCGGGCGCATTCACGCCGACATGCACCCTCAACCACCTTCCCGGCTACCTCGAAAACCGTGACGCAATTCTCGCCCGCGGTGTTGACGATATCGCCGTAGTGGCCGTTAACGATTGGCACGTCATGGGTGCCTGGGCGCAGGCCTCCGGTGGTCAGGGCAAGATTCATTTCCTGGCGGATTGGGATGCGTCGTTTACGAAGGCGCTGGGTCTGGATGCCGACCTATCCGCCGGTAGCCTCGGCGTACGCTCCAAGCGTTATTCCATGCTGGTGGAAGACGGTGTCGTGAAGTCGCTCAACATCGAGGAAAACCCTGGTCAGGCGACCGTTTCCTCCGCTGCGACCATGATCGAGCAACTGTGATTGTTGCGGTCCCCGGCCTTGAGCCGGGGACCGTTTTACAACGCCTTTAAATTCAGGCCGCCATATCAAAGACGAGCAAGCCAGCTGCTCCGCCGTCGGTCAGCCCGATCAGGCGCTCGCCGACTTCCATATGTTGCGAATGGGCGAGATATTCGTCTCGCGCCTCGACTGTTTCCAGCTTGACGATGAAGCCATCGAGAAACCCACCGTTCAGGCCCTCAGAGGAGACATTCTGTCCGTACTTGACCTCGACAATGCCGGGGATGACATCTTTCAGGTCAGCAATCGCCTCGAAGATGGCTTGTTTTTCGGACGTCGTGGCCGCCGATTTGAAGCGTATGAAAACGCAATGCAAGATCATGGATGTCCCTCTCATGCCTGATGATTTCAGGCTTTTTGTCGCGCCCGCTTCGGCAGTGCCTTGCGGACAAATCAGCTCTCTCGATTGGAGCCGGGGCAGAATAGGTGAGCGTCGTTTTCCCGCAACCCCATTAAAGCACCCGTCCATTACCGCCGTTTGAAGGGCTCCATGCCTTTTCGGGCAAGCTCATCGGCACGTTCGTTTTCCGGATGTCCGGCATGGCCCTTCACCCAGTGCAGGGTAACCTTGTGGCGCTCGCGGGCAGTTTCCAGTGCCTGCCACAGTTCGACATTCTTGACCGGCTTGTTATCGGCAGTTTTCCAGCCCTTCTTCTTCCAGCCGAAAATCCACTTGGTGATGCCATCCTTTACATAGGCGCTATCGGTGTAGAGATCGACCTCGCAGGGCGCTTTCAGGGCGTTGAGCGACTGGATCGCCGCCATCAGCTCCATTCGGTTGTTAGTGGTCTCTGCCTCGCCGCCGCAAAGCTCTTTTTCCACATCGCCATAGCGCAGAACGGCACCCCAGCCTCCCGGCCCCGGATTGCCGGAACAGGCACCATCGGTGAAGATATCGACATGTTTCATTCTACCGACAGCCCATATTCGGCCACGTGACCGACAGCCCGGTGAAAACGCAATTTCCGCAGGTATTCCAGCGGATCCTTCTTCACCACCAGCGCGCCCTCAGGCGTCGTCAACCAGTCGTAAAGCCGCGTCAGGAAAAAGCGAAGAGCAGAACCGCGGGCCAGAAGCGGCAGGGCATCAAGCTCGTCCGCGCTCATTGGACGAACGGACTGGTAGCCTTCCAGCAGCGCCTTGCCTTTGGTGACATTGTAAGACCCATCCTTCTCAAAGCACCAGGCGTTGAGGCATATGGACACGTCATAGGAAAGGAAATCGTTGCAGGCGAAATAAAAGTCGATCAGCCCAGACAGTTCGTCGCCCAGGAAAAACACATTGTCCTGGAAGAGATCGGCGTGAATGACGCCAGCTGGCAAGTGCTTTGGCCAGTTTGCGGCCAGATGATCGAGATCGGCGCGGATTTCCTGCTGCAATCCTTTTTCGACTTCATCAGCCCGCGCTTCAGACTTGTCCCAAAGCGTCTTCCATCCTTCGACGGAGAGCGCATTGGGACGCTTGATTTCGAAACCTTCCCCGGCCAGATGCATGGCAGCGAGCGCCTTGCCCACTTCCCGGCAATGGCGTGCTTCAGGCTTGCGAAGCCACATGCCTTCGAGGAAGGAAATCAGGGCGGCGGGGCGACCCGAGAGTTCCCCCAGGAGTTCACCGTCATTGCGTGGCAGAGGCAACGGGCACGAAAGGCCCTTTGCGAACAGATGCTGCATCAGACCCAGAAAGAACGGCAGATCGGATTTCTCGACGCGCTTCTCGTAAAGCGTGAGAATCAACGGATCCCTGGTGGTGTGCAAAAGAAAATTGGTGTTCTCGACGCCTTCAGCAATACCCTTGTAGGACGTCAACTCGCCAACATCGTACTGGCTGAGAAAGTCTTTCAGATCGTCTTCGCTGATATCCGTATAAACTGCCAATTTATGATCTCTTGCAGGCTGAGGGACTACGACGTCGAGCGATCAAACGCCGCTCGACGGTTTGGGTGGCAGGGCATCGCTGGCGCTGCCGTTGACGAACGCCATGTCCTGCGAGGTGAGCTCGATATCGCGCAGCTCACGATTGACGAGGAAATGCTCCGTTTCTTCCACGGTCACTGCCAGATCGAGTGTCGTTTCATAGCGTGACTTGAAGGCCTGGATGATCTCGTCAACGATGACTTCGGGTGCGGAAGCACCGGCAGACAGGCCCAATGTCTCGATATCGCCGATCATGTCCCATTCAATCTCGCTGGCGCGCTGCACCAGGACCGAACGTTTGGCACCCGCGCGCAAAGCAACCTCTACGAGTCGCTTGGAATTGGACGAATTCGGCGCTCCGACCACGATAAACAGGTCGCAACCCGGCGCGGCCTGTTTCACGGCATCCTGACGATTGGTGGTGGCATAGCAGATGCTGTCGGCGGCTGGCGCCTGCATAGCGGGGAAGCGTTCCTGTAACTTGGCAATAACGCCTGCCGTATCGTCAACCGACAATGTCGTCTGCGTCACGAAGCCGAGATTTTCCGCATCGACAGGCTCGTAGCGCGCAGCATCCTCGATCGTTTCGATGAGCGAAACAGTGCCTTCCGGCAACTGTCCCATGGTGCCGATAACCTCGGGGTGACCGGCATGACCGATGAGAATGACATGGCGACCCAGACGCTGGTGCCGCATGGCCTGCTTATGGACCTTCGACACGAGCGGACAGGTGGCATCGAGATAGAAGAGATTGCGCGCCTGCGCATCTTCCGGCACGGATTTTGGAACGCCATGGGCGGAAAAGACAACCGGTTGCTGGCGGTGCTCGGCGGGAATCTCGTTCAGTTCCTCGACGAAAATCGCGCCCTTGGCTTCCAGTCCTTCGACGACATAGCGATTATGAACAATCTCGTGCCGTACATAGACGGGGGCGCCATAGGCTTTGAGAGCCAGAACAACGATCTGAATGGCGCGGTCCACGCCTGCACAGAAGCCTCGCGGGCCGCAAAGCCTGATCGTCAGAGGCGGTTTGGAAACGGCAATATTCATTCCTTCTCCTTCAGCCTCCCGTCTTTCATTCACCCGTTTTTCTTGAGCCCCGGACATAGGCAAAACCGACCACAATGACAAGGGCGAGTGCCAGTCCGTACCACGTTATCGCGTATTGAAGGTGATTATTCGGCAGATCAATCAGCGTTACACCACCCTTGGGCCAGCCGCCGGGGTTGGGCGCATCATTGGCATCGACAAAAAATGGCACGAGTTCGGACGGTGCTATGTTCGCCTGGCTGGCCATGGCCGACCAGTCTTTCCAATAATAGATATTCTTGCCCAGATCGTTTTCCGGCAGCAGGCTGGACGGTTTGGCGGCAAGGCGCGCCCGCGTCAGACCTTCTACCGAGACAACACCGGCAACTTCGCCCTCCGCCCGCTTTGACGCTTCTTTCATCTCATAGGGGACAAAGCCGCGATTGACGAAAATATATCGGCCATCTGTGAGGCGCATCGGCGTGTAGATGTAATAGCCTGTCTGACCCTGAAAGGTCGCAAAAAAATGCTGCTCCTTGGCATGGTCATACGTGCCGGAAACCACGATTTTCCGGTACTCAATATCCCCACCGGATGCATTCAGCCGTTCGATGTCTTCAAGGCTCGACGGTGCTGCATGAATGCGCTGCTGGATATCGGCCAGCAACGCCTCTTTCCAGTACATGCGCTGGACCTGCCAGGTGCCGAGCGCAACCAGAATGATCAGGGCCATCAGCACAAGCGGCGCTGCAAACCAGAAACCCCTGTGCGATGGTTTGGAAATGGCGCTGTCAACCACGATCGATCCTGCCTTCACTTGCGTTATTGCGATACTGCAGGGCGATCATGATGCCCTTCATTTTCTTTAGCAGAACGAGAGACAGGATAATGGCCGTCGGAATCCAGATCAAGGCGTGCAGCCAGACCGGCGGCGCAAAGCGTGCGTCGAACCACAGGGCAAGACCGATAATCAAGAAACCGACGATGAGCATGACGAAGACCGCTGGCCCTTCTCCCGCATCGGCAAAGGCGTAATCGAGGCCACAGGCGCTGCATTTCGGCTTCAGCTTGAGAAAGCCTTCAAAAAGGCGACCATGGCCGCAACGCGGGCAGCAGCCCCGCAGGCCGACCTTCACCGGGTCAACCGGCGGATAGAGCCCCTCGTCTTCCTGCGTCATCATATCCTCCCCATGTGGTCGCAGAAAAGCAAAGGGCGGCACGTGCCGCCCTTTGTTTCATTGATCGCGTTATCTCAGTGTGCCAGTGGCGCGCCCCAGCCGCCCCAGACATAGATTGCGAAGAACAGGAACAGCCATACCACGTCAACGAAGTGCCAGTACCAGGCTGCAGCTTCGAAGCCGAAATGCTGCTTGGCGGTAAAATCACCGGCAATGGCGCGGAACAGGCAAACCAGCAGGAAGATGGTGCCCACGAAGACGTGGAAGCCATGGAAGCCCGTGGACATGAAGAACGTCGCGCCATAGATCGAATTCTTGAAGTCGAACGGCGCGTGCATGTATTCATAGACCTGCACGAAGGAGAAGAAGGCACCGAGTGCAACCGTCAGCGCAAGGCCGCTGATCAGACCCTTGCGGTCATTGTGCAGGAGAGCATGGTGCGCCCAGGTTACGCATGTCCCTGACAAAAGCAGGATGACCGTGTTGTAAAGCGGCAGATGCCACGGATCGAGAACTTCGACGCCCTTCGGCGGCCACTGCCCACCGGTGAATTCGACCCGCGCAGCCTGAATGGCTTCGTGCGGATAAAGGCTTGCATCGAAATAGGCCCAGAACCACGCCACGAAGAACATGACTTCCGAAGCGATGAACATGATCATGCCGTAGCGCAGATGCAGCGACACGACGCGGGTGTGATGTCCCTCGTGGCCTTCTTTTACCGTGTCGGCCCACCAGGCGTACATGGTGTAAAGCACGATCGCCAGACCCACGAAGAACAGCCACGGATGCGCCCATTCCAACCCAAACAGCTTGAAGGAACTGCCGTTGAGATAACGGATGTAGCAGATGCCGCCAAAGGCAAGAAAGAATGCACCCACCGAAGCCAGTAGCGGCCATGGGCTGGGGTCTATGATATGGTAGTCATGTTTCTTCTGATGTACGTCTGCCATGTGATCGATCCCCGCAGGCTCTTCCCTAGTCTCATTCGATGCTGTGACCCTTGATCAGGGCCACGCTATGCAGCGCGACCTTTAAAGGCCGCACCTCCCTCTCTCAAAGTTTCGTTTCGTCACGTTCAGTCTTTACCGGCAAGGACGCAACCGGTTTTTCCGTCTTGGACGGATAAAATGTGTAGGACAGCGTCAAAGTATGGATGCCCTTGGTTTCCCGAGCCTTTACGATCTCAGGATCGATAAAGAACACGACGGGCATTTCGAGCGTTTCGCCCGGCTGCAACGTCGTCTCGGTAAAGCAGAAGCACTGTACCTTGTTGAAATAGGCCCCGGCTTCCATGGGCGTGACGTTGAATACGGCGCTACCGGTCGTGGCGACAGGCGAACGATTTGTTGCCTTGAACGTCACTTGAATGGTCTCACCGATCTTCGGCTCAACCTGTCTGTCCACCGGGCGAAAATCCCAGTTGAGACCTGTCGATGTGTTGGCGTCGAAAGTGACCTTCATCCGCTTGTCGAGGATGACGTCCGAATATTGCTCCACGCGCTGGGTGGTGCCGTTATAGCCGGTGACCTGGCAGAACAGGCGGTAAAGCGGCACCGAGGCGTAAGCCATGCCGACCATGCCGCAGACAAATACCGTGCATAGAACGAGAATGGAGCTGTTGCTCGTCTTCTTCGTCCTCGTCCTCGTCTCGGTTCCGGCCATGTCTCCTCCTCCCACGTTCCGGCTTTAAAAGCCGCCAATTTTGATAATGGTTATGATGTAAAACAACACGACCAGGGCGGCGAGAAGAACGCCGAGCGCGATATTGCGACCGCGCCGCGAACGTTTCTGTGCATCATTCAGCTTGATGGTTTCCATTACGCTGCTCCCGGAATGAGCGTCATGAATGACGGTGCAACGTGGTCTGCCAACAAGGCGGAGAAGATTGCAAAGAGGTAGAAGACGGAATAGGCGAACATTTTTTTCGCCTGCATCATCCGCTCGTCTCCATCAGGCATACGCCGGACGGAGATGGAACAGTAGATGAAAATGGCGCTAAGGACGGCGGCAAATATGCCGTATCCCGCACCGGCAAGACCCGTGAAGTAAGGCGCTACGGCCACGATTGCCGTGACCACGGCATAGGCGATCATCTGGTTCTTGGTGGAGCGCTCGCCGGCGACGTTCGGCATCATGGGGATGCCAACGGAGCCGTAGTCGCGCATCTTGAACAGTGCCAGGGCCCAGAAATGCGCTGGCGTCCACATGAAGATGATGAGGAACAGGATCGTGCTGTCGAGCGATACATCACCCGTAACGCAAGCCCAGCCCAGCATGGGCGGAAACGCGCCTGCCGCACCGCCAATGACGATGTTCTGCGGCGTCGAACGCTTCAGCCACATGGTGTAGACGACAGCGTAGAAAAAAATGGTGAAGGCTAGAAGACCGGCCGCAAACCAGTTGACCGCCAGACCGAGAATGGCAACGGAAAAGACCGATAGCGTCAGGCCGAAGGCCAGCGCTTCGCCCGGCGCGACGCGGCCGGAGGGTATAGGGCGCTTTGCGGTGCGTGTCATGACCGCATCGATATCCGCGTCATACCACATGTTGAGAGCGCCCGAAGCGCCCGCACCTACGGCGATACAGAGGATGGCGACGACGGCCAGAATCGGGTTGATGCTGCCCGGTGCCAGCACCAGACCGGCAAAACCGGTGAAGACCACCAGCGACATGACGCGGGGCTTCAGCAGTTCGAAATAATCGCGCGCACCCGCCTCAGACAGCACAAGGCCATCCATTTCCAGCGTATCGCGATTGTCGATTACGGTCATTTTTCCTGCCTTCATGGGGAAACGCCGCGCATTCCTGCGGCGCTCCTTTATGTTTTATCCAAGCGTGAAACTGACATTTATCATGTTCAGATCATATACACGCCTAGACAAAATGCCTCAGCGGATACGGGGAAGCTGTTCCCACTGGTGGTATGGCGGCGGAGAAGACAGCTGCCATTCCAGCGTGGTTGCACCTTCACCCCATGGATTGTCGCCAGCCACACGCTTCTTGGCGAAGGCTTCCCAGACGCCGAAGAGGAAGATGAGGACAGCAACAGCCGAGATGTAGGAACCGTAGGACGAGACCATGTTCCAGCCTGCATAGGCATCCGGGTAGTCGATATAGCGACGTGGCATACCGGCAAGACCGAGGAAGTGCTGCGGGAAGAAGATGAGGTTCACGCCGAAGAACATGACCCAGAAATGCAGGTTTCCGATTGCCTGGCTGTACATGTAGCCGGTGATCTTCGGGAACCAGTAGTACCAGCCAGCAAAGATCGCAAACACGGCACCGAGCGACAGAACATAGTGGAAGTGAGCCACGACGTAATAAGTGTCATGCAGGGAGCGGTCGAGACCGGCATTGGCAAGCTGTACGCCGGTAACGCCACCGACCGTGAACAGGAAGATGAAGCCGATGGCCCAGATCATAGGCGTCGTGAAGGTGAGCGAGCCACCCCACATCGTCGCGATCCAGGAGAAGATCTTGATGCCCGTGGGCACCGCAATCACCATGGTTGCGAAGACGAAGTAGCGCTGCGCTTCGAGCGAAAGGCCGACCGTGTACATGTGGTGCGCCCAAACGATGAAGCCGACGGCACCGATGGCAACCATGGCATAAGCCATTCCGAGGTAACCGAAGATCGGCTTTCTGGAGAAGGTCGACACGATGTGGCTGATGATGCCGAAGCCGGGCAGGATCAGAATGTAGACTTCCGGGTGACCGAAGAACCAGAACAGGTGCTGATAAAGGATCGGGTCGCCGCCGCCTTCAGGTGCGAAGAAGGTGGTGCCGAAGTTACGGTCCGTCAGAAGCATGGTGATGCCACCAGCCAGAACCGGAAGCGAAAGCAGCAGAAGGAAAGCGGTGACGAGAACCGACCATGCAAAGAGCGGCATCTTGTGCAGCGTCATGCCCGGTGCACGCATGTTGAGAATGGTGGTGATGAAGTTGATCGCGCCGAGAATGGACGACACACCGGCAATATGCAGCGCAAAGATCGCAAGATCCACCGCTGGCCCCGGCATCCCGCTGGTCGAGAGCGGCGGATACATCGTCCAGCCCCCGCCAACACCGTAGGCACCCGCAGGGCCTTCAACAAAAAGCGACAGGAGAAGCAGGATGAAGGCCGGTACAATCAGCCAGAAGGAAATGTTGTTCAGACGCGGGAACGCCATGTCAGGCGCTCCGATCATGATCGGCACCATCCAGTTGGCGAAACCGCCAATCATGGCAGGCATGACCATGAAGAAGATCATGATCAGCGCATGTGCCGTCGTGAACACGTTGTACATGTGCTTGCCACCGTCGATGGCAGCATCACCCTGAACACCGTAGACCATGGCAGCGAGGCCATGGAAAATCTGAATGCCCGGCTCCTGCAGCTCCATACGCATGACGACCGACAGGCCGCCACCGATGATGCCGGCGATGATCGCGAAGATCAGATAGAGCGTGCCGATGTCCTTGTGGTTCGTTGAGAGAAACCAGCGTTGGAAGAAGGTCGGCGTATGCGCATGGTGCGCATGGTCATCGTGATGCGCTTCGCGTCCATGCGTGTGGCCGTCGTGCGAGTGATGATCGTCGTGTGTGGAATGTCCAGCCATTGTCCTCACTCCTTACCTTACTTGGCTTCGTTTTCAGCAACCTGAACGGAGCGCGGAGCACCATCCACAGAAGCCATGAGCGCCCGGTTGGCACCGCTGAGATCGGCAGCGGCGGCATCGTGCCAGGTTTTGTATTGCTCTTCGGAAACCACACGTATGGCGATTGGCATGAAGGCGTGATCCTTGCCGCAAAGCTCGGAACACTGACCGTAGTATAGACCTTCCTTCTCAGGCTTGAACCATGTTTCGTTCAAACGGCCAGGCACGGCATCGATCTTGACACCGAATGCAGGCATGGCGAAGGCGTGAATGACGTCGGTTGGCGCGGCGGTGACGAGGAGACGGACCGTCTTGCCAACAGGCACGACCATCTCGTTGTCGACAGCCAGAAGGCGGGGATAGCGTGCCTTGTCGTCCTTGCCTGCGGCTGCGCGATCGGCATCCTTCAGCATGTAGCTGTCGAATGCCAGAGGCTCAGCACCTTCAGCAGCAGCATATTCGTAGTTCCACTGCCACTGCGTCGCGGTTGCCTTCAAGGTCAGGTCCGGATTTTCAGGCTGAGTCAGCTGTGCGTTCAAAAGGTTGAAGGACGGAAACGCCAGGAACATCAGGATCAGGACGGGAGCGAGCGTCCAGACGATCTCGATGGCCGTGTTGTGGCTTGTCTTTGACGGCACCGGATTGGCACGGGCGCGGAACTTGACCCCGACGATGATCAAGAGAACCAGCACGAACAGCGTGACCGGAACGATAAACCAGAGCGTATATTGTTCGAACCAGCGTATCTCGTGCATGATGGGCGTTGCCGCCTCCTGCAATCCCATCTGCCACTCTTTCGGCTGATCGGCGCTTGCGCCGGCAGCCGTGAGCAGACAGATACTGCCCATCAAGCTTGCGTATATCCTGTTAGTCACGGTACCTCTCCCTCACGCGTTTGATCATGATCAATCTCAAACGCAGAATCCATGCTTATAGAGTAGACTTCAAATCATAGTTTGTCCTTCGCCGCAATATCGCCTTGGTTGGCAACCCGTGCATTTTTAACGGTAAAGCCTGCGCGTGTTAAATGCGCCGATGCAAAGGCTGCTGGCGGCTCGGCAATGTCGTTCTGATGCTGATCTGACCATGTTGCGTATCATCAAGTCCTATTTTGGCCGCACTCCCTTGGAATTGAGGGTCGTGGCCCTTCCCTTTCCCGAAGGGGAAGTCAAAATGGCCGCACTGATTCGAATTCCAGAGGTATCCATGCGTCTGTCCCCGATTGCGCGCGCTTTTCTCGTCGCCGCCGGTCTTTCCATCGCCGTTCCCGCCGTGGGCATTGCCCAGCAGCCGCCGGGAACGCCAAAATCGACGCATGGCGCCTGGTCTGTCATTTGCGACAAACCAGCTGGCGCATCCGAAGAACAATGTGCGCTGATGCAGAACGTGATTGCGGATGACCGGCCCGAGGTTGGCCTCTCCGTCGTCATTCTCAAGACTGCTGACCGCAAGTCCCGCATCCTTCGCATCCTCGCGCCTCTTGGCGTGCTGCTCAAGGACGGGATGGAACTCTACATCGACAACAACAACATCGGCCGCGCCTATTTCACGCGCTGCTTTTCCGAAGGCTGCTACGTGGAAGTCGATATTGATGACGAGCTGCTGAAGGTGCTTCGAGCTGGCAAGAACGCCGTCTTTGCCCTGCGTGAGTCTGTCGATCAGGACCGTGTCGGCATCCCCATCGAGCTGCGCGGCTTTGCCGAAGGCTACGACGCCCTACCCTGATCTTGCGCCTGATCTTGCGTGGGCACGCGCCACCACTTAAATGCGTGATGGCTTGAAGCGCAACAACTGACGCCTTGGGCTCGACACAGAAACACGTATACTGGAGCCCGCGATGACCCAAGATCTTCTGACGCTATTCGATTGCGACGAAGGACAGCTGCGCGCCCAGGTCGCCGATGCTCTGGCCGGCGCTGATGATGGCGAATTGTTTGTCGAGCATGCCCAGGCTGAATCCCTTTCGTTCGACAATGGTCGCCTGAAGGGTGGAAGCTTCAACACGGATCAAGGTTTTGGCCTGCGTGCCGTGGCTGGTGAAACCGTGGGCTATGCCCATGCGGGCGAGTTGTCCCTCGGCGCGTTGAAGCGCGCATCCGATGCGGTGGGCGCTGTCACCAAGGGATATTCCGGCTCCTATGCCGCGGCTCCGCAACGCACCAACAAGAAGCTTTACGGCGATGAAAACCCGATTGGCGCGCCGAGCTTCGAGGAAAAGGTCAAGCTTCTGACGGAAATCGACGCCTATCTGCGTGACAAGGACCCAAAGGTCCGCCAGGTCACGGCCAGCGTTTCCGCAAGTTGGCAGATGGTCGACATTCTGCGCGCGGACGGCCACCGGGTCAGCGACATCAGGCCCATGACACGGATCAATATTTCCGTCGTTGCCGGAGAAGGCGACCGGCAGGAAAGCGGATCATACGGTATTGGCGGTCGGGTCGGTTTTGGCGATTTCATTTCCACCGAAAACTGGCAGCGTGGGGCCGACGAGGCGCTGCGCCAGGCGCTCGTCAACCTCACGGCCATCGATGCGCCTGCGGGAACGATGGATGTGGTGCTGGGCTCCGGCTGGCCGGGTGTCATGCTGCATGAAGCCGTTGGGCACGGGCTGGAAGGCGATTTCAATCGCAAGAAAACATCGGCTTTCGCAGGCCTGCTAGGCGAAATGGTGGCCGCGCCGGGCGTGACCGTCGTCGACGATGGCACGATCGACAACCGCCGTGGTTCGCTGACCATCGACGATGAGGGTACACCATCTGGCTATAATGTTCTGATCGAAGACGGCAAACTGGTCGGCTACATGCAGGACCGTCAGAACGCCCGTCTGATGGGCATGAAGGCGACCGGTAACGGGCGCAGGCAGGGCTATTCGCATGTGCCAATGCCGCGCATGACCAATACCTATATGCTGGGCGGCGACAAGACGCCGGAAGAAATCATCTCATCCGTCAAGAAGGGCATCTATGCCGTGTCCTTCGGCGGCGGCCAGGTGGACATCACCTCCGGCAAATTCGTCTTCGGCTGCACGGAAGCCTACCTGATCGAGAACGGCAAGATCGGCGCGCCGGTCAAGGGGGCCATGCTGATTGGCAACGGTCCCGATGCGATGAAACGCATCACGATGATAGGCAATGACATGAAGCTCGATACCGGCATTGGCAATTGCGGCAAGGCGGGCCAATGGGTGCCCGTCGGCGTGGGCCAGCCGCATTTGCGGATGGACCAGATCACAGTGGGCGGAACGAAGGCCTGACGCCTCGGCAGTGATGCGCGGTACCGAGCTACACCGATACGCGCCGTCACCTTATAACCGGCGTGTTCAAATTAACCTGCAACGTTTCCAATGCCATGGAGTTACTCTGGCTGCGCATGAGCGCTATACCACTTATATTTCCAGAGGTGACAAAGCCAAAAATGACTTTCACAGCGAATGCCCTTGTGCCTGAACTTGCCGTCAGCGATTGGCCTAAAAGCCGTTCCTTCTACTGCGATCTCATCGGTTTTCACGTGGTCTATGAAAGACCCGAGGAGGGCTTTACCTATCTTGCGCTGGGCGACGCGCAGTTGATGATCGACCAGATGGGCGCCGGGCGCACGTTTGAAGACGAGACCGGGCCGATGAAATATCCTTTTGGACGCGGCATGAATCTGCAACTGATCGTGCCTTCGCTGGAAGCCATTCTCGAGCGGCTGGAGCGCGCAGGCGTTCCATTGTTTCTGCCGCTGGAAGAAAAATGGTACAGGCGCGGGGAAACGGAGGTCGGCAACCGACAATTTATCGTGGCCGACCCGGACGGCTACCTGATCCGCCCCTTCGAGAGCCTGGGCGAGCGCCAGTTTCGGTTCGGTTGATCTCATGGCAGCGTTGTTGCGCAGGCCGAAAGCGGTCATCTTCGATATGGACGGGCTGCTGATCGAAAGCGAGAAGCATTACCGCGATTCATTTCTGGCCGCCTCGGATGAAGGTGGGCATGGCATGGCTGTCGAGGTCTATCAGCGGGTGTGTGGCAGCCCGTGGGACGTCATTACCAAGACCATCCGCACGGAATACGGCCAGGATTTTCCGATGGATACCTTTCGCGACGCCTGGCTTCGGCATCTGGCCATATCGATGGCGGATGGCGTGGCGCTCAAGGATGGCGTTCTGGACATCCTCGATCTGCTGGATGACCTTGGTCTGCCACGCGCCATCGCAACGTCATCGGGCCACGAATCCGTCAATCGCCACCTTGGCCCTTTCGACGTCCTTCGGCGCTTCGATCATATCCTCGCCCGGGGCGACTACGCCGAGCCGAAACCATCGCCCCTGCCCTATCTGACCGCCGCCAAACGTTTGGGCATCGACCCTCGTGACTGCGTGGCGCTGGAAGATTCCTATCACGGCGTCCAGTCCGCATGGAGCGCGGGAACTCAGACCATCATGGTGCCTGACGTTGCGCCTGCAACGGATACAATGCGCGAGAAATGCGTGGCGATCTGCGACAATCTTTTCGATGTGGCGGCACTTCTGAAATCCACACAAAGCTAAAGGGCACCAGGCTCGAAAAGCCACTTGCGCTTGATGGAAGCTTCAAGATCGAGCCCGCTTGCGTTAGCAAGAAGCAGGACGTGGCCTAGGAGATCGGCAGTTTCGTCCGATAGATCCTGACGCATTTCGTCTCTCGTCTTGCCTTTGCTGCGCCCACGACCGCTCAGCCGATTCCAAGCCTGAGTAACCTCCCCGACCTCCTCCTGCAATTTCAGAATAAACCAGTCCGCATCTCTCTCGATATCATTGGCACGCGCATATTTTTCCGAAGCCAACTCGAATTGCTGCATGAGTTGAGAGAGCATATGTTCCTCCTTTGTTCATGCAGCATATTGATCACGATTCTCCGGTCATGTCGATATGATCGCCGGCACGAGCGGGCGTGCCGGACGTTGGAAATCACGGATACATCCGCACCTTCGACCATTCGCCTTCTGGCACGTCGCGCCGGAATTCGATGCGGTCGTGAAGACGGAATTTGCCGTCCTGCCAGAATTCGATGGTCAGTGGCTGGATGCGAAAGCCCGACCAGTGGGGCGGCCGGGGAATGTCGCCCACTGCGTATTTTGCGGTATAGGTGGCAACAGCTTTTTCCAGCGCAAACCGGCTTTCCAGCGGACGCGACTGCTTTGATGCCCATGCACCGATGCGGCTGCCACGCGGGCGTGATGCGTAATACTCATCGGCCTCCGCGTCACTCACCACTTCCACCAGACCACGAATACGGACCTGTCTGCGCAGGCTTTTCCAATGAAAACACATGGCCGCCTTTTTTTGGCCGAGCAATTCCTGGCCTTTGCGGCTCTCGAAGTTGGTGTAGAAAACGAAGCCCCGCTCATCGGCATGTTTCAGCAGAACCATGCGGACGCTTGGCATCCCCTCCTCATCGACTGACGCGAGCGCCACGGCGCTCGGATCGTTTATCTCCTGCGCTGTGGCATCGCGCAACCAATCTGCAAAAAGAGAGAAAGGTTCATTTTCCTGTGTAAAGTCACTGGATGTTAACCGGCTTTCCGACATATTAAATAAAATGCTCCTTAAGCTGATTTGCACACCAGAGATGGATTCTGGTTTAGAGATGGTGAACGTCATAGCAAAGTCGAACAGTCTGACAAAGAGCTTGTTGTCCTCAGTCGCGGGTATTTCCGTAACTGCTTGCATGCTTGCCATGTTGACCGGTTGCGTAAGCCTCGATTTGTTTGGTGGCGAAAAGGTCGATCGGTCGCTTTCCACGGCCTCCGTTCCAAATAATCAGAACACCCAGACGCAATCGGACGATGCGACGATACGCAACGCCGTGACATCTGCGGATCTTGCCAAGATTTCCGATTCCCCCCTGCCCTGGGCCAATGCAGCAACGGGCAGCGCAGGGGTCGTGACCGCCATACGCGAAGACAGGACCAGTGGTTTCGTCTGCCGTGATTTCGATACAACGCGCCACTCTTTTGAAGGTGTCGCGAGCTATAGCGGCCAGGCCTGTCTGTCTGAGACCGGCGAATGGCTGATGACACGCTTCAACCAGAAATAAAGCGTTTACCCTGTCTCCCGGAACAGGCCGGGGACCCTCCTGCAAGGGCAGGCTGTAAAGGTCTGATTAGCAGTTTCTTGCAACAGTCAAATCCGTATTGAAACGAACGATGCAACGCAATGGTGGCGCGCACGTTCAAAGCGGGTGTATTTCGTGTTGCAGGCTTTTCATGATGGAAGAATTTGGCCTGAACCGACAAGCGTAATTGGTGGTTCGGATGCGTGATCCCTACTCTATACTAGGCGTTCAACGGGATGCCGGGTCGGAAGAAATCAAGGCTGCCTGGCGTACTCAGGCGAAAGCCGTTCATCCCGATCATAATCAGACAGACCCAGACGCGACTGCGCGCTTTGCCGAAATCGGTCAGGCCTATGAACTCCTGAAGGACCCGAAGAAACGCGGCCTTTACGACCAGGCAAGACGGGCTGCTGAAAACAAGAAGCGCGACCAGACAATCATGCAGCAGCGCGACGCCGCAAGACAGGCGGCCGAACGCGCCAAGGCTGCTGAAAAGCTGATGGAAGAACTGGCCAAGGCGCAGGCTCGCAACGCGCAGGCCGGGGCGGAAACGACGGCTGGCAGCGCCAAGCCCGAAACAGCCGAAGACATGCTGGAACGCATCTTTGGTGCGGATGCAAAAGCCAAGGCTTCTTCTGCGGAAAAGCAGACCGAAACGAATGGATCCAACGAGCACGCCTCTACGGAAACCGCCGAGCAGCAGAGCGAAAAGGCAAGATCTCTGCGCGCTGCGAGCTTCTTCTCAGCCTTGCTGCGCCGCATTCGTGGAGCACCGACTGCGCCTGAAAAGGCACCGGACATCACGGCGGAAGCAACGGTCTCGGTCGTTGATCTCATCGAGCACAAGTGGATCACACTCAATATGCCCGAGGACCGGGAGGTGCGCTTCCAGCTGGAGCCAGGCATGACCGACGGTCATGTTGTGCGGCTGAAGGGCCAGGGCCTCAAGCTGCCCGAAGCGGCGCGCGGTGATCTCGTCGTCACTCTTCTCACCTCACGCGACGGTCCGTTCCTCATCCGTCAGTTCGATATCCATACCAGCCTGCCCATTTCTCTGGCCGACGCCGTTCTTGGCTGCGAAGTGCCTGTGCAGTCTCCGCATGGCGAGTTACGCGTAGCGGTTCCTGCATGGTCTGGCTCCGACCGCGCCATTCGCGTGGAAGGAAAAGGGTTGAAGGACGGCAATGGCGGCTTTGGTGACTTCGTTGTCGAGTTGCGCATCGTGCTTCTCGATAGCCCCGACGCCAAGGTTATGGACCTGATGCGACATATGCGCGAAGGTCTCTACCTCTAGCAACGCGCAATCGAGCGTCCACATCTTGCCCGGAAAGGACCGCTGTCCGGGCTCGACAAGGCAAATGTTGAAAGCCGTGAACAACCTTATCATTCTGCTATGACACAAGCGAGATGATCGCTGCCCTGCTTGAACAGCCGTTCGGCCTATGCCATAGGCAAGTTCGATTTTCGTACAGGGAGCACACAATGGCTCAGACATCCGGCCTGATGGCTGGCAAGCGCGGCCTCATCATGGGCGTCGCAAACAACCGTTCCATCGCCTGGGGCATTGCCAAGGCTTGTGCCGATGCAGGTGCCGAACTTGCCTTCACATGGCAGGGAGATGCGCTGAAGAAGCGTGTCGAACCTTTGGCGCAGGAACTTGGCGCGTTTATGGCCGGGCACTGTGACGTGACCGATCTTGCAACGATCGACACTGTCTTTGCCAATCTGGAAGCCCATTGGGGCAAGATCGATTTCGTCGTTCACGCCATCGCCTTCTCCGACAAGGATGAACTGACCGGTCGTTATCTCGACACGAGCCGCGACAACTTCAACCGCACGATGGATATCTCTGTCTACTCGCTGGCGGCTGTTGCCAAGCGGGCTGATCCGATCATGAATGATGGCGGTTCGCTGCTCACCCTCACCTATTACGGTGCGGAAAAGGTCATGCCGAACTACAATGTCATGGGCGTGGCAAAGGCAGCACTGGAAGCGAGCGTGCGTTATCTGGCGGTGGATCTTGGCAATCGCGGCATCCGCGTCAATGCCGTTTCGGCAGGCCCGATCAAGACGCTGGCCGCATCCGGCATCGGCGATTTCCGCTATATTCTCAAGTGGAACGAATACAACGCGCCGCTGAAGCGTACCGTCTCCATCGAGGAAGTCGGCAAATCCGCGCTGTACCTGCTCTCGGATCTTTCCACGGGCGTGACCGGCGAAGTCCACCATGTGGATTCGGGATATCATACGATCGGCATGAAAGCGGTGGACGCACCGGACATCTCTGTCGTAAAGGACTAATGGCATTGCGCCGCCTGAGTTTCAGCCGGCGCAATTCACCTTGAACGGCCTTTTATGACAGGAGTGCGGAATTGCTGGTCTATGTCATCCGTCACGGACAAACAGACTGGAATGCAATCCGCAGGCTGCAGGGCCAGAAAGACATTCCCCTCAACGATTTCGGTCGTTCGCAAGCCGTCGAAAACGGCAGGACGCTCATTCGCATTCTTGGCGATACCGCCGAGAATTTCGACTACGTTTCCAGTCCGCTTGGCCGCACCCGCGAAACCATGGAACTTCTGCGCGGTGCGATGGGTCTGGACCCGTTAGCCTATCGAACCGACGAGCGGCTGGTTGAAGTTTCCTTTGGAGACTGGGAAGGCCACACACTTCCGGAATTGAAGCTTTCCCATCCAGAGAAAGTCCGGGCACGCAAGGCTGCAAAGTGGGATTTCATTCCGCCGGGCCCGGATGCCGAAAGCTATGAAATTCTGTCCTGGCGCATTGGAGCCTGGCTTTCTTCCGTGGAGCGGCAGACGGTGTGCGTTTGCCACGGGGGCGTCATTCGCTCCATTTTCCGACTGGTCGCCGGAATGGACAAAGACGAGGCTGCGGAAATCCAAATTCCGCAGGACCGTATTCTAAGGGTGGAAACAACCGAGCGCGTGGCCGAGTGGATCAGCCTGCCGCCGACCGCTTGAGAGACGTTAAGGCTTACTGCACGACTTCGAGGTCATCCACCACGCGCTTGCCGTCGACTTCCGTGTAGAAAACGATGACCTTCACGCCAGCCTGAAGTCCCTCGAAATTGAATTCCTCGGGCACCTTGTAGTTCTTGCCGTCCGCGAGAGTGATGGTCAGGCCCTTCACATCAACCTTGCTGATGGTGGACTCCACATCCACGCTTTGTGAAAACGCGTTAAACGGAGCAAACAGACTTGCGGTGGCCATAAGTGCGGCAATCATCAAACGCATCGCTATAGCTTTCTTAAGGCTGCTGATAAGTTGTGTACGCAACAAGATTTGCCTCCCGAATGTGGCGGAATTCGCCCGCAAGCATGACATTTTCTGTCCAATTGATGAACGGATTTTAACCGTTAATCAAGCATTTAACAAAAATCATCTCGTTTGCGAGTCTAGCGAGATATTTTGCTGATCCGGGCATTGATCCTGCGAAATCTACATTACCAGATTTAGAATATATTGGTTTTTAAGCTGTATAGCAGAAAGAAATACGTCTCTGCGAAGGATAAGACCGCGTGAATTTCTGGGCCGATATTGGTGGGCGCCTTAACGAAGTCATAAGAAGAAGAGTGATGGCCGCACTGATTGCGCTGGCCATGGCTGGAATCATGCTGAGTGTCTTCAACTTCATGGATCATCGAAGCGCTGCGGCGGTGCGCGAGGATCTGGAAACACACGCCCAATATGCCTTGGAGCTCTTGCATAAAAGTCTCGTCATGAGGCTAAACAGCGACGTAGCGAAACTGGCCTCCATCGGGCATTACGCATCTCTCAGCGATGACCGCGACATGCCCGCAATGGATGAGATTGCAGCCCATCAACTGCGCGAAGCAGACTACTTCCTTGCAATTGGACTGGCACGGGACTTCCAGCTGCAAAGGTTCTATTTTTCCCAGAACTGGCCTGGAGTTTCCACCGACAAGATCGAAACAATGCTGAAGGAACGGCTCTCTAAGCTGGCCGCCCTGCCGCCTCAGCATCGTCTTCCCGAAGGTCAGCTTCTGGAGGCCTCGCCAGATGATACAATAATGGTGATGGTCGCCACGCCTCCGCCGGATCCTTCCAACGCAAACGACGATGATCTCGTTGTTGCGGTGGTGGATCGCCATCGCCTTTTGCATTCGCTAGGCTACGATACCAAGTCTCCGCTTGACGCGGAAACAGCGGACATCAGGTTCGAAATTCGTGACGTCGTGACCAATGAGGTTATCAGCCGTGTTCTGGAGCCGCTTCACGAAGACCCGCTGATCAAGTCCGTCGATCTTCCCGGCACGAGGTGGGAGATCCGTGCGACCCCAGCCTCTGGATGGGCGGCCGTCAAGCCCTATTTCCAGTCCGTCAGCACGACGATTGCGATTGCATCGGTTTCCATGCTTCTGCCTATCCTTGTCGCAGGTCTGCTGCTTTCAGAGCGAAACCGCAACATCAAGACGCTCCGCCTGCGTGAGACACGGCTTCTCGAGCTTTCGCAGCGCTTCCAGCTGGCGATGGACTCTTCGAACATCGGCATATGGGAAATCGAGAACGATACGTCGCGATGCGTTCTGGATGAGCGTGCCGCGAGCCTCCACGGCTTTCCCATGCTGGAGCAGCATTTGCTGCTGACGGAGTGGCTGACAGCTCTGGTCGCCGAAGACCGGTCCAAAGCCGCCCGCTTCTTTTTCAACTGTTCTTCGGGGCAGCAGACGTCTTCTGAGGTCTACCGCGTTCCCGTGGCGGACGGTACCGTTCGGTATCTGCGCTCAGCCGGATCAAGCTACATCAAGCCGGATGGATCGCATCAGACAACCGGCATCCTGTGGGACGTGACGTCCGACATGATCATGGCGAAAAAGCTGCGCGAGGCAAAAGAGACGACGGATATCAAAAACGCGGAGCTGGAGCTTGCACTGCAGGAGCTTTCCAGCCGCGAACACGAATTGGAAGAGCTGTCGGGTCGCCTGAAACTGGCGCTGGAGTCCTACAACTGCGGCATCTGGGAAGCCACACATGACTATTCCGAGGCGATCTGGAACGAGCGCATGTGCGAATTGTATGGCCTGGCCCCAGAGCCTGAACGGCATGTGACATCCGCCGAATTCCTTGCCTGCCTGCATCCCGATGACAGACCAGACGCTTACAAGCGCGAGGGACGGAGTGAGGATGACCCCAACTACAGTGTAACGCAGCGGGTTATCTTGCCTGATGGCACAACCCATTATGTCAAGGCTGTCGGGCGCCTTCACCACAATCGCGATGGCAGCAGAAAGCTGGTCGGGATCGCCTTCGATGTGACGGCCGATGTCTTGTTGTCGGAGCAGTTGAAGAATGCCAAGGACGAGGCAGAGGCGAAGAATGCCGAACTCGAACAGGCAAAGACACGCATCGAACACAATGCCCTTCACGATCCGCTGACTGGGCTCGCAAACCGCCGCAAGCTCGATCAGGAACTGGACGCATTGTCCTCGCAATCTGTGCGGGAGCGTGGGCGCTTTGCAATCCTGCATCTTGATCTGGATCGCTTCAAGCAGATCAATGATACGCTTGGCCATGCCGCGGGTGACGCCATTCTGGTTCAAGCCGCCAGGATTTTGACAAGCAGCGTGCGCCAGAATGATATCGTCGCGCGTATCGGCGGCGACGAGTTCGTCATTCTGATGCGGCAGTTGCAGGACAAGGACAACATCAAGGCAATCGCATCGAAAATCATTTCTGCCTTCAGCCATCCCTTTGATTTTGATGGCTTCTCCTGCCGCTGCGGCGTCTCGATCGGTATCGCCTTTGGAGAAAGTCCGGCTGACGACGCCCGCCGCACCCTTATCAACGCGGATTTGGCGCTTTATCGCGCGAAAGCGACCGGACGTAACCGCTACGAATTCTTCACCCAGAACCTTCAGGCGGAAATCGTCAGCCACAAGCGAACGGCAGACGAAATTCTGGCGGGACTGGAAAAGGGCGAATTCGAAGCCTGGTATCAACCGCAATTCTGCGCAAGATCGCACGAACTGACCGGCGTGGAAGCACTCGTCCGCTGGCGTCACCCAACCCGCGGCATACTAACGCCCGACAAGTTCCTCAAGATTGCCGAAGAACTGGACGTCGTCTCCGCCATCGACCAGATCGTCCTGCGCAACGCCCTTCAGGACAGGAACATCTGGCGTCTAAAGGGCATCGAACTGCCGCGCGTATCGGTCAACGTCTCGGTCAGGCGCCTGCACGACGATCATCTCATCGAAAGCCTGAAGGCGATGGCAATCCAGCCCGGCGAAGTCGCCTTCGAACTGGTGGAGTCGATATTCCTCGATGAAAACGAGGATATTGCCGCAAGCAATATAGAGCGGGTCAAGGCAATGGGTATCGACATCGAGATCGATGATTTCGGCACCGGCCATACGTCGATCATCAGCCTTCTGCGTCTCAAGCCGAAACGCCTGAAGATCGATCGCCAGCTTGTCATGCCGATTCTGACCTCGCCGCAGGAACGGTCCATGGTTCGCTCCATCATCGATATCGCCCATTCGCTCGGTGTGGAAACGATTGCCGAGGGTGTTGAAACCCAGGAACACGCCGTTCTTCTGCGGCAACTTGGATGCGATATCGTGCAGGGTTACGCCTTTGCCAAACCGCTGCCTCCGGAAGAGTTCTCGGCATTCGCCACAGCCAAATCCTGGCGAAAGGTTTCGTAACGACACCTTGCTTTCAGACCAGTGCGCGTGAAGGAACGAAATTGGCAAAAGAAGGGCTTTTGCCAACCGAGCCTTTGCACTATGAAAAAACGCCTCTTTCTAGAAATGCGTTCCGCAAGCGGAATGCTGCGGGTTTGGTCTGATTACATGTCGCATAATAGTTTCGGTTATCTTTTCCGCGTTTCCACCTGGGGCGAAAGCCACGGCCCGGCGCTTGGCTGCGTTATCGATGGTTGCCCTCCTGGCATTCGTTTCACCCTTGCCGAAGTTCAGGCATGGATGGACAAGCGCAAGCCGGGCCAGAACCGCTTCGTAACCCAGCGCCGCGAAGACGATATCGTCAAGGTTCTGTCCGGCGTCATGCTGGACGAGGACGGCGTGACGATGACGACAACCGGTACGCCGATCTCGATGATGATCGAGAATACCGACCAGCGCTCGAAGGATTACGGCGAAATCGCCAGAAGCTTCCGCCCGGGTCATGCCGATTACACCTATGATCTCAAATATGGCATTCGCGATTACCGAGGCGGCGGCAGGTCGTCTGCGCGCGAAACAGCGGCGCGCGTTGCTGCTGGAGCCCTCGCGCGCAAGGTCGTGCCGGGTCTTAACGTGCGCGGCGCATTGGTGCAGATCGGCAAGCACAGGATAAACCGGGAAAATTGGGACTGGGCGCAGGTCGATCAGAACCCCTTCTTCTGCCCGGACGCCAACATGGTGCCCGTTTGGGAAGAGTATCTCGATGGCATCCGCAAGGCGGGCTCGTCCATTGGCGCAGTGGTCGAAGTTGTGGCAGAGGGTGTTCCCGCTGGTATCGGCGCACCCGTTTACGCCAAGCTGGACCAGGATATCGCCTCCAACCTCATGTCCATCAATGCCGTCAAGGGCGTGGAAATCGGCGAAGGCTTTGCTTCCGCCGAGCTGACCGGCGAAGAAAACGCCGATGAAATGCGCATGGGCAATGACGGCAAACCGATCTTCCTTTCCAACCATGCCGGCGGCATTCTGGGCGGTATTGCGACAGGAGAACCTGTCATCGCCCGCTTCGCCATAAAGCCGACTTCGTCGATCCTGACCGAGCGCCAGTCCATCGATGCGGATGGCCGGAATGTCGATGTCCGCACCAAGGGTCGCCATGATCCGTGCGTGGGTATTCGCGCTGTGCCGATTGGCGAGGCGATGGTGGCCTGCACGGTTGCCGACCATTATTTGAGAGACCGCGGCCAGACCGGGCGTTTGAAGTAGGAATATAGCATGGCATATGATCAGAAGCGTGTTGTTGAAGCCATCAGAGCCTTCGAGGCAGGCGAAATTGTCGTGGTCATGGACGACGACGACCGCGAAAACGAAGGTGATTTGATTGTCGCCGCAGTCCATTGCACGCCCGAAAAGATGGCGTTCATCGTGCGGCACACATCCGGCATCGTTTGCACGCCCATGCCGAAGGAAGAGGCCAAGCGCCTCAACCTCAATGCCATGGTCGCCGAAAACGACAGTGCCCACACCACGGCATTTACCGTCTCCGTGGATTTCAAGCACGGCACCACCACAGGCATCTCGGCGGAAGACCGCACGCTGACGGTTCGCAATCTCGCAAACCCCAATATCGGCGCGGCGGACTTTACCCGTCCCGGCCATATTTTCCCCCTCATCTCCCGTGAAGGCGGCGTCCTCATGCGCTCGGGCCACACGGAAGCGGCTGTCGATCTGTGCAAACTCGCCGGTCTTCCGTTGATCGGCGTCATCAGCGAGCTGGTGAATGACGATGGTACTGTCATGCGCGGTCCGCAAGTTTCGGCATTTGCCGAAACGCACGGCATGAAACAGGTTTCGGTGGCAGATCTCATTGCCTATCGCCAGCGCAAGGAAACGCTGGTCGAGCTCGAATCGGATTTCGTGCTCGATACGCCATTTGGACCTGCCAAGGCGCAGACCTATTCCCTGCCATGGGACCCGATGCAGCACATGGCCGTCATCTTCGGCGACATCAGAGACGGCGTGGACATCCCCGTGCGTCTGCATCCTGAAAATGTGGCCGACGATATCTTCGGCAAGAAGCAGCCCGTTCAGCATTATATGAAGAAGATTGCCGATGAGGGCCGCGGCGTCATCATTTATCTGCGTGAAGGCTCGGTTGGCGTGGGCCAGGTGGCTGGACGCCGCAAGTCCCGCGATCCAGAGGAAGACCATGCTCAGGCCCGCTCGCGCGAAGACGAGTGGCTGGAAATCGGCCTCGGCGCGCAAATTCTCAAAGAACTCGGGATATCTTCCATCAAGCTCCTGACATCGCGCGAGCGCCACTATGTCGGTCTTGAGGGTTTCGGAATCCAGATCAGCTCGACGGAAATCTGCTGATCGAGGCGAGATTGCCTGACACTCCGCACCTGCTGCGGGGTGTCAAACTTGCGATAGCTAAGGCTCGCCCAACCAACCATCCAGATATCTGATCGTGTCGACACCGGTGAACTTCGCCAGCCGGTTCAATTCTGCGTCGAGCTTTGCCAGACGGCCAGACGACGGACGCACACCCGGTTCGAGCCACAGACGCTTCACATCCAGCGTTCCACCCTTGCGGTCTGCCTTCATGTCGATGCGGCCGATAAGGCGATCCGCTTCCAGAAGCGGAAAGACATAATAGCCATATTGCCGCTTTGGCTCCGGTACGAACACCTCAATCCGGTAATAGAAGCCGAACAGTCGTTCGGTGCGAGCACGGTTGCGCAGCAGCGGATCGAAGGGACTGAGCACGCGGATGCGGTTGGGCGGCTCGATTGCAGCCTCCGCTTCCCCCGTAAATCCCTCAAATGCGTAGGACATGCGATCTTTCGCGCCATCGGAAGACGCCAGCGACACTTCACAGAGTTCGCTGCGGTGGTCTGTCACCCACTGCCTGGCTTCCTGGGGCGACACGATATCGAAGAAGGCGGCAATCTCGCCGGAGGTCGCAAAGCCGAGGCGTGTCAAGGCTTCCCGACAGGCCCAATCCACGAAGTTCTCGTGGCTGACCTCTCGATCATGGTGCTCTGCCGGAATGACGCGCTCCGCAAGGTCGTAGATTTTCTGGAAATTCACCCGTCCCGCAACGGCCAGCTTGCCCGTATGCCAGAGATATTCCAGCGCCGTCTTGGACGGATGCCAGTCCCACCAGCCGCCGGATTGATGCCCTTCAGCCTTCATATCCCGGGACATGGCCGGACCATTCTCGGCAATGCGGCGGTAGGTTTCTTCAAAGGCAGAATCGAACCCCTCCCCGTGCCAGTTGCGCCAGCGTTCCTGAATGATCGGTTCGCGACGCCGGAAACGGTGTTTCCAGTAGGGATAGAATTTTGCAGGAAGAATGGAAGCGTCATGCGTCCAGTGTTCAAACAGCGCCCGGTCCTTCTCCAGCAACTCCGTGAGGTGGTGACGCCTGTATGTCTGGTTGCGGGAAAAGATGATCTGATGATGGGCGCGCTCGACCGTCGCGATACTGTCCACCTGCACGAACCCGATATCGGTAATGAGGTCCAGCAGCTGCGCCTTGTTCATGGCGCGCGCAGGCGGCGCTGACAGACCCTGTCGCGCAAGGAAGATACGTCGTGCTGCTTCATTCGAAATCAGAATCGCCATGCCAGCAGCTTAGTTTCGCGCAGGCAAAAATCAATGTTCATTTTTTGTTCCTTGTTTCGCTTGCCCATTGCAAAGTCTATAGGAAGGGCAGGAAGAGTTTGGGAACAGGCAGTTGGATATTCATTTCAGCGATGCGAGCGTAGCCTTTGAGGGCAGGATTGCGGTGGAGCCGCTGACGCTTTCTCTTCAGGAAAGACGCATCGGCATTGTCGGTCTGAACGGCTCCGGCAAGACGACCGTTGCGCGGATGATCAACGGCTTGACGAAGCCGACGGGCGGGCGGGTCAGCGTCGGCGGTCTCGACACCGTCAAGGATGCGTCCGCGGTACTCAAGCAGGTTGGTTTCATT
Organism: Hyphomicrobiales bacterium; assembly: GCA_900468285.1. Taxonomy (GTDB): domain Bacteria; phylum Pseudomonadota; class Alphaproteobacteria; order Rhizobiales; family Rhizobiaceae; genus Agrobacterium. Next base: position 276,827 of record UBTF01000008.1, on the reverse strand, counting down.
TTCCAGAACCCGCAAAACCAGATCATCCTGCCGATCATCAGGGACGATATCGCCTTTGGCCTCAAGAATAGCGGGCTGGACAAGACGGCAACGGAGGCTGCCGTGGACGCCACCTTGCGAAGGTTCGGGATTGAGCATCTCGCAAAACGCAGGGCGCATGAGCTCTCCGGCGGTGAATTGCAGCTCTCGGCACTGGCGGCCGTTACCATCACCGGGCCGAAAATTCTTATCATGGACGAGCCGACCAACCAGCTCGACCTGAGAAACCGTATGCTTGTGGAAAAAACCATGGCCGGGCTTGAGCAGAAGCTGATCGTCATTACCCACGACCTGCCGCTGCTGGACGGCTTTGACCGTGTGCTGGTATTCCATCAGGGCAAGCTTCACGCCGATGCACCGCCCGCCGTGGCGATAGAGCTTTATCGTGAGCTGGCGCTGTCATGAGAAGCCTCCATGTTGAAGGAACGGGTTGGCTCTATCGGCTTTCGCCGCGCATTAAGCTGGCAAGCCTCGCGCTCTTCAGCATCGGCCTGTTTCTGACACGCGATCTGACAATCCTGTGTGCCGCTACACTTCTGTCCGCATTCGTGCTGTGGCAGGCAGATCTCGGGTTTCGAGAGACCGTCGTCCGCCTCAAGCCGGTCTTGCTGACAATTGCGATCATCGCTGCCATCAGCTTTCTGGTCATTTCGCCGCTTGATGCGACCATCGCCCTATTGCGGCTCGCCGCCCTTACGCTTCTGGCAACGGCAATAACGGCAAGCGTCAGCATTTCGCAGTTCATGGATGAAATCACCTATGCCCTTCGTCCGCTGGAGAAACTGGGTCTTGCGAATGCTGCCGATGTGGGACTGGCGGTGGGACTTGTCGTGCGTTTCGTACCGGAAATCATCAAGCGTCATGAAGCTCTTCGGGATGCACAGCGCGCCCGCGGACTGGAAACCAAACTCCATTCCATCCTCATTCCGCTCGTCATTTTGACGTTGAAGGATGCAGATGCCATTGCGGAAGCCATTGACGCGCGCGGTTTCAGAGGCCAAACCTCATCGGCAGATATCATCAGGGGAGAAAAACGCCATGAAGACCCGTGACCTCGTTCTGATCTCGCTGTTTTCAGCCATCATTATTGCGCTTGGGCTTTTGCCGCCAATTCCGCTCGGCTTCATTCCGGTTCCCATCACCGCACAGTCGCTTGGCGTTATGCTGGCCGGTGTCGTGCTGGGTGCAAAGCGCGGAACGCTGGCTGTGCTGCTGACGATTCTCATCGCTGCCATCGGTCTTCCCGTCTTGTCCGGCGGTCGTGGCGGGCTTTCCATCTTCTACACGCCCACCACCGGCTATCTCATCGGCTGGATCGCCGCTGCCTTTACCACGGGTTACCTCTCGGAGCGTCTGGTAAACCGCAATCAGTCCGCTTTCGCGCAGGGGCTCGGATTTTTTCTGGCAAGCGTCGCTGGCGGCGTGGTCGTGCTTTACGCTTTCGGCATCACCTATCTGGGAATTGCAGCAGGCATTGGTTTTACCAAGGCATTTATCGGTTCCATGGCCTTCATCCCCGGCGATGTGCTGAAGGCTGTTCTTGCGGCCCTGGCTGGTCGCGCCGTCATGGCTGGATATCCGCTGTTGCCGCGGCGCGTTTAACGCTGAGGAGCAGCCGAAATGGCAACCCGACTTTACGAGCATCCGATATTTCTTGAACACATTACGCCGCAGGGCCACCCCGAGCGCCCGGACCGTTTGCGTTCCCTCAATATCGCGCTGGAGCATCCTAATTTCGAACGGCTGGAGCGCAAACAGGCTCCGCAGGCCAACGAGGATGCTGTGCTGCTGGCGCACCCCGAACGCCATCTGACATCGGTCATGCGCCAGATACCGGAAGAGGACGGCGAAATCATCCGCATCGAAGCGGATACCTATGCCTCCCCTAAGAGCCTTCAGGCAGCCTTGACCGGCATTGGCGCGGCAATGGCTGCCGTGGACGATGTGTTCAGCGGTGCAGCCGACAATGTGTTCGTTGCCAGCCGTCCGCCGGGGCATCATGCCGAAACCGAAAAGGCCATGGGCTTTTGCCTCTTCAACAATGCCGCCATTGCAGCGCGTCATGCGCAGAAGGTTCATGGCGCAGAGCGTGTCGCCATCGTCGACTGGGATGTCCACCACGGCAACGGCACCCAGGATATTTTCTGGAATGATCCATCGGTCCTTTTCTGTTCCACCCACCAGATGCCACTTTATCCGTGGAGCGGTGACAAGAAGGAAACGGGCATCAAGAACAATGTGGTGAATGCGCCGCTTTCGCCCAACACAGGCAGCGATCATTTCCGCGAGGCTTTCAAATCACGCGTGCTGCCTGCCCTTGCCGATTTTTCGCCTGACCTCATCATCATCTCTGCGGGTTTCGATGCCCACCATCGTGATCCGCTGGCCCAGATCAATCTGGTGGGGGATGATTTCGACTGGGCGACGGGCCGAATTCTTGAGATGGCCGACAAATTTGCCGCCAACCGGGTCGTCAGCCTGCTTGAAGGTGGCTATGATCTGGAAGGGCTGGCGGAATCGGCAGCCATGCATATTTTGAGAATGATGAAGGGTTGAACATGACGGAAAATGCCAACACAGCCGATGTCAGCGGTTATTCTTTCGAAAAGGCTGTCGCCGAGCTGGAAAGCATTGTTGCCCGCCTGGAACGTGGCGATGTCGCGCTGGACGAATCCATCGCCATCTATGAGCGCGGCGAAGCCCTGAAAAAACACTGCGAAACCCTTTTGACTGCCGCTGAAAAGCGCATCGAGAAAATCCGTCTGGACCGCGCGGGCAAGCCGGTCGGTGTTGAGCCGCTCGACGGCGAATAGGCTGGAAGCTCCCGTAAATGCGACGTCACCCCCGGCTTGTGCAGAGGGTCTATCCGCTGTGCAATGTTGGGGTTTATGAGATCCTCGGGTCAAGACAGAGGATGGCGCGAGGTCGCGCATCGTCCGCCTGATCAGGATGAGAACTCTGCATCCATAAGAGAACGCTCACGTGCCGCCGAAATCGTGGTAAGCTACCGGCCCGTCACGCAGGAGATTTGCCATGTCGTTTTTCCCTGGAAATGACCCGGCTGCAGGCGATGCATTCGCCTGCGACGCCATCGAGAACCTGATCATTCCTCGATCCAGCGATATTGGCGGCTTTGCCGTGCGCAGGGCGCTGCCGACGCGTGAGCGCCGTCTGGTTGGCCCTTTCATCTTTTTTGACCGTATGGGACCATCGATATTGAGCGCCGACCAGGCACTCGACGTCAAGCCGCATCCGCATATCGGCCTTTCAACCCTGACCTACCTTTTCGATGGCGAAATCAAGCATCGCGACAGTCTGGGCACGGAACTTGTCATCCGCCCCGGCGATATCAACCTGATGACGGCAGGACGCGGCATCGTCCATTCGGAACGGACACCGGAAAATCTGCGCGGCCAACCGCACTCCATGTCGGGGTTGCAAACCTGGCTTGCCCTGCCCGATGACAGGGAAGAAATCGCCCCCGATTTTACCCATGTCGGGCGCGACGCCATGCCTGTTATCGACATCAAGGGGGCCACGGGCCGCGTGGTCATCGGCTCGTTGGCGGGCCTGTCGTCGCCGGTCAAGACCTTTACGGAGACGCTCTATGTCGACCTGACGCTTGAGGCCGGGGCAAAGTTCCCGTTTCAGGCGGATCAGGAAGAACGGGCAATCTACATCCTATCCGGCTGCCTGGAGGTGGCGGGCGATGTCTTTGCTGCCGATCAACTGGTCGTGTTTAGGGCGGGGGATGACATTACGCTGAAGGGCGGCGTTGGCGGCTGCCATATCATGCTTTTTGGTGGTGCCGCGCTCAATTCCAGGCGCTATATCTGGTGGAATTTTGTTTCGTCATCAAAAGACCGCATCGAGAAGGCCAAGGAAGAATGGCGAACGGGGCGCTTCGACATCGTACCGGGGGATGAAGAAGAGTTTGTCCCTTTGCCGAAGGGTTGAAATTCGATACAACGAACGCAATCTTGCTGAAACCGATGTTGTACACCATCTGGTACCGACAGCTTGAACATCAAATACGAAGGCCGAACGATTGACCGCAATGCTACAGACACCGTTGCTTGACCGGGTGAAATTCCCATCCGATCTTAAGGAGATCGATGACCGCGATCTGCCGCAACTGGCCAGAGAGTTGCGCGACGAGATGATCGACGCCGTTTCGACGACAGGCGGACATCTTGGCGCGGGCCTAGGCGTGGTGGAACTGACCATTGCCATTCACAAGGTGTTCAACACGCCGGACGACCGGCTCATCTTCGATGTCGGCCATCAATGCTACCCGCACAAGATCCTCACCGGTCGACGTGACCGCATTCGCACGCTGCGACAGGAAGGCGGCCTATCCGGCTTCACGCGCCGCGCGGAAAGCGAATATGACGATTTCGGCGCCGGGCACTCCTCCACCTCCATTTCAGCCGGTCTCGGCATGGCAGTGGCGGCAGAGCTTGACGGGAGCAATCGCAAGGTCATTTCCGTCATCGGCGATGGCTCCATGTCCGCCGGCATGGCCTTCGAGGCCTTGAACAATGCCGGTGCGCTGGATGCGCGCCTGATTGTCATCCTCAACGACAACGACATGTCGATTGCCCCTCCAACCGGTGCGATGAGCGCTTATCTGGCGCGTCTGGCTTCTGGCCGGACCTATATGGGCTTTCGCGATTTCGGAAAGAAGCTGACAGCCTATCTCGGCAAGACGATCGACCGCGCCATTACCCGCGCCGTCACCCATGCCCGCGGCTATGTGACCGGCGGCACGTTGTTCGAGGAGCTCGGCTTCTATCACATCGGTCCCATCGACGGCCATTCCTTCGAGCATCTTCTGCCGGTCTTGCGCAATGTGCGGGATAACCAGAAGGGGCCGGTGCTGATCCATGTCGTAACGCAAAAGGGCAAGGGTTACGCCCCTGCCGAAGCTGCTGCCGACAAATATCACGGCGTCAACAAGTTCGATGTCATCACCGGCGCGCAGGCAAAGGCAAAGCCCAATGCGCCGAGCTATACGAGCGTGTTTGCGGAGGCACTGGTGCAGGAAGCCACGCTTGACGAGAAGATCGTCGGTGTCAGCGCCGCCATGCCGAATGGAACGGGTCTCGACAGGCTGGCCGAGCTTTTCCCCAAGCGCACTTTCGATGTCGGCATTGCCGAACAGCACGCCGTGACCTTTGCCGCAGGGCTTGCTGCGGATGGCTACAAACCGTTCTGCGCGCTTTATTCCACCTTCCTGCAACGCGGCTACGACCAGCTGGTGCATGATGTGGCGATCCAGTCGCTACCGGTCCGCTTCCCCATTGACCGCGCTGGCTTTGTCGGCGCTGATGGCCCTACCCATGCGGGCTCATTTGATACCACCTTCCTGGCCACCCTGCCCGGCATGGTCGTGATGGCGGCTTCGGACGAAGCAGAACTGAAGCATATGGTTCGCACGGCCGCCGCTTATGACGAAGGCCCGATCTCATTCCGCTACCCGCGTGGCGAAGGCGTTGGCATCGAAATGCCAAGCCGCGGCGAAATCCTCGAAATCGGCAAAGGACGCATCGTCAAGGAAGGCTCAAAGATTGCCTTGCTGTCCTTTGGCACGCGCCTGGCGGAGTGTCTGGCGGCTGCAGAAGACATGGACGCGGCGGGACTTTCGACAACCGTCGCGGATGCGCGCTTCGCAAAGCCGCTTGATCTCGATCTTATCCGGCAATTGGCGTCCCACCACGAGGTGCTGATCACGATAGAGGAAGGATCTGCGGGCGGATTTGGAGCCCACGTGCTGCATTTCCTGGCAGGCGCAGGTCTGCTCGATACAGGTTTGAAAGTCCGCACCCTGACGCTGCCTGACCAATGGGTCGAGCAGGCCAAGCCGGAAATCATGTATGCCAATGCCGGCCTTGACCGCGCAGGCATCGTTTCGACTGTTTTTAAGGCTCTGGGACAGAAGCAAACGGGACTGGGTTACGCGGTTTAAGCTGCCGGCCCATGGTGAACATAAGCAAAAAGCCCGCCGGAGCGATCCGGCGGGCTTTTTGCTTAGTCTATCATGCCTTGGAGCCTAGAATTCTTCCCAGTTCTGGGCAGATGGCTTGGCTTCCGCTTCTGCTTGCGGGGCGAAGGCCTTTGCAAGATTCTGGGTAAGTGCGCGGGCTGGTGAGGAGACAGGACGCGCGGTTGGCTTAGCTGCGGCTATCGCTGGACGTGGCTTGGCCGAAAAGGAAGATTTGGGGGCCACTGGCGAGGAAGATCTCGGCGCCGAAGGCGCGATGGATGGCGTGAACACTGTCGTGCCACGACCCCCACCACCGAGATTGAACTGGCCGATCAGGCCATTCAGGGCTTCTGCTTCACGTGCCAGCGAATGGCTTGCCGCGGTTTGCTGTTCGACCATTGCGGCATTCTGCTGCGTGCCCTGATCCATGGTGTTGACGGCGGTGTTAATCTCTTGCAGCCCCGTCGCCTGTTCGCGGGCGGCGGTAACGATCGTGGTGACGTGCGCGTTGATTTCCTCAACTTCCATGATGATCGCTTCGAGTGCCTTGCCGGTTTCGTCAACCAGGTTCACGCCGTTTTCAACCTGCTGGCTTGAAGCACTGATGAGATTCTTGATCTCCTTGGCAGCGTTTGCCGATCTTTGGGCCAGTTCACGAACTTCCTGCGCGACAACGGCAAAGCCTTTGCCAGCTTCACCAGCGCGAGCTGCCTCGACACCGGCGTTGAGGGCAAGCAAATTGGTCTGGAAGGCGATATCGTCGATGACGCCAATGATGCTGGTGATTTCGCCGGAGGATTTTTCGATCTCCTGCATGGCGGCAACCGCCTTGCGCACGACGACACCAGAGCTTTCTGCTCCCGAACGGGCGCGCTGAACCAGCGTGCTTGCCTCTTCAGCGCCTCTTGCGCTGTCACGCACGGTGGTCGTGATCTCTTCCAGAGCAGCAGCTGTCTCTTCGATGGATGCGGCCTGCTGTTCGGTTCGGCGGGAGAGGTCATCTGCCGCAGCGAGCATTTCGGATGCGCCAGCATTGATGGCTGCGGCGTTCTCGCCAACGGTGCGCATGGTGCTCTGAAGCTTTTCAAGCGAATGGTTGAAATTTACCCGCAGCGGCTCCATCGAGGGGGCGAAGGGGGCGTCGATGCGGTAAGCAAGGTCGCCGTCGGCCAATGCCTGCAAGCCCTTGGCAAGTTCTTCGCTTGCAAAGATCTGTTCGGCCTCGGCGCGTGCCTTTTCTGCTTCATTTCGTTTCCGATCGGCTTCGGTGGCAAATCGCATACGATCGCCTTCTTCCGCCAGACGAGAGTTCTCGATCCCGGCTTCCTTGAAGACCAGAACGGCCTTTGCCATCTTGCCGACTTCGTCGCCGTGATCCACTGCCGGGACTTCTACGGAGGTGTCACCATCAGCAAGGCGGCCCATGGCGGCGGTCATGGCGACGATTGGCGAAACGATTGCGCGGGAGAGAGCCCAGATCAGGAGGACAGCGACGACGCCAGCCGCCGCGCCACCGCCCAGAAGCGCAAGGCGCAGGCCACCATGCGCTTGTTCCTGTGCGGCGATCTGTGCTTCGGTGGCAACGGCCAATTCTGCCTTGATCTTGGAAGCTGCAGCACGGAAGCCGTCCAGCTGACCCTTGCCGTTGTTGCGTCCGATCTCGATGACTTCGGAAATCGGTGCTTCAGTGTTCTTGCGAGCCGCAAGCTGAGGCTCCATCAACTGCGTGTAGAACACGGTTGCCGCTGTCTGCATGTCATCGATGGATTTCAGGATGTCCGGCTGGTCGGCAGCGTAACCGCGCGCCTCATCCAGCTTCTTCAGCATCAATGTGCGGTTTGCAAAGACGTCATTGTAAGTGCTCTCGGTGCGGAACAGGATATAGCCGCGCTGATTGACAGCCTGTTCCAGCATTGCAGCCAGGGCAGCATCAACTGCTGAAACGATCTTGCCCGTGTTGACCTGTTCGTCGGAAATACGTTTTGCTTCAATGGTTTGTAAAAACACGACCGCCGATGCAACAAGGCAAACTGCCATCAGAGCAATAAAGGTCGCGACCAGTTTCAGGTTAATTGGGAGATTTTTTAAAGACATCGAGAACTCTTTCGACACGTCAGATATGACCGGGGCCAGATTCCCAGTGGCACAGCGTCATTGATTTTCCTGGGGCCGCCATCATGGCAGAAGTTTCGAGCCGAAACTCAGCTTGACGTAACGTTAGCGAGCAGCGGTTTATTTTCACTTAAACCCTGATTGGCTCCGACAGTCCCGCCATCAGACAATCACTGCACTGCTGGCATCCCTCATAAAATGCTTGCGTTACGGGCTTTTGACAGTCATTGACACGACCATGTCTAATTCATCTGAAAATCAACGGCTGGACCAGCTTCTGGTATCGCGCGGCCTGTTTGCAAGCCGCTCTCGCGCACGCGACGCGGTCTCCCGGGGCACCGTGCGGGTCAACGGCAAAGTCGTCACCAAGCCCAGCCTCACCTTCCCCGGAAACGTGAAGTTCGAAGTCAGCGATCCCGCGCAGGGCTACGTGTCCCGCGCGGCGCTGAAACTGGTGGCCGCACTCGACCATTTCGGCCTCGACCCATCCGGCCACGAATGTCTGGATGTGGGCGCGTCCACGGGTGGCTTCACCGAAGTGCTGCTCAACCGGGGTGCGGCGCATGTGACGTCCATCGATGTCGGCCATGGCCAGATCCACCCGCGCGTTGAAAGTGACCCGCGCGTCACCAGTATCGAAGGCTACAACGCACGCTTCCTGACCAGCGACGACATTGACAACCGCCCGATCAGTTTCATCGTTTCGGATGTGTCTTTCATTTCGTTGAAGCTGGCGCTGGCGCCTGCCCTTGAACTGGCAGAGCCGGGGGCAATCGCCATTCTGCTGGTCAAGCCGCAATTCGAAGCGGGACGCGATGCCATCAGCAAGGCGGGACTGTTGAAGGATCCTGAGACCGCACCGGCTGTTGCCGCAGAGCTGGAACGCTGGCTGGTCGAGGATATGGGCTGGGTCAGCCTTGGCCTCATTCCCTCCCCCATCGCCGGGGGCGATGGAAACGTCGAGTTCCTGCTTGGAGGCAGAAAGCCATGAGCACCCAGACCGTCAAGATTCAAAGTCTGGGCGCGCAGGGCGACGGCATCGCGCACTGTCCCGATGGCACGGTTTACGTGCCCTTCGCATTGCCCGGTGAAACGGTGGCGATTGCCCGTATCAAGGACCAGGGCACGGTCATGTCCATTGCCGAACCGGCACCGGAGCGACGCGAACCCGCCTGTCGCCATTTCGGACCAGATGGAAAGAACGGCACATGCGGTGGCTGTTCGCTTCAGCATATGGCTGACGAGCCCTATCACGTTTTCAAACGCAGCCTCGTTGTCGCTGCGATGAAATCCAAAGGACTGGATGTGGAGGTCGGCGCACTCGTTCAGTGTCGACCGGGCGAAAGGCGTCGTGTCGTCTTTACCGCCCGCAAAACGGAAAAAGGCTTGCTGCTGGGCTTTAGCCAGGCCAACAGCCATCACATCGTGGCCATCGAGGAATGTCCCGTCAGCTCGGACGGGATCGTGTCGCGGCTTGACGCCATCCGCGCCATCGGCCTGCCGCTCGCCGGCAATGCCGAACCATTCCGCATTGCCGTGATGGAGACCCTGTCGGGCCTCGATATCTCCTTCGAGGGCCTCAAGGCTGTCAATGACAAGCAACGCCGGACCGTGACCGAAATTGTCCTGTCCATGCGCGGTATTGCTCGCGTGTCGATTTCAGGGGAAATTCTGATCGAGCCGCAAAAGCCGATGATCGAATTCGACGGGATCGCAATCTCTCCGCCTTCAGGCGGGTTTGCCCAGGCCACCAAGCAGGCGGAAGATGCCATGGCGCGGCTGGTCTTGGCGCATGTCGGCAAGTCCAAGCGCATCGCCGATCTGTTCTGCGGCTCCGGCACATTTGCGCTGCGGCTGGCCCGGCTGGGCAAGGTTCATGCGGTGGAAGCGGAAGACAAGCCTTTGAAGGCGCTGGATCTGGCGGCGCGTAACACGCAGGGCCTCAAGCCTGTTACCATCGAGAAGCGTGACCTTTTCCGCCATCCGCTGATCATCAAGGAACTCAAGAACTTCGACGCCGTCGTCTTCGATCCGCCACGTGCGGGTGCGGAAGCGCAGTGCAAGGAGCTTGCCCGCAGCGGCGTGAAGAAGATCGTCGCCGTCAGCTGCAATCCACTTTCGCTTGCGCGCGATCTCGCCATTCTGATCGAAGGTGGCTACCGGGTCACCAGCGTCACGCCCATCGATCAATTCTTATGGTCGCCGCATGTGGAAGCGGTCGCAACATTGGAAAAATAAAACGGGAAGCCGTCGCTTCCCGTTATAAGCCTTGCCGTTACGAGCGGACGGCTACCATGCCGTATCGATATTGCCATTCCCCACCACGCCGTTGCACCGGCAGCGGCCGCCAACCCGACCCGTTTGCGCGGGGCAGACATAGGGGCGCGAGCGATTGGCGCTATCGGGCGGGGTTACCACGCAGACGAAACCTGGACGACGGCGCTCGTGGTTGTTTCTGCGGTTGGATGGGCCGGCCTGGCTGTTGAAATTCTGAATTTCCACCACATCGCTTTGCGCTGGATGCGACGCCCATGGAGACTGAAGACTTGCGGCTTCCGCAATGTTGGAAACAGACATGGCGGCAAGCATTGCAAAGACGATGATGCGCATTGTGGCGGCTTTCTCAGGAGATGATCGATACCGTTCAGGAATATGTCTCATCCCTTCCAGTTTCGTAAAGGCCGTCAGTTTTCACCAACGAGGCTTAACGCCGCATGAACGCCTCGAAGGCTGCCCTTGCTTCCGCACTTTGCAGCTGCGCCGCGAAGTGGATGATTTCCGCATCGATCCTCGCGCGGATATCCGCGCTATCGCCACGCAGCAGATCCCGGGCAATCTTCAGCGCCTGTGGCGGTTTTGCCGCCAGCATCGCGGCGATCTTCAATGTTTCCGCCTCAACCTCGGTCTCGGGCACGACCTTCCAGATCAAACCGGCCTGTTGCGCCTGATCGGCCGAGAAGCCTTCCCCTGCCGCCAACAGAGCGAAGGCGCGCTGGTGGCCCATGATACGCGGCACCAGCAGGCTGGATGCGGCTTCAGGCACCAGCGCCAGATCCACGAAAGGCGTTTTGAACAGGCTGCGGCTTGAGGCCACCGTCAGGTCGCAGTGGAGGTTCAGCGTCGTGCCGATGCCGATGGCAAGGCCATCGACACCAGAGACGATGGGTTTCTGTACGCCGACAAGCGCGTGGAGGAAATCGCCTGCAGCGAGCCTTCCCTTGCCGCCGGACATGGCAAAGGCCATGAAATCGGCCATGTCATTGCCCGCTGAAAAACAGCCGGGAGACCCGAGAAAGGCGATGACGCGGATATCAGCGTCCGCGTCTGCGGCGCCAAGAGCCTCGATCATGGCGCGATACATCGCATCCGTGATGGCATTCTTCTTGTCAGGCCGGTTGAAGCGGATGATCTGCACGCCGGGTGCGGTTTCAAGACGTTCCAGAAGGATATGGTCGGTGGACATGGAAACTCCTCAACCCAACAGGATGCGGGCCGCTTCAAGGCTCGCAGCACCTGACATGACACGATCCTTGAGCGCGGTCGTCTCTGCCAGAAGATTTTCGGCGGCGAAGCGGCAAAGCGCCGTGCGGCTCGGCCCCTGCCCGTCATCGACCGACGCAAGCGCGCCCTTGGCCAGATAGGCACCAGTGAGCGCCAGCCCGAACAGTCGCTGATAGGGCGTTGCCCCGGCCAGGGCTGCGGCTGTTTCACCTTTTGCGAGCGCGGCCAGCAGCCATTCCGTTGTCTCTTCCAGATCAGCAAGGCTGCGGTCCAGATAGCGTCCTGTCTCTCCCAGTTCCGGAGTGTTGGAAGCGTGTACCGCCTGCGCGAGCGCCTTCAGTTCACCGATCAGCCCGCGCACCTGCGCACCATCAGACAATGGCAGTTTGCGGGTGACGAGGTCGATGGCCTGAATGCCGTTGGTGCCTTCATAAATGGGCGCGATGCGGGCATCACGCAGATAGCGTGCTGCACCGGTCTCCTCGATGAAACCCATGCCGCCATGCACCTGAATGCCAAGAGAGGCCACATCCACCCCCGCATCTGTGGCGAAGGATTTGGCAACTGGCGTGAGAAGGGCTGCCCGCTCCTGCCAGAACTTCCTGTCCGAAACCTCTGTTGCGGCATGGCTCATGTCGATGGCGTGGGCGCAGGAAAAGGCAATCGCGCGCGACCCTTGAGTGAGCGCCTTCATGGTCAGCAGCGTTCTGGCAATATCGGGATGCTCGATGATCGGGCTCATGCCCGTGGCTGCGCTACCGGGCGCCTTGCCCTGCGTACGCTCTTTGGCATAGGCAACTGCCTTTTGCGTTGCGGCTTCGCAGATGGCGACACCCTGCATTCCGACGGCCAGGCGGGCGTTGTTCATCATCGTGAACATGCAGGCCAGGCCCTTGTTTTCCTCGCCGACGAGCCAACCTATCGCACCCTTTTCGCGACCGTGACGGCCATCGCCGAAGATCATGGTGCAGGTGGGAGAACCGTGAATGCCGAGCTTATGTTCGAGCGAGTGGCAGAATAGGTCATTGCGCTCGCCCGGTTTGCCTGCCTCGTCCGGAATGAACTTCGGCACCAGAAAGAGAGATATGCCGCGTGTGCCTGCAGGCGCATCCGGCAGGCGCGCGAGCACCAGGTGGATGATGTTTTCTGCCGCATCATGCTCGCCCCAGGTGATGTAGATTTTCTGGCCAAAGATTCTGTAGCTGCCATCTGCGGCACGTTCCGCACGGGCCTTCAAGGCGGCCAGATCAGAACCGGCCTGCGGCTCGGTCAGGTTCATCGTGCCGGTCCATGTGCCGGAGACGAGTTTCTCAAGATAAATGGATTTGAGTTCGTCGCTGCCATGCTTTGCCACGGCTTCGACGGCCCCCATGGTCAAGGTGGGGCAAAGCGCAAAGGCCATGGAGCCGGAATTCCACATTTCCAGCGCAGCCACGTTGAGGAGATGTGGCAGAGCCTGCCCGCCAAACTCCTCCGGCGCCGTCAGCCCGTTCCAGCCGCCTTCGGCCCAGCGACGGTAAAGATCTGCCCAGCCATCGGGCGTGCGCACCGCGCCGTCCACGATGGTGGAACCCTGCTTGTCCCCGATTTCGGCCAGAGGGGCGACTTCATCACTGGCGAAACGACCGGCTTCGTGAAGGATCGCATCCACAATGTCTTCGCTCAAATCCCCGAATGCACCTTTGTCCAACGCATCCTTGAGACCTGCCACATGTTTCAGCGTAAAAGCGATATCGTCGACCGGTGCGGTATACATCCTGCCTCCTCCCGAAGCGTCTGCCTGCATTGCGATGAACTTCGGGGCTAAATGATTTTTACGTAAACGTCAATTTGAAAAATTGTCTCGCACGCCGTCTCGCTGGCGGATAGACTGTCTTTGCGCTGGCGCAATGCGCCATTCGCCCGTCTGTAATCAAACTGTCACAAAACTCTGTTCTGCATGTCTGGTCGCGACAGTCAGGCTTGCTTACGGACTGCCACGATCGCCTTTTCAGGATCAGTGCCCATGGATATTCCCCACCCCGCCATCCCCGGCCTTGTCTGGGCCTACCACTTCCGCCCTGGCATTGAGCCCTGCAGGCGGTTGCCTGCCGATCTGAAGCTTGCGGACCTGCATCTCGATGACGGGTTCTTCTGGCTGCATCTCAATCTGGCCGACAGCCGCGTCGCCAGTTTCCTTGAAAACATGCCGGGGCTGGATGACGGTATCAAAGGCAATCTGACCACGCATGAGACCCACCCCTCGATCGTAGTGGACGATGGCGCTCTTTACGGCACGCTCGTCGATTTCCAGCGGGAGTTCGACCAGGAGACCCGCGATATCGGCTGGCTGCATTTTGCGCTGGGGGAGCGCTACATCATTACCACGCGGCTTCAGCCGCTGCGATCTGTAGACCGGTTGCGCGCTGCCATAGACAAGAACCCGAAGCGATATTCTACGCCGTCTCACGTGTTCGAAGGGCTGGTTGCAGAGTTTCAACGCAGCCTGATTGCGCTCGTCATGGAAACGACGGAAGAGTTGAATGCAATCGAGGACTTCGTCTACGACGCTGCTCCCCGCGACGAACGACGGCGGCTCGCGCCAGTGCGCCGCACCGTTGTGAGGCTGCATCGTCACCTGCGCACTGTCTTGACGCTGATGCGCCGCGCATCTGCCGCAGATGAAGAGGAGATGCCGTTCGGATTCGAAGAAATCGCGGCTCGTCTGACAGGCCGTCTTGAAGCCATCGATCACGATGTCTACGCGCTTCAGGAAAGAGCCCGCCTTCTGCATGAAGAAGTGGACTCCAAACTGTCTTCGGAAACCAACCGCCACCTCTATATCCTGTCGTTGATGACGGCCTTCCTGCTGCCGCCAACGCTGGTGACAGGTTTTTTCGGCATGAATACAGCCGCCCTGCCCTTTACCGAAGGTTCCAGCGGGACGATCTATGCGGCCAGCTTCATCGTCGCATCCATCCTGTTTGCCTGGGTCATCCTGCGGCGCGTCGGCATCCTCTAGAGCCATTCCAGCAAAAGTGGGAACCGGTTTTGCGCCAGGAGTTGCGTAAAAACAAACAGATAGAGTGTTGAAGGCGAACCCGTCTTCACGGGAACGCTCTAGACAGCAAAACGCCGCCCGGATGGAGCCGGGCGGCATTTATACTTCTGAGCTTCAAGGCATCAGCCGTAAGGCGAATAGCACGTCTGACGTGGGCCGTTATAGGGCTGGAACGTGTTGCTATAGGCATCGTAAGAACGATAGCGACCAAAGCACCAGTTCGTGTGAGCCTGGCTCATGCCAGCGCGGGGCGCTGCGCGGTAGACCGGGCGTGGGCGATATTCAGGTACCGGACGATACACTTCGCGCGGCTGGGCCAAGGCACCACCAATGATCGCGCCCGCACCGAATGCTGCCAGCGGGAACCAGTAGCCATTATGGTTGCGATAACCGGGACGATAGTCGCGGTAACCACGGTGGCCACGATAGTAGCCGGGGCGGTGGTCACGATAGTATCCGCGGTCGCGCCAGTACTGAACGTTGACGACACCGTTTTCGGCGTTTGCGGCTGCGGCTGGAGCAGCAATAACGGGCATTGCCTGCGCAGGCACTACCGAGCCAACCGCCGCTAAAAGCGAAAAGCCGGCGGCCCAAAGGATTTTCATCGAATTCTGCATCTCATTTCCTCCATCCACGGCCGGACATGTTTCCGGCTCATTGTGAATAACGACGTTCTTCTTGGTATTCTTACCCGCTCACGCAGGAGTATTTATATGTTATTCAGCTTATTGACCGGTAGCTGAACCCAGCATTAACAATGTGTTCACAGTCACTTGATGGCTTCACGATAAATAAAACAGTAAAAGCCCGACATCCGCCGGGCTTTTATGTTGGGCCTATATGTTATGGGGAAACGCACTGTCTGCGCGGGCCATTGTTAGGCTGGAATGTGTTGTCAGAGGCGCGGTAAGACCGGTAACGGCTCGCACACCACTGCTGGTGATTGCTGCCATAGGAAGGACGAGCCTGAGAGGCTGCACCGCCGATGATTGCACCTGTCGCGAAGGCTGCAAGCGGGAACCAGAAACCATTGTGCTGGCGGTAGCCGCGACGGTATTCGCGGTAGCCACGATGGCCATTGTAGTAGCCCTGACGGTCCGAACGACGATAGTCGCGGCGGTCAAAACGGTGATGGCGGTCGCGGTAGATGCGACGCGTGCCATCGCGGTACTGTACCTGGACGACATCCTGGGTCGAAGCCTGTGCAGGCTTCTGCATCGGGACAGGAACCTGAAATGCCTGAGACGGCGTAAAGCTCGTCAACACCATGATCAGAGCTGTCGCAACGCTCGTCTTTCGCAAATTCAGCATGAATATTCTCCGTGTTATGACACTACGCGTTAAGACCGCGCTTCGATGGTCAAATAACGGGAAAACTCCATATTGGTTCCATTGGCGAGATTGGCTGACTATATTCAGGCCTCGACCTGGACGTCCGTCAGCGGTCTTGAACAACAGGCGAGGATGTATCCCTCTTCAATATCCTCATCGAGAATGCCGCCATTGTGGTTCATTTCTACTTCGCCGGACAGCTTGAGCACGCGGCAGGTGCCGCATATGCCGGACTCACAGGCCGCACCGATCCGAACGCCCGCTGCACGCGCCGTCATCAGGATTGTCTGGCCGGACTGGCATGGCACCTCCTTGCCGGACAAGGTGAAGCCTATCCTGGCCAGCACTTCCCCATCGTCAGGGACGTCGCTGGGGCCGACAACAACGGGCGCGGATGGAGCAAAGCTTTCCTGATGGTAACGCGCCATGTCGAAGCCGGAGGCTTCCAGCATCGAGCGAACGGCCGCCATGAAGGGTTCAGGCCCGCAGCAGAATACGGTGCGATCCATGAAATCATGGGAGAGGAGCGCGATCTTCGCCTTGTCGACCATGCCTTTCAGACCTGACCAGAGGTCGGTGCGGCCGCAATTTTCAACGATGAAACCGAGCGACAGGTTGGGCATGAAGCGGGCGAGATATTCAAGCTCATGGCGGAACACGATGTCGGACGGTGAGCGCGAGCAGTTGATGAAGGAAATATCGCTCTGCGGCGCGCGGTCGCTCATGTCGCGCACCATTGACATCATGGGCGTGACGCCGGAGCCTGCCGAAATGAACAGATACTTGTCGCCGGGGTGGCGAACATAGGAAAAATCGCCAAGTGGCCCCAGCGCCCGTATTCTGGTTCCGGGTTTGAGATTGTCGAACATCCAGCGGGTGCCGATGCTGTTGGCCTGCGCCTTGACGGTAACGGCAAGCGCATAGGGCCGCGAGGGGCTGGACGAAAGCGTGTAGGTGCGAAACAGCGGCTCCGGCCCTACCGGCAGCTCAAGCGTGACGAACTGCCCGGGGAGATATCGAAACCAGTTGGGACCTTCCGAACGAAAAAGGAAGGTCATGACGTCAGGTGTTTCGGGCGTTACCGAGATACATTCCAGCAGGTGAAGCTTGTCGCTCCACGGCTTCATCTCATCGATATGCTTGTATGTCGTCACCATGTTCGTCGCGGTCATGCGACCGCCGAGAGTTTTTGCCGATCACCGGACAGCCGGTCTATCATGAAATCGGAATACCAGTTCACGAACTGCATGACGCCACCTTCGTCTTCCATGGAATAAGGCCCCGGCTCATAGGCAGGCGAGCGAATGCCGAATGCATTCTCTTCCACGATGCGCCTGTCCTGATCATTGGTCTCGTTCCAGACGTGGGTCAGGTTCTCGATGTCGTAGTCGACACCTTCCACCGCGTCCTTATGCACTAGCCATTTCGTCGTGACCTGCGTTTCCTGCGGCCCGAGCGGCAGCACGCGGAAAGAGATCAGGTGGTCGCCAAGGAAATGGTTCCAGGTGGTGGGATAATGGAACAGAAGCAGCGTACCGATGTGGTCGATCGTGACATCATCCGACAGCGGACGACGCACGGCGCGCTTGCCCGACATGGTGTAACTTTCAGCATCCCCGATGAGTGGCATACGCGCCACCCGGAACTGGCCCTTGGGGTCGATCTTGAAGCGGCTGGGTAGACCGGCGGCTTCGCAGCGGGCCCAATGGCCGCCGATTTCCGGATCGCTGGCACCGCCATCCGTGCCGGTCACGCTGGGATTTTCCGGATAGGTGCGGCAAAGCTCGGGATGGTTGGCAGCGCAGTGGTAGCATTCCCGGTTGTTTTCCCAGACCAGCTTCCAGTTACCTTTTTCGATGATGGTGCTTTCATGCGCCACCTTGGCTTCCCAAACACGGTGTGGCGCCATGTAGGATTCGATTTCGGCGCGCACCGGCGCGAAATCCAGAGGCTGCTCTGCCAGACAGATGAAGACATATCCCGCAACCGTTTCGCAGGCGATCGGCTTCAGGCCAAAATCATCCTTGTTGAACTCCTCGCCCATATGGCGGGCAAACAGGAGCTTGCCATCCAGATCATAGGTCCATTGATGGTAGGGACAGACCAGCCGCGCCGATTGACCCTTGTGCGTGGTGCAGACCCGTGAGCCACGGTGGCGACAGGAATTGTGGAAGGCTCGAATGACGCCATCCTTGCCGCGGACGATGACGACGGCGTAATCGCCGATCTGGACTGTGAGATAGGTGCCAGCCTTTGGAACTTCGCAATCATGGGCAACGAAAAGCCAGTCGCGGTACCAGATATTCTCCATATCGAGCTGGAAGTAATCCTGATCCACGTAGAAAGGCTGCTCCAGGGTGAAGCCTTCACGACGGTTTTTCAGTTGGCGCAATACGGTTTCACGCAAATCCATGGCCATGTCCTCGAAAAATCGCGGTCGCCTCCATGCATATCCCGCGTCATGGGATTTATCTAATCATTCGTGCCGCTTCGCAGCACCACATGGAGCGACATTAGCTTCCGCATTGGCGACAATTTGCGACATGCCGAAAGGCTGTTTTGGGACGATATTTCCTATCGAAAACAGTGTTTTGCGTCGATATTCACGTTAAAATGCGTCGCAATACGACACAGTCTGGCACGTCGCAAAGCCGGGACTTACCGGTTTGCCCGGAAAGACAAAATTAACGCCCATCCCTTAAAAATATGTGGATTGCCAATGGGAGTTCTCCGATGGAGAAAGGTACGCAAATCCGCTACTTTGATGCGAAAGCTGCCAAGGCTGCCCCCGCGCGCACCAAAACCGCCCATTCCGACTTCCTGCGCACCGGCAAGATTGCCCGCTACGAAGAAAAATGGGTTCCCAAGGAGCCGCGATATCTCTCCCATGAAGAAGTCGCGGCCATTACCGGTCGAAAGCTGCAGGCAGCCGGGGAAATCACCCATTCCCGGCTTGATTCCTTTCACAAATCCATCCGCTTTCCGAAGATGGTGTTTCATCGCACGATCGAAGCCAGCCCTCATCTGGGTTACTGCCACGTAACGGCATCGCGGACCAGTTTCGACGCCCGTACACCGGTGCTGTTCTCATTCTATTTCGCCAATTTCTTCTCTGAACTGTGTGGCGACGAGAATTTCTTCGAAAACATCGATCAGCGCCAGTCACGCATGTATTTCGCAATTGCCATGGATATGGCGGGCGACAAGACGGTGCAGATCAACAAGGCGATCCATCGTGACGGCCTGCTGTTTCGCACGAGCGATCCAAAAGTTGCGCTCAAGAACGTCCTGATGCTGGGCACCCGCTCAAATGAAATGCGCAAATTCATCCAGTCGCTCTAGCCCGTCACGGCAAACGGCTTTCCAATCCGCCGGAATACCTCTAAAGAATGCCGCGCAAAACCGTGCGGCGCTTTTCAAGGCGACGCGCCCCTTAAGGTGCAGCATTCATGGCGCGTCAGATTAACATCGAAGAAGACAGGGACATGGCCCTTCGCGAGGGTGTAAGCGTCCTCGCCTCCGGCCATCCCGTCGCGATACCGACGGAAACCGTCTATGGACTTGCCGCAGACGCGACAAACCCGGTTGCCATTGCCCGCATCTATGAAACCAAGGGCCGACCGCAGTTCAACCCGTTGATCTGCCATATGGCTAGCCTTGCCATGGCAGAAGAGCATGTGACCTTCGATGCGCTTTCTCGCAGGCTGGCGGATGCCTTTTGGCCGGGGCCGCTCACACTTATTCTGCCGCTGAAAGCCGAAAGCCCGATCCATTCACTCGCGACCGCTGGTCTCGACACCGCTGGCATTCGCATCCCCGAAGGCTTTGCCGCGGAGCTGATCAACGCTTTCGGCAAGCCGCTTGCAGCCCCCAGCGCCAACAGTTCTGGCAAGATCAGCTCGACCAGCGCCGCCCATGTCGAGGCCGATCTGGGCGACCGGATCGAGCTCATCCTGGATGGCGGCGCATCGCCTGTTGGCGTCGAATCCACCATCGTAAAGATCGAGGCAGACGGGACCGCGCGGCTGTTGCGTCCCGGCGGGATCGTCGCCGAAGAGATCGAACGGGTTATCGACGTTCCGTTGATGCGTCCTGAGAAGGCTTCTGCTGCAATCGAAGCGCCGGGAATGCTGGCATCTCACTATGCCCCAACGGCAGCGGTTCGCCTGAACGCCGTTTCTCTTGAGGCAGGCGAAGCGCTGCTTCGCTTTGGCGACGCCGACATTTCGGGTCAGGAGAGTGCTGCGGTCATCATCGAGCTCAGTCGATCGGGCGATCTGGTGGAGGCAGCAAGCCGCCTCTTTGACGCCATGAAGACTGCTGACGCAAGCGGCGCCCACAGCATTGCCATCACTCCCATTCCCCATCACGGTTTGGGCGAAGCCATCAACGACAGGCTGGCGCGAGCCGCCGCGCCCAGACCCTGACAACCTGCCACGAGGATCATCATGACGACGAATGCCCTGCCACACGATCTGATCCAGCGCTTCGTATCCATCGTGGGAGACAGGAACGCCGTACGTGACGAGGCCGGTCTGGCACCCCATCTGGTCGAAAATCGCGGTCTTTATAAGGGCTCCTCGTCCCTGCTGCTGAAACCC
This sequence comes from Hyphomicrobiales bacterium, assembly GCA_900468285.1. GTDB lineage: Bacteria > Pseudomonadota > Alphaproteobacteria > Rhizobiales > Rhizobiaceae > Agrobacterium. Next base: position 256,216 of record UBTF01000008.1, on the reverse strand, counting down.
GCCTCGACGCAGGAAGTTTCTGCGATCATGACGCTCGCCAGCGAAACGGGAACCGCCATCGTGCCGCAGACCGGCAATACCGGGCTTGTCGGCGGCCAGACACCCCGCAGCGATGGCAATGATATTATACTGTCGCTGGAGCGGATGAACGCCGTTCGCGATATCGATCCCGTGGCCAATATCATCGTGGTGGATGGCGGCTGCATCCTCGATACCGTGCATGAGGCCGCCGACAAGGTTGAGCGCATGTTTCCCCTTTCGCTCGGGTCGCAGGGCTCTTGCCGCATCGGCGGCAATCTTGCCACCAATGCCGGTGGCACCGCCGTTCTGGCCTATGGCAATATGCGGCAATTGTGCCTTGGTCTTGAGGTCGTCTTGCCGACCGGTGAAATCTGGAACGGCCTTCGTCGGTTGAAGAAGGACAATACGGGTTACGATTTGCGCGATCTCTTCATCGGTTCGGAAGGCACGCTTGGCGTCATCACCGGCGCGGTGCTGAAACTTTTCCCAAAGCCGAAGGGCCATCAGGTGGCCTTTGCCGGACTGAATTCTCCTGACGATGCGTTGACGCTGTTCGAGCGTGCCTCGACACTGTGCGGTGCGGCCTTGACAGGCTTTGAACTGATGCCGCGCATCGGCATAGAATTTACCGCCAGGCACATTCCCGGCGTTCGCGATCCACTGGAGACACCGCACCCGTGGTATGCGCTGATCGACATCTCCACTTCGGATACCGCCGAGACTGCGCAGACGATGATCGAAACCTTGCTGGAACAGGGGTTCGAGGCGGGGATCGTACAGGACGCGGTCATCGCCTCATCCGAGGCACAGCGTCAGGCGCTCTGGCACATGCGCGAAAGCATGTCGGATGCGCAGAAGCCGGAAGGCGGCTCCATCAAGCACGACGTCTCCGTTCCCGTATCGAAAATCCCGGATTTCATGGCACAGGCGGAGGCTGGCGTCCTTAATGCCATTCCCGGCGCGCGCATCTGCGCCTTCGGCCATCTGGGCGATGGAAACATTCATTACAATATTTCCCAGCCGGTCGGGGCCGATAAGGCAGACTTCATCGCCCGCTGGCGCGAGATCAACCACATCGTCCACGGAATCGTTCTTGCCCAAGGTGGCTCGATTTCTGCCGAACACGGCATCGGACAGTTAAAACGTGACGAGCTTGCCGATATTCGTCCGGGTATCGAAATGGAACTGATGCGTCGGATCAAGACAGCATTTGACCCTGCGGGCGTCATGAACCCCGGCAAGGTCGTAAAGATCTAATCCGAAAAGAGCCTGTCTGTGCGGATTCGGTGCGTGGTTCAGCCACGCGCTTCGGTTGTTCGCGAAGAGCAGGCAGGGGTCAAATCGACCTAATCCCCGCCCATTTTTGGCTTTCGCGTATTTTGCTGTTGTCAACGCGCTTTCCCCTGCGCAAGCTGGTTTCAGGGGTGACCTGCGCGGGGGCAACGAGCGGGCATTCGGCAAACTTGCATTTTTGATGGAACTGATGCTGGCACAACCGGTGGCAAACCGGCACGCGTGTCAATTCAGGAATTTGAAACCCTGTCAGGCTGCTTTTTGCTAACCATTTGGGAATGCAAAGTTTTCTTAACCTCGATTTTTAAGCTGTCTCGAAGATGCCGCCGCTATCTTCTCCCTATCAGAGGACGAAAAGTCCCGGACGAGGCCATGAAACGGCTCTCAGGTAAAACAAGGATAGCATGATATGACCAACACTGTTCTGAAGCCCGAATGGGCAGGCGCTACTCTCCGGCTTGACCCTACACGGTTTCCGCAGCAGCTCACCTATGGCAAGGACAAGGGTTCAGCCGATGTCGCTATCACGCTCGATGAGCGCGGCGCAGTTCTTCGCAAGGTTTTGAATTCCAGCGGCCTTCCGCTTTCTTTCGCGCTGCCGGCCCGCGCCTTCAAGGGTGTTGCTGCCCGCGCCATCGACCATGGTGATGGCCGCGTTACCGTGACGCTCGAACTGCATCACGACGATCCCGACCTTTGCATTCCGCTGCTGGTGGCGCACGACCTTTGCGACATCGCGGCTGATTGGCGCAGCTGGTCTGAAGCATACCGTATTCCAATGCTGATGGTCGAAGCCGACGGCGTTGCGCGCCCTCTGGAAGACCATCTTGGACATGTGCGGACCAAGGCCACCCGCGCCCGTCGTCGTCATTCCTACTTTGCCGAGCGTCGCCCACGCTTCCTCGTGCGCCGCAGCACCGGTTCGCTGGGCATGACCATGCGCATTCAGGGCAAGGAAATCATCGCTCGCAGCTGATAGACAGCCGCTGCCAGTCATCAAGAACCCGGCGCGTTGCAAAACGCCGCCGGGTTTTTCAGTTTCAAGCGATGATGAGCGGCAGGAGCAGCCCGCAGAAAATCAACAATCCGACCCGGTTGTTGGATTTGAACAGTGCCAGACACTGCTCGACATTGTTGATATCAAGCACCATGACCTGCCGCACCAGGAGAACGGCGGAAGCAGCAAGGCCGAGATAGCCAGGCCAGCTGACCCCGGCGGTTAGAAATGCCAGGAAAATGAAGAGGAGTGCGGCACCGTAAAGGCCGATCAACCAGCCATGGGTCCGGTCTGCGAACAGAAGCGCGGTCGAGCCGATGCCGACCGTCACATCGTCCTCCTTGTCCTGATGGGCGTAGATCGTGTCGTAACCGATGGTCCAGGCAATCGCGCCGATGTAGAGCAGCAATGGGGCAAGCGACAGGGCTGCGAACTGGCCCGCCCAACCCATCAGGGCTCCCCATGAAAAGGCAAGCCCCAGAAAGAACTGCGGCCAGTGGGTAAAGCGTTTGGCGAAGGGATAGATCGCCACAAAGACAAGCGATGACAGGCCGACGATGATGGCGAACCCGTTGAAGCACAGCAGAACGACGAGCCCGGCGAGCGCCTGAAGGACGATGAAGATCTTCGCCTGTTTGCGGCTGACCCTGCCGGATGGCAAAGGTCTGGAGCGCGTTCTGGCAACCGCCATGTCGATCTTGTGATCCACAAGATCATTGTAGGTGCAACCGGCCCCACGCATGGCCACGGCACCGGCAAAGAAGAGGAACAGGTGAAAGGCCAGAGTGACCCAGGAAAATGTGCCTTGAGCCAGCGCCGCATTCGACGCCATGGCCGCAGACCAGAAGCACGGCCACATCAGCAGTTCCCAGCCGATGGGACGATCCCACCGGGCCAGCTGCGCGTAAGGCCAGAGGCTTCTCGGCAATACCCGATAGACCCAGTTGTTGGATGGCGCGTCTGAAACGCGGCCGGAAAGATCGCTTTGGTCAACCATGCAAGCGTTCTACGCTCGACATTTACGAAGCGTCAAGCAAAAGCACAGGCGCGCAATTTCAAGGCCTAAACCAAACGCCTTGGCAGCCAGAAACAATAAAACTGCGGGCTTGCGCCCCTGTTAGAAACTCACCTTTTCAAGCGGTGGTCGCGTTCTCTCGAACTCCAGCAGCCTTGCCTCATTGGCGGTAATATAGTCCCGGTTATCGGGCACGACGCCGCCGCGTTTGGTCAGCTGAAGCTGGAAGACGTGAAAATTTTCATGGGTGAAGGCCATTTCCGAACCGGCAAGGTAGAACTCCCACATGCGGAAGAACCGTTCGTCATAGAGCCCGATGGCCTCCGCCCTGTTGGCGACGAAACGTTTGCGCCACTCGCGCAGGGTATGGGCATAGTGCATCGGAAGAATTTCTATATCGCGAACCAGCAGGCCGCTCTTTTCCACTGCGGGCAGCACTTCCGAGAGGGCGGGAATATAACCGCCGGGGAAAATATATTTTTCGATGAAGGGATTGGTCGCAAGCGGAGGGCTGGGCTGGCCGATGGAGTGAAGCACCATGACACCATCCTCATCCAGCAATTGCGCCGCCTTCTGGAAATATTCGCGGTAATGGGTCGGCCCGACATGCTCGAACATGCCTACGGAAACGATGCGATCATACTTGCTTGAAGCGGGAAGATGGCGGTAATCCTGAAGCTCGAAACGCAGCTTGTCACCCAGTCCGCGCTTGCCTGCCCTGTCGCGGGAAACGCGCAGCTGCTCCTCGCTCAACGTGATGCCGGTAACATCGACATCCGAGCTTTCGGCAAGATACATGGCCATGCCACCCCATCCCGAACCTATTTCAAGGATGCGCTGACCGCGTTGCGGCATCAGCTTTGCGGCAATATGGCGCTTCTTGGCTACCTGTGCCTCATAAAGGCTTATTCCCGGCGGGTTGAAGTAGGCGCAGGAATATTGCCAGTCTTCATCCAGAAACAGATCGAAAAGCTTGGCGCTGAGATCGTAGTGGTGGGAGACATTGTCCTTGTTGTGGTTGACGGGCAGATGCATCCTGATCCGTGCGGCGATGATGCGCGCCATGCCGCGCCAGATCATTCCGAAGGTGAGCGCTTCGCTCAACGTGTTCTTTTTGATGAGCGCCAGAAAATCATAGATGTCACCCTCTACGACAGCCATTCGCCCTTCCATGTAGATTTCGGCAAGCCTGAGAGCGGGGTCCCTGGCGATGTCGTCCATCGCCTCCTCGTCAGTAAAATTGAGCGCGACGCGCTCGCCGGTGCCGTCGCCAAAGACATGCAACCCACCGGGACCGGTGACGACCAGATTTCCGGTTTTGACTATTTTGCCAAGCAAACCATGCAGAGACGAGGCCATTCCACCTCCCAACAAGCTAAGTCTCACTTATCGATCGAGACTTAAGCTATCGCTTTCAAACAAAGTTTCAAGCGGCATGGTTTTCAAAAAAATTGAACGATTTCAAAATCTAGCGCGACGCCTCCAGCTTGGCGGAGGCGTCGATACAACCTGCGATCAGCGTTTCTTCATTGCTTCGGCCAGTGCTGCTGCCAGAGCACCCCCGCTTTGCGACCCCTCGTTGCGGGCCTGGGGTTTGGCCGAAGCGTGCCGCATTGCAGTGGCATTTCCTTTTTCGCGCATCGGCGCCGGTGCGGCCTCGCCGCCATCCTTGCGCATGGTGAGGCCAATGCGCTTTCGCTTCACGTCTACCTCGACAACACGCACCTTCACCACATCGCCCGCCTTCACCACCTCATGCGGGTCTTTGACAAAGCGATCGGCCAGTTGCGACACATGGACCAGCCCGTCCTGATGCACGCCGATATCCACAAAGGCACCGAAAGCGGCAACGTTCGTGACCGTTCCTTCCAGAAGCATTCCGGGCTTGAGGTCGGTAATCTCGTCCACACCATCGGCAAAGGTCGCTGTCTTGAAGCTTGGACGCGGGTCTCTGCCCGGCTTCTCCAGTTCGGCAATGATGTCTTTTACGGTCGGCAAACCGAATTGCTCATCGATGAACTGCTTTGGGTCCAGCGACTTCAATGCCGCACTGTCGCCCATGACCGAGCGAAGGTCGCGACCGCAGGCGGCAACGATCTTCTTGGCGACACCATAGGCTTCCGGGTGCACGGAAGACGCGTCCAGCGGCTCCTTGCCATTTGGAATGCGCAGAAAGCCTGCGCATTGCTCGAAGGTGCGCTGGCCGAGGCGTGGCACCTTGAGAAGCTCCTTGCGGCTGGCGAAAGGTCCTGTCTGATCCCTGTGCGTCACGATGGCATCGGCAATGGAGGCCCCAAGTCCCGAAACGCGGGCAAGCAGCGGCGCAGACGCGGTGTTGAGGTCAACACCGACAGCGTTCACCGCATCTTCCACCACGGCATCCAGCGAGCGTGAAAGCTTGCCCTGATCAACATCGTGCTGATACTGGCCAACGCCAATCGACTTGGGTTCGATTTTCACCAGTTCCGCCAGCGGGTCCTGCAGACGCCTTGCGATGGAAACGGCGCCACGCAGCGAGACATCCAGATTGGGGAACTCGGCCGCAGCACTGGCTGAAGCGGAGTAGATCGACGCGCCAGCTTCCGAGACGATGACCTTGGTGGGCTTGGTGCCCGACAATTGAGAGAGCATATCCGCAACCAGTCGTTCCGTTTCACGACTGCCCGTGCCATTGCCAATGGAGATCAATTCGACTTTGTGCTTGGCGATAAGGCCGGCAAGTTCCGCCTGCGTGCCGCGAATATCGTTCCTGGGCGGGAATGGATAGACGGTGGTGGTTTCCAGCAACTTGCCGGTGCCATCGACAATCGCCACCTTGACGCCTGTGCGGATGCCGGGATCGAGCCCCATGGTGGCGCGCGAACCGGCGGGCGCTGCCAGCAGGAGGTCCTTGAGGTTGCGGGCAAAGACGTGAATTGCCTCCTCCTCCGCCCGTTCACGAAGCTCCCGCATCAAATCAAGCGAGAGCGACATGGACAGCTTGACGCGCCATGTCCAGCCCGCGACCTCCATCAGCCACGCATCTGCCGGGCCGCCGCTGCGGATATCGAAGGCGCTGGCGATGGTGCGCTGCGCGGGTTTGACGGGCGATGGATCATCCGCATCCACGTCGATGGTCAGCGTCAGGATTTCCTCGTTCCAGCCACGCAGCATGGCCAGAGCGCGATGGCCGGGAACGGTGGCCCATTTTTCGGAATGGTCGAAATAGTCGGAAAACTTCTCGCCCGCTGCCTGCTTGCCCTCCACCACCTTGGCCCGGAAGGTGGCATTGTGGCGCATGTAATCACGCAGGCGACCGAGCAGATCGGCATTCTCGGTCATGGTTTCGGCGACAATATCTCGCGCGCCTTCCAATGCCGCCTTCACATCTGCGACGTCACCCTGGACATAAGCCTGCGCAAGAGCGGCCGGGTCGGCGCTGCGATTGTCCCAGATGGCCTGTGCCAGTGGGCCAAGGCCGCGCTCGCGGGCAATCTCGGCACGGGTGCGGCGCTTCGGCTTGTAGGGCAGATAGAGATCTTCGAGTTCTGCCTTAGTGGTCGCCGACACGATCTTGACCATCAGCTCATCGGTCATCTTTCCCTGACCATTGATGGAATCGACGATGGATGCACGACGGGCGTTGAGTTCGCGCAGATAGGACAGCCGTTCCGCCAGCGTGCGAAGCTGCGTATCATCAAGCCCGCCGGTAACTTCCTTACGATAGCGCGCGATGAAGGGAACGGTCGCACCTTCGTCCAGCAACGTTATCGCCGCCTTGACCTGATCGGCACGGGCATTGATTTCGGAAGCGATGAGCGGAGCAAGGCGGGCATTATCTGCGGACATTTTGTTCTCTAAACTGTTTTGAAAAATCTGCCCGAACATAGATGCTGATTGTGGCATGACAACAGGAAGCTTAGGCGGTTCCACAGAAAAGCCCTGCGTGAAGAAACGTGGCTGCTTGCCGTGGCGGGGCAAACAACAAAGAAGCTAAAGTGGGGCGCTTTGTTCTTGACCTTTCCGCCCCCTGCCCTTAACGCCCCAGCAACACGTTAAAACGCGAGATGGCAGGGGTGTTGACCATGAAAGTTCTGTTGATCGGTTCGGGCGGACGCGAACATGCGCTGGCTTGGAAAATCGCCCAGTCTCCCCTCCTCACAAAGCTTTTCGCAGCACCCGGCAACCCCGGCATTGCCGAACATGCGACACTGGTTTCGCTTGATGTTGAAGACCACGGCGCCGTCATCGACTTTGCCAAAGAAAACGCCATCGATTTCGTCGTCGTCGGTCCGGAAGCCCCGCTTGTGGCAGGACTTGCCGATGACCTGCGCGATGCCGGTATTGCCACTTTCGGCCCGTCGCGCGCTGCCGCTCAACTGGAGGGCTCCAAGGGTTTCACCAAGGACCTTTGCGCCCGTTACGACATTCCGACCGGCGCCTATCAACGCTTCAGGGCTGCAGAACCGGCCAAGGCCTATGTGCGCGAACAGGGGGCTCCCATCGTCATCAAGGCCGACGGTCTGGCGGCTGGCAAGGGTGTGACGGTTGCGATGACGCAGGACGAGGCGATTGCGGCGATTGACGACTGTTTCGACGGCGCTTTCGGCTCAGCGGGCGCGGAAGTTGTCGTTGAGGCGTTTCTGGACGGTGAGGAAGCGAGCTTCTTCTGCCTTTGCGACGGCAAGACCGCTCTGGCACTGGCAACAGCGCAGGATCACAAGCGCGTTGGCGATGGCGACACCGGCCCCAACACCGGCGGCATGGGCGCCTATTCCCCCGCCCCGGTTATGACACCGGAAATGGTCGAGCGGACCATGAGAGAGATCATTGGGCCGACGATGCGCGGTATGGCGCAGGATGGCCATGCTTTCTCCGGCGTTTTCTTCGCAGGCCTCATGATCACCCGCAAGGGTCCAGAACTGATAGAATACAATGTCCGCTTCGGCGATCCGGAATGCCAGGTGCTGATGATGCGGCTGAAAAGCGACCTGCTTCCCATGCTCTACGCCACAGCCACCGGCACGCTGGACCAGATCAAGGCCGAATGGAGCGACGACGCTGCGCTGACAGTCGTTCTGGCGTCGAAGGGCTATCCGGCTGGATATGACAAGAACACGCCCATCGACCACATTCCCGAAGCCAGCGACGAGGCGAAGGTGTTCCATGCGGGCACCGCCATCAAGGATGGCCAGCTGGTGGCAACGGGCGGACGCGTGCTGAACGTGACCGCCATCGGCAAAACAGTCAGCGAGGCACAGAGCCGCGCCTATGCACTGGCAAGTAACGTCCAGTGGGAAAACGGGTTCAACCGCAGCGACATTGGCTGGCAGGCGGTTGCCCGGGAAAAAGGCAAGTAGTCGACACTGGCAATTCGCTCAATATTTACCAGTCTTCCTGACCGGATTGAAAGAAAGTCACCGTAAGATTCTCGACGTTGGCAGCGGATAGGCCGCGAGCGACGGGGGTTTTGGATGGGCAAGGTTTTGATGACGGTCGCGTTCGTGCTGGCGGGTTTTCCAGCCATGGCGTCGTCTATCGAGATCGTGAGCGGAAATCGGACCGGCAATAACAGCATCATAACTATTTCCTGCGCCGAATGCCCGCCCGCCCCTTCTCCAGTCAAAGCCGATAAAGCACCAGTGCTGGCGCTCGGCACACAGGATATTACCGTTCGGGACAAGGATGGAAAGAAGCAGCTGGTGCGCCAGGAAGCATGGCTGGGCGGATCTCCGGTGACCTATGTCAGCAACAATCCGGCATGGTTGCCAGTGCAGGACACCACCCCGCAGCTCGCCGAGGAGCCTTCTACGATCGATACGACGATGACGACATCGGCGGTTGCAGATAAGTCCGCTGGAGAAATTCCACCCGTGGCGGCAGTCACAACGCCACCAAGCTTCGAAGGAACCGCGTTGCGGCCCTCGCTCTGAGCCTGATAAATCTATCTACCGGGAGTCCCAATAACCAACCCAATCAACCGATAATAGAAGATAAACGTTACAAGAGTGACTTATTGCAATTAATTTTCCAAATATTCGCGCCGATACTTTCAAATTTAAACAATTCTTCAACCTTCTAAAGCTTCATCTCACATATCGGTGCGATGATTGCACCATTACTGGCGCATCATGCGCGCTGCCCCCCACGCGTTATCAACCCAACTGCTGCCTTTCAGGCATCGGTGCTTTGACCCTGTGAGCGTCCATGAAGAACATGCCCATTTCTCGCCAATTGATCCTGCTTGTAGTGGCGCTGATGGCGGCTTTTGCCGTAGCGACCTATTTTCAGATCAGATCCTCCGTAAATGCGATTTACGAGGAACGCTATGGAATGCTGCGGACGCAGGTGCAGTCTTCCATCTCCATCTTCCAATCTTTCTATGACAAGGAAAAGGCCGGGACGCTGACCCGCGAACAGGCCATGACCCAGGCTTTCGCCATCGTCGCATCCATGAAGTACACGCCTGATGGCTATATGTTCGGCTATGACTATGACGTCAAAATGCTGTTTCACCCGGATCCGAAGCGCGTTGGACAGAGCTTCAAGGGAAAGCCGGATAGCCAGGGTTTCGCCTATCGTGACGAACTGGTGCGGCTGGCGCGGGCTGGCGGCGGCGAAACGAGTTTTTACGGCCCCAAGCCCGGCGCTGAAGGCGACAACTTTCTCAAGAGCTCCTATGCGATGGCATTCGAGCCTTGGCAGGTGGTTGTGGTAACCGGCGTCTATATCGATGACCTCCAGGCTCAGGTTCGCTCAACCATCATCAACGCGGTTTCGGTTGGCGTCGGCGTTTTCCTGCTTGGCCTGCTGGCCGCCTATATCGTCATTCGTGGCATTTCCAGACCATTGGAAGAACTCCACAAGGCCTTGGGCGAAGTGGCCAATGAGAATGTCGATCTGCCCATTCCCCATACCGGCATGAAGAATGAGATCGGCCTGATGGCAAACGCCACAAAGGCCCTGCAGGACAAGGTGCGAGAGCGTCACACGATGCAGCGTCACCAGGAAGAACAGCAGCTGCAACTGGATAGCGAGCGTCAAACCAATCTCGATATGCAGCGTGACGAAGCAGCTCTTCAGGCCCGCGTCGTCAACACCATCGGCAACGCGCTGGCGCAGCTGGCACAGGGCGATCTGACCGTGCGCTGTGCCGATCTCGGCTCGCGATATTCCGACTTGCGCGACAATTTTAACGAGGCGCTTTCGCAACTCGATGCCGCCATGGCAAAGGTCAATGCCAAGAGCATCGATATTGGCGGCTCGAAGGATGAAATCCGCAAGGCGTCCAACGAGTTGTCACAACGCACCGAGCGTCAGGCCGCCAATCTGGAGGAAACTTCCGCAGCGCTGGACGAGCTGACGGTCGCCGTGCGCCAGACGGCGGATGGTGCGTCCGAAGCGGCCAAGCGGGTATCCTCTATCAGTGGCGATGCCAACCGCAGCGACGTGATCGTAGAACAGGCAATCGGCGCCATGAGCGGTATCGAGCAATCATCCGAAGAGATTTCCAAAATCATCGGCGTCATCGACGACATTGCCTTCCAGACCAACCTTCTGGCGCTGAATGCCGGTGTAGAAGCGGCGCGTGCGGGAGAAGCAGGCAAAGGCTTTGCCGTGGTTGCCCAGGAAGTGCGCGAGCTCGCGCAGAAATCCGCCGCTGCCGCCAAGGAAATCAAGGAACAGATCGCGCGCTCATCCTCCCAGGTGGAAAATGGTGTGCGTCTGGTTGGCGAAGCCGGCGATGCGCTGAAGCGTATCTCCGATCAGATCAAGTCTTCGAGCGAGATCGTCAGCAAGATCGCCCATTCGGCAGCGGAACAGGACACGACGCTGCGCTCCATCTCGTCGTCGCTCAACCAGCTGGATGCAGCAACGCAGCACAACGCAGCCATGGCGGAGGAAACCACCGCATCCGCCGAAGCCTTGGCCGCCGATACGGAAGAGCTTCTCAACCTCATCCGCAATTTCCGCGTTTCCAGCTCCCAGAACGGCAGCCTTCATGGAATGGCGCAGCAAATGCGCCGGGCAAGCTGATCTGCGGTGCCGACATCACTGGATGACACAAACGCCGGGGAGACATCTCCGGCGTTTATTGTATCAGCCGGTCCAGCTCATCAATGTTGGCGGGTGAGAAGACGGCTATTCCAGCTTGAGCGAGCAGCGCAGCCGTCACGCCATTGCCCGCCTGTTTGCGGCCCGAAAACGAGCCATCATAGATGGCCATGGAGCCACAGGATGGGCTGCCGTCAATCAGCAGGGCATAAGCACAGCCGTGGTCCTTCGCAAAAGCCAGCGCCTTTTGCGCGCCGTCTATGAATTGTGAGGTTACATCACCGCCGGTGATTTCGATGACACGCGCCCTACCCTCCAACACGTCGAGCCCGGACGCGCCGTTCTCGATTTCCGCTGGCGGACGCGGAACGGCCATACCACCAGCCATTTCCGGACAGATCGTCACCAACCGCCCTTCCTGCTTCCAGCGCTCTATGGCCGCATGCGCAAGCGGCTTGCCCTTGCCATCATAGCGAACGGCGTGGCCCAGCAGGCAGGCGCTGATGAGAATCTTTAACGTCAACGCCTCCCGACCATATCACCCGGTGATCTTGGAGAAGTCCGCAACCGTACCGGTTGCCTCACGAATGGCCTTCAGCAGTGCCAGACGGTTGGCGCGGATGGCGTTGTCCTCATCGTTGACAAGCACGTCTTCGAAGAATTTATCGACCGGGGCGCGCAGGGTGGAGAGCGCCTGCATGGCAGAGCGGAAATCTTCGGCTTCAACGGCCTTGGCGGCATCGGCGGAGGCACTTTTAATGGCCGCATACAGCGCCTTTTCAGCATCGAGCTTCAGCAGCTCTTCCGAAACGCTGTTGGCGACAACGGTGCCCTTCTTTTCTTCTGCCGCCAGAAGCTGCGTAGCGCGCTTGGTGCCAGCCAGAAGATTAATGCCATCCTGATCCGTCACAAATGCGGTCAGCGCCTCGACGCGACGCGCGACCATGAGGAGATCGTCCGTCTCAGGCGTCAGCACGGCTTCGATAAGATCATAGCGTGCACCGAGATCGCGGAGGTAGACCTTGAGGCGGTCGTGGAAGAAGGACAGGAGGTCGGCGTCTTTAACGATGCTCAGCAACGGCAACCGAACACCCCTCTCCAAAATCATCCGCACAACACCCAACGCAGCACGACGCAGCGCAAAGGGGTCCTTCGAACCTGTCGGCTTTTCATCAATGGCCCAGAAGCCAACGAGGGTGTCGAGCTTATCGGCCAGAGCCACAGTCAGCCCGACCTTGTCTTGTGGCAGACGGTCGGACGGGCCATTCGGCTTCCAGTGGTCTTCGATGGCGGCTGCAACGCTTTCGTTTTCGCCCTGAAGCAACGCGTATTTTCGGCCCATAAGACCCTGCAATTCGGGGAATTCGCCGACGGCTTCGGTGCGCAGATCGGCCTTGGCGAGAACCACGGCGCGGTCCACCAGCGCTGCATCGGCGCCGATCACGGGCGCAAGCTGCTTGGCCAGTTCGCGAATGCGGGCCACGCGCTCACCCTGTGTGCCGAGCTTGGCGTGGAACGTCACATTCAGCGCATCGAGCTTGGCCATGCGCTGGTCCAGCGGCTTGGTGAGATCAAGGTCGAACTTTGCGGCGGATGCCTTGAGTGTCTCAAGGTCCGGCAGGTTGCTTTGGTCGCGGGTCCAGAAGTGCTTGGCATCCGACAGGCGGGCGCGCACGACCTTGCCGTTGCCGTGCATGATTTCCTTGCCGCCATCGATGGCCTGAATATTCGAGACCAGAATGAAGCGGTTGGATAGGCCCTCTGTCGCGCCCTGCGGGCGCGTCACGAAACACTTCTGGTTGGTCTTGATGGTAAGGCGGATGATTTCGGCGGGGATTTCGAGGTAATCTTCCTCGAATGTGCCGATCAGCACCTGCGGCCATTCCACAAGGCCGGAAACCTCTTCCAGCAGGCCCTCATCTTCCACGAGGTCAAGGCCATTGGCGAAAGCCAGATCCTTGGCGTCATGCAGGATGATGTCCTTGCGGCGCTCTGCATCCAGAATGACCTTTGCCTTTTCCAGGCTCGATACGTAATCTTCAAAACGGCGCACGGTGATGGCTTCAGGCGCATGGAAACGGTGGCCATAGGTCACGTTGCCAGCAACGATGCCGTCAATCTCGAAGGGAATGACCTGCGTTTCATCATTTTCAGGGCCGAATACACAGACGATGGATTGCAGCGGGCGCACCCAGCGCAGGCTTTCCGAGCCCTTGCCTTCGATGCCGCCATAGCTTGAACCCTTGGGCATGGAGGCCGGGCCGGAGCGCATGGATTTCGGCCATGCAAAACCCCTGATGATGCCGGGCATGACGCTGGCAATGATCTCTTCTGCCGGGCGGCCAGGCTTGGTGACGACGGCGATGTAGAAATCACCCTTCTTCGGGTCAGACACGACCTGCGCTTCCGATACGGAAGACAGACCGGCACCGCGCAGGAAGCCTTCGATCGCCTTTTCGTTGGCGTCGGTGCGCGGACCCTTCTTTTCTTCCCGCACATCGGCAGAGCGGGCGTTGAGGCCGCGAATATCCAGCGTCAGGCGGCGCGGCGTCCAGTATTCGCGGGCACCTTCATAGGTCAGGCCTGCTTCTACCAGCGCGTCGGTGACAAGCTTCTTGAGATCACCCGCCGCCTTGCGCTGCATGCGTGCGGGGATTTCTTCGGAGCGAAGTTCGAGCAGAAGATCAGGCATATCTGTTTTCCGGTGTCATGGATTTTTCGTTGGCCTCTGCTAGCAAAATTTGAGGCCGGTGCACAATGTAAATATCGGGCGCCCCCGTGCGGGCGGTGCGTCGCAAACAGAAGTTCTTGACCCGCAGGCCCTTGCCATGGCACCTGTCCGCATCCAAAGTCAGTGCATTCTGACTATCCTCTTTTGACCGTGAAGACTGCAATGACCGACGTTCCAGACCATATGAACCCGAAACGTTCCTTTCAGGCACTGATCCTGACGCTGCACAATTACTGGGCGGACAAGGGCTGCGCCGTGTTGCAGCCTTACGATATGGAAGTGGGCGCGGGCACCATGCACCCTGCAACAGCCATGCGTGCACTTGGCCCAAAGCCCTGGAAGGCTGCCTATGTGCAGCCGTCAAGACGCCCTTCCGATGGTCGCTATGGCGAAAACCCGAACCGCTTGCAGCATTATTACCAGTATCAGGTCATTCTGAAGCCGAACCCTTCGAATTTGCAGGAGCTGTATCTCGGTTCGCTGAAAGCCATCGGGCTCGACCCGCTGCTGCACGATGTTCGCTTCGTGGAAGACGATTGGGAGAACCCGGCGCTGGGAGCCTGGGGTCTGGGTTGGGAGTGCTGGTGCGACGGCATGGAAGTCTCTCAGTTCACCTATTTCCAGCAGGTTTGTGGGATCGAATGCTCGCCTGTGTCCGGCGAGTTGACCTACGGTCTCGAGCGTCTGGCCATGTATGTGCAGGGTGTGGATAATGTTTACGACCTGAACTTCAATGGTCGCGAAGGCGAAGAAAAGATTTCCTACGGCGATGTCTTTCTTCAAGCCGAGCAGGAATATTCCCGCCATAACTTTGAATACGCCGATACAGCGGTGCTTTTTCGCCATTTCCAGGACGCTGAGAAAGAGTGCCAGGCATTGCTGGCTGCCGGTGCGCCGACTGAGGGTCAGTTGCTACACAAATGCGTGTTTCCAGCCTACGACCAAGCCATCAAGGCATCCCACGTTTTCAACCTCTTGGATGCGCGCGGCGTGATCTCCGTTACCGAACGGCAGAGCTATATCCTGCGCGTGCGCACACTTTCCAAGGCCTGCGGCGAAGCCTTCCTGATGACGGATGCCGGTGGCGCGAACTGGAATAAAGACGCAGCCTGACACCGATATGGACAGGCGATGACATGGCAGGCCGGAACGCACATCGTCCGGCCAGACCTAGAGGGTTTCACGAGGGGGAACGGCACATGTATATCGCACTGGCTATTGTCGCAGCAATCGCGCTCTATGTCGTCTTCATCTATAATGGTCTCGTCAAATCCAGGCAGATGACCGAAGAGGCATGGTCGGGCATCGACGTGCAGTTGAAGCGTCGCGCCGATCTCATCCCCAACCTCATCGAAACCGTGAAGGGCTATGCCGCTCACGAAAAAAGCACATTCGAGGAAGTGGTCGCCATGCGCAACCGCGCTCAGGCCGTGCCCGCTGGCGATGTCGAGGGCCGTGCGCAGGCGGAAGGTCTGCTCTCCCAGGCGCTGGGAAAACTGTTTGCTCTGGCGGAGGCCTATCCTGACCTCAAAGCCAACACAGGCTTTCTGGAACTGCAAAAATCACTTGAGACCATCGAGGGTGAAATCCAGATGTCGCGCCGTTACTATAATGGCTCTGCGCGGGATCTGAACGTGAAGGTGGAGAGCTTCCCGTCCAATCTTGTGGCGCGCAATTTCGGCTTTATCAAAGCCCCCTACTTCGAGATCACCAACGAGGCGGATCGCGCTGTTCCTGCTGTGAAATTCTGATGCGATAACCGGCAGTGGCCGGTCGAGAAAACGATAAAGCCATGATCGAACTAACCATTACCCCACCAGCCCACCCGCTTTCCGGCAAAGTGGAGCCACCCGGCTCCAAATCCATCACTAACCGCGTTCTTCTGCTGGCGGGTCTTGCCAAGGGCCGCAGCCTGTTGACCGGCGCTCTGAAAAGCGACGATACGCTGTTCATGGCACAAGCCCTGCGCGCCATGGGCGTTGATGTAACGGAACCGGACGCAACGAGCTTCGTGGTGGAAAGCGATGGCGTGCTGAAAGCGCCCAAAGAGCCGCTTTTCCTCGGCAATGCAGGCACAGCGACGCGGTTCCTGACGGCGGCTGTTGCTTCCGTCAACGGCACCGTTGTGGTTGATGGCGACGAACATATGCGCAAGCGCCCGATCCAGCCTTTGGTGGAAGCGCTAATCGCACTTGGCGTCTACGCGCAAGCACCAACCGGTTGCCCGCCTGTAACCGTCAACGGCAACGGCCTCGGTTTTGCGAAGGACAGCGTTACCATCGACGCCAATCTTTCCAGCCAGTATGTCTCCGCACTGTTGATGGCCGCGCCCTGTGGCGCAAAGCCGCTGGATATTGTGCTGGCCGGTGAAGACATTGGCGCGAAAGGCTATATCGACCTCACCGTGGCGGCCATGGAAGCCTTCGGCGCCAAGGTGGAGCGCGTTTCGAACGCCGTGTGGCGCGTGCAGCCAACCGGTTATATAGCGACTGATTTCCACATCGAACCCGACGCATCTGCCGCTACCTATCTGTGGGGCGCGGAATTGCTGACGGGCGGCAAGATCGATATCGGCACGCCGGCGGAAGCCTTCACCCAGCCGGATGCCAAGGCGCACGCCATCATGGCGCAGTTTCCCAACCTGCCAACCGAAATAGACGGCAGCCAGATGCAGGATGCTATTCCGACCATTGCGGTTCTGGCAGCTTACAACACCACGCCGGTGCGCTTTGTCGGTATCGCCAATCTGCGCGTAAAGGAATGCGACCGCATCCGTGCGCTGTCGCTGGGCCTCAATGCCATCCGCGACGGGTTGGCGCATGAGGATGGTGATGATCTCATCGTGCATGCCGACCCCGCACTGGCAGGTCAAACTGTGGCTGCGTCCATCGATACGTTCCACGATCACCGCATTGCCATGAGCTTTGCGCTGGCGGGCCTGAAAACGGGTGGTATCGCCATTCAGAACCCTGTTTGCGTGGGCAAGACCTATCCGGGATACTGGAAGGCGCTTGCGTCTTTGGGCGTTCAATACAGCGAAACCGGACAAGACTGATTGCAGAGAAGGACGCCGCCCATGAAGACCCAAGCCGCCAGATGTCTCGCGCTTTTCGTCTTCCTGCTGGCGGCCTTCCCGGCAGCGGCTGAGGAGTTCATCAGCTCCTATCACTCGGTTGTCGATGTCGCCAAAAGCGGGCAGCTGACGGTGACCGAAACCATCACGGCCCGGGCGGAAGGCAACCGGATCAAGCGCGGCATCTTCCGCGATTTTCCGCTTTATGCCCTGGACGGCAATGGAAACCGCACCAAGGTCGGCTTCAACGTCGTCTCAGTGGAGCGGGATGGCGCAAAAGAAGACTGGCGCACCGAAAGCATTGATGGCGGCATCCGCATCTATACCGGCAATGCCGACAGGCTTCTGCCGGTCGGCGAACATATTTTTCAGATCACCTACACCACGGACCGCCAGATCCGCTATTTCGATCGCTATGACGAGCTGACCTGGAACGTCACCGGCAATGGCTGGCAGTTCCCCATGCGCGATATCTCGGCCACCGTGTCCCTTCCCCAAGATGTGGCGCCAACGGGCACGGCTGTCTTTACCGGAAAACTGGGCGCGACCGGCAAGGACGCCCGCATGTTGACCGAAGGCAACGAGGTCTTCTTTGCCTCCACCCGTCCCTTCTATCAGGGCGAAGGCATGACCATTGCGGTAAAGCTGCCAAAAGGAGCAATCGACCCACCGACAGCTGCGCAACAGAGAAGCTGGTGGTTGCTGGATCATCTGGGCTCGATTCTGGGGGTTTCCGGGTTCATTCTCATCCTGATTTATTACTACAGGGCGTGGTCAGCTGTTGGCCGCGATCCCGCCAAGGGCACGATCGTGCCGCGCTGGGATGCGCCTGAGGGATTATCGCCTGCGCTCGTCAACTACGTTGATAATCACGGGTTTTCCGAAGGTGGCTGGACGGCCTTCTCAGCAGCTGCCCTCAATCTTGCCGTCAAAGGCTACGTCGTGCTGGAGGATTTGAAGACGTCGCTCATTATTCGCCGCACCGAAAAGCCGATTGGAGACAAGTTGCAGCCCGGCGAGGCAACGCTGATCAAGACGGTCGATGAGCCCGGGATGGCATTCGAGATCAACAAGAAAAATGGGTCGCGGGTGGTGTCGCTCGGAAATGCTTTCCGCAAATCCATCGAAACCGAACATAGCGGCAAATATTACCAGGCCAATGCAGGTTTTACTGTGCTGGGCGTCGCGCTGTCCATCATCGTGGTCTTCGCCGTTGTCGTCTTCGGAAATTTCGAGCCTGAAGCTCTTGTTGCGATGTTCGTTATCGGCATCATGTCCTTTGTCGGTACGATCTTCGCACTCCTGTTCGGGAAATCGTTTACGCGGGGCGGCTCCTTGCTCAAGCGCGTGGGGATGATCATCGTGCTTGCGCTTGTGGGGTCGATGCTGATCTCCGGCATCGGCGGCGCGATCAGCGTGATCTCTCTGGAAGCGCTAAAAGCCCTGCAGTTGCCCGCCATCATGTCGGTCGCGGGTATTATAGCAACCAATCTCATCTTCCTGTTGCTGATGGGCGCGCCGACACCGCTGGGTCGCAAGCTGATGGACGGCATCGAGGGTCTGCGGCTTTACCTCACTGTTGCGGAGAAGGACCGCATGAACATGCAAGGCGCACCGCAGATGTCGCCGCAGCATTTCGAAACGCTATTGCCCTATGCGGTGGCGCTCGGTGTGGAAAAGCCGTGGAGCGCAGCGTTCGAAACATGGCTTGCCAGCGCAGCGGCGGGTGCCGCTACGGCCTATTCTCCGGGCTGGTACAGCGGCAGTTACAGCAATTTCGGCGACAGGATCGGCGGGTTCTTGTCGTCCATGGCATCGACGATTGCGTCCACCATTCCCCAGCAGACGACTTCGTCCTCCTCCTCCAGCTTTTCTGGCGGCGGCGGTTCGTCCGGGTCTGGCGGTGGTGGTGGCGGAGGGGGCGGCTGGTAGCCGCCTCTCTAACAAGGTTAAACCTCGTCTTCCTTTTTCACGCGGTATTCACCCGTGTTCGGGTCCTTGATGAGCGTGCCGGAAGCGCCCGTTTCGCGCTCTTTTTCTTGCCGCTTTGATTTCTGCGACAGTTTTTCGGCATCATTCACAAAACGCTTGTAAAGAATGATCGCCCCGAAAACGAGCAGGGCGAGCGTAATCAATTGGGCCATCTATCGTTTGTCCATCAGAATCCGTAACGTGACCACAATGCCTTTTCTTCGGCCACTTCCGCAAGCCCTGCGGCGGCGGATGCGGCAATCGACTGGCCTTGCAGGCCAACGCCCGGCAACTTCTTGCCGAAGAAATTGCGCGCGCCGCTGACAAGCTGAAGCTTGACCTTGTCGCCATAGCGACGGCGCAACACGTCTCGCATATCGCCCAGTCCATCGATGAGGCCCAGATCCAGCCCGCGCATTCCCGTCCAGAACAGACCGGTGAACAGTGCCGGATCGTCCTTGAGCTTCGCGCCGCGCCGCATCTTGACCATGTCTATGAAAACATTGTGTATCTCGACCTGGAGAGACTTGAGATATTCGATGTCGTCATCCTTTTCCGGCTGAAACGGATCAAGGATCGCCTTGTTCTGGCCGGATGTATAGACGCGACGTTCGACGCCGATTTTCTTCAGCATTTCGGGAAAGCCGAAGCCGCCGGAAACCACACCGATCGAGCCGACGATGGAGGTGGGGTCGGCGATGATCTCGTCGCCAGCCAGGGCTATCATGTAACCGCCGGAGGCTGCTACATCTTCCACAAAGATCAGCACCTTCTTGTTCTTTTCTTCCGCCAGCTGGCGAATGCGGTTGAAGATCATCCGCGATTGAACCGGCGAACCGCCGGGCGAATTCAGCGTGATGGCGACCGCCGGGGCGTCCTTCATGCCAAATGCCTTGTCGAGCAGCGGACCATAGGATGCCAGATTGAGTGCCGGACGAAACTGACTGCCACCGGCCATGATTGCCCCGTGCATACGCACCACGGGAATGACCAGTTCGGTCTTGCGAAATCGCTTCGGCACCAGTCGTTTCAATAATCCAACCATTTTTTCCTCATCGTCCTACTCATGTGTCAGACGATGTGGGTATCGTGCAGACAAAGACAATGGCGGGGCTGGTGATAATTTGGTGAGGCTTTGCCAGCGACAGAGCGCCTTCCCGTTGCTTCAGCCCGCTCCGAGCGCGCTCGTCTCCTGCCGCTTTTTCTCGCTCGCGCCAGTCCTGGGGTAGGCTTTTCGTCCGTTGGTGAGGTCATCCACCTCAGGCAGAAACGCATGGCTTGCGTTTTCGTGCATGACAAGCGGCGCCCGAAAATTGAGCCTCGCACGAGACCCTTTGATGGCGGTAACAAGCATCCGAACCGCATCCTCTTCGACCCTTGGATGGATGAGGGTGATTTCCAGGCCACCGAACCGGCGACCACAGGCGGCGATGATGTCGAAGATGGATTGTGGTCGGGCAATAAGAGACAGCTGGCCACCCGGCACCATAATGGCGGCGGCCGTGCGCAGCCAGTTTTCGAACAGGCCATCCGTCATCGCATGGGCCGCAGCTTTCAGGGCATCGGGGGTCTTGCGGTCGCCCGCGTCATTGTAGGGCGGGTTCATGATGACATGGTGGAAATGGTCGTCCAGCAGACCGGCCCGCCTGCGCGCATCGGCCCGCAAGGTAACGTCTGCCTGCCTGACGTGGACACGCCCTGCAAAGGCCTCATTTGCAGGAAGCCGGAGGCTGCGCGTGGCGAAATCAACCATCTCGTCGGAAAGCTCAAAAAGGGTGACATCGGCTTTTTCCAGCCGGGATGCCACCGCCATGCCTGCAGCCCCTGCCCCGGCTCCAAGGTCGGCCACGCGGCAAGGGTTCTGGTCTGCCACCAGCGCTGCCAGAAGCATGGCGTCAATGCCTGCCCTGTGGCCCCGGCCCTTGGGTTGCAAGATCTGGAAGCGGCCGCGATGAAACGCATCCACTGTTTCTGAAACCGATGCGGCCATGTGTTATGTCCGGTCTTCGCGAAGCTCGTCGGCGAGGCCAGCATCGGTCAGGATCCGGCGGGCCTCATCGCCCCGGTCATCCTCCACCAGCAAGCGGCGCGGCAAAAGTCCAAGAGACCCTTCAAGGATGCTCATGCCCTGATCTGCGATCATGCTGTGGATGCCGGCGTCCTTCATAAGGCTCTGCGCAAAAGACAAGACAACGGCGTCGTTCGTGCGGATCAGTTCTCGCATTGGTAAGTTTCCAACTAAAATCCCATCTTTTTGAACGGTGTGAGGCAATTCGCCCCTTGCCGCTTGCACCGCTGCTTTCTATTGTCGGCCCCAATATCGAACAGGAGTCCGGTCCGTTGGGCGTCGTCATACCGCTTGAAGAAAGCAAAAACAAACTCGCATCCGTCAAGCCGCTTGTCGACCTGACCCGTCCGGATATGGAAAGGGTCAACCAGCTTATCCTCTCCAAAGCTGGATCGGATGTCCAGATGATACCGGAGGTCGCCAACCATCTGATTTCATCAGGCGGAAAACGACTGCGCCCGATGCTGACGCTCGCATCTGCCGCCATGTTCGATTATCAGGGCGATCACCATATCAAGCTGGCAACCAGCGTCGAGTTCATGCACACGGCAACGCTGCTGCACGATGACGTGGTGGACGAAAGCGATCTGCGTCGCGGCAAATCCACCGCGCGCACCATCTGGGGCAATCAGGCCAGCGTCCTGGTCGGTGATTTCCTTCTCGGGCAAGCCTTCCGGATGATGGTCGATGTCGGCTCTCTGGATGCGCTCGATGTTTTGTCGACCGCCGCATCTGTTATCGCCGAGGGCGAAGTGCTGCAGCTTTCCGTCGCCAAGAACATGGAGACCACCGAGGATGACTATCTTCAGGTGATTCGCGCAAAGACAGCTGCCCTGTTTGCCGCCGCCGCCGAAGTTGGCCCGATTGTTGCCAAGACCGACAAGGCCACACGCGGTGCGTTGAAGTCCTACGGCATGAACCTTGGTCTGGCGTTCCAGCTGGTAGACGATGTTCTCGACTACGGCGGAAAATCCGCCGATCTCGGCAAGAACACCGGCGATGATTTCCGCGAGGGCAAGATCACGCTGCCTGTGATCCTGTCGTATCGTCGCGGCACTGCGGAAGAGCGTGATTTCTGGAAGCGCGCCATCGAGAACGGTGAAAGCACCGATGAGAACCTCGAAGCGGCGCTGGTCCTGATCAAGAAGTATAATGGTTTGACGGACACGATTGCCCGCGCCAAGCATTACGGAACGATCGCGCGCGACGCACTGGCACCTTTGCCACAGAGCCCGTGGAAAAATGCGCTGATGGAAGTGATCGACTTCTGCATCCAGCGCGTGAACTGAGCGGGCGGCCCTATCGGCCTGATTGATGGCAGCCGGATGAAATCCTCACGGTTGTCATCGGTGAGTCCGGTGGAAATTCTTGCAGGCTTGCTCCAAAAAAGCCATTCTGTCGTGACGTGGTGTGATGGCGTGAATCGTTTCGGGTTCATGCATCATGATCCAATTCAAGCCTTGCGGCACGAGGGTGCACCCCTGCTGCCCGGACCGTAAGGCGGGAAACTGATTTTTCGGTGCGAATGCACAAAAGCAAAGGTTCCTTCATGCGGCGCAAACCAGCATTTCGTCTATTCTGCGGCGCGGCTTTCATTGCCGTGCTTTCCATCGGCGCGGGCACGACAGCCGCTCTGGCCGAGACGAAACCAGCAGACAAGCCCGCCGAAACCGCGACCTTCGATCCCGCAAAGGTAAACACCTTTTCAGGCGCGTTTCTGGCTGCCCGCACCGCGGATGTCGATCAGGATTTTGCAACCGCGATAACGCTCTACAAGAAAGCTCTCGATTTCGACACGGCGAATGTTGAAATCCGCCAGCGTCTGATGATCGCGCAGCTGCTCAGCGGTGACTTCGATGCCGGGGCAAAGATCGCCGACTCCTTGAAGGATGATTCGTCTGTCGAGCGCGTGACGACCATTGTTCGCGCCTTGGCCGCCATCAAGGACAAGAAGTTCTCTGACGCCGAGAAAATCCTCAAATATAGCGGCCCGAACGATCTCGACCGTATGGTCAACACGCTTTTGACGGCATGGGCGCGCGCCGGTGCTGGCAAGAACAAGGAAGCTTTGGCTCTGGTCAACGGCATGAAGGGGCCGGGCTGGTTCTCGATTTTCCAGAAATACAATGCCGGCGCCATCGCGCTCGTCTCTGGCAATATCGACGCTGCCCGCAAGAGCCTCAATGATGCGGTGACCGACCGCGAAGGTGGTGCCACCGCAACCGACACCTATATGCGTGCGGTCATGGCGTTGGCCCGGCTGGAAGCAAAGGCAGGCAACAAGCAGAAGGCGCTCGACACCATCGCCGTGGGCGATACTTTTGCGCCCAATTACGCACCCTTGAAGGCGCTGCGCCAAAGCATTGAACGAGGCGACAAGCCCGAACAGCAGGTGCAGACCCCTGTGGACGGTGCTGCCGCCGTGATGTTCTCCATTGCCGGTGCTCTCAACCGCGAAGGCGCCGAGGAAATCGTTACGCTTTACCTGCAGACGTCGCGCGCGCTGGATCCGAAAAGTGCCGATACGCTCATTCTTCTTGGCGGCCTGGCCGAAGCGCAGAAGCAGCCAGAGCGTGCCATTGCCTTTTACCGCGAAGTCCCGGCTGACTCGCCAATGCATCGCATTTCGGAATTGCAGCTTGGCCTGACGCTGGCACAGACCGACAAGGTTGCGGAAGCACGAACACACCTCAAGTCGCTGCTTGAGTCCGACCCTTCGGATATCCGCTCCTATCTCGCCTATGGGTCGGTTCTGTCCGATGCCAAGGATTATCAGGCCATGGCCGCCAATTACGACAAGGCGGTTGAGGTTATCGGGGCCGTTCCGAAGAAGAGCGACTGGACGATCTTTTTCCAGCGCGGGATTGCCTATGAGCGGCTGAAGCAGTGGGACAAGGCCGAGCCCGACTTCAAGCGCGCGCTGGAACTCAATCCCGAGCAGCCGCAGGTGCTGAATTATCTGGGCTATTCCTGGGTCGACAAGAACATGAACCTCGAGCAAGGGATCGACATGATCCGCCGCGCTGTCGAACTTCGCCCCAATGATGGTTACATCGTCGATTCGCTGGGCTGGGCGCATTACCGACTGGGCGCTTTCGATGAGGCGGTGACGGAACTGGAACGCGCCATTGAATTGCGCGCCGGAGACCCTACCATCAACGACCACCTGGGTGACGCCTACTGGCGTGTCGGTCGCAAGATCGAAGCCGTCTACCAGTGGAACCGTGCCCTCATTGGCGAAAGCGATGATGTCGACAAGGCCAAGGTGAAGGAAAAGATTGCCAACGGCCTGCCGCCCCTGGAAAAGGACGCGCAGAACACCGCCAAGAAGGATCAGGGGCAGCCTCAGCCCGTTGCGCCTGCTCCCGCGCCGGACAAGAAATCTTGAGCCACAATGTTGTCGAGTGAACATGCCGGAGCGACCGAGACCATCGAGGCCGCTCCCGCCAAAATCAACCTCGCACTTCATGTTACGGGTCAAAGAGCAGACGGATATCATCTGCTCGAATCGCTCGTGACCTTCACCGAGGTCGGTGACGTGATCCGCATTCGCGATGCCGCAGAGGACAGTTTCCGCATCTGCGGACCCTTTTCCGAGCTCCTTCAGCAGGGAAACGAAAGCGGTAATCTCGTTCTGAAAGCACGCGACCTTCTGCGGACGGCTTTGCCGCAATATGCCGGCCCGGTTGCCATTCAACTTGAAAAAAACCTTCCGGTTGCCTCGGGCATCGGCGGCGGATCTGCCGATGCTGCGGCTACTCTTCGCGCTCTTCGCCGTCACTGGGATTTGAAGCCGGATGATGGGACGCTTCAACGGATTGCACTTTCGCTTGGAGCGGATGTGCCCATGTGTCTGGCCAGTCGACCACTGATCGCCAGCGGCATTGGCGAAACCCTCACCGTTCTTGCGGATATGCCGGTCATGGCGCTCGTTCTGGTCAACCCGCTGAAGGGCGTTTCAACACCGGACGTGTTCAGACGTCTTGTCAGCAAGCAAAATCCGTCACTGAAGCCGCGCGGCCACAGCAGCTGGATGGATTTCATCGCGCAAAATCGCAATGATCTTGAACCCCCTGCCCGCGCCATTCTGGCGGAGATTACCGAGGTCTCCGATTTGCTGACTGGCACCGGTGCGCAGCTTGTGCGCATGTCGGGCTCGGGTGCGACATGCTTTGGTATATACCCGGCGATGGATGATGCCAGCGCTGCTGCTGCCCAGCTTCGCCACCAGCGCCCCGGCTGGTATGTTCAGGCAACGAAAACCATAGGCGGAATTTGACATGAGTGCAGAGAGACCCTTTATCCCGGTCGGCATTGCGGTCCTGACGGTGTCAGACACGCGAACGCTGGAAGATGACAAATCTGGCCAAACGCTTTGCGCCCGCATCTCCGAGGCCGGTCACATGCTTGTAGACCGTGCCATCGTACCCGACGACAAGGCCGCCATTCAGGAGCAGGTGCGCAACTGGACCCTGTCCGACGA
Organism: Hyphomicrobiales bacterium; assembly: GCA_900468285.1. Classification (GTDB taxonomy): domain Bacteria; phylum Pseudomonadota; class Alphaproteobacteria; order Rhizobiales; family Rhizobiaceae; genus Agrobacterium. Next base: position 230,530 of record UBTF01000008.1, on the reverse strand, counting down.
AGTCGATGTGGTGATTACAACGGGTGGCACCGGCTTTACCGGCCGTGATGTGACGCCGGAGGCACTGGAACCGTTGTTTGACAAGCGGATGGATGGTTTCTCTGTGGTGTTTCACCGTATCTCGGAGGATAAGATCGGCACGTCGACAATCCAATCCCGAGCGACGGCTGGCCTTTGCAGTCAGACCTTCGTCTTCGTACTGCCCGGCTCTCCCGGCGCCTGCAGGGACGCCTGGGATGGCATCCTCAAACCGCAGCTGGATTATCGCCACATGCCCTGCAATTTCGTGGAAATCATGCCCCGTCTTGATGAGCATCTGAAGCGCGGAAAGTCCTGAGCGCTTACCGGGCAGCCCGCAGCACGCGTGCGGGAATAAGCTCGGCATTCAGCCGCCTGCTTTTCTGTGATTTTGTGAAGTCGGACAGCGGCATACCGGGCCTCGCGGCGGACAGGGCGTGCTGCTTTCCGAGCAGCAAGCCATATTCCAGCGGCGGCTGGCGTCGGCTAAGTCGCGAAAGGAAAGATGGTTTGTAATGGCGGGACGGCGAAAACCGCGCCGCTTGCGTGTTCAGAGAGGTATATTCGAGAATATCCTCGATCCAACCGCTCTGGGGACGACTGCCCGGCTCCATGATCAAGATCCACTCACCGCGTGCAGATGCCACGATATCGCAAATGTCCCATTGCGTATGAAAGCGGCATCCCGCAGCTTCCGCCACACGGGATGAGCCATCGCTGGACGCGTGATCGAGCACGATGACATCGCTGATGAGCCCCTCCACCGCTCCCGATACGAGCGTTGAAAGCGTGTGAGCGAGCTCAGGCTCCTGGTCACGGCATTCCATTATGACTGTCAGCATCTCGTCGTCAGCAAACCTATGAAATTTCTTCTATAAATTTCTATCGCAATGCAAAAGAAATAGCTATCACGCGTTTCCGCATTTTGTTCTTGTATTGTTCTCATCCTTCGTTTAAGAATCTGGTCATCCAACATGCTGGCAATTGCCGGTCAGGAGCATCCAGATGAGACAACATGTGCTTTCGGGGCAGGCTGCATTCCAGCCGGGTCATAGCCAGGATATTGCCAATGCTTTGGCTGATGCATCTGGTCTGCGGATCGAGATCGATCGCAGGCGCGGACGTGGCGCGGGCATCAACCCCGGCGGTCGTTTCGAAGCCTTGCAGCATGAACCTGTGGATGATGGCTGGCAGATCATCGAAGAACTGCCGGAATTTCGCACTGAAGTGCAGGTCGAAAAGCCGCGCAGCATCATTACGCGCAACGAGTCACCCGATATTCCGTTTGATCGGTCCATCAATCCCTATCGGGGTTGTGAGCATGGCTGCATCTATTGCTTTGCAAGACCGAGCCACAGCTATATGGGCCTGTCCGCGGGTCTGGACTTCGAGGCAAAGCTGTTTGCGAAGCCCGATGCAGCCAAGCTTCTGGAGAGAGAGCTCGCCAAGCCCGGCTACAAGGCCCGGGTCATCGCAATCGGCACGAACACCGACCCTTACCAGCCGATCGAGCGGGAGTGGCGTATCATGCGTCAGATTCTTGAAGTGCTGGCAAAGGCGGAACATCCGGTCGCTATCGTCACCAAGTCCGGGTTGATTACCCGCGACATCGATATTCTGGCGCCCATGGCCGCCAAGGGGCTGGTGAAGGTCGGTATTTCGGTAACGACGCTGGACCGCAAGCTGGCGCGCAGCATGGAACCTCGCGCATCCACACCCACCAAGCGGTTGGAAGCAATAAAGACGTTGACGGATGCGGGCATTCCAACGGCTGTCATGATGGCACCCGTCATTCCCGCCTTGAACGACCACGAGATCGAACGGGTTTTGGAAGCCGGAAAGGCCGCTGGCGCGACGGAAGCATCCTATGTCTTGCTGCGATTGCCGCTTGAAGTCAGCCCGCTGTTTCGCGAGTGGCTGTTGCGCAATTATCCTCATCGCTATCAGCACGTTATGTCGCTGGTTCGCTCGATGCGAGACGGCAAGGATTACGATGCCGAGTTTGGAAAACGGATGAAGGGAGCCGGGCCCTATGCGTGGCAGATCGGTCGCCGCTTCGAGATGACGACAAAGCGCCTTGGGCTGATCCGCCGTGGCATACAACTGCGCGACGATCTGTTCATTGCTCCTGGCGGTGCTGGCGTTCAGTTGTCCTTGCTTTGAGCCCAGCCTCGTCTCCTCTCGCTAGCCTGACAGGCTGACGAGTGGATGCACAGAATACCCATAGTGTCTTTGCCCTGCGCTATGGGTTTGCCCCCGGCATCTGCCGCCTCGCAAGGGTTCTGCTTTTCTCCGCTTGGAAAAGCCCGGAGGTCTATCGAGCCTCCCGCATCAGCCTTCCGCCCCCCTTTGGCTGCTGCATTTACCCTGCGACCGGGGGCTTGCAGGAGATCGGTTGCCTGTGCCAGTTTCGCCGCATGAAACAACGCACAGCATCCGATTCTCCTGCCCTCTTCGAGATCATCGACACCGGCCCGGATTTCAGCATGGAACTGGAGGCAAGAAAGCGCGGGCAATGGCCCGTCGCCGGTACGGATGAGGCAGGAAGAGGCCCGCTTGCTGGACCTGTCGTCGCTGCAGCGGTCATTCTCGATCCCGATAACATCCCCGCTGGTCTTGATGACTCGAAAAAGCTCTCGAAGGCGCGCAGGGAAGTTCTGTTTGGCCAGATCCTCCAGAGCTCCATCGTGTCCATCGCATCCTCAGGACCTGTCCTGATCGACCAGATGAATATCCTGCGTGCCAGCCTCGATGCGATGCGGCGCGCCGTCCTGGGACTGGAGATAGCGCCCGCGCTGATATTGGCGGATGGGCGCGACGTGCCACCCGGCCTGTCCTGTGAAGGCAAGGCCGTTATAAAGGGTGATTCGCGCTCTTTATCGATTGCGGCCGCATCCATCGTCGCCAAGGTCACGCGTGACCGGATGATGGAAAAGGCAGGTGCGATCCACACGGCCTATGGCTTTGAAGCCCATGCCGGGTATGGCACGCCAACCCATTTGCGAGCCATCGAGGCACATGGCCCATGCCCGCTTCACCGCATGAGTTTCCGTCCCATACGCCGCGTGTGAAGAGGATGCACTCAGCCGGCGCGACGCAACTCGTAGGACCTGTTTTCGTATCCGTTCGATGTTTGCGAGGCGAGTTGGAAATGCTGCAACAACTCCCTTAGCCTGTCGCTCTCGCTCGCGAGGGCAGACGTGGCCGACGTTGTTTCCTCGACCATGGCGGCGTTCTGCTGTGTCGTCTGATCCATCTGGTTGACGGCCGTGTTCACTTCGGCGAGCCCATTTGCCTGCTCATGCGCCGACGAGGCAATGGCGCCCATATGGTCGTTCATAACGGTAACATGACGTTCAATGGTCTTGAGCGCGTCGCCGGTCTGGCGGACGAGTGACACCCCGTTTTCCACCTCGATGGACGACTTGCTGATAAGCTCCTTGATTTCCTTCGCAGCCTTGGCCGAGCGCTGCGCCAGTTCCCGGACTTCCTGCGCCACGACAGCAAAGCCTTTGCCGGCTTCACCGGCGCGCGCTGCTTCAACTCCGGCATTCAGCGCGAGAAGATTGGTCTGAAACGCAATCTCGTCGATCACGACGATGATGCTGGAAATTTGCCCCGAGGAGTTTTCGATTCGCTGCATCGCATCGATTGCGGTAGCAACCACGTCCTCTGAGAACTTTGCAGCACGGTTCGCCTCGGTTGCGGCCCCGCGCGCTTCGTTGACCCGTCGGGCCGAGTTGCCGACATTGACTGTTATTTCGTCAAGCGCGGCGGCTGTCTCCTCCAGAGTAGCGGCCTGCTGCTCCGTACGCTTCGACAGGTCAACGGACGCCTTGGCAATTTCGCGGGTGCCGCTGTTCATTGTCGCAATGGAGTGCTGAACTTCTGACAGCGTCGTTCCCAACTGCTTCACGGAGCGATTGAAATCATGACGCAACTGCTCAAAGTCTGGTGCAAATATCTCGTTGATCTGGAATGAGAGGTCGCCGTCCGCCAGGCGCTTCAGGCCAGCGGCCAAGCCAGACGTTGCGACCTGAAGCCTTTCCTGCGCGTCGGCTTCTGCTTTCTGCTGCATGACAAGTCTTTCGGCCTCGGCCTGTTGACGAAGGCTTTCACCCTCGGCTTCCAGACGCCTTTTCTCGATTGCGCCCTGACGGAAAACTTCGACCGCCTCAGCCATCGAGCCAATTTCGTCCTTCCGTCCTTGAGCGGGAATGGTGATATCCGTTTCACCATCCGACAGACGGCGCATCACGCCGGTCATCCGGGCGAGAGGTCTTGCCAGATGGAAGTTGCCGAAAAGAGTTGCCCCGACCCCAATGGCGAGAGCGAAACAAAGGGAGACATAATTGAGGATAGTGGCGGAACGGGCGATCCCCACAGTGGTGGCGCCCTCTTCTCGCACGTCGCTCTCCATGTCATCCACTGCGCCTTGAAGCGCGGTCTTTGCGTCGGTGTAGAATTTGAGAGCCTCACCAACGAATGTGGATCGAGCTTCTTCACTCTTGCCTTCGTTCAGCAACGCCTTGACGCTGTCCCAGCGACCTTCCGACAGTTTCCATTTCTCGAGGAAGGACATGAAAAACTTCTTGTCGGCTTCATCAACGAGATAATTCTGGTATTCGGCAAATCCCTTCTCGAGGGAGAGCCTCGCCGTTTGCATCTGAGCCTCGAACTGTGGGCGCGCCTCTGCCGGAGAACTCACAATCGAGCTCTGGGCATTGCGGACGTCGCCAACGGTGGCATTAATCTCACCAAGAAGAATGAAGGCCGGTACGCGATCTTCGACAATCGTCCCGATACCGCCTCGGATATTGTTCAGAGAGGAGATCGATGCGATCCCCTGAACGCCAGCGACAAGTAACATGACACCGGAGAGCCCGGCCAAGACAACGCCGATTGATATCTTCATTGGAAAGTCCTCAAACTGTCAAATCCGGAGAAGTACTCCAGGAAATAGATTTACGTCTAAATTTGTCAGCAAACTTATCCACGGCCTCGCTCCCCATTCAAACCATTGAAGGATCGCGCTTCTCCCTGCATAGTCTGATACTTTCATCGATTAATATTTGAATTTTATTAAATTTTCTTTATTGGACTTTTTCGCTGGAGCACTTGTCTTCGCCCCGACCCGTCATGACGTCCGTTCTGCTCAGCTATACAAGACGATATCCATGTCTTCCTTCAGCATCTCCGAAAACAGGGGCGTAATATTGGGTTTGGGTGGTCCTGAACTCTCAAGGCGGCGATGAACTGGAGCGTCACCTTGTGGGAAGGGACGCTCTTGCGCAAAGAAAAACCCTCCCCGATGTCTCGGAGAGGGTTTGTGGTTTGAAGACCAGACAGAGTGCTGGCTTACCGCCGGATCAGTTGAGGCGTGTCTTGACGTCACCGACAGCCGTCTTGAAGAGCTTTGCCTTAGAGGCAGCGGTCATCTTCTCGGCAATCAACTTCTCGGAAGCGGCGATGGCCAGATCAACTGCGGCAGAACGGACGGCTCCGATGGCATCGGTCTCGGCCTGCAATATCTTCTGTTCGGAAAGCGCGTTGCGGCGTGCCACAAATTCTTCCGTCTTGAGCTTGGCTTCGGCCGTCAATGCGGCAGCTTCGCGTTCGGCAGCAGCGATGATGTTTGCTGCGTCGGCTTCGGCTTCCTTACGCTTGCGCTGATATTCAGCCAGCAGATGCTGAGCCTCTTCGCGCAGGCGCTTGGCTTCCGCCAGCTCTTCCTTGATGTTTCCAGCGCGCTCATCGAGCGAGCTTGCCAGCATACCGGGAACCTTGAGGTAAGCGATCAGAACGAAGAAAAGGATAAGACCGACGAGTGCGAAAAATGTTGCATCAAACGCCATATCAAGCCTCCTTCGCTGCGGCAGCAGCAACCACGGCTGCCTTTGCATCCGTATCCTTGACCTTGGTGCCGATCAGCTGATCGACAATGGCAGTCGCGGTTTCTTCAGCAATCGTACCGACGTCGGCAAACGCCTGCTCTTTGATGCTGGTGATGCGAGCTTCTGCGGCAGCCAGCTTCTCAGCCAGCTCTGCCTCGATCGCTGCGCGATCAGCATCCGCCTTGGTCTTTGCGGCTTCGCGAGCGGCAGCTGCGATCGAGCCGGCCTTTGCGCGAGCAGCGCTCAATTCTTTTTCATAGGTTTCGATAGCGGCATCTGCCTCGGCCTTCAGCCGGGCTGCTTCATCGAGGTCCTGTGCGATACGGCCGTGACGGTCTTCGAGAATACCGCCTACGCGCGGCACGATGACCTTCTTCATGAGCACGTAGAACAGGCCGAACGTAATGGCCAGCCAAAGAAGCTGGGATGCGTAAGTGGTCTGATCGAACGGCGGGAACACTGCGGATTCGTGACCGGCGTCATGCGCCACTCCGGTTTCCGTATGCGTTGCTTCCGGAGCGGTCTGACCGACAGCCGGAGTTCCGGTATTCGTTTCACTTGTCGCCGGTGCTGACTGGGCCAAAGCCTCGGTCACGAACATGCTCACCTCCAGGGGTAGTGCAAATGCGAAGGATCACGGCACGCCAGAGCGAGCCGTGATCCATACCTGATGCCGAAATTAGACAGCGAACAGGAGAAGGAGAGCTACGAGCAGCGAGAAGATGCCCAGAGCTTCCGTAACGGCGAAGCCGAATACCAGACGGCCGAACTGGCTATCAGCGGCAGACGGGTTGCGCAGTGCGCCCGACAAGAAATCGCCGAAGATACGGCCGAGAGCGAGGGACGTACCAGCCATGCCGAGGCATGCGAGACCTGCGCCGATGTACTTTGCTGCTTCCGCTTCCATGTTAAGCTCCTTAGAATGGGTTGTTGCGGCTATTTTTGACACCCGTGTATCGGGGCCAGCGACTTTACTTCTCAGTGACCGCCATGCACGGCGTCGTTCAGGTACATGCAAGTCAGTACCGCGAAGACGTATGCCTGCAGGAAGGCGACGAGAAATTCCAGACCGGTCATTGCGACCGTCATGATGAGTGGCAGGATTGCGCCACCGATACCAAGTGCGCCAAGAGCACCCATGGAAGCGACGAAGCCCGAGAAAACCTTCAGCGTGATGTGACCGGCAAGCATGTTCGCGAAGAGACGAACGGAAAGGCTGATCGGACGCGAAAGGAAGGAGATGATTTCAATGGACGACACGAGCGGCAAAAGCACCGCCGGCACACCTGATGGCGCGAAGATTCCAAGGAAATGAAGACCATGCTTGTAGAAGCCGTAAACGACAACGGTTCCTATGACGAGGCACGACAGCGCAAATGTCACGATGATCTGACTGGTAACCGTGAAGAAGTACGGGAACATGCCAAGCAGGTTGGCTGTCAGAACGAACATGAACAGCGAAAACACGAAGGGGAAGAACACCATGCCCTTTTTGCCCGCACCTTCGCGCAGCATAGAGGCGATGAATTCATAGGACATTTCCGCTATGGACTGCATCCGCGTCGGGATCAAGCCCCTGTTCGACGTTGCGAAATACAGAAAGCCTGATGCAGCAGCTACCGTTGCGACCATGAAAAGAGACGCATTGGTGAACGAGAAATCGACGCCACCGATCTCAATCGGGATGATCGGCGTTACCATAAACTGATGGGTCGGATCGTTTGCCACCGTGTGCCCTCTTAGCCTGTTGCCGCTCGCAGCGGCACTTAACGTCTATGGAAAGGAGCGATCACTCGCCTTTCTTCCCACCCTTGTCTTGTCCCAACCCGCCTTCCATGAGCGGCGGCTTGGCCACCACTCCTGCGGAACGCAGTACATTCAACACGCCTGCACAGAAACCCAGAAGAAGAAGAACAATCATCCCCCAAGGCGACGTGCCAGCAAAATGGTCCAGAAGATAACCCAGCATCGCACCGACGATGACCGCGGAGATAAACTCAGAAGAGAGCTTGATCGCCATTGCAAAGCCTTTCCGGCTTTCAGCAGCATTCTGCTCAGTCCTTGCTTCCGCGTCGTCCTCCGCTTTCACCTTGGCCAATTCGTCGGCAAGGCGTTTGCGGCGCTCATCCAGACTATCGTTACGGTTGCCAGTCATTTTCAAAACCCGCCTTTCTTCTCCGTTCCGGTGTTGCCAGAACCCCTCGGAGTTGTAAACGGCAGGGCTTCAAGCCTGTTCCAGCCCGCTCTGAAGTCGCGCGCAACATAGTTTTAGGGACTTCGCTAGTCAAGGCACTGACCGCGCTTCCCATATTACAAAATTGTGTATGAAATTCATGCACTTGCGCGATTATCGCAGTTTTCGCGTCATGTGAGTGTCCGGAATCGGCATTTTTGACACGTTTATCCCGGGAAAAAGCCCGGCAGATCAGCTCCAGCCGCCGCCATAGGTGCGGTAGAAGACGTGCAGACCGATTCTTCCGACTTTTTTCATGCTTTTGCCCCAGGCCGGGCGAACATAGACCGCATGATAATGCGTCGCGGAGCCCACTTCGTTCAGCCAGATCTTTCCGGCCGTCGTCGCCATCGCCACTTCACGGGCCATTTTCCAGTGACGCTCTGAATTGACGCGGTCTCTTATATTGTCACAGGCAAATGAGAACTGGCAGCGATTGCGCCAGTCCTTGTTCTGGTAGACGACACCGCAGATGGTCTTTGGGTAGGACGGATTGCGGACGCGGTTGAGAATGACCTGTGCAACAGCGGCCTGTCCCTTGACCGATTCGCCGCGCGCTTCGAAATATATCCCGGAAGCAAGACACTGCTGCTCGGCGGCCGAAAAGACTTCCGCTGGCAGGGGCGTTGCCGCCCAGGCATGATCGTCGGGAGATATCTGCGGAATGAAACGACCCGCATCCGGTTTCTTCAAAATAGCGTCGAAGGGCGATTCCCGGGCGAAGTCCGGTTCGGGAGGAGCATAGGCCGTCGCCAGCACATCGGCCGTGCGGTTTGTAATCAGCTCCGCCACCATGGGGGAAACGCTCTTTTCCTTTTTCGCTTCATCGCGACGAAAATAGAAGGAGGCGAGTTCAATGTCCTTGCTCTTCTTCTGCTTGACGAAGGCCGTCCGGTCCTTGCGCTTGAGCGGCTCGATATCGAGCATACTGGTGCGCTGCAGAACGGAACCTGCGGTAAAGGATTTTGGCGGCTGCATGATTTCCGTGGAAACCACCCTGCCCTTCTTGGCGGCGCGGTTGACGCGGTCGCTGTCCGGCGTGGTTTCCTTGCCGCTCTTGCCGGTGACAAAGGACACTTTCTTGCCATCAGGCGTAATCATGCCACCGCCGGTCAATGCCGAATCCGGTGATGCCTGATCAAATGCGAGAGACGCCTGGTGGACCGAACCCGCCGGGGAGTTGGTGAGAACCATGCGCCATTGTTCGCCACCGGCATCAAGCCCCGCCAGAAGCGATGCAAGGTCGGCGCGGGCAGCGAGAGAGGGAAATGCAAGCCAGGCGGCAAGGCCGAAGACGACAGGCGATGTCCATTTCTCAAAGGAGAACAAAGACCCGCGACGCGATACTTTTCTTGAACGCAAAACCATCACTCCGGACACAAGACGCAACTCACTGCTACGGCTCCGGATAATCTCTCATTAACCTTGATGCTTGGTTAACGCGCTGGCGGTGACGGCGATCATTTTAGTATGCGCGCATGTAAAAAGCGCCATCCGTTACCGGGATGGCGCTTGATTTCATTGCTTCGGTTCCAGCGTCAGATCACAACGTGGGAGCCCAGTTCCACCACGCGGTTTGCCGGAAGGCGGAAGTAATCGGAGGGATCCGCCGCCGTTTCGGCCAGCCCGATGAACAGACGGTTCTGCCAGCCGGGCATTCCAGATTTTGGATCCGGCACGAGTTTGCGGCGGCCGAGATAGAACGAGGTCGACATGATGTCGAACTTGTACCCCGTGCGGCGCAGATAGCCGAGCGCCTGCGTGACGTTCTGCGTTTCCATGAACCCGAAATGCAGTTCCACGACTACGAACCGCTCGCTGATCTTGGTGATCGTGTAACGTTTGTCGGGGTGAACGCGCGGCGTGTCTTCCGTACGGATCGTCAGAATCACATTCTTGTCGTGCAGAACGTGATTATGCTTGAGATTGTGCAACAGGGCCGCAGGCGCTGTTTCCGGGTCGCCGGTCAGGAAGATCGCCGTGCCGGGAATGCGAACCGGCGCATGCGAGCTTTCCTTCTCAACGGATGCCACGAAAGCCTTCAGCGGTATGTCCGTGCGGCGCGTCTTGGCGAACAGGATCTTGGAACCGCGCTGCCATGTTGTCATGATGACGACGAAGGCCAGGGCCAGAAGAACCGGAACATAGCCACCGTCATGGATTTTCAGCAGGTTGGCGCCGAGGAATATCAGCTCCAGCGAGATGAAGGGGAAGATGACAAGCATAGCCAGCGAGACCGACCACTTCCAATGCGTTCTGGCGAACTGGAAGAACAGGAGGCTGGTCACAACCATGGCACCGGTTACGGAAATACCATAGGCGGTTGCCAGAGCATCAGAGCTCTTGAACGTCAGCACCAACGCCACGACACCGAACAGAAGGATGGTGTTGACGGACGGAAGGTAGATCTGCCCCGTATTGGTTTCGGACGTGAAGAGAATTTCCATGCGCGGCAGATAGCCAAGATGGATGGCCTGCCTGACGAGCGAGAATGCACCGGTGATGACGGCCTGGCTGGCAATGATGGTTGCAGCCGTTGCCAGAATGACCGCCGGCAGCAGCGCCCACTGCGGAAACATGAGGTAAAACGGGTTGGCCATCGCTTCCGGGTATTTGAGCACTAGCGCGCCCTGCCCCAGATAATTCAGTGTCAGCGCCGGAAATACCAGGACGAACCACGCCCACTGGATCGGTCTGCGGCCAAAGTGGCCGAGGTCGGCGTACAGCGCCTCCGCTCCGGTAATCGTCAGGAATACGGCACCGAGAACAACGATACCGTAAAAACCTTCGGCAAGCAGAAATTCCACGGCATGCCACGGATTGAACGCATAGAGAATGCTGTAGTCGTCCGAAATGTGCATGAGGCCGACGAGGCCCATGACGATGAACCAGACTGCGGTAATCGGGCCGAAGAACTTTGCCACCGTTTCGGTGCCGTGCGACTGGATGGCGAACAATGCCACCATGATACCCACGGATATGGGTATGATGAATTCATCCATCTGCGGCGTTACAAGCTTCAAGCCTTCGACTGCCGACAGGACGGATAGAGCGGGCGTGATCATCGCATCGCCCAGAAACAGTGCTGCACCAATCAGACCCAGCATGATGAGAACGCCGCGCTTTGCGCCCGCCGTCTTCATCAACAGGGCAAGAAGGGAAAGAGTGCCGCCCTCGCCATCATTGTCTGCCCGAAGAAGGAAACAGATGTATTTGATCGTGACGATGATGGTGAGAGCCCAGATCATCAGGGAGATGAGCCCGATGACCTCCGACTCGGTCACGCCATCATGGGAAATCGGCTTCAAGGCTTCGCGGAAAGCGTAGAGCGGGCTGGTGCCGATGTCGCCATAGACGACGCCGATTGAACCGAGCATTGCCGGAAACAGCCCCTTCAGACGACGGTCGTCCGTGTCCGGTTTCTCGAGGCTTTCCTTATCCAAGGCATGAGACATGTTTATCCTGACCGGTTAAAGCCAGCCCTTCCAGCGGAAAAAGATGAACGGAATGATGGCTGAGACGAGCATGACGAAGACCGCCAATGGATACCCGTAGGACCATTGCAGTTCCGGCATGACGTTGAAGTTCATTCCGTAGACGGATGCCACAAGCGTGGGCGGCAGAAAGACCACCGACGCAATGGAAAAAATCTTGATGATGGCGTTCTGCTCGACATTGATGATGCCCAGAGCAGCATCCAGCAAAAAGGTAAGATTGCCGGAAATGAAGGAGGCGTGTTCGGAAAGCGACTGTATGTCCCGCCCGATGGAGCGACCCGTTTCCTTGTTTTCCTTGTCCTGCTGCACATTTGGCGTGGCTTGCAGAAAGGATTGCAGGCGCGCAAGCGATGCAAGGCTGTCGCGCACCTTGGATATCAGCCGGTGATAGGCCGAGATATCTGCGATCTTGTCTTCGAGATAGCGGGGCGCCTTGCGCTTGCTGCGCGCCTGCTCTCCGAAGATTCCGGCTGCAACATCATCGATGCGCACAACCGAGGTCTCCAGTATCTCCGCTGTCCGGTCGACGATCGTCTCCAGAAGCTTCAACAACAGCGACGTGCCGCTGCGCATCTCGTTGGGAACACGCGAGATGGCGCCGATAAAGAGATTGAAGGATTTCGGCTCGGCATAGCGAATGGTGACAAGACGCCTGCCCGCCAGCACGAAGGCGACATCCGTCAACCGCGGATCGCGGGAATCTGCGTTCCAGACCAGCGATCCCGTCATGAAGACATTTCCGTCTTCGACATAAAGTCGGCTGGATGGCTCGATATCTTTCAGATCTTCGCGGGTGGGCAATTCGACACCGAGCAGCTTCTCAACGAAGAGCTCCTCGGATCGTTCGGGATTCACGAGATCGATCCAGACAATATCGTCCGAAATCCGCGGGGCCGATAGGTCCGCCGACAGGCTGATTGCCTCGCAATTCGAGCGATAGGCTTTGATCAATCAGTTTCTCCGGTCAGCACACCGACAAAGGTCGGAAGGCTGCTCTAACACATCATGTGTGGCTTCCGCAAACGCCCGGATGGACGGCGGATCAAACGGCGCAGGGCTATGCTCCGAATGCCCGCAATAATCAAGGGCTATTTTTCACAGGATGCTCTTCCAGCCTGACAACCAACTGCCGGGACTGGACTGCTGTATGTGCGCCAGCGTTCGCATGACTATTCAGAAAATAGGGAATTAACGATTGAAATTCAGCGGCTTAAATCGATACTCCAGCGCGTTTTTCCCGCTTGCCCGGCTCGAAACCGACACCTCGCATGGTTCCGGCTGGCGCCACGAGCAATGTCAAGTTGTGGAAAAGACAGAGTGCCATGCGCAGGACGCATCGATCAGACCACTATTCGAAGATGATGCGCGGTGCTGGTTTGCTCAAACCGGCTCCCACCTGGGCCCAGACCTTCTCAGCAATATCACGGTAGATCTTTGCCTGTGGACCGTCCGGTTCGGACACGACAACGGGCGTTCCGGCGTCCGATAGCTCGCGAATGGAGATCGTCAACGGGACTTCGCCGAGAAACGGAACACCAATGCGCTCCGCCTCGGCCCGCGCACCGCCGTGACCGAATATATCGTAACGCGCACCTGTATCCGGCGCTATGAAGTAGCTCATGTTTTCGATGACGCCGAGAAGTGGAACCTCTACCTTTCGGAACATGGTGATACCCTTGCGGGCATCGATCAGCGCCATGTCCTGCGGTGTGGAAACGATGACGGCACCGGCCAGAGGCACCTGTTGGGCAATGGTCAACTGCGCATCGCCGGTGCCCGGCGGCATGTCCAGCACAAGCACATCGAGCTCACCCCATGCCACTTCGCGCAACATCTGCATCAGGGCGGATTGAACCATGGGCCCGCGCCAGATCATTGCCGCCTCTTCATCGACCAGGAAGCCCATGGACATGACCTTCAGGCCATAATTTTCCATGGGGAGGATGATGCGGTTTTCCACCTGCTGCGGACGTCCCGAGATCTTCAACAGGCGAGGAAGAGAGGGGCCATAAATATCGGCATCGAGAATCCCGACACGAAGGCCGAGTGTCTGGAGGCCCAATGCCAGATTGACGGCCGTGGTGGATTTACCAACCCCGCCCTTGCCCGACGCTACAGCGATAATCGAGCCTATTCCCGGAACGCCAGCCTTTGTCCGCGCCTGCGGCGGCGCCTTTGCGGCAGTCGCCGGCGGTTTTTGCGGAGCAGAACCGGGTTTGCGATCTGCCGTCAACGCCACCATCGCCGATTTGATGCCGGGCACGGCCAGTGCGGCTTTTTCGGCGGCCAGTCGCAACGGCTCCATCTCATTTGCTTTTTCAGCCGGAACAGTGACAGAGAAAAAAGCTTTGCCGTCAGCGATAAATATTTCCGACACCATGCCGAGAGCCACGATGCTCTGATCGCTGCCAGGGTAGACGACGCTTTCGAGTGCCTTTTCGATCTCTTTCTTGTCTATCTGTGCCATGTCATGTCCATTCTTGCGACAGTTCTCGCCCGCAGACCGTGCCGAGAAGAGCACGTGTTGCCAGGATCGGGCCGGTACCCGCTCACATATGTGCCGATATGTCAGTTTTCCCCGACCGTGTCGAATTTTTCCGGATCGAAGATACGCCCGTCAAAAAATGCATCCGGACCAAGGATCAGCCCGGAGCGTGATGCGCCGACATGCACAGGTTGATGCAGCGTGCCCTCAAGCTTCATATTGGCGGACGGAACGGGTGCGAAGAGTGGCTTGATGGCCTTGCGGAAGATATCCGGGCGGAAGGCTTCACAGGCCGCTTCGTAGGCTTTGACGTTTGCCGAAAACTCGGCCGGACAATCGCTCCACCGTAGCATCTGGGCAAAAAACCAGAGCGCCTGACTTTGCCAGGGAAAATTGGCCGCTCCTGCGCTTGTGGAAAAGAAGTCAGGGCATTCCAGCATGCGCGCGGGAGAATGCGAGATGAAACCGGTCAAGGCAGGCAGGATGAGTTCGCCGTCAGTGTCCAGATATTGAGGAGCGGCCAGAATGCCTGCCAGTTCCTCGATATTGGCATTGCTGGAACACCACTCTCCCGCCCGATAAAGAGCGCGCAGAAGCGCTTCCAGCGTCGGGGCATTGGCGCCGGCCCAATCGCGGGAGACGGCCAGAACCTTTTCGGGCGCATTCTGCCAGATGTGCGATTTTGTCGTCAGTATACGTGCCGTGCCGCGCAGGACCGCCGATGTTCCATAGGGTTCCGATACATAGAAACCATCGATGTCGCCGTTCTCAAGCATATCGGGCATGGCTGCGGGTGCCACCTCCAGAAGGACGATCTCTCGGTCGATCCGCAATCTGGCACTGTCGAGCAGGTAACGCAGTTCGAACATGGATACGGAAAGCTCATGCTCGACGGCGAGCATGAGCGGCTTAAGCTTTGCCTCGGCGCGTGAAGAAGCCAGGCGCGCAAGCGCCCGCGCTACGCTACCTGGATCCGGAATCTTCATGCCTTGCTCAACCAGATCGTCATGAACGACCTTCGAGACAGCAAGAACCGCGCCGCCGGTAGCAAGGACGAATGGGGCTATGAGATCAGCGGGGAGACCAGGCATTCCAAGCGCGGAAGCAACCGGCAGCACCGCAGGAAGGTGCAGGCCGTGCAGGCCGGTTTCCTCCCACGCGTCCAACAGCTCGCGGGGAGACGATGCCTTTGAAAGTTCAAGCGACAGACCTTCGTCCGTGGCAAATCCTTTTTCAGCCGCCGCAACAAGGACCGCACAATCAACCGTGGGAGAAAATCCAGCCTTGAAGCTTCTCGTAGCTGACAAACGAATCTCCTTGCCGCAAGCCATTCAAGAATTGCTTACGACGGCACAGATAACAATCAAAAAATCGAAAATATTCCTATTTTATCAGACCGACTCTCAGCGCCTTGGCGACAGCCTGTGTTCGATTAACGGTGTTCAGCTTTTTTGTAGCCCGATTGAGGTAGTGATTGACGGTATGCTCGGACAAAAGGAGGATTTCAGCGATCTCCGCGCTCGTCTTGCCGGCAGCGGTCCAGTTGAGGCAGTCGATTTCGCGGTCCGTGAGGGTTTCGGGAATGCGCGCATCAAGGCTGCGCACGAAAGCCAGACGGCTGAACACATGCGATGCGATATAGGATATCTCGGCCATGGCCCTGGGAGAAAAGACCACGTCCTGACCATGGAAGGAAACCGCTCCGCGCTGACCTGTCGCATCATGAACCGGGCACCAAAGACCGCTGTTCATCTCAAAGCGATTGAAAAGATCCACGATCATAGCGGTGGAAGCCGCGTCAAAGCCACGTGTTGCAAGGGTAAGGTCGACTTGAAAGGGCACACAGCACTGTTTCAACTCTCGTAAAACGTTGCTGCGCGACAGGAGCCGTTCATGGTCGTATTGGTGCAAAAGTTCGGCGGGCCAGTTTGTAATGACGGTGAATTGAGACAGTTCCGTTGCGATATGAGAAGGCAGGTTGATGACCATAAATGCCTTCAGACCCCAAGCTTCGGTCACTTTCTTGAGGAATCTAAATATATCGAACTGAGTTTTTAGCTCGGCCACTTCCTGCGCCGATTCCGCACCGGGGAGCGTAGAAAATGGGGTATCTGACTTCAACATCGTCTTTTGTCTTTACGGCTGTTATAAAATGAAAGTTGTCGGCTAAAGAAATATCCCACAAACAGATACCAATTTACCACATTTTTGCAAACAAAAGTTGATGAGATAATTAATCACAATTTTCGAAAATGAGGATTGTTATTGTACATTTATGGGAAATCTATTGGGATTCACTCATGATTTGGAGATGTCCTTACGAGTATATCCGAAGAAATATTGGCCGCTGCTTCACAAATAATTCCAGCCCAACCCTCAAGTCGCTCGCGACTAAGCCTATAGGTTGGGCCCGTTACTGAAATAGCTGCGCTATACGACCTTCCGGTTGCAACTATTGGTACTGCAATGCATTGTATTCCTGTCTCGTGTTCCTCAAGATCAAAACCAAAACCCCTCTTTTTGATTGTTTCGACTTCCTTTTTTAGCTGGGCTGGAGAAACTATGGTGTGCGGGGTGTAGCTATGAAATTCCATGGCCGAAACGGTTGTATTCAGAACTGCTTCCGGTAGCAGTGAGAGGGCCGCTTTTCCCACGCCAGTGCAATAGGCTGGCGACACGCGGCCGATCTGTGAATGCATTCTTACAGAGTGTTTTCCGTCTATCTTGTCGAGATAAATGATCTGCGTGCCTCGCAAAACGCCCAGATGAACGGATTCCCCTGTCTGTTCCTGCAGCCTGCGCAGGTGCGGCGCAGCTATGGAGCGCAGATCGTTACCATTCCAGGCCTGGGATGCGAATGTCAGCAGTCGCAGTCCTGCTACGTAGGTCTGCTCGTCAGTGTGGTCGAGCAGCCCCTCTTCTACAAGGTGCATCAGCTGCCGGTGCAATGTCCCTCTCGGCTGCCCGGACCGCTCCAGTATATCGGTGAAACGAAGAGGCCTTGCCGAGGCGGTCACGATTTCCAGAACGTGAATAAGCTTACCAAGCGTACCCGTGCCGCTCATCTGCGTTCTTTCGCCATGATATGGCATGATGTTTCCTCGATCAACCAACCAGCCATGCTTGACATTGCAAGAGCGGAAAGTGCACTATTCCATTTAATGAAACATAGTTCCAAATAATGGAACAGGCAATCCTCAATCTGGAGAGCGGGATGGCGCAGGTGACGAGGCACGACCCTGAGTTTGCGGATCAAGGCGTCTTGATCACCGGCGGCGCCACCGGCATCGGCGCCTCACTGGTCCGCGCCTTTTCCAAAAGCGGCGCGAAAGTCGCCTTTATCGATGTCAACATCCAGGCGGGAGAGGCGCTTGCCACATCCTTGAGCGGCGACGCCCGTCATCTGGTCACCTTCGTCCATGGCGATCTGCGCGTAGCCGATCAGCTCTCGAGCGCCGTTCATGCTGCGGCACAGGCTACAGACGGGATCAAGGTCCTGGTCAACAATGCCGCCTGGGATGACCGGCATGATATTGACGAGGTGACCAGCGAATACTGGGACGCCAACCATGCGGTCAATCTGAAGCCGGTCTTTTTCGTCACTCAGGCCGCCCTGCCCTATCTGCGTCAGGCTCAGGCCGCCTCGGTCATCAATTTCTCCTCCATCTCCTACCTTCTCAATATGGGCGAACTGCCCGCCTATGCTGCAGCGAAAGCCGGCATCATCGGGCTTACGAAAAGTCTGGCCGGGCGGCTGGGTCCGGAGAACATCCGCGTCAACGCGATTTTGCCCGGCATGATCGTCACCGAGAGGCAGCGCGACCTCTGGCTGACGGACGAGTCCATTTCCCAGAGCGTGTCGCGCCAATGCCTGAAACGTGCGCTGTCGGCCGAAGACCTTGTCGGCCCCTGCATGTTTCTTGCCTCATCCGCATCTGCCGCCATGACGGCGCAAACAATCATCATTGATGGAGGTCTTTTGTAATGTCCGATGCCGCATTTGTTGCTGTGGACTGGGGTACGACCAGTTTCCGGCTTTGGCTGATGAGCGCGTCCGGGGAAATCCTCGGCGAACGCAGAAGCGGCGAAGGCATGACGACCGCCATGCAGACGGGTTTTGCAAACGTGTTGTCTTCCCATCTGGCGGCACTCTCTGCACCTGCCGGTCTGCCCGTGATTATCTGCGGCATGGCTGGCGCTCGTCAGGGCTGGGTGGAGGCTGGCTATGTGGATGTCCCGGCTGATCTTTCAGAAGTCTTGAAGGGTGCCGTGCGCGTCGAGGGTCAAACGGATGACATCCGTATTCTGCCCGGACTGGCGCAACGTTCGAACGATGCGCCAGATGTGATGCGTGGCGAGGAAACACAATTGCTCGGGGCCTTGTCCGAACACCACAGGACCGGCGAGCAGCTCGTCTGCATGCCGGGAACCCATTCCAAATGGGTCAGCGTCAATGCGCTCAAGGTCACCGGGTTTTCGACATTCATGACCGGGGAATTGTTCGACGTCATCTCAAAGCATTCCATCCTGTCCCACGCCCTTGCGGACGCGAGCCCATTTACCGGCGATCTTCCCGCGTTTCGTTCTGCGGTGGCCGATAGCTATGCGCATCCGTATATGGCGACCAACCGACTGTTTACCGTTCGGTCCGGGCAATTGTTGCATGGCCTCACACCCACCGACGCAAAGGCAAGACTTTCGGGCACCATGATCGGGCTGGAGATTGCCGGAGCGCACTCCACTGCACCCAAGAGCGCCAAGGTGGTGCTGATCGCATCCGGCGCGCTTGGTGCTCTTTACAGCGCCGCTTTTGAGGCGCTTTCCATAGATTTCGTTACCATTGATGCCGATGAAGCCGTTCGCAACGGGCTTGTCGCCGCCGCAAACGCCATATGGCACTGAGGAGTTTAAGATGCGTATCCCCTTTCCACCCATGAAATATCCGTTGGTCGCCATTCTGCGCGGTATAAAGCCGGAAGAAGCAGAAGGCATCGTCAGTGTGCTTCTCGAAAGCGGCTTGCGCGCGATCGAAATACCGCTCAATTCACCGGACGCCTTTCGCTCCATCGAAATCGCTGCGAAGCTGGCACCGTCGGATGCCCTGATCGGCGCGGGCACGGTGTTGACAATCGATGATGTCGCAAGGCTTGATGCGGTGGGCGGCAAGCTCATGGTCAGCCCCAATGTGGATGTCGAGGTGATCACGGCTGCACGCGAAAAAGGCATGGTTACAATGCCCGGCGTTCTGACACCGACGGAGGCGCTGCTGGCGCTGAAAGCGGGTGCGACCGGCCTCAAGTTCTTCCCCGCCAGCGTAATCGGTCCGTCGGGTATCAACGCCATCAGAACGATTCTGCCGAAGGATACGCTGGTTGCCGCAGTCGGCGGCGTGTCGGACAAGAATTTCAGCGACTACACCAGCGCAGGCATCACGGCCTTTGGCCTTGGCACGAGCCTGTACAAGCCAGGCATGACGGCCTCAGATGTCCACGAACGCGCGCTGATGACCGTCAAGGCCTATGAAACAGCGATCGGAGCATAGGCATGGCCACCATACACGACTTCAAAGGCAGCGTGCTGGATGCCACGCAGATGCATCTCGGTGAAGGACCGGCGTTCGATCCAATCACGGGCAAGCTTTGCTGGCTGAACATTCTCGGCAAGGAACTTCACGAACTCGATATCTCGAGCGGCCAGAAAGCGGTCCATGCCCTGCCTTTCATGGCAAGCGTCGTCGCTCGCATCGACGAGAAGCGTCAATTGCTCGCGTCCGAAGATGGACTCTTCCTCCGTGACCGGGCAACAGGCGAACTTTCCTTTCATGCGGATTTCGAGCCGGGCAAGCCTGGCAATCGCTCCAATGACGGCCGCGTTCATTCCTGCGGTGCATTGTGGATCGGCACAATGGGCAAGAAGGCAGAAGATGGAGCAGGCGGTATCTATCACGTCGCCAGCGGCGTGGTGACGACGCTGGTCGAGAACATCAGCATTTCCAACTCCATCTGCTTTTCTCCCGATGGAGCGACGGGGTATTATGTGGATACCAAGGTCAACAGATTGATGGCCGTTCCACTCGATCCGGCAACCGGGTTGCCGGTTGGACAAGCCAAGATACTGGTTGATCAGGCTGGTGAGGACGGTGGCATCGATGGCTCCGTATGCGATGCGGATGGCCATATCTGGAATGCGCGCTGGGGAATGGGTGCCGTTGATCGCTACTCCGCCGATGGAAAGCATCTCGATCGCTATCTTGTGCCAGCGGAACAATCCACGTGTCCGGTCTTTTTCGGCAGCGGCCTCAACCGCCTTGGCCTCACCTCAGCCTGCGAAGGTCTGGACGAGGCCACCATCAAGGCCAATCCGATGTTTGGCGCGACCTTCGACCTTGGCATAGAGGTCAAAGGCATGGCCGATGGCGCTTACATCGCCTGATCCCTGACCCGGGAAAGGCGCCCTTTGGCCCTTTCCCGGGTCAGCTGAAATCCAGACCGGATGTCGGCAGATCGCGGTAGTTTTCCTGAAGATATCGCTGGGTGGCGGCGGCATCTACCGGGCGTCCGTAGAAATAGCCCTGCCCCATGGCACAGCCGAGACTGCGCAGCTTGTCGGCCTCGGACTTGTTTTCGATCCCCTCCGCTACGACTTCCAGATCGAGACCATCACACATGGCCACGATTGCCTTGATGATATGTTCGGACGGGCGGTCGGTGCTGATCCGCGATACGAACGCCCGATCGATCTTGACCTTGTCGAACGAGAAATCTCTCAAGCGGCCGAGACTTGACTGGCCGGTGCCAAAGTCATCCAGCGAGATTTTGACGCCCGCCTGCTGAAGCTCGCGGATAATGCGCTGGGCCGTGTCTGCCGATGTCATGACCGCGGTTTCGGTGATCTCAAGCTCCAGCCTTCTGGGATCGAGCCCCACGCGCCGCAAGATGGACAGGATGTTGCCAGCCGTCGTCGGGTCCATCAATTGCGCGGACGAGAGGTTGAAAGACAAGAACAGCTCTCGCGGCCATGAAAGCGCTGCTTCCGCCGCCTTGCGCAACAGCGTTTCGGAGAGAGCGTCGATAAAACCGCGCTCTTCCGCCAGCGGCACGAAAACGGCGGGCGAGACGAAGCCGAGATCAGGATCGTTCCAGCGCGCGAGAGCCTCGAAGCCGATCACCGTTGCACTGTGCAACCGCACGATCGGCTGAAAATGCACGTCCACCGCATCGGTGATGATGGCATTGCGCAGAGCCTGCTCAAGCTGCGTGGCACGTTTCATCTCCTGCGCAATCTCACGCGAATAGACAGTAATCTGCCCGCGACCGCGACGCTTGGAACGATAAAGCGCAGTTTCCGCGCTTTTCAGCAGATCCTCGAATTCCTCGCCCGCGAAGGGATAAATGGCAAAGCCAAAGGATGACGATAGCCGAACGTTGCGGTCGCCCAGATCATAGGGAGCGGACAGGACATCCTTGATCATGTTGCCGACGCGCTCGGCACCCAGCCGTTCGAACACCAGCGGCAGCACGAAAGCAAATTCATCGCCATCATGACGCGTAACGACAGCACCATCAGGCACACAGGCTTTGAGACGATGCGCAACCTGACACAGGATTTCGTCGCCCGCTTCGGCGCCAAAAAGATCATTGATGGGTTTGAAGCCGTCTATATTCGCCACGCCGATGGTAAACGGCGCCGGATCAGTCGCACGTTCTGCGGCAAGCATTCTGATCTTGTCGCGAAGCCTGTACCGGTTGCCCAACCCTGTCAAAGGGTCGCTATACGCCATGGCCTGCAACTCGTGCTGGCTCACTTGTGGCGCATTTGGCTCGGGCGGTTTCATGCGCATGTCCTAGTCAACAAACTGAAGTCAGTGTTGATCAATAATGTTTGATTCTTGCGAAAACACTATCGCGGAACTCTGCGAAATTGCCACCGATTTTCCGGGCCCGATTTCTATATTTTCCCGGCTCAACCATGGTTGAACTGGTTTTTCTGAGGCATGTATCGTTTCAGTAATGCTTCTATCATGTCGGGGCTGATCGGTTTTAACAGCATATCGTCCATTCCCGCATCCAAGCAAGCCTGTCGGTCACCCTCGAAAGCAAGTGCAACAACACCAATAACGGGGACGCGGTCCTGTTGATGCGATATCTTGCGCAGCCTGCGGGTCGCCTCAAAGCCATCGAAATCCGGCAGTGTCGTATCCATCAGCACGAAAGACGGTTTTTCCTGCTCGTAAAGCCGCAGGGCCTCAGCGCCCGTAGCCGCGATCTTGTAAGTCAACCCCATGCTTTCGAGTATTTGTGAAAAGACAATCTGGTTGATCGTGTTGTCTTCCACGACCAGAACTTCGGTCGCTCGTTTAGGGGACGCTTTCTCCGTGCCGGTGGAGATGTCCACGCCTTCCCCTGCCCGTTCGGCGATCGCATTCTGGGCGATGAGACGGAAGTGACGTGTAACCTGACTGATGATCATGCCTTCGAGCTGAAAATCATCGACCGTCATGACATCGACGCCGTACACTGGCGGCAGATCAAGGCAGGCGACGTCCAGTTGTATGTCCACGACCACGAGATCGATCCGCACATTGGCGGAGGCGGCGTACTCCATGAAGGCTTTCTGCTCTCGGTATCCCGATGCAACTGCGCAATCGATACCCATGGCGCTCATCTTCTTCGACGCCTGTTCGCCAAGCTTTGCATTGGGCGTAACGATCAAAATGCTGCGACCCTGCAAAATTCGGGAAGCCTGATGGTGCTCGTCGTCCATGTAGGACGTCTGAACGAATGACATGTGCTCCAGCCCGGAAATGACCTGTTTTCCGTCCGCTCCGGTGGTGGCGAAGGCAGATACATCATCCATGGTCGTAACGAGAAAATATCGGCCCGGTTTACCGACCCTCTGCTTTCTTGTGATGACGAGAATTTCCTCTCCCGTCAGGCGCGTTAAACGCTCCGGCAGAATTGCGGGTCTTCCGGTGTCCAGCACATGGCGGTCCATGGCATCGATCCGCGAGGCAACAGGATCGGAATGAATGTCGGCAACCGTGCGCCCGAGGATAAGGTCTGCCGATGTTTCCAGCAGGGCGCAGCCAGCCTTGTTGACGCCGACATAGGTCGCGTTGCGGTCCTTGACGAAAATCGAAAGCGGCAGCGTGTCCAGTATCTCTTCGGTCAGTTGCACCCGTTCAATATCGGAACGCCACTGGTCCTCGCGTTTCTTCTGTTCGGAAATGTCGGAAATGACGCAGATGCCCATGCCGGAAGGCAATCGTCGTTGGGTGAAGCGCAGCCAACGGTCGCCAAGTCCGCGCTCGGTAAATTCCGACCGCTCTTTCCAGTGTGAGGCGAGACGTTCGGCAATCCAGTCTTCACGATCTGCCAATCGCGGCTGCACGGCATCGCCATCCGGCCTGCGGCAATCGTAGACAGCGCCGATGAAATCGCGAAGGCGCGTTCCGGTGGCTATGTCCGCTTCATTGAGGGGCAGAAGACTGAGCACTCGCCGGTTGGCGAAGGCAATGTGATCATCGCGATCATAGCCGATGAGGGCAACCGACATGGCATCGCAAAAGGCTTCGAGCATGGCAGTATACATATCTGCGCAGGTCGACGCCCCACCATTCATTGCACTTCCTCACATGCCTGTCTCAAAGCGAATTACACTCTCAAAATCGGCCTCTGGCCGGGGGGAAATGTCTGAAGATAAAGGGCATGTTGTGTGAAACCTGAAGCAGACTGGCTCGTCCTGGCAACGCCCTCTGCTTTTCGTCACAAATCATCCTGCTGCGGTGGGCGCCGGGATGATGCTGCATTCATTGCGAGCTGGTTGCACACTAAAATTATTAGCTTAAGACGCACTTAACGCTGTGCCCAAGAAATATTTGGCGGGACAACCCCGCATTTTTCGCCATTTGGATGGATTTTGCTTTCGCAAACCTCTCGAATCCTCGAAAATGGCGTCATGTCCATCAAACAGCTTTCCGAAACCCTTATCAATCAGATTGCCGCCGGCGAAGTCATTGAACGCCCATCCAGCGCTGCAAAGGAATTGATCGAAAATGCGATCGATGCGGGCGCTACCCGGATCGAAATCGCCACCGCTGGCGGCGGCAAGGGTCTCGTGAGAATATCGGACAATGGCTGCGGCATGTCTGCTTCCGATCTGGAACTGGCAATCCGCAGACATTGCACATCCAAGATTTCCCTGAACCTGGACGATATAAGGACGCTGGGTTTTCGCGGCGAAGCCCTGCCCTCCATCGGCTCGGTCGCCAAACTGACGATCACCAGTCGTCAGAAGGATGCGGCCGAAGGCGCCGTTATCTCTGTTGCTGGCGGCAAGGTATCGCCTGTCCGGCCCGCTCCCTCCAACAGGGGAACGACGGTGGAGGTGCGCGATCTGTTTTTTGCCACACCGGCGCGCCTCAAATTCCTGAAATCGGAAAAGGCTGAAGCGGGCGCGATCACGGAAATCGTCAAACGCATGGCCATTGCCTTCCCGCATATCCGCTTCGTCCTGTCGGGAACGGACCGGTCGACACTGGAATTCCCGGCAACGGGTGATGACCACCTTGCGCGCATGGCGCAAATTCTTGGTGCCGACTTCAAGGACAATGCCATCGAAATCGATGCCATCCGCGAGGACGTAACCCTGACGGGCTTTGCGGGTGTTCCGACATTCAACCGCGGGAATTCGGCGCATCAATACATGTTTGTGAATGGACGCCCCGTGCAGGACAAACTGCTTCTGTCCGCCATTCGCGGTGCCTATGCCGAAACAATTCCCCATGGCCGCTATCCCATAGCGGTGCTCTCTCTCACGCTCGATCCCGCCCTTGTGGATGTGAACGTCCATCCCGCGAAATCCGACGTGCGGTTTCGCGATCCCGGCCTTATACGCGGGCTGATCGTCGGTGCCGTGCGGCAGGCTCTTACACGCGAGGGAGACCGGGCGGCAACGACAGGTGCTGCGCAGATGATGAGCGCGTTTCGTCCCGGCTACAGCCCCTCTTCCGTTCGGTCTTTTTCATCTCAGGCATGGTCGCCAGCAACCTCGCCGTCGCGGCCCCTGTCCGTCGGCGGCGAGCTGGCGCTTCGCGAAACCGCGCAGGCGCAATTTGCCGATATCACCATGCCGACGGCACGTACCGAACAGGCTGGACCTTCCGTTGATGGCATTCCCACCATGGATGCGGCGCGCTATCCTTTGGGCGCGGCAAGAGCACAGGTGCACGCCAATTATATAGTTGCGCAAACGGATGATGGCCTTGTCATCGTTGACCAACACGCAGCCCATGAACGGCTGGTCTTTGAGGAAATTCGCAAGGCGCTCCATTCCAGGCGTCCTGCCTCTCAGGTTCTGCTCATTCCGGAGATTGTCGATTTGCCGGAGGAGGATTGCGATCGGTTGATGGAACATGCTGCTGGCTTCGACAGCATGGGCCTTGCCATCGAGCGTTTCGGCCCCGGAGCCATCGCCGTACGCGAGACTCCCTCCATGCTGGGCGAGGTCAACGTTCAGGGTCTGGTGCGGCAACTGGCGGACGAAATTGCCGAATGGGACAGCGCCGCCAGTCTTGGCAACAAACTCGAATATGTCGCGGCCACCATGGCCTGCCACGGCTCGGTCAGGTCAGGCCGTCGCATGAGGCCAGAAGAAATGAATGCGCTTTTGCGGCAGATGGAAAACACACCCGGCTCAGGCCAGTGCAACCACGGCCGCCCCACCTATATCGAACTCAAGCTTTCCGATATCGAAAGACTGTTTGGCAGAAGTTGAGCCAATCCCACGCGCCACCGCTGGCATTTTCGCAAGGAAAAAGCTAGAAAACAGAGATCTTCAGGAGACAGGACAGATGAACAGATTTGAAGGCGGCGGCAGCCGTGAGGCGAAGATCGAATATCTCGATGGGGATATGCGCATTGTTCAAAACGGTTCACACGTCGTCTGCGCCATGACGGGCAAATTCATTCCGCTGGATGAGCTGCGTTACTGGAGCGTTATCAGGCAGGAGCCCTATGCCGACGCAGCAGCCTCTCTCGAGGCGGAGAAGCGGGCCGGTGCGCTTCCAAACCAGAAGAGAAGTGCCTGAACGGCATCGGCCTTACATTACGATCTGCTCAAGTAAATTGAACATTGTGCGCAACCCGTCAGGAACTATCGCGGACGGGGCTGGTTAGATCAGCGTTGCAATGCAACGGCACAATTTTCAACAGGAGCTGACAATGGCCGAGAAGACACTCGACGATCTTTTTTACGATACGCTGAAGGACATCTATTACGCCGAACGTCAGGTGCTGAAAGCTTTGCCGAAAATGGCACGCGCAGCAACCGACCCAAAGCTGAAAGCTGCTTTCGAGAAGCACAAGGAAGAAACGCAGGGCCAGATCGAACGCCTGCAGGAAGTCTTTGAAATCATCGGCAAGCGCGCACAGGGCAAAACCTGTGAAGCAATCCAGGGTATCATCGCTGAAGGCGAAGAAATCATGGAAGACTACAAGGGCACCGCTGCACTCGACGCTGGCCTCATCTCGTCCGCGCAGGCTGTCGAGCATTACGAAATTACCCGTTACGGCACGCTGAAGGCCTGGGCGGAAAAGCTCGGCTATTCGAAGGCTGTTCCGTTGCTGGACGCCACGCTGACCGAAGAATCCACGACAGACGAGTCGCTCAGCAAACTTGCGACGACATCGGTCAACGCTGCTGCTCAGAAAGCTGCGTGACAGCACTATAGCAGAATCGGGCGATCCACCCGGTTCTGCATTACGGACATAAAAAAACCGGGCAATGCCCGGTTTTTTGCTGTTGTTATTGCGCCGGCTGCGCGGGTTGAGCTGGCTGCGAGGCCTGGCCTGGATTTGGATTGCTGTCGGTCCCGCCTGTTGCTGGCTGTGTGCCAGACGGGGCGTTGTTGTCGAAAGCACCTGTGCCGCTTGGGCCGGGGTCTGCCGGTGCATTTGGTGTCGAGGGGCCAGGCGCGGACTGTGTTTCTGTCGTCGCTGGCGCGGTGCTCTCCCCCCAGGTCTCGGCAACAATCCAGACGGCGCCTGCCAATAGTAGGCTGATAACGAGAATGATCAGAACGGGACTTCCCCGAAAACCTTGGCGACTCTCGCGTGGGGTGAAAACTTTCTTTTCGGTACCCTGCGGCATGTGTTCCTCCTGAAGCAACGGAGAGCACTCCAAGTGCTCAACTCTTCAGGAAAAGCGCGCTGAGGTCGTATTGTTCCTTCGCCGCTGCCATATTCGGACCATGGGCCCTATTAAGGTTGCTGAAGCCTTCTGCGCCTGCAATTTTCCATGGCGGTTTCTATGATTGCCGCAGCCGCATTCGGGTCATCGAACACCATATCGATCTCGATGACACGGCTGGCGCGGTGCAGAGCCGATGCCGGACCATGACGCCCCTCAAGCCGCATCGCGTCCTTGGCTGTTGTGACCGGCAAGAGGTTGGCCTTGGCAGCCTCGTCCATCAGATCGGCAATCTCCTCATCGCTGAACTGGTGATGATCCGGGAATGAGCGACGGACCACGATATCGGCGCCCAAAGACGAGACGGTACGATAGAACTTCTCGGGATCAGCAATGCCCGCATAGGCGAGGACAGGTTTGGCCTTGAGATCCGCCTGTGGCCGGGGACGTATGGATGAGACGTAAATCTGTTTGCCCGCCCGTGCTGCTGTTCGAATGATCGCATCCGCCGCAGGTCCATCGCCGACCTTGAGAATTGCAGACAGTTGGCGCATCTGCTCGTCCAGCGGTGCACGAACGGGTCCCCCAGGCACGAGATGCCCATTACCGATGCCTCTGCGGGTATCGATGACGACCAAGGCATAGTCCAGTGTCAGCCGCGCGCTTTGAAAGCCATCATCCATGATGATGAGGTCAACACCCTCTTCGACCAGACGTTTTGCGCCTTCGACACGCCTGCGGGAAATGACCGTTATCGCCTCACGAGCGAGCAAAAGGGGCTCATCGCCAACATCGACAGACCGGTGATGCCCGACATCGACCCGTGTCGTCACGTCCAGTGTGCCGCCATAGCCACGGCTGAGGAAACCCGGCGTCAGCCCCATTGCGATGGCTGCGCGCGCAATTGCAATGGCGGTCGGGGTCTTGCCCGCACCGCCGACTGTGAAATTGCCGATACAGATGACCGGTACGGGCACGGATGCCCGTTTTGCCCTTTTCATCGTCCGTCCGGCGACCTTGCCATACACGAAGGAAAAAGGAGCCAGTGCCCAGGCCTGCCAGCCGGATTTTTCCCACCAGAATGGCGGTGCTTCCGAAACCATCCGTCCACAAACTCCCGCTATTCCCTGTTTGTTAGCAGAAGCTATCTGCCAGAAAGGTAAGGATTTTGCAAAGAGGGGAAATAGTCTAGAGCGCAGCGCGGGGCGGAAGAAGACTTTCGAGACCTGTTATATCGTCAAAACAATAGTCACAGTCTGCTGCAAGACTTTGCCTTGTGCCCGTGCCGGTAAGCACCGCGATGCCCAGACCCGCCTTGGCATTGCGCGCCATGTGCAGATCGTGGTTGTTGTCTCCGACAACGGCGATGCGATCCGGGGTAAGACCGATTGCCTCGCAAAATCCGTAAACCATCCCCGGCTGCGGCTTCGTGCCGTGGCCGCTATCGTAACCGGCGATGAAATCGACAAACTGTCCGATGCCGAAGCGTCGCGCGGTTTCGCGTATAGAAGCCTCATTGTCGCTGGAAGCGATGCCGAGCCTGTAGCCTCTCTGCTTCAGGCGGGCAAAAAGCCCCTGCAGATCCGTGACTGGCACCGATTTGGAAGCCGCATCGGTAAACAGCCGGTCGAGGCGTTGCGTCAGTTCACCCAGGTCACAGGGCGAACCGGCAGCAACCAGACCAGCGGCAATCTGGGCCGTATTGCCAGCGGCCAGCAGACTGTCGGCTATGACATGGCCGGTCACGGGGTCCATTCCACAGGCCAGAAGCAGGCGGTCGGCCAGTGCAGCGTCGCCACGGGCGGCAATTGCCGCAAGCTCACGGTTAACAGGACCCCAGCTCGCATCATATCCGATGAGCGTTCCGTCCTTGTCGAACAGGATTGCCGCAATATCATCCGGCGATTTAACCAATCCGGCCGCGTCCATCGTCAACCAACAGCACTGCGCGGCTGAAGCTTGGCGGTTACCGTCAACGGATTGATGTAAGGCTCAAGCGCCTTGACGGTTGAGGACAACGCACCGCGCATGTCCTGTATGACCCTGCCGCCGGCATCGATCATCTTGTAACGTTCGTTATCGTTGACCAGCAGATAATGCACGGCCTTTGCCAGCATTTCGACATCCCGGATGATGCGACCGCCACCGGAACGCAGAAGCTTCTGGTAAGCTTCGCGGAAATTCTGGACATGCGCACCGGAAAGAACGGCGCAGCCCAGCATTGCAGGCTCCAGCGGGTTCTGACCACCCTCCGCCATCAGCGAGCGGCCCACGAAGGCAAGTTCGGTCAGCCGCAGGTAAAGACCCATTTCGCCGATCGTGTCACCAAGAAAAATATCCGTCTGCGGCGTGATGACGTCGTTGCGGCTTCTGCGGGCAACAACCAGATCCATGCCCTTCAACATCGCCTCGATCTCATCGCACCGCTCAGGATGCCGGGGCACGATGATGGTGAGTTGACCGTTTCGGGACTTGATTGCAGCGTGAACCGTGCCCGCCGCCTTTTCCTCCCCTTCGAAGGTGGAGATAGCGGCCCAGGTCTTGCGCCCGCCAATCTGGCGGCGATAGTTTTCAAGCAATGCCATGTCGCAAGGCGGCGGATCGGTATCGCCCTTCAGGTTTCCTGACACGACAACCGGCCAGGAGCCCAGGTCGCGAAATCGTTCTGCGTCCACGTCGGACTGCGCCACAACCAGCGCCAACTTGCTGAAAAGCGCCTCTGCGACGTCTGAACGGCGGTGCCAGCGATCAAAGGAGCGATCCGAGAGCCGGGCATTGACGCGGATTTGCGGGATATGCCGCCGCTCAAGCTCCATCATCGTGATCGGCCAAATCTCGGACTCAGCCGTGATCGCCGCATCCGGTGTCCAGTAGTTCAGAAAACGGTTCAGGCAAATCTTGATATCGAGCGGCACATATTGATGGATGACGTCTCCGCCAAGGCGCGTGCGGCTGAGTTCTGCCGATGTAACCGTGCCCGTGGTCAGAAGAACGTGTATGTCCCGCTTGCGGATTTCACGGATGAGGGGGACGAGCGCGAGCGTTTCGCCGACGCTTGCGGCATGAAACCAGACGAGCGGACCGCGCGGGCGCTCGGCGCTGGAATAGCCAAAGCGTTCAAGGCGGCGATGCTTGTCTTCCTTGCCTTTGGCAGAGCGATACATGAGATAGGGCCGCGCGAAGGGATAGGCCGCGACACCAGCAATTCTGTAACCCGAAAGGGCGAAACGCGCGATTCGGCTGTTCATGACACCCTGCCTTCGATCATTTCGCGCAATGCTTTCCCCTGTGATCCCTACAAGAGCACCGCGTCACGTCGAAACGCCACATCCGCATCGCTCTATGTTCTTGTTAAGACATCGCATCTTCTAATAATCGTGTGACGATCTTAGGTCGATGTCTGAGCCTACTTCATACAAAAATGCGTCTTTTTTGTTTCAGAACGGAAGAGAGCTCTCGAAAAGCCGAGTGGCACCCAGATGTTGTGCGTAACCTTACGGAAGCCGCACAACTTTTTGCCCCACTGGGTATAGTACAAACGAAGTAGGAAAGCAGCGATTATTTGCTATCTGGCTCAAGAAGACGGTGCATATGCACTATAAAGTAGCGCATGTGAGCGTTATCCACAGTCTGCTGGGCTTTTGACTTCCATGCCGTCAATGCGGTTGCGTAGTCCGGGAAGATACCGACGATATCCAGCGCTTTCAAATCGCGAAACTGCACGTCCTGGAGATTTTCAAGCTCGCCGCCGAATACGAGGTGCAGAAGCTGTTTCTGGTTGCCCGCTACAGTCATATTTCACTTCTTTCTAATTGTCTGTTGGCCCGAGAAGCCTTCATCTGCGGGATTTTGCTGTGAAAATCAACCTCTGTCAGACAAGTTCAACGGCTCCAGCAAATGTGGAAGCAACAGGTTGCCCGCCGCGCATAATTCCGGGTGGGAGACCTGCCGTCGATTGTATACCAGACGATTGCCATTCAGCCCGACCAACATTCCTCCGGCACGCTCAAGAATGAGATCCGCCGCCGCGAGATCCCAATCGTGCGAATGCGGTTTGACCAACGTCCCGTCAATCCGGCCATCTGCGACCATGGCAAGCCTGTAAGCAAGCGATGGCACATGTGCGATCCGATCAACCCGCGCCTTCAGGCTTCGTGGAAGCTTGGCGATGACGTCTTCGGAAGCTGCCAGCCTGATCTTGTCGGCACCGCTGGACGAAACGGCCAGAGGCTTGCCGTTCTTCATGGCTGACCCCGTTGGAAGCGCGGTAAATTCTTCGTCATAGGCCGGTGCAACAAGCGCTGCGGCGACGGGCTTGCCGTGATGGACCACCGCCACACTGACACACCACGTGTCCTTGCCGGCAATGAAGGCGCGGGTGCCGTCGATCGGGTCCACCACGAACACCGTGTCCCGCGTCAGCCGGTCACTATCGTCATCGGTCTCTTCGGAAAGCCAGCCATAATCCGGGCGCGCCGTGCGCAGCAACCGTTCCAGCAATTCATTGGCAGCGTAGTCTGCGGCACTCACCGGCGAGTGGCCACTCTTCCACCAGACTTCCGGGTCCTTGCGGAAGTAACCCAGCGCGACTTTTCCAGCCTGACGGGCAGCATCCACAATGAGTTCGAGATCGGAGTGCCAATCGGCAACATTCATATCTGTCATCTTCCGTTGGGAGGCGGCGCATAAGCATGAGCACATGCGGCCACCATCAGACCATGCGCATGGCCTGTGTTCAAAGGCAACCGCCGGCCGGTCGTATCAGCGCCCGGCGATCGTCATGCCTTCAATGGCAAGTGTCGGCGCAGCCACACCATATTTGCGGTCGATGTCGTTTGCAGGCGTAACCCGCATGAACATGTCCTTCAAATTGGATGCGATGGTCACTTCCGAAACCGGGAAGGCCTTCTCGCCATTTTCAATCCAGAAACCGCTTGCGCCGCAGCTATACTCGCCCGTCAGAAGATTGGCGCCATGGCCGATCAACTCCGTAACGTAGAAGCCGCTACCCACCTGAGCAATGAGGTCCTGTGGCGAGATATCGCCGGGCTCCAGCGCCAGATTGGTCGATGCAGGTGATACAGCCGTTCCGCCGCGCACGCCACGGCCGTTGGTCGTAAGGCCAATCTCGCGGGCAGTCGATGTCGACAGGAACCAATGCTTGAGAACGCCGTCCTCGATCATGACGAGCTTTTCGCCGCGAATACCCTCACCATCGAACGGGCGGGATGACGGGCCACGCACGATCTGCGGATCATCGGTAATCGAAAGGCCTTGTTTGAGAACCTGTTGGCCCATCTTGTCACGCAGGAAGCTGGTCTTGCGGGCAACGGAAGCACCGTTGATGGCACCGGCAATGCTGCCAACGAAACCACGCGCGATGCGTGGGTCGAAGACGACGGTCACATTGCTGCCCGTGTCCACCTGACGGGGATTGATACGCTTGACGGCTCTTTCACCGGCGCGTCTGCCGATATCTTCGGGATTGTCGAGATCCTTGAAATAGAGGCGGCTGTCATATTCGTAGTCGCGCTCCATCTTCGTGCCTTCTCCGGCGATAACGCTGACGGAGCGGCCGAAACGGCTTCCCATATAGCTGCCGGAAAAGCCGTGCGAGGTTACAAGCACGAGACCGCCCATGCCACTGGATGCCCCCGCACCCGAGGAGTTGCTGACACCCTTGACGCTGAGCGCAGCCTCTTCTGCGGCAAGAGCCGCTTCACGCAGTTCATCTGCCGAAACTTCGGTCGGATCGAACAATTGCAGATCATCATAGGAAGTCGCCAATCGATCCTTGTCCGCAAGGCAGGCAAAGGGGTCTTCAGGCGAGACCTTGGCCATGGCGACCGCGCGTTCCGCCAGTGTCTTGAGGTCGAAGCCGGGATTGGCCGAAACGCTGGCAACACGCCTGCCAACGAAGACGCGCAGAGAGAAATCATCGCTTTCGGACGATTCCGTGCTTTCGACCTTGCCGAGCCGAACGCCGACAGATTGCGAGCGGGAGCGAACGATGACGGCATCTGCCTCATCCGCACCGGCGCGGCGGGCCAGATCGACCAATTCGCTGGCGCGATCGAGAAGCTTTGAGGAATCAATAGCTGAGGACATGGGGCGAAGCCTTTCGTTGACCTTCATTTATTGCGACGCACACGCCGCATCAAGGCCAAAGGCGCATTTCACCCGTAATTGAGCGAAATGCTTACGGCTCGATACCATGGCCGCGATGGTAAAGCTCCACCTGCATTTCGATTTGCCGCTTGAGTTCGTCTTTCGTCACTTCGGATTCCGCAAGCACTTCATGCGCTTTCCTGAAATCCAAAACCTTGAAACGATTGACCGGGGGCCGCAGAAAGATGTGCGGCGGGCGCATTCGCAGTTTTAGCGAAATGACCGACTGCATCATCAGCTGGCTTGCACCAAACAGGCTCTCAAAGCGGCTGGGCATCGTCGTCCCGTCACCTTCCGGCCCTCCCACCACATCCACTGCAATGACGATATCGGCGTCATCGAGCAGATGGTCATAGGGCACCGGATTGAAGATGCCGCCATCGATCATGATGCGATCATTCATCCGAATGGGCATGAACAGGGCCGGAATGGCCGAAGATGCCGCCAGCGCCTGGCGCAGATCGCCACTTTCGACGATGACTTCGGATTGCGCGTAGTAGTCTGTCGCTGTGACTTTCAGCGGAATGCCCAGATCTTCAAACCTCTTGGGCAGGGCGGATGGCAAAAGCGCATCGAGCACCAGCTCAAGATTGAACTGACCAAGACGAAATCCAAAAGCTGCGTGGCGCATGGAGGCCGGGCCGAGGCTCCAGAGCCGGTTGGCAACGCTGCCCTTCTTGCCCATCAGCTCAAGCGTATATTCCCTTATGTCACGGCCACTCATGCCAGCGGCCATGCCCGCGCCGATGATGGAGCCGATCGAGGAGCCCGCTATTGCCGTTGGGCGAATGCCGAGCTCATCGAGAGCCTCGACAATGTTGATGTGGCAGATGCCACGTGCGCCACCACCACCAAGGGCGAGCGCAAAGGATGGGTCGCGGACTTCTCTTGTGGCTTCCTCGCGCTTACGCTTCTTGCCAGAGGCCTTTTTTTTCTTTCCAGCCAAAAGTGCGGCCTCTCCTACATGTCATATGCTTGACCCGCTCTATGAGACAAAGACGACAGGAGAGTGACGCGCGCCGAAAGACGCGCATCATCGAGGGCAAATAATCGTCAGGGCTCGTAGCGATAGAAATGCATCTTGGAGTCGCCGAAGGTGCGGCTTTCCAGCAATCTGAATGCGGGTTCGACGGTCAGCAGCACGTCTGCACGCTCTTCCAGAATGGCAAGCGCGCCGGGCACAAGCCAGCCGCCGTGATGGGCCGCCGCCAAGGCCTTTTCGCCCTGTCCCTGTCCATAGGGGGGATCGGCAAACAGCATATCGAAGGGCTCGATATTGTTGACGCTACCCAGTTTGGTCGCGTCACGACGCAGGATGCGCGCGCGGCCATGCAGGCCCAGAGCATCGATGTTTTCCCACAACAGCCCCCTGCCCTCGACGCCGTTTTCCACAAACAGCGCCACGCGACAGCCGCGCGACAGAGCCTCAAGCCCGACCGCGCCTGTGCCTGCGAAAACATCAAGAACGCGCGTCCCATCCAGGCTTTCGGGATAGGCGTGGCTCAATATGTTGAAGAGGCTTTCCCGTGTCCGGTCTATCGTGGGTCTGATTGTGTTGGATTTCGGTGCGGCCAGTGACCGGCCGCGAAACTCACCGCCTACGATCCGCATTACGCGTCATTCCTCTGCCTCCAGAAGGTTTACCACCTGGACCCTTGCCACCGCTACCGGGACCTTTGCCGCCGGGACCCTTGGAACCACCGGGCCCCTTGCCACCGAACCCGCCCTCAGACCGCTCTGCCCGCGGCTTGCCGAAACCCGGCTTGCCACCAAAGCCACCTGGCTTGCCGCCAGAAGGACGGCCTTCGCGAGGCTTGTCACCGAAGGGCTTTGCGCCGCGCGGCTTGTCGCCGAATGGACGCTCTGAACGCGGACGGTCACCATCCTCACGTGGCTTGCGATCATTGAAGGGCCGCTCGCTGCGCGCAGGGCGATCCCCGAAGGACCTCTCCGGGCGAGCCGGACGATCTCCAAATGAGCGTTCTCCAGCATCGCGAGGCTTGCGGTCGCCATAGGGCCGCTCACTACGTTCCCCGCCGCGGGAAGGACGGTCGCCAAAGGGCTTGTCGCCGCGTGGGCGTTCACCCCGGTTGCCTGCGTCGCGTGGCTTGCGATCACCGAAGGATTTCTCGCCGCGTTCACCCCTGCCGCGACCACGGCTCTCGTCCTGCGCCGGCTTGTCGGCGCGGATCCATTCACCGTCGGAATCCCGATGCCTGACGATTGCGCGGCGCGCATCCGCCTCTGCTGAAGGCTTCTTGAAGACGCTTTCTGCCTCGGCGCGCACGGACTTGCGCTCCTTGCCGTCACGCGTTGGACGCGCGCCTGGTGCCATCCACACATTGGCTGTGCGGTTGCTGCCCATGGGCGGGCGCTTTGGACGGTCGTCGTCACGATCTTCATCGCGACCCTTTGCGAAAGGCTTTCCGGGACGCTTTGCATCCGGTTTGCCCTGCGTACGGTCACGCGGGTTGTCGCGCTTTTCTGCAAAATTTCCGCCGCGCGGGTTCTGCTCGGCATCGCCACGCTTTGTCCATTCGGATTTGACGGGACGCTGAACCGGGGCCTCGTCTTCCTCGACAACGGCATCATAGATCGGCGCATCGAAATTGGCACCGGCAGCTTCGATGAGCCGGGGCCCAAGCTGATCGCGCAGCATGCGGCCACGCACTTCGACGACCTGGCTTTCCGGCAGGTCACCCAGCTGGAACGGTCCGTAGGAGATGCGAATGAGGCGGTTCACTTCCAGACCCAGCGCACCAAGCACGTTCTTGATCTCACGGTTCTTGCCTTCGCGAAGACCCATGGTGATCCAGACATTGTGGCCCTGCGTGCGGTCAAGCGTGGCGTCGATTGCGCCGTAGAGAACACCGTCTACCGCGATGCCCTCCTTGAGCTTGTCCAACGCGGCCTGATCGACCTCGCCATGGGCGCGCACGCGGTAACGGCGCAGCCAGCCAGTGGTCGGCAGTTCAAGAACGCGCGAGAGGCCGCCGTCATTGGTCAGCAGCAGCAGTCCTTCGGTGTTGATATCGAGACGACCGATGGAAAGAACGCGCGGAAGCTCCTTCGGAAGATTGTCGAAAACCGTCGGACGCCCTTCCGGGTCGGAATTGGTCGTCACCAGACCGGCTGGCTTGTGGTAAAGCCACAGGCGCGTACGCTCCGCACCACGGATCGGCTGGCCATCAACCTCGATCTTGTCATCCAGGGTGGCATTGACGACAGGGCTGTCCAGCTTGACGCCGTTCAGCGACACGCGCCCTTCCATGATCATCCGTTCCACATCGCGGCGCGAAGCAACGCCTGCGCGCGCCATGATCTTGGAAATCCGCTCCGGCTTGCTGGGTGCCGTCTCGCTCACGACAGTCTCGGCCTTGGCTGTAAATGGCTTCTTGTCGCGCGCCGTATCCGGTGTCGCCGAAGGCTTCGGCTTCCTGTCACGGTCGAATGTTTTGCCGCCAGCGCGCTTCGGCTTGTCTTTGAATGTCATTTGTTGTTTGCCTGTTGTTTGCCGTGTCCTATCAGGTCGCGCGGCACTGGTTAAGAGGAAATTGCACGGACAATGGCGGAAACGACGCATTTCATGGACCTTGCGCTTGAAGAAGCGCAAAGAGCAGGCCAAAGGGACGAGGTCCCCATCGGTGCCGTGCTGGTACTGGATGGCCGCATTGTCGCCAGCGCCGGCAACCGCACACGCGAATTGAACGACGTCACAGCCCACGCCGAAATCCTTGCCATCCGCATGGCCTGCGAGGAACTGGGCAGAGAGCGACTGAGCGGCGCAGACCTTTATGTGACCCTTGAACCCTGCACCATGTGCGCCACGGCCATTTCCTTCGCCCGCATCAGGCGCCTCTATTATGGCGCCAACGACCCCAAGGGCGGTGCGGTGGAAAGCGGCGTGCGCTTTTTCAACCAGCCGACATGCCACCACGCTCCAGAGGTCTATTCAGGCATGGCAGAGGTGGAAAGTGCGCGGATTTTGCGCGGATTTTTTCAGGGCAAGCGTGGAGAGTGAAAGGCGCAAAATGCCCCTCTTTCGTCATACCGGGCTTGACCCGGTATCCAGCGGAGGCGCGTCTGCGGCGATAAGGAGTCTTTTGCGATCAAAAACTTGATCCCACTGGACCCCGCATCAAGTGCGGGGTGACGGAGTTCGAAGCGACGTTTTGCAACCCCCCTACCCTCCAAAGGCGGAAGATGCGAACTCCCAACCCTTACTGGAAGGGGTTCCACCAGCTCTTGCCGGTGCCAGCCATGGCGGCGTTCTTCTTGCGCTCTTTTTCCTTCTTGGATTCCGGCGTACCGAGATCGGCCAGCTCTTCCTGCGGAACGCTGCGATATTCAAGCGGCGGGTCTGTCAGGAACTTGCGCTGATTGCTGTTGACGATGGAGCCGCCCTGCGCATCGGCCTTGGCCTTGCGGAATGCTTCCCACTTCTGGCTTTCCGTCATCTGGCCGTTTGTGCCGTTGCCGGCCAGCAGTGGCGAGCGATAATTCGGATTGTCACGGTTTGCGTCGGCTTCCTTGCGCAGACGCTCGCGCGCTTCTTCCGGCGTCTCAGGCCATTGCGGATTGGTTTCCCGGTTGGCAAGGCTCTGCTGCGGCTGCGTCAGCTGCTCGGCGCGGGCCTGGGCAGGAACGACGAGACTGGGGCGCGGGTTATACTTCACGCTGCGCTTGTCCTGGTTGCCGGTAATGGACGTGGCATTGCCAAGGTCGTCGACCAGCTGTTCGGCGGACGACTTGCCCGTTCCGTAGGTCGGGCTGGTGCAGGCGCTCAGTGCAAGGCAAACAGATACCGCGCCAAGAACGGTGCCGTATATGCGAAAACTCTGCGTCATGCTCATGGAAACCCTTCCGCCCCAAAGCGCCTTCATGTCCTTCCGGACATTCACAGGGCGCTCTTTATCCTAATTCCCGTCGCCGCGCATTCTAAAAAATCGAAGTGATTTTCAAATCCATGCTTTAGCTTTCCTGACGACTGGGTAGCCCCCATTGCTGCTAAAATCCGGCCAATTTCAGGCAGGTTTACCGGATGAACGCTTAAAGTGCAATTCATCCGGCCATTTTCTTAAGCGCCGATGCCAAGTTCGCGCAACGCGGCGGCATCTCGCGCCGATACGTCTGGGAACGCAGGATCGGAGCCCACATCCGTGGTGATGCGCCATGAGCGGGCACATTTCTGTCCCTCGGCCAGCTTCTGCTCGACCGACACCTTCTGGACTTCACCGAGGCGGAATGCATCTGCAGGACCTTCGCCAGCAACGACAGAGATGGCCGAGGTGATGCAGATTTCTGCGAAGTCCTCACCCTCAAGCGCAGTCAGCAGCTCCGGATCGGCGACATGCACGACAGGGGCTGCTTCCAGCGAAGAACCGATACGCTTTTCGCGCCGCTCAACTTCCAGAGCGCCGGTCACAACGGTGCGCACCTTGCGGATCTTCTCCCAACGTGCGGCCACTGCCTCATTCTGCCACTCGGAAGGAATGGCGGGGAACTGCACGAGATGGACCGATTCCGCATCCGCATAACGGGACAACCATGCTTCTTCCGTGGTGAAGGGCAGCATGGGGGCGAGCCAAGTGACGAGGCAATCGAAGAGCTTCGAGATGACGCAAAGCGATGCCCGGCGCTTGAGCGACGAGGGAGCGTCGCAATAAAGCGCGTCCTTTCGGATATCGAAATAGAAGGCCGACAGCTCGACATTGGCGAAATCGATCAGCGCGCGAGTGATCTTCTTGAAGTCGAAGGCATCGTAACCGTCGCGCACGACCTTATCCAGTTCGGACAGGCGGTGCAGCACCAGCTTTTCCAGCTCCGGCAGATCGGCATAGGCGATCTCTTCGCCCTTGTCATGCGCCAGCGTGCCCAGCATCCAGCGGATGGTGTTGCGCAGCTTGCGGTAGGCATCGATATTGGTCTGGATGATGGCCTTGCCCAGACGCTGGTCTTCCCAGTAATCCGTTGTCATGACCCACAGGCGCAGAATATCAGCGCCGGATTCCTTCATGACGTCCTGCGGTGCCACGACGTTGCCGAGCGACTTGGACTGCTTGCGGCCCTGCTCGTCCATGGTGAAACCATGGGTGACGACGGCCTTGTAAGGCGCACGGCCACGCGTCGCGCAGCTTTCCAGAAGCGACGAGTGGAACCAGCCGCGATGCTGGTCAGAGCCTTCCAGATAGACGTCGGCTGGCCATTTCAGGTCAGGACGATCTTCAAGCGTAAACGTGTGCGTGGAGCCAGAGTCGAACCAGACATCGAGGATGTCACGCACCTGATGCCACTTGGCGTGGTCATGGTCCGCACCCAGAAAACGCTCCTTGGCACCTGGTGCAAACCACGCATCGGCACCCTCGACCTCGAAGGCCTCCAGAATGCGGGCGTTGACGGCATCATCGACCAGCACTTCGCCCTTCTCATCGGCAAAGACGGCAATCGGCACACCCCAGGCGCGCTGACGCGAGAGCACCCAGTCCGGGCGGTTCTCGATCATGGCGCGCAGACGGTTCTGGCCAGCGGCAGGCACGAAACGCGTATCGTCGATGGCGGACAGCGACCGCGAGCGCAGCGTCGTGCCGTCACCCAGTTCCTTGTCCATATAGACGAACCATTGCGGCGTGTTGCGGAAGATGATGGGCTTCTTGGAGCGCCAGCTATGCGGATAGCTGTGCTTCAGACGGCCACGGGCAAACAGGTTATTGGCTGCAATCAGCGCCTTGATGACGCGCTCATTGGCATCACCCTTCTTGCCATTGTCGTCCATGACGCGGGCAGCACCACCTTCGGCGGATGGGCCGAAACCGGGGGCATCTTCCGTGTAGAAGCCGTCATCGCCGACCGGGAACGGGATCTTGGTCGAGATTCCACGATCTTCCAGCGCGCGCAGATTGGAAGTCCATGCATCAAAGTCTTCGCGACCGTGGCTTGGTGCGGTGTGCACGAAGCCCGTACCGGCATCATCGGTGACATGATCGCCATCGAGAAGCGGCACGGGGAAGGCATAACCAAGGTGGGCCAGCGGGTGGGCGCAGGTGATCGCGCCGAGTTCTTCCGGCGCAACAGGACGAACAAGCTTGAATGTGAGCTTTGCCTTCTTCGCGGCTTCATCTGCAAGCTTCGTTGCAAAGATCAGTTTTTCACCCGGCTGCGGACCAAATTCGTTCTCTGCCGTCTCCACTTCGAACAGACCGTAAGGGAAGCGCGAGGAGAAGGAGATGGCGCGGTTGCCGGGGATGGTCCAGGGCGTTGTCGTCCAGATGACGACCGACTGACCTTGAAGGTCAGCGGCACCTTCAACCACCGGGAACTTCACCCAGATCATGTCGCTCTCGACATCCGCATACTCGACCTCGGCCTCAGCCAGAGCCGTGCGCTCGACAACCGACCACATGACGGGCTTGGAGCCGCGATAGAGCTGGCCGCTCTTGGCGATCTTCAGAAGTTCGCCAGCGATGCGGGCTTCCGCATGGAAGTTCATGGTCGTGTAGGGATTGTCGAAATCGCCTTCGATGCCGAGACGCTTGAACTCTTCCGACTGCACCTTGATCCAACCGGCGGCGAACTCGCGGCATTCCTTGCGGAATTCGTTGATTTCCACCTCGTCCTTGTTCTTGCCCTTGGCGCGGTAGGCTTCCTCGATCTTCCACTCGATGGGAAGGCCATGGCAATCCCAGCCGGGAACGTAGTTGGCGTCAAAGCCGCGCATCTGGAACGAGCGGGTGATGACGTCTTTGAGGATCTTGTTGAGCGCATGGCCGATATGGATGTTGCCGTTGGCGTAAGGAGGGCCATCATGCAGCACGAATTTTTCGCGGCCAGCGGCAGAAGCGCGCAGCTTCTTGTAGAGCCCCATCTGCTGCCAGCGCTTCACCGTTTCCGGCTCTTTCTGCGGCAGGCCGGCGCGCATGGGAAAATCCGTCTGCGGCAGGTAGAGCGTGGTGGAATAGTCAATTGTCTGTGCGGTGTCGTTCATAACCGTGCCGTTCGTTGCGGGGCCCTGAAAGGTCGCGCCCGTGTCTTTGATTCAAGAAGTGCGATAACGGAAAGCGCTTCGACAAGCGCCAAAATCCCGGACCTTCCGGCTGTCACAGCGCGGGGAAGGCCGGGCCAATAATTCGGGATATCTTCATCGACCGATACTGGTGCATAATGCCGTTCTTTAAGGTGTTTCGCGCCGTTTGAAAAGCGAATAGATGACGCGCTGCGTTCCCGCCGTTTCAGAAAGCGATTTTGCTGTCCAGCGCGCCGAGCGGTTTGACGCCGGACAGAAGCGCCCTCGCCTCTTCCTCATCGCGTTTGATCTGCGCAACCAGCGCGTCCAGCCCGTCGAACTTCAGCTCGTCGCGCAGATGGCCGAAGAACGAGACCGAGCAGGTTTCACCATAGAGGTCACCGGAGAAATCGAACAGATAGGTTTCCAGAAGGGCTGCCCCATCCTCCGTGACAGTCGGGCGGTAGCCAAAGCTTGCCACGCCATCATGCAGCGAACCATCCGGCCGGCGAAAGCGCACGGCATAGATGCCCGGCTTCAAATCCGTCTCCGGCGGCAATGCCATGTTGGCGGTGGGATAACCCAGTGTGCGACCAAGCCTTTGCCCACCGATCACCTCTGCCTCGACCGTATATCGATAGCCCAGAAGACCCGCCGCGCCCGCGACATCGCCCTGGCTGAGGAGAGCACGAATACGGCTGGACGATATGATCTCGGTACCCTCATCGCGGAAGGAATCGATCAGGACGACATCAAAACCGTGTTTCTTACCCGCCGCCATCAGATAGGCAGGGCCACCCTCGCGGCCCTTGCCGAAGTGGAAATCGACACCCGTGACCACGGCGCTGGCGCCAAGCCAGTCCACCAGAACGGATTTGACGAAATCTTCCGCCGATCGCTGCGAGAAATCCCTGTCGAACGGATATTCGATCACGGAATTAAAACCCTCGGCTTCCAGCACACGCGCCTTGATGGAAGCTGGCGTAATTCTGAAGACCGGCGTTTCCGGGCGAAATACGGTACGCGGATGCGGCTCGAACGTCAGCACTAATGCGGGCACATCGCGGGCAGCTGCCAGTTCCAGCGCATGATCCAGCACGGCGCGATGGCCGCGATGGACACCATCGAAGTTGCCGATTGCGACCA
The DNA here is from genome assembly GCA_900468285.1 of Hyphomicrobiales bacterium. Lineage (GTDB taxonomy): Bacteria > Pseudomonadota > Alphaproteobacteria > Rhizobiales > Rhizobiaceae > Agrobacterium. The sequence continues at coordinate 187,902 of UBTF01000008.1, read as the reverse complement.
CGCCACCGCGCAGTTGCGGTGGCAGCGGCTCTTTTTTCTCGTTGCGATGAAAGACAGTCATTTCCGCAGGATCCCTGAACAGCCCGATCACGCCAGACGTGGCATCCACCAACCGGGAGCAGCGCCCTCTTTCTGCAGATAGTCCTTCAGAAGCGTTTCGTCGATCTCACCGTTCAACGCATAGTCCGCGGCATGGATGCCACCGGCGATGTAAAGAAGCTCGAGCCCGGCATTGATGGCGCCCTTCACGTCCGTCGGCATCCCATCGCCGATGGCCAAAACGCGGTCCTTGGAAAATTCGCCATGCACCTCTCTGGCTGCCGACAGACAGGCCTCATAGATCGGCGAATGCGGTTTGCCTGCGATACGAACCTCCCCGCCCAGTTGCTCATAATATAAGGCCATGGCACCGGCACAGGGAATGATGCGCTCGCCGCGCTCCACCACCAGGTCGGGGTTGGCGCAGATCATCGGCACGGAACGGGCGACGAAACTCTTGAGCATGTCGGTATAGTCTTCCGGCGTTTCGGTCTCATCGTCAAAGAAACCGGTACAGACGACAGCTGTCGCCTCTTCCTGCGACACGACTTCGACGTCGAGACCGTCCAGCAGCGGCATGTCGCGCTCGGGACCGAGCAGAAACACCTTTTTCGGTCCTTGCGAAATCAGTTCGCGCGTCACATCGCCGGAGGTGATGATGCGGTCGTAGGCGGTGTCCGGAACGCCCAGCGCCCGCAACTGCGGAATGACGCCCGGAGCGGGACGCGGGGAATTGGTGATGAGCACCACCGTCAAGCCCGCCTTGCGTGCCGCTTCCAGCGCAATTGCAGCATCCGGAAAGGCGCTGACGCCGTTGTGCAGCACACCCCAGACATCCGAGAGAACGACGTCGAACCGGTCCGTGATTTCGCCAAGGGTGGAGATGCGTTGCGCCATGAGATGCTTCCAAGCTTCAAGAATTCATGGCGTGACATTGCAAACCGGCACGCCGATTACAAGCAAAAAAGCTGGCCCGCAAAGGCGGCCTGCCTCCGGCGAATTCGCGTTTTTGCATCGCAGCATGTTGCGAACGCACCTCTGGCGTGTTTTTATAGGGGTGGGGCTGGCTTACTCAATCGAGGAGCCATCGATGAAGAGGATTGACCAGCTCGAGGGTCTTCGCGGTCTTCTGGCCGCATGGGTTGTTCTGGTTCACCTGCTACCGGCAGCCGGTATCGACCCGGACAGCATGGGTGCGCTGAAACCCCTGATCAACGAAAAAATCCGCGTCCAGATATTCTGCATCATGAGCGGGTTTGTCATCTTCGTGATGATGTCGTCGCTGTCTGAAGATTACTCGACCTACATAGCCCGGCGCATCAAACGCATCTATCCGGTCTATATATTTGCCTTCTTCCTTTCCATTGGCTTTGCATGGATAGCCTATCAGGCGCTGCACACGGCAGACTTCGGAAGCGTGCGCAATGCCGGTCGCATCGCCATTCTGGACCGCAGCTTCGAAAACTGGGAAATGAATACGCTTGCCCATATGACAATGTTGCACGGGATCATTCCCGATAGCTGGCTGCCGCTGGGCGCCTATGCCTTTCTGGGGCAGGCGTGGAATATTTCCACGGAGTTCCAGTTTTATCTGATTGCGCCGCTCGCCTTCTGGTGCCTCCACCATTCCAGCAATCTGATGCGTGTGGGTTTTCTGGCGGCCGCCGTCTTGGGCGTCTGGTATTTCCGTCACTGGCCGAACGGGGCAATCCTTGCCAATTACGCCATTTATTTCGCGACAGGCATCGCCAGCTACTACCTCTGGAAAATGCGCTGGGACGACCAGCCGTTCATGTCGCCGCCCGTCGTGTTACCGCTGGCTGCCGTGGTCGGGTATTTCGATCTCGCCATTGGTGCCTGGATCTTCGTTTTCACCAGCGCCATCATGGTGCGGGACAAGGGCCGCAAGAAGGGTTTCGTGGCACTGTTTCTGGAGCATCCAGTCATGATGTTCCTCGGCACGGTCTCCTATTCGCTCTATCTGCTGCACATGATCCCGCTCTATGGCTGGATGTATGTGCTGAACGATCAGGGCCTCAGCCAGGGCACCTACTTCGCCATGCTGGCGGCGCTGACCTTCGCCACGGCCATTCCCTTTGCCTACCTCGCGCATAAATATGTCGAGCGGCCGTTCTACAAGTCGAAGAGCCACCGCGCCCCTTCCCTGGCAACAGCGCATGCCACCGTGGGACCGGTTGTTGAAACGAAATAGCTTAGCGAATGATGTGCCGTCGGGCTCCCCAGCGGCACATCACATCAGCCAAAGCCGAAGGACGCCGCCTGCAATGCCGAGCGCCAGCACCGGCACCATGCCGACCTTCCAGCGCATCAGCATCAGCAGGGACAGCACCAGCAATCCGGTTGCGAAGGGATCGAGCGTTGTCCAGACCGGCCAGGACATGCCGGGGCCGAAGCTTGGCACAACGGCGATGCGTTTGACCTCGCCAAACAGCACATGCAGCCCAAACCAGAGGGAGAGATTGAGAATGACGCCGACGACCGCAGCCGTGATGGCTGAAAGTGCTGACGAGAGGGCACGGTTGTTGCGCAGCTTTTCGACATAGGGCGCGCCGAGAAAGATGAAGATGAAGCTCGGCACGAAGGTCGCCCAGGCCGTTATCGTCGCACCCAGCACGCCCGCGACCATAGGGTCGAGCCATTCCGCATGGCGGAAACCTGCCAGAAAACCGATATAGGGCAGGACCAGCACGAGGGGCCCTGGCGTGGCTTCGGCCAGCGCCAGGCCATCCAGCATTTCGCCGGCGGTCAGCCATCCATGAGTTTCCACCGCTACCTGCGCGACATAGGCCAGCACGGCATAGGCCCCGCCGAAGGTGACGACCGCCATGCGCGAGAAGAAGCCTTGCAAATTCGCCAATGTCTCCGGCGCGGAGGAAAGGAAGATCACCGCCAGCGGGATTTGCCAGATGACCAGTCCCAGCACGAGACCCCTCACCCGCGACAGAAGCGTGACGGATGTCGTTTCCGCATCCGTTTCACCTATTTCCACAGTGGCATGACGCGCCCGCAGAAAGCCGATCAGACCCGCTGCAAAAATCACCAGCGGAAAAGGCAGGCCGAAGACGAAGAGCGCGATGAAGGCAGCAGCGGCGATGCCTGCCAGAAAGCGGCTGACCAGTGCGCGCTTCGCCACCCTGATCAATGCCTCGATGACAATGGCCAGCACGCAGGCTTTCAAACCAAACAGCAGGCCCGGCAGCCAGTGCGTATCCTGATAAAGGCAATAGGCCGCGGCAAGTGCGACGATGGTCAGGAAGCCCGGCAGAATGAAGAGCGTTCCGGCGATGATGCCGCCACGGACGCCATGCATCAGCCAGCCGATGTAAGTGGCAAGCTGCTGCGCCTCCGGCCCCGGCAGCAACATGCAATAGTTGAGTGCGTGCATGAAGCGGGCTTCCGATACCCAGGGCTTCTCATCCACGACAATACGATGCATCATGCCGATCTGCCCTGCCGGCCCGCCGAAGCTTAAGCAACCAATGCGGGCAAAGACGGCGGTGAGCTCTGTGAGCGAGGGCCGGACGGTCGGGGAAGGGTCTGCAATATCTGTCATGAAACCCTGATAACCATTTTCCATGAAATTTTTCCGACAGGGCGTTCTTGACTCACCATTGCTGCACCCCTATCTCTGCCTCGCTAGCACTCTCCAATGAGGAGTGCTAACAATTATCACGCGGACCTGACGGTCCGTTAAGTCATTTGATCGAGGGATTAGACAATGACAAGCACTACTTTCCGCCCGCTCCATGACCGCGTCGTTGTTCGTCGCGTTGAGTCTGAAGCCAAGACCAAGGGCGGCATCATCATTCCTGATACCGCCAAGGAAAAGCCACAGGAAGGCGAAATCGTCGCTGTCGGCACCGGCGCTCGCGATGATAGCGGCAAGCTCGTTCCTCTGGACGTCAAGGCTGGCGACCGCGTTCTGTTCGGCAAGTGGTCCGGCACCGAAGTCAAGCTCGACGGCGAAGACCTTCTGATCATGAAGGAATCCGACATCATGGGCGTTATCGGCTGATTTTAGCCGGTTCTTCTCAATCCTTACATGACAACCAATGGGCCGTGAGCCCGGGAGTTTTCTACAATGGCAGCTAAAGAAATCAAATTCGGCCGCACAGCGCGCGAAAAGATGCTTCGTGGCGTCGACGTTCTCGCAGACGCAGTGAAGGTCACGCTCGGTCCTAAGGGCCGTAACGTCATCATCGACAAGTCCTTCGGCGCACCGCGCATCACCAAGGACGGTGTTTCTGTCGCCAAGGAAATCGAACTCGAAGACAAGTTCGAAAACATGGGCGCACAGATGGTCCGCGAAGTTGCTTCGAAGACCAACGACATCGCCGGTGACGGCACCACCACTGCGACCGTTCTTGCACAGGCCATCGTTCGCGAAGGCAACAAGGCTGTTGCAGCCGGCATGAACCCAATGGACCTCAAGCGCGGTATCGACCTCGCTGTTTCCGAAGTTGTTAAGGACCTTCAGGCCAAGGCCAAGAAGATCTCCACATCTGAAGAAGTTGCACAGGTCGGCACGATCTCCGCAAACGGCGACAAGCAGGTCGGTCTCGACATTGCTGAAGCCATGCAGAAGGTTGGCAACGAAGGCGTTATCACCGTCGAAGAAGCCAAGACCGCTGAAACCGAACTCGAAGTCGTTGAAGGCATGCAGTTCGACCGCGGCTACCTGTCGCCTTACTTCGTCACCAACCCTGAAAAGATGGTTGCTGACCTCGAAGACGCATATGTTCTTCTCCACGAGAAGAAGCTTTCGAACCTGCAGGCCATGCTGCCTGTTCTCGAAGCAGTCGTTCAGACCGGCAAGCCACTCGTCATCATCGCTGAAGACGTCGAAGGCGAAGCTCTTGCTACGCTGGTCGTCAACAAGCTGCGTGGCGGCCTGAAGATTGCTGCTGTCAAGGCTCCTGGCTTCGGCGATCGCCGCAAGGCCATGCTCGAAGACATCGCGATCCTGACCGGCGGTACGGTTATCTCCGAAGACATCGGCATCAAGCTCGAAAACGTCACGCTCGACATGCTCGGCAAGGCGAAGAAGGTTTCGATCTCCAAGGAAAACACCACCATCGTTGATGGTGCTGGCCAGAAGACCGACATCGAAGGCCGCGTTGCCCAGATCAAGGCTCAGATCGAAGAAACTTCTTCCGACTACGACCGCGAAAAGCTGCAGGAACGTCTTGCCAAGCTCGCTGGCGGCGTCGCCGTGATCCGCGTTGGTGGCTCCACGGAAATCGAAGTGAAGGAACGCAAGGACCGCATCGACGACGCTCTGAACGCGACGCGCGCTGCTGTTCAGGAAGGCATCGTCCCAGGCGGCGGTACTGCACTCCTGCGCTCTTCCACAAAGATCACCGTCAAGGGTGCAAACGACGACCAGGAAGCTGGCATCAACATCGTTCGCCGCGCTCTTCAGTCGCTGGTTCGCCAGATCGCTGAAAACGCTGGTGACGAAGCTTCCATCGTTGTCGGCAAGATCCTCGACAAGAACGAAGAGAACTTCGGCTACAACGCCCAGACTTCTGAATATGGCGATATGATTGCCATGGGTATCGTTGACCCGGTCAAGGTTGTTCGCACAGCCCTGCAGAACGCAGCTTCGGTTGCTTCCCTGCTGATCACGACTGAAGCCATGATTGCAGAGCTGCCTAAGAAGGACGCTCCAATGCCTCCAATGCCAGGCGGCGGCATGGGTGGTATGGACTTCTAAGAAGTCTAGACCCTCTGAAATACGAAAGGCGGTCCTCACGGGCCGCCTTTTTTCGTTGTGGTGATGTTCATATTTGCCACCAAGCGGTCGCCATGAAACAGAGCGGATGAAGGCTGGTCGTTCGCACCACTGTCTTCAAATAGTGAACAAATTGTCTCCAGTTGTTCATCTGTATTGAGACAGCGAATTGGCGCATATGTCATTTATCAATTAACGCCAATCGGGCAACATCTTCGGAGATTTCCATGTCCAGCAGTCAGAATGCACTCGTGCTTGTTGCGCGTATTCTTCTCTCCTTCATCTTCATCTTTTCTGGCTTCGGCAAGCTGACCGACCCTGCCGGTACGGCGGGCATGATCAGCGGCGCTGGCCTTCCTGCCGCAACCGCTCTTGCCTATCTTGCAGGCGCCTTCGAACTGATCACCGGCCTTGCCGTTCTCGTCGGCTTCCAGACCAAGGTAGCGGCCTTCGCCCTTGCCGTTTTCTGCGTGTTCACCGGTCTCGTCTTCCACAGCGGCACGGTTGCCGTTCCCGGCTGGCCTGATGCAGCTCTTGGCTGGATCAACACTCTGAACGGCATCATGCTGATGAAGAACATCACGCTGGCAGGCGCTTACATTCTTCTCGGCACATTCGGAGCTGGCGCCTATTCCGTCGATGCCAAGCGCGGTGTTGCAGTCGCGCACGCATAAGCCTTGACGCCTCAGACATGAAGAAGCCGCCGGATAATCCCGGCGGCTTTTCTATTGGGTGAAGTCCTTGGAATAGGCCGGTAGCTCTTCGATACCATCGAGCCATTCCGCCTTGGAGCGCGTCCAGATCTGCGCACGCGGCTTTAGGTCAGAACGCTCGTTGATGGCACCCCATCGGATACCCCAGATGCCATCTTCCTGCTCTGCGCTAGTGAACAAGGGCGATCCGCACTCCCCGCAAAAGTGCTGCAAGCGCATATTGCCGTTGTCGCCTGCCTTGCGGTAAACCTTCGGCTCGGCGGCAGTCAGCGTGATATCAGAGCGTTTGGCGCGGATCGTTACGCGGAACGGTGAACCGCTCAGGCGCTGACAATCGGTGCAGTGGCAAATACCCACCTTTTGCGGGTCTGCCTCCGCTTCAAATCCAACATTGCCACAGTGGCACTGGCCTGTAATGCGCATCGCTTCCTCCATCCATTAGAAGGAGAGCATAGAGCAATTACACCCCTAGCCAAGCGCTGCCTGAATCCGCGCGATAATATCCGCCACCACGGCGTCGCCATCATGCTCGGCTTTTCGCGCCCGCACGAAACAGGCCTCGGAGCGCAAAATGACGCCATCTGTCAGAATTTTCAGATGATTTGCCTTGAGCGTCGAGCCAGTGGAGGTGATATCCACGATGATATCCGCCTGCCCTGCTGCCGGAGCACCTTCCGTGGCGCCAAGGCTTTCCACGATGCGATAAAGCTGGATGCCGTGCTGGCGCGAGAAGAACTGCTGCGTCAGCCGCCAGTATTTCGTGGCGATGGCCAGACGACGACCGTGGCGGGCGCGGAACTCGGAGGCGACATCACCAAGATCGGCCATGCTGTCCACATCCAGCCAGATCTCCGGCACGGCGACGACGACATCGGCATGGCCAAAGCCAAGCCGGGCGCAGAATTCTACGCGATTTTCGACATCGCTTAGGTCTTCGCGGACGAGGTCTTCGCCGGTGACGCCGAAATCAACCGTGCCATTGCCGATTTCGCGAGCGATTTCGGAGGCCGAGAGATAGGCGATCTCGATATCGTCACGCCCCTCAACGCGGCCGCGATAGGAGCGGTCACTGCCGATGGCGACGACCTTGAGGCCCGCGCGTTCCAGAATGGCAGACGAATCTTCCTTCATGCGCCCCTTGGAGGGCAGAGCAATGGTGATGGTCATGGTTTGGCCCTCACGGCTTCGATGCGATCCAGCCAGAGCGAGAAGCCAACCGCCGGTATCTTGTCTTTCGCGCCGAGCAGCGTCATCAGCCGGTCGAAGCGTCCGCCACCGGCCAGAACCGCCGTTTCACCTTCCACACCCACCTCGAACACGAGGCCGGTATAGTAATCCAGCGGACGTCCGAAGGCAGCGCGATAATGCACGCTATCCAGATCGATCCCGCCATTGGCAAGAGCCGCGACACGGGCGTCAAAGGCAGAGAGTGCAGCGTCCAGTTTCAGCTTCGCCTTATCGGCAAACTGCACAAGCGTCTGCGAGGCCTGCGACAAGGGCGCTTGCAGGGACAAAAACTGCTTCAGCAGTTCGAAACTCTCATCCGGCAGCCGCGTGGCGGCCAGCGCCAGCTTTTCGCGCAGGCGTCTGGCAATCTCCTGCGGGGCACGGCTGGCATTGGTGGAATAGCCGGTATCCTGCATGACGCTGTCGATGTAATCGACCAGAACCTTCTCGTCACCCGTGGCGAGCAGACCGGCCACCCGCGCATCAAGCCCCGTCATTGGCTTGGGGCTAACGAGGCTTTGAAGCAGGGCATCAAGCTGCACCGTATCGCCGAATGCCTGCACCAGCCGCTTCTGCCAGCCTTGCGGCAGGCCAAGTGCTGCAACGACCGCTTCGAAGACCTGTTGGTCGCCCAGCGTAACGGAAAGCCTGCGGCCCGGAAGCAAACGCTTCAGCACGGCACTCGCGTCACTCACGGCCCGGGCATCGGCGCTGGCGATATCCGTATCGCCGAGGTCTTCGATACCGGCCTGATAGAACTCGTTCGCTCCCTCACGGCGCTGACGGAACACCTCGCCCAGATAGGAATAGCGTTTCGGCGTGCCGGTGGCGGTTTCGATGTGGCGCAGACAGACGGGAATGGTGAACTCCGGGCGAAGGCAAAGGCTCGCCCCCGTCTCGCTTTCTGTCAAGAAGATGCGGCGGCGCAAATCTTCGCCAGCCATATCCAGAAACGGTTCCGCCGGCTGAATGACAGGGGTATTGACCCGTGCCGTATTGCGGGCCGCAAATTCATCCAGAAGCTCTGCGGAAAAGTCTGGCATATCGATCAGAGGCATGAAGCGGTACTTTTCGTCACGGTTGGAGCGGCTGCATCATTTCGATGCGATTGCCGAAGGGGTCATAGACGTAAAAGCGGTCATACCCTTCCAGTGGCTCATCCTCAACCACAAGGCAGCCTGCCGTTTCAAGTGTTTTTCTGAAATCAGCGAGATCATCGACGATAAAGGCAGGATGCGCCTTTCGAGCGGGCTGAAAATCACCCTCGACGCCCAGATGAACCTTCAGCGCTTCGCGCCCGAACCAGCAACCGCCTCGTTTTGCGAGATTGGCGGGCTTTGTCTGCTCGTGCAGCCCCAGAAGACCGCAATAAAATGCACGCGCATCCTCTTCCCGGCCCGCAGGCATTGCCAGCTGAACATGATCCAGCGACAGGAGCGCCATCACATCATCCTTCGTTTGCCCGGCGGCGATCCTCGGCCTGTGCTGCCAGGATTTCTTTCACCTTGGAAACCAGCTCCGGCTCTGGCACCGTTTCCTGCGCCACACGCGCCTCGCGCCATGCGGCGTTGTCCTCGATCTCGCCCGACAGGCGCTTGCCTTCGATCAGGTCCTTGATCTGCACGACGCCCTCGGCGCGCTCGTCACCGCCCTGAATGATGGCGATGGGCGCACCCATGCGGTCGGCATATTTCAGCTGATTGCCGAATTTCTTCCAGTTGCCCTGATACATTTCGGCGCGAATGCCTTCCGCACGCAGCGCCTGCGTGAAGCGCTGGTAGCGCCCCATGCTTTCCACGTCGCCATCCATGACGGTAATGAGCACAGGCGCAAGCGGCTTGACCTGCCCCAGCTTGCCAAGGTTCTTCAGCGCCGTCATCAGGCGCGAAACGCCGATGGAGAAGCCAGTTGCCGGAACCGGCTGCCCCATGAAACGCGACACCAGACCATCATAACGACCACCGCCGCCGACAGAACCGAAGACGACCTTTTCGCCCTTTTCATTGGTGACGTCGAAGGTGAGTTCGGCCTCATAGACCGGGCCGGTGTAGTATTCGAGGCCACGAACGACGGAGGGGTCGATCTTAATGCGGTCAGGACCATAGCCAGCGCCGGAGACCAGCGCGCCGATCGTGTTCAGCTCTTCGACGCCCTCTGAACCCTTTGATGTTCCGGCAATGAGCTTGGCAAGTTCATCGGCGCTTTGCGCGTAATCCTTGATCCCCACGAAGAACAAGACCTTCTCGATCTGCTCGTCACCCAAACCCGCGCCCTTGGTGAAATCGCCGGATTCATCCTTACGACCGGGGCCCAGCAGCAGCTTCACGCCTTCTGGACCAAACTTGTCGAGCTTGTCGATGGCGCGCAGCACGTTGAGGCGACGCCCGGCATTTTCCTCACCGCCAAGGCCGATGGCTTCCATCACGCCATCCAGAACCTTGCGGTTGTTGACCCGGATCACGTAATCGCCTCGCTTGATGCCGAGCGCTTCCAGCGTATCGGCCATCATCATGCACATTTCCGCATCGGCCTGCACGCCCGGTGCGCCGACAGTATCGGCATCGAACTGCATGAACTGGCGGAAGCGGCCGGGTCCTGGCTTTTCGTTGCGGAAGACATATCCTGCACGATAGGTGCGGAAGGGCAGCTGTATTTCGTTGAAATTCTCCGCGACATGGCGGGCGAGCGGCGCGGTCAGATCGTAGCGCAGGCTCATCCACTGGTCGTCATCATCGGTCAGCGAAAACACGCCTTCATTGGGGCGGTCGCTATCGGGCAGGAACTTGCCGAGCGCATCGGTATATTCAAACAGCGGTGTTTCGATGGGATCGAAGCCATAGAGTTCGTAGACGCCACGGATTTTCTCGATCATCTCATTGGTGGCATGGATATCGGCAGCCGAACGATCCACGAAGCCGCGCGGCAGGCGGGCTTTCAGTTTCTGAGGCTTTTTTGCTTTTTCGCTCATGATGCCGGTCCAATTATCTCTTGAAATCAAGCCGGTGTCATAGAGGACGAAGCCCTATGCGGCAAGGCCGCAGCTATGCAGATTTACTGGCGCACGGACGGAATTCATGCTAGGTGGGATACACGCATCCCACTCTGACGCCGGGAGAAGAGACCATGAGCAAACAAACCGCCATCCGACTGCCCGACGAAACCTATGAGCGCCTCAAGGCTCTATCCGAGCGCACCGGCCGCACGTCGGCCTATTATATCCGGGAGGCCATCGAAAAGCATATCGAGGATATGGAGGATTTGTATCTGGCGGAAGAGGCAACCCGGCGCATTCAGCGCGGTGAGTCGAAGATTGTAAGCGCCGAGGAGTTCTGGCGTGAACTGGACAATTGAGTACGATATCCTTGTCCAAAAACAGATCAAGAAACTTGATCCGCAAACACGCAACCGCATCCGCTCCTTCCTTCACGAGAGATTGGTGCAACTGGACAATCCACGCACAATCGGCGAAGCACTGCAAGGCTCTGAGCTCGGCAACTATTGGCGCTACCGCGTGGGCGATTATCGCATCCTATGCGACATCCAGGACAACAGGCTGGTCGTTCTCGTCATCGAAATCGGCCACCGCCGGGAAGTCTATCGCTGAACCATGATCCTCGAAGCCATCAATTACGCTGCCACCTACGGCAAGACGCCGCCGGAATTCCGGCCTCATATCCGCTATTCCGTCAACCTCTGGGCGCGGGCGAACCGCTGCCGAAAGATGTGGGCTGAGCATGAGGAAAACAGCAGAAAGTTTATTCTAGCGACCGCGTCCAGAATGAAGCAGCGCCGCACCGCTGTCGTTCTCGGTTCCGGCCTCGTGCGCGATGTGCCGTTAGGGGCACTGGCCTCCGCTTTCGATACGGTTGTGCTGGTCGATCTGGTGCATCTGGCAAGTCTGCGTGCAAAGCTTTGGGCAAAGCCCGGAAACAACGTCGTTCTCAGCAGCAGGGATCTGTCCGGTTACGAGGCACTGAAGGCAGGGCAAACGCCGGAGCCATTAAGTTTTCTGCGGCAGGTGCCCTATCTCGATCTCGTCATTTCCGCCAATCTCCTGTCGCAGATCGGCACCGGTGTGCAGCACCGCCTGGAGAAAGAGCCTGGAAATGTCATGCCTGACGATACGCTGCCACGGCTTATCCGCGCGCATGTGGACGGGCTCTGCGGCTTGCCATCGAAAGTTTGCCTCATCACCGACACCGGCTTTGAAGTGATTGGCAAGGATGGAGCGGTGCAAGAGATCCACGACCTGACGCACGGCGTGCAGATACCGAAGATATCGCGGCAGTGGATGTGGCCGGTGGTGCCCTTTGGCGAAGAAAGTCGGGATTATCAGATCATCCATTCGGTGGTCGCCAGCGAGTTGGCCTGACAGCCATTGTGCTGACGTTTTTCCGTCGCTACATCTGTGCCATGCGTCCTGTCATTCATATGCTGATGTTTCTGGCCTGCCTGCTCTATGGGGCGATGCCCGCGCAGGCGGCGTTTGGGCTTTCAATCCCAACGAGCGACGCCAACAGCCAGATGTCTCTCGCACAGCACGCAGACCACGCCGCTTCGAAACCTGCGCCCCACCACGCTGGAATCGGCGATCCCTGCCCGCATCGGGGCAGCATGAGCCATGCGCCTTTTTGTGCCGCCTGCGTCGTCGTTATTCCGCAGTTCCGTTTTGCCCAAAAGGCACGGTTGACGCAGGTCCATCCGCAGGGCAATCCGCAGCAGGCCTTCATCGGCAACATCCCGGCGCCGCCGTTACCCCCTCCCCGCGCCTGACCTACATTCAAATAAAAACGCAAAATTCCGTCAGACACAGGAAGGATAATCCATGTCCATGAAAACCGTCTCACTTGCCGCAGCGCTTGTTGCTGCTTTCTCCCTGCCCGTCTCCGCGCAGGAAGGCGGCGGCCATGCGGGCCACGACATGTCAAAGAAAACGACATCCGGCAGTGCTTCAACCGTGGCATTCACGGAGGTCGCCAAGAAGATGCATGAGGATATGTCGGTGGATTACACGGGTGACGCCGATGTCGATTTCGTGCGCGGAATGATCCCGCATCACCAAGGCGCGATCGATATGGCCAAGGTCCAGCTGCAATATGGCAAGGACCCTGAAATCCGCAAGCTCGCGCAGGAGGTCATTAAGGCGCAGGAAGCAGAAATCGCCATGATGAAGGAATGGCTAAAGTCTCGCGGACATTGAGACCGAAGACGGAGGGGCAGCTTATGGCTGCCTCTCTACCGTTATCGTGTAATTGGCACCAAGACCCCGCCGCGATGCGCTGAGAACGAGGATGGGGCGGATCAGCCATTCGGTATCTGCGCTGGGCGTCAAAACTGCCTCGTTCTTTCCCGCATCGCTGAAGAAGATTGCGTCGTCATCCGGCTTGGCGAAATCGAAGATGGCCATGACAACGAATTCGCTGCGGCTGGCCAGCGTTATCTTCAACGTTTCCCCGGCCTTGACCTTGAGCCGGTAGACATCACCGCGCCCTTGCCGCGTCCAGCCGTTCAAGACCAGCGGTCCGCCAGGCGGCAGCGTTGCGGGTTTCAATGTCTCGCCATCGTCCAGCCAGATGCCATCCACATTGCGGCTTTCCGCCTGAACCGGTGTGGCGCAGGAAATGCCAAGAAGCAGGGCCAGAGCTATGTGTGAAAATCGGGTCACGGGCGCGAAAACTCCAGCCTTTGCAGTTCGATGCGAGAGCGGCAATGGCATCCTTCGATGTGATCATTGACCATGCCCATGGCCTGCATGAAAGCATAGATGGTGGTGGGGCCGACAAAACTCCAGCCGCGCTTTTTCAGATCTTTTGAAAGGCGGGCAGATGCAGGTGTTATCGGGTTGGCGCGAAGGGTTGCATAGTCGAAAACGGCCGGACGCTCGGCCGGTTTGGGCTCGAAACTCCAGAAATAGCGGGCGAGCGAACCAAATTCGTCGCGCATCTCAATGGCACGTCGGGCATTGTTGACGGTGGAAACAATCTTGCCCCGGTGCCGGATGATACCCTTGTCCGTCACGCAGCGCTCGATATCCGCTTCGTCGAACAATGCCACCCTGTCGAAATCGAAACCGCAAAAGGCTGCTCGAAACGCCTCACGCTTTCGAAGAACAGTCAACCAGGACAGACCGGACTGAAACCCTTCCAGACAGATCTTTTCAAAAAGCCTGATATCGTCCTTGACCGGACGCCCCCACTCCTCGTCGTGGTAGTGAGCATAATCCGGCAGTTCCTGCTGCCAAGAGCAGCGGGTGATGCCATCTGCGCCCGTAAAAAGTCCGGTTTCACTCATGGAGCCATTGCCTTTTTCCCTGTTGGCTGGTGATTACCATTGATTCACCCTGTTTCAAAACCGCCTGCTAACCCTATTAAAAGGTTTAAGCAAAATAGCGGCTTTTCATGATCGCGCATTTACCATTCGCTGTTTTTGAGGTGCGAACGTGACGATTATTTTCCGGTGCCATGTAGAGAGTCCACCCGATGTCGATGAAATCCGTCTTTCTGGCGCTCAGCGTTGTCTGCGCCTTCTCCATGCCAGCCGCCGCCAATGATCGCTATCGTGAACGCCCGCCGGTCGTCGTCAGCCCGGATCTGACGGCCCCATGGGTCATGCAGCTTGGCGGCAGGCAGGTTCGTCCCGTGGTTTATCCTCAGCGCCCCGTTCGCCCTTCCCTTTTCCAGCGGCAGACGGTTCAGCCGCGCGCGCAAGCCGTAGCGGCCAGACCGAATACGCCGAATATGCGGATCGCTCCCCAGTTCCTGCCGCAGATGGTGCAGTATCAAGGCAAGGAAGCGCCCGGCACAATCGTCATCGATACGCCAAACCGTTTCCTCTATCTCGTCATGGCGGATGGCAAGGCACGGCGCTATGGCGTCGGCGTCGGCAAACCGGGTTTCGAATGGGCCGGCACGCACAAGATTACCCGCAAGAATGAATGGCCAAGCTGGACGCCACCCCAGGAAATGATCACCCGCGAGGCCGCCAAGGGACACTACCTGCCAGCCTTCATGGAAGGCGGCCCGCAGAACCCGATGGGTGCACGCGCCATGTATCTCGGCTCGACGCTTTATCGCATCCACGGCACGAACCAGCCCTGGACAATCGGCAGCAACAATTCCTCAGGCTGCATCAGAATGCGCAATGAAGACGTGACCGACCTCTATGAAAGGGTCAATGTCGGCACCAAGGTGATTGTGATCTGATGGCAACGGTTGGGTGATTCCTGCCTGCCATCCGTTGCCATGCCCTCGAAACGGACTTGTCGGCGCGAGGGAATGCGTTAGAAGTAACGCATAAACTTGGCGGGGGACGTCAAGGCCGGAAGCGCTGTCAAAGCTGCATACCGGATTTTAGAAAACGGGCGGGTCAAACCGCCCGTTTTTTATTGAGTCTGCCAATGGCGTCCGGCTCCGCGCCACCATAGGCCCAATCCAGCAATTGCACGGTGTGCAGGATGGGCATGGACGCAGCGCTCGCAATCTGGGTGATGCATCCTATGTTGCCGGTGGCGATGATATCGGCCCTGGTCGCCTCGATATTCTTGACCTTTCGAGCCTTGAGCTGTGCCGAAATCTCCGGCTGGAGAATATTATAGGTGCCGGCAGAGCCGCAGCACAGATGCCCTTCCGCCGGGTCGCGCACGGCAAAGCCCGCTGCCTTCAACAAAAGCTTCGGTGCCATCACGATCTTCTGGCCATGCTGCATGGAACAGGCTGAATGATAGGCCACCGTCAGACCATTTCGTTCCAGCGCAGGCAGATCGAGATCGGAAAGATATTCGGTAATATCCTTTGCGAGTGCCGATATCTTCTGCGCTTTTTCGGCATAGGCCGCATCCAGCCGCAGCATATGGCCATAATCCTTGATCGTGGTTCCGCAGCCCGACGCGGTTATGATGATGGCATCGAGACCGCCATTTTCGATTTCGTCCATCCAGACGTCGACATTGCGCCGCGCGAAAGCCAGCGCCTGCTCCTCCCTGCCCATGTGGTGAACCAGAGCCCCACAACAGCCTTCGCCTTTTGGCAACACGACCTCGACGCCGAGCCGCGTCAGAAGCCGGATGGTGGCATCGTTGATGGCCGGATCGAGAACGGGCTGGGCGCAACCGGTAAGAATGGCAACACGTCCGCGTTTCTCGCCCTGTGGCAAATGAGAGCCTTGGTGTGTAAAGGCCGAAGCGGAGGGTACGGTTTTCGGCGAAAGATCCAGCATGGAAGCAAGCGGCTTCAGCGCCTTTGTCCGGCGCAAAAACGGTGCCAGCGGCTGGCCGAGCCGGGCGAGCCAGAGCGCCTTGCGAAATCGCGTCGGATACGGCAGCACGGAGGCCAGCAACTGGCGGATCAGCCGATCCATCAAGGGCCGCTTATATGTGTTTTCAATGTGGATACGCGCATGATCGACAAGATGCATGTAGTCCACGCCTGAGGGACAGGTAGTTGTGCAGGCAAGGCAGGACAGACAGCGATCGATATGCGTGACCACCTGCCGGTCCGCCGCCCGGTCGTTTTCCAGCATGTCCTTGATGAGATAGATGCGTCCTCGCGGACTATCGAGCTCATTGCCCAGCGTCACATAGGTGGGACAGGTCGCTGTACAGAAACCGCAATGCACGCATTTGCGCAGGATCTTTTCGGATTCGGCGACGTCAGGATTGCTCAGCTGCTGTGGCGTAAACGAGGTTTGCATCAGCGAAGACCTCTCGAGGAATGGAGATGAAGCATATCAGCGAGGTCCCATCTTGCCGGGATTGAAGATTCCGGCCGGATCAAGCTTCGCTTTAATGCGTCTGGAAAGCTCATCTTCGGCAATCACGAGTGGCTCGAAAGCCGATATGCCGTGGCGGGAAGCGGGCAATGCCCGCAGCAAAGTGGAATGGCCGCCACCAAGCGCCCGGATGTGGCGACTAAGCAAATTGGCTTCGGGATCGAACTCCATCTGCATCCACACCAGCCCGCCCTGCCAGTCGTAGAAGGCATCAATGCCCGCTTCCAGCCGCAGCGCAGCCACCAGTCTGTGGCCTTGGGAGGGTGCGACCGAAACGCGCCATAGGGGCTTTGCCTGATTTGCCGCATAGGGCGCTACATCGCGAATATCGCGCCACAGCACCCTGCTTTCATCGGCGTCAAGAAAGCGAGAGGGGCCAAGCGCCGACAGAATGGTCTGCAGCTTTTGCGCCCGCGCATCAACGGAGGCCGGAAGCCCTTCCAGCCTTAGAACGGTTGCCGCACCATCGGGCAGAGAACCATTCAGGAAACGGGACCGGACGCTTTCCGGAAGATGCGCGGCACCGGAAACCTCGGTACTGGTTGCCATGGCAGCGGCCATCACATTGGTTGCCGCGTCGTCCTCCAGCCCGGAAATGAGCAGCGTGGTTTGCGCAGGCGGTGTTGGCAGCACGCGGAAGGTGACCTCCGTCAAAAAACCAAGCGTTCCGAAAGAACCGGCCAGAAGCTTTACCAGATCAAGTCCGGTGACGTTCTTCATCACACGGCCGCCCGCCTTGATGATCTCGCCCTTGCCATTGACGAAACGGATTCCGAGCAGGCTGTCGCGCGCAGCACCCGCCACATAGCGGCGCGGCCCGGAAACATTGGCGGCGAAAACACCGCCGATTGTCGGCTCTCCCTTCGTGCCCATCAATGCACGGTGGTCCATCGGCTCGAATGCCATCATCTGCCGCGCAGCGGAAAGTGCTGCTTCCACCTCCGCCACTGGTGTTCCAGCTTTCGCCGTCATTACCATTTCGGCTGGGTTATAGGCGACAATGCCACTGATACCGCGCGAGGACAGGGTGGCGTCTGCCTCCACACGGTTGCCGAAGCCGGAACGTGTATTGCCACCGATGATTTCAAGCGAGCGGCCAGCCTCCGCGTAGTCGCGGATGATAGCGGCAGCGCCCGCTTCGTTTTCGGGAGAAAGCACGGACCTCGTCATGCCGGACGACCATCCAGCGGAAAGACCTTGGAGGGATTGAGGATCCAGTCCTCGTCGAAGGCAGAGCGCACGGCCATCTGCTGATCAAGGTCCGCATCGGAATATTGGTGGCGCATGAGGTCGCGCTTTTCTATGCCGACACCATGCTCTCCAGTCAGGCAACCACCCGCATCGACGCAAAGCCGCAATATGCGATTGCCCGCCTCCTCCGCTCTGGCGGCTTCGTCCGGATCATTGGCGTTGAAAAGAATGAGAGGATGCATGTTGCCATCACCGGCGTGAAAAACATTGGCGACGCGCAGGCCGAGGCTGGCAACGATTTCACCCGTCTGCTGCAGCACATGGGAAAGCTGGCTGAGCGGCACCGTGCCGTCCATGCAGATGTAATCGGCAATACGACCGGTTGCGCCAAAGGCGGATTTGCGGCCTTTCCAGATGGCAGCCGCCTCCATCGCGGACTGGCATTCGCGCACCGTCTTGACGCCGTGCTGGCGGGCAATGGCAACGATATCGGCCAGCATGGCGTCCATCTCGTTTTCTGATCCCTCCACCTCGACAATCAAGAGTGCGCCGACATCCAGCGGATATCCGGCCTTGGCGAAGGCCTCGCAGATTTCGATGGCTGGCTTGTCCATGAATTCGATGGCAACGGGAATGATGCCAGAGCCGATGATATCGGCCACGCAGGCCCCGGCTTCATCGGAGGTCTCAAAACCGAAAAGCACGGGTCGGGCACCTTCCGGCTTGGCAAGCAGGCGCACGGTTGCTTCCGTGACGATGCCAAGCTGGCCTTCGGAGCCACAGACGAGGCCGAGCAGATCATATCCGCTTGCATCCAGATGCTTGCCGCCCAGCTCCAGCACCGTGCCGTCCACCAGCACCATTTTTACGCCAAGGAGGTTATTGGTGGTGACACCGTATTTCAGACAGTGCGCGCCGCCCGAATTCATGCCGATATTGCCGCCAATGGTGCAGGCAAGCTGCGAACTTGGGTCTGGCGCGTAGAAGAAGCCTTCAGGGCTCGCGACTTCAGAAATGGACAGGTTCGTAACACCTGCCTGAACAGTTGCGGTGCGGTTGAACAGGTCCATTTCAATGATGCGGTTCATCTTGGAAAGCCCGATGACGAGCGCATCTTCCTGCGGAATGGCCCCTCCTGACAAAGATGTTCCCGCGCCGCGCGGCACCACGGGAATGCCGTAGCGGTGACAATATTTCAAAAGGGCCGAGACCTGAGCCGTCGTTTGCGGCAGCGCCACGGCAAGCGGCAATCTGCGGTAGGACACGAAGGCATCTGTCTCAAAGGGTACCAGTTCGCGCGTCTCGTGAATCAGGCATTCGGGCGGCAGAAGGTCGGTAAGATCGGCAATGATCTTCGCCCTGTTGTCGAGCACGGAGGATCGCGGCTTGAGAAACTCTATCGTTTGCGACATGTGCTCCACGCGCCTCCTCCTTGCGATGCAGAGCGGCGAGTTTACGAAGCTTTGCGCCTTGGACGCAAGCCATGCAAATGCTAGAGATTGTTTCCAAATCGGAAAGAATGGCTGGCACCAATGACGAACCTTGGCGATCTGGAGGTTTTTGCAAGCGTCGCTGCATCCGGCAGCATGTCACAGGCCGCCAAGGCGCTGGGCTATTCGCCTGCGGTCATTTCCAAACGGATCAAGCGTCTGGAGGAAAAACTCGGCGCACGTCTTTTTCAGAGAACAACCCGCCAGATTTCGTTGACCGAAGCGGGTCATGGGTTTCACCAGCGTATTCTCGCGGTTCTGGAAGGACTGGAAGAAGCCGAAGATTTCGTTTCTGGCCGGTCCAACACGCTGAATGGAACGCTGAAGGTCTCCGCGCCAACGTCTTTCGGGCGAATGCATGTCGCCCCTCACCTTAAGGGCTTCATGGACAGGCATCCGTCGCTTGTCATCAACCTCGTGCTGAGCGATGAATTCATCGACATCGTGGCGGGTGGATACGACCTCGCGATACGAATTGCTGATCTCTCCGATTCAAGTCTCGTCGCCAAACGGCTGGCACCTGTGCGCAGGGTGCTATGCGCCTCACCAGGCTACATCGCGCAGTACGGTTTGCCGCAGTCTATCGACGAGTTGAGACATCATCGCTGCCTGCCTGCGCACAATAACGATCTCTGGCGGCTGGAAGGCCCGGAGGGACCGACCAGCCTGCGGCCCGAGGGAATGTTGATTACCAACTCCAGCGAGGTTATCCGCGAAGCTGTCATTTCAGGCCTCGGCATCGCCTTGCGCTCGACCTGGGATATAGGGGCAGAGCTGAAATCCGGTGCCCTCGTACAGGTCCTGCCCGCCTATGAAAGCTCGAAAAGCGTCGCGCTTTCAGCTGTCTATCCCAGCCGCAGTTTTCTCCCAGCCAAGGTCCGCCTGTTTATCGATTATCTCGCGGAACTATATGGTCCGATACCCTTCTGGGATCAGAAATCGGAAATTTAATCGTCTTCTGATGGAACTTTTCCCGATCCAACTCATTTTTATGGGGTTATTTGGAAATTTTTACCACGATGGGACGCTATGACTACCACGAGCGAAACTGAACGCTATCCCCGGATAGCACTCATATCGACGCATGGCTACGTAGCCGCACACCCGCCGCTTGGCGCTGCCGATACCGGAGGACAGGTTGTTTATGTCCTCGAACTTGCCCGTAAACTTGGGCAGCTCGGTTACACCGTAGACCTCTACACCCGCCAGTTTGAAGACCAGCCAGAGTTTGACGAGGTGGATGACCGCGTACGCGTCGTGCGCATCCCCTGCGGCGGCAAGGACTTCATTCCCAAGGAGTATCTGCACCGTCACCTGATGGAATGGTGCGAGAACGCATTGCGTTTCATCAAGAAAAACAATCTCAACTACTCATTCATCAACAGCCATTACTGGGACGCAGGCGTTGCCGGTCAGCGGCTTTCGGAAGCCTTGAAGGTTCCGCATCTTCATACGCCACATTCCATCGGTATCTGGAAAAAGCGCCAGATGGAGACCGACTACCCGGAAAAGGCCGATACGTTCGAGCTTGAATTCAACTTCAAGGAACGCATCCAGCACGAGCTCATCATCTACCGCAGCTGCGACATGGTGATTGCGACAACGCCGGTGCAGCTGGACGTGCTGATTGAGGATTACGGCCTCAAGCGCAAGCATATCCACATGATCCCGCCCGGCTACGACGACAACCGCTTCTTCCCCGTCTCCGAGGGCTCTCGCCAGATGCTGCGCCAGCGTTTCGGGTTCGAAGGCAAAACCGTGTTGGCACTGGGTCGACTGGCGACCAACAAGGGCTATGACCTGCTGATCGACGGCTTCTCCGTTCTGGCTGAGCGTGAACCCGAAGCCCGCCTCCATCTTGCTGTCGGTGGCGAGAACATGGACGAGCAGGAAACGACGATCCTCAACCAGTTGAAGGACCGCGTGAAATCGCTCAACCTTGAAAACAAGGTCGTCTTTTCGGGCTATGTCGCAGATGAGGACCTGCCGGATATCTACCGCGCCGCAGACCTTTTTGTCCTGTCCAGCCGTTACGAGCCCTTTGGCATGACTGCGATCGAAGCCATGGCGAGTGGCACGCCGACGGTTGTTACCATTCATGGCGGCCTGTTCCGGGCAGTCAGCTATGGTCGCCACGCACTGTTTGCCGACCCGTTCGACAAGGAAGACCTCGGCATCACCATGATGAAGCCCTTCAAGCACGAGCGGCTTTACGGGCGACTGTCGCGCATGGGTGCCCACAAGGCCCGCAGCCTGTTTACCTGGACCGGCATTGCGCAACAGCTTCTTGCCGTTGTCGAAGGACGCCCGATGATGCCTGTGCTCGAGGAATCCGATTGGGCCGAACCATGGAATGACGGCGATTGAAACCGGTTCGCATTTTCTCCACCGATCTTGACGGGACCGTTGTCGGCAACACAGCCGCAACGGCCCGCTTCCGTGACTTCTGGCATTCGCTGCCAGATGATGTCCGCCCCCTGCTCGTCTTCAACAGCGGACGGCTGCTGGACGACCAGTTCGAGCTGCTTGAGGGCGTGCCCCTGCCACAGCCGGATTATGTCATTGGCGGAGTCGGCACCATGTTGTCGCGTCATGACGATCCGTCGTTGCACGAGGCTTATACATCCTTTTTGGGCGAGGCCTTCGACACCGAGAAAATTCACTCCGTGCTTTCGTCGGTTTCCGGCGCGTCCATCCAGCCGGAGCGCTATCAGCACTGTCTGAAGTCCAGCTGGTATCTCCATGACGCAACGGCCTCCGATCTCGCCGAAATCGAACGATTGCTGAGCGAGAACCATATCGACGCGCGCATCGTCTACTCCAGCGACAGAGACCTGGATATCCTGCCCCGGACTGCCGACAAGGGTGCCGCCATCCGCTGGCTCTGCGATCATCTCGACATCGGTCTTGATGAAGTCGTCGTCGCCGGAGATACAGGAAACGACCGGGCCATGTTCGAACTTCCCGATGTGAGAGGCATTGCCGTTGGAAATGCCTTGCCGGAGCTGAAATCGCTCGCAAAAGATCGTGATAACGTCTTTTCTGCACTTGAAGCTGAGGCTGACGGCGTTATATCGGGGCTTAGACACTGGCTGTCCATCTAGGGCAGAAATCTCGATCACTCGATATGTGTGTCGAACATCAAAAATGCTCGCTCATAAGCTGCTGCTTATTGACGTGCACCATTCATCGCCTGACAATCAGACGAATCATAGGAAAAAGCTGGGGACAGCCTTTCAGGCCGCTTCTCTATAATGTTGTGAATACTATAATTGCAACCTAACCACGTGGGAAAAGGACTGCCTTGAACATTCTCACCCGACTAGCAAGTGATGTCTGCCTGATGCTGCGCCGACCCATGCGGCAGCAATATGCAGCGCTGTGCTATCGTCACAGGAAAAAGACGGGTGAGTTGGAAGTTCTGCTGTTGACCAGCCGCGATACAGGCCGCTGGGTCATTCCCAAGGGATGGCCGATGGAAGGCAAGAAGGCCCATGCTGTCGCGTTGCAGGAAGCATTCGAGGAAGCAGGCGTTCGCGGCAATGTCGAAAAAGAAGCATTTGGTTTTTTTGATTACGAAAAGAAATTGCGTAACGGCGTAAAGGTGATGTGCCGCGTACAGGTGCATTTGCTCGAAGTGCTTGATCTCGTGAAGAACTTTCCCGAAAAGGAAAGCCGCACGCTTGAATGGGTTGCCCCTGAAGAAGCATCACGCCGGGTCAATGAACCGGAACTGAAGGAACTTTTCCTTTCATTCGGCAAGCAAATGGCGCAAACGCAACAGCAGCAAGACGTAAATACAGTCAATTTGTAATCCCCTACGATATACCGCGACTGCGCCTGCAAATGCGGTCTTCGCCGCAGCCGAAAGCCGATAGATGGCGCAACAGCCCCAGAACCGAATGAAGCCGACACTCGACAAGGATCTGGACAAGCTCACTCTTGTCGAAGAGGCGAGCTATCACCTGACACGGGGCCTGACCGCCCCCGGTCTGGGCCTCCTGTTCCTCATGATTTCAGCGCTCGTCACCAGCGTCTACGTCGTTGGCCAGCCGAGCGCGATGATCATTTTCACCGCTGTCGTCATCGGCGCCTACATGGCGATGAGCATTGGCGCGAAAGATGTCGCAAACAATGTCGGACCTGCCGTAGGTGCCAAGGCGATGCCCCTTGCCGCCGCCCTCGTCATCGGTGCGGTCTGTGAAATTCTGGGCGCTGTGACCACCGGCGGAAACGTCGTGGAAACGATATCGAGCGGCATCATCAATATCAGGACCATACCTGACAGTTCCATATTCGTCTGGGCAATGCTGTCCGCGCTCATTACCGCCGCCCTGCTGGTCAATCTTTCCAATTATCTCAGGGCTCCCATTTCCACCACACACACGGTGGTGGGCGGCGTAGCCGGTGCGGGCACGGCCGCTTACGGCTTTGCGGCTGTCGACTGGCTTTCGCTTGGCCGTATTGCCATGACATGGGTGGCGACACCCTTCATCAGCGCCTTCTTCGCCACCTTACTTCTGGCCTTCATCAAGGAATTCATCATTTACCGCGACGACAAGATCGCCGCGGCCCGCACCTGGGTTCCTGTCCTGATAGGCGTGATGAGCGGCGTCTTCACGGCCTATCTCATCTGGGTCGGCCTTCATCAGGTCGTCAGCGTTTCCTTCAGCACACCCATCCTCTCCGGGCTCGTCATCGGTCTGTTGACCTGGCGCATGTGCATTCCGTTGATTGCCAAGCAGTCGCAAGGGCTGGAGAACCGCAACCAATCCCTGCGCAAGATGTTTCAATGGCCGCTCATTCTGGCTGCGGCACTCATGTCCTTCGCCCATGGCGCCAACGATGTGTCCAACGCCATCGGCCCTGTCGTTGCCATCGTGCGTGCCACGCAGGGCGTCATCGTGGGAGACACCGCCTCCGCTCCGCAATGGGTATTGCTCATTGGTGCATTCGGACTGTCTTGCGGCATCCTTCTGTTCGGCCCACGGCTCATCCGACTGGTCGGGGAGCAGATCACGAAACTCAATCCGATGCGGGCTTTCTGCGTCTCGGTTTCCACCGCACTCACGGTTCTCGTCGCCTCCCGCTTCGGTATGCCCGTTTCGACCACGCACACCGCGATCGGCGCTGTCTTCGGCGTCGGCTTCTTTCGCGAATGGTATACACAAAACGCCCGCAGACGGCTGGATGCCGAGCGTTCGGAAAACAACGACCGCAGCAAGGGCGATGGCGGAAGTGCCGAGGATAATGAAAATTCGTCCGAAGTCCGCAGGCGCTACCTCGTTCGCCGCTCGCATTTCATGACCATTGTCGCTGCATGGATCATCACCGTTCCCACCAGCGCCGCACTGGCTGCTGCGTGTTATGGTGTGATGTATGTATTTTTCATTCGGCTCTAGGGCAATTCGAAGAGAAAGCGGGAGCCGGGTTTACATCTGCATTGCGCTGAAACGAAAGACAGCGCATTGAAGGCACCACCCTTTCGCTGCCAGTGCTGCAACGGGATGGTTCAGGCTCCAAAACACCAAAGAGAATCATGCGCGCCAATTTCAGAATGCAACGGCTTTTCGTAACCGAGGCTCTCAATTGCGAACAGGCCATCGAAGCAAACAGCGACCAGTTCAACTATCTCGCAAATGTGCTGCGCATGGCGGATGGGGCTGAAATTCTGCTGTTCAATGGCCGTGATGGTGAATGGAAAGCACAACTCTCCTACCCTACCCGCAAGAAAATCCTGCTGACGCCCAAGGAGCAGACCCGCCCGCAGCCTTCTGCGCCGGATTTGCAATATCTGTTTGCGCCGCTGAAGGTTGGCCGCATGGATTATCTGGTGCAAAAGGCCGTGGAAATGGGCGCGGGCGTGTTGCAGCCGGTGATGACGCAGCATGTCCAGGGCAAGATTACCAATCTCGACAAGTTGCGCGCCAATGTGACGGAGGCCGCAGAACAGTGCGGGATCCTTGCCGTGCCGCGCGTCGAGGGACCAGTTAAGTTGAAAGACTTGCTGGAGAGCTGGCCGGACGACCGCCGGATCATCTATTGCGATGAGGGCGATGAGGGGCAAAATCCCATGCCGACGCTCAGCCGGATCAAGGAGACGCGTATTGCGCTGCTGGTCGGCCCGGAGGGCGGATTTTCGGACGAGGAGCGACATTTGCTGCGGAACCATCCCAGCGTGACGCCCATTCCGCTAGGGCCGCGTATCCTGCGGGCGGACACCGCTGCTGTGGCAGCGCTTGCCGTCATTCAGGCAAGTCTCGGCGACTGGAGATGAAAGCGTAGCGAGCGGGGGGCCCATCTCCTAGGGTGGCGCATTCATCTTTAAAAGAAATTCATTTGCGTGTGGCGGTGGCGCGCCCTATCAGCGAGAACAAAGCCTCTCAGGCGACATCGACAAGGTAATTCCATGGCCCGCGACACGACAGATCAGACACCCATATCCTCCGTCCAGGAATTGACCGATTATCTGGCAGGCGGGTGTCGACCTGCAGAAAGTTTCCGCATCGGCACCGAGCACGAGAAATTTGCGTTCTTCAGGGATGACCATTCTCCGGTCCCCTATTTCGGCGAAGCCAGCATTTCCGCACTGCTGAAGGGTATGCAGCAGAAACTGGGTTGGGAACCCATCATCGATGAGGGCAACATCATCGGCCTTGCCGAAGCCAATGGCATGGGCGCAATCTCCATCGAGCCCGGTGGTCAGTTCGAGCTTTCCGGCGCGCCGCTGGAAAATCTGCACGAGACCTGCAAGGAGTCCAACCATCATCTGGCGACGCTCCGCGAGATTGCCGAACCGATGGGCATCCGCTTTCTGGGCATTGGCGGCAGCCCGCTATGGACCTATGATGAGACACCGCAGATGCCGAAATCGCGCTATGCGATCATGACGCGCTACATGCCGAAGGTCGGCACGCAGGGGCTCGACATGATGTATCGCACCTGCACGATCCAGGTGAACCTCGATTTTTCCTCGGAAGCAGATATGCGCCAGAAGATGCGAGTTTCGATGAAACTGCAATCCCTGGCAACCGCTCTCTTTGCCTCGTCGCCCTTCACCGAAGGCAAGCCGAACGGGCTGCTATCATGGCGCGGAGATATCTGGCGCGATACGGATAACCGCCGTTCGGGCGTCCTGCCTTTTGCATTCAAGCCTGATTTCGGTTTCAACGATTACGTCGAGTGGGCGCTGGACGTGCCCATGTATTTCATCGTCCGCGATGGCAAATACCGCGACTGTACGCACATGACGTTTCGCGAATTTATGGCCGGTGCGCTGAAAGGCGAGATCGCGGAATGGCAACCGAACCTCGGCGATTGGACCAACCACCTGTCCACCCTGTTTCCGGATGTTCGCCTGAAGCGCTTCCTTGAAATGCGCGGCGCAGACGGTGGTCCATGGCGCCGCATCTGTGCGCTGCCGGCTTTCTGGGTCGGTCTTCTCTACGATCAGACAGCGCTGGACGCGGCTGATGCGCTGACCGCCGACTGGAGCGTGGAAGATGTGATTGCAATGCGCGATACGGTGCCAGCCCAAGGCCTCAAGGCCAGGATTGCGGGCCGAGACCTGCTGGATGTAGCCCGTGACGTTGTTTCGATTTCGCGTCAGGGCCTGCAGGCGCGCAAGCGCCTGAACAGCGAGGGGCAGGACGAAAGCGTGTTCCTTAACCCGCTGGACGAGGTGCTGGCCAAGAAGGCAACACTGGCCGAGGACCTGCTGTCGCTTTACCACGGCCGCTGGAACAACTCCGTTCTGCCCGTCTTCGAAGAATATCAGTACTGACATTTCTGCATAAAAAAGCCCGGTGCGGCTAAGGCCGGACACCGGGCAAAAGGCAGGGCTAATTGGCAAATCACCCTGCGGGGAAACTGATTGCTGGTCGGGCTACAGAGCTTTGACCGAAGCGATCCTGGCTAGCTGCGCGAGACGCGTGGTCGGGTCTTCACGAAGACCCAGGTTCAGAGCCTTCCTGACATCGCTGCGGGTCAGACCTATGTCTGCCAGCTGATGATCGTCCAGATCCAACAGGCTATTGGCCTTGGTGCGATTGACAATACGACGCAGAAACGTGACGAAACCTTTGACGACAGAGTGAGCGACCTGTCGGCCCATGGCCGCCTGCGGTGCGATCAAACCAAGTTCCATTTTCCGTTCTGCCGTGCGCATGACACTATCCTTTCATCCAGGCACGATGAGGCGCTGCCGCTGCGCCCATGCGCAGAGGCCGCCGGTCCGGCCGCCCTTGTGAACGACCCAACTGATTGTTTGATGTTTCGAGCGTCAAAATGTCGCAAGACTATTGATCAGTCCAACGAATGTTTTTAATGTCAGGCATCAATCATTCTGATGGATGGCACGCCATGTCCGCACCCCTCGATATAGACCAGCTGCATACCTTCATTGCAATCATCGATTCCGGCAGCTTCACCAAGGCGGCGGACCGGGTGTTCAAGACCCAATCGGCCGTGTCCATGCAGATGCGACGGTTGGAGGAGCGGCTGGGAAAGCAGCTTTTTGCCAAGGACGGGCGCGGCAACCGGCTCACCGCTGAAGGCGAAAAGCTGATGCATTATGCCCGCCGCATCATCCGCCTGAACAATGAAGCCGTCGCCGCTTTCGACGATAACCGTCTGGAGGGCACGCTGCGCATCGGCACGCCGGATGACTATGCCGACCGCTACATGCCGGAGATCATTGGTCGCTTCGCCAAAACCCATCCGAACGTCGAGCTTTACATTGTCTGCGAACCTTCGGTGAGTCTCGCGGAAAAAATGGCCCGGGGCGAGCTGGACATCGCGCTGGTGACGCACAATCCCCGCGCCCGTACCTCCGATATCGTGCGGACCGAACCCCTCTGCTGGGTGGCCTCCGCCAACCATCCCCTGCGGGACGACGTGCCCGTACCACTCGCCGTAGGGCGACGCGATTGCCACTGGCGGCAGCTTGCCGCTTCGGCGCTTGATGCCGACGGGCGCGACTATCAGGTCCTGTTTACCAGCTGGTCATCCACCGTCATCGCCGCTGCCGTCTTGGCTGGCATGGCCGTTTCCGTACTGCCGGAATCGACCTTGAGAACCGGCATGAGGGTGCTGACGGCTGCAGACGGTTTTCCGCCGCTGCCGCCCGTGCAGATCGGCCTGATGAAGCGCCCGGGTCTTTCCCCTTCGCTGATCAACGCCATCACGGACCACATCACCGCGTGTCTTGACAATATTTCGCTGAGTTCACCGCCCGATGAGCTGGACGGTGATCTCAAGCAGTTTCCCAAGGTGGCGCGGCTGCGAACCGGCCAGCTGGCGCCGGGCTGGTAATCGCCGACCCCATGCCTTCCGGGCAAAGCCAGCCTTGCAAAAGCGTTTCCGGCTGAAGCACTCTGTCGCCTTCCGGTGACGCAAGACCAGACATAAAACCGCACCCCTCCCCGCATGTTCCGGGCCGATCTCCAAGAGATGGACGGCCCGCAAGCAGTGCCTATGACGTCGTGTCTGAAGGCACCGTCGCCTGACGCGACCGCCGCTCTGCCGAGCTCGTCACCCCATCACTGCACCCCTTCCGCACAATCTGCAACGCCGTACCGCCAAATCACATCCAGGATATTTACAGCGATCTATTTGGCTTATTATATAGAATAAAACATCAGCGATTCTCCAAATTTGCAATAATAACAAATATTAAATCCAGAAAATTTTCGAAATATATTTATATTCGAATAATTTTATCAAAAACGAGTTAGAAAGCTATGTATTCATTTTTATATTCGCAGCGTCGCGGACACAATCCTTTATATACGGGATCATATAATTCTTGTCGCAGGCTCGCCCTGCGCCATGCGCTCCTGATGACGACGGTTTGCGTGCCGCTTTCGCTTCTGGCGCTGACGGCAGCCTGCTTGCGGACCGCGTCTGCGCAGTCCATCACGGCAACCGGTGATATTAGCCCGACACTACCCGGCCCAAGCGGTTCCTGGTCGCCGTCCGGTCGGATCGAAGTAGGTGCAACGAGCACCGGGGCGCTCAGCATTACGGATGGCGCGACGCTGAACTCGATCGATTCCGCCCTTGGCCTTGCCGCCGGCAGCAACGGCAGCATCACCATCAGCGGACAGGGCTCCACCTGGGTCAACCAAGGCGGCATCCTGATGAACGATGTCGGCACCAGTTCTCTGACTGTCTCCGACGGGGCGCGGGTGGAAACCGTCAACGGCAGTCTCTCCATGGGCCCGAATGCAAGCCTCACCATCACCGGGGCCGGCACATCGGTCGATCTTGGAACCCTGACGGCAACGGATCCGGCAAACTGGACGAGTGCGGCGGGTTATCTTAATCTCAACGAGGGAACGGCAACGCTCTCCCATGGCGCGCTCCTTCATGACGATGCTGGCTATATCGGTGGTCTCGGCGCAAGCTGGGCCGAAATGACAGTGACCGGCCAGGGCACGCATTGGACGAACAGCCTCAACGTCTATGTCGGCGGCAACGGAAACGGCGTTGTCGGTTATGGGCGCCTCACCGTCTCCGACGGCGCCGTGGTATCGGCTCATACCGGCGCGGTCGGCACCGATACCGGCTCTTTTGGCGAGATGACGCTGACCGGCGCAGGCACACGCTTCGAGTCGCTGTCAAACGCTTATTTTAGTGGCAACATGCGTGTGGGTTTCAACGGCAACGGCATCGTCACCGTCACGCAGGGCGCAGAACTGAAGGTCAGCAACCAGCTGGATATCGCCACCAATACCGGCAGCACCGGCGCGCTGAACATCGGCGCGGCAGAGGGGTCGGCGGCGGCCGCAGCCGGCACGATCTCGGTAACCAACGGCATCTATTTCGGCGACGGTACGGCCAAACTGGTGTTCAACCACACCAGCGACGCCTATGAATTCGACCAGAAAATGTTCGGCAGTGGCGGAGAGATCCTGCAACTGGCCGGCACGACGATCTATACGGGCGATGGCTCTGGCTTCACCGGCACGACGCTCGTGCAGGGCGGCACATTCGTGCTGAATAGCGCGCTTGGCGGAACCATCGAAATTGCAACAGGCGGCACGCTGATGGGGTCCGGCTCCATCGGGGCCATCGAGATCACCACCGGCTCCACCGTGGCGCCGGGCAATTCCATCGGAACGCTGAACACCTCCGGGACTTTTGTCCAGCAGGCAGGCGCACTTTATGAAGTCGAACTCGACCCCACGTCGACGGCCTCTGATCTGATCAATGCGGGCGGCACCGCCACGCTGCAGCCCGGAGCGCTGATCTCCTGGTCCCGCGGCGCGGCTGGAAGCTTCGTGCCCGGCGCGCAATACAACATCCTGACGGCAGCCGGCGGTCTCACCGGAACCTTCGACTGGTCCGGCTCTCCCGCCGTTTCGGCCTTCTACGATCTGGTCGATTCCTATGACACCAACAACGCCTACCTGACCGTTACCCAGACGACGGCGTTCACCGATGCCGCCATGACACCAAACCAGATTGCCACGAGCACGGTTCTGCAATCGCTTGCCAGCACCAACAGCCTGCGGGCAGCCGTCGGTATGACGGCCGATTTCGATGGGGCGCGGGCTGCTTTCGATCTGGTTTCGGGCGATGTCTATGCCTCCCTGCGGTCGCAGATGCTGGATCACGCCCGCGTTTCCAGCCAGGCTGCCTTTGCGCGACTTGCCGATGACGAAGAGGGTTTTTGGGCCACCACCCATGGCGGGCGTCTTTCCCTGTCCAGCGACGGCAATGGCGGCGCAATGGCCGCCAACAGTTTTGACATGATCGCCGGCATGGATCGCAGCATCAGCGACTGGCGCCTTGGCGTGTTGATCTTCGGCGCCACGCAGCACATTTCTGCCGGAGACCGGGACATGACCGGCACGCTGAACACCGGCGGACTTGGCGCCTACGCCGGCGCCGACTGGGGTGCAACGGCCTTCGATCTGGCGGCAAGCTTCGGCTACAGCGGCATCGACACCACCCGCAACGTGACCATAGGCAACTTTTCCGATCACCTGACGGGAGATTATGGCGGGCTTTCGGGCCAGTTGTCTGCCCGCCTGTCGCAGCGCATCAGCACGCCGCAGTTTGACATCGTGCCTTTCGGCGAGGCCATCTACCTGACAGCATACACCCGCGACCTGCGTGAAAGCGGCGGCCTTGCCGCCCTGTCTGTCGATGGCGATACCGATCACGCGCTGATCGCAACGATCGGCACGACGGTGGAAAAGGGCCTGACGCTGGAGGACGGGCGAAAGGCGGATCTGAAGTTGGGGCTGGGCTGGCAGCACGCCGATGCCGACACGCCGCAATCGCGTAATGCTTTCTCCACCGGCAATGCCTTCACCGTGTCAGGCGTTGCCTTGCCGGAGAATGCGCTGGCGCTCAATGCAAGCTTCGGTGTTGCCGTTGGCGAGAAGGCGGCGCTCGGGGTGAGCTACAATGGGCTGCTGAGCGGCGACGGCGATGCCCATGCCGTCAAGATCAACTTTAACAGCCGCTTCTGAAGATAAGGGCGGTGCGCGGCAATCCTGCGCGCACCGCCAGCATCGCAGCGTGGATCAGCCGAGATATTTCCGAAAGAAATCCACCGTTCGGCCCCAGGCCAGATCCGCAGCCTTCTTGTCATAGCGCGCGCTGGACGTATCATTGTTGAAGGCGTGGTTGACACCATCATACACAAAGATCTCGAACTGCTTGCCGTTGGCTTCCAGCGCCTTTCGATAGGCGTCTATGCCGGCATTGATGCGCTCATCCAGTCCGCCATAATGCAGCATCAGCGGCGCGCGGATCGCAGGCACGTCCTCGACCGGCGGCTGCGCGCCGTAATAGGCGACACCGGCGTTCAGGCCTTCAGACTTCGTGGCCAGTCGATTGACCAGTCCACCACCCCAGCAGAAGCCGACGGCACCGACCTTGCCGTTTGCCCCCTCGCGCTTTGCCAGCCACGCGCGCGTGGCCTCTGCATTTGCGACAGTGGCAGCCATATCGAGACCGCTGAACATTTCCCTGGCCTTGTCCTCATCATCGGGCGTTCCGCCCTGAGGCGACAGGAAATCCGGTGCAAGTGCGACAAAACCTTCCAGCGCGACCCGGCGGGCGACATCGCGGATATGTCCGTTCAGACCGCGATTTTCATGGATGACAATGACAGATCCCAGCGATGCCGAAGCATCTTTGGGCCTGACGAGATATCCCTTCATCTCGCCCTTGGCCCCGGGGTAGCTGACGGTCTCGGTGACGAGACGCTCGTCCGCTTCTTCAACCATGGCAGCCTGCGCGTTGCTGGCGGCGAGCAGAGGCGCAATGGTTGCGGCTGCGGCGCCAGACCCGGCAAGCAGCGTCAGTTTCTCCATGAATTTGCGGCGATCAAGGCTGAGATGCGTATATTCATCATAGGCGTCGATCATGGCCTGAGTGATGTCTGGCTTGTCCGTCATCATCTTCTCCCTTATGCGCGGCTCAAGGCAACATTAGCGCATATCAGAAGAAATCGGTGCAGCGACGCAGGCTGCGTGAAACAACTTTTCGCGATCTGGAACCGGTGGCGTCAGATCACGGGCAGCCGCCTACTCCAGCGCCAGCCATACGGCCAGCCAGCCCCACATCAGGATAACGGACGCCATGCTGATGGCGAAAGCGGGCGCACGATAGCGGAGGTTGTTGCTGGTGACGTGGACATAGGTGTGCATGTAACGCGCAATCACGAATACCCAGCCGAGAGCAACGGTGCCGATGTTATCCGCATCGGTTATGTAGAGGAGGATGCAGACCGCATGAAACAGAACGGGAATTTCGAACTGGTTGGCAAGGTTCTTGTTGACCACAAGGCTTCGGTCCGATTCTTTGCCCGTTTCGCGAAAATTCTGAAAGGCTTGCCTGTCGCTGAACGTATATTTCTTGCGGCGTAGAAAGAGCAGCACGTAAAGACCGAAGACCAGAAATGCGTGAGCAATCATGGGCCAGAACATTGCGGTCGTTGGTGACATTCTCTTTTCCTTTCAGCAAAACGCTCTCCGAAGCTGCGTGCGCGGAGAGCGTCTCTTTATTGGCATTTTACATAATGGATCGAAAGATCAAACTGCGCCGGGGTAGTTCGGGCTTTCGCGGGTGATCGTCACATCGTGGGCGTGGCTTTCGCGCAGGCCCGCACCGGAGATGCGAACGAAGGTTGCCCGTTCCTGGAAGTCCTTGATCGTACCGCCACCGACATAGCCCATAGCAGCCTTCAGGCCACCTGCGAGCTGGTGCAGCACGCCGGAAACCGGACCCTTGTACGGAACCTGCCCTTCGATGCCTTCAGGTACCAGCTTCAGCGTATCGCGCACTTCCGCCTGGAAGTAGCGATCTGCCGAGCCACGTGCCATTGCGCCAACGGAGCCCATGCCACGGTAAGCCTTGAAGGAGCGACCCTGATAGAGGAACACCTCGCCCGGGCTTTCATCCGTACCGGCCAGAAGCGAGCCGATCATGACGGCGGAGGCACCGGCTGCGATTGCCTTGGCAAGGTCGCCAGAGAACTTGATGCCGCCATCGGCAATGACGGGAATATCCACGGCCTGCGCCGCTTCCACAGCCGACATGATGGCCGCAAGCTGCGGGACACCGACACCGGCAACGATGCGCGTGGTGCAGATCGAACCCGGACCGATACCGACCTTGACCGCATCCGCACCGGCATCGATGAGCGCCTTGGTGCCATCGGCTGTCGCGACATTGCCGGCGATGATGCGAACCGAATTCGACATCTTCTTGACCTGCGTGACGGCGTCGAGAACGCGCTGCGAATGACCATGGGCCGTATCGACCACCAGAAGGTCCACACCGGCCTCGATCAGACGCTCTGCCCGCTCAATTGCATCGGCACCAACGCTGATGGCGGCTGCGGCGCGAAGGCGGCCCTGTGCATCCTTGGTGGCATTGGGATTGAGCTGCGACTTTTCGATATCCTTGACGGTGATAAGGCCGACGCAGTTGCCCTTGCCATCGACGACAACGAGCTTTTCGATGCGGTGCTTGTGCAGGAGACGGCGGGCTTCCTGCTGATCGACGCTGCTTTCCTTGACCGTCACGAGGTTTTCGCGGGTCATCAGCTCGTAGATCTTCTGCGCAGGATCGGACGCAAAGCGCACATCGCGGTTGGTAAGAATGCCCACGAGGCGGCCGCTCTTGTGGCCACCAGAACCGCCATTTTCAACAACTGGAATACCGGAAATGCTGTAGGTCTTCATCAGCGCCTGTGCTTCGGCAAGCGTGGCATCCGGTCCGATCGTCACAGGGTTGACGACCATGCCGCTTTCGAACTTCTTGACCTGACGGACCTCTTCGGCCTGCTCGATGGGTGTCAGGTTGCGGTGGATAACGCCGATGCCACCGGCCTGCGCCATGGCGATGGCAAGGCGGCCTTCCGTAACCGTGTCCATTGCAGACGACAGGATGGGCAGGTTCAGTTCGATATCGTGGGCAATACGCGTGGAGATATTTGTCTGGCCCGGCATGACTTCGGAGTGCCCCGGCTGGAGCAGAACATCGTCGAATGTCAGAGCGTCAAGACCTGTGGGGGTTTGTATAATGCGTGCCATGGCCAAATTCCTATTTTGAAAATGCAGGACGACCCGGAACGAAAAGTTCACCCCGGCGCCATGCAAAGGATTGCTTGGAAGTTGGCGAGGGCTGGTAACACGTTCATGACAGGAAGGGAATAGAAAAAACCCGGAAACAAAGTCCGGGTTTCCCCTGTTGCCGCAATGCAGCAGATGTCAGATGTCGAACTGGTAGGATTTGGGCACGAAGCGGTAACCGACATCCTGCTTCTCGGCGTAGCCCACAGCCGGGAACGGCATGTGATAACCAAGGAACGGCAGGCGGTCTGTCGCAATCATGTCGAAAACCTTCTTGCGACTTGCAGCGGCAGCGGCCTTGTCCATGTCGAACTTGACTTCCCATTCGGGGCGCTGAAGAGACAGCACGAAGTGGTTGGCCGTATCCGCCGTCAGCACCAGCTGCTTTCCTTCGGATTCGACACGGAAAATCATGTGGCCCGGAGAGTGGCCGAAGGCGGCCATGCTGGTAATGCCCGGAACGACCGTCGCACCGTCGCCGATAAAGGTTGCTTTTTCGGCCAGCGGCTTGACGTTTGCCAGCACGCCCTTCTGTCCACCTTCAGCCGGGGTCCCGACGCGCTTGGCGTCTGTCCAGAAATCATATTCGGCCTGGCCCATGACATAACGTGCCTTCGGAAAAGCGGGCGCACCCTTTTCCATGAGGCCGCCAATGTGGTCGCCATGCATATGCGTCAACACGACCACGGTCACATCGTCAGGCGTATAGCCTGCGGCTGCAAGACCTTCCATCAGGCGTCCATTGCCTGCCTCGCGGCCGCTTTCGCCAAAGCCGGTATCGAACAGGACGAGATCGGAGCCGGTGTTGATGAGGGCGGGAGAGAAGCTGTTGACGAACTGATCGGCGGGAAGAAAATTCTTCTGGAGCAGATCGCCCACCGCATCCTTGCTCTGGTTGGTGCCGAATGTCTCACCAGGGGCGCCAGAAGCACGCGCGCCGTCCTTGACGACGAGAACTTCGAAATTTCCGAGCTTGAATCGATTTGTTTCGGGTGGCATCGCGTGGTTCACCTTCATGGATGTCTGCGGTTGGTTGGATTGGGCAAAGGCCGTGCTGCGAAGCACGAAGGGCGCAGCCAAAGCGCCAATGCCCGCGGCCGCGAACAGGCCACGCCTGTTCATATTCAGAAAACTGCTCATCAAAACCTCCTTCAATATTTCATCCCGTCGACAGGACTATCACCAGTAACGCGCAAGATTGTGTAGAAAAATCAATCTCACACAGACGTGAATGGAAACGGCAGCCTTGCAGATTGTTTAGTTGGCAAATGGTGCGCAGGGGCGTAGTTAACTCATAACGACCCCATCAGGATGCGGGCTTCCCGCAGTCACTCCATGAACCGCATCATCCCGCTCATTCTTGCCGTCGCTCTCTTCATGGAGCAGATGGACTCCACCGTCATCGCCACCTCGCTGCCAGCCATTGCGGCCGATCTCAATGTGGGACCGATCACGCTGAAGCTGGCACTGACCTCCTACATGGTGGCGCTGGCCATCTTCATTCCCATCAGCGGCTGGATGGCGGACAAGTTCGGCGCAAAGAAGATCTTCCGCTTCGCCATCGCCATCTTCATCGTCGGCTCGATCTGTTGCGCCGTCTCCTCATCCGTGGTCGAATTCGTCCTGTCACGCTTCCTGCAGGGCATGGGCGGGGCCATGATGACGCCGGTTGGAAGACTTATGCTTCTGCGCACGACCAAGCGCAGCGAACTCGTATCCGCAATGGCGTTGCTGACCATTCCGGGTCTCGTCGGTCCGCTGACCGGTCCACCCATCGGTGGCTTCATCACCACCTATTTTTCCTGGCATTGGATATTCCTCATCAATGTGCCCATCGGGGCCATTGGCATTTGGCTGGCGACCATCTATCTGCCCGAAATAGAGACGACCAATCCGCCGCCCATGGATACGAAAGGCTTCATCCTTTCAGGCGTCGCGGCATCCGGGGTCGTTTTCGGCCTGTCCGTCGTCAGCCTTCCCGCGCTACCACCCATCATCGGAATTGCCGCCACCCTCATCGGTTTCCTGTGCGGCTTCTGGTATATGCGTCACGCTAAGGCGCATCCTGCCCCCATTCTGGATTTCAAGATTTTCCAAAATGCCACCTTCAGAGCAGCCTCGGTCAGCGGTACGATCTTCCGCATTTCCACCGGTGCGATACCGTTTCTGATGCCGCTGATGCTGCAGATCGGTTTCGGGATGAACCCGTTTCAATCGGGCATGATTACCTTTGCAGGTGCGATCGGCGCGATCACCACGAAGTTTATGGCGCGGCGGGTCTTTGCTGCCACCGGTTTCAGGTCCGTGCTGATCAGCGCTGGCGTCGTGGGCGCCTTTACCACGCTTGCCAACTCTTTCTTCACGCCCGATACGCCCTATCCGCTGATCATGATCTTTCTGGTCACGGCAGGATTTGCCCGGTCCTTCTTCTTCACCGGCACCAATGCGCTCGGCTATTCGGACATTGAAGACGCGCAGGCAAGCCAGGCCACCTCAATGGCGTCCGTTCTGCAGCAGATCAGCCTTGCGCTGGGTGTTGCCTTTGCGGCAACCATTCTGGAAGTCAGCAGCTACATGTCGGGCGCGCATTTGCAGCTGGCGGATTTTCACACCGCCTTCATGGTCGTGGCGGCTGTCTCGCTGATTGCCATCGTTCCGCTGATTGCGATGGACCGCCGCGCCGGTGCTGCCGTTTCAGGCCATAGTGAAAAGGCATCGACGCCCGCAGAATGAAGATATGCGCTGGTTTCAGCGCATATCCATGTCTTCGTAGTCGTCATCGCGTGGATCGGCACCCGGTTGAATTGTGTCGGGATCGACATCCTGTTCTCGGGTCGTGGCGTCGCCGGGTTTTCTTCCCTTGAAGTGCTTGGCAAGCAGGAACATTTCCACCGATTCCGAGCGCGACGATGCGGGCTTGACGTGGATGACCTGCTTGAAGTTCTTCTTGAGCATATCCAGAAGCTGCCGTTCCGTTCCGCCCTGGAACGTCTTGGCAAGGAAATGCCCGCCTTCGGCCAGCACCTGCACTGCAAAATCGGCAGCCACTTCGCACAGATGCATGGTACGGATATGGTCGGTTTTCTGGTGGCCGGTGGTGGGCGCAGCCATATCGGAGAGAACGAGATCCGGCGTTCCGCCGACAGATTCGATCAGAAGGTCCGGTGCAGCCGGATCGAGAAAGTCGAGATGCAGAATCTTGACGCCGGGAATGGGATCGAGCTCGAGAAAGTCGATCGCGGCGACGCGAATATCGTCTTCGGTCGAATCCGTCACCTTGGCGGCAATCTGCGACCAGCTTCCGGGAGCAGCACCCAGATCGATGATGCGGCGCGCACCTTTCAAAATCTGATGCTTGTCATTGATCTCCAGCAGCTTGAAAGCCGCGCGCGCGCGGTAGCCTTCCAGCTTTGCGCGCTGAACATAGGGATCGTTGATGTGACGCTCGATCCAGGCGCGTGAAGACGGCTTCAGCTTCGCCTTCTTTACCTTCTGGCCGATCTTGCGTCCGGTACGGTTGGTACTTGTGGGCGCCTTGCTCATGTCAACCTTTCCGTTCCGTCTTGCCCTGCATCTGTGCACGGCGAATTCTGTTGCGGCGCCATGCGCCATCGTCTGCCATCATATCCGTCAAAAGGCCTTCGCGAAGCCCCCTGTCCGCTACCCGCATTCGCTGCGAAGGCCACCGTCTGCGGATCGCTTCGAGAATGGCACATCCGGCCAGCACGAGGTCGGCACGGTCAGGACCAATGCAGGCATTGGCGGCTCTGCCCGCAAAGTCCCAGGCCAGCAGCTTGTCTTGCATGGCGGTAACCTCGGCATCTGAAAGCCATAGCCCGTCCACCTTGCGTCGGTCGTATCGCGGCAGATCCAGATGCACACCCGCCAGCGTCGTCACCGTGCCCGACGTTCCGATCAGATGAAAATCCTCGTGCGGAGCTTCCTGCGCCAAGGGCGGGCAATGAAATGCGTCCAGCAGCCCTTCGACCTCGGACACCATGGCCGCAAAGACTTGAGGCGTCACATCGCGACCGCCATGCCGTTCCGAAAGCGTCACGACGCCGACTGGAAGCGATGTCCAATGGGTAATGTGGTTTGCAAGCCGGTTGGAGCGGTTTTCACCTACGCGAATGACGGCAATCTCTGACGATCCACCGCCAATATCGAAGAGAACGACGGAGCGCGCTTCCCTGCCCACCAATGAGGAGCAGCCAGAAACGGCAAGCCGGGCTTCGGTTTCGCGGCTGATGATTTCCAGATCGAGACCGGTTTCACGCGTTACCCTGGCCAGGAATTCCTCACCATTGCTCGCAGCGCGGCAAGCCTCGGTCGCAATCAGCCGCATACGACGGATCGAGCGTCCGGAAAGCTTGGCGGCACAGACGCGCAAGGCTTCGACTGCCCGGTCCATCGCATCGTCGGACAGGCGACCGGTCGAAACCAGCCCCTCGCCCAGACGTACAATCCGGGAAAACGCATCAACGACCCGAAACTGACCGGGACGCGTGGGCTGAGCAATCAGCAGGCGGCAATTGTTGGTTCCAAGGTCAAGCGCGGCATACATGTCCGCACTTCCGTCGCTGCCGCTATCACGATAATGGCCTTGCGTCCTGGCCAGCAGCCGCGCCTGTTCAGGCGCTGCAGACGAATGCTGCGCGGCAGCCGGGCCATTTTGGCGGGCAGCAGGCTTGGGCGCATGGGAGGGAACGAGCGGTCTGCCCTGCGGGCCCCGGTGGCTGCGCTTGCCGCCTCGGCTCTTGCGTTTTGCCTGCGGCAAAGGACTGCTTGCTGGTTGTTCAGCCGCGCCTTGGCGAGCGACGACTGCATCCTGGGCAGGTTGCGTTGCGCCCTGTCCGCGCGAACGCCTGCGGCGCTTGCGCTTTTTCGGCGCCGAGTCTCGCTCGGGATCGCCTTTGGATGGGGAATCCGGGCGGGAATCGACACCATGAAGCTGCGGCGAAACATTAGCGTCACGGGGTTTGCCGTTACGCCTGCTCTTGCCACGACGGGAGCGCTTTGCACTCCCTTTTTCCACTGTCGATGCCCCTGGTTCCGACGGCTTTGGGCCGTTTCCGGGGTCAATCACTGTCTTATCCATTCCGCCGCGCGAAAGCTTCAAGCAATGCTGCTGGCGTCCATAAAGGTTACGTTGAGGTAAGCATACCAGCGCAGGACATTTTAGCCAACCGATTTTTGCCGCGCCCTTATGGGCAGCGTTCTTCTGAAACGATGGTCAGTTGCGCGCGCTTTCGGATCACGAAGCGACGGCATTCTCGAAAAACGCAGCCTGCTTGTCGGCAAGTCGATCACGCACGGACAGAATGTCATCCAGCGCCTTCTCGAATGCCTCCACGCAGGCGGGATCGAACTGCGAACCCGAACGGCCCTTGATATGCGCGACAGCCTTCTCGACTGGCCATGCTTCCTTGTAGGGGCGCTCGGTGGTCAGCGCGTCGAAATTGTCGGCAACGGCAACGATACGGCCAGCGATGGGAATGGCGTCACCCGCGAGACGTCGTGGGTAGCCCTGCCCGTCCCACCTCTCATGGTGGGTCGCCGCGATGCTGGCCGCAAGCCGCAGCAGGCCCGATTTCGATTCACGCAAAATGTCGGAACCCAGCAGAGTGTGGGTTTGCATGGAGGCGAATTCCTGTTCCGTGAGCTTGCCCTTCTTCAAAAGCACCGCGTCCGGTATGCCGACCTTCCCCACATCATGCATCGGCGCAGCCAGACGGATGTCGGAACAGAACTCTTCATTCAGCCCAAGGGCCTTCGCAATCAGGTGGGAATATTCGCCCACCCTCTTGGTGTGAAAGCCCGTGTCGGAATCCTTGAAGCTCGTTGCAATCGAGAGGCGGTCGATGATCTCCTCTTCGCGGGCGCGAATTTCGGCAACCGCCTTGTCGACTTCGACCCGAAGCCATTCCGCCTTATCGGCAAGCTTGTTGCGCGCGTCCACCAATGCGATGAGGTTTTTCAGACGGGCGAGAAATTCGAGAGGGTTGACGGGCTTGTTGAGGAAGTCGATCGAGCCCGCATCAAGACACGCCATCCTGACCGTCATATCCGTATCGGCCGTAACCATCACCACCGGCTTTCCCCGATAGCGATCAAACATCTGAATTTCCCGAAGCAGTTCGATCCCGTTGTAACCAGGCATCTGATAGTCGATGACAGCGATTTCGAAATCGAGATCCGGCATTTTCGAGAGCGCTTCTGAAGGATCGAGGAAACCCAGCGCCTCGCAGCCGGGAAGCGTCGCGACAAGCTCCGATAACAGCGTCAGATTGGTATTGTTGTCGTCCACGACGAGAATGCGCATTGTCAACTCCTATGCGGCATGAACGTGCCGGTGTTCTTGGACTGCACGCTGAATGCCTTGCAATTCGGATTGGGTAAGTTGTGCATGACGCAGCCTTTGGGCCTCATCAGCAATCTCCTGCAGGCCGACATTGCTTGCCGCACCTCTCAGGCTGTGTAGCATTCGATCGCAGGTCACGATGTCGCCGGAGCGCATTGCATTTGAGACCTCAGCCAGAATATTGGCGGCATCCGTAAAGAAGCTGTCGATCAGGTGGTCGAAACCATCCTTGCCCAGGACCTCGATGAGTTCCTTCTGCTGCCGCTCGTTTATTCCGGGTTTGGCGTCTTCTCTTGCGGTTTGTGACGCACCGGCGCCAGGGATGTTCTTTCGGATGAACGCATCCAGCTTGGCGAGATTGATCGGTTTCAGCTGGAAGTCCGTCATACCGGCCTCCTCGCAGGCTTTCCGGTCGCTCTCGGAGGCATTTCCGGTCAGGGCCACGATGGGAACGGTTCGTGTCCAGCCGTCGAGCGCACGGATGCGCCGCGTGGCCTCAATCCCGTCCATATCAGGCATCTGCATATCCATAAGAACAAGATCGAAGCGATGCGATGTGACCTTGGCCAGAGCCTC
The DNA here is from genome assembly GCA_900468285.1 of Hyphomicrobiales bacterium. Lineage (GTDB taxonomy): Bacteria > Pseudomonadota > Alphaproteobacteria > Rhizobiales > Rhizobiaceae > Agrobacterium. The sequence goes on along the minus strand of UBTF01000008.1, from coordinate 146,188 downwards.
GATGCCATTCCCCGCAACGGTGACCTTCTGTCCCAGATGCGCAAGATAGCCAGCTGCGACTTCCTGGTTCACCAGATTGTCCTCGACCAAGAGGACGCGCAGAGGGGGCAATGCAGGGCCTGAAATTGCCGCTGGTGCAGCCATTGTCCTGTCGTTATTAAGAACGGCGGGCTCTGCCGGAATCTCGAACCAGAAGGTGCTTCCCAGACCGGGTTCGCTCGAAACCCCGATTGTGCCGCCCAGCGCCTCGACAATCTCCTTGCAGATCGTCAGACCCAGCCCCGTGCCGCCATATTGCCGGCTGATGGACGCATCCACCTGAGAGAAGGGCTTGAACAGCTTTTCGAGACCGGCCTCATCAATGCCGATGCCATTATCCCGGATGGCAACTTTCAGCAGCGGGACCGGCCCTGTATCCGAAAACGTCATTTTCAGCGCGACGACGCCATTCGACGTGAACTTGAGAGCATTGCTGAGAAGGTTGAGAACGACCTGCCGCACACGGGTGACATCGGTTGAAATAACAGAGCGCCCGCGCAGATCGCTGACATCGGATACAAGCGTGTTGCCGCGCTCGGCGGCTCTGTCGCCCATCATCGCAACGACGCCGGACACGACCTCGATAATATCGGCAGGCGCCCTGTCGATATCGACATGGCCGTTCTCCATCTTCGAATAGTCGAGGACTTCGTTGATGATCTCCAGCAGGGTTTCGCCAGAGCGGCGGATCGTCTGGACGCCGATGGCAATGCGGTCCGGCAGGCCGGAGAGCTCCAGCAGCTCCGCCGTGCCAAGGATCGCGTTCAAGGGGGTGCGAACCTCGTGTCCCATCGTGGCCATGAACTGCGACTTCGCGCGGTTGCCGGCATCAGCACTGGCATAAGCCGCCTTCAGCTCGACGGCAAGGTCCTCGAATGCGCGCGCGGCAGACTTCACCGAACGAAGCTGTCGTTGGAGCATCACGACAAGAATGCCGACACAGACCGACAGGACTGCGGTCAAGGTGCCGATTTTCAGCTGCAGCAGTTGCAGGGCATCCCGCGCATCCGCCCGTTCAGCACTGACGCTGCTGTTGACGCCCACCAGCAGCGAGCCCGTATCGTCCACGAGTGGGTCAAGCACCTCCATGAAGTCCTGAAGCTGACGGCGCTCAAGAGGCTCACCGCTCGAAAGCGCCGTGAACCAGCTCTCATATTTGAGGACTGCCTGCTCAATGTTGTTGATGGTTGCCGTAAACTTCGGATCGTCAAGGATCTGCAGATCGAGATTGGCCTTCTTCAGTATCGTCATTCTCGAATAGAGAATATCGTAGCGCGTGAAGAATGAGCGTTTCGCTTCTGCGGAAAAATCACCGCTGGCGACCATTACCCTGGCTTCTTCCTGCAGTCGCCGGGCTTCGCGGTCCAACTGGTAGACGGACCACATCGCGTTTTCCCGCACGCCGTCCTGCAAGGCTTCGTATCGCTGGTAAATTCCCGACATGAGGTAGATCAGACCGGCAAGCAGAATCGCAACGAAAGCCTGCAGGAATGCAGTGCTTTTGCTAGCCTTCCTTATTCCGTCGCCATAGGACCGAGCCCGAGCCCCCATTACCTCACCTCGATCGCCTTTATCTGCCAGACAGAACGGGAGAAGTACTTTTCATTGTAGAGGGATCTGTCCTTGTCGAAGGGATAGATCAGGAAGATCGGACCCTTGTCGCGCACCGACATCACTGCGCCGTTCATGCGGGTGGCAAGGATTGTGTCCAGCCTGGTGGCATCCTCGAAAGGCATTTCCGCGCTATAGTCATTCAGCGCGATGACCTTGAGCTTGCTGCCGCGAGCCCCTGCTGCGTTCAAAACAGCGCGAAACAGTGGCCCGGCAAATGTGATCTCGCCTGTCGTCCAGGGCGTTTCCATCTTGCCCGATCGCGAATCCAGCGCCTCAAGCATCTCAAGATCGAACTGGGCAGTGGTTCCGACATTCGGGTGCGTAATATTTCCAGAAAGGGTCAAAATGACCGGACCCTTGGGGGCGTCAAGCGCGAAAGCTGGAAAGGAGATGATGCCGATGGCAATGACCAAAAGAGAACGAAAAAAGACTCGCATCTTAACCACTGGAATTTAGTCAGCGAAAACCGCTGCGCATGAACGGGCAATGCCTTCTTCGGCTCTCCCGACATTAAGCGTGTTGAGCACGCCTAGGTCGCCGACATCATGCCGGCGCGGCCAAATGGCCCGGTGCGCTAAAAATAAGCCGATGCAATTGCGCAATCGTTAATTTACGGCATCCAAGTTTAAACTAAGCCAGTTTACAGGCCGAAGACTTCGCACTTTGGCTTTCTACTGTCCATTCGAAATGACGCATGTACGGCTTCAAGACGTCGTCAATCGATCAATCTGCGTCTTATTGCTTGCGCGATTGCCTGCGTCCTGTTGGCCGCCCCAAGCTTCTTTGTCGCGGATTTGATGTAGCTGTTGACCGTTTCGGCCTGATAGCCAGTTGCTTTCGCAATGTTCTCGCTCGTCAGCCCCAGGCTGGCCTGGACGAGGCAAGCCAGCTCGCCCTTGGAGAGCTTCATGTGATCGGCGGCAAAACGGTCCAGCAACGGTTTTGTAAATGTCTTGTAGACGCCCTCGGCAATCATCTGAAGAAAAGCTATTTCCTCATCGTTGAATGGCGTGATCCTGGTAAAACCAACCGTGCCATAGGGTGCGTCTTCCCGGCAGATGGGGATAATCGTCCTGTTGTGAACATTGAAGGTGCGCTGCAAATACAGCAGCCGCTGCGGCACCTCCGAGGTCTTGTAGACTTCCGCCTCGACCACCGGTGTCTGGGACGACCTGGCGGCAACAACGAAGGGATCCACAAGGTGCAGCTTGTCGGCCATGTAGGCTTCGACGAAGGCCGGGGGCAGATCCGTGTCAATCGATAGCCCTCCCCCAAAGCGATAATGATCGACATCAAGGCCCGAGACGATGATGTAGTCAAACGGCACTGCGTTGCGAAGCCTGTCCATCAGGTTGCTTTGGCCAAAGAACCGGTGGCTGGGGACAGACCGAAGATCGACATAGTCCTTCAACGCGTCAGGATCGAGGACCGACAATGCGCTCACCGGCATGGATTTGTCTCACTTTGCAACATTAGCCCGCCTTATCACCACTTGATTGTTAACCTGAGTTTAATAACTTGATAAAACGCAAGGATTGCGGGACAATTTCGGACTTTTTTCATTCTGGCAGGGCGTTTTGACCGCGTTCGACTGCACCAAAGCGTGAAAAACTTGTAATCGATAAACCTCTACAACCTGAATTAACCTGAAATTAATATCTGGGCTTCAGAACTAGTGCTATCGGTTAGACAGAAGTTGCGAAACCTTCAAGGCGTTGAAGACTGACAGAGAGATTTAGCGGTAGATCTTAAGTCAGTGCCCCGGTGCAGCAACCAAAAATCGGATCGGGTTCTCGTGCTGGTGAGAACCCTGCACCATCTCTCTCGGCGCGGATAGCGCTTTATATGTATATACTCATGCACTCGGACTTAAAAGGCTCCGTTTGGTATGAACGAAAAATCAGCTCGGCGGGCTTTTGGCTCGTTGAGCTGATGATATCAGGCTTTTGCGCTCAGATCGTATTCGTAGGCAACATATGCCTCGAATGCGTTGATCTTGGCTGGAGCGAGTCTAATCACTGGCTGCCCCCCCTCAGGAGCGCCGGAAATAGTTGCCGTTGCCGGTCAGAACCCCCCGGTGCGCTCGTAACGCGCCGATATACTAGCGGCTTGCCTGGGCCCAATATCGCCCTCTCCCCCTGCAATTTTAAAAAAAATGCTAATTTGGCAGGCAATGACCTCCCAAATCAGCACAATTGCTCATGTTTGATTTTATAAATTCATCTTTCGTCAATAAGTGAACCCTACAAATGGGATCATCGGGCCAATAGCCTTCGCCAACCGCCTTCAACCGGGACGCGAGCCACAGGAAAAGCCCGGAGACTGCAACCGATCATCCACCGTCGTCTAATGACGCACCAGCAAGGTCCCCACGTCTGTCGACCAACGGCAACGAACGAGAAGTCATGCCTTCGCAGAACGTCTGGGGCCGAAGGAGACGAAATGAAACTACCGCTACTTGCATCGGACGCCGACCGTATCCTTTCGGCCATGCACAATTCTCAAGCCATCATCGAGTTCGATCCTACGGGCAAGATCCTCACAGCGAACGCAAACTTCTGCTCGGCGATCGGCTATTCCCTGAGTGAAATCGTCGGCCAGCATCACCGTATGTTCGTAGACCCGGCGGAAGCTGCGTCACCGGACTATCGCGCATTCTGGGAAAGGCTGGCAGCCGGACAGTTTGATCGCCGCCAATATCGGCGCATCGGCAAGGGCGGCCGTGAAATCTGGATCGAAGCCTCCTACAACCCCGTCATGCGCGGCGGCAAGACCTACAAGGTCATCAAATTCGCCACCGATATCACCGCCACGAAACTGAAATCTGCGGAAGATGCAGGCAAGCTGGACGCCCTGTCCCGCGCCCAGGCTGTTATCGAATTCACGCCCGCTGGCGACATCATCACCGCAAACGAAAATTTCCTGAAAACGCTGGGATACCAGCTCAACGAAATTCAGGGCAAGCATCACGCCATGTTCTGCGATCCGCAATATGCGAGAAGCCCGGACTATGTGCGTTTCTGGGAACGTCTGCGAAGCGGCGAATTTATCGCGGAGGAGTTCACCCGCATTGGCCGAAACGGCAACAAGATCTACATCCAGGCCTCCTACAATCCGATCATCGGGCTTGATGGCAAGGTGTTCAAGGTCGTCAAGTTCGCCACAGACGTCACAGGCCGGGTCCAAAACGTCATCGAACTGGGCAGCAGCCTCCAAAGCCTTTCGGAAGGAGACCTCTGTTCGGTCATCGACCAGCCCTTCATCCCATCGCTCGACCAGCTGAGACAGGACTTCAATTCTGCTGCTGAGAAATTGCGCGGTGCCATGCGCGACGTCGGTCTCAATGCCAAGGCGATCGCAGCAGGCTCCGCCGAAATTCGGGGCGCGGCCGGGGATCTTGCGAAACGTACGGAGCAACAGGCTGCCTCGGTCGAAGAGACAGCAGCCGCTCTGGATGAGATCACCCAGACCGTTGCAGGCTCGAGCCGCAGGGCAGAGGAAGCTGGCAAGCTCGTTGCGGATGCGCGTACAAATGCCGAGAGATCTGCAGTCGTCGTCGGTCGTGCCATTGAAGCCATGGGGGCAATCGACAAATCCTCCAAGGAAATTGCCAATATCATCGGCGTCATCGATGACATTGCCTTCCAGACCAATCTTCTGGCTCTGAATGCGGGCGTGGAAGCGGCACGCGCCGGAGAAGCCGGCAAGGGTTTTGCGGTCGTTGCACAGGAAGTCCGCGAGCTCGCCCAGCGTTCCGCCACAGCGGCAAAGGAAATCAAGGCACTGATCAACCAGTCGACGGATCAGGTCAAAACCGGCGTCGAACTGGTGGCGGAGACCGGCAGCGCGCTTCAGCGGATTTCCACGCAGGTACAGGAAATCGACACGAATGTTCTGGCCATCGTGGAAGGTGCGCGCGAACAGGCCATCGGTCTTCGCGAAATCAACACCGCCGTCAATACGATGGATCAGGGTACCCAGCAGAACGCCGCAATGGTCGAGGAATCCAACGCTGCTTCGCATAGTCTCGCAAATGAAGCTGAGCTGCTGTTCAAGCTGATCTCGCAGTTCAACGTCGGCAGCGATGGTGGTGCCAGTGCCCGCAAACAATTGCGCGCGGTAGAGCCTTCACAATCCCCTGCAAGACAAATTCGCAAAAACCTGGCCCGCGCCGTTTCCGGCAATCTGGCCACCAATGAATGGGAGGAATTCTGATGCACTCTCCAACAGACTTCGGATCGGCTCCATCTGTCGACATCATTGCCTTCCATCTTCATGAGCAGGAATTCTGCGTCAAGACCACCATGGTGCGTGAGATCAGAGGATGGGCGCCTTGCACTCCCATTCCTCACGCTCCCGAAAATGTACTCGGCGTGATGAACCTGCGCGGAACCGTCATCCCCATCATCGACCTCGCAGGTAAGCTGGGGATGGGCTCAAACCGCGGTAACGAGAGATGCGCGATCGTGGTAGCAGATGTCGATAACGTCATCATCGGTCTCGTCGTGGATCGGGTCTCCGATATCCTGACGATAGAAGAAAAGCGGGTGCAGCCCGTTCCGCCTCTGGCGGTAGGTTTCGACGCCCGCTTCACCCGAGGTATGATCGCCCAAAATACCGGAATGACCTGCTTTTTGGATCTGTCAGCGCTCTTCTGCGGAAGCGACCTTTCCGGAGATCTTGAGAATGCGGCAGCCGACGACACGCGCCATTGAACTTGTGGAAGCGCTGCTGGCCGCCGGGTGCGATATGCGGGCGGCCGGTGACGGATATTACATTGGCGAACCTGCCGACAGGGCATCGGCACAGAACGTCAGGAATATCCTGCGAGACTTCGGCTCCAGGCGGCATCTTCTGGGAGAGATTGCGAGCTATCTCCGGTCAATCGGCAGAGATATCCAGGAGCCCGAAGAGGAATGAATTTAAGCTTTTATAAATATACAACCGCCAGGCCGACCGCCTGGCGGTTTTCTTTTTTAATACTATCCGGTCGCATATCCAAAAAAATAACAGATAAGCAACAATTTGTTGGCATAAATACTTTGAAAACGCCAATGCTACTGCAGACATGGGGAAATCTTGCGTTTTGCTAATTCGAGGACATTTTCTAATAAAAAAGAAAAAGCAACTTTAGGACACATTATATTTTCTTTAACTTGAATTAGATTACACTCTGAGTTGACGGGGATTTTATTTACTCGCATGTCGTGGCGAAGGCTGGTCTACCATCTTTCGCTTGGCATGAGATTTTCAGTGTCGATTTTGGGGCGGGAAGCCGGGCAGTAGGGAACAGGGGCGACAGGGCGGTCTTGAGAAATCACGACTGGCTTTGCACAGCGTTGGAACCACGGCTCGGCCAATCGAAATGGCCCGCCTGAACCTGATTGCGCGTTGAAACGAAATCCTTTCAGCAATTGACGGGGAGGCTTGCCTCCCAGGCATCGCACTGGAGAGAAACGTGAAAAACCTCAGCCTTCGTAGCCTTTTATATTTAATTGCATTTGCACCCTTAGCCGCCTTTCTGTTCTTGAGCATTTCCTCTGTCTGGACGAGCTACAACAGATATATCGCCCTTGAAAATCAGCTGGCGGTGCAAAGGCTCGCCAATGTCGGAGCCGATATTGCGCTGCTCGTCCCCGGCGAAGGACTGGCCCCTCCGGACCAGGTAGCGGCAAGACGCAAGGAAACTGACAACGCGTTTGTCAACTTGCGGCAGCTCTATGAAAGCTGGAAGGCTCTGGGCAATTCGGATCAGCAGATTGAAGCCACCGCAAAGTTCCTTTTCGAAAGCAAGTCGCGGCTGGATGAGTCCAGGGCAAGAAGAGACAGGAAGCAGGGTCTTTCGGAGGCGGAAGAACTGGCCACGCTCTACCCCGTGGTAGCAAACGGCATCTCGCTGATTGCGCGATCCGGCGCTACCATCGGCGATCTCGATCTTGCGCGCTTCATTGAGGGCTTCCATGCTCTCATGCAAATCAACGATGCAAGTCTGCTTGAGGGCTATCTGGCCACCAAATATCTGACCGACGAGGATTTCGCCAAGACCTTCATGGGCTACGTCGCCCATGCGCGCGAGGTCAAGCAAATCTACGGCGTGACCATGCGCGCATTTTTGCCGGCCGACATCATCAAGGCGCTGGATGATTTTGATAAAGGCGAACAGGGCAAGAATCTGGAAGCCATAGCCAACGCCATGGCCACCAACGCACCCAAGGGACCGGCGACGCTGACCTTGCCGCAGCTGGGAGAGGCCGTGAATGTCGGCGTGGGCGTCAAGGCCCAGGCCATCGTCAAGACGGGGATTGCCCTGAACGCTGCAGCGCAAGACCGCCAGACTGCGCTCTATAATGACTTCATCAAAGGCAGCATCATCGCGCTGGTCGTCACCATTCTGGTGGTAATCCTGTGTGTCGTCGTCATGCGCAACGTTTCTGGCATCATCCGGGTGATTGAAATGCGCATGGTGGAACTGGCCGATGGCAAGACCGAGGCTCCTATTCCCTTCTCGACACGTGGAGATCAGTTCGGCAGCATCGCACGCAGTGTCGAAGTGTTCCGCCAGAGCGCCATACGAAACCATCAGCTGGAGGCGGAAGCGGAAGACGCGCGCAAACGCAACGAGGCGGAACGTGCAGAGTTGCAGCGTCGCGCCGAGGCGGAAGCGGAAGCGCGTCTCAACAAGGCCACCGGCGCTCTTGCACACGGCCTGCAGCGACTGGCAGGCGGCGACATGAATTGCGAAATCCATGAGGAATTCGCACCGCAATTCGAAGCCCTGCGTCATGACTTCAACACCTCTGTCAGCCAGCTTCGCGACGTGCTGGTGGCCGTCGGCCAGTCGGCCAGCGCCGTCAAGGCAGGAAGCGGCGAGATTTCCCATGCCGCCGACAATCTGGCGCGCAGAACGGAACAGCAGGCTGCCTCCCTTGAAGAAACGGCTGCGGCGCTGGAAGAAATCACCACCAACGTCAAATCGACATCGACACGCACCAATGAAGCACGAGACCTCGTGCGGGATGCGCGCGGCAACGCCACGCATTCCAGCGAAGTCGTTGGCAATGCGGTATCGGCCATGGAGCGGATCGAGCAGGCGTCCGGACAGATCGGCCAGATCATCGGCGTCATCGATGAGATCGCCTTCCAGACCAACCTTCTGGCGCTCAATGCAGGTGTCGAAGCCGCCCGCGCGGGTGAGGCTGGCAAGGGCTTTGCCGTCGTCGCTCAGGAAGTCCGAGAGCTTGCTCAGCGCTCTGCGAACGCGGCCAGGGAAATCAAGGCACTGATCAGCAATTCCAATTCGGCTGTCGATGAGGGCGTGAAGCTCGTGGGCGACACGGGTCGCGGCCTCACCACGATTGCCGAAGTGGTTGAATTCATCAATCAGCACATGGACGCCATTTCCGCTGCTGCCCAGGATCAATCGTCGGGCCTGATGCAGGTCAGCACCGCGGTCAATCACATGGACCAGGCCACGCAGCAGGGTGCCGCCATGGTCGAGGAAATGAATGCTGCCAGTGCTGGCCTTGCCCAGGAAGCCACGAAGCTCGCTGACCTTCTCAGCCAGTTCAGGACGGAGCCGACTGGCGGATATTCAGGCCGGAGCAGCAACAGAGCGGCCGTGCACGCGGCAGCATAGGCTAAAAAAACCTCCCCCACAGGCTTTGCAGCTTGTGGGGGAGATCGCAGTTCAATCACTCACGACTTTGGCTTGGGCACGTAAAGTGGCATGGAGACGGCCAACCAGACGGCATTGGTCTTGGGCGAATTCTCCGCGATGATCGAGAACTGGTAGCTGAGTGAAACTTCGGCCGGACCGAAATTATAGCTGACGGACGGGCCGAAATTGAAGCCCTTGTACCGTTTGCCGGATACCTTGGTCGATCCAGCTTCGTCATCTTCGATCTGGACGAGGAAACCGCCAAATCCGCCGATCTTCAATTTATCTGTGACGGCATAGGTGACCTTGAAATCCGTACTGAACAGATCGCCCGAAAGGTAATCTGTCGCAGCGTTTCGGTTGTTGTAGTGATAGCCGACGAGCACGCCGAAATCCCAACCGGTTGGATCAAAGTAGTCGTAGTGAACCGCTGCATCGACTGTGGAATAGCCGTTCTGGAGGTTCACGCCGCGCGATGCACTATAACTTGAAGTGTGCGCCGCATATCCCAGGGAAACGCCGATGTTGTGGTAGTTGTCCACGATGTAGTTTGCGGTCTGGACGAGACCCAGGTTACCAAACCCGTCCACCTCGCCGGAAACCGGGATATTCTCGAAATCCACATTGTTATAGGCGAATGGCAGCACGACCTGCGAAGCAAACCGCCAGCCATCGAGATCGCCAGGCCAGATGCCCAGGATTCGGGTAATACTGGCGGCACCTTTCTGATCAAGATCGAAAAGCGGGTTGCGGTTTCCATCCGAGCCATTGTACCGGCTTGCCGAAAAATATCCGGTCTGGTTGACCATGAAGACGCCCGGGACAGGTGGCAAGGCACCGAAAAAGGTCGCCGGTGCGCCAGGGCCCCAGTTCATGGCCCCCGGCTCTGCCGCCATACCGGTGGAAACCGTGCCGGCCACACCAGTCAAACAGGTGCAGGCACACATCAAAACCTGAGGAAGCACTCGGCGGAAATTTCCGCGCTGACCTCTTTCAGCGTCTGGCCTTGAAGACTTTCGGCCACGCCTTTGCCTTCCTAATGCAATCATTGGTTCAAGTATCATAATACACCCCCGTATATTTGATGATCTTATATGCACGCATGACGACGCATCCGGCGCCTGAGAAGACGCTGGGGTATCGCTGTTCTAATGTTCGTGAAATTGCGTAACGCAACAAAGGAAAGACGAGCAATTCCAGGTATCGGTGATGCCGTCTAGACTATATTCCCATCATTCTAGCTTTTCCCCCATCGGTTCCCATTGGGCGAATCATGCACCAATGGTTGTATTTTCCAACTTATCCCTAGGAAGGCAAGCTTGCTTGAAGCTATCTAATAACTTTTATTCTAATTCACTCGGAGATTACATTAATATTATGTTATTCTAAATATTACTTATAGCTAAACAGATACTTATGAAGGATATCAATCTCGCGCACCGGGCAGGTAGTCACACCCGTTTTTGACTTACGCAACGCAGACGTCTTTTTGATATTATTTATCACTTTTAGCGCGAATAAATATTCTCGCCTTCCCATTGGCTGGAAATTCCGCGAAGACGCTACCCGCGGGACCCGGAGGGCCGGTCCCGGGCACCCCGACCAGTGCAGATCACGCATGTCAGCACAAAGCCGCTCATTAGGCGAGCTGACGCCTGTCGCCGACCTCAGGACATCCATGGCGCGAGATGACAAATCTACACGCAGGGCGCGGAGAACGATAGGTCATCACGACAAATCTAAAACCGATGTGGGGAGATGGTACGGTTGGGGGGTCTCGAACCTCCGACCTCAGGTGCCACAAACCTGCGCTCTAACCAACTGAGCTACAACCGCATATGAAACGCCGTAGCGTCGTCACGGGGGCTCACATACGGGGACTTTTTCCGTTTTGCAAGTCCTTAGACAATTTTTGCGAAAAAAGCTTGGGAAAGCAAGCATGTTTCACAGGCATGGATCTTAACCGTGCAAAAAGCGTTGGATTGATGAGATCCATGGGGCTTTGCCAATTGCAAAACATCTTCCCTGCCAGCACATTCGCTTTGAGACACAAGGCTCATTCTGCGTCCAGGGAATTAACTGTAATTGCCAATTCCTTAAGGAGAAGATGGACCGAAACGCGCTGTGAAGTTATTTAAGATTCTGTTAACATCGAGCCGATGCAGGCTGTATGCTGCCTCATGAGGAGGTCGTGCCGTTGCGCAGGTCGGTTCGTGCCAGAATAGGTTCCAACATGCCCGCCGTTCAATATCCATTTATCGACATTGCCGTTCATGAGCGTGTACGCGACCGTTTCGGGCGCGGCGAAGCCATGGCGCTTTTTTCGATGGATCTGAAGAACCCGCTCTGGGCAAACGGCAGAGGTGCGGCCCTGTTCGGCACGCCTATGATTTACGATTTCCTTGAACATGGCCCACGACAGCAGGACGTTACATTCAGGCAATTCGCTGCAACCGCATCGCGGCTGACGACGACAGGTGAATGCCGGCAATTTTCCATCCGCATCCATTCCGGCTTCAAAAGCATCTCCATTGTTGCAACGGCTGAGATCATCGAAGCGGAGCCGGGGCAGCCGGCCGTTCTTTTCAGCGCACCCGTTGACCAGTCCGTGCCCGGCATCGATGAACGCGCGCGTCGAATGCTGGAAGGGTTCGATGACCCTGATATTCACATGGCAGTGCTGGACGGCGATTCGAAGATTGTGGCTGCATCCCATGGTTTTGCGACGCTTGGAATAACGCCGATCACCATGCGGACCCTCCTTTCCATGGCGGCCAGACAGGCCGGCAAAGTCGTCAAGCGTCCGGTTCCTGCGGGCAAGGGCTACCTGCCTGCGGCGGCGGGCCAGCTCTCTTCCGACCCGGAATTGAACCTGATTTTCGTGGTCGAGACCGTTCTGGGGACGCTGGATCCCTCCAGCGAATTCGTAACGCCGAAGGTTGAGCCGGCGACGTCCCAAACCTTGCCAGCACTGTCGGCTGCCCTCCCCGTCGAGGATGCGGAACCCACGCCGCCAATGGCCTTTGATGAGGTTCTCGATGCGGTCGCTGATATTGAAGAGGTTTCGGAGCCTGATGACGCTGACCTGACGCCTGATGCCGAAACGGCTGAAGAGGCCCAGGACGTCCTGACTTTTTCAGCTGAGGATGAAAAGCTGGACGACAGCTTGCTCGGAGACGACCTCGAAGCAATCGCTGTTGACGACGTCGTCGAGACGGCAGAACCCGAGATCGACGAGGCTCAGCCAGAGCTGCAGAAATCTGCACAGCAGGAAACAACGCCAGAAGCGTCGCCATCCGCTGAAAACGCAGAGCAGACAGCGGATGAGCAAAAACCATTCGTTTTCGACCCGAACCGTCGCGCATCACGCTTCGTTTGGAAGATCGACGCTGCCGGACGCTTCAGTTCCATATCACATGAGTTTGCCGACGCGGTCGGGCCAAAGGCCGCCAATGTCGAGGGGATGAGCTTTGCCGATCTCGCGGCGCTCTTCAATCTCGATCCGGATGGCAAGATCACCGAGCTTTTGAACCGTCGCGACACATGGTCCGGCAAGACCATCCATTGGCCGGTCGAAGGCACGTCGCTGACTGTTCCGATCGATCTGGCAGCGCTGCCAACATATACGCGCTCGCGGGAATTCGATGGTTTTCGCGGCTTTGGCATCGTGCGGTTGACGGATGCGGTAGAAGACCCAAATGCGGTTGGGCTGACCCTGGCGAGCGGCACAGCCGCACCTGAAGAAGCACAGGAAGCCGCAGACAGCGACGTTGCGGCAGATGAAACAACATTGTTCACCCTCCCCGGCGATGACGAGGATGTGCTGGCATCCGAAGTCAGCGAGGATGAAGCCTCTCAGCCCGGCACCTCGGAAGCACCAGCATCCTATTTGCCGCCGGAAACGGAAGTGCCCGTGCTGCAACTGACCGAAACGCCCAGCCGGCGTTATTCGGACAAGGTCATTCAGTTCGAGAACAGACGCAGCAGGCTGCGTGATGAACTGAGCGCGAGCGAACAGGCCGCGTTCAACGAGATCGCGCGGACGTTGAAGCCCGTTGCCGACAATGATGCTGGCACCCAGGACACCCCCGAGGTCGTCGCGCCGCAGATTTCCGAGGCAGCGCAGCCGATCACCGAGAACGAACAGATGCAAGAGATCCAGCAGGCGGCCCTGCCGCTGGAGGAAGCCCCTGTTGCCGATGCCTCCCCGGAAACGGACGTGCTTGCTACGGAAGAGCCGGATGACTTCGCCGATTATACGCGCGGCGATGCGCCGGTGAGTTTCGTGGTTCCGCAAACGGCGGCGCGCGTAGAGACAGATCGCACCTCAGAGAGTGTCAAAGCTTCCGATGAGTTGAGCGGTCCACGGGGCCCGATGTCGCTAACAGCGGATGCCGTCGATCAGATGCCGATTGCGCTTCTGATCCACAGTGGCGACAGGCTCATTCACGCCAACCCCGAGTTTCTGCGTCTGACCGGTTATGGCAGCACTGCCGAGCTGGATGAGGTCGGCGGGCTCGATGCATTGCTGCAGCGTGACGAGCTGGACGCAGTTTCGGAACGCTCTGGCGGCATGATCGCGGTGAGCGCGGAGAATGATCTCATTCCGGTAAGGGCGCGGCTGCAATCCGTTCGCTGGGAGGATGCAGCGGCCCTGATGCTCTCACTTATTCCCACCGAGGAAAAGAACGGCATTTCGCTGCGGGCAGAAGACGCTATCCCTGAGAACGCGGGCGAAAGCGAAGAAGCCGAACTTGGCAGCCTGCGCGGTCAGATCGAGGAGCTTCATTCCATCCTCGAAACGGCCACAGACGGCGTTGTTCTCTTGGGCGAAGATGGCACTATTCGGTCGCTCAACCGCTCTGCGAGCGCATTGTTCAACTATGACAATGCGGAAATTTCGTCCAAGCCATTCGTGACGCTGTTTGCCCATGAGAGCCAGCGCGCAGTGCTGGATTATCTCTCCGGTCTTGCCAACAATGGCGTGGCGAGTGTGCTGAACGATGGTCGCGAAGTCATAGGGCGCGAGGCATCCGGCGGGTTCCTGCCGCTGTTCATGACAATTGGGCGGTTGAAATCCTCCAACGGCTATTGCGCGGTCATCCGCGATATCACCCAGTGGAAGCGAACCGAGGAAGAGCTTCGCAATGCAAAGCGCGTCGCGGAAACCGCCAATGCCCACAAGACCGATTTCCTGGCACGCGTGAGCCACGAGATCCGCACACCACTGAACGCGATCATCGGTTTTGCCGATATGATGGCGACGGAGCGTTTCGGTCCCGTCGGTCATCCACGCTACATCGAATATTCCAACGACATCGTCCGCTCAGGCCGTCATGTGTTGGATATCGTCAACGATCTCCTGGATATTTCCAAGATCGAAGCGGGACAGATGGATGTGGATTTCAAGGCGGTTGCTCTGAACGACACGATTGCCGAAGCTGTCTCTATCGTGCAGCCGCAGGCCAACAACCAGCGCGTCATCATCCGCACCGCTTTGTCGCAGGCGGTGCCGCAGATTGTTGCCGATCTTCGTTCGATCAAGCAGATCATGCTCAACATATTGTCCAACGCCATCAAGTTCACGCCATCCGGCGGTCAGATCGTCGTTTCAACGGCGTATGAAGCCAATGGAAGCGTCGTGCTGCGCATTCGCGATACCGGCATCGGCATGACCCGCTCCGAGCTCGAGCAGGCGATGAAGCCGTTCCGGCAGGTCTCGTCATCGAGCAACCGTGTGCGTGGCGATGGAACAGGGTTGGGCTTGCCTTTGACAAAGGCAATGGTCGACGCAAACAGGGCCAATTTTTCCATCACATCCGCCCCAAATCAGGGAACTTTGGTGGAAATCAACTTTCCGTCCCAGCGCGTCCTTGCGAACTGAGGCCTTCCGGGATTAGCAATGGGGACGCAAGTCGCCCCCGGCTTGCGTCTCTGTCGAAGCATCGGCTTGCGCCGATGACGCAAGGATAAGAGCAGTGCTGCCGAGCCACAGTCCTCATATCGCTGCCGCCGCCGGGCGTGGCCGGGTCGCCTGGCTTTCTCTCTGGACCCTCCTGCTTGCGGCGGCTGTGGCCATGCCGTTGCTGACCATCTTCTATCTGGCTTTGACTGGCGGCACGGATGGTTGGCGGCACCTGTTGGTCAATGTTCTGCCTCGGGCTGGTTGGCAAACGCTGGCGCTGATGGCAATGACCGGACTTGCGACCGCCTTCTTCGGCATCGTCTCGGCATGGCTGGTGTCGACATTTCAGTTTCCGCTGCGCCGCTTTCTGTCTTTTGCACTGGTTCTGCCGCTTGCAATCCCATCTTATCTTGCAGCCTATGCCTTCGGCGAGTTTCTCGACTTTGCGGGTCCGGTGCAGACGATGATCCGGTCGCTTTTCGGCTACAGCAGCATTCGCGATTACTGGTTTCCGGATATTCGGTCCCTGCCGGGCGCGGTGCTTGTGCTGAGCAGCGTTCTCTATCCCTATGTCTATCTTTCGCTGCGGGCAGCTTTTGGCCTGCAGGGGCGTCAGGCCGCAGAAGCCGCCAGAATGTTGGGAGCGTCGCCCTTGCGCATATTCGTGTCCGTGCAACTGCCCATGGCGCGCCCCGCGATCATCATTGGCCTGGCGCTGGTGATGATGGAAACGCTGAACGACATTGGTGCCGTCGAGTATCTCGGCGTGCGCACGCTGACATTCGCCATATACGAGACCTGGCTCAATCGCGGGAACCTTGCCGGAGCAACACAGATCGCGTCCATGCTCATCATCGTGGTGGCTGGCCTTATCGCCATCGAGCGCATGGCGCGCGGTCGCCAGAGATACGCCGGGACCAGATCGACATCGATGAGCCGGATGGCCGGGCTTAAGCCCCTGAGTGCGGGTAGCAGATGGCTGGCGACAGCGTTTTGTGCCCTGCCCGTGCTTTGTGGCTTTGCCGTACCGGTGCTCGTGCTGGGCAGCTACGCCGCAAGGCGGTTGGAGGCCCTGTCCAACCCGAAATTTGCCAGGGCACTTGCGCACAGCCTGGAGATTTCAGCCTCGGTCGCTTTGGTCACGCTCGTCTGCGGATTTCTGTTCGCCTATGCCCAGCGTGTCAACACATCACCCCTCGCCCGCGTGGCAAGCCGCATCGGCTCTCTCGGCTACGGCATACCCGGCACCGTTCTTGCAATCGGCGTCCTGTTGCCGCTTGCGGGTTTAGACAATGCGCTCGATGGCTTCCTGCGCCTCCACCTGAATTACTCCACCGGCCTTCTTTTATCTGGAACGGCCTTTGCGATCATTTACGCGCATGGCGTGAGGTTCGTGACGCTGGCCGAAGGCAATATTGACGCAGGTTTCCAGAAGCTTTCGCCGCATCTCGACATGGCGGCGCGAACACTTGGCCGCAG
Organism: Hyphomicrobiales bacterium; assembly: GCA_900468285.1. GTDB lineage: Bacteria > Pseudomonadota > Alphaproteobacteria > Rhizobiales > Rhizobiaceae > Agrobacterium. The sequence goes on along the minus strand of UBTF01000008.1, from coordinate 129,494 downwards.
CCGCCTCCAGACATTGATGGCCGTCCTGTTGCCCAACATTCGGCCAGCAGCACTTACCGCAGCTCTTCTTGTCTTCATCGAGTCATTGAAAGAGCTTCCGGCAACCATCTTGTTGCGACCATTCAATTTCAACACGCTGGCAACACTTGTCTATGAGGATGCGTCCCGATCGCGCGTGCAGGACGCTGCTCTACCGGCCCTGATTATCATTGCAGCAGGACTTATACCGGTTATCCTGGTTTCCAGATCTCTGGAAGGGAAGTGACCGCCGCTCCGGGCAACTCTGCGGTCTGGCTGACTGACGCTGAGACTTCAACGCCAGCATTGGGTGCAAAAGAAAAGGCAGCCGAAGCTGCCTTGAAATTTGTGCTTTTAACGAGAGTCAGGAATAAATAACATCATGTTTTTTGGCCACCGGCCCGGCAACCCTCTCATTGAGTGCACCCGCGTTGCATCTACATTTGACCTGTGTAAATTAACAACGCGTTAACAAGCCACTACACCATTTAAGGGCAAAAAATTGCCCGCCAAGTTTGAACCGTTGGGAAAGCACGAGGCGCTCGCCCGGTGCAGACACGGCATCGAAGTCTTCAGCCCTTTGCCGCCGCATGTTCGTCGCGCAGTTTCTGCAACTCGCTTCGTTTCGACGCTATGGATGCGCAGATGACGCCGACCGTCACCAGCGCGATCAAGATCGTGCAGATCGCGTTGATTTCAGGCGTGACACCAAGTCTGACCTGCGAATAGATTTTAATAGGCAGGGTCGTCGCACCGGGGCCAGTGGTGAAGCTGGCGATGACGAGGTCGTCCAGCGACAGCGAAAAGGCCAGCATCCAGCCCGCAACCACGCCGGGCAGGATAAGCGGCAGTGTTATGCGGAAAAATGTCTTTACCGGTGGGCACCCGAGGTCCAGCGCGGCTTCTTCCAAACTGCGGTCGAAGGTCAGCAGGCGGGATTGCACGACGATGGCGACGTAGCACATGGTGAAGGTGGTGTGAGCAATGACAACCGTCCAGAAGCCTCGGTCGACACCGATCGACACAAACAGCAAAAGCAGCGAGAGACCGGTGATGACCTCCGGCATGACGAGTGGCGCATAGATCATGCCAGAAAACAGCATTCGCCCGGGAAACCGTGCAAAGCGTGTCAGCGACAGGGCCGCCAGCGTTCCAAGGATCGTGCCGATGGTCGCGCTCAGCAACGCAACGCGAACGGTAATCCAGGCCGCATCCATCAAGCCCTCATTGGACCACATGGAGCGGTACCATTGCAGCGAAAACCCGCCCCAGACGGTGACGAGCTTCGAGGCATTGAAGGAATAGATTATCAGAATGAGGATCGGGATGTAGAGAAAGGCAAAGCAGAGGGTGAGGATGGTGGTGTCGAATTTACCGCGCTTCATGGCTTATACCACCTTCTTCTGCTGGTTCTGGAAGATGGCAATGGGCACGACGAGAACGAGCAGCAGGAGCACTGCAACGGCCGATGCCAGCGGCCAGTCTCTGTTGCCGAAGAACTCCGTCCAGAGCGTCTTGCCGATCATCAACGTTTCTGCACCACCGAGAAGGTCCGGAATGACGAATTCGCCGGTAATGGGAATGAAGCAGATCATCGATCCGGCAATGACGCCGGGCAACGACAATGGGAAGGTGATTTTCCAGAAGGCCTTCCATGGCGGGCAGCCTAGATCGGCCGCAGCCTCCAGCAAGGTTGCATCCAGCTTTTCCAAGGCCGCATAGAGCGGCAGCACCATGAATGGCAGATAGGAATAGACGATGCCGATGAAGACGGATGTATCGGTGCGGAAAATATTGACCTGCTGGTCAGGCCCGAGAATGCCGATTGTCTGGAACAGGACCGTCAGAAGGCCTTCCGGCTTGAGGATTCCGATCCACGCATAGACGCGAATAAGAAACGACGTCCAGAACGGCAAAATCACCAGCATGACGAGCGTTGGGCGGATGGTGGCAGGTGCGCGCGCCATGGCAAGCGCCATGGGATAGCCGACCAGGAGTAACAAGAGGGTGGAGATGGTCGCGATGCGCAACGACGAGAGATAGGCCTCGATATAGAGAGGGTCTTCGGTCAGGAAAATATAGTTTTCGAAATCCAGCTGCGAGAAAAACTCGCCGATGCGGCTGAAGCCCTCGAACACCGGCACGTAAGGCGGCATGGCTATGGCGGTATCGGAGAGTGAAATTTTCACGATGATGAAGAAGGGTGCTGCAAAAAACAGCGCCAGCCAGAGATAGGGGACGGCAACGACCAGCCAGCGCATGGGGCTTTGCCGGTTTTCAGGTGACGAGATCGCCATGACTACCCTCCCTCAGCGTGTGAGAACCAGACCGGAATCGGCTTTCCAGCTTAACCAGACCATATCACCAAATGTTATCGGGCGGTCGACAAGCCGGGAGACATTGGCCTGTGCGGCCCGCATCACGCGCCCATCATCGAGCTTGACGATGAAAACCGAGAAGTCACCGAGATAGCCGATGTCCCAGACCTCGCCATGGCCGACATTGATGGATTGTTCCGCGGGCGGATCGAGCGAGATGCGAACCTTTTCCGGCCGGATGGCAAAGGCAACCTTGCTGCCGACAGCGGCGGCACAGTCCTGCTCCACCGCCACAGGCAGCCCTTCGCAATCCAGCATAACCGTTTCCGGCTTGCCTGCGGCAACTGCCTTTTCCTTGATCTCAGCCTCGAAAATGTTGATGTCGCCGATGAAGTCGGCCACGTAGCGGCTGTTGGGTGCCTCATAGATTTCGGCAGGCGTTGCCACCTGAACGATGATCCCCTTGTCCATGACCGCGATGCGGTCAGACACGGTCATCGCCTCTTCCTGGTCATGCGTAACGATCAGGAAGGTCAGCCCCAGCGTCTGCTGAAGATCCATCAACTCGAACTGCGTTTCTTCCCGCAGTTTTTTGTCCAGCGCGCCCAGCGGCTCATCCAGCAGCAACACTTTCGGTCGCTTTGCAAGTGAACGGGCGAGAGCGACACGCTGGCGCTGACCGCCGGATAACTGGCTTGGCTTGCGCTTGGCAAACTCGGTCAGCTTGACCAGACGCAGCATTTCTTCAACGCGTGTCCTGATGTCGGCCTTGGAAATATTGTCCTGCTCCAGACCAAACGCGATGTTTTTTTCCACCGTCATGTGGGGAAACAGTGCGTAGGACTGGAACATCATGTTGGTTGGCCGCTTGTAGGGCGGCACCCCGGAAATGTCCTTGCCCTGCAGCAGGATACGGCCCTGTGTCGGTTCCTCGAAACCTGCCAGCATCCGCATCAATGTTGTCTTGCCGCAGCCGGATGGCCCAAGCAGGGAGAAGAATTCGCGCTCATAGATATCGAGCGTCAGATTGTCGACTGCAACAAAGTCACCGAATCTCTTGGTCACATTCTCGAAGCGGATGAAGGGTACCGATGCCGGATCGGTCCAGGGAGAGAATTTGCGTTTAACCGGGCCAAGAGATTTCGCCATGAACTGTCCCATTTGTTTTTTGTAAAGGCTGAACGAGAAAGGGGCAGGAGTTTCCACCCGCCCCTTTTTGAAAACCCGGTCAGCTGCCGGTTTTTATCTGGGTCCATACGCGGTTCAACACGCGCTGTTCCTTCGGCCCGTATGGCGAGATGGTGAAGAGCTTCTTCATCGTCTCTGCATCCGGGTAAACGCCGGGGTTCTTGGAAACAGCCTCGTCCATCAACGGCTGGGATGCGAGGTTGCCGTTGGCATATTGAACGTAGTCCGAAGCCTTGGCGGCCACTTCAGGCTTCATCATGAAGTTGATGAAGGCGTGGGCTGCATCGACATTCTTGGCATCTGCCGGAATGGCGAAGGAATCCATCCAGATATAGGTGCCTTCCTTGGGGATGACATAGTTCACTTCGACGCCATTTTTCGCTTCTTCAGCTCGGGTCTTGGCCTGAAGAATATCGCCGGACCAGCCGATGGTGATGCAGCTGTCACCATTGGCGAGTTCATCGATATAGGCCGAGGAGTTGAAGGTTTTGACCGAAGGGCGGATCGCCTTGTATACATCGCCGCCCGCTTCCAGATCAGCGGTTTCCTTGCTGTCGGGGTTCTTGCCGATATAGTTCATGGCAATGGCGAAGGTTTCATCGGATGCATCGAGGATGTTGATACCGCAGGATTTCAGCTTTTCAGCGTTTTCAGGCTTGAAGATGATATCCCAGCTGTCGACCTTCACGTCACCCAGCGCCGCCTTGATCTTGGCTGCGTTGTAACCGATGCCGGTGGTGCCCCACATATAGTTGACGGCATATTCATTGCCAGGGTCGTACTGCGCCAGACGCGTTGTGATTTCCGGCCACATGTTCTTGAGGTTCGGCAGCTTGGACTTGTCCAGCTTCTGGTACACGCCAGCCTTGATCTGACGCGCCAGGAACGGCGAAGTCGGCGCGACGACATCATAACCGGAATTGCCGGCCAGAAGCTTTGTTTCCAGAACCTCGTTGCCATCATAGACGTCGTAAACGACCTTGATGCCGGTTTCCTTGGTGAATTCTTCCAGAAGAGCAGGATCGATATAGTCCGACCAGTTGTAGACGTGGACGACCTTTTCCTGCGCGAAGGCCGTGCCTGCGGCCAGAATGGCGGAAGCAACGGCGAGGCTGAAACGAAGCGAACGATGTTTCATGATGTCTCCTGTTTGAACGCGCTGTGGGAGAGCGCGCAATCCCCTTGTTTTGGCAGAGACTAGAAAGGAAAACTTGGCTCGGCAAGCGGGAAATGTGCAGCGCGGCAATTTCAAACAATTGTGTTGTTTGGCGCTACTGAAAATCGAAAACACTCAGGCCCGTCACCATTTCATCCAGCCCCAGCGGCCGCGTCAACGGCGCCTCCGCCCGCGAAAGACAGCCCTGCCGCTCGCATAGCCGACAGGACGGTCCGATGGCGATGCTGCCCGCCTTGATGCCGATGACATCGCCATAGACCGTTTCTTTCGCAAGCGCTGCTTCGCAGGCCAACATGACAGCAGTGCGACGAATGCGCTCTCCAAAGCCCGCCTGCGGTCCATCCAGCGATCGCGCAACCGTGAGATAGGCGGCTCCGTCAGGCATCTCCACCTGTTCGGCCAGCACCTGCCCCGGCTGGGAAAAGGCCGCATGGACGTTCAGCTTCACGCACAGCCCGCCGAACCGCGCCTGCGGAAAGCCCTGTGCCCCCGCCTTGCGGAAGCGGTTGCCGGCGCTGTCGATCTCCATCAGGAAAAACGGAATGCCTGAAGCGCCCGGACGCGCCATAGTGACGAGGCGATTGGCTACCTGCTCGAACGACACGTTGAAGCGCCCGCGCAGGATGTCGATATCGTAACGCGCACGCTGCGCCGCTGCCAGAAAGGCGCCATAGGGCATCATCAGGGCATGGGCGGAATAACGGGCAAGCTCGAACCGGGCGATGCGTTTGGCTTCCTCGCCCGACAGCGACAAATCCTGCAATTCCGCGCCGATCTCCTGCGTCAACGCCAAAAGGCAGGCCTCCATGGCCATTTCGCGCAACTGGTCCTGAGGCGACAGGCGCTCGGACAGGAATAGCCGCATGGAATGCCTGTCGTAGCGTCGGCGCAGATTGGGCATGGCATGAACAGGAATGGAGCGTACGACGATGCCGTGGTGCTTTTGAAGCCATGACTTCAAGGCGGAGGCCAGATCGTCACCGGGAGAAAGAGCCGCATGAAAAGCCTCCGCCGCCGCATCCAGCTGGGCAAAATGCGCCGAGCGCCGCTCGAACAGCTCTCTGACTTCATCAATCGGGAGACGTGTGGCCGACAGCGTTGTTTGATGGCCCTCACGCGCCAGAAGATCGGAGAGGTCGCTCAGACGCTGCGCCTGTTCGCGATAGGCCCGGTAGAGCTTGGTGATACCGCTCGCGGCGTTCGGAGCTGCTTCTGCCACCTCGACCAACTCCTGCCCCGAAGGCACCTCACCCGCCAGCAGCGGATCGGCAAAGACCTCCCGCAACTGGCTGGCGATGCCCCCGCTCTCGCCCTGCAGGTCATCCAGATCGACCTTGTAGACCGAACTGAGCTTCAACAGCAGTTGCACGGTCAGCGGTCGCTGGTTGCGCTCGATGAGATTGAGGTAAGACGGCGAGATCGACAGCGCCTCGGCCATGGCCGTCTGCGTCAGACCCAAGCCGTTGCGCACGCGCCGAACACGCGGCCCTGCAAAAATCTTGGCCTCCACCAAAATCTCCTCCCTTTACAAATCCGCACAGTAAACATCGCTTGGGCGATTTTACAAATTTTACAGTTTTACAATACCACCCTGTCAAAGACGATACAGCATGACCTCTTTCAAGTCACTGATTTTCCTTTTTATCTGGCGCAGAAATTCACGAAACTGTAAATTCAGTCACATCGGATCACTCATCTCATCGGAGTAAGGATGTGTGGTTTTCTGACGGTTTTGACACGGGAGAGAGACATGACTGATTTTTACAAACTGGTTCCAAGGGCGCCTCAGGGTCGTTTCGATGGTATCGAACGCACCTATACGGCCGCAGACGTGGAGCGCCTGCGTGGCTCCGTCACCATCCAGCATTCTCTCGCAGAAATGGGCGCGAACCGGCTGTGGAAGCTTATCAATGAGGAAAGCTACATCAATGCACTTGGTGCGCTCTCTGGCAATCAGGCCATGCAGATGGTTCGCGCGGGGCTGAAGGCGATCTACCTGTCCGGCTGGCAGGTTGCGGCAGATGCCAACACGGCATCATCTATGTATCCGGACCAGTCGCTCTATCCGGCCAATGCGGCACCTGAACTGGCAAAGCGCATCAACAAGACGTTGCAGCGCGCCGACCAGATCGAAACGGCAGAGGGCAAGGGCCTGTCCGTAGACACATGGTTTGCGCCCATCGTTGCCGATGCGGAAGCCGGGTTTGGCGGGCCGCTCAACGCCTTCGAGATCATGAAGGCTTTCATCGAGGCAGGTGCTGCTGGCGTGCATTACGAAGACCAGCTCGCCTCGGAAAAGAAATGCGGCCATCTGGGCGGCAAGGTTCTGATCCCGACAGCGGCACATATCCGCAACCTGACAGCGGCGCGTCTGGCTGCCGACGTCATGGGAACGCCAACGCTGGTCATCGCCCGCACAGATGCGGAAGCCGCCAAGCTTTTGACATCAGACATCGATGAGCGCGATCGTCCATTCGTGGACTATGATGCCGGACGCACGGTCGAGGGCTTCTATCAGGTCAGACACGGGCTGGAGCCCTGCATCGCCCGCGCCAATGCCTATGCGCCCTATTGCGATCTCATCTGGTGCGAAACATCAAAGCCGGATCTGGAGCAGGCAAAGCGCTTTGCGGAAGGCGTGCACAAGGTGCATCCGGGCAAGAAGCTGGCTTACAATTGCTCGCCTTCCTTCAACTGGAAGAAACATCTCGATGATGCGACGATTGCGAAGTTCCAGCGCGAGCTGGGTGCCATGGGCTACAAGTTCCAGTTCATTACCCTTGCCGGGTTCCACCAACTCAACTACGGCATGTTCGAACTGGCACGCGGCTACAAGGACAGGCAGATGGCAGCCTATTCGGAGCTACAGGAAGCGGAATTCGCCGCTGAAATCAACGGCTACACCGCCACAAAGCACCAGCGCGAAGTCGGCACCGGCTATTTCGATGCGGTCTCGGTCGCCATCTCCGGCGGCACGTCATCCACAACGGCGATGAAGGAATCGACCGAACACGACCAGTTCCGCCCGGCTGCGGAATGACGACTTGAGATAAGCACTTGCAACAAGCAACACACAGGCATCAAGCCCATTGAACGGAGGAAAAGACAATGGCTTCGATTTCCAGAGTTAGAGAACGTACCGAGGAACAGTCCTCATCCATGAGCCAGGAGCAGCAAAGCGCCATCCGCGTGCTCGCCAATGATCTGCATCGCCTCAACCAGGCGGTCATGAATGCGGTCGAGGCCGGTGTTTCAGTAGAGCTCGTCCGCTCCGCCCGCCACCACGGCGGCGATGGCAACTGGGGCGACCTCATGATCCCCGTCATCGTCGCACAGGGCAAGGCGGCGGCGTGATCCTCGATCTCAAGCCGGGCGGCTATGCCGTCCGGCAAAAAGATCGGAATGACCCTTGATCAATTTCACCATGCGGTCCGCCACCGTTCTGATATCGCGACGGTGGCGATCTTCGTTGTTCATGACGATCCATTGCTTGTGGCGCAGCTCCTCGATCACCTCGCCCTCGCGCACCAGTCGCGCTTCCGCATCGCCAATGAAGCAGGGCAAGACGGCAACGCCAGCACCAGCCAATACCAAATCCAGCAAAGCAGTCGGGCGATTGACCGAGACTACGATGTTTCCTGCCTTGTTTTCGTGCGGCCATCGCAGATAAGCGGAAATCGCGCTCTCGCTTGAAACGGCAAGCCAGCGATCGCTAATAGAAGCTGCGGCATTGCGCAATCGATACGCCGCATAAGCAACGTCGCCGCTCTTAATGGCGGCAAGGTTCCGTTCTTCCGGCTCGAAAGCCCGGATGCCGATATCGTTCTCACGATGTGAGAGGCTTGCACGTTGTTCTGCCACGAAAAGATCGACGCGGAAGTCATCGCGCTCAGTGCAGATTGCGGAGAAATTTGTAGTCAGGAGACGGGCGTTCCACGTTCCGGCGGCAATGCGAACAAGTGACGAGGCAGCAGCGGACTTTCGCCAGCCATCGATATTGCGCGCCGCATCTTCCATTGCCTGCAACTGGTCAAGCAGCGCTCGGCCATCTGATGTCAGCACATAGCCGGTCTGGCTTCGGATGAAGAGCGATTTGCCAAGGGATTGCTCAAGCTCCAGCATTCGCCGCCCGATGGTGGCCGCGCTAAAACCGGTCGCAGCGGCAGCGCCGGTCAGGCCGCCGCTTCTAGCGACATCCAGGAAAATCTGAAATGCATCCCAACCAAGGTTTTTCATAAGTGAAAAACATAGGGCATTCTTGGCTGCATATAAACCAAAAAAGATCGCTCATGCTGAAGCCATCAAAAGATGGAGGTTGCTATGCAAGAGCTTTATTCGGCACTGGTCTTGTTGAATATCACCCGCACGGAAAGGCCAATAAGCGGGCGGGAGGAAGAAGACAGGTTTTACGCCGACGCGGCGCAACAGTCTGCGCCTTGGCGACTTGCCAGAGCCGCGATTGTTCGTTGCGTTGAGGCTACCCTAAGCCTAGTGCAAAAGCACCATAAACGCAGCAATCGCGCCAGCCGAAATCAGGCTGAGACGGAAGGCGTAGACTGCGTTGTCACTGGCTGTGCGGGCGATGGCGATAGCACGGGCGGGTTTTCTGGACATCATCATGAGCGGCTTCCTGAACGAGAAACATAACCGATCGATGCCGGGTTCCGGCGTCCAGCGAGACATCATGTATCAACTTGCGTTGTGCTGGCATTCGATCAGCATGACTCCGCCCTCTTAATAAGGCATTAAGATGTCGAGGCTTTACACAGATTCCCCGGCGGCGTATCCCGAAGCCCATGCCCACTGGAAATTATAGCCACCGAGCCAGCCCGTCACATCCACGCACTCGCCTATAAAATAAAGGCCCGGGACAGTTTTCGCCTGCATCGATCTGGAGTCGAGATGGGACGTATCGACACCGCCGAGCGTCACTTCTGCGGTGCGGTACCCTTCCGAGCCGGAGGGCTTGATCTGCCAGTCCTGCGCATGTGCCGCCAGCGCGTTAAGGGCCTTGTCCGAGAGGTCGGCGAGATGGGTTGAGATGCTGGCCAGTTCCACCAGATGCTGGGCAAGCCGCTTCGGCAGAATCTCGCTAAGCGCAGTCTGCGCGGACTGGCGGCCATTGACCTTTTTGGCGGCTTTCAGATGTTCGGCCACATCCAGTTCAGGTTCAAGCCGCAGGCGAATGCTATCGCCCTCCTTCCAGTAGGAGGAGATTTGCAGGATGGATGGGCCGCTCAAGCCGCGATGGGTAAAAAGCAGCGCCTCACGAAAGGACGTCTTTCCATGCGAAATCTCGGCAGGCACGGCAACACCCGAGAGCGCCGCGAGTTTTTCCAGCTGCGTTGGTTCCAGCGTCAGCGGCACCAGGCCCGGGCGGGTCTCGATCATGCCAAGGCCGAATTGCTCGGCAATGCGATAGGCAAAGCCGGTCGCGCCCATTTTTGGAATGGATTTTCCACCTGTCGCCAGAACCAGACTATCTGTTTCAATGACGCCAGACGACGTCGAAACCCGAAAGCCGCCCGTGGGAATGGGGTCAACAGAGGCGATCTCCGTTTGCAGCCGCAGCTTTGCCCCGACGGCCTGCATTTCAGCCAGCAACATACGGATGATATCCTTGGCGCTGTCGTCGCAGAACAGCTGGCCAAGCGTCTTTTCATGCCAGGGGATGCGATGCTTCTCGACAAGGGCTATAAAATCGCTCGGCGTGTAGCGGGCCAGAGCCGATTTGGCGAAATGCGGATTGCTGGACAGGTAATTCTTCGGTCCCGCATGGATATTGGTGAAGTTGCAGCGACCGCCGCCGGAGATGCGGATTTTTTCGCCCGGAGCCTTTGCGTGATCGATGACAATGACGGAACGACCGCGCTGACCGGCACGGATGGCGCACATCATGCCAGCAGCGCCCGCGCCCAGAATCAGCACATTACATTTTTCCGTCATGGAGTTTCCCTAGTTTCAGTGTACTTCCTCTTTTCGAAGTCCGACCCGTTGTCAATGGCGCTTTCCCCCCTCGCCAATTGCCAAAGTCTGGTTATGATGACGCCAATTGAAACACACACCCGGTGATTTATGCCTCCCAAGAAAACCATGCTCCGTCCGAAAAAACCGGCAAACATGGCAAAGAAGATACAAGCCGACGTTTCCTCCACACGCGGATGCGCCTCCTGGCGGGAAGCCGCCCAATGGCTGAAGGCCCGCGGCATCGAAGATATTGAATGCATTACGCCAGACCTTGCGGGCGTTCCCCGCGGCAAGATGATGCCGACCGCCAAGTTTACCGGCGATACATCGCTTGCCCTGCCATCGGCCCTCTACCGCCACACGATCTCGGGCGAATATCCGGATGAAACGGCGAATTTCCGTTACGAGCCGCGCGATAGCGACCTGAAGCTGGTTCCCGATCTGTCGACGCTCTGCGTGGTGCCTTGGGAAAGCGACCCCACCGCGCAGGTCATCTGCGATGTCGTGGATCAGGAAGGCAAATACGTTCCCTATACCCCACGCAACGTGCTGAAAAATGTGCTCGATCTCTACAAGGACAAGGGCTGGAAGCCAGTCGTTGCCCCCGAAATCGAGTTTTATCTTGTCGCCATGAATGACGACCCCGACTATCCGCTCCATCCGCCCAAGGGCCGATCGGGGCGTTCCATCGTCGGCGGGCAGAGCTATTCCATCGCCGGTATCAACGAATTCGACGAGTTGATTGACGATATCTACCACTTCTCGGAAAAGCAGGGTCTGGAAATCGACACGCTGATCCATGAAGAGGGTCCGGCGCAGCTGGAAATCAACCTGCGCCACGGTGACCCGATAGAGCTTGCCGATCAGGTTTTCCTGTTCAAGCGCACGATCCGCGAAGCAGCCCTCAAGCACGGCATCTATGCAACCTTCATGGCAAAGCCCATGCAGGGCATGCCGGGTTCGGCCATGCACATCCACCAGTCGGTGGTCGATATCGAAACGGGCGAAAACGTGTTTTCCAACAAGGATGGTAGCCCCTCCAAGGAATTCTTCGCTTTCGTCGGCGGAATGCAGCGTTACGTGCCGAATGCGCTGGTCATGCTGGCGCCTTACGTGAACTCCTATCGTCGCCTGACACCGGATATGGCCTGCCCGGTCAACAATGCCTGGGGTTATGACAACCGCACCACGGCGTTCCGCGTGCCGATTTCCGGCCCGTCCGCACGGCGTGTGGAAAACCGCCTGCCAAGCTCCGATGCCAACCCCTATCTGGCGCTGGCGGCATCGCTCGCCTGCGGCTGGCTGGGCATCATGAACAATATCGAGCCGACTGAGCCGACCTATGAGACGGCCAATGAAGGGTCGATCGAGCTGCCGCGCGGGCTTCTGGAAGCGGTGGCGCTTCTGGAAGGCGAGCCGCAGCTGGAGCGGGTTTTCGGCCATGAGTTTGTCGGTCTCTATGCTGGCCTGAAGCGCGGAGAATTCGAAACCTTCATGCAGGTTATCAGCCCATGGGAGCGGGAGTTCCTGCTCCTCAACGTGTGAGGACCTGAGCATGGCATGGCAAAGCCCGATATCTCCGGGCGTTTCCTGGTATCAGGACAGTCTGGGTGAACGGCCGCAATATGCCGCGATGGATGGCTCGCGAACGGTTGACGTCGCCATTATCGGCGGCGGCTTTACCGGCTTGCAGGCCGCCTTCAATCTGGCCAAAGCGGGCGTTTCGGTTGCGCTTGTCGAAGGCTATCGGTTCGGCGATGGCGCATCTGGCCGCAATGGCGGCCAGTTCGGCACCGGCCAGCGCGCATGGCCGGATGAAATGGAAAAAGAGGTCGGCTTCGAACGCTCCAAGGCGCTGTTCGACATTGCCGAAAACGCAAAACACTATGTGCTGGATTTTGCCCGCGACCACGGCATCGACATGGAATTTCTGCCGGGACAGCTCAATGTCCTGCACAAGAAAAGCTATGAGAGGACCTATCGTCAGAGCGTCGAGGCCATGCGTAGCCGCTATGGCTACGGCCATGTTTCCTTCATGGAAAAGGCCGAAACCGCAGAGCGGCTCGGTTCCGATCACTACCATTTCGGCGTTCGTGACACCGGTACTGGCCACATCCATCCGCTCAAGCTCATCGCCGGGCTGGCGAAGGCCGCAAAGGCTGCGGGCGCGCAGATCTTCGAAATGACGCCTGCCCGCTCGATCAACCAGAGCGGCGGCAAGACCATGATCGAAACACCATCCGGCTCGATCACGGCGGCACGGGTGCTGATTGCCACCAATGCCCATATCGGCAATCTGGAGCCGGTCACGGCAGCCCATGTCATGCCCATCCGTTCCTTCATCGGCGCAACCGTTCCGCTTGACAGGTTCCCGACCATCATTCCGGGAAAAGAGGCGGTTGCAGACAGCCGCTTCGTGGTGCGCTATTTCCGCAAAACACCGGACAACCGGCTACTGTTTGGCGGAAGAGAGGCCTATACGGCGGATTCGCCACGCGACATTTCCAAACATATCCGCAAGCAGATCGCGGAGATCTATCCGGCCTTACAGGATATCGAGATGACCCATGCCTGGGGCGGCTCGGTCGGCATAACGCTGACCCGTCAGCCCTTCGTGCGCGAAGTCATGCCCGGCGTGATGTCGATTGGCGGTTTTTCCGGCCATGGCGTGATGCTGTCAAATTACTGTGGCAAGCTCTATGCCGACATGGTGGTTTCCAGGGACAAGGCGCTTGAGCAGTTTTCGTCACTCGACGTGCCCTCCTTCCCCGGCGGCACGGCATTGCGGGCACCTTTGCTGTTCCTTGCGCTTTCTTGGTACGCATTGCGTGACAGGTTCTGACCGGACACTATAAAAAGAAACTTAAAGACATGCTCTGTAACAGCAATTACAACAGCTTATGAGCAAAAAACAGAATTTTGCACAACACGTCTGGCATTTTTAAATCGATTAGATTATGGATGCCTCCAACACATGAGAGATCGAGAGAATCGGTATGAGCAGTCAAATCATTCCAGTAGAGCCCTTCGATTGCGTCGTCTTTGGCGGCACTGGCGACCTGGCCGAGCGTAAGCTTCTGCCAGCTCTCTACCACCGGCAGGTGGAAAACCAGCTGTCGGAACCAACGCGCATCATCGGCGCCTCCCGTTCGGTCATGACCCATGACGAATATCGCAAATTCGCTCAGGATGCTCTCAAGGAGCATTTGAAGAAGGGCGAATATGACGACGAGCAGGTCGCGAAGTTCTGCGCCCGCCTGTTCTATATCCCGGTTGACGCAAAGTCCGATGGCGGCTGGGACAAGCTGAAGAAGCTTCTGGACGAAGGCAAGGACCGCATTCGCGCCTTCTATCTCGCTGTCGCTCCCGGTATTTTCGGCGATATCGCCTTCAAGATCCGTGACCACAAGCTGATTACCAAGTCCACGCGCATCGTCGTGGAAAAGCCGATTGGCCGCGATCTGGCGTCGGCGCTGGAGCTCAACGACACGCTGGGCAACGTTTTCAAGGAAGAGCAGATCTTCCGTATCGACCACTATCTCGGCAAGGAAACCGTGCAGAACCTTATGGTGCTGCGCTTTGCCAATGCGCTTTACGAGCCGCTGTGGAACTCCGCGCATATCGACCACGTGCAGATCACCGTTGCCGAGTCCGTCGGGCTTGAGGGCCGCGCCGGATATTACGACAAGGCCGGTGCGCTGCGCGATATGGTGCAGAACCATATTCTCCAGCTTCTGTGCCTCGTTGCCATGGAACCCCCCTCTTCCATGGATGCGGAAGCGGTGCGTGACGAGAAGGTGAAAGTTCTTCGTTCGCTGAAACTGATCGACCAGTCCAACGTCGAGAAGCTGACGGTGCGCGGCCAGTACCGCGCGGGCGCTTCCGCTGGCGGTCCGGTCAAGGGCTATCTGGAAGAGCTGGAAGGCGGCGTCTCCAACACCGAGACCTTCGTTGCCATCAAGGCGGAAATTGCCAATTGGCGTTGGGCGGGCGTACCCTTCTACATCCGCACCGGCAAGCGTCTGGCGACCCGTGTTTCCGAAATCGTCGTCACCTTCAAGCAGATCCCGCATTCGATCTTCGACGATGCTGCGGGCAAGGTAGAGGCCAACAAGCTGGTCATTCGCCTGCAGCCGGACGAAGGCGTCAAGCAATCGCTGCTCATCAAGGACCCCGGCCCGGGTGGAATGCGTCTGCGCCAGGTCTCGCTCGATATGAGCTTTGCCCAGGCCTTCAACGTCCGCAGCCCCGACGCCTATGAGCGCCTGTTGATGGATACGATCCGCTCAAACCAGGCCCTGTTCATGCGTCGTGACGAAGTGGAAGCGGCGTGGAAGTGGGTCGATCCTATCTTGAAAAGCTGGGAAGCGGTCAATCAGGGCGTTCAGGGTTACACGTCAGGCACATGGGGCCCGAGTGGCGCGATTGCGCTGATCGAACGTGATGGTCGTACATGGCACGAAGCCGAGTGAGGATATGCGAATGATTGCGCAGGAGCATATCTTCAATAGTGGCACCGAATTGGCCGAGACCCTGGCAAAGGAAGTTGCCAACCGTCTTGGACATGCGCTCGAAGAGCGCGGAACGGCAAGCATTGCCGTTTCTGGTGGCTCTACTCCGAAGCTTTTCTTTCAGGCACTGTCCCGGCATGAGCTGGACTGGAAAAACATCAGCGTGACGCTGGTGGATGAGCGTTTCGTGCCGCCGGAAAGCGACCGCTCCAACCACAAATTGGTGGCGGACCACCTGTTGCAAAACGCAGCCGCGCACGCCTATTTCGTGCCGCTCTATCAGTTTTTCGCAACACCGGAAGACGCGGCAACGCTTGCAACCGTCAAGACGGAAGCAATCTGCGATCCATTCGATGTCGTGATCCTTGGAATGGGAACGGATGGCCACACTGCCTCCTTCTTCCCCGGTGGAGACAATCTCGAAGAGGCACTCGATCTGGACGAGGAGCGCGCCGTTTTGCCGATGGCAGCGGAAACCGCAGGGGAAGAACGGCTGACGTTCAATCTTTCCGCGCTTCACGATGCCCGTTTTCTCGTGCTGCACATTGAAGGTGCGGCAAAGAAGGAAACGCTTGAGAAGGCAAAGTCCGATCTGGACGAGGAAGACATGCCCGTACGGGCCGTGCTCAACCGTGCGGACTCGCCCGTACATATTTACTGGGCGCCCTGAGCTCCGTCGCGTTGCCGCGGCGACCTTAGGTGCCTGAAACAACAACATGATCACCGGCTGACGGTCCCAAGCGTCCGGCCGATGGTCTCCAGAAAGACAGGATGAACGCCATGGCTGCCGACCCTCGTATTCAGGCTATCACGGCCCGTATTGTCGAGCGCTCGAAACCTTACCGCGAGATCTATCTCGAAAGGCTTCGGCTTCAGGTCTCCAAGGGCGTTCATCGCTCCGTTCTTTCCTGCGCCAATCTCGCGCACGGATTTGCCGTCTGTTCCCCCGCCGACAAGGCCATCCTTGCCGGCGACAGGGTTGGAAATCTCGGCATCATAACGTCCTATAACGACATGCTCTCGGCGCATCAGCCCTTTGAGGTCTACCCCAACATGATCCGGGATGCCGTGAAGGAAGCGGGCGGCATTGCGCAGGTTGCAGGTGCGGTTCCGGCCATGTGCGATGGCGTCACGCAGGGTCAACCGGGCATGGAGCTGTCGCTGTTTTCTCGCGATGCGATTGCCATGGCGGCGGGCATCGGCCTTTCCCACAACATGTTCGATGCGGCGGTGTTTCTCGGCGTCTGTGACAAGATCGTGCCGGGTCTTGTCATTGCCGCGCTGACCTTCGGCCATCTGCCATCCATCTTCATTCCCGCGGGGCCAATGACATCTGGCCTGCCGAATGATGAGAAGTCACGCGTTCGCCAGCTTTATGCGGAAGGCAAGGTTGGCCGTGCGGAACTTCTGGAAGCCGAGTCCAAGTCCTATCACGGCCCCGGCACCTGCACCTTCTACGGCACCGCCAATTCCAACCAGATGCTGATGGAAATCATGGGCTTCCACATGCCCGGCTCGTCCTTCATCAACCCCAATACGCCGCTTCGCGATGCGCTGACGCGGGAGGCTACCAAGCGGGCGCTGGCGATTACCGCGCAGGGCAATGAATTCACGCCAGCAGGCGAAATGATCGATGAGCGTTCCGTGGTCAACGGCGTTGTCGGCCTGCACGCCACGGGCGGCTCGACGAACCACACGCTGCACCTCATCGCCATGGCGCGCGCTGCTGGCATCGTGCTGACATGGCAGGATATTTCCGACCTCTCGGATGTGGTGCCACTTTTGGCCCGCGTCTATCCGAACGGTCTGGCGGATGTGAACCATTTCCACGCAGCCGGTGGCATGGGCTTCCTCATCAAGCAGCTTCTAAAGCAGGGCCTTGTGCATGACGATGTTCGCACGGTGTTCGGTCAGGGGCTTGAAGCCTACACGATCGAGCCGACGCTGAACGAGGATGGAACGGTCGCTCGCAGAGCTTCGCCTGAAGTTAGCCATGACCCCAAGGTTCTGGCCAGCATCGAAACGCCATTCCAGCCGACCGGTGGCCTGAAAATGCTGACCGGCAACCTGGGCAAGGCCGTGATCAAGATTTCCGCCGTCAAGCCGGAGCGCCATATTATTGAAGCACCGGCAATCATCTTCCATGATCAGCAGAGCCTGCAGACCGCCTTCAAGGAAGGCCGGTTGAACCGTGACTTCGTCGCCGTGGTCCGCTTCCAGGGACCAAAGGCCAATGGTATGCCGGAACTACACCAACTGACGCCACCGCTCGGCGTGCTGCAGGACCGTGGCTTCAAGGTCGCGCTGGTGACCGATGGACGCATGTCCGGTGCGTCGGGCAAGGTGCCTGCGGCCATTCACATGACGCCTGAGGCCGTCGATTGCGGGCCGATTTCGCGCATTCGCGATGGCGACATGATCCGCCTCGATGCCATCACCGGCACGATCGAGGTTCTGGTCTCTTCCGCCGAATTGTCTGCCCGCGAACCCGCGACAGCTGACCTTTCGGACAATGAATGGGGCATGGGCCGCGAGCTGTTTGCACCCTTCCGGCGCAGTGTTGGCGCAGCCGATCATGGTGCGAGCGTGTTTTCGAACTGAGCCGACGCAATGGATCCGCTGAGCCCCGCCTACCCTGTTCATATGCAGCTCGAGGCCTATAACGCCCGCGACATGGATGCTTTCATGATGTGGTGGGCAAGCGACTGCCAGTATCATGTCTTTCCCGATCAACTCGTCGCCAATGGCGCCGGGGAGATACGCGAAAGGCATGTCGAGCGGTTCAAGGAGCCGAACCTTCACGGCAAACTGCTCAGCCGCATCGTGTCCGGCAACACGGTGGTCGACCATGAAACGGTGACGCGGACCTTCCCGGAAGGGCCCGGAGAGGTGGATGTCATCTGTATCTACGAGGTCGTTGAGGGCAAGATTGCCAAGGCGTGGTTCAAGCTCGGAACAGTCCGGCTGCACCACTGACCAATTTGACTACCAGGCGCGGATATCGAGTTTGCGATCCCTGTGGGCCGGATGCGTGCTGAACACGAAAATACGGTCCATTTCCTTCTTGCTCAGAATATGCAGGAACCGGACCTGAATTGTGTTGTTCGGGTTCACCTTCATCAGCAGACAGCCAATTTTGGTAATCCGCGCATCGGGAATATCGAGGTAGAACTGCTGGGGAAGGTTGTACTGCGTCATGAGCGCGAGTACTGCCTCCGATTGCGAGATTTTGACAACGTCACAGCGACGTGACGCCATATTCATCACGGCTTTTTCGGTATATTCGATACGCGCAGCATTCATTGTGTCTTCCATTTTGAAACGACCTTCGCGGTCGTACATGAAAGACTCTTCCTTGCTGAGATAGGTGGGTTTGCCGACGTCTGCCCGGGAGTTCACTGGGGGATCCCTCTGTTATTATTCAAGGGTGAAGACTAGCCAGAACTGATTAACAATTTCTCTCGGCGTTTCGATATGGAACAGATGCCGGAGGAGCCTGTGGATAACGGGAAACACTATCGCGCCAGCACAGGAGAACACATCTCAAGCAATTGATGTAAAACGATTTTATGGGATTTGGAATGAATATTCCACGCTGGAACGGCCTCGTTTCATGGTTACGAAGCCGTTCAAATCGGATGTTTACCGGCGATAGGTGCGACCTTCTCCGTCAAAGAGATGCAGTTTTTGGGACGGTGCAGAAAAGCGCAAAAGCTGACCTTTTTTGACCTCGGCTATACCGGGTATTTTCACGATGATCGGCTCCTGGCCATCGGGTGCTTCCAGGTAGAGCAATGTCACTTCGCCAAGAGCTTCGACGATGGAGACCTTGCCCTCGAAAAGGTATTCGTCACCGGTCGCAACAGCCAGATCTTCGGGACGCACGCCGAAGGATACGGACTTGCCCTTTTCACTCTCAGTGGTTGCAATGTCGACCGAGAGGGTTTTGCCACCAATGAGCTCTATCGATGTGCGGGCGCCGCTCGCAGTAATCTTCGCCGGAATAATGTTCATGGCCGGTGATCCGATGAACCGCGCCACAAAGAGATTGGCCGGGTTTTCATAAAGCTCCAGGGGGGCACCCACCTGTTCTACACGGCCAGCATTGAGGACGACGATCCTGTCGGCCAGCGTCATGGCCTCCACCTGATCGTGCGTGACGTAGATCATCGTCGTATCGGCCATCTGCTCGCCAAGCTTGGCGATCTCGATGCGGGTCGCCACCCGCAGCGCGGCATCTAGGTTGGACAGCGGCTCATCGAACAGGAAGACTTTTGGATTGCGGCAAATGGCGCGACCAATGGCGACACGCTGGCGCTGGCCGCCCGAGAGTGCCTTTGGCAGGCGCTCCAGATATTGCGTCAGCTGAAGGATATCGGCAGCGGCGCGCACGCGACGGTCGATCTCCTGACGGCTTTCCTTGGCAATTTTCATCCCGAAGGCCATGTTGTCATACACGGTCATGTGCGGATACAGCGCATAGGACTGGAAGACCATGGCAATGCCACGCCGCGACGGCGGGATTTCGTTGACCAGCTGCCCGTCAATATACATCTCGCCGCCGGAAATTTCCTCCAATCCGGCAATCATGCGCAAAAGCGTGGACTTGCCGCAGCCTGACGGACCGACAAAGACGATGAATTCGCCCTGTTTGATATCAAGATCAATACCGTGCAGGACTTTGACCTGCCCGTAGGATTTGCGGATATCCTTCAGAATAACGCCAGTCATGCGGTGTCCTCCCTCAATCTTCAGGCGTGGCGGGCGAAGTAGGCGCCCCATGCCGGTAATGTAACCTGGTTGCCGCTCTGCTCTGCGGAGAAGCCGTGACCGTCGAGCACCTGCCAGTCACCCTGCGGCAGCGTCACCACAGAGGGTTCTGCCGAGAGGTTGAACAGGCACAGCACGGTCTCATTGCCAAGCCTGCGCGTATAACTCGACACCGTGCCAACAACCGGCTGGAACTCGATTGTGCCCTTTGCAAAGGCCGGATGCTGTTTGCGGAACGTCAGGAAGCGGCGGTAGTGCTCCAGCACCGATGTCTCATCGCCCTGCTGAGCGCTGACGGCGCGTTGCTTATGCTCTGCCGGAATGGGAAGCCATGCCTTCTCAGCCGTGGAGAAGCCTGCCAGTGCGTGGCCAGCATCCCACACCATCGGTGTTCGGCAACCGTCACGGCCCTTGAACTCCGGCCAGAACTGAATGCCATAAGGGTCCTGCAAGTCTTCGAATGCGATGTCGGCTTCCGTCAGCCCAAGCTCTTCGCCTTCATAGATGCAGACCGAACCGCGCTGCGTCATCAACAGGGCGGAAAGAACCTTGGCGAAAGCATCCTTGTCTTCCACCACATCGCCCCAGCGGCTGACATGCCTGACCACATCGTGGTTGGAAAAGGCCCAGCAGGCCCAACCCTCGGGCGCTGCGCGGGCGAAATCCGCCTGCACATCGGCAACGCGCTGCGGCGTCAGGGCATCGGGTGCCAGAAACTCGAAGGCATAGCACATCTGCATCTTGTCATCGCCGGAGGTATATTCACCGACGATCTCAAGGCCACGCTGGCTGTCACCCACTTCCCCGACAGCGGCGATATCCTGAAACTCATCCAGCACAGCGCGGAAGCGTTTCAGAAATTCCAGATTTTCCGGGCGGTTCTTGTCGTAGATGTGTTCCTGGAAATTGTAAGGGTTTACGGCAGGCGCGGTGGACGCGTTGCGACGCTCCGGGGCGAGCGCCGGATTGTTGCGCAGTTCCCTGTCGTGGAAGTAGAAGTTGATGGTGTCCAGACGGAAGCCGTCAACGCCACGCTCCAGCCAGAAGCGGGTAATGTTGAGCAGTTCCTGCTGAACCTCCTCATTGTGCAGATTGAGATCGGGCTGCGAGGTGAGGAAGTTATGCATGTAATACTGCATACGGGTGGGGTCCCACTGCCAGCCGGAACCGCCGAAGATGGAGAGCCAGTTGTTGGGGGGCGTGCCATCCGGCTTGCCATCGCTCCACACATACCAGTCTGCCTTCGGGTTCTGGCGGCTGGAGCGGCTTTGCACGAACCATGGATGCTGATCAGACGTATGCGACAGGACGAGATCGATCATGACGCGGATGCCAAGGCGGTGGGCTTCGGCAATCAGCCCATCGAAATCCGCCAGCGTGCCGAACATGGGATCGACATCGACATAGTTGGAAACGTCATAGCCGAAATCCTTCATGGGCGAGGTAAAGAAGGGCGAAATCCAGATCGCATCCGCGCCAAGCTTGGCGATATGTTCCAGCCGCGAAGTGATGCCCTTGAGGTCGCCAATGCCATCGCCGTTGGAATCCTGATAGGAGCGCGGGTAGATCTGGTAGATCACAGCACCACGCCACCAATCCTTATCGGGCACGAGAGCGGAAGAGGTCATTTCGGTATCCTGTCTGGTATGGGCATTCATTGTGTATCAGCCTCCCTTGACCGAGCCTGCCAGCAGGCCGCGAACAAGGTATCGTTGGAGAGCGAAGAAAACGCAGAGCGGCACGATGATAGTGACGAAGGCCGATGCGGTAAGAATTTCCCAGTTGCCGCCGCGTGAGCCGAGCAGCGCATTGAGCGCACCGGTCAATACCAGCTCATCCTTCTGCGTGCCAAGGAAGACCATGGCGACGAGCAGATCGTTCCATGTC
This sequence comes from Hyphomicrobiales bacterium, assembly GCA_900468285.1. GTDB lineage: Bacteria > Pseudomonadota > Alphaproteobacteria > Rhizobiales > Rhizobiaceae > Agrobacterium. The sequence continues at coordinate 107,658 of UBTF01000008.1, read as the reverse complement.
CAGAGGAACTGGAAGATGGAGAAGGAAGCAAGAGCCGGAAAGGACAGCGGCAGGATGATCTTGACGAAGATTTCGAAATCGCTGGCGCCATCGACGCGCGCACTTTCGATGATTTCCTTCGGCAGACCGGAAATATAGTTGCGCAGCAGATAGATGGCGAGCGGCAGGCCAAAGGCCGTATGCGCCAGCCAGATGCCCGCATAGGTCTTGGATGGCACACCGAAGACATTGCCGATCCAGTTATAGAGCTGCAACAGCGGGATGAGCGACATCTGCAAGGGCACGACGATGAGGCCGACGACCATCGCAATCATCAGCGAGCGCCCGCTGAACTTCATCCAGGACAGGGCATAGGCCGCAAAGGCTGCAATGAGGATCGGAATGACGGTGGCGGGAATGGCAACGGTCAGCGAGTTGACGAAGGACTGACCGATGCCTTCCGAGGTCAGCACCGTGCGGTAATTGTCGAGCGTAAAGATGGGCGGCGTCGCCACCGCAAGATAGACACGCTTGGCACGTGAGCCTTCAAAGCTGGCATTCTTGCTATATTGATAGGTGCCGTCCTCATTGATAACGAGCGTTTCGCCCTCACCCAGATCAGCCACCTCTCCAGCCGGAAAGGCTTCAGGGTCCTGCACACGCACGCCAAAGGCGGAAATCTTGCCGCCGGCACCGTTTTCGAAGACGTTGCCGGCAATGACGTAACGGTCGCCCTCCTGCTTCTGCGTTGCAGGATCGGCAAGGCGAAGGGCCTCAGTCTGGCTGGAGCTGGAAAAGGCCGTCCACCAGCCGGAAACGACAAGCTGGTCCTTGTCGCGCAGCGAGCTGACGAGAATGCCGAGCGTCGGCAAAAGCCAGAGCATCACGACAAACAGGACGCTGATGTGAACGATGAGACGTGGCAGGCCGATACGGCGGATGCGTGTTGCTATGCTCATATCAACGCCCCTCCATCTCACGGTTTGCCTGGCGGATATTCCAGATCATGATCGGCGTGACGGCCGCCATGATGACGAGCGCGATGACGGCGCTGCGTCCGCTATCGCCGCCGCCGCGGAACATCCAGTCAAACATGAGGTTGGCCAGAACCATGGTGTTCCACTGGCCGTTGGTCATGGTCAGCACGATGTCGAAAACCTTGAGGACGAGGATGGTGATCGTCGTCCAGACCACGGCGATGGTGCCCCATATCTGCGGCACAAGGATTTTCCAGAAGATCTGCCAGCCATTGGCACCATCGATGACGGCAGCCTCGACGGTCTCTTCGGGAATGCCACGCAGGGCGGCTGACAGAATGACCATGGCAAAGCCGGTCTGGATCCAGATGAGGATGATCATCAGGAAGAAATTGTTCCAGAAGGGCATGGAGATCCACACTTCCGGAGTGCCGCCGAAATATTCGACGATGGCGTTCAACAGGCCGATCTGAACCTGGCCCTCGCCTCGATACTCATAAATGAATTTCCAGATGACGGATGCGCCGACAAAGGAAATGGCCATGGGCATGAAGACGATGGACTTGGCGATGTTGCCCCACCAGATGCGGTCGGTCATGACGGCGATGACGAGACCGAAGAAGGTGCAAGCCGCAGGCACGACTGCGAGCCAGAGGATGTTGTTGAAGATGGACTGACGGAAACCCGCATCGAAGAACGCCCAGCGGTAATTGTTCAGCCCGACGAAATTGGCGCCTGTGCGGTCATAAAAGGAGAGAATGAAGGTCGCGATGACGGGATAGACGAGATAGACGGTCAGCAGCAGCAGAGCCGGGCCCACGAAAAGCCAGGGGCGAACCGCCGCACGCCGGTTGAGGTTGCGCGATGCGTGAATGACATCACCATCTTTGACCGGGAAAAAGAGCTGTAGCGCCTTGTCGGACAGCCAGTAATAGGCAGCGCAGGCAAAGACGCCGACGATCATCACGCCGAGCGCCGAAACGATCTGGGTAATCATATTCCCTCCCCGTAATTCCGTTCTATACCCGGCCTGACAGCGTTAACCCCGTTGCGGCAGAGACATGCGAGAGAAACGGCCCGGCAGCGGAAGATCGCCGCCGGACGGAATTTTCGGTTACTTCAATCCGTCCCAGGCCTTCTGGATATCGTCACCCACCTGCTGCGCAGATTTGCCCCCAACGAAGTCCACCATGCCTGTCCAGAATGCACCCGCACCGATCTTGCCGGGCATAAGGTCCGAGCCATCGAAGCCGAAGCTGGTTGCCGTGGTGAGGATTTCACCCTGACGCTTGGTCTGCTCGCTGGCATAGGTGTCGAGGTTCACGCCCTTGTAGGGTGTCAGGAAGCCGGATTGCGCCATCCAGACTTCATGCGCAATCGGCGTCTTCAGGAACTCCACCAGCGCGCGAGCGGCCTTGGAATCCTTGGTGATGGTAAAGAGCGTTCCGGCACCTAGGACCGGCTTGCCAAGCTCAGGCTTGGAGGCAAATGTCGGCATGTAGAAGAAGTCGACATCGGTCCCGACCTTGGTTCCCTCAGGGAAGAAGGACGGAATGAACGAGGCCTGACGGTGCAGGTAGCACTTCGGCGGAATATCGAAGAGGCCCTTGGGGCTGTCGCGGAAATCGGTCGAAGCAACGGCAGCCGCGCCACCAGAAACATATTTGTCGTTCTTGGCAAATTTGCCGAATTCCTCGATGGCGGCAACCACGCGTGGATCGTTGAACTTCACCTCGTTGGTTGTCCACTTCAGGTAGACATCCAGCGGCTGGGTGCGCAGCATGAAATCTTCGACCCAGTCCGTTCCGGGCCAACCCGTCGCACCACCGGAGCCGAGACCGATGCACCATGGCGTGCCGCCGTCCTCGACGATCTGGTCGGAAAGCTTGACGAGGTCTTCCACGCTTTTGGGAACCTCGTAACCGGCTTCCTCGAAGTTCTCAGGCACGTACCAGACCAGAGACTTGACGTCCGCCTTGAACGGGAAGGCGAAATAGGCCTTCTTGCCATCCTTGCCCGGATACATGCCAAGATCGACCCAGGACTGGCCAGCGCCGTAATTATCCTTCACCCATTTCGCCGTATCGTCGCCAAGCGGCGTCAGAAGACCCTTTGCGGCAAGGTCGGCCAGCAGGCCGGGCTGAGGCAGAATGGCGACATTGGGAGGAGATCCGGCCTGCGTATCGATGACGATCTGCTGCTCGTAGTTTTCTGAGGAGGAATAGCGCACATTCACGCCGGTCGCATCGGCAAAATAGGCAAGAACCGACTGGAAGAGGGCCTCATCTTCGCCGCGCCAAGGGCCGAAGATCGTCAGCGTCTCGCCCTTGAGGGCGGCATTTGCGGTTTTGAAGTCTTCGTAGCTTTTCCAGTTGAACTTCGCGTCGTCCCCGGGCTTGAATTTCAACTCGGCCGCAAGGGCTGCACCCGACAATAGCGTGGCCAAGGCCACGGTCGTCCAGAAAGTCTTCTTCATGTGATCTACCTCCCATCACATTAGCGGACTGCGTCCGCAAAGATACTCAAAGCGCTTTGGCTGACTATTCATCTCACTGAGATGGAAGCAGAGTCAACCCCCAACCGCAACCACTGCGTTTTAGTGGTCCCGCCGCCCTTTGCAGATGCATATCTGACGAGCAAATATTCAGTTTGCATTTGTGGGCAGCAAAGACTCTTGCTAGTATTCAAAGCGGTTTGGTTGATCGAAGTGGAGTGGCACTACGCCAGCGGATGCCGATGCGGGAGGGGGACGAAGAATGAACCTGAAACAATTTTCCCAATTGCTTGGCATATCCCAAACGACGATCAGCCGCGCCCTGAATGGCTATCCTGAGGTCAATGCCGAGACACGCCGCAAGATTATCGAGGCGGCACAGAAGACCGGCTATCGCCCGAATGCCGCCGCCCAGCGTCTGGCAACGGGAAAAATGGGCTCCATTGGCCTCGTCATGCCCACAGGGCCTGAGCATCAGTCGGACGTGCATTTCGGTGAATTTCTGACTGGTCTTGGGGAAGCATCGGCACGCGAAGGCTTTCACCTCGTCATCATGCCGACAGATCCTGCGAATGAGGAAGAAGCGCTGCGGGAGCTTGCCACCAGCGGCAGCGTCGACGGGCTTTATCTTGCCTATATGAAGAAGAATGACCCTCGGATCGAAATGATGAAAGGCCTGTCCATACCCTTCATGGTGCATGGTCGTTCCTGGGGCATCGAGACCGATTATCCCTATCTCGACGTGGACAATGAGAGTGCATTTCGCGATGCGACCTCCCTTCTTCTGCAGCTTGGGCACCGCAACATTGCGCTCCTGAACGGCCCTGAAGGCTACGACTTTACGTTTCGCAGATACCGTGGCGTGGAGGCTGCCCTCGCCGAACACGGATATGCGCTGACGCCTGACAACGTGATGCACAGCGTCATGAATGACGAGGCAGGCTTTTTAAACATGGAGAGACTTCTTGCGCGCGATGAGAGGCCGACGGCTGTCATCTGTGCCTCGACCGCGCTGGCTCTGGGCGCGGTGCGATCTCTCAATCAACGGGGATTGAAACCCGGACGAGAGGTGTCGCTGATTGCGCATGATGACGTGCTGCCGCTTTTGAAGCCCGTCAATTTTTCCGTGCCTTTGACCACCACGCGATCTTCCCTGAGGGCCGCGGGTATGCGGATCGCAGAGCGGCTGATCAACCAGATCAAGTCCGGGGAGCCGAACACGGATCAGGAACTATGGAAGGCAGAGCTGGTCGTTCGAGGATCCACAGGCCCGGCGCCGACCCGCAACGCCGACGCCTGAAGCCTGACTGTCAGAATTTCGGCGCCGACTGTCCCAGTGCACGGTGGGCTGCAATAACCGTGTTTGCCATCAGCATGGCAATGGTCATGGGCCCTACCCCACCTGGAACCGGCGTGATGGCGGCGGCAACCTGGCTTGCCTCGTCATAGGCAACATCCCCAACCAGTCGTGACTTGCCTTCACCCTTTTCGGGGGCGGGAACGCGGTTGATGCCGACGTCGATCACGGTCGCACCGGGTTTGACCCAATCGGCCTTAACCATCTGCGGACGGCCGACGGCCGCAACGAGAATATCCGCCTGTCGGCAGACGGCAGCCAGATCCTTCGTGCGGGAATGGGCCATCGTGACCGTCGCATTGGCGTTAAGCAGAAGCTGGCCCATCGGTTTTCCAAAAAGGTTGGACCGCCCGATCACCACGGCATTGAGACCGGAAAGATCATCGCCGTGAATACTGCGCACCAGCAGCATGGATCCGGCAGGCGTACAGGAGATCAGACCCGTATCGAGGTCGCCTGTCGCCAGCTTGCCCGCGTTGAGGACGCTCAGACCATCGACATCCTTTTCCGGCAGGATCGACTGAATGACCGTATCGGAATCCAGATGACGCGGCAGCGGGAGTTGCACAAGAATACCGTGGATGGAAGGATCGGCGTTCAGTGTCGTGACCAGGGATTCCAGCTCGGCCTGCGTGGTTTCTTCAGGCAGCGTGTGCTGGATGGAGTTGAAGCCGCACTCTTTGGCCGTCTTGCTCTTGGAGTTGACGTAAGCATGGCTGGCGGGATCGTTACCGACGATGACCACGGCGAGACCGGGTTTGACGCCCGTCTGCTGCTCGAGACTCTGCGCTGCTTCGCGCACGGCCTGGGTTACAGATGCTGCCTTCGCCTTGCCGTCTATCACCACGACCATATGCCTGCCTCCTGGAAACGAGATAGCTGTTGAAAGCCATCCCCCGGGAGGACAGCCTCAGCCGCCCTAATGCTGCGCAGCACTCTGGAATGCAAGAAAAATCGGAGTGTCAGGCGCGATTGCGATTCTGTTCGCGGCGCATATCGTGCTGAACAAGGCGCGCCCGCAAGAGGGCCAGTTCCTGACGCAGGGTACGGAGTTCCTCGGTTTCGGCCTGATCATGCGTCGCTTCGCCTGCAAGGGCTGCGGCCAGGAGTGGCGGCAGCTTGAATTCGGGCGGCTTCGCCTTCAGGCGGTCAGACGGCACAGCGTTGTCGATCAGGACCTGCCGGACGCGCTCATCAAGCGGTATGTCGTTTGCCGGCTCGGCATGGATCGTCGCGGTCTCCTGCACCCCATCGTCATTATCAGATGGCGCAACCTCCATGGCGTCGGGCTCATCCGCCACCATCTGGCTGGCAGTTTGCTGCTCGACCTGTTCGTCGGCCACATCCTCAAAGATCGCAGGCTCTATCTCTATCGCGTCTGCGACCGCTTCCTCACCTTCCGCAACCATCGCAACAGGTTCGATCTCCAACACCGGAGGCGTCGCTTCCTCCTGCTCCTGCTCCTCCCGTTCCTCTTCCTCGCGCCTGAAACTCAGAAGCAGAAGCGATGTGAGCAATCCGGCGAAAGCGCCGGCCACAGCCATGGCATTGGCGGTGAAGCCATCATAATCAGGAGTTCCCGGATTTGCCGGTGTTGCCAGCGATGCGCTTATGCGTTGGCTTGTTGCGATGCCGCCTGCGGTCTCGCTCGAAATGATATAGTCGCGGCGCGCCTTCTCCAGCGCTGCCTGCCGCTTGGCAAGATCTGATGGCGCATCGCCGAGTGCGGCCATCTGTGCGTCAAGGTCCGCACGCAACCGCGTCTGGTTCTCCGCAGCTGCCAGAACGGACGCATGTTCCTGTTTCAAGGCATCCTGTACACGGCGAAGCGCCGGCATTGCCGTGGTCCGCACGGCGTCAACCGTTGCCTGCGCGGCAATGGTGCGCGGATGCCTCGGCCCATGGTCGACGCTCACATCCGCCAGCGCAAGCTTGGCAGCCGTGTAACTCTGACTGACGGCTTCCAGCGGCTCAAAGGCTGCAAGCGCAGGCAGGCTCCTGTTAAGGACGTCATTCACCTTCATGGAAGAGGCGAAGGACATGGCATCCTCAAGTTCCGTCTGCCTTGCCTTTAGCGCCGCCCTTGCCGCATCGTCTTCACGGATTTTCTGCTGCAGGCTTTGAATATGTGAAACGGCATCATCGCCGTGGCGCATCTGGAATCCGGAAAGAGCCGCCTCGGCGCTATCGAGCGCAAGACGCGCCGCTTCCAGAGTGCCCAGCGACGATTGATCGGACCCTCCACCAATCTCCTTGACGATGCGCGCTGCAAAATATTGTGCAATCTTCTGCGAAGCTTCAGCATTGGCTGCCAGCACATCGACATCGATCCGTGCCTTTTCAGGCACCGGCGTTATCGATACCGCCTCTTCGAGCCCCTCTTCGGTCGCACCCACAATTGGACTTGCATCCTTACCGCCCCCTGCCAGCAGGTCCAGCAGGACCGAGACGTAGCCGTGGCTTCGCGTTCCGAACAGGTCATCCGGACGAAGGCCGAGGTCAGACGCGATGATGCTGAGCGCCACCGGAGACAGCAGGCTCTCCCGCAGCTGGCTGGCTGCCCTCTCCACGTTGCGCGAAATTACCTGGGGCTCAGAGATTGCGACACTCGCATGGGAGGAAAAGCCCTTGAAGCCCGGAGCAAGCAACAGGCCAGGCAGGAAAAAGCCGGTCGCGGTGAGTGACGCAACGACCCCGACCGCCAGCAGAGCGCGCCGCACGGACGCAAGGCGAAGCCTTCCGCGAAGCGCAGCGTGATTCGGCATCAAAAGTCTGTCGTTCTCAGAATTCATAGAAAACCCAAAGGGTTACAGAAATCCCGCTCATCGGAAAATATGAAGAAAGCCTAAAGCGATAAGGCAAACAAAACGTTAACGATGGTCGCTTTGTGCTGCGTCAGAAGACGAAAACGCCGCCTTTGGACAAAGCCAAAGCCCGTAAGTCCCGCGCAAGATTGTCGGCCTAAAACAGGGTGAAGTTAAACACGGAGAATTGTCATGCAGCCGATTCAGCTCTTTTCGCTGGCGTCCCGGCAGGCCGAATGGCTTTCTGTGCGTCAAGAAGTCGTCGCAAGCAACATTGCAAATGCCAACACGCCGAAATTTCGGGCAAAGGACGTCGTCCCGTTCGAAACCGAGTTGCAGGCAGCTGGAATGCCCATGGCTCGCACCAACGCTGCCCATATGGAACTGGCAGTCGCCGGCGGCGGCAAGATCGGCATGTCGGATGCACCGCTCGCCAACGAAATCGGGATGCAGGAATCCGGCAATACAGTTTCTCTTTCAACGGAAATGGCAAAGACGGGCGAGATCAAGCGTCAGTACGAACTGAATACGCAACTCGTCAAATCCTTCCACAACATGATGTTGACCGCGGTGGGCAAGTAAAATGGACTCATTATCATCTTCCTTGAAGATTGCAGGCAGCGGAATGGAAGCACAGGCAACGCGCCTGCGCATCGTTTCGGAAAATATCGCCAACTCCCGGACGACAGGCGACACGCCTGGCGCCGACCCCTATCGCCGCAAGACAATCACCTTCGCAACGGAACTGGATCGTGCAAGCCAGACGAATCTCGTTGAGGTGAAGAAGCTTGGTGTAGACCGGTCAGATTTCACACAGGAATACGACCCGGACAGCCCGGCCGCCGACGAAAAGGGCATGGTGAAGCTTCCGAACGTCAACATGCTGATCGAGATGGCCGACCTTCGCGAAGCCAATCGCAGCTATGACGCCAATCTCCAGGTCATCAAGCAGACCCGCGACCTGATTTCCTCAACTATCGACCTCTTGAAGGGTTAGTGATGATCGACTCCATTAGCAGCCTGAAGTCGCTGTCCAACGACTCTTCCAAAGACAGCGTCAGCGAAATCACCTCCAGCCTGACATCGCTCGCGGGCAGCGCAGTATCAACTGCGGCAACCGCGGCAACCGCAGTTACCGGTCCCAGCTTTGCCAGCGTGCTGGGTGGTGTTGCAACGGATGCGGTCGAATCCCTGAAGAAGGGTGAAGCCATGTCGTTTGCGGGCATTCAGGGCAAGGCCAATACGCGTGAAGTGGTCGATGCCGTCATGCAGGCCGACCAGACGCTCAAGACGGCTGTTGCCCTGCGCGACAAGATCGTTTCGGCCTATCTCGACATCGTGAAAATGCAGATCTGACGCTTAAGGACATAAAAAATGAGAGCATTAGCTATCGCAGCGACGGGCATGGATGCCCAGCAGACAAACCTTGAGGTCATCGCGAACAACATCGCGAACATCAACACGACTGCGTTCAAACGCGGCCGCGCCGAATTTACCGACCTTTTGTACCAGACAGAGCGCGCGCAGGGCGTGATGAACCGTGCCAACCAGTCCGTGGTGCCGGAAGGCGCAAACATCGGTCTGGGCGTACAGACATCCGCCGTGCGCAAGCTGCATATTCAGGGCGAAATCAGCCAGACCGGCAACGATCTGGACATCGCAATCGTCGGCAAGGGCTGGCTTCAGGTCGAAGGCCCTGATGGCAACACGCTCTATACCCGTGCAGGTGCGCTAAACCGCGATTCCACCGGCCGTCTGGTGACGATCGATGGCCTGCCGATCCAGCCCGCCATCACCATTCCCATCGATGCGACCGAAACGACCATCAGCACCGATGGCATCGTGTCCGTGCGTGTCGGCAATGCGGAAACGATGACCGAACTTGGCCAGTTGACCATGAGCAACTTCGCCAACGAGGCCGGCCTGAAGCCTCTCGGCGACAACCTCTTCCAGCAGACGGAAGCCTCCGGCAACGCTGTCGACGCAACGCCGCAGTCCACCGGCTTCGGCTATATCAAGCAGCACTATCTCGAAAGCTCGAACGTCGATTCCGTCAAGGAAATCACCGACCTGATTTCGGCCCAGCGCGCTTATGAAATGAACTCGAAGGTCATCACCACCGCAGACGAAATGGCCACGATCGTCAGTCAGAACTTGAAGTAAATGAAGGTTGGGTAACATGACGTTTCACCCGAAAAATATGCCTGGCAGTCTCTGCAAAATGGCGCTTGCGACAATGCTGAGCCTGTGTGTGTTCAACGCACAGGCTGCTTTTTCGCAAGATAAATACGCCGTTATACCCACAGGTACGATTTTTCCCGGTGAAACCATTACCCGCGAACAGGTGACGGAAGTTCCTGTTACAAATCCGAACCTGGCGCCGGGCTATGTCGACAATGTACAACTTGTTGTCGGCAAGGTTTCCAAGCGAACGCTTGTAGCCGGTCGAACTATTCCGCTTGGCGACCTGCGAGAGCCGTTTGCGGTTCAGCGCGGCGCTACGATCCGGATCACCTACAGCAAGGGTGGCATGAACCTGTCCGCGTCCGGCACAGCCATTGAAGATGGCATGGCGGGCGATATCGTGCGGGTTCGCAACAGAGACACCGGTGTGACGGTGAGTGGTACCGCCATGCAGGACGGGACCGTGGAGGTTTTCGAGAAATGAACTTTCGTCAGGGCCTGATCGCTGCCAGCCTAGCCATTGCTGCACTTTTCGTCGCTGCACCCGTTGCCTATGCGCAGGCTAATGCCCGGGTCAAAGATATTGCCTCGCTTCAAGCCGGGCGCGAGAACCAGTTGATCGGTTACGGTCTGGTCGTCGGCCTTCAGGGTTCCGGTGACAGTATGCGGTCGTCACCGTTTACCGAACAGTCCATGAAGGCGATGCTGCAGAACCTTGGCATTTCCATGCAAGGCAACCAGACCGGTTCAAAGAACGTGGCTGCCGTCATGGTAACCGCCAATCTTCCGCCTTTTGCAAGCCCCGGAAGCAGGCTGGACGTCAATGTCAGCTCGCTCGGCGACGCTTCGTCATTGCGCGGCGGCACACTTATCATGACATCCATGTCCGGCGCCGACGGGCAGATTTACGCAGTGGCGCAAGGCTCCGTCATCGTCTCCGGTTTCAGCGCAGAAGGCCAGGCCGCTCAGCTGACGCAGGGTGTAACGACCTCCGGCCGCGTTCCAAGCGGTGCCATCATCGAGCGTGAATTGCCTTCGCAGTTCAAGGATTCCGTCAATCTGGTCCTGCAACTGCGCAATCCCGACTTTTCCACATCGACACGCATTGCCGATGCCATCAACAATTACGCGCGCACCTCCTTTGGCGAGCCGATTGCCGAGGCGCGCGACAGCCAGGTGGTCTTCATCCAGAAGCCACGCACCGCAGACCTCACACGTCTGATGGCGAACATCGAAAGCCTCCAGGTGGAGACCGATACGCCGGCCAAGGTCGTCATCAACGAACGCACAGGCACCATCGTCATCGGCGCGGACGTTCGCATTTCCCAGGTCGCCGTCAGCTACGGCACATTGACGGTGCAGGTTACCGAAACACCGCAGGTCATTCAGCCAGCGCCGTTCTCGCGTGGTGGTCAAACCGCCGTTCAGCCGCAGACCGACATCGCGGCAGAGGCAACAGGCGGACCGGTCGCCATCCTCAACGGCCCCAACCTGCGATCTCTCGTCGCTGGGCTTAACAATATCGGCGTCAAGCCGGACGGCATCATCGCCATTCTTCAGGGCATTAAATCAGCCGGCGCGCTGCAAGCAGAACTGGTGCTACAATGATGACAAGAGTTTCTGAGATCGTCACGCCGCGCCGCGCATTAATTGCCGTCTTCGTCATGGTCGCCGCCCTTCCCTCCGCCAAGGCGCAGGAGCAGGTGCGGGTAACGACCGGCGAGACGAGCGGCCAGGAAATCCAGCAATATTGCACCAACATCATCGACCAGGCGCGTGACCAGCGTTATCTCCTGCAAAAACAGGATCTCGAGCAGCTGCAACAGGATGTCGACAACCGTATCGCCGTCATGGAAGCACGCAAAGCCGAATACGAAGACTGGCTGAAACGTCGAAACGACTTCATGCAGCAGGCTGAGGCCAATCTGGTCAACGTTTACAAGACGATGAAGGCCGATGCTGCGGCTCCGCAGCTCGAAGAGGTCAATCCGGGTCTTGCCGCCGCCATCATCATGAAGCTGCCCCCCCGCCAGTCCGGGCTGATCCTTGCCGAAATGGATGCCAAAAAGGCAGCCATGGTGGCGTCGATCATGTCCAGTGCTGCCGATAAAACCACATCAAGAGATCCGTCATGAACAAAGCGCTTATTCTTGTCCTTTCCGCCGCAAGTGTTCTGACCGGATGCTCCAGCATTACGCAGAACCAGACGCTGAGAGAAATCGGCAATGCACCGTCGATGAGCCCGATCGGCAGCGGCCTGCAGTTCAGCCAGACGCCACAGCTGGCCTCCTATCCCAAGCAGCCGGCGCGCTCCGCAAGCGGCTATTCGCTGTGGAGCGACAGCAAGGCCGCGCTGTTCAAGGACGCACGCGCGTTGAACATTGGCGATATCCTGACCGTCAACATCCAGATCAACGACAAGGCGAGCTTCGACAACGAAACCGATCGCACCAAGAAGAACAACCGCGAGACCGGCTGGAAAGCCGACGCCGAAATTCTTGGCTGGAAACCACAGGCCGACTCCTCGCTCAGCTTCGACAACACCAGCGAGTCGAACGGCAAGGGCTCCATCAGCCGCGCTGAAAAGCTGACGCTTCTCGTCGCCGCAGTCGTGACCGGCATTCTGGAAAACGGCAACCTGTTGATCAGCGGTTCCCAGGAAGTGCGCGTCAACCATGAAGTTCGTATCCTCAACGTCGCCGGTATCGTGCGGCCGCAGGACGTCAATTCCGAAAACACGATCTCATATGAGAAGATTGCCGAAGCGCGGATTTCCTACGGCGGGCGCGGGCGCATTACCGAAATCCAGCAGCCGCCGGTCGGCCAGCAGGTCGTCGATCTCTTCTCGCCGATCTGACGCGCTACCGCGCAAGCATAAGCAGACATACGGCCCCTCGCATTCTGCAGGAGCTGCTCTCGGGAACAGACGTTAGATACGAATATGAGCCTTATCACCACCGAACCCGCAGCACCCAAGAAGCCGTCGATCATTGTGACAGCGGGCGTGATTGCCGTGCTGTCGCTTCTAGGCATCGGAGGCGGGTTCTTTGTTGGAAAGACATTGCTCGTGCCGTCACCGCCTGCGGCAGCGACACCGGCTGCAGAACCCGAACATGCCGCAGAGCCTGCCGCTGCCAAGGACGAGCATGGTGCTGCACCAGCAGCGGGTGGAGAGCATGGCGCTGCGGGCGCGGCACCCAGCCTTTTGCCGCTTGACCCTATCGTCACAAATCTGGGCTACCCGGCAGATAGCTGGGTCCGTCTGGAAATCGCGCTCCAGTTTACCGGCCCCGGAGACACCGCGCTGGCGCAGGATATCCATCAGGAATTGATGGCCTATCTCAGAACGGTTTCGCTGCAACAGCTTCAGGGCCCGCGTGGCTTTCAATATCTTAGGGATGACTTGAGGGAAATCGTTGACCTCAGATCAAAAGGACGCGTATCCAAGGTTCTCTTCAGAACCTTTGTGATAGAATGATTCGAAAACTTGGCCTTCTGCTTATTTTAGCCCTCACTCCAGGGCTTGCATATGCTCAGCAATCGCCGGCGGATTTGCTTAATCTGCCGCTCGATGGCTCCGCCGCGTCGTGGATCATTCGCACCTTCGGGCTGCTGACGGTTCTTTCCATCGCCCCCGGCATTCTGATCATGGTGACGAGTTTTCCTCGTTTCATCATCGCATTTTCGATATTGCGTTCCGGCATGGGGCTCGGCACCACGCCTTCGACCATGATCCTGACCAGTATGGCGATGTTCATGACGTTTTACGTCATGGCGCCAACCTTCGAACGTTCCTGGCAGGACGGTCTGCAGCCTCTCTTGCAAAACCAGATCACCGAAGCCCAAGCTGTGGAGCGGGCCGCTGAGCCGTTCCGAGGCTTCATGGTGGCCAATACCAGACCCAAAGATCTGGCTCTTTTCGTTGATCTCGCAAATGAGCGCGGTCAGGAAACGATGAACGGTACGGTGCCACAGTATCGTGTGCTTATCCCGGCCTTCATGCTTTCCGAAATTCGGCGCGGCTTCGAAATCGGCTTCCTGATTATCCTGCCATTCCTCGTCATCGACATGGTGGTGGCCACCATCACGATGGCAATGGGCATGATGATGCTGCCGCCGACATCGATCTCGCTGCCATTCAAGATCCTGTTCTTCGTGCTTATCGATGGCTGGAACCTGCTTGTCGGATCGCTGGTCCGATCGTTCTACTGACCCCATCCATCATTCTTCGCCTCCACGGCTCTTACTCAGGCTCAACCCTGCAGAGACGAGGTGGGATTGCTTGCGCCTTGGCTTTGCGTAAAGGCCTCCCCATGAGGTGGAAGGGCGTCGCATCTCTATAAAGAAAAACCGCCCGAGGTGACCATTGCGGTCCGGGCGGTTCATTTTCCTTGATCTGCGAGGCCTGCCTTTCAGTGCGCGGCGGCTGCAGGTGCCGGTTTTGGCGGCGGCGGATCGGTATCGACGACGATCTGCTTTGGCTTTCGGCTCGGGTCCCGGGCTTCGATCTCTTCCTTCGAGATGAAATCCATCTGCTCGATGAGAACCTGCTTTACCAGCGGCTTGTCGAGACGCGTATTGAGACCGTCCTTGATCCTGGTCTTGAAACCGGCGACATCGAACTTGTCCGCATCTTTCACATTGACCAGTTTGTCGCCCACCAGCAGGCTGTATAGCTCATCCGTGAGGAAGGTTGGAACGGGAACCTTGACGTCCTTGAGGGCGTCTTCGTCCACTTCAAGACTCGCACGAACGAGGAAGTAGCCGGAAACCTTGCCATCCGCCACGACCGGCAGGGTCACGGTTTCGCTCTGTACGAAGTGCGGTGGACGCACCACCTCAGCCGCCTTGTCGTCCGCACCGTGATTGCCAAAGGTCACGGCTGCGTAGACGCCACCGAGCGTGACGACAAGAATCCAGACGCCTGTCGCGATCAGCTTGATCATTGCGCCCCGCTAGCAAACTGCTGCAGCGAATAGGTACCATCGTCCTCGGCGCGCTTGGCAGCGTTCTTCAGCAGCTCAACGACCGCCTTGACCGCATGGAGGTTGGCTTCGACACGGCGCGTATTGATGGCGAGCTTTGCCTTGATGTCGAGGATTTGGCGCTTGTGCGTTGCTGCGATCTGCGCGCCGTCGACATCGCGGAGCAGCATGCTGAGTTCATAAAGGCAACGGCTCTTGTGGGCATTCGAAAGCTTGAAATCGAAGTCCGGGTCTTTGCCGATGCGCTGGTTCTCGTTGTCGATCACCGTTTCCAGACGGCCCAGAATGGCCTGCGTTCTGTAGTCGTTGTTTACAATTTCCATAATGTCTCAGCGCTCCGCCGCTTAGCTTTCAGTCTTGTTTGTGTCGGCTACAGAAAAAGTACGCCGCTGGAAGTCCGTGACCATGCTCAGGGCCAGGCTCTTGTCATCTTCATTCGGTGTGGTGGGAGCCTCGGCATTGCGTGCCTTCTGCAAGGCCTGCGAATAGACCTGCTCCGCAATTCCAATACCGCCACGCTTGGAAACGGCGTCGGCCATCTGTTCGGCCATCATGCTTTTCCAGAAATCGCCGGCAGATCCCTTGCCATAGACCTCTTCGCTGTCCTTTGGCATCATGTTCTGAAGCATTGTCGAAAGGACGCTGGCCTCGAACTTGCGATAGGTCTCGGGCACCTTCTCGTCGCTCTTGGGCGGCTCGATGCGGCGGACACCTGCTTTGCTGGCGGTCGTGTCGATGCTGTTGATTGCGGATTCGAAACCGGCGTTGCTGGCTGTCAGCACCGATGCCTGGTTGGCTGCGCTTACCGAGCGAAGCTTTTCGCGCGCCGCCATGACCTGGGTGGGGTCAGCCGCATTCACGACATCAAGCACAAGATCGCTTGGAGGAGAAATGGCCACGTCGTCATCCTTTCCGTTTTTATCGGATGACGATACAGGCCTAACCTTGCTGGAGGCTGGTGTCTTTCAGCGCGAGCTGCAGATCAATCATCTCATAGATGCTGTTGTCTTCCCGCACCCTTTGCTCGTCCTCGCGGGCAGCATCGCGTTTTTCTTCCAGACGCTCACCCTTTTTCGTTTCTTTCAGAACCTGCTGCTCCTGCGCCTTCTCGATGTTCTCAAGGCGAACGTCACGCACCAGCAGGCGTTCATGGCGAACGGCATAATGCTTGAGCATCTGTTGATGCAGCGGGTCGAGCGAATTGAGATAGCCGCTGAGTGCCTCGATCTTCTCGGAGACCTCGTTGCGCTCGCGCGTCGTGATGGCAAGTTCGTTCTCGGCCATCTTCTTGATGTGACCCTGAACCTTTGCCAGTCTGTTGAGCTTCTTGGATTTCAACGGGTCCATCGGACACCTCACATATTTGCAAAAACCCGGAAAAATCCGGTTACGTACTGGTTCACCAGGGCTGCTATGCCAAAATAGAGCAGAAGCAGACCACCGGCCAGAGCATAGGGGGTGGAGATGAAGTAGACCGGGATCTGGGGCGCAAGCTTGTTGACCAGACCGACCGCCGTGTTGAACAGGAACCCGTAGAGAATGAAGGGGCTTGCCACACGAAGCGCAATATTGAACGAGGCAACAATCGTATCCGTCAGCGAAATCAGCATTCGCTGCGCGGTCATGGCGCCGCCAAGCGGTATCGACGAATAGGATTCGACGATGGCGCGGAAGATGACATGGTGAAAATCGAGAATGAACAGCAGCAGCAGGACGCCATATGACAACATGCTCGCCAGCTGGTTTTCCGACGTGTCTTCCAGCACATCCTGCGCCGGCGGTCCGGTAAAGGCGATGGCCGTGCCGATTGCCGTTGCGGCAAACTGCATTCCCAGCACGTAGAGATGGGCAATCATGCCGAAGGTGGCGCCGATCAACGATTCGAAGAACATGATCTTGAGAAAGGAAATCGTATCGGTTCTTACGAGGGGGTAAATACCATCCCAAAGAAGCGGCAAAATCGCCATGGCAAGCGCCAGAGCGAGCAGCAAACGGATCTGCATGGGCAGGCGAGCGGAAGAGAAACCCGGCATTACCATGACGCAGGCACCGATCCGGCAAAAAGCCAGAAACAGTGCCATTATCGTTCCCTGCGGGTCTGGGATCATGAGATCGAGCCGAGTATCTTTATCTCCGTGCCCTTGGCCAGTTCGACATGTGACAGGACAGGCAATGTGCTGAAGAGACGTTCCGTTATCATGCGCACATAAGACCGGGTTTCCGGCAAAGTAACAAGCACGAATGGCAGCCCGACGTCCATGTATTCACGGATTACTTTGCTCGCCTCGTTGCTGAACTCCTCGACCTGGCGCGGATCGATATCGAATTCGATGACTTCACCCTTCGTATCGCGCTTGATGGCCTGCTGGAACACGACGTCCCACTTCGTGCCCAGTCGCAGGACGCGCAGGACGCCGTTGTCGGACAGGTCGCCGCAAATCTGTTGCGCCATGCGGATACGGACGTGTTCGACAATCTGTTCGGTTCTGCGAAGATGCGGAGCGAGTTCTGCAACTGCTTCCAGAATGAGATGCAGGTTGCGAATGGACACACGCTCTGCCAGCAGCAGCTTCAAGATAGCCTGCAGGCCGGAATAGGACATATGCGAGGAGCAGATTTCGTCCGCGAGCTTCTTGTATTCCGGGTCAAGGCGATCGATCAGAACCTTCACGTCCTTATAGGACAGGAGCATCGGCAGATTGTTGCGAATGACTTCGCTGACGTGGGTCAGAAGGGCCGAGATATTGTCGATGGGGTGGAAGCCCTCGCGCCGCAGGTCATCGGCAAAGTTTTCCAGCACCGACATGGCGGGCATACCGAAAGCGGGTTCGCGAACGTCGTCCCCCGGCACGGAAGGGCGACGGCCCTTGCCGGTGATGACCAGAACTTCGCCGACGCGCAGCGTGCTGGCTGCAACCGTGGTTCCATGGATCCTGATCTGATAGGACTTGTCGGGAATAGCGATGTCGTCGGTGACCTTGATCTCGGGAACGACGAAACCGTATTGCGTCGCGAATTTCTTGCGCATCTTGCCCACGCGGAAGCCCAGTTCCTGGTGCGCGCCGAGCAATCTCGGTGAAACCTGCTTGCCAAGGGCCAGCTCGATTTCGGTGGTGCGAAGCGAATTCTTGACCGTGTCCTTTTCGGCATCCTGGGCCTTCGTGGTCTGCTCCTGCTCGGCCACCCTTTCGGCATCACGGACCTGCGCCAACTGGCGGGGAATGATCCAGGCACCAAAGGCAAGCAACATGCTGAGGATGACGAACGGAAGGAAAGGCAGACCCGGGACCAGCGAGAGAACGCCCATCAGGCCGGATGCCACAGCAAGCGCCTTCGGATAGCCGCTGAGCTGATTGAGAACCGCCGTATCGGTGGAGCCCTGCGTACCGCCGCGGGTAATGATAAGGCCGGCGGCCAGCGAAACGATAAGCGCTGGCACCTGCGAGACGATACCGTCACCGACGGAAAGCTTGACGAAAACGTCAGCGGCCTCACCGATGGCCATGCCATGGCGGAACACGCCGATGATGATGCCGCCGCAGATATTGATGCCGGTGATCATGAGGCCAGCGACCGCATCACCGCGCACGAACTTGGACGCACCGTCCATGGCACCGTAGAAGGCGCTTTCCTCTTCCAGCTCGCGACGGCGCAGCTGGGCTTCCTTCTCATTGATGATACCGGCGGAGAGGTCGGCATCGATCGACATCTGCTTGCCGGGAATGGCATCGAGGGTGAAGCGCGCGCCAACTTCCGCGATACGCGTTGCACCCTTGGTGATGACGATGAAGTTGACCACGATCAGGATGAGGAAGACGATCAGACCGATCACGAAATCGCCTGACATGACGAGGCTTGAGAAGCCCGCGATCACGCCGCCAGCGGCTTCATGGCCCTGGTTGCCGTGGGACAGGATGACACGCGTCGTGGCGATGTTCAACGCGAGGCGGATCATCGTCGAGATCAGAAGGATGGTCGGAAAGGACGAGAAATCCAGCGGGCGCTGGATCCACAGCGATACCATCAGGATAAGAACGGAAAATGCAATGGAGAACGCCAGACCCATATCGATGAGAAAGACAGGGATCGGCAGGAAGAGGATGCAAAGAATGCACACGATGCCCACCGCAAACCCGACATCGCGGCCGCGGGCAGCGACTTTCGGAAGCGGCAATATGCTCGGAGGCGTAGCCATTCTAACTCCATCTCTTCATGAGAAACTGTAGAAACGTCCCGGCCTTCCCATCATGAGACGACCGTGCCGACCCTCCGGACGGAGATCGACACACGAGCTTTATTGCTCCAAGCTTGCGCGAGAGTGGAAGAATGTCGCAAGTAGACCCCCTACGGCGGTGATCTTTTTGCCAGCGAGATTTTGGCTTTGGTTCAGTTGTTTTTCGTTATATAGTGCGCAAGTTATTCGCGCGATGAGAGCGTGCACGCTGGCCATGATAGGGCCAAACCCTGCAAGGCTACCCTATGGCGTCGATTTCTACCTATACAAGCTATCTCAGTGTAAACCGCGACATCAACTCAACCTTGTCCAAGGTTGCCAGTCAGTCGTCGGTCGAGCGCGAGACAGCTTACTATAAGGAAAAAATCGGCGAGATAACGACCGTCGACGAGTTCCTTGGCGACTACCGTCTCTATTCCTATGCCATGAAGGCCTATGGCCTTGCGGACATGACCTACGGCAAGGCCTTTATGAGGAAGGTTCTGGAAAGCGACCTGACCGACTCGTCGAGCTTTGCAAATTCGCTGACCGACAAGCGATATCTCCAGTTCGCTGAAGCCTTTAATTTCCAGGGCGACAAGAAGACAGTCCAGAATGACTCGCAGTCCACGAGCCTGACGGATGCTTACCGGGCGTCCTTTACCGAAGAAGAGACCGCACTCAAGGCAGAGAATACCTATTTTGCAGCTCAGATCGGCAAGGTCACCAGCGCCGATGGGCTCATCAACAACACCAGGCTGCGCACCTACGTTCTCGAAGCAGTAGGGCTCGAATCGGACAACGTATCCAAGACCTATCTCAAGCAGGTTCTGACGAGCGATCTCGACGATCCCGAAAGTGTGGCCAATAAAGCCAAGAACCCGGCCTGGAAGAAACTGGCGGAAGCTTTCAACTTCAAGGCCGATGGAACGATCGACGCCTCTATCCAGACAACGGACCAGACCGAAGACCTGAAGCTGGACTATATCTACAACCAGTCGACATTTCCCTCGACCCTGCTTCACGATGCAAACACGCGGTATTGGGAAAAGAACATAGCGACCGTGACCACCGCCAAGGATCTCGTCGCCGACAGCCGAATGCTGGAATACGTCAAGAAGACGTTCAGCCTCAGCAGCACGATCATGCCGTCCACCGTCGCAAGCCTCATGTCGAGCGAAAATGCGGCGGCCGCATATGGCAACACGAAGCTTCTGGACGCATTCAACTTCGAGACTGACGGGACACTGGCAAGTGGCAACACGGCCCAGACTTCTGCCCAGACGACAGTCATGGTGAAAGACTACAAGACGGCTTTCAACAAGGACAAGACGGCAACAATCGACGACGCGGTCAAGAATTACGACACCAGGATCGACACGTTTACCAATCTTGAGGACTTCTTTGTTTCCAACAAGAAGGACAAAGACAAGAAAAATGACGCTGTGACCGAAGTCTGGGATGTGGCGTTGCGAGCATATGGCATCGATCCCGATGAGATCAGCCAGTCGGAGCTGAAACGTGTCCTGACGAGCGACGTCACGGACAAGAAGAGCTATGTCAATTCGCTGAAAGACGAGCGTTTCGTTGAGTTGAACAAGGCTTTCAATTTCAGCGCGGATGGTGAATTGAGAGCACCTGTGCTGGCCCAGTCTGAAAGCGTTACCGACCGCTATGCCTCGGACTATGAAAGCATAAAACTCAGAACATTGACCGGCGCCGAAAAAGAAGCGGCGGGCAAGAAGGCCGACACCGAGATCGAGTACTACAAGTCGAAAATGCAATCGGTCGAGACCGTAAAGGAATTCCTGGCCGATAAGAGGCTGACGAATTTCATCCTTGAAGCCAACGGGATCGACCCGGAGAGCGTCACGTCGGACGATCTCAAGAAGATGTTCTCGTCCGATCTGAACGACCCGAACAGCTTCGTAAACACAGATGAAAACAAGAAATTTGCGGAGATTGTCGCCTCATTCAATTTCGATGCAGAGGGCAATATCACGAAAGACGCCATCCAGGGTGGACAGCAGCGCGGTGCAGTGCTGGGAACGGTCAATCAGTATGTCCGGCAGACCTTGGAAGAGCAGCAGGGCGAATCCAATCAAGGCGTCCGCCTTGCCATGTATTTCGAGCGGATGGCTCCCACAATTTCCAGCGCCTATGGATTCCTCAGCGACGACGCCCTCTTCGAGTTTTTCAAGACTGCCTTTAGCGTGCCGAGCTCCATCGCCAATATGGATGTGACAAAGCAGGCGGAACTGGTTACGAAATATATCGACATTACCCAGCTTCAGGATCCGGAATATGTCGAGAAGATCGTCAAACGCTATACGGCGCTTTACGATGTGCAGTCGGGATCCCAATCACCCGTTCTGTCAATCTTGAGTGGCAGCACGTCTATCAGCGCAGATACGCTTTTGGCGGTCTCGCAGCTGCGGTCGCAGTAAAAACGCATCTCTGTTCAGGATAAAGAAAAAAGGCTCGAAATCTCAATGATTTCGGGCCTTTGTTTTTAGATCAATACGGTGCTTGTTCCGTCAGTAGGCGTCGTCGGCAGGACGCCTCACAACGCCTTCCTCGTCAGGATTGCTCTCATCATCAGCAACCGGAATGGCGTAGGAGCCTTTGAGCCAGCGCGAGAGGTCCAGCGAGCGGCAGCGGTCCGAGCAAAAAGGATAGTCTTCGCGCGTCGACGGTCTTTTGCATTCGGGACAGGGCTGCGTCTTGCGCAAAGGCGTGACGTTGGATTCGTGAGATGCATCTGTCATTGGGATCAACCTTCCTGCCAGGCGGGTGCCACCTCAAACCCTTCGCCGGCAAGAAGTGACACGGTTTCATAAAGCGGCAGACCGACCACATTCGTATAGGACCCGGTCAGTTTCTGAACGAAACAGCCGGCGATGCCCTGAATGCCATAGGCCCCTGCCTTGCCGCGCCATTGGCCCGACGCGATATAGCTTTGGATTTCGTGTTGCGAGAGACGCTTGAAGCGCACCTTCGTCTCCACGACCTTCTGGCGAACCTTGCCGCTGGGCGTGACCAGACAGATGCCGGTATAGACCCAATGGCTGCGGCCGGACAGAAGGTGGAGAGCAGCAGATGCCTCCTCGATATATTCCGCCTTGCCGACGATGCGGCGGCCGACAGCCACGACCGTGTCAGAGCCCAGGACGTAAGCGCCCTTCCACGCAAGCTCACCCTTGACCGCCTTGTATGCGGCTTCGGCCTTCTGGAGGGATAGCCGTCGGCACAATGTGCGCGGGTGCTCCAGCCGTGCCGGTGTTTCATCGATATCCATGGGCATGAGCCGTGCGGGCTCGATGCCCACCTGATTCAACAGCTCAAGACGGCGGGGCGACCCGGAAGCCAGAATCAGCTTTTGTTTTGCGTCTGTCATGCTCTGCCAGTCGTCCCGGTGTGCGGGCGATTACTTGAAACGATAGGTGATGCGACCCTTGGTCAGGTCGTAGGGCGTCATTTCGACAAGCACCTTGTCACCCGCCAGAACGCGGATACGGTTCTTGCGCATACGGCCGGCAGTGTGTGCGATGATTTCGTGTTCGTTTTCCAGCTTTACGCGAAAGGTTGCGTTCGGCAAAAGTTCGGTAACGACGCCCGGAAACTCGAGGACTTCTTCTTTTGTCATATAGGGTTTTTCTTCCTGTTGATATTGCCGGACTGAACAGTCCGGGAAAATTGCGCGGAAACTACACAATCGCCGCACATTTGTGAACCTAAATTGTCAACCGTTTTAAAGTGTCTCGGAAAATGGCCTTGCGCGTTGCGGCAGGCGCTCCGAAATCAGCTTTTTAAGGTGTTCCCGAACCTCACGATAGGCTTCGAGAATATTGTCTCTTGTGCCCGTCGCAACGGTCGGGTCCATCGTTGGCCAGTAGACAACATCAAGGGCGTTTGATCGTGTCAGTTCGAGAGCCGTGTGGTGTGCTTCTGGCGTCAGCGTGATGATGAGATCAAAGAAATCGTCCTCGATCTCCTCAAGCGTTCGCGGCTTGTGCTTGCCGAGCGTCAAACCCGCCTCGTCCAGCACCACATCCACAAAAGGGTCGCGCTCACCTGCGCGCACGCCTGCCGATTGGATATAGATGCCGGGGGCAACCAGTTGCTTGGCGATAACTTCGGCCATGGGAGAGCGGATCGAGTTCATGCCGCACATGAACAATATGGCGCGCGGCGACTTCTCTTTCAAGTCTGCAGCCAGCTGATCCTGCATCACTAGCCCCGCCAATAGAGCACACAGACCAGGGTGAAGAGGCGCCGTGCCGTGTCAAAATCCACCTTTATCTTGCCTGAGAGGCGGTCCATCAATGTTTGCGAGCCATCATTATGGATGCCCCGCCTGCCCATGTCTATCGCTTCGATCTGACTGGGGGTGGAGGAGCGGATCGCCTCATAATAGCTTTCGCAGATCATGAAGTAGTCCTTGATGATCCGCCGGAAAGGCGTCAGCGAAAGAATATGCGTGGCGACCGCGTCATCGCTCTCGGTCTTGATCGTAAAGACAAGCTTGGAGTCCACCAGCGAGATGCTGAGCTTGTACGGACCGCCCGCATGACCGACTGGTTCGAAACTGTTTTCCTCGATGAGGTCAAAAATGGCGACGGCGCGCTCATGCTCAACGTCGGGCGTGGACCGGCCGATGCTCTCGTCCAGAACCACGTCGCAGAGCCTGAACACGTCTGCCCCCATTCCTTAGCCTTCCAGATTGAGACGAATGGCGACCGAACGCGCGTGCGCATCCAGCCCTTCCGAGTGAGCAAGCGTTATCGCTGATGGTGCCAACTGGCGCAATTGCTCGGCACCAAGCCTGAGAATGGAGGTTCGCTTGACGAAATCCAGCACCGACAGGCCGGAGGAGAACCGGGCGGAGCGCGCCGTCGGCAAGACGTGATTTGACCCGCCAACATAATCGCCGATGACTTCCGGCGTATGGCGACCCACAAAAATTGCCCCGGCGTTGCGTATTCCGGCCATCAAGGCATCGGGATCATCGACTGCCAGTTCCAGGTGTTCCGCCGCGATGCGGTTGGCAAGGGGAATTGCAGCAGTGAGGTCATCGACGAGAATGATGGCGCCGAAGTCCCGCCAGCTGGCCGTTGCCGTCTGCGTGCGTGACAGCAGTTTCAGCTGCCGCTCGACCGCCTGTTCCACCGCTTTGCCCAATTCGGCATCATCGGTGATCAGGATGGACTGGGCACCCTCATCATGTTCCGCCTGGGCCAGAAGATCGGCGGCCAGCCATTCCGGATTGTTGTTCCGGTCGGCAATGACGAGGACCTCTGATGGACCTGCGATCATGTCGATACCAACAGTGCCGAAGACGTGGCGCTTGGCTGCTGCCACATAGGCATTACCGGGGCCGACGATCTTGGCGACGGGCGCAATCGTGTCTGTGCCATAGGCCAGCGCGGCCACGGCCTGGGCGCCGCCAATGCGGTAGATTTCCTTGACACCCGCTATGCGGGCCGCTGCCAGCACGGCCGGATTGATGGCGCCATTATTAGCAGGAACGACCATGACGATACGCTCGACGCCCGCAACTTTTGCCGGAACGGCATTCATCAGCACCGAACTTGGGTAGCTTGCCGTACCGCCAGGCACATAAAGCCCAACAGCCTCGATGGCTGTCCAGCGAGAGCCAAGGCCAACGCCGATATCGTCCTCGTATATATCGTCTTTCGGCATCTGCCGGGCATGGTGCTTCTCGATGCGTCTGGCTGCCAGTTCCAGCGCGTCAAGCACGGCCTTGTCCACCAACGCAATCGCCGCATCGATTTCCTGCGCGGTCACGCGCATGGCCTGCGTGGCGAAATCGAGCTTGTCGAACTTGAGTGAGTAATGGGCCAGCGCCTCATCGCCCCGTGTGCGCACGTCATCGATGATGTCGCGCACCACGGCGTTGACGTCTTCTGAAACTTCTCTCTTTGTCGTCAGGAATGCCGCGAATGCCCGTTCAAAATCAGCAGACGCCTGCTCCAGCCAGATTGCCACGTCACTTACCCTCTTAAGGCCCCGTCATCGAACGGAGCAATGCCTTGCCTGCGTATATCTACGTACGCACTAGGGTATGTGGCATAAATCGAAACAGGCGGGCAAGGCAATTCCCTGTCCGCCTTTCGTTGAAGAATTAGTCTTCCGGATGATACGGCTTCGACGCCGCCTCCCAGCCGCCGCTGACATCGGCCATTTGCGCTTCGATGCATTCCACATCAAGCGCAATTGCGCCTCCGCCGGACAGAACCAGTTCTATCGTCCCGTCGGGCCCCTCGCCGTTCTGGGTAAAGCGCACAGCCAGCAGAGACAGCACCTGCTCCTTGTCGTTTCGGTCGAAACCGTGCGAACGTGCGTGGCCGACCCGTTTCAGGGCCAGCACACTGCGGCAACGCTCAGGCGACTGGCCTTTCCTGGTTGCGTTTTCCCAAACGAACCGGTTCGCAGACAGCAAAAACTGCCCGCTACGGAGATCGAGGGACACGTCTTTCAGCTTGAAGACGCTATCTTGCATGTGGGTTGAGATGACAGAGAGATCTTCTCCGTCAAGCGCCATCAATTTAAGGCCGCTCATCGTTTCCTGTGTCCTCTTCGTGCGGACGGTGCCGCGTATTTCCAATCGATGACTTGGAGATAGGCAGTTGAAGCCCGCTCTACAACCTGCGAGCTTCAGTGAGCGACGCGTATTGGCCGCCAGACGTCAAAAGCGCACGACCAGAACCTCCGCCACAGAGAGTTTGGGGCGGGGTCCCCGTTGTTGCCGATCAATCGCTGACGCGCTCGACCTGTGCACCGCAACGGTTGAGTTTTTCTTCCAGACGCTCAAAGCCGCGGTCAAGGTGATAGACGCGCGAGACCATCGTCTCGCCTTCCGCAACGAGACCGGCAATGACCAAAGAGACGGAGGCGCGAAGGTCTGTGGCCATCACGGGTGCGCCCTTCAGCCGCGAAACGCCTTCGATGCGCGCCATCTGGCCGGAGAGCGAAATCTTCGCGCCAAGACGCGCCAGTTCCTGCACATGCATGAAGCGATTTTCAAAGATTGTTTCCGTGATGTGTGAAACGCCCTGGGCCCGCGTCATCAGCGCCATGAACTGCGCCTGAAGGTCCGTCGGGAAGCCCGGGAAAGGCTCGGTTACGATATCGACGGGATGGATGCCATTGCCGTTACGAACAACGCGCAGGCCGCTCTCGGTTTCCGTAATGGTCGCACCGGCAAGCTTCAGCGTTTCGAGCGCGTTGTCGAGCAGCGAGGCACGGGTTCCTTCCAGCACCACATCGCCGCCGGTCATGGCGACCGCCATGGCGTAGGTGCCGGTTTCGATACGATCCGGCAGGACGCGGTGGCGTGCGCCGGAAAGCGATGTCACACCTTCGATAGTGATGGTGGACGTGCCCGCACCTTCGATTTTCGCACCCATGGCCTTAAGACAATCGGCGAGATCAACGACTTCAGGCTCACGCGCTGCATTGTGAATGACAGTTGTGCCACGCGCCAGCGATGCCGCCATCAGCATGACGTGGGTCGCACCCACGGACACTTTCGGGAAAGTATAGGTTGCGCCGACCAGGCCGCCCGCAGGTGCCGTCGCATTGATGTAGCCGCTGTCGATCTCCATTTTCGCACCGAGCGCCTCAAGACCCTCGATAAAAAGGTCGACCGGGCGTGTGCCGATGGCGCAGCCGCCTGGCAGGGAAACGCGTGCCCTGCCCTCGCGCGCCAGAAGCGGGCCGATGACCCAGAAGCTCGCCCGCATCTTGGAAACCAGCTCATAGGGAGCCGTGGTATCGACAATGGTGCGGCAGGTAAAATGGACCGTACGGGAATAGCTTTCGGCCTGGCTCTCGCGACGACCATTGACGGAGATGTCGACGCCATGATTGCCCAGAATACGAATGAGCTGTTCAACGTCTGCCAGATGCGGGACGTTTTCGAGGGTCAATGTGTCGCTCGTCAGAAGCGAGGCGATCATCAACGGCAGGGCCGCATTCTTTGCACCCGAAATGGGGATGATGCCGTTGAGTTCATTGCCGCCTGTTATTCTGATGCGATCCATACGTCCCTACGGGCTTTGTGCCCGCCTTTCCTGAGTGCTTGCAGCGGATGGCCTCTCCTGCCTATCCGATGAGTGATGTCCGGTCTGAAATGGCTGTGAGAGGGCTCTGCTGCATATTTCAGGCCATGCAGTAGAGGAAACTCTGCCCCAATTCAATTTTCCGCTAAATGTTTCTTGTCAGCACGATTCGTCCGTTTTTGCGGCAGGCAGACCATTTGTTTCGTCCGCCTCGCCCGCGCGCCGCGCACGGGCCTGATGCTTGCGCCGGGCAAGATTTTCGCGCAGCTTTTTTGCCGCGCGCGCCTTGCGTTCGGCTTCCTGCCGTTTTGCTCTTTCTCCCGGGCCGCCCTGCCCGGCGGGCAAGCCAGTTTTATCTGCGGGAATGTCGTGATGATCGTTCATGAGCGCACCAATAACCGAAAATCCGTCTTTTCAACAGCCCTTGATGATTTTTGTCCCGTTGAATGACGAAGACTGAAATTGCGGCTTGCACTGATCAGAAACCTATGGCAATAGGCGCCCACTTGATGTCGAGCAGATGCTTCGGCACGGGATGCTGCGGTAGCTCAGTGGTAGAGCACTCCCTTGGTAAGGGAGAGGTCGAGAGTTCAATCCTCTTTCGCAGCACCATTCATAAATCCAGCAATTCATGGCTAATCGGACGAAGACTTGCAGTCATTTGATTGATTGCGAGTGTACCGACACTGCGCCGTTCTTGGATTTGAAAGATCGCTAGAATCCGGATTGGACGCGGGAAAATACCATATTCGTGAACATCGATATCTGGGCGCCGACGAATGGCGCGGAAATGCCGATCGCAACCATGACCGCAATGATCTTGGGGACGAAGGTGAGGGTCATTTCCTGAATCTGGGTGAGCGCCTGCACGAAGGCGATCAGAATGCCCACGGCCATTGCGGCCATGACAGCCGGTCCTGATGCAATCAGTACCGTCCATATCGCATTCTGCATTATGTCGAGAGCGTCGGCCTCGTTCATCTCAGTCCGCTCGATTCAATCGGCGTCACGAAGCCGAATTCACTAGGAAGATACGTGACGCCGTTCGCGTCGATTCAGACGCTATATGATTCGAGCTTGGCAGTTAAGCTGCGGTATTGGAGATTTTTATGCCTTCGGTGATAACGATCTTGCCGCCAGCCGTCGTGGTGGCGGTAAGACCATCGGACGCCACCTCAATCGAAGCAACTACGCCGGTCGTCTTCCCGTCAGCCGAGGTCAAGGTCTTGCCAATATAGGAAGACGCGTTGGACAGGGAGGAAGCAGACAGCAGGCTCTCCAGATGCGTATTCGTCTTGATGGATTGCTCCACCTGAGAAAAGGTTGCGAGCTGCGAGATCTGCTCGCTGGCATCCATCGGGTCCGTCGGATCCTGATTTTTCATCTGCGCGATCAGCAGCTGAAGGAAAGCATCGTAATCCAGCGAGGCCTTGTTCGCATCCGTCTTTGAAGCGGGGGTAGTCGTCGCCGTGTTGGTGGATGTAGAGCTTCCGACCGAGTCTACCATGGTGCAATTTCCCGTCTCAGCTCATTGACGACGGCAGGTGTTATTTCATGGCTGTTGAGAATGGCTTCTTCCTTGGCATAGAGACCACGAATGGTCTTCAGCGCGTCGAAAGGCCGGCCAGACGAAACCGTCGCATCGATCCGCTTCAGTTCCGAGCGGATTTCCTCGTTCTTGAACGTGGTCAGCAACATGGTGATCGACTTGCGGAACAGAGAAAGTGACTGCTCCTTGCCTTCTGGATTGATCAGCATCATCTGGACGATGAAGTAGAGCTGCCGCAAAGGTGTGGTCGTGTCTTCCAGTTGAAGAACGTGGTTTTCCAGAAGGAATGTCACGTCATTTAGAAATTCCAGAGACACTTTTCTGTCAACACGCAAAACAGCGCCGTTGATGAAGATTTTTTCCCCAGACTTCAAAGAGATCCGCAGCGTACTTTTCATTTTAATCCATCCTTGATGATGGTTGTGACGTCAATAATGCCCTGATAATTCTTCGATTTACGTTTGCGTATCTGCTCGCACTCTCTAAGAATCCAGATAGCGATGGATATCAGGTTGGCTTTCAGTTCGACTGGAAGCTCGTTTTCCGGCTGTTTGAGATCATCGATCAGCCTTGTCCAAACGCGCCTCGTATAAAAAATTGCTTCGATCCCGTCCTTGCCGTAGTTTTCCTGTTCCTTGGCAACAGCAAGAAGTTCGATCGATCTTTCTAGTATCTGTCTTTCCCTATCGCGGGCGATACTGGGATCATCCTCCATTATCTCCGCATATGAAAACTGGAACATTCATTTTTCCTTCATGGTCTTACTTGCCACCCATCATAGGCGTCTGTTTTCTTTAGAGATAATTTACCAAGCTGAGGCCCTGGATCTTCGAGGTGATCGTGTAGGACGTCTCCACCTGGTTCAGCAGTGTTGTCAGGCGCGTAGACGCTTCATAGGTATCGACACCAATCAGATTGGTAAGCTGGGTATCGATGATCGTCTTTTGAGAGCTCATATACGTGTTCGCCTTTTCCACTCGCTCCTGGGACAGGCCAATCTGCGCACGCTGGGTATCAATGCCGGAAATAGCAGAACCGGTCAGGCTCGTGGTGGTGTTGTTGACGACGGAAAGCGCGTCCGCATTCAATCCAGAGTTTACCAGCTGCGAAGATATCACACTTGCGAGCACAAGGCTTTTGAATCCATCCGAGTTGGCTGTGGTGGATGTGGATACGGTTTCCGAACTGCTAATGCGGCTGCTCATGGTTGTTTCGGAAGCGCCCGTCCATGAGGACCAGTCGAGGCCGTCCTGGTAATCCGTCAAGAAGGTCTGCATCTCATCGGCCGTGACGGCAGATGGGTCCGGGAACTGAGCGGAAAAGGCGGCGTTGAAATCGGCCGTGATGTCGTCGATGAAGGTGTCGCTCAACGTCTGGACGTCCGTATTGATGCCAGAGAAGAGATATTCTCCATTAACCGCCGTGTTCGTATAGCTCACGAAATTTTCAAGGGTCGCCTTTGCCGTCGTCTGGGCAACGCTCAAACTGCTGGCATCCGTGTTACCGCTGAGCGCGATGACAGAATTGAGAAGGCTCTGTGCCGAAGCCGACATGTTTTCCATGGCCAGCTGCGAAGCGTCCATACGCTGCTCCGCCACTGCATTTGCATCGATATTCGCCTGCAGGCGATTGCTTTCACGCGAGTAATCCAGGTTCGTGGATGTGCGTGTCCCAAGCTCAAGGCCTACGTCGGCATAGGTGCCAGTGACGGCCTCCTTCTGCAGCTTGGTGATTTCCGTTTGCGCATTGGAAACCGTTAACTGCATTGCCGTGCTGATGGAGAGTGAGGAAATGGGCGTTGTTTTCATGTTAGTTCGCGGCCTCCATCAATGTCTTCAACAACTCGTCGATCGTTGACATGAGCTTTGCAGCAGCCTTGTAGGACTGCTCGATATCGAGCATCTGGATCAGCTCCTCGTCCAGGTTCACACCGGTGGAGTTGGAATAGGCCTCTGTCGACTTCGTCAGCATGGCAGACGTGCTCTCCGCAGAGCTCGTGGCGTTGCTACGATATTCTTCGACCCAACCAGCCGAGTCCGTTGCAAAGCTTAGCAGCGTCACATTGGTAGAGATGCCGGCCTTGGGATCGAATTCGATCTGGGTGTTCAAAGCGGACGCGTACTTGAAGAGTAGGTCAGAATAGCCCGTCGAACCGTCAGTATTGGGAGTGTCGCCTGCGATGTTACCATCACGAAGCTTGACAGGTGTCGCCTTCGCTTCAGATGAGACGGTGATCAGACCTGCAAGACCCGGAACGACTTCAGCAGTCGTGAAATCGGGCTCCGAACCATCCTTTGTCGTAAACAGTCCTGCGATAGAATTTCCGCCAGAATCCGTTTCCGCGAAGGCACCCATGACGCCACGAGCAATTTCATCCAGCTGCGACTGATAGCCTGGGTAGACTTCGTCTCGCAGCTGCAAGAGTGCTGGCAGACTGCCCTTCGCCGATGTGTTGCTTCCCTCGCCCGTCTTTACCGCAACACCGTCAATATAGATGCTGTTGCCGGTCGTGTTGGCGTCGTAAGCCGCCATCGGTTCGAACGAAATCTTGCGTGCGGTCGTTTCGAACAGCGTCGTGCTGTCAGTGGTATAGATCACAACATCGTTGTTCGTGCGGACAGCCGTTGAGATGCCGACGATGCCGGAGATCTGCTTCAGCAGACCTTCGCGCTGATCGATGGCGTTATTGGCATCTCTGCCAGCGGCCGTCGCCGATGTGACTTCGTTGTTGGCTTTCTCGAAGTCCGACAACAGCTGATTAAGCTTGTCAACAGTATCGGAAATTTCTCCGTCTGCGTCTGTTCTGAGCTGCTGAACGGCCTGAGTGGAGGTGTTGAGCGCATTCGCAACATCGCTCGCTGCACTGACGGCAGCAGAAGCCAAGGTTACGTCACTTGGCGAGGCTGCATAGGTCTGCAGCGCGTTTTGCAAAGAGGCAAGATAGGTCGAGGGAGCGGCGGTGTATTCCTCGCCGCCCAGAACGACACTGAGCGAATTCATGCCATCCAGGAATTTCTGTTTGCCCGCATCATCAGAAGTGGCGGCCAAAGCCTGCTTCAAAAGCGCTTCATCTTCTGCCCGTTCAACCTTGACAACAATGGCACCGGTCGAGGTGTCCGTCGTCGTCACCGCTGCACGCCGATTGTAGCTTGTCGAACTGGCATTCGAGATATTGTTCGAAACGACGCTGCTCTGCAGAGCAGTGTTGCTCAGAGTTGCTTTTGTCGTATTAAGCGCTGAAGCAAGCGACATTCATCTGTCCTTTAAATTACCGAACCAGATTGATAAGGACGTCCATCAGATCGGAACCCGTCTGGAAGACCTTGGAGTTGGCGGTATAGCTGCGCTGCGCCTGGATCATCTCGGTCAGCTCCGTGGCGATGTCCACGTTTGATGACTCGAGCTGAGAGGATGCGATTGTTCCAAATCCGTTCGAGCCTGCAAATCCGAGCGTGACCACGCCTGAGTCTGCACTGGTCTGAAAGACATTGCCGGAGAGGACGGAGAGGTTGTCGGGACTGGCGACATCGGCAAGCGGGATTTGGTACAGTGGCCTTGCGGCAGACTTTGCGTATGTCGCAAAAACCGTACCATCTGCGTCGACGCGGACGGACTGAACTGCTTCGGCAGCGTTACCATTGACGCCACCTTCGGCAACCGACGACAACTCGGTTCCGAGCTGCGTCATGCTCGAAATATCGAGCGTAATCTTCGTTCCATTATTCGGATCTTCGAACGCTATCGAGCCAGGATCATTAAGCAATTTGCCAAAATCATCGAAACTGAGGTCGAAGCTATCGATGACACCGTCGTCCGCATAAGGGAAGCCACCCGTACTGCTCGCATACTTCGCATCATAAACCGAAACGGTCCATTCACTATCAGCGGTTTTGGAGAAGTAGAAGTCGTACTTAATCGAGTTACCCTTGGCGTCGTATCCAGTTACAGACGTCTTGAAGACGCTTTTCTGATCAACCACAACGTCAGCACTGTTCTCACTGGCAGATACAGCCGCTGCGGGTGCAGCGTCGCTAAGGTTACCCTTGAGGTAACCTGATGTGGACGGTGTCGCCGTCAAATCGTTCGCTGAAACGTTGACAGGAACGAGCCCCTCATAGCTGTTGATGACCGTTGTAGGCGCGATGCCGGTATATTCGTAGCCGAGCAATTTGTAGCCAGCATCGTTGACGAGAAACCCGCCGTCATCCTTGGTGAACGAGCCTGAACGTGTCAGGAAGATGTTGCCTGCAGTATCCTGCACGACGAAGAAGCCATCGCCCTTGATCGCAAGGTCAGTCGAAGACTGCGTTGCCTGGAGAGCGCCTTGTTGGGATATGGAATAATTGACGTTGGTGATAACGCCGCCGGAATTGTAGTTGCCTCCGTTGGAGGACAGCACCAGCGAGGAAAACGACGTCGACGCGCTTTTGTAGCCGGTGGTGTTGGCGTTGGCGATGTTATCGCCGACGGTGCCCAGACGGTTAGCCTGACCATTCATGCCGGATACGGCGGTTTTCATCGTTCCAAAAAGGCTCATTCCGAATCCTCTGTTCTCATCTAAGGCGAAGTTAGGTGGCAAGCCTTGCGTGAGGCTGTCTGTTTTTCTGTCTCGAGAAAGATTTTGAGAAAAACACAAACAGTCAGGGAACCTTTCTGTCCGTAACGACTTATGGTTTCGATTGCTGCAACCGACGCCGACCGAACCAAAGTCACTGAGCAAAAGAAAACGCCGCAGGCTATGAAACCTACGGCGAGTCAGCGTCCCCGAATTTCGTCCCCCTCTGATATCCAGTCTGGATACCAGCGCGGCAGTGTCAGCTCCAGTCGATGCAATAGCCAAGAAAACGCTTGGAATCGATCGGATCGAAACCGAGCTTCTTGCGCAGTTTTTTACGCAGTTTGCTGATGTGGCTTTCGACAACATTTTCCTCAACTTCTTCGTCGAAGATGCCGTAGATGGCGTTGAAGATCTGCGCCTTGGAAACCCGGCGACCGCGATTTGCGATTAAGTATTCGAGGATACGGCGCTCACGGCGTGGCAACGGGAAGACTTCACCGCTGACTTCCGGATCGCGTCCATCGGAGAACACGCGAATCGGACCTGCATCCGTAAACTGTGTAAGGACCGACAGGCGACGGCGGATTGCCGCTGCGCGTGCCAGGATTTCCCGGGGATGGACAGGCTTGCGCACGACATCGTCCACACCGCAATCGAACAGCGCCAAGGTCGCGTCGAGCGAATGGTGATCGCTGACCGCAATGACCGGCGCCTGAGAGCGATCCCGGATCGTGCGTGGCAACTCGTAGGTTGTCTCCGCCTGACCGATCAGGAATGCTTCGATTGCTGCAATATCGGAATCCGCCGCAGTATTAACCCATTCGCCAAATTCTGCTGGATCAAATCCAGTTGAGGGAATTCCCTCTCGCCCAAATAGGGCAGTGTACCCGTCCTTAACAAGCTTGCGCTCATCAACTACCACGATCATTCGTCCGCCTCCGAATCAGTGTAGCCAATCTACATGCTAGGGTGTACGAATCGCGCGATTCTCCTACAACTACAAAAAAGCACAGGCATTAATTAATAATTGATTAACCATATTGTCCCGATTTGATCTATATATAGTATGCCTTTCGAAAAATCGGGATATTTTTTCCGGGGAAAAGTGCGAGTCAACCCACTTAACGCTTGCACTGCCTTTTTTGGCTGAATCTCGCCTCATTTGGTTTTAGCCCATTCAGGCTAATCCCCACTCAACCTGAGGGTGTTCAACTCATGCAGAAATTTCTCGCATTGGCGGTCCACTGCCCGTAGCCCGTTGCGATGAGATTGCTGATGACGCGGCAGACATAACGCTGCTGAGCGGGGTCGTTGTTGGGGCCGGCATGGTATCTGGCTACCGCCATCGTCCAGGTCTCGTGGCGGTCGTGGAGGCGTTTCAAGAACTGCGCGGCGTAGGCCACGTTCTTGGCGGGGTCAAACATCTCGCCCACGGATGCGAATTCTGCGCCGTGAAAATGGATGTTAATCTGCATGCACCCGATATCGATCAGTTTCGCACCGCCCTTGCGGGCGTTCTCGACCAGCTGGGAGGCTTCCGAAACGCTGGACGGGAAATAGGCCTTTCCCTCGATGTTGATGGCGTAAGGGCTCAATGATCCCTTTCGACCAGTCTCCGTCAGGCCGACGGAATAGAGGATACCTTCCGGTATGCCATATCGGCCTGCCGCAGCTTGAATCTGTCGTTCACAGTCCGCTTTGGAAGCGACTTGCGAGGCATTACAGGTAGACGAGACCAGGACGAGAAGCGGAATTGCGAGCAGGTGTTTCAGGCTGCGACGTAGTTTCATAACTGGTGGTGTCCTCTCGGCTCATGGGGCCAGGCTGTCTGGAAAACCTTTCCTGAGCCCGTTCTTCATTGCCACGCTGCCCCTGCTGGGCGCCTTGCTGTCCCGTATCCTGAGACTGGCGATTGCCGCTGCTGTTCGTATCCTGTCGGTCTGCACTGTTGGCGAGAGTGACCGTCACCTGCTCCACGTTGAAACCTTGCGATTTCAGGGCGTCGAGAATGCCGGTGCTGTCTTTCTGCAGCTCGCTGTAACCCTTCAAGGTGTGGGCCGTGAGCTGTACGCTGAGTTCATCACCAACCAGCTTGAGAGCGGCCGTAACGTGCCCAAGCTCGACAGGGCTCATCTGGATCTTCAACACGTGGACCACCTGCCCTGTGCTTGAGATCATGGGAGAATTGGTGGTTTGCCCTGCCATGGTCGCTGCCCAATCCGGGTCCGCAGCCATTGCGCTGGTTATTGCGGTGGCGTTGGTGGGCGCAGCAAGCCCGACAAAGCGCCTGCTTTCAACGACCTGCACAACATCACTAACATCGCCGACAGCTGCGGAAACATCGAGTTTCGCCGTACCATCTTCCTGGCTTTCAATATGAAAATCGATGGAGGGCGTATTCTCCTTCTGCAATCTGACCACTGTTTGAGCGGCTGGCTCGATGACAGGCAGAGAACCATCGTCCGGAGCCGTCATGGTGGGTAGTCCCGAGACGGAGTTGGCACCCTGCGGTGATGGTTGCCCATTCTGCTGAGCCTGCGGCTCGACAGGCATAATTGTCGCGGCAAGAAGTGAGAGGAGATCCTGGTTTCCGCCAGTCGTATCCAGCGCTTCCGGAGTCTGCTCACTATCAACGGGTTCATCACCAAATGTGGAGGGCTCTGCCGTCTCAGATGTCGACGACGCGATTTTGGTGAGCGCGGTGACGAGCATCGCGAGATCCGACAGGACCGGTACGGGCTCAGCTCCGTCAGCTGCTGTCAGAACAGGAGGATTGACCGGTGCGGACGCAACTTCGGGACCCTTCGGCGCGACAATACTGTCGGAAATTATGGGCATTGCAGGGTCAGTGACCGGATCGAGATTCGGAAGAGCTGCGGCATCGACAATTTTGCTGGCTGATTGGACCGGGGCGGACGAACCGCCCGGTTGCTCTTGAGCTTGTGATACAGCCGTCGCATCTGCAGGCGCAGCCGCCTGCTTTCCGCCAGCATCACTTGATGTCTTTGACGCGGATGGAGCCTGCTTGGACGAGTTTCCCTTGTCGAGCGATCCCAACGTATCGGAGAAGCCGGAATCGCCACGTTTGGAGGCATTATCCTTACTCTGCCGACCGACCTGGACAATGGCGTCAGGGCTGCCGGGAACGATGGTCTTTACCACATTCATCCTATTTCTCCTCCTGCTCCAACAAAGAATCTATCTCATTCAAACGAGCTCGGCTCTTGTCAAAAAAATCCCGCAATTCAGGGGCGGCCGTGGCCTGCCCTGTCTGTTCCTGTACCCTTGTGTCCTCCGCAGCTGCCTGAACGGCAGGTTGGCTGGCAGCATCTGCGCCATTTCCGGAGGTTTTCTCTGCCGCTTCAGGCGTTCTCACAATCTGTTCCGCTATGGCCTTCGCGGCATCGCGCAGAGCCAGATCGCGCTCGGACAATTCATCGTTTGGAATACTTGCCAATGCATCGCTGGCGCTCTTCACATCCGCGCTGGGAACAGTCGCCAGACCTGAATAGAGCTTGGACAAGGGAGCCCGCGATACATCGCCGGTCTGAGAGGAAAGCGCCGCCGCCTGATCCGTCGCAAATTGCGCAAGCGCGATCGCCCCGCGCAATGAGGCCTGCCGGGCAATGCGCAGATAGATTTCCTCTGCACGCTCCGGGTCCATCAAGGCGGTAATCTCCGCAATATTGTCGGTCGTCACCGTCCCGGCGCCATCTATCGCAAAGTTGACGAAGAGATCGGCAAACTGGGAGGCATAGGGCGAGTGAAGAAATCTCACCGCGTACTTTCTTAAGTAAACCAGAGCCTTGCCGTGATCCTTGACCTGAACCATGGCAATGATCGAGCGCCTCAGGGCGGCTTCTTCAATGATCGTACCCGGCGCCGTGACGCGCGCATCATCGAAAAATGCCAATGAGGCCGCCGGATCGCGCGTCGTTGCGATGTTACCGGCGATCAACATGAGATAGGGACCGAGGACACCCTTGCGATACTCCGGCAGGATATCAGCGAGTATCTTCTCGACCTGTATGCCGCGGCCGTTCAGATATTTCTGCAGGATATTCGTGATGCGGGAGTCGAAATGACCCTGTACGTCGCGTGCAACAAGATAGTCCAGTGTCTGCGGATTGCCACCGCTCATGATATAGGCAAGCGCTGCATCCGCGTTTCGCGAATCCTCGAAGATGGATGCGTCTGCCGTTCTCAAGGTCGTATCGATCGTCTCAAGGAGATACTTCTGCATCTCTCTGGCGGCGTGATCGCCCATCACGACCGAATCCTGCACGAACTGCAACGACCGCAGGATTTTTGCAGGCGGCAAGTCGCTCTGGGCGTGTCCGTAACTGGCGCTGGCCAGCCAGGACATGCTCATCAGCAAGACAGCAATGCGGGTCGCTTTTGTCATCCGCTGCCTCAACTATCCTCGAGCAATATTTCGATGCGACGGTTCGCGCCATTCAACGGGTCGTCCGTACTCTGCAGGCGTCGGTCTGCGAATCCTGAAAGCTGCTTGATGCGCGTTTCGTCCAGACCGCCACGCGACAGCATGTAGTAGGCCGCATGTGCACGATCCATCGACAGCGTCCAGTTGTCCTTTGCGCCCGACTTGTAGGGACGGGCATCCGTATGGCCGCGAATGACAATCGCGCCCTTCTGTTTGCTCAGGACTTCACCGATCTTTTCCATCGCCAATACGAGGTCCTTCTGCGGCACAGCCGAACCCACATCGAACATGGACGTGTTGGATTTCTCTGAAATCGTAATCAGCGTTCCGCCCTCTGCCGGCGTCACGACGATGCCTTCGGCAAGTTTGCCTGCGACGCCCGAGACCTGTTGCGCGATTTCGTCGCGCAACTCATCAGTCGTCTTTTCCTGGGCAGCGGAAGCATCCACCTTGGCAACTGCGGTCTGGCCCTGCTTCGGTGGCAGATCGCCAATTTCATCGATGGCCCCGGATTTCACCGTCTGTGGCTTGGCATTGGCAATTTCGGTCGGCGTTGCCGTTTCGCTGTCGGCTATGACGCTTGCCGGATCCTGCGGCGCTTCGGCGGGTTTCTTGTCGGTCTTCTTCTTTGGCGTGTCCGGCAGCGCGGTATCCTGAATTGCGACAGCACCCTGCTCAGGACGACTATCGACCTGCTTGCTCCAGAAATCGGGGTCGAAGGGATCGCGATATGCCTCCCCACCCGATGCGCCGGTGGAAGGCCCGGAATTGCTGGCACCGCCCTCGCCCTTGGCGCTGACATTGGCCTGCTGCCCCACTTCCTGGGCGATCTCTGCCAGAACCGCATAGGGGTTTTCAAAAAATGCAGCCTCTGAATAGGCTGTCTTGTCGCCAGACGACGCCGTCATATCCTCACCGCTTGCAGCGGCGGCGGCGTCCTGGGGCTTTTCAGACTTGGTATCGGATGTCTGTTGCGTCTGCTCACCCTTGGCTGTCTTTGCCGGCTGTTTCATGCCTCGGTCTGCCGGTTTTTCATCCGTCAGCTTGATGGGGTTGAAGTAGCTCGCGACAGAGGCCTTCGTCGGCTCATTGGCGGCATTGACCAGCCACATGACGAGAAAGAAGGCCATCATGGCGGTCATGAAGTCAGCATAGGCGATTTTCCAGGCGCCACCATGCGCACCGTCGTGACCGCCCTTGTGACGTTTCACGACGATGATTTCATTTTTGCCGTGATGGTGATTTTCGCCTTCACTCATCGGCCAAACCTCTTACGCTCTGGAAAAACTCTGAAAGCCTCGTCATCAGGATCGAGCCATCCAGCTGAACCTTGACGTCGATATCGTTCGAAACATCGTAGTCGATGTGGTGGTCGACCGAGCCGAGCTCCTCGCGCATCCGGGACAGGAGCCGTTCAGGTCCTGTGACTTTGATCGCGCCCGCAAACCCACCTTCGATCTCTGTGATGATCTGCCGGGAAAGTTCGGACGCGGTATTAGCCGCGAGCTCCCGCTCCATCACGGTCAGGAACAGACGCAGACACGCCTGCTCGATATTCGCCGCGATGGTCTGCTTCATGGAAATGACCGACGTTGCGAGATGATTTGCGATTTCATCCTCGTAGCGGGTCTGCATCGCGGCAATCTCTTCTTCGTGCCGGGAGCGCATGGCTTCCATTGCGGCCTCGTTCTCGGCCATGGCCTGCTGCTTGCCGGCCTCTTCGCCCTCGGCAAAAGCCTTGCGCTTTTCCTCTTCCAGATCGACTGTGACCTCAGGCTCCGACAGCCAGTCGCTTTCGAAAGAGGCGACAGGCAGCTCAACCTCAAAGGCCGGCGCAGGCACTTCGGGAGGAACGAACTGGCTGAAATCCTTGAGATATTTAGTCAGCGCTCCGCTCATGGACGAACCTCGACCGCTATCGCGCTTGTCTTTTCTCTGGATAAGAAAGTCATGAAATAATCCGCAAGGCATTCAGAAAGGAGCGACAGGGACAATTCCGTCTCACCCGAAGGTGCGCGAAATCCCGGCAGCAATTCGATTTCTAAAGTAGAGGTTCAAACTTGTGCGAGGATGAACCCCTGCCGCAGATTACGCGAAGAGATTTGCCAGGCTCTTGCGGTGATTGTTGGCAATGGAAACAATCTGAACCGCCAGATCGCGCTGCGTTTCATACGCCTTCAACTTTGTGGACTCTTCTTCCATATTGGCATCGACAAGTCGGCTTACGCTTTTGTCCATGGAATCTCCAAGTGAAGCGACGAATTCCGTCTGCTGGTCGATCCGGCTTGAGAGCGTACCGAGCGACGCGCCCAGTTGATTGAGACGTGCCGATATTTGGGCGACGGCATAGACCATATCGTCAAGCTCCTCGTCGGTCGTTGCTTGCGATATCGAAATCTCCGTGCCATCGGCCGGGTTTGTCGAGTCGGCATTCAAAAGGTAATAATTCCTCGGCCCCGTGCTGGAATCGGGGTTGCGGGCGCTCGCGTCTATGGACGCCGTCAACAAGCCGCGGCTGGCATCGTTCGTGTCAACCATCGTGGTTTCCTGCGTGCTGACACTGAGATACTGAAGGTCGATTGCGCCCGACGCACTTTTCGTGAAGGCGTAGGGCACCGATTTCGTTTCCGACAGAAGCTCCGACGTATTGAACAGCCAGTTATCTCCGGAAAAGCTTGCCGCTTGCGATACGGAGTGCAGGTTTTCTTTCAATGCTTTGATTGAACTGTTGATTTGCGACCGGTCCGTCCCGGTTTCATGTGCGGTCGTCAATTGCGACATGATCTGATCTACAGTGCTGATCAATGATGTAACCGCTTCATAAGCCGTATCCGCCTTCGAAGCCCCCAGGTCGAGCGCATCCCCCACGCTGCTCAAGACACTCGAATCCGATCTGAGATTCGTGGCGGTCGACCAGTAGCCGGAATTGTCCGCAGCCGAAGCGATCTTCAGACCAGACGTAACCCGCTCCTGTGTCTTCGACAAGGTATCGTCGCTGAACAGCAGCGTCTGAAGCGCGCTTTGAATATAGCCGGAAGAAATTATCTTGGTCATGATACCTGCATCTGAAGAAAGCGACGGGACATGCCAGGCAACTGGCGAGAGGCCGTCCTCTCATCATGAGAAGGTGGGACGCGCCAACAGGCGCTGCCTTGGCCAAGGTTAACGAAAGGTAAAACCTGTGGCAACCACCTTACAGGATCAAGCTATGGCGAAACTTGCGCGATCGGCGTGACCCGTGGAAAAACCACCACGAAACAGAAAAACCGCGCCTCTTTTCAGAGAGCGCGGTTTCCACCTGTTTGCGAAGATAATTATTGCTGGAACAGCGACATGATGTTCTGTGCGCTGGAGTTCGCAATCGACAATGACTGGATCGCAAGCTGTTGCTGCGTCTGCAGCGCCGACAATTTCGCCGACTCTTCTTCCATGTCAGCATCCACCAGACGGCTAACACCGGATTCCATGGCGTCGGAAAGCTTGGCGGAGTAGTCGTCCTGAAGATCGATACGGGTCTGGAGCGCGCCGATGGCAGCAGCCGAGTCCGTCAGGTTGCTCATGGCGGCTTCGACGATGTCCATGAATGCGTCGATTTCACCCTGAGTCGATATGCTGGTCAATGCAACGGACATGACGCTGCCGAGGATACCGCCTTCACCAACGCCGGTGGCGTTGATCGTCGCGAACATTGCATAGGATGCAATGTTGAATTTCGCTGTCGTTACACTCACTCCGCCGCTGGCAGTACGAATGAAACCGTCAACAACACTTGCCTCGGAAGCGTTGCCCAGCACCATCCAGTTCTCACCAGAGAACGAAGCGCCTTGGGCGATGGCCGAGAGCTGTTCCTGCAGCTTGCCGATTTCGAGCTGGATCTGAGACTTGTCGGTCGACTGCTCACTGGCGGTGACGAGCTTTGACTTGATTTCGTCAACGGCGCTGATCGCGCTTTCCATAGCAGCATAAGCCGTATCGACCTTTGCAGCACCAACGCCCAGAGCGTCGGACGCAGCGTTGAGGGCCTTGTTATCGGAGTTCATGGTCGTCGAGATGGACCAATAGGCAACGTTATCTTTCGCCTGACCAACGCGAAAACCGGACGAAACGCGATCTTGCGTGTTGGAAAGATCGGTGTTGATCGAACGCAGCGTCTGAAGGGCAGACATTGCAGAGGTGTTTGTCAAAATACTGGTCATCTTCAGGGCGCCCCTTTGGCAATTCTTTAAGAAGAGACATTCCGGTCAAGCCGGGAAACGCAGCAGGCAGCTTCATGCTTACCGACTTAAAAACTCGGTGCGCTGTTTCGATGACCACAGAAGACAGGTTTATGGTTAACAAAGATTTAATCGAAGGGATTTTTTTACCTATATGAAGAAAGGATTAAGACCTGACATACCCATTAATCTGAGCTAATTTATTGTAAATATTGATGAATATTTTTCTTAAGGAAGCTTAATTTTTTCAAAAAAAAAGCCGCGCAAACTGCGCGGCTTTTCCATTTCCGGTGAACCGGATTAGCCTCTGAAGAGAGACATGATGTTCTGCGAAGACGAATTCGCAATCGACAGCGACTGAACGGCCAGCTGCTGCTGTGTCTGCAGGGCAGACAAGCGTGCAGATTCTTCTTCCATATCGGCGTCGACCAGACGGCTGACACCCGATTCGATGGCGTCGCTCAGCTTGCTGGAATAGCTATCCTGCATGTCGATACGAGCGGAGAGAGCACCAAGAGCAGCAGCACCGTCGGTGAGACCGTCAAGAGCGGTCTGCACAGTCGTCATGAATGCATCGATTTCGCCCTGTGTGGAGTTGCTCTGCAGAGCGATGTCCATGACGGAAGCGAGGATACCGCCACTACCAACACCTGAGGTGATGGTGGAGAACATCGCGTAGGAACCCGCGTTGAACGTTGCGGTCGTTACCTTGACGGAACCGGCGGAGTCACGAATGAAGCCATCGACAACCGTTGTGGAAGAACCGGAACCCTGGATTGCCCAGTTTTCGCCGTTGAACGAAGCAGCCTGGCCGATTGCGGTCAGCTGTTCCTGAAGCTTGGTGATTTCGAGCTGAACCTGCAGCTTGTCGACAGATGTTTCGCTGGCGGTTGTCAGCTTTGTCTTGATTTCGTTGACGACATCGATGGCGCTGTCCATCGCAGCATAGGCTGTGTCGACCTTGGCCGCACCAACGCCGAGAGCATCCGTCGCAGCATTGAGTGCCTTGTTGTCGGAGTTCATCGTCGTGGAGATGGACCAGTAGGCAACGTTATCAGAGGCATCACCAACCTTTTGGCCCGAAGACACACGGTCCTGCGTCGTGGAAAGGTTTGAGTTGATCGTACGCAGGGTCTGGAGTGCAGACATAGCAGAAGTATTAGTAAGGATACTCGTCATAGTAAAAGTTGCCCCTTTGGCAAGTACAATTGAAGGGACATTCCGGATTTACCGGTAAACGACGATCAGCCTCATGCCTGCCGGGCAGTATAGTTAACCTTCGGCC
The DNA here is from genome assembly GCA_900468285.1 of Hyphomicrobiales bacterium. Classification (GTDB taxonomy): domain Bacteria; phylum Pseudomonadota; class Alphaproteobacteria; order Rhizobiales; family Rhizobiaceae; genus Agrobacterium. The sequence continues at coordinate 64,531 of UBTF01000008.1, read as the reverse complement.
GCCGTTTCGATAGGCCCATCTAACTCTATTAAGGTTAAAAACTTCCAAACATAAAATAAAAAAAGAGTTAATTTGCAAATTAATTTGGTAATACTCTGTTAATGATTTAAAACACAAAAAAAGGCCGGACCAAAGGTCCGGCCTCGTTTCGTGGATTTGAAATGCTTAGCGGAACAGAGTGAGAATGTTCTGCGAAGAGGAGTTGGCAATCGACAGCGACTGAACGGCCAGCTGCTGCTGAGTCTGCAGGGCAGACAAGCGTGCGGATTCTTCTTCCATATCGGCGTCGACCAGACGGCTGATACCGGCTTCCATCGCGTCGCTCAGCTTGTTGGAATATTCGTCCTGCAGGTCGATACGGGAAGACAGTGCACCGAGAGCAGCAGCGCCCTTGGTCAGTTCATCCAGTGCAGTCTCGACAGTCGACAGGAACCCGTCGATCGCGCCCTGCGAAGATGTGTTTGTCAGTGCGATTGTCATCACACCCGCGAGAATGCCGCCTGTGCCAGCGCCGCTCGTGATGGATTCGAACATGGCGTAATCGCCGGCGTTGAATGTCGCGGTCGTAACCTTGACGGTGCCGTCGGAGTTACGAATGAAGCCGTCAACAACGGTTGTCGTGGAAGCTGCTGCCTGAACGGCCCAGTTTTCGCCGTTGAACGAAGCTGCCTGACCGATTGCGGAAAGCTGTTCCTGAAGCTTGGTGATTTCGAGCTGAACCTGCTCCTTGTCAACCGACGTTTCGCTGGCAGCTGTGAGCTTTGCCTTGATTTCGTTGACGACATCGATGGCGCTGTCCATCGCTGCATATGCTGTGTCAACCTTGGCCGCACCTACGCCGAGCGCGTCTGTCGCTGCACCGAGTGCCTTGTTGTCAGACTTCATCGTGGTCGCAATCGACCAATAAGCGGCGCCATCCGAAGCATCGCCAATCTTGAGGCCCGTGGACACGCGGTCCTGGGTCTTTTCGAGGTTCGTGTTGATAGAGCGCAGCGTCTGGAGTGCGTTGTTGGCACTGGAATTGAAGTTGATGCTAGACATAAGTTGCCCCTTTTAAAACGCGGTACAAGAGAGGGACATGCCGGATTGCGAGTACCGGCGCGAACGGTTCGGCATCATGCCACTCGGTTCCTTTTTTTCTGCTGGATACCAAACCCGTCACGTAAGGATCAAAATGCGTCCCAAGCATTTCGAAGTTCTTAATTTTACAGGTCTCGCCAACCCCGTTGATTCTAATGGTTAATACGACGCAAACGCTGCGACCTCGCATTAACCGTGAAACGCGCAGGCCCCTCCCCGACCGGAAGACCTGTTTCAAGCAAGGTTCGGCGGATATTATTTCCAAAAGCCCTGAATCAGAAAGGCCGCGCCTGGATGAGCGCACACTCAAACGCAAAGCGGCAAGACGACAGAACGGAAATAAAGTTGAACGATATCAGCTATTCAACCGCCTCGAAGCATTTCAAGACCGGGCAATACACACAGGCGCTTCAAACGCTCAACAAGCTGATCGACGTCAAACGCGATGCGCGCACCTATGCGCTGCTTGCGAAGACGTGTTTACAAATCGGAATGCCCGAACAGGCTGCAACCTCTTACGAGCTTGCCTATCAACAAGACGGCATTGACGCTGAAAGCTACCTGGTTGACAGCATCAAGCTTTATTATGATTGCGGACAGAAGGATAAAGCGCTCGCGCTGTCCAACAAGCTGATCCATAGATTCCATAAATACCCGGATATTTGTTACATCGTCGGCACCATCCTTTTGGAGCGGGGCGAGCCCAGGATTGCCCGCGCGCTGAAAAGCGTGTTGATGAAGAGCGATTCCATCGAGCACATGAAGCTTGGAGCGCGCATTGCGATCACGACGTGGGATCTCTTCGACCACAGGGATATCGAGACGGCGAGGCTGCTCCTGGCCAAGCTGCCGCGTCAACAGGCCGTGCGTCTGATGTATCTTGTGTTTTGCCGCGAGCACTGCAAGTTCGACGCCATCGAGAAGCATCAGCCGATCATCGATGCCGCAATCAGCTCCGGTGAACTATCCTTCATCTCCCTGGATGGTACCTTCTTCAATCTGCACTGGACGGGCGACGAGCATCTTAACCAGCTCGCACGCAGCAATACCCCGGCCTTCTCTCCTGACATGACGATCGCTCGGCGGAAGATGCCGCACGAGTGGAGCGACAAGATCCGCATCGGCTATCTGTCTTCGGACTTCTTCGACAAGCACGCGACGATGAAGCTCATCCGACGTGTGCTGGAACTGCATGATCGAAATCGCTTCGAGGTAACCCTTTTCTGCCATTCCGACCCCGACATGCTGCGCACCAATGAAGCGGATCGTGAGCTGTGGGGTCACGTCGTGACCATCAGAGACATGACCAACGAAGAGGCTCTGGCGGAAATAAAGGCGCGCGGCATCGACATTCTCGTCGATTTGAAGGGTCACACCGCTGGAAACCGCACCTCCATTCTCAATATGGCTGCGGCCCCCGTACAAGTCGCGTGGATCGGCTTTCCCGGTTCAACCGTCAATGTCGACCTGGACTATGCGATTGGGGACCATTACGTGCTTCCCGAGAGCTCCAAGCCGCATTACTACGAGAAATTCGTCAGGCTTCCGGAAACCTACCAGCCGAATGATCCGGTCAACAGGCCGCTTGCCAAGAAGATATCCCGTTCCGAAGCAGGCTTGCCGGAGGATGCATTTGTCTTTGCTTCCTTCAATGCCAACCGAAAGATCACGCCAAAGACGGTGGAGCTCTGGGCCAGCATTCTCAAGCGCGCTCCAAACAGTGTGATCTGGATACTCAGTCACAATGCGGAAAGCCGGACGAACATCCTCACGAAATTCCTGGCAATGGGAATAGCTGCAAAGCGCGTGTTCTTCATGCCCAAGCTAGAGTTCGAACTTCACCTCAACCGTATTACCGTGGCAGATCTTGGCCTTGATACATTCCCGGTCAACGGTCACACGACGACCTCCGAGCAGCTCTGGTCCGGTCTTCCGGTGCTGACGAGAAAGGGCACGAACTTCGCGTCGCGGGTCAGCGAGAGCCTGTTGCACGCCATTGGCACGCCCGAACTGATTGCGGAGGACGACGAGGACTATGTAGAGCAGGCCGTATCCTACGCGCTGGATCCTGCGCCACTTCAGGAAATTCGCGACCGGATCGACGCCAATCGCTTCAGGATGCCGCTGTTTGACGCAGAGCGGTTCTGCCGTCATCTCGAGGCCGCCTATGTTACGATGATCGATAAGGCGAAGGCTGGCATTGAGCCGGATCACTTTGATGTCCCGGCACTTCCCCCGCGCACCGAACCTTTCATGGTCCGATAGTCGAAGACACCGCTGAAGTCTGCCCGAGGTCGGCGCGATCCTTAGCGGACGCGCCAAGCGTTAGCGCGTCGGCAGCCTCTGCTGGCGCAGCGCGTTTAGCCAGCGGAAAGAGATCGCTCTAGTGAATATACCCCATGCGGATCGCCTTTGCGATTGCCTGGATGCGATTGACCGAATCGAGCTTGATGGTGGCGGAGCCGAGGTAAGCGTTCACGGTGTGAACGGAAAGACCGAGCTTTACCGCAATTTCTTCACTGATACGACCGTCACCTGCCAGCTGCAGGCAAGCCACTTCACGCTCGCTCAAGGATTCCGCAGGCGTGACGCGGCGCTCGTCCAGAGCAAGCAGGTCAACCATGATCTCCGTGCACTTGATGTGCTGTTCCAGAACAAGTTCATTGTCGAGAAGCAGACTGCCGCCACAGAAGACCACGTAGCCGTTGCCGATGGTACCAAGTCGCACCGGCAGTGCCAGTCCGGCATAGGACAAGTCGCTGTTGGAAAGCCTCAGCATCAAGGCAGCAACGTCGGGAATGTCGGAGAACCCGGTGCCGCTCTCACTCTTCCAGATGACAGGCAGGAGCGAGCGCTCGAGATGCTCCTGCAGACGCTCTCCCATGACGTGAACGAGCCGAGCACTCTGCTCGGTCGCATTCATGCCCCAGTTTTCCATTTCGCACAGGAGTTTTCGCTTGTTCGGAAATCCTGAGGCAACGGCGCGCAGCACGACGAAATTCTTGGCGCCCAGTATGCGCTGCATCGCTACCAACCGTGGAAACAGGTCAGAGCGGCTGGCGGCGGTTGCCGCTCGCGCAGGCGCGCCCGGTTCCAGCAGCGACCCATCCGTTTCCTTGTAGTACCCCATCCGAACGACCCTCATACGAGATTGTTGCGAACCGCGTAGGCAATCGCTTCCGAGCGGGTCTTGGTTGCGGTCTTGCGCATGACGCTGGTGATGTAATTATTGATGGTATTGCGGGAAATGCCTAGAATGGTTGCCATTTCGTCGCTGGTCTTGCCTTCTGCAATCCAGAAAAGGCACTCAAGCTCGCGTTCCGTCAGGTCGATGTCACGTTCAACGCGCGATTCGGCGACGATGCCGGAGCTGGCAAAATAACCCGTCAGCATGGCAGCCTCACGCAGGCGATCATCGACAGGGACATTCTCTTGCGCAAAAAGCAGCAAAAGTGAAAACCGGACCCGACCGACGCAGAAGGTCAATGAGCAATATTTGCGGTCCACCCCGTGGGGAATGACGGCATCTTCCGGCAAAAACAGCATCCGCGGCTTGAGAAGCGCTAGGCACTTCTCCATCTCGCTGACACGATTCTGATTGTTCGTCAGTTCAGACCCTAACCGGCGAACAAGATCGAAAGGCCAGTCAGAGGTGATGATGAAATTGAGGCCGGCTTCCTGAAGCAGGTCCTCGCGCGCCAGAAGATAGTGCGAAGCTCCGGCAAAAGACGCAATCATCTCCACTGCAGCTGTAACGTTGCCGTCAGAAGCCGCAATTGCAATGTTACGGATCAGCTGATCGCGCGGCAACGCCTTCACCGATCTATCAAACGGCGCGACCGACAGCCTGCGAACATCAACATCCACCTTCAATAGCCTACGCCCTCTTATTCTCCTTTCGGAGATCATTTAACCGGGATGGAAATCATTTCCATTCAGAAACGCAACCCCTTCGAGCAGCACCGCGTCCCTGGTGACCGAATCAACGCATTTTAGGAAAGGCTACGCGAAACACCATCGTCATTCGACGACATCCCCGCATTTTCGTCCCTTGTCATGCAACCAAGAGCATATTCATGTTCTCGGTATCGGACAGCGCTGATTTCATTATTCCAACGTAAATTGTCCAACTGATGAACAAATGGTAAATTCCGTATCAAAACAGTACATGTGCCTTGGCGTGATGCAAGAGATAAAACGACAAAGGCCGGGTAAACCCGGCCTTTGATTTATGCTGCTTTCTCGACTGCCCACTTGCGCAGGATCTTGGCGGCTCTTTCCTCGCTGATTTCCACCATGCGGGACAGGCGACGCTCCGGTCCTTCGCGGACCCGACGATTGAAGTCGCCTTCGCCACTGTCGCCTGAGAGAAGGTCGTCGGTACTGTCGAAGCCGAAATCCGCACCGAACCCGTCCATGAGGCCGCCAGCGGCAGCGCCGCCGCCCAGGCCCGGCGAGAAGTCGGGCAATTCGAGGCCTGCTGCTTCCTGACCGAGTTCTGCGGTAGCAGCAGAACCTGAAGACATGGAGCGGACGATCGGACGGACACCGAGCCAGACAACCAGGAAGGCAACAGCGACGAATGCCAGCGAGTTGATGATGCCTGCGGAGTTGCGGCTCATGACTTCCATGAAGCCCGGGCCGGCGACTGCCTGATCCAGCAATTGCGTCTCAAGGAAGTCCATGGCCGTGATCGTGACCACGTCACCGCGATCCGTAGAGATACCGGCAGCCGAAGCGACGATCTTCTGCATTTCTGCGAGATAAGCATCAACCTTTGCCTGATCGGCGGGTTCACCGATCATCTTGGCAAGGCGACCCTTGTTGACGACGACCGCCACCGAAATCTTGTCGACCGTGTAGCCATTGCGGACTGTCGCAGTGGTCTTCGAGTTGATTTCGTAGTTGGTCTGCTCTTCCTTCTTGGCCGATTCGTCAGAAGACTTCGGACCGCCACCACCGCCCTGCGGCGCGGCCTGCGGAACGTTCTGCTCTACCGTTGCTGCCGTATCCGGCGTGGTTTCCTGAGACTTCTGGTCTTCCTTGGTCGTGCGCACGGAGCGCTCGACACGCGATTCGGGATCGAAAACGGTTTCCTGGATCTGCTGGCTGTCGGTATTCAGCTCTGCCGTAACGGTCGAGCGAAAGTTGTCCATGCCAAGAAATGGCGCCAGCGCCTTGTCGATCTTGGTTTCGAGCTCCTGCTGTACATTCTGCGACAGGGTCAGGGAGCGATTGAGTGCACCGTTTCCAACGTCGTCGCCGGATGCGAGCAGCTGGCCGGTCGAGTCGAGAAGCGTCACGTCGTCAACCTCCAGGCCGGGAACAGCCGAGGCGACAAGGTGACGAATGGACGAAGCAGCCTTGCGGCCAGCAGCTGCGCTTGCGCGAATCATGACCGATGCGGTCGGCTTCTGTTCGCCACGACGAAAGTTTCCGACGTCAGGCATCACGATGTGGACACGTGCCGCTGCGATACCGTCGATCTGCTGGATCGATCGACCGATTTCACCTTCAAGCGCACGAACGCGGGTAACTTCCTGCATGAATGAGGTGAGGCCGAGCGAACCGACATTGTCGAACAGCTCATAACCGGCATTGGCGCTGTCTGGCAGCCCCCGCTCGGCAAGCAGAAGCCGCGCCTTGCTGGTCATACCGACGGGAACCTGCAGGCTCGTTCCATCGGCACCGACCTGAAAATCGACGTTCGACTCCGCAAGAGCGATGCTGATCTTGTTCAGATCCATCGTTTCCAGGCCGACATAAAGTGTTTCGTAAGCAGGTTTGTTCACATAGAGCGCAGCTGCAAGAATGATCGCCATGGACAGAACGCCCACACCACCCAGCACCAAAAGCCGCGTCTGCCCAAGGGCCGCGAAGTTTTTAAAAACCTGAGGGAATTGATTTAACAGATTCATTCTGTCCCGCACCGTCATTCAAAGAGTCCAAGACCTTCTGGTCCCGATACCAAACTAGACGGCGAAGCTTGCGCGAGCGTTTCCCGTAGGGCTTTTAGAGGAAGACGCTCGCGCTCCGTTTTTTAGCCTGCGACATAGACGGAAATGATCGCTGAAATCTGAGCCGGTGTCAGCGATCCCATGTGTGTGCCCATAAGTGTCCCGATCTGATCGCTGGACAGGCTGACAAGCGTGTCCGTGGAAAGACCCGTTACGCCGGACGAGTTGAACGCGGCAATATCGGCGGTCGAGAACTTCGCCAGATTGTCCTTGGAAAGGGCGGCCACCTGCCCTGACGTCAGCGCATTGACCTGCCCAGGGGTCAATGCCTCGCTTTGAGCTGTCGTCAGTATTGCTATCACACCGGCTGTCAGGCCCGATACGGCGCTTGTACCCAGTGCGGAAATGTCTTCTGTCGTAAACAGGCTGATGTCTTCGGTACCGAGTGCCGCCGCCTGGATGGCGTTCAGCCCGCCCAGCTGGGCCGTCGTGAGCGCATCCACCTGCGATGTGCTGAGAGCGACGATCTGGTTGTAGCCCATCGCTCCAATCTGTGCCGGCGTCAGAACCTGGATTTCTGCGTTCGTCAATCGAGAGATGATCTGGGTTGAAAGACCCCTGATTGACGAGGCTGAGATGGCCGCGATTTCGGAGGCCGAGAAAGTCGACATTCCCTCCGTCGTGAGACCGGACAGGCCGTCCGCGCTCAAGGCTGCAATCTGCGCCGTCGACAGGGAGTCCAGTTGATCCCTGCTCAGGGCCGCGACCTGCTTGCCGGTCAGGCCGGAAATACCCGCAGTACCAAGACGTGCCAGTTCTGTGGCAGAAAGCCCGCCGATAAATTCGGTCGTCAGCCCTCCTATGGCCGAAGAACTGATCGCGGCGATCTGGGCAGCGCTCAGGGTTTCGAGTTCTTCTGCAGAAAGCCCGGAAACGGCCGATGACGTCAGCGCATTGACCTGCGACGTCGTCAAGACGTGGAGCTGCTCCAGATTGAGAGCAGCGACCTGATCGCTCGACATGCCAGCCATGCCAGCGGCGCTGATAGCGGCAATCTGTGCCGTCGAGAATGTCGGAAGATCGCTCGCCTTGAAGGCCGCGACCTGCTGTGAGGTGAATGCGGCAACTTGCGTTGGCGAAAGCGCCGTGAGCTGATCGACGGTGAGAGCGCGAACCTGCGCGGTGGAAAGTCCTGACACGCCGCTGGCAGACAGCGCCGACACGATATCCTGTGGCAGCGCAGCCATTATTGCAGTGCTGATGCCGACAATTGCTCCGGCGCTGATGGCACCGATTTCAGCTTTCGTAAAAGACTTGAGGTGATCGAGGCTCAATCCAGCCATCTGCTTTGAGCCAAGCGCACCCACCTGATCGCTGGTGAACGCCTCCACCTGATCGGCTGTCAGGGCTTTCATCTGATCGCTTGTCAAGCCCGAGACGGCGGATGTCGAGAGTATCGCAATCTTGCTCGCGGGCATTGCTGCAAGCGCTGCCGTAGAAAGCCCTTGTATGACGTGCGCAGGAATGGCCGCCAGATCGTCGGTGGAGAAGAGGTCGATATCATCCACACCGAAAACCGAGAGCTGCACCGAGGTCAGTGCGGCAATCTGGCTTGGGGTCAGAGCCTCTACCTTGTCGCTGGAAAGCGTGTCGATCTGTGCGCTGGAGAGCCCCGCAATCGCAGAGGTGCTGAGCGCCGCGATCTGCGCTGGAGACATGGCCGCAACACCGGCCGTTCCCAGAACTGCGATCTGCTTGGAGCCCAGAGCCCCAATCTGAGCCGTCGAAAATGCCTCCAGCTGCTGCGTTGTAAGCGCGGAGATCTGAGCTGATGTCAGACCCGCGATGCTCGCGGTGCCAAGAACAGAGATCCGTTCGAGAGGCAGAGCAGCGATGGTGCCGGGTAACAGTCCTGCGATGGCGTTCGATGTCAGGGCCGCAAGCTCTTCGGTCGAAAGCGCCGCAATATCTTCGGTGCCGAATGCGCTCAGTTGCGTTGACGTCAAGGCGGCGACCTGTCCGGTGTTGAAAGCCTCGATCTGCGCCACAGACAAAGCAGCGATCTGCGCCGTTGTCAGACCTGCTATCGCTCCCGAACTCAATGCTGCAATCTGCGAGGGGCTGAAGGCGGCTGCACCTGCCGTGGAAAGTGAAGCAAGCTGCTTGGAGCTGAGTGCGGCAACCTGCAACGTGCTGAGACCTTGAACCTGCTCTGTCGTCAGCGACGAAAGCTGTCCACTCGACAGTCCAGAGAGGCTGGCGGTTCCAAGTGCAGCAAGCCTGTCAGCCGAGAGGCTTGCCAGAACGGCTGTCGACAAGCCGAGGACAGCACTCGACGAGAGCACCGCAAGTTCCGCCTTCGAGAAGACCGCAAGATCCTCGGTCCCAAGGGCACCCGTCTGCTCCGAATTCAGAACCGCAACCTGGGCGGTTGTGAGTGCTTCAAGCTTGTCGGTCGCCAGGGCACCGAGTTGCTCGGCAGTGAGGCCAGGGATACCGGCTGTGCTCAGCGCTGCTATCTGGTTCGACGTCAACGCCGTAATTCCGGCAGTTCCAAGCGCAGCGACTTGCCTGGAGCTCATCGCTCCGATCTGAGCCGGGTTCAATTCAGCAAGCTGAGCTGTGTTGAGATACGCAAGCTGTGTCGTTGACAGACCAGGGATGGCAATGGAAGACAGTGCCCCGATGAGCGAAGGATCGAGGGCAGCAATTTTCGCTGTCGACAGACCAGCGAGGCTGCTGCTGGACAGCGACGCGATTTCTTTCGATGAAAAGCGTGCAAGATCGTCGGTGCCTAGGGCACTGACCTGGCCAGAGCTGAACATTGCAACCTGTTCAGCCGTCAATGCTTCCGCCTGCGCGACGGTCAGCGTGTCGATCTGGTCTGTCGATAGCCCGACAATGCCGTTGGAACTCAAGGCCGATATCTGGCTGGTATTGAGCGCGGCAACACCGACAGTTCCCAGAGCAGAAACCTGTCGAGATGTCAGCGCTGTAATCTGATTATTTGACAGGGACGCGATCTGACCTGATGTCAGGGCGCCTATCTGACGGCTGGAAAGGCCCGGTATCGCCGCTGTATTGATCGCCAGAAGCTGCGTGCCGGTTAGTTGGCTCAATGTTTCCGTCGACAGACCGGAAATGGCAGATGAAGTAATTGCGCCAATTGCAGAATCTTTTAGGGATACAAGGTCGTCGGTTCCGAGTGCAGCAACCTGCAAGGACGTCAATGCAGCAATTTGCTTGGTTCCAAGCGACGCGATCTGACCCGTACTAAGCGCTGATATCTGGCTTTGTGTCATGCCAGCGATAGCCTGCGTGCTCATGAACGATATCTGGTCTGGCGTCAGCCCGGCAATCGTGCTCGTTGGCAGAGAGCCAATGACGTCGGCGCTTATCGCACCGATATCTTCACTTGAGAATTTGGCGATGCCATTCAGACCGAGCGCCCCGAGCTGGCTAGCCGTGAGCGCCCCAACCTGAACACTCGTCAAAGCCTCGACTTGCGAAGTGGACAAGACTGAAAGCTGTGTCGTCGTCAGGCCGGAAATCCCGACCGCGCTGAAAGCTGATATTTTTGACGTCAGTGCAATGATATCGGCTGTGCTTAGAACGGAGACCTGGCCGGCAGTCAAACCTGACAGTTGTTTTGTCGTCAAGGCAGCGACCTGATCATTGCTCAGGGATGCGATGTGCCTCGTTGTCAGACCAGCAAAGCTGTCTGCGTTGATGGCGGCAATTTTGTCTGTCGAAAGCGATGCCAAGGTCGCGCTTGACAGGCCGATGATCGCAGCTGATCCGATTAGGCTGATTTCCGCGGTCGTGAAAGTCTCGATGTCGTCACTTCCAAATGCCGCGATCTGATCCTCACTGAGGACCTTGATCTGCAGGCTCGTAAAAGCGCTTGCCTGACCTGTCGTCAGCACATTGATCTGTTTGGAGGAAAGCCCCGAAATGCTCTTCGTGCTGATTGCCGCAATCTGGTCTGTCGACAGAACAGCAAAACGATCGGTGCTCAGTGCGTTGACTTGCGCGGAACTCAGAGCGGCTATCTGTGACGTAGAGAGGCTCGACAACTGGGCAGACGTCAATGCCGCAATTTGAGTACCCGTCAGGTTGGTCACCGCCACGCTTCCCAGTGCAGCGATCTGTCCCGAAGACAGCGATGCAAGGATGGCTGGGGTGATCGCGCTTGCTTGGGCGGAAGATAAGGATGCAATCTGGCGCGTCGTCATCGCGGCAAATTGCTCGGAGTTCAGAGTATTGAGTTGGTCTGTGCTGAGGCTTGCAATCGAAGCCGTCGAGAATGCTGGGATGAGCTCCTTATCAATCGAAGCAATGACGCCTGTGCGGAAACCGGCAATGGCCCGGGCCGTGAGAGCGGCAATATCCTGAGAAGAAAATGTCTTGATATCCTCAACACCGAGCGCCGCTGTCTGTGTCGACTTCATCGCCGCAATTTGGGTAGTGGTCAGCCAGTCGATCTGCTGAGTGGAAAGCGCTGTGACATGATCGGATGTTAGCGATCCAATGGCGGCAGCACTGAGCGCACCAATCTGCTGGCTGTTCAGGGCGGCGATAACATCGGTCGAAAGACCGCTGATGCCGCCTGCACCAATGGCGCGAATGTCGTCTATCGAAAACGCAGACATATCCTCGGACTTTAGTCCGGAAAGCTGGCTTGAGGTCAACGTCGCAATCTGTGACGTCGTCAACGCGGCGAGCTGTATACTTGTCATGTCGCCGATATCAGTTGCAGTCAAACCGGCCAGCGACTTGGTTGGGATAGACTCGATCTGGGACGATGTCAGGGCTGCAATGGCGCTCGTCGAAAAAGCTGCGATCTGGCTTGAGCTCATTCCCTTGATCTGGGCGGTCGTCAAGACGGCGACCTGATCCTTGGTCAAGGCTTCAATCTGGTCGGTTGACATCTTCGAGATAGCGCCTGCGCTCAATGCGGCGGTCTGCGCCGTTGTCAGCGAGGCGACCACGGTTGGCGCCATTCCGGTAATGGCCTTGGCGCTCAAACCGGCAATGGCAGTGTTTGACAAAAACGAAATATCAGCCTTGTCCAGCACGGCGAGTTGCTCAGATGTCAGCGCAGACACCTGGCTCGACGACAAGGAAGCGATCTGCGTCGACGTCAGCGCACCGATCTGCGCTGTCGTCAAGACGGAAACAGCCAGAGTGTTGATCGCCTTCATTTGATCCGCTGTGAGCGCAGCAATATTTTCAGCGCTCAACCCCACAATCGCTTTCGAATTGATCGCGGCCATCTCTGCCGTGGAGAATTTGGCAATATCGTCGGTCCCGAGCACAGCCAGCTGCGCCGAACTCAACACCTTTATTTGCGCGGAAGTCAGGGCGTTTATCTTGTCGGTTTGCAAGGCAGCAAACTGGGACGTCGAAAGACCCGCGATCGCAGCTGTGCTCAGCGACGCGATCTTATCGGTCGAAAAACCCGACAGTGCTTCGGAGGACAAAGCCTTTATCTGCGTTGTCTTTAGCGCGCTCAGCTGCTTCGACGTCAGAGCCGCCAGCTGATCCGACGTCAAGGCGGCGAACTGATCGGACGACATGGCTGCAATGGAGGAACCGCTGAGTGCAACAATGTGCGATGTCGACAGACCGGCTACAGCAGCGGTTTTCAGTGCTGAAATCGCCTTGGTGGAAATCGCGGCGACTTCTTCCGACGTGAATTCGCTGATGGCATCAGCACTCAGCGCGCCGATCTGGACGGAGCTGAGGACCCTGATCTGTAGTGAAGTCAGTGCTGCAGCCTGCCCAGTCGACAAAGCCGCGATCTGGTTGGACGTAAGCTTGACAATCGCGCTCGTGGGCAGTGCGGCAATCTGGTCAGGCGTCCATGTGGCGACAACGTCTGGCGCAAAGCCCACGATGGATTTCCCAGACAGTGCAGTCAATGAAGAGGTGGAAAGAAACGCAACCTCGGCAGCCGAGAGTGTCGACGCCTGGAGAGACGTCAAAGATGCCATCTGCGTGGAGGTCAGCGCACCCAACTGGCCGCTGCTGAGTGCACTGAACTGGTCTACGGTCATCTTAGAGAAAGCGCTTGCACCAACCGCCGCGATCTGGTCCGTTGTCAGCGAGCCTATGGTCGTAGTGCCGAGTTCCGCAAATGTGCCTGGGTTGATCGCGGCTATATCCGCAGTCGAAAATAACTCTATTTCATCCTTTGTGAATTTTCCAAGCTGCGATGCACTCATTGCTTTAACCTGAGCGGGCGTCAGTGCCTCTGCCTGCGCGGCAGATAGCAGATCAACCTGTGCGGTCGTCAGACCCGGTATCGCCCGACTGCTCAATGCTGCAATCTGTCCAGTCGAAAGCGCGGCCACATGGGTGGTCGGCAGACTTTCAAGCTGAGACGACTTGAGAACGCTGATCTGCTTGGTCGTCAGGCCTGCGAATTGCGCCACTGACATGGCACTGAGTTGTTCTGGCTTCAGGCTCGCAATGGAAGCGGTGCTCAGACCGGCAATACCCGATGCGGACAATTTGGAAACATAGTCTGGACTGAGCGCCGTGATCTGAGCAGCCTTTAGCGAAGCAACTTGGCCCGACGTCAAGGCGCTCAAATGGGTTGTATTAAGCTTAACCAGTTGATCGGTCGTCAATCGGGAAATCGCAGCGGTGCTTAGGGCAGCAATTTGCGTTTCTGACAAAGCGGCCACCGCTTCGGTTCGCATTCCTGCAATGGCCCTGGAGCTCAAGGCCGCGATCTGCTCATCACTGAACACGCGCACATGTCGAGCCCCGATGCCTTCTATGCCTTTCAACGATATTGCAGCAAAGTCAGCTGTCGAGAATTGGACAAGATCTTCAATGTCGAGAGCCGCGATCTGGTCGGAACTCATGGCGGCTATTTGCGCGGGTGTCAGAGCTTCGGACTGCGCTGTCGACAGGTGCTTTACCTGACTTGTCGCGAGTGCAGCGATCTGCCCTGACCCCAGACTTGCGACCGAAATCCTGTCCAGCGCAGCAATGTGGTCGAGTGTCAATCCGACCATGCCACCGGTGGAAATCCCACTGAGCTGCACCGTGCTCATTGCCCGCAGATCTTCAACATCGAGAGCCGCGATCTGCTGCGATGAGAAAACGCTGATCTGCCTGGAGGACAAGGCCTTGATCTGCTCGGTCGAAAGCTCGGCCATGTCTTCCGTAGTCCAAGCCGAAAGCGCCGAAGTCGTCATTTTGCTGATCTGACTTGGAGCAAAGGAAGAGATGATAGAAGTCATTTACCGGCCTTCATCGCGAGTACAAACGTTGAAACAACCAGCGAAGCTCAAGAGCCCCGGTAACGAGCGGAAACAAAGATGCGTGCTTCCGTCCGCGGTGTCCCTATGAATGCCTCATGGCTCTCGGCCAAGGTCGGCATTCTCCAGGGGCAATCCTAGGTTTCGTTGCTTGTGCGAAGCTGTGCCGTCTCTCGTTATGACGCGCACCCGGGCCCCGGTGTTTGGGGACGATAGAGGCGCAATTGAGAGCACTCCCCTTACGGGGAGCGTCGAGCGATGCGATGAGAGGTTTCGGCGTTTCTCAGAGGGGCGGATTCAAGAAGGACGGCATTGTAGCGTCGCCCTGCGCAAGAGAGAGGAAAAGACGCGCGGTATCCAGCGCCTCACGGATGGTCACATCCATGTCGAGATAGCGGTATGTGCCGAGGCGGCCGACGAAGGTCACGGATGTCTCCTGGTTGGCCAGCGAAACATACTGCGCAAGCTGCTCTTTTTCCTTCACCAGCCTGATGGGGTAGTAGGGCACATCATCGGGTCCGCATTCTCTGGAAAACTCGCGGTAACAGACCGAGCCGCGATGCTGCTCCCACGGCGAGAAGTGCTTGTGTTCGGTGATACGCGTATAGGGAACGGAAACCTCCCCGTAATTCATCACGGCGCAACCCTGATAGTCGCCCTCATAGGTAAAGCGTTCGAAATCCAACGTACGGTAACCAAGCCGTCCGTTCGCATAATCGAAATAACCATCCAGCGGACCGGAATAGAAGGTGTGGTCGTATCCGCTCACGTCGTTGCGCCCAACGTTGCGGGCAAGATGAACCTTTATATTGGGATGATCGAGAATGCGCTCGACCATGGGCGTATAGCCCGTTTCAGGCATTCCCTGAAACTTGTGGAAGAAGTAGTCGTCATCATAATTGAAACGCACCGGCAGGCGCTTGAGGATCGACGCTGGCAGATCCTTCGGTGAACAACCCCATTGCTTCTGGGTGTAGCCCTCAAAGAAAGCTTCATAGAGATCGCGCCCGACAAACCGCAACGCCTGCTCTTCGAAGGTCTGCGGATCCTCGATGGATTTGTCGGCCTGATCCTCGATAAAGGCTTTCGCCTCGTCCGGCCTGAATGTCTTGTCGAAAAACTGGTTGATGGTGTGGAGATTGACCGGAAGGGAGAAGACCTGGTCCCTGCTCGTCGTCTTCACACGGTTCTTGTAGGGCATGAAGGTCTGATAGCGGTTGACGTAGTCCCACACTTCCGCATCATCCGTGTGGAAGATATGCGGACCATAGACATGCACCATCACGCCTGTCTCAGCGTCCCGTTCCGTGTGGCAATTGCCGGCAATGTGATCTCGCTTGTCGAATATCTCGACGTGATGACCTGCTTGCGCAAGCTCGCGACCAATCACTGCTCCGGAAAGCCCGGCGCCGACAATAGCAATCTTCTTGGACTGAGACACTCGCAACCTGCCTTGTGCTTTTGCAACGGTCTGCTTCCACGGCCTTTGAGGCGCCTGAAAGCAAACCGAAATCTGCTCCCTACGACCATCACGTGCGTGACAGTCGATTCCCGTTTCTCAAGCCCTAGCGGAGGCCTCTGGCGTCCACAAGCGATTATCAAACGGGATGGGTGAAAACGCGTGCCATTCACGCAGTTTCTCCAGATACCGCGCCCGGTAGGTCTGCTCATCGACAAACTCCAGATTTTCCATGACGAGTTCGGCACCGATCTCGTAATAGACATCCAGATTCCGCAAGTCCGGCACGGGTATTTCACCCCGCTCCGCATCGCCCTGCATCTGCCAGTAAAGCTCTTCCAGACGACGGGCGAGGCCTGGAATATCACGCAGTGCGCTCGTTTCCCGGTTGGCCTGAAGCTTGTCGCGGAGAACCTTTAAGGTCTCAGGGTCTTTTGCAAAGGCAATTGCCTTGGCGACATAATCCTGTGGGCCCTCGCAGATAAGCTCTGACACACCGGTTGCCGCCACCACGCTGCTGCAGAAGCGGGCCGCAAAGCTCTTTCCAGGGAATGTCAGGACGGGCAATCCAACCGTCAGCGAGTCGGCTGCGGTGGAATGAGCACCGTATGGGAACGTATCAAGGAAGAGATCGGCGACGGCAATACGCGCTAGATGCTGAGCATTGCCGGCTTTTGGCGCGAAGATGAGGCGCTCCGGCGCAATGCCTGCCTCCACGGCCAGTTGACGCAGCCGTGCATCGGCCTTTTCGTTTCCGCTCAACAGCCACAGCACGCTGTTCGGTGTCGCCTTCAATATTGTCAGCCAATGGCCGAACGTGCTGGCATTGATTTTCTGCATTCCGTTGAAGCAGGCAAATACAAAGGCGTCGTTGGGGACACCAACCTGTTCGCGCGTCGGCTTTTCGGCAATGGTCCGCTTGCGATCGATTGGCTGGTTGCAAGCAATCCGTAAGACCTTTTCCGAATAGTAGATTTCGCTTTCAACAGGCACGATCTGCGCATCAGCAATCATATACTGATGGAAAGGACTGCCGATGGAGCCCGGATAGCCGCAGAAATTGACCACGACAGGTGCTGGGCGATAACCGAAGATCTTCGTTCTGGCATGTTTTGTGTAGCCATTGACGTCGATAAGAATGTCGATTTCGTCTGCAGCAATCTGGCGTGCGGCAGCCTCATCCGTCAGAGCGCCGATTTCGCGCCAGGTATCGACGACGGCCTTCATCCGGCTCTGCGTTTCGTCCACCGCAACGGGGTCTCCGCAGTAATAGGCGAAGATTTCGACGCTCGATTTGTCATGCAGTTCCAGAACTTCCCGCAGCGCAAAACCAACGGCGTGATCTCTGAGGTCCGACGAGACATAGCCGACGCGCAGGCGAGCGCCCGTACCGGTCTTCTGCTTGACGCTCGGGCGGGGGATTTTGTTGATGTCCAGGCGACCGACGAAACCCTTGTTGTAATCATGGGCGCGGGCGAGCTGAAACATCGGATCGTCCGAGTAGCATCCGAGCGTGAGAGGCGACATCGCGTCAATCATCTGGCGCTGGGAAACGTGCGTCGAGGGCGTAAGAACCGGCCATTTGCACTGGCGCTGGCGAATGGCGCTCCAATGTTGTCCCGTCTCGAGCTTGTCTGGACGAATTTCCATGGCCTGCCAAAGCACGGTTTCCGCATCTTCCAGAAGCCCCGCATTTTCCATGACACGGCCGATGTGCTGCAATGCCATCACCCGATATGAGACGCGGTCCGCTGTCGTTTCCGATGCGCTGTTGGCAAAGCTCTGCCACTGCTGGATTGCCATTGTGGCAAGGCCGCTGTCTTCGTAGGCGCGACCCAGATTGATGTGGGCGGGGCCAAACATAGGGTCGATCTTCAGGGCCGCCTGCATGGCATTGATGGAGCCCGCGAGATCATCGAGCTGACGCAGCAGAACCGAGAAATTGAAATACACCATGTGCACAGCTGGATGATTCTGATTGAATGCCAACCATGTCTTGTAAAGGGCAGCAGCCTCCTGGAGGCGCCCTTGCCCGCTGAAGTCTTCCGCAAACTTCATCACATCCGACAGAGCCAGACGCTGCGTTCTCGCCAGCTCCAGAAGGTTTGGAAGCAAAGCGCTGGAAAAGGCACTGTTTGAGACACTATTCATAAATCAGAACCCCGGATCAGGCGTGCCGAATGGCAACAAACCATTGTCTGTAAGAATTTGGGGTCAGATTAATACTTTGAAGCTTGCGCGGCGCTTTACTTGCATGAAAATGATGCTTTAGTGCCCACAATTCAGCATATAAAAGTCAAAAAGAGGCTGCGTAGCAGCCCCTTTCATCAATTGGATGTTCGCGTATTCACAGACGAGGCATAGCCGCAGCCTGCCATCAGCGTCTAAAACAGGTCGAAATCGCCGGAAGCCTTGTCGAGAGGCTGTGAATGTCCGTGACGCATTCCCGCACCCAGGGCTTTCTGCATCTCCGCCAGCTTTACGAGGCTCAATGCGGTCGAAACATCCACCACCCAGTCCAGGGGGATAGAGCCGGTGATCGTATCGATGAACTCGGCAAGGCCACGGGCCTTCTGAACCGCAAGATCGATACCCTGCATCAACCGCATTCCCTCGGTGGTAACCGCGCCATTCGTCGCTTCGAGCAATTGCGGCTCGATACGTTCAATAAGATAGGCTACGTCATGCAGCTCGGAAACCACCCGCATCAAAACGTCGGGGAGAGCTTCTTCAAAGGCTGAAAATTCCGCGTGCTCGGCGATCTGCATAAAATACTCCGTGGCCATAACGGCGGACCGGAAACCTTCGTTTCGGTCCGGAATTGAACAATAATGGAACGGGAAGTCCCGCTTTAGAAAAACTCGATGTCGCTGGCCGCGGGCTTTGGTGCTGGTGCTGGACGTCTTTCCAGCGCAACCGTCGTCTGCGTTTCGGCACCGCTGAGCGGATGCTGGCGCGCGCGTCCGGAAACCGGCCAGAACTCCACCTTGCGGCCTTGTTCACCACCCGTCGAAGAACCGACGAGACGGATACCTTCATCCTTCAGAAATTGTACCGCAAATGCGGCATTCTGCTCTCCAACGTTGGAGAAACTGGCAATGGTCTTTGCTCCGCCAAATATCTTGGCTTCGATACGATCACGGCGAGCCCCCTGCTTGAGCAGGCCGTTGATCAGCAACTCCATGAGATGCACCCCATAACGGGTTGCATCTCCACCCCCCATACCCCCCGTACCCGGCAGCAAGAAATGGTTCATGCCACCGACGCCCGCAACGGGGTCTCTGAGACACGCAGCCACGCACGAGCCGAGAATGGTCGTTATGACCACGTCAGGATCATTGGCGATCTTGTACTCGCCCTGGATTATATGCACGCGCTTGGCTGCGGTTTCGTTCATTTCAAGGATCCGAATACGGCTTCGATAGCTGCCTTCATCTTGTCGATGGAAAACGGCTTGGCCAGAACATTGTTTGCACCGAGCTGTGCGGCCTTTTGAACGAGCGCGCGGTCACCCTGTGCGGTCAGAATGATGAAGGCAGCCTTCTTGGTGGTCGGGTTTGTGCGAACCGCTTGCAGGAAGCCAAGACCGTCCATCTTCGGCATGTTGAAGTCCGAGATCACCAGATGATGAGGCTGCTGCTCCATGATCTTCATTCCCTGCTCACCGTCGCCGGCAGCAGTAATTTGCTTGAAGCCGAGCTGCGTCAGCGCATCGCTGAGCAGGAGACGACTGGTGACCTGATCGTCAACGATCAGAACTTTGATTTTTTCTGCAAGAGACATTAGTCAGAACCTTCTTTTCGGGCAGCAGTAAGTTTCAGAATTTCTTCGCCAATGGCATTGAGCGGAAGCTGTTGTTCAACCGCACCAAGTTCGTAAGCGACCCTCGGCATTCCATAAACGACGCAGGTTTTCTCGTTCTGGCCGACGGTACGCGCACCCGCATGGCGCATTTTCAGCAGACCGGCAGCACCGTCGCGTCCCATCCCGGTCAGGATGACACCAACGGCATTGCGGCCAGCCAGTTCCGCCACGGAGTCGAACAGGACGTCTACCGATGGACGATGGCCATTAACAGGTTCCTTGTCCAATAGCCTGCAACTTGGTGCGGAATGATTAACGACCTGCAAATGCCGCTCTCCACCGGGTGCGAGATAGATTTTCCCGGTCTGCAGCCTTGCCCCGTCGGTTGCCTCTTCCACCGCTGGCGCGCAGAGCCGGTTGAGACGCTCTGCAAAGCTCTTGGTAAAGGTGGACGGCATGTGTTGCGTAATGACTGTCGGCGGGCAATTGGCCGGAAATTTTTGCAGGACAGAGATGAGAGCCTCAACCCCACCGGTCGACGAACCGATCGCCACGATCTTGCGGCCCACGCGATAGTCGCTTACGGCCATGGGCTGCGGAGCGGGCGATTTTTCGGCCGCAGTGACGCGGTAGCTCTGATGCTGGGACCGGGCTGCAGCCTTTACCTTCTCTGCCAGATCCCCGAAAGGCCTGCTATCGCCGGGTGCCGGTTTGCTGACGCAGTCGAACGCGCCGATTTCCAGCGCCGCAAGAGATGCACCGGCACCGCGCTGTGTCAGCGTCGAAACCATGATGACGGGCATGGGCCGCAGCCGCATGATCTTTTCAAGGAATTCGAGACCGTCCATTTCGGGCATCTCGATGTCCAGGGTCACGACATCAGGATTGAGCTCCTTGATGGCCGCGCGGGCTTCCATGGCATTGCCTGCCTGACCGACCACGAGAACATCGGGATCGGCCTTCAGAACAGCCGAGATCAGGCCGCGCATGGTCGGTGAATCATCGACGACAAGAACTCTCGCGGGCGCGCTCATGCTTTCCTCCCGCTCGATTTTCCGATGTAGCGGTAGGTCGTGATGCCGGTATTGTCGAACAGCGCCTTCGGATCCCCCGAAACGCGTTCGGAGTGGCCGATGTAGAGATGTCCGCCTTCCGGCAACAGACCCGCAAACCGCGCCCAGATTTTTACCTGGGTCGGCTCGTCGAAGTAGATGACCACGTTACGGCAGAAGATGACGTCGAAACCGCCCTTGAAGGGCCATTGCGTCATCAGGTTCAGCTCGTTGAACGTGATCAACTTTTTGACCTTATCGCTGATCTGGTGCTTGCGGCGCCCGCCGACGTCGACCTCCTGGAACCACTGCTTGCGCATGGCCGGAGAAACGGTCTCAAGGGCGTTATCATCGTAAACCCCTGCCCTCGCCTGAGCGAGAATCTTGGGATCGATATCCGTTGCCAGAATCCGGAAGTCGTAATCGGCAGCGTTCGGGAACAAGGAAAGAACCGTCAGCGCGATCGAATAGGGCTCCTGGCCATCGGAGCAGGCCGCAGACCAGATACGGACTCGACCACCCGCCTTTGCCCGGTTTATCAAACCAGGCAACACCTCATCGCGCATATGCTCGAAGTGGTGGTTTTCGCGGAAAAAGCGTGTGAAGTTCGTCGTCAGATGCGAGAGCATTTCGCGACGAGCATGGGCTCCTTCCTGAGAGGAAACGAGAGCGCAGTATTCGCGGAATCCAGGCAATCCCAGATTACGAATGTGTTTCGACAGCCGCGAATAAACGAGCGAAGCCTTTGTGTCGTTCAGATAGATACCTGCATCGGCATAAATCATCGCGGCAATTTCGGACAGATCTCGGCGTGTCAGCGGATATTCTCCGCTGGCAAGCACCTCGTCCGGGGATTGGCGTGAGTCGTTGAATTTATGGGCTGTCATTCTTCACCACTTTCAACCGGCTGCCGCAAGAGACATCTCTTGCTTGAGCGACTGGCCACGAGACGCACCGACCACCGCATCCACGTCGAGAATGAGCGCTACGCGGCCATCGCCAAGGATGGTTGCGGCAGCAATGCCTGGAACGTGGGTGTAGTTGGCTTCGAGCGACTTGATGACGACCTGGCGCTGTCCCTGGATGGCGTCAACCATCAGAGCACGCTGTCCGCCGCCTTCCGATTCGACCAGAAGTGCCACACCTTCGACCGGGTTGGCCTGGGTGTTGCGGAAGTTGAGAATACGACCGACGTCCACCAGAGGGCAGAACGAGTTGCGGATCGAGATCAGGCGCTGGTTGGAACCGAAGGAGTGAATGTTCACGGCTTCCGGCTGCAGCGTTTCAACGATAGCCGTCAAAGGCACGACCAGCGTCTGGCCTGCGACCGTGACCACCATGCCGTCGAGAACGGCGAGCGTCAGAGGCAAGCTCATGGTGAAGGTTGAGCCAAGACCGGGACGCGACGTGATGCTGATACGGCCGCCGAGTGCCTGGATAGAACGCTTGACCACGTCCATGCCAACGCCGCGACCCGAGATATCGGAAATCTTGTCGGCTGTAGAGAAGCCTGGCGCGAAGATCAGGTTGTCGATTTCTTCGTCGGTCAGATTGGCATCTGCAGCGATGAGGTCGTTATCGATTGCCTTCTGGCGCACACGCTCGCGGTTGATACCGGCACCGTCATCGTGGAGTTCGATGAGGATGCGGCCAGAGCGATGCTTGGCGGTAAGCTTGACGGTGCCCTCAGGGTTCTTGCCAGCGGCTTCGCGCTTTTCCGGTGTCTCGATGCCGTGGTCGACGGCGTTACGGATCATGTGCGTCAGCGGTTCGGCCAGCTTGTCGATGACCGTCTTGTCCACTTCGGTGTTTTCACCTTCCGTGATCAGGCGGATCTGCTTGCCGATCATGTCGGCGACTTCGCGGACGATACGCGACATGCGCTGGAAGACCGGCTTCACGGGCTGCGCGCGGATGGCCATGACGCTATCCTGGATTTCACGCGTCAGCTGCTGAAGTTCTTCCAGTCCCATATTGACGGCGGAAGTGCCGGTCGTGTCGTTCTCGATCACGCTCTGCGAAAGCATGGCCTGATTGATGACAAGCTCGCCCACGAGGTTGATCAGGCGGTCGACGCGGTCGAGATCGACGCGGATCGTCTGGCCAGCGCTCGCATTGGCTGCGGCAGCAGCGTTCGCGGCCGCGGCTGCTGGCGATTCCTTCTTCTCGGCAGCGGCTGAAACAGCGCGCGTTACCTCAGTTGCGGCAACAGCCGTCGATACCGTCTTTTGAGCCACTGTCTCCTCAGCCGGAGCGGACTGAACGGCAGGTTCCTCGTTCACTTCCTCGTCGAGTGCGGAAAGATCGAACGGGACCGGAACCATCGGCAATTCTTCTTCCGGCGTCTCTGCGACGACTTCAGAAACTTCCAGATCGCAATCCCATTCCGCAAATTCGAAGACCGTGCGGATGCCGGCGGCACCCTTGTCCGTCTTGATGGAAATCTTCCATTGGAAATATGCGGTTTCCGGATCCAGGTTCTCAAGGGCAGGCAGCGCGCTCATGTCGCAGTTGATGCTCATCTCGCCGATACGGGAGAGGTCGCGCAGCAACAGGGCCGATTCGTTGCCCTTGGTGTAGAGCGATGTCTGCGGCTTGAAAACGACGTTGAACGTCGGCGTTTCCATCAACGGCGTGGTATCGTCTTCGAACTCGCCGAAAGAAAACGCAACTGGCTGGAAGCCGCTGTCGTCGGTTGGCTTTGGCGGCGCGGCAGCTGCCGGCGCTGCGGCTGGCTTTGGCGCAGCAGGTTCCGATGTCGCAGCGCCCGACGGCATTTCGCCATGGGCGAGCGCTTCCAGTTCCTTGACGAGGCCGCGCGTACGGCTGTCTTCGACGCTGCCGCCATCGCGTGCGGCGTTGGTCAGATCGGCCAGAACGTCAGCCGATTTCAGCATGACCTTCAAAACTTCCTGGTTTGGTTCGAGCTTGTTCGAGCGAACGCAATCCAGCGTCGTTTCGAAGACGTGGGCGAATGCCACAAGATCGTCGAGACCGAACGCGCCCGCGCCACCCTTGATGGAATGAACGGCACGAAACACAGCATTTACGGTTTCCGGGTCACGGTCGCCGTCGTTTAATTTCAGAAGACCCGATTCCAGTTCAGCGAGCTGCTCCTCGCACTCCTGGAAGAAGATTTCTTTGATTTCGTTCATATCCATCGTGATGGTCCCGTATCAGGCAGTTACACGTTCAATGGCATCGATCAGCTTTGCAGGATCGAACGGCTTTACAATCCAGCCGGTCGCTCCCGCCTGGCGGGCACGATTTTTCTTCTCAGCGTCGCTTTCAGTCGTCAGGACGAGAATCGGGACAGCGCGGTATTTCTCGTTCCGGCGTACGCCTTCGATAAAACCGAAGCCGTCGAGACGCGGCATGTTGATGTCGGTAACGATCACATCGGGATTGCAGCCTTCGAGAACTTCAAGTCCTTCGACGCCATCTTCAGCCTGGATCGTTTCGAAACCCGCATTGTTGAGCGTCACGAGCAACATGTTGCGGATCGTTCGGGAGTCATCGACCGTAAGAACCTTCTTTTTCATTTCTACATCTCCTTCGGGAGCATATGATCGATATCAACGCCGATCAGTTTAAGGGTTTTGTCAAAGGCATCGGATGCCTTGGAAAAAGTGAATGGTTTGCCGTCAGCTTCCCAGGCCTTTATGCCAGCCATCAAAACCTGGGCGCATTGTACGCCCACGCGCTCGACCTCGGAGGCGTCCACCGCAAGCGGGGCACCCCTCATCTCCATCAGTTTTCCGTGCAAGACGGATGCCTGATTGAGGTCCAGCACCGGTGACAGTTTCAATGTCGACTGCGCTGCTTTCCTGCCTGCCATCAAATCACTCCTTGGCGTCTGAATTGTTGGTGCACATAGCCGTAGTCCATGCGGTCCTCACGTAAGGGCGGTACGTTGTGCCTGTGGTGTGTCGAAACCGGCTCGTCCGCAGCATATTGCTGGCGGGCGATGCGGAATTCCCGAACCGTCCGTCCCAGTTCCAGGATGACGGTATGAAGGTCGTCGGCTTCCTGCGCGGCAGCCGTAAAGCGGGTTGCCGAACGGTCCGTGTCGTTGCCGATCGAGGTCAGCTCATTGGCGACATCCCGAAGGCTGGCAACATTTTCACCGGTGCGCCGTGCGACATCGCCGATCATCTCGCTGACGTCCGAAACCTGGCGGACAACGCCGCCGATGGCTTCCTGGGTTCGGTTGACCATGCGAACGCCTTCATCCACCTGGGTCTTGGTCCCGTTGACGAGGTTCTTGATTTCGCGCGCCGCGTCTGCGGAACGCTGGGCAAGGGCACGCACTTCCTGCGCAACGACGGCGAAGCCGCGCCCGCTTTCACCCGCACGTGCGGCTTCGATGCCCGCATTGAGCGCCAGCAGGTTCGTCTGGAACGCGATCTCGTCAATCGATCCGATGATACGGCCGATCTGTTCTGCCGACTGTTCGATACCGGCCATGGCATTGATCGCTTCACCGACGGCAGTGCCGCTGGCAGTCGCGGCATTGCGCGCCTGCTGGACGGCGCTTTCAGCCGCCGTGATGCGTTCGCTGCTGGTGCTGACGTCACCAATGACGGAGCCAAGGGTTTCCGAGGCGTTGCTGAAGCGTTGTGCCTGCTGCGACGAAGTCGAGGCCATGGCCTTGCCTTCGCCCGCCATCCGTTCGGTTGCGGCGCGGGCATCATCGATGCCGGATTGAGCCGCCGACATCGACGCCTCGATCTTTGCAAGCGCGGCGTTGAACGCCTCGGCCAGTTCGCGATAGGCTTCCGGGATATCGCCCGTGATGCGCGCCGTCAGATCGCCGGCAGCAAATGCATTCAGCGCGTCGCCCAGCAACCGTTTGGCATCGGACTGATCGTCGTTCCGCTGCTTGGCAAGTTCCTGGTTGTGGCGCAGGCGCATCTCGTTGAACCGGAGCGACACGGCGATCTCTGTGTCTACCATGACCAGCCGGACGACGGCCTTGACGGCTTCTGCAAGTTCTTTCTGCCGCTTGCGCGTGCCGGGCAGCAGTGAGCGCGGCGCACTGTCGGAAATCAGACCGCCGAGCAGATTTTCCAGAACAACGGCATGACCCGCAACGTGCCAGCGCGGGTCGAGCCCCATGCGGCTTTCCGTATCGGACAGGACCTTGATGCGCTCGGCATAGACAGCGTCGAAACGCGCATCTGTGAGCACGCTCCAATGTGCCGTCTGAAGATCGTGCAGCCGGTCGAGCTGGTTTTCGCTTTCGAAGGATGGGGAACAGTCGGGCATGGACTGGAAGCGCACCATGAGGTCGCGCAGGCCAGCTTTGACGTGAGGTTCGAGCATTGTCCGGTAACGGCGCAGCAGATCGCACTGGTCTTGGTCAAGACCAGCAAAGCGCAATCTGCCTGCCAGGCTTCCGCCTGTGGCCTTTCGCGACTGATCTGTTGGCAATTCCTGCCCCAAGCGACGTCCCCAACAACTTCGCCGGATAACCCGGCTCATGACCGATTGAGAATGCCAGTATCCGCAGGGATATTTGACGAGTTTGCGCACCAAAGCGGTGTCGCATCGACATAGCTGAGCCTTCTGCAATCAACGAAATACCGGATCAGTCCCGGTACGGCAGGGCGGCGTCATGCCTGGAAGAAGATGGTTGCATCCCCATTCCGCCGTGAAATACATCCAATCTTTATGGTTAATTCCTTGCTTGAAGGTTAAGAAATCAACATTGGACTTAGAAATGATAGAATTTGCTGCAATTTGGTACGAACGAGTATGTAACATGCACATAACTCATTCGTGAATCGTAAATTATGGAAAAGATTTCCGATTTTTTTGATGCCGTGCTGGACAATGGCAATACCGTTCCCCTAAAAACAATGCAGCACTGATATTCGCTTCCATGGTGATGTTTAAACGAAACGCCGACGACGACTGAGGAGATATGATTTTGCCATGGATGGGGAAAAGCCGATGGGCTCCGCTTCAATCCACAAGGCTGATCAGTGTCTTCGCCGCAGGCATTCTCGTCCTCATAGGCTTTCAGACCAACGCCTGCGCGTCGCCCGTTCTGAAACCCCACCGGCTGGAACGAACGTCTCAACCGCAGGCAGCAATTCCATCGTCCGCCCGGGCTTCAACAGGAAGTGACAGCCAGCTCCTTGTGCGGTTTCTCCACCAGCACATTCATCATGACGGGATGCCTTCGTTTTCACCTGTCGATCCACTGATACTCGGTGACGCGCAATCCCGGATCGGCTGGAAGGAAGATCGCGCCAGTGTCCATGGCTCCGTCATTTCAGGGATCGTGTCGCCACGCGGCCCGCCTTCGACACAACTTTAAGTGCCAAGGCCATTTTTCATTCCATAGATGAAAGTGGCGACGTTGGCGGTCTGGATTCGGATAAATTTAACGCCATAGAAATTGCCATTCTTTATGAGACTTGAAGTCCTTCTTCCTATTCTGATTGCCCTCCCTTTCATTGGCAGCATCATCACAGCTGCAATGCCCAGGGATGGCGCCGCACGTGCTCCCGCTGCCGTGGCTGGGGGGCTTGCTCTCTTCAGTTTCGTCAGCACACTGTTTCTCTACACCAGCGTCAAGGGCGGCGCGGTCATCAAATATGATGTCGAATGGCTGCCGCAACTGGGGCTGAATTTCACGCTCCGGCTCGACGCCTTTGCATGGATGTTTCTTGTGCTCATCACCGGCATTGGTTTGCTGGTCGTGCTCTATGCTCGATATTACATGTCTTCGGACGATCCGATCCCGCGCTTCTTTGCCTTTCTTCTTTCCTTCATGGGATCGATGCTCGGCATCGTACTGTCCGGAAACGTCATCCTGCTGTCGATCTTCTGGGAACTGACGAGTGTTTTCTCCTTCCTGCTGATTGGATACTGGCATCACAATGCAACCGCCCGAGATGGCGCGCGCATGGCTCTGACCGTTACCGGCATCGGCGGCTTCTGCCTGCTGGCCGGGCTGCTTATCCTTGGGCATATGGCGGGCAGTTACGATCTGGACGCTATTCTCGCAAAGGGTCCTGAGATCAGGGCTCATTCACTCTATATCCCTGCGCTCGTGCTGATCCTGATCGGCGCCTTGACGAAGAGTGCCCAGTTCCCGTTTCACTTCTGGCTGCCTAATGCCATGGCAGCACCGACGCCTGTCTCGGCATATCTGCATTCGGCCACCATGGTGAAGGCAGGGGTCTTCCTGCTTGTGCGGCTATGGCCGGTTCTGGCAGGTACGCAGGAATGGTTCTGGCTTGTCGGTTTTGCGGGCGTCACGACATTGCTGCTCGGCGCCTATTTTGCCATGTTCCAGCAGGACCTGAAGGGCCTGCTGGCCTATTCGACCATCAGTCATCTTGGCCTCATCACCACACTGCTAAGCCTGGGAAGTCCCCTGGCTGCCGTTGCGGCCATCTTCCACATGATGAACCATGCCACCTTCAAGGCGTCGCTGTTCATGGCTGCTGGCATCATCGATCACGAAACCGGGACGCGCGATATGCGGCGTCTGAGCGGGCTCTATCGCTTCCTGCCGGCAACCGCGACGCTTGCCATGGCGGCCAGTGCGGCGATGGCGGGTGTGCCCCTGTTCAACGGCTTTCTGTCGAAGGAAATGTTCTTTGCCGAAGCCGTCGAAACCCATGCGGATTCGCTTCTCGACAAGGCCCTGCCCTATGTCGCAACCCTGTCCGGCGCCTTTGCGGTTGCCTACTCGCTGCGTTTCATTC
Source organism: Hyphomicrobiales bacterium (assembly GCA_900468285.1). Classification (GTDB taxonomy): domain Bacteria; phylum Pseudomonadota; class Alphaproteobacteria; order Rhizobiales; family Rhizobiaceae; genus Agrobacterium. Next base: position 36,181 of record UBTF01000008.1, on the reverse strand, counting down.
ACACGGTCTTTTTCGGACCGCCGCCCCATGACATTCCCAATCCAAAGCCGCATGAGCCGCCTCGCTGGATGCGGTTTCCCATCGAGTTCCTGGTTCTTGCCTGCCTGATCGTCGGCATCGTGCCAAGCCTTTCGATCGGCCCCTTCCTACATTCGGCGGTTCTGTCGGTGCTCGGACCACAGACTCCGGTTTACAGCCTGTCCATCTGGCATGGCTTCAACGTGCCGCTGATGATGAGCCTCGTGGCGCTTGTCGGCGGGGTGGCGATCTACGCCGTGCTTGGCGGGTATTTCTCCAGATGCGAGGACGGTCCGCCGGTCTTCCGGCATTTGCGGGGCCAGCGCATTTTCGAGCGCATTCTGGTTACCCTCTCCTGGAAGTGGGCGCGCTGGCTGGAAAGCACGCTTGGAACGCGCCGTCTGCAGCCGCAACTGCGCATGTTAATCCTTGTTGCCCTGATTGCAGGCTTTTCCCCGCTTGCCGCATCGCAGTTTTCGCTGACGCTGCCCAGTGTGACTTCGTTTGACCCGATCTTTGCCATTTTGTGGGGCATCGGCATGATTGCTGCCATGGGCGCCGCGTGGCAGGCAAAATATCATCGGCTCGCCGCTCTGGTGATGCTGGGCGTTGCCGGTCTGGTGACATGCCTGACCTTTGTCTGGCTTTCAGCCCCCGATCTGGCGATTACGCAATTGCTTGTCGAGATCGTCACTCTCGTTCTCATCCTGCTTGGCCTGCGCTGGCTGCCGAAAAGAATGGAGAAGATCGACAACAACACCGAACTCCCTGCACAGCTTCGCCGTGGACGAGATTTCCTTCTGGCTGTCTTCTGCGGCATCGGGATGAGCGTTATTGCCTTTGCCGTCATGACGGTGCCCGTTCCCAACACGATTGCAAATTACTTCCTGGACAATGCCTATTCTCAAGGTGGCGGCACCAATGTCGTCAATGTCATTCTGGTCGATTTCCGCGGCTTCGATACGCTTGGCGAAATCGCGGTCCTTGCGATTGTCGGCCTGACTGTCTTTGCGCTGCTGCGTCGTTTCCGCCCGGCACACGAAAGTATCGGCCTGCCCGAGCAGCAATTGATACAGAATGCCTTCGACGCGGAAAGCCCCGAGCGGAGCAAGGGAGACACGGTACGCGACTACCTGCTGGTGCCATCCATCATCATGCAGTGGATGTTCCCCGTCATCGTCACCTTCTCGATTTTCCTGTTCATACGCGGGCACGATTTGCCGGGCGGCGGTTTCTCTGCCGGCATCACCATGGCCGTTGCCTTCCTGTTGCAATATCTGGCGGGCGGCACGCGCTGGGCCGAGGACCGGATCCGCATCCTGCCGCTGCGCTGGATGGGTTTCGGCCTGCTGATGGCCGCTTCCACAGGCATGGGCTCGTGGTACCTCGGCTACCCGTTCCTGACCTCCTATTTCCAATATACGGAGCTGCCCTATATCGGCAAAATGCCGACGGCCACCGCACTGCTCTTCGACCTCGGCGTGTTTGCGCTCGTCGTTGGAGCAACGGTTCTTATTCTTATAGCATTGGCGCACCAATCGCTGCGTAACTACAAGATACGTACGCCAGACGCCGCAAAAGCGGAGGAAGCGTAATGGAACTTATTCTTGCCATCGGCATCGGTGTGATGACGGGTTCGGGTGTATGGCTCATCCTGCGCCCGCGCACATATCAGGTCATCATCGGCCTTTCGCTTCTCTCTTACGCCGTCAACCTCTTCATTTTCGGGGTTGGAGGCATCAAGACCAATGCGCCGCCGCTTTTGCTGGATGGCGTCATCACTTCCACCCTCACCGATCCCGTGCCGCAGGCTCTGGTGCTCACCGCCATTGTCATCGGCTTTGCAACAACCGCTCTCTTTCTCGTCGTCCTTCTGGCCGCTCGCGGCTTGACGGGTACCGACCATGTCGACGGGAGGGAAACGAAGTGAATTCCCTGCCTCCCCATATCGTCGTTGCACCTATTCTGGTGCCGCTGATCACCGGCGCCATCCTCCTGTTCATCGATGAACGAAAGCGTAACTTCAAAGCGGTTGTCAGCGTTGTCTCCAGTCTGGTGCTGCTTGCCGTGGCAGTTGCGCTGTTCATGGAAGTCAATTCGACGGTCAGCACCGAAGTTGCCGCCGTCATCTCGACAGGCGTATATCTGCTCGGCAACTGGCCAGCACCTTTCGGCATCGTGCTTGTGGCGGATCGCCTGTCGGGCCTGATGGTGCTGCTGGTAGCGCTTCTGGCCCTGCCCGCGCTCATCTATTCGCTTGCCAAGTGGCATAGGTCGGGCGCCCATTTTCATTCGCTCTTTCACCTCATGCTCATGGGCGTCAACGGTGCCTTCCTGACGGGTGACCTGTTCAACCTTTTCGTCTTCTTTGAAGTCATGCTTGCCGCATCCTACGGCCTTTTGCTGCACGGTTCCGGCCAGTTGCGGGTCAAGGCCGGGCTGCACTACATCGCCATCAATCTGGTCGCTGCACTGTTCTTCCTCATCGGCGTCAGCCTCATCTATGGCGTCACGGGCACGCTCAACATGGGCGACCTGGCGCAACGCATCGCCGGTCTCAATCCCGATCAGCGAATGCTGCTGGAAACGGGCGCTGCCGTCCTTGGCATAGCCTTTCTGGTAAAGGCTGGCATGTGGCCGTTGAATTTCTGGCTGCCATCCGCTTACAGCGCCGCATCAGCTCCTGTTGCAGCCATCTTCGCCATCATGAGCAAGGTCGGCATTTATGTCATCGCCCGTCTGACCTTCCTGCTGTTTGGACAGACGGCTGGGATGTCGGCAGGGTTCGGACATGATGCGCTTCTCGTCGGCGGCATCGCGACCATCGTCTTCGGGACGATCGGCGTTCTTGCCTCGCAGGCGCTTGGCCGTTTGGCGGGCTTTTCGGTGCTTGTATCCTCAGGAACGCTTCTTGCCGCGATGGGCACCGGAAATCCGATGGTGGCGGCCGGTGCGCTCTATTATATGGTTTCCTCGACGCTGACGATCAGTGCCTTCTTCCTGCTGATCGAGCTTGTGGAGCGTGGCCAGGATGCCGGTGCCAACGTTCTGGCGGTCACGATGGAAGCCTACGGCGAAGGCGACGAGGATGAAGAGGAAGACGAGGTTGGAGTAACCATGCCGGGCACGATGGCCGTGCTTGGCACCTGCTTTGCTGCCTGCGGCATTCTTCTTGCGGGACTGCCGCCTCTCTCCGGCTTCATCGCGAAATTTTCCATGCTGTCGGCAATTCTCAACCCGTCCGGGCTGGGCGCTGATGACACTGTATCAACCCTTTCCTGGTGGATTGTCTTCCTTATCGTCTTTTCGGGCCTTGCTGCCCTGATTTCCATGACGCGCGCCGGGATCCGTACCTTCTGGGGATCGCTGGAAGGAACGGTGCCCCGGGTTCTCGTCATCGAAATCGCCCCGATCCTGCTTTTGCTGGGAATGACACTGGCAATGACGATCGCGGCTGGGCCGATCATGCGTTACATGCAGGAAACAGCCAGAATCCTCGACCTTCCGGAAAGTTATATTCAGGGCGTGATGACGGCGCCGCGCGCGGAAAGAAGTCAGGAGGCCATACCATGAGATCCCGGTTCCTGCCCTATCCGCTGCTGACCTTGTCACTGATGTTCTTCTGGATGACGATCAACAGCTTCTCGCCGGGTCATCTCCTGCTCGGGACAGCGGTTGCCATTGTTGCGTCCTGGGCTATGGCGTCGCTTCGTCCACCGAAGCCGCGTATTCGCAACTGGCATCTGGTGGTGAAACTCACCGCTATCGTGCTCTATGATATCGTTCGCTCGAACATTGCGGTTGCCACGATCATCCTGCTTCAGCGCAATCGCAAGGTCAAAGCAGGCTTCCTGACCATACCGCTCGACCTGCGCGATCCCATGGGCCTTGCCGTTCTCGCCATCGTCCTTACGGCAACGCCCGGCAGCGCGTGGCTGGAGTATAACTCCTCCCAGGGAACGCTGCTTATTCACGTCCTTGACGAAGTCAGCGAAGCGCACTGGCAAAATCTCATCAAGAGCCGCTATGAAAAAATGCTGATGGAGATATTCGAATGAGTTCGGTTATCCTTTTCTGGTCGTTTTCGATCGCACAATTGTTCCTTGCCATTGCCATGTCGATATCCGTCTATCGCATCGCCATTGGCCCGCGCGCGCAAGACCGCGTGCTTGGCGTGGATACGCTCTATGTCAACTCCATGCTGCTGGTCCTCACTTTCGGACTGCGCACCGGGAATGATGTCTACTTCGCCGCAGCCCTGCTGATCGCCATTCTCGGCTTCGTGTCCACGGTTGCTCTGTCCAAGTTCATGATGCGTGGTGAGGTGATAGAATGAGCGAAGCTGCCGAATTCCCTCTGTGGGCCGCGATCCTCGTGGCCTTCTTCATCCTGCTCGGTTCGTCTCTGGCGTTGATCGGAACAATCGGCTTTGCGCGCCTGCAAAGCTTTTACGAACGGCTGCACGCCCCCACCCTCGGCACCAGTTGGGGTACCGGCGGCATCGTCATGGCCTCCATCATCTATTTTTCGGTGTCGGGCCAACGCCCGGTCTTTCATGAGATCTTCATTGGAATCTTCATGACCATCACGACACCGGTTTCGCTGATGTTGCTTGGACGCGCAGCGCTCTACCGGGACAGAGCCGAGCAGAACCCCAATAGCCGCCAGAGCCTCTGACGGCATGCAACTCGATACATCCGATAAACTTGATTTTAGGTGTAAAAGGTTGCAGGAATTTCAAAAAACCTGACCAGCTGTAAAACAGGTCAGGCAGCATTTTTTGCAAATAAGTGAGCGATATCCGGTATTTGACCAAAATCAAATTGCTAAAAAAGCCGAATAATCACCGATACTTACAATCACTGATATTCCCTGAATTTTAACGGTTTTCCCGCATTATGGCCACATTCGGTCATTCTCGGGGATATATGTATGGCGAGTTTTTTTTCGAGATCGATAGTCATTCAGATGGTGTGTCTGACTATCGCGCTTATTTTTCTAGGCATTTTTGCTGTCGGCGCATCCACCTATGTGCGTCTGAGGGACGACGTTATGGAGAGCGCGCTGCTCGACACAAGGCGCGCTGTCAGAAGCATGGCGATCCTCTATGAAATGAAGGTCGGCGGCGCGACAGTCACGATGGACAATGGCGAGCTCAAATCCATCAACCGCCCCAGCATCGGCACGCTTCTGGATTTCGATCTGGTTGACCGCACGGGCATTGCAAATGGTGGCGTTGCGACGGTGTTCCAGGCCCAGGGGTCAGATTATGTTCGCATCTCAACCAACGTGAAAAACGAAAAGGGTGAGCGCGCCGTCGGAACCAAGTTGGCAGCCGACAGCCCGGCCTATGCAAAAATGGCAAAGGGCGAGCCCTATTTCGGTCAGGCGACCCTGTTTGGCACAGACTATATGACGGCCTATATGCCGGTGCTGTCCAAGACCGGTGCAACTGTTGGCATTCTCTTCGTCGGCGTCCCGATGACTGTCTATCAGGGACATATCGATGGCCTCGGCAGCATCGTGCTCTGGTGCGGCTTTGCCGTCATGCTCGTCTTCGGCATCCTTGGCTATTTCGCAATCAACCGGGCACTACGTCCGCTCGGCCTGTTGACGAATGCGGTCGAATCCCTATCCGAAGGCAAGCTTGAAACGGAAATCCCATATACCAGGAACAAGAACGAGTTCGGCAATATCGCCAGAGCGCTCGAAGTTTTCCGCGAAAATGCCCATGAGAAGCTGGTCATTGAAGGCCGCAGCGCTGAAGAGCGTGTTCAGGCAGAGGCAGAACGCAGCCGCAATGATGCCGAAAAGCGCGAGACTGATCGTCAGATCGACTTCGCCGTCACGCAGCTTGCCGCTGGTCTTGCTCGTCTTTCGCAGGGTGACCTTACACAGAACATCGACACACCTTTCTCCGGCCGCCTGGAGCAGCTTCGTACCGACTTCAACACATCGCTTGCAAACCTCAAGGATGTGCTTGCGCAGATCCGCACGAGAACACTGACAATTCAGCACAACGGCATGGAGATGCGGGAATCGTCCAACGATCTCTCGCGCCGGACAGAATCGCAGGCAGCATCGCTGGAGCAGACAGCAGCAGCGGTCGAGGAAATCACGGTTACGGTCAAGTCCTCCGCCGAACGCGCCCGCGAAGCCAACGAAGCTGTGCGCATCACACAGAAGAGTGCAGACAGCTCAGGTACCGTTGTCAAGAATGCAATCGATGCCATGGGACGCATTGAAGGCGCCTCGAAGCAGATCGAACAGATCATCGAGGTGATCGATGACATCGCGTTCCAGACGAACCTTCTTGCCCTCAATGCCGGTATCGAAGCGGCACGTGCAGGCGAAGCCGGCAAGGGTTTTGCCGTTGTCGCCCAGGAAGTTCGCGAACTTGCCCAGCGCTCAGCCGATGCTGCACGCGAAATCAAGAAGCTGATCAACCAGTCTACCAATGAGGTCGGCACCGGTGCGCAGCTGGTTCAGGAAGCAGGACAGGTGCTTTCCGATATCAGCCAGCAGATCGTCGTCGTCAGCAAGCATGTCGAAACCATTGCCACGGCAACGCAGGACCAGTCATCGGCGCTTCAGGAGGTCAATGGCTCCGTCAACCAGATGGACCAGATGACGCAGCAGAACGCCGCCATGGCCGAAGAGTCCAGCGCTGCAACACAGATGTTGTCGGAAGAGGTGGAAGCCCTGCTCACCCTCGTCCAACGCTTCCGCATCGGTCAGGACAGCATGCAGCAGGATCGCTACAGCCGCGCCGCATAAGCTGAATGGCGACAGCAAATTAAAAGGGGCCGCCTGACACCATGCAGGCGGCCCCTTCTGCGTTTCTTCGGCCTGTTTGCGCTCTCCGTGCCTATTCGGCAGCGGCCCGTACGACGCTGTAAACCTGGTTGATATAGGCGCGCAGCGCTGCTGGCCGCACGGGCTTGTGCTGCACCGTAATCCCTTCCTTTTCCGCCTGTGCCCGAACCTCTAACGTGCGGTCTGCGGTAATCAGAAGTGCGGGAATATCCCGCTGATAAAACCGCCTGAGCGAGACGATGACGTCGACACCATCGGTATCGTCGAGATGATAGTCGGCAATGATCATATCGGGCGCCACTGTCCATGTTGAGAGCATCTCCTCGATTGCGCCTGAAGACCCCGCCTGAAGGACGTCACAGCCCCATCCGGACAGAAGCAGCGCCATGCCTTCGAGGATTTTCGGCTCGTTGTCGATGCACAGAACACGGAAGCCCTGCATCCGCTGACCGACCGCTTGCGGCGGCTGTCGCTCCGCGGTCTTGATGGCGCGGGCATTGGCAACCTCGCGCGGCATGTAAACCCTGAACGTCGTGCCCCTCCCCTCAATGGATGACAGGTGCACCGGGTGATGCAGAATACGCGACAGCCGGTCGACGATGGAAAGCCCCAGCCCCAGTCCGGCGGCGGTTTTTGCGCCCTCTTCAAGCCGGGCGAATTCCTTGAAAATCGTCCGGAATTTGGAGGAGGGAATGCCAATTCCCGAATCGGAAACCTGAATGACGGCTTCCTTGCCCTTTCGGCGCACACCAACGACGACCTTGCCTGAAATCGTGTATTTGATGGCGTTGGACACGAGGTTCTGAACGAGACGACGCAGCAGGTTGATATCGGACTTCACCGTCATCGAGGTCGGCATGACGACGAGTTTTATGCTCCTCTCCCGCGCCATCGGCGCGAAATCGGTCTCGACACGTTTGAGCAGATCGTTGAGGGAAACGGACGCCATGCGTGGCTTCATGGAGCCCGTATCCAGCCGTGAAATATCCAGCACGGCACCCAGAATGGTTTCTACGGATTCCAGAGCCGAGTCGATATTCTGGACAAGCGAGCCGTTGTCCGAATCGCCCATCCGCTCCACCAGCGCCGAGGAATAGAGTCTCGCCGCATTGAGCGGCTGAAGAATATCGTGGCCTGCCGCAGCGAAAAAGCGGGTCTTGCCGATATTGGCCTCTTCGGCGGCAGCACGAGCCTCCGCAAGCTCGTGGTTTACCCGTGTCAGCTGTCCCGTGCGTTCCTCGACACGCTGCTCCAGCGTTTCATTGGCCTGCTTGAGTGCCTGATCGCTGGCCACTCTCTGGGTAATATCCGTGAAGGTCGCAACGATGCCCTTGTCGGGCATGGCGTTGGAGCGCACTTCGATGATGCGGGCACCACCTGCCAGCACCAGCGAAAACGGCATGTCCATGGTCAGAAAGAGATCGATGGTGTTGCGCTGCTCACCGGCTGCGATATCGCCGCGCTCTTCCAGCATGGCGACGATTTCTACCAGCGGCAGGCCTACCCTGCCATATTGCTCGGGAAGATCCAGCAGCGTGCGGAAACGGCGGTTCCATATGGTCAGATGTTGCGAACTGTCGAACACAGCAATGCCCTGATCCATCTGGGCCAGCGCCGTCTGCAGCATATCCTGATTATACTGCAACGCCTCGCTTGCCTGATCCAGCAGCCACACCGTATCGGCGCTCGTGTCCTCAACCTTCTGCAGGATCAGTGACAGCACCAGCCGAGCGGAGGACGATCCGATTGCGCTGCCCAGCAATTGCTCCGAAAAGTGGATCAGCGCCATGTCGGCGGGCTGTTCGTCTTCCAGTTTGCGCCCGGCGGTTTTTTCGTAGGTGGCCAGCGAGCGCAGCATCCGTTCCTCGCCCAGATAGCGTGCAATCGCGGTCTTCAGGTCTCCAACGCTGATCCGGGTTTTCCAGCCACGGGTCGCAAATTGCGATTTGGAATGGCGCTTCACGAAAATGCCGGACTGTATCCGCTCGACCGGCCGTGGATTGCGCGACAGCGAGCCCAGCAAAAACGCAAGGCAATTGACCAGCAGGCTGAGCGTTACCGCATTCACCAGCGGGTCGGCACCGGGATTGCTGAAAACCGTCGTGCCGGGCAGCAGGAAACTCAGGATGGTGGCCGCTATATGGGAATTGTCCGGCCCGCCGAGGCTCGGCAGAAAAAGCAGATAGCCCCAGACGAAGAAGCCGGAGCTCAGCCCGGCGATTGCGCCACGGGCATTCGCCCGCCGCCATACCAGCCCGCCCAGAAGAGAGGGTGCCATCTGTGCAATAGCTGCAAATGCGAGAAGCCCGATGGATGCCAGCCCCGAGGTGCTGTCAGCGGCCCTGTAATAGGCATAACCCAGCAACAGAACAGCAAAAATGGCGGTGCGCCTGATGTTGAGCAGCGTCTTGGCGAAATCATCACGGTGGGATGACCGGTTCAGCAGTTTCTGGCGCAGGAAAATCGGCATGACGATGTCGTTCGACACCATGATCGACAGGGCGACGGAGGCAACGATGACCATCGCGGTGGCAGCAGAAAAGCCCCCGATGAAGGCGATGAGCGAAACAAGCGGCATTTCGTTGGCAAGTGGCAATTGCAGAACGTAGAGATCGGCATTGCCATTGCCGCCGAGCGTCAGCAGCCCCGCAATCGCAATCGGCAGAACGAAGATGTTGATGGCGATGAGGTAAAGCGGGAAGAGGAAGCCCGCCATGCGCAACTCGTTGGGCGTGCGGTTTTCCACGACGGTCACATGAAACTGGCGCGGCAGGAGAATGATTGCAAAGGCAGACAGCAGCGTCAGCACGATCCAGCGGCTGATCGGCGTCTGGTAGGACATCGCCTCGACGACCTGCTCGTTTTCGGAAGCAAGCCGCCACAATTGCGATGGCCCATCGAAAAGAAAGAAGACGACGTAGACACCTACGGTGCAGATCGCCAGCAGCTTGACGACCGACTCCATGGAGATCGCCAGAATGAGACCGTCCTGATGTTCGGTCGCGTCGGTATGGCGGGTGCCGAAAATGACGGCAAAGCCTGCCATGACCACGGTAACCAGCAGAGGCAAATCGAGAAAATAGAGGTTGCCGCTGCCAATGCCGTAGTCGCTGGGATCGACCATGGCCGCAACCGAATTGGAAACCGCCTTTAGCTGGAGCGCAATGTAAGGGATAGCACCCACCAGCGCGATGATCGAGACGAGCGTGGCGACCGTGGGGTTCTTGCCGTATCTTGCCGCAATGAAATCGGCAATCGACGTCAGCTTCTCGGCCTTGGCCAGCTCCACGATCCGCCGCAGGATCGGCATTCCAAGCGTAAACGCAAGGATAGGACCGGTATAGATTCCCAGAAACTCTATGCCGCGTTCCGAGGCCAGCCCGACGCCGCCGAAATAGGTCCAGGAGGTGCAATAGATTGCGAGGCTAAGCGCGTAGACGATGGGCCTGCCCTTGCTCGACACAGGCTTCTGGCGGCTTTTGCGGTCACCATAACTCGCGACTGCAAACAGCAGCAGGATATAGGCAAATGCCGAACCGAATATGACCCACCCAGGAAGCACTTTTCTGTTCTCTCCCCCCTGTCCTCTTGTGCAAGCATAGGACAATTATGGGGAAATGAGAATTGGCCGGGTCTCGTCATTAAGTTTAATGATCATGGAACCAACCGGGTTCTTTCGCCATATATCTGCACATTCGAAAATTGAATGTTATTGTTTGTCTGCCGCACGCCAGACGTCGGCAAGGAGAGGGTTTGCAAGAGGGACTTCGAAATGCTCAACGAATTTAAAACGTTTATTGCCCGCGGCAATGTCATGGATCTGGCCGTCGGCGTCATCATTGGTGCAGCCTTCAGCAAGATTGTCGATTCCGTCGTCAACGATCTGATCATGCCAATCGTCGGCGCAGTCTTCGGCGGGTTCGACTTCGCCAATTATTTCCTGCCATTGTCGTCGAAGGTGACGGCAACATCGCTTGCTGCTGCGCGCGAACAGGGTGCTGTCTTTGCCTATGGAAACTTCCTGACCGTCGTCATCAACTTCCTCATTCTCGCCTGGATCATCTTCCTCATGGTCAAGGGCGTCAACAAGCTGCGGTCATCGGTCGAGCGCCAGAAGGTGGAAGAAAAGAAGGCCCCTGCGCCTCCACCGGAAGATGTACGGTTGCTTACCGAAATTCGCGATCTGCTGAAGACCCGCTGATCGAACCGGATAGGGGGACCCATCAGCGAATTAGGTGGTTTCTTCACACAATATCATGCACCGCGTCTCTCAGATGCGATATGGAAGGCACTCGAAATGGAGTGCCTTTTTCATGTCTGTACTGGATAATCTGAGTGCCCGTGCGCTGGCAGCGCCTGAAAGCGGAATTGTCGAAGTCAAGAAATACGCACATGACAGGGAAAACCTGCTGCCGCTCTGGGTGGGCGAAGGTGACCTTCCAACGCCCGCCTTCATCGCACAGGCTGCGGCAGACGCACTGGTTGCCGGAGAAACCTTCTACACCTGGCAACGCGGCATTCCGGAATTAAGAGAAGCGCTGAGCCGATATTACCGGCGTCATTTCTCCGCCGAACTTTCGGCGGAGCATTTTTACGTCACGGGATCGGGAATGCAGGCCATCGTGCTTGCCGTGCAGGCACTGACCTCGCCAGGCGATGACGTCATCTATCTTACCCCGACGTGGCCGAATATCGTGTCGGCTATCGGCGTTGCCGGTGCGCAGGCGGTCCCAGTTGGCATCGATTTCACCAACGGCAGATGGACTATCGACGTCGCAAAGCTCGAACAGGCGGTCACGCCGAAGACCCGGGCATTGTTCATCAATACGCCATCCAACCCCACCGGCTGGACCGCCACGCAGCAAGATCTGCGGGACATTCTGGCGCTGGCACGCCGACATGGCCTCTGGATCATCGCCGACGAGATTTACGCCCTCTACCACTATGGTGCGCATCGCGCCCCGTCCTTCCTCGATATCATGGAAGATGGCGACCGGATCATCTTTGCCAATTCCTTTTCGAAAAACTGGTCGATGACCGGCTGGAGAGTGGGCTGGCTGGTCGCGCCACCGGAAATGGGTCAGGTGATTGAAAACCTCATCCAATATTCCACATCCGGCGTAGCCCAGTTCATGCAGCGTGGTGCTGTTGCCGCACTCGACCATGGCGATGACTTCATCCGCGAGAACATCGCCCGCGCAACGCGGTCGCGTGATATCCTCTGCGACGCGTTGATTGCCACGAACCGCGTGGAAACGCTCAAGCCCGATGGCGCACTTTACGCCTTCCTCAAAATCGATGGCGTCACGGACAGCCGCCTGGCCGCATTCGATATTGTCGACAAGGTCGGTGTGGGGCTCGCACCCGGGACTGCCTTTGGTCCGGGCGGAGAACTTTTCCTGCGGGCGTGCTTCTTGCGAAACCCGGCGCAGATCGAGGATGCAGCGCAGAGACTGTCTCACTACATCACTGGCAAAAGCGCCTGAGAACGGAACCACACCGGCAGCCGTGAAGCTGTCGGGGCGGTGTCATTTTCAGAAATCGATACGACAATGCTCATCCAGCCGCATCACATGTGCAGCTGGTTGGCGCATGTCTCGAATTTTCAGTGGCTGACGCTGGCAGCGGGTGCAGCGGAACGATAAAAGGTCGCGTGGCGCAGGCTATCGGCCAGGAACGCGGTATTTTCGTTGGGATCGCTCGAAGGGTTCTGGAAGTTTATGTAGTTGATATTGACCCCTGCGCGATCCTTTTCCAGCATCAGCTGCGCATAAATGGTCACGCCCTTGGGCTTGATCTCAAGATCGAGCGTAATGCAGGGATAGGTATCCCAGTCGAGCTTGTAGTCTCCGCCAATCCCGAAAAAGACCGTTCCGGGATGGAAATAGAGTTCGGCCGCCGAATCGACCAGGTCGGCCAGGCTGCTGTAATATTCGAACTTCAGGAGAGAAATCAGATCTCCCGCATCGATCAGTCGGAGCTCGGCAGCCACAGGGCTGATTGCGCGAGCCAATATTTCTTCTCTTTCAGCCGAATATGAGCATTTTTTCATATTGATCAGTTTACCCGTCTTTTGTTTTGGCGCGCGGCGTAAACCTTGTGAATGAGTTCCGCCACAGCCTTATAAAATACTGACGGGATGACACTATCCACCGAGACTTGCGCAAACATGGAGCGGGCGAGCGGCGGGTCTTCAAAAATCGGTATGCCGTTTTCTGTCGCGATCTCCCTGATCCTCAGGGCGATCAGGTCCTGCCCCTTGGCAACGACGATGGGCGCGTCGCTTTCTTCTTTCACGTAGCGCAGGGCAACGGCATAGTGCGTGGGGTTGGTGATGACCAGCGTTGCGCGTGGCACGCCGTCCATCATTCTGCGCCGCGCGCGATCTCGCGCGATGGAGCGCTGACGAGCCTTTACCACAGGATCGCCCTGCGATTGCTTGTGCTCGTCCTTGACTTCCTGCTTCGTCATTCTCTGTTCGGTGTACCAGCGATGGTTGGCCCAGAAATAGTCGGCAACGGCCAGAAGTCCGGTCGAAAACAGGACGACGATCACCATTTTCTTCAGGATCTCGAAACCCGTCGCCATCATGCTGTGGGGGTCGGTCACCAACGAATCGAGAAGCCGGTAGTAGTCGTTCTTCAGCACCATCACCATGATGATCGAAACAACGACGACCTTGAAAAGAGACTTGGCAAAGTTGACCAGGCCGTTGACGCTATAGATGCGTTTGAACCCTTGAACCGGAGAGATTCGCGAGGCCTGCGGCGTGATCCGGTCGAGAACGAATTGCGGCAGATTTTGCGCGAAGGATTGCCCCAGGCCGAAGACCATGAACATGACGCCCGCCGGCAGAAGAAGACTGCCCATCTCCTTGGCGAGATGGAGCCCGAGGGACACCATGTCTGCTGCGGTGTTCAGCCGCCATTGTTCCGGCCGCTCGATGATGTCTTCCAGCGTTTCGCCCAGCCGCTTTATTCCGTCCGGCGCAAAGAAGACGAGATAGACATAGAAAGCAAGCGTCGACGCAAAGAGAGAGGCTTCGGGGGAAGACGGGACGTTACCCTTCTCTTCCGCGTCGCGAAGTTTTTTCTCTGTTGGTTCTTCTGTTTTACTCTCTTTGTCTTCGCCGTCTGACAAGACACGTCCCCTGAACAAAAAGGCCCGCCGGAACCGGCAGGCCGTTGATGGCAAGGGTATAGGTGGTGCCGGTCTCCCGCAAGCGGTTGTAGCCCGGCCCCACAGATTCTATCCGGGGCGGCGTCAGGCCGCTGCGGAAGAGTCTGGCGTTTGCGCTTCCTTGAGAACGATCTGGCCCGAATTGGCCAGACGGATGGCTTCCTGTGCGACGGCGCGACGGGCGATTGCAACTTCGCGTGTGTTGAGCGAGGCCATTGGAACTGCAAGATCCGACTCGATCATGCGGCGCTGGCGTGGACTGATGCTGGACAGCACACATTCCTTGATCTCTCCCGTGGCGCCACGAAGCGCCATGGTGAGAATGTCGGCCGAGACATCGTTGAGCAGGGATACGCGGCTGCGCTGTGGCATATACAGAAGGTCTTCGAAGAGGAAGATCTTCGGCTTGACCTTGTTTGCCGATTCCTTGCTGAGCGTTTCGAGAGAGCTGAGCAGGGTATCGACCTGCGGCTTTTCGAGTTCGTTCATGAGGTCGGCGACCTTTGCGGAGCCGGCTGCGTTGCGCTCTGCTTCCATTTCCGTGATCAGGGCCATCACACGCTTTTCGATGATCTGCGTCGCGGCGGGGCTGACTTCCTTCATGTTGACGGTACGGTTCATGATGTCGGCGCGCTGCTCGTCGGGAATGGTCAGCAGCACCTTGGCACCGAAGGACGAAGGAAGCATGGAGAGGATATAGGCGATGGTCTGCGGGTGCTCGCGCATCAGGAACTTGCCGATGAACTGCGGGTCCGCTTCCTGCAACTGATCCCAGATCGAGGTTTCGTAGGCCTGGAAAGCGGTGCGACGCCCCAGAAGGCCGTCAACTTCCTCGGGCGTCAGACCCTCTTCCAGAATGCTTTCGATCGCCTTGGCATTGTCCATGAGGCCAGTGCCTTCGGTGAAGAGATCCTCGAACTCGGCCACGATTTGCGCAAGCTCGTCAGGCGGGATGACCCGAAGCGTCTGAGCCGAATTGATGATGGTCTGCAGCTCGGCCTGCGTGAAAAACTTGAGGAGTTTTCCGGCCACGCCTTTTCCCATCGCCAGCAGCACGGCGGCGGCCTTATCAGCCTGAGACAACGGTTTCCCCATCACAGGGTTACCGAAATCCTCAAAGTCCATCATGGTCTTTCCTCTCCGTCCCCACAGGGATTAGGCTTTCTTGGTACTCATCACTTCGATCAGCTTTACGCCGAAACGCGTATCGTCGTCTTCCAGAACGGTGATTTCGCCGCGCGCAATGCAACGACCATTCACCATGATTTCCACCGGCTCGCCAATCCTGCGCTCAAGCGCGATTGTCGCACCTTCTTCCAATCCCATCAATCCCGATACGAGCATACGGCTGGTACCGAGAACGATCTGAACATCGATCGGAATATCCATGATCAGATCAAGATTATCCGACAGTCCACTCCCCAAAGGCGATGGCGAAGCGGCCAAAGGTGCGGCGGAGGAACCGAAGTCCGACGCGCCGAAACTGTCCATTCCGTCGCCGAAAGAGGCCAGATCGTTGACGACAGGCTCGGCGCTGTCCGAACCGAAGTCACCGAAATCGCCAAAATCCCCGAGCGATCCTTCCGAATCAGTCTTCAGCACGCCGCGCAGATCGCCGATCGCCTGATCCAGATCGCCTGTATCATCGAGCGAAGGCAGCAAATCATCGTCGGTTTTTGGTGTCTTTTTCGTAGCCATGCGCTAATTATTCCCTTTGAAACTTGCGTCAAGCTGCCCATACCTCGCAAAAGGCATGCTCAAGTTTTAACCCATCAAATGTCGAAGAATTTCGTCGTCCGTACTGACGTTATTCTTGACCCGGACCGTGTATCTGTCTCCGGCCCGTCCAAACTCGCAGTTGTACATATTGGCGCCGTTGGCGCTGACTTCGACGCAGATATCATCCTGCTTGGCATCCCTGAACGGGATGACGTCGCCTTCGACGAGACGCGCAATGGTCTTGAGGGTCAGGCTTTGCAGCCTTATTCTCGCTTCCAGTGTCACCTGGGACCGCTTGACCTGCTCGGAGATCATCTCCACCCATTCTTCCTGCTTCTTCAACGCCTGAGCAGATGGTTTCGGCGCGACGATATTGGTCTTCAGGAGCGCACGTTGTGGAATGACCAGCGCGAACTCGGACGAAACTTTACCGATGTCCACCTTCAGACGGATCATCAGACCGAACTGGGCGGCCATCGCTTCTTCGAAGGCGCTCTTGCCATTGCCGTTGAACGGCGGCTCAACTGTTGCTTCAAATCCGCCCGGCGCGTTCACAGCCGAGCGAAGCACGTCTCCAACCCGCCCGATGACCAACGCGGCCAGATCGAGCTCGATTTGCGAGAGTGCACGAACTTCCGGCTCCATGATGGTCTCGGGCGCTGCACCGAGCATGCGCTCCATCAAGGCCATGATGAAGGCCGTGCCGGTGCCCAGCATGAAATTGGGGCACCAATTGCGCAAGGAGCAATCCGCAACCGCAAATTCCTTGCCCAGTTGCTGGATAAGATCCGTCATCAGGCCGGATTGGCAACCGATATAATCCACCTCGATTGCGATGCCGGTTTCGCTGTGGAAGATATCAGGCAGGAAGTTGCTGTAGATCTGACCTATCTCGGTGCCGATCTTGGCTATCCGCTTGCTGTCGCCAAGGCCGCCGGTCAGCTTTGCGAGCAGGGCCGGATCCATCGTCGAAGCAGTTGTCTGTGCAGCATTCGCCATCATCAAGCCGCCTTCTGATCGCCACCGGGGTTCATCATCTCCTGCTCGACAGCATCGATGGATGGGCGCTCGTAGTTGGAGATGGTCTTGCGTCCGTATTCAAGCGCGACCTGTGGAACGGAGCCGTTCATGTAGGCCAACAGCGTCTGCTTGACGATGATGTAGAGGCGGTGCTGCTTGGTGCGAACGATCTTGATCTGAGCCGAAAGCGGATTACAGATCGAGTAGGACAGGATGATCCCGAGCATGGTGCCAACGAGCGCAGCACCGATCAGGCCACCAAGGACGGCGGGCGATTCGTTGATCTTGCCCATGGCCTTGATAACGCCGAGAACGGCGGCAACGATACCGATCGCCGGGAAGCTGTCACCCATTGCCGTGATGGCGTGGTACGGCTTCATCTTGTCATGCAGGATCGTTTCGATTTCTTCGTCCATCAGGGCTTCGATCTCATGGCTTCTCGCATTGCCGATGATGATGAGACGAACATAGTCGCAGATGAAAGAGGTCAGTTCCTTGTTCTTCAGAACGGATGGTGCAAGCTGGAAAATCGAGGATTCATCCGGATTGTCGATGTGAGCTTCGATTTCGTTTCGCGATTTCGTGCGAAGATCGCGCATCAGCGAGTAGAGCACGCCCAGCACATCCAGATAGTGACGTTCCTTCGGCACAGCGAATTTGAACGCCTCGCCGAGAGCCTTGCCGCTGTCCTTCACCACTTTCATGGGATTGGCCATGATAAAGCCGCCCAGGCCCGCGCCGCCGATGATGACGAGCTCGAATGGCTGCACCAGCACGTCCAGGTGACCGCCCATGGCCATGTAACCGCCGATAATACAGCCAAAGGTTATGACTAGTCCGATAATAATGTTCATCTGAAGCTCGCGTCTGATGCCAATTTCGCATGTCAGGGATATGGGACATGCCTTGTGCGAGGCTGGCTTGCGCGTCCATGTTGCAGACTTTGTCCTGAAGCCCCCGCCACTGGGCCTGTAAATCGGCCGCTTTAAAGTGGGCGCTCCCCGTCAAAAGCTTCGCACAAGCAAACACTCATAGTTTCAGCCAATATTAGGCTGCCGTGTCGTCACTGCGCCTTTTCCTCAGGTTCTGCGCAGGAGACTAACATGCAATCTGGTATTTATGTCGGGATTTCTTCCCAGATCGCCTTGGAACGTCGCCTCACCACCATCGCTGACAATATTGCCAACATGAATACTGTCGGCTTCCGGGGAACAGAGGTCAAATTCGACCAGGTCATGAGCCAGACGCGCAACGACCTCAAGGCCGACATCGCCTTCGTGACGCAGGGCAACGATTATCTTTCGACCCGCAACGGCGAAATGATCCAGACCGGCAACTCGTTCGATTTCGCCGTCAAGGGTGATGGCTGGTTCGCGATCAATACGCCTGCCGGTCAGGTCATGACGCGCGACGGCCGTTTTTCCATGGCTGTCACAGGCGAGCTGGTATCCACCCAGGGTTATCCGGTTCTTGATGCGGGTGGTGCCCCGATCCAGCTCAACCCGGCAGCGGGAGAGCCGACCGTCGGGTCCGATGGACGCATTGTCCAGAACGGAACGACGGTGGCGCAGCTTGGCCTCTTTACCGCCGACGCATCGAAGGGTTTTGTACGCTATGAAAACAGCGGCATTATCTTCTCCCAGGCGCCGCAGCCTGTCGTCAACGATTCCTCGGTCGGCGTCATGCAGGGCTATGTTGAGCAATCCAACGTCAACGCCATCAACCAGATGACACAGCTCATTCAGGTGAACCGGGCCTTCGAAGGCATTTCATCCATGATGAAATCCACCGAGGACTCCTTCTCACAGGCTGTGCGCACGCTGGGTGGCGGGCAGTAACGGCGCTTGACACACATGGAAACCCAGGTCCAACCGAATATTTTCCCCAAGCTGGAAGCCTTGGCGCAGATCATCGAAGCGCAGGCTGTGGCCGGTATGCCGATGTCGCGCGGCGGACGCGTGCGAACCATTGCCGCTGGTCACTACACGGTCAGCGGACTTTCGGAACACGTGCGGCTTGGTGAATTCGTCGTGCACAAAAGCTCGGCCGGGCTGCATCTGGGTGAAGTCGTCCGTGTTGAGCCCGATCTGATCTATGTCTGCCCCATCGAACCGGGCGATCCCATAGGCGTCAACGACGTTGTCTTGCGGGAAGGCGAATTCCGCGTTGAGCCCGATGACAGCTGGTGCGGACGGACCATCAACTCTCTTTGCAAGCCAATCGACAACAAGGGGCCTTTGCTGAAGGGGCCGCACAAGCGTTCGGTCATGACCTTGCCGCCACCTTCGATGACGCGCAGCCGCGTCACGGTCGGCTTCCGGACTGGCGTAAAGGCAATAGACATTTTCACGCCCCTGTGTCTGGGGCAGCGACTGGGTATTTTCGCAGGTTCGGGCGTCGGCAAATCCACGTTGTTGTCGATGCTTGCGCGTGCCGATGCGTTCGACAAGGTCGTGATTGCGCTGGTGGGCGAGCGAGGCCGCGAAGTTCGCGAATTCATCGAGGATACGCTCGGTGACAACATGAAGAAATCAATCGCCATTGTCGCAACCAGCGATGAAAGCCCGATGTTGCGCAAGATGGCGCCTCTGGTTGCCATGACCGTTGCCGAGCATTTTCGTGACAAGGGCGAAAATGTTCTGTTCATTGCAGACAGTATCACCCGCTTTGCCCATGCCATTCGTGAAGTCGCGATTGCAGCGGGCGAGCCGCCGATTGCCCGTGGTTATCCGGCCTCGGTCTTTACCGAACTGCCGCGACTTCTGGAGCGCGCAGGCCCAGGCGCCGAGGGCGCGGGGACCGTTACGGCGATCATTTCCATTCTTGTCGATGGTGACAATCACAACGACCCGATCGCCGATTCGACACGCGGTATTCTGGATGGCCACATCGTTCTCGATCGCTCTCTGGCCGACGAAGGTCGCTATCCGCCGATCAATCCGCTGGCATCCATTTCCCGCCTTTCCCACAAGGCATGGACGCCCGATCAGCAGAAGCTTGTCTCGCGCCTCAAATCGCTAATTCACAATTTCGAAGAAACCAAGGATCTGCGTCTCATCGGCGGATATCGACCCGGTGTTGACCCTGAACTCGACATGGCCGTCAAGCAGGTGCCCTTCGTCTACGATGTTCTCAAGCAGTCGCCCGGTGATGCGACGGTGATCGATGCCTATGCGGAGCTCGCTAACGCTCTTCGAAACGCACCGGTCAACAACCAACCAGCACCCATGCAGCGACGGGGAGCCTAACAATGAATCTTCTCACGAAAAAGCCGGGTGGCATGGATCGCGATGCGCAGCGCAGACGCTCGATCCGCGATTTCGACCGGGTTCTTACCACCAGCCTTATCATCATGGCCGGAGCTGCAGCGGCACTTCCGTGGTACGTTTTTTTCAACCCTGACAAATTCGGCATCAGTGGCGCTGGCTGGGAAGCTCTCAAACATGTTCCGCAGCGCGAAGGTGGCGGTGTTGCCGCCATTATTCCCCATGTCGATGAAGGCATGACCTCTGAAGGTCAGGACGAAACGCCTGACATGAACCTCGACGCCCTGACAACGGCAACCGTCCCGACTGCGGGTGCCGAGCAGGACACCATTGGAGAAGGAAAATCGCAACCCTTCCCCGGCGGAACAAAGTTCAAACTGCTGCATGTCTCAAACGGGCGTGCGCTCATTGAAGACAAATCAGGAATGTTCTTGGTCCAGATCGGCTCAATGCTGCCCGACGAAAGCAAGTTGATTTCCATGAGCAATGTCGATGGAAAATGGCAGATCGTGACGTCCTCGGGTGAGATTTACGCCGAGTAGACTGCGTGTAAAAACAGTTCCCGATTTTGCTGGCAGTGCTATTGCGTGAAAACACGCCGCCAGAGGCTTCAATGAGCCATATCGATGCGCACCACCGCGACACCAATTCTCTCCGCTATCAGCCAATGCTCAATGAAAAACACCCCGGAGTCCACGACGTGGCGGATCTGGGAAAGTGGGAATTGAACTAATGGCGAGCTTGTAGCGATCCGCTTTTTTTTGCGATCAGCCTGAGTGACGAGTCCTCCCCATCAACCAAGGGTGGTTGATGGGGCTTGACTGGAGTCAACTGACGAAGCTAAGCGCTGTGGATCACGCCATTTGACCGCATATATCTTGCAACCAAAAACAGAATTTGTCCAACTTTTTTGGCTTTTACTAAATTAGAAAAACCCGGCTCAAGGCCGGGTTTTCCATTTCCTAAAGCAAGCTAGGCTTGATTAGAACGAACGCTGAAGGCGAACGAAGCCGTTGACTTCGTCGTCTGCGCCGTCTTCGTCGTAGTAGTTAACTGCGATCTTGGAAGAAAGGCCGTCTGTGATTTTGTAATCAACAGTTACGCCAGCCTGCCATGCGTCGCGGTTCGAGAAATCGTTGGTGACGATTGCCGAGCCAGTGGACACGAAGTTGCCCAGACCATCGATAGAACCAACAGTGATCGAGTCGGACACGTTACCGAAATACTGACCGCCAGGAGTGATTGTCAGCTTGTCAGTTGCCTTGATTGCGTATTCCGCAGCAACAGCCCATTCAGAGTTTGCGTAGTAAGCGTTTGCGCCGGAAGCCCAAACACCAGCAAGACCGAGCGTGCCAGGACCGACGTCAGCTGTCGCGATCAGGCGAACTGCGCCTTCTTCCTGATCGACGTCATAGCCACCGATCAACTGCAAAGTAGCTGCGCCGAGCTTAGCGCCCAGACCGAGCGCGATACCAACGTTGTTGTCAGGCTCCTGCGAATAAACGCCGAATACGTTGCCTGCACCATCAACTACAGTTGCGCCTGTGTCGAATGCAAACTGGTCGCCTGTGCCTTCAAGTTCGTCAACCGAAACGCCTGCCCAGAAAGAGCCTGCATCGTAGGTGTAGCGAACGGAGTTGAAGAGAGCGTTCGTGGAGAGAACGTCAGCTTCGCCAGAGAGGCCATCGTCCCACCAGCTGTAGAACTTACCGACCTTCAGGCCGCCGAGCTCGATGAAGGCCTGGTCAACGAATACGCCAGAACCCTGGTTGCCAGACGTGCCAGCAAGCGAACCGCCAACGCCGGAGTCAGCGTTGCCGCGGAAGCCGATGAAGCCGCGCAGAGCGCCAAGCTCGGTGTCTGTGCGTGTGTCAACTTCGAACTGAGCGCGTGTGAACGAATCCCAGTCAGACGTGCCGGAAGCATCGCGACCGAAGTTTGTCTGGAAACGAACGTAACCGCCGAACTTCAAGCAAGTTTCGGTGCCTGGGATGTAGAAGAAGCCAGTGCCGAAAGCGTCGCAAACGCGAACGTATTCGAGGGGCTCAGGCTCTGCAGCGACGATAGCGTCAGCGGCCTGTGCGCCGGATACTGCTGCGAGAGCGGCAGCGGAGCCGATCAAAAGGCTCTTGATGTTCATAATGACCTCCAGTCATGTTTCGTTACAAAGCGGAACAATCTCGGAGATGCCCCCCGCTTCGAATTGCGAATAGACAGAAAGTTGCCGTGCCTCGCAACCTCGTAATGTCGAATTTCCGCATATTGGAAACTACACAAGAGCCGCTCTGTTGTATTTTAGTTACAACTCACGTTACCGGAGGTGCGCAGCGAGCGCTTTCTGTTAATAGACTGGTAACATTTGCGTTGGGGATGAGCCGCGATGCCGGAATAAGACACCGTCCGATGCGGAAAAAAAGGAGAATTGATGCTGCTCCTCATGTCACGATGATTTCTGGCACTCTCTGGCCTTGGGAAGGCATCCGCCTCAGAAAGCCACAAATCGACGGAGGTGTTCGCGCGTCCATGACAGCGACAGGCGCTTCCGCGGCCACGCTGTGGCTGAACAGGAAATTTTCAGGAGCTCGACAAGACGTCGTGGTGACACGTTGCGAGATGCGAAGGCTCTTAATGGCGCACTGAGAGTCATGCAGAGTTCGAAAAGGCAACAACGAGGTCACTCTACCTCGACGTTGCGGCAGCAATAGAACTGGTACTCTCAGCAGCAACAGAAAGAATTTTGTAGCGAGTAAAGCACCGACAACAACTTAGGAATTTAAATGGTGCCCGGAGGCGGATTTGAACCACCGACACGCGGATTTTCAATCCGCTGCTCTACCAACTGAGCTATCCGGGCACTACAGGTTCTTGAGAACCTTCGCTTTTTCAAGCGCCGGAGAAGCTTGCTGCCCCGGAAGTGAGCGGGGTTATAACATCTTGTTCGGCCATGGCAAGCACCAGACGAAACTTTTTTGACAGTTTTTTGGATGTGCTGGAAAGCCCCTGTGGATAGGCGAAGCGTAGACCTGCAATCATCGCATTCGGCGCCTGTATCTAAAATGCGACGGGTGGGCAGAGGGCGTGGCGACAGGTTGCCGCCCTACCCTCTGCCACAGCGGTTATCTAGAGCCTGCGGACAGGCCAAGCGCGAAAGGGACTGCCGCGACAAGCAATGCCATGATGGGTGACGACGCGAATATGCGGCCCGCCAATGATGTGATGGCGACCGAACGTACGACCGGCAGCCAGTTGGCGACGTCCGAGGCGGCGCTGTTTTTCTTGCGGCTCTTTGCCGATCTCGAAGCCTTGAGGTTTTCGATGTCGATGCGAATGTCTGCGATTTGCTGGCGCAGATCGTCAAGCTCCAGCTGGATTGGCGAAGGAGCCGTGTCCTGCGTCCTTGCTCTCAGCGCCGGATGTTTCGGCTCGTTGCTCAAGGTCTCGTCAAGCTCGGAGAGCTCGTCTTCAAGGTCGGATGGCTTGTCGAAACCATGGGATCGTACTGGCGCCCTCATTCGATTTTCCTCATTGGTAAACAGCAATTCCCGACGCGACAATCGCGTGCGGACGGTGACTGTCCTGCAAACGCAGCAGCGGGAAAAAGGATGCAAAATGACGATGGTCTTCAATGCGTCGGCAGGGGAGGAGAAGTTCTAGCAGACAGGATACGAAAACAGGCCCCGCAGGGCCTGTCGACTGGATGATCTCGATGGCTTCACGCTGCCTGGGCAGCATTCCCGTAAGGATCAAAGCGTCCGTAGAAGGTTTCGCCCTTTGCGGCCATGTCCTTCAAGAGCGGTGTCGGCGTGAAATGGGGTCCATAGGACTCTGCAAGTTTTTCCGCCAGCTCAACGAAGACCTTCACGCCCATGCCATCGATATAGGAGAGAGCCCCGCCGGTGTAAGGCGCAAAGCCGAAGCCGAGAATGGAGCCGACATCGGCCTCGCGGGGATCAGTGACGATGCCCTCTTCAACCGTTCGGGCCGCTTCCAGCGCGATGGTAACGAGGAAGCGCTGTTTCAGCACCTCCATATCAACATCTTCAGGCTTCTTCTGCGCATACATGTCCTTCAGGCCGGGCCAGAGCGACTTCTTGGCAGGCTTGGCGGGATATTCATAAAAACCCTTGGCGTTCTTGCGACCAAAGCGGCCCTCGCCTTCCACCATCTTCTTGACCAGTTCCATATGTCTGCCATCGACGGCCTTGTCGCCCAGATCGGCGATGGTGGCTTTCAGGATCTTGTAGGAAAGATCAATCGCCACCTCGTCGTTGAGCGCCAGCGGGCCTACCGGCATCCCCGCGAACTTCGCAGCATTCTCGATCATTGCCGGAGGCACGCCCTCGATCAGCATGTCATAGCTTTCGGCCATATAACGCAGAACGCAGCGGTTGACGAAGAAGCCGCGCGTGTCATTGACGACGATCGGCGTCTTTTTGATTCTGGCAACGTAATCCAGCGCCACGGCCAGCGCCTTGTCGCCTGTATCCTTGCCCAGAATGACTTCCGTCAGCATCATCTTCTCGACCGGCGAGAAGAAGTGGATGCCGATGAAGTCGCTCGGGCGCTTGGAGTTCTGTGCAAGCCCGGTAATGGGCAGAGTTGACGTGTTGGAGGCGAAGCTCGCACCTTCCGGCAGAACCGCTTCGACGGCTTCGATAACGCCCTTCTTCACATCGCGGTCTTCAAACACGGCTTCGATGACGAGATTGGATGTCTTGAGGGAGGAATAGTCGGAGCTTGGCGTGATGCGGGCGAGGATGGCTGCTCCCTCTTCTTGCGTCATGCGGCCCTTGCCGACCGAGTCTTTCACGAGACCTTCGCAGGTGGCCTTGCCCTTGGCGGCGGCTTCGTCATCACGGTCGATCAGGGTCACATCAAGACCCGAAACAGCAGTGACATAAGCGATGGAAGCACCCATGAAGCCTGCACCAACAATGCCGACATGTTTCAGATCGCTCTTGGGCTGTCCGGCAGGGCGACGTGCGCCCTTGCCCAGTTCCTGCATGGAAATGAACAGTGAGCGGATCATCCCGAAGGCTTCCTTGGAGCGAAGGATTTCCGTGAAGTAGCGCTGCTCCACCTTAAGGGCCGTGTCGAAGGGCAATTGCAGGCCCTCATAAACGCATTTCAGAATGGCGAGTGCTGCCGGGTAGTTGCCAGCGCTTTCGCGGCGCAGAATGGCAGGGGCGGCAGGCCAGAGCTGGGCTGCGGCTGGCGTCCAGATACCGCCGCCGGGGGCCTTGAAGCCCTTTTCATCCCAAGGGGCGACGGGTTTCAGACCATCCTTGATCATCTGCTTGGCGGCGGGGATCAGCTGATCCGGCTCCACCACCTGATGCACGAGGTTCATGGCCTTGGCGCGGCTCGCAGTCAGCGACTGGCCAGTTGTCATCATCTGCAGGGCGGATTGCGCATCAGTCAGGCGGGAAACACGCTGCGTGCCACCGGCACCGGGGAAAATGCCAACCTTGACTTCCGGCAGCGCCAGCTTGACGCTCTTTGCATTCGACGCGACACGGCCATGGCAGGCCAGCGAAAGTTCCAGCGCACCACCCATGCAGGTGCCGTTGATGGCGGAAACCCAGGGCTTGCCATTGGTTTCGATCTTGCGGAACAGCCCATTCATCTTGCCGACCAGATCGAACAGCTTCTTTGCTGCCTGTTCCGGGTCCTTTTCCTTCTCTTCATTGTAGAAGGAGAACATGGACTTGATCATCGACAGGTCCGCGCCGCCGGAAAAGCTGCTCTTGCCAGATGTGAAGACCACGCCCTTGACGGCAGCATCTGCAACGGTGGCGTCAACGATTGCGTTCAACTCTTCCATGACTTCCGCCGTAAAGACGTTCATGGATTTTTCCGGCATGTCCCATGTCACAAGGGCAATGCCGTCTGCGTCGGTCTCGACGGTGAAATTGGTGTAAGTGCTCATCTTGGGATTCCTCTTCCCTGAATTTCTTGTGCTAACCGAAGACGCCGAGCAGGTAGCAAAGCAGAACGACAAGCAGAGCGAGAACAATGATCAGTCCTCGTCCTTCTGCCTTCATCCGTGCGTGGCTGTCGGCAGGCGTAACGTGACCGGCTGCTTCAGCAGCCTCGGCCATGTCCTTGTCGAGTCGCCTCGTCTGGAAGTGCCGCTTCGTCTCGTTCTGATAGCCCGCCATGCTCGTGCCCCAATCAAACCCGCTCTATAACCGTTGCCGTGCCCATGCCCGCGCCAATGCAGAGCGTGACCAGTGCGGTGTTGAGATCGCGGCGTTCCAGCTCGTCCAGAACCGTGCCGAGGATCATCGCGCCGGTGGCACCCAGCGGGTGACCCATGGCAATCGCGCCGCCATTGACGTTCATCTTGTCGTGGCTGATGTCGAAGGCCTGAAGATAACGCAGAACCACGGCCGCAAAAGCTTCATTCAATTCAAAGAGGTCGATATCGGCAATCGACATGCCGGTTTTGGCCAGAAGCTTTTCGGTCACATCCACAGGACCGGTCAGCATCAGCGCCGGGTCGGAGCCAATATTGGCAAAGGAGCGGATGCGGGCGCGGGGTTTCAGACCCATGCTCTCGCCACCGGCCTTGGAACCAACCAGCACGGCAGCCGCACCATCGACGATGCCAGATGAATTGCCCGCGTGATGAACGTAATTGATACGCTCCACTTCGGGGTGCGCCATGATGCCGACAGCCTCGAAGCCACCCATTTCGCCGGGCATCTGGAAGGATGCGTTGAGCGAGGCGAGCGCCTGCATGTCGGTGCCGGGGCGCATATGCTCGTCACGGTCAAGAATGGTGATGCCGTTCTGGTCCTTCACGGGAATGACGGAATTCTTGAAGTAACCGCTTTCCCAGGCGTGAGCTGCGCGCTTCTGGCTTTCCACCGCATAGGCATCCACATCGTCACGGCTAAAGCCATACTTGGTCGCAATCAGATCGGCGGAGACACCTTGCGGCATGAAATAGGCCGGGAAGCTAACCGAAGGGTCCATGTACCAGGCACCACCCGACATGCCCATGCCGACGCGCGACATGCTTTCCACGCCGCCCGCAATGACGATTTCATCCGAACCGGCGGCAACCTTGCCGGCTGCGAAGTTGATGGCGTCCAGACCCGATGCGCAGAAGCGCG
Source organism: Hyphomicrobiales bacterium (assembly GCA_900468285.1). Taxonomy (GTDB): domain Bacteria; phylum Pseudomonadota; class Alphaproteobacteria; order Rhizobiales; family Rhizobiaceae; genus Agrobacterium. Next base: position 9,042 of record UBTF01000008.1, on the reverse strand, counting down.
AAATCTGCATTCCCGGTGCCTTGGTAGAATATCCGGCCTCAAAGGCCGCGCCCTTGGCGATGACGGCACCGGCATCCATGACCGGATCAACGCAGCCCATAATGATGTCGTCGACGGTTGCGGTATCAAGCCCGTTGCGGTCGCGGATCGCCTCCAGCGTCTTTGCAGCCAGACGAACGGAAGGCACTTCGTGCAGCGAACCGTCCTTCTTGCCGCGCCCGCGTGGCGTGCGGACGTGGTCGTAAATATAAACGTCAATCATGTCTCATCTCCCTGTCGGCGCGTGGGCGCCTTCGAAATTTCTGGTGCGCAGGCAGCCCCCTCATTTCAATGAGAGGGCTTCAAGCTCCACCGTCAAAACGCTTCCGCAGCCAGTTCCATCATTGTGTCGGCACCGGCTTCGATGCGCGTCTTGCGCAATGCCGTCTCGGGCAGGATCCGCTCCATGAAGAACTTTGCCGTCACCAGCTTGGTCTTGAGATAGTCCTCGTCTGAGGAAGAGCCAGATGACAGTGCCGCCTGGGCAGCCTTTGCCATGCGCGCCTGCATGTAACCCAATACGACGAGGCCAAAGAGGTGCATGTAGTCGGTGGAACCGGCACCGGCATTGTCGGGCTTTGCCATGGCGTGCTGCATGAACCACATGGTCGCGGCCTGCAGGTCGTTCAGGCCCTTCTTGAGGCCCTTGGTGTAGAGCGTCAGGTTTTCATCGGCACGGTTTTCCTCGCAGAAATCACCGATTTCCTTGAAGAGCGCCATGACCGCACGGCCACCATTGAGGCCCAGCTTACGGCCCACGAGGTCGAGCGCCTGGATGCCGTTGGCACCTTCATAGATCATGGTTATGCGCGCATCGCGCACATACTGGCTCATGCCATGTTCTTCGATATAGCCGTGGCCGCCAAACACCTGCTGCGCCATCACGGCATGGTCGAAGCCCTTGTCGGTCAGCACGCCCTTGAGAATGGGGGTGACAAGACCAAGCAGGTCATCCGCCGTCTGGCGTTCCTTTTCATCGGCTGCGCGGTGGGCAATGTCCGATTGCAGGGCGGTCCAAAGAAGGAAAGCGCGGCTAGCCTCGTTATAAGCCTTGATGGTCATCAGCGTGCGGCGGATATCGGGGTGAACGATGATCGGATCGGCCTTCTTCTCGGGCGCCTTCGCACCGGAGAGAGAGCGGCCCTGAATGCGCTCACGGGCATATTCGACGGCGTTCTGATAGGCGATTTCGCCAACCGACAGGCCCTGCAGGCCAACGCCAAGGCGTGCCTCGTTCATCATCACGAACATGGCCGAAAGGCCCTTGTTCTCCGCGCCAATGAGATAGCCCGTCGCATCATCATAGTTCATGACGCAGGTTGCATTGCCGTGAATGCCCATCTTGTGCTCAAGCGCGCCGCAGACCACACCGTTGCGCGCACCGACCGAGCCATCCTCATTGACGAGGAATTTCGGCACGATGAAGAGCGAAATGCCCTTGGTTCCCTCCGGTGCGCCTTCAATGCGGGCGAGAACCAGATGGATGATGTTGCTGGTCATGGGGTGTTCGCCAGCAGAGATGAAAATCTTCTGACCGGAAATCTTGTAGGAGCCATCTGGCTGCGGCACCGCCTTGGTGCGCAGAAGGCCGAGATCGGTGCCGCAATGCGGCTCTGTCAGGTTCATGGTGCCGGACCATGTGCCCTCGACCATCTTCGGCAGATAGGTCTGCTTCTGCTCTTCGGAGCCATGCGCCAGAATGGCAGCGATCGCGCCCTGCGTGAGGCCTGGATACATCATCAGCGACAGGTTGGCCGATGACATATACTCGCCGATAGCGGCGTGAAGTGTGTAGGGAAGCCCCTGCCCGCCATATTCAGGCGGCACGGCAAGGCCGGTCCAGCCGCCTTCGCAATAGGCATCGTAGGCCTGCTTGAAACCATCGGGAACAGAGACCGAACCATCTTCGGCGCGCTTGCAGCCTTGGCTGTCGCCAGACAGGTTGAGCGGGAAAAGCTGCTCTTCGGCGAGCTTCGCCGCCTCACCGGTAATCGCCTCGATCATATCCGCCGTGGCATCTTCAAAACCGGGAAGATTGTTGTAGCGCTCTATGCCGAGCACATCATTGAGAATGAAAAGGGTGTCTTTAACTGGGGCCTTGTAAACAGGCATTACCGATGATCCTCCGCACCGTTCGCCGGACTGCTCCGGCACCAACATGGGGCTTACAATATTTGACGTGCGCGTAAACGTCAAATAGCTTTCACGATAAATATGGAAGGCAGTGTATTCTTTAGAAACCTCGGGGAAAACCAGGGTTTTCAGGCCTGAAAGATGACTGCTCCTCGATATATGAAGAAAAAGTTAAATAAGCCGCAACATGGTTAACCAATTGTTTACCAAATATGGCGAAATGTTCCTAGTGGACGGACTGCTTCGCACATGGGGTGTTCCACCAAACAAATAGCAAGAACTCAGTGTTTCACGGCCCCATGGGCAGCGAGACGGGCAAACCGGGCAACGACGAAGCGAGCAGGAAGATGAACGGATTACGATCGAATTCCCATCGTCAAAACGACAGATCATCTCTGGACGCGCTTAACCGCACCATTGAAGGCCTGGAAGCCCGTATCGAGGATCTTCTGGGCGCGAAGGCCGCTCGCCCATCCTATGACAATCATTCTACGCGCTCCGAGCGCGATCGCCCCGCATTTCAGGATAGCCCGGCCCATGCGCCGGCAAAGCCGCGTTTTGATCCGGTCAACGAAATCCGGCAGCGCCAGCAGGCGCTCGATGCCCGATGGGAGCGACAGCAGGTAGAGGCCGCGCGCGGCGCTGACATGGTTGGCGAGCGCGACCATGAACGCCGCTATGTCGAGCGTGACTATCGCTCCTCAACGGCTATTCCAGCTTCGCGTCCACGCCCTACTGCCCGTATCGAGCGCGCGGCACCGCCAGCGCCAAGTCAGGGTGATGCGGCGCTGCGCGAAGTGGCTGAAGCACTGGTCAGCCTGCGTCAGGAATTGAAGCACGAGATTACCGAAGGCGTTGCCCGCGAAATGCAGGGTGTGCGTTCCGAGTTGCGCAACATTCGCTCCTTTGCCGAAAACCAGGATTTCGCCGAGGATATTCGCGAGGACGTCGCGCGGCTGGCGGCCAGCATCGAGCGGATGGGTGGAAGCTCCCTGCCGGATGCGCAGGCCCTTCGCAGCGAATTCGAGGAATTGCGCAGCCTGATGGATCAGGTAGCGCGCGAAGACAGTATGCACCGCATGGAGCAGCGCTTCGATAGCGTCAACGACACGCTGCGCGGTTTCGACACCGCCCCGCTGCAGGAAGAGATCGTTTCACTCGCTTACCGCCTGGACGATATCAAGGGTCAGTTGGGTTCGATGAGCGGCAATTCCTCTGCCGTCCGTGCACTCGAAGAAAAGCTGCTGACCATCGCCAGCGCAGTCGAGCAGCTGGGCCGTCACATCCAGCCGAACGAACAGGCATTTGGCGAACATTTCTCCGGTCTGGACGAGCGTCTTGACGAGATCAGCCGGGCGATATCCGCGACGGGAAGCCGCGCGGCCGCCTCCTTCGATACCTCCATGGCGGAGCGTCTGGAAGACCGGCTGGAAAGTCTCACCTCGCAGATCGAGATGCTGAAGCGCGCAGCAGAGGCAAAGGAAAAGCCAGCGGACGCACTCGGCGCGCGTCTGGATGCATTGACGACCCGCATCGAGGAGCTGTCTACCGACCGCAGCGTCTCGCAATTGGGAGAGCGGCTAGATCAGCTTTCGCTGCTTCTGGAGCGTTCGCAGCGCCCGTCCAGCCAGCCGGAACTGACCTCCTTCCTGACCGAGATTTCCCGCAAGATCGATGAACTCGGCAATGGCGCTGTCAACGACAAGCTGGCCGAGCGGCTGGAAAAGATCGCGCGGCGCATCGAAGAGATCGAAGCCAAGCCTGCCGCGCCATCCAACGCGTCCTATGACACCGCCTTCAAGCGCCTCGAAGACCGCCTGAGCGACATTGCCACCAAGCTGGATGAGACCCGAGCACCCGCGGCTGGTGCTGGCGAGATGTCGCCGGAACTCGACCGGCGCATGGCCAATATCGAAGACTATATGGCGTCCAGCGACGAATATATCATCGAGGCTGCACGTCAGGCGGCGGAAGCTGTTCTTGAGGCGCATACGCGCAACAATCTGGCGCAGACCGCCAGCAATGCGGACATGGTCATCCTGACCGAGCTTGCCAATGATCTGCGCAAGCTGGAAGGTCTCAGCCGCAACACGGAAGAGCGCACGCACCGGACTTTCGAAGCGCTGCATGAAACGCTGGTACAGATTGCCGGACGTCTCGACACGCTCGACAATCGCCCGACGGCTGCACAATCCGCATCGCTTCCGGCAGATGACTGGGCCGCTTATGAAAGCGTGGCACGTATGCCTGCCGCGACCTTTCCGGCAGAAGGGCTGATTGCCAGGGACGACCGTTCTTCGTTTGAAACAGCGGTAGACGCGGAAACCGCGCTGCTTGCCGATGCGCCGCTGCCGCCCGAGGCAGAAAAGACGGCTGCTCCCGAAAAGCGAAGCATTCTCTCCGGTTTGACACGACGCTTCAAATCCAGCGCCGCCAAGACGCGGGAAGAAGAAACGCCAAAGGCGGCGCAGCGCCAGCAGATCGATCCTGCACCGGCGCTCGACCCCGTCGACACGCTGCAGGCGGACATGGAAACCGAGCTGCTGGAGCCCGGCTCCGGTGCGCCTGACATCAAGAAGATCCTCGAGCGCGTGCGCGCCAGCCAGACGGCTGCTGCCCGCAATGGCACCGTCGAGGGCGATAGCCGTGCCGACTTCATTGCGGCCGCCCGCCGTGCTGCCCAGGCCGCCGCGCAGGAAAGCGTGCCCGACCGGAGTGCCGCGCAACGTTCTCCGCGTGCCAAGACGACGAATGCCGAAAAGGAAGGCTCGGCCCTTTCCCGTTACCGCCGTCCCCTGCTTCTGGGCATCGGCGCCATTCTTCTGGCCATGATGGCAATGCCTGCGATCAAGTCGCTCGTCGGTAGCGAGACCGCCCCGCCCGCCCTCACCACCGAGCCATCCTCAAGCGAACCAGCATCGAGCGGTTCTGCACCGGCATCGGCCCAGGCGCCTGTAGAAGCACCGGCTGCTTCCGTTGTACCAGTCGAGGCAAAGCCCGCCGGTGTCGACCCTGCCGTGACACTTCCCTCCGACAGCACCATGGATGAAAACGCCATAGCTGCGGGCGAACGGATGCAGGCCGAAGCCGACAAGGGCGATCATCTGATCGATACAAGGCCGATTGGCGGCGCGCGCCTTCCGCAGGAAACGCCGACCATTTCGGTTGCCCCAGCCGCCCGGTCCACCGGCGTGGTGGAGCACCTGCAGCCCGCAACCGCTGTCTCCGACGCATCGCAGGCCCAGTTCAAAAAGGACGCAGCCGCCCAGCCAGCCGAAACGATTGCCGTTCCGGCAGGCATTGCACCTCAGTCCCTCGCGGACGCAGCTGCCAAGGGCGACCGGCTGGCACTGTTTGAAATCGGCGCACGCTACACCGATGGCCGCGGCGTTCCATCCGACCGTGCCGAGGCTGCCAAGTGGTACAAGCTTGCGGCAGACCGGGGCCTCGCGCCGGCTCAGTATCGCCTCGGAAACATGTATGAGAAGGCAAACGGTGTCGAGCGCAACCTGTCCGAAGCCAAGCGGTACTACCAGCTGGCCGCGGATCAGGGCAATGCGGGCGCCATGCACAACCTGGCCGTCCTGCTCGCCTCCGACGCGGCAGGCGCACCGGATTTCAATGCGGCGGCAGAGTGGTTCATCCGCGCGTCCAACCTCGGCGTTCGCGACAGCCAGTTCAACCTTGCCATTCTCTATGCTCGTGGCAGCGGCGTGGCCCGGAGCCTTGAAGAATCCTACAAATGGTTTGCAATTGCCGCCCGTGATGGCGATGCCGATGCCGGCCAGAAGCGCGACGACGTGGCCAAGGCCATGACGCCCGCGCAGCTGGATACCGCCAAGGCCTCTGTCAATGCCTGGCAGGTGACCCCGCCCAATGATGATGCGAACTCGGTCAACCCACCAGCGGAATGGACAGGCGGCGAAGAGATCAAGACCTCATCCGTCGACATGCAGAAGGCGATCCGCAACATCCAGGCCATCTTGAACAACAATGGCTTCAAGGCGGGCGAGCCGGATGGAAAGCTGGGCCGCAACACGGTTCTGGCGATCAAGGACTTCCAGAAGTCCATCGGTCACACACCGGACGGCCGTATTACCGATGAGCTGGTTACCGAGTTGCTGGCTCGCAACAAGTAATCCGGCAGTTTGCCGATCTTTCCAAATTATCAACGTATTTCCCGTTGAATAATTGACAGTCATGCCCACCATGGGCATGAACAGTGGAAGGTCGCAAGGCTTCTGCCTTTGCCATTTCTCGACCGATACCACCCCATTCGTGGTGAAGCTTGCCTTGAGGCGGCTTTGCCTTTTTGCACGGAACGATGCCCGAGGTCCTGATGTGACTGTCTATCTGCCCATTGCAGAACTTTCGGTGAATATCTTCATCATTCTCGGCATGGGCGCGGCTGTGGGCTTTCTGTCCGGCATGTTCGGCGTGGGCGGCGGCTTCCTGATCACCCCGCTTCTGATCTTCTACAACATTCCGCCCGTGGTTGCCGTGGCAACCGGCGCAAACCAGGTGGTCGCCTCTTCGGTATCGGGCTCCATCTCCCATTTCAGGCGTGGCACGCTGGATGTGAAGTTGGGAACCGTGCTTCTGATCGGCGGCCTGTGCGGAGCCACGCTCGGCGTATGGCTTTTTACGCTTTTGCGCAGCATCGGCCAGCTGGACCTGATCATTTCGCTGCTTTACGTCATCCTGCTTTCCACCGTCGGCGCGCTGATGTTGAAGGAGAGCATTTCCGCCATTCGCCGCACCGCCCGCAACGAGACGGTGCCGCTTCGCCGTCCCGGCCACCACAACTGGGTACACCGCCTGCCCCTCAAGATGCGCTTCAAGAAATCAAAGCTCTATCTCAGCGTCATCCCCATCATCGTGCTCGGCTTCGGCATCGGTGTTCTGACCTCGGTCATGGGCGTCGGCGGCGGTTTCATCATGGTGCCCGCCATGATCTATCTTTTGCGCATTCCCACCAATGTCGTGGTTGGGACGTCGCTGTTCCAGATCATTTTCGTGACCGCCTACACCACGATTGTTCAGGCCGCAACGAACTATTCCGTCGATATCGTTTTGGCCTTCATCCTGATGCTGGCGGGTGTGGTCGGCGCGCAATATGGTGTGCGCGTGGGCCAGAAACTGCGCGGCGAACAGCTGCGCGCGCTGCTGGCGCTTCTGGTTCTGGCGGTCGGCGTCAGGCTTGCGATCACCCTAGTCATCAAACCGGACGATCTGTTTTCCGTCGCCGTGGGAGGGCTGGGCTATTGATCCGCAGCGCCCTGCTTGCCACCCTTTTTTGCACGCTTTGCGGAACGGCTTTCGCGCAGACACCGCCGCTGGCGATTTCGCCGGATGCGTCGGGGCAGTCTCGCACCCTGCAGGAAAACATCGAGATCGGCGCCTCGACCACCGAAATCTCCATCGCGTCCGATTTTCGCGGCGCCGACTTCACCATGTTCGGCGCTCTCAACAATGCCGACCAGCTGCTGCTGGCCATCGGCCAGTACGACATCGTGGTGACGCTGGAGGGCCCGAATGAATATTCCACCGTGCGCAAGAAAAGCCGGGTCGCAGGCATCTGGATCAACACCAGTGCGATAACCTTCGCGCCGCTACCGGAATCCTATTCCATGGCCAGCACCCGCAACATTCAGGACATTGCCACCGCCGGAACGCTGACCGCCATGGGTCTTGGGGTGGAACATCTGCCGCTGCGCAGCGCCGTGTTTTCCGGCGTGCCGGACAATGTCTACGACTTTCAGGAAGCCTATCGCCGCCTGAAGCTTTCCAGCGGCATCTATCGCAACGACACGACAGGCGTTCGACTGGAACGCACCGGCCTCTTCTGGGCCACGCTGCGCCTGCCCGCCAATGTGCCAAATGGCGTACACACCGCCCGCGCCTATCTGTTCAAGAGCGGAGCACCCGTTGCGCAAAAGGAACTGCGGCTGCGCGTGGTGAAAACAGGCATGGAACAGGCCATCACCGATGCCGCCCACCAGACTCCCATCGTCTATGGTATCCTGTGCGTATTGCTGGCCGTCATAACCGGCTGGGGCGCAAGCCTTCTGTTCAGACGCGATTGAACGCGCATCCGTCCTTCCGTCAAATCCTGTCAAAAAACCCGGCAACCTCTATTCCAAGCTTCGCCGTTCACGCGGCAGAGGCTGCCCGTGGGATGCTTCATTCTCTGGCCCCCTGACCATTTGCGGCCATGGGTATGTCGGACGGGGCGCTGGAAGCTGCCTCGTTGGGTAGTCTATAGGTGGCACCTTTCAGCGCCCCGTTCGGCTCTTTTGGCCAAACAGCAATCCTCTTGCCACGGCTGGCAGACACTGGATGGCAAGGGTAAAACCTTGCCGGAGAGCCGGTCGGACATTGCCAAAGCCCGACCCTTCCCATCCGGTTGGTGCCATCCCTTGGGGAAAGACACCCTGCCAGTTCAGCCACACCTGCCTTCGTCCCTGCCCGCGCCGAAAACTTAAGGCGCGGACCGGAACGACCCGTCTCCCGCAAGATCCGCACCCGCCAGTCCCGGCCAGATGCATCCCTTGCGATTCGTCCGCACCGTCTCAACCGACGGGCGGGGCAGATGCAGCATCTTCCTGTGTACCGCCTGACTTTCGCTTCAATCCCTGATGGTCGCGTTCGACCAAGGGACGATGAGCTGTCGGTACACCCGGCGACGAGGCTCCTGGCACAGGGAAGGGCAACTTCAGACTGTGGTTCAGCCTGACGACGCCATCCACGCAACCAGGTCGGGCATCGGGAAGACGACACGGCCGGTCCGAAACCGCGTCACCCTCCTCCCGTTGCCGCCGGGGGGATTGCTGCTCGACCCCGATGACCAAGAGGATGCGTAGCCTCCCG
>UBTF01000010.1 GCA_900468285.1 Hyphomicrobiales bacterium | reverse complement strand
AATACAGATTTTATGTAAGTCACTGATTAGGCTGGGGTATTTCCATTAAGCACGAAACCAGGTCCAAAATAGCGCCCCTTCGGCTTATATAAAGGCTCATTCGGTGCCCTCGCCTTATTAGAATAGGACCCGCGCCACGTTTTCGACATGAGAGATCCATATCTGGACGGAGAGGAAGTGCTTCGACGTAGAAACACGGGGAGAGTAGTAAGGGGAATTGCGCCCCTGTTTGACTCCGGTGTTTTAAAGTTGCACACCTTCGCCATAAGGTTTCTGGAGATCAAATGAACGAATGGTCGCGACAGGCATGATGACGGATCGAGACATGGTCCGCTCGCTTGGGTCAGAGCCGCCTATTCTGGCAGAGGGTCGCCGTGCTCCAGACCGTCGCGAGATTTCTTTGCGTTGGCTTAGTGGAACTTTTCTGACTGGCATTACATCGTCCATTCTCATGGGCGTCGCGCTTTTCGCGGCTCTGGATGGCCGACAGCAGCTCGCAATCCCGGCAGAGGCTTTCGCGCGCGCCGATATGGAACAGGATGCATCGGAAACCGTCAGGCGCGGCACAAGACTGCTAGCACCAAATATTGCAGCACGGCCTTCAGACAGGTCTGTGATGGAGGTGTCGACCGTTATCCACGATGGCGATAAGGAAGTTGTCCGCAAGGTCCCATTCTCGCACGTGAAGATCGCTCTGGCCGCAAATTACAATAATCAGGACGACTATCCGCCATTTGATCCGCTCAACATTTTTGCGACGAATGAGGACGCTTCACCTGCAGCAAGCAAGACGGGTACGATCTATGGATCGGAGGTAGAGTCGGAGGTCAGCCTGAAGACAACGGCCTTTCCGACGAAAAACAGCCCATTTGCTTATGCCGGCGGAATGAGCTTCGACGAGGTGGAAGAGGCCGTTCGCTCCAATGGCTCTATCCTGACCGATGGCAATGAGCAACTTTCCGCACTCTATTACATCGATCCGCGTCGGTTTGAGGCGACTGAGGACGTCGATGTGACTGCCGGCCTATCAGCCCGCGTGGTGGAACAGAACATGTCGGTATCCACGCCGCAGGCAGCGACAGTGGATGCACCGGAATATGCTGATGATGTCATTCCTGTTCGCCAGGCGCAGACAATGGACGAAGCGCTCTTTGGCGCCGGTTATTCCAAGCAGCAAGCCAAGCAGACGGCAGACGCGCTGAGCGCGGAGAATGGATCAGCAGACGTGCAGGCCGGCGACGTGTTGCGCATCGGAATTCTGCAGAGTGATGACAAAAGCGATGTTGTTCGCGCGAGCCTTTATCGCAAGGCACGCCACGTCGTGACAGTAGCAACCGATGATCACAAGCAGTTCGTCAAGGCGGCTGAGCCTCCTCAGCTTGACGCCGTCGCCACCGCTTTCGATAGTAGCAACGCGCCTTTGACTGCGAACCGCGATCTCCCACGCGTCTATGACGGCGTATATCGGGCGGCTCTGACCTACGGCATGAACCAGTCCATGGTGTCGCAGATCGTAAAGCTGCTGGCCAGCAGCGTCGATTTCCAGGCTCAGCTGAAGCCCACGGATTCGCTGGAAGCTTTCTTCTCGGTCGAGGGGCCTGATGGGAAAGCGACCGACCAGTCCGAGCTCCTCTATGTAAATGCCAAGTTCGGCGACAATGAAACCCGTTTCTACCGCTTCCAGAACCCCGATGATGGAAGCGTCGATTATTTTGATGGCCAGGGTAAGAGTATTCGCCAGTTCCTGATCCGCAATCCTGTGCCGAACGGACGCATGACGTCCGGCTTCGGTATGCGTCGGCACCCTGTCTTGCGGTTCAGCCGCATGCATACGGGAACAGACTGGGCCGCACCGCGAGGAACGCCGATCATTGCCACTGGTAATGGGGTGGTCGAAAAGGCTGGATGGGCATCCGGCTACGGCAATCAAACGCTGATCCGCCATGCGAATGGCTATGTATCTTCGTATAATCACCAGAATGCGATTGCCAAGGGTGTGACCGAGGGCGCTCGCGTCACACAGGGTCAGGTTATCGGTTATGTCGGATCGACCGGCCTATCGACCGGCGCTCACCTGCATTACGAGTTGATCGTCAACGGCACGAAGGTCGACGCCATGAAGGTGCGCCTCCCGGGTGGGAAGTCACTTTCGGGCGTGGCGCTGGCCAGATTTTCTGACGAAAGACGGCGCATCGATACTTTGCTGAACATTGAAAGCAAGCCGGACCAAGTCGCAAGTCGCTAAACATTTCAAGAGGAAATGGCAAAAGTCTAAATCGAGATCAGTAGGCGACCTTCAATTCCCTGGAACCTGCTTCCAATCTCGCGCACGTGCCGACAGGTACGCTTAGCGGCAGTTTGCCATGACCGAACGGCAGTCCACCCAACATTGGCACATCGAGCTTTTCAAGATGGTCCCGCAGAAGCGCAACTAATCGAGGGGCATGCGCCGGATCCGTTGTCGTGAACTGGCCAATGGCGACACCCACTATGCCATCCAGATGACCCGCTTTGCGAAGACTAGTCAGCACACGGTCCACTCTGCCAGGCTGGCAATCAACGGCTTCCACCAGCAATATGGCGCCTGAAAGGTCAGGCAGACCCCAACCCGCCATCGTGCCAATCATATCAAGATTGCCCCCGATCAAGCGCCCTTGGACCGTGCCTTTCGTTGTCAAGGATGCGGTCGGCTCTTGTGGACGGGTCTTGAAGCTCTTCTCCCCGGTGTCCGTCAGCATTGTGCAAAGCAAATCAAGATTTTCCTGATCGATACCATCAGTCGCATCACCGAAGACCGCGCCGTGGATTCCGGCAACTCCGCACTGCTTTGACACCATCAGATGAAGTGCGGTGATATCGCTAAAGCCAACCGATGGTTTGGGATCGTGCCGGAGGGCCTCGAAATTTAGTTGATCTGCAATTCTGTATGACCCTTTTCCGCCACGTGTCGCAAATATCGCTCTTACATTGGGATCACAAATAGCAGCGTTCAGATCGGAGATGCGTTCTTCATCCGTCCCAGCCAACCAGCCATGTTTTGAAAAGGCATTCGGTCCAAAATCCACATTGAACCCAAGAGCCGCAACGGCATCAGCCCGTTTCAAAGTTGTTTCCCGGTCCGGAGTGCTGGCCGGAGACACATACCGAATGAGATCACCAGCTTTCAATTTTTTGAATGCTGGCGCCGACTGCGCGATCATGCCGAAGATCTCCCGTTTTTGGCGACTTGCAAAAAGGGCTCCCTCGCGGGAGCCCTGTTTTATTTCCTCATGCTGCGTCGGCAGTTTCGACATCTGGTCGCAACGGCTTGACCTTGAACAGCAGCCTATCAGTACCGGATGTGACCTTGACGCGCGAACCATCCGGAATTTCACCGCCCAGGATCATCTCAGCAAGACGGTCCTGAACGCTTTTCTGGATGATGCGCTTCAGCGGACGAGCGCCATAGGCGGGATCGTACCCCTTGTCGGCAAGCCAGATACGGGCATCTTCATCGAGTTCCAACTCGATTTTGCGATCGCTGAGGAGCGAGAGAAGACGCTGCAACTGGATATCGACAATGGCACCCATTTCATTGCGATGCAGGCGATGGAACAGGATGATGTCGTCGATACGGTTGAGGAACTCAGGCCGGAAGTGTCCCCGCACCCGTTCCATCACCAACTCGCGGACAGAATCCACATCGTCATTGTCGCCCATCTGCGTCAGAAACTCGGAACCTAGGTTCGAGGTCATGATAATGATGGTGTTCTTGAAATCGACGGTACGGCCCTGACCGTCTGTCAGACGGCCATCATCCAGCACCTGCAGCAGAATGTTGAAGACATCCGGATGCGCTTTTTCGATCTCGTCGAACAGAACGACCTGATAGGGGCGACGACGCACGGCTTCCGTCAACGCACCGCCTTCCTCGTAACCGACATAGCCAGGAGGCGCGCCGATCAGCCGGGCGACTGAATGCTTCTCCATGTATTCCGACATGTCGAGGCGCACCATCGCCGTTTCATCATCGAACAGAAACCGCGCCAAAGCCTTGGTCAGTTCTGTCTTGCCGACGCCGGTCGGGCCAAGGAAGATGAAGGAGCCGATCGGTCGGTTCGGATCCTGCAGACCAGCGCGGGCGCGCCTGACTGCTTTTGACACTGCCTGCACCGCTTCGCCCTGGCCGACGACAGATCTGGCAAGCTCATCTTCCATGCGCAGCAGCTTCTCGCGCTGGCCTTCGAGCATCCGATCCACCGGAATACCGGTCCATCGTGACACAACATGGGCAATGTTATCCGCCGACACCACTTCCTGCACCATGGAGGCAGCGCCGCTGCTGTCGCGTGCTTCCGCCGCAGCAAGCTCCTTTTCAAGCCCGGGAATGATGCCATAGGTCAACTCGCCTGCGCGCTGGAACTGACCGTTACGCTGGGCGGTCGCCAACTCGTTGCGGGCTTCGTCCAATTGCTTCTTCAGGTCCGCCGCATGGCCAAGCTTCTGCTTTTCTGCCTGCCAGCGTGCCGTCAGCGCGTCTGCCTTTTCTTCCGTATCAGCAAGCTCGTCCTCGAGCTTCTTCAGCCGGTCCGCAGAAGACGCATCGGTTTCCTGCTTCAATGCTTCACGCTCGATCTTGAGCTGGATGATGCGACGATCAAGCTCATCCAGTTCTTCCGGCTTGCTGTCCACCTGCATGCGCAGGCGCGACGCAGCCTCGTCCATCAGATCGATGGCTTTGTCGGGCAGGAAACGGTCGGTTATGTAGCGGTTGGACAGCATGGCCGCAGCCACGAGTGCGGAGTCCGCGATGCGCACCTTGTGGTGCTGCTCGTACTTCTCCTTCAAGCCACGCAGAATTGAAATCGTGTCTTCGACTGTGGGCTCGTTAACCAGAACGGGCTGGAACCGACGCGCCAGAGCAGGGTCCTTTTCGACATGCTTACGGTACTCGTCAAGCGTGGTTGCGCCAACGCAATGCAACTCACCACGGGCAAGAGCGGGCTTCAACAGGTTGGATGCGTCCATTGCACCATCCGCCTTGCCAGCGCCGACAAGCGTATGCATTTCGTCGATGAAGAGAATGATGCCACCGGCTTCCGCCTGAACTTCGTTCAGGACAGCCTTTAGGCGCTCTTCGAACTCACCCCGGTACTTCGCACCGGCAATCAGCGCGCCCATGTCGAGCGCCATCAACTTCTTGTCTTTCAGGCTTTCCGGTACGTCACCATTGATGATGCGCAGGGCAAGGCCTTCTGCGATCGCCGTTTTGCCGACGCCAGGTTCACCGATCAGTACGGGATTGTTCTTGGTACGGCGCGACAGAACCTGAATGGTGCGACGAATTTCGTCGTCGCGGCCGATGACCGGATCCAGCTTGCCGTCCTGCGCTTCCGCCGTCAGGTCACGCGCATACTTCTTCAACGCATCAAAGCCCTGTTCGGCATTGGCGCTATCGGCGGTACGACCCTTGCGGATATCATTGATGACCTGGTTAAGCGCCTGCGCCGTGACGCCCGCCTTCTTGAGCGAAGCTGAGGTCGAGGCAGAGGTTTCAATCGCCATGGCCTGCAGCAAACGCTCTACCGTGACGAAACTGTCGCCAGCCTTCTTTGAAAGATCTTCGGCAGTCGAAAACACCTTGGCCAGAGGTCCTGTCAGCGAAAGGCCACCATTGCCGCCGGAAACCTTTGGCAACTTCGCCAAGGCGGCATCATTGGCAAGGCGCGCTTCCTTTGCATTGCCGCCCGCACGCTCGATAAGGGCCGCAGCCATGCCCTGGTCGTCATCCAGCAGCACTTTCAAGACATGTTCAGCCGCAAATTGCTGGTGGTTTTCATTCAACGCATAGGTCTGGGCAGATTGCAGAAAACCGCGAACTCGTTCGGAATATTTCTCAATGTTCATAATCAAACTCCTCTTACCGCCCTGCCCGATCTCGGCACAGTTTGGATTGCTGGGGTTGAGGCTCCCTGAAGCGGCAAGCCCCGCTGCGACGACCGACACTCAATCATGCCGGCATCGCCTTGAATGACAGGTAAGAGCTCGTCTCTGACATGGCATTCTGATGAGCTTGATATGGTATGGAATTTTGCTGGTTTAAAGAGGACCCAGAGCGGCCCGATAGATTTTTAATAGCATTTTTTGTCAAAAGATGTCGGCTTCTCGCCGAAGATGTATTTTATCAAAACTGGATTGTTATAAGGCACCGCTCTTGCGCGGATTGCGGGAATGGTGCCCCATTGCTCGGCAAGTCCATGAGAGCTGGAGCTGCGGCAGCCACCGGCGAAAAACATTGTTCTCGCCGGTCGTAGTTTCAAGTGTCAACGCGTCAACGTTGTCGCGACCAGATAGCCGAAAATGGCTCCAAGACCGAGAGCTCGCATGGGGTTTTCGCGCACACGACGGCGAAGGTCATCTGCGGTTCTGTAGCCCAGGCTTGAAACCTCTTGCCTGACCGCAACAATGTTTTCCTTAGGTCCGCTGTAGGGATCATTTCGATGAGCGAGGATGGATTCGAGGGCCTCGTCCACTCGTGGTGCATCCGATTTGGCAACCGGCTCTGCTGCGTCAGCACCCGCGCCGGATGTTGTGGTGCCGGTGGCCGAGACTGGATCGGACGCTGGAAACGTGTCTTCCAAACCATCGCGGAGCTCATCCTGATCCACGCGAGGTTCGCTCTGTTCACTCTCCAGCGATTGTACGGCGGGGGATTTGATATCGGGCATTGCGGTTCCTTCGCGTGATGAATGTGCGGAGGAAACACCGCGCGCTTGCGGCGGTTCCAGAGATTCATCGCCCGATACCGTACGAAGCAGATGGACCGGGATCACAGGAGCCGTGTGAATGTAGATGAAGAAAGAGAAAACGGCTGGCGCAGATAGGATCCGCGCCAGCCGTTTGAAGACATCGGCCTATTTGCCCCAGATCTTCGCATACTGGACGCGGTAGCCATTGCCGGGATCAAAGATATTCTTGTCGCCACCGTCGGAGCTGATATTGGCCTTGGTAACCACGTGCAGTGGTGACGTATAACCGGACCATTTCGCCTTGCTGACTGCTCGGTTCAATTCGTCTACAAGCTGCCAACCCTGCAGGTTCAGGGGCTCTGCCACCGTCACGGATTGGTATTGGCCTGAGCGAATGCGCTGATAGGCCGATTCCGATCCGTCACCGGCAGCGACCGCCTTGGGCGCCCCATCGCCCGCGATACCGGCTGCGGCGAGGCTCGGCCCCATGAAGTCGAAATAGATATCATTGATTGCCAGCGTATGAGTCCATTTCGCACCATACTTTTGCAACAGCGAAGTCGTCAGCGTTGGCATACGGTTCGAGGTGTCCGCAATTGGCGTATCCACATATTCGAGCACCGTTCCGCCGAGCTTTTCGATTGTTTCCTTTATCTTGTCGGCCTTGGCAATGGCGATGGCATAGGTCGAGTCGGTGAAGATCACGACACCCGGCTTTCCACCTGCGTCAGCAAAGGCCCATTTTGCAGCAGCGGCGGAGACTTCCATGGCATCGGTGGAAACATTGGCGAAAAGGCAATTGGCCGGGTCAGGCCCAATCACCGGACCTGCATGCCAGCTCACCATCGGAATGCCGGCATCGCAAGCCTGCTTCAACGCAGCCTGCTGCTCGACCGCATCGAAGCCGTTGATAATGATGCCGTCAGGCTTCAGCGCAAATGCCTGCCCGAACGCTCCGGCACGGCTCTGCACGGAACCAGCGCCATCCAGAACCGTCACCTGCCAACCTATCTTGGCCGCAGCCTCTTGTATGCCATTCGTTACGCCCAGGATGCCGCCGTTTTTCATGTCGGCGGCCAGCACGACGATTTTCTTGCCCGTCGCAGCGACCGGACCGCTTGTTGGCCCATCCCAGGTCGTTTTCTCACCTGCATATTTCTGGACCTGCGCCATCGCGTCAGAAATCGCGTCGGCGTGGGCTGGCATGGCAACCGCCAGTGCCAGGATCGATACGGCTAGTGCTCTTTTCAGCATGGTTTCCTCCCGATGTAGCTGAATGAACTATTTAGACTTCGCGCCTCTTTTCCTCTGCGCATATCCGGCAATGCCAATTGCGATTAGCAAGGTCGTGCCGTTAAACAGCGGTTCAACCCAGAAACTGCCGCCGAACTGCTGGATGCCGGATATGCCAACGGCGAGGATCATCACGCCGACGATTGTGCCCCAGACATTGACGCGTCCGGGCTTGATGGTTGTGGAGCCAAGAAAGGCACCCACAAGTGCGGGCAAGAGAAATTCAAGGCCGACGGATGCCTGCCCGATACGCAGCTTGGACGCCAGAAGCACACCCGCAAGCGCGGTCATCAGGCCGGACGCGACAAATGCGCCGATAACGAATTTGCGCGTTGGAATGCCATTGAGCTCTGCTGCCCTTTGATTGGCGCCAATCGCATAGAGATACCGACCGATTGGCGTGTATTCGAGCGCGATCCAGAGCAACAGCGTGATGACAAGGACATAGATGGCGGTGATTGGCAGCCCTGCGACGAAGGTGCCATTGATGGCATAAAATGCATCTGGCAGCGCACCCACCATCTGACGGCCGCCGGTATGCCAGAGTGCAATGGCATAAAGGATCGTGCCTGTTCCAAGCGTCGCTATGAAACTGTCGATCCGCGCAACCTCGACCAGTAGCCCGTTAAGGGCCCCGATGAGGACGCCGAGGACGAGAACGATAGCAACGGCAACTGGCCAGGGAAGCCCGTAGAGCGTCTGCAAACTGATGGCCAGAATGTGCCAGAGAACGATACCGTAGCCGACCGTCAGGTCGATGCGCCCGGCAACCATCGGAATCATGGCCGCAAGCGACAGCATCGCGATAATCGCCTTGTCGGAGAGAATGGCGCGGACGTTGAGCAAGGTCGGAAAAGTGGTCGGCAGCAGGATCGAGAAGAGGACGATCAGACCGAACATCAGGATCACGAGACCATAGGTCGGAATGAGGCGAACCAGCTTTCGGCCGAATGAAAGACCTTTCAGCTCGTCTTTGGTGGGTTCAACTGCGTTGGATTGAATACCGGGCATGGCTGTCCTCAGGCGGCTTCACCGGCCGATGCGGCCTGGATCAATGATTCGGTTGAAAGTTCGACGCCGCTCAGTTCGGCCACAGGCAGGCCACGACTGAACACAATCGCACGGTGGCAGATATTGGCGGTCTCCTCGAAATCGGTGGACACCACGAGGACGCCCATACCACTTGCAAGCGCCTCAAATAGCAGATGGTAGATTTCCGCCTTCGCGCCGACATCGACACCTGCCGTCGGATCTTCCGTAATCAGCAGCTGGCGGCCGGAATCAAGCCAGCGTCCCACGACGACCTTTTGCTGATTGCCGCCGGACAAGGCCTCTATCGCCAGTGTCGGATCATTCGGCGACAGACCGACGCGGCGGCCAAGTCCATGGGCGAATTCATCCTCGGCTCGGGGAGACAGGAAACTCATCAGGCGTCGACCTGTAGCCGCCGGGTTAATGAACGCGTTTTCTCGAATTGTGAGGCCTGGCGCGACACTTTCCGCAACGCGATCACGTGCGACGAGTCCAATGCCGGACCGCATGGCCGCTCCAGCATTGCGCAGATCCGGCTTCATCCCGTTCAATAGGATGCTGCCCGAATGGGGAATGAGACCGAACAATGCACGACCGACATCCTCATGGCCTGCACCACGTAACCCCGCGAGACCGAGCAGTTCTCCACGGCGAATTTCAAAATTCACCGGGCCCACCACGCCGGTTGCCAATCCCTCCACTTTGAGGATGGATGAGCCAGACAGAACTGCGGGCCGGGCAATTTCGCGCGCCTTGCGCCCGACGATGAGACCAACCAGCTCCTCAGGCGTGGTATGTTCAATCGCCCGCATGCCGACCATCTGGCCGTCTCGAAGCACGGCAACCCGATCGGCAATCCGGAAAATCTCATCGAGGCGATGGCTGACATAGATCATTCCTACGCCGCGTGCCTTTAGCGGACGAAGGGCTGCAAACAGTCTCTCTACCTCATCGGCAGGAAGGCTGGCCGTCGGCTCATCAAGAACGAGGTAGTCGCAATCGGCAGCAAGGGCTCGTGCGATGGCAACCAGGGATTTCTGCGTGCGGGTGAGGCTGGACACGCGGGCTGTCGCTGAAAAGTCAGCCTCGACCAGCGAAAGAGCCTTATCGGCAGCCGCCTCCGTCGCAGTCCAGTCGATCCGACGACCCTTTTTCACGTAGCCTAGCGATAGCGCGATATTCTCGGCAACGCTCATCCACTCTATCAGTCCGAGATCCTGATGGATGAAGGCAACTTGCTGACCACCGGCTTTTCCGGCTTCATGAGCGTAGGGAACGCCATCAATGAAGACGCCGCCCTCATCGGCACGGTGGATTCCACCAAGCACCTTGATCAGCGTTGACTTGCCAGCACCATTTTCGCCCAGAAGGGCAACGATTTCGCCACGCTCGACCTTCAGCGAAACGCCCTTGAGGGCTTGCGTGCCTCCAAAGACTTTCACGATGCGATCGAACAGCAGTCCGTCTGTGGACTGTTGCATGATTGTCTCCTCCCAATCCGGACAGATCTTGCGCCTGCTTTACCGGTAACGTAAACAAATTATTCTGACGCCCGGCTATGTCAAGAGAAAAGTTATCGATAACATGTACATTCGATGCCGGTGCGAAAAGGACATTGAACAGACACATGAAAGCCAATCTGGAAGACATCGCTCGTGCCGCTGGCGTCTCCAAGATGACAGTCAGCCGAGTTCTCAGAGACGGATCCGGCTTCTCTGACCAGACGCGGGAAAAAGTCCTGGGGATTGCGGAGCAAATGGGATACGTGCCGAACCGGCTTGCCGCCGCCTTCGGTTCAGACCACGCGGGGACACTGGTTGGCATGTGCGTGCCACGCCTGACATCTGGACTGTTCGGCCACGTGCTGGATGGGGTGGATCGCGCGCTTGGACGCCTCGGATATCAGTTGATCATCGGCGCGAGCGACCATTCGGCAACCGATGAGGAAGAGTGGATACGCCAGGTGGTAAGCTGGCGGCCGGCGGGCCTCATTCTGTCCGGCAGTCATCATACGCCTGGTACGATAGACCTTCTGCGCGCAGCATCCATGCCTGTCGTGGAAATCTGGGATCTGACCACGAGCCCTATCGATATGGCCGTCGGCTTTTCCCACGCCGATTGCGGTGCGGAGATGGCACGACATGTGTTGTCACGGGGCCGTCAAAAGGCGGGCTATATCGGAGCGTTCGCCCGCAGCGACGTGATGGGTCAGGCGCGGTTTGAAGGGTTTCGGGATGCCCTCGCAAAGGCCGGCCATCCATTGGTGGATGCAGAAATGCTTCACGACGCGCCTGGCTTTTATGCGGGTTACTACGGCCTGGAGATGTTGCTCAGCCGCGGCAACGAGTTTGACGTCGTCTATTTTCACAATGATGAGATGGCGATCGGCGGGCTGGCTTTCTGTCGAGCGCATGGCCTCAGTGTGCCGGATGATATTGGAATAGCCGGTTGGGGTGGAATGGAGGCGGCGTCCATTCTGGACAAGCGCCTGACCACGACGGTGGTGCCGACGACGGGCATCGGCAAAGCTGCAGCGGAAGCACTGGTGGCGCGGCTGAAGGGCGAAACCGTACAGGCAGTCAATGTCGTATCGACACGCCTTGTCCACGGCGAGACCGTCTAGCATTCGTGTTAAATCTCAGGGCACCTGCACTCCGCGTCGATTGAGGATGACGGAATAAAGGCTGGTGGTTGCTGTAATGAACAGCCTGTTCTTGGCATAGCCGCCAAAGCAGATGTTGGACACCGTTTCCGGCACGAGAATCTTACCCATCAGATGTCCATCCGGCGCAATGCAGTGCACCCCGTCGGCTGCGGAAGACCAGACATTGCCGTCGCTATCCAAACGGATCCCATCTGCGCATCCTGCAGTGATCGTGTGGAAAATCCGGCTGTTGACAGGCAGACCGTCCACCATGTCGAAGACACGGATATGCTGCGGATCAGAAGAAAACATCCGCCCGGTATCGGCGACATACAATCGTTTCCCATCGGGGCTGAAGGCCAGCCCGTTGGGTGCCTTCATATCGGTAATGACGGCCTCGATATTGCCATCCGCCGAGACGCGGTAGACGTAGCAGTCCAGTTCCTGCTCCGACTTCGTTCCCTCGTAGTCCGTCATGATGCCGTAGTGAGGATCAGTGAACCAGATTGCGCCATCAGCTGCGACGATGACATCGTTCGGACTGTTGAGCCGCTTGCCTTGATAGCTGTCAGCGATAACCGTGACCTTGCCATCCCACTCGGTGCGGGTCACCCTGCGTGTCCCGTGCTCGCAGCTGACCAGCCGCCCCAGCTGATCCCGCGTATGACCATTGGCAAAGTTTGAAGGCTGGCGGTATGTCGTAACACCCTCTTCGTTCCACCGGACAATGCGGTTGTTGGGAATATCGGAAAACAACAGGCAGCCGGCATCCCCGAACCACACCGGCCCTTCCACCCAGTCGAAACCGGTCGCCAAACGCTTCAGCGGTGCATTGCCCAATACATAGGTGGCAAACACCGGATCGATGACTTCAAAACACGACATTGTTGAAAATTCCTCCGAAGTCCCGGGCTTTACGCCGAAAAGTCTATCTGTGTCTTCATGGCCTGACTTCTGTCCGATGCAAGATTGAAGCCCGATTCTGCCTCGTTAAGCGGCACCGTATGCGTAATAAGCGGCCTTACATCGATCAATCCCTTGCGCATCAGTTCGACACCGATCGCAAATTCGGCGTGAAAGCGGAATGAGCCGCGCAATTCCAGCTCTTTTGCGGTGATTGCCATGATCGGCAGGGTCATGTCGCCGCCAAGCCCGAGCTGCAGGATAATTCCACGCGGCCTGATGGCCGGAATTGCACCCGCAAGCGCTGCGGCAACGCCCGTGCATTCATAGAGAACATCGAAGCTTCCCTTGTTGGCCGAATATTGCGCAAGGGCTTCCGGCTCCTTGGCCGTATTGATCACACGGTCGGCTCCAACCTTGGATGCCAGAGACAGCGTGAAATCAGAAAGATCTGTCGCGACGATCTCAGCAGCGCCCGCCCGGCGTGCCGAAAGGATCGACAAAACGCCAATCGGACCACAGCCTGTAACCAGCACTCTCTTGCCAAGAAGGCTTCCTGCACGTGTGGTGGCGTGCAAGGTCACCGCCAGCGGCTCTGCCATCGCGGCCTCGCCCGCAGACAGGCCCGTGGCATCGACACACTGGAAAGCATCGGCAATAAGGGTTTGGCGGAAAGCGCCCTGAATATGCGGAAACGGCATTGCACTGCCATAGAAACGCATATCAAGGCACTGATTTTGCAAGCCCTCCGCACAATAGCGGCAATGGCCGCAAGGCCGCGATGGGGAGACGGCGACGAGCTGGCCGACCTCGAAACCGGAAACGCCCGGCCCGATCGTCTCCACATGAGCGGATACTTCATGGCCAAGAATCATGGGCTCCCGCAGCCGCACGGCTCCAAAGCCCCCGTGATTGTAATAGTGCAGATCAGAGCCGCAGATGCCGCCCGTCGCGAGACGTAGCCTGAGCTGCCCCGCTTTTGGCTGTTCCACGGGGCGATCTTCGATCCTGAGATCACCGGCTGCATGAATAACGATGGCTTTCATCAGAGCACCTGACTGAGAAGAGGTTTACCGGCAAAATGTGCCGAAAGATTATCACGAAGCAATTGGCCCATGGCCTTGCGCGTTTCAATGGTCCCGCTGCCATGATGAGGTTGAAGGAGCACGTTCGGCAAGGACAGAAAGCGCGGATTAAGTTTCGGCTCGCCCTCAAACACGTCGAGTGCTGCAGCACCCAGCCTGCCCTTCTCCAGCGCGTCGAGAAGCGCGTCCTCATCAATGTTCGAAGCACGACTGATATCGATCAACATACCCTCGGGGCCCAGTGCCTCGATGACCTCCTTGCCCACGATATGACGGGTCGCCGCAGAGGCAGCAAGGCTCACGAAGAGGAAGTCGGACCGGGAAGCAAGCTCGACAGGATCTGCGATGAACGCCCAATCCCGCGCATGATCCTTGGGCGAGGTGCTGCTATAGGCGATCTCCATACCGAAGGCAGCAAGGCGCTTGGCGATTTCGAAGCCAATGCGGCCAAGACCGAGCACGCCTGCCCTGCGGCCCCAGACCCTTCGCTGCAAGGGATATAGTCCCTTTGTGGACCAGGAGCCGTCCCTGACCCAGTTTTCCGCGCCGATCATTCCGCGCGATTGGGCAAGCATCATTGCCACCCCGAGATCCGCAACGTCACCCGTCAGAACATCGGGTGTGTTGGTGACCCTTATGCCCCGCTCCCGGCACAGTGCGAGATCGACCGCATCAAAACCCACCCCATAGACCGATATGACTTCGAGGCCCGGGCAGGCGTTGATGATGGCGGCGTTGGCACCAAGTTCGCCGCGCGTCGCGACCCCGCGGATTTTTGGCCCTACCTTTGCGAGAAAATCTGATTTCTCGGACGCCTCAAAATACCGGTGCATCGTAAACGCCGCATCGAGGGGATGTTGATCCCAATCCGGATAAGGGCCAATCTGCAATATGTCGGGCTTGGTCATCGTCTCTCCTCACGAAGCTTGACTTTCGATTGTTATCGATAACATATACAAATCAACGAACGCTTGTCGAGAGCGAAACTGAAGGAAGAAAACCGTGGCAACGAACCTGTTCGACCTTAAAAACAAACGCGCACTCATTACCGGCTCATCTCAGGGGATCGGCTTTGCGCTTGCCGAGGGTCTTAAAGCCGCCGGAGCGGCGATTGTTTTGAACGGTCGGGATGAGGCCAAGCTGAGACAAGCGGCTGCGCGCATAGGCGATGCGGACATGCTTGCTTTCGACGCGACGGACCACGAAGCCGTGCGGCGAGCGGTCGACGCATATGAGGCATCCGGCAAGCCAATCGACATTCTCGTCAACAATGCCGGAATGCAGCACCGTGCTCCCCTTGAAGATTTTCCCGCCGACGCGTTCGAGCGACTGCTGCAGACAAACATCGCCAGTGTCTTCCATGTCGGGCAAGCCGTCGCGCGCCACATGATCGGTCGCGGACGCGGCAAGATCATCAACATCGCCAGCGTTCAGACCAGTCTCGCGCGGCCGTCGATTGCGCCCTACACAGCAACAAAGGGCGCGGTCGGAAACCTGACAAAGGGCATGGCAACCGACTGGGCAAAGCACGGGCTGAACTGCAACGCCATTGCTCCCGGTTATTTCGATACGCCGCTCAACGCCGCACTGGTTGCCGATCCGACATTCTCGGCATGGCTTGAGAAGCGCACCCCGGCAGGACGTTGGGGCAAGGTCGAGGAACTGCAAGGCGCCTGCATCTTTCTTGCGTCTGACGCGTCCAGCTTCGTCAATGGGCACATTCTCTACGTCGATGGCGGGATTACCGCATCCCTGTGAGTTGAGCATCCAAAAGGGGCGTGGCAACCTTTGGAGGCCACTGGAGGAGGAAAACGGCTATGAAAGATACGATCGCCCTGATCGGCGCAGGCGCAATGGGCGGCGCAATCGGTGCACGTCTCGTTGAAACAGGAACGCATCTCGTCGTCTATGATCGCGACAGGGAGAAGGTGGACGCCCTTGTATCCAAAGGAGCTGTAGCCGCATCCTCCGCCGCCGAAGCCGCAGGAAAGGCCAGAGCGGTTATCCTCTCGCTGAATTCCGCTGCTATTGTACGCGCCGCCGTTTTCGGACCTGAAGGTGTCTCGCAAGGTGCACGCCCCGGCACCCTCATCATCGATATGTCTTCCGTAGACCCCGAGTCGACGAAGTCACTTGCGGCGGAGAGTGCGGCAGTCGGCTTGCGCTGGGTGGACAGCCCACTTTCCGGTGGAATTCCAAAAGCAGAGATCGGGCAGTTGACCCTGATGCAGGGCGGCGCGGAAGCTGACGTGCAGGAAGCGCAAGCCATTCTGGGTGGGCTGGCCAGCAACCAGACGCATATGGGCGGGCCGGGCGCGGGGCAAACCACCAAGATGATCAATCAGGTTCTATGCGGCCTCGGTTTTCTTGCGGTCGCAGAGGCTACGGCACTTGCCGAGGCAGCTGGCGTCGACGTTGCCAAGATTCCACAGGCGTTGAAGGGTGGACGGGCCGACAGCGCCTTGCTTCAGGAATATATGCCGCGCTTCACCGCCCGTGATTATCGCCGCACCGGCCGTATCGACAACATGGTGAAAGACCTGAATGCCGCCCAGGATTTGGCGCGGCTCAGCAACACCTCCATGCCGCTGACCGCAATCTGCGCCGAGATTCACCGGATGCTGACCGCCGCTGGTCTGGGCGGCGAAGATCAGGCCGCGCTTATGGAATATTTCAAGGGACCAACCAAGGAGCTTGCCCGATGATAACCCGCTATGCATTGTTCGACGGCACGATCAAACAAGGCCAGACCGAAGCTTTCAGAGCCGCAGTCCTCGCTGAAATCCTGCCAAAATGGCGGGCATTCCCCGGCGCCCTTTCGGTGCGTGTCACCTTCGCAGAAAGCCGCGATGACGGAGCCCCGGAATATCCGATGATCCTGGCTATCAACTATCCGGATCTGAAAGCTGTAGAGGCAGCGCTCGCGAGCCCGGTCCGCACCGAGGCAAGAGCTGCGACCGAAGCCGTATTGGCGCGCTTTTTCACCGGCACGATCCATCATCACGTCACATCGGCGCATGAATTCGAGCCTTTGTAAGCTTGCCTGTGGAGCTATGTTAGCAAGGCTGGATTTTCGAAAAAGATAACGGTAACAACCGAATATGAGCCCATTCCGCAAAGTACCCACCATGGCCGATGTCGCCCGCCTCGCGGGCGTTTCTTCCATGACGGTCAGCCGGGCTTTCAAGCATGATACATCCGTCAGCCACGCCACGCGCAGCACGATCCTCGAAGCTGCGGACAAACTTGGATATGTCTTCGACAGTACGGCATCGAACCTGCGTTCGCAGCGGACGGATTTCGTGGCTGTCACGATACCGTCGATCAACAACGCCAACTTCGCCGATACCGTACGCGGGCTGTCGGAAGGGTTGAAGCCACGCGGCCTGCAGATTCTGCTGGGCTATACGGACTACGACATTCAGGAGGAGGAGCGACTGATCGAACAGTTGCTTCGCCGCCGCCCGGAAGCGATCGTCGTCACCGGTGGCAGACATACACCCCGTGCCCGGCGGCTTCTTGAGAATGCCGACATACCCGTCATCGAGACCTGGGACCTCCCAGAAAATCCCGTTGGCCATGTCGTAGGCTTCTCGAACGCAGGTGCCGTACGTTCGATGGTTGATCATTTTGTTTCGGTCGGCATTACCCGCATCGCCTTCATCGGGGGCGATGCTGATCGCGATACCCGTGGAACGGATCGCCGCGCCGGGTTCATCGAGGCCATGCGCAGCCATGGACTGCAAGCTGACAGGCTGATTGCTGCCGGCACCCCACCCATTTCCATGAAGGAAGGTGCCGATGCAATGGGGCGCCTTCTGCAAACACTGCCGGATACACAGGCCGTGATCTGCGTGTCCGACCTCTCCGCTTTCGGGGCACTGACCGAATGCCAGAGGCGCGGCATCGATGTTCCCGGACAGATCGCTGTTGCAGGCTTCGGTGACTACGAGATTGCCGGCATCTGCGTTCCCTCCCTTACCACCATCGACCCTATGCCTCGGGAAATCGGAAGGCAGGCGGCTGCACTCATTCTGGACGTGCGCGATGGTACGCAGAAAGAAGCTACGACCATTGCCATCAATCCCATATTGCTGTGTCGCCAATCAACGCCCTGACGACGCGCGCAACTCCGCCCGTGTCAGCATGTGCAGGTTCCTTTCCTTGACTCGATTGGCTGCCAGTCTCTTGGCGAAGCATTGGAAATCGTGGCAAAAGACGAAATATGTCCTCGCATGTCCGCCAAAAGCCAGTGTTCCGTTTTGCGCCCAGCCCCAATGGCAGGCTGCATCTCGGCCATGCTCTTTCAGCAATTCTCAATCACGACATGGCTGCGGCCTCGGCGGGACGTTTTCTGCTGCGCATCGAGGACATCGATCTTGCCCGCTGCACGCCGGAATTTGAACGGTGTATCTACGACGACCTTGCATGGCTGGGCCTATCCTGGGAACAGCCCGTGCGGCGGCAATCCGAGCATTTCGACGAGTATCGGCTTGCACTCCAGCGCCTGATCGACGCGGAACTGGCCTATCCGGCCTTCATGAGCCGCAGCGAAATAAAGGCGTTCGTCAGGCAATATGAAGTGGACGGAAAGGTTTGGCCTCGCGATCCCGATGGCGCTCCACTCTATCCGCCCGTCGATAAAGAGCGACCTGCGGCGCAGATTGCTCAGCTTCTTTCTTCACGCGCGCAGCACGCCTGGCGCCTGGACATGGCGAAAGCTGTGGGCAGAATTGAACGTTCTTTGCACTGGCACGAAGGCGGAAGCGGGGCTGAAGCATTCGTTGAGGCCGACCCCACCGCATGGGGAGATATCGTTCTGTCCCGGCCCGACGCCCCTTCCAGCTATCATCTGTCCGTCGTCCTGGACGATGCGCTGCAATCCGTCACTCACGTGGTTCGGGGTATGGATTTGTTCGCGGCAACATCCGTTCATCGGCTGCTGCAGGAGCTCCTCGACCTGCCCGCCCCGCAATACCATCACCACAGATTGGTTCTGGACGAGGACGGAAAGAAGCTTTCAAAGAGTATTGGCAGTACCGCCCTGGAGGCGCTGCGCGCACGTGGCGGCACGCCCTCAGATATCCGCCGCCTCCTCGGCGTCTAGCGCTTCCCGCAGGCTGCCATTGTGAATGCCGACCTTGATGACATGCCGAATGCGATACTTCATCAAGGCAGCATTGACCTCTGCACCCAGCATGAAAATGACGCCGACCATATAGAGAAAGACAAGCACGATCATGACCGAGGCCAGACCGGCATAGGTTGCGGCGTAATTGGCGAAGGTGGCAAGGTAGTAGGCGAAGATTGCCGCTCCTATGACCCAGAACAACAGCGTCAGCACGATGCCTGGCAGCACATCCCATATGCGTCTTCTGCCTGCGGGCAGCCAGAGGTGCGCGGCGATCAGCCCGACGGCAAGCACGATGATCGTGCCGTAAAGGCCCAGATTGGAAACGGTCTCAAGAAAATCCTTCAGCAGCGGGAAACGCGTTTCGGCAAAGGACAGCGCAACAGGCACGGCAACCAGCACGATGCTGATGGCAGCAAAGGTGGTGACCGCTATGATGACATAGAAAAGACTGAGTAGGCGTGTGACGTACCACCAGCGTGTTTCACTCACGCGATAGGCACGGTTGAGCGAAATTCTCAGTGCTTCCACGCCATTGG
The DNA here is from genome assembly GCA_900468285.1 of Hyphomicrobiales bacterium. Lineage (GTDB taxonomy): Bacteria > Pseudomonadota > Alphaproteobacteria > Rhizobiales > Rhizobiaceae > Agrobacterium. The sequence continues at coordinate 203,641 of UBTF01000010.1, read as the reverse complement.
ACGCGAAATAGGCGGCAGCGAGCACCGAAATCGTCAGAAGGCCGCCACGAGGAATAGTGAGTACCTGTTGTACCTGCGCAGCGAGCGGCGCGGCGATGGCTGCAGGCCACGTGTCGAAAATGATGTGGACGGCGGTTTCTGCAAACTGGTCTGCCCCAAGAAAACCGGCGAGAGCCGTACCGAAAATCAAGAATGGAAACAGGGCAAGCAGAATCGACAGTGCCACATGGCTTGCCATGGCCCAGCCGTCATCTTCGGCAAAATGGAAATAGGCATCGAAGGCGACTTTTCGGACGATGTCCAACGCGGCAACCATGTCACCTCCTCAATCGGCATTTCATTTGCAACCCATGCTCAGATATGGGAAGTCGATCATGATTGTACAGCGCACAAGACCGTGCACGGGTTCCACTTTCAAAAGAAGAATTGTGCACTACGGAAATTCATGCTGCCTATTCCGCAGCTATTTTCAACCATTGTCGCCTTAAGGAAATACATTCATGTCCGAAAAACCGGTGATCATTGTAACCGGCTGCTCATCAGGCATCGGCGCCCATTGTGCACAAGCGCTGCATCGGGACGGCTGGCGCGTTTTTGCGACCGTCAGACGGACCGAGGACATGGCCCTGCTGGAACAGGCTGGCATCGAAGTCCTTTTGATGGACTACACCGTACCGGAAACGATATCCGCGCTGGTGGATGAGGTTGCCGCCCGAACCGGCGGGCGCATCGATGCGCTTTTCAACAATGGCGCCTATGGCCAGCCCGGCGCGGTGGAGGATCTTTCTGTCGATGTTCTGCGAGCGCAATTCGAAACGAACCTTTTCGGCTGGCATGACCTGACCTGCCGCGTCATTCCCTTCATGCGGAGGCAGGGCCATGGCCGGATCGTCCATTGCTCCTCCATACTGGGTCTCGTTCCCTATCGCTATCGCGGGGCCTACACGGCATCCAAGTTTGCTCTCGAAGGTCTTGGCATAACGCTGCGAATGGAGCTTCAGGGGAGTGGAATACATGTCAGCATGATCGAGCCGGGGCCGATTGACTCCAGGTTTACCGCAACCGCCCTTTCCCACATCAAGGACAATATCGACGTGGAAAACTCGGCACACGCGAAGGAATACAAGCGTCAACTTGCCCGACTGGATGGTAGCGCCGGTAAAAACAAGCACAAGCTGGGGCCTGAAGCAGTATACGAAAAATTGAAGCACGCTCTCGTCGCACGTCGTCCAAGGGCGCATTACATCATCACCACGCCAGCGATACAGGCGACGATTCTCAAACGGTTTTTGCCAGCTGATGTGTTTTACCGTCTACTGCGCAAGTTCGACTAGCGCTGTGTCGATTCAATCAGCTACAACGCTTCGCAAATCAGAGCATTCAAGAGGATAGCGCATGTCCAGTTTTACAACGGTTCTTGCAGCCATAGTCATGGGGCTGGTCGTGCTCGTGTTGATACGCGGGCTCTTCAACATGCTCAAGGGCACGGATGCGAACAAATCCAACAAGCTCATGCAACTGCGCCTGTTGCTGCAGGCCATCGCTATCATACTCATCATGTTGACCCTGTGGCTGACTGGCGGCGGGCGTTAAGAAGCGGAACATTCCATGGTAAAGTTGAACAAGATCTACACCCGGACGGGCGACGACGGCACCACCGCGCTTGTTGCCGGGCCAAGACGCCCCAAGCATGATCTGCGCGTAGAGAGCTACGGAACCGTGGACGAAACAAACTCCGTCATCGGTATTGTCAGGCTTCACACGACGAACATGGTCGAACTGGATGCCATGCTCTTTCGCATCCAAAACGACCTTTTCGATCTCGGTGCGGATCTCGCCACTCCCGATACCGGCGAGGCTTTGTCCTATGAACCATTGCGGATCATCGAGACGCAGGTTACCCGGCTCGAACATGAAATAGACGCCCTGAATGCCGATTTGTCGCCTCTTAAGTCCTTCGTTCTGCCCGGCGGCACGGCTGCTGCCGCCTATCTGCACCTTGCCCGTACGGTCTCGCGGCGCGCTGAACGGCAGATGGTCGAGCTTGCCGGGATTGAGGGCGAGATTGTCAGCCCTGCCGCGTTGAAATACATCAACCGCCTTTCCGATTTTCTTTTCGTGGCTGCACGGTTTGCAAACAATACCGCGAATTCCGGCACATCCGACATTCTCTGGGTTCCCGGTCAGAACCGCTAGTCATCGCAAGGCGTCGTTACATGTTCATCCCCATCCACGACGCCAATTCGCTCAAGCACATCAAGGTGCAATATGTGACTTTGGCCATTATAACGGTCAATCTGGGCATATGGCTGTTCTCCAGCTTCTCATCGCTGGAGGTTTCAAACGCTGCGGTTCTGGGCCTGGGTTTCATACCGGCCGTTGTTTTTGATTACGCGCATTTGGACCCTCTTCTGCAAATCGTTCCGGATCAGGTTACCGTCGTAACCTACGCATTCCTGCATCTGGGTTTCTGGCATCTTGCCTCAAACATGCTGTTCCTCTGGGTTTTCGGGGACAATGTCGAAGATGCTTTCGGCCATCTACGCTTCGCATTGTTTTACATTGCCTGCGCCATAGCGGGCGCGCTGTTCCACGGTTACGTTTCCCCCGCCTCGGAAGCACCGCTGATCGGGGCATCCGGTGCAGTATCAGGCGTTGTTGCCGCCTACCTGCTCCTTCATCCGAAGGTAAGGATATGGGTTCTGGTCTTCATGCGAATTCCCGTCCCCCTACCCGCCTTCATTCCTTTGGTTCTGTGGATCGCTCAACAGTTCGCCATGTTCTGGCTGGGACTGGAAGAACGCGTATCCTGGGGTGCGCATGTCGGAGGGATTATCGCAGGTGCATCCTTGACCTTCTTCCTGCGGCGTCCGGGCGTTCCGCTCTTTGACAGGACCATCGTCACGCCGCAGGCCGTTCAGTTGAAGGATGGCCAAGCGTAAGACGGCAACGTGTCGCAAACGGAACGGCATCGCTGCGACATTCGGTGAAGATTGCACAGAGGATTGATATTTACGTTCACGTTAACGTAAGATATCCCCGAACCGCATGAGATCATGAGCATTGCTCCGTTGAACTTACGGCAAAAATGCGTATCCATGTGGCAACTTGATTATCAGGAGGACCGTTCAGCGTTGCGCTTTATGGTCAGGAGTTGAAGGAAGGTTATCGATGAAGATCCTTGTCCCTGTGAAGCGTGTGGTGGACTATAACGTCAAGATCCGCGTGAAGTCGGATGGTTCCGGCGTTGAGCTTGCCAACGTCAAGATGTCGATGAACCCTTTCGACGAGATTTCCGTGGAAGAAGCGCTTCGCCTCAAGGAAGCCGGCAAGGCTGAAGAGATCGTCGTCGTCTCCATCGGTCCAGCCAAGGCGGAAGAAACGCTGCGCACGGCGCTCGCCATGGGTGCGGATCGCGCCATCCTCATCGAGACGGACGAAGCCGTGGAACCGCTGGCCGTTGCCAAGCTTCTGAAGGGTGTCGTGGAAGCCGAAGCGCCGGGTCTCGTTATTGTCGGCAAGCAGGCAATCGACGATGACAGCAACCAGACCGGTCAGATGCTGGCAGCATTGCTGGGCTGGGGCCAGGGTACATTCGCATCCAAGGTCGAGACATCGGACGGCAAGGTCGCCGTAACCCGCGAAGTCGATGGCGGTTTGCAGACGGTAGAGCTGAAGCTGCCCGCCGTCGTTACGACAGACCTGCGTTTGAACGAGCCGCGCTATGCGTCCTTGCCCAACATCATGAAGGCAAAGAAAAAGCCGCTCGACAAGAAGACGCCTGCCGATTTCGGCGTCGATATCGCACCTCGCCTCAAGGTTCTGAAGACTGAAGAGCCTGCGGGCCGCAAGGCGGGCGTCAAGGTCGGTTCGGTTGCCGAACTGGTATCGAAGCTCAAAGCCGATGGCGTCATCTAAGGAAGCGAAAGGGAGATTTTAACATGGCCATTCTTCTTCTGGCAGAACACGACAACGCAACCCTTTCCGACCAGACGGCAAAGACACTGACCGCAGCGACCCAGATCGGTGGCGACGTGACGGTTCTGGTCGCCGGATCCAACGCCAAGCCAGCCGCCGATGAGGCGGCAAAGCTTGCCGGTGTTTCCAAGGTGCTCCTTGCAGACGACGCTGCCTACGCCAACCAGCTGGCTGAGCCGCTGGCAGCGCTAATCGTTTCGTTGAGCTCGTCTTATGACGTGATCATTGCTCCTGCGACTGCATCAGCCAAGAACGTTCTGCCGCGCGTCGCGGCACTCCTCGATGTCGCGCAGGTTTCGGAAATCATCGAAGTCATTTCCGCCGATACCTTCAAGCGCCCGATCTATGCTGGCAATGCGATCCAGACCGTGCAGGCAAGCGACCCCAAGAAGGTCATCACCGTTCGCACATCCACCTTCGCCCCGGCGCAGGCTGGAGGCTCCGCTTCGGTTGAAACATTGGCCGCGGCTGAAAACCCGGCATTGTCCTCCTTCGTCTCGGATGCCCTGGCGTCGTCTGACCGTCCGGAACTGACATCTGCCAAGATCATCATCTCCGGTGGTCGTGCACTCGGTTCTTCCGAGAAGTTCAAGGAAGTCATTCTGCCTGTTGCAGACAAGCTGGGTGCAGCTGTGGGTGCGTCACGCGCGGCTGTCGATGCCGGCTATGCCCCGAACGACTGGCAGGTTGGCCAGACGGGCAAGGTGGTTGCACCACAGCTTTACATCGCCGCAGGCATTTCCGGCGCCATCCAGCACCTTGCTGGCATGAAGGATTCAAAGGTCATCGTCGCCATCAACAAGGACGAAGAGGCCCCGATCTTCCAGGTTGCCGATTATGGCCTCGTTGCGGACCTTTTCGACGCCCTGCCTGAGCTCGAAAAAGCGCTCTGATCATAACAATTGGTAAAGCGGCGCGTTTTTATAAACGCGCCGCTTTTGTTTTCCGGTAATATGCGTAACATCCGCAAAAGTTGCGACTATCCCAGCACATGCCCACAGGAGAGACACATCATGGCCGCGCCAATCAAGAATATCGGTATTATTGGAGCCGGTCAGATGGGCTGCGGTATCGCGCATGTTTCTGCTGTCGCTGGCTACAAGGTCCATATCTACGATCTCGCCAAGGATCGCATCGAGGCCGGTCTTGCGACGATCAACGGCAATCTTGCCCGCCAGGTCAGCAACGGCAAGATGCAGGACGAGGACCGCAAGGCCGCCTTGGCTCGCATTGGTGGCTCTTCCGACATCAACGATCTCGCCGCCATGGATCTGGTCATCGAAGCGGCAACCGAACATGAGGAAACCAAGCGCAAGATCTATGCCCAGATCTGCCCGGTCCTCAAACCCGAAGCGCTTCTTGCAACCAACACGTCCTCGCTATCGATCACCCGCCTGGCATCGGCAACCGACCGCCCTGAACAGTTCATGGGCATACATTTCATGAACCCGGTGCCGGTCATGAAGCTGGTGGAGCTGGTGCGCGGTATCGCGACAGACGAGCCAACTTTCGAGAGTGCGAAAGAATATGTACGTACGCTCGACAAGGCGATTACCGTTGCCGAGGACTTCCCGGCCTTCATCGTCAACCGCATTCTTCTGCCGATGATCAATGAGGCGATCTACACGCTTTACGAAGGTGTCGGATCGGTCGAAGCCATCGATACTGCCATGAAGCTGGGTGCGAACCACCCGATGGGACCGCTGCAGCTGGCTGACTTCATCGGTCTGGACACCTGCCTGTCGATCATGCAGGTTCTTCATGATGGTTTGGCGGATAGCAAGTATCGCCCCTGCCCGCTCTTGGTAAAATATGTCGAAGCGGGATGGCTCGGTCGTAAGTCTGGTCGCGGCTTCTACGATTACCGTGGCGAAACGCCTGTTCCGACACGGTAAAGCTTCCGCTTATTTCGCTTTGGCAAAATCCACGAGCGCCTTGGCATCGGGACTGTCCCAGGCTGCCGGGCCGTTCATAGAGGCAAGCAGGCAGCCCTTGTCATCGATCAAGAGCGTTGCCGGCAAACCGAAGGCAAGTCCTTCCTTCTTGAGTGCGTTGAAGACGCCCATCGAGCTGTCGCGGTAAAGCTTCAGCGCGTCTATGCCGTATTCACCCATGAAAGTCTGAGGTTTGGCTTCATCGCCGGTGTCGATATTGACGGTGACGACCTCAAAGCGGTCATCACCCTTTTCTCTTTCAAGCGCGTTGAGCGCGGGCATTTCCTCGCGACACGGAACGCACCAGGTGGCCCAGAGATTGAGAAGCACTGTCTTGCCCGTAAAACTGGCTTCGCTCATTGCAGCGCCATCCGGCCCCTTGAATGACAGCGGTACAATGCGAGGCCGTTCATTGGCCGACATTGCTGCGACCTGGCCTTTCAGCAGAGGCTTGAGCGAGGCGATCCGGGTTGCGGTACCCTCACATAAACCGGCTTGCACAACCCCAGCCCCTTGAACCTGACCTTCAGACCAAATATGCCTGATCGTCACAACGCCCGCGCCGCAAACAAGTCCGGCGATGGCAGCAATTGCAACAAGTCTGGCGGAAGGAAGCCTGAACGGCCTTTTTTCTGTCATTGAGTACTCCAGGGCAGGCGAATAATGGCTGACGGCATCGAACAAAAATCCTCCAACCAGATGTGGGGCGGACGTTTCGCTTCCGGTCCTTCTGCCATCATGGAAGAAATAAATGCCTCGATCGGCTTCGACAAGAAGCTTTATGCGCAGGACATCCGCGGCTCAATAGCACATGCGACCATGCTGGCTTCAAAAGCCATCATTTCCGGCGAAGATAAAGACAAGATCATCACGGGCCTGAACACGATCCTGTCAGAAATCGAAAGCGGATCCTTCGAATTCTCTCGCAAGCTCGAAGACATCCACATGAATATCGAGGCACGTCTGGCTGATCTGATCGGCCCGGCAGCGGGACGTCTTCATACGGCCCGCTCGCGCAATGACCAGGTCGCGCTCGACTTTCGCCTCTGGGTGAAAGAGGAACTCCAAAAAACCGAGCAGATGCTCACGGCCTTGATTGCCGCGTTTCTCGACCGCGCCGAAGAGCACGCCGACACGGTCATGCCGGGCTTCACCCATTTGCAAACGGCCCAGCCGGTCACCTTCGGTCACCACTGCATGGCCTATGTTGAAATGTTTGGCCGAGACCGCGCCCGCGTGCGACACGCCATCGAACATATGGATGAAAGCCCGATCGGCGCCGCAGCACTGGCAGGCACCGGCTATCCCATCGACCGGCACATGACCGCAAAGGCGCTCGGTTTCCGTGAGCCGACGCGCAATTCCATCGATACGGTGTCGGACCGTGACTTTGCGCTGGAGTTTCTGTCGATTGCGTCCATTTGCGCCACGCATCTGTCGCGCCTGGCTGAAGAAATCGTCATCTGGTCGACACCACAATTCGGCTTTATCCGCCTGTCGGATGCATTTTCGACCGGCTCCTCGATCATGCCGCAGAAGAAGAACCCGGATGCGGCAGAATTGGTGCGCGCCAAGACAGGTCGTATCAACGGTTCGCTGATTGCCCTTCTTACCATCATGAAGGGACTGCCGCTGGCCTATTCCAAGGACATGCAGGAAGACAAGGAACAGGTATTTGACTCCGCTGAAAGCCTGGAACTTGCCATCGCTGCCATGACAGGAATGATCCGCGATCTGGAAGTCCGCGTTGACAAGATGCGCGACGCCGCAGGTTCCGGCTATTCAACGGCCACCGATCTCGCAGACTGGCTTGTCCGCGAGGCAGGCCTGCCTTTCCGCGACGCGCACCACGCAACCGGCCACGCTGTGGCCCTTGCAGAGAAGAAAGGCTGCGATCTGGCCGATCTGTCGCTGGAGGACCTGCAGGCCATCAACCCGGCCATCACCGAAGGCATTTTCGATGTGCTTTCGGTTGAGGCATCGGTTGCCAGCCGCACAAGCTTTGGCGGCACGGCGCCATCTGAAGTCCGCAAGCAGATCGCTTGGTGGCGCGCGCGGAACTGATCAGTCTGGCGTTCGGTCAGCATCACAAGAAACAGGGTGCACAAGCGCCCTGTTTTTCGGTATCAGGAATGCAGAAATTTGCTTTGGACGGGCCCATGCTTTCAAAAACCTTGCGTACATTCATCGTTCCAGTCGGCATGACGCTCGCCGTCGGCCTTGCACTTTCAGGCTGCGGCCGCAAAGGCGACATCGATCCGCCCAGCACGCCGAAGGAGCAGCGCAATATCCGCTCCACCAACGGCACGGTGCAGCCCACGCCTGAGCGGCCATTCGTCCTCGACAAGCTTCTTTAAGGTCCGCAACTGTGAACCATTTCCAGTATATCGACGGCGTGCTTCACGCTGAAAACGTTCCCGTGCCTGAAATTGCCAAGGCCGTGGGCACGCCTTTCTACGTTTATTCCACCGCGACGCTTGAGCGTCACTACAAGGTGTTCAGTGAGGCTTTCGCCGATGTAGATTCGATGGTCTGCTACGCGATGAAGGCGAATTCCAATCAGGCCGTGCTGGCAACCTTGGCGAAGCTCGGTGCCGGCATCGATGTTGTCTCCGGCGGTGAATTGCGTCGTGCGCTGGCGGCGGGCGTCCCTGCAAGCCGCATCATGTTTTCCGGTGTTGGCAAGACCGTTGCCGAGATGGATTTTGCCCTTGAGGCAGGTATCTACTGCTTCAACATCGAGTCCGAGCCTGAACTGGAAGTCCTCAATCTACGCGCCGTCAAAGCAGGCAAGAAGGCGCATGTTTCATTCCGCATCAACCCGGACGTGGATGCTGGCACCCATGCCAAGATTTCGACGGGCAAAAAGGAAAACAAGTTCGGTATTTCATACGAACGCGCCCGCGCCGTGTACAAACACGCCGCCACGCTGCCGGGAATTCATGTAAGCGGCATCGATATGCATATCGGCAGCCAGATTACGGAACTGCAGCCGTTTGAAGACGCCTTCCGCCTTCTGCGCGAACTGGTGGAAGCATTGCGTGGCGACGGTCACACGATCAGCCATGTGGACATCGGCGGCGGGTTGGGCATTCCCTACCGTGATGACAACAATCCTCCGCCCCTGCCCGATGCCTACGCCCACATCGTCAAGAACGAACTGAAGAGCCTTGATTGCAAGATCGTCACGGAGCCAGGCCGCCTCATCGTGGGGAATGCCGGGATACTGGTCACTGAGGTCATTTACGTCAAAGACAGCGGAGACAAGACTTTCGTGATTGTTGACGGCGCGATGAACGACCTCATTCGCCCGACGCTCTACGAAGCCTATCACGGCATTCGCCCTGTGGTTCAGCCCGCGGCCGACTGCCCTCGCATCAAGGCGGATGTTGTTGGACCGGTCTGCGAAACGGGCGATTATCTGGCACTGGACCGCGAAATGGCCGCGCCACAGCCTGGTGACCTGATCGCGGTGAGTTCCGCAGGAGCATATGGCGCCGTCCAGGCCGGCACCTATAATTCCCGGCTTCTTGTCCCGGAGGTTCTCGTCAAGGGTAGCCAGTTCCACGTCGTTCGTCCGCGCGGGACATACGAGCAACTGATAGCACTGGATTCTGTCCCCGCCTGGCTGGAATGATCGGGTCTGCTGATCACAATTGAGCGAAACCGAGGTAAAAACGAGGGTTGGCGGGTGCTTGCCCTCGTCTTCGCCATAAAGAATGCTATCCTACCCGCCGTGCACTGAATTTGATCGCCAATTGGAACGCTGTCGCGGACATGGCGAAATCGGGTGGCCAGAACCGGGAGAACGGATTGATGACCACATCCAGGCAAGGCGATAAAGGCGCTTTCAGCAACAGACCTGAACTTGCCCGGCGCGTGGCGGGCAAACGTCTTTTTGCAAAGCTTGTGCTCTTCGCCGAACGCTTGGCGCCCAGAACGCTGCTGCCCCTGTCATTGGCCGCAATTTTTCTAGCGATCGCCTGGTTTGGCATTTTCCGTCATATGCCGGACATTCTTCGCCTTGCCGTCGTATTTGTCCTCATCTTCTCTTTCATCACGTCTCTTTTGCCGATGACGCGCGTGAAGTGGCCGACGAAAGAAGAAGCATCCCGCCTGTTGGAAGCACGCAACGGCCTACCGCACCAGCCAGTTGGCGTGCAGGAGGACGAACCGGCATTCGAAACGCCGTTTGCACGGGCTCTCTGGAAAGAGCACCAGCTGCGCATGGCCGAGAAGATTGCCGCGCTCGATGCCGGTCTTCCAAGGCCAGATATCGCCTCTCACGACCGCATGGCCTTGCGGGCGCTTCCAGCGCTACTGCTCGTCACGGCTTTTGGCTTTTCTTTTTCCAATGGCGCAGGCGGTATTGCGGATGCTTTCCGCAACCACCCCACCGGCGGACCCGCAAATCCCGATATCCGGCTGGATGCCTGGGTCACCCCCCCGTCCTATACCGGGCGTGCTCCCATTTTCCTAACCGGCAACAATGCGACCGGAAGCGAAGCCATTTCCATGCCGCAATCATCGCGGTTGACGATCAGGATGACAGGTGGCGATGGAAATGAAGAAGTAACCTTCGAGCCCCACGAGGCCGGGCAACTCCAGAAGCTGAGTGCTGAAGGCGAGAAGGACGAAGCTGAGGAACCGGTCGCAAATTCAGACCAACCTCAAGATAAGCCGCTGCTGCCAAGGACATTTTCCATGGAGGTTGCCGAAAGCGGAACAATCGAGGCCAACGGCCAACAATGGCAGTTCAATGTCATCCCGGACACGGCACCGACCATTGCCTTTGACAAGCTGCCGCGTCGCGCGGTCAACGGAGCGCTCGAAATTGGATTTACGGCGAAGGACGACTATGGCCTGCGCGAAGCTCACGCCGTCATTGAACCTGTCGGCGTCCAGGATGGTGCGACGCCGCTCTATCCACCGCCGGAATTCAAGCTGGATCTGCCAAGGCAAAATCCGCGTGATATGAAAGCTGTAACCAGCAGGAACCTGACGGAACACCCGATGGCAGGCAAAAGAGTGCGCATCACTCTGGTTGCCACGGATGGCGCAGGCCAAACCGGCCGCAGTCCGTCACAGGAAATGATACTTCCCGGACGCAATTTCTCCGAACCGCTGGCCGCATCCGTTGTAGAGCAACGACAGATTTTCTCGCTCGACACACGCCAGATGCCCAAGGCAATAGCCTATAATGAGGCGGTGTCTTTGCGTCCGGAAGATACGATCCCGAACACCACGCATTATCTTCTGCTGCAATCGGCACAAGCCCGAATGAAGCTCGCCTACAATGAGGAGCTGCTGAAAAACACGTCCGATTACCTTTGGGAAATCGCGCTTGGCATAGAGGATGGCGATCTGTCGCAAGCTGAGCAGCGCCTGCGCGACGCCCAGACCGCGCTTTCGGAAGCCTTGGAACGGAAGGCACCGGACGAGGAAATTGCCAAGCTTATGCAAGAGCTTCGCCAGGCGATGAACGAGTTCATGAAAGAGCTCGCGCAGCGGATGCAGAACGCCCCCCAGGCAAACATGAATCAGCAGGCGCAGAACGTTCTGCGGCAACGCGATCTGGAGAACATGATGAACCAGATCGAGAACCTCGCCCGCTCCGGTAATCGGGACGCGGCCCAGGAGATGCTGTCGCAACTTCAGCGAATGATGAACAATCTTCAGGCCGGGCGTCCGCAACGCGGCCAACAGGGTCAACAGCAGCAGCAGAACAGCCAGCTTCGCCAGCAGATCGACAAGCTGGGTGACATCATGCAGCAACAACAGAAGCTGATGGATGAAACCTTCAAGCTCGACCAGGCCCTTCGCGACAGAATGCAGCGCGGCGACCCGCAGCAGGGTCAACAGGGCGGCGACCAACAGATGGGCGAAAATGGCCAACAACCACCCGGCCAGCAGAACCCGCAGCAGCAGGGTCAAAACGGTCAGAACCCAACAGATCAGATGACAGCGCAACAGTTGCGGGAAGCGCTGAAAAACCTTCGCGAACAGCAGGACGGCCTTGGAAAGCAACTCGGCGAGCTACAAAAGGGTCTGCGCGATCTTGGGATGGACCCCGGCCAGAACTTTGGCAAGGCGGAGCAGGAGATGAAGGGTGCCGGTCAGGCACTTGGTCAAAGCCAGGGTGAGCAGGCCGTCGAAGGGCAAGGCAACGCGCTGAACGCATTGCGCCAGGGCGCACAGGACATGATGGGCCAGATCATGCAGGCTATGCGGCAGCAGGGTCAGCAGCCGGGGCAAGGCCAGGAAGGCATGATGGGTCAAGGCGGGCAGAACGGTCGCGACCCGCTGGGACGGCCACGCGAAAGCAGTGGCCCTGATTTTGGAGACAATCAGGTCAGAGTGCCCGACGAAATCGATGTCCAGCGCGCCCGCGAAATTCTTGAAGCCATCCGTGAGAAACTCGGAAACAACCCGCCCGGTGAAGTCGAACGACGGTATCTGGAGCGGTTGCTGGATATTCAGTAGATTTGAACGTAATAAAAAACGGGCGGTGAGCCGCCCGCGTTTTGCGCTTTGGCCTGTCAGGCCGCTGCAGTTGCCAGCGCACGCGCCACGGCTTTGCGGATATCAGGCAGCGCAAAGGGTTTTGGCACGACATCGATGATCTTTTCCATCAAGTCATCTGCCCGCTCGCGCTGCTCGGCATAACCCGTCATCAGCAAAATCTTGAGATTCGGAAATTGAGAGGAAGCGCGGTGCGCCAGCTCGATGCCATCCATGACAGGCATACGGATATCCGAGAGAAGAAGGTCGAACGTGTGCTCGTTCAGCTTCTCGAATCCCTGCTCGCCGTCAGCGGCCTCGTGAGTTTCGTGCCCGTCCAAACGCAACGCACGCGCCACAAAGGTGCGCAACGCGTCTTCGTCTTCTGTGATTAATATTTTCGCCATTTTCCATCGCTCCTGGTATTCATTCCAGCGAGCAACAAACTCGGTCATTTCCCTTTGCAAGAGGTAAATGGCGCAGCGCATACGGGCGGCATGGTTAACAATGCATGGCGGTATCCTGCCTCTGTCTTACAGGCAGGACGCCCGGCTCACTCGGCGTCTCCGGTGACGACGCCGACAAAGGGCAGCTCGCGGAATGCGTAAGCCACATCCATTCCATAACCGACCACGAAGTAATCAGGGCATTCAAAGCCGACATAGTCTGCTTCTAGCTGTTCCTTGCGCTTCACCTTCTTATCCAGCAGCACGGCAATGGAAACGTTGCGCGCACCGCGCTCGTAGAGCAGTTCTTTCGCAAACAGAAGCGTTCGGCCGGATTCGAGAATGTCGTCAATCAACAGCACGTCACGGTCTTTGACATCGCTATCGATATCCTTGACGATTTTGACGCCCTGGGAAACGGTGCCGGTGCCATAGCTGGAAAGCGTGATGAATTCGACTTCCGGCGCCAGTCCACTGTCATGCAGGGCACGGATGAGATCGGCGGCGAAAATGAAAGAGCCTTTCAATACCGCGATAACGAGCAGGTCGTTCGTCGGCCCGCTCGCGATCCGCTTGGCGAGGTCGCGGTTGCGCTCGGCAATCTGCTCTGCGGTGTAGAGGGGCTCGATATTTTTTCCACGAACGACGGGCATGTCTTCTCCTGCGCCAATCCGGCATCGGATCGTCAACACGACCCGCCGAAACGAAACGAAGGGCGTCCGGTAGCACAGTCAGCGTTCGGAAACACCCGTTTCAGCAAAAGAAAGCTTGATTTCGGGCGTTTTTCCACCGGGATGCCGCAGTCTTGCAGAAAAACCGTGGCTAAGGCCCGCCTTTATGTCCTGCACGGGAGGCTCGATCAGCATACTTGCCACCTTCTCGCCCTTGCTCGCAAAAAGATCGGCCCGGATTGCAGGCAGCGCCTGCGGATCATTGCTGTTGTTTTCGACAATGCCGTTGATCAGCAGGACTTCCATGCCTCCGGCATCCTGAGGCGTAACCGTAACATGCGTAATGCTAAGCGGCGCGACAGGTGATGCGGCTGCCGATTTTTCCTGCAGTGCTGCAAATCCGCCGGAGAGAAAAAACATCAGCACAACCGCAGCTGCAACGATCGCAGAATAGCCGTCCACCGAAAGCGTCGAAAGCTTTCGGTCTAACCAGTGCACGAAGGCGAAGAGGACGCTGAGGGCAGAAGCCGGTTTTGACGCCTTCTGTTGATAATTCACGTCTCTATTGTCGTTTCCATGGTCACAAAAAGGCGTTTCCTTTATCGTGACAAAGTCGGCATCTAGGATGTCGTCACCGTTGCGCGTTCGCCAGGTCTGGCGAAGTGGCGCTTCCGGCATCAACAGATCCAAATCGAGTGCCGCCTGCCGGCGAGTTGAACGGAACATACCCATGAAGTTCCCTCAGTCAGTTTTTCGGCCCGATAAAAACTGGGCATTGAATGAAATCCTGCCTAGTCGTAAATTTAATTGGTTAATGCTTTGCAAAGACGCTGGAAAAGGCCCCGGAAGCGACCCGGGTTGATGAGGCCATAGCGACGATGCAGACAAATCGCCACGAAAGCAAAAGACTGGAAATTCGTTGATCCATTTCGAAAATGTGGGCTTGCGGTACGGAATGGGTCCGGAGATTCTGCGGGATATGACGTTCGATATCCCAAAGGGTTCGTTTCAGTTCCTCACAGGACCATCGGGTGCCGGCAAGACGACGCTTCTACGCCTGCTGCTGATGTCGCTGCAGCCCACACGCGGGCATATCCGCATGTTCAGCCGTGATGTCTCCCGCATTCCCCGCAGCGAATTGCCGCTGCTGCGCCGCCGCGTCGGCATCGTGTTTCAGGACTTTCGTCTTCTGGATCATCTCACAACCTATGAAAATGTGGCGCTTCCGCTTCGTGTACGCGGCAAGGAAGAGAGCGCCTATCGCAACGATGTCATCGAGCTTTTGAAATGGGTCGGCCTTGGTGAGCGAATCAACGTGCTGCCGCCCATTCTCTCCGGTGGAGAAAAACAGCGCGCGGCGATTGCCAGAGCTCTGATGGATCAGCCGGAAATTCTTCTCGCGGACGAGCCGACGGGTAACGTCGACCCTCCAATGGCAAAGCGGCTGCTGAACCTGTTTCTTGAATTGAACCGCCTCGGCACTGCAGTGGTCATCGCCACCCATGATTTCGGCCTTATGGATCAGGTTGACGCACGACGGATGATTTTGACGGAAGGGCGGCTCGACGTTTATGAATGAGATGAGCCGTAAAGCCCTCAAGCCCTCGCAAAAGGCCGCGCCGAAGATGCCGCAGATGCGCATTCGGCCGATGGCGCCCATCTTGCCGCCTTCCAACATTCAGGGAAATGCCCTGATCGTCGTTATTGCGATCATGGCATTTCTTGCCTGCCTGACGCTGGGTGCCGTGAGCATGGTGCGCGCCACAGCCTCCAGCTGGCAGAGCCAGATTTCGCGCGAGATCACCATTCAGATCAAGCCGGAAGACGGCCTCGACATGAATGCCGCACTCAACAAGGCACGCAATCTTGCGCTTTCTTTCGTGGGCACGCGTGAGGGAACGATCATGGATGACGCCGCCACGAGCCGTCTGCTTGAGCCGTGGCTCGGCGCAGGCCTCGATCTGTCGGAACTTCCAGTGCCCAGGCTCGTCATCATCACGATCGACGAAAACAATCCACCTGACTTTGAAGCGATGCGTGCCATGCTGAAAACGGAACTTCCGCAGGCATTCCTGGATGACCACCGCACCTGGGTGGACCGCCTCGTCTCGATGGCCCATACGACTGTCATGATCGGCCTTGGCGTTTTGATACTGGTCTTCAGCGCCATGGTGCTTACCGTGATTTTTGCGACACGCGGTGCCCTGTCCGGCAATCGTCATATCGTTGAAGTCCTGCATTTCGTCGGTGCCGAGAGCAGTTTTGTGGCACGGGAGTTTCAAAAACACTTCTTGAAAATCAGCCTCAAAGGTTCCGGAGCCGGTAGCGCGCTGGCTGCCCTTGTGTTTCTCGCTGCGGGTTTCTGGCAGTCCCGTTCACTGGCAACACCGCAGAGCGATCAGGCTAGCGCTCTTTTTGGCACCTTCTCTGTTGGT
This sequence comes from Hyphomicrobiales bacterium, assembly GCA_900468285.1. Taxonomy (GTDB): domain Bacteria; phylum Pseudomonadota; class Alphaproteobacteria; order Rhizobiales; family Rhizobiaceae; genus Agrobacterium. The sequence continues at coordinate 187,676 of UBTF01000010.1, read as the reverse complement.
CTGGAGGGCTATATCGGCATTTTTGCCACCATGCTGATTATTGCGTTGCTGACGACGGTCACGGCTCGAATGACAGTGATCCGCACGATTGACGATATTGATCGCGTGCGCTCCGACCCGTCAAAGAGTGAGGGTGTCTGATGACGGCAGATACCGCCAGCGGAAAGAAGCTACCTGTTTCTTGCCTTGATCCAAGCTTACGGATAACTCATGGCAATGAGTCGTACAGACCCGGATGACGATTTGACTCCGACGCCGCGAAACCGCTGGTTTTCGCGCAAGGGGCGTTTGCGTCGGTTCGTCAGAGCGACAATCCTGATCTGCATGGTGATTGCGGGCGCTGTGTTCGGAGGTTTTCTCTGGTTTGCAGACTCGGTTGCCTCGATGCGTCCCCCTTCAGCAACCAAGGCAGATGGTATTATCGTGCTGACGGGCGGCTATCTTCGGATCGATCAGGCTGTCGGATTGCTGCGCGACGGTGTCGGCAAGCGATTGCTGATTTCAGGGGTCAATCCATCGACAACGCGCGCCCAGATTCGCAAGATGACGCAGAGCTCGGCCGATCTTTTCGCCTGCTGTGTGGACATGGGCTATCAGGCCGTGGACACGATCGGGAATGCCAGCGAGGCCGCCAAGTGGATAAAGGACAGGGGCTACGCTTCTGTCGTTGTTGTCACCAACAACTACCACATGCACCGAAGCCTGCACGAATTGCGCAGTTCCAGCCCGGAAACGCAATTCATCGCCTACCCCGTAATCAATTCGGACCTCGCCCGCACCAACTGGTTTGCGAATCCGGACGTCGTGCGGACGATGATATCCGAGTACATCAAGTTCGTAGCTGCGGCCACCCGGGACCTGACCGGCTTGGGCAAGGGTAATGGCCTGAGAAGCGGGCCTCAGTCCAACTGACTATAGCGCATCGCACGCTGGATTGGTCTTGCTGAGATACCCTGTTTTCGTGTAGGCGTTCAGCCCTGCGCACGACATCGGATTTCGCTTTCTTCCGCTGAAACGGATGCGCCGGGGGAAGCCTTTTCTATGCTCAGACTGCGTTCCATTCTCTTCAACACGCTCTTCTATCTCAATCTCATCGTCAGGATGATTGTGCTGACGCCGATCTATTTCCTGGTGCCGCGTAAGCTGGCGTTTGAGATTCCAAAAGCCTGGGCTCGATCCAATCACTGGCTGATGGAAAAGATCGTTGGCACGACCTTCACCATAGAAGGTCTGGAAAACATTCCGGAAACTGGCTGCATTTTCGCACCCAAGCACCAATCATTCTGGGATACCTATGCGCTCCTTCCCAACCTCAAGGACCCGGTCTACATATTGAAGCGGGAGTTGATGTGGATACCGCTGTTTGGCTGGTATGTCGCAAAGCAGCGTATGATCCCCGTCAACCGTGCCGCACGCGGAAAGGTCATGCTGAAGGTCATGGATCGCGCTCGCGAAGAAATGGCCAAGGGACGGGAACTGATCATCTACCCGGAAGGGACGCGCCGACCGCCCGGTGCCGAACCTGAATATCGTTATGGCATTGCAAGGCTGTACCGCGACCTGAAGGTCCCTGTCGTGCCGGTTGCGATGCACCCCGGACTTTTCTGGCCGCGTCACACGACGATGCGCTATCCCGGCCATTTCACGGTTCGCATCCTTCCTCCGATAGAGCCGGGATTAGACCCGGATGTGTTTTTCAAGCAGTTGATTGCAGTCACCGAAAAAGCGAGTGACGAGCTTCTTCTAGAAACCGCGCGCGATAACCCTGACCTTCCGATGCCCCCATCGGCTGCCAAGCGACTGGCGGAACTACGGCAAAACCAATCCGCCTGAACGCTTAACCCGCCTGTTTCTTGACATTGGAGGCCACACGCTCCAGCAGCGCGTCGCGAATTCCCATGTCCTGCAGATGCGCGACGGTGTTGAAGACATAATCGACATTAGGCCCCGAACGCCCCGACGCATTGCTTACGATCATGGCCGCCTCTTCGAGGGCGAGATCGCCAATATATTGAGGGTGTTGACGGTCCGCGACGTAAGTCAGCGCCATCTGTCGTCTTCCGTCGGCCAGTCCTACGGAGAGTACGCGCTCCTTATAGACATTGCTGACCAATTCGCGTTCCCGCAGATAATCAAGCACTGGCGCACGGTTTTCCTGCGCAACCCGGAAGGCAACCCCCAGGCAAGAGCCACCACGCTCCAGCCCCAGCACCAGACCGGGATTTTCTTCCGTACCACGGTAGAGATTAGACCGTATGCATAAAGACCGCCGGTATCCGTAAAGACGCGCCTGCTGGCGCTCCTCAAACGGGAAGCCGGGGTTCCACATCAACGAGCCATAGCCAAAGACCCAAAAATCGTCCATATCGCAAGCCACACCAAATCACCTGTGTCTACCATTGGAGATCATCATGGCAGCGTCAAGCCAATCCCGAACCAGCAGAAAATTCCTTTTTCTCGGTGTCGGGATCATTGCGGTCGCCGCCATCTACACGGCAGGCTGGTTTTATGCGGCGCAGCGCCTGCAGGACACCGTCATACGGACTCTTGCCCCCGGCGGCGCAGCAGGCGTGACGGGCGAGTGCTCGGACATTGCCTTCAGGGGCTACCCATTCCGTATCGGTCTTTTCTGCTCCAAGGTGGATGTCAAGAATAGCGCCAACGACATGTCGGCATCCTTCGGTGCGTTGCGGTCTGCAGCACAGATCTATGCTCCAGGCCACATCGTCTGGGAACTGGACTCTCCAGCGACAATACAGACCGGCCATGGCCTCAGCGTGTCCGCGCAATGGGCGAACCTGCAATCCAGCCTTGTCACCAAGCTGAAAGGCATCGACCGGACATCGCTCGTGATCGATGGGCTGAAAGCTTCGGCGGTTTCCGCCGTCACGGCCCAGACGATCAATTTCGATGCTGCGAAAACGGAAGTTCACCTGCGCCAGAACGGTGCCGATCTCGATGGCGCAGTTACCCTGACGGATGCCTCCACCGTCATCAAGGATTGGCCGCAACTCTTGCCAAGGCTGAATGCCATTGCCGATCTGACGCTTGCAGGCAAGGCAGGCATGATCGATGGCAGCGATCGTTCCGGCCTCTACGGCGCCAGTGGAGAGTTGCGCCGCTTGATGCTGGATATCGGCGACGGACGTACCATGCGGCTGACGGGTCCGTTCTCCTTTGACGAGCAGGGCTACCTGTCAGGTCAGTTCAAGCTGGAAATCGAAAAACTGGGCGATTGGGCAGACAATGCCAAGCAGGCGCTGCCGCAACTCCAATCGACCATAGACACCGCCCGTAAACTGCTTCGTGCCCTTGCTGGCGGAGGAGACAGAGCGTCTGTCGATCTGGTTGTCGACCGTGGCCGGGCAACGGTCAGCGGCTTCATACCGCTCGGGAAAATCCCCCCGATCTGAGGGCTACGAGCGAGCGGTGGCGCACCGTTGCCGACGCGCCACCGAAAAGATCAGAGAGCCTATTTCTTGGCATCCAGCGTGTGACGGCCAAAGTCAGGTGCATCCACATCCTGCCCGGCTTCCACGATTGAACGACGGATGGCACGCGTGCGTGTGAAGAGTTCGAACAGCTTGTCGCCCTCTCCCCATCGTATCGCCCGTTGCAAATAGGCAAGGTCCTCGGAAAACCTGGCCAGCATTTCAAGAATGGCATCCTTGTTGTGCAAACATACGTCCCGCCACATGGTTGGGTCGGACGCAGCCAGACGGGTAAAATCTCGAAAGCCGGATGCGGAATATTTGATGACTTCCGATTCGGTCACGGTGCCGAGATCGTCAGCCGTACCGACTATGTTGTAGGCGATGATATGCGGAAGATGTGAAACGATCGCCAGAACCTTGTCATGATGCTCGGCGTCCATTTCATCGATTCGTGAGCCGAGCTGTTCCCAGAACGCCTTCAATCTCGCGAGGGCGTCAGGATCAGTGTCGGCCAAGGGCGTGAAGATGCACCAGCGATCACGAAACAATCCTGAAAAGCCGGCATCCGGGCCGGACTTTTCCGTACCTGCCAGGGGGTGCCCCGGAATGAAATGAACGCTATCAGGCATATGGGGTGCCATCTGCGCGATAACCGAAGCTTTCGTGGAGCCAACATCGGTTACGATCGCGCCGGGTTTGAGATTGGGAGCTATCTGCTCCGCAACGCTGCCGGAAGCGCCGACCGGCACCGAAATGATGACGAGATCTGCGTCCCTTACCGCCTCCGCAGCCGATATGGTGTAGGCTGTTCCAAGCTCCAGCTCCTCGGCCCGCTTCAGCGTTTCGGGACTGCGCGTCGAAATAACGACGTCACGCGCCAGACCGGCGTCCTTTATGTCACGCGCGATGGAAGAGCCGATCAGGCCGATGCCGATGAGCGCAATACGATCAAACAATACGCTGCCCATCAAGCCTCCTCCATGAAGTCTTTCAGAGCGGCGATAACGCCAAGGTTGGCTTCCTGCGAGCCCACCGTCATGCGCAATGCATTCGCAAAACCGTATCCGCGCACAGCACGCAGAATGTAACCCCGGCGGGTCAGAAACTCATCCGCGTCTGCGGCTCGCTTGCCGTCGACATCGGGGAAATGAATGAGAAGGAAATTGGTCACCGATGGTGTCACAACGAGGCCGAGCGCCGTGAATGCCTCTGTGAGCTTCTCCAGCCATTCAAGGTTATGCGCCACCGCGTTCTGCATGAATGCCTGATCGCGAATCGCGGCCGCACCGGCAGCAATGGCGGGCGCATTCATGTTGAAAGGACCGCGCACTCGGTTCAGAGCATCGATAATGGCCGCAGGGCCGTACATCCAGCCAACACGCAGCGCAGCAAGCCCATAAACTTTTGAAAAGGTTCTCGTCATGACGACATTGGCGTTGCCTGAGACGAGCTCGAGGCCAGCCTCATAGTCGTTCTTGCGGACATATTCCGCATAGGCAGCATCCAGCACAAGGATGACATGCTTGGGCAGGCCAGCCTGCAGACGGCGTATTTCTGCAACGGGTACATAGCTACCCGTTGGATTGCCAGGATTGGCAATGAATACCATTTTCGTCTTGCTTGTTACCGCCGCGAGGATGGCATCGACATCGACGGCACAATCCTTCTCTTTGACGGTGACAGGCTGGGCGCCCGCGCCCATGATCTGGATCCTGTAGACCAGAAAGCCATGTTCGGTAATGATCGCCTCATCACCAGCGCCCAGGTAAACATGGCACAAAAGGCCCAGCAGCTCGTCAGAGCCATTGCCACACATGATATTGGCGACATTCAAGCCATGGACATCGGCAATGGCGTGGCGCAAGGCCATAGCCTGACCGTCCGGGTAGATTTCCAGATTTGACGCTGCGGCTTTGAAGGCTTCGATGGCTTTCGGGCTTGGGCCAAGCGGTGTTTCATTGGAGGAGAGCTTGTAAACCTTCGCTACCCCCTCTGCATGTTCCTTGCCGGGAACATAAGCAGCGATATCCAGAATGCCCGGACGTGGAACAGGTTGGTTCGGCTCTGCACTCATTTCATCACCTTCTGAAAAACGCCGGAGGACCCAGCAAAATAATGCCTGGGGCATTAGACCGGAACGCAAGATTTGTCGAGTGTCAGCGCGGCTTTAGCGGTTCGCTTGATGTCCGGGTCGTGGGCACTCCGTGCGGCGCAAGAACCGGCACGAACACCCGTCGTGATGCCCGTTGAGTGACAGGCAGGCCCTGATACAAACGCTTTTGCGCCTCAACGATGATAACGCCCGAAAAGACGGGCCAAAGTCTCCTGCCGGTGCTTTCCAGATAGCGTCGGAACTTCAACACCGATCGAACCTTCGATGGCGGGAAGAAAAGGGCTTCCGCAGAAGCGCCCGGCGTAAAATTTGTTTCCCTGAGAAGGGTCGTCAACTGGCCGCGCGAGTATGGCCGCCCTGATCCGAAGGGCGTGTGCTCCATTCTGGCCCACACGCCACGTCTGTTCGGCACCACGATGACCAGACGTCCACCTGGCGCAAGCACACGCCACAATTCCTTGAGTGTCTCCCGAGGATTTTCTGCAAATTCGAGAGAGTGAACCATCAGTATGCGATCTATGGAGGAATCCGGGAGAGGTAATTCCTCATCAAACACGAGGGCTGTGGCGGAGCGTTCCCCCGCCGGCCAGTTAACCGCCCCCTGCCCCGCTGGCATGAAGGCGAAGGTTCTTTCCGTATCGTGACGAAACCGGTCGAGAAATGGCACGGCATAACCGATGCCGACCAGACGCTCATCGGGCAAGGAAGGCCAGAGCGTTGAAAGCGCCATTGTGATCGCCTGCTCGGCGGAGCGGCCAAGCGGAGAATGGTAGAATTCGCGCAGATCGACAATATCGGTATTCATCGGCAGAATGTAGCAGTCCCCCGTTGGACTTCAAGGCGGGTGGGTTTACATAAGAGGCGCCTTTGGTTTGGAAGTCCAAGATGGAGAGGAATATGAAACCGTTGGAAATAGAGGTATTTTCTTGTCGCAGTGACAACTTCGGCGTCCTGCTGCACGACGGCGAGACCGGGATCACCGTTTCTATCGACGCTCCGGAGGAGGCTCCCATCATCGCTGCGCTCGAGCGCCGTGGGTGGAAGCTTACCCATATCCTTACCACGCACCACCACATGGACCATGTTGAAGCCAATCTCGCCTTGAAGGAAAAATACGGCTGCGAAATTCACGGCCCCCACGACGAGGCCATTGCCATTCCCGGGTTGGACAAATCCGCAATGGACGGCGATGAGTTTGAACTGGCCGGGCGGCGTATTCAGGTCATAGCAACGCCCGGCCACACTGCCGGACATATTTGCTACTACTTTCCCGATGACGCACTGCTTTTTGCCGCCGACACCCTGTTCGCCATGGGCTGCGGTCGTCTTTTTGAGCGCCCAGCAGCTGACATGTGGCACTCATTTCAGAAGCTAATGGCCTTGCCTGACGAAACCAGAGTCTATTTCGGTCACGAATATACGCTTGCCAATGCCCGCTTCGCGGTTACCGTTGATCCTGAGAATTCCGCATTGACTGAACGTGCGCGTGCGGTCGAGGATATGAGAAGCAAGGGCGAGTTCACGATACCCACGACCATCGGGCTCGAAAAACAGACAAATCCCTACATGCGCGTTGCCGATGCCAATATCCGCAAGCAATTGGGTCTCCCCGATGCCTCCGATGCGGAAGTCTTTGCGGAAATCAGAGCCCGCAAGGATCAGTTTTGATGCAATATGCAGACCTATCCGCCGATGCCATCATCGCCGAATTGCAACTGGAGCCGCACCCTGAAGGCGGCTACTACCGCCAGACCTTTCGTGACGGGCCGGAAGATGGCCGCGGCCATTCGACCGCAATCTACTATCTGCTGAAAAAGGGTGAGCGGTCGCACTGGCACCGTGTGATCGATGCGGCGGAAGCCTGGCACTATTATGCAGGCGCGCCACTGGCGCTTCACCTGAGTGGCGATGGAAAAGGCGTGGAGACGATTACGCTCGGTCCGTTCCTTCTCGATGGCCAAAGACCGCAGGCGGTTGTCCCAGCCAATCACTGGCAATCTGCAGAGAGCCTCGGTGACTTTACGCTGGTAGGCTGCACCGTGGCTCCGGGCTTTGTCTTCGAAAGTTTCGTCATGGCTCCGCCCGGCTGGTCACCGGGCTGACGGCGCTAGCCACCATATTTGGTTGCCGTGATGTAGACCTGCCCGACCTTGGTCGGAATGCGCGCATAGACCGGCGCGTACACATCCATGTTATTGGCCTTGGCGAACCAGATTTCCATGGAAATGGATTTCAAATACTCGATGTCCTTGCGTCCCTTGCGGAAGCCGGATTTGGGCACGTAGCGCGCGTTGCACACAATTGCATCGCCAGTAAATCCGTTGGTGGCGAAGGGTTTGGTACCGCCTGAGCTCAAGACCAGATCCAGCCGCGATTCGCCGTCATAGATTGGCAGCCGACTGGGGCAGATACGACCGCCTACCGGGAATATCAGGCCAGAGATGGGGTCAAGGACCGAACGCAGGTCCCGATCCTTCACATCCACCCAATTGTCCGGGCGCGACTTCGGCTCAGGCTTTACGGTCGTGGACGTGACGTTGCCGTTTCGATATTGCACATCATAGGTCCGCGTCTTCTTGCCGTCCTTGTAGACGAGTGAATACTCGTTCGCCTGCAGCCGATTGCCACGCTTGGCGCCGGAAACAATCGTCTTGCCTGAGATGTCCTTCAGCACGCTGGCGATTCCCGCCGAGCTGAAGGAACCCGATATCGAGTAGGTCGAGCCTTCCATGCGAGTGGAGAAATTAGCCCTCGCGATGGGCAGAAGGCCCAGATTGATGCTGTATTCACTATCGTGCTGCGATTCTGCTGCAAAGGCCGGGGAAAGACTTCCCAGCGTAAGAGCGATACCTGCGAAAAACCTTTGTGCTATGACGTTCATTGCGTTAACACCTCGACGGACAGGAAATGCCGTCCACTGCCGCGATGATATACGCCGAGTTATGGCAATAAAAAAGCGGAGTAACGTGGAAAACCGGCGAAATCGCTCACAAAAAAGAGTGGGCGGCTTGACTGCAAGTTCCTGTCTGACTATAGAACCGCAACTTTCCAATCATTGCCAGTTGGATTGCTCACCGGATTTTGCCGGGTAGCGAACCACTGGTGAAACAGACGATAACAAATAGGTGTACCCATGTCCCGTGTATGCGAATTGACCGGCAAGGGCGTCCAGACGGGCAACAACGTCAGCCACGCCAACAACAGAACCAAGCGCCGGTTCCTCCCGAACCTGTGCCAGGTAACGTTGATTTCTGATTCCCTCGGCCAGCGCTTCCGTCTGCGCGTTTCTGCAGCTGCTTTGCGCTCCGTTGAGCATCGCGGCGGTCTCGACGCGTTCCTGCTGAAGTCCAGCGAGAATGATCTCTCGATGCGCGCACGTCTGCTGCGTCGTCAGATCGCAAAGAAGACTGTTGAAGCCGCTTAATCGCTGCTACGACAACATGCACTTTCGAAAGGCTTGACTGGCAATTGCCGCTCAAGCCTTTCGCTTGTTTTTGGCTCTAACTGGTGGCATCACCCAGGATAAAAAAATGCCCTACCTCCGCTCTACACTGGCCTATATTGGCCTGATGACCCTCATCGTCGTCGCATCGAACATTCTCGTTCAGCATCCACTCGCTGGCACATTGTTCGGCATCAATCTTGGCGATCTCCTGACATGGGGTGCATTCACCTACCCCGTCGCATTCCTCATCACAGATCTGACCAACCGGCAATTCGGTCCGGCCGTCGCCCGAAGGGTTGTTCTGGCAGGCTTCGTCGTTGGTGTGACGCTTTCCTTCTGGACGTCCATTCCAAGGATCGCGATTGCCTCGGGAACGGCTTATCTGATCGGCCAGCTGCTGGATATCTTCGTCTTCAATCGGCTGCGTCGTCAAACCTGGTGGCAGGCCCCGTTGGCGGGATCGATGCTCGGCTCGGTCGTCGATACCGCCCTGTTCTTCTCCTTGGCCTTTGCAGCATCTTTCAGCGTTTTTGGCGCCAATGATCCGTTCGCTATCGAACATGCGCCGATCTTCGGCATTTTCACCAGCGAAGCGCCGCGCTGGGTGTCCTGGGCACTGGGTGACCTGTCGGTTAAGGTATTGGTAGGTTTTGTGCTTCTGCTGCCATACGGCGCCTTGATGAACATACTGCAACCAATCCCGCCTGCAGCTATTCAGCGTCCGGCGCGACGGTGAAGGCTATCTGCAGAGTCGGACACTTAACTTGTAAAGTTGAAATGAACGACTTGGCAGCTTCTGCCCAATATTAAGCCACATCTCGAATTTATCTGTATTTTCTTTGTCGACCAGTTGCGATCAAGAAAATTTCTGGCAATCATACGTAGAGTTCACGTCCCAGGGGGCATCCGCATCATGAAGAAATCACCTAATTCGACCGACATACATGTAGGGTCGCGCATTCGTATGCGTCGCGTCATGCTTGGCTTGAGCCAGGAAAAGCTTGGCGACGGGCTGGGAATCACTTTCCAGCAGGTCCAGAAATACGAAAAAGGCACGAACAGAGTCGGCGCCAGCCGTCTCCAGCACATCTCCGAGTTGCTGGACGTTCATATCTCCTACTTCTTCGAAGGAGGTCCAGAAGCCTCCGAAGACAGAGCGCTCGCTGCTCCGAGCGTCCTGTCGCAGTTCATGAACTCGAAAGAGGGTGTGTTGCTTGCAAGGGCATTTTCGGCCATCGAAGACGCCCGTGTAAGACGCCGCGTGCTTGAGCTCGTTCAATCGCTCGGCAACAGCAGCGCCGTCGAGACGCAGAAGGACGCCGAAGCCTCCGCCTCCAGCGCGCACTGATCGACATGCCACTGCGACTGGCAACACTGGGTAGATGCAATCTCGAGGACGAAAACGGCAACGTTATAAACGTTCCTTCCCAGTCCTTGCTGATTTGCGCGTATCTGTACGATGTGGGAAAACCGGTCGCAAGACGCGATATCGCCAAGCTCTTGTGGCCGGGAAACCGTGACGCTGCGGCCACGAATCTGCGTTCGACTCTGCGTCGTTTCACGCAGGCGACTCAAGATATTGCGGCGCCCATCATCTCGGTTGAAGCCACGAGCCTCTCGCTGAACAGGGAGGTTCTGCATTGCGATCTCGAGTTCAACGGGCTTGCGTCGCCACTGGAACGTTTTCAAGCGGCCTGCAGTGCGGTCGCCATGCAATTTCTTCCCTCACTCGGGGGCGGAAAGACTGCTCTGGATACCTGGGCGAGAGATGTTCGCCTTCGACTTCTAAGTGGCCTTCGAGCGCAATTCCTGGCGTTGGCGGTAGACCCTGTTCTAAGGCCACAGGCCAATGCCGACCTCAGGCGGGCTGCGGTCCTTCTGCTGGAAGCCGACCCTCACGATCATGAAATCAGGAACCTGCTATCAGCCGAACTGGGAACAAAAAAGTCCGGTGAAGCGGTTCCCGCAGTCGCCGCCAGTCCCGCGCCACTCGCCGCTGGAAGGAATGACGTAAACCATTCCACGCAGCCCCGTATCGCGCTTCTTCCGCCGCACACGTCGAAAGAGGCGAGCCGGGAGGGATCGGTCGCAAACGCGCTGATCGAGGACTTGACGATTGGACTTTGCAGCAGTCGTTTCGTCTCGGTGGTGGCACCATATACTTCGGAGCGAATACAGGCATCGAAAGACAAGGCTTCCGTGCTGGAGAAGCACAATGTCGTTTATGCACTCGACAGCCGGCGAAACGAAACCCATCTTTTCGTACAACTGATTTTCACGCCAACCGAAGAGGTCATCTGGGCAGAGCGCTTCGAGCTTTCGCCTGTCTCAATTGCATCACATCGCACTACGATTGCTCAGGCCATTCAAAACCAACTGATGTCTCGAATAGGATCGCATCAAAGCGCCGTGGGTGATTTCTCGCGAAGACCTGAAGCCTATTTTCTCTATCTCAAGGGATTGCAATCCCTTTCCAGCATCAGCCTGCCCGGGACCCGCCGCGCAAGGAAATATTTCAAAGAGGCGCTGGACCACGGCAGCGACCTGCCAGAAGCGCTGGCGGGCATGTCACGTACACTTACCATGGAGTGGATACTGACAGCGCGAGGAGACGACGATCTGCTCAAGAAGGCTGAGTATTTCGCGGACAATGCTATCAAGCAGAATGGTGGATCTGCCAGCGGCTTCAAGGAGCTCGGCGTAAGCCGTCTTTTCATGGGGCAAATCGACGAAAGCCTCGCCGCGCTGGCTGAGGCTGAAAGCCTCAGCCCGCAATATGCCGATGTCCTATGCAGCCATGCTGACAGCCTGATCCATAACAGTGACCCGAAGAATGCGATCGTCAAGATCAAGCACGCCATCTCTCTCAACCCGATATCGCCAGACATTTACTTCTGGACGGCGGCAGGAGCCAGTTACTTTCTCGAGGAATATCAGCAGGCACTGGATTACATCGGCCGCATGTCCAGCAAGCGCCTGGCCGCGCGTCTGGCTGCAGCATGTTGTGGGATGATGGGAGACATTGACAAAGCTCGCGTTTATCGAGCAAAGGTCTTCGAAGACAATCCAAGTTTTGATTTGGAGCGTTGGCTGGCGGTCGTTCCTCACAAAGAACCGTGGCAGACTGAAATGTATCGCGAAGGGCTCATAAGGGCCGGTTTTTAAAGGAAAGTATTAATGACACAGGCAGTTGTTTTTGGAGTTGAAGGCGAAAATGGTCTTTGGCTGGCGGATCTGAAGGCGGGAACCGTGACTGCTATCAAAGCTCCCCTGTCCGACGAGCTGGCGACAGCAGCATCTCTGCGCGCTTCGGGCGTAACACTGACCAAGGGTGTTAATCTGGCGATTGCGGTTTCCTCGACATCGCCTATTGCAACCGGCATCCACGAAGGCCAAGACTGATCTTGCAGCTCGACAATTATCGAGCGTGCTCTGCGGGCGAAACCTTTTCACGGGTTTCGCCTTTCCTGTCGCGGTTGGGCATCACGCGGCTTGCCCGACAGACTGGCCTGGATGATATCGGCATCGCCGTCTGGTGCGCATTTGCTCCCAACGCCAAGGCCATCGTGATCGCCCAAGGAAAGGGTATCGATGACGAAGCGGCCAAGACATCGGCAGCGATGGAGGCAATTGAGCGGGCGGTTGCCACAAATCCCGCTTGCTTTTTGCGCGTTACAAGCCGGTTGATGCTCGAAAAAGAAGGGCAAACTGTCGATACGCTGGATTGCCTGCTTCTGTCTCACTCAAAGCCCCCAGCGCCAGACGAAGAATCAAGCTGGGTTCGCGGCACCCACCTCGTTGGCGCTCAGCCTGTTTGGCTTCCCTATGAGGCAATCCATCTCGACCGCACAGTACCATCGTCACGATATTGGCAATCATCCGACGGCCTTGCATCGGGCAATACACGTGACGAAGCGGTCCTGCATGGCTTGCTGGAGCGTGTAGAGCGCGATGCCTTGACGCTGTGGCAGGTAACGCCCGCTGCCAAGCGATATAAAGCAGCGATAGACACCGCGGCAATTTGTGCCCCCGCACTGCGGCAAGCCCTGGACAAGATCACTGCTGCAGGTCTCGACATATCCCTATTCGACATTACGACGGATTTGGCGATACCTTGCGTCGTAGCGCTTCTCGGTCCAAGAGACCGGAGCTATCCACGATCCATACGCCATGTGGACATCACCATGGGTGCGGGCGCCTCGACCCTTCCCGAAATTGCCGCCATGAGAGCGATCACGGAAGCGGTGCAATCCAGAATGACGTTCATTGCCGGCGCTAGAGATGATCTTCTTCCGGAGATTTTTTCGCAGCCCGCAGATACCGCAACGCTGGAGGCGATGAATTCCATTGCTACAAGAGGCTTGAAGGATTTGCCGGTTCTCGGTTCGACATCCACCCAGCAATCTCTGCAGGCCGTCCTTGGCAGGCTTCAGGAACGTGGCATCTGCGACCTTTTCGCCGTCGATCTTGCCCCGGATTGGCTGCCGGCCTCTGTCGTGAAAGTGGTCGCGCCTCAGTTGGAAAACCCGGATGGCGATCGGCATCGGCGGTTTGGCAGCCGCGCACTTTCCAAGGCTCTTTGATGAAAACTATCTTTGTTGGACCGAGCCTGCCAGACGCTCGGGATTATGCTGCCCCGGATATCGATTTTCGACCGCCCGCCTGCCAGGGAGACGTCATGCGTGCCTTAGCCGACGGAGCAACCGCCATTGGCATCATCGATGGACAGTTCGCAATGGCAGCACCCGTGTGGCATAAGGAGCTCCTATACGCCCTTTCGAATAAGGTTCGCGTGTTTGGAGCTGCCAGCATGGGCGCCCTGCGTGCAGCAGAGTGCGCGGCCTTCGGAATGGTCGGCATCGGCAGGATCTTTGAGGATTTCGCTTCCGGCAAACGGGTAGACGATGCAGATGTGGCCTTGACCTATGGTCCAGCAGAGCTTGGTTATCCAGCCACAAGCCTTCCACTGGTGAATGTACAGGCCACCCTCGACAGGATGCTACAAAAGCAGATGGTGAGCGCAACGGAGTACAACTTGCTCAATGACGCCGCCTGCCAAATATTCTTCAAACGCCGGACATGGAAAGCTATCGCCCAGGCGGCAAACATGGATTTCGACAGGCTGAAGGCGGTTGTGGACATTTGTTGGATCGACCAGAAGAGGCTCGATGCTCTGGAATTGATCCAGGCAATGCAAGGTGATCTGGCGCCAGCGGTCGACATGGAATGGCAATTCAACGCGACGCCGCTTTTCCGGAAAATGTATTACTAATTAAGCGCAACGCGAATGGTGTGCCGCATGATCAAGCTCTGCGTGTGCAACGGTTTTGCAACGCGCGAAATGGAATCGGTGCCGTTAGGGTGAATTTGTCGCAACAACATACGATGAGTTTACCGATGACTTCCATGAACACTGACGCCCAGATTAATGAACGCCAGGAGGACTTTCTCACTCTCATCAACATGCTGACTTATGCAGAAGGTGTCGCCGACTCCCTAGGAGCGCCTTCCGCCAGCTGGTATATCGACGTCGCAAAACAGGCTCTCAAGTCCGCACTGCAAAGCGAGATGGACGTTGACCTTTCAAATGTAGAAATCATCAATCTTGCCTCCGTTCGCGCAGGCCATTGCTGACACCACCTTTTTCAAGAAGAAATTTTTGCCGGGATAGGGATAACTTCCCTATCCCGGTCTCTATTATGCTTTGCCAAGCATCTGAATAATTGCGGAAAAGTCCTTCCCGCCTCCTCCCGTGTCAAGAAATCTTTGATAGAGCGCTGCCGCTTCCCTACCGAGCGGTGTTTCTGCACCGCTCATTCGCGCAGCGTCCTGTGCCAGAGACAGGTCTTTCAGCATCAGGGCCGCTGCAAATCCCGGGAGATAATCTCGATTTGCGGGTGAAGATGGAACGGGGCCTGGCACCGGGCAATAGCTGTTCAATGCCCAACATTGACCGGATGACACAGAGGCAATATCAAACAGGGATTGCTGAGAAAGCCCTAGCTTGTCGGCGAGAACAAAGGCTTCCGAGACGGCTATCATTGATACCCCGAGGATCATGTTGTTGCAGATTTTTGCCGCCTGCCCCATGGACGGTCCTCCACAAAAGACGATCCGCCTGCCCATTGCCTGCAGCAACGGTTCTGCTCGCGCATAGCTTTCTGATTGCCCGCCCACCATGAATGTCAACGTGGCGGCCTGTGCACCTGCCGTTCCGCCGGAAACCGGAGCATCCAGTGAAGGACAGGCGTGGTTGCTGGCCAAGTCATGCGCTGAACGGGCGCTTTCGATATCGATCGTGGAGCAATCGATCAACAACGTCCCGGCAGGGACGAGAGAGACCAGACTGCTCCAGACAGACAGCACATGGTTGCCGGCTGGAAGCATGGTGATGACGACATCGCATCCATCGACCGCATCTTCGAGCGAGTGGCAGGGTAGGACACCGCCTGCGGCTGCCTGTTCAAGCAGATCCGGCACCAGATCGAAGCCACGCACAATGTGCCCCGCTTTGACCAGATTTGCTGCCATCGGCGCACCCATGTGGCCGAGCCCGATAAATGCAATGGATGTCATTGTCGCCTCCTTCTGATGTCACCCTGCAACTAGCCGTGCAAACCATGGCCCAGCGCCTTGAACGACGCTTCCTGAAATGCTTCGCCACGGGTGGGGTGGGCATGTATCGTTCCAGCGACGTCCTCTAGGCGAGCGCCCATCTCGATGGCGAGCGAAAAGGTGCTGGACAGCTCAGACACGCCCGCGCCTACGGCCTGAATGCCGAGGATCAGATGGTTATCCACACGAGAGACGACCCGCACGAAGCCTGCCTCATCCCCCATTGTCATGGCGCGACCGCTGGCGCTGAAAGGAAATTGCCCGACAGCAACGTCGATGCCCTGAGCGCGCGCTTCGGCAGACGAAATTCCGGCACTGACGATCTCCGGATCGGTAAAACATACGGTGGGAATACAACGCTTGTCCCACATGCGTTTTTCACCGGCAATAATGTCTGCCACCATTTCACCCTGGGCAGAGGCACGGTGAGCCAGCATCGGCTCGCCCGTAATATCGCCTATTGCAAACACACCGCGCATGGATGTGCGGCAGCGTTCATCGATACGGATGAAGCGCCCGGCCATGTCGAGCCCAAGCTCCTCTAGACCAAAACCTTCGGTTCGCGGCCTTCGTCCAACTGTAACCAGCACTTTGTCGGCGACTAGCGTTATGTCTTTGCCATCCCTTTCGGAAACAACCAGTGCAGAGGCGGTCGCGTCATATCTTCTTGCGACTGCATTGGTTAGGACCGTGATGTCCAATTCACCAAGCCGCTTTGCAACGGGCTTTACCAGGTCGGCGTCGTATTGTGGAAGAATTTGGGGCGTTGCCTCAACGATCGTGACGCGTGATCCCATCTTGGCAAAGGCGGTGCCAAGCTCCAGCCCTATATAGCCGCCACCGACGATAGCCATGCTCTCAGGCACCTCGTTCAGCGAAAATACCTCTGCCGAAGACAGGACATTTTCCCCAAAGGGAAGATCAGGCAGTTCTACGGGTGCGGACCCCGTAGCAATGACGATGTTCTCCGCCCTGACAATCTGCGCGCCTGTTTCCGTTTCAACAAGTACGGTTTTGCCATCGCGAAACTGCGCGGTCCCCTCCAGCATTTTCACCTTGGCCTTTTGCAACAAGGCTGCGATGCCGTTGTTCAGGCGACCGACGATGCCGTTCTTCCAGGCCATTGTTTCACCGAGATCAAGGCTCGGCTGCTGTAGCCGGATGCCAAGCGAAGTGCGACCCGCCGCCATCTGGCGAACCTTGTAAAACTCATCCCCGGCATGGATCAGCGCCTTGGATGGAATGCAGCCCACGTTCAGACATGTACCGCCGGACCTTGCCTGTTCGACAATGACGGTATCGATGCCCAGCTGGCCAGCGCGGATGGCACAGACGTAACCGCCTGGACCTGCACCGATGATGAGAAGCTTGCAATATATCTCTTTCATGTCGGCCTCAGCTTTCAATGAAAATCAGGGCTGGCGTTTCAAGCAGTGCCTTGATGCGCTGGATGAAATTCGCAGCATCCCATCCGTCGATGATGCGGTGATCAAAGCTGGAAGAAAGGTTCATCATCTTGCGCGGCACAAACTGGCTGCCATCCCAAACCGGTCGGACGACAATCTTGTTCACACCTATGATGGCGACCTCCGGGTGGTTGATCAGCGGCGTGGAAGCAATGCCGCCAAGCGCGCCCAGCGAACTGACGGTAATGGTGGAGCCGGAGAGTTCCTCCCGCTGCGCACTTCCTGTCCTTGCCGCCTCCGCCACCCGCGAAAGTTCGGCAGCACATTCCCAGATTCCTCGCTCTTCTGCGTGTCGAACGACAGGCACGATCAGACCGGCTCCCGTCTGTGTGGCGACGCCGATATGGACGGCGGCATGTCTGCTGATCACACCGGCAGCGTCGTCAAACGTTGCATTCAACGCTGGCTGCTCGGCCACGGTCTTGACGATGGCCTGCATGAGGAAGGGCAGGATCGTCAGCTTGGTCTGTTCTGGCCGACGTGCCGCATTCATCTTGGCACGCAATTCCTCCAGATCGCTGACATCTACCTCCTCGACATAGGTAATGTGGGGAATGCGGGATACGGAAAGAGCCATCTTTTCCGCGATCCTGCGCCTCAAGCCGGTGATTTTGATCTCTTCAACCACCGTCTTCCGATTGCGCCCGGATGGAGTTGGAGCACGGGTTCCCGCCGCCAGAAAAGTCTCGATATCATCATGCGTGATCCGCCCTGCAGGTCCGCTGCCAGCGAGCTGGCGCAGATCGATACCGGCGTCCAATGCCCGCCGCCGCACAGCCGGAGAGGCCAATGGCTTTTGCAACGGTGCATTTAACGGCGCAGATTGTACTGGGGGTTCCGCGGCCTGAACTTCGGGCTTCGGCACTTTGGCGGCTTCAGAAGCAGCAGGAATCGTCACGCTAGCAGGCGTTTCGGCAGCCTCGCCACTGCTTTCCTCTGTCTCGATGCGAACCAGCGGTGCCTTGACGGCAACGGTTTGCCCAACATCCACGGCAATCCATGTCACGGTTCCCGCCACAGGTGCGGGTATTTCAATGGTCGCTTTGTCCGTCATAACCGCCGCAAGAACCATGTCTTCCCGAACGACATCACCGGGCTTGACGTGCCATTCCACAAGTTCGGCCTCAGCAACGCCCTCACCCACATCAGGCATTTTCAGAACATATTCGGCCATGGTCACGCCTCCATCAATTCAATCAGTGCGCGCCCGACACGGGCGGGGCCGGGGAAGTAATCCCACTCCTGCGCATGGGGATAAGGCGTGTCCCATCCGGCAACCCGGATGATCGGGGCTTCAAGGTGATAGAAGCAGTGCTCCTGAACGAGTGAGACGACCTCCGCTCCGAAGCCGGAGGTCAGCGTTGCCTCATGCACCATGAGGCAACGGCCGGTCTTTGCAACAGATGCCACGATGGTATCGAGATCGAGTGGAAGCAGGCTGCGCAGATCGATCACCTCGGCGTCGATGCCCGTCTCTTCCGCTGCTGCCAAAGCCACATGCACCATTGTCCCATAGGCAATGATGGTAACCTGTGTACCTGGGCGGCGAATTTCTGCCTTGCCAATTGGAATGGTGTAGTGACCTTCCGGCACCTCGCCCAGATCATGTTTGGACCATGGCACGACAGGCCGATCATGATGACCATCAAACGGCCCGTTATAAAGCCGCTTCGGCTCCAGAAACATGACCGGATCGGGATCCTCTATGGCAGACATCAGCAATCCCTTGGCATCATAGGGATTGGACGGAACGATTACCTTCAGGCCGCAGACGTGGGTAAAAAGCGCCTCGGGGCTCTGGCTGTGCGTCTGTCCACCGAAAATACCACCGCCGGTCGGCATTCTAATAACGATGGGGCAGGTAAAATCACCATTTGAGCGGTAGCGGATACGGGCTGCTTCCTGCGTGATCTGGTCGTAAGCAGGGTACATGTAATCCGCGAACTGGATTTCGATGCATGGGCGCAAACCATAGGCAGCCATCCCGATTGCCGTCCCTACGATGCCGGACTCGCTGATGGGCGCGTCGAAGCAACGCGTGCGTCCGTACTTGGCCTGAAGCCCCTGCGTGGCGCGGAAGACGCCGCCGAAGTAACCAACATCCTCGCCAAAAACCACGACATTCTCATCGCGTCCCATGGAGACGTCCATGGCACTGCGCACAGCTTCGATCATCGTCATTCTTGTCATGTCAGTACCCCGCCTTCTGGCGCTGTCGGCGAATGTGATCAGGCATTTCCGCGTAGACGCCTTCAAAAATATCGCGAACGGAAGGCTTGCCACCGGCGTGCAGCGTGCCGTGGCTTTCCGCCTCCTTCTGCGCGTCGATGACCTCATCCATGATCTCTGCCTCCGTCTGCTGGTGACGCTCCTCTGACCAGGCGCCAAGCACGATGAGATGGTTCTTCAGACGCAGTATGGGATCGCCGAGTGGCCATGCCTCGGACTCGGTCTTGGGACGATATGCGCTGGGATCATCCGAGGTGGAATGTGCGCCCGCACGGTACGTCACATACTCCACGAGTGTGGGACCAAGATTACGGCGAGCCCGCTCGACAGCCCATTTCGCCACCGCATGAACGGCGAGATAATCATTGCCGTCCACGCGCAGCGCCGGGATGCCGAAGCCAAGGCCTCGGGCTGCGAATGTGCCGGAGCCCCCGCGGGCTATTCCCTGAAAGGTGGAGATTGCCCACTGGTTGTTGACGATATTCAGAACGACCGGTGCCTTGTAGGTTGAAGCAAAGACGAGGGCCGAGTGAAAATCCGATTCCGCCGTGGAGCCATCGCCGATCCATGCGGCAGCAATTTTCGTGTCGCCCTTGATGGCCGACGCCATGGCCCAGCCGACCGCCTGCACATATTGCGTTGCCAGATTGCCAGAAACGGTGAAGAATCCGTGGTCCTTGGCCGAATGGAGAACCGGCATTTGCCGACCGTGCAGAGGATCGTTCTCGTTGGAAAAAATCTGGTTCATCATGGTCACGAGCGGATAGTCGTCCGCGATCAGCAGACCTGCCTGCCGATATGTGGGGAAGTTCATGTCACCCTTCGACAAAGCCTTCCGAAAGGCGCAACTGACCGCTTCCTCACCCAGATGCTGCATATAGAACGAGGTTTTGCCCTGCCGCTGCGCCATGACCATGCGGGCATCGAATGCTCTCAGCCGCATCATGTTGCGAAGCCCGATCAGCAGCTCCTGATGGGAAAGCGTGCCCGCCCATGGTCCCACCGCCTCTCCGTGACGGTTGAGAACGCGGATGATCGAATAGGCCAGATCGCGCATGGATTCCGGTGCAGCATCAATGTCCGGGCGTGGCACGGCACCGGCTGCGGGTATCTTGACGTTGGAAAAATCCGGCTGTCCGCCGGGCCTTACCGCCGGTTCCGGCACATGCAGGCTCAAGCCGCTCGTCGTTTCCGTCATTGCTTTCCGCTCCTCCACAGAACATCCGCCTCCTCAAGCGGTCGAAACCATCACAAACCGCGCGCAATCACCATGCGCTGAACATCGCTCGTTCCTTCGTAAATCTGGCATATCCGAACATCTCTATAGATCCGCTCGACAGGGTAATCGGCCATGTAGCCGTAGCCGCCATGGATCTGGATGGCGTCGGAGCAAACACGCTCCGCCATTTCAGATGCAAAAAGCTTCGCCATGGATGCCTGCGAAAGGCAGGGCTCGCCTGCCTCTTTCAAGGCTGCGGCGTGAAGAACCAGCTGCCGGGCAGCCTCGATCTGCACGGCCATGTCTGCAAGCCGGAAAGCAACCGCCTGATGTTCGCTGATTGCCTTTCCGAATGCTTTTCGCTGACTGGAATAATCCTTCGCCGCCTCGAAGGCGGCGCGCGCCATACCAACCGCCTGGGCGGCTATGCCGATGCGCCCACCTTCAAGATTGGCCAGTGCGATCCTGTATCCCTCACCCTCTCCACCCAGCCGCAAGGATGCGGGCACACGCATGTCCGTGAAGGCAAGCTGACAGGTATCGGAGGAATGCAGGCCAAGCTTTTCCTCGACCCTTATAACCTCGTAACCTGGTGTGTTCGTGGGAACAATGAAGGCAGAGATGCCCTTCTTGCCCGCCTGTGGGTCAGTTACGGCAAAGACGATGATGACATCCCCGTTTTTGCCGGACGTGATGAATTGTTTTGCGCCATTGATCACGTAGTCGTCGCCATCGCGAATGGCGCGAGTCCTAAGGTTGGAGGCGTCTGATCCCGCATGGGGTTCGGTCAGTGCAAAGCCGCCGATCCATTCGCCGCTGCTCAGTTTCGGGAGAAAACGGTTTCGCTGCTCTTCCGTACCGAATTTAAGGATGGGCACGCATCCAACCGAATTGTGCACGCTCATGATCGTTGAGCATGATCCATCTGCCGCAGCGATTTCCTCCAGAGCCACCGCATAGGCAACGGCTCCGACATCGGATCCACCATAGTCTTCGTCAACCAGCATTCCGAGAAAGCCCAGCTCACCCATTTCCCGCAATTCCTTTGCGGGAAATCGACTTTCGCGGTCCCGCTCGGCTGCGCCTGGCGACAATCGATCATGCGCAAAGGCACGAGCCATGTCTTTGATTTGCTGCTGAGATTCGTTGAGTATCATACAGCCTCCTTAAGGAAGGCCGCGATGCCAACTGGGCTTCGCCGTTTGCCTGATGCAGTCACTTTCCACCTCCTTGGAAAGAGCCATTTGCGCTTTTCCCCTCCTCCAAGGCTGAAGCGCTACAACCGATGAAAAATCACTCAGGTTGCATATGAACGGTAACACCACATCCTTTACGATTCAAAACCAAACAGAGTAGCATTAATTGCCATCTTCAATCATTTGATCTAGAATTTGACAAAAGGTGAGATCATTTGATCCATGATGGAACTCGATAGCTTCGACCAGAAAATATTGCATGTCCTCAGCGAGGATGGGCGCATCAGTTGGCGTGATCTTGCCGACCGTATAGGCCTGTCATTTTCGCCAACCCTGCGGCGTGTCCGCAAGTTGGAGGAACAGGGAATTATCAGAGGATATACAGCAGTCTTTGACGAAAACCGCCTGTTGGGGAACATGGGCGTGTTCATATCCGTCACACTGGAACGGCAGATCAAGGATGCCCTTGTGACATTCGAGCATAGCGTCGCGTCCATGCCCGAGGTGGTGGGAGGCTACCAAACCAGTGGCAGTTCGGACTACCTGATTCACGCCATGGTCAGAGACCTCGCGCATTATCAGCAGCTTCTCGATTTTCTGACGACCGTACCCGGCGTTGCTCGTATCCAGTCCAACTTTGCCACGAAAACCTTCGTCCGCCGTTCGGCTGCCTTCACCGGTGAGTGAATTCTATCCGGCCTTGCTTTCCGGTGGAAATTGCAGAGCGATCAGTCTGACCTCATCTGCCCAGGCGTGCCTCGCTTCCGCCGTCGTCAAGTTATGGTCCGCATCGGCGATGTAAACGATGCGTGGATTGCCATAGCGGCTGGTCAGCAATCGTCCACGCGGGCCAAAATTCGTTTCCATCATCGCGGCACCGATATCGCCTTCGGTAAAGATGATTGTCATACGCGTGTCGTTGGCCACAACGGCGTTGAAATCCCGCGAGAGCTGTTTGAAACGTGGGGAAAGGAACGGAAAGCGCACCATGAGCGGTGTGGTGAATGACACAAATTTTCCAACAATCATGGCCCATAGATTAACTATGCCATTTTTGACGCGCACCTCGCCGCTGAGGACCCGACGCCAGAATGTGGACGACATCAGCTTCGCGCCATAGCTTGCCAGAGGTTGACGCGATGAAATCAGCAATGCCTCTACATCGGCATCGTCCGGGATATAGAAATCGAAAACATTGACCGGCACGACGCCGCTGAAACGTCTGTCCCTGACACCACTCTGGAAGGCGGCCCAACCGCCGCTGCACCGCCCCGTCACGACGACGGGGAACAGACGTCGTTCTTCCAGAAACTGCATGGCGGCATCGATATCTTCCAGTTGCCCTTCCCCGTAGATGATCTGCTCCGGCCGACCGGGAACTGCTGGACTGTCAGCGATGTTGGCCATGTCGAAACGCAGACTTGGCACGCCGGACTTTGCGAGATCCCTGCAAAGCTTGGCAGATATCCGACCCCAGCCAGACGCACGCTCATAGCCGGTCGGGAGAACAAGCACGGTCGCACCGGTGCGTGGACCTGTTGGCTCCGAGAGCACGCCATACAGCCGGTTATCCTGTCCAAACCGCACGGGCGTTTCCCGAAAACCTTCCCCCTGCAGGGCGGCGGTTGTTGGCAGAGCGAATGGCTCATGGACGCGTTTTGGGGCCTGACTTGCGATTTTGGCTGCCCATTCGGCCAATGTTTCAATGGCGGAGGTCGGTGGCACTGAAAACAGCACATCCCGGATGAATCGATCATAGCCCTCGAACACGAGGGCTCTGGTGTCTACGCCAAGCGTCTTTATGTGCTCGGCAAACTCCACATCAGCGTGACGGTTTTCCTGCTGGAGCAGCAATATGTCGGCTGCGGGTGCCTTTGTGCCCGATGCGATGTTTAGCTTGCGCAGGCCTGCCGCTACCGGTTCGGGAATGACCTGCTCTCCCATGGACGGACCACTGGTACCGGTGTTGGGAATCGATCCCTGATTGGCGATCCGGCTTAGAGCAACGAATTCTCTCAACCAGTGACGACCGGACAATGCGGGTGCGGCAAGGGCCAGACCCGCAACGCCCCCCGATTGCTCTGCTACATTCCACGCGATTGCACCGCCAATGCCGTGCCCGACAAACAAGATGCGGTCCGCACCAGATAGTGCCTTCAACTTTTCCGCAGCTGTCCGCGTTGTTTCAAGCCAGATATCAAGACCGGCATCATAGCTGGCGCGATCAAGGGCGTCACCGGTTCCGGGATAATCGAAGCGCATGCTCGCCATGCCGCGCTTTGAAAGCTCGACGGCAAGACGTTGCCAGAATTTGCGCGCGCAGAGTTCCTCAAATCCCCAGGAGCCGACGAACAATACCGCCGTATCCGTCATCTCTGGACCCACCAAGGAGGAATTTTCGGGAACCAGCTGCGCATCTGCCGGCCTGAAAAGACCAACGGTATCTGCGAATGTCACGGGGTAATCCGCAGCGATCTGGGCGTTCTTTCCCTTTATCTCATGCAGACCGACCATGGCATTCATCCCCCTTGACCCCCAACCCTTGCGAAACGCGCTGTGACAATGCCTGAGCGATATTAAACAATACTTGAGATAGTCTTGACGCTGCGGCGCCACGGTCCCTCACGCTACAGCTCAAAGATCGGACGCTGGCCTTCTGCCTGAATGTGCCGCCACCAGGATAGCGTTGAGCTTTTCATAATATTGAGAGGATTCGGACGTTCCCTTGAACCCTTCTATGCCGGGGAAATGCGTGTCTCTTTCGATCCACCACCGATCGACACCGATTGCCAGCGCTTTTTCCAGTACTCTTAACAGATCGCCTTCCCGGTCGGGATCGTAGCACCAGCCGGTTCCCAGATCGCGAAGGATTTCCGGGGTGCCGCCCCGTTCGGTTCCGATGACGGGAACACCATAAGTCGCCGCCTCCATCAGGATCAGGCTCTGCGGCTCGTGCCAGCGAGACGGAACGACGATGACATCAGCAAGTCTGTAGACTTCTTCCGGCGGGACAAATCCAAGAAACTGCACAGGTGCGTTTCCAACAAGTGATTTCAAATGTTGGACATAGTCCTCACGACCGCGACCGGCGATCAACAGTGTCGCCTTTTCAGGATTGGAGAGCTTGAGAAATCCGGAAATAAGATCTTCGACGCCTTTCTCTTCTGCCAGCGCGCCGAGATAGCCAAAGGTAAAGCGCTCGCTCACGCCACTTTTTCGTCCCACCAGCGGGGCGTGGAACAGAGCCTCGCTGCGATTGGCATTGAGCAGGACATGCCAATCCGCATTCGGCAGAACATCGTTTTTCAGGTATCGCTGGCGCAACGCGTCGCTGACCGAAATTGCCGTGACGCCATCGCCCTTGCTGGATTTGATACGTGAGGTGAGAATACGACATTCCAGGCAGGGCTTTGCACAGTTTCCAGAGCTTCGGAACATGCTCGATTTTGGGCAAAGCAGAGCATAATCATGCAGGTGCAGGCAGAGCGGAATATTCAGCGCACTTGTGGCCGCAAAGATAGCTGGCTGCATACGAGCGGAATTATGCGCGTAGACGAGGTCGACCTTTTCCCGGGCCAGTAACTCCATCATTTCCCGTGTCGAAGTGGCACCCAAGGCGCTCCGAATATGCCAGGCCAGCTTGGTAAGCTTACCCACTGCGGGTTTGCGTGGACCAGGCAGATAGCTGTTGTGCCAGTTTATTCTAAGGACCCTGATGCCATCACTGTTGACGCTTTCACCGGGCGGGGCGACCGCATCGCCTTCAAGCCCTAGAGAAAGAATGATGACGTCGTGATAACGCGAAAGTTCTGCCGCGCACATGCGTGCCACGATTTCTGCACCCCCCTCCTCCTGAGGTGCGAATGTCTGTGCGACGATACAGATTTTCATCGGCTTCGCATTTTCTCCATGACGCACTCGCTCTTGATAATGGGCTGGCGAGGCTGATGACCGGATATTATTTCAGCAGACGTAAACATTACATCAAGCACGCGAAATAGCAGCGAGGAGTGCGCTTGCACTCTTGCTCCAGGAAAACTGTGCTGCCCGTACTCCGCCCTTCGTGATCATCTCGCTCCGTAGCTGGGGATTTTCCGAAAGCAGGTCGATCGAGTGAACCATCTGAGCAATCGAATTCGGATCAAAATAGAGAGCGGCATCGCCGCAGACCTCGCGTGCTGGTTCAATATTCGAAGACAGGACCGGACATCCGAGGAACATTGCCTCCAGCGGTGGAATTCCAAATCCCTCATAAAGGCTCGGAAAGAGAAGAGCCGTCGCGTTTTTATAAAGAGCCGCAATTTCTTCATCGGAAAGCCGCCCGGTAAAGACCACGCGGCCGTTTTGCGGGCCCTTGCCAACGCCGCTGGCATCATCCTTGAAGACACTTGAGGCAGCTGCGCCGACTATAGCGAATGTGGGAGCCCGTTCTCCCATGGATGAGATGGCCTCAATGGCGCGGCCGATATTCTTGTTGGGTGTCGGAGAGCCCACGAAAAGCAGATAGGCGTTTTCAGCAAGGCCGAGGCGTCCAAGGACGGTTTCGTCAGGGACAATGTTGGCCATATGCTCGCAGCTGTTGGGGATAACGGAAACATCAGTCGCGCCGATTGTTTGCGCCAGCTCCCGACGCGAGAATTCCGAGACCGTCGCGATCTTGCCTCTGCGCGCAAGAATATGCCCAAGCGATCCGTGGACAGCCCGGTAGGAACGGGAAAAATTCTCCGGTGTGCGAAAGATCATCGCGTCATGGATGACGGTCAGACTTCTGCTGTGCAAGATCGGGCCGCTATTGCACAAATTTACCAGTCGACCGGCATGGGCGGCGGCAAAGAGTTGGGTCTGTTCCCACAGATGTCCTGAAAGAGTGCCGACATGACGCTGCTTTATGGCCGACAGTTTAAGGTCGAGCTCCGCATGGGCAGGTGCCAGCAATACCCATTCTTCCTGAGAGCCCGAAGCAATCAGATGTTCATCCAATGCTTTGACGATCTCGCGCGCGAAGCGCTGCACGCCGCTGGTTTTTTGAGACAAGAAGCGACCATTGATGAAATTCTTCATATGCGGCTGATGCTCTCAGCGGAAGGTTTACTCACAATGGTGCGATAGAGGTCCATAAGCTCCTGGTTCGTCCGCTCGCTGCGATACCGCTCCATGAAGCGTTGATATCCAGCCGCACCCATTCGTGCCCAGCTTTCTCGATTGCGTGACGAGATGGCTCGCGCCAGCGCCGCATGATCTCCGGCGGGAAAGAGAATGCCAGTAACGCCATCACTTACGACAGACTGCAAACCTCCGACGGCGGATGCAATAACCGGTTTATGAGCGCGCATTGCTTCCAGAGCAACCAACCCGAAGCCTTCCCAGCGCGAAGGCATTACAACAACATCGCAAACCGCCATTTGACCCGTAATCTCTTCGGCAGACTTCCAACCCAGGAATTCGACATTTGCCGGGGTAGCCTGCTTGAGATGGTCCCGATTTGTGACATGTGCACCAATGATGCGAAAGACCGCCGTTTCGCAAAGCGAGGCTGCAGCTTCAAGAAGAACGTCCACGCCTTTTTGCCTGTCCAGGCGACCAACGAAGAGTACTTTTGTGCGTTCGTCCTTCCACTCGGCCGGGACACTTTCTGGCGGTCTTGACGATATGCCGTTTTCGATCACCCTCATACGATCCGCGGGTATACCGGCCTTGAGGCCCTGCTGATACTCATGGTCCGAGATGGCCACAATAATTCGCGAAAGAGGGACCAGGGCCCTCTCGACCCATCGGGCTGGATATTTAAGGTTGCCAAGTGTCTGCATGTCGAACACCCAGCCATGGGGGCAATAGACGACTGGCGGAAACTGTCCCGGTAGCGCGCTGATTGCCCTGACGATTGCCCCGGCAAAAGTGGAATGTGCATGGACGATATCAGGCCTGAATTCCCTGACTTGTCGCGCCACTGCGGCACCCAGCGCAGGAAGCGCGGTTAATCGTCTTTTCCGCGCGAAGGTGGAGACGCAGGAGGGAGGGATGTTCTTTAGAAAGCTGACATGAGCGTCGGGAACCAGTAGCCTCACATTTTTTTCACCCAGCACTGCGATCTGAGCCGGGACCGTTTCGTTCAGATAGGTCGCGGGGCCGCCCGGCAAGGTCTCAAAGACGTGCAGAATCCTCATGATCCCCTCATTCATGATACAGCATCGAATGCGATCTGCTCTTTCACCGTGACTTAAAGCCCAAAATTCTTAATAATATGAAATGTAAGGGGAAAATAATAAATGTTATCTTCCGCGATATCAGGGGAAGACTTGTTTGCAGATGCACACTACGTCTCCAAGCAATTTAGTTCTACGCGGGACTGAATACACCTGACTGTTGTTCAATATATTTAAATGGTTGCACCGGCATAAGTGGGCCTGAAGCTCAACAAAGGCACTTGTCGTGGACAGAGGGCAGCGGATTTGAAGATCTGCATCGTATCGCAGACGTTTGCTCCCCAGGAAGAGGGTGGCGCGGAAATCTCTGCGCGGCTTGGCGCGGTCCAGCTGGGGCAGCGCCATGATGTCACGGTATTGGCACTCGGCAAGGCCGGCGATCCCGTTGCCCCGACCGGTGAGAGGCAACTGCCCGGCGGCATCCGGCTGGTCCGAATTCAGTGGAACAATACCTATCTCCCGCTGCCGCGGAAATCCTCAGTCGGGTTGATAAGACGCGCAGGCTGGCACCTGCGCACGGCATTGGGTGCAGTCTGCCCTCAAGAACTGACGCAGTTTCTGATACGGGAGAAGTTCGACCTCATTTATGCGCAGAACTCTTCCTATATGCAGCCTGCCCTGTTCATTGCGGCACGCCAGGCAAATGTACCCATTTGCCTGCATTTGAGGGATTATGGCCTGCTCTGTCCCAAGACCAGCATGTTTCGCAATGGTCAAAACTGTGAGCGTCCCTGTTTCGATTGCTCTCTTCTCAAGCAGCGCGTGTCCTCACTAAACGGGTCGGGCATGACGGTGATTGCCGTCAGCGAGGCGTTGCGGCAAAGATTCGCCGACACCGGCTTGCTTCAGGATGCCAAATGGCACGTCATGCACAACACCAATGCGGCAGAAAGCAGTTTTGAAACCAGCCTGGTTGGCAGACGGGAGCCAAAGTCGAAAACATTCACCTTCGGTTATCTTGGCGCAATCTCCGAAGAGAAAGGCATCGGGGATCTGTTGCAGGCGTTCAGCTCCGTTTGCGATAAAAACGATGCGCGGCTGGTTCTGGCGGGAAGAGGCCGTGAGAACGACGTCAAAAAACTGAAAAAAAGGGCTGCAGGAAAGGCGGTTGAGTTTACCGGCTTTGTTCCTCCCGAAAATGTCTATCGGCAGGCCGATGTGATGGTCTTGCCATCCCGCTGGCACGAACCGCAAAGCCGCATATTGATCGAGGCGCCAATCTACGGCCTTCCGGTAATTGGCACGATGCGGGGAGGAACGACCGAGATCATCAATCAAAACCAGACCGGCTGGCTCTACGACCCGGACCAGCCCGGCGCCTTGGCTAATCTCCTGACCAAGGCTATCGAGATCGGCCAGGAGCAATGGTGGAAACAGCGGGATACTCTGTTTCCAGGCATAGCAAATTTCAAAGGCACGGCAGAGCAATCCGACTATTATGGACGTCTGGAAGCGGTGCTGTTGAGTGCGGCAGCACGCTGAAATTATCCTCGCAACTTAGTTGTCGCCCGTTTGAAACGTGCCTTCCGGCTTGTCTTTCCAGAATTTTCCCAACCACAGATCGGTTGATGGCGGCCTGAATGCACCGAAGGCAGAGGTTGGGCTGAAAGTCATTTCGCCGAACAGGGGGCCCGATTCCTTGTCGTAGAAATCGATGCGAACGAATTCGAACCCCTGTGCCAGGGTGCGTGCCGCAGCTAGAATTTCATCCAGATGCGGAGGACGAGGCAACTCACCCGGCTCCAACGGATAATAGTGACCGAAATCGAGCTTGTTCCAGTTTTCGTCGTAGAAGCAGCGGCGATGATCCGAAAAGCGTGCGGTATCGATCTGTATGCACGGGATGTCGTTCTCAAAGCAGAACAGCTTGTAGTCGACTGGCGCCTCACCATTGTCGCCGATGAATGGCTCAATGAAAATTTCCGGATCGATGTGGTTATACCACTCTTCCGCCAGCCTCCACGCCGTTCGCCCTGCCAGCCAGGCCGCACATTTTTCCTTAGCACCGACCAGATCTTCCGGCC
This sequence comes from Hyphomicrobiales bacterium, assembly GCA_900468285.1. GTDB lineage: Bacteria > Pseudomonadota > Alphaproteobacteria > Rhizobiales > Rhizobiaceae > Agrobacterium. The sequence goes on along the minus strand of UBTF01000010.1, from coordinate 157,732 downwards.
CGTAGACGAAAATGTTGCGATCAGATCCGTGATTGACCTTGATCACATAGGGAAACGGCAAAGGCGGGCAATCATCGAGATTTTTACCACGCCAGAGGGTCGGCGTCACCCATTTGTCGCCCAGCACCTTGGCCACATGTGCCTTCACCGCAATCTTGTCGCTGAGCATTATCAGCCGGGGATCGGATGCCGGGCTTGTCCATGCTATTTTCCGCGCGGCGAGATGCTCATTCAGTGTCTTCGGGTTATCGAGGTCAGGCCAGAGCTTATGATATCTGTAGTATTGCAATTGGGTGGCCTGCTTGATTGGCAGGCTGTTGATGGTGGCGTGGTAAAGGCTTTTCAACAGGCGGCGTATTCCTGAATGCTTCGGCTGATCAGATGCCATGGTTCCCCAACCCTCGCTAAACTCGTCTGGTACTCAAATATCTTTGCTTACGGGCGCGACGCTCGCCACAGCAATGTGCTGGATATGGACGCCGTCACAAGCGCGGTGAAAAAGGCGGAAAGTCCCGCTCCGATAAAGCCGAAGGAGCTGATCAGAATGACGCTCATCGCGATCGACAGCAGGACACTGGAAAGGTTGACGAAGGCGTAATGGGCGTCTTTTCTCAAACTGTTGAGACCAAGACCCATCAGGTCGGTGCAGGAGCGTACCACTGCGGTCAGCAGCAGAAGCGCAAACATTCCCTGATGCTCTCCAAGTTCCGGCATATTCATGAAGTGGACAAGAATATTGCCGCTCAAGAATATGGCGAGACCGAGAGCAAAGGCGACGGCAGCGGTTTTTGTGAACTGCCAGACCATCGCTTCCCGCCACTCTCTCATCGATCCCGTATTGTAGGCCTTGAACAGCACAGGAACCGCAACCTGCAATACCGCCGTCGAGATCAAGGTCTGCAATGCATTGGCCAGTGACCAATAGAATGTGTAGACGCCCGTCAAGGAAAGCGTGAGCAAGAGTGAAACGATATATCGATCAGCATAGACGAGGCCGACATTGCTCATGTCGCTGATGTAGATCAGCCATGCCCGACGCATCCGCTTGCGAACCCAGCGCAGCCGCACCGGCGCCTGAAAAATACGCCTGATGGGCCAGCTACGCAGAAACCAGGCCAGCCCCAGGAACATCAGAATATAACCGCAACTCCAAGCGATCATGATCGCTTCGATTGTGCGCAGAGACTGAAACGCCAGGCCAAGCCCGATGACCGGCACGATCCAGGATGAGGTCCTTAGAAAAAACAGCACATTTGCCTGACTGGACATTTCCTGCGCAATCAAGGGCACGTGAATGTCGCAGGAAATCGTTTCCAGCCAGACGACCAGAAGAATGAGGAAATAGAGCGGGGTTACAGAATGACCAAGGGAGAAGGCGACCATCAGGACAACGGCCGTCATCACGGCGAGAGATGTGACCGTCACAAGCAAGCGGGTCTTCATGTAAAGACCTGCGACACCGGAGGTCTTGCCGCTCACATCTCGAGAGATGAAATAATTCAGGCCCCATCCCAGTGCTGCGGGGGCGGCATTGACGACGCCAAGCGCCAGGCCGTACACGCCGGCGGCCTCAAGCCCCATAAATTTGACGATGTAGAAGGAAAGCGCAAAACGCAAAACCAGCGTGGAGCCACGAAGCCCCATATTGAAGAGCACATTCATGCCGGAAAAGGATCGACCTTGCAGAAAAGGGATCCTGATAGCAGCCCGGTTGTTGTCTTCAGCCAATTTCAATCCTCAATATTGCAGCCCGGAATGCGTCATCCGGACAAGCCTGATGTCCTCCATTCCACTTTCCTCCAGTGAAACGAGGGCAATCACGACACTGCCGGTATCTTCCTCGTGCTGCATGAGGAATACTTCATCGAATACGTGGCTTTCACCCGAATGGATGCGCGATTTTGTTGCCACACCTCCATCTACCACGATGCAATCGAATTTTTCCCCTTTTTCGTCCTGCGCATCGCGTAAAACGCCGTGGCCTCCACGTCCGTCAATCGCGGCAAAGTGCAGACATGGCAAGGCCTCGACAGCATATGGTGCGTCCAGCGCCGGCCGCTCGGCTGCTTCCGGCAGAAGCATCGCTGTGAGCAATGGATCGTGCGCCGCAGCATCGACCAGCAAAACCCTGCGTCCCAGCTTTGACACTTCTGCCGCCAGATTAAAGGCAGCGTAAGGCGCACGGTTTTTGACACCTGTGGAAACGACGAGGATGGAATGATTGGTGGCCGGGCTCATTCCCGAGGACACAGTGCGGGCAAGGGCGCTGAAGTCGTCGCCCGCAGATGCGCTCAACGACTTGGTGTCGACTTCCCGAACAAGTCGGCTTGCCTGCGCAGTGCCGGAAAAAGGACGTTCCTCGTCCATGTGTGGCGGTGGCAATTGAGCCTGTCTGCCTTCCTCTCTGTCTGCTTCCGCGTCGACCTCCTTGCGCGGTTTGCGAAGAAGACGTTGCGGCTCGTAGGGCAGGCTGCGAAACTGATCGCGGACAACAAGGAGGCCAGCGGCCAGCATCAGACCCAGAATTCCGCCGCCCGCCACGATCAATGCACGCGGTGGTCCTGCGGCACGCAGAGGGGGCTCGGCGCTTGAAATGATTTGCGGATTCTCATTGGAAGTGCCCTGCTGTTCCGACAGCTGTTTGGTGCGCAACAGGAAGGCCTCGTAGACCGCGCGGTCGCTTTCCAGTTTGCGCTGCAGTTCGCGCAGACGTACCATCGTCTGTTCGTCGCTATTGAGTGTTGTCTTCAGCGCATCTGCGTTTTTTCGCAACAGTGCCAACTGGTTTTTCAGGCGCTCCAGATTGCCCGACGTCGCGGTCGCAAAATTGCGCAATTGCTCATCAAGAATATTCGCCAGCGACTGGCTTCGGGCGCGTGCAGCCTGCAGGGATGGATGCTGAGCACCCAGAGAGGTAGCCTGAACCTGCTCCTCCTCGCGACTTTCCTGATAACGCGCGCGCAGCGAAATGATCGCAGGCGTCAAGGACGTGTCTGGGATTGAACGCAGATACTGACTGTCGTTTCTGGCGCGGTTCAGCTCCGCCACCAGCGCCTCGCTTTCGGCGACTGTCGCGGACAGTCTGGAAATTTCCGTATTAGCGTCGGCAATGCGCTGCTCGACATCCGGTCGGCCCTGAATATCGGCAAGATTATGTTCCGCACGGTATGCCTGCACGGCGCGATCGCCGTCTTCCACGGCCTTGCGCAGCTGGTCGAGTTGCGCGGCAAGCCCACCGCCTGTTCGGCGCAACACGTCACTGTTCATCTCAACGCGGACCTGCGTATAGGTCGTGGCAATAAGATTAGCGAGTTCGGCCGCCCGTTGCGGGCTGTCCGATTTCACCGAGACGTTGACGACGAAGCTGCGTCCTACAGCGGAAACGGACGTGACTTTTCTCAAGGCATCAAGCGCCAGATTGCTGCGGCTTTCCTTGTCCGGATAAAAAGGCTTAGCAGCCCCGAACTTTGGATCGTCGTAAAGCTTCTCGCTCTCTACTATACGCGACAAGACCTGCGCCGAGGTGATAATATATTGCTGGTTCAGAACATGGGAATCCACAGCGCGAGGCTGTCCGGGCAGATCGCTCTCAAGAACGCGCGATCCTTCCGGATCCAGCAATATCTGTGACGTCGCTATGTAGTAATTCGGCATGAGCAGCGAAGCGCCGAAAGCCAGCGCCCCGCAAATGATGCCGATAAGGATGATGAAGAGGATGTTGCGCCACAACAATAGTGCCAGTCGCATAAGATTGTGCGTACCGCCTGCTTCCTCACGCGGATGTGGATCGTAAGACGTGGTGCCGTTCATCGCCATATCTGTCTACGATCCCATATTCCTGCGAGCCGCCCCGCGGGTTTCCTGACATTGGTGTTTCGTCGCATCCCGGCCTCCGCACCTGTCGAGCGATGAATTCAGCACTTCAGATACTGCTCTCATTTGCTCACATGTCATAGGACGCCTGAAGCATTGGCCATTGGTCAATCTATGGATGACGAGTTAATATACCGTTTTTCCTGGACGAGATGAGTATTGAGGGAGCGATGCGAGCGAATCTATGACCACCTGGACAATCCGGCCTTTCTCAACGGGGCCGATTTTCCCGAGTGTCCGTCTTCCCTGCTTAAAGGTGACAGAAATGCCCCCCTACGGTCTCACGGGGACAGGCACGCACAGGGCCCGAAAGCCTGCCTATGAACGAGGATGGACGTCCCTTTTGCACGATTAAGCCGAGGAACTAGAGTATCCGCTTGATCAGGCGGCCCCTGCCAGCTCTTTAGCGACACTCATGGCCTAGATGAAGCTAGGCCGGGAAACAGAGCGAAGCTCATCCCCGGCCACGTTTTGAGTTTTATCGAGCAAGATCAGGCCGCAGCGCGGTAACGATGCTCTGTCTGACCATTGCTTTCCAGCTGGAACCGCTCAAGTTGCGTTCTCAACTGACGCGCCTCATCCGCCAGAACCTGGCTGGCCGCAGTCGTTTCTTCAACCATTGCAGCATTTTGCTGGGTCATCTGGTCCATGTGGTTGACCGAACTGTTGATCTCGGTGAGGGCCGTGGATTGCTCCTCGGCGGCCCGCGCAATTGTCGTGACGTGATCATCGACGCGATTGACGAGAGTTTCGATCTCCTTCAACGCCTCACCCGTGGACAAAACGAGGGAGACACCGCCCTTTACTTCATCCGCGGACGTGTTGATGAGCGACTTGATTTCCCGCGCGGCATTTGCCGAGCGCTGGGCAAGTTCACGCACTTCCTGCGCAACGACGGCGAAACCACGTCCTGCTTCACCGGCGCGCGCGGCTTCGACACCGGCGTTCAGGGCAAGCAGGTTGGTCTGGAAAGCAATCTCATCGATAACGGAGATAATCTGGCCGATTTTCTGCGAGGACTGCTCAATACGGCCCATGGCATCAATAGCGTTGCGAACGATATCGCCAGACTTGCCTGCGCTACTCTTCGTTTCGCGGACCATCTGCGTGGCTTCGTTGGCGCGAGCTGTCGAGGTCTTGACCGTTGTTGTGATTTCTTCCAGCGCAGCGGCGGTTTCTTCCAGGGCAGCAGCCTGCTGCTCTGTGCGACGGGCAAGCTGATTTGCCGAGGAGGAAAGCTCGCCAGAATTATCAGTGATTGTCCCTGCGGCCTGGCGGATCGTCTGCATGGTGCCACGCAGGGTGGCGAGTGTCTGATTGACGTTCGTTTGCAGCTCGGCGAAGGCACCCTGGTAGCTGCCATTCATTTCCTGTGTGAGGTTTGCTTCAGAGAGCGCAGCGATCACGCGGCGCACTTCAGTAATCCCGCGATCAACGTTTACGACCAGCTCGTTCACGCCTTCTGCAAAACGCTGCAAGTCAGGATCTTCATAGCTCTTGGCAATACGCTTGGAGAAGTCGCCGGCAGCGGCAGCGGCGACGATACCGCTGATGGAGGACTGCAAGTCCTTGCTCTGCGCGGTGATGGCGGCTTCCTGGGCTTCCATTTCGCGCATTTGCGTTTCGTTTGCTCTGAAGATTTCCAGAGCGCGAGCCATTTCGCCGATTTCGTCCTGCCGATCAACACCTTCGATCTTTTCGCTCAGGTCGCCCTTGGCAAGGCTGCTCATGCGCTGGGTCAGCATGCGCACAGGACGCGAAATGCCGCGACCACCAACCGCAAGTGCCGCGAGGACACCGCCGACAATCGATACGACTGCTGTCGTGATCAGGACGATCATCGTAAAGCTCGATACAGAAAGCGCATGCGCACGAGATTCAGTCAAGGCATTGCCGGAATAGGTGCTGTAAACCTTGATTGCCGCGGTGACCGCCTTTTGACCTTCCAGGCTGTCATTGAGGCCAGCCTTGATGGTATCGGTGGTCACAGCCGGACCGGAAGCCAGTTTTACAAGGGCGCGGATTTTGTCGAAATAGGCATTAAGCGCAACGCCGATATCCTGGAGCTGCTTCTTTTCGGTCTCATCCGCTGCAGCCGCGATCTTCGGCAGGCGCTCCAGCATTTCCTTGGCACGCTTTTCGGTATCGGCTGCAAAATCGGCTGATTTCTCGGGGGCGAGGACAAGCTGGTAGGTCAATCGGCTCATCGCAATCACGTCGATGCGCAAATCCATTGCTTCTCGCGCGGCTTCTTCCTTCGCGCCGGTATCTTTCAGTGCCGCGCCCAGTGACATAAGTCCCTGAGTTCCGGCAATGGTGATGGCGAAGGCTGAAAAACCCATGAGCGCAACCACCAGGCTCACTTTCTTCAAAATCGATATATTGCTGATTTTCATATTGAACACCGGTTGGTTGATTTCTCATCTTCGAGAGCGGCGAATGCCAAATGCAGCACGATGCCACGTCGTTGACATAGATACGCCTAAATCCTTTCCGTAGTGTTGAAATCGCCCAGCGCTCCGGCCGCGTTTCGCGGCATACGCGGGATTTTTCGACTATACTTAAAAAAAAACTTAATCTTTCAAGAATGAAAAGTTGCGCCGGCGCGATAGACTACGCCGCCTGGTAGCAACCACACGGGCCGTCGAGCTCACTGTTCAGAGCGGGACTTCATAGATCGGCGTGATTATTCTGCGTTATGTCAAAACTCATTCGTCTGGCCAATGACGCGACAGTGCCAAATCGTCACTTTGTCAGGCGTCACCCTGCCAATAACCTCATCTCGCCAGACGCCCACTCCCTGACAGGCTGCTTGACGCTCGAATTTGCGAGCCAACGCCCCCGGCATCAAACCCTGCGGCCGTCGGCGCCGAAAAGATGTGCGTTGGCGATATCGAAGGAGAGCGGAGCGGTTTCGCCTATGCGCAACTGTTTCTGTCCCTCCAGCAAGACGGTTACAGCCTGACCATCCGCCGTGGTGGTGTAGATGACCGTCGACCCACCGAGATGCTCGACCAGTTGGACCTTTCCTTCCCCTAGACTCGCAGATTGGATGTGCGGATTGAAATGCTCCGGGCGGATGCCGAGTGTCAGGGTTTCACCATCTTTTGCCTCCAGCGAGCGGTCGAGAACGATCTGCTGGCCAGACACCTCAATCGTTCTGCGGGATGGATCGCTGGAGACCAGCCTTGCCGTCAGAAAATTCATTTTTGGCGAACCGATGAAGCCAGCCACAAACTGATTTGCCGGTTGATTGTAAAGATCGAGCGGCCGCCCGACCTGCATGATACGCCCCTCACGCAGCACGACAATCTTGTCGGCCATGGTCATGGCCTCTACCTGATCATGTGTTACATAGATCATGGTGCTGCCAAGCGTCTGATGCAGCTTGGCGATTTCCACGCGCATCTGCACGCGCAACTCTGCATCGAGATTGGACAGCGGTTCGTCGAAGAGGAATATCTTCGGCTCTCGCACGATCGCCCGGCCAATCGCAACGCGCTGGCGTTGGCCGCCCGAGAGCGCTTTCGGCTTGCGCTGTAAGAGCGGACCGATTTGCAGCACGTCGGCCGCTTTCTGGACCCGAGCTTCGATTTCAGGGCGCTTATATCCGGCTGTTTCAAGGCCGAAAGCCAGGTTCTTGTACACACTCATATGCGGATAAAGGGCGTATGATTGAAAGACCATGGCGATGCCGCGTTTGGAAGCAGCCGTTTCGTTGACCTTCTCGCCATCGATCAGAAGATCGCCGTCCGATATCTCCTCCAACCCGGCTATCATTCGCAAAAGCGTCGACTTGCCACAGCCCGAGGGGCCGACAAAGACGGTAAACTCCCCAGGCTCGATTACCAGGTCAATGCCGTGGATGACGGGAAAGGCACCGAAGCGCTTGACGATTTTTTCCAGAGTGATGCTGCTTGCCATATTGTTCTCCACCCGCGATCAGGGTCGCCAGCTTTTGTATTTTGGATGATCGGAGCCAATCGGAAGGCGGATATCCGAATTCGTATCACTCGAGTGATAAATCGCCGTAACGAGTTCCAGCGACCGACGCGCGTCCGATGTGCGGACAGGCGGCGGCTCGTTCTTTTCCAGCGCGTGATAGAAGGCTTCCATCTGGCCATTGAAGCGTCTGCCAACGGGTGCCATCTCCGAAACGAGGGCCTCTATCTTCCTGCCCACCTCTTCATTGGCAGGAATAATGCGCCAAGGACCGTCCCCCGGTGAATAGGCCGCATGGTTACTTTCAAAGGTGACATTCTCGAAGGCCAACCGCAGGCGGCTGATTTCCTCCTGGGAACCCAGGGTGGACGTCAACGAAACCAGGGCACCGTTTTCCATGAGCAGGCTGGCGGAAACGCAATCCTCCACTTCAATGGCGTTGACGCGCGTATCCGTGCGCGCAAAAACCCGGTCCACGGGTCCCATCAGGTATGTCAGCATGTCGTGCAGATGGATGGCGTGCGTCATCAGAACACCACCGAGCTCGGTCGCCCACCGCCCGCGCCATGGATTGTCGTAATAGGTGGCGTCACGGTTCCAAAGTGTCTCTGCGGTTCCGACATAGGGTTTTCCAGCCAGTCCGCTCTCGATGATGCGACGCGCCTGCTGCACTCCGTCGCCATACCGATACTGGAAGATTGGCATGAGGCTGCCCTTGGCAATCTTTTCGGCCGCAACCACTTCGTCCAGCTCTGCCAGTGAACCTGTCAAAGGCTTTTCGCAGACCACATGCTTGCCGGATGCCAGGGCTTTGAGAATGAGGCTCGTGTGAATGGCGGGTGGAGTGCAGATGTCGATAATGTCGATGTCGGGCATCGACATCAGCTCATCCGATGAGCGAGTGCGTTTAGAAATATTGAATTCGTCAGCGACCGCGTTCAACCGTTTCTCATCAAGGTCACAAAGGCAGGCCACCTCATATTTGTCCTGATGGGTCGCGTATCCCTCGACAATGTGAGATCGTCCGATGCCGCAACCAATGATCCCTACCCTGTAGCGCTTAGGCATTGTGTTGGCCCTCCGCGATCTGTTGCGCCTTCAAGGCGATTTCCATCGCAGCAAAGCACCGCGCCTGCGGCATTGCCGTTTCCGTGCGATTGCGAATATCCGCCAGAAGCTGGGGACCGTAGGGAAGAGACACATTCGCACAATCAAAGTAGTGCACCCCCTCTCTGTCGGTCAGGAACAGGTGGTTGCCGCCATCACGCCCGGCAATATCGACGTTCTTGCGAACCTCTATCGCACCCTGCGTGCCGGTGATGAACAGGCGCCCGTCACCCCAGCTAGGCAAGCCTTCCGGCGTGAACCAGTCCACACGAATGAAGCCATCGACATTATTCGTCGCCAGATGGATATCACCACTGTCTTGCAAACCCGGTGTGTGGGAATTGGCGCGGTTGGACACCCGGGCAAAGAGGACCTCGGCCGTATTGGAATTGGTGAAGAAAAGAAACTGCTCGCATTGATGCGAAGCAATATCGACGAGGATTCCGCCGTAACGTTGCCGCTCGAAAAACCAGTCAGGTCGTGTTGAGGCGCGCAATCGATGCGGGCCGAAGCCGGCGATCGAGACAACATCGCCAATGGCCCCGGCTGCGACAAGCTCACCAGCTTTCACGGTTGCTCGGTTCTCGAAATGCTCCGAATATAGCACCGAGAAAATCCGGCCCGTTTCGGCCTGAACTTTCTTTACCTCTTCAAGCTGAGCAAGCGTGACCATGCCCGGCTTGTCTACCATCACATCCTTGCCCGCGCGCATGGCTTCAATGGCAAGGGGGGCTCGTTCATCCGGAATGGCGGCACTGATGATGAGGTCGATCGACCCATCTTTCAACAGCCTGCGTTTATCATCAATGCGTGCCACGCCCGCAAAGGTCTGCGCATATTCCTGAGCAAGATCATCCTCGATGGCGTGGAAGCCGACGAGTTCGGCGCCCGCATCCAACAGGCATTTCGTCTGACCGAATATGTGATTGTGGTTGATACCGATTGTTGCAAATCGAACTGGTTTCATGATCGAGCCTTGATGTATCAGCGTTTCATGCCGGTGGTCGCAATGCCCTCGATGAGGAGCCGCTGGAAGAAGAGGAAGAAAAGGAAGACGGGCACCAGTGACAGGTTGGACATGGCAAACAGAGCCGTCCAATCGGAGCTGCCGGTTGAGTCCACGAAGGAGCGCAGACCGAGCTGGACCGTGTAGGTATTGATGTCATTGAGGTAGATGAGCGGGCCGAAGAAGTCGTCCCAGGTCCAGATGAAAGAGAATATGGCTGCCGTTGCCAAAACCGGAAGAGAAAGCGGCAGCATGATCTTCCAGTAGATTCGGAATGGGCTGCAGCCGTCCATCACGGCGGCCTCATCCAGCTCCCTTGGAATACCACGGAAGAACTGAACCATCAGGAAAATGAAGAAGGCATCGGTGGCCAGGTATTTCGGCACGATCAAAGGCAGCGATGTGTTGACCCAACCCATTTCCAGGAACAGGATATATTGCGGGATGAGCACCACGTGATAAGGCAACATCAATGTGCCCAGCATAAGGGCAAACCAGAAGTTCCGCCCCCCGAACCGCAGGCGCGCAAAGGCGAAGGCGGCCAGCGAACAACCCACGACATTTCCGATGGTGGCGAGAACGGCGATGAAAAAGGAATTCCAGAAGAACTGGCCGAAGGAAACCTGAAGCCCCGTCCAGCCCCTGATATAGCCGCCAAGATCGACTGCCGACGGGATGAGGGACGATGAACCGAACAGCTCGTCCTGCGGGCGAAACGAGCCTGAAATCATCCACAGGATTGGATACATCATCGCAATCGACGCGGCGATCAATGCGGTATGAAGGAGTATGGACTTCCAGACGGGGCGTTGCACTGCCTGCCCCGGGCGCAGTGAGGTAACAGCATCAGTCATCGTAGTGCACCCAATATCTCGCGCTGAGGAAAGAGAAGGCCGTGAAGAGGGAAATGATCACCACGAGTATCCACGCCAGGGCAGACGCATAGCCCATGCGGAAGAACCCGAAAGCTTCCTGATAAAGATAGAGCGTGTAGAACAGCGTCGAATTGATCGGCCCGCCCGAGCCCTCGGAGATGATGAATGCGGGGGTAAACGCCTTGAAGGCGTCAATTGTCTGAATGACCGCGTTGAAGAAGATGACAGGGGTCAGAAGCGGCAGCGTGATGCGGAAGAACTGGCGCATCTTGCCCGCGCCATCCATTTCGGCTGCCTCATACATGTCTTGCGGGATCTGTCGAAGGCCAGCCAGAAAGATGATCATCGGCGAGCCGAACTGCCAGACAGAGAGAATGACAAGGGTGTAGATGGAGTAGTCGGGATTGGAAATCCAGCTTGGACCTTCATATCCGAAAAGCTGCCACAGAACCATGTTGACCAGACCATCCGACGCAAAGAGCTGGCGCCAGAGAACGGCGATGGCAACGCTGGAACCTAGAAGGGATGGCAGATAAAACACGGCGCGGTAAAGCGTCAGCCCTTTCATGCCGCGATTGAAAGCCATCGCCACCATCAGGGCAAAAATCAGCTTCAATGGTACCGATAGCAAAACATAGGTGAAGGTCACCTTCATCGCGGCTGCGAATTTCGGATCGGCGGTGGCGATGCGAACATAGTTCGAAGCGCCGACCCAATCCGGCGATTGCAGCAGGTCATAATTGGTAAAGGAAAGATACAGGGATGCCAGAGCTGGCCCCAGGGTGAGACCGAAAAAGCCAATCAACCATGGCAGCAGAAACATGTAGGCGTGAAAGTTGCGGTCGAAAATTTTTCGAATACCGCTCTGCTTCGGAAGAGCCGCCTGTCGGCCCTCCCGCACCATAACATCGGATCGAAACGCCATTGCTCGTTACTTCCGCTTGATAACTGTTTCCGCTTCCGTGACCAGTCGCTTGCCGCCCTCTTCTGGCGTCATCCTGCCAAATGCAACCTCTTCAGAGGTCCGCTTCAACACGAAGGCAAATTCACCGGCACCAGGAGGTGGGGATGGCGGCAGCGGTCCGACGCCAGGCGTAACCTCGGCAATATAGTCCACCATCGCCTTGCTGACGTCGTTGAGCTTGGGGCTCAGCTGATTGCGCATCGACTCCGATGCCGGAACGCCGCGTTCGACCCCGAGAATATTTACGCCTTCCGGTACGGCGACAAGGAAGTTGATAAACTCTGCGGCCGCTTCCACCCCAGCGCTGCCTTTGGCAACGCTCATCAGCATGGATGGCTTGAGATAGTGGCCCGACGGAGAATCCTTGGACACCTTGGGATAGGAGGTTATCGACAGCTTTGCCTTGTTGACTGCCTGATATCCGACAAACTGGTTGGAGTGAGCAAAGGCGGTGGCGGCCTTTCCAGTCGTCAGAGCATTGCTTTCAATGTTCAACTGATCGAGCGCCTGAATGTCTGCGGGGACACAAGCGCCGGCTTTGCGCATATCCGCCCACATGGCGAACCAGTCGCCGGCATCCTTTGCATCATAGCCGAGCCCGCCGTCCTCGCTGAACAACGCCTTGTTCTGCTGCCGCAGCCAGTTTTCGAAGCTCGGCTCTACACCGCTTGCATCCGCAGTCGCATAATATCCCGGCTTGGGCTTGTTCTTTCCGAACTCGGCGGCATTCTTGGCAAACTCTTCCCAGGACTGGCCTGCTGACGGCGCCTTGACGCCCGCCTTTTCCCAGGCGGCGGCATCGAAGAAAACAGAACTCGAGTTAACACCGAGATTAATGCCATAAAGCTTGCCGTCTACTCGACCAGAGTCGATGTTGGGCGTTCCGAAATCCTCGATCTTCAGAACTTTGCCGACATATTCATCGAGCGGAGCCAGCGCCCCGCGCCGGGCATATTCAAAGATATAGCGGTAGTCCATCTGGATGAGGTCAGGCGCGTTTCGACCGGCAACCTGTGTTGCAAGTCTCGGCCAGTAATCCGACCAACCCGCAAATTCCCCCGCGATATCAAGATCGGGCTTGGCTTTCTTGTAAGCGGCGATGGCCTTGTTTGTGCGATCGGCACGCTCTTGCGAGCCCCACCACAGCAGTCGCAAACGGGCTGCCTGTGCGAAAGCGGGTCCTCCACCCACCACCGCCAGCGACATGGCCGCAAGTCCCGCCGAGACCACGGCACGTCTTTTGAGCATCACGGACATTGGCAACTCCTCCCTAATTGACTGCCAAATTGAATGATGAAGATAAACAGCGCTTGCCGTTTTATAACTATCTGGTTACATGGGATCATCGATTAGCAACATTGTCAAGCGGCCATTGCACATGGATGATTTCAAAGAAAAAGGGGCTCGAAAGAGCGATAACGAAGCGGCAGACAAGACGACCACCGGTCGAAAAAAGACAGTGACGCAGTCCCGCAATCCCGAGCGCACCCGAGCTGCCATTCTGGAGGCAGCACGACGGGAAGTGGCGGCAAAGGGTCTGGCAGGCGCGCGCATAGACGTGGTGGCAAGGCGCGCCGGCACCAACAAACGGATGATCTACCACTACTTTGGAGACAAGGACGCGCTCTATCTGGCGGTGCTGGAAGACGCTTACCGTCACATCCGCAATGCCGAACACAGGCTTGATCTGGCCCGCAAGCAGCCGATGGAGGGCCTGAAGGAACTGGCGCTGTTTACCTGGCACTATTACCTGGATCACCCGGAATTCCTCAGCATCCTTGCAACAGAAAATCTCAATCAGGCCAGATACTTGCGACAATCCGAGAGCATCCCCGAAATGCACTCGAATTTCATTTCCGAGTTAAAGGATGTGCTAAAGCGGGGAGAGGTCACCGGCGATTTCAGGCCGGGCCTGGACCCTGTCGATGTGTACCTGACAATCGCTTCCCTTGGCTACTTCTATCTGTCTAACCGCTTCACACTTTCTACCATCTTCCAAAGAGATCTGGCAGCACCGGCGAAACTCGAAAGATGGGGTCAGCACATTGTGAATACGGTGATTGCTGCATTGCGGCCACTCTGATCCTCATTCCAGAAAATTGAACAAGATCAGCTTTCTCTACCTTCGCACATGCGAAGGTAGAGAAGACAACCCATGCTGCCGAGAAGGCATAGGGTCTGCTCACTACGATTTTTCACACTCATTTTTCCTAGTAAAAACCGCTTGACAGAAAAGCCATTTCGGAATCACAAATAACCAATTGGTTACAAAATTAAACCAGATGATGTGCCCTGACGGGAGTGGGGCGCTCGTGGAGGAGGGTTCATGCAACGCATTGGCGTCATCATGCACGGCATTACCGGCCGTATGGGATATAATCAGCATCTCGTTCGCTCAGTGCTCGCGATACGCGATCAAGGGGGCGTTACGCTCAAGAGCGGCGAGAAGGTTATGCTCGATCCGATGCTGGTCGGGCGTAACGGCGAGAAAATCGAAGCGATTGCCGCGAAACACAATATCGTCCGCTGGACGACTGACATCGACGCCGCACTCGCCAATCCCGACGACACGCTGTTTTTCGATGCCGGCACGACACAGATGCGCGGGAGCCTGCTGACCAAGGCCATCAAGGCTGGCAAGAACGTTTATTGCGAGAAGCCTATTTCCGACAACATGGAAGAAGCGCTTGTCGTTGCCAGACTGGCTGAAAGCGCAGGCATCAAACACGGCGTGGTGCAGGACAAGCTTTTCCTGCCGGGCCTCCGAAAGCTCGCAATGCTGCGAGACAGCGGCTTTTTCGGAAAGATACTGTCCGTTCGCGGCGAGTTTGGATACTGGGTATTCGAGGGTGACTGGCAACCGGCCCAACGCCCGTCTTGGAACTATCGCCACAAGGATGGCGGCGGCATTATTCTCGATATGCTTTGCCACTGGCGCTACGTGCTGGATAATCTCTTCGGCAATGTCAAAGCGGTCAGCTGCCTTGGCACGACCCACATCCCCAAGCGTTTCGACGAACAGGGCAACGCCTATGTGGCTGATGCCGATGACGCCGCCTATGCGACCTTCGAGCTTGAAGGCGGGGTCATCGCCCATATCAATTCGTCATGGGCAGTGCGTGTTCGCCGGGACGATCTCGTGACCTTTCAGGTGGATGGCACGCATGGTTCTGCCGTTGCCGGGCTTACCAAATGCTGGACACAGCACCGCACCAACACACCCAAACCAGTCTGGAACCCGGACCAGCCGCAGACCATCGACTTCTACAAGACGTGGCAGGAGGTCCCGGATAACGTTGTCTATGACAATGGCTTCAAGGCTCAGTGGGAAATGTTCATCCGCCACCTGGTCGATGGCGATGCCTGGCCGTATGGGCTGATGGAGGGCGTTAAAGGCGTACAGCTTGCCGAACTCGGGCTTCAATCCTGGAAGGAACGCCGATGGCTCGACGTTCCCGCCATCGCCTGAGGAGGGGCAAATGACCGAAATCAACCTGCCCCGCCCGGATCGCTCTATCGAACGCTACAGGATGACCGGCACGCCCATCGCGCTGGAAAAACGAAAAGCGAGTGATTTCAGCCGCGTGGCCTTCGCCGCAGCGCACGTCGTGGCAGATCCTTTCGCGGATAATGACCCGTGGCTGACGCCAGCAATCGATTGGGAAGGCACGCTTCGGTTCCGACACCGCCTGTGGGATTTGGGGCTGGGTGTTGCAGAAGCCATGGACACCGCCCAGCGCGGCATGGGGCTGGCATGGCCGCAGGCGCAAGAGTTGATATCCAGGGCACTGAAAGAAGCCTCCACCCGACAGGATGCACTGATAGCCTGCGGCGTTGGCACGGATGGTCTGGCTGGATCGGACTATAGTCCGGGCCAGATTGTCGAGGCCTATCAGGAGCAGCTCGATTTCGTGCAGGGGCAAGGCGGCCGTGTCATTCTGATGGCAAGCCGTGCACTGGCTGCCAGCGCAAAATCACCCGATGACTATCTGGAAACCTATGCTCGCGTTCTTGCCAAGGCGAACGACAAGGTCATCATTCACTGGCTGGGCGAGATGTTCGATCCTGCTCTTGAAGGATACTGGGGCAACCGCGACCACGATGTCGCAATGAACACATGCCTTGAAATGATCCAGTCCAATGCGGACAAGATCGACGGCATCAAGATCTCGCTCCTGTCAAAGGAAAAGGAGATCACCATGCGCCGCCGGCTTCCGGCGGGCGTCCGCATGTATACGGGCGACGATTTCAACTATGCGGAACTGATTGCGGGCGACGAAGAAGGACATTCCGATGCGCTCCTTGGTATTTTCGATGCGATAGCTCCAGCAGCATCAAAGGCGCTGGCAAGCCTGAAGCGGGGAGCGAGTGGGGAGTTCTTCGATATTCTCGAGCCGACCGTGGCGCTGTCTCGGCATATCTTCAAAGCCCCTACCCGCTTTTACAAGACCGGCGTGGTTTTCCTGGCCTATCTCAACGGCCTGCAGGATCACTTCACAATGGTCGGCGGTCAGGAAAGCACGCGTTCCACGCTGCATCTGGCAGAGCTTTTTCGGCTGGCAGACAAGGCCAATGTTTTGGCAGATCCCGATGATGCGGCACGCCGCATCAGGTCGTTTCTGGCGGTAAGAGGCGTGCACTGAAATGGCAGACGCGCCAATCCTGAAGATACGGCATGCCTCGGTATTCGAGCGTCGCCTCAAAATGCGGATGCCGTTCCGCTTCGGAGCAGCGACGGTCACCGAAGCTGCGCAAATATTTCTCTCGATCATCGTGGAGGACTTACAAGGACGGTCCGCAACCGGTGTTGCTGCTGAACTGATGGTTCCCAAATGGTTCGACAAGAACCCTGCCCTCAGCAATGCCGACAACGAGCAGCAATTGCGCAGCTCCGTGCATCTCGCAGTCAAGCTGGTGCTGCAAGCACCTTGCGCCAGCGCCTTCGGCATTCACGCAGCACTCGAGCCGCAACAGCACACAGAGGCTGCAGCGAAGGGGCTGAATGGCCTGATTGCGTCTTTCGGGCTGGCACTGGTAGACCGCGCCGTTCTGGACGGTCTTTGCCGATTGCGCGACATGCCCTTACCGGATGCCTTAAGGGCAAATCTACCGGGCATAGATCTGTCAACGACGCGTGATCTTGCGGGGTTCGACGTCAGCAATTTTCTTCAGACCATCACGCCGCAGAGAAGGCTATTCCTGCGCCATACGATTGGCTACCTCGATCCGCTGACGCCTCGACAGATCGTTGGACCTCGCCGGGATGACGGCTTGCCGGAATGCCTGAGTGAAGAGATAGAGGCTTACGGCGTACACTATTTCAAGCTGAAGGTTTCCGGCAGACCGCAGGAGGATACGGAACGCTTGAAAGAGATCGCAGCCGTTCTGGATCAACACGAAGACTACAGGGTCACGCTGGATGGCAATGAACAATTTTCTGACGAGGCGGCTGTCATTGAGCTGATGGACCGCATCGAAAAGGAGCCTGCCCTTGCCCGGTTGCGCGATTCGTTGCTGTTTGTGGAACAACCCATCAACCGCGCGACAGCGCTATCTGAACCGGTAACACACCTTGCCAGACGCGTGGCACTTGAAATCGACGAGTCCGACGATAGTCCGGATGCGTTTATCAGAGCAAGACAACAGGGCTATCTCGGCGTCTCCTCGAAGTCGTGCAAAGGTTTCTACCGGTCACTTCTCAACAAGATGCGTGTGCAGAAATGGAATGCCGAAAGTGCTGGCGGCTATTTCATGTCGGCTGAAGACTTGACCACGCAGGCTGGCATCGCAGTTCAGCAGGATCTGGCCTTGGCAGCCGTCCTCAACCTCGGTCATGTCGAACGCAACGGCCATCACTATGTGGACGGTATGCAGGGCGCTTCAGAAAACGAGAATGCCGCATGGCTTGGCGCTCACGCAGATCTTTATCACGAACGACAGAAGCGCGCCTATCTGACAGTTCAGAAAGGCTGCGTTTCGCTCGACACTGTTCTGGCCGCCAAAGGGCTTGGCGTTAGCGAGAGTGCGGCCCGCGAAACATTTCATACGCTTCGGGAGAGGGAGCTAGCCGCATGAGCCTTGAGGGTCTTTCCATCAACTTCGCGACAATCAAACAGGGCGGGTCCTTTGGTAAGCTTGTCGACGCCTGTCTTGCGCATGGCATCACGACAATTTCTCCCTGGCGGGACCAGATCCACGCCGTCGGCCTTGATGAAGCAGCGCGCATCGTGGCTCAAAACGGCATAGGCCTGAGCGGGCATTGCCGCGGAGGGTTCTTTCCAGCAATAGACGAGAAAGGTCGAAGAGCCGCAATCGAGGACAACAAACGAGCGGTGGATGAGGCCGCAGCGATGAAGGCCGATTGTCTGGTTCTGGTCGTCGGCGGTTTGCCAGCGGGATCGAAGGACATCAAGGGTGCCCGCCAGATGGTGGAAGACGGCATGGCGGAGCTTTTGCCCTATGCACGGAAGGCTGGTGTGCCGCTGGCTATCGAACCTCTACACCCGTTCTACGCTGCTGACAGGGCCTGCTTCAACACTTTGAGGCAATCGCTCGATCTTTGCGACAGGCTTGGAGAGGGCACTGGCGTCGCCATCGACGTCTATCACGTCTGGTGGGATCCGGAGCTCGAGCAACAGGTCGCCCGCGCGGGTCGCAATGGACAAATCCTCGCGCACCACATTTGCGACTGGCTGGTGCCAACCAAGGATCCGCTAAATGATCGCGGCATGATGGGAGACGGCGTCATAGACCTCAAAGGCTTTAGAACGATGATCGAGAAAGCCGGTTTTTTGGGTCCGCAGGAGGTTGAGATATTCTCAAACAACTGGAACGCCCAGCCCGTTGATCAGGTCCTGTCGACCGTGGTTCAGCGTTATCGGACAGTGTGCCAGGCATGAACAATCGTTGAAGGGACTGTGTCGTGTGCCATCCTTGTGCCATAACCCAACCCTGCTGGTACGATTGAATTTCAGATGTCTGCCACACCCATATCCGGCATAAGGCTGTGAAACATCTGCCTGTTCGCTTATTCAATGTAGGATTTAGGGTCTTGTTTCTGTATCGTTTTTAAAACTCGACGCATACAGACAAGGCAGCAACATGAGCAGCACGCCATTGAAGAAACCGAACCCCGAGCCCGCCAGAGCAAAATCCGGCAGGCCGCGGCTTGGTAAGGAAACCGGGCGGGACACTATTCTCTCCAATGCTCTGCAAAGCTTTGCGCGCCGGGGATTTGATGGCGTCAACATACGCGATCTTGCCAAGCAGGCCGGTGTGAACATTGCTCTGGCAAATTATCATTTCGGCTCCAAGCAGTCCTTGTGGGAGGCGTGCCTGCAACAGTTGCAGATGACCGCAACAGATTGCGTATCGAAAATGCAATCTCTGGCTACTGGAGCGCTGCCTTATCCGGAAAAGCTGGTGGGCGTCTATGCCACATTCATTCGCTTCAGCGCCGACACACCGGATTACGGCCTTTTCATCCTGCAGGAGATGTTGCAGCCGGGCGAGCGGCAGGAACTGGTCAGGGACACGTTGATCCAGCCCTTTCAGAATGTCACGATGCCGCTTCTGATGGAGGGCAAAGCGCTCGGTTTGATCCGCTCGGAAGACATACCGCTGACATTCTTCATGCACTCCATAGCCATTTCCCATCTCCTCGCCGGTCAGGGGCTGGTTGCCTCTTTCTTCACACCGGAAATTCGCCGCGAAGAGACATTGCAGGAGCTTCTCAAGATGATGATCCGCTCGGCTGTCGGAGTGCTGCCAGACGAATTCGAGAAAGCGATACAAGCCACTGCCAAATCCGCGAGGTGAAGACAAAGCGGCGCACCCATCTGCCACCACAGAAGGGCACAGGGAGATAGCGACAAGTTTTGAGAGATTGACGGTTCCCGATCGGTTGATAATCGTCTAGAACTTGAAGCACCTTCATTCCTCCCCTGAAAAGCACTTGAGTCCATGCCACCTCAATCCGCAGGTTATCTCTACGCGTTCGCAGCCTTCACGATTTTTGCCGTTCAAGACGGCATTTCAAAGCACCTGGGCTCTGCCTATCCGCCTGTCTTCGTGGCCATGCTGCGGTACTGGGCCTTTGCCCTGTTCGTTATTATCCTTGCAGCGAGATCGAGCGGTGGTTTACGCAAGGCGATATCGACAGATCGCATTGTCCTCCAGGTAAGCCGAGGCGTCGTTCTGGCGGTCCAGATCGTGCTTTCAATCATATCATTTTCGCTCGTAGGCCTTGCGCACACCCATGCCATCCTCGCCTCCACGCCGCTCATCGTCGCCGCGCTGTCCGTGCCGATCCTCGGCGAGAAAGTCGGTTGGAAGCGCTGGTCAGCTATCCTGGTCGGCTTTCTCGGTGTTCTCATCATCCTCAAGCCGGATGAAAGCGGTTTTGACCCTATCCTGATCGTGAGTTTCGCAGCTGCAGCGCTGCTTGGCCTTTACGGCGTCCTGACACGGCTCGCCAGCCGCACGGACACAGCGATGACGAGTTTCTTCTACATCGGGGTTCCAGGCGCATTCGCGCTGACCTTAGTCGGCCCATTCTTCTGGACGCATATGGCACCCTATGATTGGGGCTGGATGCTGGCGCTTTGTGTGACCGGCATGAGTGGCCACTACCTGCTGATCCGGGCTTTCGAGCTTGCAGACGCCGCTTCGGTTCAACCATTCTCCTACTATCAGATGGTGCTCGTCTCCATCCTCGGTGTCAGCCTTTACGGTGAAGTGCTTAGCACGCACATGGTTGTCGGCGCAGCCATTGTCGTCGCCGCTGGCCTGTTTACAATCTGGCGAGAGCAGATGCTTGCCCGCAAGAAGCGCGCGTCAGCACGGTGACGCCGCTTCGGTAGTGCTCTTCATATGCCTTGCAATGCCTCACACCGCAGCAACATCCCGAAAAGATCCCGTGGCTCATCGGGGTCAGCGAGCAGATCAAGCTGATCGTACAGCCCCGTCGTCGCCAGTTTGGAACGGACATAACGCAGTGCTGAAAAATCCTCGATAGCGAAACCGACGCTATCGAACAATGTGATCTGCCGATCCGAGGTTCGGCCAGACGCACGTCCTGCGATGACCTCCCAGAGTTCGGTAACAGGATGATCCTTTTCCAGCTGCTGGATTTCCCCCTCCACACGGGTCTGGGGAGGGTATTCCACGAAGATATCGGAGCGGAGCAATATGTCCCTGTGCAATTCCGTCTTGCCGGGGCAATCGCCACCGACTGCGTTCAGGTGCACCCCCGGCCCTACCATATTGTCGGTACAGATCGTGGCATATTGCTTGTCTGCAGTGACTGTCGTGATGATGTCGGCGCCCTCGACGGCATCTTGCGCAGTATTACAGACCTCTATCGAAAAACCCTGCCCATCAAGATTACGGAGGCATTTAAGGCTGGCAGACCGGTCTATATCGTAAAGTCGCAGATGATCGACTCCGAGGATTGCCTTGAAGGCGCGTGCCTGAAACTCGCTTTGAGCGCCATTGCCGATGATTGCCATGGTACGGGCGTTTGACCGGGCGAGATATTTGGCAGCAAGGGCGGAGGTCGCGGCGGTGCGCAGAGCAGTAAGGATCGTCATTTCCGAAAGCAGCATGGGATAGCCATTGCCAACATCGGACAGCACACCGAATGCTGTTACCGTCTGCCTGCCCTCCCGGGTGTTTTTAGGGTGACCATTGACGTATTTGAACCCGTACAGCGTCCCGTCGCTCGTCGGCATCAACTCGATAACGCCGTCTTTCGAGTGCGATGCTATACGCGCAGTCTTGTCGAACTGCTCCCATCTGAGAAAATCCTCCTCAATGGTGACAGCGAGTTCACGCAGAAACGTATCGATCCCCACATGAAGTACCAGCTTCATCATATTGTCGACGCTGACAAAGGGAACGATGTTGAGATTTGCTACTTGTGCCATTGCTGTGCCCTCCTCAAGCCGCTCGGGTCGGACGATCCATGACGCGCTTTCCCATCAAGCTCGCAGTCAGATCCACCATCAGACGCGCGGTGCGCCCCCGCTCATCCAGAAACGGGTTGAGCTCCACCAGATCGAGGCTTGAGACGAGCCCGCTGTCGCACAGCATTTCCATGACGAGATGGGCCTCCCGATATGTCGCCCCGCCCGGAACTGTCGTGCCGACTGCTGGGGCAATGGACGGATCAAGAAAATCCACATCCAGGCTGACATGGAGCAACCCGTTGGCAGCAGAAACCCTTTCCAGAAACGCACGCAACAGCACGCCGACGCCATGCTCGTCGATCATGCGCATATCGTTGATCGTCACGCCGGTCTCGCCAAGCGCGGCACTCTCTGCAGGATCGACACTGCGAATACCGATCATGCAAATATTGGCAGGATCGACCGGATGTGAGACCGGCGGGAAATAACCCTCAAATCCCGGCCTGCCGCTATAATAAGCCACCGGAGTGCCGTGAAGATTTCCGCTGCGCGTCGTGTCCAGCGTGTGATAATCGGTGTGCGCATCCAGCCATAAAACAAAAAGTGGTCTTCCCGCTTCTGCCGCGCGGCGCGCAACACCTGTCACGCTTCCGGCGGATATGGCGTGATCACCGCCAAGAAATATCGGCATGGCATTTTCGGATTGCAGATACGCGACGTCCGCCAATGCTTCCGTCCAAGCGACCGTTTCCGACAAATGATGAACCGCCGGGTTGGGATGGGAAAAATCCCGCATTGCTGCGGGCGCGACATTTCCTACATCCACGACGGTATGCCCCAGTTCCTCCAATGCCGATTTCAGTCCCGCGACCCGAAGGGAGCTTGGGCCCATTTCACATCCGAGCTGGCCCGCGCCAATCTGCAGCGGCACCCCTATCAATCTGCACTCCATGAACCCACTCCAGATATTTGAGAAACACGGATATCTCATCACGGGCGTCTGGCAGATTGAATGATAAATATTGGCAAAATTTAATATATGACTTATCGTTTCGGCAAATTGAACTTTCAAAGTGATTAGCATGGACGAACTCGACACAAAACTCATCACACTGCTTCGTCACAATGGGCGAAGAAGCATTTCGGATCTTGCTGTCGAGACGGGCACATCAAGAGCGACTGTCCGCGCTCGCCTGGAACGGCTGGAACACAGTGGCGATATCATCGGCTACACTGTCATTCTGCGTGGCGATGCCATGGGAGAGGCGGTGCGCGGTATTATGATGATTGAGATCGAGGGTCATGTGACAGACCGGGTGATCCGCGCCCTCGGCGGCTTTTCGGAAGTATCGGCAATTCATTCCACCAATGGACGATGGGATTTGATCGTCGAACTCAGTGCCGCCACCTTGAGTGATTTCGACTCGGTGCTGCGCCGCATCCGGCTTGTCCCCGGCATAACCGGAAGTGAAACAAGCCTGCTTCTGTCCACTGCTCGCTCTACAAGAGCAAGGCTGTAACAGACGGGCCGAAGTCATATCGGAACTCATAGCGTCAACAATGGTTAGGATGGGAGTAACCATCTCACCATTGATTGGAAATTTCATGTCCGATAGCCGCAGACCCATGCCACCCTTTGCCGAGCAACAGCAGGAGCCACCAGGCCAGACTGCCAAGATGCAGCCTGTTCCAGATCATGGTGAGCACTCCTATCGAGGCGATGGAAAACTGTCCGGTAAGGTCGCACTGATTACTGGCGCAGACTCCGGTATCGGCAAGGCGATCGCTATTGCCTTTGCGAGAGAAGGAGCAAACGTCGTCATTTCTTACCTCAACGAGGATGAAGACGCCAAAGACACCGCAAAATGGATCGAAGAAGCCGGACGAAAGGCTGTTCTTGCCCCCGGCGACATCAAATCCGAGCAGCATTGCCGCTCGCTGGTCGAGAAGACCGTGAGTGAACTTGGAAAAATCGACATCCTCGTGAACAATGCAGCCTTCCAGCGCACCTATGCGTCGATTGAAGATATCTCAGCAGAAGAGTGGGACGAAACATTTCGTACCAATATCTATGCCCCGTTTTACCTTGCAAAGGCTGCCGTGCCCCACATGAAGGCTGGAAGCTCTGTCATCAACACCACCTCGATCCAGTCTCGACAGCCTTCGCAATCTTTGTTGGCCTATGCATCGACTAAAGGCGCGATTTCGAACTTCACCGCTGGTCTGGCAGAAATGCTCGCCGAGAAAGGAATTCGGGTGAACGCGGTCGCACCGGGCCCAATCTGGACCCCCCTGATCCCTTCCACCATGCCGGCTGAAAAAGCATCGAAGTTTGGCGAAAAGACCCTGATCGGTCGTGCTGGCCAGCCGGCCGAGTTGGCGGGAGCATATGTGCTGCTCGCCTCCGACCTTGGCAGTTACATGACGGGTGCCGTTATCCCTGTTACCGGCGGCGAGATCATGATCTGATTTCCCATATCGTTTGCGTCACAGGCCTCACTGTGACGCACCCCCATCCGTAGTAAGGAAGATTTCCCATGTCGAACAATACTGGTGACAGCAATAAAACAGGCAGCGTTTTCTCAACTGGCGAAAGTCACACCAGCTTTGGGAAATCTGTGGAGAGCCAGGCGCAGTTTGACGACGCACAAACAACGGCGGGACCGTCGCAAGATACCGTCCTCAATGTCTATCGCCTCATACCCGTTGCGGCCGAAGACGACCCGCGGTGGCAAAACACCTCGGGCAGGGAGGAAATCGTCGTTGCTGCACGCACCACTGGCGACGCTCGCATCGTCGCGTCTTCCCAAGAACTCGATTTTATGGAGATCGACGCGGCGCCGGCTGAAGGCACGACCACCAATGAAGCAAGTCAATTTAGAAGTGAAAAACTTTATACGGTCGTTCGAATTGAGAGTGGGCGAACCGACTTGGAACGAGGTGTACTCCAGGGAAACATCTCCATCAACAATCTGGTCTCAACGCAGAAACCTTGAAACATCCCAGTATAGTTTCCTGAGAAAATAAGGATGCCGTCATATTTAACAATATGTTGATGTGAATATCGCTACAAAAATCGGGAAAATACCATATTCATAATCATGTTATTATTAAAGAAAACAGTTCTCTTACCTAACAGTTCAGATTGAAGGCCGTATTAGAATAGCATGCGGAACACAAACAAGGAAATACCTTGTCTTGTCATAAAACTGTAACATTTCTTTAAGCCATCCTTTAATATATTTCAGCAACTGGAAGGTGCATGGCGACTGCGTGTCCGTCGGCGCCGACAATTCAGCGAATAGAATGAATTCTATTTCAGAGAGCTGGATAACGGCGGCATGAAAGCTGACGTCTCCGCCGGAGGAACAGTACATGCCCAATCCGATTTCACTGAAACGTATTAGTTCCAAACTCTCCGCTATGTCCGCGATTGGCATCCTTATGGTGATTGGGATGCTCGGCGCAATATGGCTGGGCGGCTCGTCGGTTAGTCGAAGCTCAGATTTCGGGCGGACGCAACTGACAATCTCGCGCGATCTCGTGGATGCGAAAGCATCGATCCGTGGCATGATCGCAGGAATGTCCGAACTTCGACTTGCACAAACGGCAGAGGAAGCGGCAAATTTCAAAGACTTCGTCAGCAAACGCCATTCTTCAGCGGTAAAATACCTCAATTCAGCGCTCAGCCACATGTCATTGCCGGCGAATGTGGAGCGCACAAAAAAGATATTGGAGCTTAATCAAAGCTGGATGACAAAGTTTGCAAGTCTTTCGCAAGCGATCACGACGAGATTGGGTCGTCCTACTCCTGATGTTTCCCCAATGCCATCCGAGCGCAGTGATGCAGCCGAAATGAACGGCATAGCGGAAAAGATGAGCGGTCTGCTGGACGAAAGTGTCGACGCCACGAAAAAGAGAGCAGATGCCGCGGTCGTCGATATGGACAAAGCGCAGGCGCTTGCGCTCCAGATAGGTTTGGGCATGGGCGCCCTCGTCATTGTCGTTCTGGGTGGTTCGGCGTTTTTTGGCGCGAAAGCCATCGCGCAACCGATCGGCAACCTCACACGCAGTATGGCAAAGCTCGCCGAAGGTGATCTTGAAAGTAACATACCGCTTTCAAATCGGGAGGATGAAATCGGCGAAATGGCGCGCGCGGTCGAGGTCTTCAAACAAAACGGCATCAAGGTCCGTGACCTCAATGCACAGGAAGCAGCTTTGCAGGCAAAAAGTGCAGATCTTCAGTCCAGCATTGGCGTTGTCGTTGCGGCAGCGGTTGCAGGTGACTTCACCCGACGGATTGAGAAGGATTATGCCAACCCCGACCTCAACCGCTTCGCAAAAAGCGTCAACGAGCTTGTGACCTCGGTGGACAGGGGTGTGGCAGAAACGCGGCGCGTCGTAGCGGCACTGGCCGAGGGCGACCTGACAGAGGAAATGCGTGGCAATTTCCAGGGCGTTTTTTACGAGCTGCAGCAGAACGTCAATTCAACGATGTCGGGTTTGAAATCCGTTCTTGGAGAGATCAAATTCTCCATTGACACCATCAGCGGCGGGACCGGCGAGCTACGCGCCGCTTCAGACGATCTTTCACGACGTACTGAGCAGCAGGCCGCTTCACTCGAAGAGACGTCAGCGGCTCTCGAAGAAATCACCTCTGCGGTAAAAAGCTCAACGGATCGCTCTCACGAAGCCAGCCAGATGGTCGATGAGGCCCGGCGCAGCACTGAACAGTCCAGTGCCGTTGTCCGGGATGCCGTTTCTGCCATGGGGAAGATTGAAAGCGCTTCCGCTGAAATCGGGCAGATTATCAATGTCATCGATGAAATCGCCTTTCAGACGAACCTTCTCGCACTGAATGCAGGCGTCGAGGCCGCCCGTGCTGGCGAAGCCGGCAAGGGATTTGCTGTCGTCGCACAGGAGGTTCGTGAGCTGGCCCAACGGTCTGCCGGTGCGGCGAAGGATATCAAGAATCTCATTCATCGCTCAGGCGAAGAAGTTCAATCAGGCGTGAGACTTGTGACGGCCACAGGTGAGGCTCTGTCGATGATCGAAAGTCACGTCATGAAGATAAACGACCTTGTCCACTCAATCGCGACGGCGTCGAAGGAACAGTCCACTGGCCTTGCGGAAGTCAACAGCGCTGTAAACCAGATGGATCAGGTCACGCAGCAGAATGCCGCGATGGTGGAGGAATCCACTGCCGGGACAAACCGCCTTGACGATGAAGTGAACACGCTTGCACGTCTCATCTCACGCTTCAAACTCGATCGCAGCGGGATTTCGTCCCATTATTACAAGGGTAACGCCCAAGCCGCCTAGGCGGCTTGGCTTTTGTTACTGTCATAAATGCGGGAAGTTGCGGCCAGATAACTGGCCGCTTTTTCTTTACATATCTACTTTGGCATTTTCGCCCATATCTGGCCGCGTATTGCTGACTGCGGCAGCAGCCATCTTGATGTAGCTGATCACGGTGCCTGGGCTGTCCCAATATTCCGCAAAGGTCGGAGTTACTTTAAGGATCCTGATTGATGGGTCATCCGCGTCGTCCCACCACGCCTTTGCGGGGGTTGCCCACAATTCCTTGATCTTTTCACGATCGTTCTGGACTTCTGCAGCCCCTGAGATCGAGACGTATTTCTGCCCCTTGGAATCCGCAAAGGCCAGGCAGACGTTTGGATGACGGGCAATTTCCTCGTCTTTGTGGCTAGCCACATCCGTCAGAAAATAGAAGGCGTTTTCCAGTTGCTCGGAATAGGCGGACATGGGCCGTGCGCGCAGATCCTCTCCCGTGCTTGTCGTCAACATGCAGAACCCGATCTTATGTGCGAGTTCCCAAACCTTGGTGATGTCATCGTCGTTATTGGCCATACGTTTTCTCCTGTTTTGTGGAGAGCAAACGGGGCTAGGCGATCAACGTTCCACATCGCGTCATCTTCGCGGATAGAAACGCCCTGTTTGGTGATCGTTCGACAGAATCCGATAAAACTGCGCCCTGAAAAGCCAACAGCGCGCCAAGGGCGCGCTGCTCAGTTGCATGATTATGCAGAGAGTGACCACAGTCGCTTAGAAGCGATAGTTGACACCGCCCTTGACGACGTGATCGCTCAGATCCGTATGGGATGCGCTTCCATTGGCGAATGTGCGCACATCATTGGTCGAGACATAGTTATATTCGACCTTGCCGGAAATCTGTTGCGTAAAGCGGTGCTCAGCGCCTGCACCCAAGAGGTAGCCACCCTTGGTGCTGTCAGGACCGGTGACGCCATCGGCATCACGCAGGCTCGTCGCGGTGAGGCCAGCCGTTCCATAGACGAGCGTCTGATCGAGCTTCACACCGGCTTTCGCCTTGACGGCTGCACGCCAGCGTTCCTTCAAATGGCCACCGGGAACCCGAACTTCGGTGTCGCCGAGATGCGATGCTTCGACTTCGCCACCGACAACAGCAGATCCGAGATCGTAATCGTAACCTGCCTGCGCGCCGATCGCCAGGCCCTTGCCACCCTTGAACGGGTTGGCTCTTGGCATGGCCGCACCAATATGTCCGCCGACATAAGCGCCGGTCCAGGATGTGCTGGCAGGCTCGTTATATGCAGGCGGCGCTTCATAAGAATTCAAGTCTGCAGACAAGACCGGCGTTGCAGCGAAAGTTGCGAGCAGGACAGCTCCGAAAGATTTCAGACCACGGGACATTTCAAACTCCATACTTGTCCACCCCGTTAACGATAGGGGCATTGGCATTGGTGGAACTGCCTTTTAAGGCGCAGCTCGTTGAAGACAGTTATGCCGCGGAATCATGAAAATATAAGGCAAAAATCTGATTAAGATCGAATTTGACTAAAAGCTTAGTGCTATACTTAACAATGAGTTAAGCATAGCACTCAGGATCAGGCACAGGCACTTTTCGGCCGCTGCGCGCGCCCTTATGTTCATGCCAGAACGAGATGTCCGGGCGAAATCTCGACATATTCTCGCCTCGGCGCTTCATAGCCCACCGGCCTGATCGGGCTTTTCAACTCCTCGGCCCCGGCATTGCGACGAATGCCCCTTCGGGCTGGGTCGGGCACGGGCACTGCCTCCATCAACTTCCTCGTATAGGGGTGCTGCGGGTTCGCAAAAATATCCGCTCGGGGACCAATTTCAACGATCTCGCCCAGATACATGACAGCGACACGATGGCTCACGCGTTCCACCACCGCCATGTCATGGCTGATAAACAGGAAGGCGATCTTGAACTGCTGCTGAAGGTCCAGCAGCAGATTGCACACCTGAGCCTTGATCGACACATCCAGAGCGGACACACTCTCATCTGCCACAATGACTTTCGGGTTGAGCGCCAATGCTCTGGCAATGGCGACGCGTTGCCGCTGCCCACCGGAGAACTCATGGGGGTACCTGTCCATCATTGCGGGCGAAAGCCCGACACGCTCAAGCAAGTCAGCCGCATTCTTTCTCGCCTCGGCGGAGGTTGCGGTGCGATGTTTGATCATCGGTTCCGCCACCGCCGCACCAACGGTCATGCGGGGATTGAGGCTGGAGAACGGGTCTTGAAAGATCATCTGCACGCTGCGGCGCATCGCGCGAAGCCCCGATGGATCGAGTTTGAGAACGTCATATCCATCAAGCGAGATATCGCCTGACAATGGCTCGACCAGCCGCGTGATCGACCTGCCGGTCGTTGACTTGCCGCATCCGGACTCTCCCACAAGCGATAGGGTTTCCCCCTGGAAGAGATCAAAACTGATATTTTCTACCGCGTGGACAGCGCCGGTGACGCGACCGAACATACCCGAGCGAATGGCAAAACGTGTGACGAGGTTCTTGACCGAAAGAATGGGCGTCATGCCCCCCGTAACCGTATCGTCCACCTCTATGCTTGGTCCGACCTCACCTGTGGTCATATCCACCGATGGAAACCGCAATGGTTTCTCGTGTCCCTTCATCGAACCGAGTTTCGGTATAGCGGCCAGCAGCGCGCGGGTGTAGGGGTGAGCGCCACGATGGAATATATCAGCCGTTTGCCCAGTCTCAACCTGATCGCCGCGAAACATGACGATGGTCCTGTCCGCAATTTCGGCAACCACCGCCATATCATGGGTAATGAAGAGGACTGCCATGCCTTCCTCTTCCTGTAGCGTCTTGATGAGATCGAGGATCTGGCCCTGGATCGTCACATCCAGAGCTGTTGTCGGCTCGTCGGCAATCAGCAGCTTCGGTCGCGATGCAAGAGCCATGGCAATCATGACGCGCTGGCGCATTCCGCCTGAGAATTGGTGGGGATACTCGTCGAAACGGCTGGCCGCGTTCGGGATTCGCACCTTTTCCAACAGGCGGATGGTTTCTTCGCGGGCCTGAAGCGTGTTGAGCCCCTTGTGGCGAACAAGCACTTCGGAAATCTGCCTCCCGATCGTGAAAACCGGGTTGAGCGATGTCATGGGCTCCTGGAAGATCATGGCAACGTCATTGCCCCGTACGTGGCGCATTTCTCCTTCGGAAAGGCTGAGAATATCCTTCCCGTTCAAGGACACGGAGCCTTCTATCCGGCTGTTTCTCGGATCGAGGAGGCGCATGAGCGAGAGTGAAGTGACGCTCTTTCCAGAGCCGCTTTCCCCTACGATTGCGACCGTTTCCCCGGCTCGCACCTCGAAAGAAAGGTCCCGCACGACCGTCTTCCATTCGTCATCGACACGAAACGAGGTGGTCAGGTTTTTTACGCTAAGCACCGCTGTTTTTTCAAAAAGGGCGTTGTCATCCATGGTCAGCGTCCCACGGCATAGGCTTGCATCAGGCGGGGAGTTGCGGCCGCACGCAAAAGGCCATCAGCATCGCGCCGCGCGGCCGTCAATCGTCCGACCGTCCACGGGTCTGCCGGTGTCACATCGTGTCCTCGGCCGCGCAATTCGTCCAGAACGCCTTGGCCGATGCTGGTTTCGATCATCACATTACCCGGCTGCCTCGTTCGCGGATAGAAAGAGCCGGGAAAATGGGAGGTGTGGAACAGGGGCATATCGATGGCCTCCTGAAGATTGAGCCCGAAATGGGCATAGCGCAGGAAGAAGGAAAGCTGCCATTGGTCCTGCTGGTCGCCGCCCGGCGTGCCAAAGGCGAGCGTGGGCTGTCCCTCGTAAAGCGCAAGCGACGGGGTGAGCGTCGTGCGAGGGCGTTTGCCCGGCTCCAGAGACGTGGGCAGCCCAGGCTGCAACCAGAACATCTGCGCACGAGAATTGAGGCAGAAGCCCAGACCCGGCACGATCGGTGAGCTTTGCAACCAGCCACCGGACGGCGTGACGGAAACCATGTTGCCCTCGCGGTCGATGACGTCGATATGGACGGTATCGCCCCTTTTCTCTGTCAAATGGGACATGGTTGGCTCGTAGACCGCGCCGGTGCCCTGCATCGAGCCGAGCATGGAAAGTGTCAGGTCGCGCTGGTTGTCAAAGCCGGGAACGAGGCCCGGCCTCAGTTCCATCGAAGCATGGGACGTTATCAAACGCCGACGCTCGTCATTGTAAGCGTCAGACAGCAGGGTTTCCGTTGGCACCTGCGCGAATTCCGGATCTCCATAATAGACCTCCCGATCCGCATAGGCGAGCTTCATTGCTTCCACAACCGTATGCACGAAATCGGGACCGGCGGGATCCATTCCGGCGATATCGATGCCCTTGAGAAGCGCCAGCGATTGTAAAAGAACCGGCCCCTGCCCCCATGGGCCGGTCTTGGCAATCGTCCAGCCATGATAATCGTAAGTCGTCGGCGCTTCGATTGTCGCGCGCCAGTTGGCCATGTCGTCTGCGGTGAGGACGCCCTTGTGACGGCTGCCGCTGGCATCCATGACCTCGGCGTCTTTGAGATAATCCGCGATCTGCTCGGCGACAAAACCGCGATAAAACGCGTCTCGCGCCGCTTCGATGCCAGCTTCGCGGTCTCTCTTTGCCTCCGCTTCGTTGACGATCCGCTTCCATGTCGCAGCAAGTGTCGGGTTCTTGAAATTGGAAAGCGGTTGCGGGACTGCCCCGCCGGGCAACCAGGTTTGATAGGATGTAGGCCATTCCTTTTCGAAAAATTCCGCGAGCCCGGCAATCGAGGCAGAAACACGCGGTAACATCGGGTGGCCATTCTCCAGATAGTAAATGGCTGGCTCCAGCACCTCCCTCACGCTCATGGAACCATAGTCCCGCAACATCAGCATCCAGCCATCGAACGCGCCGGGGATGACGGTCGAAAGCAGGCCGTCGCCAGGGATGAGATCCAGCCCCTCACTCCTATAGTGGTCGATTGTTGCCGCAGCAGGTGCAGGGCCCTGCGCGCAGATGACCTCCACCTTGTCCTTCTTGCGGGAATAGATCACGGCAGGCATATCGCCGCCAGGGCCGTTGAGATGCGGCTCCAGAACCTGCAGGACAAAACCGGTGGCGACGGCAGCGTCAAATGCATTTCCGCCTTTTTCGAGAATGCTCATACCAACCGATGAGGCAATCCAGTGCGTGGATGTGACCACCCCGAACGTACCGAGGATTTCTGGGCGGGTTGTGAATGCAGTCATGTTGTTTCCTTCGGTGCGTAGATATCAATGTTCACGGGGGTCAAGTGCATCGCGCAAGCCATCACCCAGCAGGTTGAAGCCAATGACCACGAGAAAGATTGCGGCGCCGGGCCACATGGCCATCCAGGGCGCTTGCGAGAGGTAATTCTTCGCCACATTCAGCATCGAGCCCCAACTGGCCGCGGGTGCCTGCTGTCCAAGCCCTAGGAAAGAAAGGCTGGCTTCGGCGATGATGGCTGTGGCGACGGTGAGCGTGGCCTGCACGATGATGGGCGGCACGATGTTTGGCAGAATGTAACGCAGCATGATGTCATGGTGGCCAAGGCCAATCGAGCGGGCCCCTTCGATATAGTCCTCACTCTTGACGGCAAGGACCTGGGCCCGCGTCAACCTGATGAAGACGGGCATGGCGGAAAGACCGATGGCGATCATGGCGTTGCCAAGGCTCGGCCCCAGAAAGGCGGCGAGTGCGATGGCCATGATGAGAAATGGCATAGCAAGAAATGCTTCGGTGATCCGCGAGATCACCTGATCGATCCAGCCGCCGAAATAGCCGGACACAAGTCCGAGCGGGACGCCGGCTGCAACGGCGATGGCCACGGAAATAACCCCCGCCATCAGCGAAGCCTGCGCGCCCCAGATCATGCGCGACAGAATATCCCTTCCAATATCGTCAGTACCCATCCAGCGCGCCATGGACGGCGCCTTTCGAATGGCGCTCCAGCTCGTGGCATAGGGATCGGCAAGTGGCAGAAGCGGCGCAACAAGTGCAAGCAGCACGAAAAAGGATATGATGATCAACCCGGCAATGGCGCTCTTGTTGCGCTTCATTTTCTTCCAGGCGCGATTTTCCGATTTCCTGGTCACGTTGGCGACGTCGATGGCAACTGTCATATCGCGGTCCTCATGCGTGGATTGAGCAAGACCGTGACGACATCCGCCAAGAGGTTCATCAAGATGAAGCCGACTGCCGTGCAAAGCACGACGCCTTGAACCACCGCATAATCACGCGTGAAAACGGCGTCGACGATGAGCTTGCCAAAGCCCGGAATGGTAAAAATCTGTTCGGTCAGAACGGCACCTGCCAGCAGCTCGCCGAACAACAGCGCCGCAAGCGTGATGATCGGCAAAAGGGCGTTGCGGAACGAGTGACTGAAAATGACCTGCCAGTTCGACAATCCCTTGGCGCGGGCGGTGCGGATGTAGTCCGATTTCATCACCGACAGCATGGCGGAGCGTGTATGTCTCATCAACGTTGCCGCCAGCGCATTGCCCAGCACGAATGAGGGCATGATCATGGTCTGGATAGACCTGACGGGATCAACGAAGATCGATTCGTAACCTGACGCGGGCAACCATCCCAGTTGCACCGATATCAGCAGGATAAGCATGATCCCCAGCCAGAAATTCGGGATGGACAGCCCGGAAAGGGCGACGATGTTGGAGAGGTAGTCAATCCATGTGTTCTGCTTGACAGCAGCGAGTATTCCTATGGGCACACCGATAATCAGCGCGAAGAACATCGACATCAGCGCGAGCTGGATCGTGACAGGAAGCTTTTGCGCAATCAGTTCGAGAACGGGCTGGTTCGTTCTAAGCGAAATTCCGAAATCACCCTGAAGCACGGAGCCAAGCCAGTAGAAATACTGGAAGACGAGAGGATCGTTCATTCGATATCGCTCTCTCAACAGTTCGATAACCGCCGGATCCCGCTCTTCTCCAGCCATGGCGAGTATGGGGTCGCCGGGGAGCAACTTCTGCAGGGAGAAGACAAAGATGGAAATGATGAGCAGCGTCGGAATGGCCACCAGAAGCCGCTTGCCGATATAGATATGCATGAAGGTGATCCTTTGGGCGAGGCCGGGTATCGATGACCCCGATACGCGGC
Organism: Hyphomicrobiales bacterium; assembly: GCA_900468285.1. Classification (GTDB taxonomy): domain Bacteria; phylum Pseudomonadota; class Alphaproteobacteria; order Rhizobiales; family Rhizobiaceae; genus Agrobacterium. Next base: position 123,626 of record UBTF01000010.1, on the reverse strand, counting down.
GGCTGGCCGCGCACCGGGATAACAGTCGTCTCTTACGAGCCCTTCTTCACGCCGGTCAGACGGATCATCCCGTCGGACGAAGGCTGAAAACCGGTAACGGCCTTCGACGTCGCGTAAAGGTAAGCTTGATGCCCGAGATAAATCAGCGGCAGGTCCTCATCGAGAATCTTGGTGGCTGCGTCGTATTTTTCCTTGCGCACGGCATTGTCGGTTGAAGCGCGCGCCTCGTTCAACAGTTTGTCGACCTCTGGATTGCAGTATTTCGTGTCGTTGATGCCACCCTTGCAGGTTACGAACTGATGGATGTTTCCATCCGGATCGGAACGGCCCGACCAATCAGACCGTGACAGGACGTAATTGCCTGCGGTCTGTTCAGAGAGCAGCGTCGCAAACTCCGTCGCCTTCAGCTTCACGTCGAAACCTGCCTCGGCAACCATGGCCTGAATGACCTGCATCATCTGGGTCTGGGTGGTGTTGTTGGCGTGCTGCAACTCGATTTCGAAGCGATCGAAGCCTGCTTCCTTCATCAATGCCTTGGCTTTTTCAACATCACGCGCAGGCACCGGGACAGACTTGTTGTACCAGGGGCTGGTGGATGGCCAGGGTTGATTTCCCGCCAGCGCGGTTCCTTCGAACACAACCTGGTTGATGGCCTCGCGATCAATGGCCAGCGAAAAAGCCTGCCGCAACCGCTTGTCCTTGCCAAACGGATTATCGGCGCGAGCACCGTTGCCAATATTCACATACATCGCCATGTAACCGGGGCCGACCACTTCGCCATAGGTCAGCTTCGGATCATCCTTGACGGAAGCGGCGTCAGACGCGGAAATCCGCTCTGCCAGATCGAGATCACCTGCGCGAAGGTTGGCAAGGCGCACCGTCGTATCCGGAATAGGCAGGAACGTGACCTTGTCGAGGAAGATATTGTCCTTGTTCCAGTAGTCCGGAAATTTCTCCAGAACAATGCGGTCCTGCTGAATGCGCTCGACGAACTTAAAAGGTCCGGCACACACCGGCTTGGAACCGAAATTCGCTCCGAGTTCCTTTGCAGCCTTTGGCGAAACCATCATGCCAGCTCGGTCGGAAAGCTGCGCCAGCAGGCTCGCATCCGGGCTTTTCAGCGTGAATTTGATCTGATACGCGCCCGTCGCCTCAACCTTCGCCACAGATGCAAGCTCGCTCTTGCGGCGAGATTCGGGCATGGTCATGTTGCGTTCGATCGTATAGACGGCGGCCTCGGCGTTGAAAGGCGTGCCATCGTGGAAGACAACGCCTTCGCGCAGATCCATGGTCAACGTGTTGCCATTGTCGCCCCAGGCCCATTTCGTCGCCAGTTGCGGAACGACTGACAGGTTATTGTCTAGATCGACAAGCTTGTCGCACATGCTGGTGTAAACCAGCCGTCCAACAAAGGTTCTGGACTGGGCAGGATCCAGCACGTCGGCATCGTCCTGCAAACCGATACGAAGTTCCGCGGCCTGCAGCGACGTCGAAAGAAGTGCCGCCGCCAGCAAGCTGGCAGCAAATGTCATCTGTCGTTTCATCTTCTTGTTCCTCTGGTCGGTTATGGCAGCCGGTTTTCCGGTTCTACCTCTGCGCAGGAGAGCCCTACGCCGTCTTTCAAGCATCTCCCTTGGATGGATGGTCCAGATGGTCCATGGACGTCTGGCGAACGAGCCTCTCCTGAAGCGTCAGCAGGTGATTGCGCATGGCTTCACCCGCCTTGGCCGGATCACGCTCGGCGATTGCATCTATGATTTCGGCGTGCTGATCACGCGATTCCTGCAAGGTGTGATCGAGGCGGCGGGCGCGTTCCCGCACAGCCTGCCATGTCGGGTCCTGTCGGACGCGATTGACCACATCGAACAGCGAGAGGAACAGCTGGTTTCCGGCACTTTGCGCAATCAGCCGGTGAAGCGAGCCATCCCAGAGTTCGCGCCAGTCGGCATCGGTGCGCTCGTAAATCTTGAGGCACGTCTCGCGCATTCTTGCAATGTCGGAGGGCTTGGCCCGCATTGCGGCGAGTTGCGCCAGCTGTGGCTCCAGCCGCAGCCTCACCTCCATGATTTCCATGAAATTGGTTCCGGAAACCAGGCTCGCGGCATGATCGCTCCAGCTATCCGGCTTTTGCCCCAGGAAGGTGCCCGCGCCCTGTTTGCGCCAGATCAGCCCCTCGGCTTCCAATACTTCGAGAGCACGCCTGACTTCGCGGCGACCAACGCCCAGGCGCTCGGAAAGCGTTCTTTCCGTCGGCAGTTTGCCATCTCGCCCAAACGCGCTGACGGTGATCAGTTCCCGCAGTCTCTCGAGTGCGTAGTTGGCATTTTCCGGACCAAGAATGCTGGATGTTTCGTTCATTGGTTCGTACCAATTTTACATTGGTTCAAATCAAGCCGTAAAAGCGCGACACGTCAAGCTCATTTTTTGATCGTGCGCCATTTTTATGCAGAACTGTCCGTGAGGTCCGCTAAGAAGCTGCCGTGAGCAGCTCTTTCATCGCCCTGACGATAGCGACATCGGTCTGTTTCATCTGCCGAGCAGAAAAACCGAAAGCCAGGACGGCTGGATCGGTGACCTCTACACTGGAGGAACAGGACGAATGGATGTCTGCCACGTGCAACTCCTCAAGCACCGGGCCGAGCGTATCGAGATTGATGCCAGAGCCCGGCATGATGGAGATACGACCCGCAGCGATTTCTATCGCGGCTTTCAAATCGGCGATCCCGTCAAGAGCCGTTACAGCGCGCCCGGAGGACAGTATCCGCTCAAAGCCGCAATCAATAGCAATTTCAATCGCCTCAGACATGTCAGGTACAAGATCGAAGGCGCGATGCAAGGTGCGCGGCATGGACCCTATGACCTCGGACAACTGCCTCAGAGCAATATGATCGAGACGCCCGTCCGGCAAATTTGCTCCAAAGACCACGCCAGCAATGCCGCAGGAAGCGGCAAACCTGATATCGTCTTCCATCACGGCCAGTTCGTCCGGGGAATAGACGAAATTTCCGGCCCGCGGTCTGATCATCGCATAGCATGGCACCGGGGAGCGTCCGGCCAGGCTCATCAAGCCGACGGACGGTGTCAGTCCGCCGACGGAAAGAGCACTGCACAACTCTATCCGATCTGCTCCACCCTCGATGGCGGCGTTCAGGCCCGCGACATCATCGACGCAGACTTCCAGCGAAATTTCAGCCATGATTGACCTGATGCGATAAGAGTGGCGCTAAAGACGGACTATCGAACCGCATTGCCGTTGGCGTCGAAACGGTGTGTGGCGTCCCCGCTTGGCGAAGCGTAAACAACATCGTCCGGGTGATAGGCATGTTCACCAAACAGGCGCACGGTCAACAGGCCGATGGCATCACTCTCGAGGTAGACGATGGTATCGGCACCCAGATGTTCGACATGCACGACCTTTCCAGGCCAGGAGCCGCTTTCGCGTGACAGCAGAATATGTTCTGGACGAATGCCCAGTGTCTTGTAGCCGCTTTCACCAAACCGCTCGGCATCGATCAGGTTCATCTGCGGGGACCCGATGAACCCGGCAACGAAAAGATTGGCTGGGCGATTGTAAAGCTCCATGGGGGTGCCGACCTGCTCAATGCTCCCGGCGTTGAGAACGACAATCTTGTCTGCAAGAGTCATGGCCTCGACCTGATCATGCGTCACATAGATCATCGTTGCCTTTAGCCGCCGATGGAGACGCGCGATTTCGAGGCGAGTCTGCACGCGAAGAGCCGCATCGAGATTGGAAAGAGGTTCATCGAAAAGGAAAAGCGTCGGCTCCCGCACGATGGCGCGGCCGATGGCTACGCGCTGGCGCTGCCCACCCGACAACTCCGCCGGACGTCGCTCCAGATAGGGGCCGAGCGACAGAAGGGAGGATGCATTGGCGACCCGCGTCTCTATCTCATCCTTCGGTGTGCCGGCCTGCTTGAGACCGAGACCCATATTATCCTTCACCGTCAAATGCGGGTAAAGCGCGTAGGACTGGAAGACCATGGCGATACCGCGCTTTGCGGGCGGCACGGCGGAGACTTCGCGACCATCGATGATGATCTCGCCGGAGCTGATATCTTCAAGCCCCGCAATGGTTCGCAACAGCGTGGATTTACCGCAACCGGATGGCCCGACGAAGATCACGAACTCTCCATCCTTGACGTCCAGATCAATCCCTTTCAGCACCTCCACGGTGCCAAAGGATTTTGCGACGGATTTGAGTGTCAGATTACCCAAGGATTTTCTCCAGATTCAAAGATCGACCATACGGCCGGTTCGCGCGCTTTCATCCGCCGCAAGGCAGATCCGCAGCGATTGGACAGCATCGCTCATGTGCCGGTCGAGATCGATATCCTCGCGGATCGCCTTCAGGACGTAGGCCTGCTCCCGGTCGCACAGTTCCTGGTGGCCGGGCTCGCCGTCCATTTGCAGCAACTGATCGGGCTCGGCAAAACGGCCATCCGGACCTGTCTCAGCCTTGTGGAGACGAATCGTCGACGTTTTCGTGTGGGTGTCGATGTCATCCGATTTGGCGTTCGGGTCCATGACGATGGAAACGGAGCCATTCGGCGACATGACATCCTTTACGAAAAAAGCAGTCTCGGAGATCATCGGGCCCCATCCGGCCTCGTACCAACCCACGGAGCCGTCCTCGAAAGTCACCTGCAGGTGCCCGTAATTATACATGTCCGGCGCAATTTCGTTAGAAAGCCGCAGGCCCATGCCGCGCACCGAAACGGGTTTTGCATCCGTAATCTGGCACATGACATCCACATAATGCACGCCACAATCCACGATAGGAGGCGTTGTCTGCATCAAGGCCTTGTGTGTCTCCCAGGTCTTGCCGGATGATTGCTGGTTGAGGTTCATGCGGAAAACATAGGGCCCGCCGAGATCGCGAGCGAGTGAGATCAATTTTACCCAGGACGGGTGGTGACGCAGAATATAGCCGACAATGAGTTTACGGCCGTTGGCGCGTGCGCAGGCAACCACACGCTCGGCATCCGCAACGGTCGTCGCCAGCGGCTTCTCCACAAAGACGTGAGAGCCCGCCTCCATCGCCGTGATCGCCAACTGGGCATGGCTGTCGGAATAGGTATTGATGGAGCAAAGATCCGGCTTCAGGTCCGCCAGCGCATTTTCAAAAGACGGCAGTATGTCATGGCCTGCAAGCGCTGGAGGCAAGATCGGCTTGGAACGATTGACGAGCCCGACGATTTCGAAACCGGGATTGGCGGCATAGGCCAGCGCATGGCTCATGCCCATATTGCCGAGACCCGCAACCAGAACCTTAAGGGGTTTTTGGCTCATTTGACCGCTCCTGCCGTGATGCCGCGGATGAGTTGCCGCGAGAATATGGTGTAGAGAACAAGGACAGGTGCAATTGCCAACGACAAGGCTGCCAGAACCGCGTTCCAGTTGGTGACGAATTGACCGATGAATATTTGCGCCCCGAGCGTGATGGTCTTGGTCGCCTCACTGGGCGCGAGGATAAGAGGGAACCAGAGATCGTTCCAGATCGGTATCATCGTAAAGACAGCAACCGTTGCCATGGATGGGCGGATAAGCGGCAGGACAAGGCGGAAGAATATCTTGTATTCCGACAATCCATCGATGCGACCCGCATTCTTGAGGTCATCGGAAACCGTTCGCATGAATTCCGACAGGATAAAGATCGCAAGCGGCAGACCTTGAGCGGTGTAAACCAGGATCAGGGCAGTTCGCGTATTGACCAGACCCGTCGCCACCATGCCCTGCAGGATGCCGATAGTACCAAGGCGGATCGGAATCATGATGCCGAGCGCCATATAGAGGCCAAGCCAGGTATTTCCCCTGAACCGATATTCCGACAGCGCAAATGCCGCCATCGCGCCAAAAAGCAGCACGAGCGCAATCGAAACCACAGTAACGATCAGCGAATTTTGCAGGTATTGCATAAAATCGCTCTGGCCAAGAACGGTGGTGTAACCGACGAGATCGAATGTCGAAGGTAACGGCACCTGCATGGGATTGCGGAAGATGGCATTACGCGACTTGAAGGAATTGATGATCGTCAGCACCACCGGAAAAAGCGCGATGGCCGTGTAGGAAAGGAGGACGGCGTGGGCCAGAACGGTGCGGACGAGTGAGGAGCGTGCTTTAGACATTTCCGACGCCCCTTAGAATTGATAGCGGCGCATACGGCGCTGAATGGCAAAAAGGTAAAAGCTCACTCCGGCAAGAATGATGAGAAACATCACGGTTGCAATTGTCGCACCCATGGAGCGATCGCCCAATTGGAGCTGGAAGCCGAAGAAGGTGCGATAAAGCAGCGTTCCCAGGATGTCAGTCGATCCATCCGGCCCGGCCAGCGCGCCCTGTACGGTGTAGATCAGGTCGAACGCGTTGAAATTGCCGACGAATGTCAAAATCGAGATGATGCCAATGGCTGGCAGGATAAGCGGCAGCTTGATTTTCCAGAACTGGCTCCAGCCGGTGATGCCATCCATTTCGGCAGCTTCGATGACCTCATCGGGAATATTGAGCAGCGCTGCATAGATCAGCATCATGGGAATACCGACATATTGCCAGACAGATATCAGAGACACGGCAATGAGCGCCGAATTCGGCCTGCCAAGCCATGGCGCAAAGAGGAATTTCAAATGGACGAAATCCAGCAATGTCGGCGCTATTCCCCAAAGCGGCGACAGGATGAGCTTCCAGATGAAGCCAACAATCACGAACGATAGAAGTGTAGGAAGGAATATTGCCGTACGATAGAAGGCCGAAAAGCGCAGCTTGGGCAGTGAAAGAAGTGCGGCCAGCGCGACGCCGATCGGATTTTGCACGAGCATATGGATGATGAAGAAATAGACGTTGTTGACCAGTGCGTTCCAGAAGCTCTCCGACCAGCGATCTTCAAAGAACAGTGTCCGAAAATTCTCAAGCCCGACAAAAAGTCTTTGCCCGTCGACCTCCTTGAAAAAGGAAAGCCAGAGCGTGCTACCCAGAGGAATGATCATCACCGCCGTGTAAACGAGGAACGCCGGAAGCATGAACACAAGGATATGCCACCGGAATGGCCGCCGGCTTGTTCTTTCGTCGTTGAAGCTATTCTCGGCGCTCATGGGATCAGTCCGAACTGTCAGATGGGAAGTCGAGCATGACATAGGCTAACGGGGCGCGGATTCGCCCCAACGAAAACCATAGGTCAGATTTGAAAAGCAAATAGGTTTGTGACGCGTTGGGTGCATGGCGAATATCCTCCGCCATGCACCGCTCCGTCAGACTTATTTTGCTGGCTTGTACCAGCTGTCGAGACCCTTTTGCAGCTTTTCAGCAGCCACGGCAGGCGTATCCGTTCCATTGATGACGTTGGCGGATTCAACCCAGGTTTCGTTTTCCAGGTTCGGCTTGCCGCGCGACAGGATCTGGTATGTCGAGCGGATCGTCGGCTTGCATTTTTCGCGCCAGGAGACGAATTCCTGGGCGAGAGGATCAGCCATTTTTACAGCCGTGGTATTGAGGCTGAAGAAGCCCGGCAGTGCGTTGGCATAGAGATCGGCAAATTCTGCAGATGCGACCCACTCGAGGAACTTGGCAGCCTCGGCAGGATGCTTGGACTTGGCGTTTACACCCATTCCGATATCCGTGTGGTCGGAGATGTAGCAGGTATCGCCTTCCTTCTCGACGGGTGGCGGGAATGCGCCCATCTTGAACTGAGCCTGCGTGTTGAAGCCGGAGATTTCCCATGAGCCCGCAGGGTAAATAGCCGCGCGACCAAGGGTGAACATGTTCTGGCTATCGGGATAGGTCTGCGCTTCGAAGCCGTCGCCCAGATAGTCCTTCCACTTTGCAAGAACCTCGTAGGGCTTGACCCAGGCGGCATCAGTCAGCTTCTGCTCGCCCTTGACCAGCGCCAGACGGCCTTCTTCGCCCTTCCAGTAGTTAGGGCCGATATTCTGATAGCCCATGGTTGCGGCTTCCCAAAGATCCTTGGTGCCCATCGCCATCGGGACATAGGTGCCGTCAGCCTTGATCTTGTCTAGGGCGGCGAAGAACTCCGCCTGCGTCTTCGGCACTTCGATCTTGAGGGTCTCGAAAGCGTCCTTGTTGTAGATGAAACCATGGATAACCGAAGCCATCGGCACGCAGAACGTCTGGGCACCATCATCCGTTGACCAGGCCGTTTTCGCAACGTTCGAGAAGTTTTCCATGCCAGGATTCTTGGTCAGGTCGCCAAGATAGCCCTTCTTGAACAACTCAAGCGATGCATCGAAAGGACGGCACGTGATGAGATCACCCGCCGAACCGGATTCCAGCTTGGCATTCAATGCGGCATTGTATTCCGTCGGTGCCATTGGCTGAAACGCGAGCTTGATACCGGGGTTCTTTGCTTCAAAAGCCGGTATGAGCTTGTCTTTCCAGATCGCCAGATCGTCATTGCGCCAGCTCTCGATCGTCAGCGTTACGTCCGCTGCCGAGGCCAGACCGGCATAGCCCAGCAAACTTGCTCCCAAGGCCAGGGCTTTTGTGAGATTACGGGTCATTCTTGTTCTCCCTCTTGGTGTAACGCCGCCACGGCGTTCATCAACTATGGTTGTTGCAGTCTTATCCGCCGATCAGCTCAAGCGCACGGCGAAGGTTCTGGCCGCTTGTCTCGAGCATTCTCTCGGCTGAATTCTTGTCTTTCGCGCCCGCCCCAAGCAGGATCGCGACCTTGACGGAGCCGGACGCCTTTTCCACCAAACGTCCTGCTTCGTCCATACTCACACCGGCGACATCGGCAACAATGCGCGCTGCGCGCTCAAGCAGCTTTCGGTTATCCGCGCGCAGGTTGACCATATGGCCGTCATGCACATGCCCCAGGCGAATGGCCATGAGGGTCGAAAACATGTTGAGCGCAATTTTTTGCGCCGTGCCCGCGCCCATCCGGGTCGAGCCCGCAACGAATTCCGGTGGAGTATTGAGCAGAATGGCGACATCGCTTCTGTCGAAAAGCTTTGCGTCCGCATTGTTGGCAATGGCAATAATCTTTGCGCCCTTCTGACGGGCGAAGTCCGCGACGCCCAACGCGTAGGGTGTCGACCCGCTCGCCGAGATAACGACAACACAATCCCCTGCCCCAACGACCGCCTCTGCATCTATCCGCGCCTGCTCGACATCATCCTCAGGCGCACCCGGCATTTCAGACAGATTGCTGATACCGCCAGCGAAAAGAATAGCGATCTGCTCGCGCTCTATCCCGTAGGTTCCTGGCAGCTCCAAAGCGTCAGCCATGGCCATCAGACCTGAGCTGCCCGCGCCTGCATAGACGAGCCGACCACCGCGCGAAATCGCATCGGCCGCAAGCAGTGACGCTGACGCAATGGCATCCCGGGCTGCATCGACGGACCGGGCAGCCTGCTGCTGTCCTGAACTCAAAAGCGACAGAACATCGCTCGGCACCATGGTGTCGAGCCCCCTCGCCTTATCGTGCAAACCCTCAGTTCCGCCTGCGCTCATAAAAAACTCCCTGCACTAGAATTTAATGCCAAAAAAATACCAATTGTCCAGCGTCTTTTAAGAAATGATTTATTTATTAGCCTCCCAACAGTTAGTCAAAGGCATAACACAATGATATAAATGGATAAAATCGCTTTTACAAAAACTTTATTTTTTCGACTTGGAAATTGGTATTTTTTTGGTATCTTTCTCGCAGGAGACGATTTCATGCAGCGATATCTCGTGGGAGTCGACGGCGGCGGCACGAGTTGCCGGGCAGCAGTCGCAGACGCAACCGGCAGAATTCTTGGTCGTGGCAGAAGCGGCGCGTCCAACATCATGACCGCGCCAGACACGGCGATATCAAACATCGCCCAAGCCGCCAAAGCGGCGTTTGAAGATGCAGGTCTTGATCCGCGCTTGCTAAAAGATGCTGAAGCCTATCTCGGACTTGCGGGAAACAATGTCGAGAACACCGTGGCATACGTCATGCCGCGCTTGCCATTCCACCAGTCCATCATCGAGTCTGACGGATTGATCGCGCTGCAGGGCGCTCTTGGTGACGGAGATGGCGCGGTTGCGATCTTGGGGACCGGAACGATTTATATTGCCCGGTCCGGCTCGCAAGTCAGCTCCATCGGCGGCTGGGGCTACCATCTCGGTGATCTGGGAAGTGGCGCGCGACTTGGCCAGATGGCTCTGCAGGAAAGCCTGCTGGCCCACGACGGAATTTCTGCCCGGACAGAACTTACGCAGGCATTGCTTGAAGAGTTTGAGTTCGATCCACGCAAGATGGTCGCATTTTCTCAAAGCGCAAAACCGGGCGACTATGGTCGCTATGCCCCCCTTGTGTTTGAATTTGGTGCCCACGGCGACAAGGCCGCTTTGAGCATTCTGGAGCAATCCGCCCGCTTCATTGACCGCTCGCTTGACCGCATGTCCGAGGTGACACACGGCGGAAGACTTTGTCTTCTGGGCGGGCTGTCGACGCTCTACGCACAGTATCTGGCCCCACGCCATCAGCAACGTCTTGTCCAGCCTGCGCAGGATGCGCTGGCAGGCTCGATTGCGCTGGCAAAAGCCGCTTTCGCAGGTGTTGAAGGGGGAGTGGCATGACGGAAGCCTTGTCCGATTTCCTGTCCCCTGACGATCTGCAATCCAACGGAACGGGACCTCTTTACGTCAAGCTTCGGCAATCGCTGGAAAGTGCGATCCTTTCCGGCAAACTGGCCCATGGGCAGGCATTGCCTCCCGAGCGCGATCTTGCGGAATTTGCCAATGTCAGCCGCGTCACTGTCCGAAAAGCGGTGGACGATCTGGTCAAGGACGGCTTGCTTAGCCGCAAGCACGGTTCTGGCACTTTCGTCATGAAGCCGGTTTCCCGCCTGCAGCAACCGCTGTCGCGCCTCACATCCTTCAGCGAAGACATGGCCACACGGGGATATGTTACCCGCTCGGAATGGCTTGCCAGAGGTCTGTTCCACCCGTCATCCAACGAGATGATGATGCTGGGTCTCAAGGTCGACATGATGGTCGCGCGTCTTGAGCGTCTTCGCATCGCCAATGAGTTGCCCCTTGCCATAGAGAGAGCAAGCCTGGCATCGGATATACTGCCCGATCCGGCAGCGGTGGGCACATCGCTCTATGCCGAATTGCACCGTAGCGGCAACCGGCCTGTGCGTGCGGTACAACGTATCTCGGCCTGCAACGTATCGCGTGAGGATGCAGCTTTGCTTGCGGTTCCCGAGGGGTCGGCAGGGCTCGCCATCGAACGCATATCCTATCTGGAATCTGGCCGCGTGGTTGAGTTGACGCGATCGCTCTATCGGGGCGACGCCTACGACTTCGTAGCTGAAATGACACTGACGGACGGCTGAGTGCCGCCGCCGATACAGGAAAAGAGAGTTCCATGCCCACGCATATGCGCCAGGAAATCGATGAAATACCCGATGCAGCCAGCCGTTTGCTGAGCAGTGCCAGCGGTGACCTTCAGGCTGCCGGCAAGGCATTGCGGGCGTTCGATCCCGCCTTTCTCATCACCATCGCGCGCGGTTCTTCGGATCATGCCGCCCACTTTCTCAAATACGCCATAGAGCAGCAGGCAGGCCGCGCCGTGGCCTCCATCGGCCCCTCGCTTGCCTCCATTTACGGCAAATCGCTGAAGCTGGACAAAGCCGCGGCGATCTCGGTATCGCAATCGGGAAAAAGTCCTGACATCGTTGCTCTTGCCCAATCGGCTGCGGCAGCGGGTGCGCTGACGATCTCGCTGACGAATACGCGGCCCTCGCCTTTGTCGGATGCCTGTGCACATGCCATCGATATCAATGCCGGGCCAGAGCTCGCGGTAGCGGCAACCAAATCCTTTTTCAACTCGGTGTTGGCCGGACTTGCTGTTCTGGCCGAATGGACCGTCGACGCGGATCTGCAACGTTCCATCCGGCAACTGCCCGAAAAACTGCATCAGGCCATAACGCTTGATTGGAAAGATCTTGCAGCGGAGCTGGGAGACGCGGATTCGCTTTACATGCTTGGCCGCGGCCCCTCATTGGCAATCGCCAGCGAGGCTGCGCTGAAATTCAAGGAAACCTCGGAAATGCACGCCGAGGCCTATTCCAGCGCCGAGGTGCTTCACGGTCCTGTGGCACTGGTAGATCGCCGCTTTCCGGTTGTCACTTTTGCGGCGCGTGATGCGGCCTTGATGTCTGTCCTGACGACAGCCGACAGTCTTGCAGAAAAGGGTGCCCTTGCCTTCGTGACCGCAGATGGAGCAAGCTACGCCCGTAGATTGCCATTTGTTGAAACCGGCCATCCGCTGACCGATTCGCTTGCCCTGATTGTGCCCTTTTACGGTTTCGTTGAGGCCTGGTCCCGATCGCGCGGGTTCAACCCCGATGCCCCGGCTGCCCTCAAGAAGGTCACGGAGACACGCTGATAATGGTTCAAGCCTTTACCAATTGCAGAATTTTCGACGGCCAGGACTGGATCGCAGAAAGCGCGCTTCTTGTTGAAGATGGCAAGGTCGTCAGCATTGCTGCGCAGAGCGAGCTTTCTTCAGGCGTGAAAACCGTCGACACGGGCGGCTCGCTGATCGTTCCCGGCTTCATCGATCTGCAGGTCAATGGCGGCGGCGGCGTGATGTTGAACGATGACCGGTCCGTCGAGGGTATCCGGCAGATCTGCGCAGCCCATGCAAGCTTTGGCACAACCGCTCTCCTGCCAACCTTGATTACAGATACGCGTGAGGTTACGGCAGCGGCTATAGAGGCTGGCCTTTACGCGAAAGCCGCACGCATTCCGGGCTTTATAGGACTGCATCTGGAAGGCCCACATCTTTCTGTCGCGCGCAAGGGCACTCATCATCCAGACCTGATAAGGCCTATGGAACGGGAAGATCTCGAGCGTCTTTTGAAAATCGGGAAAAGCTTCGACGCCCTGATGATTACGGTCGCACCGGAAAACACGACGCTGGAGCAGGTCAAGGCACTGGCAGAGGGCGGCTTTATCGTCAGTCTTGGTCACACCAATGCTGCCTTTGAAACGGCAGAGGCCTATGTAGAAGCGGGAGCGCGTACCGTAACGCACCTTTTCAACGCCATGAGCCCGCTCGAAAACCGCTCGCCCGGTCTCGTCGGCGCCGCTCTCGAACTGGGCACTGTTTCAGCCGGGATCATCGCGGATGGTTTTCATGTCCACCCCGCAGCAATGCGCACTGCGCTGAGGGCCAAACAGGGACCCGGACGGATCTTCATTGTTACAGACGCCATGTCCACAATTGGCACCAATCTTGAAGGCCTGACACTGAATGGGCGCCAGATCTATCGGAAGGACGGTCGCCTGACGCTTGCCGATGGCACGCTGGCGGGTGCTGACATCGATATGCTCTCATCTGTTCTTTTCGTTCACCGGAAACTCGGCCTCGAAATCGAGGAAGCCATTCGTATGGCAAGCCTTTACCCAGCCGAGGCTGCCGGACTAGCGGGTCGCAAAGGCCAGCTGAAGCAGGGATACGACGCCGACTTCCTGATCCTGACGAACGACTACAAGCTGAAAAGCACCTGGATCGGCGGCACACAGGTTTTTTCGGCTGACTGCTGACTACAGAAACGGGGTTGGGATGCAACAGATGCGACCCAACCCCGCCACTCGATTTTCACTTCTGTCTGTCAGAGACCAACAAGCACCTTATCGAGCGTAATCGGAAGATCCCTGATACGGATTCCGGTCGCATTATAGACAGCATTGGCAACTGCCGCGCCGACACCGGTGATCCCGATTTCGCCAATACCGCGTGCACCCATGGGAGCCTGGGGGTCCGGCTTGTTGGTGTAGAGGATCTCTATGCTCGGCACATCCAGCTGCACAGGCACATGGTAATCGGCAAGCGACGCGTTTACGACGCGACCGGTGCGTTCATCGAAATTGGTTTCCTCTGTCAATGCCAGACCCAGCCCCATGATGATTCCACCCTTGAACTGGCTCGTCGCCATTTTCGCGTTCAAGATCTGCCCTGCATCGAATGAGCCGAGGAACCTTGATACGCGAACCTCGCCTGTCACCGTACTGACGCGCACTTCGCAAAACTGTGCGCCATAGGAATGCATGGAGAAGGCCCCCATTTCCGCGGGTGCTGGTCCCTCGGCTTCACATACGAGCTCCTCGCGACCTGCCCTTCGAAGGATAGAACCGTAGCTTTCGAAGCGATCGCCGTCCTCAATATGGCCGATACCGCCGTCTTTGGGTTCGACTTCCGCAAGCGACAGCCCGGCCAAAGGCGAGTCGTTACCCGCAAGCTTGAGGAGTTCCTCCACGAAGACCTCAGTTGCTGCCACGATGGCACCACCTATCGACGCGGTCTGTGTCGAACCACCGGCAATAATTCCACGCGGCAGACTGCTATCGCCATATTCGAAAGTCACCTGATCAAGAGAAACTCCCAACCTTGCGGCGATGTGCTGGGCCTGTGCGGTCGCGGTTCCCATTCCCATGTCGTGAACGGCGGTGGATACGGTGACGTTGCCTTCAGCGGTCATCCTGATCCGCGCCGCCGCACCGGGGAAACGGTGATAGGGATATGTCGCCGTCGCACAGCCCATTCCGATCAACCACTCACCTTCGCGCCTCTGTTTCGGGGCGCTGTTCCGCAGGTTCCAGCCAAATTTTTCGGCGCCCTTCTCATAGGCCTCGATGAGATAGCGCGACGAAAACGGCTTTCCGGTCGTCGGATCCTCATTCGGTTCGATCCGCCGACGCAGTTCGATAGGGTCGAGCTCAAGCTTGACCGCCAGTTCGTCCAGCGCGCATTCAAGAGCGAATGTCCCTACGGATTCGCCCGGTGCCCGCATGAAGGTGTTTACGAGCATATCGAGGTCGGCCACATCCTGCGCGATGTGAAACGTCCTGGATGCGTAAAGGTGGCGTGCCGGAAAGGTAAATTGTTCCGGACAGGCATTATGCAACGTCATGGCCGCCGTGCCGGTGTGGATCAGCGCATCAAGCGTGCCATCTGCGCGCGCACCCAAGGCGACCCGCTGCTCGGTTATCGTTCGTCCGCCGATGATGCGAAAGACCCCTTCGCGTGAAAGCATGATGCGGACGGGTCGCCCGGCCAGCCGGGATGCGGCACAGGCCAGAATTTGATGGTCCCAAAGGCATTTCCCGCCGAATCCACCACCGACATAAGGCGACGTGATATGTACGTCTGAAGTGTCTATGTCGAAAATATCCGCCAACTGGCCAGCCGTCAGATCGAGCAATTGCGTGGCATCATGAACACGCAGCCGATCACCGTCCCAGAGCACGGTCGCCGCGTGGAGTTCGATGGCGTTGTGATTATGGCGCGGTGTCCTGTAGACGACATCCACCTTGACATCGGCCTGCGCCAGCGCGGTTTGCGCATCGCCAATCTCCAGCATCGGCGGCTGCCCGAGAATATTATCAAGCTTCCTTGGATGTTTCCGGGCTTCTTCGAAGGAGGTGACAGCCGGCAGAAGCGTGTATTCGGCTTTCACAAGTGAGGCCGCATAATCAGCCTGCTCCTGCGTCTGAGCCAGTACCAGCGCGATGGGTTGTCCATTCCAGTGAATCTCATCGTCCTGCATGACGGGGAGGTCACTTGAGCCAGCCGCAGTGGCTGAAGACATCATCAGCGATGGTGCCTTCATGCGCGGTGCGTTCTTGTAGGTCATAACCAGCACAACGCCAGGCGCGGCTTCTGCTGCGGCAACGTCCAGCCTGCTGATGCGACCGCGCGCGATGGTGCTGAAAGACAGTGCCGCATAGGCCATGTTGTCATATGGGAATTCCGCGGCGAATTTCGTTTCACCCCGTACCTTCATGGGCCCCTCTATGCGGGAGACGGGCTGACCAAGCGCTCCGTGCTTGCGCAGCATCGGGTCGGCCGTAATCGCTGGCTGCCAACGGCCAGGCTTGCTTGTCTCTGTCTGGATGCGGGTCTCGGCACTCATGCCTTCTCTCCCTTCAATTGTTCTAGAACGGCGACGATGGTTCGTTTGACCAGTTCGATCTTGAACATGTTGTCTCTTAAGCCCACGGCATCCGCGAGTTCGGCCTCTGCGGCTGCGCGGAAGTTCTCGGCGGTGGCTTTTTCGCCCTTCAGCCTGCCCTCGAGCGTCAAAGCCCGCCATGGTTTGTGAGCGACGCCACCGAGCGCCACCCGGACATCTCGCACCGTCCCGGCCTCATCTACGTCAAGCATGGCAGCAACGGACACCAGAGCAAAGGCATAGCTGGCGCGGTCCCTGACCTTGCGGTAGACAGCGCGTTGCCCAAATGAATGCGAGGGGATTTCGACCGACGTAATCAGTTCATTCGGCTTCAACTCGGTCTCGATATCCGGTCTGTCCCCGGGCAGACGATGAAGGTCACGCAAGGCCATACGGCGTTGGCCCTCTGGTCCATCCAAAACAACTTCCGCATCAAGAGCTGCAAGCGCCACGCACATATCCGATGGATGCGTGGCCACACAGCTTTGCGATGCACCCAGGATAGCGTGATAGCGATTGAAACCCTCCAGGGCATCGCATCCCGCTCCAGGTTCACGCTTGTTGCAGCGTGCGGCGTTGTCATAAAAATACCGGCAACGCGTCCGCTGCAGAATGTTGCCTCCGACGGTCGCGACGTTACGGATTTGCGCACTTGCGCCAGCCAGGATGGCGCGCGACAGGAGAGGAAACTGCGCCCGCACGATATCATTGGCGGCAAGCGCGGTGTTTTTAACGCCTGCCCCTATCGACAAACGCCCATCCGGGCCTTGCTCTATCGTAGAAGACAGATGCGAAACGTCCACGAGCGTATCGGGGTGCTCGATCGTTTCACGCATGAGATCAACGAGATTTGTGCCGCCGCCAAGGTATCTCGCCGAGGCACTGGACTGCTTGAGCGCGATGGCGGAGGCCACATCCGACGCCTGGTGGAAAGAGAAGATATTCATGCCCGAGCCCTCGCTTCGGATGCAGACGAGCTGTCACGCAGGGTTTCGGAAATCGCTTCGACAATGCCGTTATAGGCTCCGCATCGACAGATATTACCGCTCATCCGCTCACGGATTTCGATGTCGCTGAGTTCTACATTCGCCCCGTTTAAATCGTTCGAAACGGAGCTTGGAATATTCCGATCAATCTCACCGGCCATGCCGATGGCCGAGCAGAGCTGGCCGGGTGTGCAGTAACCACATTGAAAACCGTCATGCTCAATGAACGCTTTCTGCAAGGGATGCAGATGGCCATCGCTTGCGAGCCCTTCGACGGTCGTGATGCTTCTACCCTGATATTGAACTGCGAGTGCAAGACAGGAATTGATACGCTCTCCATCGACAAGCACCGTACAGGCACCGCAGGCACCCTGATCGCACCCCTTTTTCGTTCCGGTGAAACCTAGATAGTTTCGCATGAGATCGAGCAGGGAAGTACGGATATCCGCCTCCACTTCGACCGATGCTCCGTTGATCTTGAAATGCATAGGACATCTCCATTATCCGCGCATGAGCGGTGACGTGGCCGTAAGACGTGAGTCTCCACGGGGTGATTGAGATCATTGATGAGGTATTGACGCCGACGCCTGCCAGGCGTGCGGCGAGCAGGGATGCTAGCTTGCAGACAGAGCAGCCTGGCGACAGGCTGCGATATCAGCAATTACCGACAGTGCGAGAGATCGAGCATCCCTTGCCTTTCCAAACAAGCCGATCGGCGCTTTGATCTTACTGATGACCTCGGGCGCGACGCCGGCATCTCGCAGTCTTTCAGTGCGTTTCTCGTGCGTGCGGCTGCTGCCAAGCGCGCCCACATAGAAGGGCGTTTTTGACAGCGCCGCTTCTAGAACCGGCATTTCCAGCTCCAGATCATGCTGCAAAAGCGCGACCGCAGTGTCGTCGTCGATCAGGGAGATGTCGAACCCGTCGGGCCCGGCCTGATCCTGTAGAAAAACTTCGTAACCGGCAGCTCTCGCGACACTGGCCGCCATCTCGACTTCCAGTGAGCGACCGGACAGGACGACGCGAACGGCAGGGCGGTAACAGGTGACGAATGAGTCGTCGCCCCAGCCCGCCTTCTGGTGGGTTTCTCCAACCGACAGACGTTGCCCGCTAGGGCTATAGCTAAGGCGGGCAGCCTTGCGACCCCTGACCATTTCGAGGACTGTTCGCAGCGGAGCGGCATCTTTGAGAACATGGATGGCGACCGTGATGCCACCGCCGCAAGGAAGGACGATATCGAAGAAAGGCGATCCATTACCGAGCATCATGAACCGGTCATGACCGCTGTTGATTGCCTCCAGCGCCTCGGCAGCAACAGCCGCTTCGGTGCAACCGCCAGAGACATAGCCGCAGTAGAGACCATTGGCGGCGACGGCCATGTGGGCTCCAAGCGGACGCGACGATCCACCTCGGATTTCGACAAGTGTGCACAAAGCCACCTGCCCACCCTCGTTCATTATCTGCGATGCAAAGCCCAAAATAGTGAGCGCATCGTCTGTCGAGAAAGCCTTCTTCGGGACCATGGCCTCGGGAGAGCTCTGATTTGCGCTTGGGCGCGAAGGGAACTCGTTCTCTTCCACGTCGTTATGCAGGATAGTGGTGATGGGTCGTATCATGTTTAGCTCCTGCGTCGCGACGCCAGATAAACGCCCAATCCGTTGGACCCTCGGTTAGTTCCACGTCTTCCGGCATTCCCGGGATGAACTTGTGCTTTGTGCATGACAGCAACCCCAGAACTGAACTATGAATTGGTTGGCGCCCCAATAAACGGAGGCGCCTCCGTTTAACTTAGCGACTTGCGTTCATTCGTCAAGTCCTTTCGCATGGAGTAATATTCAAGTGTCGAAGGAGCGATCCCTTTCAGCGCCTTCCGAGTTGCCAAAACGCGCCGACGCCCGGAAAAACCGGGAAAAGTTGATCGAGATCGCGGCATTGGCATTTTCGGAACAGGGCTCTACCGCGTCGCTTGAAGACATAGCGCGCCGAGCAGGCGTCGGTATTGGCACCCTCTACAGACATTTTCCCACACGCGAACATCTTGTCGAGATGGTCTACAGGCGCGAACTGGAAATTCTCGCAACGGCTGCAACAGAGCTGCTGGCAGAAAAACGGGCTGATCTGGCGCTGGAAGAGTGGATGCATTGTTTCGTCAGCTACATGGCTGCAAAACGTGGCATGGCGAGCAGCCTGAAACTTTTGTTCACATCCAACTCGACACTCTTTAACGAGGGTTCGACCCTGTTGCACCAGACTTTCAACCGTCTGATAACTGCAGCTGTCGAAACCGGCCTGATAAAATCCGACATCATAGCGGATGACGTACTAAATGCGCTTTTTGGAATATATTCCATTCCGGAAGGTCCCGATTGGCGTGACCGCGCGGACAGATTGGTGCGCCTTGTGATGGATGGGCTGCGCGCTCCTTCAACAGCGTGACTAACCTTAAAATAGTGCGCTGCTAACCTGAAGGCTGGTTGGACATATTGCAGAATGCTGCTATGTTCTTCTTTTGTTTCCAGCCGGTATCGCAGTTTGCCAACCATGAGTGACATGGTCACCCACTCCAGTCGAAAGATCATTCACGTTGACATGGATGCGTTTTACGCTTCCGTTGAACAGCGTGACAATCCGCAACTGCGTGGCCAGCCTGTTGCAGTCGGCGGCTCGGCTGCGAGAGGCGTGGTTGCAGCGGCAAGCTATGAGGCAAGAGCCTTCGGCGTTCATTCCGCGATGCCCTCCGTAACGGCGAAGCGCAAGTGTCCGCACCTCATTTTCGTCCCCCCTCGTTTTGAAGTCTACCGGCAGGTCTCGCAGCAAATCCGGGCCATATTCGCGGAATACACGCCCCTCATAGAGCCACTATCGCTGGATGAAGCCTATCTGGACGTGACCGAAAACCTCAAGAGAATGGAGATTGCCACTGAGATCGCGACGGAAATTCGCGCCAGGATCAAGTCTGTCACAGGTCTCAACGCGTCGGCCGGGATTTCCTACAATAAGTTCCTGGCAAAGATGGCGAGCGATCTGAACAAACCCAATGGTCAGGCTGTCATTACACCGAAGAACGGCCCGGCTTTTGTGGAGGCTCTGCCCGTCAAGAAATTTCACGGCGTGGGACCCGCGACCGCCGAACGGATGAAGCGTCATGGAATAGAAACCGGGTACGACCTTAAATCGAAAAGCCTTCAGTTCCTGCAGCAGCATTTTGGGAAGTCCGGACCTTATTTTTACGGTATCGCGCGCGGCATCGATGAGAGACAGGTCAAGGCTGACAGGGTCCGTAAATCGGTAGGGGCGGAAGATACGTTCGCGCAGGATATTGACGCGCTGGACGCCGCCCAAACTGAATTACGTCCTCTTGCTGAGAAAATCTGGCGTTACTGCGAAGCACACGACATCACCGGCAAGACGGTCACGGTCAAGATCAAGTATTCAGACTTCACACAGGCCACACGCAGCAGGACTGTCCCCCAGGGACTATCGAGCATCGAGTTGGTACTCGAGATTGCCGACGCCTTGCTGTCCTCCGTCTATCCCTTCAAGCGTCCCGTACGCCTGCTTGGGGTCACGCTGTCCTCACTCAGTACCGAACAAGCATTCCCTCTGCATCAGCTGGATCTCGGCCTTTGAACCGACAGCGTCAAAACGAAAAAGCCTGCCGCGGGAGGAGGTGCGGCAGGCTTTCCGAAAAAAACCGAACAACGACTGGGAGGAGGAGTGTCGCTGTTCCGACAGACGACCCTGGGAGGAGGATGGACCGTCTGAATTCGAAGCTTTGCGGGAGGAGGTGCATCGCTTCGATGAGACAAACATATCGTTTTTGACCGCCTAATAAATAGATTTCATTGCAGCGCAGATATGCAGATTTCGCATGGCTTCAAAGACGGCTGCGAAAAAGAAAGGCGCCCGCGTTGCCGCAGGCGCCGATGTAATCAATTTGTAAAGACAATCAGCGATTAACGGCCGACGGATGCCCGGGCAACGCTGTGAATGTCTGCGCGGCTGATGCCGAGATCCTGCAACTCGCGTGTGCTCATACGGCCCAGTTCGGTTACGGTCTGACGATACTTGCGCCAATTGTTGAAAGAGCGTGCTACGTTCATGATGATCCCCTTTCGTGAGGTATCTTGACGTCAGCTACCGGTCTCGGTCCCAACGTCGTTTCGATGACTGGAATATAGGCCTCCTCCAGCTATTCGATAAGACACAAGGTTTCACAACGGCCATGCAACTGGCGCATGGATGATAGAGTCGGCTCGTCAAACGACGAAGATCTCATCCGCGCGCCACGAGTTCTGGTGCAACGCTGAACGACGCCTCGGTCTTCGCGCGGATTTCCTCCACAGAAACACCTTCAGCCAGCTCGATCAGCGTGAGGCTCGGAGGTCCCTGGCGGGCAACCGTAAAAACGCCGAGATCGGTAATGACGAGATCCGTAACCCGGGTGCCGGTCAAAGGTAGATTGCACTCGCTGAGCAATTTCGGCTCGCCCTTAGCCTCGTGCTCCATCACCACGACGACACGCTTGACGCCGGCGACAAGATCCATGGCACCGCCCATACCCTTTACCATCTTGCCCGGGATCATCCAGTTCGCGAGGTCGCCACTCTGCGAGACCTGCATCGCCCCCAGTATCGAAAGGTCGATATGGCCGCCCCGCACCATTGCAAAGCTGTCTGCCGAGGAAAAATAACTCGTCTTTGCAAGTTCGGTAATCGTCTGTTTCCCGGCGTTGATGAGATCTGGATCTTCTTCTCCTTCAAAAGGAAAAGGGCCCATGCCAAGCATTCCGTTTTCGCTTTGCAGCGTCACTTCCATTCCATCCGGGATGTAGTTGGCGACAAGGGTGGGAATGCCTATTCCAAGGTTGACGTAGAAGCCGTCCTGTAATTCCTTTGCAGCCCGTGCCGCCATCTGTTCTCGTGTCCAGGCCATCCTACACAGCCTCCTTCTGCGATCTGGGTCTTGTGGTGCGCTGCTCTATCCGCTTTGCCGGGTTCGGCACATGCACCAGTCTCTGAACGAAAATGCCGGGGGTATGCACGTGATCCGGGTCAATCTCCCCGAGCGGCACCAGATGCTCGATCTCGGCGACAGTCAGCTTTGCCGCCGTTGCCATCACCGGATTGAAGTTGCGGGCTGTTTTCCGGTAAACGAGATTGCCCTCGCTATCGCCCTTATAGGCATGAACGATTGCCAGATCGGCAAACAGACCCGTTTCCATGATGTAATCGCTGTCGCCGAAACGGCGGACTTCCTTGCCTTCGGCAATCAAGGTGCCGACGCCGGTTTTGGTAAAAAAGGCAGGAATACCTGCACCACCCGCGCGAATTCTTTCGGCCAGCGTTCCCTGCGGGTTAAATTCAAGCTCAAGCGCGCCGGACAGGAATTGCTCGGCGAACAGCTTGTTTTCCCCCACATAGGACGAAATCATTTTCCTGATCTGTCTCGTTTCCAGCAGGACGCCAAGCCCATAACCATCAACACCGGCGTTGTTGGATATGACTGTGAGGTCTTTCACGCCGGAAAGGCGAATGGCTTCTATCAGGCTTGTGGGAATACCGCACAGGCCGAACCCGCCCGACATTATGGTCATGCCGTCTCGCAAGACGTCCGCCAGCGCCTCCGCTGCGGTCGCTTTCAGCTTACTCATGTCTCCTCCTTTACCCCCGCACGATCTGGCGGAAGAGCAAAAAAGGTAAGCTTGATTCCGCCGCCCGGTTAGCCGTATTTATACTGCAAATTCGGGGGAGACTTCATGAGGGACGAGGCTCAGGATCAACGTTTTGCGCTGGCGGAGATGCCGGTGCCAATGGTCTATGCCACACATCGCATCATCCGGGATTGCAACGAAGAGTTTGCGCGACTGTTCGGCTATCCCAAGCGTGATCTGATCGATCAGAGTTTTGCGCGGCTTTATCCCAAGCACGCCGACTTCGTTCGGACCGGCGCGATGTGGAAGGTCCATCTCGCCGAAGGACAGGTCTATTACGACGAGCGCATCATGACGGCCAGCGATGGCAGGCGCTTCTGGTGCCAGGTTCATGGCCGAACACGCCATCCGGTCGATCCATTTGCGCAGGCACTCTATTGCTTCCAGCCCCTGTCACGACCCTTCGCACAAGATCGACTGCACCTTACCGATCGTCAACAGCAGATCGTCGCTCTTGTATCTCAAGGCAAGACGAACAGGGCAATCGCCGATGAGCTTGGCCTTTCAACCAGAACCATAGAGTCGCATCGGTCGCGGCTGATAAAGGCATCCGGCGTAAAAAATACGGCCGAACTCATTGCCCACTTCAACACGGAATGATCGCCCCGCCGCAATTAAGCGACGGTCGGCGCCTGTTTCCTGAGCGCAAAATACTCCCAGCCTGCAACGAGGAGAAGCACACTGACGGCAGAAATCTGCAGAGCGTAGAGCGGCATCCCCTGAAGCAGAAGAAGCACGCATAGAACGGCGATGCCGACAAAATGCGAAACAGGCCTGATGTAGGAAGCGGCAATCTTCACGCCGATATTGCCCGCCAGGAACAGTATCGGCCCACCCACAATGGCGGACGCCTCCCGCAAGGTCGAATGTTCGTAGCTGTGAGAGAGGCTGAAGTCCTCTCCAACTGCTGTCAGAATGATCCCGGCGACGATTGGCAGATGTCCATAACTGAAAAGGTTCTGAGCAATTTTCTCCGGCTCTTCCGTCTCTTCAACCTTCTCGGAAGCCTTTTCCTGCCCATGATGGAAATAGATCCACCACATCAGAACCGTACTTCCAAAGGCTGAACAGAAAACGACGAAGGTCAGGCTGGAATTCATGTAGTCGGTGGCCGTGCGGCCCGTCGTCAGGATGGTTTCGCCAAGACAGATGATGACGAAAAGTGCGCACCGTTCGGCCAGATGCTCGCCGGAAAGGTGAAGTTTCTCATCCTTTCCGGTTTTCAGTCCCGGGAAATAATATTTGGCGATAGGACCAAGATATTCGATACCGATTGCAACGCTCCACAACGCAATTTGCGCTCCCAGACTGCCCGCCAGCCCCCCTGCGATCCAAAAGACACTGGAAACAGCGAGCCACAGCGCCATTCGCGCGAATGTCAGCGAGTTTTCGTGATCGACACCTTTGAAGACATAAAGCGCAAACAGAGAGCGCATAATCTGCATCGTGCTATAGATCACCGCAAAGATGAGGCTTTGGTCCTCAAACGCTTTGGGCAACGCGATGGCGAGCAGAACGCCCGCGAACATTACCGAAAACAGAAACAGGCGCACCAGCCCTGCCTCTGTATTCAGGAGGTTGGTGAGCCAGGTTATCTGAACCCAGAGCCACCAGAGCGCCAGAATCAAAAGCCCTGCTTCGAGAAGGGCCGTCGAGCCAAAGTCTTTTGCAAGCGTGTGCGAAAGCTGGATGAGGGCAAAAACGAAAACAAGGTCGAAAAAAAGTTCGGGGAAAGTTGGTTTCCCGGCTTCGGCGTCATCCTGCCGAATAAGACGCCATTTTGGGTTATCCTTACCCGATGCCGCCATATCTTTATTCATACTTTTTGCCTTTTGGATGAGTAGACTGAAATCTAATGTTAAAGCAATTGTTTCGCAGCAAGCTGTCATCGCGCTTCTCATCGCTCAGGCGCCTGGGCCTGCCACCTTCCCTCTCCTGCGCAAAAGCTTGAGACAGGCAAAGTGCGGAGCTCCAACAGCGGCACCATGGGCAACGCGTTTAACAAACAATCTCCGGAAAGCTGACTGTGTGGCCGAACAACCGAAAAGAGATCGGTTTGGTTCCACGCGCCTAAACCGCCAAATACATGCTCCATACTTGCCACAAAACTAAAACATGATTATTGATGTCATAATTTCACGCCGCGCTTTATCGTTTTGGCCAGGTTTCTATTCGAAACTCCTTGGCGGCCCTGCGCGGATCAAACAGCGGAAAGACCAAGGTGACCTATCTCCACTCCATGACATCATCAACCGACGGCATCCGGGCGCTGGCACCTGCCAGATGGCGCGGACTTGATGGGCTGGTCAGCGTGTTCTGGGATGCAGAAGGACATGCGGGAGCAACGGGATACTATCTCTCTCCCGATCCGCGCATCGTCATTTTCTTCAATGACGTCTCTTCCCATATCCGCATGACGAACCTCGAAGGCGGCGACAACTTACAATATCGGCCTATGAAGCGGGCCATTTACGTGCCGGCGGGCGTGCCTTTGTGGACAAGCTTCACATCGTTTCATCGCTTCTCGCATCTGGACATTCACCTTCACAGGGACAGGCTGCTGAAATATCTGACGCCGTCACTCGGCGCTTCATTGGCTTTGTCGGCTCTGCGCCGCCCGGTAGAAATCCAAGACGCTGCAGCCATCGAGACCCTGGCGGGTCTGCTGGTGGATGAGGTTTCAAGCCCGTCCAGACACGCTGCTTTCGCGGAAAGTCTGGTCGGCAGCATCGTCACTGGCTTGCTGAACCTCGATATGGACAGTCATGAGCTTGAGCCAGCAAATGCGCGTCTCACTCAGGCGCAGATGAACAGGCTGATCGCTGTCGTCAACGAGCGAGCGGATTATCGCATGAGCGTGGGGGAAATGGCCGAAGCGGTCGGGCTCTCGGAGAGCTGGTTTGCCAATGTCTTCAAGCAGACGACAGGCAAGACACCGCTCCAATGGCAACTCACGAAACGAATAGGGATTGCCCAGGAGATGCTGGAGCAAAGCGATCTCAGCGTGGCCGCCATTGCAGCGCAACTTGGATTTTCAGATCAGGCCCATTTGACCAAGACTTTCCGGCAAGTCGCAGGTGCCACCCCTGCCGCATGGCGCCGAATGCGGCAGGGAAACTGAGCATATCCCCCGCCGCAAAATGCTTCCCGTGATTTACCAGGTTTGGCGAAGCGTCGCCAGAACTGTCCGTCCAGGATTGTAATAGACGCCGCCACTGTCCTGGCTCGCAACATGCTTTTCATCAAACAGGTTGCTGGCGTTGAGTTGCAGCATCGTGTTTTCCTTGATCTTGTAGGTGAATGCCGCATCGAACACGACAGCACTTTCCGATGCAATCGAGTTCTGGAGATTGGTGAAGTACTTGCCTGAGTAGCGGGCCCCAAGACCGAACGTCATGTCGCCGCGGGCGCCTTCTCCCTCCAGAGTATATGTCGCCCAGACGGAAGCCAGGTGCTTGGGAACGCGCATCAAACGGTTTCCGTCATTAGCCCCGCCCGGTTCCTCGATCTTGCTGTCGATATAGCTGTAAGCCGCCACCAGATTGATATTGTTCGTCAGTTCCGCCTTCGCTTCCAGTTCGAAGCCGCGATGACGAACCTTTTCGACAGACGCAGGCAAATAGGTCACGCTGTCATAGACGGTGATATTTCCCTTGGTCAGATCGTAGACAGACGCGGTAATCAGAGCCGGAAACGCCTCCGGCTGGTATTTCACACCAACCTCATACTGCTTGCCGGTGGTAGGCTCTGTGCCGGTACCGGGAGGTGCCGCGGACTCCGCATAGCTTGCATAGGTTGCCCATTCATCCGTCAGCTTGTAGCTCAGGCCAAACCGGGCAGTGAATTCGGAATGGTTGGCAGATCCAGAACTGCTGGTCACAAGGTTACCGCTGCTGTTGGCCGCCAGATTGGTTTCGCTCAGATCGAACCAGTCGTTGCGCATCCCGACACTTGCGGTCAGGCGATCCGAGAACGTCAAATCCTGCTGCAAATAGATGCTTTTGTTATTCTGGTCCGCAAGAGTTCCGGAATTTGGAGCCGTTGAAGCCGGGCCACCGGAAAAGACAGGATTGACCCAGTTTATGGGAGGTGTGCTCGGGTCATACAGGGTATAGGTCTGCGACTTGAACTTGTTGTATTCGATACCGGCAAGCGTGCGGCTTTCGACATTGTCAAAATTCGCTTCGTAGATCAGGTTGGCATCGATAATAAACTGTTCCGACCCCTTGTCGCTTCCGAAGAAGTAACGATTCGCGAGATTGGAGCCGTTCGTCGATGTGCTCGAGAGATAGGCGCTTCCGAACCCATCATCGGACTTGCTATACCGCGCCTTGGATCCAAAGCTCAGACCATTGCCGAAATCATGGTCGAACATCAGGCTGTATGTGTTGCGGTTGGTGTTCTTGAAATAATAGTCGGGCTCACCGAAAAACGCGTCTCTGTCGAAGTCTGTGCCCAGCGGCTGGCCGCCACTGCCAGGCACTCCGTCGCGGTTCAGGTGGTCAAAGACAAAGGACAGTTTTGTGACATCCGTCGGGCGCCACGTCAGGCCACCCATGATGAATTTCTCGTTGTCTTTCGAATAGTCATATTCCGCGTTTGCATCCTGCAGGCGCCCGGTCAGGCGATAGGACAGCGTGTCGTCTTCTGTAATGTTATCGCCAAAATCCAGTCCGACTTCCTTGTGGGCGTAAGAGCCACCGGTGACATAGGCCTCACCAAACCGTTCGCTTTTGGGCAGCTTGGTAACGTAGTTGACCGATCCACCCGGCTCCGCCGCGCCGAATGAAGACGAGCTTGCGCCTTTGAGGACCTCAATACGCTCGAAGGCATAGGGTTCTTCACGAATGCCCGCAAAGGTGCGGCCAATGGAAAGGCCGTCGCGGTATGTGTAAGGCGTAAATCCTCTGATATCGAAGTAGTCGTAGCGATCATCCGAGCCATAGAAGTCGGTCACAACACCCGCGGTGTATTGCACGACCTGCTCGACGCTGGTCGCAGCGCGTTCCTTGATTTCCTTGGCGGTGATGACGGAAACAGACGCGGGTGTCGTTAGCACCTCACCCGGCATTTTTCCGGCACCGGTTGTCTTGCGGGCTACGATCGAATTGTCGTCATCATCGCCGCCGCCGCCCTGGACGGTGATTTTTTCGAGTACGGTAGAGCCGCCCTGCGTTGCTGCGTCCTGGGCAACAAGCCGAGAGGGAGAAAATGCGGCGAGAGCCGTGCATCCCAACAAAACAGCCTTGAAATATCGGCTTTTGCGCGCGCCCGTCGTGTCAAATATCATGATCGAAATCCGGAATAGTGTTGCTGACCCTTGGCGGCCAACACATGCGGCTGCCCCTCGTCAGCGCTGATAACTTGAGTGGGATCATCCGGTATTGTAATTTTCTGCGGTTTTGTAAAAAACCACGGAAACTTCATTCCCCTCTAACGGTGCGTCGAACAACAGTCTTGACCTCAAGCTATGAAGCTGAGACTTGAAGTCAACTTTAATATGAAGAAAGTCTGGCTGATGTTGCGACGCCTCCGCGCAATTGCGTCCCTGTTTGGAGCAATCTTGTTTCTGTCTGCCGGAATTCCGGCATGGTCAGCCGACGGCGCAGTCTACCCGCTAACGATAAGACACGCTTTTGGAACGACGACGCTTGAGAAAAAACCGGAGCGCATTGCCACTGTCTCCTGGGCAAATCATGAAGTCCCGCTCGCTCTGGGGATCGTACCCGTCGGTTTTGCCGCCGCCAATTTCGGCGATGATGACGGCGATGGCCTTCTTCCATGGGTCGCGGAAAGACTAAAATCGCTTGGTGCCAAGACACCCGTCCTCTTCGATGAGGGTGACGGCATCGATTTTGAAGCGGTGGCCGGAACGCAGCCGGATGTCATCCTTGCGGCATATTCAGGGCTGAGCCAATCGGACTACGACACGCTGAGCCAGATTGCCCCGGTTATCGCCTACCCGGAATCGGCCTGGTCGACAGATTGGCGCGAGATGATCCGCATCAACAGTGCCGGCATGGGAATGGCGGCTGAGGGCGAGGCACTGATCAAGCGTACGGAAGCGGAAATCGCGGACGTGGTTGCCGATGTGCCTCAACTCAAGGGCAAATCGGCTATGTTTGTAACCCATCTCGACAGCGGCAATCTCAGCACGGTCAACTTCTACACGGCAAATGATACGCGGGTAAAATTCTTTACCGATCTGGGTCTAGGTTCCCCCAAAAGCGTCAGGGACGCAACGAGGCCCGGCCAGTTTTCGTCCAGCGTCAGTGCTGAACGTGTGGATACATTCGATGACGTCGATATCCTCGTAACCTATGGTGGACAGGCGCTGTTGGACGCGGTCAAGGCAGATCCACTGCTGTCGCGAATGCCCGCTGTCGAGCACGGCTCGATTGTCATGCTGGGACGAAACCCGCTGGGTACCGCGGCCAACCCCACCCCGCTGTCGATTTCCTGGGTCCTGAAGGATTATGTAAAGCTGCTGGCAGATGCTGTCGCAAAAGCGGATGGAAAGCCGAAATGACTGGCAGCTTTGTCAAGTCGCGCAGGTCGAATGTTGTCTTGAAGCGATCAAACGGCGTCAGGTCGATCTGGCTTGGGGTCCTGGTGTCTGCCCTCGCCATTCAATGCCTTCTCTCCGTCGCCGTCGGGACCCGCGATGTCGCATGGGCGGATATCGTCTCGGCCTTGAATGGACAGGTCGAAAACATCGGACAGGCGGCGGTGGCGGTGCGCATTCCGAGGACACTGCTTGCCCTCATCGCAGGGGCGGCATTGGCGCTTTCGGGTGCCATCATGCAGGGTGTAACGCGCAATCCTCTTGCCGACCCGGGGATACTTGGGGTCAACATGGGAGCATCGCTTGCGGTTGTCATCGGCGTCGCCTGGTTCAATATGGCGTCAAGTAACGCCTTCATCTGGACGGCAATTGCAGGCGCGGGTGCCGCCGCGATTTTCGTCTATACCATCGGGTCGCTTGGCCGCGGTGGAGCAACACCTCTTAAGCTCGCGCTTGCTGGTGCTGCGACATCCGTTGCCTTTTCTTCTCTGGTCATTGCGGTCGTTCTGCCTCGCAACGATATCGCGGGCGGTGTTCGTTCATGGCAGATAGGCGGTGTAGGCGGTGCAACCTTCGACCGCATTTCCCACATCCTGCCGTTTCTGGCCGTCGGCTTCCTGATCAGCCTGCTATCAGCCAGAAAGCTGAATTCACTTGCACTGGGCGATGAACTTGCGGCTGGCCTTGGTGAGCGCGTTGCTGTCGCCCGTGCCGTCTCAGCGCTCGGCGCAATCATGCTCTGTGGTGCAACAACCGCAGTCTGTGGGCCAATCGGCTTTTTGGGACTTGTCGTACCACATCTCTGTCGCCTCCTCGTCGGTGTGGACCATCGCTGGCTTTTGCCTTTTTCGGCTTTGGGCGGCGCCTTCCTTTTGCTCACCGCAGATATCGTCGGGCGCATCGTGTCCCGCCCGGGCGAACTGGACGTCGGCATCGTCACCGCCCTCATCGGCGCCCCCTTCTTCATCTGGGTCGTGAGACGCCAGCGCGTGCGTGACCTATGACGGCGCGAACAACAATCACAGGTCTGATCGTCGCACAACGCACGAGACATGCGCGACGACGCGCGGCGGTCATTTCGCTGCTGGCAGCGTTGCTCGCCACCATTTTTTTGCTAACGCTCATTCTCGGCCAGTCCTTCACCCCCCCCACCGAGGTCCTCAGAGTTCTATTGGGGGAAAATGTCGCGGGCGCGAGCTTTACGGTCGGCCAGTTGCGGTTGCCGCGGGCCTTGCTTTCTGTCCTTGCTGGATTGAGCTTCGGCATGGGCGGCGTGGCTTTCCAGATCATGCTTCGAAACCCTTTGGCCAGCCCTGACATTATCGGCATCAGTTCCGGGGCAAGTGCTGCAGCGGTCTTTGCAATTGTCGTTCTATCGCTGAAAGGACCGATCGTTTCGGTCTTTGCGGTCGTCGCCGGGCTTGGTGTTGCACTTACGGTCTACGGCCTTTCCTCTCGCAATGGTGTGGCCGGAACCCGCCTCATTCTTGTCGGCATCGGTGTTTCCGCCATGCTGGAAAGTATCATCGCCTATATTCTTTCAACGGCGCCCGCATGGAACCTACAGGAAGCAATGCGCTGGCTGACGGGCAGCGTCAACGGCGCGCAGCTTTCACAGGCTGCTCCGCTCCTGCTCTCACTTATCATTTTCGGTGGCCTTCTTCTCAGCCGCCAGCGCGATCTGGAGGCTTTGAGGCTGGGGGACGAAATGGCAGCTGCCTTGGGGGTGCGGGTCGGGACAACGCGCGTTCTCGTCATCGTGGCCGCCGTTGGGATGATCGCTTTCGCAACGGCCGTGACAGGACCAATTGCATTCGTTGCCTTTCTTTCGGGGCCCATCGCAGCCCGCATCGTCGGGCCGGGAAGCTCGCCGCTCATTCCCGCCGGACTGGTCGGCGCAGTGCTTGTTCTGGCTGGAGACTACGCCGGGCAGTTCCTGCTTTTCAGCCGCTACCCCGTCGGCGTTGTGACCGGGGCGCTCGGAGCACCCTATCTTATTTTCCTGATCATCCGCGCCAATAGATCCGGAGGCTCGCTTTGACTGCCCACTCTCTTAACGCCTGCGGTCTTTCTGCCGGTTACGGCGACACGATCATCCTTGATGGTCTGGATTTTTCCGTCTCAACCGGGAAGATCACCGTCATCGTCGGTGCCAATGCCTGCGGCAAGTCAACACTTCTGCGCACAATGTCTCGCCTCATGTCACCGCGCAGCGGTCATGTCCTGCTTGACGGAAAATCCATTCACAGCACCTCTCCCCGCAAACTTGCCCAGACGTTAGGACTGCTTCCACAATCGCCCGTTGCTCCAGAAGGCATAACCGTGGCTGACCTCGTCAGCCGAGGCCGCCACCCTCACCAGGGGCTTCTGTCTCGCTGGACAAACAAGGATGACGACGCCGTTGCTGCAGCGCTTGAGGCAACGGGGACATTCGATCTGGCGGAACGGTCCGTCGACGAACTCTCCGGCGGGCAGAGGCAACGTGTATGGATAGCCATGGCCCTTGCCCAGGAAACCGACATCCTGTTGCTCGACGAGCCGACAACATTTCTGGATATCAATCATCAGGTGGAAGTTCTCGATCTCCTGACCGACCTCAACCAGGCCCGCGCGACGACTATCGTCATGGTTCTGCACGATCTCAATCTCGCCTCGCGCTATGCCGACCAACTCGTTGCAATGGCAAATGGACGTGTGCACAGCATCGGCATACCTGAAGAGGTCCTGACCGAAAACACCGTCCGCGATGTTTTTGGAATAGAAAGCCGTGTCATAGTTGACCCCACCTCCAACCGTCCAATGATGCTGCCGATTGGTCGTCACCGGATGAGCTCCGTGCCGGCCAGCGCAAGGGACTGAAATGGCAGCAGGCGTTTAATGTGAACGCTTCTGCTGTGTGAACCAGCGACGCTGTAAACAAGCTGTCACAATTGCTGGGCATTTTGCACGCGGCCGAGCCGTGGCGGATGGAAACATTGATCTGCTCCTCGGCATTGCATTTGATGTTTCAAGGAGGCCATGATGGCCAGTCTTCCCGCTCCCTTCCCGATATTTCGCTCCGCTGTCGTCACATCGGTCACTTTGCTTGGGTTTTTGGCCCCGGCCTTGGCTTCCGACCCCGCTTTGCCGTCAGGCGCAGGCTACAGCGTTTCGATACCGTCCCCTTCCGTCAAGTATCCGCTGCCCGTTGCCGAGAACTATCGCAACCAGACGGGTAAGAATGCGCAAGGGGAAGCGGTTGATGCCTATAGCGATCAGACCAACCCGGTCATTAACATACTGTCCGGTTTCAACCATATCTGGACTCTTGGCGACGATGCCTGGGCACACGGAGGCGCCAATGGCGACGGCCCGAAGGATTTCAGCAAGGCAAGGGTCGTCGATACCGATATATGGGCCGAAAACATGCGCTACGTGCTTTCCGTTACAGGCAAAAATCGCACCGATGCAGCAGCGCTGGATGCTTATCTCAACGACAGGCGCTCTCAAAGTTACAGCGTTATTGAAGGTCTGGGGCCGTTGGCGGGCTGGTACAGAGACGGTGCTGGCGCGACCACTACAATCAACCACACGCTTGGTGACTTCAATGTCAATGACGTCATAACCAGGCGGGAAGACGACAAGGGAACCGAAGCAGGCTCCCCGGACTCGCAGTTGCGAAATTTCGTTGCCTTCATGGCCGTGATGCGCGGCCCGGAAGGGACAACATCACCGTCCAAATATTTCTATTCGTCACCCCGTCCATGGCGCATGAATGCGAAGGGTGAGGTAATCGAAACCGGCACCGAAACCATCGGCGACCGCACATTCGAGCGCTACGAAACCGAGCCCGACGTTACCGTTCCGGCGCTGCGATATGCGCGTGAAAACCGTGGCCGGGCAAAAGATGGTGGCTTCCCAAGCGGGCACACCAATGCTGCCTATCTTGCGGCAATAGCCTACGCCTATGCAGTACCGGAGCGCTTTTCCGAATTGCTGACGAAAGCATCCCAGCTGGGAGAAAGCCGCATTGTGGCGGGAATGCATTCGCCGCTCGATGTCATGGGTGGCCGGATCACCGCCACGGCCATTGCTGCGGCGGTGCTGCAGGACCCCAAGGTCGCCGGACTGAAGAAAGCCGCTCACGACGAGGTTCACGCCTATTTCGAGAAGATGCTTCCTGAAGGTCAAAGCTTGCATGATTTTGCTCACAGCGAAACGGTCGCTACGGATCGCTTTGCCGACGAAATCGAGAACAAGGCGAATTTTCGGAAGCGGATGACCTACTCATTCAGCCGGAATCCGGCGATGCCTGATGTCGCCATGATCGTGCCGGAGGGCGCTGAAGTGCTGCTTGAAACCCGCCTTCCCTATCTCGATGCTGCGCAACGACGAGCCGTGCTTTTTTCGACCGGAATAGAATCGGGCTACCCGCTGCTTGATGACAGCAATGGCTGGGGCCGCATCAATCTCGTCGCCGCGGCGGCAGGTTACGGCTCTTTCGATGGCGATGTCTCCGTGGATATGGACGCGTCCGCAGGCGGTTTTCATGCGCGGGATCGCTGGTCGAATGACATTTCAGGCCAAGGCGGCCTGATAAAAAGCGGATCCGGCTCGCTTGAGCTGAGTGGCGCCAATAGCTATTCCGGCGGTACCGAACTGCGTGGCGGTACATTGATTGCGGCATCTCCCAAAGCTCTCGGCGCGGGAAGCGTTCGAGTCTCTGATGGCACGTTACAGCTTGCGGCATCTGATGCCGTTACCATCTCGGGTAACTACGTCCAGAGCAACGGAAAGCTTTCGCTCGACCCGGCCAAGACCGCATTGCATGTTGCTGGCTCGGCTGACGTCGGAAACACTGTGCTTGAGATCGATTTTGCGGGCACCCCTCCAGCTGCAGGGACGCGGTTCGATGTGCTCTCCGCAAACCGCATCAACGGCACATTCGCTTCCATCGACAGCAAAGGCGTGAGAATGCGCGCCGTCTACACCGGCAACACCGTTTCCGTCATCGTAGAATAGACCCCCTATATCGAAGAGGCACGTCACCATCGACGCGCCTCTTCACAATGGTCCCGACTTGCGTTAGAAGCCGCACCGTAAATCCGGTCGCAGCCCACCCGGTCAAAACAAGGGATCCTTGATCATGAAGACTATCGTCATCTGCTCCGGCGGATTGGACTCCGTTTCGCTCGCGCACAGAATTGCCGCGGAACATGAACTCGTTGCCCTCGTCTCCTTCGACTATGGCCAGCGTCACAAGAAGGAACTGGACTTCGCGGCTCTTTGCGCCAGCCGTCTCAACGTTCCACACCACATCATCGACATCAGAACAATCGGCGCGCATCTGACGGGATCGGCGCTGACGGATGATGTCGACGTTCCAGATGGGCACTATGCCGAAGAAACCATGCGTTCGACTGTCGTTCCCAACAGAAACGCAATCATGCTGACCATCGCGTTTGGTCTTGCTGCGGCTCAGCAAGCCAAAGCTGTTGCCATTGCCGTGCATGGCGGTGATCATTTCATTTATCCCGATTGCCGCCCCGGCTTCATCGACAGTTTCAACGAGATGCAGCGACACGCGCTGGATGGCTACGCAGACGTCACATTATTTGCCCCTTACGTGACCGTTACCAAGGCGGACATCGTGACAGACGGCGCCCGCTACAGCACGCCTTTTGCCGACACGTGGTCTTGTTACAAGGGCGGCCTGCGGCATTGCGGGCGCTGCGGGACCTGTGTGGAGCGGCGGGAGGCGTTTCATCTCGCTGGCGTCGCCGATCCCACGGATTACGAAGATCCGGATTTCTGGATGGCTGCTACCAGCGGATATGCCGCCCGCGAGGTGCAATGATGTTTCGGATAACCAAGGAATTTCATTTCTCCGCATCCCACCAGCTTAAGGGACTGCCTGCCGATCATCAGTGCGCGCGGCTGCACGGCCACAACTACATCGTTGAGGTCGAACTCTCGGGCGCGGAATTGAACGAGCACGGCTTCGTGCGCGATTATCATGAACTTGCACCGTTGAAGCATTACATCGATACCAGTTTCGATCACCGCCACCTCAACGACGTGCTGGGCCACGATATGGTCACAGCAGAGCGATTGGCCCAACATTTCTATGATTGGTGCAAGGAGCGCCTGCCGGAAACGAGCGCCGTCAGGGTCAGCGAAACCGCAAAGACCTGGGCCGAATACCGCCCCGGGCCAAGCCAATGAGCGAAATCAGCGGCGCCCCTGTTCGGATCAGCGAAATTTTCGGCCCGACCATTCAGGGAGAGGGCCTCCTTATCGGTCTTCCCACCGTATTTGTGCGCACCGGTGGGTGTGACTATCGCTGTTCGTGGTGCGATACGCTCCATGCTGTCGATAGCGAATATCGGGGTGACTGGACACCCATGTCCAGTGATGACATCTGGGCAGAGGTAACACGGCTGTCGGGCGGCGTGCCACTGACCGTTTCCCTTTCCGGCGGAAACCCGGCGATCCAGCCACTGCGCGGATTGATTGCCAGGGGACATCGTGAAAACTATCGGTTCGCGCTGGAAACCCAGGGCAGCATCGCCAAGGACTGGTTTGCCGAGCTTGATTATCTCGTATTAAGTCCCAAGCCACCGTCCAGTGGGATGGATACGGATTGGGCAGCGCTCAGCAACTGTCTTGAAGCCGCAGGTCATGGCCCCAAAATCGCGCTGAAATTCGTGATATTTGACGATACCGACTACGCCTATGCCAGAAGCGCTTCGGCCCGCTACCCGCATCTTCCTGTCTATCTTCAGCCGGGAAACCACACGCCGCCACCACCGGATGACGATGACGCAATTGTCGACATCGATGGCGTGATGGACCGGATGTTATGGCTGGTGGATAAGGTCAGCGATGATCGCTGGTTTGACGTACGGGTCCTGCCGCAGCTGCACGTGCTGTTGTGGGGCAACAAGCGCGGCGTCTGAAGGCTCTGTCCATTTCAGGATTTGCGGATGCGGAACCTGTGGCCGTCATCGGTCGCGACCGCTTCAAGCAATATGTTTCCATCCTCACGGCACATGTGAGGGATATCGATGATGGCGAGGGGATCGCTCGTCTCCACCACAATCTCATCGCCTTCGGTCAGCGCAGATAATTTCTTGCGGCTTTTTAAAACAGGAAGGGGGCATTTCAGCCCCCTTAAATCGTAGAATTGCGCAGCCTTTGGTGTCATTCCTTGGCCCAGAATTTCCAGAACGGCTTTTTCTCGGCATCTTCAGCCGGCTGCTGCGCCGTAAATGCCAATGGATTGACGGCTGGTACCGGCACGCTTTGCGCAGCTGCGACCTGCTGGCCGGAAGCTGAAGGCGCTGCAGATGCCATCATTGTCGGTGCAGGAGCGCTTGGAGCGGGCTTGGGGGCGGCAATCGTCGGAGCGACTGTGGCGCGTGGATTGGCAGAAGACGCAATGGCCGTCGCTGCTGGAGCGGTCAGCCCCTTGGCGGCTTTCTTCTCCATCAACGCCGCAAATTCCGTTTCCTTCATAAGCTTGCCGGCCTTGAGCGCAGAGCCAGTTGGCGCATAGGCAGGCTCCCGTCCCTTGCGCTTTTCGGCAACCAGCGCTTTGCGTTCAGCTTCGCTCGGATCGTACCAGACCATGCCGTCCAGTTTCTTGGCGGCTTTGGTATAGGCCAGATCATAGGTCTTTTCGTAGCTCGCAAGCGCGCTGGCAAGAGCCGGCGGCGTGCTCATCTTCGGACATGCAGCAGATGCGTTGAACTGTCCGCCTTCCAGCTGCTGGTTGAAGACATATTTCTTCTCGCAAACATTGACCTCAGGCGGACGCTTCGTGACTTCGAAATTGTCGTAGCCGACCTTGAGCATCTTCCAGAATTCAAAATGCTCGCTGTTGCGATGGCGCGCCATGTTTTCCGCCGTCATGCGGAAGGGAAGAGCCTGTAGCTGGACGGTTTTCTGTCCGCCCTTGAAGGCATCGCGGGCAAAACCGTAGATCTCCAGAACCTGCGCGTCGGTCATGGAATAGCATCCCGATGACGAACAGGCGCCGTGAATCATCAGGTTGGTGCCATTGCGACCGTTCGCCTGATCATAACGATTGGGGAAGCCGGTGTTTATAGCCAGATAGTAGTTGGAATTCGGGTTGAGATGACCCGGCGTCAGATTGTAAAAACCTTCCGGCGCCTGTCTGTCACCTTCCTTGATTTTAGGACCGAGCTTTCCAGACCAGGCACAAATGTCATAGGACGCGATTACGTCGAAACGGTTGTCGCGCTTGGCCTTCCATATTTCGAGCTTGCCCTCTTCCTTGAAGATACGGATCAGGATCGGCGCATTGCGATCCATGTTCTTCTTGTCCATCTCCGCCAGAATGGACGCAGACAGGGGGTAGTCGACCTTATTCTTGACATGGGAAACGTCCCGCTCGACGGTCTCGAGCGTTTCGTTGCAACCTGCGAGCATCAAGGCAGTGCAGGCAAGAAGCGCAATATGTCTCAAACGCATGGCGTTTCACCGATTTGCAGGATGTCGCACGTTGGTAAGATAATTTCGGTTTGATTACAAGCCCGTAGAGGGGCCAGCGGCTTGGAATTACCGGCGGATAGGGTGAGGTTGATGATCATCTGAGCATGAGTTTCACTGCAAATTCTGTGGTCATCATAGCTTACAAACACTTAACGCATCGCTACCGTAGATCAAAGCTGGCCGCTTGCAGCGCAGGTCAACTGCACTATACTCCTCATATGATTGATCTTTTTACCACCTACTGGCCCCATTTGCTGGCAGCCTTATC
Source organism: Hyphomicrobiales bacterium (assembly GCA_900468285.1). Lineage (GTDB taxonomy): Bacteria > Pseudomonadota > Alphaproteobacteria > Rhizobiales > Rhizobiaceae > Agrobacterium. The sequence goes on along the minus strand of UBTF01000010.1, from coordinate 85,633 downwards.
GCTTTTCATGGGGGCAAGTGCGGCCATTCACGCGACCATGACGAAGCAGGAAGTTCGTACCGCTCTAGGCTGGGTCGGCGTCATCGTGTTGTCACCCGTCATTGGCGCGGTCATATATGGCATTGCTGGAATCAATCGTATCCGGCGAAGTGCGCTAGGGCAGCAACGGTCTCTGATGCACGGCACGATCATGGATCGGGTGGCTCGTTTCGATGCCGATAGCGCGCTCGTCGCAAAACGCTTCGGACGCCGTTTTGTCTCCATGAAGAATGTCGGCGACAGGGTCACCCGCAATGCCCTGACGACCGGCAACGAAATCGACGTCCTCCCATCCGGCGACGTCGCCTATCGAGAGATGCTCGATGCCATAGATGCCGCCAAACGGTCCATTATTTTGGAGACGTATATTTTCGATCAGGACCGGATTGGTCTTCGTTTCGTGGAGGCACTGTCGCGGGCCCGCGATCGCGGCGTCGAGGTGCGTGTTCTGGTCGATGCCGTGGGAGCCCGCTATTCCGTCCCCAGCATCATGCCAAGCCTCGAGAAGGCAGATGTAAGGGCAGCCGTCTTCAACGGCAACGTCATCATGGGTCTGCGCCTGCCCTATGCGAATTTGAGAACCCACCGCAAGATCCTCGTCGTCGATGGCCGATTGGCATTTACAGGCGGCATGAATATTCGGGAGGGGTTCACAGCGGAGTTCTCTCCAGAAAATTATTCGCGCGACACGCATTTCAAGGTCAAGGGACCACTAGTTTTCGACCTTTTTTCGGTCGCAGCAGAGGACTGGCGCTTTGCCAACCGCGAATTGCTGGACGGACCGGTATGGGATGTCACACTTCCCGAAAGCAAACCAGGTTCGCCGGTCGTCGGTCGCGTCGTCGCGTCCGGCCCTGATAACAGTATCGAGACCAGTCACAAGTTGCTGATGGGAGCCTTTTCCATTGCCCGTTCTTCCATTCGCATCATGTCTCCGTATTTCCTTCCCGATCGCGAACTGATCTCTGCGCTGACGACGGCAGCAAGACGAGGTGTGCAGGTCGATATCATCGTTCCCGCGAACAATAACCTCAAGCTGGTGGATTACGCGATGACGGCTCAGTTCGATCAGATTTTGAGAAACCAGTGCAGGATCTGGCGGGGTGCCGGCGCGTTCAATCACTCCAAACTTCTCGTCATCGACGAGCGATGGGCTTACGTCGGATCGTCAAATCTCGATCCGCGTTCATTGCGATTGAACTTTGAGGTGGACATTGAAGTTATCGATGACAGGTTTGCTCAGACGATCTCGGAGCGTATGGCCCAGGCCATGGAAAATGCGAATCCGGTGAAGCTAGAAGATTTACGAGCCCGACCATTTGTTTTGCGGCTTTTCGAACGGGTTCTATGGTTGGCTTCGCCTTATCTCTAGGAACCAAGGGAGGGGGTTGCTGGCCAAATGGACAGGCACGGACATGAAATTATTGATGCGAGATAGGATATTGATGCGCGCGAAGCCCGAAAGCCTCTCCTCCGTTCTGATGACATCTTTTCGAAACCGGAAAAAACGCCAAAGCCAGTCCGACGATAGAAGTGCTGACGCGTCTCCGGTCATTGCATCCTATAACGTCCATAAATGTGTCGGTCGTGATCGAAAGTTTGATCCGGATCGCATCTGCCATGTCATCAAGGAAATCAGCGCCGATATCATAGCCCTTCAGGAGGCTGACAGCCGCTTTGGCGAAAGGACGGGGCTGCTTGACCTGATGCGACTGGAGCGCGAATGTGGACTTACGCCTGTTCCCATTGCAGCGGCCAGCAAAGCCCATGGCTGGCACGGCAATGTCGTGCTCTTTCGCGAGGGTGCCGTGCGCGATGTGCATCCCCTCAAGCTGCCGGGTCTGGAGCCACGCGGCGCTCTTGTTGTGGAACTCGAGCTCAAGCAAGGCGGAACACTTCGCATCATCGCAGCCCACTTCGGTCTTTTGCGACACTCTCGGGCACAACAGGCGAAGGCGCTTCTGGCACTCCTGGGGACGAGAGAAGAGCAGCCTACAATTCTGCTCGGCGATCTGAACGAATGGAGACTGGGTAGTGGTTCGTCGCTCAATACGCTGCGTGATGCCTTCGGAGCGTTACCGCCTGCGGTTCCAAGCTTTCCGTCGGGGATGCCAGTTCTCGCGCTGGACAGAATAATCTCAAACCGCGTCGGCCTTATCGAGAACGTGACAGCACACGACAGTGCACTATCACGGATTGCGTCGGATCATCTTCCACTGAAAGCGGCAATCCGCACAGATTTGCTGAATCCTTAGAGATAGAACGCCGTGAGTGGTTGCCACGGCGCCCTTCTTCTTAGCGCAGCAGGGATTGAGCCTCTTCGGCTCCAAGAGCAGCGGGTTGCGTGCAGGTGGTCGTCAGGTCGATGAAGCGCCCCTCTTCCCCGGACTTGAGAATAGACGTCATGACATCGATGCCATGTAGCGAGCGCTCCAGAGAGCAGCGAGCATCGCGCCCTTCCGTCAATGCAATCGCCATATCCGCAAGGCCCGCCGTACGATAATTGGCGCGAGCACCCTGTGGGCTTTCCTGATTGGCAATGCCGAAAGGATGATCCCAGTTTTCGAGCGGCTGGATGTCCTTGTCGCGACCGCTGGCCTCCACGACGCCGCCGAAGAAGTTGGGGTCCGGAACGTAGATCGATCCTTCGGTGCCGTATAGTTCCATATTGGCGTGGCGATGTGACCAGACATCCCAGCTGGCAGACAGGGTTATCGTTGCGCCATTTACGAATTCCAGCAAAGCATGGATGTTGGTTGGCGTCTCGACCGGAATGGTCTGGCCATGCAACGGCTGGCTGGTGATCGTACGGGTCGGGTTCGCCATGGACGTCAGCGCGCCGACGCGCTTTACCGGACCGATCAGATTGATCAGGTTGGCGATGTAGTAAGGACCTAGATCGAGAATTGGTCCACCACCGGCCAGGAAGAAGAAGCCTGGATTGGGATGCCACATTTCCATCCCTGGGCTCATGACATGGCAGGTTCCAGAGGTGATACGACCCACCTTGCCATCGTCGATGTATTTGCGGGCGAGCTGGTGTGCGCCACCCAGGAACGTATCGGGGGCGCAACCGACGGCCAGATTCTTCTCGGCAGCAAGGCGGCGCAACGACTCGCCTTCTTCCAGCGTGAGAACGAGAGGCTTTTCCGAATAGACGTGTTTGCCTGCTTCGAGGATTGCCTTCGAGACCGCATAATGCGCCGAGGGGATGGTAAGGTTCACCACCACATCGATCTCGCTGTTTTCAAGCAATTCCTCAATGGACTGCGCCTTGACGCCGAATTCCTCGGCGCGCAGTTCTGCAGCGCTGCGGTTCAGGTCTGCGCAGGCGAGGACCTTCAGCCCCCTGAAAAGTGGGGAAAGCGAGAAATAGGTTGTTGAGATATTGCCGCATCCAATGATGCCGACGCCAAGTTCCTTGGCCATATATGACACTCCAGATTGGTCGTTTTAGTAATTGTTGAACGACGCGATCGATCGCGTGATCAAACGGTCCGCGTCTTTGGGATTGTCGTGCTCAACGACGTAATATTTGACTGCCGTCTTCTTCAAGACATCGACGAGGCCTTTCCAGTCTACGGTGCCATGGCCGACGTCTGCCCAACCATCCTCGTCCTGATTTTCGCCAGCTGCAGCGATGTCTTTGACATGCACAGCCGTGATGCGGCTGGCATAGCGTTCAATCCATTCAAGTGGATCAGCCTTGCCACGGATGATCCACGCAATATCCGCTTCCCATTCCAGCTCAGGACCACCGGCAAATATCTGCTCCTGCGGCGTCGACCCGTCTTCAAGCTTTACGAATTCAAAGTCGTGATTATGCCAGCCGAATGCCAGCCCTGCGTCGCGATAGGGCTTTGCAACCTCCTGAAGTCGCTTGCCGAAAGCTAGCCAGCCCGCAGCATCGGAAGGGCGTTGATCAGGCATGAGATGCGGGCAGTAGATCGTTTCCACGCCGAGGATCTTTGCAATATTGAGTGCCTGCTGCGGTTCTTTTTCAAGCATGTCGAGGCCGAAATGGCCTGTTGGCATGGTAAGATTGTTCGCGTCGAGATCATCGCGCAATGCTTTCAGCCCGGCATCGTCCATGCCACCGTAAATACCGCCATAGCCTTCCACATGCGCATAGCCTGCAGCCGACAGCTTCTTCAAAGTTTCGGATAGCGGCGGAAAATTGCGCACGCTGTAAAGTTGGAAGGCAAGTTTCGTCATCTGTGTCTCCTGACATTGGGGCTGTGTCTGGTGGATTGAAATTTTCTAGATGCGCTCTTCCGTCGTCGCATCGAAGAGAGAGGCCATGGACATGTCGAAGGCCAGCTTGACCTTTGTGCCAGGCGAAAAACGTCTGTGACCGCCGACGCGGACAGACAGCGTGTGACCGGCGAGTTTCAACCAGATCAGATTGTCGGCTCCCATCGGCTCTTCGATATCGACAACAGCGTCGTGGATATCGCCGCCGGTTATGTCGCTGTCGACCCGGACATGTTCGGGGCGGACACCCAGCACAGCGGGAATACCCGCCTTCAGAGGATTTGAGGCGTCATATCCATCAAGGGTAAAACTGACCCCATTCGCCACGAACTCCACCTTGCCGTTTCGCTCGGCCAATTCGCCGCGCAGGAAATTCATCGACGGAGAGCCGATGAAGCCCGCGACAAACAGGTTTCTCGGTTTGTTGTAGATGGAAATCGGGTCATCCAGCTGCTGGATCACGCCGCTTTTCATGATGGCGATGCGGTCCGCAAGCGTCAGCGCTTCAATCTGATCGTGAGTGACGTAGATCATCGTGTTCTTCAACGCCTGATGCAGCCGTTTGATTTCCACACGAAGCTCGGAGCGCAGTTTCGCATCGAGGTTAGACAGCGGTTCGTCGAACAGAAACACATCCACATCACGAACAAGGGCGCGGCCGATAGCAACACGCTGGCGCTGACCACCGGAAAGTTCGGCGGGCTTTCTTTTCAAAAGCGGCTCGATCTGGAGGATGCCGGCGGCACGCTTTACCCGGCGGTCGATCTCCTCCTTGGGAACCTTGGCGACCTGCAGGCCGAATGACAGGTTCTTCTCAACCGTCATCTGCGGGTAGAGCGCGTAAGACTGGAACACCATGCCGATACCTCGGTCTTTGGGTTCTTCCCAGGTAACGTTGCGGTCCTTGATGAAAATCTGTCCTTCCGTTGGCTCCAGAAGTCCGGCAATGCAATTCAACAAAGTGGATTTGCCGCAGCCCGAAGAGCCAAGAAGAACAAGAAACTCGCCTTCATAGATGTCGAGATTGAGATCGGACAGAACATTGACTGCGCCAAATGAAAGGGACAGATCTCGAATGGAAACGCTTTTATTCATGAAGCTTAACCCTTGACTGCGCCAGCGGCGATGCCGCGGACAAAAAGTCTGCCTGAAACGAAATAGACGAACAGCGGAACGGCACCGGTCAGCAGGGTCGCCGCCATATTGACGTTATATTCCTTCACGCCCTGAACCGAGTTGACGATGTTGTTGAGCTGTACAGTCATCGGATAATATTCCGGCCTGGTGAACACGACGCCGAACAGGAAGTCGTTCCAGATACCGGTCACCTGCAGGATCATCGCGACGACGAAAATCGGCAGCGACATCGGCGCCATGATGCGGAAATAGATTTGCCAGAAATTGGCCCCGTCGATACGTGCCGCCTTGAAAAGCTCCTCCGGCAGACCGGCGAAGTAGTTCCGGAACAGGAGCGTCAGGATAGGCATGCCGAATATCGTGTGGACGATGACCAGGCCGCTCAGGGTGCCGTATATTCCCAATTCGCGCAGAACAATCACGATCGGGTAGATCATCACCTGATAAGGAATGAACGCCCCGACGATGAGGATCGAGAAGAACAGCTCGGAACCCTTGAACTTCCAGTTCGCCAGCGCATAACCACTGACCGAGGCAATCACGATCGAAACGATGGTCGATGGGATCATGATGCGCACCGAGTTCCAGAAGCCGCGCGAAAGCCCGTCGCAGTTGAGGCCCGTACAGGCGTTGGCCCAAGCCTTCACCCAGGGTTCGAACGTGATTTCCAAGGGCGGAGCGAAGATGTTGCCCATGCGGATTTCAGGCATTCCCTTCACCGAAGTGACAATCATCACGTACAGCGGGAGAAGGTAATAGAGTGCGGCGAGCGTGAGCGTGCCGTAGAGCATGATGTTTCGCCGGGACAGGCGCTTACGCGGCTTGCGCCCGCGCGGTCCCTGCAGATCTTTGGAAACGGCATCTGCGCCGGCAGCGACAGTGTTGAGCGTCGAGATGTTAGCCACGCTTGCGCCCTCCAAATTCGAGATAAGCCCAAGGAATGATGATGATTGCGACGGTAAGCAGCATCATGGTGGAGGCAGCAAAGCCCTGCCCGAGATTCTGTGCCTGGAACATGTAGTCATAGACATATTTGGCAGGAACTTCCGAGGCGATGCCAGGCCCACCACTCGTCTGCGCCACGACCAGGTCGTAAACCTTGACGATGCCGCTGGCGATGATGACCAGAGTGGTGATGAAGACGGGGCGCATCATGGGAATGACGATAAGAATATAGGTCTTCCACATGGGAATGCCGTCGACCCGTGACGCCTTCCATATGTCCTCGTCGATACCACGCAGGCCCGCCAGCATGAGGCACATGACAAGGCCCGTGCCTTGCCAGAGCGCCGCAATCAGGACGCCATAGATGACCAGCTGCGAATTGTAGAGCGGATCGAAGGTGAAGCTCTCCCAGCCGAGTGAACGCACGACGGACTGGATGCCGAATTCCGGATTCAACAGCCATTGCCAGACAAGGCCGGTAACGATGAAGGAAAGAGCGAAAGGATAAAGAAAGATCGTGCGGAACGTGTTTTCAAATCGGATTTTCTGATCCATCAGCGCCGCCAGCACGAAGCCGATGACGAGACTGAAAATAAGGGAAAGAATGCCGTAAATGGCAAGATTCTGAATGGAAATGATCCAGCGCGGCGCAGCCCATAGCCGCTCATACTGTTCAAGTCCGATAAAGCTGGCCCGCGGCAGCAGCTTCGAATTGGTAAAGGAATAAACGACTGTCCAGATCGTTCCGCCCAGAAAGATGACCATCGCGGTCAGGATCATGGGTATAGATGCAATCTTCGAATTGAGATTGCGGAATAGCTGGTTTGGACGACCAGAATGGCTTTTCAGTGCCATGTGCCACTCCTTATCAATCACTGGGGTTGATCGTGCAGCGGGTAGCATTCAGCCATCCCGCAGCACTTTTCCAGGCATGCATGAGAACATCACAACGCCTGGCAAGGAGGTGTCCATGATTGCTGGCCCTGTCGGACAGCAATCATGGAAGACGGAGATCAGTCGGCAGCCGAGATAATTTCGGCGAAGCGTTTTTGCGCTGCATCAGGCGTAAGCGATGCATTTGCAAAAAACTCCGACATAAGATCTTCCTTCTGCTTCTGGGTGTCTGCAGAGATCAGCTGATCGGTGCTTTGCAGAATTTCGCCCTTGGCCAGAATGTCGAGACCTTTTTTCATGCAGTCATTGGCGGAGGCAAGATCGACATCGCCTCGTATCGGGAGCGATCCCTTCTTGAGGTTGAAAGCAACCTGCGTCTTGGGAGCTACGATCACCTCGGCCAGAACCTCCTGCGCCTTGGATTTCGCTTCGTCTTTCAGAAGCGGGAAGTAGAACGCATCGCCGTTGGCCGTGAGAATTTCATTCAGCCCAAGCCCTGGCAAGCAGGTGTAATCCACGCCAGCTTTCTGATTGGCAAGCTGGAAGTCACCTTGCGCCCAGTCTCCCATGACCTGTCCGCCGGCCTTGCCGGTGATGACAAGGTTGGTCGCCTGGTTCCAATCCTGAACGTTCGAACCCTTTGCCAGCTTGCGCGCGACGTCCGCAGCCTCAAAAATCTTCTTCATCTCAGGGCCAGCGGCAGCTTCGGCATCCTTCTCCTTATAGACCTTTTCATAAAGATCCTTGCCGGCGATGCCGATCAAAAGGGTGTCGAACAGGCCGTTTGATTGCCAGGCCTGACCGCCCAAAGCCAGCGGTTGAATACCAGCTTTCTCAAGGGCGGGTGCTGCGGCAACAAATTCATTCCAGTTCTTTGGAACCTCTACACCTGCCTTCTTGAAAGCAGCATTGGAAAGCCACAGCCATTGCCAGGAATGGATATTGACTGGCGCGCAATAGATCTTACCGTCAATTGTGCAGCTCTCGAGAAGGCTGGCAGGTTTGATGACGTCCTTCCACTTCCCCTTTTCAGCAACATCGGTCAAATCACGCATCAATCCTGATTGAGCGAGTTCTTCCGCCTGCCGTCCGTGGTTGAATTGCGTGGCACCCATCGGATCGCCGCCGGTGATACGGCTGATCATGATCGGCCGTGCGGTGCCGCCAGAACCAGCAATCGCACCATCAACCCACTTATTTCCGGTTGCATCGAACGCCTTGGCCAGTTCTCCGACGGCTGCGGCTTCGCCGCCTGACGTCCACCAATGCGTTACCTCGAGGTCAGTGGCTCCGGCCATACCTGCCGGTAGCATGACACTGGCCGCCAAAGCGGCCAAAATAGAACGAATGCGCATGAGTCTCCTCCCTCACTGAAACGTTGCCGTAAAAACCTATGCGAAAGATATCGGTTCTGCAACAGCACATCTGAATAAAAAATCTGCGAATTTTTTATCGTTTATAAACAAGCCGTTATAGTATTTTTCGGAAATTATCGGGATGCCTAAGAGTGCAATAGCGGCAATTTTTATCGGTTTGGACGCACCGACCCCGAGATTTCCCCTGGCGCAGAATTCAGCTTCAAAATTATGTCTGCGGACGGACAGATTGCGGAGCGCGACGGCCAAGATAAGGGGAAGTCAAAAGACATAAAGTCGAGGTGTGCTGACTAAAATATACAACTTTTTTAAGCAATAATCATTTTTTAAAGTGTATATCTTTGGTAGAGAAAACCAGACATATGAGCAAATTTCAACAAATTGAAGCAATATCATTACAACCATTAAAGGCCTTACGACTAATCGCAACCCAGATTAACTGCGTCTTAACTAACAGCACAATACTAATAACGCCAATGATAGGCGACTAAAAAAACCAAAAGCAGCGTCAAGCAGCGCGCACTATCTAACGAGTTGCATGATGCCAGCTCGATTTTCAAACATGTACTGGATTTGAACGCTTTTTCGCCTTTGCGAAAAGAGCGCTGCTGCATTGTTGTCACGTCTCCGATGTGTGAGCGGAGCGGTTGAAGTTTTTCTTCAACTGCTGCGTACAAGAACCTGTGCTTCGAAAACAACGGGTTTTGGTCGAATGGCAACTTCTCGGAATTTCCACCGCCGATATCTCGGCCGATAGGGAAATTTTTCGCACGGCGATCTTTGAACAAAGCGACTGGACGTCACGATCCATCTAATTGGCAATCAAGGACGTTCCCCCCAATGACACCGGAAATGCTGACCTTACCCAACTCTCTTTCCATACGCGGCATCGCCGCTGTGCATGAGAGCCTTCTCGACGCATTCAGCACGCACAGCGCTGTGACTGTCGAGATACCGGACGATGCTCACGTCGATCTGAGCTTTATTCAGCTTATCGAAGCATCCCGGCTCTATGCGCGGGCTGAAGGCAAATACATCACACTGACGAAACCGGCCTCCCCCAGCGTGATCGACACGCTTCGCCGTGGCGGGTTTCTCACAAATATGGACGAGGCCACTCGCCTCTTCTGGCTGCATGGAAAGGAAATTCAATGAGCGCCAATATTCTCACCGTCGATGACTCTGCCAGCATCAGAATGACGACCAAGATTGCCCTGACAAATGCGGGCTATTCTATCACGGAAGCTATTGATGGCGCCGACGGTCTTGCGAAAGCGAAAAGCGGCTCTTTCGATCTTATTGTCACCGACCTGAACATGCCGAACATGAACGGTCTGGAAATGATCGAAGCCTTGCGGCAGTCGCCCGCTCACACGGGCATCCCCATCATCTTTCTGACCACCGAATCCGATGCCGACATGAAAACACGGGCGAAGGCTGCGGGTGCCACCGGTTGGGTCACGAAGCCATTCGATCCAGAAAATCTCGTCAAAATTGTCAGGAAGGTTCTTGGTAGATGACCATACTGGACCCCATTCAGGTTTTCAGGACAGAAGCAGCCGAGCTTTTCGAACAGATCGAAAGCGGCTTGCTGGATCTGTTGCATGATCTTTCCAACCAGGGACAGATCGACGCCGTCTTCCGCGGCCTGCATACCCTCAAGGGGTCCGGAGCCATGTTCGGCTTTGAGGCGCTCGCAGCGTTCACTCACCACTGTGAGACGGCCTTTGACCGTGTACGCAAAGGTGAAGTACCGGCCACCAGCGAGTTGATCGCGGCCGTGCTCGAAGCACAGGATCACATGCGGCGTCTGGTCGACAATCCGGCAACCGCATTTCCCGAAACCGGCGACACGCTGTTGGCAAAACTCGAAGCGGCTGTCGGCAGCAATGGTGCCGCATCCCACGCCGGTGCGGCAGCGCCTGTCGTTGCCAAGGCGGAAGAACCTTCGACCGCAACGTGGCAGATCGACTTCAGTCTGCCAGCAAATGCCATGGCGAACGGAACGAACCCGCTTGGCTTGCTGGATGAGATGGCGGAACTTGGCGAATGCGTCATCACTGTCAACACCCAGTCCATCCCCACGCTCGATCTCCTTGATCCTGCCAATCTCTATCTGTCCTGGTCGGTTACTTTGACCACGGACCAGCCTCGTTCTGCCATTGATGACGTGTTCATATTCGTCATGGACGACATGGACATCGAGGTGAAGAAAATTTCGTCTGAAGCTACGGTTTCGAGTGAGATCGTTCCACCACCGGCACCGGTCGAGGAAGCTGCAAAGGCGAACGCAGCCGCGCCACAGGGCGGCGGCGACGGCAAGCAGAACAAGAGCGCCGAGAACGTCCGCGTTCCGGCTGAACGCCTGGACGAACTGATGGACCGGGTCGGTGAACTGGTCATTGCCCAGTCACGCCTCTCCCAGCTTGCCAATACAAGTGTCGACATTCAGCTCCGCGCCGTCTCCGAGGATGTCGAACGCCTGTCCGGTGAACTTCGCGATACGATGATGGTGTTGCGTATGGTGCCGATTACCCAGCTTTTTGGCCGCTTCCGCCGCCTGATTCACGATCTGGCCCGCGAGACCGGCAAACAGATTGAGCTGGTCACAGAGGGTGAGAGCACTGAAGTCGACAAGGCGGTGATCGAGCGACTGGCCGATCCACTTGTTCACCTTGTCAGAAACTCCTGCGACCACGGGCTTGAAACACCGGACGAGCGTATCGCCGCAGGCAAGAAACCAACAGGCCAGGTTACGCTGGTTGCACGCCAGACAGGCGGTGATGTCACGATCACCATTCGTGACGATGGCCGCGGGATCAACCGCCAAAGGGTCCGCGCAAAAGCGGAAGCCTCAGGTCTTATCGCGGCCGGCGCTACGCTGACCGATCAGGAACTGCTGCAACTGATTTTCGAACCGGGATTCTCCACCGCAGCGCAAGTGACCAATCTTTCCGGCCGTGGCGTCGGAATGGATGTTGTCAAAAAGACCATCGAAGCCCTGCGCGGCACGATCAACGTGACGAGCGCACCGGGCGCAGGTTCAGAGATCACGCTTGCCATTCCGCTGACCCTGGCGATTATCGACGGTCTTCTCGTGCGTGTCGGCACCGGCTGCTACGTCATCCCGCTCTCGGCCGTTGAAGAATGCCTGGAACTGTCTCCAGAGAATGATGTCAAATCGCGAGGACGTTCCTTCATATCCCTGCGCGAAAGCCTTGTACCGTTCATACGGCTGCGCGAACTCTTCCAGACGGGCACCACACCGGATCAGTTTCAAAAGGTGGTCGTCATATCCACCGGCTCGGAGCGCGTCGGCCTCGTCGTTGATCAGATCATTGGTGACCACCAGACGGTTATCAAGGCCATGTCGAAACTTCATCACGATGTCGCGACCTTCTCTGGCGCGACCATTCTAGGAGACGGCAGCGTCGCTCTCATTCTCGATGTTGGACATCTCGTAACTGCAGGACAACAACAGGAGGCGCAGATGCGTTTTGCCGGATGAACCAGCCTCTTTTGAAACAACCAGAAGATATCTGGCGCGAGCGCGAGGACCTTGAGGTCCTGACCTTCAGCATAGAAGGTGAGACATTCGCCATCGAGGCGGTTCTCGTTCAAGAAATACTCGACCTCCTGCCGGAAACGGCGGTGCCGGGCAGCAAACCGTTTGTCGCCAGCGTCATCAATTTTCGTGGAAAGGTCATTCCCCTCGCCGACATCAGGTTAGCCTTTGGAATGGGCGCGGCTGAGAAGACGATCGACAGCCGCATCATCGTCATCGAGCTTCCGCTCGACGGTGAGAGGACGCTGGTCGGCCTGCGGACCGACAAGGTCTATGAGGTCACAACCTTTTCCAGAACGGCTAGCGAACAACCACCAAGCGTGGGAATGCGGTGGCGACCCGACTACATCAACTGCCTCATAAAGAGGGGAAGCGAATTCGTGATCCTTCCCAATCTCAGCGCAATTTTTACGTCACAAGCTGACGCGAACGCCAAGGGCATCTCTCGCAACAATGTCATCGAACTCTCGAAGGAATTCTAGAATGCGATTTACTATTAAGATGAAACTTGCTGTCGCATTTGGATTTTTGATCTTGATGCTGGCAGGCACCGCCGGATACGGCATCTACAGTCTGAGCGTGGCAAAGGAAGCCATGGATGATGTTGTAGATGGAACAGTTGTCCGTCTCGACAAGGCGCACCAGATAAATGCGCTTTCCCTGGTCGTTATACGCATACAGAAGAACATCATCCTTTCCACGTCTGCTGCGGAAATTCAGAGCTTCAAGAAAGCTGGTGACGAGAGCCGTCAGCAACTGAATGCGCTCGTCAACGACATGGCCAAAACGGCCTCGCCAGAAACGCAGCAGGTCTGGGCTTCGATACAGGACGCAGCGAAGAGCTTCGAGGAAAGCGATGAGCGGGTCCGTCAGCTGGTCGCCGAAGGCAATACGGCCGGGGCAGCAGCTTACTCTTCCGGGGAGGGTCGCGAGGCGGCCAATGCGTTGACCCAGAAGCTGGACGAAGCGGTAAAAATGAACCGTACGCGTCTTGAGAAATCAAAGCAGTCTGCTGCTACGGAATATGAAAATACGCGCCTGCTGCTGATTTCCGCTTCCATCGCGGCGGTCATCATCGCGATCGGTACGGCACTCTGGATCGCACTGGGCATCAGCAGCGGTCTTCGCAAGATCATGGTCGTTGCGGAAGCGGTTTCCGTCGGCGATCTGGATCAGGATGTCGACATCAAGACGAATGACGAGATCAAGGACCTCGTCGACCGCATCAACGTCATGACCGGAAATCTGCGCAATACGGCAGGTGTTGCCAACGAGATTGCCGATGGCAATTTGACGATCACGCCAACGCCGCTTTCTGACAAGGACACCCTTGGCATGTCGCTGGAGCGCATGGTCGAGCGTCTGCGCGGCGTCGTGTCAGATGCGCTGGCCGCAGCCGACAATGTCTCTTCCGGCAGCCAGGAATTGTCTGCAAGCTCGGAACAGCTTTCGCAGGGTGCAACCGAACAGGCATCTTCCGCTGAAGAAGCATCGGCTTCGATGGAACAGATGGCGGCCAACATCAAGCAGAACGCCGACAATGCTGCGCAGACAGAAAAGATTGCTCGCCAGTCTTCCAAGGACGCCGAAGCAAGTGGTGAGGCTGTCGGCCGCGCAGTCACCGCGATGCGGACCATTGCCGAAAAAATCTCCATTGTTCAGGAAATTGCTCGCCAGACAGACCTGCTTGCCCTGAACGCTGCTGTTGAGGCTGCACGCGCCGGTGAGCACGGAAAAGGCTTTGCGGTGGTCGCTTCGGAAGTTCGCAAGCTTGCAGAACGCAGCCAGGCTGCGGCAGCAGAAATCTCGTCGCTTTCTGGGGAAACAGTCCAGGTTGCAACCGAGGCTGGCGACATGCTGAACCGTCTGGTTCCCGATATCCGCAAGACCGCGGAACTCGTCTCTGAAATCTCGGCGGCCTGCCGCGAACAGGACATCGGCGCAAGCCAGATCAACGAAGCAATCCAGCAGCTCGACCTGGTAACCCAGCAGAATTCCGGTGCGTCGGAAGAAATGTCGGCAACGTCAGAGGAACTCGCAGCACAGGCTGAAGAACTTCAGGCCAGCATTGCATTTTTCAGGGTCGAACGTGCAGGCGCCAGACACGCAGCCCCTGCGGCCAGAGCACCAATGCGCCCCGCACCGGTACAGGCACGTCCAGCACCAAAAGCTGCGCCGGTCCGTAAACCCGACAATACGGTCGCCAGCCAGCAGGCGCGCGCCAAGGGTTTTGCTCTGGATATGTCGATGGGTGGACCTGATGCGAACGATGCGGATTTCCGCGAAAGCGCGTGATCTGCAAGCTAAAACTGTTGCTCCGAGAAATGCGTCTCGGAGCAACAACCAAGCGACGATGATCGTCGTTCCTGGAGTGTGTGGATGAATGTGTCACCCGTCACGTCGCTCTGAAGCAAAAAAGATAAATTATCTTGTTACCCCCTTTCTTCAAGGAATGATCGATGCATTTCACCATTAAACTTAAATTGGCGCTGGCTTTTGCCTTCATCATCGCTATGTCCGGCGGCATGGCAACGATGGCCATACTCAACCTCTCATCTCTGAACTCCGCAATTACGGAGATTGTTCAGGGCCCTGCGAAAAACCTCCAAGATTTGACGGCTCTAACCGAAGGCGTTTCGTCCTCCATACGCGCGGAGAAAAACGCTATTCTGAATACGGACCCACAGAAAATCTCCGGCTATCGGGAAACGGTCAATCAGGAGCGCCGCAAGATCGAAAGCAAAGTCGCAGAGTTCGAAGAACAGGATAACGCCGTTATCCGCGAAAGCGTAGCGAAGTTTGCCGCGATCTATACCAACTGGGTCATTATTCAGGACCAAATTCTTGCGCTCGCCACAGAGAATACGACAGAAAGCAATACGCGTGCTGGTGCCATTTCCATGGACCAGAGCGCGAAATTCACCGAAGATCTGCTGCGTAACCTTGATGCGCTAACGGGCATCATTACTGCAGATTTGCGCCAGACAGACGAGGCGACAAACGCTCAATATACAGAGTCGCGCAACATTCTGGTTGGTGTTTCAATTGCATTGGTAATCATTTCTACGGTTGTTGCCTTTTGGATCGCAATCGGTATCAGCCGTGGCCTGACGAAAGCGATCAATGTTGTCCGGAAGGTTTCCGATGGCGACTTGACCGAAACAGCTACTGTTACGACGAAAGACGAAATCGGCCAGCTGCTTCAGCACGTTAATACGATGATCGAACGCTTGCGCGGCGTCGTCGCCGATTCAATTTCTGCTGCTGAAAATGTCTCTTCTGGCAGCCAGGAACTGTCTGCAAGCTCTGAACAGGTGTCCCAAGGCGCCACAGAACAGGCGTCATCTACGGAAGAAGCATCTGCATCGATGGAACAGATGGCTGCCAATATCCGCCAGAACGCTGAAAATGCGGCCCAGACAGAAAAGATCGCACGTCAGTCGTCGACCGACGCAGAAGCAAGCGGCGCAGCCGTAAGTCAGGCCGTCGTTGCCATGCGAACCATTGCCGAGAAGATTTCAATCGTCCAGGAAATAGCGCGGCAGACAGACCTCCTCGCTTTGAACGCCGCTGTCGAAGCAGCACGCGCTGGCGAACATGGTAAGGGTTTTGCCGTTGTTGCCTCTGAAGTCCGCAAGCTTGCGGAACGCAGCCAGGCTGCAGCCGCTGAAATCAGCACTATGTCCAGCGACACCGTCAGGGCAGCCTCAGACGCCGGCGAAATGTTGAACCGTCTTGTTCCAGATATTCGCAAAACGGCGGAACTCGTGGCTGAAATTTCTGCAGCTTGCCGCGAGCAGGATATCGGTGCCAGCCAGATCAACGAAGCTATTCAGCAACTTGACAAGGTAACTCAACAGAACACCAGCGCTTCGGAAGAAATGTCGGCAACGTCGGAAGAACTTGCGGCTCAGGCCGAAGAACTCCAGGCCAGCATCGCGTTCTTCAAGGTCAACCAGGCCAATGGCCAGAGAGCGAAGGCCGTTTCAAAGCAGCCTGAATTCGTCAGACACAGCCCGGCTCAGATAACGCGAACCGGCAAGGGGTCATCCGACAATACCGTCAGAACACAACAAGCACGCGCCAAGGGCTTTGCGTTGGATATGTCCATGGGCGGGCCTGACGCAAACGACGCGGATTTCCGGGAAAGCGCTTAAAACATGGCCAGCACATCTTCTGACACCCAGTTCGTAACCTTCAGTCTTGGTGATGAGGTTTTCGCCGTCCCCGTGGATGTCGTGCGCGAAATTCTCGACCATGAGGAAGCGTTCAAGATTCCAAATGGGCCTGACTACTTGCTGGGTCTCAGAGATGTGCGAGGACATGGCGTTCCGGTCATCGATCTGCGCCTGCGGCTGGGCATGAGCAAAACGGTAAAAACGCAAAACACCCGGATTCTGGTTCTCGATATTCCAATCGGGGAGAAAGTGCTGGCTCTGGGGCTTGTAGCCGACAAGGTTTTCGAAGTCACGCCGTTCAGCCGTGAAGCAATCGAGACCGCGCCGGACATCGGGATCCGTTGGAATTCGACCTACATTGCCGGCGTCGTCAGGCGCGAGGGAGACTTCGTCGTCATCATCGACCTTGCAGAACTATTCTCGACCGAAGCTGGCAGTCTCAGCCAGGTCATCAGTGGACCGGTCCGCGCAGCGTAATGGAGTAATCGCAGTTGAATGCCCTTGCCACTACCATGTTCGACGACGCTCTCAGTGTACGCGATTTCCGCCAGTTGTCGGAGTTCATATACAATTATTGCGGTATCAAGATGCCGGAAACGAAGCGCTCCATGCTGGAGGGGCGCCTTCGTAAGCGGTTGAGAGCAACGGGCTACCCGACCTTCAGCGAATATTGCGATTACCTGTTTCGACATGGGGGCATGGAGACGGAAGCGGTCTTTCTGATCGACGTCGTCACGACGAACAAGACAGACTTTTTTCGTGAACCGAACCATTTTGACTTCATGACAAACGTCGCTTTGCCAGCGCTTGCTGACAAGGGACACAAGAGGGTGCGTGCGTGGAGTTCGGCCTGTTCCACGGGGGCAGAACCTTATACCATGGCAATGGTCATGGCCGACGCAGTGGAAAGGAGAGTCATCTCGGACTATCATATTCTGGCGACCGATCTTTCGACGGACGTGTTGAAAAAAGCGCATAGTGGAATATATTCGCGTGAGCTGATTGATCCTGTCCCGCAAGAAATGGTCCGCAAATATGTGATGATGCCGAAAGACAAGACACGTAGCGACATCAGAATAACCCCCAGACTGCGCTCAAAAGTCGGGTTTGCCCGGCTCAATCTGATGAACCCAAGCTACAATGTGGGCGATCCCTATCAGATCATCTTTTGTCGAAATGTCCTGATCTATTTTGACAAAAAGACACAGGCACATGTTTTGACACAGCTTTGCAAATGTCTCATGCCGGGGGGCTACTTGCTGATCGGCCATTCGGAATCGGTGACAGGAATAAATCTACCTATCAAGCAGGTTGCCAACACCGTATTCATGAAACAATAGCAGAGTCATATGGCAAAAAAAACGCGTGTTCTGATCGTTGACGATTCCGCAAGTGTCCGTCAGACACTCACTGCTGTGCTTGAGTCCGATCCGGACATCGAAGTGATCGGGGCAGCTTCCGACCCGTTCATGGCAGCAAAGAAGATGCAGGAAGACGTGCCTGACGTCATAACGCTCGATGTCGAAATGCCGCGGATGGACGGAATAACGTTTCTGCGCAAGATCATGTCGCAGCATCCCATCCCTGTCGTCATGTGCTCATCATTGACCGAAGCGGGTTCCGAGACACTTCTTCAAGCGCTCGAAGCCGGTGCTGTCGATGTCATTCTCAAGCCTCGGATTGGCGCCGCCGACCATCTGGCGGAAGCGGGCCAGCGCATCTGCCAGGTCGTCAAAAGCGCAGCCCAGGCGCGGGTAACCGGGATCCGTTCCTCTCGACGTGCGGTCGCCAGCGCACCAACGGCAAAACTGACGGCCGATGCCGTCCTTCCCCCGCCCTCCGGCAAAGCCATGGCGCGGACGACGGAAATGGTTGTTTGCGTGGGAGCCTCAACGGGCGGCACGGAAGCATTGCGCAAAATGCTTGAAAAGTTGCCCGCGAACTCGCCCGGCATCGTCATCGTGCAGCATATGCCAGAGAAATTTACCGCCGCCTTCGCAAGAAGGCTCAACACGATCTGCGACGTCGAGATCAAAGAGGCGCAAGATGGCGATCCGGTCTTGCGCGGGCATGTCCTGATTGCGCCCGGCGACAAGCACATGCTTCTCGAACGGCAGGGGGCACGCTACTATGTCTCGGTTAGGAATGGTCCGCTTGTCTCTCGTCACCGCCCATCTGTAGACGTGCTCTTCCGCTCGGCCGCACGCTCGGCGGGCTCCAACGCGATGGGTGTCATCATGACGGGAATGGGGGACGACGGCGCGCGCGGAATGCTTGAAATGCATCAGGCAGGCGCCTTCACAATAGCACAGGACGAAGCCTCCTCCATCGTCTTCGGAATGCCCAAGGAAGCCATCGCGCACGGCGGCGTGGACCGGGTCGTACCGCTCGACCAGCTTGCCCGAGAGATCCTTGCCGAGGACCGTCGCCGCTAAAAATCTGGTAAGGTTTCTTTATCAACTCTTAACCATATTCCCCAATGATTGGCGAAGGTCCATGATTCTGGAGCTTGAAATGGGCGATGATCGCCGCACCCATTACGGGAACGGATTATGGCGGTCATTACATTCGCAAATACAAAAGGCGGCGCAGGCAAAACGACGGCAGTCTTGCTGCTTGCCTCTGAGTTTGCTCGCCGTGGGTTGAAGGTCTGCGTCATCGATACCGACCCACAGCGTTGGCTGTCGAAGTGGCGCGAAGGCGCCGATCATCGCGTCGACCTGTCGGTCATAACCTATGTTTCCGCGTCCAGCCTGCAGCAACATGTGCTAGACAGCCGCAGAAAGTTCGACCATGTCATCATCGACCTGCCGGGAGCGCAATCACCGCTGCTGGCAACGGCAGTGGGTCTTTCCAATCATGTGCTCATCCCTGTTCAAGGAAGCACCATGGATGCCCAGGGCGGCGCTCAAGTCCTTGAACTGCTGCGCTATCTGGACGATCGTGCATCGATCAAGATCCCGCACTCGGTCGTTCTTTCCCGCGTCAACTCAATGGTGACGACGCGCGCCTTGCTTGCAGCCAAGGCGCTTCTGGCAAAGCGGAATGTGCATGTTCTTGATACGCCCATCATCGAGCGAGCGGCCTTTCGCGACATGTTCGAGTTCAGCGGCTATCTGCATATGATGCCCCCCACTCAGGTGAGCAATCTCGACAAGGCGTTGCACAATGCCGACGCTTTTGCCAACGAAGTCCTGAAGCTCTTGCCTGCCCAGTCACTCGCGCAAATGTCATCTGCAGCAGCAGCGTAAACGCATCTTTGCCACCGGGGAGCAAGCCGGGGGCTCCCGGCTCATTGCTCTTTGGGCTACCCCCTGCCGCTCACCTCGGCAGGCTTTAGCCAGATCTGAGCCGGGGCTGCCGAATTGATATCGGTCAATGAAGAACTCTCTGCCGTGAATAGAATTGGCTTCAACGCAGATAGCGGGAGAGGCTTCTATGTCAAAACTCATGAAAGCGGCAGTCGTTCACGAATTCACCAAGCCATTGAAGATCGAATGCGTGCCGATTCCTGTTCCGGGCCCAGGGGAAATTCTGGTCAAGGTCATGGCGTGTGGCGTATGCCACACAGATCTTCATGCTGCAGATGGGGATTGGCCTGTTAAGCCAACTCCACCGTTCATTCCCGGGCACGAAGCGGCGGGGGTTGTCGTCGAACTGGGTCCCGGCGTCACTGACTTCGAGAAAGGCGACGCGGTAGGCGTAGCTTGGCTTCACGATGCCTGTATGCGCTGCGAATATTGCCAAACCGGCTGGGAAACCTTGTGCGAGCATCAGCACAATACCGGTTACAGTCGCAATGGTGGCTTTGCCGAATATGTCATCGCATCTGCTGCCTTCGCCGCTCGGCTTCCCAAGAATGTGGACTTCACCGCCATTTCACCAATTCTTTGTGCAGGTGTAACCACTTACAAGGGCCTGAAAGAAACCGAAGCCAAGCCCGGCGAATGGGTCGCAATATCCGGGATCGGCGGATTGGGCCACGTCGCCATCCAATATGCAAAGGCCATGGGCCTTAAAGTGGTGGCAATCGACATAAGCGCCGACAAGCTGAACATGGCGCAAGACCTTGGCGCCGATCTGTGTGTGAATGCGCGTGACGACGGCGCAATCGACCAGGTGATTGCTGCCACGGGCGGAGGTGCACATGGCGTTCTGGTGACTGCGGTGTCGCCCGCGGCATTTTCACAGGCGATCAAGATGGTGCGCCGAAAGGGAACCATCAGCCTTGTTGGATTGCCTCCAGGTGAATTCGAAACACCGATTTTCAACATCGTGTTAAAACGCATCACCATTCGCGGATCTATCGTCGGCACCCGCCGCGATCTTGAGGAAGCAATTGCCTTTGCTTTGGAGGGCAAAGTGAAAACCGAAACCAAAAGAGCTCCAGTTGAAGACATCAACGACATTTTCACGCGTTTGAAGGCAGGCAAAGTCGACGGCCGGATGGTCCTCGACTTCACGCATGGCACAGGAGAAGACTGAAGCGATCAGGGCCGTGTTTTCAAGGTCAGTCAGCTGCCTGGCAAAACACACTCAGGCTAAAACCAGGCCGGTGGTCGCAATGTTGGTCCTCCGCTACGGGCACAGACCACTTGAAACCGCGGCTTACGGTGCAGCGCTGGCAACAAAGGGCGGAATGCCGCCACTCAAAGATGCGGCATTCATGCAAAGAGTGGGCCCGCGAAAACTCTTACGGCCTAGTATGACTTACTGTGCAGCGCCTGATTTCATTCGGCTAATTTTACTGGGCATGCGACGCAGCTGAGCCAACCGATTCCACGAAAACCACTCCAGTGACGACCCGCTTCGGAACCGTGCGAAAGCTGTCCCGTGCAAAGTCAGGTATCACCACCGAATTTAATCGCCAGTCGCATTTTTGGACTTGCATAGTAAAGCAAATCATTTATATGACGCCCATGACGAAGCGGAACAATCCTCTTCGTTGCGTTGGGGAATAGTTCAACGGTAGAACGACGGACTCTGACTCCGTTAATCTTGGTTCGAATCCAGGTTCCCCAGCCAATCTCCTTTTCTTTCTCTAAATATAGAGCTTTATGGCCTACCAAGCTCGGTCAAAGCGAGCCGCGTTGTCTACATCTCATCAACATCGAATTAGATGACCCGCGGATGAGGGTTTGATTTCCGTACTTGATATGACGACGCTTTCTTTGGCTTTGACAGGGTGAATTCGCCAACGGCCACGTTATTCCCCTTTTGCCGTGCCTAGAAGGCCAGCAGCCCTTTGATGGATAGGATGGAGTCTGGTAAGTCGCAGATCGCCACTCCGGAAACAACGCAAATCATAGCCCAGCAGACTTTTGATGTAACGCTGGACGGGTGGACTGATCGGTAATCTCAAGAAGAGGGAATGCCCAATTCGTATAACTGCGCAGGATGCGATAGGCCCATGGCCAGTCTTTCCTTTAGAGAGAGTCCTGATTTTTTCAATCTGGCCGCATCGTCAGGCCGCACGCTGCAATATCGCATGTTCAAACGACGGGACCCCGCACCCAACGTTGCTTCCCATCGGGCATCCCCGATTTTTTGCAGCGATAGCCTAAAGGATCGCGTTGCCTCGCACCCGCCTCCCACCCCTTCAATACTCCAGTAATCTGTTTTTCCGTAAACCGTGATGTGACAGATCCTATCAAATCAACAGGACGTTCAGGGGGCTCCGATCGGCCTCAAACAGCGACATAGAAAACGTGGTCGCCTACGCAGGTTTTGATCGGCTCTCAATAGAATGTTGCGATGCGATTGCCGTCCATCTCACGCACCTTGAAGTCAGTTTCGTAGGTATCGATGAGGATGTCTTCGCGAATGATCTGCTCCGGCTCTCCCTGTGTGAAAAGCCTGCCCTTACGCATGATGACGATATGATCGGAATAGCAGGAGGCGAAGTTGATGTCGTGTAGCACAACGACCACCGTCTTGCCGAGATCTTTTGCCGCATCGCGCAACAGCTTCATCATCGCCACCGCATGTCGGATATCGAGATTGTTGAGTGGCTCGTCGAACAGCATGTAGTCAGTATCCTGCGCCAGAACCATGGCGACGAAGGCACGTTGCCGCTGGCCGCCGGAGAGCTCGTCGAGAAACCGATGCTTCAGCTCTTCCAATCCCAGATAAGCGAGTGCCCGCTCTATATGTCCCTGGTCCTCGACCGTCAGTCGCCCCCGGCTGTAGGGATAACGCCCGAAGGAAACGAGATCGAAGACCGTCAGCCGCGCCGCCAGATGATTGTCCTGCCTGAGGATCGACAGCCGTTTTGCCAGCGCATCGCCCGCAGTCAGCGCAACGTCCAGCCCATCGACCATGACCGTGCCGCGATCGATAGGCAGAAGCCGCGCGATCATCGACATCAGCGTCGATTTTCCCGCCCCGTTCGGCCCTATGATCGAGGTAAGACCGCCTTTCGGCAGTGTCAGCGACACGTCATCAACGACAATCGTCTGGCCATAAGATTTGCTGACACCGGAAATGCCGATCATCTAACGCGACCTTTCAGAAGAAACAGAATGAAGAACAACCCACCGGCAAATTCGATGATGATTGAAAGAGCCGTGTCGAAGGCAAAGACCCGCTCAAGGATTGTCTGGCCGCCCACGAGACAGATAATCGACACCAGAACCGCGGCAGGCAATATGATCCGGTGTTTCGCGGCGGGCATCAGGATATAGGCAAGGTTCGCTACCAACAGCCCGAAAAACGTCACCGGCCCGAGAAGCGCTGTCGAGATCGACACCAGAATCGAGACGAGAACAAGTATCCTCATCGTTATCGCCTTGTGATCGACACCAAGCGCAATCGCCGTATCGCGGCCAAGCATCATCACGTCGAATACAGAAAACATCCGCCAGATAGCGATCGTCACCAAGCCTATCAAAAGCGCGGACACGCCGACCAGCGTCGAATCCGTTAGGTTGAAACTGGCAAACAGCCGGTCCTGAAGCACGATGAAATCTTCGGGACTGATGATCCTCTGTAGAAAGCCAGACAGACTGCGGAACAGCCCGCCCAGCACGATACCGATCAGAACGATCAAATGCACATTATGCCGGCCGGTGCCAAACAGAAGCCGGTAGAGCGCGAGCGAAAACCCTACCATGATCGCCACTTCGACGATGAACATGAGACGCGGATCTAGCCCGGTCAGCGTGACGGCACCAAACAGGAAGACGATGGACGTCTGCAAAAGCACATAGAGCGCGTCGAAACCCATCAGCGCAGGGGTCAGTATCCGGTTCCCGGTAATCGTCTGAAACAGCACGGTCGAAACCGCAATCGCAAATGCAACGATCAGCATCGCCGCCAGTCGCGTGCCGCGAAAACTCAAAACGAAGGACCAGCTGCCCTTGGCACCAAGCGTCATGAACGCCACAACGCTTATCAGCGCTAGTGCCGCTAGGCATAGGAGGATTAATCGGGAGGTTCTGCGTATTTCGTCAGGCACGGCTTTGCCTTTTCAAGAGCAG
Source organism: Hyphomicrobiales bacterium (assembly GCA_900468285.1). Classification (GTDB taxonomy): domain Bacteria; phylum Pseudomonadota; class Alphaproteobacteria; order Rhizobiales; family Rhizobiaceae; genus Agrobacterium. The sequence continues at coordinate 61,767 of UBTF01000010.1, read as the reverse complement.
ATAGAGGAAGAACAGGCTACCGATGACGCCGAGCACGGTTCCGACCGGTATCTCGAAAGGCGCATTGATCGTACGCCCGACAATATCGCAGGCAAGGATCAAACCGGCGCCACAGAGACCAATCCAAGGCAGGCTTTTGCGCAGGTTGTCACCCATCGCCATACTGACGATATTGGGCACGATAAGGCCGAGGAACGGCACGACACCGGCGGCCACTACCACGCTTGCCGTCACCGTCGAGACGATGAACAGTCCGATCGCCATGACCCGCCGATAATTAAGCCCCAGATTGGTCGAAAATTCCTCGCCCATTCCGGCGACGGTGAAACGGTCGGCGACGACATATGCCGCAATCGTCAGCGCAAACGCGACCCACAGCGTTTCATAACGCCCGCGAAGAACGGCTGAAAAATCGCCATTGGCCCAGGCGCCCATCGATTGCAGAAGATCGAAACGATAGGCGAAGAATGTCGTCACGGCGCTGATCATGCCTCCCAGCATGATGCCGATCAGCGGCACCATCAGAACGGAGCGTAATGGTATGGCGCGCAGCACCGCCAGGAATAAACCGGTGCCAGCAAGCGCAAAGACTGCGGCAACCAGCATCTTCGCCAGGACAGACATTTCGGGGGCAAAAAGCAGCACGACCAGCATACCGAGCCCGGCGGATTCCACCGTTCCGGTCGTAGACGGTTCGACGAAGCGGTTGCGCGCCAACATCTGCAGAATAGTACCGGCGATCGCCATGCCCGATCCGGCCAGGACAAGCGCTGCCGTTCGCGGCACGCGGCTGGCAAGAAGGATCATCACCTGTCGTTGGTCGGCAGTGCCGTCCAGAATGGACCACGGCGACACCGCGCTCACGCCGACGAATAGGCTAACGGCGGCCAGGAAGAAGATCAGCAGCAATGCAAGGATGAGAGATTTCACGACGGCTTGATACTCTATCAACTAAGAGAACCGCGCTTTAGCGCGGTTCTCTGCACAGACGGATAGTGAACCCGCCAATCACTTCTTATCGACGGCCGCAAGCAGCTGGTCGACTGTCCGCTGCATGGCGGTAATGCCGCCGCCGACGAGATACCAGGACGTCGCGTCGAGATAGACGACATGGCCGTTCTTCCAAGCCGTCGTTTGCGCGACAACCTCGTTGTCGAGCATCGTCCTTGCTGCGCCTTCGCGGCCAATCGCGGCATCGCGGTCGATGACGAACAACCAGTCGGGGTTCTTTTCCAGGATGTATTCATAGGAGGCCGGATTGCCGTGCGTCCCCTTGACACCTGTCGCTTCCGCCGGCTGGAAGCCATAATCAGAAAACAGCATTCCGAAACGCGAGCCTGGGCCATAACTGCTCATTTTGCCGCCGGTGGTCAGCACCAGCAGCGACTTGCCTGCAGTTGCGGACTTCGGCTTCAATTTGGCCCTCGATGCCGACAGTTTTGCCAGAAGCGCTTCAGCCTGTTCCTGTTTTCCGAAAAGCGTGCCGAGCTTGCGCACATTCTGTTCGGCTTCGCTGAGGAAATTCTCTGGAGAGATCGTCATGTCGATGGTTGGTGCGATCTTTGCAAGTTCCGCATATTTGGCGCGTGAGCGACCGGCCACGACAATCAAATCTGGTTGCGCTGCAGCAACAGCTTCGTAATCCGGCTCGAACAGCGTCCCAATATTGACGACCCCATCGCCTGCATATTTCGAAAGATAATCCGGCTTGTTGCCACCGGGCACCCCGGCAACCTCGATACCGAGCGCCGTCAGCGTGTCGAGCGTTGCGATGTCGTAGGTCAACACCTTCACCGGTGTTTTGCTGAAAGCGGTTTCACCACTCGCATGCTGGATGGTGATGTCGGCCGCGTTGACCGTACCTGCGGAGAAAACAAGCGAAACGATGCCTGCGACGAGTGTCGTAATACCGGCACGGCGTGAGAAGACAGCCATGATCAATCCTTATGCTGCATCGCGAGAAATCACATTTGTCGTGATGCGATTATTTAAGTTGAGCGTTTGGGTACAGTTATGTAGACCCGGTCAGACGGTCAACGAAGTTTTTTTTGAATTATTCTAATTTGCCGTAGCTGCAATTTGGCGTTTGTTACGAGAGGTGATGAATGGGGGCGAAGGATAAAGGCTCAGTGATGACGACAGCAGGCGCCGGTTCCCGCATGTCGCGGATCAAGCTCCTGATTGCGCTGGATGCACTTCTGCGCGAAGGCAGCGTCAGTGCCGCGGCGGCAAGCCTTGACATGCAGGTCTCTGCCGTCAGCCGTATATTGGGTGAGCTTCGCGATCATTATAACGATCCGATTCTTGTGAGAACGGGCCGCGGGATGCGACCGACGCCGCTAGCCGAAGCGCTTCGCCTCAGGGTCCGCGCCTTCAGCGTCGAGACGGACGCTTTGCTTTCGCCGACCGAAACCGGACAGGTGGCCCGCGGCACGCAGTCAGCAGGTGACGCCTGGAATGGCAAAGGGGTGATCTCGCCCCTGCCGTTGGAGCTCACTCCTGCCGATCAGTTGGATGCTGCTCCCACACCAAGTTGCAACGCCCGACGGCTGGCTGCAATCGGCGACAACGCAGATCCACACCGGCGCCTTGCGCGCTATATCGCAACCACGGCGCCCGGACCTGGACGAAGCCGGCCTCTGACAATGGATGAAGCACGCGATGCCGTGTCGATCATCCTTGAAGGCCAGGGCGATCCGATCCAGATCGGTGCGTTGCTGATGACGATCCAGTATCGCGGTCCGACAGCGGGTGAGCTTGCAGGTTTCGCCGACGGGATAAGGAATTCCATCAAGGGTGTATCCAGGAACACGATCAGGCCAGATCTGGACTGGCCCGCCTATGTTTCACCACGCCTGCAGACCGCGCCTTGGTTTATCCACTCGGCCCGATTGGTCGCCATGGCCGGCTACAAGGTGCTGATGCACGGCCATTTTGGCGGTGGACCTGATAACGGCAAGCTGGAAACGGCCTGCAGTGACGCCGACATACCGGTATGCCTGTCGGTGCAGGAGGTCGAGGCAGCGTTTCGGAACGGCAATATCGCCTATATGCCGATCGGTGCGATCGCCCCACAAGTCCAGAGCCTGCTGGCACTTTACCCCCTGTTACAAATGCGCAATCCACTCAACGCCGCCGTCAACCTGATCAATCCACTCATCGCCCCTGCTTCGATCGTTGGTGCATCACAAGCCTCACGACGCGATCTTTATCGCGATGCGGCACGTGAGCTTAAATTGGAGAACATCGCGGTTATCGGCTCTACGCGCGATATCGCCGAACTGACTCCCGACAAGGCAGTCAAGATATTCCGTCTTGCCTCGGGCCAGACTGTCGATACCGTTGTGCCTGCCGTCCGAACGGGCCGTGCAGGCACGACCGGCATGCTCAGCCAGCGCGAATACTGGCGTGCCGTTTGGTCGGGTGCTGCGCGTGATCAAAAGGCCGAGGCGGTGATACTTCACACGGCAGCAACCGCCCTCTTCTCCCTTTCCGCCAAGGTGGATGCAAAGTTCGAGGATTGCCTGACAAAAGCCTCCGATCTCTGGGCAAGACGCAATCCCCGGCGAATTGGGAAAATGGAGCATCGAACCGCCCGCATCGGCAAGATCGCACCTGTTATGGCTCTCCTGTCAACGCTTGCTGTTGCCCTACTGCCTGACATGGCATCGGCGCAGGAAAAGGACGCAAGGCCGAATGGCCCCGGCACTTCCAAAGGAAACAGTCAGGTCAGCGAAACATATGGCAGCTGGCAACTCACCTGTGGCGTCATCAACATGAAGAGAGTTTGCGTCATCGGACAACCGCTAACGCTCGAAGGTACAAGCCAGGACGCATCTATTGAATTGACACCGGTTAATGCCAGCCGTGTCCAGGCGGTCATTACCCTTCCCTTCAGCATCGATATTGCAAACGGCGTAAAGATCGCCGTCGATCAGGGGACTCCGGTCACCTCTCTGTCGATCCAGGGATGCAGCGAATACGGCTGCCACGCCGCAGCCGTCATCGAGCAGGATCTCCTGCAGAAACTGCGCATGGGAACCGAGCTTCGCCTTATCGCAACAAGCCCCGACAATAAGAAAGCTGTCGCGTTCCGGGCAGATTTGAACGGTTTTGCAGCAGCTCGCGACCGCGCCCTCACTCTGTCAAAATAGGTCGGTGCCGGTTTACTGCTGGGTTAGCTTCAATGGCAAGCCGGAACCAAACTCCAGTGCGGCAAAAGCCGGGACCTTCGTTCCGGTGCGGATCCTCTCGGCCAGAATGGCATTCAATCGATCGCAGGCCGTAGTATCGGCGTTCGTGCCTGGCAAGGGGTGAACCATCCCTGCGCCCATGAGCGCGTGCAGTATCTGGTTCAGAAGTCCTGTTGGCACCGGGCTCGGCCCGGCATGCTGCAATTGCGCAAATGATGCTGGCTTCTTTGACAAGCTCGAAAGTATCGGCGCAACATAGGCGGCTGGCAGTTCGATCGGGCCGATGCGGGTGTCGATCCTCCACGTGTCCGAAACCGGCACGCCAGGCAGCAGCCCAAAAACCATATCGTTCAATGCGGCCGTATGGGTTGCAGGATCCAAAGGCCTCGGTTCGCGCATGTAAAGATCACGACGCAGCGACTGGTTTCTTGCCGCATCCTTCAGCGTTTCCCGCAAAGCGCCGTCTGTTATATCCTGCAGGATTGGCATGACGCTCCCGGGAACGGACAGCGCGTCGATATTTTCGATCGGCGTCGCGCTGCCGGCGAGACGCAATCCGGCATCCCAGGCCGTCTTCATCACCTCCGCAACGTGCAACGCGGCAAAATGATCATTGAGATATTCGTGGGCGATATAGGCCGGTTCTTCCTTGACGAGATGATCCAGCGTCGAAGCGGCGGCGGGGTGAGCGACGAAAAAACCGGCATTCGCCGCCTTGAGCTTTGCGAGAAGATTGAGCCCGGCTTTAATCCCGCGTTCCATATGCCCGTTTTCTGCAGCCACCATCTGGCGGAAAATGCTCTGGAAAAGGGCGAAAGGCGCAGCACCCGGCTGTGTCATGTAGTGGAGATAGAACACACCTCTCGGTGCGATCGATTGCGCCGCGAAGCGCATGATCGCGTCGCGGGTCTGTGGCGCAACCCATGAATAAATCCCATGGGCAATAATGAATTCAAACGGTGCGGCTTTTCGCTGATCACGGCCAATATCCAGCAGATGAAACTCGATGTTAACAAGCCTCGTTTCCGATGCCAGCTGGCGCGCAGCGTCGATATGCACAGGATTGATGTCAATACCGGTGAAATGCGTATCAGGATTGGCGGCGGCAAGCAGGCAGGCGCCAAAACCATCGCCGCAACCGATCTCACACCAGCGTGCGCCGCGGACCGGTGGCGAAGCCAACCCCAAGGCTGTCAACGTTGCGACAAGCCAGGCGGGGGAGTGCTCCCTGTGGAAGCGCGGGAGATACGCGATGTCGGTAATATAGGCCGTATCGCTCAATCGCTGCTCCTGAAATCGCAATGCCTGAAACGCGGGGAAACCGTCCATGAGGACGGTTTCGAAGCGGGTTTGGTTATGAAGGCCTAGAATTTCGCCGTCAACGATACATAGAACGTGCGGCCGGGCTCGTTGTAGGTATTTGCACCGGCATCGTTACCACTTCCCTCGCGGAACACCCGCTTGTCGAATATATTGTTGACACCGGCGCCGAGCCGGAAATGTTCGTTGATGTCATAATTCGCCGCCAGATTAACCAGCGTATAGGGGTCGCGAGGGTCAGGATTCGTCACGGTGGCGCCCGTGGTTGCCAGCAATTTCGGAGATTCGGTCTTGCCGTAATGGGTCGCGGAAAGCGTCAGTTGCAGATCCTCACGCGCCTGCCATTCCAACCATGTGTTGATCGTGTAGTCAGGCACAAGCGACAGCGGCTGGCCGTTTTGCTTGTCCTTCGATTCGATCATGTAGGTCGCATTGGTGGACCAGGTCAGTACGTCATTGATCGGTACTGCAATATTTCCTTCAAGTCCCGAAACCACAGCTTCGGGAACATTGTACCACTGGAAATATTGGGCTCTGTTCGACACACCCTCCGGTACGACACCGGCTGTGATACGGTCTTTATAGTCGTTATGGAAATAGGTGACACCGGCATTCCAGCCGTCGTCGTTGGTATAATTGATGCCGATTTCTTTGTTGATCGATGTTTCCGGATCGAGATCGGGATTTCCGACAACATAGCAACCGTTACCGAGGTTCGGGTAATCGACTGGGCAACCGTTGCCCATTGAGAAATAGACGTAGTTGGGGTTCAGCTGGAACAGGTTTGGTGCCTTGAAAGCTCTGGCGATGCCGGCCTTCAGCGATACCGTTTCCGTCAGTTCGTAGGAGGCGTTAAGGCTAGGGCTCCAGTTTGCGCCAAACTCGCTATGATGATCGAAACGAAGGCCCGGTGTGAGGGTCAGTTCATCCGTCACCTCGATATTGTCTTCGGCATAGAGGCCGATCATCCAGGCGTTGCTCTTTGGATCGCGTCCGCTGTTGGATACGCCGGGGATCGTCACACCCGTGGTGACGCCCTGACGGGTGGATACCGGGTCGTCCAGCCATTCGCCGCGGAATTCCGCACCCAGCGTGACCGTCTGCGGCACGCCGATTTCCAGCGGGATATCCCATTCGGATTTCGCCGTCAGATTATCGAGCCGGCTTGTGCCGAATTCGCCTGTGTTGATTGCACCTTCGGAGCTACCGGCGAGACCTTCGAGAAGGCGCTTGTTGAATGTGCGCTCCCACTGCACATAGCTATTGGAATCACCGAAGTCGTAGTTCCCCCTGTGCGTCAGCGAAAGGGTACCGCGTTTCATCACATTGGTTTCCTTTCCGATCATCGACGTCAACGTGGGATTGACGGCAGAGAGCTGACGGTCACCTGCGAAAATGTTACCCTGGCGGCTGAAAGCTGCTTCTAGATCGAAGGCGTGATCGGCGGTCGGCTCGAAAGTAAGGAGGCCGCGTATATCCTTGTTAACAACACCTTCACGACCTGCAGCGGCGGGATCCGTGGTGACGTTGGCATCCGCGTTGATATCGGCATCATCCGCGTCCGTCTTGGCATACCCGCCGGTCAGGCGGAACGACATCGTATCCGAAATCGGTCCACCGACGATAAAGCTGCCGCGCCGCGTACCGCCCTCCTCGGAATGCTGCGGAACGCTTAAATATGTGGTCGCCGAGCCGGAAAGTTTTGTAGGGTTTTTGGTGATGATGTTGACCACGCCGCCAGCAGCACCGGAACCGTAGCGGGCGGCGGCTGGGCCGCGGATAACTTCGATCCGTTCGATCGCTTCGGCGGGAACCCAGTTCGTATCGCCGCGTGAATCGCGCTCGCCCGCACGGCCCATGCGAACAGAATTGCGCGAAAGAACCGGCTTGCCGTCAATCAGGATAAGGGTATTTTCCGGTCCCATACCACGAAGTTCAATCTGGCGTTGGTTGCCGCGCTGTCCCGAAGCCGTTGTTCCGGTAAGGTTGGCGCCCGGCATCTTGCGGATAATCTCAGAAATATCGTTGGCCGGTGGCATTCTGGCTATGTCGTCTGACGTAATCGTCGATACACCAGGTGCCTGCTTCAACTGCTCGTCAGCGGTGATCACGATCGTCTTCAAAACAGTGGTGCCGGTCTCCTTCTCTTCAGCCTCCTGAGCAAAAACCGGCGAAGCCCCGACCAAAAAGATTACGCCCAGAGCCGTCGCCGAAAGATATTGGCGCTGTTGATTCTGTCGGACGTTCATTCTCATATTCGGCATCAAGTTCGGCCCCCGCAATACATGACAAATTTTGTCAGCTATTTCCGACAGGGCCATTAGGATTTCAATGACTTTGTTTTAGAACAATTCTGAATTCACAAATGCGCAAAATCTTTGGCGGATTCGCGGACGCCCGACCCTAGCTCAGTCGATCCCGCGCTCACACTTGAGCCAGCGCATCCTGCGTCACACCAGGCATCATTATTTTTCTGCAGCGACATCCTCTAGGATCGCATTGTCCAGTATGGCCTCGGCGAGCAACTTCTTCAGTCTGGCGCTCTCGTTCTCGCTTTCACTTTGTGGGTATCGACTCGTCCATGCCGCGATACTTCGCCTTGTATTTGTCGACGCTAGCATCGATATGCCGTGCTTGCGGCAGAAATTGACCGACGAAGAGCGAAACGCGGCACTGGCGTCCTTCGCAAATCAAATTGGAATCGATCAAGCGCCGGCAGTCATTGCAGAGAAGAAGATGATGCCAGCTTGGAAAGGACTGCAAATTTTCTTCGAGACGTTGCTTTTGCTGATTGTCGGCCTGTGCCGTTTTTTGGCTCTGGTATGTGACGACCTCACCCACACAATTTCAATCTCCTAGCATGGACGTCAACAATATGATGCCTGTACCGCTGAACCGATGGGGCTGCGATCAGCTGAAAAGACGCTTCGGTGAAGACAGAGCACCGTTCGGATGCACCGCGGCAGATCACATGAGCTGGAAGTAGGGCGTCGACTCAGAGCTGGTCGTATGCGTAAGGCCTGGCGTCTTTCAGGCATGGACATGCGAAAACACAGCGGGGCACAGGCTAGAGAATACTCAACAGTCAATTTGAGTTCTACTGGGGCCATCCAATGAACTGCAGTTGCATTTTCGCCGTGTGGCTGCCGAGGTATCCGAAAGGGGACCACGGTGCGGCTCCGTGCCAGTAGATGGATCTGGTGTCTATCCAACTCAGTAGTAGCGCCGGTGATCAAATAGGGATTGCCTTCGGTCGGCATCTTAGCTGACAGAAATTTTTAGTTTTCGACCTAGACTCCTTTTGTCATTGACGTATGCGGGTCCATTAATCCATCGCTACCCTCTTGAACGAGAGTCCAAGCATCGTTTCCAGCTCAATCTTTGCTTCGTCGGATAGATAGGGTTTGAACAAGCTCGCAACCTGCTTCAACCCCCAGTCGAGATGTTCCGGCCCAAGGTCTTCGACACCCTCCTGTAGGGTGAGATAGATCGGCCAGTAGGTCGAGACGATCCAGACATTGGCAAGCAGCTGTGGAACCTCAAGGTCAGGAACGCTAATCCGGTGTGCATCACTCATCTGGCGCAACGCGGCTTCAACGACGACCCGCATTCCAAGACTGAGCGACCGAGCTGGTTCTAGCAGGGAAGGTGCAATCGCAATCATTCTTGGTAGATCACGGAACATATGTCGGTAGTCCCAGACAATTGAGAACCAACGGCGCATGAACTGTGAATAGACACCAGGTTGGCCGGAGGCACTGACAGCGGCTTCTTTCATGAACAAGGCGGCGTCACCTTCAAGCCTATGGAACAATGCTTCCAAAATCGCCGCCTTTGTTTTGAAGTGGTAATACAGGTTGCCCTCGTTGATTCTGACGGCGCGTGCGATCTCGGCCGTTGTCACGAGGTCCGGTCCCCTGTCGTTGAAAAGAACTAGACTAGCGTCGAGGATACGATCCCGCGTGCTCACTCGTTTTGTCGTTCCCACGTCGACCTCCGCCTTCAACTAACTTACCCCTTGCAAAAATGAGGTGCTCACCTTAATTAATTAAGGCGCCCACCTTAGACAAGTACTGTATTGCCGGTTGGCAATCAAGGAGCCACAGCATGGACACCGCTCGCAAGACTAGTAATGGACCGAAGAAGAGCTTTCCGCTGACACACCAATCAACGCTAAAGGCGCTTGCGGCTGTTGTTCGTAACCCTCTGGACGCACTCCCACCTGAGATTTTCACGGAACCGCTTGTCTTCACCAAGATGGCGGGAGAGATGAAGGTCTATCTTGCCGACCCGGCGCTTATCCATGAAGCTCTGGTCAAGAATGCCGATTGCCTTTGGAAGGGGGATCAAGTGCAACGGACCCTCGGGCCAGCGCTGGGCCAAGGTCTGTTGACTGGGGATGGCGCGCACTGGAAATGGCAACGCCAGTCGGTCGCAGGCGCATTTCGTCATGAGAAGCTTTTTGAGCTTCAGCCAGCAATGATTGCCGCTGCGGAGCGGACCCGGGATCGGTGGCTGCGGGAAAGTCGGAGTACGCTGGACATCGGCCATGAAATGATGCGCACCACGTTCGACATTATCGTCGAGACGATGATGTCCGGCGGCAATGGTATCGATGTTGATCGTGTCGAGGCGGGCATTTCCGACTTTTTGGGTCCCACCGGTTGGAGTTTTGCGCTCGGCCTTCTGCACGCACCGGAATGGGTGCCGTATCCAGGGCGCCGCAAAGCGGATGAAGCCGTGACGTTTCTGCGAACGAGCCTTCTGGGCGTTATCGAGAAGCGACGGAGCACGCCTGATGAGCGGCATGATCTGGTTAATATGCTGCTGTCCGCATCCGACCCCGAGACAGAAAGAAAGATGACCGATGATGAGGTCGTCGACAACCTCATGACTTTTATTACGGCGGGCCATGAGACTACCGCGCTCGGTCTGTCATGGACATTCGATCTGCTCGCCCGACATCCCGACATCGAAAGCAAGGTTCTGACCGAGATCGATACGGTGACTGGAGGGCGTTCGGTAACAGCCGAAGACGTTTCTAAGCTGATCTATACGCGCCAGGTCTTTTCGGAGTCGATGCGGCTTTATCCACCTGCCCCGATCATCACGAGAACCGCCTTGCATGACTTTAAGCTTGGCGAGTACCTCGTACCAGCTGGCACCGTGATAATCGTTCCGATATACGCGGTTCATCACCACGCCTCGATATGGTCGGATCCCGAAGCATTCGTTCCCGATCGCTTCAACGCAGAGGCAGCCAAAGCAAGACACCGTTACGCCTATATGCCTTTTGGAGCCGGGCCTCGGGTGTGTATCGGCAACGCGTTTGCGATGATGGAAGCTGTCGCCATCTTAGCCGTGATACTGCAAAAAGTTCGATTGGCGACGATAGAGCCTGAAGCGCCTAAACCAATTATGAAGGTTACACTGCGTCCGAACAAAGCTCTACGATTGAAACAGGTGTTGCGTTAGAAGCTGGACTGTCTCTGTATCGAAGCGGCGCATACCGCTTGCGCTACTTCAACAACAGCTGCCGAACCTGGAATTCAGTCGAAAGCATTTCGGATCTAACCGGGTTTGATGAAATCGACAAACGCCCTTAATGGCGAGCCCATGAACTTGCGTGAAAAACAAAGCTGTGGTCCTTCGAAACTGGTCCACCATTCCGACGAGGTGGCTTGAGTTCCCGGATGTAATCCGGCTTCCAAGTTTTACCCCTGTCGGCGCGGAGGGATAACTCCAGCTATTCTGAAGCAAGATGATGACACGTATTGATCTTTCGCTGTCCGGCTTGGGTTACCCTTCAGCGCCCATGGTGGGGAAAGCTGCATTGCCGATACACACCTTTCAGCGACAATTTTAGAACGCGTATTGCTACGGATCTTCTAAACCGCAAAATGAATGGATCGGCCTACCATCTTAGCGAGTGACGTCCGATGCGCTGGGACTGGCACATCGAACGAGCCTAGTTCTGGTCTATATGCCAAGGCACCAGAAGACCGCTTACCAAAGCTGATGCACGTAGGGTGCGATGCGGCTTTCGTAGATAGCTTTGAGTTCTTCAATCGTGGAAGGCGAGATTTCCTTAATACCGCTTGCCGAAGCATTTCCATTGGCTTGAGCTGCGTTCTTGGCCCCTGGAATGACCGTGGTGACAGCCTCATTCATGAGGATCCAGCGAAGAGCGAACTGGGCCATTGTCGCGTCACCGGGAACAAGCCTGCGGATATCCTCGACAACTTGAAGCGCAACCTCATAAGGCACGCCGGAGAAGGTCTCACCCTTGTCGAACGCCTCTCCATTGCGATTAAATGCCCTGTGATCATCGGCCGCAAAACTCGTCTGGGCACTCATCTTCCCCGTCAACAAACCGGATGCAAGCGGAACACGAACGATGACAGCCACACCCTTACGCTTGGCTTCGCCAAAGAACAGATCGGCAGGCCGCTGCCTGAGGATGTTGTAGATAATCTGGACGGACGCGACGCCCGGATATTCGATCGCTTTCAGGCCTTCTTCGACCTTCTCGACGGAAACACCGTAGTTTCTGATCTTCCCTTGCTTGATCAGCGATTCCATGGCCTCGAAAACGTCAGGGCGGTAATACACCTCCGTTGGCGGGCAGTGCAGTTGAACAAGGTCGAGGCAATCCGTTGCGAGGTTTTTGAGCGACCTCTCAACGAACATGGTCAGGTTATCCTTGTTGTAACCCTCGGATACGTGCGGCGACAGGCGACGGCCTGCCTTGGTGGCAACAAACGGCCGTTCACCACCGCGCGCCTTCAACACATCAGCAATGATCTTCTCGGATCGACCATCGCCATAAACATCGGCGGTGTCGATAAATGTCGTGCCTGCATCCAAGGCAGCGTTAAGCGCCGCTTGAGCATCCGCCTCTGACACATCACCCCATGAGCCGCCAATCGCCCAGGCACCAAATCCGATTTCCGAGACAGATCGTCCCGTTCTACCAAACTCTCTATAATTCATGTCTTATCTCCTTATGGCATCAATTGTCCGCCGTTGACTTCAATGACCTGCCCGGTGATGTATCCGGACATAGCCTCTGAGGCGAGGAAGAGGAATGCTCCAACGCACTCCTGCGGCGTCCCTTCCCGTCCCATGGGAATGGTCATTCGCTGGGCAGCCATGATTTCCGGAGACGTATACCGATCGTGAAATGGTGTCTGGATCAGGCCGGGGGCGACCGCGTTCACCCGTATTCTGTCCTTGACGAATTCCTTGGCTTGGCCTCGGGTCAAACTGCTGACGAACGCCTTTGCCGCTGCGTAAAGGACAGCGCCGCCACCGCCACCATTTCTGGCCGCGATTGACGTCGTGTTGATAATGAACCCACCCCCGGACGCAACGAGATGTCGATGAGCCGCGACGCTTGCCTCCCAGAGTGACTTCGCATTGAGGTCCAAAACACGGTCGAAATGCTCGGCACTGACTTCGGTGGTCTGCACTCTTCCCAGCATGCCGCCAGCATTGTTGATGATGCCGTCAAGCCCGCCCAGAAGACGGGAGGCTTCGTCCACCACCTGTGCGCCGACACCCGGCGCGCCAAGGTCCCCATGAACCAGCACTGTGTTTTCGGAATGCTTGCCCTGAAGCGCAGTGGCGGCATCGTGGCTTTCGTTAAAGTGAATGGCGACCCGAGCGCCTTGCTCCGCGAACGCCGATACAATCGCAGCGCCAATTCCCGTTGAGCCACCCGTCACAAGAACACGCTTGCCCTTGAGGTCGCTAAAGACAAACCCGTCGAACATTTTACTTCCTCCTCAAAGCCCTCGGGCACTGTCATAGCAATTGCCAGCTCCAAAGCCTCATGCTTTATGATGAACTTCGTTCACTCTTACGATGAAAAATAAACATCATGGATTTCTTCGAGCGCGTCGACTTGGCGGATTTGAGACTTTTCACTACCATCGTGCGGCGGCAGAGCTTCAAATCGGCAGCCATCGAACTTGGGGTAACCCCTTCGGCAGCCAGCCATGCGATGCGGCGGCTGGAAAGTCGTCTTGGAGCAAAACTTCTCAACAGAACAAGTCGGGCCGTGGCACCGACGGACCTGGGGGTGGAACTCGCTTCCAGACTGACTGAAGGATTTGACGTCATCGGCGCAGCACTGCACTCGCTCAACGTCCCTGGCGCGGCAAGGTTTGGCGAGCTTCGCATCAATGCCTTCGCTGATGCGGCCCATTTAATGATCGCTCCTGCGCTGCCAGAGTTCGCACACATATGCCCAGATGTCAGGATTACTGTCGTCGTGGAGGATCGTCCGATCGATATTGTCGCTGAGGGTTATGATGCGGGCTTTCGCTACGGCCATAACGTCCCGGAGGATATGGTTGCCTTGGCCCTATCGGGCCCACAACGCTGGGTGGTCGCGGGATCGCCTGCATATCTTGAGGCCCAAGGCACACCGAACTCTATCAACGATCTGGCTCAACATAATTGCCTCCAACTCCTCCTTGGAGATAATTCTGCTTATAAATGGGAGCTATCTGATGGGACCAGGAATATAAGGCTGCGAGTGCCAGGTTCGATCACCATTAACGACACGGCCACCACCATAAAGGCAGCAAAGGCTGGCCTCGGCTTAGCCTATTTGTTGGAGGCCAGAATTGCAGATGAGATCAGGGACGGCGACTTGAAGGTTGTTTTGGCAGACCATGCCTCTCCGGGCGAACCATTCCATGTCTATTACGACAGTCGCCGCCATGGCCATCCGGGCCTGCGATCCCTGGTCAACATCATTCGCCATCAGAACGGCCTGACCCGAGTGTTCGATGAACATGGCCCCGTTGCCCATCTCTCAACACCAGCCGGTCAATGATTGCGCGAAAATCCAAGATGGCCGGGCCTTAATCCGGACTGAAGGACATGATGAGAGGCAGGTCAGCTCGATTGCTCACCGATGGTGTCCGCGACATAGGCTCCCCGTTCCCCCATTGGCACTGGCTTGCCAGTGGTAGAATCGACGGTTGTTTGATGTTCGAGTTCGGCATTGAGCTCTGCGCCCAAGATCAGAATGATCACCGATATCCAGGTCCAGACCATTAAACCGATCAGAGCACCAAGGGTGCCATAAGTCGCATTATAGTCGGCAAAGTTTTCAAGATAGAGTGAAAAAAAGAATGATGCAGCCAGCCAGAGAAGGGTCGATAACGTTGCACCCCATGTGATCCAGCGCAGCTTGGCAGCTTCGCGGCTCGGCCCGTAGCGGTACATCATTGTAATTCCACACCCGACAATCAGGAGCAGAAAAGGCCAACGGGCGATCTTGGCCAGAAATTCGGTCCACTGGTCGAGCCAAAGGTAACCAAGAATGGCTGGCACAACACCAATTGTTATAATCAACGCTATGGCAACGACCAAAGCGCCAAAAGTAAAGCCCAGCGAATTCAGATTGAGCCGGATGATACCGCGCTTCTCTTTCTCACCATAGGCAACGTTCATCGCTTCAAAGAGTGCCTTGATGCCGTTATTTGCGCTCCATAGAGCCACCATGAAGCCGGTAATCACGCCAAAACTCAAAGTGGAATTCTTCTGTTGTGACAATGCATCGAGCTGGGAAACGATGATATCAAAGCCACCTGGAGGCAGCGTCGTGGATAGAAATGCAATATGTTTCGCGATGGTCAGAGGGTCGGAAAAGACCCCGTAGAGCGAAACGAGCGCGGCCAAAGCAGGGAACAGAGCCAACAGAAGGTAATAGGTCGCGCCAGCTGCGACCAACGTGACGCGATCTTCCGTAAACCCGGCGAATACGCGCCAGAATACATCCCGATAACCGAGAGATGTGATTTCGCCAGGCGTCGCAGCCATACGTCCCCGGTTTTCACCAACCTCAGTTGACTTGCTGTTATTCCTGTCCAAGCACCCTACCCTAGCGATTTCGACCCGCCACCTATCGCATAAATGCATTAGCATTCAAGATATGACGGATATGAAGGGGCTCTCATCCACGGAGAGGTTTACTGAGCCGTCTAGGCTATGACGAAGCTGGGTTGGGTGTTAATCGTCTTCACGCCGTCCCTCCGTCGATTTTTTTACTCGGTCCGAGTGATCAAAGCTGCGCGGTCTGAAGGAGGAAAGCAATCGGGTTTTGCGACGTCTTCCGGTTTGCTGAGCGCCCCAGCTGCATGCCGCCCAGCCTGTCCATGATGATATCTAGCCATCCTCAATGCCAATACCGGCGTGTTTCGCCAGGCGCTCTTCCAAATGAACCGAAGCGTCCGTTTCGATTCACCCTGTCGACACCCGACGATCTTGGCGCCACCTCCTTGAACATCGCCTTACATCAGGAAGTGTTTATTTAGGGTTGCTTTGAGTATCGCGAAAAGCTCACAACTCAACCCAGAATAAGCTTAATAACACTTTAATTCTTTAACTGATAATTATCCCCCATAATCTTGGGGTAGAGGCGCGAACGGCAGAAGCCGCTCTGAAACGCGGACGATGATGTCCACTCCGTTTTTTTGCGTCTCCCACCCCTATTCATGGAAGTGTTCCCATGTCCCTCATGCAAAACCTCCGGATCAGGACGAAAGTCCTGTCTCTGGTCCTTCCCACATGCCTGATCGGCATTGGAGGGGCTCTCTATGTCTCAAGCAACTTTAAATCCGCCGACACCGAATACTCAGACTTCATCGCCAATGACGGCAACGCGGAGATCGATATGGCGATCGCCAGCCAGCGCCTGGTCGCAATCGTTTATGACGCATATCAGGTCTTTCTCTACGACGCTGGTACAGCGGGAATGAAGAGAGCGACGGATGACTACGCTGCGAGCAAAACAAGACTTCACGAACTGATCGACAATGCCGAAAGTCTGATTCCGGAAGAGAGCCAGACGCTCGGTGCTCTCCAGTCTCAGGCTGAATCAATCATCGAGATTACCGACAAGGCGGTAGCGGCAGGATCGGCCAATCGAGATGAGGAGGCAAAAGCGCTCCTTGTTCAGGCTGACGAGAAAACTGCCACGACAATCGGTGAGATGAGAACGTGGATCAATGGCGCTAGCGATGGCATCAAGATCAGGTCCGCGGAACTCTCCGACAAGACGAATGATACGATCCTTTATACCCTTTTAACCCTCGCCGGGGTTTTTTCACTAACGCTTTTCTTGGCAATGTTTGTCACAAAACGCGAGATCACGTCTCCGATCGAGCGTCTGCGCTCACGGATGATGTCGCTAGCGTCTGGAAAAGTCGATGAGGTCATTCCGTGTGCCGATCGACGTGATGAGCTCGGCAGCATGGCGTCGGCAGTCGCGGTTTTCCGTGACAATGCAATCGAAAAGAACCGTCTTGAAAAACAGTCAGATGCTGACCGTGTCTTATCTGAAAACGAGAGACTGGAACGGGAGAGACAGAAAGCGGAAGATGCAGCGAACACGAAATTCGCGGTCGACGCGCTCCGCGGTGGTCTGGAAGCTCTGGCCGACGGGAATGTCTCTCACCGAATCCGTACTCCATTCACGGGCACGCTCGACGAGCTTCGCTCTAATTTCAACGGATCTGTCGAGAAACTCTACTCGGTTCTCAAATCCGTTGGACAGAACGCGGCTGGCATCGATGCTGGCGCAAATGAAATTAGATCTGCAGCTGACGATCTGTCGAGGCGCACGGAACAGCAGGCTGCATCTGTCGAGGAAACGGCAGCGGCGCTGGAACAGATCACCACGACCGTAAGGGACTCAGCCAAACGCGCCGACGACGCAGGCAAGTTGGTTGAAAAAGCGCGAAGCGGGGTCGAACGCTCGGGCGAGTTGATGCAAGACGCGGTGCAGGCCATGATGGCTATTGAGAAATCCGCAGGTGAAATGGGCAACATCATCTCAGTTATTGATGAGATCGCGTTCCAGACCAACCTGCTAGCCTTGAATGCCGGTGTTGAAGCTGCTCGCGCCGGTGAAGCAGGCAAAGGGTTCGCAGTCGTTGCACAGGAAGTTCGCGAACTCGCTCAACGTTCAGCGACAGCTGCAAAAGAGATCAAGACACTGATCGCTGCGTCCGGTTCGCAAGTTCAGACTGGGGTCAGCCTTGTAAAGCAGACAGGAAACTCACTCGACACCATTGTCGACGAGGTCCGGGAAATAAGCCGTCATGTCAATGCGATCGTGGAATCATCTCGTGAGCAGTCCACCGGACTGCAGGAGATCAACACCGCGGTTAACGTGATGGACCAGGGAACTCAGCAGAATGCAGCCATGGTCGAGCAGTCCACCGCGGCCAGCCATAGCCTTGCGCGAGAAGCTGCCGCGCTCAATCAGTTGCTGGCCCAGTTTGACTTGCATGGCGGGCAAGCCTCTGACACCGATCTGCGGCGACAGTGGGCCGCCTGAATAACGTAACAATTTAACTCGGAGTGGTGCCAAAACCATTTGGCGCCACTTCCGCTGTCATTGGAACAATCAGCGGATTCTGACGACATCATTCAGGGCCGGTTCGTCGCAAATGAACTGCTAAAAGTTTCCGAACTTGCCGAACGGATGGGAACGTCGACCAACCCCGTAAGAGAGGCGTTGCAGCAACTTCGTGGCTAGGGATTTGTTGTCATGATGCCAAACCGCGGCGCGCGTGTGCGGGCGATAGACGAAACCTTCGTGCGCGATATTTTTGAGATCGAGGTTCTGATCGAGCCAGCCCTGACGCGTTGGTTCGTGGGCCTTGCAACCAAGGCGGATCTCAACGCCCTGGAAGATTTGCAGGCGCGGATGGAGGATTTGAATTTTGCCGATCCTCATGCTCATTCAAAGCTAGACATGGCATTTTATCAGGTCATGTACGAGCGTCACTACAACCGCCACGCGGTCGACTTATGGTGGCGACACCGGGAAATCATTTCCGCCATCAGCCGGCAGTTCCCGACCTCACTAAGCCGCCAAACAAGCGTAATAAACGAGCACCGCGGTTTGCTTAACTGCATCGAGAGCCAAGATGCCGATGGCGCAGCGGCATTATTGCCCAACATGTTGAGGGGTCAGGCCGGCATATCATCAAGCACATGCGACTGATCAAGCGGCGAACTTGAATTTTCTCATTATCGAAGAATACTTAGAGCGACGTCCGAATATTCTCCACTCTTGAAGGGATATGAACCAACGAACCCATAAAGTGGAATTACAATAAAGCGGCGAGCAAGGTAGCTAGATACTCGATGGGCATTCCTGTCGTGCCGCTGGCATGAAGCGCGTTGCCCAAGTGGCGATAGAACGAGATGCGCTCGTCAGGCAGTGCGCGCATTGTTTCCTCACCTCCCGACCGGATGAAGTAGTAGTCCTCCAGCATGTGAGCTAGCTGAAACTCTCCAATGTCGGGCCAATGTTTCAACTGACTGGCGAGGTAAGGAGCAGCACTAAGCAATTGTCTTACTGGTATGTTGAGACTTTCAACGATACCCGGTGGCCAATCCTTCTGAAGATGTATCGAGGTTATGACCCCTTTTTGATGAGCATGTAGGAAGTCGCTATAGTCTTTGGCGGCAATTGTTTCATGAAAAGCTGGCCCCATGTCTGCCCGCCGGACTTGTGCATTGTAGGCAGCAGTTGCCGTGTCGAAACCCGGCACATCCTTTAACCGGGCAAATTCACAATCAACACTTCCTTCACCACAGGTGACGACAACATATCCACCGGGATAAGCGACTGGCGATGGAACTGCCAGATTGACGAGGCTGTCGTACTCTATTCGCCCTGCTACATGCATATGGCCACTAAAATGCCAGCGGATACCGGCTTGAGCCAAAAGACGACCGCTTTCAAGTGAAGGCATCCGTTTTGACCAATCCGGCGTGCTGGCTGCCCTGCGCATGTTGCCCTTGCCGGTCATTGCCAAAGGCAAGGCTGGATAGTGAGAAAATGCCAGAAGCATCTTGCCCGAGCGCGATGCGCGTTCGGCCACATTCGCGATCCAGTTCAGCATGTACGGGCGTTGTTTCAAAACATGATCCCATGCTGCATTCGACCTCACCTGCCAAGCACCATTTTCACGGTGGAAAACATTAGCATCCAAGATCAGAAGCCAGAGGCCCTCCAAAGGTTCGACGAGATAGGAGAAATCAAGACCTGCAGGGTTGCTGTCTACAGGATACCCTCTTGCCAGGTCGTCACTGTGGCCGAAGGGTGTTTCCCAATGAAGCACTTTATCAGGCCGAATGAACCCGTAATTCGCCATGGCTTCGACCGCATCCGCGGTCGACATGCCAAGCATTCCGATTTGAAAGACGGCCGGCGCCGGTGTTTCATCATTACTCGTGACGAGAAGCGGATCAAGGCCATCGCCCTTTGTCAGCCATTTAGCCTGATGACGCGTCGCGGGGCCGAAACAATCATGATTTCCGAACGTCACGAAAAACCGCATACCGTGCCGTTCCTCATATGAAGAAAGAATGCGCTTCAAGGCCGCAACGGCGCCTGGCTGACCGTCGTCTGAATAGTCGCCTAACAGCACCAAAACCCGGATGCCGCGCCTCACGATATCATCCAAAACAGCCATAAATGCCGCATGGCTTTCGTTGAACACCCGCGTGGATGCCATCGTCTCTTCAAACGTGCGAAGGGCAATATCGCCACTGCCCTCCTCTATCCATCCATAGCCGCCGTAGAGATCATGGAGATGAACATCGGCAACCACTGCAATCTGCATCAGGCAGCAACCCCATTCATGTCACCGCGAGCAGCCTCGAACAGGTCGGGACGGTCGAGATTGATGTAATCGACGCCCGCGGAAGCGATCTCCCGGTGCACAGCAATGTCATCGCCCCCATAATAGACCATTATGTCCAGGCCTGCCTTGCGGCTTGCCTCGATGATGCCAGGGCGGCGCATTTGCTCGGGTGTGATCTCGATAATCGATGCATGATGCACTGCACCGACCAGAGAGGGAGACTTGGCGATGTTGAGCGTCATCATCTTGCGAAATTCCGGTGCAATCATTTGTAGGTCGCGGCGCATCTCCTCGGAGAAGGAGAAATAAAACGTTTCGCGCACCATGCCCAGATCTCGCACCAGTGCCACGACCTTGGCCGGGTCGCAGTATTTCAGTTCGATATAGACACCGGCGCGACCGCGCAGATGTTCGAGATAGACATCAAGCCTCGGCACTTTGGCGCCCTTGAATTTTTCATCAAACCAGCTACCAGCATCGAGCGTGTCGATCGCGCCTGACAGCATATGACCGACCGGACCTTTGGCGTTTGTGGTGCGGTCCAGCGTTTCGTCATGGATGACATAGAGCACACCATCTGCGCTTTCGCGCACGTCGAGTTCGATATAATCAGCCCCTTGCTCCAAAGCGAGATCGGCCGCAGCAAAGGTGTTTTCCGGCGCAAACTTATTTGCACCTCGATGCGATACAATTTTGGTCACTGAAGATTCCTGTCAGTTTGCGGGTGCGAGCACGCGGGCGCGACCTACGGTATGGTGTGAAAGATCGGCATGGATACCGGCGATCCGATTCCCCGACGCGTCGAACACAAGCGTCAGTTCGGACTTGCACGTGATGCCGACCGTGGCGCCTGATGCATGCCGAACCGTTTCGCCATATTCCAGCGCATGGATGAGACCCGCTGGCGTACTGATCGTGTAGAAGACTTCACGGCCCATCGGCTCAACGGTGACAATCTCTCCATGAAATGGCGCTATATCAGCCGACGTAAGCGTGATGTCCTCCGGGCGAAGACCGAAGGTTACGGCGCCGGAGCATTCCGCGTTTAAATTAAACGAGGCGTTTGCGACCTGAAGACGACGGCCATCAGCATTGCCCTTCAGGAGGTTCATCGGCGGCGCGCCGATAAAGCCTGCCACGAACAAATTGTTGGGACGGCGATGCAGATCGTCCGGTGTGCCGATTTGCGCTATTTCGCCATTGTTCATGCAGATGATCCGGTCTGCCATGGTGATCGCCTCGATCTGGTCGTGGGTGACGATCAGCGTGGTGAAGCCCAGACGTTTCTGGATGCTTTTCAGCTCCGCCCGCATGGTGATGCGCAAAGTGGCATCGAGATTGGACAGCGGCTCATCCAGCAGGAGAATATTCGGCTCCTTCACCAGCGCGCGGGCAAGTGCTACACGCTGCTGCTGGCCGCCGGAAAGCTGCGATGGACGGCGGTCGAGCAATGCGCTGATCTGCACAAGGTTTGTCGCCTCTTCCACACGACGAGCAACCTCTTCCTTGCCCATCGCTTTGAAGCGAAGCGGAAAAGCAATGTTTTCCCGCACCGTCAGGTTGGGGTAAAGCGCATACGACTGAAATACGATACCGACATTACGGTCACGCGCATCGACGCGGTTGACGTTGTGACCATCGAAAGCGATCTCGCCGGCGCTTGGCGCGTAAAGACCGGCCAGCAGGAAAAGCGTCGTCGATTTGCCACAGCCGGAAGGACCAAGAATGGCGACGAATTCGCCGTTTTCGATCTCGAGGTTCATCGGTTTGAGAACCTGCGTTTCGCCCCAGTTCTTGGTGACGTTGTCGAGGGTGATTTTTGCCATAAGTGTTAGCCCTTGATCCCGCCGAAACTCATCTGGGTGATGTATTTCTGCGTGAAGTTGTAAAGGATCAGCACAGGCAGGAGGTAGACGATACCGACGGCGGCGATCATGCCGTAATCCGCGCCCATGTTGTCCTGTGCGACGAAGAAGAGGTAGAGGCTCATCGTCATCTGGCTCTTGTCGATTAAGAGCGTCTGGACGAAGACATATTCCTCCCACCCTCTGAGGAAGGTGAAGGTGGCGACCGCGATCAGACCGCCACGCACCTGCGGCAGCACGACCATGCGGAAGGCCTGCGAGCGGGTGGCGCCATCGGTCACGGCGCTCATCTCGATGTCCCAGGGAACGTTGTCGAAGAAGCCTTTGAGAACGAAAATCGCAAAAGGCAGCTCCAGCGCACTCATGACCAGTGCGACGCCGATGAGACTGTTAAGCAGGCCCATGTAATGCAGCTGAATGAAGATTGCGACTGTGAGCGCCAGCGCCGGAAAGGCGTGCAGCAGCAACAGCCCGCGCAAGAAGTTCTCACGGCCGGCAAAGGCGAAACGCGAGAGCGCATAGGCCGCAGGCGTCGCAACAAGCGTGACGATCAGCGTCTGAGCGATGGCAAAGGCTAGAGAACTGCCCAATGCCGCCCAGACCGATGGCATAAGGTCCATGCGCGTTGTGCCGGTGCCTTCAATATCGCGAGTCCAAAGGAACCGGTAATTGTCGAATGTCAGGTATGGTGCGAGGAAAATCGCTACCAGAATAACGACCACGATACCAAGTGCTGCCCACGACAGCGCCGGCTTGCGCAGCCGGTCGGCCAGCAATGCCAGCAAGATGGCGCCGAGATAGGCAACAGCCGCGATCGCGGTGCTGCGCCACAGGATCATTCGGCTGACCTCACTGTCCGAAGAGGTCAGAGACTTCACCAGCAGCCACAAATAAGGCAGGAGTACCGGGACAGACACGATCGTCAGGAAGATCATGATCGCCGAGAGGAACCCAGCGCGATTGAGCGCGCCTCGCCGTTCCAGGCGGGCCCAGTCATCGTGCGTGACTGGTGCCGACACGGTCGGGGATGTCTTCATTTGAGCAAGAGCCATCACAGCACCTCGATCTTTGGAGCGGCGAAGGTGGAGCGCATATTGGTGATGCGCCATTGCAGGAGGGTAAAGGCGATGCCGATCACCATCAGGCCGAGCGCCAGCGCAGCGCCGTAGGCGTAAGCACCGTTTTCGAATGCGCGGCGATAGATATAGAGCGCGTAAGGCGTGGAATCGTAGACCGGGCCGCCGCCGGTGATCAACAGGATATATTCATAGGTCGTCATCAGCGAAAGCGCCTGATAGATCGTGATGAAGCGGATCGGCTGCGACAACGCCGGCGCCACGACATGGCGCAGGACGCCCCATTCGCTAGCGCCATCGACCCGTGCGGCGTTGGCCAGATGCGAGGGGATGGAGCGAACCGACGAGGTGAGAATGACCATCGCGAAGGAGGCGCCGACCACACCATTTGCCAGGATGACGAGGAAGAGCGGGAAATCGTTACGCAGATTGATTGGTGGCAGGCCGAACGTTCCGGTGACCTGATTGAGCAGGCCAGACGGCGACGGATCGGCAATCCAGATCCACAATATGCCGTAGAGCACGGCTGGCGACATCCGCGGCAGGAGCCAGAGGCCACGGAAGAAGTTGCCGAGCCTTTCAGGGATTGCCGTCGAAGTCATCGCAAGAAGCGCACCGAGGCCGACATTGAAGATGAACAGCGTGGCGGTCACGTAAACCAGCGTTGTCAGCAATACCATGGGCAGGCGCGCGTCACGCTGCACGATCCGCTCGAAATTCTTGACGGTGAATTCACCGACACGAAGATTGGCGCCCATATCAGTAAAGGCGATAACCTCGTTGACGACGATTGGTGCGAGGAAAAACACGGCAAGGAGCGCGGTGGCCGGTGCGAGATAAAGCAGCGGCCGAGCGGGCCGATGAGGCCTGAGCTGGAAATTCGACATTAAAAGGTACCAATGGGAGAAACGATGCCGCCCGACAGAGGCCGTGCGGCACGGATTGTGATTGGGCTCAGTTGCTGGCGGCGGCGCGGATCTCGATATCTCCGCCGAACTGCAGCTCGAGTTCGTCCGCGATGAATTCGACAGCCTGTTCGGCCGTCATCTTTCCAGTTTCGACAGCCTGCAGGCCGCTGAACAGAACTTTGTTGTAGCTGCCGAACTTGGTGTGGTTCGGCACGAACTGGGCGTGCTCCATCATCGGCGAAGCAGCCGACAGGACCCAGTTGTCCTTGTATTTCGGCATCGCCGTCTGCGCATTGCTGATGGCCGTGTGGTAAGAGGTAACGGCGTGTTCGTTGCTAAAGTAAGGCAGTGTCGCCAGCGCGACGAGATTGGCAGCAATCTCGGCATTCTTGCTCTTGGCGTTTACCGTATAGAGAAGCGGATGCGACAGGTTGGCAGGCTTGCCGCCTATTTCTGCGGCAGGTGCTGGAATCCAGCCGATCTTATTGAAATAGCCTTCCTTGTCGGTCGGCCATGTCGCGCCGTTCTTTTCACCAACCTGCCATGCAACGGCCCAGACGCCCTGATGGAAGACAAAGGCCTTTTCCTGCTTGAAGGCGCCCTGGATGGCGTCCCAGCTCATGGCCGTATTGTCGACCGGGGTCACGCCCTGCTTGGCGTTACGCTCGTACCATCCAAGCGCCTTGGTCATCTCGGCCTTCGGGAAAATCAGCTTGCCCGACTTTTCGTCCATGAACTTCACGCCATAGGACTGGAAGACCATAAGGTAGTCGATACCGACATTCGGGCGATGCAGCATGCCGTAATCTGCGGCCTTGCCATCGACGACTTCCTTGGAAAGGGCGGTCAGGTCATCGAGCGTGAATTCGCCCGCCTCGACCTTGGCTGGCAGGCCTTCGATGAAGGCTTCGTCCTTCCCTATCTTGCGCAGCATGTCCTTGTTGTAGAAGAACATACGGATCTCCGCATCCTGCGGCACACCATAGATTTTGCCGTCGGCTGCCTTGGCTGAATTCCACAAGACCGGCAGGATATCGCCATAGACCCACGGAGCAGCGGCGATCTTGTCGTCCATCTGCAGGGCATAGCCATCCTGGGCAAATTGGCCGATCCACTCATGCGGCAGAACGTAGATATCCGGGCCCTGCCCAACAGACAACGCCTTTAGCGTTTCCAGCGCCAAATCGTCCCAGCCCTTGACGGCGCTGTTGTTGGCTTCGACGACGATGCGCTTGTCGACACCGGCAGCTTTGAACTGCTTGTTCATGATCTCCGCCGCACCTTCGATGTTGGTAACGCGGCCCGGAGCGCTGCGCTCGGCAAGCGTGGAAATCTTGATCTTGATGTCTTCGGCATGCGCGATACACGTGGACAGAGCGGAGAGCGCCACCGTGGCAAGAAAGGTAAGAGATTTGGTCATGAGAGGGTTGGTCCCGTTGTTGATTTTTATTTAATTAAGTTGCTTAAGTAACAAAATCATGACATCGCCGATCCGTGATGTGGAGAACAGTCCTTGCTTACTAGCAGCCGCAGACCATTTGACGGGATTGGAAACACGCAGGCAGCCGTGCTGCGCTACCTTCGACGCAAGCAATCCGCGTCGCGCGCTGAAATCGCCGAACTGTGTGGTGTGACGCCGGCTGCCGTCAGTATGATGACGCGTGATCTCATCGAACGCGGGATCGTGTTGGAGGGTGCCAAACGTCAAGTCGGTCGGGGCGCCCCGCAGATCGATCTGTCACTTAATCCTTCGATCGGTTTTGCGCTGGGGGTTCACGCCAACCGCTTTTCCATAACACTAAGCTTGTTAGATTTTGGTGGCATAATGGTGGGGGAACTCCACCTCCCCGGCCGCTATGACACTTTTGCCGAGGTTCAGAATGAAATCCGTAACGGCAAGGACCGGCTGCTGGCGCAGGGCGGAGTAGGTAACAACCAGCTGATCGGCGCCGGCATTGCGATGCCGACGCGTTTTCGGCATGGCAATGCCTTTCTCGAACTGGCGCAGGAGGTGATTTCCTGGGCCGGACCCGACCTGACGGCATCACTACAAGCCGGTCTCGGCTGCACCGTAGTGATCGAAAACGACGCCAACGCCGCGGCCATGGGGGAACTGACGGTTGGCAATGCCGCAGCCCATGAAAATTTTGTCTATCTCTATCTGTCTGAAGGGATTGGCAGCGGCATCATCATCGGAAGGCAGCTTTATCGCGGAAATCTCGGTAATGCCGGCGAGGTCGGTGCTTTGCGGGCGCGCGGCCTTAGCCGGCCTTCATTCGAAGATCTGGCGGATTGGTGCGCAAGCCGCTCGGCCAAAGTGCCTGCTGATAGGTCTCCGGACGCATGGAAACATTATCTCGACACCAATGGAGATGTTCTGGGCGATTGGCTGAAGCGGGCCGGACCAGAAATTGCCCGCCTGGTGTTTCCCGTCAGCGCGGTTCTCGCTCCGCAGGCCATCTATGTCGGCGGGACTTTACCGCTGATGGTGCGCGAGCAGCTGCTGCCTTGGCTGAACTTTTCGATTTCCGATCCATTCGAAGGCGCCCGCGTGTGGCAGCCGGAGATTTTGCTGCCGGAAGTGTCGGCGACAGATGCCGTTGCCTTCGGTGCTGCAGCGATGATCCTTCATGACCTACCTGGGCGAACCTAGTTCGTCAATGAAAGGCCAATCGCGATATGGGCAGCTAATCGTGTCGATGACTGAATATCGCACACAAGACCACTGGATTCTAGATATCGATCCAAGCAGCTCCATCGGCGTTAAATCTCTGTCCGTCAAAAATTCGAAGATGTGCGCCTTGAAAGGAGTCGAACCGTTAAACGTCAAAGCTATCTCATCAAGCCGTTAACATTAAAAAAGAAGTCGGAACATGAGCGAGCAACAGAAATCGGCTAGGCGTCTACAGCTGGTGCCAGGCCAAATGATGAGACGAAAAAGGATCTAGGCAGTCTTCCGCTTAGCAACTCAGCTTAATAAATTACAATGGCGGTAGCGTCACCAACTAGAAAAGGAAAATTGAACTCAGATCGACTTCAACCATGGCATCCGCCGGACCTATAAAGAGATGGCTAGGGACCTCATTGCCGACGTTGACGGCAATCAGCGCCTGATGCCAATCCTGTTGGATATCATCCAGCCGGTGGTGCTGGGGCAAGACACCCGCCCGGCCATCAGCCGGCGAGCCTGCGGGTGCATGGCGACATTGCCAACAACATGGCATCCAGGGAGGTTCTCGATTTGGTGGAGCGACAGTTCCTTAAATCCAGGACCGTCATGCCGAAGTCCGACCGCGCCTTTCCATCCTCGACGACCAACTGGATGGACTGGAAGTGACGCGTGAGCAACTGGCCTTAGAGCTTGCCGCTACCGAAGCGCCGACTGAGGATTTTCAGGAGAAAATTGCGAAGCTGAAGCAGCAGTTCAATCCTGATAATGTTGAGGTTGCCACCCGCAAGCTGCTGTTCCTTGCCCGTAACAATGCCGACGAAGATGCCAAGCAGCGTCTGATGCCGATCGTGCGCGATCTCATTCAGACTGTGGTGATCGGCAAGACACCGGGCCATCAGCCGGCGAGCCTGCAGGTCTATGGCGACATCGCCAACATCATGGCATCCATGGAGGTTCTCGATCTGATGGAGCAACAGTTCCTTGCCGCAGCAGGCAACGATTTGATGGCGCGAATTGCGTCTGGCGAGATCGACACGGAGGCCAAACACAAAAAGCTCCTCGACCAGTATGGTGAGGAGCTTAAACGCAAATATTTGGAATGGTCGAATTTGCAAGTTTCAGTGGTTGCGGGGGCAGGATTTGAACCTGCGGCCTTCAGGTTATGAGCCTGACGAGCTAAAGCAACCTCTGCCTTATTAAGCAGGGCTTGCGGGAGGCAACGTCCCGTTGATGCGGGATTTACTTCGGGATTCTGCGTTACGCTCAAGTGCCTCCGCCACTTCCTCGTCCAAGACATGAGCGTACTTCGAGGTCGTTGCGATGTTGGTGTGATTTAATAACCTCGACACGACCTTTAAGTTTCCCGTTTTTCGGAGGACTTTAGACGCTGTGTCGTGACGGTTATCGTGGAGCCTGAAATCTTGGACGCCAGCCTTGCAAACAACGCGCTTCCATATCGTGGACGCCCCCCCATGCGTGATGGGATAACGTTGCCCTTTGATACGACCATCCCTGGTTCGTTGGGCCGTATACGTAAACACATATATTGGATGGTGCCCCTTGCAACTCTCTAGGATCGCACGAATGCTCGCAGACATGGGTGTCCAGACGCGACGGTCGCCCTTGCCGATAGTCAATATTTCATTCGTAGACCAGTCAACGTCCGACCACATTATCAATGTCTCGTTTAAGCGGCGTGCGGTCAATTGGAGGAATTCAAACCACAAAAGATAGTCGTCACGCATTGCATTTATGAGCGCTTGCTGCTCATGCGCGGCTAATTCCCGAACGCGCTCCTGCGGCTCCTTTAATTTGTGCTGTGTCCAATTTGGTTCGTTCGAAAATCGATATCCCCATAGCTTAGCTCGGCGAAAGATCGACTTGAGTGGCTCGATGATAACTCGGTTCACGGTTGTATTGCTGACCGTTCTAACTTTCCCACGCTTGAGCTGAATTTTTCCCCAGCGTGGTTGCTGACGCTTAAAGACGACAAGATCGACGATTGCCTGGTCGTCAATCTCATCCAAACGCTTATCTTTACCAAAATAGTTGACCAGCCATTCGAGAGTGCCGTGGAAACCACGATTCATTGATCGATACTGACCCTTTTCAATCCAAAACCTCCCTATCGCCACATCAATCGTCAAAGGAGCCTTTCCAGTGGCCTTCAGATTTCGGACTTCCTTAACAGCGTCTTCTTTCAATCGACGCTCTACGGCTTCAGCCTCTCTTTTGTTCCTGGCTTTGGTAGAGCCGTGAAAGCGGTTACCCTCGATCTGGAAATCATATCGGTAGTAGGGAGATGTAGCGGTTTTGTAGATGGACATGTCGGATACTCACTTGTGATATGGTTATTGATGAATGCCAGAAGCTCGACCGTCGAAAACCGCCGGTAGAGCCTCTGCTCGGTGCCTATGTTGATAAAGCTGAGCCTACCCTCCGCGACGTGCCGCAGGAGGGTCTTTTTCGAGACGGCAAGCCGCGCGGCGGCCTCGTCTGCCGTCAACAAGCAATCAATGTCATTCAGAGACATACGCATTACGCCACTCCGGTGTTTCGCCTTCATTTGACCGAAGACACTTACTGACACTGCAACCGCGCTCCGATGCAACTTACTCGTTGATTTCGAAGTACAGCTATAAATTCGTGCCAACACATAGGGGCTATGTAAAGTTTATATTTGAGTCCAATTTTCGTTTGTAGAAAAA
The DNA here is from genome assembly GCA_900468285.1 of Hyphomicrobiales bacterium. GTDB lineage: Bacteria > Pseudomonadota > Alphaproteobacteria > Rhizobiales > Rhizobiaceae > Agrobacterium. The sequence goes on along the minus strand of UBTF01000010.1, from coordinate 32,345 downwards.
CTTCAAGGAAATACTTATAAAAGTATTTTATACTGATTTCCTTACATGCAAGGAAATGTTCAAAAATTCAAAATTATTCTAAGCTATTGAATTTTAGCGCTTATTTTATCTTTGAGAACGATCTCTGCATTGAGCAAGATGTCTTCCTCAAGTGATGGGAACACATGGGTTGTCCTAAATCACGTTTTCGTGATCGACTTGTCGTTTGTCGGCTGAATGTCGAAAGCACAGCTGCCGAGCTACAAAACAGCTAAATATGCTATACCAACCACATGTTCTGGTAGGGGCACAAGTCAACCAACGGAGGATGATTGCTCCGTGATCTCGACGTTTCCAGCTGCTGAATTTGACATTTCAAGTCATACTGCCTCGCATGGCAAACCATCGCGGACACGTATGCAAAAGGGGCCCGATCCGACCGTCCAAGCACACGGGACCGTTTCACCTGATCTAAATGCGTTGATTTTGAGGAAGTAAGGCCTCACTCGTTGCGTACTGGCGACTACAATACCTGTGGCTTTGCCAAGCGCACACCAAAACCGCCATGTTCGCAATCCTCAAGCATCACAACGCCATCCCTCTCAAGTGTGCGCAGAGCAGACTCCACGAAGGACTGGGTCGGTTTTCTTTTGATGCCACTTTCAAATTTTGCAATCAAGCTTCGCGTGACGTTCAGTTTCATCGCAAGATCGACCTGCCGATAATCTAGAAGGACGCGCCCGGCGTGTATTTGACGCCGGTTGAAAAAGTCAGGTCGCCCAGCTACTCGCCATCGAACACCGGGCCCAAGCATGCTCGTGGCATCTAGGAATTCTAGACCTTGGTTTCTGTAGTAAAAATGTACTTTTAGCGCAGCCTCAGACGGCTCCTGATATCCAATATCTTCAAGCTTAGTAACAACGCGTGGACTGACACCAGCGGCAGAGGCAACCTGCCCCTGCCCCGTGTTCAATAATGCTCTAGCAGCTCTGAATGAGCTTGGCGAAAAATCCATGTTTGTGATGAGCAAAGAAAGGCCAAGAATGTCAACATTAGACGCAAAATGTTCCGTTAAGGGTGTAAATGTTCCGGTTATTGACAAAATGTTCGGATTTGTTATTTTCGGCAAAAGTCCTTGAGACTTTAGAAAAATCGAATCGGAGAAAGAGATGGCGGATGCTTGGCTCGGGCAAAATCCGAAAGACCTCGTACGCTCTTTGCGGAAGCTTGCTGATGACCTTGAACAGCTCGCAGAAGGAAAGTCGCCCGCAGCGATGTCCGGCGTCGTCAAGATTCGTGAATTCACGCTTTCGACGAGAACGGTTCCCTGCCTTATCGGCCGAATGAGCGGACACCCGACTATACGCGAAGGTTCGCCGGGTATCTCGACCGAGTTGTACTACGTTAACGAACGCCAAAAGCTCGTCCGAACGTTTAATAGGTTTTACAAACTGGTCGGTGATCCGCTCTGACCTCAATCGTGGAAGACGGAGAAAAACATGGCGTGGGACAGTTTGTGGGGGGCTTCTTTGACGGACAAAGCAGAAACACTGAAGCGGGGCTACTTGGTCACCACCAGCGTGAAAATTGATACTAGGCGAGCCCGCTTTGCGCTGAACCACTCAGCTCCCCGTTTTTTGGCTTACTGTGCCGCCGCTCGCTTTGTCCGCCAGCATCGAGGGCTCCTTTCGCAGCGATCATTCCTGATCGTCATACGTGTTCCAAAAACCTGGGAACCGGACGAACTGGTCGTAATGGCAAAGCTTGTGCTGAAGCTGAACCCGGAAATTGTTATCTCCAAACATCCAGCAAAGACTAAGCGCGGGCACGAATTTGATGCGGACGACGTGCTGCGCTACTCCCGGATCATTCTGTTTGCGCAGGATGACATAGAGTTGCATCCCGATGTCGATGTAGCCAAGACTGCAGAAACCCCAATCTGCGTGAATCGACCAAACCATTTTCGCGCGATCAGCCAGCTTCTTGGATGCGGTCTATTGACGGACAGAGACGTCGAAAAACTAGCCACGATCCCCGCTGAAAGGTTCAATTCTGTTTTTAGAATCGGCCAGAACGCCTCTCTGGCTCTTCAAAGGATACCGGAACCGCAGAGTGAGCAGTTGAAAACGTTCGATGCTGTAATCGATCCAGAGAAAGGGTTTGGCGAAGCAAGCCGCTGGGCTCGAAATCTGCGCGAAGACCTTGCGGACTGGCGTGCCGGTAAAATCGACTGGTCGGAGATCGATAAGGGCATTCTCATATATGGCCCATCAGGCACCGGCAAAACAAGATTCGCAAAGGCTTTGGCCGCCAGCCTGAACGTCAATCTCGTCGCAACGTCAGTAACTCGCTGGCAATCTTCAAAAGACGGGCATCTTGGCGACCTGCTCAAAGCTATGTACTCCACATTCGCTGAGGCAACGGAAAAAGCACCCTGTTTGTTGTTTCTCGACGAGTTCGACAGCATCGGAAACAGGGATCGGTTTCCTGCTCAGCACGAAAATTATCTGATGCAGGTCGTTAATGGCCTCTTGGAATGCCTCGACGGAGCCGGGGGCCGCGAAGGCGTCATTGTCGTCGGAGCGTGTAATTTCCCGAATAGAGTTGACCCTGCGCTACTTAGAAGCGGTCGCCTAGAAAAACACGTACACTTTGCTCTGCCCGACGCCGATGGTCGGATGGAGATTTTCGAGAGCTATCTTCCACACCTAGCCGGTAACGACCGCCTCCGGAAAGTAGCAGAGAGAATGGCCGGAAAAACCGGCGCTGACATCAACCAGATAGTCAGAGGAGCGCGACGATTGGCTCGGAAGGGTCGAAGAGACATTACGGTCGCGGACATAGAATTTCTGATGCCGACCGTGCAAAAGATGTCCGATGAAGAGTTGTTCAGGGTCGCTGTCCACGAAAGCGGCCACGTTTTGGCAGCCGACATCTTAGACATCGGCATTGTCCATTCGGTTGAAGTTTATGACTACGAGACTTTGCACCCGACCGAAGCGCAAACACATGGGTTGACAATTATTGAGCACCGCAAACGACTTGTAACGCCACGAGCAACGATGCTCGCCGATATCGCATTATTGCTTGCCGGTCTGGCCGCCGAGGAACTTCTTCTAGGAGACCGGTCGAATTCGGCAGGAGGCGGCGCGAGCAGCGATCTTGATCGCGCGACGCGGCTGACGATGGAACTCGTTACTGTTTACGGCCTTGGAAATTCCCTCACCGTCTCTTTCGACGCGATTGATCGACTCGGGACTCATGAGTTGTGGCGGGACCAGGCGCTGCGGGAAGATGCCAACCGTGTGCTCCAGAGCGAATTCAGACGCGTCAAAGATATACTCAATGGTCAGAAGCGCGCCCTTCTGAAGATGGCGATGGCCTTGAAGGAAAAGAAGAGGCTTTCGGGTGCGGAACTCAACGAGTTCCTCCAAGCGAAGACTGCACCCTTGCCTACGGCGCGGAGCGGCTGACCCGGATTTTGCGCCGGGAAAAGCCGTCTGACAAATTATCAATGCACGCAAACCCGTAGGATCGCGGCGATTAAACGACGCGTCGTTGCCTTCCCCTGCCCGAAAGGAACTGACGTAGACACGCGTAACTTGTTCGGGAACCGTCGACGCTGACGATTATGAACAGGATGATATAGACAAGCTCAACGCTCTCGGCATTGGGGTTCTTTCCGTTTCAGAAATTGAAACCCTGATCTTGCTTCCGTCGGTGAGCGAAGCCAAAGCTGAACACGAGGGTTACAAAGGAGTGGAGCTTGAGAATCAATTAGAGAAGCTCAAATCGTCAATCTTTTCATCAATCGATAAACCCGACGCGATTGAATCTGTCGCGCTTAAGGGTGATGAAAACTACGCGGGAGCAGAACAACGCTTAGTGAGATGATACGATTTTTATTGCTTTTGCGCCCTACAGCGCCGAACATCATGCGTGGAGATCGCAGGTAAGAATCGATGCCGTCCAACAGTGCCCTACTCAACTCTGTGGATGAGCGTTGGCTGGTGACCGCGAGCTTCTCACAAACAGGAAATAGCTAAGTCCGCAAGCTGTTGAGCCAAGGTTCGTCCCACATTTCCGGCAACGGGGATTTGCCGACATGTCGACCAACAAATCGCGAAAGCGATGCGATCAATTCTTTGGATCGGCCAACTATTTGGGAACTCTGAGTGCAAATGCTTTCGTTCATCAGACGCACATTCTTGTCGCTGATATCGACGATGACTTCGCCTTGATCGAGAGGGCCCACTCCGACCATCACGTCAGGCGCGATAGCAAGCCATAATTCGACCCTTGGATCGCTTAAATCGGTGGTTTGCGGTGGCGTAAGCTTCAAAACCGGGCGGCTTCCAAGGACGAATGACTTTTTGGGATTTGGTATCCTAACGACCGCGAGTCCCCTACCCGCAATCACGCTGAGGACGTTGTCGCTTCCGGTTTTCAATGATGAAACCCGAAGGTTTCTATAAGCCCGCGCGAGCGTTTTCGGATCGAGCAAATCTCTCCTCTCTGTGTGCGTCAAGGGGCGGACATTCCTGTCGAACTCGTCAAGAAATTTCTCGACCTGAACTTTGTGTTGCTCGGCTGTCAGGAGCGAGTCGTACAGGTCCGGAACCCGACGGAACTGTTGGTAGAAGAAAAAATCCCAACACTCCCGTTCAGTATTCGTCAGCCCAGGCTGCTTCCAAGTGCGGGCCTGCATAATGATCTTTTCCACGATTGGCGCGGTTTCGGACTCAAGTTGACTGAACCAACTCTCCAGCTCTGTTTCTTTGCTACCGTCCTCTCGAACGTGGCTATAAAGATGTCCTTGGAGCAGAAGAGCATCCATTTTGCCACACCAAACGCCCTTGGCGGGACGCCGATGATCGAAGGTCCAGAGCCCACCTTCGACATTGGTAAATTGCTTCTGCAGCATTTTAGGCACGAAGTGATGCCGTTTCGGTCCGGATTCGATACTCATTCTGCCCGCGCAAGATCGCTACGGCAACGAAAGCCGTCCGATAAATGTGAAACTAGAGCTGGCAACCTTTTGGCGACCTGTCTGTTGGCCACCCGGATACCCCTCCAGCAGATTTTATGACCAACTTTTTATCAGGGTCGGCTACATCCCTGACAGTCATCAGGACCTTAGCTGTCATAGGTGTATCCCTCGACAGCAGGCTAAAGCTGGTGCTAAGCTGCCGTGTCTCACCCGGCTCGATGCCGCAGAGATTGCCATGACAAAGTTGTCTTCTGCCCATGGCACAGATCGATTATCGGACTTTACCCTGTAATCGACCCAAATACCTGCAATAGCGTAAGGTAGATTGTTAGTTACCTGGAACCGCGATCCAAGGCGGTAGTCGCCTTTCTCGAACGTCGGCGACGAAATGACTACCTTCTTCTCTAAGCATGCAAGAGTGCCATTTGTGTCTGCATTTGGTGCCGGAGCCGACGCTGCCTGAGCTTGGGCGGCCACCAGTTCGCGACCACGCGCCATGATTTCATCAGCTGTCACGCCGTTCATATTGACTGGCGATGCTTCGATAGCGGGCTGCATGAACTGCAGAAGCATCAGCCCTTGGGCTCCGGTGGCTGGAGGGTAACGAGTGATAATCAGGTTGATCAGGCCCTTGGAGAATACCTCTTTGTCCGCAGCCGAGAGTTGATCGGCCATGGTTTTCAACGACTTCTCATATGTTTCCTTGGAAGTTCCGTCGACAATACCGGTCAAAGCGAGCGCAGCGGATGATAGGCCGAGTAGGATAGGCAACGAAAGCAGATATCGACGCATGCGCGTTTGACCCCAGAGAACTGAAAACGCTGCATCTCTAGCGTGTTTCATTGTCTCAGGCGACACGTTTTAGAAAATAATTATCTTACTTTTGCCTCACATCGTACAGCGCCGTTGGACAAACAAGAAACAGCGCCAACTTATGAGTTGTGCTGCAGAGAACCGGTTGTATAACTTATTAGAGAATTAGAGGAGTCTCCATGTCAGATTACGACCAACAACCTTTTGCCGATGCCGATCTAAAGTCGAACCCCCAACCGAGGTGCCCGTGCGTCCTAATCCTAGACGTTTCCGGATCGATGAGCGGTCGCCCTATTGAAGAGCTAAACGAGGGACTGCGAACTCTGCAGGAGGAAATTCAGAGCGACAGCTTGGCAGCAAAGCGCGTCGAACTGGCCATGGTCACCTTCGGCCCAGTCCAGATCGAAATGGATTTTATGGGTGCGGAAAACTTCTATCCGCCAACGTTGACGCCCCAAGGAAACACCCCGATGGGCGAAGCAATCGAAACCGGTCTTCGAATGCTTCGTGAGCGGAAGGACCGATATCGCGAAAATGGCATCAACTTCTATCGCCCTTGGGTCTTCCTCATCACCGATGGTGCTCCGACGGATAGTTGGCAACGCGCTGCGGATGAGGTTCGTAAGGGCGAAGATGCTAAGAGCTTCATGTTCTATGCCATTGGTGTCGACAACGCGAACTTGGATACCCTTAGCAAAATCGCCGTCCGCCAACCGCTCAAACTCCGGGGACTCCAATTTAAGGAGTTCTTCGCGTGGCTTTCCAATTCGCTGGGGGCAGTGTCCCGCTCTAATCCTGGTGATCAGGTTCCGCTGAGTAATCCCACAGCACCCGACGGCTGGGCTGTTGCAGGATGAGCCGATGGGCATTTGGCGCGGCATCTGTACGCGGTATTTCCCACGTCAGACGCGATACGCGCATACAGGACGCGAAGCGCTGCTTTGAGGCCAAGACCTCCGCAGAATCAACAGTCTTTTGCGCAGTCGTTTCTGATGGAGCGGGCTCTGCATCGCACGGAGGCGAAGGTGCTTCCCTCATCTGCCGCACAATAGCAGAGAACCTCCGCTCCTACTTCGCGGCAGGAAGCACCGAACTGCCATCTGAAGAAATCGTTTGGGACTGGGTTGACGAAGGCCGAGACAAAATCGCCGTGGCAGCTTTAAAGCGAGACCTGACACCTAGAGACTTTGCTGCCACACTGGTAATGGCCGCCACCAATGGATCGCAGACGTTCACCGCGCATATAGGAGACGGCGCGATAGTCGGTCGACGCGCTTTCGATCAGGAATGGCAGCTGCTCAGCGCGTCGGAGAATGGCGAATACGCGTCAACCACGTTTTTCCTCACGGACCCAGGCACTCCTCGGCTCCGCACTTCAATCGCTCATTCGCCTATTGATGCATTGTTCCTCTTTTCCGATGGTATCGAGAACCAGGTTCTTGATGCTATGTCAGGCGAGCCGTACGCTAATTTTTTTACGCCGATGATCCGTCCGTTCGAGAAAAGCGAGACGTTTGGCAGGGACCGAAAGCTTTCGGAGCGTCTAGCGGCCTATCTCGACAGCGAAAAGTTCGCAGAGCATACCGACGACGACAAAACACTTATAATCGCGGTTAAAAAATGAGCCTCGACAAGCTTTTTGCCGGTGGTAGTGAGCTGGATGTCGGAAAGCGCATCGGGAAAGGCGGCGAGGGAGAGGTTTTCGCCGTAACGAACCTGCCGGGCTTCGCTTTCAAGGCTTACCTGCCAGGGATCGTTGCGTCCCGGGAGGCTAAAATCCGAGCGATGGTAGACGCAAATCTCCACGCATCGATGGCGTCGGTTGCGTTTCCGACAAAGGTCGTCGTGAACAAGTCAGGGACCTTTGTCGGCTTCCTGATGCGCCTTGTGCCGGATCACAAAGAAATCCACGAGCTTCAAACGCCCTCCTCTCGCCTTCGGCACTTTCCGTCTGCAGATTATCGGTTCTTGGTAAGGACAGCTATCAATGTGGCGCGGTCTTTCGGTCAGGTTCACGCTTCAGGTTGCGTTATTGGAGACATCAATCAGCGCAGCATTCTGGTCTCCGAACAAGCCACAGTCGCACTCATCGACACGGACTCCTTTCAGGTCACCCAGCGGGGACAGCAATTTCTCTGTGTCGTCGGCGTACCTGACTACACGCCACCGGAACTTCAGGGGCAATCGCTCAAGACAATCGTTCGCACAGCAAATCATGACGCGTTTGGCCTCGCCGTCGCGATATTTCAATTACTTTGCATGGACCGGCACCCCTTTGCTGGCCGGTACAAGGGTTCAGGCGACATCACCGTAGAGCAGGCCATTAAGGAGTTTCGCTTCGCGTACTCCTCACGCGATACCAAGATGGACCCACCACCTGCCAGTGTCGCTCTCCGCGATTTAAGCCCCAAGATCAGCGAGAACTTCGAACGAGCGTTCTCGCCCAATGGTGCTGTCAATCGTCCGACTGCGGATCAATGGATTGAAGCGCTCAACGAACTTGAGACATCTCTAAGGCCGTGCCCTAACAATAAAGCTCATCACTACTCCCGATTTGCGAGTGATTGCCCATGGTGTCGCATGGAACAAGCATTCGGGATTCCGATGTTCGTCCTAAGGGATGCTTCATCCATTCGCATCCCGAAAGGCTTGATGAATGACACTGTAGGCTTCAGCTTCAACTCGGGAGCAATCCGAGCGTTTCTTGCGTCAAATCCAATACCAGCGCAGATAACCGTCGCGGTTCCCAAATCTAGGGGGACATATTCTCCCTCAGTCGAGGCGCAGAAAGCTCGGACATCTTCGAGTTCGGCCTCGGCGTGGAGAATTGCTGGCAAGATTGGTCTTACGCTCTCCTTCCTCGCCTTGTTCGCACTGCCTCCATTCGGCATCATCGGCGGGATAATTTCGATTATCATGCTGACGCAGGCCGGGAAAACAGGCTCTTTCGACGCTACGCAGCGGTATAACATCGCGGCTGAGAAAGTTCGGTCTCGCATCCAGTTCCTGCAGTCGAACGCGCCCGTCTCTCAAGCCTATGCAACAAAAGATGAGATCGAAAAGAAGCTCGCTGAATACGAGCGCCTGGTCGTTGATTTCAAAGACGTAGAAAAAGACTACAGCTCGGTTCGTCAGAAAGAGCAATTGGACGCTCACCTGTCAGCCCATATGCTAAGGGGAGCCCGTAGTACAAAGCTAACGTCGGGCGATCTCGCCTCCCTTGCGTCATATGGCTTCACGACTGCATACGATGCCAAGACGCGTGACGTGCAGGACGCCTATGGCATCGGCCCCGTAAAAGCCTCGCGCATTATGACCTGGGTCAAAACGGTCGAGCAGAAGTTTCAGTTTCAAGCTCAATACTCTGATGCTGATCGGCACGCCATTCAGGTGAAGAAGGGCAATATCGTCTCAAGGCAGCAGGGATGTGCAGACAGCCTGAACAAGCTGGTCGACGACTTCCGAAAACACATTGCCGCTGTTCAAAACTATAACGGCGGGAGCGACGCTCAGCTTCAGCAATACGTAGAAGAGGTCGGCCAGGCGGAAGCTGATCTCATGCACTTCAAATTACCGGTACCCGGCATCAAATCCATTCCGCCTCATGTCACCAAGGCATCGTCGTATCAAGCTTCACCGTTTTGGTCACCGACGGCGAGGACCTCGCCACGTCCAACGGTAGCTCAACCCTCTCAGACGGCGGCATCTGGCACACCGAGTTGCCCGATCTGTGGCTCTCGTATGCGCTATCGGACGGCGCGACGCGGCGCTCGGGCGGGACGTCCCTTCTGGGGATGCTCGCGATTTCCTACGTGTCGGGGAACCCGTAATATTTGACGTCTAACAGTAAAAGGTTCTACCGGCGGTAAGACCGTATGAACGATCATCTTTCCATCTGCGCAGACGGCTCCGTTTAGCCCTCATACAAGAACTCACAATTGCAATGTGTTGTCGATCAAGCGTCGTCATCGGTGGCTTGGTTTGTGCACCTTGTGGAACCGCACCTCCTGCTTCACCGTCGCGTTACAAAGCACCTCGTGATCTGGCTTGCGCCTCAACAGAGGAAGAGCAAAAATTTAAACGATCAAAAACAAACGATGGTGGTTTTCACTCTAGAGCGCCGTCGTGACTTTGGTTAGACTCTTGCCGACAACGCAAACTGAGGTTGATTCTCGTGGAAGCTTCTCCTGCCAAGGTTATTCAATATTTCAACGGAGAGAAGCAGAATTTGATTCCGCTCTTTCAGCGGCCCTATTCCTGGAGGAAGCCGAATTGGCAAACGCTTTGGGATGACATGTTGGTCCAGTACGACACTGAGGATAAGTCAGCCCATTTCATGGGGACAATTGTTTCCGTACCTGCGAAGAGCGTTCCCGTGGGCGTCAGCAAGCATCTGATTATTGACGGCCAGCAACGCCTCACAACGGTTTCAATTTTACTGGCGGCGTTGCGCGACACTCTCGACCAGAAAAACTCCGAACGTATTCAGGAAGTCTACCTAATCAACAAACATGCCGCCGATCAGGAAGACGTTTTAAAGTTCGTCCCCACCCAAGCAAATCGCGAAGAGTACAAAGCGCTTATTCTGGGTGGGAATGTCGATTCTCATCGTGGCCCTATGTCCGATGCTTACGAATTTTTCGTTTCACAGCTCGAATCCAGCATCGATCTGAATGGCGAACCGGTCGATGTGAAGAAGGTGCTATCGACTGTCGAGAGCGCCCTTCAGGTCGTAATGATTAACCTTGGCGATGACGACGACCCTTATCTGATCTTCGAAAGCCTGAATTTCAAAGGAGCAGAGCTAACCCAAGCCGACCTGGTTCGAAACTACATACTCATGCGATTCAGACACTCCACGTCCGCAGGAGGAGAGCAGGAGCGCATATATAAAAAATATTGGCTTCCGATTGAAACAAAACTCGGCGGCAATCTGACGGAATTCCTCCGGCATTATGCAATGAAGGAGGGCGAAAATATCTATCAGAGGGGCATTTACGTCGCGACAAAATCACGACTCAAAAGTATGTCTACTGCGCAGGCTGTTGAATCAGAAGTGGAGCAAATGACAACTTTTGCTACCATGTACTCAAGCATTCTTAGCCCCGAGCAGGAGGCTGATCCAAACATTCGCCGTAGGTTGAAAAACCTCAAGGAGCTTGATGTTGGAACATCTTACCCTCTGCTTCTGAGGCTCTTGGAGGCCCGTCACCGAGGCGTCCTTACAACGACCGATCTCGAAGCGTGCCTTGGATTGATCGAATCTTTCGTCGTTAGACGCGCAATTGCAGCTGTTCCGACCAACGCGTTAAATAAGCTATTTCTTCAGTGGGCCCGGCAGTTTCCTACGGACAACCATGCATCATGGTTGTTGACGTCAATGTCTTCGGGTGCTGGCGGCCGACGTTTTCCGAACGATGCGGAATTCGGTGATGCGTTTAAGTATCAGCGCCAATATGGTCGTGGTTATACGAAGTGGGTACTTGTGAAACTTGAGCAGTCCTTTGAGCACAAGGAGCAGGTAAACCTTGCGGAAACGACTATTGAACACATCATGCCGCAAACGATCACGGACGCTTGGGTTCAAGAACTCGGCGGGACTGTAGCAAATGATGTACATGCACGGTATCTGGACACGTTCGGAAATCTTACCCTGACCGGCTACAATGCTGAACTCGGCAATCTCCCCTTCGCCGAGAAAAAGGCCAAACTAGAAAACTCACACATCGAGATGACGCGTGAGCTGCTGAAAGAAGACCGCTGGACTGATAGTCGGATCGAAGACCGAGCTAGCCGATTGCTGACCATCGCCCGGAACCTTTGGACTGGTCCGGCTCCAGCTGCTATAAGCAATCAAGGCCCAGTTCCGCAAATCGTTGAGTAGGAATGCAGATTACAGGGATGGTCGCCAACAGATTGGTCGTTCCTGAACCGACGCGGCGGGCTTCCAAGGGAAAGCCCGCGTAGAGGCCTCCTCCAAACCATTCATTATCAATCGCGGTCAAAAAGGGTCTTTATCAATAACGCTGGCAATCTTAACAAACCAGCCTTAGTTTCAAGCTTATAACGCCGGATGTGCAGTCCAATAATGGTCGAATTATTGATTCTTTACCTGCTGGCTTTCGTGCGGTCGTGATCGGCGCAGAAGGCGGCATCGGCTCTGCCATCTCCAAATCTTGTAGAGGCTCAGCAAAACCTGGGGCAGTTGATCCGTCTTTCCAGAGCCGAAAGTGGGTTCGACCTCACCGATGAGCAATCTGTCGCCGACCCACGCTGCCGAGTTTATTGATCTTCCCATCCACCTATTAGTCTGCGCCACCGACATTCTGACTGTGGAACGCGAGGCCACGAAAAGTCGTTGAAGCAACTACGACCTGAGATTATGCCTGCAAAATTCGCGATCAACGCGATTCGCCCTGCCGTCATTGCAAAATATTTCTTGCCGCGCTTTGATCGGGCCAATGGCGTCTTGGCCACTTTCTTATACGCACGGGTCGGCTCAATTGGCGATAATAGACTGGGCGGATAGATTTCGTATCGTGCCTCCAAGGCTGCGCTCAACCAAATCGTTCGCACGGACGCTATCGAACTGTACCGCACCAATCCGCAGGCGGTCTTGCTCGCAATGCATCCAGGAACCGTAAGAACGAAGCTGTCTGCTCCCTACTCAAAGGGTCATAAGACCCTCAGTCCTGCTGAAGCATCAACCGCAATCCTGACGTCCTTAAATAACGCGACGCCAAAACAAAATGGCGAATTCCTTGCTTATGACGGCAGCATTGTTGAATGGTGACAGGAAGAGCATTCGGAATCGAGAGCCACAGTGCTGAGCTAGATCAAGCTATAGCAGCTGCCCAAACTCTTGAGAGCCATGGCATTGCGAAGGATGCTGCCGCTGCCAAGGGCTCCCTCAGCACGATCACCAGAAGCAAAGCAGCAAATGTCAGGAACGTCCGCAGGAGGAACTCGTGAGCCATCCTGATGTAATCCATTTTTTTGTTCGCACCTGAATGGTTCAATCTTGTCGAAATCAACAAGTCCCTGACCAACCCATGCACAGGTCGCTCCTCCATCCATATCTTGGCAATGTCTGCAGCATCAACGCGAGTGTGAGCTGAAACCGCCAAAGTTCGGAACGACCATATCCCACTTGCCGCCAAATAGAGCATGCCCAAAACGAAAAGACCTATCGTAACGGCCTGAAATAGAGCTGGTAGCTTGGTGAAATCGTCAGCAAAGAAGTCGGTCAGGAGCGATGACAAGACAGGGACGATTGCTGCGATCACCGCAAGATAAATTGACGCTTTGCTTTCTGCAGAGCGCTTGCGGTCGCTTTCCTGATCGACGAGCAGCCGGGCTTGCTCCAAAGCAATTTCGGTGTCCTTCGACCAATCCACTTTTTTGATCAGATCACGGTCACGCCACACGTGTAAAGCCAGTTCAACAGCTTCGAGCCTGGATTCCACAGAGAGGCTGGGCCAGAGTATCTGCCGGACCGATGTCATCTCGCGCTAATACCCTCCAACTCGTCAACAATAGCCGACGCTATCGGCATACCAGTTCGGTTCTCAATCCAGGCCCATTGCCCGTTCGGATTGCATTCGAGAAACCAAAACTGCCCCTCGTCGTCAAGAACAAGATCGATAGCTCCGAACCGGAGATTTTGAAGGCGCACGAACTCAACGCATTTCCGAGCAATATCGGGCGGCAACTCGAATTTCTCGTGAGCCAATGTCGTCTCAGAGCCCTTGCGCCAGTCCACCTTCGTCGCAGCGTTACTTTGAGAATGAATTGCAGCAGAAAAAACCCGGTTGCCAACAACGGTGACTCGCAGATCGTATTTTTTTGGAATATTGCGCTGAAAGATTACTGGAGCAATCTGAAGCGCAGCGCGGTCTGATTCCCTCAGCCCTGGCACCTCACTGGTGAAGATGACCTGCTCTGCCCCAGCCTCCTCAACCACTGCCTGCCGCAGTGGCTTAGCGATGGCTGGCCCCGCCTCTAAAAATTCTATTGCTCGATCAAGATCATTGGTGATGAGCGTCGGGGGTACGTCAAATTCAAGCGTTTTAGCGAGTCGAAGTTGCTCCGGCTTGTCTTCAGCCAAAAGTATATTCTTGGGATGGCTAAACCACCGATCCCCAACCAGGATATAGAGCGCTTTCAAAAGCGCATTCCATTCAGCCAGAACGTATGTCCGGCTTCCATCGTCGACTTCGCTCGCCGCTTTTGGTGGCTCTGGTCGACGAAAATACGCGGCGGTGACCGTTCTGATGAAAAATTTCTCACCCTCGATCAGCATCTCAAACCGGCTAGACAAAGGATCGAAGGCGATCTTGAAGTTTCCAAGCCGGTCCGTGTTCAGGCGTAGAAACGGAATACTTCTGCGTTTCAGCTCACGGACGATAAAATCGGTGGTCAGGTCTCGTTCATTTGAGATTAGAAGTAGGGTCACAGGAAACCGAAGACTGTGGGCTGATTATCATCACGCTCCAGCTGAGCATCGGTCTTCGTCGTAATTTCGAGCAACGCAACCACTGGAAACGATGCTTCGTCGTCCCGTTCAACCTGCGTGAATGTCTTGGTTGAAAGCTCCGACATCGATGCGTCCAGCTGATCCGCTTCCTGATTGACCTTCGTCTTAGTCGTCAATTCAGCGAGGCTGCGATCTTCATCAATGATAGCCGCAATTCCGTGTGGCGTATCCAGCGTCCACATTTTTAGCTCGTCGCTGTAGAATCCGGGAATACCTTCTCCTCCTACCCGAGGGGTCGAGAGTTTTGCAAGAAAGGGTCGGCTGGCTTGTTCTGACATGGACGATAGCATCTCGAATTAAGGTTAAATGGTTGTTCGATAAGCGATAATGGCGCTTCGCTCTCAGAATATCGGCTCACCGGATTTGAGCAAGTTTCTTAATGTCACGATATGCCAACACACCCGTCTCGTCTCGCCGAAACTCTCAGAGTTCATATTATGTTCTTGCCTATACATCGTCAATCTGACCTCAAAATTCTAGCTCAAAATTCCCAGTTTAAGATCGGCACCAACCCTTTAAGCACTCGATTGCACACGTCAGGCATCAGGCATCAGGCATAGCCAAAAATATGTTATGTCGCTTTATTATACGTTGACGATAAATTATAGATAAGTTATCGATGCGTTGCCCCGAAGTGAGGAGATATGCATGAGCGATAACGTAGTATCTGTAATGACTTACAAATCAGTTCAGACGATTTTGGACGTTGGTGGAACGCAGTCGTGGTCGATGTCCCGCGAGAGAGCCATGGGATGCAAGTATACAGTTGTTTGCCGCAACGCATATCACCCAGAAGTCGAAGGGCGCGAAGCGCATCATTCTGCATTTATCGTCGGAAAGGTCATGGATGTCGTGCCGTCGACTGAAACTGAAGGCCGTTGGCTTATCCTATTCAGTGAATACGCTCTGGTGAACGTCGCTGAGCAGTTTGATGGGCGCAATCCTGTGCGCTTTTGGACGACTGATGACTATGGGAAGGACATCGACTTCGAGGCGCTCGACTACAAGCCAATGCCCAAACTGGAAAATCGTCCTGTCCCTCCCAAACAGAACCCAGGGATTAGTATCGCTGAAGCAAAAGCTGCCTTGAGCATTCGTTACGAAGTCGATCCGTCAAACATCGACATCATCATTCGCGGTTGAAGGAAGCAATCATGCCAGTTAGATTTTTGCGCATTATCGCACGCTGCGAAGACGACCTCGATTACCCCATCTACATCGATGCGCCGGTAGACGAGGCCGGAATGATCGTTACGAAGGGTTGGTTGTTTGGATGTATGGGCAAATCACTCGGAGACCGTCTAAACCCATTCATCGGTCGCCTGGATAAAGATGAGCCTTCACCGCGCTTTCCGTTTTTACTCGACTTTGGCACTGACTTCGCCGACGCCGACCGGTTCTACTGGACGAACCTGATTCTTAAGAGAGTTCGCAAGGGTGAGCAGTTCACCATCCGCATGCCTTCGGAAGGAGAGGAATCCGGGTTCGGTGAATTCATCTACGAGATGAGGGATTTGATCGATATTGTGCTGCAACAACCAATTGACGGCATTTGAAAGCCGGATATTGGACTACCGACCCTTAGCTTCGGTAGTCCGGCATTATGTCCCAGATGGGCAAACCGCAGCGTTCGATGCTCCGAAGGTCGTCCCCCAGACATTCGGTTCTGATCATTACCCAGTATCAACCGTGTGGCGAACTCCCCGATTTTGAAACAGGAGAGCCGACACACGATCCTATGGCCTGCGAACCCTATGCAACAGGCCGCGTCATAGAGGCCTTCACTTTTCCCTCACGACGACTTCGGAAACAAAGGCGTCACGTTTGACGCCACCGTTTGCGTAGAGGTCGGCTTTGCTACCTCTCTCGCCTTGAACTTCTCGACGTCACGAAGAATCGCGAGAAAGCCCTGATCCTGATGGTAATAGTCCGGCTTATCCGGCAACTTCAGATCAAATTCGATCTCAATACGTGCGATAAGGTCCATCGCAGTCGCCGCCAGCTTCGAGTACCCCTCCAGACGACGCTCAAAGAAACCATCGTAAGCGTGATTTGAAAGATCAAGGCTGTCCAAGGCGTTCTCGAAGTTTGAGACGCGGTTTGAAAACCACATGATTGCCTCGCCCAGATCATCGCTCAGCAAACGCCAGTCAGCATCCTTGGGAAGCGCAAGAACTGGCTCCGGCGAATGAAAAGCGAACTCTGCCTGATCACCCTGATTGAATTCGGGTGTGTCATGAACCGCCGCATAACATGCACCGACGTAATCATCGAGTGCTAAGAGAGTTATCATTGCAAGGTTGCGGCGATCAGTACCACGACCTTTCGTCTGGGTTCGGACCCACACCCATCCTACGAATGCCTGGCTTGTTGCACCAAGCGCAAAACCTCCAGCGCCGATCAGCGCTCCGAGCGACATTATGCCTTGGGTAGTGCCGAAGAAATCAGTCACGGATACCTCATTTGATGAACGCGAAGTCAACTTACGAAGCTCGAAGACGCGCGTGGAATCACGCAGCGCAATTCAGTTTGCCCTAAGACAAGCAGTTCGAAAGCTCGAACGTGAGGAACTTTGTATGGGTCCACAGGATTGAAAACATTATCGTCACAATGAAATGTGATGCGCGGTGCTCTGCTTCAAGAGCCCAAATGTGCGGAAGGTGAGCCTTCAACAAATGCTTTCTGCGATCTGATGTCCGACGAACCTTGAAAGCGGTGCGATCAGCCACTGAGCAATCTGCAAGTCTAAAATCTAGACGACCTGTCAAGCTCTTCCGTGTTGTTTGAGCAGTTGATCCAATGCAACGAACCGATGATCACGCGCCAATTCTGGCATCGCAGCTACTATTTCTTTCAAGCATTTATCGACAGAGCCGAGTGACCAACCGACATCGCGGCTGACGATCAAATCAAGAAACTTAAGAGCATCAGTAGGAAAGCGTGTAGCAAGACCATTCTCATCCAGAAGATGAATCGGGTAATCTGCCTGCTCGGTCTGTTGAAGCCAGTCCTTAAGAGTTTCCAATGCTTCGGGAAACCTATCGCCCGTTGAGACAATTACACGGCTAAAAGCAGCTGAGATTCCTGGCGTCACCAGAGCCTGTGACTTTGGCCAGACATACCTGAAATAGGGCTTAGCGCGGTTGTCCCAATACTCTTCGATTTTCCCACCTGAACTGTCCATGCCATCAGTGACAGTCTGCAATGCGTAAACGAGCCCTGCTTCCGGGAGCTTGCCTGTCGCAACAGAAAACTCAGATTTCAGAAAACCTTCCACTGAGTCCAGAGCAGCGAACGTAAGCAATCCCGCATATGGATCAGAAAGCTCCCCGAGTTCACCATAATGCGCGGCCGTCTCTAAAAACTCATTCTTCAGGCGACGCATCAAAGGCCAAAATAACCTTGGAGACCAAAGGAACCCCGACCAAGCAATTTTCGCTTCATAGTTGGACAAGTTCCAATCGAAAAGCGGTAGCAGGTTCGCCTTTGTCCAATCCTCATCTACCCGAAAGAGTGAAATGGCATTCGAACAAAGAAATAATCGTCCATTTGCGAATGCCGGAGTTTCTGTATCGCACAGTGCCGTGAACAACGCCTCGATATCTCTGTCTAGCCCCTGCCCGTCATCCAAGTCCTGCGAATACCAAAGTTTGATCAAGCCTTCGGTCAGCTCTCCGATGGGATTATTCAGGGCATCTGAAAGAGGCGACTCTCCAGGAGCCTCCTGAATTTCTCTATTATGGTCGAGAAGACGTTGAGCCAAATGCAAAAACGCAGCTCGGCGCACCGCCGCAAACCTTCCGCAGGCTTGGAGCCAGTTGGTCAGTCCCCGATTGATTTCTGTCAGGACGTGATCCGGGGTGTCGACAATTCGAGGGCCAACACATCGCCACGAACGAGCTGCGAGTTCATCGCTTGACCAAGCTTGCAATGCCTGTCGCCAGCGGGGCGTCACCCAATCCCCCTCCTGCGCTAGCTTCAAGAGTACAAGTGACGTCCTTGGGAAATCCCTGCGGCATCGCTCCAAAAAGTCATCGCTATCGTGAAAGTCTGCGGCTTCACGATGGTTCTTGACCCACTCTTTAAGCTCTCTGCGCGTCGCTGGCGCGGCTTCAAAAGGCTGTTGAAAGTTTCCTGATTCCATGTAGACCGGGAACTGATCCTTATCTCGGACCTCGCCCCACCTCGGGTGTCTGTCACGAATTGATTCTAGCCTCGCTTGGACCTGAGCATTAATCCGCCCTCCCGATTGTTCATAAAGCGCCAGTATCCGCCAAGTCTCGCGTTCATTTCGCAGTGCCCGTCGATCTTCGTCACCCTGATCCCATGGTTGTTGAGGATGGTTTAGTACGGAGTCAGTGAAGCGATCTGCCTGTCTCTGATCAAGAACAGGAGCAATTGCAGCAACGAGCTGCAGTGCCTCTCTCTGAGTTTCTATAGACCACAGCCACTTAGCGTCATCGGCGAGTAGTGCGTCGACAGCCTGTTGCTGTCCGAAGAGGTCAAGATGCGTGGCCAGCGCGAAAAATCGCAGCCGTCTGAATATGACGTGTTCGAACTCGCCCCATCGATCAAACTCTCGAATAGCGCGAGCGGGAAAGTTCGTAACGGTGGCCAGCCATGCGTCACGCACAAAATCAATGAGCGCCGTCCAGTCTCTGAAGGCTCGGTTTTGCGGGTGTTCCGCGATAGAAGGGTGCTGGAAATAGGTTCGGTCTCCCTTCCCTTTTCCGCCATCAACCAAAACGGCCATATCCATCGCGTCGAGCAGAAGGTCTGTCGAATCCGTTAGGAGCAATGGCAGTGCATCCTTCCAAGCCTGACTCTTGAACAAATCGCGCAAAGCATATGCGGTGTGGGCTCCGGAAAAAGTAAGCTCCCAGTCAATGCTGCCGTCGCTCTGAACCCCGTCCTCCTCGTCGGATGGCCGGTACCCTTCTGAGATTTTCAAAAAGGTGGTTAGGTATTCCCTCAACCTTGAGCGGAGAAGTGGCGTAAGTCGCCCTTCCCTTTTCAGTTCCTTGCTCCAAGCGTAGAGGTCGGAAGGATCATTTGGGTGGTAGAGCCTTCCCGCAAGCACCACTTGCCAGTACGCCTTCATAGTTGGAGATGTTACCACGCCATTTTCTAACGCCTCTCCGATAAGATAATGGAGATGATCCGAGATCGGACCGCCTTGCTTCGAAAGCCATAACAGAGATCGCGGGTCGTCTGCGTGTTTGGCAAACCAGCGAGCTATATTCCGCATCACATCGTCGGAATTGTCCCAGAAGCCCCGCCGACTTACGAGCCGCATCCAAGGCGCTCGACTATATGGTGAAGGGCGTTCAATCAGGCTGAACCTTAACTTTTTGTCTTCCTCGACGGTGGGTGAGACCTGGAATCGCATCAGGTCCCTATGATTGAATGTGGCTTTCTCGAACTCCTCCAGCCATTCCAACGGAGCTGCCGGTGTGAGATCGGCGAATGCTTTTGCGGGCAGTCCGGTCTTGTCACTCAGTGCCCAGAGCATCCGCCCGACAAAATTGTCCTGCCGCGTGCTACCTTGTGGCCGCGAACGTCCATGTCTCGAAATAATTCCTTCCTTTCCCCGCACCCCGTCTCGGTAGCTATCAGCCCAAGCTCTCAGCGTCCTATGGAGCACGGAATGTTCATTGGTGCTGTTATACAAAATCGGCCGGACGTTTTTGGCTATCCATTCGTCGGCGACTTCGATTTCCTTGCCGCGAGTATGCCCACCGAACGCGTATGCGTCAGGTGATCTTTCTCCCAGTAAACGATCAGCGGCCAATGCGTCCATCATGTAGCGGAGCACAGGATCATCAATGCTGTATCCGACAAAACATAAGGTGTAGCCCCGAAACAGCTCGCTGACGAACCGCGAAGCCCAGCGCTCGGTCAAGTAAGCCAGACCGAAATCACCACTGGAAACAACCAAACGCTCTAGGTCGCTCGCGGTTAGGGGGTCAGTCAGGAGGCCATGTAGATAAATGATACCATCCCACTTCTGCTTCTTGGGCACAGGAAGAAGAGGAGCGCAGTACGATGGATATTCAACGTTTAATCGCTTCATCGCCTCAATGAAGAGGCGGTCAAAGTTTGTCGTGATGAGCCTGATGCGGTCATCACCCGTTTTACTAAGGGAAAGCAGGGCTTCGTGGGTCGCCAGCGCATTTCGTTTTGCAAGGTTTGGCGTCAAGATTTGAGCGATGGCAGTTCGAACGCGCTGACGGTGTCCTACCAGACGATTTTCTAATAGGCCAATCGCGGTGTCGAAGGATTTGTTGTTCAGCGCAGACTGTTCGACGGAAGATGGAACTTCGCCCAACTCGCGGTACAATCCTTCCACAAGGCCACTGAAACCAGGTAGATCGGCCGGGTAAGATATCCCAGCTCCGCAAAAGAAAACGACTTGGCCGTCCTCATGAGCTTGAAGCAATTCTTCTGGAATATTCGGGCCATTCGCTATGAATTGCACTTTCGTCCTCAACTAATCAATCGCAGTCAAAAATTCGTTTCTTGCCAAGACTTAGGCCAGGCTCATAGCTTACGCTGGTAGTGTGCTTTCAAGCCAGCGCGAGCCGGTCGGCGGTTTTCTGAATAGTCACGGTTCACACAAATTATACCGCAGTTTTTGACTGCGGGGACGACATCTTCTGATGGTTCATCACGCAATCCTAAAAGCTGTAAGTGCGAGTTATTGTACGTCGGACGTGCCGTTTCTGAAGTCAAGGGGGCTGCTAATCAGGCTAGCAGTTCCTGCGACAGCTCGACCAGACCATTGTGGTCAAGACCATGCCACGAGATACCGCATCGCATATCATCACTCAGATCGTTCAGTCCTTTGCGGAGCAGCTTCGTTCTCTGCATAAGGGCGTTCGAACACCCTAGTTGCTGAACGTCGACACAAATGGGTAAGGTGTATTCGGGATTTTTCGATAGATTTGGCTCTTTGACGGGCATGTCCAAGCAATTTGGTTGCCGATCCTCACCGGGGAACAAAAATGCATCAGCCGTAAATCATCAATATTACCAAACATTTATCTGATTGGGGGGGCAGGACAATCTTTCCTATCCATTGAATCATGGACACCTCATTTTATCCGCCAGCACTCACAGTCCTACCTCCACCAGCGAAGCTCATCATAATGGCTTTTGCTGCTTATCCATCGTACATTTGCTGCTGGAAAGCTTGTACGCATTGGGAGGCGGGTTTCAACCAAGTATGGCGGCAATCTTTCGTCAAGCGAAGCTAAAGAGCCGCCGCGAAAATGATCTAAATTTCGCTCTTTTTCAGTCTGGGCGGACCTTTGATCCTCGGATTTACCAGCTTGGTCATCATCATCGCAGGCATAGGAATACATTCGCTGCGCGGTACTAGAGCGATTCCTTTGAGCGGAACGATGGCTGTTCAGTTCGCGACTTCCTGCCGTTCGCGAGGAGGATATAATCCTCTAAATACCGGCCCGGGATTGCCAGAATGAGCCGCCATTCTCCGTGATCGATAAACTTCGCTTATTGGTTGGGACGTACGAGGGAATCGCGATATCATCTGGAAACATAGGCGTTTGCGGTCACGATATGGGGCGATTTCATGTCAGTTCGAGGAATCTTCATAGGGGTGAACAGGCACGCCGACGGTGGTATCGGCGAACTCTCCGGTGCCTGTGACGACGCTCGTGCGTTATGGGCGCTCTTCTCCGACAATTTGCCCGACCTGGAATCACGTTTGCTGCTAGACGCTTCGGCAACGCTGGAAAGTTCTCGCAAAGCTGTTTTTGATGCGCTCGCCGCAGCTCAGGCCGACGACGTCATCATTCTCTCGTTTGCAGGTCATGGATCGGCTAACGGTCGTCTCGTGTTCAACGACACCCGGTTGGATGACTTGGACGGAACAACTTTGCCGATGTCAGAGCTTGCCGATGCATTTTCGAGCAGCAAAGCGAGGGTGGTTCTGTGCATCCTCGATTGCTGCTTCAGCGGACAAGCGCCAGCGCGTGTACTTGAGACCGACGGCAATCCGCGTTCATTCTCGCCATTCGAAGGAATATTTGGTGAAGGTCGGGTCTTACTCACAGCATGCGGACCTTCGGAATCCGCTTGGGAACAGCCAGGCTCCGGGCATGGTGTGCTCACTCATTCAATTCTGCAATCGCTGACAAATCCCGATCTACAGTCCATATCATTTCCGGAAATCGCCGGGACAATCGTCACTGCAGCCCGTGTGGCCGCCCAACAAATGGGACGTACGCAGACGCCAGAGTTTCTCGGCCATATCGCGGGCGGCTTGATGTTTCCGAAATTTGAGCGCGGTGAAAACTTCCTAGCCGTTTTCCCGGAGAGCGAAATTTCGAGGGTTAGCGGAGACTTCGCGGAGTTTGAGGAATTTGGGTTTCCTGCTGCGGTGGTCGAAAAATGGAAGGTAGCTTTCCCAGACGGCCTGAACCCGCTTCAGTTGAAGGCGGCAAACGAGCACGGCGTACTGGCAGGGAAATCGCTTCTGGTCGTAGCGCCAACAAGCTCGGGCAAGACGCTTATCGGTGAAATGGCAAGCGTGCACGCAGTTGCATCGGGAAAGAAAGCTGTCTTTCTGCTGCCGTATCGCGCTCTCGTGAACGAAAAATACGAGGACTTCTCTGCGAATTACGGTGCTGCGGGTTTAAGAATTGCCCGTTGCAGCGGCGATGCGTCAGACGGTGTTGGGCCTGTATTATCAGGCCGATACGACATCGCATTCTTCACATACGAAATGTTTTTGAATATCGCGCTTGGCTCGCCTAGAGTCCTGTCGCAGTTGGGGCTGTTGGTCCTCGATGAAGGTCAATTTATAACTGATCCTAATCGCGGCATAACCGTCGAGCTGATCTTAGCAATGCTTCTGCGTAGTCAAGACGTTGGCATCAATCCACAACTGTTGATCCTGTCTGCTGTCATCGGCAAATTGAATGGTTTCAATCAATGGTTAAACCTGCCGCTTTTGCGTACAGACGTTCGGCCGGTTCCCCTTATCGAGGGTGTATTAGATCGCCATGGCTCGTTCCAACATGTTGGGTTAGACGGCGTTTCACGGAAAGAACAACTGCTTGACGCCACCGAGATTCGGATACGTAGGGACAAGCCTAGCGCCCAAGACCTGATCGTTCCACTTGCAAAGAAGCTAGTCGACAAAGGTGAGAAGATATTGATTTTCCGCAATGTTCGCGGTCCTGCAGAGGGGTGCGCCGAATACCTGGCGAAGGAACTCGGACTGCCACCGGCCACGAATGTTTTGGACAGTCTTCCGAGCCAAGATTTAACATCGTCGTCTCATCGCCTTCGACGGTGCTTGGAAGGCGGAACTGCCTTCCACAACACGAATCTCCTCCGTGATGAAAGGCAGGCGGTTGAGCGGGGGTATCGGGACCGAGAAGGTGGTATTCATGCACTTGCTGCGACTACGACCTTGGCGGCAGGAATAAACACACCTGCGTCGACGGTTATTCTCGCCGAGAACAACTTTGTTGGCGAGGATGGACGGCCATTCACGGTCGCAGAGTACAAGAATATGGCGGGTCGCGCGGGTCGACTTGGTTGGAATGAGATCGGCAAGGCAATCATCCTAGCCGATACTCCAATTGAACGGGCCCAATTATTCCAGAAGTATGTTCTCGGGACGCCCGAGGACGTCCGATCATCATTCGAACACAAAAATCTTGCCACTTGGACGGTCCGTCTGCTTAGTCAGGTTCGCGGTGTCCGTGTAGAGGAAATTCCACAGCTACTCGTGAACACATTCGGGGGTTACACCGCATCTCGTACAAATCCCGATTGGGTTTCACATGTCAGTTTAGAGGTTTCCGTTTTAGTCCAGCGAATGCTAGATTTGGGGCTAGCCGAAATACAGGGTGACCTTGTCCACCTAACTCTCCTTGGTCGAGCGTGCGGGGCCTCTTCCCTTTCGTTTGATTCGTGTCTTCGGCTCGTTGATATTCTAAAAAGCTTTGATAAATCAGCTGGCGCTTTGTCCGTTCTGGCATTGATCCAAGTGCTCGACGAAATGGATTCAACTTACATATCGGTATTCAAAAAGGGTCGAGGCGAAAGTGTTCGAGCTTCTGAGGCAGCGCACCGCTTTGGCGTTGACGTAATGCGTTCGCTTCAACGGTTCGTGGGGGACGAATTGAATTTTTGGCAACGCTGCAAACGAGCTTCCATTGTGTTCGATTGGCTTGAGGGCATTGAGGTCGAAGAAATTGAACGTCGCTACAGCTACACGCCGTTTCAAGGGAATGTAAGCTATGGCGACATCATTCGAGTTACCGATGCCACGCGATTCCACCTTCGATCCGCACACCAAATTTTCGCGGCGATGTTCCCCGAGCAACCGGAGCTGCTCACGCAGTTGGCGGAAATGTTGGAACGCCTTGAATTTGGGCTTCCCGCCGACGCGCTCTCTCTACGTAACGTCGGCGCATTATCGCGCGGCCAGTATCTGGCACTTTACCATAACGGATGCAGAAGCGCTCACGATGTCGATGCCATTTCGCTTGAAAGACTAGTTGATTTAATCGGGAAACACAGCGCAATGTTGATGAGAGGTGAACATGAAGTTTCGTAGCTGGTGTTCCCCTCCCTAACATTATGACCAACGTTTGCCATGTTCTCTTGGCTCCCCGTTCAGGCCAACATTTGGCCCGGGAAAATCTATATCAAACGCTGACCAATTTGGATCGGGCAAAAAACACCAAAATTCTAAGTCAAGACTGGCGCGTGAATTCCAGAAGGCAGTAACTCCAGCATTTGACCTGTTGAACCAAAGATCGAGACCTTGATTTTATGCGACCACATCCAAGGCACGTAACTTGGACGTTTTTAGTCTGCACGAACCTTATCATCTCGGCTTCTCGATGAGCGGCGGTTTTGTTCGACTGCTGAAATGATTGTCATAGTAAGAGACTCGATTGACCCGCCATCCTCAATGGGCAAGATGACCGCGACAGCTGGCTAGCTAAGGACGAAAAATGACCGATCTACCTGACATCGACGCCATCCTCACCGGTCGGATCACTGAGGGTCAAAAACTTGATTTCAAGCGTAAGGTCGATCTTGAAGACAAAGCATCCAAAGTCTCTATAGTCGATGACGTGGTGGCATTCCTGAATGCGGATGGCGGCCATATCTTGATCGGCATCGATGAGGACCGTAAGACCTCGACGGTTAGCTTATGTCCCGTTACCGGTGATGTCGACAGCTTCTGCCTTCGTTTGCAAGATGCGATCAAAAGCAACATCGCAGCAAAACCCTCTGACCTGACTGTCAACGCAATCCCCGTAGAGGGTGGTTCGGTTGTATACATCGACTTGGGGCGCAACAATAACAAGCCTTATACCAATATGATGAATTCACGCTACCTCCAGCGTCGAGGTCGAAAGAACGAAGGGTTACTTCCTGGCGAAGTGAAGGCACTTTACGAAACCCGCTCCAAATTAATGGATGGGTTGGCGGCTCGGTCAAAAAGGCACCTCGACGAGATAAGCGAAGAGGGCATTCTAACGCTTGACTGCCCAATGATGCATATTTCGATCCTTCCCTTTGCGCACCTGATCCACGATTTCCCGCCATTTGAGGCGAGAAAGGGTGCACTTGAACGCAAGGGGTTTTCTCCTCCGCATGGCTCCTATGAGGCATTTGAGCGAGTGACCGGTGGACACGAAGTTCGTGCAATTGACTTGAACGGCCACATGATTTCCCGCTTCTTTGTCGGTGACGACTGGTATGTTCATTCGATCTTCTGTCATCCAATCCCATTCAAACAAGGCGAGGGTC
This sequence comes from Hyphomicrobiales bacterium, assembly GCA_900468285.1. Taxonomy (GTDB): domain Bacteria; phylum Pseudomonadota; class Alphaproteobacteria; order Rhizobiales; family Rhizobiaceae; genus Agrobacterium. Next base: position 6,222 of record UBTF01000010.1, on the reverse strand, counting down.
GTGTCGATTTCATCGAGATGTTGGTGGAGATCAGCCACCATTTTACGAACATCGAGAACTTTTTTAAAAAAGAAGGAATTCATGGGCCATTCGCGCTGGACATCAATCTTGTCAATCTTCACAGCCGAGATCACTTCGTGACCCTTTTCCAAAGAGTAAAATCTGTTTCAATGGGCCGTCCATCGTATATGGAGGCTGTTCGCGGAGCGGACTTGGCAAAAACAGTCGTTGATCGAATTCGACAGGCGTCGATTTACGGATGATCAAATATTAAAGCGTATAATTTGAAAGTACCATTGATCTACCCTCACATCCGAAACATCCTGATCAAATAAATGCCGCAAGGCTGAAACAGTACACGCGAAAAGTGTTTTCTATTCAAAGATAGAAACGCCCCGAGGATACACATGGTTGTAGAAGTGGGGGGGGCAGCATGAACCGGATCGCAGTATTTCTTCGCAAAGAACTCACCATCAATCGTTTTAGCGACGCTGTAGTTGGCGCACTCAATTATACTGATGTGGACCGCGCCTTGGTATGTAGCGGTGTTTTTTGGAAACACTATCTTAAAGCGTCCTAATTTGAAGGCGGCGAAGTTCGCGAAGATGCTCAATAAAAGAAGTATCTTTAGCTTTGAAAGTGAAAATTTGCTGTCGGTCGTAAGTGCTTAAGCTTCGCCAGAACGCGGGCGAATATTTCAAAGCGTTTGAGTCTTGGTCTATCAGTTCAATAAGTCCCGAATTTTTTAGACACATGATTATTTTACCGCTAATGCTTCAACTTAAAGATTATAATTTCTGAAACTACCATCGTACGCTCTTGTGCGAGACTTGAGGACAGCATGATTTCCGAGGCGAGTGTAAGGAGGTCGATAGATCATTTAGCATCCTTTGGTGACACCGATCTTTTTCCAAGACTGCCAGAAATGCGGTGTTTTACAGAGCGTCCCGGCACCATAGCGAAAGACTGCGCACAGATTAATATTGGGCAATATACGCCCGTTGGCGCGGTTGAAACACTTACCCCAAAGTCTTGGCTAGGCTTCCGCATCGCACATCAGTTGACCGCTTCCGATAGCGTTATCTATCTGGCGGCCCTGTTAGACTGCGCCCCAAACCTTGAGGCCAGCCGTATCTCAAAAGACGCAAATGAAGCGTTCGCCTATCGATTTATCGAAGGTGATTCCGTTAGAATTTTCGAGGCCGGTCGAGGTTATCATCAGTGGTTGGCCCATCTTGCAGGATTTGGAAGCCTCGACAATCCATTTGCTGAAGATCGTCCGGCAATCGCAACCGATATCTCCGATTTCTATCAACGGATTTACTTTCATAGGATTGAGAACGTCCTGCAGGACGCAGAGTGCCCCAAAGGGCCGTCCGATTTGATAAAGAAAATAATCAAGACCACACGAGCAAGGCAGTCATATGGGTTGCCGGTCGGCAGCACTGCGTCACGTCTGCTGGCGGAGTGCCTATTGAATGACACGGACATACTTCTCAGGAACATGGGGATTAAATTCACCAGGTATGTTGACGACTTTCGTATAGCAGTGCCCTCAGGCGTAGAAGCTCACGCGATTTTGTGTCGGCTTGCAGAGCATCTCATGGTCACAGAGGGTCTGTCGCTCAATGTCTCAAAAACGAAGATGACGACAGTCAAGGAAATGGAGAAGGCGTCAAAACAACGATTGCAGGATGTGTTCACCGACGCGGAAATGGAAAAGGTGCAAGCGTTCATCACCTTAAGTTATGGCGACGACGATGACGCGTGTGATGAAGATACAATCGCCAACCCATTCATTTCTGCGGCTTTCCTCCAAGACAGGTTAGACGAATTAGGCGACAAGCGGGGAGCGGATTTATCTGTTTTTAAGGCGATCCTCAGGGCACTTCGCTTCCTGCCCGAAATCGACACGATGCACCTGCTAGATAAGCACGCCGATTTGCTCTACTATGTCCCTCGCGAATTTTGTCTGGTCGTCAGTGCTGCATCGAAGCAGGACGGCTTTCAAGCGAGCCAAGTTAAGTCAAGGGTGATCAATCTGCTGCGTATGTCGCCCTATTCGGACCTCGCATACGTCAGGTCTTGGTTGCTGAACCTTTTTGTCGATGGCACCTTGAAAGTCGCTTTATCCGACTGGCAAACCTACGATTTCAATCGAAGCGTAATTGAGCGCAGATCACACTTTTTTATACGTGGTTTGGCGAACGACCGCGCTTACTTCAGGGCGCTGAAAACGCAACTGGGTTCATTAAGCGAATGGGACAAGCCTGCCGCGCTGATGGCAGCAATGTGCTTGCCATTTGATGAGTATAGAAACTGGTTGGCAGTCGCGACAGGTCAGTTGTCCGGACCATTTACGGCGACCTATTTGTCATGGCTAAAGGACAACCACGGAACATTGCAAGAACTGCTTTCAAAAGAACATGAACCCGTGTGCACGTCGCTGTAGATGAAAGCCATGAAACCAGCCTTTCATAGACCCGAATTCGCAAGCGAAACGCGGCGTGCCAATGAATTATGTCATGCCCAGCAGGTGAAACTCCCATGAACACACAACGGTACTATTGGGAGACCTTCAGCACCTTAAAGCGTGATCAGATTTATATAGGTTTGCTGCAGGAGAAGTTGGATCACATCGAACGATGTCTGAGCATTTTTTCAGCAGTTTCTGCGAGTGGCGCTATCGCTGGATGGGCTCTGTGGCAACACATTGCGTTCGTTTGGGCGATCATAATCGCCCTGTCGCAGGTATACGGCGCGGTGAAAAACCATCTTCCGTTTGGCGCAAGACTAAAAGCTCTGCATGGTCTTTACCCTGAGCTGGAATCACTGGCTCTGGAGGCGGAGAGGGGTTGGTTTGAAGTTTCTCGGGGGACACTCTCGGAGGACGAAATCATCAATCTTGCGAGTTCGTTAAAGCAACGAAAAATTACCGTCACCCAGAAACATCTCAAAGGTGTTGTTGCGCCGGAAAAGGCTAAGATGGTCTCCCTTGCAGACGTTCAAGCAAAAGCATACCTTGATAGCTTTACGGAGAGAGATGATGAAGCAGCCACCGCCACGACCGACGCCACCTAGCCGCACAGGAGTTGTAAATGAAGGCCGAGGCCTGCCTTCTTCAACCTTGAAGGTACCAATGCCGCCAGTCAAACCTCCAGCGCCACCCTCCCCAAAGAAATAGACCTTGAGAGGAAGCAAGTTGTCCAAGCCCACCTATCCCAGGCAATCTACGCCGCAACTCGTAGAAAAGGGTGCCGTACTTCCAGGAACCACACTTCGGGTTCCTATGCCAGCGGTTAAACCACCTTCCGCGCCGTCTCCCTCTAATGTTCCAAAAAAGCCGTAATCGCATTGATTGGAACGGTTTGGTTGGCCTTTCGTGCAGCGAAACGGAATGAATGGTTCTAACTTGTTGTGCCCGCGAACAAGGGTGGATCGGCGACATGTGATCGACCAAGCATCAAAATACGTCAGTTCATTTAATCAGCCACGTATTCGCTCAAAGTGGCAGCGCGTCCATCGCGCATTTACAGAAAAGCGGCTGGCCACGGCGTGTTAGACGCTAGCCGAGGGAGAGACCTAGAGTGTGAGAGATACACTAGGTCACGTTGAAGTGCTCGAAGTCAGACCAGCGGTCGGTGAGGCTCGGGATAAATATCGGTCCTTCACATCGACACGCCAAAAGTGAAGAGTAGGAATTTTCATTTAAGGTCTGACCTTCAATCTTCTTGCCGCACAGCATCTAGTCAGGCGAGAATACAGTCGCTCCATTATTCCAACTTGAGATTATGCAGATCGTCATGTCCAGCAGCAAAACGCCGTTTCAAAAGGCCGTCACAGGCTTAAAAGCTCCCTCGACTGCGGCATATAGCCAGCAAGAGTGGGATGATGCGTATAGGAGCACTATCCCAACCCTTAACGATTTCAGGCTTTATGAAGCGGCAAAGTGGATTGCTTCGGAGGCCGAAGAAGCCCGGAAAAAATTCCCTTCTCCCGCTTTCGGCCCCCTCAGTGCGGAATGGGCTACAATTGTGGCCGTAGCAGCGCTAAACCGCGAGTACAGGACTGCAGTTGAGCTAAATTCGAAAGCCCTGAGAGAAAGAGCAGCGGACGAACCTTTTGTGTCCGCCGATGCAATGTCAGGCGTCCGAATTTCTTCAGAAACCGGCCAACACTTCACCGTCGAGGATTTAACCGAAAGCTCAACTGACCTCACAGAGAACTGGCTTTTCGACGCTCTCAGTGCACCGGGGGTTAACCCACCTCCTGTGGAGCTATCTGGCTACGCAGTTACTGCCGGTCGCTTTTACAGTTTTAAGAAGTCGATGAATACGCTTTGGAACCAGGCTAGACATGAGGGTTGGTTTGTTGACGAGGAACGAGATGGGACATTCCGTTGGGAGCCTAGCAGTCGAACGGACGTGATACTCAATCAGACATGGCTTCAGCGCCAACAGTCAAATCTTATGAACTACCCCTATATCGACGTTTCTGTTTGGCCGAAACTATCAGTGAGCCAACGTAGAAAGCGTGCTCGAACTCTAGGTGTAACATCTGCTAAGCGCAGCGGCAACACAGTGAAGTTAAAGGTATCATCTCCCTCATACCTTTCGTCTAGGCCACCACACTATACTTTAGAGAGAAGTGCTCTTGAAGGTTCGTTCTTGAACGATTTCCTCGATACAGTTATGCCCAACCTGCCGGGTGTCACAGCGTCGATATTGTTGTTGGCGTGGCATCTAATTCTGGACGTTGCGCAACTGTTGTCGAAAAGCGTGCGGCTTCCAGAGCTGCTTTCCCCCGTCCATGCTGAAGAACTCGCGCTCGCAGTACCTACAAGTGTTTTGATAGACGCGCTGGAACAAGGACTTTTACTGAAACAAGGTCTCGCCGTTGCGATAATCGATTTTCTCACATTCAGGTCTAAAATGGGTTCCACCAACGAAAAAGGGAATCGAGGGCTTTGGTCCGCTCCACTAGTAAAAGTGCCGAATCGCGACGAGTACGTACTTCCATTGCCCGCCTTGCAAACCAGCAATCCTGTTCGAAAAGTAGAGGCTTGGCTAGAAAAGGGCGGTATTGACGACACTAACCCCGTGACTACCAGAGGCCTTCATTATGAAGCGCTTTATCGCTCGCGTCTAAAACAAGAAATTGATGGAAATAAGAAATTTAAAACCGCTTCGGCTGCGCCGCATGGCATAAAACGTTCTAAGAACTTCGGCGAAGAAATTGATCTACTAGTTACTTTTGGAGGTCTTTGCATCGTTGGCGAAGTAAAATTTTTCCTTATGCCAACCGACCCTGCTGAAAGAACTAGATATGATGCAAAACTGGAATCGGCAGCGAAGCAAGCAAAACGCAAAGCTGACGCACTCAGAGCAAAGCCTAATGTTGTCGCCAAAGCTCTTGGTATCTCTGAAGAAGATGCCAAAGCTTTGGAATATGTTCCCCTCGTCGTCACTGCCCAAAACTACGGCTTTTCGACTCGGGTGGAAAATGTGCTTATAGTCGAGGCTGAGTTTCTCAAAATGTATCTTAGCGGAGATGATATCGTGACCGGCAGGGCAATCCAGTTTGGTAGTAGCAGAGCTGTAAATCAAAGCAGAAGCTACTACGCGAACGAGAGAAGCGCTGCAGTAAATTTTGCCAAGGAAGCTTCCTCGCCTTATGTTCTAACTCGGATATCTAGCAGATACGTTTGGGATAGATCACCCCTCCCGACGCTAGCCCACAACCATGCAACTATTGCAGTTCCGGTTTTTCGCGACGTATCTGGGGCCGAACGGCTGCGGGCACAATCATCGATTGACATACTTTCTCCAGCCCGAACCCCGAAAAAATGAGTGCGCGGTCTACCTATAGGTAGCTAAGAAGTGAAGACAGCCATCAAAGAGTTGGCACGTTTTTCTCCAACGAAGGCTACTGAACGGTACAAGGTGCCGATCCCCTGTATCCCGCACATTTTGCCTCCCTCATCTGTAGAGCAACTTGACGACATCATTAGGCCGACTATCGGCGCAATAGCCCCAAAGTTGGCGAAGATGAGCGATATGTCGACATAAATCAAAGAATTTTGTTCGGGATTTTTTCGGGAGATTTGGCGCTGTAACAGGCTTTTCTAGGGAATTTGGTTCCCAATTCGCATGGGGAACCAAAATTGCCACGGTCTGTAACCATAAGCATTATCAAACACTTATTTGGTTGCGGGGGCAGGAT
>UBTF01000023.1 GCA_900468285.1 Hyphomicrobiales bacterium | reverse complement strand
GGTGCCGGCCAGGGGAGGGAGGCTCCGGTTGCTGCAATGGACCAGGCTTGCAGATAGGCAAGGTCAGACGTCAGTGCTCGCAGCGTGTTGGCTCCCATCCCCTCATTGACCAGATGTCGAAGCGTTTCGATATCTTGATCGGTCAAGAGCTCCGCAAGTTCGTCCCGACGTTCGAGCGGCAAGACCGCTGCAATCGTGTCGAGCTCACGCAAGCGGCGATCAAGACCACTCATATCGGCAATCCATGCTCATCATAAAAGTCGTCGTGGTTGGATGTGGCCCCGACTGGAACATTCTTGCGACCTTCAGCGGCAAGAGCCATGAACCTGTCCATCGCCTTTTCTTTTTCATCGATCGGAGCCAAGGAGGCAGTCGGCGTCCCGTCTCTACAGATCACGATCTCATCACCAAGAAGCGCTAGCTCAATCAAATCCTCAAGCCGTTCAGCCGCCTCTTCGATTTCAACGAACACCTTCATTCCTGCCTCACCAGATCCGTTCGTGAAGCACGGTGTCGAACACGACATCGGTTGAGATCAGCACGCAATGTTCCAGTCTCGTCTGTGCTGCAAGAATGCGATCCCAGGGATCGCGATGGTCCCAGTCAAAGCTTGCTGCCAGCTCGGCATGCAGATCGGTTATGGCAAGGGTTTGCAGGCCACTGGCTGTCACGGCTGCTCGCAACTCCTGTGGCTTCAGGTCGAGCTTGTTCAGCCGCATCTTGTTATCCAGCTCATAGAACGAAACGGCGCTGACCATAACGACATTCGTCTTGTCCTCGATCAGTGCGCGTGCTCGCGCAGAAAGCCTTTCGCTACCGATTGCCCACCAGTAGATCGCATGACTATCGAGCAGAACCTTCATTGCCCGGTCTCGCCAGGCTTGCCCTGCCAGACACCGGCCTCGTCGTTCCAGTCGCCCGCGTCGATCGCAGTCTGCTCGGCGTCAACAGTGTCAAACAGGTCGTCGGGAAGGCCACGATGGCGCAAAAGGCCAAAAGGACGCTTGTTGCCATCGATAGCGGGTCCAATCCGGGCATAGACCTCGTTGCCGCGCATGATGACAATTTCCTCGCCCTGATTGGCACGATCAAGCACTTCCGCAAAATTCTTGCGAGCCTCACTGATTTTGTAGCTGGTCTGGGGCATGGCGACCTCCGAGTTCGTGATGGGA